>NZ_VFMP01000001.1:4800000-6985424 GCF_006715105.1 Micromonospora sp. A202 | reverse complement strand
GGGAGCAGGCTGCGTTGGAGGGTGACCGCGATCCGGTGCTCCTCGTCAAACGAGCGCTGCCCCTCCACGGCCGCCGCCACCGCCTGAGCGAGCTGCTTGAGCACCGGGGTCCGAGCGGTCTGGGTGGCGGTCGGGACCACCACGTACAGCGGGGCTCGGTCCTCGCGCAGCCGGGCGGCGGCGACTGTCACCGTGTCGTCCGTCGACCACTCGACCAGCGCCCAACTCTGCGGGGTCTGCACCCGCACCGTGGCGCCGGTCGGCACCCCGGTGTCGTCGACGACCCACGGCACCACCGTGGCCGCCGCGCCGGGGCCGGCACAGATCCCCGCGATGCAGTCACCGTCGAAGGTCTCGGCGATCACCGCCGCCGGGCTCTTGAAGATCTGCGCGGCGCCCTCGGCGGCGGCCTCCAGCAGACGCGCGAAGGTTGGTGCGGCGTGCACCGCAACTGTCGTGTCGGCCAGCCCGAGCAGCCGCTCGGCGAGCAGCTCGGCGCGCTGCCGGGCCTGGTAGTAGCGCAGGACCGCCCGCGTGGTGGCGATCAGCTCTTCCGGCTCGATCGGCTCGGTCAGGTACGCGTCGGCACCCCGGGTCAGCCCCTGGGCACGGTCGGCCACGTCCACGGCGTGCGCCGACACGTGGATCACCGGCATCGCCGGATGCCGGATCTTGATCTGTTCGCAGACCTCGAACCCGCTCAGGTCCGGCAATCGGACGTCGAGGACGACCAGGTCGATCCGGTCCACCTCGACCCGAGCCAGCGCCTCGGCGCCGTTCTCGGCCTCGAGCACTGTGAACCCGGCCCGGGTCAGCCAGCTGACCAGCAGGTAACGCTTGGTACGACTGTCGTCGACGACCAGGATGGTTGCCGGCATGCCGTCCATGCTGTCACGCCCCGCCGGTGGGCAGGGAGACGGTGAATGTGCTGCCCCGGCCCGGCTCGCTGGTCAGCTCCAGCGACCCGCCGAGCAGTGTCACCAACCGCCGGGCGTACGGCAGGCCGAGGCCGGTGCCGCCGACCCGGGTGGCGCCCGGCACCTGGTAGAACTCCTCGAAGATCCGGTCGTGCAGCTCGGCAGCGATGCCGGGCCCGGTGTCGGTGACCTCGAAGTTCCACCGGTCGCCGTGCTGGCGGGCCCGCAGCCGCACCTCACCGCGCTGGGTGAACTTCAACCCGTTGTGCAGCAGGTTGCGCAGCACCTGGCCGAGCAGCACCTCGTCGGTGCGCAGCAGAGTCGGCGCGGTCGGCTCCTCTACCACCAGCGCGACCTCCGGGCGGGTGGCCAGCGCGCGCATCGTGCCGCGCAGTTGACCGAGAACCGACCGCAGGTCGACGTCCGTCAGGTCCGGTTCGATCCGGCCGGACTCCGCCTTGGCCAGGTCCAGCAACTCGTTGACCAGATTGAGCAGATCCGCCGCCGACGAGCGGATCAGGTCGATCTGGCGGCCCTGCTCGTCGGTGAGCGGGTCGGATGCGGAGTCGGTGAGCAGCCGCCCCAACCCGATGATCGCGGTGACCGGGGCGCGCAGTTCATGGCTCACATTGGCGAGGAACCGGCTCTTCGACTCGCTCGCCGCCCGGAGCTGGGCCGACTTCTCGTCCAGCTCGGCGTAGAGGGCGACGACACCGCGGTTGGTCTCCTCCAACTCCTCGGTGAGCTGGTTGTAGAGCGCCAGCACACCCCGGTTGGTCTCGGCCAGCTCCTCGTTGAGCACGGCCAGCTCGTCGCGCTGGCTGCGCACCTCGTCGAGGGCGGCGATGAGCTGCCCGTTCTGCACTGTCAACTCGTCCAGCGCGCTGGCCGGCGCGGTACGACCGAGTTCGGCGCGGAACTCGGCGAGCCGCTCCGGGGTCGGCGTCGGCGCGCTGGCCGGAACTCGTCGGGACATCCTCACGACCGTAACCCCACCGACGGTCGACACGCTCAACGTGTCGACCAGTCGGGACACCGCGCCGGACTGCGGCTGGTAGCGGCCGTCCGGGAGCGGAGTCACCGGGGCCAGGTCGGCGCGCAGGTGGAACCGGCCGTCGATGCCCGCATCGATGTGGAAGGAGATGTCCGCGCCGCCGGTCGTCCGCAACAGGTCCCGGGCGACCTCGCTGAGCGCGGTGGCGATCCGAACCTGGTCCTGGTGTTCCAGACCGACCACGGCCGCCACCTCGCGGCCCCGCTGGCGGATCACGAAGATGTCCTGCTCGACCCGCAGCGCCATCTGCAACAGCGGCAGCGCGGCCGGCTCGCCGGTCATGTCCAGGACCTCGCGACCAGTACGCAGGCGTCGTCACGTCGCACACCCGCGTCGCGCAGGAGGGTCGCCGCCATGACCAGCGGGGATCGCTCCGCCAGCCCCGGGTAGTCGGCCAACCGCCAACGGTCGACCACCCCGTCGCTGTGCATCACCAGCCGGGCGCCCGGCGCGAGTGGGTAGTCGTACTCCCGGATCGTCGGCCGCTGGTGACCGGCGATGCCGGGCAGCGACACCAGCCCTCGCCGGTGACCGTCGCCCTCGACGACGGCGCCGGCGATGTTGCCGAGGCCGGCGTAGTGCAGCACACCGGCAGCCGGTGCCAGCTCGGCGACCGCGAGCGCCGCGCCACGGGTGTGCGACATGCTCCGGTGCAGGTGACCGACCACCACCGCCGGTGGGCCGGCCGGGGCGTCCCGGAACGCGGCCAGTGCCGCCTCGGTGGCGGCAGCGGCCAGCGGGCCGTGCCCCAGCCCGTCGCTGACCAGCACCTGGTGCCGTCCGTCGGCGATCCGGACGGCGTACCCGTCGCCGCTGACCGTCTCACCGGTCAGCGGTCGGGTGAGGGCGCCGGCCCAGGACGGCCGGGCCGGCTCCGCCGGCCAGACCTGCACGGCGAGGACGGTGCCCTTGCCGGGCAGCGAATATCCGTCGAACCAGCTGGCCTGCCGCACGATGGCACCCAGGCCGATGCCGAGGGTGCCGGTGGTGGAGTGCCCGTCCTGGGACGAGACGGTCAGGTCGGCCATGCCGGGCCCGGAGTCGATGGCGATCAGTTCCACACCGGCCTGCCCGGCGCGGCGCACCGGCCGGAGCAGCAGCACTCCCTCGTCGGCGTGCTTGACCAGGTTGCTGGTCAGCTCGGCGGCGACGATGGCCAGGTCGGCGATGCGCGCCGCACCCATTTCGACCTGCGCACCGAGGCGTTCGGCGGCGCGCCGGACGGCGCTCGCCGCGCTGCTGGCCTCCACCCGGAACCAGATGCCACTGTCGGTAACCGCCTCGGCGTTCACCGGGACCACTTGGTGACCGTGATCCGCGTGCCGGTTTCCGGAGAGGTCTCGATCTCGAACTCGTCGACCAGCCGGCGGGACCCGCTCAGCCCGAGGCCGAGCCCTCCGCCGCTGGTGTAGCCGTCGGTCATGGCCAGATTCAGGTCGGCGATGCCCGGCCCGGAGTCGGCGAAGACGATCCGGACGCCCTTGCGTCGGCCGTTGTCCACGGTCGTCACCTCGACCGAGCCGCCACCGCCGTACACCAGGGTGTTGCGGGCCAACTCGCTCGCCGCGGTGACCACCTTGGTCTGGTCGACGAGGGACAGCTTGACGGCCACCGCAACGGCGCGAACCAACTGCCGGACGCGCACCACGTCCTCATCGCTCTGGATCACCTGCGCCTGCGGGTGGCCCAGGTCGATGTCCGCGGTCACGTCGTAGCCGTCTCGGCGTCCGGATCGTCGTCGAGCTGGTCATCGAGCTCGTCGGCGTGGGCAGCCGCGATCAGTTCCATGCCGCGCTCGACGTTCAGCGCGGTACGGATGCCGTTCAGCGACAGCCCCAGTTCGACAAGGGTGATGGCGACGGCTGGGCGCATCCCGACCACCACCGTCTCCGCGTCGAGCACCTTGGAGATCGAGGCGATGGTGGAGAGCATGCGCCCGACGAAGGAGTCGACGATGTCCAGCGCGGTGATGTCGATGATGACGCCGTGGCAGCCGGTGTCCACGATCCGCTCGGCGAGATCCTCCTGGAGCTGGACGGCCGTCTGGTCGGACATGTCCAGTTGGATCGAGACGAGCAGGATGTCGCCGATCTTGAGGATCGGAACGCGCTCCATCAGACGCCCCGACGCGGCTGGCGACGGGCGGTTTCCACCCCGCTGAGCCGCAGCACGTGACGCAGCGCGTCGGCGAGGCTCGCCTTGGTGGCGATGTCGCCGAACTCGATGCCGAGCGCGACGATGGTCTGCGCGATCTGCGGGCGGATGCCGGAGATGATGCAGTCGGCACCCATCAGCCGGGCGGCCACCACGGTCTTCAGGATGTGCTGGGCGACCTGGGTGTCCACCGCCGGGACGCCGGTGATGTCGATGATCGCGTACGGGGAGCCGGTGTCGACCAGGGTCTGGAGCAGCCGCTCCATCACCACCTGGGCCCGGGCCGAGTCCAGGGTGCCGACCAGCGGGACGGCGACCACGCCTTCCCAGAGCTTGACCACCGGCGTGGAGAGCTCGAGCAGCTGCTCGGCCTGGTCGGCGATCAGGCTCTCCCGGGTGCGGACGAAGCTCTCGAAGGTGAACAGGCCCATCTCGTCGACCAGCTTGGAGAAGGCGACGAAGTCGTGCAGCGCGGTGGGTCCGCCGGCCTCCTGCACCAGCTCGGCCAGCACGTCCTTGAGCGCGAAGATGCTGATCGTGGTCTCGGTGGCCGAGAAGCCCTGCCGGGCCCGACCACGGGACAGCTCGGAGAGCGCGGCCCGCAACTCGGCCGCGTTTTCGCTGGCCAGATCGATTCCACCCTGCTGACCGGTGGCGACGACAGCACGGTGCAGGTCCTCGACCTGACGGCGCAACTCGGCCTGGCTCAGCCGGCCCCGCAACGAACTGGTGACGATCTCGGTCCACCGAGTCGTGACCCGTTCGCCCTGCCCGCTGAGTAGCGCAGCGAGCCGACCACTTTCTTCGGTGCTCAACGCCATTTCGAACCCCCTTGACCTGGACCGGGCGGACTCTATCACCGGGGCCTGATCAACTACTTGCCCCGTAGCAACGGAATGACGACGGCCACCGGATCCTGCCTCCCGTTCTGCGTACGACCCCGGTCGTGGGATACCGTTCCCCCGATAACAGGAGGTCTGGCGAATGTCCTTGACGGTGCACACGGAACAGCGCGGCGACGTGGTCGTCGTGTCGGTGGCGGGCGAGCTGGACATGGCCACCGCACCGCAGCTTCAGGACCAGATCACCGACCTGCTCGACAAGGGCCGTAGCCGGCTGGTGTTCGACCTGGCGGACGTCTCGTTCTGCGACTCGACCGGGTTGTCGGTCTTCGTCCGCGCCAAGAACAGCTGCGACGAGGCTGGCGGCGTGGTCCGGCTGGCCGCACCACAGCGCGGGGTGCTGCGCATCCTCGAGGTGAGCGGGCTGGTCGAGGTGCTGCACACCTACCCCACGGTGGATGAGGCAGTCGCCGGCGAACCGACGCCGGCTTCCTCCTGACCGTTGCGGTTTCACTCGTCCTCGACGTAGCGGGGACGAGCGATCGCCATGCCCGCCATGGTCTGCACGGCGAGGGCGCCCAGCAGGAACCCGATCGGCGCGGTCCAGCCCCCGGTCACCTCGTAGAGGATGCCGACCATCAGCGGGCCGAGAGCGGCGATCACGTACCCGGTGCTCTGCGCGAACGCGGAGAGCGCGACGGTGCCCTCGGCGGTGCGGGCACGTAGACCGATGGCGGTCAGGATCATCGGGAACGCGCCCTGCCCGATCGCCAGCAGGGCGACCCAGAGCAGCGCGGCGCGGTTCGGTGCGAGGGCCAGACCCAGGTAGGCCAGCGTCGACGCGGTGGTCAGCCCGAGCACCAGCGGGCGGAGGCTCCCCAGCCGGCCGGCCAGGGTGGGCATCACCAGCGCGATCGGCACGCCGAGCGCGGTCACCCCGGCGAGCAGGAGCCCGGCCGACTCCGGCTGGTAGCCGGCGTCGCGGAACAACTGGGCCAGCCAGCCCATGATCGCGTACCCGCTGAGCGACTGCGCCCCGAAGTAGACGGCCATCGCCCAGCCGAGCCGGGTGCGCGCCGGCCGAACCCGCACCGGCGCTGCGGCGACCGCCGTCGGGGTCGCCCGCCGCGCGCCCGCCCGGGTCCGCAGCGCCAGCGGCACCCACGGGAGTACGGCCACCGCAGCCATCGCGGCCCAGACGCCGAGCCCGGCCCGCCACGACCCGAAGGCGTGCGCGATCGGCACCGCGGAGGCGGCGGCCACCGTCGTGCCCACTGTCAACGCCATCGTGTACGCGCCGGTGACCAGGCCGGTGCGGTGCGGGAAGTGCTGCTTGACGAGCATCGGCAGCAGGATGTTGGCGACCGCGATGCCGGACAGCGCGAGCGCGCTGGTGAGCACGAACACCAAGGTCGAGTCGGTGATGACCCGGAGCACCTGACCGACGGCGAGGGCGAGCATGGCGACCACCAGCACCCGGGCCGGCGCCACCCGGCGGACCAGCCACGGGGTGAGCGCGCCGAGGCCGGCGAACGCGATGGTCGGCAGGGTGGTGACCAGACCGGCGGTGGCGCCGGAAAGGCCCAGCCCGTCGCGGACCTCGTCGAGCAGCGCGCCGAGGCTCGTCACCACGGCCCGCAGGTTGAGCGCGACCAGCAGCATCCCGACCAGCACGAGCGCGCCACCGGTCGCCGGGTGCGTCCGTCGACCCGTGCCCGGGTCCCGCGTCGGGCGGGGGTCGACGGCGACGGGGGCGGGCGGCGCCGGAGCGGCGGTTGGTGGCGGGGTCATGGCCTCTAACCTACAATCATGGGATGAATTTGGGACCGGTGATGTAACCAGTGCCACCGTCGGTTGATTTCCCCTCCGCCCCGCCGGTGCCGCCTCGCGGCCAGCCCGCCGTGCCGCCCCACGGCCAGCCCGCCGTGCCGCCCCACGGCCAGCCCGCCGTGCCGCCTCGCGGCCACCGCGTCCGGCAGACGACCGAGCAGCTCCGCGCCCGGATCCTGGGCGGTGAGTGGCCGGTCGGCGGGCGCATCCCCACCGAGCCGCAGCTCGTCGCCGCGCTGGGCGTGGGGCGCAACACGGTCCGCGAGGCGGTCCGAGCCCTGGTGCACGCCGGGGTGCTGGAGTGCCGGCAGGGATCCGGCACGTACGTGGTGTCCACCGACGAACTGGCACCCGTGGTGGCCCGCCGCCTCGGCGACGACCGGATGACCGAGGTCATCGAGGTGCGCCGGGCCTTCGAGGTGGAGGCCGCCCGGCTCGCCGCGTTGAGGCGTACACCGGAGGACCTGGCGACGCTCGACGGCGCGCTCGCCGAGCGCGAGGCCGCCTGGCACGGTGGCCGGGTCGACGCGTTCGTCGAGGCCGACGCGGCGCTGCACACGGCGGTGGTCGCCGCCGCGCACAACGCCATGCTCGCCGAGCTGTACGCCTCGGTCGGCACCGCCCTGCGCAGCACGGTCGCCGAGGCGATGGGAGGCGCGCTCACCCCCGAGCGCTATGTCGACCACACCCGACTGGTCGAGGCGATCCGGGCCGGCGATCCCGGCCGGGCCGCGCTCGAAGCCGGCGCTTTTCTGGAACCCGCCGAACGGGCATAGGTTGTGCCGGACAGAAAAGCGGACACTTCAGGAGTACGAATGCTCAAGGGCTTCAAAGACTTCATCATGCGCGGCAACGTCGTCGACCTGGCGGTCGGCATCGTGATCGGTGCCGCGTTCACCGGCGTGGTCACCCAACTCACCAAGTCGTTCCTCGAACCACTGATCAAGGCACTCGGCGGGGGCACTGGCCTGTCGGCCGGGAGGTGGGAGATCACCAAGGGCAACTACATGGACTGGGCGGGGTTCATCAACGCCCTGATCACGTTCCTGCTCACCGCCGCAGTGCTCTACTTCTTCGTGGTGTTCCCCATGAACAAGCTGGCCGAGCGTCGGCAGCGGGGCGAGGAGCCGCCGCCGGCGGCGCCGAGCGAGGAGGTCAAGCTGCTCACCGAGATCCGGGACGCGCTGGTCTCTGCCGGTCACACCACCCCGGGCCAGCAGCGTGGGGCACTGGACGACGTGCTGGGCCGCCGGACCGAACCCCCGGCGCCGCGCTGACCTGAACGAGATGCACATCGGCCCCTGCGGGATTCCCGCAGGGGCCGCATCTTCTCGTACGTGTGTTCGATAGAGTCCCGCCATGGAGCAGCGAAAGCACTGGTGGAACGGGAAGTGGGGGCGGCTGGCCCGGCGGGACGTCTTCCTGCGGGTGGACGCCGACCGGTGGCACGTCGAGCAGCGGGCCGGCGGCGCGGAGGGCATCTCCCGGTTCTACGAGTACGGCAGTGCGGACGAGGCCGAGGACACCGTCCGGGCGCTTCTCGACGGTCCGGACACCTGGCGGGAGCTGTCTCCACGCCCGCCGGGCAGTTGGACCCTCCCGAACAGCTGAGCAACCGGCCGCGGTCCGTCGTCCCCCACCGCCGCAGGACCTGGCGGCGGTGGCGCTTTCGACGGTGATGACTCACAGGCATATTCATGCCGCAGAGTCATCACGCTCTCCAGGGTGGGCCGCGCCGGCACCCGCAGGTCGGTGGCGATCATGCCCATCACCCTCATGCGCCGCCCGCGACCTCCGCTGCCCGGGCGGCGGGTCGGGCGGTGACGGCGTTTAGCGGCGTATCGCCCTGGGAACCGCGGTGGGATGGACCAGCAGGACGAGCAGCAGGCGACCATCTCGCGGATCACCACCGGGATGCCGGTGATCGACTCAGCCGGCACCGAGGTCGGGACCGTGGACCTCGTCCAGCGGGGCGACCCCAACGCGGTGACCGTCCAGACATCGACCGCCGACCCGGGCAGCAGCCTGGACGAGCTGATCGAGGCGACCGCCGTCGAGGAGCCGGACGTCCCGGCCGACCTGGCGGCGCGGCTGCTGCACAGCGGCTACCTGAAGGTCTCGACCGAGTTGACCCGCACGGGCGCGGTGTACGTGCCGGCCGACCGGATCGGGTCGGTGGCCGACGGCCGGGTCCTCCTCGCCGTGGGTGTGGCCGACCTGCCGCCAGAGGAGTAGCCGCACCGCCCTGATCGACTCGGGTTCAAGGAAATCGGGGCGTCCGGAGCCTTAGGACACCCCGATTTCATGAACCCCGAGTGGATCTTTCCGGCGCTGCGAGCGCGGGCTCGTCCGGCGCTGCGAGCGCGGGCTGCTCCGGCCCTGCGGCGGCGGGTCGGCGGCGGCGGAAGAGCAGCAGCATCAGGCAGCCCGCTACCAGGCCCCAGAACGCGCCGCCCACGCCGATCAGCGTCACCCCGGAGGCGGTCACCACGAAGGTGACCACTGCGGCCTCCCTGGCCTCCGGCTCGGTCACCGCCGAGGCGAGCGCGGTCGCGAGGGCGCCCAGCAGGGCCAGCCCGGCGACCGCCTCGATGAGGATCGGCGGCGCGACCGCGACCAGTGCGGTGGCCACGCCGGCACCCAACCCGAGCAGGGCCAGTCCGGCACCGGCGGTGACCGAGGCGACCCATCGGCGCTCCGGGTCCGGGTGCGCGTCCGGGCCGGCGGCGAGCGCGGCGGTGATCGCCGCGAGGTTCACGGCGTGCCCACCGGCCGGGGCGGCGAGCAGGCTGGCCAGGCCGGTGGCCCGCAGCGCGGCGCCGAACGGCGGCCGGTAGCCGTAGCCGACCAGCACGGCCATGCCGGGTACGTTCTGCGCGGCCATGGTGACCAGGAACAGCGGGAGGGCCAGCCCGACCAGCGCGGACACGTTCCAGGCCGGCGCGGTCAGCGTGACCGACGGGACCAGCGCGGCACCGGTCAGACCGGCCGGCGGGGTGGTCAGCGCGATCGCCGCCACCGCCACGACCAGCGCGCCGGGCACCGCCCAGCGGCGGGCGAACCGGTGCAGCAGCAGCCAGCCGACCACTACCGGCCCGGCCACCAGGGGCAACTCGACCAGCGCGCGGACCGGGGCGGTGCACAGCGGCAACAGCACCCCGGCGAGCATCGCGCCGGCCACCGGCTTGGGAATGGCGGCCACCGCGCGGCCGAGTGGTGGGAACAGCCCGGCCGCGACGATCAGCGCACCGGAGACGAGGAAGGCGCCCACCGCGACCGGCCATCCGCCCGGGGGCGGCCCGGTCGCGACCAGCAGCGCCGCACCCGGGGTGGACCAGGCCACGCTCATCGGTATCCGGTGTCGCCAGCCCAGCCAGGCGGCGACGAGCCCGCACGCCACGCAGAGGGCCAGCAGACCGGAGGCGGCCTGCGCGTCCGACGCGCCGGCCGCACGGAGCCCGGCCAGCACGACAGTGAACGAGCTGGCGAAGCCGACCAGCGCGGTGACCACCCCGGCCAGCACCGGTTGCACACGTCCGGTCATCCCCACCCTCCCCCGGCCGTTCCGTTTACGGAACGACAGCGTGTAGGACGATAGCCGGGTGCCGCACCCACCACCAGCCCGCCGCCCGAACCTCGATGTCGACCCCGCCGTGGTCGGTCGCCGGGTCCGCGCGCTGCGCGAGGAGCGGGGGATCTCGCTGTCCGCACTCGCCCGACTCGCCGGCGTCGGGAAGGCCACCCTCTCCGGACTGGAGCACGGCACCCGCAACCCGACCCTGGAGACGCTCTGGGCGGTCACCGTGCAACTCGGCGTACCGCTGACCGGTGTGCTGGCCGAGCCGTCCGACGAGCCCACAGTGCACGGCACCGCGGTCAGCGCCACGCTGCTGGAGGTCTTCACCGACACCGACGCGACCTACGAGCTGTACCGGATGCGGGTCGCACCCGGGCCCGGGCAGCTCTCCCCCGCCCACCAGGCGGGCGTCACCGAACACGTCACCGTCTTCGCCGGGGTGCTGCGCGCAGGCCCGGCCGACGCGCCGCTGACCGCCTCGGCCGGCGGTCACCTCCGCTGGGTGTCGGACGTGCCGCACACGTACGCGGCGGTGGGTGACGAGGAGGTCGCCGCCAGCCTGCTGCTGCGCTATCCGCGCCGCTGACCGCCTCAGTCCACAGGGGCGGGCACCGGCGGCCGACGGCGTACCGCCCAGAGCGCGACCTCGGTCCGCGACGCCGAGCCGGTCTTGCGCAGCAGGTTCGACACGTGCACGGTGACCGTGCGAACCGAGATGCCGAGCGCCTTCGCGACCTGTTTGTTCGACATCCCGTCGACCAGGCAGCCCAGCACCTCGACCTCCCGGGCGGTCAACTCCGGGTCGACCGCCGCCATCGGTTCGACCGTCGCCATCGGTTCGACCGGTGAGCGCGGCTCGGGCAGTCGCCGGAGCAACGCCTCCGGCCCGTCTCCGGCGTGTGCGGCCAGCAACTCGGTCAGCGCGTACGGGTTGCCGCCGGTGCACCGCCACAGCGAGGCGACCAGCCGGTCGGACGGGTCGCAGCCCTCGTACACCTGGGTGAGGACCTCGGCGACCTCGGCCTGGCGCAGCGGGCCGAGGTGCTGGCGGACGGCTCCCCGGACCCCACTGAGACGGGCGAGCGCACGACGGGTCAGCTCCGGCGCCACCGCGTCGGCGGCCGGTCGGCTGGCCACCACCAGCAGGGCGGGCAGCTTGGCCACGGTGGCCAGCTCGCCGATCAGGTTGACGCTGGCCGGGTCGAGCGCGTGCAGGTCCTCCACCACGAGAACGGCCGGGCCGGCGCCGACCAACAACTGGACGGTCCGCACGGCGAGTCGCAGCAGGGTGCCGGGCGCGTACCGCTCCCGGGGTGCGGTGGGCTGCTGGGCCAGCCACGCCAGCGCGTCCGACGGCAGGGCGAGTCGACCGGTGTCGCGCCCGGTGAGCACGGCGGCCAACCAGTCGTACGGGGCCGGGCCGTGCACCCGGGCGGCCCCGGAGAGGATCATCGCGGGACGAGGCGTGAGGGCGTCCACAGCGGCGGCGACCAGCAGACTCTTGCCCACTCCCGCCGCGCCGGTGATCACCGCGACGGTCGGCGCCGAGCGGCCGGCCGCCGACACGACGGACCACGCGCGGTCGAGCTCGGCAAGCTCGCCGGCGCGTCCGACCATGGACACCGGCATCATTTCTCAACCCTACGCAGTAGTGCGTAGAGACGAAGGCAGGGTCTTCTTGGCAAGCTTGACCCCATGACGCTGATCCTCCGCTCGGTCATCCTCAACGACATCGGCTTGGTGCGCACCAACAACGAGGACTCCGCCCTCGCCGGTGACCGCCTGATCGCCGTCGCCGACGGCATGGGCGGGCTGCCCGCGGGCGAGGTGGCGAGCGAGATCGTGATCCGGATCCTGGACGAGCTGGCTCCGCCCACCGAGCCCGACGCCGCCGCCGACGCCCTGCGTGCCGTCGTCAGCACCGCCAACCAGCGCATCCACGCCGCCATCACCGTCGACCCGACCCGTGACGGGATGGGCACGACGCTCACCGCGGCGCTGCTGGCCGGGGAGACGCTGGTGCTGGCCCAGGTCGGCGACTCCCGCTGCTACCTGCTGCGCGACGCGGAGCTGACCCAGCTCACCCGGGACGACACGTTCGTGCAGGCGCTGGTCGACCAGGGCACGCTCTCCCCCGACCAGGCCCGCCACCACCCGCAGCGGTCCCTGGTGACCCGGGCCGTGCAGGGTGCCGACACCCCACCGGCGATCGGGGTGCTCACCGTGGTCCCCGGCGACCGACTGCTGCTGTGCAGCGACGGGCTCTCCGACTACGTCGAGGACGAGGCCATCGCGGCGGCGCTGGGCATGTACGCCGACCGCCAGCAGTGCGGTGAGCAGTTGGTGAAGCTCGCGCACCACGCCGGCGCACCGGACAACGTGACAGTCGTCGTCTCCGACGTCGTCGCCCGCTGACCTCGCCGGACCTGTTCGACGGTTTCGCGGAACCGGCCGGACCGGATCCGGTCGACCCAGTAGGTAGTTGTGCCATCTAGGTTGCGCCGCTACTGTCCGACGCGTGGATTCCGACCGGCGCGGGCAGTGGCTGCGGGGGGTGCTCGACATCTGCGTGCTGGCCCTGCTGTCCGAGGGCGAGTCCTACGGCTACCAGCTCGCCCAGGCGCTCGACGCCGCGGGCGTCGGGCCCATCCAGGGCGGCACGCTCTATCCCGTGCTGCTGCGCCTGCAGAAGACCGGCCTGGTGACCGCGCAGTGGCGGGAGGGCAGCGCCGGGCCGGCCCGCAAGTACTACCGGCTCACCGACGACGGGTACGCGGCACTCCGCGCGGGCGGCAGCGCCTGGCTCACCTTCGTCCAGCCGGTGAACGACATCGTCACGAAGGGGGTCACCCGGTGAACGCCGACGATTGGCTGCGAACGCTCACGGCCGAGCTGCACCAGCGCCGGGTCGCGGCGGACGCCGCCCGGCACGTGGTCGCCGAGGCGGCCACCCACCTGCGCGAGGGTGGTGGCGACCCCTGGGTCGTCTTCGGTCCACCCCAGCAGTACGCGGGCGCCGTCGTGGAGAGCATCGGCACCGTGCCCGGACCACGCCCCGGGCCGGTCCGGCTGCACGCGGCGGGCATCACCAAGCGGTACGGGCGGCGAACGGTGCTGCACGACGCCACGCTGACCGTCCGGGCCGTGGTGTGCTGCACGGGCTCGCCGTGACCGTCCTGCTGGTCGTCGGTGTGGCCGCCGTGGTCAGCGTCCGCCTGCGCCGCCGCCGGCACCTGCGGCACCTGCCGGTCGGATGACCGGTGTGCCGGCCGGCGTCGAGCGCCGTGCCGGTGGCACGGATCCCGCCAATCGGGTTGCTGCGACCTGTACGGCAGGCTGAGATGGGCGAATGACCATCCGCCGGGTGACCGCCGACGACCGTCTCACCACCAGCTTCCCGCTGGCCGCGTACGCCTTCGAGTCCTCGCCGCTCAGCGCGGCCCGGATCGACGAGTTCCGCGACTACCTGCCCTACCAGGAGGGCAACCGGACGCTGATCGCCGAGGAGAGCGGCGCAACGCTGGCCGCCGTGACGGCCATTCCGATGCGGCAGAACCTGCGCGGGGTGGTGCTGCCGATGGCCGGTGTCGCCGGGGTGGCGACCCACCCGCTGGCCCGCCGGCAGGGGCACGTCCGGACGCTGCTGCATCAACTCCTCGACGAGATGCGCGACGAGGGGCACTCGCTCAGCGCGCTCTATCCGTTCCGTCCCAGCTTCTACGCCCGGTTCGGCTACACGGGGCTGCCCAAGCCGCGCCGGGTCACCTTCACCCCGGCCAACCTGGGGTCACTGCTCCGGGTGGACCTGCCCGGCGAGGTGAGTTGGGAACGCATCGCCGCCGGCTATCCGGCGTGGCGGGCCTTCACCGAGCGCAACCTCCAGGAACGACACGGCTTCTCGATCTTCCCGGACTACCGGGCGGTCGGGATGCGCGACCGGGACGAATACTGGCTGATCACCGCCCGGGTGGCCGGCGAGGTCACCGGCGCGGTGACGTACCGGATCGACGAGCACGGCGGCACGCTGCACGGCAACGAGCTGCTGGTCGCCGACCCGCTCGCGCGGGCGTTGCTGTTGCAGTTCTTCGCCCGGCACGTCGACCAGATCGACCGGATCACCGTCCAGGTCCCGCCCGACGAGTTGCCGGAGCTGTGGCTGACCGACCTGGACGTGCACGTCGAGGCGCGGACGGCAGTGCCGGGTGCGTCGGCTCCGATGGCCAGGCTGCTGTCGCTGGACGCGTTGCGTGGGCTGCCCGCCGGCCCCGGCCGGGTACGGGTCGAGCTGACCGGGGACCGATGGCTCGCCGGCACGCACCTGCTGGACGGCACGACCGGCGCGCTGGAGCTGGTCGGCGACACCGCCGACCGCACGCCGACCGCCACCCTCACCGCGGCCGGGCTCTCCGCCCTCGCGTACGGGGTGCTGGACCCGGCCGAGCTGCCGTTGCGCGGTCTGGGTGAGGTGCCGGTGGACGCCGCCGCGGAGCTGCGCGGCATCTTCCCCCGTCGGGTGCCGTATCTCTTCGCCGACTTCTGAGCCTTCCTCACGACCGGGTTTGTCGCCCCGGCGGGCGTGGGTAGGGTCCCGCGAATGCCGGAGTGGTTACAGGCGGGTGGGTGGGGGCTGCTGGCCGGGTCGGCTCTGCTGGTCGGGGCGGCGGTCGGCTGGTTCGCCCGGGTGCCGCAACGCGTCACCGCGTCGATCATGGCGTTCGGGGCGGGGGTGCTGCTCTCCGCCGTGTCGTTCGAGTTGATCGCCGAGGCACACGAGCAGGGCGGCCTGCTGCCCACCGCGCTCGGCGCTGCCGGCGGAGCGGTCGTCTACACACTGGCCAACGTTGCTCTTGCCCGGCACGGCGCCCGGCACCGGAAGCGGTCCGGCGACCAGCAGCCCTCCGAGAACGAGCAGCCCGGCTCCGGGTCGGCGATAGCCGTGGGCGCGCTGCTCGACGGCATACCGGAATCGGTGGTGATCGGCGCGAGCCTGCTCAGTGGTGGCACGGTCAGCCTGGTCACGGTGGCCGCGGTCTTCCTCAGCAACGTGCCGGAGGGTCTGTCCAGCGCGGCCGGCATGCGTCAGGCCGGCCGGACCCGGCGGTACGTCTTCCTGCTCTGGACCGGGATCGCCCTGATCAGCGGGGTGGCGGCGCTGCTCGGCAACACGTTGCTGGGTGGCGCCCCGCCGGAGGTGCTGGCCGGGATCACCGCACTGGCCGCCGGCGCGATCCTCGCGATGATCACCGACACCATGGTCCCCGAGGCGTTCGAGGACGCGCACCTGCTGGTCGGTCTGGTCACGGTCGCCGGCTTCCTGACCGCGTTCGCCCTGTCCCACAGCTGACCACCGGACACACCGCCACGAGCGGCGCGGCGGTCTTCGGGCGGTGCGGCGGTCTGCAGGCGGGCGGCGGCGGTGGGCGGCGCGGCGGTGGGCGGCGACGGTGGGCGCGTGGCTTAGCGGTGCATTAAACCGGCCCGGCGGATTCGTCGTGATGCCGTCGCGGCTCCTAGCATCACGGGGTGCGCATGACGTCGCTTGCCGCTCTGGTCGTCCTCGGTGTCGCCACCGCGACCCTGCCCGCCTGCGCGCCCAACGATCCGGCCCCCACCTTCGAGGCCGGCTCGTCCGCTTCGCCGACAGCCCTGCCGACCGCCGGCCAGGGCGAAGCGCCGGTCGCCCGCGACGGCCTCGGTGGCCCAGGGGCCAGCGCGAGCCCGAAGCCCGCCGAGAAGGTCCTCGCGGCCGGCAACCCGAACGGCAGGGCCAGCGTGCCGGCGGAGGCCCGGGCGGTGGACACCTCGAAGCCGACCCGGACCGTCGGCACCGGCACCCCGGCGAGTTGCACCTCCGCCGCGGTCGTGAAGGCCGTCGCGGCCGGCGGTGTCATCACGTTCAACTGCGGGCCGGCCCCGGTGACGATCAAGATGACCGCCACCGCGAAGGTCCGCAACGCCAACGGGCCGAAGGTCGTGCTGGACGGCGGCGGCACTGTCACGCTGAGCGGCCAGGGCCAACGCCGCATCCTCTACATGAACACCTGCGACGAGGCCCAGGGCTTCACCACCTCGCACTGCCAGAACCAGGACCACCCGCAGCTGACCGTGCAGAACCTGACGTTCGCCGACGGCAACTCCACCGGCGACAAGGCCGAGGGCGGCGGCGGTGGGGCGATCTTCGTCCGCGGTGGGCGGTTCAAGGTGGTCAACTCGCGCTTTGTCCGCAACCGCTGCGACCGTACCGGGCCCGACCTGGGCGGCGCGGCCATCCGGGTCCTCAGCCAGCATAAGAACAAGCCGGTGTACGTGGTGGGCAGCACCTTCGACGGCGGTTCCTGCTCCAACGGGGGCGCGCTGAGCAGCATCGGCGTTTCCTGGGTGGTGCTGAACAGCGTGCTCAGCCACAACGAGGCGATCGGCAGCGGCGCCAACCCGGCCAAGTCCGGCACGCCGGGTGGCGGCAGCGGTGGCGCGATCTACTGCGACGGCAACGAGTTCACCGTACGGATCGCCGGCACGATCATCGAGAACAACAAGGCCAACGAGGGCGGTGGTGCGGCCTTCTTCGTGAGCAACAACCGCACCGGCACGATGAAGATCGAAAACTCGACCCTGCGCCGCAACCCCAGCGGCAAATTCGAGACCCGCGGCTTCCCCGGCATCTTCTTCCTGGGTGCCCAGAACCCGACGGTAACGGCATCCAAACTGAGCTGACCCAGCCTGCGGTCCAGCGCCTGCGGATCCGGCGCCTGCGCGCGGGCTCGGCCTGCGCGCCCGCCTCAGTGATCAAGAGGTTTCGGTCACCGGAGCCGCATTTCCTGACCGAAATCTCTTGATCACCCGGGCCTGCCGGCGGGTTGGGGTCAGTAGGGGTTTCCCTGGCCTGGAGGGCGGGCTTCGAGCAGGGCTGCGGGGCGGCCCGGCAGGTCCCGTGCGCCGGACATCGGCGGGCTTCCCGTGTGGGCGCCGTCGGCCATTCCGGCGAAGAGTTCCTTAAGCGCCGTGAGCGCGCTGATCGTGGGCTGCCAGCCCAGCTCGGTCTCCGCCCGCTCGCTGGACATCAGCGGGGCGTTCAGACCCAGCTCCACCCAGCCGGCGTCGACCGGCTGCAGGCGCGCGCGCCAGGTCAGCGCCGCCGCCGCCCGTAGCACCGGCGCGGCGACCGGCACCGTCCAACCGTGGAAGTGCCGGGCCACCAGTTCCGGGGTCAGCACCGGGTCCGCGGCTAGGTTGAAGGCGCCACGCGCATCACCCAACACCGCCCGGGCGTACGCATCGGCCACGTCATCGGCGTGCACCGCCTGCATCCGCAACCGGCGGTTCGTCGGCACCAGCGGGATCCGGCCGAAGCGCAGCAGCCGCACCGGCGCCAACGGGCCGAGAAAGTAGCGGGTGATCTCCGTGCCCGCGGCCCGCTGGAAGATCAACCCGGGTCGCATCCGCACCACCCGCAACGCCGGGTGTTCGCGCTCCACCCCGTCCAGCAGCGCCTCCACCTCGGCCTTGTGCTCGCTGTACGACGAGCCGGGCACACCGGTGGCCGGCCACCTCTCGCTGATCGGGTGGTCCTTCGGGCCGGACGCGTAGACGCCGACCGACGACGCGTACATCAGAGCCGGCACACCGGCCCGGACCACCGCGTCGATCACCGCCCGACTGCCGTCGACGTTGGTCCTCCGCAACACCCGCTGATCGTGGCTGGGCTGGATCTGCCAGGCCAGGTGCACCACCGCGTCCGCACCGGCGAACACCTCGGCGAGCTGCCCCGCCGCACCCGGCGCGCCGATGTCGCAGGAGTGCCACTCCACCTGGTCGTACGGCTCGCCCGCATCCGGGCCGGGCAACCGTCGAACGACCCCGGCCAGCTCCACGCCCCGCTCCCGGCGCAGCCGCCGCAGCAGCGCCGTACCGACGTTGCCGCTCGCCCCCACCACCACGATCCGCATGCCCGACCCCGTACCCGCCCAGCAGCAGCTCAACCGCCCACCCACGCGGGTGGCGCGCCCGGCGTGCCCGGCACGCGTGGCGGTCTTGATCCACTCGGCTTCCTGAAGGTCGCGGTATCCCGGCGGGCACGACAGCCCGACTTCCGGAAACCCGAGTCGATCAAGGGCGAGGAGAGTCCCGGACCCAGCCGTGCTTCTCCGCCCCCCGCCGGCCAGTGGTAGCGGCCAGGCAACGTGGGCAGATCCAGCCCACCGCGTCAGCCTCCGTGAGCACGTCGGTGCCCGAGTAGTCGAAGCGCACATGCGGGAAACGACGCAGCCGGGTCCGGCTCAGAGCCAGGCCGCACACGGTCTGGTTCTGACCGGGCCGCCAGGCATGCACCTCGCCACCCGGCTGGCGTACGCCGTCCGGCCCGATCTCCTCGCCCGACGCCGCCACGGCCGGGATGCTGCTCGCCCTCATGCCCATCCCGGTTCCCCGCCCGCCCACACCCATGCGTCGCCCGATCAACCTCACCGGCCTCTCGCTGACCGGGTGGTGATCAGGCACGGCGAGCGCCGGCTGACGGCAGGCATCGACGGCCGGCCGGAAGCCGAGAGTCGCCGGCGCTCACCGTCGGGTAACCTGAGCGCGCGGGCCGCTAGCTCAATGGCAGAGCTGTGGACTTTTAATCCATAGGTTCAGGGTTCGAGTCCCTGGCGGCCCACCACCTTTACCAGCGTGAACAGGCTCGGTAGCCGGTACGGCATCCTGTGGATTCGCCCCGGTGGTCACAGACTGGTCACGTGGCTTGCGCGGGATCAGTGCGGCGGCAGCCTCGCTGGCTGCCTTCCCGACCCCGGTGAGTAGGTGCGAGTAGGTGTCGGACGTGATCGAGATCGACGAGTGGCCGAGTCCCTTCGAGATCACGCTCATGTCGACGCCCCCCGCAGGCCGCAGCGTGGGAGCAGCTGCGCTGGACGCGAACGGTCGCCCGGTACTGCCGCGTGATGATCGCCGCTGAGCAACCGGACGCCATGGCCGCGCTGCTCGCGTAGGCCACGGTTCTGGAGGATCGACTCGGCTTGACGCCGAAGTCCATGCGGCTGCTGCTCTGGCACGTGACCGTTGACGAGGTTGCCGAGCGTCGCCAGGCGTCGCAGGGTGCACGCGGTCGCATCCGGGCCACCGACGGCGCGTGACCCGCACGACCGATCCTGCTTCTACCCTCACCCAAACTCGATCAGGTTCCGCAGGGTCATGAGCGTCCGAGAGTCACGCTCGGGTGCACCGTTGTTCGTGCGGTTCCACTGGATGCCTGACGAGTCAGTGAAGGTGACAGTGACATCGCAGAGCTTGAGTTCAAAGTTCGCGTCGGTGGTGGTGCAGGCATGCGACGGGTTCACCGGGATTCTGACGGCCTCGGTCTGCTGAGGACCGATCAGCTCGGTGCCGTTGTGCTCGACGATCCGCCCGTTGGGCAGGGCTACGGCGACGACCACCCAGTGAATTGGGTCGGGGCCGAAGTTGTGAACCAAGAGGTCAACGTGGGTGATCTTGACCTCGGCGGTGTTGGCGTCCAGCTTTAATGTGCCGCTTGGGCAGTGCAGGCCTCCGGAGGCGACCGCTCGTGCGCGACTTTCCTCCTGTGACCGCCGCTCCTCGGCGAGCTGTCGGCGGGCTTCCTGTGCCTGCCGACGCTCGAACATCAGCAACGCCGTGGCAGCCACTGCCGCGGCCAGCCCGGCGAACACCCCGGCGACGCTCCCCCACGCCTGCATCCAGTCGGTGACCTTCGGCTGCTCTTCGCCAGAGGGCGCCTGGTAGATCACCGAGGTGTACGCCATGGCCAGGCCCAGGGCTAGCAGCAGCAGCGCCACGCTTCCAGCGATGTACCACCAGGTCTTCCGATCAAGGTTCACCGGGGCATCCTGCCCCCACCCGTCGGGGCGGCCTGTCGGCTAGGCAACAGCGACGGTTGCGAGCGATCCGTACGCAAGACGTGAAAATCGCATAGGCGGTCCGATGGTCGTTCACGTCCCCGCCGTTGATCGCCCCGCCAGGCAACTGGGCCTGGCAGGAGGTCGGAAGGGGCGGTGCACCGCTGACACGATGCACCGCCCCGGCCTCTGCTCTATTGGGGAGGGCATCGGCAATGTCGGAAACGAAGGGCAAGGGGCCACGGGTACGCCCTAGACGGGGCCGGATCGCCAGCCGCGTGGAAGTTGCGGCCTTGGTGGTGGGCGCTGCTGGTGTCGTGGTGGGGGGCGGAGCTGATCGCTCGCTGCTCGGCGTGACCAGCCAGGTGCCCGCCGGGTGAACTACTGGCGGGCACCTTTGCCATCACCGGGTCCAGGGCGCGGAAATTCGGTGATGCCCTCATTCAACGGCTGCACCGCCGAAGGCCTGCGGCGGCAGAAGTTCAGCATCACCCTCGACGGGGCCGGCGATCGGGGCCATCTTGTCGGGCTCGCTCCACTGCGGCGTTAGGGGCGTCGCCCATCCGTCGTGGTCAATTACCCACGCCACGACGAATTCTTCCCAGGTGTCTTTGGTGTTCTTAACGCGGACCCGCCACCCACCCCCGGGGATCACGGCTCGGACGGTTTCCTCGTTCTTCCTCAGACCGACGAACCCCTCGATGGCTTGCGCCAGCACGAGGCCGTTCTTGCCCACAACCATGGGCAGCCCTTCGTCGTCCCATGCCTCCACCCGCATGGTGGTGATGTAACTTTTGCTGGCGTCGGCCGTACGCCGAAATTCGGCAAGGTGTGTGCCCTGCGCCGGGATCACTGCCCTGCCCCTGCCGCCGGCTTGAAGCCATGCTCGGTGGACACCCGCACGACGAGGAATTGGAGCGGCAGCCCGAGCGCCGCAGCCTGCTCGGCACCGTGCTTTGCCTCTTCGATGGCCTCGCTGACGTTGCCCTCCATGTAGGAGTGGTCGCCGAAAACTGCGAGTTGGGCGTTGCGCTGGTCAAAGGACATCACGAGGTAGCTGCCTGTCGAGAGCGGCCCCTGAGCGGGGTCAATGGGAACAATGGCCATGGGTGGGATCCTCCGACTGTCCGTGGTACGCGCACCAACTGTCCAGTGCCCGACAGAGCGGCAGAACCGCCAAAGCTCAGCGGCAACGATCCAGCATGACGTCGCACGACCGATTGGAGATCTCATGCCGATGGGGGAGCCCCGCGAGGTACCCGACAGCATCCTCACTCACCTGGTGGGCGCGTTGGTCAAGGAGACGGCCCAGTTCATGCTCCAGCACTGGCAGCCGGACGGGATCCTGCAGCCCCCAGATCCCTTCGGGATGGTGTTGGAATGGATGTGGGTTGCTGAGCCGGATCGTGCCGTTGCGATGGTCAGCGATCTACTCTGGCAGCTCCGGCGCGGCGGTGCCGCAGGCAGGTCGATCACTCTTGACACCTTGATGGTGGGGCTGCCTCTGGCGGTTTGTGCCCTCCCACCTGAGCAGGTGGACGCGCTGTTGGATCGGGTGGAGACGGAGGTTCCGCAGCATCTCGGCGAAGACGTCAACACCTGATTGCCGCCATTTGAGACTCAGTCGCCGGAACGGCCCGCCAGGATCACGCCTGGCGGGCCGATCGTCGTGCTGGGTCAGCCCTTGGCGATGCGCTCCACCCATCCGTTGATGTTGCGGAGATGGTCGGCTGAGCTGAACCCGTCGGCGTCGGTGACCGCCTCCTTGAGGTCTTCGACCGCCTGGCGCATGGCCTTCAGCTCCTCGGCTACGGCGATGAGGGCATGTGCCGTAGCCGCCTGTGAAACGGCCAGCGAATGCTCGGGAGTGCTCTGCGCCGGCGCCTGGTTTACCGTCTTGATCGCTTCCTGAAGGTGCTGCGTGCTCCGGTCCGTCATGACCGTCGATCGTGTCGAGAGCGTCAGCCAGGCGGGAGGCTTCTGTCGCCTGGCTGACATGCCCGTCACCGCGCCGGCTCAAGCGTTACGGTGCACGCGTCGAGCCTTGTTCCACAGCCGCCGGCCGAGCCGCAACCGCTTCCCGGTTGACCGGCACCACCGGCACGGGCGGGACAGCTTCGGGTTGCGCTTGGAGCGGTGATGGGCCTTGCCGTCGCACAGCCAGCAGTCGCGGAACGGCCGTACGGCGCACGACAGGACGTAGCCCGACAGGACGACCAGCGCGATGCCGGTCGCAACGAGGGTGCCTCCCACGATGCCCTCCAGGGGCAGCTTTCGGGGGTACTGGGCGGGGGCCGCGACCACGCGACCAACGGGCGTTTGCGCTGCTCAGGGCTGGTCGCGGGGCTTGGTCGCGGATCCGCGACCAAGCTGCCGGGTGCGACCAGCCCCGCGACCACTACTCGGCCTCGATCTCACGGCGTTGGTGGGCGTTGTCGAGGGCCGTCCGGCGGGCGCCCTTGATGTTGTTCCGGCCGACCTTCATGTCCTGCGACTCGACGGCGTACGGGGCGAGCGCCTCCCGGACCATGTCCGGGGTGATCCCGTCGTAGAACTCCGGCGCCAGCTCGGCGAGCCGCTCCGCGAGCACCGCCCACGGCAACCCCGCCTCACCGTTGCGCAGAACGCTGCGGGCGTCGGCGAGCATGTCGCGCATCTCGGTCCGCTTGACGTCCTCACCGATGACGGCCTTCCCGCGCAGCTGCCCGGCGCGGGCGACGATCGCCGCGGTGACCTCCGGCGTCGGGTAGAACGAGCGGGCGCTACCCGGTTTGTCGACGCCGACCAGCACGCCCCATTCGGCGTCCACACCGGGCCGGTAGACGGTGGCGGTCATGCCCCGCTTGTACGCTCCGGTACCGAGGATCATGTCGTTCTCCACCTGCCCGAGCACCGACAAGCACCACCTGGTCGTGATGCACCGGGTGATGTTCGGCGGCAGGCTGTCCTTGTCGGGGATCTGCGTGGCCAGGCAGAAGATGATGCCCAGCGCCCGGCCGCGCTTGATGGCCCGCTCACACGCCGCAGCGGAGCCCGGCACGGCCGCGAACAGCTCGTGCGCCTCGTCGAGCAGGATGAACACCGGGTGCAACCCGGATCCGGGCTTGGCGGCCAGCTCCGGGGTCACCTTGCCCTCGGGGGCATGTACCTCTTGAGGATCGACGCCGTTGCTCATCAGCGCCGTGGCGAAGAAGTGGCGCAGAGAGTGGAAGGCGCCTTGCTTCGGCAGGAGCCGCGAATCAGGTCGCCGGCAGGTACAAGGCGATCCAGCCCTTGAGTCGGGCCAGCACCACGGTGTGGACGTCGACCAACTCGATCCGCTCGGCAACCACTGCTGGATCGATTAGCCCGGCCCGGATCAGCGCGTTGGCGAAGGCGTGGTCCTTCTCTCTGCCGGCTACCAGCTTGGATACCACACAGTCGTGCGGTTCGAGCGTGTAGCCGCGCCCCGGTTGGGTGCTCTGAGACTCCACCAAAACCAAGCGGTCCCGCCACCCATCGGGCAGCACTGCGGTCGACACGCTCACGCCTTGCGCGTAGTAACCGTTCATCTCATGAAACGGCGAAAGCTCGCCAATAGCGCCATCGACCTGATCAGCCTTCTTATCGTCCGGGTCGTTGAAGAAGGCCACGTCGACCTCCATCGAGGCAGTGGCCTCTAGCGGAAGCCTGCTCTCCGGGATCGACCCCAGCACCGACTGGCTGCCAATGACGAGCACGTCCGGGTCTCCGACGATTTGGCACGCCGACCGCAGGACATGCTCCAGTTGCTCGCGCCTCACGCTGCTCGCTTCCAACCGCTGCGTGTGAAGGACTCAAGAATCTTCTTACGCTGCGACTGTGAAAGGACCCCCGCGAAGGGTGAGTTCTGTCGTAGCTCCACAGCTTCCGGGTCCTCCGAGGCCAGCACCTTGAGGACGCCCCCCACTCCCTCGTTGATCTTCTCCTGCCAGCGCTTCAGCCAGATCTCGGTCATGGTCCCCTGATGCTGCCGGAGGAGCCGATCGAGATTCTCTCTGGCCTTGCTCAGTATCTTGTCTGGGTCAGTCACCAAGCTGCCAGCCACCGCCTGATGTAGCCACAGCGACTTAAGCTGATCACGAGTCAACACCGGCTTGGGACGCAGAAACGCCTCAACCGCAGCCCGCTCTATCCTCCGATGCTTACCGACTTTCACGAACGGCAGATCTCCACGCTCGCACAGGTTGACCACCTGCTGGCGCGACGACCCCAGCAGTTCGGCAACCTGACCCGTGGTCAGAAGGTCACCACTCAGCGCTACCATAGTTAGAGCTTGCGCCACAAACGCTAAAAACGCAACTGCGCTGGCAGCATCCTCGCTAGTCGAGCACCGGCCGATCGGCTGGCAGCGGTCGGACGCTGCGCTGCTGCGCTGCCGGGCGGCGGAAGCAGACGAGCAACATCGGCTCGCAAGGCCGCCAACGCCGTCGCACAGCCAGCACTCGCATGACCGGTCGATGTCGCCGTCATCACCGCATTGAACAAGCCGACGGCGCAGTCCAGCTCTAAGCCGATTTGCCGAACCCCGTCCTTGGTGAGAAGGAAGAGCAGTAGACGGTAGTGGGTGTACCGCCACGGACCGTCCTCGGCACGTCTCTTCCGAGCGGAACCCGCTGGTGCCTCCAGGAACGCTTGAGTAACGACCTGGCTCGGCTGAAGCTGGAACTGCTGTAGCGCCTGGTCCGTAATGACCTTTCGGTCGCACTCTAACCATGCGGCCATCTCGATGCTCTTCGAGCTCGGGCAAGTCTGGATGGACTTCGCCAGCACAGTCGAGGAGGCGGGTCGGGAGGCTGACGCGCTGGCGGCGGATGTGACTGACGGCAACCAGGGCGGCGTGATCGCGGCCTTCGACGCGTACTGGTCCGGTGCCGATGGGTCGGGCAGCGTGTTGGCCGGCGGTGCCCACCTTCGGCGCATCCCTGCTGGAGATCCCGATCTTCAAAATGATCACCAGCCTGATCCTCGACCAGCTCATCGACATGGCCATGCGGGCGATCCTGGGTGGGTAAGCGAAACCGTAACCGACATCTCCGCGACGCGGCAGTGCCGCCCGAGGTGGAGTCGGCGTTGGTCAAGCCGGTCGCGCAACTTGCCCGGACCCCCGGGTACGCCGGGAGTACCACGTCGGCGACGAGCAACGGCCCAAGCACCGGGACACCGACCGCAATCTGGTCATGGGCAGCGCGAGCCGTGCCCCCACCAACGGTCAGAGCGCACTGGACCGGTCGGTGCAGATCAAGGAGACCAACGAGCGTCGCCGTATCGGCGTCGATCACCAGACGGGTGAGATCGTCGTTCTCGACCGGCACCGCCGCATCGAGCCGTCCAACCCCGGCGACGACGTCGTCGAGATCTACCACGGCCATGTCCGCGACTGGGAGGACCACAGCAAAGACGGCCCGAACGACGACATGCGCAACGCCCTCAAGCGTGCCGGACTGGTAGACAAGAAAGGCAGGCCGACCGCGCCGCCGAAGGACGAGGCATGAGCACACAGCGCAGCTACTACGAACCGGCTCCGGCGACCCACGACACGGTCACAGCCGCACTCGCAGCGGGCGATATCGACACCCTCACCGACTCGATGGTCGGGCTCGCCTTGCACGATGCGGACTGGCGGTGGTGCCAGGACTTCTACCTACGCGTGCTGGATCATCCGGAGGAGGACGTCCGCGCCACAGCAGCGATCTGCCTTGGCCACCTTGCCCGCATCCACCACCAACTCGATACCGACAGAGTCCTGCCCGCCCTGCGCGCCCGCCTGCGCGACCCGGAGGTCGGCGGCACTGTGGAGGACGCCATCGCCGACATCGAGCAGTTCCTCGCTCTCCCGCCCGGTGCCGAGTGGGGATAGACACCCAATCAAGCTCGATGGCGCGGGATGGCGCCAGGCCCACCGGACGGCAGCGCTGGTCCGGAACCTGGCGCCGGGAGCTGACGCAGTTATCCTCTTCAGGTGCTGGCCCGTGGAGATCGTTGACACGGGGTCCGGCACTGCGAAGGGACTATCGACATGCCCCGTGTGGTACCGGCGGTCATCCGCGCACTCGACGTCCTCGAACTGTTCCTGGACTGCCCCCAACTGTCGGCCCGTCAGGTGATGGAGCGGCTCGACCTGCCCCGTACCACCGTCCACGAACTGCTTGTCACGCTCGAGGCTCGCTCGTACCTGATCTCCGTTCCGGGTCAGCCGGTGCAGTATCGGCTGGGCATGCCGCTGTTCCAGCTTGGCGCGGCGTTCGCCGGCCGGCTTGACCTGGTCCGCGAGGCGCAGTGCGTCGCGCGGGACGTGGCCGCCGCCTGCGACGAGGCGGTCCACGTGGCCGTGCTCGACGGCGCCGATGTCATCTACCTGGTGAAGTTCGACAGCACGCATCCGGTTCGGATGGTCTCCGCGGTCGGGCGGCGGCTGCCTGCCCACTGCACGGCGGTCGGCAAGATCCTGTTGTCCGCCCTTGATGAGGCGAGCCTGGATGACGTCCTGACGAAGGGCGACCTGCCGGGCATGACGCCGGACAGCATCACGGACCCGGACCGGCTCCGCGAGCATCTCGACCGTGTCCGGGCTGATGACGTCGCTGTCGACATTGGTGAGTCTGACAGCGCCATGCGTTGCGTCGCCGCGTCGATCCGAGACCACTCGGGCACCACCATCGCCGCCATGAGCCTGTCCGCGCCGATCATTCGCTGGACCCCCGAGGCGCACGTGGAGTGGACCGGGTTGGTTCGCGAGGGCGCTGCGGCGCTGTCGGCCCGGATGGGCTACCGGGCTCTGTCTCGATAGCCGACTTCCCGCTTTCGGCTCGAAACCTCATCGAAACATTGACATCGCTCAGAGCGCTGCTCTAGCGTCGCGACCACTCGATACGGTATCTCGAACTCAGTTCGAAATCTCGAACGGTGGTGGTCCCGTGGCCCGACCGAACTGGTACGTCAACGCTGCTTTCTCGGCCCGGTCCCCGATCGCCTCAACGCACTGATCGATGCGGGCGACTCGTCCGTGGTCGCCGTCATGACGACACACCTGAAGCACGAGCTACGCCCTCGGCGTGCCGTGCTGCGGGGACTTGAAGGAGGCGAAAGTCCATGGACAACAATCCAGCCTGGTCACGGCGCGGCTTTCTGGGGATGGGGGTGGGGGTTCTCGGCGCAGCCGGCCTGGCCGCCTGTGGCGGCGAATCCGACTCGCCCTCCAAGGTGCAGGCGGAGGTTCCGCAGGAGCTGATCGACGCCGCGGCGGCGATGAAGGGCTCCTCGATGGGGATGCTGTCGCAGAAGCTGTACTCGACGGCCGCGAACGACGCTCTCAACAGCTCGATCAAGAAGTTCGCCGACACCACCGGCACGAAGATCGAGAACAGTCTGGTCCAGGCCGACGCGGGTGACGTGGTGGCCAAGATCGACGCCGAGGTCAAGGGCGGGGTGGCGCGTGACCTGGCGTTCATGACCGACTCACGGTTCGTCGCGCAGTTCCAGGCACTGGGCGACCTGGAGGACGTGACGGACGTCGTCCAGGCGCTGACCGCCAAGTACGGCGAACCCTGCGCTGAGGCCAAGAACTTCTGCGTCTTCGACGGCAAGTGGTTCGCGATCCCATACCACTTCATCGGTATCGGGTCGTTCCTGCGCAAGGACTGGATGAAGGACAAGGGCATCTCCCCCAAGGACATCTACAGCTGGGAGGAGTTGCGGGATCTGTGCCTGGAGATCTCCGATCCCGCCAAACGCCGATTCGGCTGGGGCATGACGGTGAACCGGTCCGGTGACGGCAACGGCATGATCGAGGCACTGATCAACGCCTACGGCGGGTCGATCGCCTCCAACGACGGCCGGAAGGTCACGTTCAACTCCCCGGAGACGGTGCAGGCGGTGACCTTCCTGGGCGATATCTACACCAACCCCAAGTACAAGCCGATGCTGCCGCCCGGGGTGGCGAGCTGGACCGACACCAGCAACAACGAGAACTGGCTCGCCGGGGTCCTCGGCTACACCCGCAACCAGTTCAGCGTCTACGCCGACTCCAGGACGAAGAAGAACCCGGTGCACGCGAACACCCACGTGTTCTCCGACTGCATCGGGCCCGCGACCAACAACCCCCTGCTGCTCGGCCAGTCGCAGGGCTTCGTCGTCTTCAAGGGTGCCAAGAACCCAGCGCTCGCCAAGCTCCTGGCCCAGTACCTGGTCAGCGCGCCCGCGCTGCTCGGGGTCGCGAAGGAAGCACCCGGCCTGGTGATGCCCGCCTGGGAGAAGGTCTGGGACGCCGACCCGTTCTTCACCAGCGGCGACCCGGCGTTCCCCATGCTGCGCAAGATCACTGAACTGAAGCTGCCGCTGAACACGAAGAACGGCCTGGCCTTCCCGCAGAAGGCCAGCGCGGGCCAGCAGGCGGTCGGGTCGGCCTACGTCCTCACCGACATGATGCAGCAGGTCGTGCAGGGCACGGCGCCGGCGCAGGCCGTGACGAGCGCCCACGCGAAGATGGTGCAGATCTTCAACCAGCAGGGGCTGCCGCAGTGAGCTCGGTCCGTCCTGCGCGGGTCCCGGCGGCGAGGAAGTCCCCGCCGCCGGGACCCGGCTCTCTCACGGCAACCCAGCGGCGGCTGGGTCGTGACTGGCGGCTGGGGGCACTGTTCCTGGCGCCCATGGCCGTGCTGGTCGGCAGTCTCGTCCTCGTGCCGATCGCCCGGTCGATCGTCACCAGCACCACGGAACGGCACGGGCAGGACACCGTGTTCGTCGGCCTGGACAACTACCTCGCGCTCGTCGGCGACGAGCAGTTCCACACCGGCGTCGTGAACTCGTTCGTCTTCACCGCGTACGCCGAGATCTTCAAGGTTGTGCTGGGGTTGTCCGCGGCCCTGCTACTGCATCATCGGCGTCGCGGCCGGGCCCTGCTGACCGGGTTGCTGCTCGTGCCGTGGGTGGTGCCGACGGTGGTGACGGCGTTCAGCTGGCGCGCGCTACTCGACCCGATCTTCGGCAGCGTCAACACGCTGCTCACCGCTACCGGAATCGGGCCGCTGCTGGCCAGCGCGCACCTGGTCGACAGCTGGCCCGCGGGCTGGCTGTCCGACCCGTCGCTCGCCATGCCGTCGGTGATCCTGGTCAACGTCTGGAAGGGCGTGCCGTTCTTCACCGTGTGCTTCCTCGCCGGGTTGAAGGCCATCCCGGCGGACCTCTACGAGGCGGCGACAATCGACGGCGCTTCGTCGTTGCAGCGGTTCACCAACGTGACGCTGCCCGGGCTGCGCCACGTGCTCACCGTGACGGTGACCCTGTCGTCGATCTGGACGTTCAACAACTTCGACCTCGTCTGGTTGCTGACCCAGGGCGGCCCGGGCGACGTGACCGCGCCGTACGTGCTCGTCGCGTACTCGAAGGCGATCCTGCAGTTGCAGTACGGCGCGGGGGCGGCGGTCACGCTCGTCATGCTGCCGGTCATCGGTGGGCTGGTGTTCGTCCTGGTCCGGTTGTTGCGCCAGGACACCAACATCAGACTGCCCCGGCGACGCCAGGCGGCGTGGCGGATCGGGGCGCGGCGGTGGGCTGGGACGGCGCGCAGGGCGCTGCCGTGGGTCGTCACCGCGGTGGTCACCGGTCTGCTCTTCTGGGCATCGCCAGAGATCTTCTGGAAGGCGGCGGTGGTCCTCGGAGTGATTCTGCTGATCGCGGTGGCGGTCGGCCGGGTGGTCTCGACCCTCCAGTCCCGGGGCGGTCGCCGGTCGTCGTCAGCGGTGTCGGGTCTGGGTTCCTGGGTCGCGCTGGCCGGGTTGCTCTTCTTCGTGCTGGGCCCGCTGTACTGGATCTTCGTCACGGCCTTCAAGTCCGAGGGCCAGGTCGTCATGCGCACCGACGACCTGTGGCCGACGCCGTGGACTCTGGAGCAGTTCGGTGCCCTCTTCGACAACCAGCCCTTCGGCCGCTGGTACCTCAACACCCTGCTGGTGTCCGCGGCGTCCACGGCGGTGGCACTGGTCTGCGCCGCCCTGGCCGGTTACGCGCTGGCCCGGCTGCGGTTCCGCGGTGCGCAGGGCTTCACCGTCACGGTGCTGCTCACCTACGTGATGCCGGGTGCGCTGCTGTTCATCCCGCTGTACCAGATGCTCATCGGCGCGCGGCTCACCGACTCGTTGTGGTCCCTGGTGGTGACGTATCCGACCTTCACGCTTCCGTTCGCCACGTGGCTGCTGGTGGGGTATTTCTCGTCGATCCCCGTCGAGTTGGAGGAGGCCGCGCTGGTCGACGGCTGCAGCCGCGTCCAGGCGTTCGGGAAGGTGGTGCTGCCACTCGCCAAGCCAGGGCTGCTGGCGGTCGCGCTCTTCACCCTGACCAACGCCTGGAACGAGTTCCTCTTCGCCTTCGTGTTCATCACGAAGGACGAGTACAAGACGCTGCCGGTGGGGATGCAGTCGATGATCGCCGGAGACGTCGTGCCCCAGGGACAACTCGCCGCGGCGTCGCTGCTCGTCAGCATCCCCGTGGTCGTCATGTACGCCTTCGGGCAGCGCTTCCTGACCGAAGGGCTCACCGCAGGCGCGGTGAAGGGCTGACCTCAACGAGGGTCGCACCGGCAACGAGACGGACCCGTCCGAGCGTTCGCCGCCGCCACCGCATCTCGACCAGTGCCGCTCGGTCGAGATGCGGTGGTGGGCCGGGCCTGTCCGCTAGTCGGCGCTGACGGCCAGGGCGCCGCTCACGGTGTCCACATACCAGCGCTGGTACTGCTCCGGCCGCCAGCCGCGTTGCCGGACGAGCCAGTCGAAGTTGCGGACGTCCTGGGCCAACCAGAGGATGTCGGCCACCTGTTCGACGTCCAGGTCGGGGCGGAGGCCCCCGGTGCCGACGAGTTCCGCGGCGAACATGGCCATGCCGCGGCGGCGGTCGTCGACGTTTTTGCGCCAGATCTCGGCGGCGTCCGGATCGGCCGTGGCAGCCCCGGCCAGCGCGAGCATCACCTGAGCCTGTCGTGCGTTGACCTCGGCCAGATGGCGGGCGTAGCGGGTGAGCTTGGCGCGGGGGTCGGCGAGTGCGCGGATCTCCGCGACGAAGGGCCGGTCCGGCAGGGCCACCGGTTCGTCGTCGCCGGCCAGGGTGACGTCGACCAGTTGGGAGAGCAGTTGCCGCTTGCTGCCGAACACCGCGTACAGGGTCTGGACCGCGACGCCGGCCTCCACGGCGACAGCGGTCAGTGGTGTGGCCGCGTAGCCAGGGTCGACGAACAGCCGGCCAGCCGCTTCGAGGATCGCTCGCCGGGTCTGTCGGGCCTGCTCCTGTCGGCGGGAAGAGTCATAACGTCTCTTGACAACCACCTCTCAAGTGTAGTGCTCTATTGGATAGAGTCTCACTCTATCGAGAGGCGGCGGCTATGCCGTTCGGTGTGTTGCAGGAGATGCCCGGCGTCAGCGAGGCGGAATACCGGCAGGTGGAACGACACCTCGGGCCGGACCGGCCCCCGGGCCTCCTCGCCCATGTCGCCGGGCCGACAGAGGACGGCTGGCGGATCATCAACATCTGGCAGGACGAAGCGGCATTCCGCCGGTTCCAGTCCGAACGGCTGGTCCGGGCCGCTGGCCTGGCGGCACAGGAGGACGGCTTCGACCCGACGAAGGCGGCTCACTTTCGCTCGATGAGCGTCGACGGCACCGAGATGCCGTTCTGATGGCCGACACCGCCAGCCTGCGGACCCGCAGCGCCGCTTTCTGGGCGGGAGCGGCAGCTGGCTGGATTCGCCACGCCGATCGGCAGGACGGGACCGGCCGACCGCTGGGCGCAGCGGCCATGGATCGACTGGCCGCACGACCCGCCGAACGCGTCCTCGATGTGGGCTGCGGCTGCGGCGGCACCACGGCCGAGATCGCCGCCGCGGTCGGCGAGACCGGCGCGGCGATCGGTGTCGACCTCGACGAGGCGATGGTGACCGCCGCTCGGCGCCGGTTCCCCACCGACGGGCACCCGGGCATCCAGTTCCACGTGGCCGACATCGAGACTCTCGATGTCGTGCCGGGTGGCCCGTTCGACGCGGCGTTCTCCCGAATGGCCCTGATGCTGTTGGCGGACCCGGTTGCCGGCTGCCGCACGATCCGGCGATCACTGCGCCCGGGAGGGCGCCTCGCCGCGACCGTCTTTCGCGACAGCGGCGTCAACCCGTGGCTGTCCGCGGCGATGCTCGGTGCCGCACCGCACCTCGGACCGCTACCACCGCTCCCGGTCGGTGACGAGCCCGGTCCGTTCGCGTTCGCCGATCCGGCCCGGCTCGTCCGGATCCTCACCAGCGCCGGCTTCACCGCCGTCACGATCACGCCGTGCGATGTCGCCCTTGAGACTCCGGACGACGCCGACACGGTGGCCGAGTGGCTTATCGAGGTCGGCCCGGCCGGTGCCGCGTACCGGGCGGCTCCGCCGGCTGGGCAGGCTTCGGCCCGGGCGGGAGTCGCCCGGCTGCTCGGCCGGTTCCGTGAGCCTGGTGTCGGCTACCGGCTGCCCACCGGCCTCTGGCTCGTCGCCGCAACCTCCGTCGGGGCTGACAACCCGTCCGCCACCCACCAACAACCACGTCAGGACGAAACCCGATGAGAACGATCCGTCTGCTCGCGCCGGCCGTCTGCCTCGTGCTGGCTGCGACGGCGTGCACCGACGCGCCCGAGCCCGGGGCTGCGGCGCCGGGCAGCCCCACCACAACCGCCGCCGCGTCCAGCGCGGCCGGATCCGCTCCGGACGGCGCCTCCACGCAGGTGTCGGCGAAGGAGGTGTGCGTCTACCTGGACGGCCAGTTGCCGACCCTGAAGGGAATCGGGTCCGAGACGGGCGTCATGGCCAACCTCACCGTGAACCTCTATTCCTGGTACGAGAAGCAGGGCCCCGTGCCGACCGGCCGGCAGATCGACGACCAGACCCGACAGGAATGCCCGGCAACCCGGACCGAGGTGCTGAAACTCGCCGGCATGGAGAGCTTCGAACGGCTGTAGCCGCCGCGGGCCGGCCATGACCTCGGCAACTGGGCTTCACCGCGGCGGTCGCTGGTCAGTGCCAGGCCATGTTGATGGCCCGCTCGAAGTTGACGTAACCGGCGCGGGCGAAGGCCTTTGCCATGGGTACGTTGCCCAGGTCGGTGGCCGCGCGGATGCGTGGGACGTCCTCGGCGGCGAGGGTTCGGGTGCCTTCGGCGAGGAGCCCGTCGACGTACCCGTGGCCCCGGTGCTCGGGGACGACGCCGAGATAGGCGATCACCGGGTGGTAGGCGTTGCGCGCCGGAATGACGAACCCGACCGGGTCGCCGTTCTCGCCCAACGTGCCGATGCGCCACCACTCACGGGGACTGGAGTACGTGGCGAGTTCCTGCTCGTAGTGCTTCAGCGCGGCCTCGTGGGGCGACATCTGCGCAAGGTCGGTACGGCTGTGTGCGTCCAGGGTCCCGTCCAGGGCGCGGGTCATCAGCGCGACCAGCTCGTCGGTGTCCAGGGCCGGGCGGAAGACCAGTCGCTGGTCGGGCGTGGGCAGGCCGGCCGCGGGGCGCCACTCCAGGCGTAGCCGTTCGACAGTCAGGCGTGCGCCGGTGCTCTCGAGGACACCCATCCTGGTCCGCACCGCCCGGTACGTGTCCGGGTCCTCGCGCCAGTCGGCGGGGATGAAGCGGCCGTATTCGGGAGGGGCCACGCCGGGTGCCAGGACCTGCCTCGCGGCGGTCTCGTACAACGCCTGCGCCACCTCGGTGAGGTCTTCGGCACCGTCGTCGACGTCGAGGATGTCCAGCAGCAGCGGAGCGGTGTCGTCGCCGCGACCCCACCAGGCGACCCTGGCGAGCAGGCGGTCGCCGCGCAGGGCCACCCACATCCACTCCGGTCGGCGGCGCTTGGCGGCGAGGTCGTCGTCGAGCTCGTGGTTGATGGTGTACGGCAGGCGGTTGAACAGGGCGATCTCGTCCGGCCCGGTGATGGGACGGATGGTGACGCCGCTGGGGGATGTGCTCATGCGGGCTCGTTCCCGGTCTGTGCGCGCGTGTAGGTGAGGAAGAGGGCGCCACTGTCCAGAACGGTGTGGTCGGTCAGGCGCCAGGTGGTTGGCGCGAAGACGGCGTCGCGGCCGAACAGCGGGATGCCGGCGCCGATGGTCAACGGGGCAAGCTTGATGATCAGCTGGTCGATCTCGGGGTAGAGGGCACCAGCCAGGGCGCCGCCGCCGATCACCCAGACGTCCCTGCCGTCGTGGCGCTTCAGCTCTCGTACGGTGGCAATGGGGTCCTCGGCGATGACCTCGACGGCCGGGTCCGGGCTGGCGCCCAGCGTGCGGGAGAACACCAGGTGGCGCAGATGCGGGTACGCGTCGGTCACGCCGGCCTTCAGGCCCACCTCGTAGGAGTGGCGCCCTTCCAGCACGGTGTCGAACCGGCTGCCCTGGTCGGTGATGCCGAACGCCTGCCGGGCCGGACCGGGCAGGGTCTCCGGATATTCGCCGACGAGGTGGCGCAGGTAGTCGTCCGGGATGGGCCAGAAGCCGTCGGGGCCGGTGGGGTCGGCGCCGTCGGGACCGGCGATGAAACCGTCCAGGGTGGCGGCGATGTAATACACGAGCTTGCGCACGACGATCTCCTCGTTAGGGTGCCTGATGCTGTTCCGCTCCGACGTCCCTCAGCCTGCCCGGCGAGGCCCCGGGCTACAAGATCACATCTGGCAACGTGCCATAACCCTTCGCTAATGAGTGGATCGGGGACAGTGATGGAACTCCGCGACATCGAGATCTTTCTGACCCTGGCAGAGGAACTGCACTTCACCCGCACCGCCGAGCGGCTGCACGTGACCCAGGCCCGGGTCAGCCAGGCGATCAGGAAGCAGGAACGTCGGATCGGCGCGGCGCTGTTCGAGCGGAACAACCGGCAGGTGGCACTCACACCGATCGGTCAACGGCTCTTCGACGACATTCAACCCATGTACCGAGGGCTGCACGAGGGCATGGACCGGGCCAGGCTCGCCGCCCGCGGCAGGACCGGGGTGCTGCGGGTCGGGTCGATCGCCGTCAACCTCCACGATTTCCGCGAGTTGTTCGACGGGTTCGCGAAGGACCACCCGGAGTGCGAGGTGCAACTCCGGCATGTCGACTTCGGCGACCCGTTCGGTCAGCTGCGCGCCGGCGACATCGACGTGCAGATCGTGTGGCTGCCCGTCAAGGAACCGGACCTCACCGTCGGCCCGGTCATCTACACCGAACCCATCGTGCTGGCCGTCGGGGCGACCCACCGCCTGGCCGGCCGTGAGTCGGTCTCCTACGAGGACCTGGCGGACGAGACGGTCATGGGCGGGGCCCGGCCGGACTACTGGCGGGAGATCCTGGTGCCCGTACGCACACCCAGCGGACGGTTGATCCCGATCGGCCCGTCGGTCTCCAACTTTCAGGAGATGATCCCGATCCTCGTCACGGGCGAAGCCGTCTCACCGGTCCACGCGCAGGCCGCCCGCTACTACGCACGGCCGGACCTCGCCTACGTGCCCATCCACGACGCTCCGCCGGGCCGGTGGGGGCTGATCTGGCGTACCGGCAACGAGACCGAACTCATCCGGTCGTTCGCCAGCGCCGCACGCCACCTCACCTCCATCGAGTAGCCCGGCCGGCTCACCCCTGCCGCGTGGTACGAATGCCGCAGAGCGCGCATGACCCACAGAACGGGCGAGCCGATGACGACGAGCAGGGCGGGCAAGCTGCTGCGGAAGCCCGGGGATCCGCAGCGGGCCACCTTCCTGGAGCTCTTCTTCGATCTGGCGTTCGTCTACGTGCTCACCCAGCTCGGGCAGGTGCTCAGCCAGAACCTCACCTGGCGTGGGGCCTTCCACACGCTGGTGCTGCTGCTGGCGGTGTGGTGGGTCTGGTGCAGCACGGCGACGGTGCCAGACCGGTTCGACCCGCAGCGGCCGACGATACAACTGCTGGTCATCGCGACCCTGGTCGGCAGTCTGCTGATGGCTGTCGCGCTACCGGAGGCCTTCGGAGCGCAGGGCCTCGTCTTCGCGGGCGCGTACGTCGCCGTCCAGGTCGGTCGCAGCATCGGCCTTCTCATCGCCCTGCGGGGCCACGAGCTGCAGCGCGGCGCCCTACGGGTGGTCATCTGGTTCTGCGTGTCTGCCGTGCCGTGGGTCGCGGGGGCACTGGTGCACGGCACCGTCCGGGAGGCACTGTGGGTGCTGGCGGTGGCCATCGACTATCTGGCCGGAAAACTCCGCTACCTGACACCCGGCCTGGGCCGCTCGCCGCCCTCGGAGTTGCCGAGCGCGGCCGAACACCTGGCCGAGCGCCACCGACAGTTCTTCATCATCGCGTTGGGCGAGATGATCCTGGTCTCCGCGTCGACCCTGGGCGGCAGCGGCTTCGCGCCCGACCGGACCACGGCGTTCCTGGTGTCGATCGCCGCCACGGTCCTGCTCTGGCGCATCTACATCTACCGTGCCGGGGAGTTGTCGGCGTCAGCCATCGCCGGCTCCCACGACCCGGCCCGCCTCGGACTGTCGGCGTTCTACGCCCACCTGGTCATGGTGGCCGGTGTCGTCGTCGCGGCGGTCGGCGCCGAACTCGTCATCGCCCATCCGTCCGGGCATCCTGAACCTGCCTGGATCGCGATCATCCTCGGCGGACCGGCGCTGTTCCTGGCCGGGCGCTCCCGCTTCGAGTACGTGGTCTTCAGCCGGGTGTCCCGGGATCGGCCGATCGGGCTGCTCGCCCTGGCCGCCCTGACGCCGTTGATGTTCCTCGTACCGCCGATCGTGGCCGCCCTCGCCGCCGCCGCGGTCCTGGCCGGGGTCGCCATCTCGGACGCCGCCCGCGCGAGAGGACGTCCATCGGAGGTGCCATCGCCACCTGGATAGCCGGCCAGGACCCACGCCGTCACCGTCGCAGCTGTTTTTCGAACCAGTGTTGGGCGTAGCGCTCGGCGTTGTACGCCTCGATCTCCCGGTAACCAGCCGCCCGGTACAGGGCGATCGCCTCGGTGAGGTTGCGGTTGGTGTCCAGCCGGACGGCCGTCGCGCCACGCTCGGCGGCGTACCGTTCCAGCTCGCCCAGCAGCCGCCGCCCGACGCCGAGCCCGCGTACGGTGTCGGCCACCCACACGCGCTTGATCTCGGCGGGCGCGTCGGGGTGGAGTTTGACCGCGCCACAGCCGATCGGTTCGGTGTTGAGGGTGGCGAGCAGGAGCACGCCGGCGGGCGGGACGAGTGCCTCGTCGTGGACGGGGTTGCTCAGCGCCGGGTCGAACCCGTCGTCGAATCGACTGGCGATGTCCCGGGCGTACGCGCGCAGGCAGGCGCGGGCCCGCGGGTCGCTCGGCGGGCACGGCTCGATGACGACCATCGACCCGACGAGGAGGCGTTCGACCTCGGCCATGGCGGCGACGAGTCGTTCGCGCCGGTGCTCGCTGAGTGGTTCGAGGATCGAGGCGGCGAGGTCGTCCGACCGCTCGTCGAGGTCGGCCCATGCCGTACGGCCGGCGTCGGTGAGCGCGGCGGTGCGGACCCGGCCGTCGCCGCCGGCCTGGTCCGCCGGTCCCACGGTGATCAGGCCGTCGTTCTCCAGGACGCGCAGGAGCCGGCTGAGGTATCCGGAGTCCAGGCCCAGCCGGGCGCGCAGCGCGGCGACCTCGGCGCCGGCGGGGCCGATCTCCCAGAGCAGGCGGGCCTGCCCGAGGGGTCGCCCCTGAGCCATGTACTCGTCGTCGAGCGCACCCACCCGTTGGGTGACCGTCCGGTTGAACCGCCGTACGGCGGCGATGAGCGCGGAGTCCATAAGCCTGACTTTAGTCAGGATTTCGGCTGCGATGGTAGGAGAGGATGCCGGCGTGGTCCAGGACGACCACAGTGAGCACCACCCCGGTGGCGACCGCGGTGACCGCCAGCAGCGGCAGTCGCAGGACGGCCGCGCCGACAGCCAGCACGAGCAGGGCCACCACCCGCGGCCAGGAGAGCCGTCGGTGGATCGACAGCGAGAAGAGGATCCGCCCGACGAGGAACAGCATCGGACCGCCGAGGATGACGACGGCCGCGGTCATGTCGGCTGCCCTGGTGGGGTGGGCGATGCTCAACTCAGCCCCGACGGCGGTGACCACCAGCCCGGCGATCATCACGAGGTGCAGGTATCCGGTGATGACGCCGAGCCGGGACGGGTCGGCGTCATCGATGGCCGGCGCCAGCCGCTGGCCGGCGGGCGTCACGTAGAGCAGACCGGTCAGCACGGCGGTGGCGAAGACCAGCAGGAAGGCGGCGGTCTGCGGGAGGTCGAGGTGGGTGCCGGCGTACGAGAGACCGGCGACCAGGACGAGTTCGCCCAGCGCAATGATCATGATCTGCTGGTACCGCTCGGCGAAGTGCTCGCCTGCGAGGCGCAACTCCTGCCCGCTCGTCCGTCCTAGCCGTGGGGTGGGCCAGCCGATTCGTGGGCCGGTGAAGTCGAGGGCGAGGGCGAGCACCCAGAGCGGCACCCGCCACTCCGGCAGGAACCCACCGACAAGCCACGGTACGGCGGAGACACCGAACCAGCAGAGGATCCGCAACGCCCTCTTCTGGCGGGGGTGACCGCGCAGCGCGAACGCGGTCACCGTGCCCCGAGCGATGTGGACAGCGACGTACGCGCCGGCGAAGAGCAGGCCGCGCCCGTCCAACGCCTGCGGGATCGCCACCCCGGCCAACAGGCTGCCCAGCGCGGCGACGACCAGCAGCCACCGGACCAACGGGCTCTCCGGGTCGTACCAGTCGGCGAACCAGGTGGTGGTCACCCAGATCCACCACACCCCGGCCAACAACACCGCGGTACGCAGTGCGCCGGCCAGGGTGAGGTCGTGCAGCAGGTGCCCTGCCAGTTGACTGAGGGCGAGCACGAACGCCAGGTCGAAGAAGAGCTCCAGGAACGAGGCGCTCAGCGGGGAGTCACTGCCCCGCAGCAGCCGTTCGGGCCTGCTCGCCATCGGCGCTCCTCCCCGGTGGCACGCACGCCCCGCGTCCGTCGTACCACCCGAGGTGGCCACCGGAGGCGGAAACGGGTCAGCGGCGGACGCCGACCGTGGGAATCCACGGTCTCCGGCTCGCCGGCCGATCTCGATGTTCAGCACCCTGGCGACGACCCGCTGACCCCTCGTGTCGTTGATCCGGCAGCGCCCATGGTCGTCGCTGACCACGGTGGGGGCACCGACTCAACGAGGAGGGACGCCGATGACCGCTCAGCGGGAGACCGTGCAGGTCGATCACGACCTGTTCCGCGCCGTGTACGACTCACCCGCATCACTGCCCGGCCGACACCGCTGGACCACCCCGGAGTCGGACGTCCGGCGGCTGGAGAAGCTGCTCGGCATGCCGGCGCGCAGCATCGGCGCCCCGCTCTGGGTCAGTGGCGACGAACCGGACTGCCCGAAGTGCGGCCGACGGGTCACCTGGTACGACATCGTGTCGTCGGCGCTCTCCGGCCTGCACGACAAGGCCATGATCGCCACCGTCATCCTCGGCGAGCGCAAGTACGTCAACACCGAGATCCCGGACGCCATCGCCGGCGTGCGCTGCGCCGACTGCCACACAGCGATCGACGGCCTGCGCAGCTTCAAGTGCCACAACTGGGCGTACGCCTTCGAGGAGTTGGAGGCCGTCCGCGAACGGATGGCCGGCGGCCTCCCGCCGACCTGACCGGGCCGCCGGCCCGACCCGGGCCGCCGGTCCCGAGCTGATGCGGGAGTCGGTCGAGGCGGCTCAGCCGGCCGAGCGACGGGTGGGACGGCGGCCGGGCGGGGAGGACGGCTCCGGCCCCGGGTCGGGCACAGGGGGCATCGGCCGGGTGACCGGCTCCGCCCCGGTGACCCGCACCGACTCACCGTGGTGCCACAGCTCGACCTCGGTGTCGGCGGCGGCGTCGGGCAGTTCGTAGCGGGCCTCGCTGGGAGTCAGCGTGACCCGCAGCCGGTGGCCGCGCCAACGCAGGCTGAAGGCCAACCGGTCGATCCGACGCGGCAACCGGGGGTCGAAGGAGAGCACCGCCCGGTCGTCGCGCAGCCCGCCGAAACCCTGCACGAGTGCCAGCCACGCACCGGCCAGCGAGGCCAGGTGCAGCCCGTCGGCGGTCTTGTCCCCGAGATCCGCCAGGTCCTGGAGGACCGACTCGGCGAACAGGTCGTACGCCAGATCCAGGTGCCCGACCTCGGCGGCCAGCACCGCCTGCGGGGCGGCCGACAGCGACGAGTCGCGGACCGTGCGGGCCTCGTAGTAGGCCAGGTTGCGGGCCTTCTCGGCGGCGGTGAACTCACCGGGGCAGAGCTGCATGGCGAGCACCAGATCGGCCTGCTTGACCACCTGCTTGCGGTACAACTCCAGGTACGGGAAGTGCAGCAGCAGCGGGTAGTCGTCCTCGCTCGTGTTCGCGAAGTCCCACTCGGGCTGCTGGGTGAAGCCGGCGGCCTGCTGGTGAACCCCGCGCTCGTGGTCGTACGGGATGAACATGGCGTCGGCGGCGGCCCGCCAGCCGGTCACCTCGTCGTGGTCCACGCCGAGCCGACCCGCCACGTCGGGGTGACGCACGGCGGCGTCCGCCGCTCCCAGCAGGTTGCGCTTGGCCATCAGGTTGGTGAAGACGTTGTCGTTGACCAGGGCGGCGTACTCGTCCGGGCCGGTCACGCCATGCAGGTGGAAGTCACCGTCGTCCGACCAGTGCCCGAAGCCGTGCCAGAGCCGGGCGGTCTCCACCAGCAACTCCAGCCCCGCCTCGGCGAGGAACCGCTGGTCGTCGGTGGCCGCCAGGTAGCGCAGCACCGCGTCAGCGATGTCGGCGTTGACGTGCAGCGCCGCGGTGCCCGCCGGCCAGTAGCCGGATGATTCCCGGCCGCCGATGGTGCGCCACGGGAAGGTTGCGCCGGTCAGCCGCAGCTCGCGGGCCCGTTCCCGAGCCTCCGGCAGGTGGGCGTGCCGCCAGGTCAGCGCCGAGCGGGCCACCGCCGGGGCCAGGTAGGTGAGCACCGGCAGGACGTAGCTCTCGGTGTCCCAGAGGACGTGCCCGTCGTAGCCGTTGCCGGTCAACCCCTTCGCCGAGATGGTCCGTTCCGAGTCCGGGCGGCCGGCCTGGATCAGGTGGAACATCCCGAAGCGGACCGCCTGCTGGAGATCCTGGTCGCCGTCGAGCTGCACGTCGGCGACCTGCCAGGCCGCGTCCAGAGCGGCGCGCTGGTCGGTGAGCAGGGCATCGAAGCCGTCCGCGCGGGCCGCGTCCGCCTCGGCGACGACCAGGGCCGCCAACTCGTCGGCCGGTTTCCCGTCGACCGATGCCCACTCGTACGCGGCGAACTTCGTCAGCCGCAGGCGCTCCCCCGGGTGCAGGCGACCCGTCACGGTCAGCCGGATCCGGTCCGGGGTGCAGTCACCGGTGGTGGTGACGGTGTCCGGCCCGTCCAGCAGGTGACTGACGGCAACAGCGACGCGCTGACCGCTGCGCTCGGTGCGGTGCACCAGCATCCCGTCGAGGCCGGTCGCGCTGTACGACTCGGCGGTCAGCGGGTCGGTGGGCACCGAGGCGGCCCGAGGGTCGTCGGAACGCTCCGGCACCGTCTCGTTGGCCAGCAGGTCCGAGCAGACCCGCAGCTCGACGGGGGCGCCCAGTGGTTCGACCTCGTACCGGACGGCGGCCACCGGGCGGCGCGGCAGGGACACCAGCCGGGTGCTGCGGATGCGCACCGCCCGCCCCGCCGGGGAGATCCACTCGGTTTCCCGGCGCAGCACACCGTTGCGCAGGTCGAGCACCCGTTCGTGGCGGCGCAGCGTCCCGGTCCGGATGTCCAGCGGCTCGTCGCCGACCCAGAGCCGGATCAGCGCGGCGTTCGGCGCACTGATGACGGTGTCGCTGGCCTGCGGAAACGCGTACCCCTCCTCGGGGTAGGTCAGCTCCCGCCGCTCGTGCAGACCGTTGACGTAACTGCCCGGCATCCCGCAGGGTGCGCCCTCGTCGAGCACACCACGCCAACCGACCCACCCGTTACCCAACGCGAAGATCGATTCGGTCTCGCCGAGCCGGTCCAGATCGGCCTCCGTACGCCGAATCTGCCAGGTCAGGTCGTCCACCGTCCCGGCAGCGGGCGGCGGTTGGTCGGTGGCCGAACTGGTGTGCACAAAGCCTCCTGTGGATGCCGACGTCCTTGACCAGCCAAGCAGAGCCGGCTGAACGAATCCTGGACGAAGGTCGTGAACCCGACCTGACCTTCGACGGCTGCCATGCCCTCTGCCGTGTTCCTAGGGTGTCCCCAAGGTGAACGAGGTATGAACGTGAAGTGAGGTGATGCATGGTCCACAACGGCAGCATGGACGTTCCGGAGATCAGCGCTGAGTGGTACGACGACGTCGTCGACGCCGCCGCCCGCAGCCCAGAACCGGTGCAATGGTTCGTCGGACACGCCACCGAGGGGGTGATCCTGCTGCTCGGCGTGCTGCTGCTGATGGCCGCGCTGAGCCGCCGCGGCGGCGGCCCGCACGACCGGGCACTCGCGCTGATCGCGCCGGTGCCGGCCCTCCTGGCGTACGTGGGCAGCGAATTCTTCAAGACCGTGGTGGACGAGGACCGCCCCTGCCGGACGACCGGGCGGGCGATCATCGCGGGTGCCTGCCCACCCCCTGGTGACTGGTCGTTTCCCAGCAACCACGCCACCGTCGCCGGCGCGCTGGCGGTCACCACGCTGCTGCTCTCCCGCCGGCTCGGTCTGATCGCGCTGCCGCTGGCCGCGCTCGGCGCCTTCTCCCGGGTCTTCGTGGGAGTGCACTACCCGCACGACGTGGTCGCGGGCGTGCTGTTCGGCGCCCTGGTCGCCGTTGTGGCAACCCCGCTGCTGGCCCGACCCACCGCCGAGGTGCTGCGCCGCCGAGCCGACCGCGCCGACAGCCCGGTCCCCAAACTGGCGAGCCGCTCCCGCCCCTGACCCGGTCAGAGTGCCAGTGCGAGGGCACCTACCGTGCCAAGGAGCAGGAACGGGCCGAACGGCAGGTGCGTGCTCCAGCGGGCACGCCGCGTGGCGAGCAGAGCCAGGCTCACCAGGGCGGACAGCCCGAAGGCGAGCAGCAGCCCGAGGAGCAGCACCGGCCAGCCGTACCAGCCGAGCAGTGCTCCCACACTGAGCGCCAGCTTGGCGTCGCCCAGCCCGAAGCCGCGACGGCCGAGCAGCAACGTGGTGCTGGCGAAGAACAGCGCCAGTCCCGCTCCGCCGATGACGGCTCTCAGCCAGTGCCCCGGCTCGGCGTCGAGCGCGGCGACGCCGAGCAGGAGCCAGGTCCCGGCAGCCGCCGGCAGGGTGAGCCGGTCCGGCAGCCGGTGCACGGCCAGGTCGACGAAGACCGCCGGGATCGTCCAGCCGAGCCACCAGGCCAGCGCCGGGAGCGCCCCGCCCGAGGGACCGACCAGGGCCAGCAGCACCACAGCGGCGAGCAGGGCCAGCTCGACAGTGCCCGGTGGCGGCCCGACCCGCGCCCGGCAGCGACCGCACCGGGCCGCCGGGCCGAGCGCCGGCCAGGGCCGGGTCAGGCCGAGCGGCGCGCCGCACGCGTCGCAGCCGGTGCGGCTGGGCATGCCCGGGGGTACGGCGTAGCGCAGCGCGGCCATCCGCATCAGTGGACCGATGGCGAGGATCGCGAGCACTGTCGCGAGTCGGGCGCGGGCCGCAGCAGGAACGCGCTCCGCGTCTGGTCGACGATCCGGAGGGGGCGCTTCCCGGTCAGCGGGGTTCGTCGTGTCGCCGGTCGGTGGGGAGGCCGGGCTCCGATCGGGTAGGTTTTCGCGCCCCGGGACGGCTGCCGGGGGGCCGGTCAGCGCCATGCCGCGTCCGTGACGCCCGGGTGGTCCCCCGCGAAGGTGAACACGCATCGTGATGGAACGATCGCTGTGGTGTAGCGAATGGCGCAGAAAGCGACCTTGCCGCGCGGCCGTCGGACGGCGCTCTCGACCGGCCTCCGAGTGGGCATCCCGTCGGACGAGGTGACCCTCGGACGGGTCGGCAACTCCGCTGGGATGCCGGGATGAGGGCGCGATGTCCTACTCCCGGGACCGGCGACGGGACGTACCGGACGCCACCCGTCCCGATAACGCCCGATCTTCGACGAACCCTTGCTCGGCCACTGCCTCGGGCGCAGTGCGAACACCCGCCACCACCACCTGTCATCACTGAGAGTGTTCACTTGAATTACCTCTGTTGCATCGGCGAACGTCAGCCTATGCTCGCCCCTTGGGTGTGACGCAAGCCTCACCTCGACAACCGGAAGACACAGGACCTTGCATTTGTAGAAGATCCGTAACGGTGAATGCAGAAGCGCAATGAACGGCTCCGGATGTGCTGATCCGGGCGCGCTTCCGCATGCCCGGCGGCGGTGGACCGACACCGCGCGGGGCGACCACGAGGAGGCTCGACGGTGCGCGGACGGCAGCTCAGACGAGCGGCAATCTGCCTGCTGGCGGTCGTATCGGCGGTGCCGGTCACCGCCTGCGCCAGCGGACAGGAGTCGGTCGGACGACCGGCGGCAGCCCGTGAAGACGGACAACGGGCCGATCCCGACGCAGAACGGAGAGCTGCCGAAAAGGCGGCCCTCGACGCGTACTCCGGTTATCTCGCGGCCTCACGAACGGCGAGTGGGCGCAGTGACCCACGCGCGCCGGAACTCGCCCGGTATCTCGCCGACCCACTTCTCAGTCGGGTCCAATTGTCCATTCGCGATGCTAAGGAGCACGGCGCTATGCGTACCGGGACGGTGAAGTCCGACCCGACCGTGACCGCGGTCAGCCTCGACGCGAAGCCGGCGACCGTGGAGATCCAGGACTGCCTGGACACGACCGGCTACCGACTGGTCTACGCGAAGGACAAGCGAGTGGTCCCGGGCAGCGGGGGCGGCAAGCACCTCTCCACCGCCACCGCGACCCGGTATCCCGACGGCCGCTGGCTGATCAACTACGGCGCGACGCACCGGGATCAGCCGTGCTGACGTGGCAGGAACGAGGCGCTCCGGCCCGTACGCGTCGGGCTGGCGCCACCTGGCGCGCGCTCGCCGGGATCGGCCTCGCGCTCCTGCTGGTGGCCGGCGCGACCCCACCGGCCGCCGCCGCTGGCCGCGCCGACCCGGGGGCCGGCTGCCCACCGGACCAGCCCGACTGCAGCGTGTGGGACGACGAACCCGGCAACCCGGGTGACCCGGGCGGCGGCGGGGACGACGGTGGGGACGACGGCGGCGGCGGTGGTGGCGGCGGCGTCTGCCGGTGGGAGGGGCGGACCATCCCCTGCTACGACGAGTTCAAGGGCTGGTTCAACAGCGGCGACGGCTGCTACTACAAGCTGGCCTCGCCGCAGAACGAGGCACCCGAGGGTCAGCAGTGGTACGTGCAGACCTGCAACGGCGGCGCCGACGTGGGCAATCGGAACATGGTTCTGCGGGCCGAGCCGCCACCCGGTTACGGCGCGCCGCCCAACCCGGAGGAACTCGCCCGTCGCGCCCTGGCGTCGATCAAGCTGCTGCCGGCACCGCTGAAGGTCGCACCTCGCAAGGGCATCGGCCCCGGCCTGGTCGGTCTGCCGGTCTGGATGTGGGCGGACCCGGGCGAGAACTACTTCGGCCCGTTGACCGCCAAGGCGACCGACCGGGACGTGACCGTCGAGATCACGGCGAAGGTCGACCGGACCGTGTGGGACATGGGCAACAAGGAGACGGTCACCTGCTACAGCGCGGGCACCGAATACAAGCGCGACGGCGAGCGTGCGGGCGGCACCTCCCCGACCTGCGGCTACGACAACGGCTACCAGAAGGCCGGCAAGTACCGGATCAGCGCCACCACGCACTGGAAGGTGACCTGGCGCGGCGGTGGCCAGACCGGAGAAATCCTGGTGACCCGCCGCAGCGGCGTCGTGCAGATCCAGATCAACGAGCTTCAGGTGGTGACCCGGTGAGTGAGCCCAGTGTGCGAGCCCCGCGAACGGAGATGACGCAGTGAGCCTCGCGACGCGCAACGGAACCGGGTCGGTCGACGCGCCGGTCACCCCACCGACTGTGGTCCGGCAGCGCCGGGTCCGCCCGGGGTTGCTCGGTCTCGCCGTACTCCTGATCGCCCTGGGTGGCTTGGGCGCGGCGTTCGCGGTCACCTCGGTCCGGGCCACCGGTAGCTACCTCGCGGTGGCCCGGCCGGTGGAGGTGGGCCGCGAGATCAGCGCCGCTGACCTGGTCAGCGTGCAGGTCGCCGGCGGTCAGGGGTTGCGCCCGGTGCCGGCCGGCCGGCTCGACGAGATGATCGGCAAACGGGCCGCGGTGGCGCTGGTCCCGGGAACCCTGCTCACGCTGGGGCAGGTCACCGACGACCCGCTGCTCGGCCCCGGCCAACAGCAGATCGCGCTCGGTCTGAAGACCGCCCAGGTGCCGGCCCGCGAACTGCACCCCGGTGACAAGGTCCTGCTGGTCAGCACGCCGGACAGCAACGCCACCGGGGACGCGGCCGCAGCGAGCACCCGGTTCACGGCCACCGTGATCGACATGGTCAGCCCGGCGAACGACGACAAGGTCCTGTACCTGGCGCTGCCCACCCGCGATGTCCCCGCGGTGGTGGCGCTCGCCGCACAGGAACGGCTCGCCGTCGTGCTGACCGAAGCGGCCTGAGCATGGCGATCATCGCGCTGGTGTCCGCGAAGGGTTCGCCCGGCGTCACGACCTCGGCGCTGGCCTGCGCGCTGGCCTGGCACCGGCGGCTGGTGCTCGCCGAATGCGACCCGGCCGGCGGCTCCATCCTGGCCGGCTACCTCGGCGGTCAGCTGGACGGCCCGCGCGGCATCGGGGAGCTCGCCGTCGGGGAGCTGCGCGACGGCAACCTGGAAACCGCGTTCTGGTCCCAGCTCGTCGACCTGGACGCGCCCCGTCGGGAACGGCTGCTGCTGCCCGGGCTCGTCGACCCGGCCCAGGGTGGCAGCGTCACCCCGCTCTGGCAGCGCTTCGCCGACTACTTCGACGCGCTGGACCGTGGCACCCCCGGCTACGACGTCCTGGTCGACTGCGGCCGGCTGCACGTCACCGGGCCACCGTGGCCGGTGCTGCGGGCCGCGTCGGTGGTGCTGCTGGTGACCGGGGCGCAGCTGCCGGACCTCTCCGGCACCCGGGCGGTGGTCACCGCCATCGAACGGGACTTCGCCGAGCACCGGGTGCCACCAGGCACCCTGCGGCTGCTGCTGGTCGGCGACGGGCACGGGCGCACCGAGATCAGCCGCGCCCTGAAACTGCCGGTGATCGCACGGCTGCCGCACGACCCGCGTACCGCCAGGGTGCTCGCACTGGGCGGCACTGTCCGCGCCGGACGGCCGCTGATGCGCGCGGCGGCCGCGCTGGAGGTGCCGATCGGCGCGCTGCTGGAACGGCGGCGGGCCCGGCTGGCGTGGCCCGTGCAGCAGGGGGTGCCGGATGCGGTTTGAGCCGGTCTCCACCGACCCGCGTCAGCAGCCGCCGGGCGTCACCTCCACCGTGCCGCCGCTGGCCCCGTCGAACGGACGACACCAGCAGGCCGGGCCGATGCCGCAGGCACCGCCCACGGTGACGGCGCAGCCGGAGGCGGCACCCCGGCCCCGAATGGACTTCCAGGTGGTCCGGGAGTTGCGCCGGGAACTCACCGAACGGCTCACCCTGTGGCAGCGCGGCCGGGAGTTCACCGTCGACGAGGAGGACACCGAACGGGCGCGGCTCGCCGTCGGGGTGGTCGCCGCGTACGCCGACTCCGTGCGCCGGGCCGGCACGCCGATGGCCGCCGGTGAGGAACGCCTGCTGCTCGACCAGGTGACCGCCGAGTTGGTCGGGCTCGGCCGGCTGCAGACCCTGCTGGTCGACGAGACCATCGAGGAGGTGCACATCCTCGGCTGCGACCAGGTGCGCATCACCCGGCACGGCGGCGGGGTGGACTGGGCCGAGCCGATCGCCGACAGCGACGACGAGCTGGTGGAGATCCTCCAGGCGGCGGCCCGCCGGGCGGGCGCGACCGAGCGGTCCCTGTCCACAGTGAAGCCCACCCTCGACCTGCAACTGCCCGACGGCAGCCGGCTGGCCGCCGTGTTCCTGGTCAGCCACCGCCCGTACGCGGTGATCCGCAAGCACAACACCCTGGACGTGAGCCTCGACGACGTGGCCGGTGCCCGGGGCGATCTGGACGAGATGATCGACCCGCTCCTGCGCGACTTCCTCCGCGCGGCGATGCGCGCCGGGCTGAACATCATGGTCGCCGGGTTGGCCGGCGCCGGGAAGACCACGATCATCCGGGCGTTGATGAACGAGATCCCGCAGGACGAGCCGTACGTGCTGCTGGAGGAGAGCCGGGAGCTGTTGCCGGCCCGCCGTCGGGAACGGCACCGGGCGGTGATGAGCTTCGAGGCCCGGGAGGGCCATGGGGAGCGCGGCTTCGACGGCCGCCCGGCCGGTGAGGTGACCATCGCCGACCTGATCCCGTTGTCGCTGCGGATGGGCGTACTGCGGATCATCGTGGGTGAGGTGCGGTCCCGGGAGATCGTGCCGATGCTCCAGGCGATGACCACCAGCCGGGGCTCGATGTGCACCATCCACGCCCGCACCGCGGCGGGTGTGGGTGAACGGATCGTCGAGCTGGCGTTGGCGCACGGCCGCGAGATGACCGTCGACCAGGCCCGCCGGATGGCCGGCAACGCCCTCGACCTGATCGTCTACGTCACCGTCGAGGACGAGACCGCGATCGGCGGGCGTAAACACCGGTTCGTCTCCCACGTGGAGGAGGTGATCGGCGCCGGCGAGGGCGGCCGGATCACCACCACCACGGTCTTCGGGCCTGGGCCGGACGGTCGTGCGGTCCCCCGGCACCTGCCGGAGCGGGTGCGCGACCAGTTGCTGCGGGTGGGTTACGACGTACGTCTGCTGACCCGGTGGATCGAGGCCGGCGCCGGCGCCTGGCGGCGACCCCGGCAGACCCGACTGGCCCGGCGGTGACCTGATGCTGAGCCTGGAGTTGATCGCGGTGGTCTCCGGGGCCGCCTGTGTGGCCGGACTGCTGCTGGCCGTGGTGGCCCTGGTCGGCACCCGACGGCCTCCCGGGTCCCGCCCCGGTGCCGGTTCGGGTCTCGATCGACTGTGGCGTGGGCCCGGCAGCACGCCCTCCGAGCAGCGGTCCTACCAGGCGCTGCTGATCGCCGCGCTGGTCGCGGGCGCGTTGGCGTTCCTGCTGACCGGGCTGCCGGTGGTGGGTCTGCTGGTGGCCGTGGCGGTGCCCGGCACCCCGTGGCTGTTCGGGGTGGGTAAGGCCGAACAGCGGGCGATCGCACGGATCGAGGCGGTCGGCGAGTGGACCCGACGCCTCAAGGACGTGTCCAACACCGGGCAGGGCCTCCAGCAGTCGATCATCGGCACGATCGGCAGCGTGCCACCCGGCGTCGAGGACGAGGTGCGACTGCTCGCCGCCCGTCTGCAGGCCGGCTGGGTGGCCCGCACGGCGCTGCTGGCGTTCGCCGACGAGATCGCCGACCCGGTCTGCGACCAGGTGGTCGCGGCGCTGATCCTGCACCTCTCCGACCGGGGTGAACGACTGGGTGACGTGCTCGGTTCGATCGCCGGCGCGGCGTCCGCCGAGGTCGCCACCCGCCGGGAGATCGAGGCCAAGCGCACCCAGCCCCGGTTCGCGGTCCGCTTCCTCACCGGAATGACCCTGGCGACCCTCGCGTACGGGCTGATCAACACCGAGTACATCAAGCCGTACGGCACTCCGGTCGGCCAGGTGGTGATGGCGGTCCTCGGTGCCGCCTTCATCGCCCTGCTGGCCTGGGTGCGGTCGATGAGTCAGCCGCAGCGGCCGGCCCGGTTCCTCCCGGCGCCCGACCCGAGCGAGGTGATTGCGTGAGCGCGAGGAGTGCAGCGCAGCGGAGCCCCGCAGTCGCGAACGAAGGGCGGGTCCCGTGACCGTGAACTGGCAGTTGGCCATCGCGGTGTGTGGTGGTGCCGGGGTCGGGCTGGGCGTGTTCCTGGTGGTCCGGGAGCTGGTGCCGGCGACCCCGGCGCTGGGGCCGGCGCTGCGTCGACTGCACCAGCCGCCGGGCAGCGGTCTGGTCGCCACTCCCGCCTCCCGCCGGCTGGACTCGCTGACCGGGTTGTCCCGTTGGCTGCGTCCGCCGCATCGGCAGCTCGCCCTGATCGGGCAGACCCCCGAGCAGTACGCCCTGTCGGTGCTGCTCTCCGCGCTGATCGGGCTGGCCACGCCGACCCTGCTAGGGGTGGCGCTGCTGGTGCTCGACGTCTCGTTCCCGTTCGTCATACCGGTGCTCGGCAGTCTCGGCCTGGCGCTGCTGGGTGCGTTGCTGGCGCACCGCGCCGTGGTGACCAAGGCCGACACCGCCCGGGACGAGTTCCGCCAGGCGGTCTGCACCTACCTCGATCTGGTGGCGTTGCAGCTCTCCGCCGCACACGGCCCGGTGCAGTCGCTGGAGCGCGCGGCGGCGGTCTGTGACGGCTGGGTCTTCGATCGACTCCAGGAGTCGCTGCGGATCGCCCAGATGCAGATGCATGCGCCCTGGGACGAGCTGCGCGACCTCGCCGACAAGATCGGCATTCCGGAGCTGGGGGACGTCGGCGCGATCATGCGCTCCTCCGGCAGCGAGGGCGCCCAGGTGCACGAGACCCTGCGCAGCCGGGCCGACTCGCTACGCGACCAGATCCGCACCGACAACCTCGCTCGCGCCGAGGGAGTGACCAGCAAACTCGACATTCCGGGCGCACTGCTCGTCTTCGTGCTGCTCGGCTTCGTCGTCTATCCGTTCATCGCCCGCGTCTGACCCCATCCCCTGAAGGAGAACGCCATGTCCATCCTCAGCTATCTGCACGTCGCGCTGACGACGCGCCTTGCCGAGCTGCGCCGCGACGGTGAGCGCGGTGACAGCCCGGTCCCCACCGCCGTGATCATTTTCGGTCTGGTCTTCATTGCGACGGTCGTCACCGGCCTGGCCCTGGCCAAGGCCAACAACTGGATGAACGCCATCCCGAACAACAAGAACCCGCAGTAACCGGCATGCGCCGAGCCGCGTTCCCGAGGTGGCACCGGGCGATCAGCGCCGTCCGGCGCCACCTCGCGGCCGGCGACCGGGAGCGAGGTGCCAACCCGGTGGAGTTGGCCGTGATGATGCCGCTGATCCTGGTGCTGCTCTTCGCCTCGATCCAGATCGCGGCCGTCTTCCTCGCCCGCTCCACAGCGTTGAACGCCGCCCAGAGCGGCGTCAACGCCCAGCGGACGTACCAGGCCAGGGACGGCGCCGGGGTGGACAGCGCCACCCGCTTCCTGAAGGCCGCCGGCGGCTGGCTGGTGGGTTGGGACAAGACCGGCCCGAACTGCGTCGTCCTCAACGACGACACCGAGGTGACCTGCACGGTGCGTGGCCGATCCCTGTCGGTGGTGCCGGGCGTGGACTTCGCCGTGCAGCAGACCGCCCACGGGACGGTGGAGAGGGTGACCACACCATGAACCGCACCGCCGAGCGTGGCTCGGTCTCCATCGAGGTGGCGGTGCTCGCGCCCGCCTTCATCGCGCTGATGGTGCTGGCCGGCGTGGTCGGGCGCACCGCGCTGGCTGCGGAGGCCATCGACGCCGCCGCGCACGACGCCGCCCGCGCCGCCTCGATCTCGCGAAGCTCGAGCACCGCCGAGACCGCCGCGCTCGAAGCCGCCCGGCAGCAGCTGGACTGGTACGGCCTGGCCTGCACCAACGAGCTGGCACCCACGTTCAGCGGCACGGTGGCCGGCGAGCGCACCACCTTCGACGTCGCCTTCAGCAGCGCGGTCGGTGAGAACGCCACGGTGACGGTCGAGATCATCTGCGAGGTGTCCTTCAAGGACATCTCGCTCGACATCCTGCCCGGCATGACATCCGGGAAGCAGATCAAGTCGAAATTCACCTCGCCGCTGGACCGTTACCGCGGCAGGGCTCTCGGGCCCGGGGCGGTGGGCGTGGATTCCGCGCCGGACACGAGTGCGGGTGGCGTCTGATGAACGCCGACAGGACTCTGGGCGGGTCAGGGCAACGGGCCCGGGCAGACTCGCACGGTGAGCACGGCCGGGTGAGCATCTTCCTCGCGGTGACGATGATCGGCGTACTGGCCATCATCGGCCTCACCTACGACGGCGCCGGGCAGCTACGCACCCTGCAACGCGCCGAGAACCTGGCTGCCGAGGCGGCCCGGACCGGCGGTCAGGCCATCGACCGGGCCGTCGCCATCGAGGGCGGACCGAAGCGGATCAAGGAGTCCGAGGCCCGCGTGGCGGTCGACAGGTACCTGGCTGCCGCTGGCGTCTCCGGCCACACCGTGAGCTTCCCCGTGGTCGGCGGGGAGACCCTGATCCGGGTGACCGTCCCGATCACCTATCACCGCACGATGCTCGGGCTGTTCGTTCCCGAGAAGACCGTCACCGTCACCGGCGAGGCGACCGCGCGAGCCATCACCGCAACACCGTAGGAAGGAAGACAGCCATGCCCGTATCGGGTGGGTCCGTCGTACGACGGACCGGACGGATCCTCACCGGCATCGGCGCCCTGGCCGTGCTGTGCGCTCTGCTGGTCGGCGCTCCGATCGCGCTGCTGGCCTTCGCCGGAAACCCGCTGCCCGATCACCTCCCCACGATCAGCGAGGTGGGCACCGCGCTGACCAGCCGGGACGACGGCCAACTCTTCCTGCGCGCCCTGGCTGTGGCCGGCTGGTTCGGCTGGGCCACGTTCGCCTTCTCCGTCCTCGTCGAGTTGGGGGCACAGAGCCTGCGCCGACCGGCGCCGAAGTTGCCCGGGATGGGCCGCCAGCAGAAGGCCGCCGCCGCGCTGGTCGGCTCGGTCGCGCTGATCCTCGTCGCCAGCCCGGCCGCCGCCAGCGCCGCCGCGATCTACGGCGCGCCGGCGTACACCGGCGCACCGGGCGCCAGTGCCCTGGCCGCTCCGGCCCGCGCGGCTGCGACACCCGACACGGCGGCTCCGCTGGCCCGCAGCGGGCCACTCGGGTTTGCCGGGACAGAGCGGGCCGCATTCGGCGGCTCTGCGGCGAACAACGAGGCCGCGCCGATGTACCGGGTGGCGCGCGGCGACTACCTCGGTGAGGTGGCCGAGCGTTACCTGGACGAGTTCGGCGACTACCGACAGCTAGCCAAGCTGAACAAGCTCGACGACCCCGACCGGATCCACCCCGGCCAACTGCTCCGACTCCCCACCGAGGCCGCCGACCAGGGGGCCCGGCAGCACGCCAGCGGCCGCCTGGCCGGCCGGCCGGCGGCGCCCAAACCGCCCGCGCCCCGGCCGGCGCCCGAACGTGCCGCACCGGAGCGGGTGGACCCGGCACCCCCCAGCGGTACGCAGTCAGCAGGCCAGCCACCCGCCATGACCGTCGGCGCAGCCCGAGCAGCCACGGCCGACCGGGTGAATCGACCGCTGGCGGTCTCCGCCGTCCTGGCCGTGGCGAGCATCGTCGGAGCACAGATCGGTGCGGTGCTGGGCCTGCGCCGACGCCCGGCGACCGCCGGGGCGGCTCCCCGGTTGGCCGCGTCCTCCCGCAAGCCCCGTGGAGGCGCGGCCCGAAGCATCGGTGACGCGGGCCGAACCAGCGGAGCGGGCCGGGCCAGCAGTGCGGGCCGTGCCAGCGGCGCAGACCGGACCAGCGGCGCAGACCGGACCACCAGCGCGGACCGGCGGACTGGCGGTGGAGCGGTCGGAAGCGGTGCCGCATGGGCCGCCAGCCGAGCGGCCGCGGCCATCGAAGCCCCGGCAACACGGACCAACGGCACGGCACCCAGCGGCGACGTCTTCGCACCACGCGACGGGATGACACCGCGCGGAGGTGGGATGACGTCCACCGGCGGCGGGATGACACCTACCGGCGATGGGACGACACCTCGCGACGGCGGGGTGTGGCCCGCTGGCAGTGGGATGGCTCCTCCCGGTAGCACGGCGTTCCCCGGTGGCGGGATGGCTCTCTCCGGCGGTGCGACAGCTACCGGCGGCGGGGCGGGGGCCGGCGCATCGGGCTGGGGGGGTGACGACAGTTGGGCCGGCGATGGCGCTGAGGGCGGGTTGTTCGGGGGCGGGCACGGCTTGGACTCCGTACCGGACGGACCTCCGGTCGGCCGCCACCGACGCACCTGATCCGCACGGGCGAGGCGTGAGCGGCTCTCCGCCCGCCCGGCACCGACTCGACCGACCACAACTCGGCTGTCGCAGCAGCCAGCAGGCGGGTCTGGTCGGCAGCGGTCCGCGCGGAGGACCAGGTCTCCAGAATGCGTGATGCCTGTGAGGCATCAAGATGACTCACAGGCATCAGCGTCGAAAGCGGCACCGCTTGACGACGCGGGCATCGGCGCCGAGTCACACCCCACGGAGCCGGTGGCGGTCGGGCGAACCGCGGCCACCGTGCCGCTGGGTCAGGGCAGGCGGGTCTGGAGCACGCCGTCCTGGATCCGGGTGGGCAGGATCTGCTGGTCGTTGCCGGACGGCCCCTGCACGACCTCGCCGCCGTTGAGCCGGAACGCGCTGCCGTGCCACGGGCAGACCACGCAGGCGTGGCCGTCGATCTCCTGCACCTCACCCTCGCCGAGCGGGCCGCTCTGGTGCGGGCAGCGCTCCAACATCACGGTCACCTCGTCACCGTGCCGGTAGAGGATCACCGAGATGTCGTCGTCCACCTCTCGGGTGATCAGGGTGCGCTGCGGCAGCGTCGCCATGTCGGCCAGCGAGTGCCAGCCGTCGGTCATCCGGTGCAACTCGGAGATGCTCTGGTTGACCTGCGCCCCCTGCTTGTACGCAAGGTGGCCCCCGATGTAAGCCCCCAGGCTGACGGTGGAGAGCCCGAGGAAACCGAGAGCGCGGCCGACGCCGTGCCGGCCGGACAGCCGCGCAGCCAGTGACCCGGCGTACAGCGTCAAGCCGACCGTGTTGGCGGCGGCGTGCACCAGGCCGACCCGACGCTGGTCGCGGGCGAGGGCGGCCCAGTCGTTCAACCCGGCGATCGCCGCCGGCACCGCGCTGACGGTGCCCAGGCCGACCAGCACGGTGGCGGGCCGGCGCTGCCCGGGCATCAGGTCCAGCACCGCGGCGCTGATCCAGGCTCCGACCGGCACCTGCACCATCGCCGGGTGCAGTGGATGCCCGAGGGTCACCCCGTGCAGCAGGTCCCGCAGCCGCCGCGGACGCAGCGTGCTCAGGACCACTCGCTGCAACCGGTCACCCGTCCGGTCGAGGCTGGATGCCTGCTCAACTTTCGTCAAAAGTGCTCGCACCCGTACCGACTTCCCGGCGAAGGGGGTCGCAAACCGGTCTCGGGCGACAAATTCGTCACTGAGTGCGATCTTGCGGTTGCTGCCCCGGGAAACCGCCCAGACCTGGCCGAACCAGGCCGCCAGCCGCAAGATCGACGGGGATTGTGGGTGCGGGACGGTACGGGCATGCTGAGTCGATGGGTGTACGGGTGGAGCGTGCCGGGCCGGTGACGACCGTCGTGCTGGATCGGGTGGCGGCTCGCAACGCCGTCGACGGGCCGACGGCTCGGGCGCTGGCCGACGCCTTCCGGGCCTTCGAGGCCGACCCCGACGCGGCGGTGGCCGTGCTCTGGGGCGCCGGTGGCACGTTCTGCGCCGGCGCGGACCTCAAGGCGATCGGCACGCCGAGCGGCAACCGGGTCGAGCCGGAAGGGGACGGGCCGATGGGCCCGACCCGGATGACGCTCAGCAAACCGGTGATCGCGGCGATCTCCGGGTACGCGGTGGCGGGCGGCCTGGAGTTGGCGCTCTGGTGCGACCTGCGGGTCGCCGAGTCCGACGCGACGCTCGGGGTGTTCTGCCGCCGCTGGGGCGTGCCGCTGATCGACGGCGGAACGGTCCGGCTGCCCCGGTTGATCGGCGAGAGCCGGGCGATGGACCTGATCCTGACCGGCCGCCCGGTGCCGGCCGACGAGGCGTACGCGATGGGGTTGGTCAATCGGTTGGTGCCACCGGGCCAGGCGCGGGCCGCGGCCGAGGAGTTGGCGGCGGCGATCGCCCGGCACCCGCAGACCTGCCTGCGCAACGACCGGGCCGCGCTGCTGGCCGGCAGCGGGCGAGGAGAGCCGGAGGCGCTGGCGACCGAGTTGGCGTACGGGATGGACTCGCTGGCCACGGACGCGGCGGCCGGCGCGGCCCGGTTCGCGGCCGGCGCTGGCCGACACGGCACGATGCCGCCGGGAGAGGGGACCCTCCCGGCGGCACCCGGTGCGAGCTGAATCAGTTGCGGTTGATGGTGAAGGTTGACGTGGGGTTCTGGATGTCCACCGCGTTGTTGCTCAGCCGCAGGTTGTTGAAGGTGACGGACCCGACGGCCGGCCCCTGCCCGGCCTCCGGCATCGGGTTGGCCCAGATGGCGAAGCCGGACTTCGCGTCGTAGGCGTCACCGCTCTTACGGGCCCCGCTGATCGAGATGTTCGTGAAGACCGTGTCGGTGATCGGGTTCTGCGGCTGCCCGCCGACGTAGTTGGTCTGGAACATGATGCCGCTGTAGGTCGGATCGACGATGTCGACGTCGCTGACCCGGATGCCCTGGAACACCTTCGAGGCGGAGAAGACCCAGATCGCCGGGAAGGTCTGCGAGCCCCAGAAGTGCCCACCGGCCCGCACGATCGAGATGTTCTCGAACCGGGTCGGCGGGCTCGCGCCGAAGCCGTTCATCGGGTAGCCGAAGTCGAGCGAGCTGATGGTGATGCCCGAGTAGACCAGGGTGTCCGCGATGTAGATGTTGCGGAACGTGTTGCCGTAGCCGCCGTAGACGGCCACACCGGCAGCCCGCCAGGTCAGGGTCGACGTCAGGTTCTCGTAGATGTTGTCCTTCATGTCGGCGCCGCCCGCGTCGATCGCCGAGAACAGCGCGAAGCTGTCGTCACCGGTGGCCCGGGCGTCGTTGTTGCTGACCAGGTTGTTGGTGCTGCCGTTGGTCATGTTGATGCCGTCGGCGAACATGTTGCGGATCCGGGAGTTCTTGATCGTCATGTAGTCGGTGTTCGCGCCCCAGTAGAGGCACACCATGTGCTCGTTCCAGATGTTGTCGATCACGATGTTCGACACGTTGGAGAAGTCGAACACCTTGCCCGGACCGTCGATCCGCGAGGTGTAGTTGCCGAAGTAGGCGAAGTTCTTGAAGGACGAGTTCGCCGCCGAGTTCTCGGCCCGGAAGCCGATGTCGGTGTTGTCCTGGCCCGACGGAGCGTTGAACCGGGTGTACCAGGGGCCGGCGCCGGTCACCTGCACCGCCTTGCCGTACACCTGGAACTTCGACGAGGTGGAGTAGTTGCCGGCCGGCAGGTACACCCCGATCAGGTTGCCGGTGGTGTCCATCCGCACCCGGTCCAGGGCGTTCTGCACGTCCTGGTGGGTGAAGCCGGTCGGCGTGGTGTAGCGCGCCGGGTCCGGGTTGGCGATCGGCGCCACCTGCTCCGTGTTGATGAAGTCGATGGCGTACGTGGTGGTGTTGGCCGGGTCCTTCTGGAGGCGGATCTTGCTGCCGGCCGGGACGGTGGAGTTGAGCATGACGTTGGCTTCGTCGTAGATGTGCCGCGGCCCGCCCGCGCTCGGCGAGTTGCCCGGGCTGGTCTCGTTGCCGTAGAGCCAGGCGTACCGGGACGTCAGGTCGATGGCCTTGTGGAACGTGCCGTTGACGTAGACGTTCAGCGTGGAGTTGATCCCCCCGCCGCCCGGGGCGTCCGGGATGGAGAAGCGGGTGACCAGCGTGTTGGTGCTGGCCCGGGTGGTGAACTCGACGTAGCTGCCGGTCGAGTTGAGGGTCACCGCCCGCCGACCGGACGCCTCGCCGGCCAGGTCTCCGACCTCCCGGTTCGGCCCGACGACGCTGGCGCCGCCGCCGACCGCGCCGTCCTCGGCCTCGTACATGTCGTACGGCATGTTGGCGCCGCGACCGACGAAGAGCGGGCGGTCACTGGTGTTGTTGGCCTGCTTCACCGGCAGCTCGTTGCCGTCCACGGCGAGCGCCACCCGGACGGTGTACTTACCGTTCGCGGCGGTCCAGGTGCCCAGGTTGATCGGGCCGACCGTGGCACCGGCGTTGATCACGCCGGAGTACGAGCCGGTCAGCGTACGGACCACGGCGCCGGACTCGTTGAGCACGGTGAGCGTGATGCCGTGCGCGCCGGACGCGGACGCCACACTGCCGGCGTTGCGCACCGACACCGAGAAGGTGACCGTGTTGCCGGCCGACGGGTTGCCCGGCGACCAGGCCACCGACGAGGCGACCAGGTCCGACGTGGCGACCGGGCTGACCACCAGCGGGCTGGGGTTGGAGTAGCTGTTGTTGGTGTCGTCGGACTCGACGACGGTGTTCGACTCGTCCACCTTCGCGCTGAGCGGGTAGCTGCCGGAGTCACGGGTGCCGATGCTGGCGCTGACCGTGGTCGAGGCGCCCGCCGCCAGGCCGCCGACCGACGCGGTGCCGACCCGGGTGGCACCCAGGTAGAAGTTGACGTTCGTCGCGCCGGAGGCCGCCGAACCCGCGTTACGCACTGTCGCGGAGAGCGTGATGGTGCTGGTCTCCACGGGTGCAGACGGGCTGAACGACATGCTTGTCACGGTCAGGTCCGGGTTCGGCGCGGGGGTGCCGAAGACCTGGAACTCGGCCACCTGCCCGGCCGGGGCGCCGGTATTCGAGGCGATCGAGAGCCGTACGTCGGCCGCCGCGCCGGAGACCGGGATGGTCACCGTGTTGCCGCTGCCCGGGCTGAAGGTGTAGTTCGCCGCGCCGACCAGGGTGGTGAAGCTCGACGAGCCCTGGTCCCGGCCGAGCACTGTGATGTTCTGCGTACGCGCACCCCACGCCGAGTCCGGGTTCAGCTTCACCACGACCTGGCTGAGGCTGGCGTTCGCGCCGAGCTGCACGGTCAGCGTGCTCGGGTTGCCGTTGCCCTCCCAGTAGGTGGCCACGTTGTTGTCGTTGGCGTTGGTGGCCACGAACGTGTGCACGTACCCGGAGGCGGTGATCGGCTTGCCGATCGCCAGGTTGGAACCGGTCGGCGGGTTGCCGGTGCCGGTCCGGGTCACGGTGTTGCTGTTCGCCGACTGGTTGCCGGCCGCGTCCTTGGCCCGCACGTAGTACGAGACCGTGGTGCTGGCCGACTGGCTGTCGGTGTACGTGAGCGTCGAGCCGTTGACGCTGCCGCGCAACGCGCCGTTGGCGTAGACGTCGTACCCGGTCACCCCGACGTTGTCGGTCGACGCCGACCAGGTGAGCCGGATCTGCCCACTGGCCGGCTCGGTGTACGCGAGGTTGCCGGGAACGCTCGGCGCCTGGGTGTCGGTGTTGCCGGCAGCACCGTAGACCTCGACCTCGGAGAGCTGGGCGGCCGGCCATCCGGTGTTGCCGGTGACCTGCACCCGTACGTAGCGGGTGCTGGCGGCGGTGAAGCTGACCGTCGCGGTGTTGCCGCTGGCCGGGTTGAAGGTGTAGCCGGCGGACGCCTTCAGGGTGGTGAAGGACGAGCCGTTGGTGGAGCCGAGCACCGACAGCGTCTGGGTGCGGGTCTGCCAGTCCGACGCGGGCGGAAGCTTGAGCACCACCCGGTCCACGCTGACCGTGGCGCCCAGGTCGGCCTGGATCCACTGCGGGAACGCGTTGTTGGCGCTCTCCCAGTAGGTCGACGCGTTGCCGTCGTTGGCGTTGCTCGCCACGTAGTTCTGGTTGTAGCTGCTGGCGGTCATGGTGGCGGAGAGCCCGGCGAGCATGGCGACGCGGGCGGCGGCCGCGACCGGGTCGGAAACTGGTGCCGCGCTGGCCGCCGCGGGGGTGACGACCGGTGCGGTGACGAGGAGCATCCCGGCGAGCACGCTGGAGAGCAGCCGCCGACGGCCGGAGCGGGTGGTGCCGGGGACGGGAGTGGGCGCGCCGGTCGGCGGCGTGCCTCGTCTGGTGCCGTTTCTCAACATGGGGTCGCTACACCTCTTTCGGGGGTGGGTGTGGGTGCGTTGCCCGGCGACGGGTGCAGGGGTACGCCCGTCGTTCCGCGACAGGTGGGGGACGGTGCGGGCTGGGGGACGGGGTGGGTGGCCGGTGCTGCGTTGCGCCGGACCGCCCGGACCGGGGTGCCCCCACCCTGGGCGGGCGGGGGCACCTGGCCTAGCTGGAATAGACCTCGAACTCGCTGAGCTGACCTGCTGGCCAACCGGTGTTGCCGGTGACGGTCAGCCGCAGGTACCGCTGGCTGGTCGCCGTGAAGGTCACGGTGACCGTGTTGCCGCTGCCCGGGTTGAAGGTGTAGCCGGCGGACGCCTTCACTGTGGCGAACGTCGAGCCGTTGGTGGAGCCGAGCACCGCCAGTGTCTGGGTGCGCGTCTGCCAGGCCGATGACGGTGGGAGTTTCAGCACGACCCGGGACACCGTCCGGTTGGTGCCCAGGTCCACGGTCAGCGACTGCGGGAAGGCGTTGTTGGCGCTCTCCCAGTAGGTGTTCGGGCTGCCGTCCACAGTGTTGGCGGCGGCGTACACGTCGGAGTGGCTGGTCTCGGTCACCGGCCGCCCGGCCGCCAGGTTGCCGGTGGGCGGCGGGGTGGTCGGGGGCGGCGTGGTCGGGGGCGGTGTGGTGGGCGGCGGCGTGGTGGGGGTGCCGCCGTACACCTCGACCTCGGAGAGTTGCGCGGCCGGCCAGCCGGTGTTGCCGGTGACGGTCACCCGGATGTAGCGGCGGTCGCCGGAGGGCAGCCCGATCGACACGGCGTTGCCGGCGCCCGGGTCGAAGACCCGACCGGCGGACGACGCCAGCGTGGCGTACGACGATCCGTCGGTGGAGCCGAGGACCGACACCGTCTGGGTACGGCGTTCCCAGCCGGCGGGCAGCTTTAGCACCACCCGGTCGACGGATCGGGCCGAGCCCAGGTCGACGGTGACCGACTGGGGGAACGCGTTGTTGGCGCTCTCCCAGTAGCTGGCCGCGTTGCCGTCCACCGCGTTGCCCGCCGTGTAGCTCTGGTTGGTGCTGGTCGCTGTCGCCGGCCGGTTCAGGGCGAGGTTTCCGCTGGTGGGAGGCGGGGTCGTCGGGGGCGGGGTCGTCGGGGGCGGAGTGGTGGGCGGCGGGGTGGTGGGCCCACCGCCCCACTGCGGGTTCGGCCACGGACCGCAGTACGGGGTGGGCGTGTACCAGCCGGAGTTGCCGCTGCCCTGGGTGATCTGGAAGCCACCGCCCACGCAGTTGTGCATCGGGTTGCTCTGCGCGATGTTGGTGGCACGAACGTTGGTGAACGACACCTGACTGGGTGCCTGCACCTGGAGCGCGTACGTGCCGGCGCCGTCGATCCGCACGTTGCTCAGGTTGATGCCGCTGGTCTGGCCCTCGATCCAGTGCAGCGCGGCGTACGAGCTGTCCAGGATGTCGGTGTCGGTGATGTTGATGGTGGCCTGCTGGAACGATTCGTTGAGTGCGGAGAACCAGATCGCCCCGACACCGAAGTTCCAGTTGTAGTCCGAGTTGCCGTTACGGATCAACGTGTTCCGGGCGATCGTCCAGGTGCCCCGGACCGCGGTGTCGCCCTGCACACCCGGGTAGCGGTTGGCCACGTGGATGCCGCCGCCGTTGGTCAGCGAGTCGGCCGTCACGTTGTCGGTGATCTTGATGTCCCGACCGCCGTAGCTGACCAGGTGGTTCGCCAGCAGGGTCACACCGATGGTGTTGTGGGTGAAGGAGTTGTTGACGTTCGGCACGCTCTGCGCCCACATGGCCAACGCGTCGTCGCCGGTGTTGCGCACGAACGTGTTGGTCACCGTCGAGTTGGTCACGCCGGTGTGGAAGTTCACCCCGTCCGCGGTCTGGTCCAGGATCCGGCTGTTGCGGATGGTGAAGTTGTCCATCGGGCCGTCCATCCACGCCCCGACCTTGGTGTTCTCCAGCCAGAGGTTGTCGACCACCGAGTTGGTCATCGCCCCGCCCAGGGCGTTGACCTGGTCGTCGTCGATCCGCTCGCGGATGTCGCCGATGATGGCGAAGTCCCGCAGCGTGACGTTGCGGCTCGGCCCGTTCGCCTCGTGCGTGCGGACCGGCCCGGTGTAGCCGCCACCGGGCACGTACTTGCCGTAGATGCCGACGGACCTGTTCCGGTCGGTGGGGTGCCGGCCACCGAGCACCGAATACCAGGGCCCGGCACCACGCAGTGTCACCCCGTCGACCACCACGTGATCCCAGAGGGTGAAGGTCCCGGTCGGGATCCAGACGGCCCTGCCCTGGGCCTTGCCGGCGTCGACCGCCGCCTGGAACCTGGCGGTCGAGTCGGTCCCACCGCTCGGGTCGGCGCCGAAGTCGGTGACCACGTCGAGCACACCGGCGGGCTTCGTGATCGCGGGCGCGACCAGCTCGAAGTCGGCCAGGTCGATGGTGAACGTGGGCGACTGGGCGGTCGAGGAGACCTGGAAGCGGATCTTCGTGCCGGCCGGCTGGGTACTGCCGAACATCGCCCGGGTCTCGTCGTAGAAGTGGTGCGGGTTGGTGTCACCCGGGTTGTTGTTGAACGGGTATCCGCCGTAGTACCAGCCGTACCTCGACGTCACCGGGACCGACTTCAGCAGCGACCCGTTGGCCCGCAGGTCGATGGTGGCGTCCCGGCCGGTGCCGGACGGGCTGTCGGGCAGGCTGTACCGGAAGGTGACCGCGTTGGCCGGCGCAGTGAGAGTGAACTCGACGTACTCGCCGACGGCGTCGAGGGTGACCGCCTCCCGGCCGGACGCCTCGGACGGCAGCGTGCCGTAGCGCCGGTCCGGGCCGATCCTCGAGCCGTTGTGGGCGGCCTCCTCCGCCTCCTGCTCGATGAACGGGGCGGTGGCGCCTCGATTGGGGATGTCGAAGGGGGACAGTCCGGCTGCCGAGGCCGGCGTTGCGGTGCCGGTGACCGCGAGAGCGGTCACCGTTGTGGCGGCGAGCAGGGTGGCGGCAATGGCGGCCAGCCCTGCCCGGGTCGGGTGTCGGTGGTGCGGGGTGCCGGTGGTGTGGTTGGCCATGAGCTGCGCTCTCCCTTTCGTCAGGCAGGCCAGATCCCCCCGTGTCGGTGCGGCGTGGCGCGTCTCCCCCTCGTTTCTCCTTTCCTTTGGTGGCGTGGTGCCGGCGGCCGGGACGGGCCGCCGGCACCACGGCGAGCAGAGTCAGGTCAGGCCGGGCCGTCCGCCCCTCGCGGCCCGTCGGTGGATTCGGTGGTACGCAGCCAGACCGCTGTGTCGGACGGCAGCAACCCGTCGTCGAGTGGCCCGCTGGCCAGCAGCAAGCGCCCCCGGGCCGGCATCGGGACCGGCGTGTCGGACAGGTTGACGAGGCAGGTGAAGCCACCGCCACGGCTGAAGGCGAGCACCCCGTCCGGGGCGGGCAGCCAGGTCAGCTCACCGTCACCGAGCGCCGGGTCGGCCTTTCGAGCCCGGATCGCCGCCCGGTACAGCTCCAGCATCGAGGCGGAGTCGCCGGTCTGTGCACTGGCCGTCCGGTCCTTCCAGTCGGCAGGCTGGGGCAGCCAGGGCGCTGCGGCACCGGCGGGGCTGAACTCGAAGGGCGGCTCGTCCCCGGCCCACGGCAGCGGCACGCGGCAGCCGTCCCGACCCGGGTCGATCCGGCCGGACCGTTCCCACATCGGGTCCTGACGCAACGCGTACGGGATGTCCTCGACCTCGTAGAGGCCCAGTTCCTCGCCCTGGTAGACGTAGGCGGCGCCGGGCAGTGACAGCGAGAGCAGCGCGGCGGCGCGGGCCCGGCGGGTGCCCAGCTCAAGGTCGGTGGGGGTGCCCTCGCGCTTGGCGGCGAAGCTGAACCGGGTGTCCGCCCGACCGTAGCGGGTGACGTGTCGGGTGACGTCGTGGTTCGAGAGCACCCAGGTGGCTGGCGCGCCGACCGGCGCGTGCGCGCTCAGCGTCCCGTCGATGCTCTCCCGCAGCGCCGAGGCGTCCCAGGCGCAGCCGAGGAAGTCGAAGTTGAACGCGGCGTGCAGCTCGTCCGGGCGCAGGTAGTTGGCGAACCGCTGCCGGTCCGGCAGCCACACCTCACCGATCAGGGCCCGCTCGCCGGGGTAGGAGTCGGCGACCCGCCGCCAGCCCCGGTAGATGTCGTGCACCCCGTCGAGGTCGTGGAAGGGGTGCGGGTGGTCCGGTCGGACCTCGGGCAGCTCCCCGTCCTTGACCAGGAGCCCGGCCGAGTCGATCCGGATGCCGTCCACGCCCCGGTCGAACCAGAACCGCAGGATGTCCTCGAATTCCGCGCGTACCCGGGGGTGGTCCCAGTTGAAGTCCGGCTGCTGCGGGGCGAACAGGTGCAGGTACCAGTCACCGGGGGTGCCGTCCGGGTTGGTGGTGCGGGTCCAGGTCTCGCCGCCGAACTCGCCGATCCAGTCGGTGGGCCGATGGTCGCCGTTCGGGCCCCGGCCCGGCCGGAACCAGAACAGGTCCCGCTCGGGCGCGCCGGGCCCGCCGGCGAGCGCCGCCTGGAACCAGGGGTGCGCGTCGGAGCAGTGGTTCGGCACCACGTCGACGATGGTCCGGATGCCCAGCGCGTGTGCCTCGGCGATCAGCGCCTCCGCCTCGGCCAGGCTGCCGAAGACGGGGTCGATGTCGCGGTAGTCGGACACGTCGTAGCCGGCGTCGGCCATCGGCGAGGGATACCAGGGACTGAACCAGATCGCGTCGACGCCGAGCGCGGACAGGTGGTTCAGCCGGGACCGGATGCCGGCGATGTCACCGATGCCGTCGCCGTTACCGTCGGCGAAGCTCCGGGGATACACCTGGTAGATCACGGCTCCACGCCACCACGGACTTCTGTCAGCTGTGGACACGAGCACCTGCTTTCTGCGTCAGTACGTCGGCGTGTTCGCCGGACCTAGATATGTGTCGGACGAACGGGCGTTGTTCGCCGCGCGGGAGGATGCGCTGGTGGCTATCCCTTGATGCTGCCCGTGGTCAGACCGGACATGATGTTCCGCTGGAAGATCAGGAAGATGATGACAGTCGGGATCGCGGCGATGACCGACGCGGCGATCACCACGTTCATCGGTGTGCCGCCGGCGAAGGTGTAGATGCCGACGCTGACCGTCCGGGTCTCGGGCGAGGGCATGACCAGCTTCGGCCAGAGGAAGTCCTTCCACACCGCCGTCACCGCGAAGATCGACACGACGCCGAGGATGGGGCGCGACAGCGGCAGGATGATCGACCAGAGCGTGCGCAGCGACGACGCCCCGTCCATGAGGGCCGCCGCCATCAGCTCCTCGGGAATCGAGTCGAAGAACCGCTTCAGCAGGAAGATGTTGAACGCGTTGGCGACCATCGGCAGCCAGATCGCGAACGGCGAGTCCAGCAGGTTGATGTGCAGGATCGGCAGGTCCAGCACTGTCACGTACTGCGGGACGATGAGGACCATCGCCGGGATCATCAGAGTTCCCAGCATCAGGGCGAGGATCGTGTTGCCGAAGATCGGTCGGAGCTTGGACAGCGAGTACGCTGCCGCGCTGTCGAAGACCAGTTGGAACAGCACCGCGCCGATGGCGTAGTAGAACGTGTTGAACAGCAGCTTGGCGAGGGCCAGGTTGTTCCACGCGTCGATGTAGTTCTGCGGCTGGGGATCCTTCGGGAACAGCGAGGGTGGGGTCTGCGCGATCTCCTGGCCGGACTTGAGCGCGCCGGTGACCATCCAGTAGAGCGGCCCGAGGAAGACGAGCGTGAACCCCGCCACGACGACGATCAGCAGCGTCCAGTAGATGACTTTGCCGCGCCCCCGGCTGAGCTGGGAGTGGGAGATGAGGGTCCGGGTTCCGGAATCCTGTGCCATTCCTCGCCGTCCTAGTCCTGTTTCGCAGTCAGCCGCACGTACACGGCGGAGAAGCCGGCCAGCACCACGAGCATGATCACGCCCAGGGCGGCGGCGCCGTTGAGGTCGTTCTGGAAGAACCCGTGCTGGTAGATGAGGTACGCCACCGAGGTCGCCGAGTCCTCCGCGCCCGCGCCGTTGGCCAGGATCAAGGGCTCGATGAAGAGCTGCATCGTGGCGACGATCTGCAACATCGCCAGGAGCGCGAGGATCAGCCGGGTCTGCGGGATCGTCACGTGGCGGATCCGGCGCCAGATCCCGGCGCCGTCGAGTTCAGCCGCCTCGTACAACTCGCCGGGGATGTTCTGCAACGACGCCAGGTAGATCAGCACGGCGCCGCCCATGTTCATCCAGGTCGACGCGACCACCATCGCCGGCATCGTCATCTCGGGCGACTGCATCCACTGCGAGGTGGGCAGGTGCAGCGCCTTGAGGATCGCGTTGAAGAGCCCGGCCTCACTGGGGTCGTACGCGTAGAACTTGAAGAGGAACAGCGCCGAGGCCGGCGGCAGCATCACCGGCAGGTAGACCAGGATCCGCAGGTAGCCCTTGGCGTGGCGGAACTCGTTGAGCAGGATCGCCACGAAGAACGGCACCGCGTACCCGAGGACGAGCGCGAGCACCGTGAAGTAGAAGGTGTTCTGCCAGGCCGTCCAGAAGCTGGGGTCGGCGATGATGCGGGAGTAGTTGTCCCAACCCACCCAGGTGGTCTCGCCGCGCCGGGTCCGCTGGAAGCTCATGACGATGCCGCGGACCATCGGGTACCAGGAGAAGACGACGAAGCAGAGCACCGCGCCGATCAGGAACGCGTGCCCGGTGAGGTTGTCCCGTACCTTTCGGCCGAGGCTCGTACGCTGCGGCCTCGCCGAGTACGGCGACGGCGGGCGGCCCGGTTTCCTGGGGGTCTCCGGGACGGTGGTGATCGCCAAGGCAACTCCTGGGTGAGTCGGTGACGTCGACGATGCGGCGCGGGTGGTGTGGGGGCCGGGTCGGCGTACCGGCCCCCACACCCTCAGGTCAGCTCTCCGCGGTGAGGAGCTGGTTGACCTTCTCCTCGGCGGTCTTGAGCAGGGCGTCGATGTTCGAGTTCGGGTTGGTCAGCACACCGGACATCGCGGCGTCGAGCACCGCGTAGATCGCCTGTGCGTTGCGCGGCTCGCCCTTGATCGGCACCGGGGTCGCCTCGAAGAGAGCGAAGTTGGTGGTGTCGACGTTCGCGTTCGCCTTGCGCAGCTCGAGCTCCTGCTTCTGCGCGTCGCTGCCGTTGGCGAAGAGCAGCGGCTGGGGCAGACCCACCGGGTAGTTCTGCGGCTTGGCCCGGACGTAGTCGAACTGACCCTTGCCCGGGGTGAGCTTCTGGTACGCGATCCACTTCAGGCCGGCCTTGACCTGCTCGGGGGTAAGGTCCTTCTTGAAGAAGTAGCCCTCGCCACCACCGAGCGTCCCCTTCGCCGCGCCATCCTGGCCGGGCAGCGGGGCCATCGCCCAGTCCTGGAACTTGCCCTGGAACTGGCTGACGATCGCCTGGGTGGCGTCCGGCGCGCCGATGAACATGCCGACCTTGCCCGCGCCGGCGTTGGTCAGCAGATCGCCCCACTGGAGCAGCTGACGGGCGCCCATGCTGTTGTCGCCGTACCGCATGTCCTTGATGTTCTGCAGGACCTGCTTACCCATGGCGTTGTTGAAGTCGGCCTTCTTGCCGTCCGGGGTCAGCACCTGGCCGCCCTGCGAGTAGAGCAGGGAGGTGAAGTGCCAGCCGCCGGTGTTGCCGGCGCTGTACTCCGAGTAGCCCGCGATGCCGTTGCCGAGTGCGGAGATCTTCTTGGCGGCGGCCCGGACGTCGGCCCAGGTCTTCGGCGGGTTGTTGACGTCGAGCCCGGCCTGCTGGAACAGGACCTTGTTGTAGACCAGACCCATCGAGTAGTTCTTCACCGGAACGGCGTAGAGCTTGCCGCCGTCGGTGAAGACGCCCTTGAGTGCCGGGTCGACGCTGTCCCAGGTGGGGATCGTGTCCTTGCTGACCTGGGAGGTGATGTCCATGGCCTGACCGGAGTCGAGCACCTGCTGGAGATCGGTCATGTATCCGTAGAACACGTCAGTGACGGTGCCGCCGGCGAGGCGGGCGGTGAAGTCCGGCGGGTTGTTGCACTGCTCACCGACGCTGACGCTCTTGATGACGATGTCCGGGTTCTGCTTCTGGAACTCGGCGACGTCGTCGTTCCAGTTCTTCAGCAGCTCTTTCTGCGCACCGACCGGCTGGCAGTCGACAGTGATGGTGACCTTGCCGCCTGCGGTCGCGTCCTTGTCGTCACTCTTCGTGGAGCATGCCGTGAGGCTGAGCCCCAGGCCGGCCACGAGCGCAACCGCCGCAGCCTTTCGGTATTGCGGTACGGACATCTGTCCATCCCTTCGGGAACGGGTGTCTCCAATGACCTTCGCTGATCTGCGGTGATGCGACCTGACGCCCAGTAGCTGCGTCGGAGCCAGGTGTGAGTGGAGTCACTGTAGCGAGGGGGACTCATTTCGGCAAGGTATCGACCCTGTTCCGAAAGGACACGACGTGATTACGGCAGATGTTGGCAAGCGCTTGAAAGCAGCCAGATATGCGGGCTTTTGGTCCCTTATGGCGGGTCATTCGGCGAGATCGATGCCGCTCCCGATGGGCAACGACGAAAAGGGCCGCCGACCGCATGGAGCGGTCGACGGCCGGAGCGTCGTCTGGAGCGGTGCCTAGCGACCCGGGGCGGGCGCGGTGGAACCCCGCACCACCAGCTCGGGCTCGAACAGCAACTCGTCGTGCAGGACGCCGGCGCCTTCGATCTGGGTGACCAGCAGATCCACTGCGGCCTGCCCCATCGTCTCGATCGGCTGCCGGACCGTGGTCAACGGCGGGTCGGTGCAGGTCATGAACGCGGAGTCGTCGTAGCCCACCACCGACACGTCGGCCGGCACCGAGCGACCCAGCCGCCGGGCCGCACGGATCGTGCCCAACGCGAGCACGTCGCTGGCGCAGATGATGCCGGTCACACCACGCTCGACCAGTTTCGTCGCGGCGACCCGCGCGCCCTCCATGGAGAAGCTGGAACGCTCGACGCACTCGGCGTCACCCTCGTCCCAGCCGGCGGCCCGGATCATCGCGTCCAGTTTGCGTCGGGACGGCACATGCCCCTCCGGGCCGAGCACCATCCCGATCCGTTCGTGCCCGAGCGAGCGCAGGTGCCCGTACGCCTGCTCCACCGCCACCGCGTCGTCAGTGGAGACCCGGGGGAAGCCCAGCTCGGCCACGCCTGCGTTGACCAGAACGACCGGAAGACCCCGATCGGTCAGCCGACGGTAGTGGTCGTGTCGGGCGTCGGCGAGCGCGTACGAACCACCCGCGAAGATCACGCCGGAGACCTGGTGGTCGAGCAGCATCTCCACGTAGTCCATCTCGGAGACACCGCCGATGGTGCGGGCACAGAGGGCGGGGGTGTAGCCGCGCTGCGCGAGAGTCCCGGTGACGACCTCGGCCAGCGCCGGGAAGATCGGGTTCTGCAACTCGGGCAGCACCAGCCCGACCAACCGGGCGCGCTCGCCGCGCAGTTTGGTCGGCCGCTCGTAACCGAGCACGTCCAGCGCGGTCAGCACGGCGGTGCGGGTCGTCTCGGAGACCCCGTCGCGGCCGTTGAGCACCCGGCTGACGGTGGCCTCGCTGACGCCTGCCTTCTTGGCAACTTCAGTCAACCGCTTGGTCACGGTCGCAATCGTACGTCACCAGGATGAAAGAAATGAACAGCAAAGTGCCCGTCGTTTGCTGGCTTGCTGCCGGATTCTTCCGACATCGACCACCGGGGCGGGCGTCAGGACAGGTCGCGCAACGCGGACTCGATGGCCCGGTGGAAGGTCGGGTACGCGTAGATCATGTGCCGGAGCTGGCTCAGTGGCACTGCCGCGTGCACCGCCACGACCAGCGCGGAGAGCACCTCGCCGCCGGCCGGACCGACCGAGGTCGCGCCGATCAGCACACCCTGGTCGGCGTCCGCGACGAGCTTGATGAAGCCGTCGTCACCGACCCGGTGGATCCAGCCGCGGGTCGAGCTGCCCAGCTTGGTGAAACCGACCTGCACGTTGATGCCACGCTCGCGCGCCTGCTGCTCGGTGAGCCCGACCGCTCCGACCTCGGGATCGGTGAAGGTCACCCGGGGCAGTGCGCGGTAGTCCGCTCGCGGGACCGTGCCGGCCGACCCACTCGACCCGCTGGCGGCCAGCGAGCTGGACGCGCCCATCGCACCGCCGACCACGCTGGAGGTCCCGCTGGCGTCCGCTCCCGCACTCGCCTGCCGGGCATGGGCCAGGATGTCGGCGATCACGATCCCGGCCTGGTACATGGCGATGTGCGTGAAGGCACCCTCGCCGGTGATGTCACCGACCGCCCAGACCTGGTCGGTGACGTGCAACCGGTCGTCGACCGGCAGGTAACGCTGGCTGGCGTCCAGGCCGATCGTGTCCAACCCCAGCTCGGTCAGGTGGGCCTTGCGCCCGGTCACCACCAGCAGACGGTCGGCGGTGAACGCCGAACCGCCGCTGCCGCGCAGTGTGAACCGGGTGCCGTCGTGCTCGACCCGCTCGGCGCGTACCCCGGTGTGGATCTCCACGCCGTCGGCGCGCAGCGCCGCGGCGGCGACCTCGGACGCCTCCGGCTCCTCGACGGCCAGCACCCGGTCGAGCGCCTCCACCACCGTGACCCGGACCCCGAAGCGGGCGAAGACCTGTGCCAGTTCCAGACCGATCGCGCCGCCGCCGAGCACCAGCAGCGACTCCGGCAACTCCTCGACCTCGATCGCCTGGTGGTTGGTCCAGTACGGAGTGTCGGCCAGGCCGTCGATCGGTGGCACCGACGGACGGGTCCCGGTGCCCAGCACGACCCCGTGCCGAGCCTGGAACACCTGGTCGCCGACGCGGACCCGGCCAGGGCCGTCGAGGCGGCCACTTCCCCGGACGAGCCGGCCGCCCAGGCCCGTGAACCGGTCGGCGGCAACCGTGTCGTCCCAGGTGTCGGTGGCCTCCTCGCGGATGCGTTTGGCCACCGGCGCCCAGTCCGGTTGGACCTGCGCCGTCCCGGCCAGCCCGTCGACCCGGCGCGCCTCGGCCAGGGCGTTGGCCGCCCTGATCATCATCTTGCTCGGGATGCAACCCCAGTAGGGGCACTCCCCGCCGACCAGATCCCGTTCGATGCCGACGACGCTCAGGCCGGCCTCGGCGAGCCGCTCGGCCACCTCCTCGCCGCCGACCCCGAGCCCGACCACGACCACATCCACCAGCTCCGGCTCTGCCACCCCGACAGCATCCCCCAGCGACACCAGCCCGACCACCAGGGTCGGAGAAAAGTCGGCACCCTCACCGGTCCGGGACGCCTACCGTGGCGGGATGCACGCACGCTTCGCACCGGTCCGGGACTGCTTCCACGACCTGCTCACCTCCGGCCGGGAGACCGGTGCCGGCCTGGTCATCTGGTACGACGGTCAGCCCGTCGTCGACCTGATCGGCGGAACCCGGACGGCTGCCGGGTCGGACGGCGAGCCGTGGCGGCCGGACACGCTCGTCAACGTCTACTCGGTCGGCAAGCCCGTGGCCGCGCTCTGCCTGCTGATGCTCGTCGACCGGGGGCAGGTGGACCTCGACGCACCCGTCGACCGGTACTGGCCGGAGTTCCGCACACCCGCCACCGTGCGTCAGGTGTTGTCGCACACCGCCGGGCTGCCGGCCTTTCCGGTACCCCGACCGGCCACCGCGATCGCCGACTGGACGCTCCTCACCAGCGACCTGGCCGCCGCCGACCCCGAGTGGTCACCGGGCTCGGTGGCCGCGGAACACGCCTGGACGTACGGGCACCTGGTGGGCGAGGTGGTTCGCCGGGTCGACGGCCGGTCGGTGGGCCGGTTCCTGGCCGAGGAGATCGCCGACCGGTGGCAGCTCGACCTCGGCTTCGGGCTGACCGAGGCGGACCAGCGGCGCTGCGCCGACCTGCGCTACGGCGACCCGCAGTGGCCGGCCCGCAAGCTCGGTGAGCCGGGATCGCTGCGGGCGCGAGCGCTGGGCAACCCGGCCGGAGGGCTGGACCTGGCCGTGCTGAACAGCCCGCTCTGGCGTGCTGCGGAGATGCCCGCGGTCAACCTGCACGCCACCGCCTCCGGCCTGGCCCGGCTCTACGCCGGTCTGCTCGCCGGGGGTGTCCTGGACGGAGTCCGTCTGCTCAGCCCCGAGCTGTTGGCGGAGGCGACCCGGGTCCAGTACGACGGGCCGGACCTGCTGCTGGACCGCCAGGTCCGATGGACGCTGGGCATGCAGTGGGAGCCGGACGGCAGTTGGGGCATGGGCGGCATCGGCGGCAGCAGCGCGTGGGCCGACCCGGAGCGCGGCTACGCCTTCGGGTACGCCACGGGGCACCTCGCCGAGCACGACCGGGTGGACGAGCTGGTCGAGGTGCTGCACTCCTGCCTCTGATCAGCGCAGCCAGACGGGGTCGGTGCCCGGCACCGAGAGCGGCGGCGGATAGTCGAGCGTCTGGCGGAGCGCGTCGGGCAGTCGCCAAGGTTGGTGCACGGCCTTGCCCTGCACCTTCGCCAGCTCCGGCACCCACCGGCGCACGTAGTCGCCGTCCGGGTCGTACCGCTCGGCCTGCCGGACCGGGTTGAACCCCCGGTACGGCTTGGTGTCGTTGCCGGTGCCGGCGACCCACTGCCAGTTGCCGGAGTTGTTGGCCACGTCCCCGTCGAGCAGCCAGCGGAAGAAGACGGCCACCCCGGGCCGCCAGTCCTGCCCGAGGTGCTTGGTCAGGTAGCCGGCGGTGATCAGTCGTGCCCGGTTGTGCATCCAGCCCTGCGTACGCATCTGCCGCATCCCGGCGTCGACGATGGGCATGCCGGTCCGACCCTCGGCCCAGGCCGCCAACGCGTCGTCGTCGTAGCGCCACTGTTCGGTGGCGCCCCGCCGGTACGCCGACGTCGAGATCTCCGGGAAGGCCGTCGTGACCTGGTAGTAGAAGTCCCGCCAGCAGATCTGCCGGACGAACGGCCCGGACCGGTCCCCGGCCCGGTTGGCCACCGCCAGTGGGGACACGCAGCCGAACCGCAGGTACGGACTGAGCCGGGACGTGTCGTCGCCGGCCATGTCGTCGTGCTGATCGTCGTAGCGGTCCAGGTCGGGCAGCCAGTCGGTGAGCCGCTGCCGGGCAACCCGCTCGCCGCCGACCGCCGCGTCCGGTGAGTCCCCGGCCGGCGGCTTCGGCAGGCTGCCCACGCTCACCCCGCCGGGCAGCTCCACCCGGTGCGGCGCGGCCAACTCCGCACGCCACTGACTGGCCGCCCAGGCCCGGTGGTAGGGGCTGAACACCCGGTAGTGGTCGCCCCCGCCACCGGGCCGCAACGCGCCCGGCTCGACCACTGTCAGCCCGGGAAACAGTCGCAGGTGCAGCCGGTGCCGCTCACACTCCGCGCGCAGTCGTCGTTCGCGGCGCCGGGCGTAGTTGCTGACGTCGGCGGAGAGCGCGACGGCGGTGGCGTCGACCTCACCGGCCAACCGGATCGTCTCGGCCACCGGGTCGCCGTGGCGTACCACCAGGTCACCACCGCGCTCGCGCAGCTCGGCCCGCAGTTCGGCGAGCGCCTGGTGCAGAAACCGGGTGCGGTTGGCCGACAGGCCGGCCAGTGCCGGGTCGAGCACGTACAGCGGAACCACCCGGTCGAAGGCCGCGCAGGTGGTGGCCAGCGCCGGGTGGTCGTGCACCCGCAGGTCGCGGGTGAGGAGCACGATCGCGGTGCTTGCGGTCACCGGGTCTGCGGGTGGACCGTCGGCCCGGGGATGGTGACCGGCGTACCGGTCGAGGTGAGCAGAGCCCGTGCGGCCACCGCCATCCGTCGCCGCTGCGGCACCAGTGCCCGCCGGGTGAAGACGTCGTAGTCCTGCGCGGCCACCTCGTCGAGGATGCCGCCATACAACGCGTACGCGGTGCGCATGCAGGCCTGCGAGGCTGGCGCGAGCATGGTGATGCCCGGCGCGGCGGCGGCGTAGTGCGCCTGGGCGCGGGTCACCTCGTACTCGATCAGCTCGCGGGTCCGGTGCGTGCCGCGGCCCCGGGCGCAGGCCTCGGCCAGCTCCTCGCGGGTGACGCCGAACTTCGCCAGGTCCTCGTCCGGCAGGTAGGTGCGGCCCCGGTCGAGGTCCTCGGCGACGTCCCGGATGAAGTTGGTGAGTTGGAACGCGAAGCCGAGCTGCCGTGCCGGCTCCCGTGCCGCCACCGGGTCGGAGGTGCCCAGGATCGGCAGCATCATGGTGCCGATGACCGCCGCCGAGCCCTCCATGTAGTCGAGCAGGTGGTCGTACGTCGGGTACGAGGTGACGGTCAGGTCCATCGCCATGCTCTTCAGAAACGACGCAAAGTCGTCCCGGTCGAGGTCGAAGACGGCGATGGTGTGCAGCACGGCCGGCAGCAGCGGGTCGTCGACCGACGCACCGTGCAGGCCGGACACGAATCGGCTGGCCCAGTCGTCGAGGCGGGCGGCACGCTCGACCTGCGGCAGGTCCTCGGTGCGGTCGACGATCTCGTCGGCGTACCGAGTGAACCCGTAGAGGGCGTGGACATGTCGTCGTTTCCAAGCGGGGAGCAGCCGGGTGGCGAGATAGTAGGTGCGGCCGTGGCGTTTGTGCAGCTCACGGCACCGGTCATAGGCAGCGGTGAGATCAGTGTCCACCGGCCCTCCTTATTTTATCGACGCACCAATCGACGCAACTCGTAGCCTAGGGTACGCTCAGTCGCATGGCCAACGACGCAGTTGCGGGCAATGCGACCCGTGTGGCGCAGCGGGGGCCGGGGGACGGTGACGATCCGGTCCGCGCCGTTCTGGCCGCGTACACCCATGACCTGATCACCGCGGTCGACGAGACCCTGGCAACCTTCCTCACCGCCGAGGTCGACTCCCTCACCGAGATCGACATCTCGATGGGCCGCTTCGCCGCCACCGCGCGGGAAGCAGTCCTCGTGGGCGGCAAGCGGATCCGCTCCACGTTCGCCTACTGGGGGTGGCGCGGGGCGGTCGGCAGCACCGAGGCGCTACCACCCGTCCTGCCCGCGCTGGCCGCGCTGGAGCTGCTGCACACCTTCGCCCTGGTGCACGACGACGTGATGGACGCGTCCACCACCCGCCGGGGCCGGCCCACCGCACACGTCGCGATCGCCGAACAGCACATCGCCGCAGGCCACCGGGGTGATCCCCGCCGATTCGGCGAAGCCGTCGCCGTGCTCATCGGTGACCTCTGCATGGTCTGGGCCGACCGGTTGCTGGCCCAGGCCACAGTGCCGTCGGCCCGGCTGTTCGAAGTGCGGCGCTGCTATGACCAGATGCGGGTGGAGACGGTCGCCGGGCAATATCTCGACGTGCTCGGCGAGAACGACCCGGCGAGCTGGTCGGTCAACCGGGCGCTGCGGGTGGCCCGCTACAAGACCGCCAGCTACACCGTCCAGCGGCCACTGCTCTTCGGGGCCTGCCTGGCCGGCGTGCCCGTCGACGACGCGCTGGTCTCCGCGTACACCCGCTATGGCCTTGCCGTCGGCGAGGCGTTCCAGCTCCGCGACGACCTGCTCGGCGTCTACGGCGATCCCGCCGACACCGGCAAGCCGGCCGGCGACGACCTCCGCACCGGCAAGCCGACCACGCTGCTCATGCTGGCCCGGGAGCTGGCCACGCCAGCCCAGCTCCGGGCGATGGATCGGGCCGGCGACGGGCCGGTCGACCGGCTCGCCGAGCTGGTCGAGGAGACCGGCGCGGTGGCCCGGGTGGAGCGGATGATCGCCGAGCGGGTGAGTGACGCACTGGCCGCGCTCGACGCCGCACCAGTGGACCGGACGGCGCGGACCGCGCTGACCGGGCTGGCCACCGCCGCCACCAACCGGCGGGCCTGATGAGCGACTTTCTGGAAGAGGTGGTCACGTGCGGACGGTGACAGGACGGACGGACCGGGTGGTGGTCGTCGGGGCCGGGCTGGGCGGGCTCGCCTGCGCGCTGCACCTGGCCGGCAGCGGCCGGCAGGTGACAGTGCTGGAACGCGAGCCGGTGCCGGGTGGGCGGGCCGGCCGTCTCGGGGTCGACGGCTACGAGTTCGACACCGGCCCGACCGTGCTCACCATGCCCGACCTGATCGCCGAGGCGCTCGGCGCGGTCGGTGAGGAGCTGGACGACTGGCTCGACCTGACCCCGGTCGACCCTGCCTACCGGGCGTACTACCCGGACGGTTCCACCCTCGACGTGCTCACCGACACCACCAGGATGGCGGCGGAGATCTCCCGGGTCTGTGGGCCGCGCGAGGCCGACGGCTACCTGCGTTTCGTCGACTACGCGCGGGAGCTGTGGCGCCTGGAGCGCGCCGACTTCATCGAGCGCAACCTGGACGCGCCGACCGACCTGATCACCGGCAACCTCCTCAAGCTGCTCGCCAGCGGGGCCTTCCGGCGACTCCAGACGAAGATCAACCAATTCTTCCGGGACCCGCGTACCCAGCGGATCTTCTCCTTCCAGGCGATGTACGCCGGCCTCGCCCCGCACGACGCGCTGGCCATCTACACGGTCATCGCGTACCTGGACTCGGTGGCCGGGGTCTACTTCCCGCGCGGCGGCATCCACGCGGTCTCCAAGGCGATGGCCGGCGCGGCCGAGAAGCACGGCGTGCAGATCCGGTACGGCACCACGGTGACCCGGGTCGAAACCGCGAACGGCCGCGCCACCGGCGTGATCACCGCCGACGGCGAACTGGTGCCGGCGGACGTGGTGGTGCTCAACCCCGACCTGCCGGTCGCCTACCGGGACCTGCTCCCCGCCGCCCCGCAGCGCCGGCTCACCTACTCACCGTCCTGCGTCGTTCTGCACATCGGCTCCCGACAGGGATATGAAAAGATCGCCCATCACAACATCCACTTCGGACGAGCGTGGAAGGGCACCTTCGATGAGGTCATCCGGCGGGGTGAGCTGATGACCGACCCGTCGCTGCTGGTGACCAACCCGAGCCGGACCGACCCGTCGGTGGCCCCACCCGATCGGCACACCTACTACGTGCTGGCGCCCGTGCCCAACCTGCACCGGGCCCCGTTCGAGTGGCGCGGCGACCTGACCCGGCGCTACAGCGACCAGCTGATCGGCACCCTGGAGGAGCGCGGCTACGTCGGCTTCGGTGCCGGCGTCGAGGTGCTGCGGGCGATCACCCCGGCCGAGTGGGAGGACCAGGGCATGGCCGCGGGCACGCCGTTCGCCGCCGCCCACACCCTCTTCCAGACCGGCCCGTTCCGCCCGTCGAACCTGCACCGCAAACTGTCGAACGTGGTCTTCGTCGGCTCCGGGACCCAGCCCGGCGTCGGCGTACCGATGGTGCTCATCTCCGGCAAGCTCGCAGCCGGCCGGATCACCGGGGAAGGGCGATGAGCAGCCGCGAGGACCACCTCGTCGAGCTGGTCGACGAGAACGGCGAGGCCCACGGCGAGACGACCGTCGCGGCGGCGCACCAGGCTCCGGGGCAGTTGCACCGGGCCTTCTCGGTGCTGCTGGTCGACTCGGACGGCCAGGTGCTGCTCCAGCGGCGCGCCGCCGTCAAGACCCGGTTCCCGCTGCGCTGGGCCAACGCCTGCTGTGGCCACCCCCAGCCCGGCGAGTCCCTCGCCGAGGCGGCCAACCGGCGGCTACGCGAGGAGTTGGGCGCCGGCCCGGTCGAGCTGACCGAGGTCGGCGTCTACGTCTACTACGCCGAGGACCCGGCGACCGGTCGGGTCGAATTCGAGTACGACCACGTGCTGCGGGGCGATTTCCTGCCCGGGGCCCCGCTCCTGCCGGACCCGGACGAGGTCGCCGAGCTGCGGTGGGCCGATCCGACCGCGCTGGAAGCCGAGCTGGATCTCGACCCCCGGTCGTACGCGCCCTGGCTGGGCGGGGTGGTGAACCGGCTGCTGCACCCCTCGGGCCCCACGTCCGGCGCACCCGGCCTGGTCGTGACCCCGCCTGCTCTGTCGGCGGATGACTCGGCGGAGCGGTCGGGTGGTCGATGAGGCGCTGAGCGCGGGCGCGGTCGCACGCAGGTTGGGGGTCGCGGTGACGACCCTCCGCACGTGGCACCAGCGCTACGGGCTCGGGCCCAGTGAGCACATCCCCGGTCACCACCGCCGGTACACCCCGACCGACCTGGCCCGTCTCGAAATCATGCGACGGCTCACCGCCGAGGGGGTGAGCCCCGCCGAGGCGGCTCGCTGGGCTCGCCAGGCACCGGATCCGACACCCAACGGCACCGTCACCCCCGTCCGGATCCCCCCGTCCGGCCGCGACGGCGGTGGCACCATCCCGGTCGGCCGCGCCGGCCCGGCAGCCCGTGGTCTGGCCCGCGCCGCCATGCGGCTGGACGCGGCGGCGATCAGCGAGACGATCGCGCACGCCCTCGCCACCGTCGGGGTCGTCGCCACCTGGGAGGGTCTGCTGCGCCCGGTGCTAGCCGGCATCGGCGAACGCCACGCCGCCACCACCGGCCTGATCGAGGTGGAACACCTGGTGTCCCGCTGCGTCTCGGAGGCTCTGGCGGCGGCCAGTCGGGCCAAGGTTCCCACCGGGCCGGCCCGGATCCTGCTCTCCTGCGCCGACGAGGAGCAGCACACCCTGCCACTGGAGGCGTTGGCCGCCGCGCTCGCGGAGGCCGGGGTCAGTTACCGGATGCTCGGCGCCCGGGTGCCGGTGGCCGCTCTCGTGGAGGCGGTCAACCGGACCGGTCCGGCCGCCGTGGTGCTCTGGTCGCACACCCGGGCCACCGCCGATCCGTCCCAGCTCAGCGCGTTGCTCGCCGCACCCCGCCGCCCGTTGTTGGCGCTCGCCGCCGGCCCCGGCTGGCGCGCCGACACGCTGCCCGCCGGGGTGGTGCGGCCGGTCGACCTGGCCGAGGCGGTGTCGCTCGCCGTCGCGGTCCGTGACTCCCTGGACCAGTCGAGGCGTGACTGATCGCACTGTTGCCCGGTGATCGCGTGAACTACCGTCGGGCGGGTCCGCCTACCCCGACCCTCCGGGAGCGAGCAGATGCGAGCCCGCGCCTTTCTGGCGTCCGTCCTCGCCGTGGCGCTGGTCTTGTCCGGCTGTGCGGGGCCGGACCACACCATCGCGCCCGCCGGCGCGCCGCAGCCGGTGGAGTCCACCACTGCGCCCACGCCGTCACCGCATCCCACGGCCACCAAGCCTCCGCTGCGGCCGCTGCCGGCCAAGCTCCCGGCCGGCCTGCGGCGCAACAGCGGCGTACGCCCGGTGGTCCTGACCTTCGACGACGGGCCCAACCCGACCTGGACTCCCAAGGTTCTCGACCAACTGCGGGCAGCCAAGGTGACCGCCACGTTCTGCGTGGTCGGTCGCGAGGTGCAGCGCCATCCGGAGCTGGTCCGGCGGATCGTCCACGAGGGGCATCAGCTCTGCAACCACAGTTGGCGGCACGACCTCGACCTGGCCCGACGGCCCGTCAACGAGATAAAGGCCGACCTGAAACGCACGAACAGGGCCATCCAGGCAGCGGCGCCCGGCGCCAAGGTGTCCTTCTATCGGCAGCCGGGCGGCCGGTGGACACCGGAGGTGCTGGCGGTGGCGAAGGGTCTCGGCATGCGCCCGCTGCACTGGTCGGTCGACCCACAGGACTGGGACAAGCCGAACGCCGTCACGATCGGCAAGCGCATCCACACCGCCGCCCGCCCCGGCGCCATCGTGCTGCTGCACGACGGGGGTGGCGATCGGGCCGCGACGCTCGCCGCCTGCCCCCACCTGATCGCCGACCTGAAGAAGCGCTTCGGCATCACCAAACTCCGCTAGACCGGCTTTGACCTGCTGTTATGTCTCTTCCGAAGCCCTTGCGGATACCGATTTTGTCGACCGACCGGGCATCACGTATGCTTTCCAAGCCTCCGGCGGGGCCGGATGGGAGCAAGTCCGCTTGAAGTTGCGAGTGTGCAATGATGGCGGGGCCGCCCTCATCGTCTAGCGGCCCAGGACGCCGCCCTTTCAAGGCGGTAGCACGGGTTCGAATCCCGTTGGGGGCACGACCGGCGCAAGTCGGAGCAACACAAGCTAGGTCCTGTGGAGCAGTTGGAGTGCTCGCCGCCCTGTCAAGGCGGAGGTCGCGGGTTCAAGTCCCGTCAGGACCGCAGCGCTGACGCCGCGCCTCGCGCGGCGTTCTGCGTATCGGAGCAGGTCGCCCTGCCACCGGTTCGTCCGGTTGCCGGGTAGCATGAGCCGAGCAGCGATACGGCCAGGTAGCTCAGTTGGTACGAGCGTCCGACTGAAAATCGGAAGGTCGGCGGTTCGACCCCGCCCCTGGCCACATAGCCTTTCGCCGGGCTACAGAGGTCCCCACCAGCGGAAACGCAGGTGGGGATCTTGCTGTTTACGGCTGCGGGACCGGCCCGCCACGGGTGTGATCCACTCGACTTCCCGGAAATCGGGGCATCGGAAGGTGCCCAATACCGCGCTTTCCTGAAAAGCGAGTCGATCATGCCTGGGTCGCGCGGATCGGCTGCGCGGGACCGGCTGCGCGGGACCGGCTGCGCGGGACCGGCTGCGCGGGACCGGCTGCGCGGGACCGGCTGCGCGGGACCGGCTGCGCGGGACCGGCTGCGCGGGACCGGCTGCGCGGGACCGGCTGCGCGGGACCGGCTGCGCGGACCGGTCGCGCGGCGTCGCTGGTCCGCCTTGCCCGGCGTCACTCGTCTCGGCGCCCCTGCTGGCGGTGCTGCGCCACGCCGCTCTGGATCGCCTCCCACACGCTGCGCCCGGCCTGCCGCAGGGTCTCCCCCGCCTGCTCGGCGAGCTGCGCTGCGCTCTGCGCCCCGCCCAGCAACCCTCCACCGCCGTCACGATCGCCGGATGGGCTTGGCCCGGGGCCTGCCGACTGGCCCGGTCGGTTCCCACGCTCCCCGTTAGACGACCCCGCCGGACCCTCACCTCCCCGGTCCGCGCCGGCCGACCGTTTCCCGTCACCGGGGCCTGCGGCCCGCTGACCCTCGGGGTGGCGTGGCTCCTCGTGCCGCTGCCCCTCAGCGTGGCGTGGCTCCTCGTGCGGCTGGCCTTCCGGAGCCCGGCCGCCCTGCGGCCCACCGGACTCCGGCTGCGACTTCTGGCCCGGCCCGGGGCCACCCGCTTGAGACCCGGGTCCGCCCGCACTGGGTCCCGGACCTCCGGCATGGGGCCCAGGGCCCCCAGGACCCTTCCCGGCGCCGCCGGGCCCCGCCCCAGGCCGACCCGGACCAGCCCCGGGCCCGCCCAGCGCCGCCTCTGACCGACCAAAAACCGCTCCTGGCCCACCCGGACCCGGCTGACCCGGACCCGGCCGGCCCCCACCCGGCTGACCCGCACCCGGCCCCGGCCGACCGGGGCCTGGCTGGGCACGGTCGGCGACGGCCCCGACCGCACCGACCTGCTGACCAAACTCCTGGAGTACGCCGTTGGAGCGCCGCGCCGACCCCCGCACCTCAGCGGCCCCCATCGACCCCGGGGCCAGCTGCTGCGCGCTGCGGTTCACGTCGTCGACGGTGGTGACGGCCGTCCGGGCGAGCGCCTCGATGATCTCTGGGTTGGCGTCGAGTGTGTCGAGCGCCCGGCCCAGGATCCTGGTCAGCTGCTCCAACCGCACCCGCAACTGCGCCTCGGCTTGAACCCCGTTGATGTCCAGCTCGCCGCCGTTCAGGTGCACCCGTACGCCGGCGTCGACCTGGAGCAGGTTGGCCACCCGGGCCCGCAGCGACAGGTCGGCGTCCAGGCCGTCGACGGCCAGTCGGATCGAGTCGACGGAGACCTTCGGGATGTCGAGCAGGACATCGGGGTCCGCGCTCTCGACGTTCCGGTCCGGCCCTCGCTGTTGCGCGCTCTCGCTCATGATCTCCCGCCCCGCCTGCCACCGTCCCGGTCGTCCGGGCGTTCGGCGCGCTTACCCGCTTTCCGGCGGGGCATCCCGTCCGTGACGAGTCGGCGACCCTCTGTCTGGAACCGGGCACCGTGCGAAGCTGCACACGCGGGCATCAGCCGGTATGGTCCGGGCCTATGGGACAGGAAATGACTGATCCGGCCGACATCCGGCAGGACGTCGACCGGTTCTCCCTACGGTGCAGTCTCCTCGTCCCGGGCGCCGCCGAGCACGCGTTCGCGGTGTTCACCGACGAGCTGACTGACTGGTGGGTCACCGAGTACACCTGGTCCGGCCCGGACGCTCTCGCGGAGCTGGGCATGGAGCCGCGCGCCGGGGGGATGCTCTACGAGATCGGCCCGTACGGTTTCCGCGCCGACTGGGGTCGGGTGCTCACCTGGGATCCACCGCGGCGGCTGGTCTTCGTCTGGCAGATCGGCCCCGACCGGGCGCCGGTGCCGGACCCGGCCCGCGCCAGCGAGGTCGAGGTGCTGTTCCTTCCCGAAGGGCCGGAGCGCACCCGGGTCGAGCTGGAGCACCGGCACTTCGACCGGCACGGCGAGGCTGCCGAGGGATATCGCAAGGCGCTCACCGCCGGCTGGCACGAGCTGCTCACCCGATACGTCGCCACTGTGTCACGCGGCCCCGGCACTTCCGCCTGACAAGCTGACGAGCGCACGGAGTCACCGACCGAGCTGCCGGTCGCCGGCGGAGCAGCCGCCGAGGTCCCGACCACCCAGGTTGGCGCGTTGGCCGGCCTCCGCCCCCGAACCGAAGCCGGTGCCGCCGAGCCGGCGCGGCGGTGCGGTGCGCAGCCGCGGGTATTCCTCGGTGAGCCGTCGCTGCACCCGGTCGGACCGGTCGGCCAGCACCAGCGCCACCGACGGCGTGCCCGACTCGCTGGCCGCCGCCGTCTCGGCCGCCCAGAGCCGACCCCCGATCACTTCCGCGAAACCGGCGAGCCAGGAGCGGCGGAAGGCGGCGGGGTGGTCGTCGGCCGGCACGGCGGTGGCGGCCAGGCCGTGCGCCGCCTGTACGAGCAGTGAGGTGAAGAGCAGGTCGACCCGTTCCAGGTCGCTGGCGAAGCCGAAGAGGTGCAGCGCGAAGCCGTTGCCCTGCCGGCGGCGTACGCAGCGGCAGCGCAGTGGCTCGGCGACCGCGGCGAGCAGGCCGACCTTGTCGCGGGCGTACGGGGCGACGATGTCCAGCACCCGGTCACCGACGAGGTCGGTGGTCGGGTCGCGGACGGCGAGCAGCGCCCGGTCCACCCCGTAGCGGGCGATCAACTCGGTCGCCTTGGCGGTGAACGCGGCGGCCTCGGCGGGCGTACAGGCCGGGTCCTCGGCCTGGGCCAGCAGCTTGCGCACCTTGCTGAGCATCGCCTCGGACATGCCTACAGAGCTACCACACGGGCCGGACATCACGGGGTCACGCCGCCATTGATCGATACGTATCATCGTCACGGTCGGATGATCAGTCCAATACGGACGGTCAGTCACCCGCTTCGGAGGCACGCATGTCATCCCCGACCGCTCGCCTGCTCGCCGTCGCCACGGCCACCACCCTGCTCTTCGCCGGCACACCCGCGCAGGCGGAGCCGACAACACCGACCGCACCGGTCAGCTCCGGGGCGAACGCGTTCGCCCCGCTCGCCACCTGTTACGGCGGGGCGGTCCGGTCGTACTTCGAGACGGGCCGCTACGGCGGATCGGCCGGCCAGTACCGCACCACGACCCGCTGTCGCGACATCAACGTCCGCAACGCGAGCGTGTACGCCACCGAGGCGTGCGTGATCTTCGTGGACAAGACGAGTGCCTGCAACTACTGGACCTACCTGCCGGCCAACTCGGGCTGGATCACGGTGGCGACCGACGTCCGGGACGGGGTCAACTTCCGGGTCCGCTTCGAGAACCTGCGCTACGAGTACGAGCCGCTGATCGCGTACCACGCGTTCTGAGTGGTCCGCGCGGTCGCGGCGTCCGCCCCCCGACGGACGCCGCGAACCGGCGGCCGGTCACCCGGCACGGCTGCGCAGGGTGGCGATCGTCGAGCCGGCGAGCGTGAGCAGGCAGTCGGGCAGCAGCCCGTCGGCTGCCGCGGCACCGAACAGCGCCTCCCCGGTCGGCTCGTCCCGGTTGGCGTACGCGCTGACGAAGCGGGCCACCCAGCGGGTGTCATACTCAGCCTGGTCGATTCCCGGGAAGTCCAGGGCCGCACCGCTGGCCGCCGGAGCGTCACCGAGCATCGTCGCGGCCAGGCACCACGCGACCCCGTACGCGCCGCTCAGGCCGGCCCGGTCGACGACCGCGTCGAACGCTCCCACCACCGCTTCTCCATCCCCGGTCAGCGCCGAGTGGAGCACGGCGGCCGCGTCGTCGAACGTCTGCTGTGGTAGGTCCGTCACCCAGCGCACAGTAGGACGCGTCGTCAAGGCTCCCGACAACCGTCACTGTCCGTGTTCAAGGCGAGCTACCTGCGCTTTGCGCCACCTCCACGGTCCCGCCGTCGGCCTCGGCACGCTAATGTGCGCAGCGGACCTTCGCCGGAGGAAGGACGACCATGCTCGTATCACGCCGCTCGCGGGTGGCCTCACTGGCTGCCTGCGCGACGATCCTGCTCGCCACAAGCGCTTGCGGGGATGACAAGGCCAAGGAGACCAGCGCCCAACAGGTGCGCCTCTACGGCACGGACGGCAACATGCTCAACACCTACCCTGCGGAGTTGAAAGAACGCGCAGGTCTTGTGGATGGGATGAAGGGCACCACGCCACTCGTTCCGCTACCCGAGGACTTCAAGGGCCGGCTACGGGCCGTCAATCCGGCGCTGACGGACTACGTGTACTCGGCCGAGACGTACGACGCGGTGGTGATCGCCGTGCTCGCCGCGCAGCTGGCCGGAAGCACCGACCCGGCTGCCATCGCGAAGCAGATCGTCGCGGTGACCAACGACGGGCAGCGCTGCGAGGACCCGGTCAGCTGCCTCACGCTGGCCCGCAACGGGCAGGACATCGAGTACCGCGGGGTTTCGCTGACCCGGGCGGGCTTCACCGACAAGGGTGAGCCGGCCACCGCGAGCTACGCCACGCTGACCTTCGACGGGCAGCAGATCAACGACGGCAAGACCGAGTTCGTCGGCGCGGGCATCGAGTCGGCGGCGAGCACCAAGACGCCGCCGAAGCCGAAGAAGCAGCGCCCGGGCGGCGACCCCGAGCAGGAACCGTTGATCCTGGGCGGTCTGCTGCCGAAGACCGGTGACCTGTCGATCGCCTACCCGCCGATGGCCGCCGGCGCCGCGCTGGCGATCAAGGAGATCAACGCCGCCGGCGGCGCCCTGGGCAAGCCGGTGACGTGGCTGGACGGCGACGACGGCACCAACCCGGACGTGGCCAAGGCGACGGTGGCCCGGCACGCGGCGGCTGGCGTCAGCGTGATCATCGGCGCTGGTGGTTCGGGCATCTCCCGGGCCGTGCTGCCGAACGTGGTGCAGGCCGGGAAGATCCTCTTCTCTCCGTCGAACACCGACAGCAGCCTGACCGACGTGGACGACGAGGGCCTCTACTTCCGCACCGCCCCACCGGACAGCCTCCAGGGCCGGGCGTTGGCCGACGTCATCCTCCGCGACGGTTCGCAGAAGATCGTCATCGTGGCTCGCAAGGACTCCTACGGTGAGGGCCTCCAGGGCACCGTCCGTGAGGAGCTGGAGAAGGCCGGTATCGCTGCCGATCGACTCAAGCTGCTGACGTACGAGCCGCCGGCCGATGCCAAGGCGGCACCCGTCGACTTCAGCCGGGGTGCGAAGGAGATCAAGGACTTCGGCGCGGACGCCGTGCTGATCATCGGCTTCGGCGAGTCCGCCCAGGTGATCCGCGGCCTGGCCGACGCCGAGGTGCAGATCCGGCAGTAGCACGACCACAGGCACACGAAGGCCGCACCGGCGCTCGCCGGTGCGGCCGTTTCGTCTCCAGGAGTCACCGCGGCCGGCGGCGCTCCAGGAACTCGGTCATCCGCCGGTGCTTCTCCTCGTCCTCGAAGAGCACCGCCTGACTGACCAGGTCGAGCTGCGGATGCGCGGCGGCGGGCGCGTCGACCGCGAGCTTGGTCAGCCGCAGCGCCAGCGGCGAACCCAGGGCGATCTCGTCCAGCAGCGCGTGCGCCACCGTCAGCAACTCGTCGGGCTCGTCCACCACCCGGTTCACCAGGCCGATCCGCAGCGCCTCCGCGGCGTCCACCCGCCGGCCCGTGAAGAGCAGCTCCTTGGCCCGGCCCTCACCGACCAACGCGGGCAGCCGGTGGGTCGCGCCAGCGCCGGCCAGGATGCCCAACCGCACCTCCGGCTGACCGAAGACCGCCCGCGCCGTGCACACCCGCAGATCGCAGGCGTACGCCAGCTCCGCGCCACCGCCCAACGCCGGGCCGTCGACGGCGGCGACGGTGGGCATCGGCAACGCTCTGATCCGGGCGAAGGCAGCGGAGTTGATCGCGGCGAGGGCATCGGTGCGGCCCCGTTCACGCAGTTGGCCGATGTCGGCGCCTCCGGCGAAGATGCCCGCCGCGCCACCGGTGAGCAGCAGCAGTCTGGGCCGGGCTTCCAGCTCGGCGCAGACCTGGTGCAGCTCGGCGATCAGCTCGGCGTCGATGGCGTTGCGCTTCTCCGGCCGGTCCAGGGTGACCACCAGCCGGTCCGGTCGCTCCTCGATCCGCAAGCCGCTCACCGCGCCCACCGCGCTCACTGCGCCCACCTTCCGTTCGCGACTGCGGGGCTCGCAAGCTCACTCCTCGCGCTCACTGCTTGACCCCGGCTTTCCACTGGTAGAAGCCCTGCCCCGACTTCTTGCCCAGCCGCCCGTCGGCCACCATCTCCACGAGCAGGGGCGGCGGTGCGAAGCGGTCGCCGTACGCGGCCTGGAGGGTGCGGGCGATGTCCAGCCGCACGTCGAGGCCGACCAGGTCGGTGAGTTCCAACGGCCCGATCGGGTGCCGGTAGCCCAGCACCATCGCCTTGTCGATGTCGGCCGGGCTGGCCACCCCGTCGGCGACCATCCGGATCGCCTCCAGCCCGAGGGTGACCCCGAGCCGTGAGGTGGCGAAGCCGGGCAGGTCGCGTACGACGACGGGGTCCTTGCCCAACCGGCCGGCGAGCGCGACGGCCGCAGCCGTGGTCTCCTCGGCGGTGGCCGGGCCGACCACGATCTCCAGCAGGGCCATCGCCCAGACCGGGTTGAAGAAGTGCAGGCCGAGGAAGCGCTCGGGCGCGTCCAGCCCAGCGGCCAGCTCACCGATGGCGATGCTGGAGGTGTTGCTGCCCAGCAGTGCGGGGTTCAGCGCGGCGGCGTCCCGCAGCACTGCCCGCTTCAGGTCGAGCCGCTCCGGCACCGCCTCCACGATCACCTCGGGGGCGGGAGCGACGTCGGCGAGCGTGGGACGCAGCGTGACCCTCTGCCGGTTCGCGGCGGCCTCGTCAGCGCTCAGCTTCCCGCGCTGCACCGCCCGCTCCCACAGGTCGGCGAGCCGGTTCAGCGCGGAGGCGCCCCGCTCGGGGTCCACCTCGACCATCTCCACGGCGTACCCGGCCCCGGCCGCCACGTACGCGATGCCGAGCCCCATCGTGCCGGCACCGACGACCACGAAACGATCGCTCATCACGCCTCCCTGTCCCGCCTGTCGGCGCGCGGGGTCCCCGCCACGCCGACCGGGGTGTTCCGCCCGCTCCGCTCGCTCATGGTGCGACCCTAGACAGCTCGACGACCCGGCTCATGCGTGGGGGAGCGCGGGATCGGGTACTGACGGCCCGTCAACCGAGGGAAGGACCACCGAGATGAGCCAGGCACCGGAGAGCGTCACTGACGGGCAGATCGTGGAGACCCGGGGCGACGAGCGGGTCGAACTGCTGCGCGCCGACACCAACAACGACGGCAAGACCGACGTGTGGGTGGTGGACACCGACGGCGACGGCAAGGCGGACCTGTTCCAGTTCGACACCGACGGTGACGGCAAGGTGGACATCACCATGGTCGACATCGACGAGGACGGCCAGCCGGACGAGGTGGTCGACGGCGACGGCGGTCTGCCGCCCGAGCAGCTTCCCCCGACCGTCCAGGTCTGAGCCGTACGACGGCCCCCGCCTCCCCGATGCGGAGCGCGGGGGCCGTCGCTCAGTCGGCGCGCCGCAGCGTGGCCAGGTAGTAGGGCTTGTCGCGGTCGTCCACATCGGTCAACCGCCAGCCGGTGCCGTGCACCAGCGAGGCGAACTCCTCCGCCGAGCAGACCAGATAGTCGAACCATTCGGTGCTCAGCTCCCGGTAGCGCAACCGGAGCCGGAGCTGACCGCCGAGCCGACCCCGACTGCGGTTGCGCTCGTGGTAACTCGTGTGCACCGGGTCACGGGTGCCGTACGGGTCGGTGCCGTGCGCGATGATCTGCGCCCCCGGTCGGGCCAGCGCGGCGAGCGCGGCCAGGAACACGGGGGCACGCTCCCGCCCCTCGAACAGCCCGAGGTTGTTGCCGAGCAGCAGGAATGTGTCGTAACGCTGCCCGTCCGCGACGTGCGTGTCGACGGTGCCGTGCACCAGCCGCCGGACACCGCGGCGTCGACTCACGGCCAGCGCGCCCGCGGAGGTGTCCAGCCCGGTGACCGGTACGCCGCGCTCCTGGAGCAGCAGGGCGATCCGGCCGGCGCCGGTGCCGATGTCCAGCGTCTCGCCGCAAGCCTGGTCCACCGCGCGGTGGTCGTACGGCTGCCAGTCCTGCGGACCGTCCAGATAGTGGGCCGCCGGCGCGCCGTTGATCAGACCGTCGTCCCGCTCGATGATCTCGATGACCGGCCGGGGCAGGCGCCCACCGACCAGCGGTCGAGGGCCCACCCCGCTGGCCACCGCGAGCGTGTCCCGCAGCAGTTCGCCGACCACGTCACCGATTCGAGGCTCAACCGTCACGACGTTCACGCTATCTGTCCACTCAGCGGCCGGTAGCGGCCGTATCCTGGCGGCGTGACCATGCTGGACCGGCTGTCGGCCGAGAAGTACATCCTGCTCACGACCTTCCGCAAGGACGGTCGGGCGGTGCCGACCCCCGTCTGGGCGGTACGAGATGGTGAGGCGTTGGCGGTCTGGACCCGGGCCGACTCGGGCAAGGTGAAGCGGATCCGCCACAACGGTGAGGTGACAGTGGCCCCGTGCGACGTGCGGGGGCGGCCACACGGGGCGGAGGTGCCAGCCCACGCGACGATCTACGGCAACGGCGACACCGGTCGGGTACGGGACCTGCTCAAGCACAAGTACCGCCTGATCGGTCGGCTCAGCCTGCTCGGCAGCCGGCTGCGGCGCGGCGAGGGCGGCACGGTCGGCATCCGGGTGACGCTGGCCGAGACGCGGCGCTGAGACATAGCGGCGGCGGCCACTCAGGACATGGAAAGGGGCGGCGGATCGAGATCCACCGCCCCTGACCGGAAAACTATTGCCGCTTCAGTCGCCCTGCCGCTGCTGCGGGATCTGACCCTGCAACAGCGCCCTGACCTCCGACTCGCGGTATCGACGGTGGCCACCCAGGGTGCGGATGGCACTGAGCTTGCCAGCCTTTGCCCACCGGGTCACCGTCTTCGGGTCGACACGGAACATCGACGCCACCTCGGCCGGCGTGAGTAGCGGCTCTGGTTCGTGCGTTCGCGATGCCATCGGTCACTCCTCCACATGTATAGACATCGGCCGGGGTCCCGCCGGCCGACGCGTCTCCCATGGTCCGGCTAGTCCCCGATGTCCGACATGGGCCGAACGGATGAAGGTCCCTAGACGGACGGATGAACCATGCCCGATTTTTACGACTTTTACACGGCAGAAAGTACCTTATTCGGACTCATGATCACGGTTCGTGATGCGTCAACTACGAGCGCACCTCACCTTGGGAGCGCTCCTCGGGCGATATGCCCCTAGTTGCACCGCTCCAGCAGCTGCACGGCACGCCACCGGGCCACCAACGTGTCGTACGCGGCGGACGCCTCCTCGGCCTCACCGCGCGACAGCCCCGCGAGGCCCGTGGCGACCAACTCGGGCGAGTCGTCCGCGGAGAGGGTCTCGTCGGAGAGCAGGTCGACCAGGCCGCCGTAGTCCAACTCGACCACCGAGCGCGGATGGAACTCCTCCAGCCAGCGCGCCGCCTCCTCCACCGCCTCGGTGATCGGAGCCTCGCCCACCGACTTGCGCAGCACCGACAGCGCCCGTGAGGACCGGCGACGGGCCTTGGAGATCTCGGTCCGGTAGCGCAGCGCCCGCCGGCCCGGCTGGGTGACCAGGTCCCGCTCGGCCGGCTCGAAGAGCACGAACCACCGCAGAGGCACTCCCCAGGTGGCGATCTGCTCGTGCACCCGGGGCACCCCGTGCTCCAGCACCCGGGCGCCGCTGCGCCAGTCGTCGACGACCGCCCTGGCCTGGCCGGCGAGCACCGGCGGCACGAAGGCGTCAGCGAGCACCGAGGGCACCCCGTCCCGAGCGCTGAGCGCCGCCTCAGCGACCCGGATCCGCAGGTTCCATGGGCAGACAAGCAGGCTGTCGTCCGTCTCCAGGACGTACGCCTCCTCCGGCAGGTCCGGCAGCCGGGTCCAGCCCGCGCCCAGCGCCTCGATCACCGCCGTCCGCTGTCGGCCGGGCCCCTCGACCGGGGCCACCGCCCGCCCCTCGGACACGTAGCGGCGCCAGTAGCTCTGCCGGTCCCGGTCGAAGGCGGTCAACGGTTCGTACACGCGCAGGTAAGAAGCGAAGAGCGACGGCACGGCGCGATCCTCCCACGAACCACAGCCGTATGAAGTCAGCGGCCGGACCACGCGCGCCGCAACGTGGGACGGCGGCGGCGCGTCGAGCGTCCCCAGGGCGGCCGATACTAGGCTCGATCTCACCGGCAGCATCCCCGCCGGGGTCCACCAGGTCCGCGTCCCACAAGGACGCACACCACTCCAGGAGCCAACCATGGGCGTATTCGCGAGCACCGACGATCCGGTATCGACCGGTCACGAACAGGTCGTCTTCTGCCAGGACAAGCAGAGCGGCCTGAAGGCGATCATCGGGATCTACTCCACCGCGCTGGGGCCGGCGCTCGGCGGCACCCGCTTCTACCCGTACGCCAGCGAGGACGACGCCCTCGCCGATGTGCTCGACCTGTCCCGTGGGATGGCGTACAAGAACGCGCTCGCTGGGCTGGACCTTGGCGGTGGCAAGGCCGTCATCTGGGGTGATCCCGAGCAGATCAAGAGCGAGGCGCTGCTGCGCGCGTACGGTCGCTTCGTGGAGTCGCTGGGCGGTCGCTACTACACCGCGTGCGACGTCGGCACCTACGTGGCGGACATGGACGTGGTGGCACGGGAGACCCGCTACGTGACCGGGCGCAGCGTGGAGCACGGCGGCGCCGGCGACTCGTCGATCCTCACCGCCTGGGGTGTCTTCCAGGGCATGCGGGCCGCCTCCGAGCACGTCTGGGGCACCCCCAGCCTGCGAGGCCGCCGGGTCGGCGTCGCCGGTCTGGGCAAGGTCGGCAAATACCTCACCGGCCACCTGCTGGAGGACGGCGCCGAGGTGGTCGCCACCGACGTCAACCCGAAGGCGCTGGCCTGGGTTCGCAGCAACCACCCGCAGGTCACCCTGATGGACGACGCCAGCGCGCTGGTCGCCGCGGACATCGACGTGTACGCGCCGTGCGCGCTGGGCGGCGCGCTGAACGACGACACCGTGCCGGCGCTGCGCGCCAAGGTGGTGACCGGTGCGGCGAACAATCAGCTCGCCCACCCGGGCATCGAGAAGCTGCTGGCCGACCGGGGCATCCTTTACACGCCGGACTACGTGGTCAACGCCGGCGGTGTGATCCAGGTCGCCGACGAGATCGAGGGCTTCAACTTCGACCGGGCGAAACTGCGGGCAACCCGGATCTACGACACCACCCGCGAGATCCTGGGCCTGGCCGACGCCGAGGGCGTGCCGCCAGCGGTCGCCGCGGATCGGCTGGCCGAGCGCCGGATGGCGGAGGTCGGCCGCCTGCGGTCGATCCACCTGCGCTGAGCATTCCCCGGAGGCGGATCGACGGGATCCGCCTCCGGGCCCCCTGTGCCGACGCGGCTCGGTAGGCTGAGGGCCGGATCGAATTTTGATGCGGTTTGTCCGGTGTCACGGGCGCTAACCGTTCCACTCCTTACCCGGTACACTGGGTGACGGCCGGATCGACGCGACGCGCAGAGCCGGCTGACGGTAACCCGAGGTGCCGAACGGTGGCATCCCCATGTACCGTAAGAGCCACGAGAGATGCCTGACGTCATCGGGGCCCGCCTTCGGGCTGCCCCGCATTCTGTGCGAGGGGGTCGAGCCATGGGGCGCGGCCGTGCTAAGGCCAAGCAGACAAAGGTGGCCCGGGAGTTGAAGTACCACTCCCCGAACACCGACCTCACCGCCTTGCAGCGCGAACTGGCGGGTGCTGGTAAGTCTGAGCACCACTTCGACGACGACTCTAAAGAGTTCGTCGACGACGATGATGAGGATCACGCGGACGACGATCCGGATCCCTGGGTCCGTCCGGCCCGCTGACCTCTCGACGCAGCTGAGCACGCGGTGATACCCGCGTGCTCACGCACGTCCCGTGCAGGTTCAGCTGCCGACGATCAGGGGCCTGACCCGACCGGAGTTATTCCGGCCGCTCGACAGGCCCCTGTTCACGGCTCCCGTCAGCGCGGGCGGTTGTTCCAGTTGTAGAAGGTCGGGATGTTCTCGAAGTGGTTCCAGGCGCAGACCGCGCTGGCACCATCGCCGCCCGACACCTCCGAGCGCAGCCGCCTGGCGTCCTCAGCCTCCTGTAGCAGCGCGACGAGCGCAGGGGCCGCCTCCCGCACCCGCTCGTTGACTCCGTCATCCGCCTCGCGCTCAGGCCGCCGGTTACTGGTGCTCTCGGGCATGCTCCAACACTCCATCCAATAGGCGGATCTTGCTGTTTCGGCAGTGCTCGGTCTCCGTACCGTCAAAACGCCCCAGCTCGAAGTAGCGGTTGGCCGCGTGGCCACCGCCACAGAAGCCGAAGTAGGGGCAGGACACCCGACAGGCCTCCACCCCGGCCAGGAACTCCCCCACCCACGGGGTCCCCGCCGCTCCGCCGAGAATCTCCGCCAGCGGAGCGTGCAGGACGTTGCCGCTGCTGAAATCGCCGTAGCGCGGGTCGGTGAAGCCCGCCAACTCCGGGGACAGCACGGTCACCGAGCCGTCGTGACCGATGGTCGGGATCGGGTCCAGTTGGCGGGGCAGCACCCCGTCAGCCGAGTTGTCGAGCACCGCCGCGGCGTAGCGCAACGTCCACTCGACCTCGCGGAGGTGGATCCGGGGGTCACGGCGCCACGCCGCGACCAGCTCCGCCCAGAACGCGGTCACCGCCGAGGAGTCATGGCGGTTGTCCCGGGTGTTGACCCCCTCGGTCTCCTCGATGTTGATGCCCAGTACATCGCAGCCCAGTTCGAGGAAGTAGTCGTACAGCTCGGTGGCGAGCCCCGGGCCCGGCTGGGACACCACGGCCAGGGCGGAGAAGGGCAGACCATGACGGCGCAGTGCCGCGACGCCGCGCAGGATCCGGTCGTACGCCGGCTGGCCGCCCCGGTTGACCCGGTCGCCGTTGCGGGCCCGCGGCCCGTCGACGCTCACGCTCACCCGCATCTCGTGCCGGGCGAAGAAGTCACACCAGTCGTCGTCGATCAGCGTGGCGTTGGTCTGCACGTGATGCTCGACCTCGGGGTCGAACGGCGCCATCAGGTCGGCCAGGTGCTCCCGGCCGGCCGCCAACGGCTCGCCGCCGTGCCACACCACGGAGAACCGGCCGGCCGCCGCCCACGGGTTGACCGCCGCCGCCACCGCCTCGGCCACCGCCACCGGCATCCGCTGGTCGGTGGCACGAAACGGCAGGTAGCAGTACGCGCAGTCGAGGTTGCAGAGGGTGGTGGGCTGCATGACGACGTACGACGGGACGGTGGAAAGACCCCGCATCCCGCTGAACGACTGTCCCCGAGCAGCCATCGCCCTCCTCCGCCAAGCCTGAGCCCTTCAGGCTAGGCGGCATAGGCCACTCGGGTGAAGCCCTGATCAGGTGCCCGTACGATCACCGGAACATGATCATCCTCGGGTGTGCTGACCAACCATCTGCACGTTGCCGGTGCCCTCAATGATCTCGCCGGCCTGCCAGGCCTCGACCCCACGGCCGGTCAGCGTGGCCAGCGCCCGGTCAGCGTCCTCGGCCGACACGATCGCGAACATGCCGACGCCCATGTTGAAGGTCGACTCCATGTCCTGGTCGTCGATCCGACCCTTCGACTGGATCAGGTCGAAGATCGGCTGCGGCTTCCAGGTGGAACGGTTGACCACAGCGTCGACGTGCTCGGGCAGCACCCGGACCAGGTTGCCGGGGATGCCGCCACCGGTGATGTGGGACAGCGCCCGCACCTCCGCCTCGGCGATCAGCTTGAGGCAGTCCTTGGCGTAGATCTTGGTCGGGGTGAGCAGCTCCTCACCGAGGGTCCGTTGCCGACCGAAGTCGTCGATCACGATGTCCAGGCGCATCCGGGCCGCGCCGAGCAGCACGTGCCGGACCAGCGAGTAGCCGTTGGAGTGCAGACCGGAGGAGCGCATGGCGATCACCACGTCGCCCACCTCGACCCGGTCCGGGCTGAGGATGTCGGCCTCCTCGACCACGCCGACACCGGTCGCGGAGATGTCGTACTCGTCCGGGCGCAGCACACCGGGGTGCTCGGCGGTCTCCCCGCCCAGCAACGCGCAGCCGGCGTAACGGCAGCCGTCGGCGATGCCCGCCCCGATCTCGGCGACCTTGTCCGGAACGACCTCGCCGGTGGCGATGTAGTCGAGCAGGAACAGCGGCTCGGCGCCGCAGGCCACCAGGTCGTCCACGACCATGGCCACGAGGTCGATGCCGACCGTGTCGTGGATGTCCATCTGCTGAGCGATCACCAGCTTGGTGCCCACGCCATCGGTGGAGGACGCCAGGATCGGGCTCTTGTACTTCTTCGTGTCCAGCCGGAACAGGCCAGCGAACCCGCCCAAGTCACCCATCACCTCGGGCCGGCGGGTCTGGCGCACCTTCGACTTGAGCAACTCCACCGCGCGGTCGCCCGCGTCGATCGAGACCCCGGCATCGGCGTACGAGACCGAGCGTTTGCGCGCCTGACGGCCAGCGCCGGCCGTCCAGGGCTGACGGTCGCCGCCGGCGCCGGTCGGGCTGCTTCCTGCGCCGTTGCGCTCGGACACGTGCGTCACGGTTCTCCCCTTTGGTTCTCGGTGCCGCGCCGGCGGTGGCCGGGCCGCGCCGGTTGGTGCTACGGGCGGTTTGCGGTAACGCCACCCGGAGTGGCGACGAACGAGCCGTTGGTGTGCGGGGCTTCCAGCGCCGAGTTGGCGACCCGTCGGCCCACCCCTTCGAGCACGTGCTTGCCGATCAGGTTGCCGGCCGGCAGCTCGATCGGGTACTCCCCATCGAAACACGCCCGACACAGCCTGGTCTTCGGCTGCTCGGTCGCGGCGATCAGGCCAGGAAGCGAGACGTAACCCAGCGTGTCGGCGCCGATGGAGCGCCGGATGCCGTCGTTGTCCAACCCGTTGGCCAGCAGTTCCGCCCGGGTGGCGAAGTCGATGCCGTAGAAACACGGCCAGCTGACCGGCGGTGAGGAGATCCGGACGTGCACCTCCAGCGCCCCCGCCTCACGCAACATCCGCACGATGGCGCGCTGGGTGTTGCCGCGCACGATCGAGTCGTCCACGACCACCAACCGCTTGCCCCGAACGTTCTCCCGCAGCGGGTTGAGCTTGAGCCGGATGCCGAGCTGACGCAGGGTCTGCGACGGCTGGATGAAGGTGCGCCCCACGTACGGGTTCTTCATCAGGCCGGCGCCGTAGGTGATGCCGGAGGCCTCCGCGTAGCCGATCGCGGCCGGGGTGCCCGACTCGGGCACCGGGATCACCAGGTCGGCCTCGACCGGGTGCTCCTTGGCCAACTGCCGGCCGATCTGCACCCGCGCCGAGTGGACGTTGCGCCCGGCGATCGTGGCGTCCGGGCGGGCAATGTAGACGTACTCGAAGAGACAGCCCTTCGGCTCCGGCGCGGCGAACCGCGTGGAGCGCAGGCCGTTCTCGTCGATCGCGATCAGCTCGCCCGGCTCGACCTCGCGCACCACGCTGGCACCGACGATGTCCAGTGCGGCGGTCTCACTGGCCACCACCCAGCCGCGCTCCAGGCGGCCGAGCACCAGCGGGCGGACGCCGTGCGGATCGCGGGCCGCGTAGAGGGTCGACTCGTCCATGAAGACGAAGCTGAACGCGCCACGCAACTGCGGCAGCACCTCCAGTGCGGCCGCCTCGACCGACAGATCCGGTCGGCTGGCGAGCAGCATCGTCACCAGGGACGTGTCGTTGGTCGAACCGTCCGCGACGAGGCCGCGCTCGGCGACCTCCTTCTCCAGCTCGGCGGTGTTGACCAGGTTGCCGTTGTGAGCCAGCGCGATGGTCGTGCCGGAGGTGGTCGACCGGATCGTCGGCTGGGCGTTCTCCCAGTTCGACGCGCCGGTGGTGGAGTAGCGGGCGTGCCCGATGGCCAGATGGCCACGCAGGCTCGCCAGGGTGGGCTCGTCGAAGACCTGGGCCACCAGCCCGAGATCCTTGTAGACCACCACGCCGGAGCCATCGCTCACCGCGATGCCCGCCGCCTCCTGGCCGCGGTGCTGCAGGGCGTAGAGGCCGAAGTAGGTCAGATTGGCAACCTCTTCGCCGGGGGCCCAGACGCCGAAGACGCCACAGGCATCCTGGGGGCCAGGTCGTTGGGGGTCAAGGTCGTGGCTCAGCCGGCCGTCGCCTCGGGGCACCTACCGCTCCCTCATGCTGGTCTGGACCGGCCGGGCGGGATCACGGGCGGATCCACACTTCTCTGCCGGGACCACTGTCGTCGCCTGACAGTGTACGCGAATCGCCGTCAATACAGATAGTCACGATTCCTGCGCAGGCCGTCACCGTGAGTGGGACTCTGAGATAATTAGAGGGGCAGATACGCCGAGAGATCCGCGCGGACACCGCTCATCTGGACGCGACCTTCGGCGACCGCCTCGACCCAGCCGATCCTCCCGGTCGCCAACCGCAACCAGGTGTCGGGAGCCATCTCGACGACGTTTGGTGGGTTTCCCCTGGTGTGTCGAGGTCCGGGTACGCACTGGATCGCCCCGTATGGTGGGACGCGCACCTCCACCGATCGGCCGGGGGCGCGCTCCGCGAGGACGGCCAACAACGACCGGACCGCCTCTCGGAACACCGGCCGTTCGGGCGTACGCCCCTCGTCAAGCGCCAACAACGCCGCCGTCACGGCAGCGGACTTACTGTGCGGAGAGGACACGACGGGACGATACGACCCGCAGGCCAACTACCTGACGCTGGCCCTGGGTCGCGCCGATCCGGTCGGACAAGGCATAGTTGCCGACGGCGTATCTGAACCGTGATGATCCCCGGCCCGGCGCCCCGCCGGTCAGAGGGAAGTCAGCCCGGAAGGCGGTGGACGTGTCAACACACCGACGTGCCTGGAACCAGCGGGCCGGTGTGGTCGTAGCGCTGGTTGCCGGCGCTCTGCTCGCCGTCCCCGCCACACCAGCCATGGCCGCAGATGTCGAAGTTTCCCCCGGCTCCGTCACCGTAAACGCCGGAAGCGACGCCACGGTGACCGTGCGCGTCACTCCCGGTGACAACGACCGGAAGGCGAAGATCGGCCTGTCCGGTCTGCCGTCGGGCGTCAGCTGCGCCAGCGGCTGCGGCGACGTCGATTTCCCCGGTCTGGGCAACCCCCAAGCCAGGTCGGTGCTGGTCAGGATCGCGGCCAACGACAACGCCGGCGACGCGACAGCGACCGTCACGGTGGCTGTCGAGGCCGATTCGGGCCCGGACACCGCCACCGTCGCGCTGACGGTCAAGGGCAAGGCCGCGCCGCCGTCGACGCCGCAGAACCAGACCGTGCGGTCGGTCTCCGGCAAGGTGGTCAAGAGGGCCAACAGCGAGCCGGTGCCTAACGCCATCGTGATCCTTCAGGACAGCACCGGCAAGCGGTTCGACACCGTCAGCAACGGAAGCGGCGACTTTAGAATCACTGGAACCGCCGGCAATCCGATCGCTCCGGGACGGCTCGACCTTGGTGCCAGTTTCGACAACATCAATGCCACCAAGAGTTTGAACGCGAACGCGGGACAGTCTGTTACCGGGCAGCGCATCAGCCTGGATATCAAGGTCGAAGTGACGCCCAGCGCCACCCCATCTGCTACCGCCGAGGCCACTCCCACCGAGGAGGCGACCGACGAGGGCGCCGAGGAGCAGGCCTCCGAGGACGCCAGCCCAGGTGCCGCGGCGAACGCCTCGAACAACGAGGACAGCGGCGGCGGCATGGGCTCGTACCTGATCATTCTGCTCGGCGGTCTTCTGGTGGCCGCCGGCGTCGGCACCATCGTGCTGCTCTGGATGAAGCGCAGGGAGAACGGCGACGACGACGACGCCCCTGCGGCGGCTGGCGGCGGCGGTCCGGTCCCACCTGCGCGGGGCGGTTTCCGTGGCGCCGAAGAGACGCGGGTGGTCGGCGGACGGCCCGGCGGCGGGGCGGACCCGACCATGATCGGTGGCGCGGCGCTGAGCGATGCGCCGACGATGATGCACCGCCCGGTGGTCGACGACGTTCCGCCGGACCCGTACGCCGCGCCTGCACAGGCGTACGGCGGCGCGGGCCAGCAGGGCTGGGGCGGCGCCGGTTACGGCGACGAGCCGGCACCGGGTGGCTACGGTGCCGGCGGCTACGGCAACGCACCCGCCTCTGGCGGCGGCTACGGCACTCCCGCGGGCCCCGAGGGCGGCTACGGCGCTGGCGCGGCCGGTGACGGCTACGGCGCCGCGCCCGGCTCCGGCGCTGGCTATGGCGGCGCACCGGCCTACGGCAACGCTCCGGCCTCCGGTGGCGGCTACGGCAGCCGTGACTACACCGCGCCGGCCGGGACCGCCGCCTACCCGCCGGCTCCCGCTGGCGGAGCGGCCTACGGCGAGCGGTACGACGAGCCGACCGGCCGGTACACCGGCGACAACACCCAGTACCCGGCTCCGGCCGACCCGTACGCGACCGGCGTCTACCAGCCCGAGCAGGGGCAGGGCTACGGCCAGCCGGACCCGGCCCCGTACGGCGGCGGCCGGGCTGCGGAGCCAGCAGGCGGCTACGGCCAGCAGACCAGCGCGTACGACCAGGGCGGCTACGGCCAGCAAGCCGGCGGCTACGAGCAGCGCGGCGGCTACGGGCAGGAAGCCCCGCAGCAGCGCGGCGGCGACTACGACAACCGGGGCTACGACCAGGGCGGCTACGGCAGCAGCCAGCAGGCCGGCGGTTACGAGCAGGGTGGTGGCTACGGTCAGGAGCCCCCGCAGCCCGGCGGCTACGACAACCGGGGCTACGACCAGCAGGGCGGGCGGGCCCGGCCGGACACCCCGCCGCCGACCGAGCGGGGCGGCCGACGCCTCGACTGGCTGGACGACTGACCGGGACTCCTCCGTCCGGCCTCGAACGACGAGAGCGGCTGCCCGAACCGGGCAGCCGCTCTTTTCTGCGTCCGGGGGCGGCACCTCGCCGTAAGGCCGATTACAGGGGAGCCTGGGCCCGAGGTCCCAGTGGGAGCGATTCATTTGGATCTGTCGTTGGCTGGATGAGTCTTACCTGGGATAACTGTCTCAAGATCGTCATCCGGCCGCTGCTGCGGCTGCGGCTGCCGGCGCTCGCGATCATCGCGGCGGTTGGCCTGTTCGTCGAATGGGCCTACTGGTTCTTCGTGCAGGATCTGATCGACCCGAAGCAGTACTGGATCCGGCTCTCCTGGTTCCTTCGCTTCCCGCCGGTCCGATTCGTCGAATTCCTGCTGGGAATGATCGCCGCCGCTGCGCTCCTGCGCGGATGGCGGCCGAAACTCAACCTGTGGCTCGCCCTGTCGACGGTGCCCGCCTCGGTGCTGCTGCTGTGGTGGGGTGCACAGCAGAGCTGGTGGGGCGCGCACTGGTCGCAGCAGGGCCTGGTGCCGGCCTGCGTAGTCGTGGTGCTCGCGGCAGCGATCCGCGACATCTCCGGGCGCCCCTCGATCTTCCGGAGCAAACCTCTCGTCGCCCTCGGCGCCTGGTCCTACGCCTTCTACCTGGTCCACCTGTCGGTCATCCACTGGCTGATGGGCACTGTGAAGTCCAGCCCCGCGAGCTGGACGAAGCTCAAGGTCCTGCTGATCTGGACGGTGATGGGCATCGCCCTGGCGTGGGCCTGCTACCGCTGGGTCGAACACCCGGTGGAGAGATTCCTACGCAATCTCTACCCGCGCCGCGTGCCGCCCGCGCCGCAGGATCCGCCCGCGCCGCCCGTGGCGCAGGAACCGCAGGAGTTGGCAATGGTGTCCGAACAGCCCACCGAAATCGTCCTCACCGGGCACGGTGTACGGAGCCAGGAATTCGAACCCGGCGTCTACCGCAGCACCGGTGGTTTCGACGTCCGATGAACCGACACCGGGCCGGGTACCTCCGGTTCGGCTGGGCGGATGCCGCCCCCCGGTCGTGCCGCACCTGCCCAGGGACCGCTTCGTCAGGCGGGAACTGGTGACTGGCGTGGGCTCTCGCTCTCCTGTCGTCGTTGCTCCGGACTGGCGGCGATTGTCGTCCGTGGGTGCGGTCCCGGCCGTCCCCCGCTGACCGGCGTCGTGCTCTAGTCTCGGCGCTGCCGATCGGAGGGTGGCAATGGCTGACGACACGGGCGACAACAAGGCTCGTAGACGGCGGGCCCTATGGTTGGCCGGGTCGTCCGTGGTGGTGTTGGTGGTGCTGGCCGGGGCGGTCCTGTCCCTGGGCGCCTATCACCGCCGCCAGCGATCAGGTGCGTTCCCGGCCGGCACCTGCTTCCAGGTATTCGGCGAAACGGGCATCGCCACGACTGACGGACTGCGCGAGGTGAGTGGCCGGGTGAAGGTGGTCAACTGCGCAAGTGCTCACGATGCCGAAGTCACCCGGACCGTTCACCGTCCTTCGGACTGCGCCGCGGACGGTGCGTGGCTGGAAACTCTCGACCAGATCCGCTGCGTCACCTTCACCACCACCGTCGGACACCCAGCGTCACCGTCGTGATCGACCCGCTGTCTCCCGCAGATCTGGACGGCTGGGAGCCCTCGTTGATGGGAACGAACGTGTCCTATCCCCGTGCTCTAATCCCGTCATGCGTGTCGTCGTCACAGGTGCACTCGTACGGGACGGTGCAATCCTGCTGGTCCATCGCAGGCCGACCAAACGGGCGTACCCAGATGTCTGGGACCTGCCCGGCGGGCTGGTCGAAGCGGGTGAATCGGAACTACAAGCCCTCGCACGTGAGATGCACGAGGAGCTCGGTGTTCAGATTGTGGCGGAGTCCGCTTCACGCGTGGGCGTCGTGCATGACGGCAGTGGCGAGGACGCCGTTCACGTGGGTGTCTGGCAAATTGGCGACTGGGTCGGCTCTCCCACCAACAGTGCACCTGAGGAGCATGACGACATTGCCTGGTTCAGGATCAGCGAGCTGGGTGGCCTCCCCCTCGCGCACGGCGTCCTGGCAGCAATGGTTCGTTCTCTGCCGGAATTCGACTGCGTCCGCACGCACTCAGCTGTCACCGACTGTAACCACAGTCATGGTGGAGCCAAGGCCGGCTGCCGTGCGTGTGCCGAGGTGGCTTCATAAGCATCCCCAGGTCGTCTGCCCAGTCGATCCGCGCGGCCAAAGCGGCCGAGGGACAACGTCCCGGAAATGGTGCGCCGCATGATCGGGCGTTACCACCCGAGGTGGCGACGCCCGGCGAGCGATCTTGACTTAGTCGTGTCCGGAACGTGGTCGGTTCGGTGTCGGCGATCAATACCGTCGCGAATATGACCTCGTCACCGTCAGCGCCGGGTCCCGAAATGATGCCACCCTTGTCGCCAAGCGAAATGATGCCACCCTCGCCGCGCAGCGGAGGCAGCGGTGGTTGGTCGAGCGGCACCCAAGTCGGTCTCGTGATCGGCATCGTCGTCACCTTGGTGATCTGCGCGCTTCCAGTGACCGGATTCTTTCTGTATTGGTTCGCGGGGCCGGACATCGACGATGCCAAGGCGGTCGCCGGGCAATACTTCGACCGGGTCGAAGCGGGTGACGACGCCGGGGCATACCAGTTGCTCTGCGCCGACGCCCAGAAGGCTATGACTCAAGACGCCTTCGTCGCCAAGCTCAAGGACGGCTTCCGGCCCGTCGATCACGCCGTCCTCGGCGGGGCGTTCGCGGACGAACCCGGCTATGAGGCGCGGATCGACGTGCGGCTCGTCGGGGCGAACGGTGCGACCCGCGAGGTCGACCTCTCCCTGGAGGGCCGGAACGGAGATCCCTGGCGGGTCTGCGGAGACACATTCATCTGAGCCGCCCGCCCACCATCCGCACCGTCTGCCGCCGCCCCACCTCCTGAAAGTTGGCCGCCCGGCCCGCCACGTCAAGCGGGCCTTGGCGCACCCGGCATGCATCAACCGCTGCACCACGTTCGAAGCCGTGGCTCACTGTCAGGGAGGTTGTACCGCCCGAGAAGCATGGCCACCATCGCCCCGCCCTGCAGGATGTTGCTACCCAACAGCGTTGCGAGCGTTCGTTGCTGGACCAGCGTGGGGTCGTCGAATTCCGCAGTGTCCGGCACCGGCTCAGGGAACGCGGCATCCAGCAGGGCCCTCAGCAGCGTGACGTTGTCCGTGGTGGGGTCAGCAGCAGCCGCCCTCTCGGCCAGCACATCGATGCGATCGCCGGCGACGTCCGGATTCAGGTCGGCAATCGTCAGGGCCGCCAAGCTGGCCATGTCACCTTCGAGAAAGGGCCAGTGGGGAACGGGTTCGACAGCCCAGAAGAGGCACGAGTAGAGATCCCTGACCAGGGACCGGTCCGGGCGCCGCAACATCCGCGACAGGCCCAACACCGCCGACCAGCGCTCCACAAGGTCAGCGCTGTCTCGGCGAGTTGAAAGCGCGCCAACGAGTGCTTCACTGCCGTCAGGGCAACTCAGACCAGCCGCAACGCAGGCAGTTGCCGCGACGACCGGTTCCGGCTCCCGCCGGATCAGGTCAGCCAACGTTGGGCCGAGCAAGCCCTCTTCCTCGGGGAACCAGGCGAGCAGACGAGCGGCGTACAGACGGACCGCAGCCTCGGACGCCTCCAGCGCAGCTACGTAGACAGGAACCCCGGACCGCACAGCGTCATATGCCTCACGAACCCTCTCCGTCGAAGGCCTGACTTGGGAATACCAGGTCCGCACCGACAACGGCGACACCGACGACCAAAAATCCGCCTGGTCACCCATCAGAACCGCGACAGCCAACCCGACGGCACCCCCCGGACCCACCGGAATCATCACCCAGCCCACCGCCACCGGCTTCACCATCACCTGGGGCGTACCCACCAACCCGAGCGCCATCGAACGCTACGAAGTCCTCTTCTGGGACCAGGACACCCCCAACGCCATCCTCTCCAGCACCGGCATCAAAGGCTTCTCCGCCCGCATCGACGGCCTCAACCCCAACCACCGCTACCTCATCTCGGTAGCCAGCTGGAACACCACCGGCTCCGGCGTCCCCAGCCCCGCACGCCCCATCAGGGTCGGCACCACAACCCCCACCGCACCCACCGGCCTACAAATCAACCCCCTCGACGCCAACACCGTCCAACTCACCTGGACCAAAAACGACACAGCCGCCGGCTACCGCGTCTGGACCCGCGACTTCACCAACGGCAGCCCCCTGACCCCAAGCGAAGAAACATTCACCGAACCCACCCACGGCATCGCCTACCTAACCTCAGGCTTCTGGAACTACGAATACTGCGTCACCTCCATCAACGGCACCCTCGAATCAGCCCGAACCACCTGCCAAACACCCAAACGACCAACCGGCAACTAACCACCAACTAACCAACCAAAAACTGAGCCCCAGAACCGTGGTAACGGTTCCGGGGCTCAGCCCATTCAATGCCTAGGCGGCGGAGAAGACGCCCTGGCTCAGCACCGGGACCACTGTCGACACACCCACCTGGACGGCGACGTCCACGTCCTCGGCGAAACCACTCTCGGTCAGCTCGCGTCCGGAGACGCTGCCGCGTACCGCGGCGGGCAGATCCGGGGTGCTGGCCAGGGCGGCGAGCGCCATGGCCGCCTCCACGGACAGCCCACCCGGCACGCCGGAGAGGGCGTCCAGCACCGAGGCGGCGCCGAGTTGGTCCTCCACCGACGGTCGCAGCGAGCCGTCCGGCCACTGCTCCCCCGAGGCGATCACACCGATTGGGGCGTCGACTGTGCCGTACCCCTGGCGGCGCAGCCAACGCCCGACGGCCGGTGCGTTGCGCAGACACGCCGCGACCACCGGCAGGCCTGTGGCGCTGGCGGCGGCGCTGATGGCGGAGCCGTTGGGTGAGGGCAGGACCAGGTCCGCCACCACCGGCGCGGTGCTCAGTGCGGCGGGCGACAGCGACCACGGATGCTCCGCGCTCACCCGCCGCCGCCCCACCGCAGCAGTCGCGCCGACCCGCACCGCGTAGTCCGCGGCCTGTTCACCCCAGGGGAACGGGTGCACCCGCATGCCACGGGCGACCGCCACCTCCACCGAGGTGGTGAACGACAGGACGTCCACCACCACCAGTGCCGCGCAGACCCGTCCGAGCTCGGCCGCCCCGGTCAGCCCCCAGTCGAACCGGGCACCGGAACCAGGTTGGCCGTGGACGGCGGCCGCCAACGCCTCAGCGCTCGTCAGGCGACGGCTCGGCGACACCGGGGTCAGACTCGGCGGCGGTGCCCGGCTGCTCCGACTCGATCGGCTCGACGGCACCGGTCTGCGGGACCGGCCCGAACGAGGCGATCGGCTCGGAGACCACCTCCGCGGGATCGACCGGCTCGGCCTCCGCGACCGGCAGCGGGACGGCCTCGACCGCACCCGCCACGCCGGCGGCCGGCGCGGGCACCTCGACGGCGGCGGCACCCCCGAAGAGGCGCGGCAGCGTCTCGGTGTGCGCGGTACGCAGCTCGTCCAGGCTGATCCGGAACTGGCCGTGCACCTCCAGCGCGCCGCCGGACGGGTCGGTGACACCGATCAGCTCGAACGGCACCCCCCGCTCGGCGCAGAGCGCCGCGAACGCCTTGTCGTGGCCCCGCGGTACCGAGACCAACGCCCGGGTGGCGGACTCGCTGAACAGGTAGACGAACGGCATCGAGCCCTCGGCGAACTGCTCCGGCACCGCGACCCGTGCACCGACGCCACGCCGCAGGCAGGACTCGACCAGGCTCTGGGCGAGACCACCATCGGAGAGGTCGTGCGCGGAGGCCAGGTGACCGACCCGGGCCGCCTCGGCCAGCAGTTCGGCGAGCGCCTTCTCCCGGGCGAGGTTGACCTGCGGCGGGATGCCACCGAGGTGCTCGTGCGTCACCCAGGCCCACTCCGAGCCGGACAGCTCCACGTTCGTCTCGCCGAGCAGGTAGAGCTGGTCGTGGTCGCCACCGGCGCGCGGCACGAAGCCCATCGGCACCCGGTTGGCGACGTTGTCCAGCACGCCCAGCACCCCGACCACAGGGGTCGGGTGGATGGCCGCCGCGCCGGTCTGGTTGTAGAAGCTGACGTTGCCGCCGGTCACCGGGATGCCCAGCTCCAGGCAGCCGTCCGCGAGGCCGCGGACGGCCTCGGCGAACTGCCACATGACGCCCGGGTCCTCCGGGGAGCCGAAGTTGAGGCAGTCGGTGACGGCGATCGGCTTCGCGCCGGTCACCGCCACGTTCCGGTACGCCTCGGCCAGGGCCAGCTTGGTGCCGTTGTACGGGTCGAGCCTGGCGTACCGGCCGTTGCCGTCAACCGACAGGGCCACACCCAACCCGGTCCGCTCGTCGATCCGGATAACGCCGCCGTCCTCCGGCTGGGCGAGCACTGTGTTGCCCAGCACGTAGCGGTCGTACTGCTCGGTGACCCAGGTCTTGTCGGCGAGGTTCGGCGACGCGATCATGCGCAGCACGGTCTCCCGCAGCGCCTCCGGGTCGGCCGGCCGGGGCAGCGTCTCGGCCCGGTCGGCCTGGAGCAGGATCAGGTCGGCCGGCTCACGCATCGGCCGGGCGTAGACCGGACCATCGTCGACCAGCGAACCCGGCGGCACGTCGACGACCAGGTGGTCCTGCCAGGTGATCAGCAGTCGACCCGGGCTGCCGTCCGGCTCCGGTGCGGTGACCTCACCGATCGCGGTGGCGAGAACGCCCCACTTCTCGCAGGTCTTGAGCACCGCGTCGAGCTTCTCCGGCTCGACGACCAGCAGCATCCGCTCCTGCGACTCGCTGGCCAGGATCTCGTGCGGGTCCATCGAGGGCTCGCGCAGCGGCACCCGCTCCAGCCAGACCCGCATGCCGGTGCCGGCCGCGGCGGCGGTCTCGGTGAGCGCGCAGGTCAGGCCGGCGCCGCCGAGGTCCTGAATGCCGACGACCAGTTGGCCGTCGTACAGCTCAAGGCACGCCTCGATCAGCAGCTTCTCGATGAACGGGTCGCCGACCTGCACGGCGGGTCGACGTGCCTCGCTGCCCTCGTCGAAGGTCGCGCTGGCCAGCACCGACACGCCGCCGATGCCGTCGCGGCCGGTCTTGGCGCCCATCAGGACGACAACGTTGCCCGGGCCGGCGGCGGCCTTGTTCTGCAGCCGCTCGACCGGCAACACGCCCAGGCAGAGCGCGTTGAGCAGCGGGTTGCCCTGGTAGGAGGGGTCGAAAACCAGCTCACCACCGATGTTGGGCAGACCGAGGCAATTGCCGTAGCCGCCGACGCCGGCAACCACGCCGGTGAGCACGCGGGCGGTGTCCGGGTGGTCCGCGGCACCGAAGCGCAGCGGGTCCATCACCGCGATAGGGCGGGCGCCCATGGCGAGGATGTCCCGGACGATGCCGCCGACGCCGGTGGCCGCACCCTGGTACGGCTCGACGAAGCTGGGGTGGTTGTGCGACTCGACCTTGAAGGTCACCGCCAGCTCGTCGGAGATCTGCACGACACCGGCGTTCTCACCGATGCCGGCGAGCATCCGGTCGCTGGGCGGGGCCTTCTCGCCGAACTGGCGCAGGTGCACCTTGCTCGACTTGTAGGAGCAGTGCTCGCTCCACATGATCGAGTACATCGCGAGCTCGGACTGCGTGGGCCGGCGGCCGAGGATCTGCCGGATCCGGTCGTACTCGTCGTCGCGCAGACCAAGCTCGGTGTACGGCTGAAGCTCGCCCGGGGTGCCGTCGGCGCGCGGAACGGTGTCCACGCCCTCGGTCCAGACGGCGGGAGCCGGCTGGGCGGGGGCGGTGGCCGGTGCCACGGGCTGCGCCAGGCTGGGCTCCGCCGGCTGCGACGGAGCGGAGTACGCCTCCGGTGTGTCGCGTACCGGGTCCGGATGGGTGGTCATGACCTCTCCTCGCTGCGCTCGTGCCCGCCAGACCGGCGGTTGAGCAGACCGATGATCGTGTCGCCGGTCACGCCGGCGCCCCCACCAGGTGCTTGAGGACCGACGTGAAGAACCCGAGGCCGTCCAGCGAAGGACCGGTGAGCGCCTCCACCGCGTGCTCGGGGTGCGGCATGATGCCCACCACGTTGCCGGCGGCGTTGGTGATCGCGGCGATGTCGCGCATCGACCCGTTGGGGTTGCCGCCGACGTAGCGGGCGACCACCCGACCCTCGGCTTCGAGCTGGTCCAGCGTCGCGGTGTCCGCGACGTAGCAGCCCTCGCCGTTCTTGACCGGGATGAGCACCTCCTGGCCGGGCTGGAACGCGTTGGTCCACGCGGTGCCGGCCGACTCGATGCGCAGGACCTGGTCCCGGTTACGGAAGTGCAGGTGCTGGTTGCGGGTGAGCGCGCCGGGCAGCAGGTGCGCCTCGCACAGGATCTGGAAGCCGTTGCAGATGCCGAGCACCGGCAGACCGCCCTGGGCGGCGTCCACGATCGTCTCCATCACCGGGGCGAACCGGGCGATGGCGCCGCAGCGCAGGTAGTCACCGTAGGAGAAGCCACCGGGCAGCACGACCGCATCGACGCCGTGCAGCTGCGGGTCGCCGTGCCAGAGCCGGACCGGCTCAGCGCCGGCGATCCGGACCGCTCGGGCCGCATCCCCGTCGTCGAGCGAGCCAGGGAAGGTGACCACACCGACCCGGGCGGTCACGAGCGGGCGTCCGCGGTCTCGTCGGCCTCGACCAGGCGGACCGTGAAGTCCTCGATGACCGGGTTGGCGAGCAGCTTGTCGGCAATCTCCCGAGCGCGGTCCAGGTCCGGTTCTCCGGTGAACTCGATCTCGATCCGCCTGCCGATCCGAACCGAGGCGACGTCACCGACGCCGAGCCGGGGCAGCGCGTTTGCGACGGCCTGGCCCTGCGGATCGAGGATCTCGGGCTTGAGCATGACGTCGACGACGACGCGAGGCACTGGGCACTCCTGACTGTGTACGCAGTTGGGTGCCGACCCACAACGGGCGAGCGCAGCCAGCGTACCTGGCAGATACGGCCACGGACGCACCGGCCGGCTGCAGTTCAAGCAGTGATCAACATTACTGGCGCTCTGAGCGGCTCCACAGGCGGGGCAGGTGGCCTCAGCAGGGCATATACGGCGCAACGGGAGGCCGAATCGTTACATCGGCGATCCTCGATCAGGTCCTTGATAACGGTCGGCCCGGGCCCTACTGTACATCGACATAGGTCGATCCAGGCGGCAGAGGGGACCTCCCGCTGTCGCCCATCCACACCCGGCGACCCCGGGTCCGCCCCACCCAAGGAGTCCACCCGATGCGCATCCGCCCCCTGCTCGCCGTACTCAGCATCGCGCTGGTCGGCGCCCTCGGCACCGCGTCCGGCGCGTCCGCCGCCCCGCCCGGCCCGCAACCCATCATCGGCGGCACCACCGTCTCGTCCGCCCCCTGGGCGGCGGCGGTCATGAGCAACGGCTCGTTCACCTGCTCCGGCAGCGTGATCTCCCCGCAATGGGTGCTCACCGCCCGGCACTGCATCAGCGGCACCATGTCCGTCCGGGTCGGCAGCGTGTACCGCTCCTCCGGCGGCGTCACCCGTACGGTCAGCGCCACCTACACCCGCAACGACCTCGCCCTCATGCGACTCTCCAGCACCGTCAGCACCTCGACGGTCAGCCTGGCCAGCAGCAACCCGCCCCTCAACTCGACGAACTCGATCTACGGCTGGGGCATGACCTGCTACAGCGGCTGCTCCGCGTCGAGCCAGCTGAAGACCGCCACCGTGCGGGTGACCAGCAACAGCGTCACCGACGCGTACGGCGGGCAGGCGATCCGGAGCACCGAGATCAGCGGCAACGCGTGGCGGGGCGACTCGGGTGGCCCGCAGTTCTACAACGGCCAGCAGGTCGGCGTCGCCTCCACCGCCGACGGGCAGAGCATCCAGAACTACGGCAGCGTTGCGTACAACCGGGCCTGGATCACCTCGGTGGCCGGTGTCTGACGGTTAACGCCCGCTGCGGCGCGGATGGTCGGCGGCGTGCCGGCCGTCCGCGCCGCGTCGTTTTGCAGCATCCGATCAGGTGAACAATGCACCCGATCGGGTCACGCCACTCCTGACAGCATCGGAAACGTGCTGGTCGTGACGACAGAGCAACTGCCCGGCTACGAGATCCGCCAGATTCTCGGTGAGGTGGTGTCATCGATGGCCAGGACGCGCAACCCGTACCGCGAGGGGGTCAAGAACCTGCGCGGTGGCGCGTACGACCCGATGGCTCCGGACAACCTGACCCGGTGGCGCACCGACTCGGTGGCCCGGCTCGGCGAGGAGGCCCTGCGGCTTGGCGCGAACGCGGTGATCGGCATGCGGTTCGACAGCCGGGACTGCGGTGAGATGTGGATGGAGATCTGTGCGTACGGGACGGCCGTGGTCGTCGTGCCCAAGATGCCCGAGGTCATGCCGGCCGACCAGCCGGTGGTCGCCGCGGAGACCGCCGAACCCGCGGGCTTCACGGGGTCGCCCGGCGGCATCGCCGAACCGGCCAGCGCACCCAACCTCAGAACCGCCGCCGAAACCCCAACTGGCGAATAACCCCACCCCACCGACCCCACCCACACCGCCCACGCACCCCATGCGGTTGATCAAGAGATTTCCGTCAAGTAGGAGATCAAAGTTGACGCAAACCTCTTGATCACCGGGGCTGGGTGGGGTTGGGGGGTGGGGTGGGGTGGGGTTAGAGGATGGGGGGCGGGCTGTAGGTGGCGGCTTCCGGGTGGGTTTCGACCACCTTGGTGATGCGGCTGGTTACCGCTGCCACCTGGGCGGCGGCGGCGCCGACGAAGGCGGAGCGGTCGGCGACCAGGGTGTCGATGTCGGCGCGGGACAGGCCGAGTCGGCCGTCCGCCGCCAGGCGGTCGAACAGGTCGTTCTCCGGCGAGCCCTTCTCACGCATCGCCAGGGCCACAGCGACCGCGTGCTCCTTGATCACCTCGTGCGCGACCTCGCGGCCGACGCCACGCCGGACCGCCGCCACCAGGATCTTCGTGGTGGCCAGGAACGGCAGGAACCGCTCCAGCTCCCGGTTGATCACCGCCGGGTACGCGCCGAACTCGTCGAGCACGGTGAGGAACGTCTGGAACAGCCCGTCGGCGGCGAAGAACGCGTCCGGCAGGGCCACCCGGCGGACCACCGAGCACGACACGTCGCCCTCGTTCCACTGGTCGCCGGCCAGCTCGCCGACCATCGACAGGTAACCCCGGATGATCACCGCGAAGCCGTTCACCCGCTCCGACGAGCGGGTGTTCATCTTGTGCGGCATCGCGCTGGAGCCGACCTGGCCCGGCTTGAAGCCCTCGGTCGCCAGCTCCTGACCGACCATCAGTCGGATCGTGGTGGCCAGCGACGACGGCGCGGCGGCGGTCTGGGCCAGTGCGGCCAGCACGTCGAAGTCCAGTGAGCGGGGGTAGACCTGCCCGACGCTGTTCAGTACGCGGGAGAAGCCCAGGTGCTCGGCGACGCGCCGCTCCAGCTCGGCCACCTTGTCGGCGTCGCCGTCGAAGAGGTCCAGCTGGTCGGCGGCCGTGCCGACCGGGCCCTTGATCCCCCGCAGCGGGTAGCGGGCGATCAGGTCCTCCAGCCGCTCGTACGCGATCAGCAGCTCCTCCGCCGCCGACGCGAAGCGCTTGCCCAGCGTGGTGGCCTGCGCGGCCACGTTGTGGGAACGGCCGGTCATGACCAGGTCGGTGTGCTCGTACGCGAGGAAGGCGAGCCGGGCCAGGGTGGCCACGACGCGGTCCCGGATCAGCTCCAGCGAGGCGCGCACCTGGAGCTGCTCGACGTTCTCGGTGAGATCCCGCGAGGTCATGCCCTTGTGCACGTGCTCGTGCCCGGCGAGCGCGCTGAACTCCTCGATCCGGGCCTTCACGTCATGCCGGGTGACCCGCTCCCGCTCCGCGATCGAGGCGAGGTCGACCTGGTCGAGCACCCGCTCGTACGCCTCGACCACACCGTCCGGCACGGCGACGCCCAGATCCCGCTGGGCGCGCAGCACGGCGAGCCAGAGCCGCCGCTCCATCCGGACCTTCTCCTCCGGAGACCAGAGGGCGACCAATTCGGGCGAGGCGTACCGGTTGGCCAGCACGTTGGGGATCGTCGTCACGTACCTCATTGTCCCGCACCCACCGGTCGACACCTGGACCGGGCCGGGCTGTCCGGGGCTGCCGCCCTCAACGCTCCAGGATGGCGGTCACACCCTGACCACCGGCCGCGCAGATGGAGATCAGCCCGCGTCCGCTGCCCCGCTCGGCCAGCAGCTTGGCCAGGGTCGCCACGATCCGCCCGCCGGTGGCGGCGAACGGGTGTCCGGCGGCCAGCGACGAGCCGTTGACGTTGAGCCGGGCGGTGTCGATCGCGCCCAGCGGCGCGTCCAGGCCGAGCCTGTCCTTGCAGAACTCCGGCGACTCCCAGGCGGCGAGGGTGGCCAGCACCTGGGACGCGAACGCCTCGTGGATCTCGTAGTAGTCGAAATCCTGCAACGTCAGCCCGGCGCGGGCCAGCATCCGGGGCACCGCGTACGCGGGGGCCATCAACAGCCCCTCGTCGCCGTGCACGAAGTCCACAGCGGCCGTCTCCGACCAGCTGAACCAGGCCAGCACCGGCAGGTTGTGCGCGGCCGCCCACTCCTCACTGGCGAGCAGCACTGTGGATGCGCCGTCGGTGAGCGGCGACGAGTTGCCGGCGGTCATGGTGGCCTGCTCGGCGTCCGGGCCGCGGGTGCCGAAGACCGGCTTGAGCGAGCCGAGCTTCTCCACGCTGGTGTCCGGGCGCAGGTTCGCGTCGCGGGTCAGCCCCAGGTACGGCGTCATCAGGTCGTCGAAGAAACCCCTGTCGTACGCGGCGGCGAGCCGCTGGTGCGAACGCAGGGCCAGCTCGTCCTGGGATCGCCTGTCGATCTGCCAGCGCACCGCGGTGCGGGCGGCGTGGTCGCCCATGGACAGGCCGGTGCGGGGTTCGGCGTTGCGCGGGATCTCCGGCTTGAACGGCTGGAGTGGGCGCAGCTTCGCCGCGACCTTGAGCCGTTCGCCCAGCGTGCGGGCCGAGTTGAGCTTGAGCAGCGTGCGGCGCATCTCCTCGTTGACCGCGAGCGGCGCGTCGGAGGTGGTGTCGACACCGCCGGCGATGCCCACGTCGAGTTGACCGAGGGCGATCTTGTTGGCGACGAGGATCGCCGCCTCCAGGCCGGTGCCGCAGGCCTGCTGGATGTCGTACGCCGGGGTGTGCGGGTCGAGCCGGGAGCCGAGGACCACCTCGCGGGTGAGGTTGAAGTCGCGGGAGTGCTTGAGCACCGCGCCGGTCACCACCTCACCGACGCGCTGCCCGGCCAGCCCGTACCGGGCGATCAGGCCGTCCAGCGCTGCGCCGAGCAGGTCGGCGTTCGACGCGTCCGCGTAGCGCGAGTTGGAACGGGCAAAGGGGATGCGGTTGCCCCCGATGACCGCGACCCGCCGAATGCTCTGCACGATCCGCCTCCTCGACATGTGTTGCTCGAACCCTACTCGCCAGTAGGCTACGCCCATGACCGACAGGTACGCGAGCTTCGTCCAATCGACTGCCGGCCGCACGCTGGTCAAGCGCCTCGGGCTGCCCGACCCGCCCCGACTGCGCCGGCACTCTCCCGGCGACCCGCTGCTGCCCGGGCCGGCCCTGCTCGGCGCGGCCACCGGCGGCCGGCTCGCCGAGCCGGTCGGCAGGATCCTGACCGCCGCCGGGGTCGAGCTGGCCGACCCGGCCGCCGACACCGCCCCCGGCGACAACCCGCGGCGGTACGGCGCACTGCTCTTCGACGCCACCGGGATCACCGATTCGACCGAGCTGCGCCAGCTCTACGACTTCTTCCACCCACAGGCCCGGGCCGTGCTGCCCGGCGGCCGGGTGATCGTGCTGGGCACACCACCGCAGGAGTGCCCGACGCCCCGCGAGGCGACCGCCCAGCGCGCCCTGGAAGGTCTGGTGCGCAGCATCGGCAAGGAGTTCGGCCGGGGCACGACCGCCCAACTCGTCTACGTGACCCGCGCTGAGAACGGCGTTCTCACCAGCCTCGAGTCGACGCTCCGGTTCCTGCTGTCCGGGCGGTCCGCGTACGTCTCGGGTCAGGTGATCCGGGTCGGCGCCGGCGAGGCGACCGCCCCGGCCGACTGGGACCGCCCACTGGACGGGCAGGTCGTGCTGGTCACCGGCGCCGCCCGGGGCATCGGCGCGGCGCTGGCCCGGGTGCTCGCCCGCGACGGCGCACAGGTGGTGGCACTGGACATCCCGGCCGCCGGTGACGCGCTGGCCGCGGTGGCGAACGACATCGGCGGTACGGCGGTGCAACTCGACCTGACCGCACCGGACGCTCCGACCCGGCTCGCCGATCACCTGGCCGGCCGACACGGCCGGGTCGACGTGGTGGTGCACAACGCCGGCATCACCCGGGACAAGACGCTCGGCCGGATGGACGCCGACCGGTGGGACCAGGTCATCGACGTCAACCTCTCCAGCCAGGAGCGCATCAACGACGTGCTGTTGGAGCGGGGGCTCATCCCGACCGGCGGGCGCATCGTCTCGGTCTCGTCGATCGCGGGGATCGCCGGCAACCGGGGGCAGACCAACTACGCCACCAGCAAGGCCGGCGTGATCGGCCTGGTCGACTCGCTCGCCCCGGCTCTGCGGGAGCGGGGGATCAGCGTCAACGCGGTGGCCCCGGGCTTCATCGAGACCCGGCTGACCGCGCGTATCCCGCTGGTGGTCCGCGAGGCGGGCCGGCGGATGAACAGCCTGGCCCAGGGCGGGCTTCCGGTGGACGTGGCGGAGACGATCGGCTGGTTGGCCTGGCCGGCCAGCGGTGCGGTCAGCGGAAACGTGGTCCGGGTCTGCGGCCAGAGCCTGCTGGGGGCGTGATGGGCACTCGGAGGCAGCCGGACGACGACCTCTCCCTGCACGAGCTGATCGACGGCCCGACGGAGACACTGTCGGCGGAGATGCGGGCCTCGGCACTCCGGCCGGAGCCCGCCGGCCGCGACCGGGTCGAACTGCCTCGGATGCCGGCGGCCGGAGCGCTCTACCGTCGGGCGTTGCTCGGCGCGCTGCCCGGCCTGGGCGGCGGGCGGCGCGGCCCCGGCGTGCCGGGCGTCGAGTTGGCAGTGGGCGGGGTGAGCGTCGACCGGGCGCACCTGGCCGCCTACGACCGGGTCTGCGGGTTCCGGCTCACCGATCGTCTGCCGGGCACGTTTCCGCACGTCATGGGCTTCCCGCTGACCCTGCGGCTGATGACCGCGCCGGACTTTCCCTTTCCACTGATCGGTCTGGTGCACATCGGCAACCGGATCACCGTGCACCGCCCGATCACCGCCGACGAGACCCTCGACTTCACGACGTACGCGGAGAACCTGCGCCCGCACGACCGGGGGCGGCAGGCGGACGTGGTGCTGGTCGGCTCGGTCGCCGGCGAGAAGGTCTGGGAGGGTGTCTCGACGTACCTGGGTCGGGAGCGCAAGCCTGGCGGGGGCGACCGGAGTGGACGCACCGAGCCGCCGGCCGGCACGTCCCGCTGGCGGGTGGAGCCCCGGGTCGGCACGGAGTACGCGCGGGTGTCCGGGGACCACAACCCGATCCACACGTCCCGGCTCGGGGCGCGGCTCTTCGGCTTCCACCGGCCGATCGCGCACGGCATGTGGAGCAAGGCGCGCTGCCTGGCCGCACTGGAGAACCGGCTGCCGGACGCCTACACCGTCGAGGTCGCCTTCAAGCTTCCCGTCCCGCTTCCGAGCACCGTGAGCTTCGCTCTCCTGCCGGACGGCGGGTTCGCCCTGCACGACTCGCGCGGCCGACCGCACCTGGCGGGTCTGGTGCGCTGATGGGCACCCCTCTTGGCAGGGGCGCTCGCATGCGCTAGGTTGTTCTCACAGCGAGATGTTCTCAGAATGAGAGAGACGCGATGAACGAGCAGGAGTTCCTGGCCGCGTACGACCCCCGGGCCTATCCGTCGGTCGCGGTGACCGTCGACGTGGTGGCGCTGACCATCCGCGACGACGCGCTGCACCTGCTGCTGATCCGGCGCGGCCAGGCACCCTTCGAGGGGCACTGGGCGCTGCCCGGTGGGTTCGTCCACCCCGACGAAGACCTGACCGCTGGCGCCCGACGCGAGCTGGCCGAGGAGACCGGGCTCGGCGGCGAGGGGCTGCGCCGCGTACACCTGGAGCAGTTGGGCAGCTACGGCGCGCCCGACCGCGACCCGCGGATGCGGGTCGTCTCGATCGCCCACCTCGCGTTCGCCCCCGACCTGCCGGACCCGGCCGCCGGCACCGACGCCGACGAGGCGATCTGGCTGCCGGTGACCGCGCTGACCAGCCGGCAGCTCGCCTTCGACCACGGCCGGATCATCGACGACGCGCTGGAACGGGCCCGGTCCAAGCTGGAATACACGCCGCTCGCCACACGCTTCCTCGCCGCCGAGTTCACGATCAGCGAGCTGCGCGCCGTCTACGAGACGGTCTGGGGTCACCCGCTGCACGCCGGCAACTTCCACCGCAAGGTGCTCTCCGTGCCGGGCTTCGTGGAGAGCACCGGCGCCAGCACCGAGCGCGGTGGCGCCCGCGGCGGCCCCCGCGCCCGGCTCTACCGCGCCGGCGACGCCCGACTGCTGCACCCGGCTCTGCTGCGCCCCGCCCGCGAGGAGACGGTGCGATGAGGACGGCGGCGGCCATCGACCTGGTCACGGCGGCCCGCACCGACGCCGACCTGTTCGGCACGGACCAGCCGGCCCGGCGTTACCGCGAGCTGGTCGCGGCCCTGCACCCCGACCGCCTGCCGGCCGACCCGGCGGTACGCGCCGAGGCAGTCGACGCGTTCATCCACGTCACCACCCGGTGGCAGGCCCGGCAGGTCACCGTTCTCGGCGACTACCGGCTCCGCGCGCCGGCCCACTCGGGTGACCTGGCCGACCTCTACGACGTCGGCGCCGACCGGCTGCTCAAGCTCCCCCGGCGGCCCACCGACAACGACCTGATGGCCCGTGAGGCACACGCCCTGCACACCATCGCCGAGCGCGGCGACCCGCGCTACCTGCCGTACGTGCCCCGGCTCGTCGACGAGTTCCCGCACCGCGACGCCGCGACCGGCGCCGAACGGCGGATCAACGTGCTCGCCACCGCGCCCGGCCTGCACGACCTCGGCGAGGTACGGCGCGCGTACCCCGACGGGTTGGACGCCCGGGACGTGGCCTGGATGTGGCGGCGGCTGCTGGTGGCGCTCGGCCTGGCCCACAGCGCCGGCATCGTGCACGGCGCGGTCCTGCCGCGACACGTGCTGATCGAGCCGGAGGCCCACGGCGTGGTGCTCATCGACTGGTGCTTCTCCGCACCGATCGGCGGCACGATCCCGGCGATGGTGCCCGGCCAGGAGGACTGGTATCCGCCCGAGGTTTTCCAGAAGCGGCAGTGCGGACCGGGCACCGACATCTGGATGGCCACCCGCTGCATGACCTCGCTGTTCAACCGCCACGCGCCCCGCGAGCTGCTCGACTTCGCCCAGGACTGCCGGCACCGCTTCCTCGCCGACCGGCCCGACGACGCCTGGCGCCTGCTGCGCGAATTCGACCAGGTGCTGGACCGGCTCTACGGGCCACGCACCTTCCGACCCTTCACCCTCACCCCCTAAGGAGCTGTCATGGGCAGCGGAATCTGGTCCACCGACGTGTACGACGCCGCCGACCGCTACCGCCGGTCCACCGGCAAGAGCGCCTTCTCCTACAGCGACAGCGGGGCGCGCACCGTGCACACCGCGCTCGACCCCCGCGACGGGATGCGCGAGAGCCGCGACTCCGACGAGCACCCCCGGTCGACGCCGGTCGCCGTGCTCTTCGACGTGACCGGCTCGATGCTCAAGGTGCCGCGTGTCCTGCAGACCAAGCTGCCGCAGCTGCTCGGGCTGCTGCAACGGCAGGGGTACGCCAGCGACCCGCAGATCATGTTCGGCGCGATCGGCGACGCCACCTGCGACCGGGTGCCGTTGCAGGTGGGCCAGTTCGAGTCGGACAACCGGATGGACGACGACCTCGGCCGGATCGTCCTCGAAGGCGGGGGCGGCGGGCAGATGAGCGAGTCGTACGAGCTGGCCATGTACTTCATGGCCCGGCACACCGCCACCGACAACTGGGAGAAGCGCGGCCGGCGCGGCTACCTGTTCATCATCGGCGACGAGCTGGCGTACCCCCAGGTGAAGGCCCGGGAGGTGGCCCGCCTGATGGGCGACGACCTGACCGAGGACGTGCCGCTGCGGCAGATCTTCGACGAGCTGACCCGCCGCTGGGACACCTACTTCCTGCTCCCCGCCGGCAGCCACTACGCCGGCAACGCCAAGGTGCTCGACTTCTGGCGGGGCCTGCTCGGGCAGAACGCCGTGGTGCTCGACGACCTCGACGCCGTCTGCGAGACCATCGCGCTCACCATTGGCCTCGGCGAGCAGGCCATCGACCTGGACGAGGGCCTGCGCCACCTGGACCACGCCGGTTCCAGCGCCACCGGCACCGTCTCGAAGGCACTGGCCCGCCTCGGCCGGGGACGGCGGGCCGAGGTGTCGACGCTGCCCGCGTTCACCGACACCACCGGTGGGGTGACCCGGCTGTGAGGCACGTGGCGGTGGTTGACCTCGGCTACGGGGACGCCGGCAAGGGCACGGTGGTGGACTGGCTCTGCGCCACCCGGCCCGTGCACACGGTGGTCCGTTTCAACGGGGGCGCGCAGGCGGCGCACAACGTCGTGCTGCGCGACGGGCGGCACCACACGTTCGCGCAGTTCGGCGCCGGCACGTTCCATCCCGGTGTCCGTACGCACCTGTCGCGGCACGTCGTGGTGGATCCGCTGGCGCTGGCCGCCGAGGCCGACCATCTCGCCACGGTCGGGGTGACCGACGCGCTCGACCGACTCACCGTCGACGGGGACGCACTGCTCGCCACCCCGTACCACCGGGCCGCCAACCAGGCCCGGGAGATCGCCCGGGGAGCCGACCGGCACGGCTCCTGCGGGCTGGGGGTGGGCGAGACCGTCGCGTACGGTCTCGCCCACCCGGACGACGCGCCCCGGGTCGCGGACTGCCGCAGCCCGACGCTGCTGCGTCGCCGGTTGACCGCCCTGCGGGAGCGGCTGACCGCAGAGCTCGGCCCACTGGACGCGCCACCGGTCGAGGACTGCCTGCCCGCGTTCACCGGGTTCGCCGGGCGGGTCGCGATCGTCGACGGGAGCTGGCTCACCGGGGCACTACGCGCGGGGATCTGCGTCTTCGAGGGCGCGCAGGGGGTGCTGCTCGACGAGTGGCACGGCTTCCACCCGTACACGACGTGGAGCACCACCACGTTCGCCAACGCCGACAGTCTGCTCGCCGAGGCGGGCCAGCCCCGCGCGACCCGGATCGGGGTGCTCCGGCTGGTCACCACCCGGCACGGGGCGGGCCCGCTGGTGACCGAGGATCCGACCCTGCCGCTTGCCGATCCACACAACCCGACGAACCCGTGGCAGGGCCGGTTCCGGTTCGGCCACTTCGACGCGGTCGCCCACCGGTACGCCCTCGCCGTGGCCGGTGGGATCGACGGCCTGGCCCTGACCCACCTCGACCTCGCCGGCCCCGAGCTGCGGATCTGCCGCCGCTACGACACCACCGACCGGCTCACCCCGGGCCCACCCGGTGACCTGGACCGGCAGGCCGCGCTCACCGCCCGCCTGCTGCGCTCCCGCCCGCTCTACGACGACCCGCCGGCGGACTGGGCGGAGGCGGTGTCCGCGGAGCTGGGCGCGCCGGTGGTGCTGACCTCGCACGGCCCCACCGCCGACGACAAGACCCCGCACGGTCCGCTGCTCGCCCCGCCCGCCCTGGTGGGCGCGGCCTGACTCCTGCGGTCCTACCGTGGTGGCGCGTCGACATCCGCCTGATGCGGTTCACTGTCCTGGTCGAGCACGCTCACCGGACGTTCGAAGAACGTCTCCAGCACGACGATGGCCTGGGTGCCGGTCACCCCGTCGATACCGAAGATGCGGCGCAGCGCCGCTTGCAGGTCCTTGGTGGTCGCGGTACGGATCTTCACCAACAGTGATGCCGCGCCAGCGATGATGTGCGCTTCCTGGATCTCGGGTATGGCCGCGAGCACGTCACGGGTAGGGGCGTCCCCCATCCACGAGGTGGCGTTGACCATAACGAAGGCCGAGACGCCGCGGTCCACGGCGGCCGGATCGACATCGACCGTGGTCCGGCGGATCACGCCGCGCTCGCGCAGCTTGCGCACCCGGTCATGGGCCGAGCCGGCGGACAGGCCGACCGCCTTGCCCAGCGCCGCGTAGGACTGGGTGGCGTCGTGCTGCAGGTGCGCCAACAGCGCCCGGTCGATGTCGTCCACCACTCGCGTATCCTCGAATGATATTTGGCTCTTAACGTGTTGACCATACCAGGTTTAGCTTTCATATGCTTCTGCCGAACGATGATCCGACATTGGGAGGCACGGATGGTCGACACTGTTCCCGCTGAGTTCCACCTGCTGGACGAGCGGTTCCGCAACTGCGACGGCGACTTCGTGGTCGAACGGCTGCACACCGGCGCACGTAAGACCGAAGGGCCAGCGTATTTTCCGGCTGGCCGCTACCTGGTGTGGAGCGACATCCCCAATGACCGGCTGCTGCGCTGGGACGAGATCACCGGTGCCGTCGGCGTCTACCGCCACGGCTCGGGCTACACCAATGGCAACACGGTGGACCGCCAGGGCCGGCTTGTCACGTGCGAGCAAGGCAACCGGCGGGTCACCCGTACCGAGCACGACGGCACGATCACCGTGCTCGCCGACCGCTTCGATGGCAAGCGGCTCAACAGTCCCAACGACGTGGTCGTCCGCGCCGATGGGACGATCTGGTTCACCGACCCGAGTTACGGCATCCAGGGTGACTACGAGGGCAACAAGGGCGACAGCGAGTTCGGCGGCGCCTGTTACGTGTTCCGCCTGGACCCTGCCACGGGCGATCTGCGCATCGTGGCGACTGACTTCTGCCGCCCCAACGGCCTGGCGTTCTCCGCCGACGAGCAGCAGCTCTACATCGTGGACACTCGGCAGGACCCCAGTCACGTCCGCGTCTTCGACGTCATGGCCGACGGCACCCTCGACCACGGGAAGATCTTCGCTGAGTGTGACTTCGGCCGCTTCGACGGCATCCGTCTCGACGACGCTGGGCGAGTGTGGGTCGCGGCCTGGGACGGCGTGCACTGCTTCGACCCGGACGGCACCCTCATCGGCAAGCTGCTGCTGCCCGAACCGGTAGCCAATCTCACGTTCGGTGGCCCGAAGCGCAACCACCTGTTCATCACCGCCGGCGCCTCGGTGTACGGGCTGCGAGTCACCTTCAACGGCGCCCACTACCCCGAGGCTACTGGCGAGAAGCGATGAGCAACGCGACGCTCCCCGAAACGCCCGCCCGATCACAACGGCGGCGGCGACCTCACAAGCGTCGACCACCAGCAGCCCACGGCAGTACCGGTTGACGAAGGGAACTGAGGCGGCGCTTGGCTGACCGGTCGGCGCAATGTCGGCGAAGCGCCACCGACCGTCGTTGAGCCGCCGAGCATGGGGGCATGGACGCCCTGCTCGACCTTCTCCGTGGGACGGTCACGTCGCCGTGGGTCTACCTGGTGATCTTCGGGCTCACCGCGATCGACGCGTTCTTCCCCGCGGTGCCGGGCGAGGCAGCAGTGATCACCGCCGGGGTGCTCTCGGCAAGCGGCGGGCACCCCAGCCTGACCCTGGTGATCGTCAGCGCCGCTGCGGGCGCGCTGGTCGGCGACCACATCTCGTACGCCATCGGTCGGGGTGGCGGCGCGCACCGGCTGGCCCGGCTGCCTGACGGCAGCCGGCGACGGGCCAGCTCCGAGTGGGCCCGTCGGGCGGTGGACCGACGCGGCGGGATCATCCTGACCACCTCCCGGTACGTGCCGGGCGGGCGGACCGCCGTCACCCTCACCATGGGGGCGGTGGGCTATCCCCGCCGGTCATTCCTGCTCTACGACAGCATCGCGACGATCACCTGGGCGCTGTACTGCGGGCTGCTCGGCTACTTCGGCGGGCTGGCGTTCGAACGTGACCCGGTGAAGGGCGTGCTGGTCGGGGTGGGGCTCTCGGTGCTCGTCACGTTCGGGCTGGAGGGGCTCCGGTGGCTACGCCGCCGAGCACACCGTCGCGCCGCCGCCCGACGTTGACGGCCGCACCCGTCACAGCAGGTCAGCGTCGTGCACCAGGATGGCCAGCTGCACCCGGTTGCCCGCCTGGAGTTTCGCCAGCGCCCGACTGACGTGTGCCTTCACGGTGGCCTCGCTCATCGTCAACCGTCGGGCGATCTCCGCGTTGCCGAGCCCGCGCGCCACCTCCCGGACGATCTCCAGCTCGCGCGCGGTGAGCGGGGCGAGCCGCTGCCGGGCCGCGTCCCGACGGGCCGGACCACGCTCGGCGAACGAGCTGATCAGGCGTCGGGTCACCGTCGGGGCGAGCATCGCGTTCCCGGCGGCCACCGTACGGACGGCGGCGGCCAGCTCGCGGGGCGGAGTGTCCTTGAGCAGGAATCCCACCGCTCCGGCCCGCAGCGCCCGGTGCACGTACTCGTCGAGGTCGAAGGTGGTCAACATGATCACCTTCGGTCCGGCGGAGACCACCTCGGGCGCGACGGTCAGCCCGTCAACGCCCGGCATCCGCACGTCGAGCAGCACCACGTCGGGGCGTAACCGGTGGGCCTGCTCCAGCGCGCCGGCACCGTCCGCCGCCTCACCGACGACAGTGATGTCCTCCGCCGCCTCCAGGATCAGCCGCAGACCGGCACGGACCAGTTGCTCGTCGTCGACCACCACCACCCGGATCACGTCGCACCCGCCAACGGGATCAGGGCCCGGACCAGAAAGCCGCCGTCCACGGGCCTGGCCTCCAGTCGGCCGCCGAGCAGCTCGACCCGCTCGCGCAGCCCGAGCAACCCCTGGCCGGCGCCGGGCAGCGCCGCCCCGCCCTCGGACGGACCGTTGCGGACCATCACCTCCAGCCCGTCCGGCAGGTAGTGCAGGCCGACGATCGTCTCGGCGTCCGCGGCGTGCTTGCGCACGTTCGTCAACGCCTCCCGGACCACCCGGTACGCGGTACGCCCCAGGGTCGCCGGTAGTGCCGTCGGCACGCCCTCGTCGCGCCGGGACACCCGCAGCCCGGCGGCGCGGGACTCCCCGATCAGCTCGTCCAGCGCGTCGATTCCGCGCTCCGGCACCACGGTCGGGCCGGCCTGTCGCAGCACGCCCAGCACCTCGCGCAGGTCGGTGAGCGCCTGCCGACCGGTAGTCCGGATCAGCGCGGCGGCCTCGACGGTCGTCGGGTCCCCGGCGGTCACCTCCAGCGCCCCGGCGTGCACGACCATCAACGAGACCCGGTGCGCCACCACGTCGTGCATCTCTCGGGCGATCCTGGTCCGTTCCTCGGCACGGGCCCGGTCGGCGCGGGCCTCCTGCTCGCGTTCCAGTCGCTCGGCCCGATCCCGGAGTGCGGCGAGGGTGTCCCGGCGCGCCCGCACCCAGAGGCCGAAGACCAACGGGAGTACGACCAGACAGGCGGCGAGAAGCAGCACGTTGCCGGTGCTGGCGGTGGTGATCCGGCGTGTGCCGCCCACTTCCAGCCCGACCAGCACCCCACCGGCGAGCACCAGGGTCGCGGCGGCGAGGAAACTGGCGAGCCCTCGACCACGCAGTCGCAGACCCGCCTGGTACGAGGCGACCACCCCGGCCGCCGCGGCCGCGAGCACCAGCCAGCCCACCGCCGCAGCCAGGAACAACGGCCAACGGCGCGTGCGGATCGTGCCGGCGGCCCAACCCGAGGCCACCGCGATGAACAGCGCGACGACGCCCGGCAGCGGCGAACGGACGCCGAGATCACCGGTCGAGCTGGCCCAGACGGCTGCCGCGACGGTGACGGCGAGCAGCACGGAGGCGTACCGCTGGACGGCCCGCCGGACGGCGACGGCGCTGGAGGCCACGCAGCGAGCTTAGGGCTCAGCGGACGGATCGAGCCGTTCCGCGCCGCCAGACCGGGGTGGGGTGAGGGATGACCCCTAGCCGCCGTCGGGGCCGGATGCGACCTAAGTAGTGGTGCCCGTCTGACCACTGGCCGATGGCGGGAGCCGCCGCCCACACCAGCATCAGGACCATGGATCTACTCGACCTGCTGCACGAGACGATGTCCTCGCCCTGGGTGTACCTGGCGATCTTCGCGATCGCGGTGCTCGACGGCTTCTTCCCGGTGGTGCCGAGCGAGACGGCGGTGATCACCGCTGGAGTCTTCGCAGCCTCCGGCGCGCCGTACCTGCCGGCCGTGATCCTGGTGGCTGCCGCCGGAGCGCTGGTGGGTGACCACGTCTCGTACGCCATCGGGCGGGGCGGTGGCGCGCGGCTGCTCGACCGGCTGCCGCCCGACGGTCGACGCCGGGCCGCCATCGACTGGGCCCGGCGGGGAATCGCGACGCGCGGCGGGTTGATCCTCACCGTGGCCCGCTATGTGCCGGGCGGCCGGACCGCTGTCACCCTCACCATGGGGGCGGTGCACTATCCCCGCCGACGCTTTCTCGCCTTCGACGCGCTAGCCGCCGGCTCGTGGGGGCTCTACTCGGCGCTGGTCGGCTACGTGGGCGGGCTGGCCTTCGAACAGGACCCGTTGCGCGGACTCGTGCTCGGCCTGGGCCTCGCACTGACGGTGACGCTGATCGTCGAGGTGGTCCGATGGCTGCGCAACCGCCGCCGGTCCGCGCGGCCGGCACCGGTGACCGCGCCGCTGGGTCGGACCCCGGTGCGGTGACCGGTCAGTCGACCGGTGGGCGCCAGGTCGCTCCGTGCAGGAGCTGGGCGGCGCCGAGCCAGGCCACGTTCATCATCCGGGTGGCCGTCTTCTCCGGGTCGGCGTCCGGGTGGTCCGCGAGCCAGTCGGCCAGCGACTCGGTCGCGCCGACCAGGGCGTACGCGACGACTTCCAGGTCGACGGCGGTGATCTCACGGCCCTCGGCTCGCAGCGCGTGGTCGAGCATTCCGGCGACCACCTCGACGAGCCGGGCCCGCATCGCGGCCAGCTCCCCGGCGAACGGCTGCTCGCCCCGGGCCTGCCGGTAGAGCACCGCCCAGCCGTCCCGGTACGCGCCCACGAAGCCGAAGAACGCCCTCAACCCACGCCAGAGCCGCTCGTCGGCCGGCAGGTCGGGGGCGGCGGCTCCCGCGATGGCCTGCATCATCCGGGTGCCCTCCCGGTGCAGGCAGGCGACGAAGAGCTCCTCCTTGGTGCCGAGGTACGCGTACACCATGGGCTTGGAGATGCCGGCGTCCTCCGCGATCTCGTCCATGCTGGCGGCGTGGAAGCCGCGACGGGAGAAGACCTTCACGGCCGCGTCGAGCATCTGCTGCTCGCGGACGGCGCGTGGCAGGCGCTTGAAGGCGGGGACGGTGGACACCTTGCGAGCATACCTACTCGTGCGTAGGGTTACGCACGAGTAGCCAAATCTTCCGGAAGGCACACACCTGATGACTGACTTCGACCCGGCCACCTTCGCCAACGTTGGCCCCAAGGAGTTCGCCCAGCTGGTCAAGTCCACCCCGGACGACAAGATCGCTCAGGTGATGTCCGGTGACATGCGCGACAAGGTCCTGGGCGAGGTGTTCGGCCGGATGCCGTCGCTGTTCCGCGCGGACCGGGCCGGCTCGACCAACGCGGTCATCCACTGGGTCATCACCGGTCGCCCCGACGGCGGCAGCGACACCTACGAGGTGGTCATCGCCGACGGCGCGTGCGTCGTGAACGAGACCCCGCAGCACGACCCGAAGCTGAGCCTCACCATGGGCCCGGTCGAGTTCCTGAAGATCGTCTCCGGTGGCGCCAACCCGGTGATGATGTTCATGACCGGCAAGCTGAAGGCAAAGGGCGACCTCGGCCTCGCCGCCAACATCGCCAACCTGTTCGACATCCCCAAGGCCTGACATGGCTGAGTTCTCGCTTGACCTGAATGAGGAACAGCGGGATCTACGCGACTGGGTGCACGGCTTCGCCGCCGAGGTCGTGCGCCCGGCCGCCGCCGAGTGGGACGAGCGCGAGGACACTCCGTGGCCGGTGATCCAGGAAGCCGCCAAGGTCGGCCTCTACGGCTTCGAGTTCCTCGCCACCTGCTGGGCCGACCCGACCGGGCTCTCCCTGCCGATCGCCAGCGAGGAACTCTTCTGGGGTGACGCCGGCATCGGCCTCTCCATCTTCGGCACCTCACTCGCCGTCGCCGCCATCTACGGCGCCGGCACCCCTGACCAGATGGTCGAGTGGGTGCCACAGTGCTTCGGCGACGTCGACTCACCGGCAGTCGCCGCGTTCTGCACCAGCGAACCCGAGGCCGGCTCCGACGTCGGCGCGATGCGCACCCGGGCCGTCTACGACGAGGCCACCGACGAGTGGGTGCTCAACGGCCAGAAGGCGTACGCCACCAACGGTGGGATCGCCGGCGTGCACGTGGTCACCGCCTCCGTCGACCCCACCCTCGGCTCCCGAGGCCAAGCGGCGTTCGTCGTACCGCCGGGCACCCCCGGCCTGGCCGCCACCCGCAAGCTGCGCAAACTCGGCCTCCGCGCGTCACACACCGCCGACGTCTTCCTCGACGACGTACGCGTGCCCGGCCGCTGCCTGCTCGGTGGGCGGGACGCCCTGCTGGAACGCCTCGACCGGGCCCGCTCCGGGCAGCGGGCCAGCGGACAGGCCGCGATGCGCACGTTCGAGCTGTCCCGACCCACGGTCGGCGCGCAAGCGCTCGGCGTGGCCCGGGCCGCCTACGAGTACGCCCTGGACTACGCCAAGGACCGGGTCCAGTTCGGACGGCCCATCATCGAGAACCAGGCGGTCGCGTTCGCGCTGGCCGACATGCGGATGGAAATCGACGCGGCACGGCTGCTGGTCTGGCGCGCCTCGTGGATGGGCCGCAACAACCGCCCGTTCACCGCGGGCGAGGGCTCGATGTCCAAACTCAAGGCCGGCGAGGTGGCGGTGTCGGTCACCGAGAAGGCGGTGCAGTTGCTCGGCGGGGCCGGCTTCCTGCGCGACCACCCGGTCGAGCGCTGGTACCGGGACGCCAAGATCTACACCATCTTCGAGGGCACCTCGGAAATCCAACGACTGGTGATCTCCCGGGCGATCTCCGGGATGCAGATCCGCTGACCGCCGTCGGCCCGGCGCCTCCTCAAGGGGGGTCGGGCCGACGGTGGCCCGGACTCCACGATCTGTGCCGTCTTCGTCACCCCGCGCCGACGCCAACTGGGCCTTCAGCCGCCCCCAGTGCATGATCAAGGAAGAAGCCCTGATGGACGGGCAGGCCACTGCCCCGTCCGCGCACCACCCCTAGGAGGTCTGCGGCATGGACCTGCCGTTCACCGTCGCCACCCTGACCCGTCGCGGACTGCTCACCCCCGGCAACCCGGTCCGAGTCGCCGCGCAACTCAACGCCCTGCGTACCTGGGGGTGGAGCCTGGCTGGCGAATTGCGCCAGGCGGCCGCCCGGGATCCCGGCCGGACGGCGGTCATCGACGAGGACGGCGTCGAGCTGACCTACCACGACCTGCTCGACCGGGCCGAACGGATGGCCAGGTCGATGAGGGCCGGGCACGGCGTGCAGACCGGCGACCGGATCGGCGTGCTCTGCCGCAACCACCACGGGCTGATCGAGACGATCGTCGCCGCCACCCTGCTCGGCGTCGACGCGGTGCTGGTCAACACCGGGCTCTCCGCGGCCCAGCTCGGCACCATCGCCGAGGAGCAACAGCTGCGACTGCTGGTGCACGACGACGAGTTCGCCGAGCGGGTCCTCGGACTCCCCGCCGAGCTGCCCCGGCTCGACGAACGCGCCCGCGAGGAGCTGGTGGCCGGCGCGCTGCCGGGCGACCTGCGCCCGCCGGAGCGGGACGGCCGGATCATCGTGCTCACATCCGGCACCACCGGTACGCCCAAGGGCGCCCGTCGTCGCACGCCCAAAGGCTTCGGCCCGCTGGTGTCCATCATCGGCCGCATCCCGCTGCACACCAGGACCCGGGTGATGATCGCCGCACCGATCTTCCACACCTGGGGATTCGCCGCCCTCCAGGTCTGCCTGGCCCTGCGAGCCACCATCGTGCTGCACCGACGCTTCGACCCGGCCGCGACACTCGCCGCCCTGACCGCCAACCGCTGCGACGCGCTGTTCGCCGTACCCGTGATGGTGCAGCGACTGATGGAGGTGCCCCCGCCGGACCCGCGCCCCCCGCTCAAGGTCGTCGCGGTCAGCGGCTCCGCCCTGCCCGGCGGGCTGGCACCGAAGTTCATGGATGCCTATGGCGACGTCCTGTACAACCTCTACGGCTCCACCGAGGTCTCCTGGGCGTCCATCGCCGGCCCGCAGGACCTGCGCCAGGCACCCACCACCGCCGGTCGGCCACCGCACGGCACCCGGCTGGAAATGCTCGACGACGACGGCCAGCCGGTGCCGACCGGACGGGTCGGGCGGATCTTCGTCGGCAACGAGATGCTCTTCGAGGGCTACACCTCCGGCACCAGCCGGGAAACCCGCGACGGTCTGCTCGACACCGGCGACCTCGGCCGGCTCAACGCCGACGGGCTGCTCTTCGTCGACGGACGGGCCGACGACATGATCGTCTCCGGTGGTGAGAACGTCTTTCCCTCCGAAGTGGAAGATCTGCTCGCCCAACTGCCGCAGGTCCGCGAAGTGGCCGTGATCGGCGTACCCGACCCCGAGTACGGCCAGCGCCTGTCCGCGTTCCTCGCCCTGCACCCCGACGAGACGCTCGATCCCGATGCGGTACGCGAGTACGTCCGGCGCTATCTCGCGCGCTTCAGCGTCCCCCGGGACGTGATCTTCGTGAAATACCTGCCCCGAAACGCCACCGGCAAGGTGCTCACCCGCGAACTGCGCCGCTACTTCGGCTGAGGTGCCGCCCAGCCGTCGGCCCGGCGGCTGCTCAGCCCGGAATCGTGATCCGGCCGTCGATGGCGGCGGCGGCGATGTCGGTGCGGTGCTGCGAGCCGGCCAACTCCACCCCGTCCACCAGCGCGTACGCGGCGTCCCGCGCGGCGGCCAGGTCGGAGCCGGTGGCCGTACCGCAGAGGACCCTGCCGCCGGCGGAGAGCAACGCGCCGTCGCTGGCCCGGCGGGCGGTGCCCGCGTGGATGATGCCCGGCCGGTCCGCGCCGGTGATGACGTCGCCGGTACGCGGCGCGGCCGGATAGCCAGCGGAGGCGAGCACCACGGTGACAGCGCTGCCGTCCCGCCATCGCAGCGGCGGATGCTCGGCCAGCGTGCCGGTGGCCGACGCGTGCAGCAGCCCGCCCAGCGGGGTCTCCAGCAACGCGAGCACCACCTGGGTCTCGGGGTCACCGAAGCGCGCGTTGAACTCGATCACCCGGGGGCCGGCGGCGGTGATCGCGAGCCCGACGTAGAGCAGACCAGCGAACGGGGTGCCCCGGCGGCGCATCTCCGCGAGCGTCGGGTGGACCACGTCGCGCATGACGTCGTCGACCAGGCCGGGAGGTGCCCAGGCCAGCGGCGCGTACGCCCCCATGCCACCGGTGTTCGGCCCCGTGTCCCCGTCGCCGAGGCGCTTGAAGTCCTGAGCCGGCAGCAGCGGCAGCGCCGCCTCACCGTCGGTCACCACGAAGAGGCTGACCTCCGGGCCGTCGAGGAACTCCTCGACCACGACCCGTCCACACTCGTTCGCGTGGGCCAGCGCGGCGGACCGGTCGTCGGTCACCACGACGCCCTTGCCTGCGGCGAGTCCGTCGTCCTTCACCACGTACGGGGCACCGAACTCGTCCAGCGCCCGAGCGGTGCTTTCCTCGTCCGTGCAGACGTACGCCCGAGCGGTTGGTACGCCGGCAGCGGTCATCACGTCCTTGGCGAACCCCTTGGAGCCCTCCAGCTGCGCGGCAGCACCGGATGGACCGAAAACGGCGATCCCCTTGGCGCGGACAGCATCGGCAACCCCGGCGACCAGCGGCGCCTCCGGCCCGATCACCACCAGGTCAGCGGCAGTCTCCACGGCCAGCGCCGCCACGGCGTCCGGATCGGAAGCGTTCACCGTCCGCAGCTCAGCCACCGAGGCGATCCCGGGATTACCAGGCGCGGCAACAACCGCGGAAACAGCCGGATCCGCCACCAACCCGAGGGCGAGCGCATGCTCCCGCCCACCACCACCAACCAAAAGAACCCGCACGACCGAGATCCTACTGTCCCCACCACCAGTGGTGTTGATCATGAGGTTGGCGGGCCTTTTGGTGATCCACTGACCCGTCAACCTCATGATCAACGAGAACGGGCGGCGACGAGTGCCTGGCGGACCGTCCAGGGGATGTAGTCGGGGCGGAGGGTGTCTTGCCAGGTGAAACGCAAGACGGTCCAGCCGGCGTTGACCAGGCGATTCTGGGGGCGGCGGTCGGCGAAGCGGCCTCTACGGTGCCGTGCACGTCTCGGCCGTCGGCCTCGGCGATCACCTGCGGTCCGCGCCAGCCCAGGTCACCAACGCCGAGCAGGTATCCGTCGTCGTCGCGCACCTCCAATTGAAGGGCATCCGGAGGCACCCGACCGTCAACGCAGCGGAGCCGGGTACGCGTCTCCAGCGGCGACTGAGCCCGACCGTCCGCCTCAGCCAGATAACCGCGTGCCGCGATCGCGCCGCGCCGGCCCCTGATCAACGCTGCGATGACCTCCAGGCATTCGGTCCTGATCAATCCCCGATTGAGCGCGGAATCGAGCACGGAGACCGCGGCATAACGGCGCTCTCGCAGGATGATCTCTGCGACGGTCAGCCGTGGCACAGTAGCCGCGATCCCGTTCACCTGCACCACCTTCCCCGGAGGGTGTTCGAGCTGGTGCAGCACGATCGCGGGGTCCGACACCCGCGCCCTCTTGGCCGCCCTGCCCGGCAGCGCCACGTGGATCTCGTCGCTACGCGGCAGACCGGCAATGCCGTGCAGCTCAGCCGCTGTGCCGAACACCGCGTGAGCCTGCGGGCCCAACGAGAGCACAGCGGCGCGGACACGACACTGACGGGCGGGCGATTCGATGGACCGGCTGCGGACCAGATAGACCGCTCGTGCGAGTGGTCGCCACCGCCCGACGGTCACCAGATGGTCGATGTCGTGTCGACTGAATCCGGCACGCAACGCCTGCGCCCGAGTGATCAGGCCATCCTGGCCGCTGGCGATGACGCGTACGAGGTCTGTGCGATCCACGACGACCACGCTGACCGTTCACCAGCCACCCCACCACCCCTGTGGACAACCCTGTGGACAACACCCGCCAGCCCTGCCGTTGATCATGAGGTTGACGGGGCGTTCGTAGATCGAACACTCCGTCAACCTCATGATCAACGAGGGAGTGAGATGAGGTGGGGTGCGAAACAGGTCCGGGGTTAGGGGAGGAGGGGGTGGAGGACCACGTTTTCGTCTCGGCCTGGGCCTACGCCTACGACGCTCACCTTGGCGTTGCAGAGTTCCTCTACCCGGGCGATGTAGCGGCGGGCATTCTCCGGAAGGTCGGCGGCCGTCCGCGCCTTGGTGATGTCTTCCCACCAGCCGTCGAGCTCCTCGTAGACGGGCTTGGCGTGGTGGAAGTCCGTCTGGCTCATCGGCATGTCGTCGACCCGGACGCCGTTGATCTCGTAGCCGACGCAGATCGGCACCTTGGGCATGCCGGTGAGCACGTCCAGCTTGGTGATGACCAGGTCGGTGACACCGTTAAGGCGGCAGGCGTACCGGGCGACGACCGCGTCGAACCACCCGCACCGGCGCTCCCGCCCGGTGGTCGTGCCGTACTCCGCGCCGATCTTGCGCAGGTGGTCACCGTTGGCGTCGAACAACTCGGTCGGGAACGGCCCCGCGCCGACCCGGGTGGTGTACGCCTTGCTCACCGCGATGACCTTGCTGATCGCGGTCGGCGGGATGCCGGCACCCACGCAGGCACCACCGGCGGTCGGGTTCGACGAGGTCACGAAGGGGTACGTGCCGTGGTCCATGTCGAGCATGGTGGCCTGGGCACCCTCCAGCAGGACCGTCTCGTCCCGGTCCAGCGCGTCCCAGAGCATCGCCCGGGTCTCCGCGATGTACGGCTTGAGCCGCTCCGCGTACGCCAGGTACTCCTCGACGGTCGCCTCAAGGTCGATCGCCTTGCGGTTGTAGACCTTGAACAGGATCTGGTTCTTCTCGCGCAGCGCGAGTTCCAGCTTCTTGCGCAGGATGCCCGGGTCGAGCAGGTCCTGCAGGCGGATGCCGATCCGGGCGACCTTGTCGCCGTACGCCGGGCCGATGCCCCGGCCGGTGGTGCCGATCCGGGACGAGCCGAGGTAGCGCTCGATCACCCGGTCCAGCGCCCTGTGGTGCGGCATGATCAGGTGCGCGTCACCGGAGATCCGCAGTCGGGACACGTCGACGCCGCGCTCGGCCAGGCCGTCGATCTCGGCGAGCAGCACCTTCGGGTCGACCACCACACCGTTGCCGATGACGATCATCGCGTTCGGCGAGAGCGCTCCGGACGGCATCAGGTGCAGCGCGTACTTCTGGCCGTCCGGGGTGATCACCGTGTGGCCGGCGTTGTTGCCGCCGGAGTAGCGCACGACGTAGTCGACCCGCTCACCCAGCAGGTCGGTAACCTTGCCCTTGCCCTCGTCGCCCCACTGAGCGCCGAGGAGCACGATCGCTGGCATCTTTTCCGCCTCCAGAAGGCTCGGGTGCCAGGTGGCGACCGGTTGGCGAGCCCGGGGTGTCAGGTTAACAAGTAATGACGGCGCGGCCGGCAGGGGTCGCGTCGAGAGGCAGGAGGCTCCTTCCGTGTACGACGTGGTGCTGCTCACCCTCGGTTCGGAGCGGGACGCTCCCGGGGGCTGTGGCAGCGGCGGGGCCTGCTGCGGCGGTGCGGCCGAGACCGCCACCGACTCGACGAGCCAGACCGACAACGGCCAGACCGACACCAGCTCGACGAGCCAGACCGAGACCGGCCAGACCGACACCAACCAGGCCGACGCCAGTCAGGCACCCCGGGCTGAGGCCGGCGGTGACACCGAGCGGTGCGCCACCGAGCGGCCACGGGTGCCGGTGCTGGCTTGTGCCGACGCGCTGAACGCCCGAGGCGCCCGGGTGGAGATGGTCACCGCCCGCTCGGACGCGGAGATCGACGCGGTGCTGGCGCGGCTCGACGGTCCGGCACGCCCGGACGGGCTCACCTGGCCGGACCCGGACGGCAAGACCCGGCTGGTCGTCGCGACGGCCAACGACGGGCAGTTGCGCGCCGTGCTGCGCCGGCTGGTCCGGCGGTACGCCCCGGCGCCGAGCAAGCGCCCCGCGGATCTGCCCGGCAACCGGACTCTGCCCGACCTGCCGCCGGTGGGCGTACTCCCGCTCGACCCTGCCCGTGGCGGCACCCACCGCGACCTGGCCGCGCAGCTCGGGCTGCCCCGTGACCCGGCGGTGGTGGCCGCCGCGGTGTTGGACGGCACGCCGCGCCGACTGGACCTGCTGCGCAACGACGGTGGTTCGGTGACGCTGGACGGTGCGTTGCTCGGTGCCGCCGACGACGCCGGGCGGCCGCTGCACTGGCGGGCTCGGGTGGAGGTCGACGACGCCATCCTCACCGACGGTGACGAGCCGCTGCTGGCCTGCGCGGTCGCCAACGCCGGCGGCTACGCGACGCTCGACGACGTCACGCTGCTGACCGCACCGGACCCGGCCGACGGCCAGGTCGAGGTCGCGGTTGCCGTGCCGGTGGTCGTCCGCTCGGCATTCGGCCGCAAACGGGTACGCCTCGAAGTCCGGCGGGCCCGTGGCCGGGCGGTTTCGGTGCTGCCCAGGGAGGGGAAGGTGCCGTACCTCGACGATGGTGTCGAGGGCGAGCTGACCCGGAAGCGCTCCTGGTGGGTCGAGCCGGGCGCCTGGGCGGTCTGGTCGATCTGACGTCGACGGCGCGGAGCGGCCGACCTCGGCTGCGCCGCCCGCCCCTCATGGGCGGATGCGCCTATCCTCGCAGGAGGACTGGGGAGGGCCCTAATGGACGAGAACGCCGACCGGGCGCAGGTGCACGGCCAGCAGCCGGTGCCAGAGCGGGACATCGAACCACTCTGGCCACCGGATCCGACCGACCGGGGCGCGGGGACCGTCGTACCGCCCTGGGCGGCGGTCGCCGAGCAGCGGGGCGCGCCGTCGTCGGCCGCCCCCGGGCCGGTTACGCCGCCGGTGGCGGCCCCGCCGATCAACCGGCCGCCGGTCCCCGGACAGCCGGGCGCTGCCCCGCTGCCGCCACCCTCGCCGTCCGACTACCCGTCGCTGAGCGGTGCCGTTCCGGCGCCCGGGGGTTGGGGCGCTGGCGGCCCGGCCGGCGGAGGGTCGGGCTGGGGGCCGCCGCAGCCGAGTTGGCCACCAGCGGCCGCTCCGACCGCCGCGGCGACGCCGCCCGGTCCACCGGCGATGGGCACGCCGCCAGCGATGGGCACGCCGCCAGCGATGGGCACGCCGCCAGCGGGCAACGCTCCGGCGAGCAACGGCGTCCCGGGCGGCACCGGGGTTCCTCCGGCACCGAACACCGCCTTCGGGCCGACGGACAGCCGACCCGAGAGGGCGAGCACCGCAGCCGGCGCGACGCAGGCGCAGCCAGGTGACCGCGGTACGGCCGCCGTCCCCGCCCCGCCGGTCAACCCGGGCGGTGTCGACCTGGACCTGCCGTTCACCCTGGACAACCCCACCGCAGGTGCCCCGCCCACCGGCCGCGCCACCGTGCCAGAGCCCACCGGCCGCACCACTGCGGCAGAGCCCACCGGCCGCACCACTGCGGCAGAGCCCACTGCCGCGGGCCCCGCCCCGGCAGCTCCTCCGACACCGGAGTCCGCGACGGCCGGACCAGCGCCGCAGGCTGGCGGGACCGGCGAGGACGGGCCCGCTGGTGGAGCGGCACGGCCGGCCAGCGAGTCGCCGTGGGCGTATCCGCCGCAACGGCCGGCCGGCGCAGCCGCACCGACCCACGACGAGGGCGCCACCGCGACGCCCCCGATCCCAGCCCCGCCGCAGCCGCACTCCGGCGTCCCGCAGGCCGGCCCCGGGCAGGCCGGTCAGTCTGGCCAGGCCGGCCAGGCGTTCAACCCGGCGATTCCCGGTCAGGCCGGCCCGACGCCGATCCCGCCTCCGCCCGACCTGACGCAGTTCAGCAACCTGCCGCCGCAGGTTCCCCAGCAGGCCGCACCGCCTGGGCCGTTCCCGCCGTCCCCTGGCTGGTACCCCCCGCCGTGGCAGCAGGGCCCGCCCGGCGTACCTCCTGGTCAGCCTTACCAGGAGGCCGAGGGGGTGGCCCAGGTGCCGACCACCGGATACCCGGACGCGAGCTGGACGCCGGAGTCCACGGCGGTGCCGACCGCCGAGGACTTCAGCAAGCGTCGACAGGTCCGGCCCGCCGACCCGGTGGCGACCATGGGCGTACGCGCGGTGGTCAACAAGATGGGGCTGCTCCGGCTCTCTCCCGGGCGGCACGAGCAGGAGCTCAAGCGGGACATCGAGATGGTGCGCCGCAACTTCGGCGGGTTGCGGCAGGTGACCGTGGTCAACCCGAAGGGCGGTGCCGGTAAGACGGTGGCCATCCTGCTGCTCGCGATGACGTTCGGTCAGAAGCGCGGTGGCTACGTGCTGGCGTGGGACAACAACGAGACCCAGGGCACCCTGGGGATGCGCGCCCAGCAGGACTTCCACTCCCGCACTGTGCGGGACATGCTGCGTGACCTCGGGCAGTTCCAGGGCGCGCACGGACGGGTCGGCGACCTGTCGCAGTACGTTCGCTCGCAGGGCGAGGGGATGTTCGACGTCCTGGCCTCGGACGAGTCGGCCACGGGCGGCGAGATGTTGACCGCGGCCGCGTTCGCCGAGATCCGCGAGGTGGTCAGCCGATTCTACAAACTGATCTTCGTGGACACCGGCAACAACGTACGGGCGCAGAACTGGCAGGCCTCGATGGACGCCACCGACCAGTTGGTGGTCACCATGTCGGCCCGTAACGACTCGGCGGAGACGGCCGCCCGGATGCTCGACCATCTGGAGCAGAGCGGCCGGCAACGGCTGGTCCGCCAGGCGGTGACTGTGGTGTCGATGCCGCCGTCGCGCAAGGAGATCGACCTGCCGGCCATCCAGGAGCACTTCGCGGCCCGCACCCGGGCGGTGCTGCTGGCCCCGTACGAGCGGCTCATCGACACGGGTGAGCCGATCCGGTACGGCGGGCTCTCCTCGGCCACCCGGGACGCCTGGCTCAAGATCGCCGCCGCGGTTGCCGAAGGGCTGTGAGCCTCCGACGGCCGGCCCGACATCGGGCCGGCCGTCGGATCGGGGTCAGTTGCTCGCGAGCGCGTCCGCCGCCGCCGGGTCGCAGTCACGCAGGAACTGGGCGCAGCGGGCTGCCTCGTCGGCCTCGCCGATCTCGTCCGCAGCTCGGGACAGCACGTAGAGGCAGCGGAGGAAGCCCCGGTTGGGCTCGTTCGACCACGGCACCGGGCCGTGCCCCTTCCACCCGCTGCGGCGCAGCTGGTCGAGGCCCCGGTGGTAGCCGGTGCGCGCGTAGGCGTACGCGGTCACGACCTGGCCCTGCGCGAAGGACCGGGCCGCGAGCTCCGCCCAGGCCGCGCTGTAGGTGGGAAAGCCGGCCGCCACGCTGGCGAACGCCTCATCGGTGCCGGCCTCCTCGGCGGCAGCCAGGGCGGCGTCGGCCTCGTTGTTCGCGGGCAGGCGGGTGGCCGGTGGCTCTGGCAAAAGGTTCTGCATCGCCCCATTCAACCCGCTGGACAGGGCGACACGCGAGCGGGTCGGCCGACACGTTCCGCTGAACGGCTGAGGAGTTGGTCACGCCTGCGGCCTATGCCGCTGCCAGGTGTTTTCCACTACAACTAATGGTCCGGAGCCTCCCCAGGAACCGGTAACGCAGGAGCCCGGTGGCCACGACCACCGGGCTCCTGTCGTTTCACCCCGGGCCCGAGGTTTGGCCGCACCCGCCGCGGGGGCAGGATGGCCGGGTGCCGACCCCACCTCCTGCGGACGTCATCGAGCCGCACCTGCACGCGGGCGAGATCCAGACCCGGGACGAGTTCGACCGCCAACTGGCCGCCGGCCAACTGAGCGGGCTGACCGTGCAGGGCCTGCGTCTCGACCTCGCACCGGTGCCCGACCTGACCGGCGTCGACGTCGCCGGCACCCTCTTCGTGGGCTGCCGCTTCGCGTCCCGGGACGTCGGCGCCGACCTGGTCCGACGCGGCGCCAACGTGGTGCCGCCGTTCTCGGGGCTGCCGTACCCGACCCAGCCGACACACCTCTACACCCCGGAGGAACTGGCCGAGGGGTTCGCCGAGGGTGGGTTCACCGGGATGTACGACACCCGGGTGTACGACCACTACCGGGCGCACGGCGGCGCGCTGCCGGACGTCAAGGAGGCGCTGGGTCAGCGGCTGCACGACCACGGCGTGGACAACGCGTTGACCGACGCCACCCGGGCCTGGCTGGCCGGGCACGGGCCGCAGTCGGTGGTGGGCATCATGGGTGGGCACGCGGTGCGGCGCGGCAGTCCCGCGTACCGGATGGCGGCAGTGCTGGGTTGGGAGCTGGCGCGGGCCGACCGCCTGGTGGTGACCGGCGGCGGTCCCGGGGTGATGGAGGCGGCGAACCTCGGCGCCTACCTGGCGGACCGGCCGGCGACCGACGTGACGGCGGCGATCGACCTGCTGGCCACCGCACCGGACTTCACCGACCACCACCTGTACACGGCCACCGCGTTGACGGTCCGGCAGCGGTACGCCAGCGTTCCCCGTCAGCGTGGCGACGACCTGGGCTGGGCGCGAGCCGGTGGGCTGGCCATCCCGACCTGGCTGTACGGGCACGAGCCGGCGAACCTGTTCGCCGGGCGGATCGCCAAGTACTTCTCCAACGCGATCCGGGAGGACACCATCCTGCGACTCGCCCGGGGCGGCATCGTCTTCGCGCCGGGGCGGGCGGGCACGGTGCAGGAGGTGTTCCAGGCGGCCACCAAGACCTATTACGGCACCGACGGGGCCAGCGGCGCGTACATCTTCCTGGACCGCGCGTACTGGACAGTGGAGTTGCCGGTGGAGGCGCTGTTGCGTCCGCTGCTGGCCGCGTCCCCGTTCGGTGACCTGTCGGCGACGATCCACCTCACCGACGACGTACGCGAGGCCGTTCGCCTGCTCACCGCCTGAACGACGCCGGCCGGCTCCCCGCGAGGGGGAGCCGGCCGGCGGTGGTACGTCGTTACTTGGTCATCGTGGTGCCGGTGGAGCGAAGGTGCTCGCACGCCTCGACGACCCGGGCGGCCAGGCCAGCCTCGGCGGCCTTGCCCCAGGCACGCGGGTCGTACTGCTTCTTGTTGCCGACCTCGCCGTCGATCTTCAGCACACCGTCGTAGTTGCGCAGCATGTGGTCCACGACGGGCCGGGTGAAGGCGTACTGGGTGTCGGTGTCGATGTTCATCTTCACCACGCCGTAGTCCAGGGCCTCACGGATCTCGCTCAGCAGGGACCCCGAGCCGCCGTGGAAGACCAGGCTGAGCGGCTTGTCCTTGCCGTACTTGGCGCCGACGGCGTCCTGGATCTGCTTGAGGATCTCCGGACGCAACTTGACGTTGCCCGGCTTGTAGACGCCGTGCACGTTGCCGAAGGTCAGCGCCGCCATGTAGCGGCCCTTCTCGCCCAGGCCGAGCGCCTCGACCATGGCCAGGCCGTCATCGGTGGTGGTGTAGAGCTTGTCGTTGATGGCGTTCTCGACGCCATCCTCCTCGCCACCGACGACACCGACCTCGATCTCAAGGACGATCTTGGCCTTGGCGGCCTCGTCGAGGAGCTGGGCGGCGATCTCCAGGTTCTCCGCAACCGGCACGGCCGAACCGTCCCACATGTGCGACTGGTACAGCGGCTCCTCGCCGCGCTTCACCCGCTCCTGCGAGATGCCCATCAGCGGACGCACGAACCCGTCCAGCTTGTCCTTCGGGCAGTGGTCGGTGTGCAGGGCGATGTTCACCGAGTACTTCTTGGCGACCTCGTGCGCGTACGCGGCGAACGCCACCGCGCCGGTGACCATGTCCTTGATCGACGGGCCGGAGAGGTATTCGGCGCCACCGGTGGAGACCTGGATGATGCCGTCGCTCTCCGCGTCGGCGAAGCCCTTGAGCGCCGCGTTCAGCGTCTGGGAGGAGGTCACGTTGATCGCGGGGTACGCGTACCGGCCAGCCTTGGCGCGGTCCAGCATCTCCGCGTAAGCCTCGGGGGAAGCGATGGGCATGTTGACGCTCCTTACTTACCACTCTCGGCCGTGCTGGCCGCTGTTGTTCATTTGTGCGCCGGACCGCGCTGTCCTCCGCCCGGCAGTATCCCGTAGGTGAGGTGCGCCGGAACAACCGACCCGGGTGTCAGCTGTTCACCGGCGGTCCAGGTTGTCCGGCACGATGACGCTGATCAGCCAGGTGACCACTGTCATCACGATGGCTCCCCAGAACGCGGCCCAGAAACCGTCCACCTGGAACGGCAGGTCGAGCCCGCGGGCGATCCGGTCGGTGAGCAGGAACAGCAGGGCGTTGACCACGAGCGCGAACAGGCCCAGGGTCAGCAGGTAGAACACGCAGCCGACGACCTTGATCAGCGGCTTCAGCACGGCGTTGATCACGCCGAAGATCAGCGCCACCACGATCAGGGTGAGCGCGGTGTTGCCACCCGAGCGACCGTGCACGTCGACACCGGGCACGATCAGGGTGGTTATCCACAGAGCGACCGCGGTGATCGCCAGTCGAATGAGGAAGCCCACGGCACCATCCTGGCATCGGGTCGCGTCGTCGAGGGCTGATTCCGCCTACTCCGCTTCCGGGCGCGGCGTCGACGCAACCCGTACGGTGGGTGGGAACCGTGCCCCGAGACCCCGGGAGGGACGATGGGTCAGCCCGACGAGGACTTCATTCCCGGCGACCACCTCGCCCCGGACGAGCGCGACCCCGAGGCCGATTCGGCCGACGCGGTCGAGCAGGCCACGGTGGTCGGTCCCGCCGACGCCGACGGCGAGCCCCAGCGCGGCCTCGAGGTCGACGACTGGGACGCGATGGAGCAGGCCCGGGTGGTCACCGGTGACGAGGACGACTACCGCTGACCTCGCGGCAGGTCGCCATCACCGGGCGGGGTTGACCTGTTCGGGGTGACGGGCCACCCAGTCGCCGAGCCGATCCTCGCGCAGTGCGGTCAGGAACTCCGGGGCGAGCTTCGGGTCGGCCTGCACGAGGCGACTGGGCCCGGCGGGCTCGCCAACCGGCAGACTGAGCCCGACCGGGTCCACCGATCGCAGCGTCGGGACGAGCCGCATCAGGTCCAGCATGGTGGCCTGCCCCGGTGACACGGCGAGGTCCGGGCCGACGGCGCCCAACAGCTTGGCGAGTCGTACCGGATTCGTGAGCACACCCTGGTCGGAGGCCGAACGGACCAGCCCGGCCGCGAAGATCCGGGCGTTGCGGTCCCGGCCCTGGCTGCCGTCGGGCAGCCCGTACCGCTGGCGGAGCAGGTCGACGGCGGCGGCACCGTCGAGGCGTTGGCACGCGGCCGGGAAGACCCGCCGGGTGTGGACCGACTGCACCCGCTCGGGCAGGCAGACCGGCACACCGCCAACCTCGTTGGTCAGCGTGCGCAGAGTCGAGTACGTCAACACCACGCCGGTGTCGATGCGGACGCCGGTCAGCTTCGCCACCGTCTGCCGGGTCAGCTCGTACCCCTTGGTCAGATCCGGTGGAGAGTGGCCCGCACCGAACGGAAACGTCGCGTTCAGCCTGTCGGTGCCGTGGCCGGGGATCGGCACCTGCAGGTCGCGGGGCAGTGAGACCAGGTACGGGCGGCTGCGGTCGGCCGGGATGTGCAGCAGCAGCACCGAGTCGGCCAACGGCGGGGCGGACCCCCGGTTGTCGATGCCGACCAGCAGAACGTTCACCGCGCCCGTCGCCACCGGCCGTGCCGTCGCGCCGATCAGGTCGGCCTGCGGCGGCCCGGCGCGCTCCGGGGTGAACAGAGGCACCCCGATGCCCAGTACGCCGAGCACGGCCAAGGCCGTTCCGCCAGCCTGCCAGCGTCGGCGAAGCTGCCGCCGACGCGTCGCCAGCCGGTCGATCGCAACCCGCAGCGGGCTCGTCGGTGGTGTCAGTGGCTCGTGCCGGGCGAAGGCGGCACGCAGGTCGTCCTCAATCATGTTCACGCCTCCACGTACTCGGCCCGGAGCGTAGCGAGGGCCCGGGAGATGGACGAACGTACGGTGCCGACGGCACAGCCGAGGATGTCGGCGATCTCGGCGTCGGGCAGGTCTTCGTAGTAGCGCAGCACCAGGGCGGCCCGCTGCCGACGCGGTAGCCGGGACAGCCAGGACCAGATCTGGTCCCGGTCCACGGCGGACTGGGCGTGGTCGGTGGTCACCGGCACCGTCGCGTCGGGCTCTCCGCGCAGCAGCACCCGGCGTACCCAGGAGCCGCGCCGCCAGTCGACGTACTGGTTGGTGAGCATCCGGCGCACGTATCGCTCGGGTGAGTCCGCCCGGACGACCCGACGCCAGTTGAGCTGGACCCGGACCATGGTTTCCTGAACCAGATCCTGGGCCTGGTGCGGATCGCCGGTCAGCATCACCGCGTACCGCAGTAGCGGGGCCAGCCGCGTGTCCGCGAACTCCTCGTACGTCACTGCACCTCCCGGGTCTCCTGCCATAGATGACGGGAGCGGACCGACCGATCATTGCGGTGACTCTGATCAACCTTTTGGTTCGTCTTGCTCAGCGGGCGGCTTTGGGGACTGCAGTCAGCCTTAGCAATTCCTTAAGATCCGCTGGCTCCACCTTTCGTCCCCCGACACGAGGGAACCCCATGCTCAAGCACTCCACCCGGCGCTGGCTCGCCGGGCTGGGCGTCGCAGGCGCGCTCGTCGCCGCCTCCGCCACCCCCGCCTCCGCCGCACCGGCAGCCTTCGCCGCACCGGCAGAGAATCTCGACCTGTACGCCAACAACGTGATCGTCGCGCCCGGCGGCACCGGGAAGTGGGTCACCCTCTTCTCGCTCACCACGGAGCGGCAGCCCTACGACTACACGATCAAGGTGGACCGGAGCAAGATCGACGATTTCGCCAGCGTCGAGAGCAGCGGAGAGAACTGCACCGAGTCCGGTGCGATCCTGACGTGCAAGGTCGAGGACCAGGACGACGACGGCTCGTACCTGAACCTCGTCTCCCTCGTCGTTGGCGCAAAGGCCGGCGCCAAGCCCGATCAGAAGGGCGAGCTGAGTTTCACGGTCACGCCGGACGGCAAGTCCGGATCCGTCTCCTACAACTCGACAGTGGAAATCGGCGAGGGCGTCGACCTCACCACCAACGAGTCCCTGGAGCTTAAGGGCGCGCCCGGTGCCACACTGATGGCCCCGTTCCAGGTGACGAACCGGGGCGAGGTGCCGGCGAAGGACGCGGTTCTCTACGTCGTCGGCGCGGACGGTTTTCAGCCGTCGAAGCGCTACGAGAACTGCGAGTACACCGAAGGCCCGCTGCACGACTTCGCGTTCGCCTGCCGCTTCGACACGACCATCGGCAGGAACGACAGCTTCCGCCTCGACGACAGCTTTGGGTTCACCGTGCCCACCGACAGCTGGGCACCGAACACCTTCGGCGGGTTCTCCATCTGGTTCACGCCTGCCGACTGGGACGAGTACAGGTCCGAGGCCGAACTCCCGGCCAAGATCGGGCCGAACGGGACCGAGGGTGAGCTGAAGCTCGAGCCGGTCATGAACCTGCGCTCCGGGCAGACCGACGTCAATCCGTTGGACAACTCGACCTGGGTCGACCTTCAGGTGACCGGGAACCAGCGGGCCGATGTGGCAGCGCGCGGCGCGAAGGTGACCGGCGACGTCGGCGCCACCGTCGCGCTCACGGTCGGCTACGTCAACAACGGGCCGGCGGCCGTCAACACGGCTGGCAGCGAGTCGCCCTGGGTCGGCACCACCGTCACGCTGCCGAAGGGCGTAACCGCCGTCCGCGCTCCGGAAGACTGCTTCGACGCCGAGGACGACGGGTGGGAGTCGGGCAAGCCTGGCGGGCGGGTCTACCAGTGCTTCGTGCTTGGCTCGATCAAGAAGGGCGAGAAGGTCGACTACGAGTTCCAGCTGCGGATCGACCAAGCCGGCGGCCAGGCCGGTGAGGTCAAGCTGCGCACCGGGCACGAGGAGACCGAGATCAAGGACTTGAACCCGGCCAACGACACCGCGCAGATCCTGGTGAACGGCGGCGGAGACGGCGGCCAGGGCGGCGGCGATGACGGCGGCTCGCTGCCGATCACCGGTCAGTCCACCGGGCTGATCGCCGGCCTCGGCGCGCTGCTGCTCGCCGCGGGCGTCGGCGGCTACCTGGTGGCCAAGCGCCGCCGGACCCGCTTCGTCGCCTGACCCACCCCGCACCACCGGTGCCCCGTCGACCACCACGGTCGGCGGGGCGTCGTCGTTGGGGCCCCCGCCACGCGGGCGGGTGGTGCGGGCCGGTCCGGCGCGGCAGGAACCTTGGGCTTCGGTACCCTTTGTGGCCGTGGACACAGCTGAGCAGACCCGCGCTCTCGTGGAGAGCGTCGCCCTGAACCCGCTCGACCCCAAGGAGCTGTTGCAGACCTTCGGGCTGATCGGCGTGTGGGTGATCCTCTTCGCCGAGACCGGCCTGCTGGTGGGCTTCTTCTTCCCCGGCGACTCGCTGCTGTTCCTCGCCGGCGTGGCCTCGTCGCCGGTGGCGGACGCGATCTTCGGCGACGGCACGCGGCTCTCGCTGGCCGGCCTGCTGATCGGTGGGCCGATCTGCGCGATCGTCGGCGCCCAGTTGGGGCACTGGCTCGGCGCCCGGTACGGCCGGCCGATGTTCGAGCGGCCGAACTCCCGACTCTTCAAGAAGGAGTACGTCGAGAAGGCCGAGTACTACTTCCAGAAGTTCGGCCCGGCGAAGGCCGTGGTGCTGGCGCGCTTCATCCCGATCGTCCGGACGTTCCTCAACCCGGTCGCGGGTGCACTCGGCATGCCGGCCCGGCAGTTCCTGCTCTGGAACATCGTCGGTGCGGTGCTCTGGGTGGACGGCATCCTGCTGATCGGCTACCTGCTGGCCGAGCAGATCTACCAGGCCATCGGCGACAAGATCGACCACTACATCCTGCCGGTGGTGGCCCTGATCATCGTGATCTCGGTGCTGCCGATCTTCTTCGAGTTCCTCCGCGACCGGCGCGCCCGCAAGCGTGGCGAGGCGGTTGCGGTAATTGCCGCGGCCAGCGCCGCCGGCGCGGTGGAGGCAGCCCGCGAGGCGTTCGACCACGACGGACACCAGCACGGCCGCCATCGCCCGGAGCACGGCCAGGACCGCTGACGTCCCGGTACGACGACGACGGCCGGCCCCCTGGTGCGGGGGTCGGCCGTCGGCATGTCGGACCCGGCCTCCGGCGGTGCGGCCGGGGACGAGCAGGTGTTACTCACCGATGGCGCCACCCCTGGCTCGCCACCGGACGCCGTCCCGGCGCGGGACGGCGTGCAGTGCCTACGTCAGCGGGCCTTCTTGGTGGCCCGCTTACGCGGCGGGGTCAGCAGGTCGGCGATCGTCGCGATCGCACTCGGGACCAGGCTGTAGTACGCCCAGACACCGCGCTTCTCCCGCTGCAGCAAGCCAGCCTCGGTGAGGATGCGCAGGTGATGACTGACCGTCGGCTGAGAGAGGCCGAGCGGCGCCGTCAGGTCACAGACGCACGCCTCGCCCTCGGGGGCCGACTGGATCAGGCTGAGCAGCCGCAACCGAGCAGGATCAGCAAGGGCCTTGAGGACCCCGGCAAGACGCTCGGCATCGGCACGTTCGATCGGCTCGCCGTTAAGCGGCGAGATCTGAGGCATAGTCATTTCGGCCAACGCAGTTCCCACGTATTCCATCCTTCCACCAGCAGCATCGATCCGCCTGCATATCAGCAGATCCGAATCGGCAAACTTTTACGCCACAAGGCCGAGGTCAGCCAACGTATAGGCCGCCCGGTATGGCAATCCGGCGGCTCGCACCGCGTCGCCGGCGCCTCGATCAACAATAACCGCCACGCCTACAACTTCCGCCCCGGCCTCACGAAGTGCCTCGACAGCGGTCAACACACTTCCGCCTGTCGTGGACGTATCCTCCACCGCCAACACCCGACGGCCGGCCACCTCCGGTCCTTCGATCCGCCGTTGCAGACCGTGGGCCTTGCCCGCCTTGCGCACCACAAAGGCGTCCAGGGCCCGACCGGTCGGAGCGGCGGCATGCAGCATCGAGAGCGCGACAGGATCCGCGCCCAGAGTGAGGCCGCCGACGGCGTCGTACTCCCAGTCGGCGGTGAGGTCGAGCAACACCCGGCCGACCAGAGGAGCGGCCTGGTGATGGAGCGTGACGCGCCGCAGATCCACGTACCAGTCTGCCTCGCGCCCCGAGGAGAGCACGACCCGTCCGTGGACCACAGCCAGGTCGGTAATGAATTTACGCAGGTCGTCGTGGTCCCCCATGGCGATAGAGGTTACTGCGCAAGTCTGAACGCCGCGTGTGGGGTCCACCCTGATCAGCCCGGCGGGGGACCGATGGTTGGCGATGTTCGACTACGCTCAGCAACTGGCCCGATAGCGGCGCGCCAGCACCGCCCCAACGACCTACTGGGCCTGGTGGGCCGGTCGAGGCTCAGTGCTCGTCGCGACCGATCCGGCCGCGGGTGTCCCGCGCGACGGCCTGGAGTAGTCGGCGGGGGGCGTGCCGCATACCGGCGACGACCATCTTGTACTTCCATGCCGGGACGCTGACCATCTTGCCTTTGCGCAGGTCACGCAGGGCTTCGTCGACCACATCCTCGGCGCGGAGCCACAGCCACTCGGGCGTCTTGGACATGTTGATGCCGGCCCGTTCGTGGAACTCGGTGCGGGTGTAGCCGGGGCAGAGGGCCATCACTCGGACGCCGAACGGGCGCGCCGAAAGGCCTACGGACTCGCTGAAGTTGGTGACCCACGCCTTGCTGGCCGAGTAGGTCGAGCCGGGCATCGCCGTGCCGAAACCGGCGACCGAAGAGACATTTATCACTGCCCCATTCCGCCGTTCGGTCATCGGTCGCAACGCCGCCAGGGTCAGCCGCATGACCGCGTGCACGTTGAGCCGCAACAGCCGCGCCTCGTCCTCTGCCGTGGAGCGCAGGAACGGTTTGTTGAGGCTGATGCCGGCGTTGTTGACGAGCAGGTGCACGGGGCTGCCGTCGGCGATTCGCCGCTCCACGACCGCGCAGCCGTCGTCGGTGGACAGATCCGCCGGGATCGTCTCCACGGGGCGGCCGTAGGTGGAATCCAACTCGGTGGCCAGCTCGGTCAGCCGGGCCGCGTCACGGGCGACCAGCACCAGATGCCAGCCGTCGGCGGCCAGCCGCCGGGTGAACGCCGCGCCGATGCCTGCGGTGGCCCCGGTGATCAGGGCCCGGCGCTCGGCAGTCGTGGGGTCGAGCGTCACGGGGTGGTCCTCACCTGGGCGGGTACGGGGGTGCGGGCGGCGGCTGGTGCGGGGCGTGCGGAAACGCCGGTGGTGCGGATGGGACGGTCGGCGCGGTCGAGCGGTGGCGACCGAACCAGGCGTTCGCCGCCGGCAGGGCCAGCAGCGTAGCTACTACAAGGTAACCGAGGCCCTGCGCGACGGAAAGCCCGGCGTTGAGCGGAATCCACCACGACGGGTACGCGTCGCCGATCAGCCCCAGCAACTCGGCGACAGCCTGCTCACCGGTGCCGAGTTGCAGTGGTGCGGCTCGTTCGCCGATCAGCACCGCCACGCTGCAACAGCCGGCGAGCAGGCCAAGCCCACTGACCACCCAGGTGGCAACCCGCACGCCGTTGCGACCGGCCAGCAGCCCCAGGGCCAGGCCGGCGAGCACCGGCGCGGAGAGGGCGGCCACCACCGCAGACAGCACCGCGGACGCGCGGAGCAGGGTCACCACGTCGTCGATCTGCTCCGGGCTGGCCGAGGTGTCCCGGGCGGCGGTGCGGAACGCGTCGACCGTCCCGCCCAGCACCACCAGGTCGACCACGGCGTACGCGAGCGCGGCGACCGCCATCACCAGCAGCACGCCCGCAGCCATCAGGACGACGGCGGGCCGGCGGGCCGGTGCCGATTCCGGGTACGACACGACGAATCCCTCCGGTAGGCGTCGGGTTGCAACCTACTCGGAGGGATCGTCGGCGTCGTGCTTATCTGTCGATCAACTCGTCGACGGCGGGGTTGACCCCGGACGATCCGCGGGCGGCGTGTCGTCCGGCCGGTTCGTGCCCGGCGGCGGCGGGTAGCTCGGCTCCCCACTCGACTGCGGGTAGCCCGGCTCACCGGACGACTGCGGGTAACCGGGCTGACCCGGGGCCTGCGGGTAACCGGGCTGACCCGGGGCCTGCGGGTAACTGGCGCCCGGGGTCGGCGGCTCCCACGCCGCGGTCGGCTTGCGGAAGAACGCGTTCGCCTTCGGCATCGCCAGCAGGATCAGCGCCGCGAGCAGCGAGATCAGGCTGATCACGCCGAGCAGCAGGCTCACCGCGGTGGCCCAGGAGGGCAGGGCCTCCTCCAACCGGCGCTGGACCTCTTCGCTGCTCGGCCCGTTGGCGCCGGTCTCTCCACCGGCGGTGAAACCACCGGCCGCGTTGCTGAGCAGGCCACCACCCACGCAGCAGACCATGATGCCGCCGACGATCCAGGTGGTGATCCGGGCACCGTTGCGGCCCTGGTTGTTGAAGAGGGCCAGAACGCCCAGCACGACCGCGAGCAACAGCACCAGAATGGCGCTGCCGAGGCCGATGGCGTAGAAGACGTCACCCACCTGATCGGCGTTCTCGACGTTGCTGCCCGCGTACGCGTCACGAAGGGCGTCGCGCGTCTTACCGATGGTGCTGAGCGTGATGATCAGACTGATCACCTGGCACGCCAGGAACAGGAAGAGCAGGTAGCTGGAAATTGACACAATGGATGGCCGCTGACGGGCCGGCGTGCTCTGGGAATCGACCACGATTCTCCTTCCCTAAGATCGCGCCCACACCGTATCGACAACAAGCCAGTTCGGCATGCCGTGTCGACCCCGCGCGTCCCGCCCGGTTCGGCTCAGTGCTCCTCGGACGTGGGACGGATCGTCAGGTCGGCGGGGTCGAGCAGGTCACCTCGGGCGACCCGCCAACCCTCTTCGCCGTACGCCTCGAAGGAGAGCCGCGCGGCGCCACCCGACTGGTAGTCGTGATAGCGCATCGTCCCGGCCGACGGCAGCCCGGTCTCAGCGGTGGCGGTGTAGCGGGCCTGCCCTGTCTCGGCCCACGTGTACCGTCGGCCGCCGAGGTCGATGGTCGGGGCCCCCGGGGTGACTGTCGCGCCCGGCTCGGCCGTCCAGAGCACCAGCTCCAGTTCCGGGCCGTCCTCCACGGAGAGCCGGTGACGGGTGCCGGAGTCGTCGTCGAGCAGGTGCTGCACCCAGCTCCAGTCCCCCTCGACCAGGCGGACCGTGCCACTCACCACGTACTCCCGGTCCTGGATCCGCACCCGGTCGCCCAGGGTCAGGCGGAGCGGTCCGTCGTCCGGCGTCCCCGCCGCACGGCCGGGTGGCAGCGTGCCGTCGGGCGGGGCCGCGGCTCGCAGCCGGGCCCGCACGATGATCACAACCACGACCGCCACGAGTACGGCAAGGGCCACCACCAGGTACACCGCTGACCCGCTCACCCGACCACCTCCCCAGGTACGTCGGCGCAGACGGTAACAACCGCAGGCACGATCCGGACCCGTACCGTGACGGACAGCTCAGCTACCGACGGCACCCGTGGTGTCGCCGGGTGTGCACCTCGCGCTGTGGATGGCGGATGACTCACGCCGCAGCGAGGCGCTGGGTGGCGTAGTTCCCGATGGTTTCGCGGTCCATCACGCAGCCGACGAAGGTGGTGAACTCGCTCGGGTCGTCGCGCAGCGACGTCCAGGCCGCTCGGGCCGCCGCCGGGTCGATCCGCTCCAGCAGCGTCGCCGCGTACGCCCGGCCGGCGGGTGTGCCGTCGGCGAGCACGCGGTCGAGCTGCCGGCGTACCTCCTCGGGGTGGTCGTCGATGGCGGCCTCGACCCGGTGGTACGCCTCGGTCACCGGCAACAGCTTGCCCGCGATTCCCACCCCACCGAAGGCGAGCGTGTCAGCCGCCACCAACTCGTCGACGGCCGCGCCCAATTCGCGCTCCCAAGCCTTGCGCATCCCAAACATGCCTCCACCCTTTCCCCGTTCGCACCCACTCCATCCCGTTAGTCAAGAGGTTTGCGCCATGAGCGGACTCTCTCCTGACACAGCCACCGTGTTCAGGCGCCAGATGATGGGGTCAGTAGCCGCGCCACTCCGTGCGGGCGTAGTCGAGGACCCTCGGTTGGAGGAGGGTGCTGGGGGGCACGTTCAGGCGAGCGCGGTCGGCGGGAAAGACCGCCGCCGCCCGCAGCACGCCCGGGTCGAGGAAACGCAGCCGGAGCGCGTCGGCCGGCAGTTCCAGCACCGGCGGGACGGTTCCCGCCGTGGCCAGCAGGAACCCCCAGTCGCCGAAGGACGGCACGTCGACGTGGTACGGCACGGTGGCGAAGCCGGCTTCCCGCACCGATGCGTCGATCGACCAGTATGAGCGGGGCGCGAAGTATGGCGAGCCGGACTGCACCACCAGCCGTCCCTGCTCGGCGAGCACCGACCTGATCAACGCGTAGAACTCGACGGTGTAGAGCTTGGCGGTGGCCGTCTCGTCCGGGTCGGGCAGGTCGGCGACCACCACGTCGAAGCGCTCGGCGGCGGTACGCAGCCAGCCGAACGCGTCAGTGTTCAGCACCCGTACGCGGGGGTCGTCGAGCGAGCCGCCGTTGAGCGCCCGCAGCTGCGGCACGGTGCTGGCCAGGGCCACCACCGCCGGGTCGAGGTCGACCACTGTCACCCGGCGGACGTCCGGGTACCGCAGGATCTCCCGGACGGCGAGGCCGTCGCCAGCACCGAGAACCAGGACGTCACCGCGCGGGCCGCGCATCGCCGGATGCACCAGCGCCTCGTGGTAGCGGTACTCGTCGACCGAGCTGAACTGGAGATCACCGTTGAGGAACAACCGCAGGTCGGTGTCGGCGTGGCCAACCTCCCGCACCGACCGGGTCAGCACGATCTCCTGGTAACGGGAGCGTTCGGCGTACACCACGGGGTCCCGGTAGAGCTGCTGCCGGGCGGTCACCTCGAAGTCGGCGGCGGTCACCCAGGCGTACCCCAGGCAGAGCGCGACCACGACAGAGCCGGCGCCGAGGACGAGCCGGGCCCGGCGGCTCAGCTCCCGCCGGAACACCGTGCAGACCAGGGCGAGACCGGCCACCGCGTTCACCGCGCCGACCACCAGGGCACCCTTGAGCTGGCCGAAGACGGGGATCAACAGGAACGGGAAGGCGAGCCCGCCGAGCAGCGCGCCGACGTAGTCGGCGGCGAACAGGTCGGCCACCGCACTGCCGGCGGCCTGCTCGCGGATGCGCTGCAGCATCACCATCAGCAGTGGAATCTCCGCGCCGATCAGCAGGCCCAGCACGAAGGCGGTGCCGACCAGCGCCGGGCCGTACAGGTCGAGCCAGGCGAAGGCGGCGTAGAGGCCGAGCACGGACAGACCACCGAGCAGGGCCAGGGTCAGTTCGATCACCGCGAACGCGGCGGCGGCCCGGGGCTGCAACGGCTTCGCGACCAGCGCGCCGACCCCCATCGCGAAGACCATCACGCCGAGCACGATCGACGCCTGCCCGACGGTGTCGCCGATCAGGTAGCTGCCGAGCGCGACCAGGGCCAGCTCGTAGACCAGCCCGCAGGCGGCGCAGACGAAGACCGCGAGCAGCACCGCCGCGCGGGCCAGCCGCCAGTGCGGTCGGGCCTCGGTGCCGCTGTCGACCACCGGCGGTGCTCCGGTGCTCATGACCGCCCCGGGTACGGCCGGCCGGCACCGCCCGGTCGCGGACCCCCGGCCATCAGAGGATCGCGGCGGCGATGATCGCGCCGGTGGCCACGTGCACCACGGCCGACACCCACACGGCGGGGTGCGGCTCCGGGTCGACCAGCAGCTCGCCGAGCCGGCCGGGGGTCACCGCGTCGAGCAGCAGGAACGCGGCGGCCATGATGACCAGGCCGACGATCCCGTACGCCGCCGCGCCGACCAGCCCCAGGGCGAAGTCGTCGTCGCTGGCGACGATCGCCGCGACCACGATGGTGCCGACGCCGAGCAGGTTGGACGCGAGCAGCAGCGCCGCGTTGCGGTTGCGCTCGGTCCAGATCAGTTCGTGGAGCTTGCCGGGGGTGGTCAGGTCGACCAGCGCGTAGCCGACGCCCATGAGGACGACGCCGACCGCGCCGAAGGCGAGGGTGGCCAGCAGATCGGTGACGAGGTTCTGCACGGAGGGGCTCCAGGTGAAAGGGGTCGGGTGTCGGGTTACTTGCCGGTGCCGGGGCCGCCGCCCCGAACGCTGCTGCCGCGTCCCCAGCCCCAGTACGACCCGACGGTCGAGTGGTAGCGGGGGTGAGCGGTGTCCATGTCCTCGAGCAGGATCACCGAGCCGGCGGCGATCGGCAGGATCACCACCGAGTCGTCGTCGTAGCGCAGGTAGACGCCGCTGCTGTCGGCGTACCGGTCGGACGGCTTCCACGCGTCGGTCAGTTCCTTGGCGACAGTGGTCGGTGACTTGGACGAGGTGTACGCGGTTGCTTGCCGGCCGATGTCCCGGCTGGCCGCTCGCGAGTACCTGTCCTGCACGTAGGCGCGCGGGGAGAAGGTGCCGTTGACGAGCGCGAAGGCCGCGACCAGCACGCCGACCACGGCCACCGCCGCGCCCACCACGAACCAGCGTCGGTACGTCATCGCAGTGCCACCACCGTCTCGGTCAGGACCAGCTCATTGGTCTGGGGGTACGCGTGCCAGGTACGCCAGCCGACCGACCCGTCCGGCAGGTCGGTGCGTACGGCCAGCGCGGTGACCGCGTCCGGGTCACCGGGAAAGACTCCGACCAGGGCGTACGGGTCGTCGGCCAGGTCGGCGCGGAGCCCGGCGATCCGTGTGTGCAACTCGCCGTCGGCGGGGCGCAGCACGCTGGCGGTGAAGCGGTAGCCGCCCGCCTCGTCATGCAGGGCGCCGGGCAGGTGCGGCGGCCGACCAGGCAGGCAGGCGACCGTCTCGGTGAGTCCGGCCGCATTACCGGGTTCCGCCAGTACGACCTGGTGGGACGCGCCGAGCAGGCGCAGCCGCAGCCGGACCTCCCCGGGCAGCGTGAGGTCGTGGACGTGCAACGCGGGCCGCTCCGGCCCACCGAGTGCCAGGCTCAAGTCGGCGGCGCAGGTGTCGACGTACGGGGTGTGGAGGCTCACCAACACGTCAGCTGGCCTCCGGTCCGGCCTGCGGGTACACCATCACGTCGGTGCGGTGCAACTGCTCGCCCCGGGCGACCTCCCAGCCGGCCTGGCCGTACGCCTCGAAGGAAAGCCGTTCGCCACCCTGGGCCCGGTAGTCGTGGTATCGAAGGGTGCCACTGGGGTCGAGGCCGGTGCTGCCGGTGGCCGTGAAGCGGGCCTGACCGGACTCCTCCAAGGCGTAGCGGCGGCCGGCAAAGTCGAGGGTGGATGCACCCGGGGTGATCGTGGCGGCCGGCTCGGCGGTCCAGAGCACCAGCTCCAGGTCCGGGTCCTCCTCCACGGAGAGCCAGCGCTTGTCGCCCTCGACGGTGTCCAGCAGGTGCTCGGCCCAGCTCCAGCCACCCTCATTCAGATGCACCGAGCCCCGGACCGCGTACGACACCCGGCGGATCTCGACGATGTCGCCGGGCTTGAGCCTGCGCGGGTCGCCGCGGAGCGCGTCGCTGTCGGTGTCCCGGAACGGGTCGGCGGGTGCCGCCGGCCGGGCGGCCTTACGGCCCTTGCGTACCGCCACCACCGCCACCACGACCCCGGCGACTCCGATCAGACACCCCAGCGTCGTTACCAGGTACGCCACAGGACCATTCATGCCGACCACCTCCCCAAGTGCGTCGGCGGGAACGGTAACAACCCCGCGCACCTGGGGAAACAAATCATTCTCTGGTGATGCGGTAGCTACGCAGCGTCCCGGTGAAGTGTCGGTGGGGGCGGAGAACGTGTCGGGCCGACCCCGCCTGCGGAGGCGGGATCGGCCCGGGTGCGACGGATCAGGCGGCGGTTACGGAGAGGGTGTTGGTTTCGGTGGCGCGGTCCACCTTCACCGTTTCGCCGTCGCGGATCTGGCCGGACAGGAGCGCCTTGGCAAGCTGGTCGCCGATTGCCGTCTGGATCAGGCGGCGCAGCGGGCGAGCGCCGTAGATCGGGTCGTAGCCGTGCTCGGCGAGCCAGTCCCGAGCGGCATCGGTGATCTCCAGGCCAAGCCTGCGGTCGGCCAACCGCCGCCGCATCCGGTCCAACTGGATGTCGACGATCGAACGCAGATCGTCACCCAGCAGCGAGGCGAAGACCACGATGTCGTCCAGCCGGTTGAGGAACTCCGGCTTGAAGTGCGACCGCACCACGGCGAGGACACCCTCCCGGCGCTGTTCCTCGGCCAGGGTCAGGTCGCTGATCACCGACGACCCGAGGTTGGACGTGAGGACCAGGATGGCGTTGCGGAAGTCCACAGTGCGGCCCTGGCCGTCGGTGAGCCGACCGTCGTCGAGCACCTGGAGCAGCACGTCGAAGACGTCCGGGTGGGCCTTCTCCACCTCGTCCAGCAGGATCACCGAGTACGGCCGGCGGCGCACCGCCTCGGTGAGCTGGCCGCCCTCGGTGTAGCCGACGTAGCCGGGCGGGGCGCCCACCAGGCGGGCGACCGAGTGCTTCTCGCCGTACTCGCTCATGTCGATGCGGACCATCGCCCGCTCGTCGTCGAAGAGGAACTCGGCGAGGGCCTTGGCCAGCTCCGTCTTGCCGACACCCGTGGGGCCGAGGAAGAGGAAGCTGCCGGTCGGGCGATCCGGGTCGGCGATTCCGGCCCGTGCACGGCGTACCGCGTCGGAGACCGCGCCGACCGCCTCGGCCTGGCCGACCACCCGGCCGCCCAGAGACTCCTCCATCCGCAGCAGCTTGGCCGTCTCGCCTTCGAGCAGGCGGCCGGCGGGGATGCCGGTCCAGGAGGCGACCACCGCGGCGATGTCGTCCGCGCCGACCTCCTCCTTGAGCATGGCGCCGTCGGCCTGGAGCTGGGCCAGCTCCTCCGCGGCCTGCTTCAGCTCGACCTTGAGGGCGGGGATGCGGCCGTAGCGCAGCTCGGCGGCGCGCTCCAGCTCGCCGTCGCGCTCGGCCCGCTCGGCCTCACCGCCGAGGCGCTCCAGCTCCTCCTTCGCGGTGGAGAGCTTGGTGATGTGGCTCTTCTCCGTCTGCCAGCGCTCGGAGAGCACCGTGAGCTGCTCGCGCTTGTCGGCCAGCTCCTTGCGCAGCCGCTCCAGCCGCTCGGCGGAGGCGGCGTCCGGCTCCTTGGCCAGCGCCATCTCCTCGATCTCCAACCGGCGGACCGCCCGCTCGATCTCGTCCACCTCGACCGGCCGGGAGTCGATCTCCATCCGGAGCCGGGACGCGGACTCGTCGACCAGGTCGATCGCCTTGTCCGGCAGGAACCGGTCGGTGATGTAGCGGTCCGACAGTGTCGCGGCGGCGACCAGCGCGGCGTCGGTGATCCGTACGCCGTGGTGCACCTCGTAGCGCTCCTTGAGCCCCCGCAGGATGCCGATGGTGTCCTCGATCGTCGGCTCGCCGACCAGCACCGGCTGGAAACGGCGCTCCAGAGCCGGGTCCTTCTCGACGTGCTCGCGGTACTCGTCCAGCGTGGTGGCGCCCACCATCCGCAGCTCACCACGGGCCAGCATCGGCTTGAGCATGTTGCCGGCGTCCATCGAGCCCTCGCCCTTGCCGGCGCCGACGACGGTGTGCAGCTCGTCGAGGAAGGTGATGACCTGCCCGTTGGAGTTCTTGATCTCCTCCAGGACGGACTTGAGCCGCTCCTCGAACTGCCCCCGGTACTGCGCACCGGCGACCATCGCGCCAAGGTCGAGCGAGATCAGCTTCTTGTCGCGCAGCGACTCGGGCACGTCACCGGTGACGATCCGCTGGGCCAGCCCCTCGACGATCGCGGTCTTGCCGACGCCGGGCTCACCGATCAGCACCGGGTTGTTCTTCGTACGCCGGGAGAGCACCTGGATGACCCGGCGGATCTCGGAGTCACGGCCGATGACCGGGTCGATCTTGCCGTCCCGGGCGCTGGCGGTGAGGTCGACGCCGTACTTGGTCAGGGCCTGATAGGTCTGCTCCGGGTCGGCGGTGGTGACCCGTCGGTCGCCACCCCGCACGGTCGGGAAGGCCGCGACCAGGGCGTCCTCGGTGGCACCGGCCGTCTTCAGCGCACCGGACACCGCGCCGCCCACCCGGGCCAGGCCGGCGAGCAGGTGCTCGGTGGAGGTGTATTCGTCGCCCAACGGTCGGGCGATCTGCTCGGCGGCGCCGATGGCGTTGACGAACTCCCGAGCCAGGGTCGGCTCGGCGATGCTGGAGCCGCGAGCGGCGGGAAGGCCGTCGACCGCGCGCTGGGCGGCCCGGCGCAGCTCGGTCGGGTCGGCCCCGACGGCGCGCAGCAGACCGGTGGCGGTCGAGCCGTCGGTGTCCAGCAGTGCCAGCAGCAGGTGCCAGGGCTCCACTGTGGCGTGGCCACGCTGGTTGGCCAGCGCGACGGCGCCCGTGATGGTCTCGCGGCTCTTGGTGGTGAGTTTTTCGGTGTTCATGGGCTCCCCCGGATCGGCGTTGTCCACTGAGTTGGACACAACCAGAGTTGAGCGTATTCCGCTCAACCTTAGCGCGTGATGCCCATCACTCCCGGCGACGCCACCGCCAGTCGAACTCTCCTGCCGCGGGTGCCGGTCCGGGGAGCGGGTCTGTAGCTGGCCCGATGGACAGACCCGCCAGCAGCACCGCGAGCTGGCGTCGGCGCAACTGCCCGGTGCGTTCCGAATCGGGTACGCGCACCGCGGCGCACGCCTCCAGCAGCAACCCCAGATCCTGCACGACCGCGTCCGGCCGCAGCCGCCCGCTGGCGCGGGCCCGCTCGAACAGGGCGGTGGCCAACTCGTTGGCGCGCGTCGCGTCCCGACCCATCTCCTCGGTCGGAGTGAACATGCCTGCCAGGTGGACGGTGAGCGAGTGCACGTCGGCGTCGACCACCTGGGTCAGGAAGGCGCTGAACGCGGTCCAGTCGTCCGGCTCGGCGAGGGCGGCCTCGGCCGCGGCGACGTACCGGCGCAACCCGTCGTGGCAGAGCTGGCGCAGCAGGTCCTCCTTGCCCGCGTACCTCCGGTAGAGGGCACTGATGCCGACCCCCGCACGTTCGGCGACGGCGGCGATCGGCGCCTTCGGGTCGTCCAGGAAGACCGCGCGGGCGGCTTCGAGGATGACCTCGTCGTTGCGGGCGGCCTGGGCGCGGCGGCCGGCCAGCGTCTTTCCGGGGGGATTCGGCATGACCCCAGACTACCAGTGGAACGGATCATTCCGGTCTGCTACTCTGATTGCAGAACGAAACATTCCGTTCCGAAGGAGCTTCAGATGACCGGCACCGCGATCCGCCCGTTCCGCGTCGAGATCCCGCAGACCGCCCTCGACGACCTGGCCGACCGGCTGGGCCGCACCATCTGGCCCGCCGACCTGCCCGGCACCGGCGACTCGTACGGGATGAGCAGCGACCGGGTCCGCGCCCTCGCCGAGCGGTGGCGGGACGGCTTCGACTGGCGCGCCGTCGAGGCCCACCTGAACGCCCACCCGCAGTTCGTCACCGAGATCGACGGCGAGCAGATCCACTTCCTGCACGTCCGGTCGACCCGGCCGGACGCCACCCCGCTGGTGCTCACCCACGGCTGGCCAGGCTCGGTGCTGGAATACCTCGACGTGATCGCCCCGCTCACCGAGCCGACCGACCCGGACGCGCCGGCCTTCCACGTGGTCATCCCATCGCTGCCCGGCTTCGGCCTCTCCGGCCCGACCCGCAGCGCCGGGTGGAACCGGCACCGCACGGCCCGCGCCTGGGCCGAGCTGATGAACCGCCTGGGGTACGCCAGCTACGGCGCGGTCGGCAACGACGCCGGCTCGATGGTCGCGCCGGAGTTGGGCCGGATCGACCGGGACCACGTGCTCGGCGTCCACGTCACCCAGCTCTTCTCGTTCCCCTCCGGCGACCCGGCCGAGTTCGCCGGGCTGTCCGAGGCAGATCAGGCGGCGCTCCAGCACCTCCAGTGGTTCTACGAGAACAAATTCTCCTTCAACCAGGTGCACAGCCAGCAGCCACAGACCCTGGCGTTCGCGCTGGCCGACTCCCCGGTCGGGCTGCTCGCCTGGAACGCGCAGCTCTTCGACGAGAGCCTGGAGGCGGACTTCATCCTGGCCAACGTGGCGCTCTACTGGTTCACCGGCACGGCCGCGTCGGCGATCCGGTTCTACTGGGAGGACGCGCACGCCGAGGAGTCACCGACCGGACCGACCACCGCTCCGACCGCGCTGGCCATGTTCCCCGGCGACTTCCAGTCCATCCGCCGCTTCGCCGATCGGGACCACGCGAACATCGCCCGGTGGACCGCGTACGACAACGACGTCGACGGCCGCGGTGACGTCGGCGGTCACTACGCCGCCCACCAGGCCACCGAGGTTCTGGTCGCCGACATCCGCGAGTTCTTCGCCAGCCTCCGCTGACGACGACGAACTCCGGTGCCCGCGCCCGCTCCACCGGGGGCGGGCACCGCCACGTCCCGCCCCGCCCTCGGCCCTGTTGGACGCGTCGGGGCTGGTCGGAGGGCCGAGGGCTTCCAAGATCTGCGTTCTGTTCACGAAGCGGTAGCCTTGGTGGGTGCGAGTACGTGTCGAGCAGACCGCCTTACCCGGGATCGGGGTACGCCACGATCTGGTGACGGAGTCAGGACGCCGCTTGGGCGTCGTCTCCCACCGCAATGGCCGCCGTGATCTCGTTCTCTACGACCCCGACGATCCCGACGCCTGCCAGTCGGACATTCCGCTGACCGACGACGAGGCTGAGGCCCTGGCCGACATCCTCGGCGCGTCGCTGATGCTCGGTCAACTCTCCGGGCTGCGTGAGCAGGCGGCCGGTCTGCTCACCGAGCAGATCGCCATCACGGCCGGGTCGCCGTACGTCAACCGGAAGCTCGGCGACACCAAGGCGCGTACCCGCACGAGCGCCTCCATCGTGGCGGTGCTTCGCGAAGGCGAAGTCATCGTCTCGCCACTTCCCTCCTTCCGCTTCGCGGCCGGCGACGTGGTGGTCGTTGTCGGGACCCGACGGGGTCTCGACGGCGTGTCCGCCATCCTCGCCGACAGTGACCCGGACGGCTGAGGCGGATGCACGATTCCACCACTCTGCTCGTCGAAGTCGGCGCGCTGCTGCTGCTGCTTGGCGTCCTCGGTCGGCTCAGCCGCCGGGTAGGCCTGTCCCCCATCCCTCTCTACCTGTTCGCCGGGCTGGCGTTCGGGCACGGCGGGCTGCTTCCACTCGCCGCCAGCGAGGAGTTCTTCGCGGTCGGCGCCGAGATCGGCGTCATCCTGCTGCTGGTGATGCTCGGCCTGGAATATTCGGCCAACGAGCTGGTCGGCAACCTCCGATCGGCGGCCCCCGCCGGGCTGATAGACGGCGTCTTCAACGCGCTGCCCGGCGCGGCGTTCGCCCTGCTGCTCGGCTGGGACTGGGTGGCCGCCCTGGTGCTCGGCGGCATCACCTGGGTCTCCTCCTCCGGCGTGATCGCCAAGGTCCTCGCCGACCTGGGACGACTCGGTAACCGGGAAACCCCGGTGATCCTCTCGGTCCTGGTGATCGAGGACCTGGCGATGGCGCTCTACCTGCCGCTTGTCACCGCCGTACTGGCGGGCACCGGTCTGCTCGGCGGCGGCATCGCACTCGCCGTCGCGGTGGGCACGGTGCTGCTGGTGCTGGTGGTCGCCATCCGGTACGGCCACCTCATCTCGTCCGCCCTGTCCGCGAAGGACCCGGAGGCGCTGCTGCTCGGCGTACTCGGTCTGACCCTGCTGATCGCCGGGCTCGCGGCGAAGCTGCAGGTGTCGGCGGCGGTCGGCGCGTTCCTCGTCGGCATCGCGCTCTCCGGCCCGGTGGCGCACCACGCGACCGAGTTGCTCTCCCCCCTGCGGGACCTGTTCGCCGCTGTGTTCTTCGTCTTCTTCGGCCTGGTCACCGACCCACGGGACATCCCGCCGGTGCTGTTGCCGGCGCTCGCGTTGGCCGTGGTCACCATGGCGACGAAGACGCTCACCGGCTACCTCGCGGCGCGTCGGGTGGGCATCGCGGAACCCGGCCGATGGCGGGCCGGCCTCGCACTCGTACCCCGAGGTGAGTTCTCCATCGTCATCGCCGGGCTCGCGGTGGCCGCCGGGAGCGTCGAGCCGCAGTTGGCGGCGCTGGCCGCGACGTACGTCCTGATCACCGTGGTGACCGGGCCGATCCTCGCCCGGCTGCCGGACTTCCCGTGGTTCAAGCGGTGGCTGCGCACCCGCGCGGCGGCCCAGCGGGCGGCGCCGGTCCCGATCCACGACTGACCGCGCAGCCCCGACCCCAACGGTTGCTGAATTGCTCCCCACGGGGACTACCGCAGCACTCGACGGCAGGTTACCGTTTCGCCCCAGCAGCCAGGGTCCGCAGGCAGCGCAGCCAAACGCGGGCGAGAGCGGAAGGTTGGCCGGTGAGCGTGCAGGAATCGACGTTCCACGGCTTCGCCAACCCCGTCGACCCGAGTCCGGCGGAGTTGCGAGCTTGGGCGTACCAGCCTGATTCTGTGCCGTTGGCTTCGATGCCACCCGACTGGGACCTGCTGGTCTCCGGCGATCGACTGGTTTTGACGCTCTTCGAGCTGGCGATGGACCCGTCCTGCCCGGCGCGGCGGTTCGCGTTGCACTGCCTCTACATCTACGCGGCCGACGGCATCCGGACGAACTTCCGCGCCCACCCGAAGCGTCGCTTCCGCAAGCTCGTCGAACAGGCCGAGCGTGAGGGCGACGAGCTGATGAAGATCTGGGCGCACAACGGCCGGGTGCTGCTGGCCCGACCGGATCTCTTCGTCTACCGGGACTGGTGCGAGGGCGGCCTGGTCCGCGAGAACCGCCGCCTCGGCTGAGGTAGCGACGCGAACAGGCCGGGACCCCCGCCCTGGCGTCACCGCGTCCCGGCCCGCACTCAGCGACGACGAACGGGCCGGGACCCCCGCCCTGGCATCGCCTGCGTCCCGGCCCGCACTCGACGACGCGAACGGGCCGGGACCCCCGCCCTGGCGTCACCGCGTCCCGGCCCGCACTCAGCGACGACGAACGGGCCGGGACCCCCCGCCCTGGCGTCACCGCGTCCCGGCCCGCACTCAGCGACGACGAACGGGCCGGGACCCCCCGTGGGTCCCGGCCCGCACGTCGGTCACCGGTCAGTCCTGCTGCCGTTCCGTCTCGGCTCGGTCCTTCTCGCCGCCGTGGTCGTCCCGGCCGGCGAACCGCCCTCCGACGACCCGGTCCCGGTAGGTTCCCTCGGTCACCTTGTCGAACTTCTTGCGGACGGTCTCGGCCAGTTCTTCCAACCGGTCTTCCGCCTGCTGGGCAACCTTCTTCGCCGGCTCCGCCATCGCTCCCCCTCGCCATGCCGGTAGGTCCGTATTAAGCCGATTGGACCGTATCGACAGGCTAACCGAAGCGGCCCGGACCGCGCCGGGAAATCCGGTACGGTCCGGGCCGAAAGACAGCGCCGGGTGAGCGGTTGGTCAGCGATCGGGCATGCGGCGGGGTCGCCAGACGACCAGCGCGGTGGACGTGCGGTTGGTCGGCACCAGGTCCCGACCCGGGAAGCGTGCCAGCGACTCCAGCTCGGCCACCCGGCGGTACGCGGCGTCCAGCTCCGCCTCCAGCCGGGCCACCCGCTGCTGCGCCTGCTCCAGCAGCCGCTCCAGTCCGATGATCCGCTTGACGCCGGCCAGGTTGATCCCGTCGTCCTGACTGAGCCGCTGGACCTCGCGCAGCAGCACCACGTCGCGCACGCTGTACCGACGTCCGCCACCAGCGGCCCGGCCGGGCTGCACCAGCCCCAGCCGGTCGTACTGGCGCAGGGTCTGTGGGTGCATCCCCGCCATCCGGGCTGCAACCGAGATCATCAGAACCTTGGCCTCGTAGGCAGGGTCACCCGAACCGAGGAACTCGCCCGACATGCCGCTCACCTCCGCGTCCACTCCATCGGACTAACTGACCCGACGCACCCGAGCGTCGAGATGTTCCCGGGCCGCCGGCGGGCTCTGCTCGGCGAACGCCTCCAGTGCAGTGCGCGCCTCGTCCGACAGTCGGGCCGGGACCACCACGTCCAACGTGACCAGCAGGTCACCGGCCTGCCCGTCGCGGCGGACCACACCCTTGCCGCGGGCCCGCAGCACCCGTCCGCTCGGCGTCCCCGGCGGAACCCGCAGGGTCACCGCGCCGTCGAGCGTGGGCACCCGCAGGTCCGTGCCGAGCACGGCCTCCGCGAAGGTGACCGGCACGGACAGCGTCAGGTCGTCGCCGGTACGCCCGAACAGCTCGTCCGGTCGAACCTTGACCTGCACGAAGAGGTCACCAGCGGGGCCCCCGCGCTCGCCTGGCTCACCGCGCCCGGCCAGCCGGATGCGCTGACCGTCGGCCACCCCGGCCGGGAACCGCACGTTCATGGTGCGGGTCTTGGTGACCCCGCCGCTGCCCTGGCACTCCGGGCACTTCTCCTCGACCACGGTGCCGACGCCCTGGCAGTTGCGGCACGGCTCGGAGAAGCTGAACGCACCCTGGTCGCGGGTGGTCACCCCAGCGCCGTGGCAGACCGTGCAGGTACGCGGCTGGGTGCCGGGCTTGGCCCCGTTGCCGTGGCAGGTCTCGCAAACTCCGGGGGCGCGCAGCGTCAGGGGCAGCGTCACCCCGCGTACGGCGTCACCGAAGTCCAGTGCCACCTCGGTCTCGACGTCCCGACCACGGGCCGGACCGCGCGGCGCGGCCTGCCCACCGGCCTGGCCACCGGTGAAGATCGAACTGAACAGGTCCTGGAAGCCTGCGCCGCCGAAGCGACGGTCGCCGCCTCCACCGCCGCCGAACATGTCGGAGACGTCGAACGGCATGCCGCCCGGCTGGCCTCCGCCCCGGGCGCTGCGCCGGAACGCCCCCGAGCCGAACAGCGAGCGCATCTCGTCGTACTCGCGACGGCGACCCGTGTCCGACAGGACGTTGTAGGCCTCGGACGCGGCCTTGAACCGCTCCTCGGCCTTCGGGTCGCCCGGGTTGTGGTCCGGGTGCGACTCCCGGGCCACCTTGCGGTACGCCTTCTTGATGTCATCCGCGGAGGCGGCCTTGTCCACGCCGAGCACGGCGTAGAAGTCCTTCTCGATCCAGTCCTTCGAACTCACCGGTCCACCCCCTCTCGACCCTCGCGGCCCGGCCGTCCCGCCCACCGCTGTGCGGTGGGCGGGACGGCTCGGTCACTGTCTCGCACTATTCCGGATCCGCGACCGCGACCAGCGCGGGGCGCAGCAGCCGCTCACCGAGCTGGTAGCCGCGCCGCATGACCTGGACGCAGGTCGGCTCGCTGACGTCGGCCGAGGTCTGGTGCGCGACCGCCTCGTGCCGGGTCGGGTCGAACGGGTCGCCCTGCTCGCCGAAGGCGTTCAGGCCGAACTTGCCCAACGCGGTGGTGAGCTGTTCCGCCACCGTGCCGAACGGCCCGACCAGGTCGCCGTGTTCCCGGGCCCGGTCCAGGTCATCCAGGATCGGCAACAGCGCAGCCAGAACCGAGCCGGTCGCCTGCTCCTGCACCAGGCTGCGGTCCCGGTCGACTCGCTTGCGGTAGTTGGCGTACTCCGCCGACACCCGCTGCAGATCCCTGGTGCGCTCGTCCAGCTCGGCCCGGAGCGCCTCCAGCTCGGCGCCGAGCGAGGTGCCCGTGCCGCCGCCGTCGACCGGCTGCGCCGGGGCGTCCACCACCGCCGGGCCGGATGGTTCCGGACCGTCGGTGGCGTTGACCTCGACCTCGATCTCGTCGACCACCACCTCGGCGTCCTCGACCAGGCCCTCGGCCGGTACGCCGGTCTCGGCGTCGGCGGCGGTGCCCTCAGGCTCCGATGTGTCGATGAGCTTGCGGTTGTTGCGGATGACGACCCGCTCCTTGTCGCCGGTGGTCGGCTCCGTGGGCGCGGAGCCACCCGGCGTCGACCCGGCGTCGGCCGGGTCGGCGGCTCGTGGCTTCTGCGTCATGCGGCTACCTCATCCCCCTTCGCCGTGGATACGCGTCCGAGGCCGGTGGTCACTTCTTGCCGTCCTCGTCCACGATCTCCGCGTCAACCACGTCGTCGGCCCCACCGGCCTGCGGGCCGGTCGCACCGGTCGCACCGGCCGCGCCGGTCGCACCCGGGCCGGGCTCGCCACCCGGCTGCTGGCCCTGCTCGGCCTGCTGCGAGTAAAGCAGCGAACCGGCCTGCTGGGAGACCTGCGCCAGCCGCTCGTGCGCGGACTTGATCTTCTCGATGTCCTGGCCGCCGAGGGCGCCACGCAGCTCGCCGAGCGCCTCGTTGAGCTGCTCCCGGTTTTCGGTGGGCAGCTTGTCGCCGCTCTCGGCGAGGAACTTCTCGGTCTGCCACTGGAGCGCCTCGGCCACGTTGCGGGTCTCGGCGTCGTCGCGGCGGCGCTTGTCCTCCTCCGCGTGCTCCTCGGCGTCCCGGCGCATCCGCTCGATGTCGTCCTTCGGCAGCGAGGAGCCGCCGGTGATCGTCATCTTCTGTTCCTTGCCGGTGCCCAGGTCCTTGGCGTGCACGTTGACGATGCCGTTGGCGTCGATGTCGAAGGCGACCTCGATCTGCGGCACGCCGCGCGGCGCCGGCGGGAGGCCGGTCAGCTCGAAGGTGCCGAGCTTCTTGTTGTAGGCCGCGATCTCACGCTCACCCTGGAAGACCTGGATCAGCACCGACGGCTGGTTGTCGTCCGCCGTGGTGAAGACCTCGGAGCGCTTGGTCGGGATGGTGGTGTTGCGCTCGATCAGCTTGGTGAAGATGCCGCCCTTGGTCTCGATGCCCAGGCTCAGCGGGGTCACGTCGAGCAGCAGGACGTCCTTGACCTCACCCTTGAGCACACCGGCCTGGAGGGCGGCGCCGACGGCGACGACCTCGTCCGGGTTGACACCCTTGTTGGGGTCGCGACCGGTGAGCTGCTTGACCAGGTCGGTCACGGCGGGCATCCGGGTCGAACCGCCGACCAGGATGACGTGCTCGACGTCGGAGATCTTGATCCCGGCGTCCTTCACGGCCTGCTCGAACGGGCCCTTGCAACGGTCCAGCAGGTCCTGCGTCATCCGCTGGAACTCGGCGCGGCTCAGCGTCACGTCGAGGTGCAGCGGGCCGGCCGCGCCGGCGGTGATGTACGGCAGGTTGATGTTGGTGGTGGTGGCGGCGGACAGCTCGATCTTGGCCTTCTCGGCAGCCTCACGGAGGCGCTGGAGGGCCATCTTGTCCTGACCGAGGTCGATGCCGTGCTCACCACGGAACGTCTTGACCAGGTGGTCGATGATCCGCTGGTCCCAGTCGTCGCCGCCGAGCTGGTTGTCACCGCTGGTCGACTTGACCTCCACGACACCCTCGGCCAGTTCCAGCAGCGACACGTCGAACGTGCCGCCGCCGAGGTCGAAGACCAGGACGGTCTGCTCCTTGGAACCCTTGTCCAGCCCGTACGCCAGGGCGGCCGCGGTCGGCTCGTTGACGATCCGCAGCACGTTGAAGCCGGCGATCTCACCGGCCTCCTTGGTGGCCTGGCGCTGGCTGTCGTTGAAGTAGGCCGGAACGGTGATCACCGCGTCGGTGATCTGCTCACCCAGGTACGCCTCGGCGTCCCGCTTGAGCTTCATCAGCGTCCGGGCCGAGATCTCCTGCGGGGTGTACTTCTTGCCGTCGATGTCGACGGACCAGTTCGTGCCGACCTCGCGCTTGACCGACCGGATCGTCCGATCCGGGTTGGTCACTGCCTGACGCTTGGCGACCTCGCCGACGAGCACCTCGCCGTTGCGGGCGAACGCGACGATCGACGGAGTCGTCCGCGATCCCTCAGCGTTGGCGATGACGGTGGGCTCACCGCCCTCGAGAACGCTGACGCAGGAGTTCGTCGTGCCGAGGTCGATACCGACCGCACGTGCCATGTTCGCTTCCTCGCTTCGTAAGGTTGTGCAGGTGACGGGCACTGCCCGCGGCTGCCTGGCGAGCACCGCCCGCAGCGGGCCCCACCACAAGTTGAGTGAACTTGACTCAATAGTGCCACGCGTTGGCGAATCGTCAAGTTGAGTTGAGTCAACCCGACGCAACCCACCCGTTATTACCGTCCGGTTGTCTTCTCTTGCATCGGTCGGGCACGCTTTAGCGGTGACGACGCACGGCGATTCCGCCACCCGTTCCGGCGCGCCCGCCGTCGCATCCCGCACCGGCCCGCCGGACGCCGCGGAGGAGCCGCCCGCCACCACCGGGGACGACAGCTTCCCCGGCGCACTGTCGGGCCTCCGGGAGGCGATCGGTGCGACCCGGTATCCCCTCGCGCTGCCCACCGCCGGGTCCGCCCGGCACAACGCCACCGCCCTCACCGACCAGCTCGACGACTATCTGCTGCCCCGGCTCGCCCGGCTGGACGCCCCACTGCTCGTGGTGGTCGGCGGCTCCACGGGCGCAGGCAAGTCGACCCTGGTCAACAGCCTGGTCAAGGCCCGGGTCAGCGCCGCCGGCGTGCTCCGGCCGACCACCCGCTCGCCGGTGCTGGTCTGCAACCCGTCCGACGCGGCCTGGTTCCGGCAGGGGGACCTGCTGCCTGGGCTGACCCGCACCACCGAGCCGAGCGAAGATCCGCGCGCACTGCACCTCGTCACCGCGCCGGCCCTGCCCGCCGGGCTGGCCTTCCTCGACGCGCCCGACATCGACTCGGTGGTCGACGCCAACCGGGCGCTCGCCACCCAACTGCTCGCCGCCGCCGATCTCTGGCTCTTCGTCACCACCGCCGCTCGGTACGCCGACGCGGTGCCCTGGGAGCTGCTGCGCAGCGCTCGGTCGCGAGGCGCGGTGATCGCCATGGTGCTGGACCGGGTGCCCGCCGAGGCCACCGAGGAGATCGCCGCGCACCTGAGCGAGATGCTCGCCGAACAGGACCTCGGCCGGGCGCCGCTGTTCGTGCTCCCGGAGACCTGGGTCGACGGGCAGGGGTTGCTGCCCGAGGGGGTCACCGCATCGCTGGCCGACTGGTTCGCCCGGCTGGCCGGCGACGCGGACGCCCGGGCGGCGGTGGTCCGTCAGACGCTGGACGGGGCGCTGGCCGCCCTGCACCCCGCCGTCGAGGAGCTGGCCGACGCCGCCGACGAGCAGCTCGCCGCCGCCGACGGGCTGGACGAACGGGTCCGGGCCGCGTACCGGGGCGCCGAGCGCACCGTCGAGCAGGGGCTCCAGGACGGTCGGTTGCTCCGGGGCGAGGTGCTCGCCCGCTGGCAGGAGTTCGTCGGCACCGGCGAGCTGTTCCGCACCCTGGAGGCACGGATCGGCCGCCTGCGGGACCGGGTGGTGGCCGCCGTCACCGGCCGGCCGGCGCCCTCCGTCGAACTCCGCAACGCCATCGAGTCGCAGCTGGTGACGCTGCTGCGCGGGGTGGCCTCGGAGGCCGCAGAATCCGCGTACACCGGGTGGAAGGCACACCCTGCGGGCGCCGACCTGCTCGAACCGGCGCTCGCCCACCCAAGCGCCGACCTGCCCGAACGCGCCGAACGGATGGTCCGGGACTGGCAGCGCGGGGTGCTGGAGCTGGTCCGGGTCGAGGGCGGGGACAAGCGGTTCGTGGCCCGCACCGCCGCGTACGCCGTCAACGCCACCGGGCTGGCCGTGATGATCGCCGTGTTCGCCTCCACCGCGTTCATCCCGACCGGGCTGGAGCTGGCCACCGGGGCCGGCACCACCGTCGCCGCGCAGGCCGTACTCCAGGCGATCTTCGGCGACCAGGCGGTGCGTACCCTCGCCGCCAAGGCCCGCACCGACCTGCTGAAGCGGGTGCGGACGCTGCTCGACGCGGAGGCCGACCGGTTCCTGAGCCGCACCGCGGACGCCCGCCCCGCCGCGGACGCCGGCGACGGCCTGCGCCGGGCTGCGGGCCGGGTCGAGCTGGCCCGGCACCGCAGCGGTCTGTCCGCCGCCGGCAACACTCAGCCGGCCGCCGACGAGGAGGGTTTCCGGTGACGAACATCACCGGCCGGGTACGCGAGGCGTTCCGCGGAGACCAGCGGGTCGACGCCGACGTGCTGATCGCCCGACTGGACGCGGTACGCCGGTTCCTGACCGCGGTCGACGGCCTGCTGCCGGACGCGGAGCTGGTGCCCGCGCACACCCTGGTCGAGCGGGCCGGCACCCGACTCGCGCTCTCCCGGGACCACACAGTGGTCGCCCTGGCCGGCGCTACGGGCAGCGGCAAGTCCAGCCTCTTCAACGCGCTGGCCCAGCTGGAGCTGTCGCCGGTCGGCGTCCGTCGGCCGACCACCGGCGTCACCCACGCCTGCGTGTGGGGCCCACTGGAGGGCGCCAACCGGCTGCTCGACTGGATCGGCGTGCTGCCCCGACACCGTTTCGTCCGGGAGAGCGCCCTGGACGCGGACGACGAGACGGCGCTGCACGGGCTGATCCTGCTCGACCTGCCCGACTTCGACTCGGTCCAGCGGTCCCACCGGCTTGAGGTGGACCGACTGCTCGGCCTGGTCGACCAGGTGGTCTGGGTGGTCGACCCACAGAAGTACGCCGACCGGGTCATCCACGACAGCTACCTGCGCGAGTTCCACCGGCACCGCGACGTCACACTGGTCGTGCTCAACCAGGCCGACCGGCTGCCCCCGGCGGAGGTGCCCCGGGTCCTGGACGACCTGCGCCGACTGCTCGACACGGACGGGCTGACCGGTGTGCCCCTGCTGTCCACCACCGCCATCGACCCGGCCGGGATGGTCGGGCTGCGCGGTGCCCTGGAGCGGACCGTCGCCGAGCGGCAGGCCGCGCTGCGTCGGCTCGCCGGTGACGTCGACACGGTCGTCGCCGGGCTGGACGAGCTGGTCGGCTCGGCCAGACCAGCGGGTGGGCCGGACGACTCGACAGTCTACGGCTTGAACCGGGCGCTGGCCGGAGCTGCCGGCGTGCCCGCGGTGACCGAGGCGGTGCAGCAGGCGTACCGGCACCGGGCCGTCGCGGCCACCGGCTGGCCCCTGGTCCGGGGCTGGCGCCGGTTGCGACCCGACCCGCTGCGCCGGCTGCACCTGCCCGGCCCGGCCGACGCGGGGGCCGACGCGGCGGAGAGCCTGGTCGCGGCCACCTCCGTGCCGGATCCGACGGCCGCCCAACGCTCCGCCCTGGGTCTGGCGATCCGCGCGGTGGCCGACCGGGCCGCCGCCGACCTGCCCGCCGCCTGGCCCGGCGCGGTCACCGCCGCCGCCCGGTCCCGCCTCGGCGACCTGCCGGACGCGCTGGACCGCACGATCGCCGGCACCGACCTCGGCCTCGGCCGTCGACCGCTGTGGTGGCGGGTCGTCGGCGGTTTGCAGTGGCTGGTCACCCTGGCCGCCGTGGTCGGTCTGGGCTGGCTGGTGCTCGGCTACGCGCTGCGGGCACTCGGCCTGCCCGCGCTGGACGACCCGATGGTCGGGCAGGTGCCACTGCCGACCCTGCTGCTGCTCGGCGGTCTGCTGGCGGGGCTGCTGCTGGCGGCGCTGACCCGACCCGTGGTGCGCTGGGCCGCGCGGCGTGCCCGGGCCCGCGCCGAGCAACGCCTGACCGAGAAGGTGGCCCGGGTGGGCGAGGAGTACGTGCTCACACCCGTGCGGGTCGTGCTCGGCTCGTACGCGCAGGCACGCGACGCGCTGAGGGACGCCGCCCGCCGCTGACGCTCCGCACGGCTCGCTACCGCTCTGTGTACGCCCCCGGCGGCGTAGGGTCGGAGCATGGCCACGCCTCAGACCCCCTACGACGCGGTGCTGCACGCCGCACGCGACGTGACCAAGCTGGAGTCCGCCCTCGACGCCGAGATGCTCGGCAGCGCGCTGCTGGGCAGTGTCTACGCGATCGCGGAGACCGACCGCGACACCGCCGTACGGGAGTTCGTCACCGGGTTTCTCGCCGCCACCGCCCGTCGCCGGGTCGCGGCCGCGACCACCATCCGGCAGGTCTTCGCCACGCTCGTCCCGGACGCCGAGGGCACCGATCGGGTGCGTCCGGGCAGCCAGGCACCCACCTGGGCCGGTCAGCTCGGTCGGGTGCACCTCACCGGCACGTGGGCGTACGGCGACGTCTACGGCGACCAGACGTCCTACCTCGCCACCTTCGCCTACGACGACGCGTCCGGCGGCTCGGAGCACGCGCTGGTGGCCCTGGTGGACCACAACATCGGGATCACCAAGGACATCTTCGTCGGCGGGCCGGCGGAACGGATCCTGGACCAGGTCCGCCAGATGTGCGCGGACGACGAGCTGACCTGGTTCCGCACCGAGAATCCGGCCCAGCTCCGTGGCGAGGTGGCCCGCCATCTCGCGGTGACCGACGAGCTGAGCGAGTTGCCCGGCGAGGGTTCCCTCGCCACCGACCGGGCGCTGGTCGGCGCCCGGCTGGCGCTGCTGCCCACCGCGGCCGACCCGACCGGCCCGGCGGAGGTCGAGCCACTCTCCGCCGCCGAGCGCACCGACCTGGTCCGGCGGTTCCTCGCCGCACCGGAGGCCACCCGCTTCGGGCTGGATTCCGTCGACGGCCCGGAGCTGGCCTCGCTGCACTTCTGCCTGAGCCTGCTGCTGGACCACTCGGCGACCTTCCCGGACGCCGACCCGATGCGCTGGAGCCCGGCGGTGTCCGGGCTCTTCCTGCTCGACTGGGTGCACCGCCGTGCCGTGCTGGACATGGACGACGCCGCGATGCTGCCCCGGGTGCTGCGTGCCTGGGCGCGGTACGCGTCCCGGCAGCGCGGTCTGCCCGAGGCGGCGACCACGCGCACCGACGAGGCGATCGAGGAGATGGTGCCGGAGTTCGCGCGCCTGTACTCCACTGGTGAACGACGCAGCGCCGCCACCGCTGCGGTGGCACAGCTGATGGCCGACGGCGTGGACCCGGACGACCCGGCCGCCCTGGACGCCTGGATCGAGGCGAACCGGCACCGCCTGGCCGACGACGGGGCCTGACGACACCCGAGGCCGGGCGGCATAGCGCCGCCCGCCTCGGCCCGGCCGGCCTCTGCGGCGGGTCTCAGCGCAGTGGGCCGAAGACCGCCGCGGCGATCAGCGCGCCGAGCACACCACCGGCGAGCACCTGCGGCACCGTGTGGTCCCTCAGTCGCACCCTGGACCAGCCCACCAACGCCAGCAGCGGGGCGGCGACGAGCACGCGCGTTCCGAACGTCAGGGCCAGGATGACCAGGGTGCCGGCGGACACCGCCGAGTGGATCGACATCTTCCACCAGTGGCTGACGGACACGGCGACCACGAGGCCGACGAGCCCGGCCACCGCCAGCGCCAGCAACGGGCGGGGCGCGCCGAGCACGGCGAGCAGGGCGAGCCCTCCCGCGACCGAACCGAGGCCGACCAGCAGCGGCACCCGGCGCTGCTCCCGACGGCCGATGTGGTGGTCGGTGAGCCGGCCACGGCGTACGCCGCCGACGATGTAGGCGAACGGGATGCCGGTGACGAAGATCGTGGCGAGCAGACCCCAGACGAGGCCCTGACCCGGACGGCGCGCGCTGTGCCAGCTCACCGTGATGATCAGCAACGACACGAGCACGGCCGGTGCGGTCACCTCGGTGACCAGCCGGGCGATCCGCCGCCCCGGGCCGGGTCGGCTGGTGACCGGGCGGAGTTCGGTACCGCCGCCCACGTCACCCCCTCCGGTATGCGCCTACCGCCGAACACCGCCGGCACCGGATGGGCCGCGCCTGTTCGTCACCGTACCGCCGGGGACACCGTCAAGTGCGTCGGTCCGGCCAGCGATGCCAGGCCGGCCGCGAACGTCGGGAGATCGGTCGGAGACGACGGGACCGACGGGCTGGGCCGGCTGGTCGGCACGGCGGGGGTGACGGGCGGCGCGGGCCTGGTGGCCGGCACGGACCGGGTGCTGGTCGGCGCGGGCCTGGTGGCCGGCACCGACCGGGTGCAGGTTGGGACGGCGGTGGCGGTCGAGGCGTCCGTCGGCGTGGAGGTTGGCTCCAGCGTGGAGGTTGGCTCCAGCGTGGGCGTCGGGTCCAACGTCGGCGACGGATCCAGCGTCAACGTCGGGGTCGGGGTCGGAGTCGGGCTGGGAGTCGGCGTCGGATCGGGGCCCGGCGTGTCGGTCGGGTCCGGGTTGGTCGGACCGGGGTCGGTCGGCGAACCGGTCGGCGACGACGGGGGGACGGCCGGTGAGGTGCCCCGAGGCGGCTTCGGCGCCACCGGCGGGCGCGGCGCCCGCGGGGCGGGCCCCAGGTCGGTCACTGTGGGCCCAGGCCCAGGCCCTTCCCGGGTACGCCGGGGAGCGGCGGGCAGCCAGCCGCTGGTGGGGCCGACGCTGGATGAGCCGGGCGGTGGGACTGACGGCTGGCTGGTCATCGGCAGCGGAATCAGCACCGGCCCGACCGACGGGGTCGGGATGAACGGGATGCTGCTGTCCGGCAGCGCGGTGCTGCCCGGGGTGGCCGAGCCGGCGCTGATCGCGGCGAGGATCGGCATCGACGCGGTGCCGGCCAGCAGCGCGACGGTGAGCAGGTAACCCCGGGTGGGGCTGCCCGCGCCGGGTGCACGGTGCACGCCGACCACCCTGCGGTAGTCGCCCGCGGACCGGTGCCGGCCGAGGGCTGGTGTGCCGGGACCATCACCTGGCTCGTGCACCGCACACCCCTTGTCGTCGGCCGTCGGAGGACATGGATGGACGCCGCCGGCGCTGAAGCCGGCAAATAACTCGATAGGCGCGATCCTGCGGTAATCAGCCTTACGTAGTCACGCTCTGTCGTCCAACCTCCACCGCGTGTCGACACGCGGTGCTGACCGAACGGTGACGAATCATCGCCGGATCGCCCTCGAAACGCAGGCCAGCATGATGGCGACAAACGATGGCAAAGCGTGGGCGGGCGGAATACGGGGCAGGCGTACTGTGGGCGCGCTCACCTGCTCTGCGAATATGGAGCACGACGGCAACGCAGCCGTGACCTCCGCGCACCCTCGCGGCAGGCGCGGTTGAGCGCCGGCACTCCCGATCCGGGTTCGGCCAGAACCCGGATCACGCCGTGCGGCAACCCCCACCGGGGCTAGGCGCGGCCGCCAGGAACCGGCCCGGCAGCAGCCGGGCAGGCGCACGAGTTGCGCGGCCGGGTGACCCCCCGGTGCCGACGCAGACACGACAGGGAGAGACCGATGGCAAAGGGCGACCCCGGGGGCACCACCCGCAGCAGGCGGCCTGCACCCCGCTCCAAGAAGGGCGCGGCCGGTAATCCGGAGCTGGTGCAGCTGCTCACCCCCGACGGCGAGCGCATCGACAGCGCCACCGGGCCGGACGGCACCGTGTACCGCGTGGACTTCACCGACGAGGAATACCGCGGGCTCTACCGCGATCTGGTGATGGTCCGCAAGCTGGACGCCGAGGCGACCGCCCTCCAGCGCCAGGGCGAGCTGGGCCTCTGGGCCAGTCTGCTCGGCCAGGAGGCCGCTCAGGTCGGCTCCGGGCGGGCGCTGCGATCGCAGGACATGGCTTTCCCGACCTACCGGGAGCACGGCGTCCTCTACTGCCGAGGCATCGACCCGATCATGCCGCTGGGCCTCTTCCGCGGTGTCGACCAGGGCGGCTGGGACCCGAACGAGTTCAAGTTCAACATGTACACGATCGTCATCGGTGCGCAGACCCTGCACGCCACCGGCTACGCCATGGGCATCACCATGGACGGCAAGATCGGCAACGACGACGGCGAGGCCGCGATCGCCTACTTCGGCGACGGGGCCACCAGCCAGGGCGACGTGAACGAGGCGTTCGTCTGGGCCAGTGTCTTCAACGCGCCGCTCGTCTTCTTCTGCCAGAACAACCAGTACGCGATCTCCGAGCCGCTGGAGCGCCAGACCCGGGTCCCGCTCTACCAGCGGGCCGCCGGCTTCGGCTTCCCCGGCGTACGGGTGGACGGCAACGACGTGCTGGCCTCGTTCGCGGTGACCCGCACGGCGCTGGACAACGCCCGGCACGGGCAGGGCCCGAGCCTGATCGAGGCGTACACCTACCGGATGGGCGCGCACACCACCTCCGACGACCCGACCCGCTACCGGATCGCCAGCGAGGTCGAGTCGTGGCAGGCCAAGGACCCGATCACCCGGGTCAAGGCCTTCCTGGAGAAGCAGCAGATCGCCGACGCGACCTTCTTCGCCGAGGTCGACGAGCAGGCCCGCCGCGAGTCGGTGCACCTGCGCGAGCGGGTGCTCAACATGCCCAACCCGGAGCCGGTGACGATGTTCGACCACGTCTACCCCAACGGCTCTCCGCTGCTCGACGAGCAGCGCGCGAAGTTCAACCGCTACATGGAGTCCTTCGAAGGGAGCGCCCACTGATGGCCACGGAGACGCTCACCCTCGGCAAGGCCCTCAACACCGGCCTGCGCCGCGCCCTGGAGACCGATCCCAAGGTCATCATCATGGGCGAGGACGTCGGCAAGCTCGGCGGCGTCTTCCGGATCACCGACGGGCTCCAGAAGGACTTCGGCGACCAACGGGTCATCGACACCCCGCTGGCCGAGTCCGGCATCATCGGCACGGCGGTCGGTCTGGCCATCCGCGGCTACCGGCCGGTCTGCGAGATCCAGTTCGACGGTTTCGTCTACCCCGCGTACGACCAGATCGTGTCGCAGGTGGCGAAGATGCACTACCGCTCGGGCGGCAAGCTCAGCATCCCCATGGTGATCCGGATTCCGTTCGGTGGTGGCATCGGCGCCGTCGAGCACCACTCCGAGTCGCCGGAGGCGTACTTCGCGCACACCGCCGGTCTGAAGGTCGTGACCTGCTCCAACCCGCAGGACGCGTACGTGATGATCCAGCAGGCCATCGCCTCGGATGACCCGATCGTCTTCCTGGAGCCCAAGCGCCGCTACTGGGAGAAGGGTCAGGTCGACCTGACCGCGCCGCTGTCCGAGGCGTACCCCCTGCACTCGGCCCGGGTCGTGCGGCCCGGCACCGACGTCACGGTGCTGGCCTACGGGCCGATGGTGCGGACCTGCCTGGAGGCGGCGACCGCCGCCGCGGAGGACGGCCGGGAGCTGGAGGTCATCGACCTGCGCTCGCTCTCTCCGCTGGACCTGGGCGCCGCGTACGAGTCGGTGAAGCGCACCGGCCGCGCGGTCGTGGTGCACGAGGCACCGTCCAACATCGGTCTCGGCGCCGAGTTGGCGGCCCGGATCACCGAGGAGTGCTTCTACTCCCTGGAGTCGCCAGTGCTGCGGGTGACCGGCTTCGACACCCCCTACCCGGCCTCCCGGGTGGAAGAGGAATACCTGCCCGACCTCGACCGGGTGCTCGACGCCGTCGACCGCACCTTCGGCTGGTGATCGACATGTCCCGGATCAAGACGTTCAATCTGCCCGACCTGGGCGAAGGGCTGACCGAGGGCGAGATCCTGGCCTGGCTGGTCAAGGTCGGCGACACCATCGAGCTGAACCAGCCGATCGTCGAGGTCGAGACCGCCAAGGCTGCGGTGGAGATCCCGGCGAAGTGGGCCGGCCAGGTGCAGGCGATCCACCACCCGGAGGGCACCACCGTCGAGGTCGGTACGCCGATCATCGCGATCGACACCGACCCGGGTGCCGGCCCATTGGAGGCGCCGTCGACAACGGCCACGCCCAGCAGCGACCTGCCCACCCCATCGGCGGCCTCGCTGGCGGCGGTGGAGGTGGCACCGGCCGAGGGCATGATCGAGCCCGGCCTGATCGGCGGGGCGGCCCCGGGTGGGCGGACGGCGGTGCTGGTCGGTTACGGCCCGCGTACGACCGCGGCGAAGCGTCGCCCGCGCAAGGGTGCCACCCCCGCCGGGGTCGATCATGGAGTTGTGGTGTTTGACAAAACAGCCGCAACCCCCACGATTCCGGCACCACAAGTCCATGATCGACGCAATGGCGAGGGCGGGACGGGCCTCCCAAGCGGGGTTGGGGCGCAGGCGGGAGGGCTGGTTCTTGCCAAGCCTCCGGTGCGCAAGCTCGCCAAGGACCTCGGGGTCGACCTCGGCACGGTGACCGGGTCGGGCCCGTTGGGTTCGATCACCCGGGAGGACGTGCAGCAGGCGGCGAGCGGTGCCGTGGCCGAGCCGATCGCGACCCCGTCGGTGACGACGAGCGCCGCGAGCTTCGGCACGGACCGCGAGCAGCGCATCCCGGTCAAGGGGGTTCGCAAGCTCACCGCCGAGAACATGTCCCGCTCGGCGTTCACCGCCCCGCACGTGACGGAGTTCCTGACCGTCGACGTGACCCGGGCGATGAAGGCTCTGGACCGACTGCGCGGTCGACGGGAGTGGCGCGACGTACGGGTCTCGCCGCTGCTGCTGGTGGCGAAGGCCGTGCTGCTGGCGGTGAAGCGTCACCCGATGGTCAACTCGACCTGGGCCGGCGACGAGATCGTGGTCAAGGACTACGTCAACCTCGGTATCGCGGCGGCCACCGAGCGTGGCCTGATCGTGCCGAACGTCAAGGACGCCGGCCGGCTCTCCCTGCGGGAGTTGGCGGACGCACTGAACGGCCTGGTGCAGACGGCCAAGTCCGGCCGTACCTCGCCGGCGGACATGTCCGGTGGCACCTTGACCATCACCAACGTCGGGGTGTTCGGAGTGGACACCGGCACGCCGATCCTGCCGCCGGGCGAGTCCGCGATCCTGGCCTTCGGTGCCGTGCGGGAGATGCCCTGGGTGCACAAGGGCAAGGTCAAGGCGCGTCAGGTCACCACGCTGGGGCTGAGCTTCGACCACCGGATCATCGACGGTGAGCTGGGTTCGAAGTTCCTGCGCGACATCGGCGACTTCCTCACCGATCCGGAGGCGGCGCTGCTCGCCTGGACCTGATCGTTCGCGACGCCAGCCACGGCCGGTGTGCCACGGGTTAACGCCCGGCACACCGGCCGTGTCGTTTGGACGACGGAAACGTCAGCCAGATCGGCTGTTGACCTTTGATTGTTAGGCAGGTGTCTCAGCTCACCTAATAATCGATGGAAGTTGGCCGGGTTCTGCGGTTAAATAGACGCATCAGGGGCTGACAACCGAATAGCTAGGGGGACCCACCAATGAGCATGATCGAGCGAATCCGCAACCACCGCGACGCGACCCGCCGCGCCCGTGCCATCGAGCACGCGCTGCGCTCGGCGAACTCGCCGGCGGTTCGCGAGGAAATCCTCGTCATCGCCCAGCGTCACATGAGCTGACGCTCCTCGACATTCCTACCTCCTCCAGATCGATGGCCCACCCGGTCCGCCGGGTGGGCCATCGGCGTTCCGGCCATCGGCCACCGGGATTCCGCCCTGCCGCAGCGCCCGGTACGGTGGGCTTCGGTCGCCGCCCGCCGACCCGGCAGGGGCCGAGCTGACAGAAGCTGCTCGACACCGACCGGCCACGCAAAGTGACGACCGGTGCTCCTTGGACGGGCCGTGCCACCACCCGATACCGTGCGGGGAGCCGGCACAGCGGTACGCCGGTGACGCCGGCAGCCATGCCGAGGAGACCGATCGGCACCGGCGAGCCGACATGTGATGGAGGAGGCGCACCCATGACGTCCGAGGGCCCGCACCGCCCCGGCCAAGAGCCGGACGAGGTGTCACCGGGCGCCGGCGGACCGGCGCCGTACGGCGACCGCCCGGCGCAGCCGGACAACAGCCACAACGCCGCCGGCCCCGACCTGGGCTGGGCGCCCCCGCCGCCGACGCGACCCAACCCGTCGACGCCAGCATGGGCGACCCAGTCCGAGCAGCCACCGGCCCCCGCCTGGGGTGCCGCCGCTGCCCCGCAGCCCGGCGACCCGGCGCAGCCCGCCTGGGCGGCCGGCGGCACGAGCGAGCCGCCGCAGCAGCAGCCCGGCACCTGGCCCGGCAACGACGGCGCACCGGCCCCCGCGCAGCCTGCCCCCTGGGCGGCGCAGCAGCAGGGCTGGACGCCGGCCGAGCAGAGCGCACCCGCACCAAACTGGACTCCGAACTCCGCTGAGCAGCCCGAGTGGGTGCAGGCCCAGCCGGCCGCGCGAGGTGCCGCGCAGGTGCCTCCGGCCACCGCTGCCTGGCCTGCCCAGGAAGACCCGGCCCGAGCCGGAGGCTGGGGTGGGGCACCGCAGGCCAACCCGCCCGCCGGTGACTGGCACGGCGCCGAGTCGCAGCAGCCCGAGATGCCGCAGGCCGGTGGTTGGTCCGGCGGCGCTCAGCAGGACGACGCGTCCGGCAACGGCGGTTGGCCCGCCAGCAACGCCGCCGCGCGCGACGACCAGCCGGTGTGGACGCCGGCTGAGCAGTCGCCGCCGGCCTGGGGCCAACCTGCCGAACCGACCGAGCAGCCCGCCCCCGGGTGGGGACAGGCCGCCCAGCCCGGCGCCGCCCGTGGCGCGGCCCAGGTGCCGGCACCGGCGGCGAACTGGCCCAGCCAGGACGACCCGGCCCACTCCGGTGGATGGGCCGCACAGCAGCAGGCACAACCCGCAGCCTGGAATGACGGCGGCGACGCGCGGCAGGACCAGGCCGAGCAGCCGGCCGCCTGGGGCGGGGCCGAGAGCCGTCCGCAGCAGCCCGACTGGGTGCTCGCACCCCAGGACCAGCCGGCCGAACGGCCGGAGCCGGCAGTGTGGAATCCGCCGGAGCAGAGTGGCCTGCCCGCGCGTGCCAGCGTCAGTGTGCCCAGCAACGACGGCGTGCCCGGCTGGGCCGCCAACCAGGACAACGCCGCACAGGCCAACCCCGGCGTGCCGGCGGTCGAGCCGTGGGCACCCGGTGAGGTGTGGGGACGCGCCGAAGCGGAGGCTTCCGCCCAGTCGCGCGGTGGCTGGGAGGCGGACCGGGGCGACGAGGCACCTGCCTACCAGCCCGGGCCCGCGCCGGGCATCTCGCCCGCGAACGCCGTGCCGCTGCCCCCACAGGAGCAGCGTGTGCCGGGCGCCAGCCTGGCCGCCGCCCCGCCGGCCGACTACGCGCCGCCCCAGGCCCAGTTCGCCCCGATCCCCGAGCAGCCCGCGTACGCCGAGCGGGAGGCCCCGGACGCCGCCGCGCAGTACGAGGCGGAGCCGGCCGGCTGGGGCCGCGCTGGCGACGCTCCCGCGAGCGGCGGCGCCATGGTGCCTGCCCCGCGTACCTCTCCGGAGTCCGGAGCGGGCCGCGCGGTCGTGCCGGCATCGGAGGCCGACTCGGCGGACGGCGCAGCCGCCCGCGCCACTGCGAGCGCTTCGGTGCCGCTGGCCAGCCGGGTGATGCCACCGACCGACCAGGCCATCCGGCCGACCGGCACGGCGACACCACAACCCCGGGTGTACGGCCGCCCGGCTCGACCCGAGCCGGAGAACGAGCCGGAGCCGGAGGCGTTCCAGGGCGACCCGGGAGCCGACCGCCAGGCCGCACCGGAATGGCAGAACGACGCCCAGCGCCAGGCCGCACCAGAGTGGCAGAACGACTCGCAGCGCCAGGCCGGTCCCGGTTGGGGCCGCGAGTCAGCTGCCGATCCCCGCTTCGACGACCGGCAGCCCGCACCGAACGCGTTCGGTGAGGCCCCGTCGGCGCCGCCGGCGTTCCCGCCCGGTGTGCCGTCCTTCGTCGACACGCCCGGCAACAACCGGCCGATGAACGGCACCCGGCCGCACGCCGGTGCCGAACGACCGGCCGACCAGTTCGGCGGCCCCGGGTCACCTGCCTCCGGCACCGCCGCGGTGAACGGGGCGTCGGCCTTCGGCGGGTCGAACTTCGGTGGGCCAGGGTCCGGCGGGTCGGGCTTCGGTGCCGGGCCGGCAACCGAGCCGGTGCCGGGCGGAAACTTTCCGCCGTCGTTCCCGCCCGCGCAGCAGCCCACGTCGTCCTGGGGCCAGGAGGCCGGCCAGTCGGACCACGGCCGGTTCGACGCGTTCAAGCCGGACGCCGACGAGCCGAAGGCGGAGCCGCCCACGCCGAAGGTCCGCAACGGCCGGGTGCTGGCCGCGGTGCTGATCGCTGCGGTGCTGATCCTGGCGGTGCCGCTCGGCCTGCTGATGCTGCTCGGCAAGTTCGGCGGCGACGACGGTCCGTCGTTCGACCCGGCGGTCGGCACCTGCGTGAAGCAGTCCGGTCAGGGTGGCGCCACGGCGGCGAACTGCGGCGAGGCGGACGCTTTCACGATCGTCTCGAAGGTGGACGCCAAGGAGAAGTGCACCGACACGACGCAGCCGCACGTGGTGCTGCCCGGTGACGGCACCAACCGGGTGCTCTGCCTCAAACCGGCCACGAAGTAGATCGACCGGCGGCGGGGTTCACGGGCGACCGTGACCCCGCCGTCGTCGTACCACCTGGGCCTTTCCTGCCTCGTCCCGTTGATCGTTGGCAGCTGAGCAACTCGACACGCCGAGCACCGCACTGCTGAGCTGCCACCACTACTGAGCTGCCACCACTGCTGAGCTGCCACCACTGCTGAACTGCCACCGATCGAAATGTTGACTGTCGTCCGGGTCACGACGACCGATACGGAGAAGCCTCGCCGTGGCAGGCTGACAGCATGGGAACGACTGCACGAGTACGGGCTCCAGAGCTGCACGGCCGGGGTTGGCTGAACACCGGTGGACGCGATCTCAAGCTCGCCGACCTTCGCGGCAAGATCGTTTTGGCGGATTTCTGGACGTTCTGCTGTATCAACTGCCTGCACGTTCTCGACGAGCTGCGCCCGTTGGAGGAGAAGTACGGCGACGTGCTCGTCGTGATCGGTGTGCACTCGCCGAAGTTCGAGCACGAGAAGGACGCCGACGCGCTCGCCGCCGCCGTCGAGCGGTACGGGGTGCACCACCCCGTACTCGACGATCCTGAGATGGAGATGTGGCAGCAGTACGCCGCGCGGGCCTGGCCGACCCTGTCGGTGATCGACCCCGAGGGGTACGTGGTGGCCACCATGGCCGGCGAGGGGCACGCCGAAGGGCTGGCCCGGCTGATCGACGAGCTGATCGCCACCCACGAGGCCAAGGGCACCCTGCACCGGGGCGATGGCCCGTACGTCCCGCCGCCGGCGCCGGAGACCGCGCTGCGCTTCCCCGGTAAGGCGGTGCAGCTGCCGAACGGCAACCTGCTGGTCTCGGACTCGGCCCGGCACTCCCTGGTCGAGGTTGCCCCGGACGGCGAGACGCCGGTGCGCCGGATCGGCTCGGGCGAGCGGGGCCGGGCCGACGGGCCGGCTGCCGCGGCGACGTTCTCCGAGCCGCAGGGTGTGTGCCTGCTGCCCACGCATGTCGCCGAGGTCGCCGGCTACGACCTGGTGGTGGCCGACACGGTCAACCACCTGCTGCGCGGCGTACGGCTGGAGTCCGGCGAGGTGGTCACAGTGGCCGGCAGTGGGCGGCAGTGGCGCGCCTCGGTCGACGACCACGCCCACGACGCGTTCGCCGTGGACCTTTCCTCCCCGTGGGACCTGGCCTGGTACGACGACAAGCTGATCGTCGCGATGGCCGGCATCCACCAGCTCTGGTGGTTCGACCCGATCAAGCGGACCACTGGCATGTACGCCGGCACGACCGTCGAGGCGCTGCGCGACGGCCCGCTGACTGAGGCGTGGATGGCGCAGCCGTCGGGGCTCTCGGTCTCGGCCGACGGCACCCGGCTCTGGGTCGCCGACAGCGAGACCAGCGCCATCCGGTACGTGGAGAACGGCGTGCTGGGCACCGCCGTCGGGCAGGGTCTGTTCGACTTCGGGCACGTGGACGGGCCGGCGGAGACGGCGCTGCTTCAGCACCCGCTGGGCGTGTGCGCGCTGCCGGACGGCTCGGTGCTGATCGCTGACACGTACAACGGCGCGGTGCGCCGCTTCGACCCGGCCAGCAACCAGGTCTCCACTGTCGCCGACGGGTTGGCGGAGCCGAGCGACCTGGTGCTCACCCCGGCCGGTGAGGTGCTGGTGGTGGAGTCCGCCGCGCACCGGTTGACCCGGCTCGCCCCGGGTGCCCTGTCGGCGGCGGGTGCCAGCACGGTGGACGGGCCCCGGCACCGCACCGAGCGTAAGCCGACCGACGTCGCGGCCGGTGAGGTCACCCTGGACATCGTCTTCACCCCGGCTCCGGGGCAGAAGCTGGACGAGACGTACGGGCCGTCGACCCGGTTGGTGGTCTCCGCGTCTCCGCCGGAGCTGCTGGTGGACGGTGCCGGCACGGGCACCGAGCTGTCCCGTCGGCTGGTGCTCAACGGCGAGGTCACCGCCGGGGTGTTGCAGGTGACCGCCCAGGCGGCGACCTGCGACGCGGACGTCGAACACGCGGCGTGCCACCTGACCCGGCAGGACTGGGGCGTACCGGTCCGGGTGGTCGACGGTGCCGTGACCCGGCTGCCTCTGGTGCTCCGCGGCCTGGACGCCTGACGTGACCTTCAGGGGCCCGGTGGGCCCCTGAAGGTCACGCGAACGGGGCCAGCGGGATGTCGGCGTCGATCAGGGTGGCGCGGACCAGCTCGGCGGCGGAGACCGCGCCGGGGGTGTCGCCGTGCAGGCAGATCGAGTCGACCGAGCAGGGGATGACGGTGCCGTCCACCGCCACCACGCTCCGCTCGACGGCCATGCGCACCGCCCGTTCGGCCACCTGCTCCGGGTCGGTGATCACCGCGCCGGGGGTGCCGCGCGGCACCAACGCCCCGTTGGGCAGGTAGGAACGGTCGGCGAAGGCCTCGGCGACGACCGGCAGACCCGCGCCGACGGCGAGCTGAGCGAGCGTCGAGCCGGGTAGGCAGAGCACGGGCAGCTCGGGGTCGTACCCGGTGACCGCCGCGACCACCGCCGCCGCCTGGGACTCGTCGGTGCTCGCCGCGTGATAGAGCGCGCCGTGCGGCTTGAGGTAGCGGACCCGGGTGCCGAACAGCCGGCAGAACGCGTTCAACGCCCCGAGCTGGTAGGTCACCTCGTCGCGTAGCTCGGCGAAGTCGTACGCGATGTGCCGTCGACCGAAGCCGGCCAGGTCCCGGTAGCCGACCTGCGCGCCCACCGCGACCCCGCGCCGTGCGGCGCCCTCGCAGACCCGCCGCATGGTGGACGGGTCGCCGCCGTGGAAGCCGCAGGCGACGTTGGCGGAGGTGACGAGGCCCAGCAGCGCCTCGTCGTCACCGAGTCGCCAGATGCCGAAGCCCTCGCCCAGGTCAGCGTTGAGGTCCATGGAATCTGACGGTAGTCCCTGGGCGGGCCTGCGCGAGCGGGCTCACGTCGGTGACCACCCCGATGACGGGGTATCCGCCGGTGGTCGGGTGATCGGCCAGGAAGATCAGGGGTTGTCCGTCGGCCGGCACCTGCACCGCGCCGAGCACGATGCCCTCGCTGAACAGCTCGCCGGCGACCGCGCGGGGCAGCGGCGCGCCGGCGAGTCGCGCGCCGACCCGGTTGCTCACCGGGCTGACGGTGTACGCGGTGCCGAACAGCAGGTCGAGTGCGGCTGGTGTGAACCGGTCGTCGCGAGGGCCGAGGCTGAGCATGAGGTGCAGCTCCGGTGGGGGCGCGGAGCAGACGGTCAGGTCCACCGGCGCGGGTGCGTCGAGCGGCTCGCCGAGCGGCAGCCGGTCGCCGTCGCCCAGCCGAGGCGGACCGAGCCCGGAGAGGGTGTCGGTGGCCCGGCTGCCGAGCACCGGCGACACGTCGATGCCGCCCGCCACCGCCAGCCAACTCCGTACGCCCCGACGGGCTGGGCCGATCCGCAGCACCGTCCCGGCCGGCACGGTGAGCGGGCGCCCTGTGTCGCCGGGCCGATCGCCCGCGTGGACGGTCACCTCGGCGCCGGTGACCGCCACCGTGGTGGCCCGGGTCAGCCGCACCGTGCAGCCGGTCAGGGTGATCTCCAGGCCGGCGGCGTGCTCCGGGTTGCCGACCAGGCGGTTGGCCAGCCGCAGTGCCGCCGGGTCGAGGGCACCGGACCGGGGGACCCCCAGGTGCGCCCAGCCGGGCCGACCCAGGTCCTGCACGGTGGTGAGCGCACCGGCGCGGAGCACCTCGATGGCGGGCGGGCGGGTCATGCCGCGGCCATCCGGACCGGGGTGCCCGGGCCGAGTCGGGCCGGCGGGTCGGCGTGGACGTCGAAGAGGACCAGGTCGGTGCGGCCGACCAGCTGCCAGCCGCCGGGTGACACGCCCGGGTAGATGCCGGCGTACGGGCCGGCCAGGGCGACCGAACCGGTTGGCACCCGGGCGCGGGGCGTGGCCAGCCTGGGCAGCGCCAGCTCGGCAGGCAGCCCGGTCAGGTACGGGAAGCCGGGGGCGAAGCCGCAGAACGCGACCCGGAACCGGGTGCCGGTCAGCCGGGACAGCACGGCGCGCACGTCGACGCCCCAGTGCTCGGCCACGGCCGGCAGGTCGGGTCCGTCGAAGTCGACCGGAACGACGGTCTCCGTGCCGTCGTCGTGCTCGTCCGTGCCGCGACGGGCGGTGGCGGCGGTCACAATGGCCGGCGCCCACCGGGTCAGCTGCGCGGCCGTGGCGGCCGGGTCGGGCAGGCCGTCGAGCAGGACGGTGCTGGCCGCCGGCACTATCTCGACCGCGGCCAGGTCACCCTGCTCCCGACGCCGCCACAGCTCGGCTCGCCATGCGTCGACCAGGTCGGCCTCGGGCACGCCGTCGGGGTCGGTGCAGTCGAGGAGCAGGGCGCGCGCCCCGACGGGTCGGATCCGCATCGGCTCATCTTCGCCGATGGTCGGCGGTCGCGGTGTCCACGGCGACGGTGCCGGGTGTCACCGCCGTGACTACTTGCAAGTAACCTACGGTGCCGTAACCTAAGGAGGTGACCACCTCCGCCCCGATTCGCCTGAAGCCGGTCGACATCGGTAAGCCCCGGATGCGCGGCTGGCTGCACACGTACGCCTTCTTCGTCGCGGTGGTGTGCGGCATCGTGCTCTGCTCGATCGCCGCCACCCGACCCGGCTGGGCGCCCCTGGTCAGCTGCCTCATCTACAGCCTGACGGTCTGTGGGCTCTTCGGCACGAGCGCGCTCTACCACCGTCGGGTGTGGTCGGAGCGCGGCTACCAGCTGATGCGCCGGATGGACCACTCGATGATCTTCGTGTTCATCGCCGGTACGTACACGCCGCTCTGCGTGATGCTGCTCGCACCCCGCCCGGCCACCGTGATGCTGTCCCTGGTCTGGGGTGGCGCACTGGCCGGCGTGGCGCTCAAGGTGGTCTGGCCGCACGCGCCGCGCTGGGTGTCCGCGCCGCTCTACCTGGCGCTGGGCTGGGTGGCGGTGGCCATGTTGCCGGAGATCCTGAACGGCGGCGGCGTCACCGCACTGGTGCTGCTGGTCGTCGGCGGTGCGATCTACAGCGTCGGCGCTGTCTTCTACGCGTTGCGGCGGCCCAATCCGTGGCCGACCGTCTTCGGTCACCACGAGTTCTTCCACGCCTGCACGCTGCTGGCGGCGCTCTGCCACCACATCGCGATCTACTTCGCACTGTTCGCCTGAGCACCGAGGCGAGGACGCAGGCCCGGCCCGCACCGCAAGATCCGCGCAACTCCGGGGAAACTGCTGCCTCGAAGGGCTTTCAGGCAGCAGTTTCCCCGAAAGTGCGCGGATCTTGCGGTGCGGGCCGGGGTGGTGGTCCCTCCGGGTAGAAACGCGAGCCGGGGCCCCGCGACGCTGCGGGACCCCGGAGTTCGCGAGCGAGTTCAGACCGGTCGGCCCGGCCGACGCACCTCGCGGTATTCCTGGACGACCTGGTCGTCCTGGACCGGCACCACCCGGTCCGCCACGACACGCTGCTCGCGCACCGGCGCGGCGACCACAGTGCGGCGGCGACTGTTCCAGAAGTAGAGGGTCGTGATCAGGCCGGCGACGCCGGCCAGCATCAGCACCCAGCCGACCACGGACAGGTCCAGCCAGCCCAGGTCGGCCTCCACGGCGAATGCGAGGATCGCGCCAAGCGCGATCAAGAAGATGCTGCCACCAATGCCCATGTCTCGCTCCTCGGCTCAAAACCTGGCGTACGACGCGCCGCGGCCGTCGGTAGGGGTGCGGCATCCATCGACTTACCCAGGCACGGAGATCGCCAATCGGGCAAGCTGGGAGCATGACGGACGCCGACCCCGAGACCCGGACGCTGGTGTTGTTGCGGCACGCGAAGGCCGAGCAGGGCAGCGACGCGGCGGACGACGCCGAACGGCCGCTCAGCGCACGCGGGACCGCAGACGCCGCAGCGGCCGGCGCCTGGCTGGCGCGCCACGGGTTGCTACCCGACGTGGTGATCAGCTCGACGGCCAGACGCACCCGCCAGACCTGGCACGGGGTGGCGATGGGGATGACCGGTTCGCCGCCGGAGGGTGGCCCGACCGGGCCACGGCCGACCGTCCGTTACGAGCCTGGCGCGTACGACGCGCACCCCGAGGAGTTGCTGGCGCTGGTCCGCACGATCGACCCCACGGCTCGCACGGCGCTGCTGATCGCCCACAATCCGGGCATCTCACTGCTCTCCGCGCTCCTCGACCCGGAGGGCGCTGCCGACGAAGGTTTACGCACCGCGGAACTGGCGGTGCACCGTGGCCCACTCGCCTGGGCGGAACTGGGTCGGTCGAGCGCTCCGATCATCGAGCGGCACACCGCACGCGACTGAGCCACCCGCCGCTTCTCGACGGGTGGCTCAGAGGTACGCGCCCAGGTCCGGCTCAGGACGGCGGCGCGGTTGGTGGCGGCGGGTCCGGCGGCGGCGGCATCATCGCGGTCGGATGAGAGAGCCGGTTCTCCTCCACGATGAGGGTCCGGGCCCGCTTGCGCCGGTCCTGCCAGAACCAGAGCGTGGTCAGCAGTACGGCCAGCCCGGCCAGGATGAAGACCCAGCCGACCGCCCGTACGTCGATCCACCAGACGTTGGCTCTCAGCGCGAAGGTCAGGATCGCGCCGATCGCGATGAGAAAAATGCCGCTTCCGACACCCATATGCGCTGCACTCCCCCGTGCGGTGGCTCTGGGCGTTCCCTTTCGAGGTCACGCGACGGTTACCCGCCACGCCGCTGGCATACCCGACCAGGCTCACCCAATGCGCGGCCCGAGGAGGGACCGACCGGTGTTCCTTGCCGCGGAATGGGACGTCGGGGCCGGGAGCAGAGGAGTCACTGACCCTCGGACGCGGCAACGGCCGGTGGGGCAGCTGCCCCACCGGCCGTCGGTGTCGGTCCCAGGTGGTGCGACCCGGGACCGGTCAACCGTGCCGTGGCACGGTCAGAAGGCCTCCTCCGGGAGGTCCATGATGTCGAGGTCGGTGTTCTCGATGATCCGCCGGTCGGCGCCGATGCGGGGCAGCACCTCGCGGGCGAAGAAGCGGGCAGCGGCCACCTTGCCGGTGTAGAACGCCTTGTCGCTGGCGGAGACCTCGCCGGTCAGTGCCTTCAGCGCCACCTCGGCCTGCCGCTGGAGCAGCCAGGCGACAACCAGGTCGCCGATCGCCAGCAGGAACCGCCGGCTGCTCAGCCCGACCTTGTAGAGCGCGCGGGTTTCGCCACCCTGCGCCTCGCCCAGCCAGCCGGTCATCACGCCGAGGATGTTCTGCACCTCGGCCAGCGCCTTGCCGAGCGCCTGTCGCTCCTCCTTGAGCTGGCCGTTGCCCGCCTCGGAGGAGATGAACTCCTGGATCTCGCTGGCGACTGCCATCAGCGCCTTGCCGTTGTCCCGGACGATCTTGCGGAAGATCAGGTCCAGGCTCTGGATGGCGGTGGTGCCCTCGTACAGGGTGTCGATCTTCGCGTCGCGGACGTACTGCTCCAGCGGGTAGTCCTGGAGGAACCCGGAGCCACCGAAGGTCTGCAGGGACTCGTGTCCGAGCATCTCGTAGGCCCGCTCCGACCCGACGCCCTTGACCAGCGGCAGCAGCAGGTCGTTGACCCGCTTGGCCAGCTTGGTGGCCTTCTCGTCGCCGGCGGCCTCGGCGATGGCGACCTTGTCCTGCCAGGAGGCGGTGTAGAGAACCAGGGCACGAAGGCCCTCGGCGTACGACTTCTGCAGCAGCAGCGAGCGACGCACATCCGGGTGGTGGGTGATGGTGACCCGCGGGGCGGTCTTGTCGGCCTGCTGGATCAGGTCGGCGCCCTGCACCCGGCTCTTTGCGTATTCCAAAGCGTTGAGGTAGCCGGTGGAGAGGGTGGCGATGGCCTTGGTGCCGACCAGCATCCGGGCGTACTCGATGATCATGAACATCTGCCGGATGCCGTCGTGCTTGTCGCCGAGCAGCCAGCCCTTGGCCGGTACGCCGTGCTCGCCGAAGGTCAGCTCGCAGGTGTTGGAGACCTTCAGGCCCATCTTGTGCTCGACGTTCGTGGTGTAGACGCCGTTGCGCTCACCCAACTCGCCGGTGGTCTCGTCGAAGTGGAACTTCGGCACCACGAAGAGCGACAGGCCCTTGGTGCCGGGGCCACCGACGCCCTCGACGCCGACCGGGCGGGCCAGCACGTAGTGCACGATGTTGTCGCTCAGGTCGTGCTCACCCGAGGTGATGAAGCGCTTCACGCCCTCGATGTGCCAGGAACCGTCGGGCTGCTGGATCGCGCGGGCACGGCCGGCACCGACGTCCGAGCCGGCGTCCGGCTCGGTGAGCACCATCGTGGAGCCCCACTGCTTGTCGATGAAGAGCTTGGCCCACCGCTTCTGCTGCTCGTTGCCCTCGACCTCCAGGACATGCGCGAAGGAGGGGCCGGAGGCGTACATCCAGATGGGGGCGTTCGAGCCGAGGACCAGTTCGGCGAGGGCCCACCAGAGGGCGCGCGGCGCGTTGGTGCCGCCCAGGTGCGGCGGCAGGTCCAGGCGCCAGAACTCGGAGTCCATGAACGCCTGGTACGACTTCTTGAACAACGCCGGCAGCGGCGCGGTGTGCGTGGCCGGGTCGAACACCGGCGGGTTGCGGTCGCTGTCCGTGTAGCTGGCGGCCAGATCGCCGCGGGCGAGGCGGTCGAGCTCGGCGAGAAACGTGCGGGCGGTGTCGACGTCGAGTTCCGAATAGGGCTCCTGGCCGAACGCCTGGTCCGCCCCGAAGACCTCGAACAGGTTGAACTCAAGGTCCCGCAGGTTGCTCTTGTAGTGGGTCATGCTCGCTGGCCCCGCTTCCGGACAGGTGTTACCGATCAGTAACCCACACTGTATTACTCGCGGGTAGCCAGCGACAAGCGGATCACCCAAGTGACGGCGATTACACACCTCCGGGCCGCGCTGACCGAGTCAGCTCTCGGCGGCGCCGACCTCCCAGCTCGGGACCGCTGCGGTCACGGCGGTGCGGGCACCGACGTACTCCATGAGGACCAGAGCGATGTCGTCGTCGAGACGACCATGGACCCACTCGATCAGCGCCGTCTCCAGTGAGGCCAGCCCGTTGGCGACAGTGCCGTGGCCGAGCAGTCGCCAGGCCCGGTCGGCGGTCGGGAAGAACTCCCCGTCACGCCGCGCCTCGCCGAGCCCGTCGGTGAACAGCAGCAGCCGGTCGCCGGGCTCCAGGCGTTCGACCCGGGGGCGGACCACCGGCATGAACCCGAGCGGAGGGGCCGGCGCCGGCGGCTCCAGCGGGATCACCGCACCCCGACGCAGCAGCAGCGGCGGCGGATGTCCGCAGTTGACGATCGTGAGCGTGCCACCGCGCTCCTCAACCAGTGCCGCGGTGACGAAGTCCTCGTCGCCCACGTTGCGGGCGACCGCGCGGTCCAGGTCGGCGACGACGGCGCGCAGGTCGGCCCGCTCGTACGCCACGTGGCGATAGGAACCGAGGACGATGCTCGCCAGCCGGACCGCGTCCAGGCCCTTGCCGCGCACATCACCGATGATCATGCGTACGCCGTAGGGCGTGTCGATCGCCTCGTACAGGTCACCGCCGATCTCGGCCGTGGCGGTGGAGGAGATGTAGCGACCGGCGACCGAGAGCGTCCCGACCTGCGGGCCGAGTGGACGCAGCACAGCCTGCTGGGCCACCGAGGCGAGCTTGGTCAACTCGACGATCCGGTCCGCCTGCTTCTGGCGGACCGACGTCACCGCCACCGCCAGCCCGGTGGCGAGCGCGACCCAGACCACGTTGACCGAGGTGACCAGCAACATCTCCGGATCGAGCAGCGCGAAGGCGACCCCGATCACTGTCGCGGCGACACCCACCCCCAACACCACCGGCCAGGCCGCCAGTGCGGCGGCCAGGATCGGTGCGGCCGCCAACAGTGCGATGTAGTTCGCCGAACGCCCGTCCGCCGCCTCCACCGCCGACACGATCGCGAGCAGAACGAGGGCCGCGCCGAGGCCGGCGCGGGATCCGGGGCTCAGCGGGCGACGGACCGGCTGAAGGAGTCGCGTGGGTACGAGAGACAGTTTGCCTGATCCGCGTGAAACGGTGAATGAACCTGACCCGTCGTCCGAGGAGGTTCTGACCGGCCGGTCCGATCGACCGGCCGAATCGACGTCGCTTGCCCCACTCAGCCGAGTACCTCGTAGCGGACGGTGAGCGCGCCCACGTCGACCGAGGCGATGGTGGCGAACGCGGCGCGGGAGAGGTCCAGGCAGCGGCCGTCGATGAACGGGCCGCGATCGTTGATCCGCACCACTACCGACTTGCCGTTGGCCGGGTTGGTCACCCGGACCTTGGTGTTGAACGGCAGCGTCTTGTGTGCGGCGGTCAGCGCACTCGGGTTGAACGACTCACCGTTGGCGGTGAGCTGCCCGTCGGAGTAGAACGAGGCACCGCACGAGCCGCTGTCCAGCACCTTCGGGGCGGCGGTGGTCTTCTTGGCGGTCGGCTTCGGCGTCGGCGACGCGGTGCGCTCCTTGCCTCGGGAGGCGGCCTGCTGCGACCGGCTGGCCGAAGGGCTGGCGGACGCGCTCGGGGAGACGCTGGCACTCGGGGACGCGGAGGCGGCCGGGGAGCTGGGGGCGAGGCTGCTGGCGGCGGTGGTCGGGGTGAGGTCGAGAGTCGTCTGGCCCGACTGGGCGGAGCCGGAGGTCAGCTGCACGGCACCGAACGTGCCCCCGACCGCGAGGGCGACGCCGACCGCCGCGGTGGCCACGATGCCCGCCGGGGAGGAGAAGATGCGGGTACGGGAGTGCTTACCTGCCACCGGCCCGGTCCTTTCGTCGACTGAACAAACCGGGTCGGACCGTAACGAGAGAAGCACTTCCGAAGTCAACGTGATCATAGTGGTATGCCCGTATTTGCGCTGGTACGTGTAGCCGATCATCCGAGGCGGGGTGGGCCGGCCGGCCCGGGTGTCGGCACGTCGACCGGCCGTGGCGCAGGATGAGCGGATGCCCGCTGAGCTGACCGAACGCCTGGCCGCCCTGTTCCAGTGGATCGACCCCGGTCCGGGCACCAGTCACCTGGTCAGCGACATCTCCGGTTGGTGGCGCGACCCGACGGTGCTGGCCGAACTGGGACCGGCCCTGGTGGCGCCGTACCGGGCCGCCCGGCCGACGGTGGTGCTCGCCCCGGCGGTCACCGGGCTGCTGCTCGGGCCGCTTGCCGCCACCGCCCTCGGGGTCGGCTTCGTGGCCGCACACAAACCCGCCGACGGCCGGCTGCCGGCCGGGCCGCTCACCTGGGCGCAGAGCCCACCGGACTACCGGGGACGACGGGTCGACCTGGCGGTACGGGACCGGCACCTCGGCCCCGACGACCGGGTGCTGGTGGTGGACGACTGGGTGCGTACGGGCGCGCAGCTCCACGCCCTCTACGACATCTGCGCGGCGCGTGGTGCCGAGGTGCTGGGCACCGCCGTGGTGGCCGTCGACTGCCCGCCCGAAGTCGCGGCCGACCTGCGGATCACCGGCCTGATCGACGCCGCCGATCTGCACGCTTGACCTGAACCTCGGTTCACGTCCGACTATCGATGCATGAGTGACGGCATTCTCGACGAGGCGTACGAACGACTGCATCGCACCGGCCCCGAATACGAGGGGTGGCTCTCCAACCACGGACCGATGGCCGTCGAGGCGCTGGCCCGACACGGGCACCAGGGACAGGTGCACCGTTGGCTCGACGACTACCTCGGCCGACTCGACGAAATGCCCCGGGGGTTGCACCCGATCGACGACTGGCGAGCGGCGCTGGGCGATCCGAAGCGGGCCGGTGACTGGCTGGCGTACTTCGACAGACAACTGCGCGACCACCCGTGGCGTGACGTGCTCGGAACCTGGTGGCCCCGCCTGCTGCCGGGCATTGCCGCCGGCGCCACCCACGGCGTGATCCGGGTCGGGCACGCCGTACGCGTCCTCGAGACGGACGACGTGAACCCACCTCGGCTCACCGAACTGGCCCAGGCCCTCGGCTACTGGGCGGCCCGCTGGCAGCCGGTCCCCGGCACCGACCGTGTTCTCGACGGCCTCCCGGCCGACCGCGAGCAGATGGACGTGGACGCCGCGCTGGCCGGGCTGCCCCGGATCGACGACCAGACCGGCGGCGTCCGGGATCGGTTGGGCCAGCTGCCGGGCGTACCCCGGTGGGAGCCGGCGCTCGCGGCGCTGAGCCCCGCGCGGAGCCCGGACGAGGCGAAGCGCGGGCTCACCACGTTGGTGCACCGCGCCGGCCTGGACTACCTGCGCTTCGGCCACGCCGCGCCGGTCATGCTGGTGCACGCGGTCACCGCGCCGACCGCGGTGCTGCGTACCCTGCCGGCCCTGGACCGGGCGCTGTGGGCGCCGAGCCTCGCCGCGGCCTGGGCCGCGACGGCGGCCCTGACCTCGGTGTACGCCCCAGCCGACGGCATCGCGCCACCGACCGTGACCGCCGTGACCCCGCCGGAGGTCTTCGCCCGGGCGGCTCGGCACGGCGACGAGCACGTGGTCAAGCTGGCCGACGCGGTGCTCGACGCGCACGCGGCCACTGGCAACGACCGGCTGCTCACCGCCGCCGGCTACGCCGGTCAACTGATCTGAGCAGGCCCCGGCGCAATGCGGCGGCGGTGCAGGTCTCGCTGGCCTAGCCTCGGCAGGATGTGGCCTCGGATCGGTGAACTGCGCACCCTTGCCCTCGGCACCCCCGGCGAGCTGCGGGCGACCCTCAACACCCTCGTGCTGGCCGGCGTGAAGACCGCGACGGCCGGCCGGCTCGCCGAGTACGCGGAAGAGGGCGAGGAGCTGGAACAGGTCGGGGAACGGCTGGCCCTGGTCGACGACGACGACGCGCTGGCCGGCGTCGTGGAGATCACCGGAGTCGAGGTGGTCCGCTTCGCGGACGTGCCATGGGACTTCGCCCGCGCCGAGGGTGAGGGGGACCGCTCGATCGAGGAGTGGCGGGCCGGGCACGCGGCCTACTGGGCGGGCCTCGGCACCCCGGTCGACGGCGACACCCCGATCGTCTGCCTACGCCTGCGACTGGTCTCCGGCGGCGAGGGCGGAGTGGCCAGCGGCGACCTTGGCACCTGACGCGGCCACGTCAGCCGCGCAGCTCGGGCAGCAACCGCGTCGCCACGTCCGCGAGGATGGCCTCGTCGCCGGCGTACCAGCTGCTGGCGCGCGGCCAGTGCGTCACCACGTCGGTGAAGCCCAGGTCCGCGGCCCGGCCGACCTGGTCGGCGAAGAACTGCGCGCTGCTGAGCGAGAACACCGGCGCCGCGTCCAGCGAGAGGTAACGGTCCAGAGTGGCAGGATCGCGGCCGGCCTCCTCCAGCGTGCGATCCATCCGCGCGGACAGCGCCGACACGGTGTCCCACCAGCCCGACACGTCGTCGGCATCGGTGCCGGTGGTCACCCAGCCCTGACCGAACCGGGCCACCAGCCGCATCGATCGCGGCCCGTTGGCGGCCACCACGAAGGGAACCCGGGGCTGCTGCACGCAGCCGGGGTTGTTGCGGGCGTCCACCGCGGCGAACCACTCACCGCGCCAGGTGGTGCCGTCCTCGCGCAGGACGAGATCGAGCAGCTCGGTGAACTCGGCGAACCGGTCCACCCGCTGACGCGGCGGCAGGGTCTCACCGCCCAGCACGGCCGAGTCGAAACCGATACCACCCGCGCCCAGGCCGAGCAGCAGCCGACCGTCGGAGACGTCGTCCACGGTGGTGATCTGCCGGGCGAACGCCGCCGGGTGCCGGAAGTTCGGCGACGCCACCAGGGTGCCCAGCCGGATCCGGGAGGTCACCGTCGCGGCGGCGGTCAACGTCGCCATCGAGTCGAACCACGGGCCGTCGACCAGGTCCCGCCAACCCAGGTGGTCGTAGGTCCAGGCGTGGTCGAAGCCCCACTCGTCCACCTGCCGCCACCGACGCTGTGCCTCCGCCCACCGCTGGTCGGGCAGGATGACGATGCCAATCCGCATGATCGTCAGCCTAGCCGGGGACGGCACCGCCGCCGGTCGTCGATCCGCGTTGCGATCGGCCCGTACCCTCCGGGCATGCCCGCCGAAGCGTCTGCTGCCCGCGTACCCCGGGATCGCCGCGGGCGCACGATCCGCACGGTGGCCATGACGCTCGCGGTGGTTGTCCCGTCCTTCATCCTCCGCGAGCTGATCGAGACCCGGTTAGGTCGCGGGCCGATGGCCGACCTCAGTGTGATCGCACTTCCGATGGCGGCGACCGCGTGGCTCGCGCCGTACGCCTCCTATCGGCGACGAGACGCCCTGCTCTGGTTGGTCGGCCCGGGCATCTACGTCTTCGCGGTGATCGCCTGGCGGGTGGCCCTCGCGCCCTACCGGGACTGGCAGCCCCGACCCGAGGAGTTGCCCGGGATGCGCTGGTCCCGGGACCCGGAACACGCCGGAACCTGGTACCTGACCGAGCCTTCGGGTGACGCACGTCACACTGCTCTCGGGTAGGGGTCTCCCGTTCGGCTCCGACCCCTTGGCGAGCCGCACCCCGTCGGGTGTGACCGGGGAGAGGAACAACGCGATGACCAAGGTGACCGCACAGCTGTCGGTGTCGGTGGACGGCTTCTACGCCGGCCCACGGTTCGAGGGCGACGGCAACTGGATGGACTCGGCGGAGAGCGCCGGGTTCTTCCGGGTCACCCGCTGGGCGACGGAGGCGTCGGCGTGGCGTGAACGACAGGGCTTCGCCGGTGGTGAGGAGGACACCAACTCCGAGGTCATCGCCGAGTCGTTCGGGGCCGCCGGCGCGTACGTGATGGGGCGCCGGATGGCCGACGGCGGTGAGGCGCCCTGGGGCGAGGAGCCGCCGTTCCGCGCGCCGGTCTTCGTCGTCACGCACCGGCCCCGCCAGACCCTCCTGCGGGGCGGAGGCACCAGCTTCACCTACGTCACCGATGGCGTGGCCAGCGCCGTCCAGCAGGCACGCGCCGTGGCCGGCGGCAAGAACGTCGCCGTGGCCGGAGGCGGCAGCCTGGTGCGGCAGGTCATCAAGGCGGGGCTGCTCGACGAGTTGGAGCTGCACGTCGTACCGGTCGTGCTCGGCACCGGCCTGCGACTGTTCGACGCGGATCTCGACCTCGGCGACAAGGAGGCGATCGAACTGACGCCGACCCGCGTCCTGCACACCCCGCAGGTCACCCACATCCGGTACGACGTGAACGGTCGCGCCCCACTCGTGCTCGACGATCGGGGCAGGGGCGGCGGCCCGACGACGACCACGAACTGAGTCACCCGACCCGCCACCTCAAGAGGAGATGCCATGCCGCAACTTCTGCGGGTGCAGTGCTTCAACGTGTCGCGCGACGGGTTCGGCACCGGCGAGGGGCAGAGCCTGGAACGGCCCTTCGGCCACGCGGACCCCACCCCGCTGTTCTCCTGGCGGGCCGCCACCGCCAGCTTCGTGTATCGCACCGAGCCCGGCGGCAGTCGCGGCCTCGACGACTATCTGACCCGCGACGCCGAGTGCAACATCGGCGCGGAGATCATGGGTCGCAACAAGTTCGGCCCTCAGCGCGGGCCCTGGGAGAACCACGACTGGCAGGGCTGGTGGGGGGACAACCCGCCGTTCCACACGCCGGTCTTCGTGCTCACCCACCACGAACGCCCGTCGTTCACGCTGTCCGACACCACGTTCCACTTCCTCGACGCCAGCCCGGCCGAGGCGCTGGCCCGGGCGAAGCAGGCAGCCGACGGTCGGGACGTACGCCTCGGTGGTGGGGTCGCCACCATCCGCGAGTTCCTCGATGCCGACCTGGTCGACACGATGCACATCGCCGTCGCGCCCGTCGACCTCGACCGGGGCGAGCGCCTGTGGGACAGCCCCGAAGAACTTCTCGACCGCTTCCACCTGGAGTCGGTGCCCAGCGCCAGCGGAGTCACCCATCTCCTGTTCTGGCGACGCTGACCCGCGATCCTGGACAGTCTCCGTTACGCCTGAACGGAGACTGTCCAAGATCCGTGCAGGCTCTAAGCGAGGCGGGACAGCACCAGCATGCGGTTGCCGTCGGGATCCGTGACCCGGGCGGACCGCTCCCCCCACGGCTGGTCAACGGGTTCCTCGGTGACCGTGGCGCCGCCCGAGCGCAGGGCGTGCACGGCGGCGTCGCAGTCGTCGGCGTAGACGCACAGTTCCCAGCGGTGCGACTCGGCCGGCCCGCCGGCCTCCGGATTGGCGGCCAGGCCCAGCTCGCTGTTGCCCAGTCGGAGTGCGACGAACTCCGGGACACCCTCGTCCGGGAACCGGTAGGTCAGCTCGAAGCCGACCACATCCCGGTAGAACCCGATCAGTCGTGGCAGGTCAGGTGTCGTCACGATCGGAAAAGCTTCGGTGAACACGGACCACCTCCAGGCCGGACAGTAGCCCCGCCGGGGCTCGGGTGGAACCACCACGGTCGATCCCGCCGGCCGTCATCAGCTCAGTGAACTCAGGATCACCGAGCAGGGGCAGGCCGCACTGGCTGCCGAGATCGAGGCCATGCGGGAGCTGCTCCGCCGCCACCAGGAGTTGGGCGGCGCTTCGCGGCCAACCGGCTAGGAGCACTGTCGTACCGGTGACATAGGTTGCCGTTCATGGATGCGTCGACGCCCGCAGAGGACCTGAGCACACGGTGCGTCGAGCGCGACGAGACAGCGGTGCTGTTCATCGCCACGGCCGACGAGCAGGACGCGATCACCGAGGCATGGGATCGCCTGGAAACAATGGTGGGGTCACTCCAGGGGCGGAAGTTCTTCGGGGTCTTCGGCCCACCGGACGGGGCGTACCGGGTCTGCGTGCAGGTCCAGGACGGCGCCGACGCCACGCTGGCCGGCCTCCAGTCCGGGTCAATCCCCGGCGGTCAATACCTGTCGACAACACTTCGCGGCGAGCCGCCCGAGATCTACACCCACATCCCCGAGCGCTATGCGGAGCTGATGCGGGCAGCCGACCATGATTCGACCCGGCCCAGCATCGAGTTCTACCGTCGTCGCGATTCCATCGACCTGCTGATACCGGTGAAGACCGGCTCTCCGGCAGCGCGTGCGGCGGACATCAACGCCGACGCCGCAGATCCTCAGATTGGGTAACGCCTCTGGAAGCTCTAGAGGATGGGGTGCACGTCATCCTGGATCTTGAGTAGCCCGTCATCGACGAGCGGTTGTTCGAGTGCCGGCATTGCGGTGGCGCTGAGTTCGGAGCGCGACCGGAGGCCGCCCGAATGTAGTTGAGCTGAGCACCTCTTCCAGGTAGGAACGACCAAATGCGACCAGAGCCTGGGCAGGTGCTGCATTTCTCGGAAGATCCGACGATCACGCGGTTCGTTCCGCATGTCGCCGCGACCGCTCAGCAACCGGACGCATACGTGTGGGCCGTCGACCAGGATCGGGCTCCCGATTACTGGTTCCCGCGCCAGTGCCCCCGGGCGATGGCCTGGGTGCTGCCGACCACCTCTCGGGCGGATCGTGATCGGGTCGTTGGAGCGGGCTGCGGCGAGCGAGTCCATGCGATCGAGTACGGCTGGCTGGAGGCGATGCAAAGGGCGCGACTGTTCGCGTACCGGCTACCAGCTGATCGCTTCCAACCCTTCGGCACTCCCGAACCACACGCGCTCGTGGCAGTCGAGCCCGTCACACCCCTCGGGCCTCCCGAGCCGGTCGGTGATCTGCTGCGGTGCCACGCCGAGGCGGGAATCCAGCTTCGCGTGCTGAACAACCTCTGGTCCTTCTGGCACGTAGTGACCAACAGCTCGGTCGGATTCAGTGGCATCAGGCTGCGCAACGCAAGGCCCCGCTCCTGATCCTCCCCGGAAATTGGAAGGCCGTTGCTGGGACGATGGCCGCCGCGAGCTCCCTCTGGAAGCTCTAGAGGATGGGGTGCACGTCTTCCTGGATCTTGAGTAGCCCGTCGTCGACGAAGCAATTCCGGCCTGGGAACGGGTCGGACAGCCGTCCCTCCGGGGAGAATGCCCAACACTGGTCGGTCTTCGCGCCGGTGAGGTCGCGCGTTGTGCCCTCGAGTCGTATCCAGCCGGAGGACATGTCGACGCCTTCGATACGGATCGTGACGGCGTCGGGGATCTCGGCGATCTGACCGGTTACGGGATTCCACAGCAAGGCTCCAGAGCCGCCCTCGAGCAGTGCCCACACTTCGGGTGTTCGTTGCTCCGCGCTGGCCAGCCGCACCTTCCGCGTGCCTGGCGGAGGTACGAGCCGGCTGCTCCGCCCTGTCGTGACATCGATGCCGATGAGGTCGCGGCGATCGTTAGTAGGAGTGAACACCATTGAGCCGCTGCCGTAGACGTCCCAGGGCTGCTCTGCCGGCGTCGACCACATCCGCCGACCGTCGGCCGGTGAGCGTCCGGCGAGCGTCCTGCCGTCCGCCTGCAGCAGCACGTCACCGACGATCCGAGCCATCACGGAGCAGTCCACGTCGCCGATGGTGCTGCGCCCCTCGGTCAGATCGAGCAGCTCAGCGCTCCCTTTGCGCTCTTCATTTTGAACGAGAAGCACGTACGACTGCTCGCGTGCCGGCGAGAAGCGGTCGGTGGGGCCGTAGTCGCACTCCATCACAGGCCGGCCGTTCCGCCGCCAGAGTGTCGCTCCCGTGGCGAGGTTGAGGGCCACGGCCTCGGTTCCATCCCGGGTGTCCGCGACGACCAGGATCTTCCCGTCATGCGCGATGCCACGGCCGGTCACCGTTGATCGCCAGATCTCACGACCCGTCGACGGATCGACGCCAATCGAGCTGTCGCCCGTGTCGATGACGACCAGACCGTCATCAACGAGCATCGGCGTCGCATCAGGTCCTGCGTGCGCCCAGGCAACCTTCCCAGTTTCAATGTCCCGGGCGGTTCCGCCCACGATGATCAGATTGCCCGCCCGGGCTGACCATTCGTTCGGCAGCTGTGCATCGCTGGGGATGTTCCACCGTGGCGGCGACTGTGGGAAGCCGGTGACGGCTGCGACAGCGCCTGCGACGATGACGAAGACCGCCGCCGCACTCAGCACGATCCTCCACGCGGTGCCACGCGTCAGCAGTGCGACGACCCAGACGACACCGACCACCACGGCGGTGACGCCGATTCCGTAGGTGAGGTGGCCCCACCTCCAGGCGATGGTCGCCAGAATCAGGCCTGCGCCCACAAGTACGACACCGGCAGCAGGACCGTAGCGGCGAGGGCGGTTCACATCCGCAGCTTATGGGACTGCATCGAGGAACGCCGGTGCGCAATTCAGCGAGCAGGCATCAGGCCTGAGAACTGACAGCACCAAGCGGCGCGTCCGACGCGGAAGCCCTTCCGTCGCTGGCGCCACCGCGCTGCCTACCGGCTCCAACGCTCCGCGGGTAGGCAGTTGGTGCCGGGCGAGCCGTAGACGACAGTGCCCGACGGGTCCCCGTAGCAGTGGTCGAACTCGTCCGACGGACGAAAGAGCGGACGGCGGTCGATTTCGGCACCGGTGTCGTCGTAACTGACCAACTCGGCGCCCTCGTTGGCGTTGGCATCCTCGGTGATCAGGCCAAACACACCGTTGGCCAACCGCGCGGTGGTCGTCTGCCCATCCCCGTGTTCGAGCACCAGCCGGTGCACCCGAGCGCTGACCCGGCCAGTCGCCGCGACGTCGCCGCCGTTGACTCTGCTGGACACGAGCAGGAGTCGCTGGACCGGGCCGGGCAACCAGTTCCGTTGTGGCCAGTCCCGTTCACTGCTGGCGGCCCCGCTGATCTCCTGATGTGGCGCCGCGGAGACTTCACAGGTGAAGTACCCGGTCTCCGATATGAAAAGTGCCACGGCCCGGTGGTCCTGCTCGGCGGCCACGGCCAACTGGTCCATCGACACCGGAAGCCGCTCCATCTCCTCGTTCCACGACAGGCACTGCTCCATTGATCGGCGCAGCGACGGTGACAGTTCGCTCGGACCCATCGCCAGATGCCGCACATCGTCGCCACTCGGCACCATCGCCACACCGGCGACCATGGCCGCAGCCGTCGCCACGGTGGCCACTCCGAGCCGTAGCGCCCGGCGGGATCGCGGACGATGGACAGAGGCCATCAGATCCGAACGCATCCGCGCCGCCGCGTCGGGCGGCAGATCCCGCTCGACAGGCGTTTCGAAAATGCCCTTCATCGCTCATCCTCCTGCTTGGTTCCGTCGACGACCATCCGTGCCAGTCGGGCCCGTGCGCGGCTGACACGTGATCGGAGCGCGCCTTCGTTGATGCCGAGGACCGCGGCCGCCTCGCCGTACGGCACGCCCGACCAGAGACACAGGGCAACGGCTTCGCGCTCGGCGCGAGGTAATCGGCGTACGACCGCCAGGACGTCGGCCATCTGCCGTTCGTCATCGAGCCGAGCGACTATGTCGTCCGCCGGGTCCGCCTCCACCCCACGCCCCGGCGGCAACCTCCGCAGGGCTGCCAACCACCGCCGGGCCGAGCGCCACTCGGTGCGGGTCGTGTTGGTGGCGACCACCAGCAGCCACGGCAGCGCCAACCCGTCGACCAGGACCGCTGCTTCGCCACGCCTACGCCACGCGACCAGGAAGGTGGACTGCGTCACGTCCTCGGCGAGCGTCCACGAGCCGGTGAGCCGGAACGCGTGGTTGTAGACCGCCCGGGCGTACCGGTCGAAGAGCCGGCCGAACGCGACCTCGTCACTGGCTGCGATGGCCGACCACAGATCTTGGTCGGACGGTTGTATCTGGCTCGTCACACCTGACTATCGCCGGTCGGGCCGAACCTGTTGCAGTCGTCTTCCGGGGTGATCGGCGCGCGAAGGCAGGAATCGACCGGATCGAATGGGTCACCGCCTGGGGTCACTTGACGGCCGTGGGAGTCTCGCCGAGTGCTGATCAGAGCAATCCTCGGGGCCGTCATCACCGCCGTCGGGTGCGCGGGGGCGGTTGTCTTCGCCTATGCCGTGATCCTGGTCGGCGTGAAAGGCCAACGCGCCAGCGAACGGGCGTGGGGGCGGGCGGCCAAGCTGCCCCGAGCTGTCTTCGCTGGCTACTTCGGCGCTGCCGGTCTTGCTCTGCTGTCGACGGCGCACCTGGCCCTGTTCTACCGCGACGAAGAGTGGTTCTGGCTGATCGCGCCCCAACAGGGAGCGGTGGTGCTGTCTCTTGCGGCGGGATGGCTCGCGATGCACAGGATGGGCAGGTCCGCACACCAGTAGCGGCCGCAGCAACGTCGAAGGCCCCGGCGAGGGACTCGCGTCCTCACCAGGGCCTTCGTACGTGGAGCGGGTGACGGGAATCGAACCCGCACTGTCAGCTTGGGAAGCTGATGTTCTGCCATTGAACTACACCCGCAGGCGGCACCACTGTACCCGAGTGGTCGATCCGGTGCACCCAGGCACCCCCGCGAGCCCACCACCCCAGGCGCCCAGGAAGAAGTTTCCGGACGGCAACATATGCCCGTTCTCAAATGCGTCGATGGGTTGTAACGTCTGCCACACGTTGCCAGCCACGGCGTGACACACCCCCTGCCGCGCCGCCAGAAAGAGGTGGGCCCATGGGACCCCGTCCCAACCTGCTGACCCGGCGTGCTGCCGGTGTCGCGTCGACGACCCTCGCGCTGCTGCTCAGCACCGCTGCGGTGGGCGTCGTTCCGGCCGCTTCGGCCTTCTCCGCGGCGCCCGGTGGCGCCTGCGTGGAGCCAGCCGACAGTCACTCCAACGCCCGGCTCAAGCCCGGTGCGGCGGCCAAGCACGACCCGAACGAGTTGACCGCGCAGCAGGTCCGCGAGCGGGACGCGGACCTCGCCGCTGCGTTGCGCGAGCGCGCCAACTTCCGCACCGGCGCAGGCGCGACGGCGCTGGCCACGGTCACCATCCCGGTGGTGGTGCACGTGATCCAGGAGAACAGCACCCGGGCCGGCGGCAACATCCCCGACTCGTTGATCACCTCGCAGATCACCGTGCTCAACCAGGCATACGCCGGTGCGACCGGCGGAGCGGTCACCGCGTTCGCCTTCCGACTCGACAAGATCAACCGGGTGACGAACCCGTCGTGGTACCCGATCGTGCAGGGCTCGTCGGCGGAGCGGTCGATGAAGTCCTCGTTGCGGGTGGGCGGCAAGAACACCCTCAACATCTACCTCGGTGAGCTCAGCAACGACCTGCTGGGCTGGGCGACCTTCCCGCAGCGCAAATTGAGCAGCATGGACGGCGTGGTCGCGCTGAGCGAGTCGCTGCCGGGCGGCACCGCCACCAACTACAACCAGGGCGACACGGGCACCCACGAGGTGGGCCACTGGCTGAACCTCTACCACACCTTCCAGGGCGGGTGCGGCGGCTCGGGTGACAGCGTCAGCGACACCCCGGCCGAGGCGTCGCCGGCCTACCAGTGCCCGACCGGGCGCGACACCTGCTCGGCGACCGGGCTGGACCCGATCACCAACTTCATGGACTACACCTACGACTCGTGCATGTACCAGTTCACCCCCGGGCAGGCCAGCCGGATGCTGACCGCGTGGAACGCGTACCGGGCGGCATAACTTCCCTGCGTACGACCGGTGCCGGCCCCGTCACGACGGGGCCGGCACCGGTTGTCTTTCTCCCCAGGACCAGGTCAGGCCGCCGAATACTGGACGTTGCGGCTGCGGTGGGCCGGGCGAGCCTGCGGTACGGCTGAAGGTGCGGCCGGGGCCAGCGGATCGAGCCACACCTGCACCGCCGGACCGCCGACGGCGACGCCGAGGCCGTGCTGCTCCCGGCGGGCCAACATCGCCACGTCGACGGTGAACTCGAACAACCGCCAGTCGACCTGCGGCTCCGCCCGGGCGCCCTGCGCCAACCGTGCCAGCTGGAGCGGATCGGTCACCGGACGGGCGCGACCCGCCACGTACGCCTCGTCGTCGCTCTCCTCCGGCGGGAACGAGTGCAGCGCGTAACGGCCGTCGCGTTCGAGATCGCGGCGCTTCGGAGAGTCGACGATGAAGCAGAACAAGCCCTCGTCGGTGATGACCGGGGAGACCGGATGGACCCGGGGCCCGCCGTCGGCGCGAACCGTGGCCAGGTAGCCGAAGCCTGGCCCGTACTGCTGGAGGAGAACGCGGATCCCGTCGGCGAGTCGGGGCTCGTCGGCGGCGAATTCGGACCAGGAAGCCATGTGGGCATTCTATCGAACAAATGTACGAGTAGCGACCTCGACTCGCTGGTCATCGGCACCGAATCCTGGCACTTTCGGCAACGCAGCTATGGTGGTCCGATGCTGCTCTCCGACCGCGACCTGGTCTCCGAGATCAAGGCCGGCACGCTGGGCCTGGAGCCGTTCGAGCCCACCCTGGTGCAACCCTCCAGCATCGACGTCCGACTCGACCGGCTGTTCCGGGTCTTCAACAACCACCTCTACACGCACATCGATCCGGCGATGCAGCAGGACGACCTGACCTCTTCGGTCGAGGTGCCCGACGGGGAGCCGTTCGTGCTGCACCCGGGCGAGTTCGTGCTGGCCTCGACGCTGGAGGTCATTTCGCTGGGCGACCAGCTCGCCGGCCGACTGGAGGGCAAGAGCTCCCTGGGCCGGCTCGGGCTGCTCACGCACTCCACCGCCGGCTTCATCGACCCGGGGTTCTCCGGTCACGTGACGCTGGAGCTCTCCAACGTGGCGAACCTGCCGATCACCCTCTGGCCGGGCATGAAGATCGGGCAGCTCTGCATCTTCCGGCTCTCCTCGCCGGCCGAGCACCCGTACGGCTCGGCGGTCTACGGCTCGCGCTACCAGGGCCAGCGGGGTCCGACGCCCAGCCGCGCCTGGCAGCACTGGCGCACCTGGCCCACCCGCTGACGGGCTGAGGCACCACGGTCGGACGACGAGGGCCCGCCGCGACCGATCGCGACGGGCCCTCCTGGTCACCCAGGATCAGCCTGGGCGGCCGTAGCTGTGGATCGGGCCGTCGTCGACCTTCTTCATCTTGACCGGTTGACCGGCCTGCGAGGCGTGCACCACCCAGCCGTTGCCGACGTACATGCCGACGTGGTGGATGTCGCTGTAGTAGAAGACCAGGTCGCCGGGGCGCAGGTCGGCCTTGCTGACGTCCTTGGTGACGCGGCTCTGCTGAGCGGCGTTGTGCGGCAACGACACCCCGGCCTTCGCCCATGCGGCCAGCATCAGCCCGGAGCAGTCGTACGAGTTCGGGCCCTCGGCACCCCACACGTAGGGCTTGCCGATCTGCGCGCAGGCGAACTTGACCGCCGTGCCCGCAGCGCCGCCGGGATAGCTGCCGGGGCAGGGCGCCGGACGCAGCGGACCGCCGCCCCCGTTGCCGTACACCTTGAGGCGCAGCTTCTGCAGCCGGTCGATCTCCTCGTTGATCTGCTTCTTCTTGGCCGCCAACTGGGCCTCGGTGCGGGCCAGCTGGGCCACCATCTCGTCCAGCGGCGCCTTCTGCGCGGCCAGCTCGTCGCGCAGGTCGGCGACCTCGCGTACGTCCTGCTGCTGGTTGTGCGCGAACCGGTCGAGCATTTCGAGCTGGCTGACCACCTCGCTGGGTGACCGGCTGCCGAGCATCGCGTTGACGGTCGAGACGGTCTCACCCTTGTACGCGCGTACGGCCAGCGCGCTGACCTTGTCCATCGCGGCGTCGACCTGCCGCTCGAGCGGGGCGATGCGGGCGGCCAGCGCGTCCGCCTGCTTGCGCTTGACGGCGAGGTCGGAGCGGGTGGCGTTGTGCCGTTCGATGATCGGTTCGAGTGTGTTCCAGTCGGCGTCGATCTGGCGCTCGATCTCGGCGACGGACGGGTCGGCGTGGGCGGCCGTGGCGCTGCCCGTCAGGACGACGGCGACGCCGACCAGTGCGGCGAGAGCGGTGGTGAAGCGGGACCAGCGTGGGCGCGGCACGATCGGCGTCGGGACGGCGAATGCCGACCGCTCGGACGACGGCCGCGGGGCATGGAGTGCCACCGGGGTTCCGTACTCCTTCTTCCTGACCGCCTACCGGGTTAGCTGACGGGTTCGGGCGGGAAGTCGGCGCCCTACCGCAGTGGCTGCGGATTCACCCCGAGGGACGTGGGTCCCCGGTTCGCTCGGAAACGACTCGGCGGTGTCGGTCCGTTACCGCCCGGGATGGGCGGAGCTGCTGTCGGGCCGACAAATGACCAGAGTAGAGACGCCCGTTACCGATCCGCAACCCGTACGGCCGTGACACTCCGTACCGATCGGGTGGGGGTCACCGACCGTGTGTGAAGAATTCTTTCTCAACATGTCGATAGATGGAAAGGTATTGACGCGGACTCTCCAGCGGCGCGATGGTGACCTGACCTCTACCCGCGAGAATCTAGGGGGTTCGATGCACCATCCAACAGTGTCGGCCGGCTGGCGCGCGCTGCTCGCCACGACCGTCGTCGCCGCCGCGAGCGCGGTGCCACTCCCCACGGCCGCCACCGCCGCACCCACCGCCGATCGCCAGCAGCAGTACGCCGCCGCAGCGACCGAGTACGGCGTGCCGACGGGCGTGCTGCTCGGCGTCTCCTATCTGGAGTCCCGCTGGGACAGCAACGCCGGCACACCGAGCACGAGCGGCGGCTACGGCCCGATGCACCTGACCGACGCCCGCCACGTTGCCGCTCTACCAGGGCGCGGCCACCACGACGCCGGCGCCGAGGACCCACGCGGTGACGACTCCCGGCCCTCCCGGGTGCCCGCAGCCCGACCCGTCGAGGCCCCCGCACCGACCGCCGCCGCGTTGCAGACCGTGGACGCGGCGGCCGCACTGACCGGCGCCACCCCCGAGGCGCTGCGCACCGACGCGGCGGTCAACATCCGGGGTGGGGCCGCGTTGCTCAGTGCGTACCAGCGAGAGTTGGGTGCGCCGGTCGGAGCGGACACCGACCCGGCGGCCTGGTACGGCGCGGTGGCCCGCTACGCCGGTGCGGACAGCGCCGACGCCGCCGCGGCCTTCGCCGACGAGGTCTTCACCACCATCGCCGCGGGCGAGTCCCGGATGACCGACGACGGCCAGCGGATCACCCTGCCGGCGCGCGCGGTACAGCCCGAGCGCTCCTGGTTGGACCGGCTGGGCCTGCGCCGGTTGGCCCGCCCGGACGGGCTGGAGTGCCCGCGCACCATCTCCTGCGAGTGGATCCCGGCACCCTACGAGGCGTTCGGCGACGGGGACTACGGCAACCACGACCTCTCCGACCGGCCCGCCCGGCAGAAGATCGAGTACATCGTCATCCACGACACCGAGGCGAGCTGGGCGACGACCCTGAAACTCGTCCAGGACCCGACGTACGTGAGCTGGCACTACTCGCTGCGCTCGGTCGATGGGCACATCGCCCAGCACGTCAAGACCAAGGACGTCGGCTGGCACGCGGGCAACTGGTACGTCAACGCCAAGTCGATCGGTCTCGAACACGAGGGCTTCGCCGCGCAGGGCACCTGGTACACGGAGGCGATGTACCGGACCTCGGCGAAACTGGTGCGGCACCTGGCGCTGCGGTTGGGCATCCCGCTGGACCGCCAGCACATCATCGGCCACGACAACGTGCCCGGCACCGTCGCCTCGACCGTGCGGGGGATGCACTGGGACCCGGGCCCGTACTGGGACTGGACGCACTACTTCGACCTGCTGCACGCGCCTCGGCTGGACACCGGCACCCCGGCCACCGGGCTGGTCCGGATCGACCCGGACTACGCCACCAACCAGCCGGCGTTCACCGGTTGCGTCACCGTGGGCGTCCCGTGCGCACCGCGCGGCTCCTCGTTGGTGGTGCTGCGGAGCGCGCCGTCCGCGGACGCGCCGCTGGTCAACGACATCGCGCTCCGACCGGACGGCACCCCGAACACGATGGCCGTTTCGGACCACGGGGCCCGGGCGTCCGCCGGGCAGACGTACGCGCTCGCCGGACGGCAGGGCGACTGGACCGCCATCTGGTACCTCGGGCAGCGGGCCTGGTTCCACAACCCGGCGTCCGCGCCGACCGCCAGTTGGACCGTCGGCGTCGTGGCCACGCCGAAGCCCGGTCGGACGACCATCCCCGTGTACGGAAGGGCGTACCCGGAGGAGGCGGCGTACCCGGACGGGGTGCCCTACCAGACGATCTCGCCGCTGCAGTACACCCTGGCCGCCGGACAGCGGTACGCAGTCGGCGCGGTGCTGGCCGGCGAGTACTACCGGGCCAGCACGTTCGACGGCTCGTCGCCGGGCGACTGGACGGTGATCCGCGGCAAGAACCGCTACGCGCAGATCCAGTTCGGCCACCGCATCATGTACGTCGATCTCGCTGACGTGCAGTTGCTGCCCTCCCCGGTGGGCGCGCCCCGCTGACGAACAACGACGGCCCCCGGTCGGTGACCGGGGGCCGTCAGTGCGTGAACTGGATCAGCCAGGTCTGCGGAACCCGGCGACCGGCATGGTGTTGATGCTGGACACCTGCACCGGTTTGCCGGCACGTGGCGCGTGCACCATCTGGTTGTTACCCAGATAGAGCCCGACGTGACTCAGCCCGGAGAAGAAGAAGACCAGGTCGCCGGGGCGAGCATCAGCTCGCGCAACGGCCTTGCCCTCGTTCCACTGGTCACCGGTGTGGTGGGTCAGGGAGATCCCGGCCGCCTTGTAGGCGTACTGGGTCAGCCCCGAGCAGTCGAACGAGTTCGGGCCGGTGGCACCCCAGACGTACGGCTTGCCGACCTTGCCGCAGGCGGTCCTGATCGCGGTGCGGGCGGCCTCGCTGACCACTCCGTTGATGGTCGGGCAGGCCGCGGTCTTTACCGTGGTCTTGGGCATCGACGCCTCGAGCTGCTTGATCTCGGCGTCGATCTGCTTCTTCTTGGCCGCCAGGTCGTTCTGCTGCTTGGTCTGGGTGACGATCAGCTCGTCCAGCTTCTGCTTCTCGCCGTCGTACTTGGCCCGCACGGCCAGCACGCCCTCGACCTCCTTGCGTTCCTGCGCGGCCAGCCGATCGAGCACGGTGAGCTGCTCGGCGAGCGTGTCCGGCTTGACGCTGACCAGCAGCGAGCCGATGTCGTGCGACGGTCCGGAGATGTAGTAGCGGGAGGCGAGGTCGCCGACCCGGTTGAGCGCCAGCTCGCTCTGGAGCGCCAGCGGCTCGATCTTCTTCTGCAGGCCCGCCGACTTCTGTCGATTGACCTTCAGCTGCGCCCGGACCTTGTTGTACTGCTCGATGGTGGGCTCCAGCTGCTCCCACTTCTTGTCGATCTGCGCCTCGATCTCGTCGACCGTCGGATCGGCGTGCGCCGGTGCGGCGAGCAGACCGGCGCCGACTGCGGCGGCGGCGACCAGGACGAGCAGACGGTGGACGCCGCGGCGCAGGCCACCTGGCCGAGCAGACGTGTTCAGGCCGTGACGATGAGGGGGCATGGTTGCCACCGGCATCGACTCCTTTGCAACCGACCGCCGGGCGCCTCGCGTGAGGGAAGGGCCGAGGCAGACGACCCACAGCGGTCGGTGCCTCACATTAGGGAAGCTCGGAGCGGTTATCAAGGTGAGCGCAGTAACCATCACTGTCGTGCAACCGCTTGCACACCAAGGGTATTCGCCGATTACCCAACGATTGCGGTCAATACATCGTCGAGTGTGACCACGCCGAGAGGGCGCCGGCCGTCGCTGACCAGCACCATGTGCCGCCGCTCGCGGCGCATGGCCAGCAGCAGATCGGCCAGCGTACGCTCTGGCGGCACCACCGCCAGCGGTCGGTAGACCCGGGCGGGCACCGGCGACCGGCGACCCTGCCCGGCGTACCCGAGCACGTCCTTGACGTGCACGAAGCCGAGCACCCGACGGGTCGACCGCTGCACCACCGGGAACCGGGACCGGCCGGTCCGGGTCGCCAACACCTCCAGCGACGCCGGTGAGACGTCCTCGGCCACCGTCACCACCGTCGACCACGGCTGCAGCGCGTCCGCCGCCGTGCGGCTGTGCAGGGCCAGGGCACCGGTGATCCGGGCGTGCTGCTCCTCGTCGAGCAGACCCTCCGTACGCGCCTGGGAGACGAGCCCGGCCAGTTCCTCGGCGGTGAACACCGTCTTCACCGCCTCGGACGCCTCGATGCGCCAGAACGCGAGGACGCGGCGGGCCGCCCACTTCATCGCGAGCAGTAGCGGCTTGGTGGCCACACAGAACGCCAGCATCGCCGGGCCGAGCCACAGTGCCGAGACCTCCGGACCGGCCAGCGTGATGTTCTTCGGCACCATCTCGCCGACGACGGTGTGCAGGAAGACCACCACGCCCAGTGCCAGCACGAACGCCACCGGATGCACCGCCCGCTCGGGCAGGCCGGCCGCGTGGAACGGAGGTTCCAGCAGGTGGGCCAGCGCAGGCTCGGCGATCGCGCCCAGACCCAGCGAGCAGACCGTGATGCCGAGCTGCGCGCCAGCGATCATCAGCGGGATCTGGTTCATCGCCGACAACGCCCAACGGGCCCGCTTCGATCCGGCGGCCAGCGGCTCGATCACCGTCCGGCGGGACGCGATGAGCGCGAACTCACTGCCCACGAAGAACCCGTTGCCGAGCAGCAGCAGCACTGTCACCAACAGCTCAGTCATCGTCGTCCGGCTCCGCCGGGCGCAACACCCGGACCTGCTCGATCCGGTGCCGCTCCACCTCCACCACTGTGAACTCCCAGCCGTCCGCCTCGACCGTCTCGCCGGCCAGCGGAATGTGCCCGAGCCGAGCCATCAGGAACCCGGCCAACGTCTCGTACGGGCCCTCGGGCAGCCGGAAGCCGGTCTGCTCGGCCACCTCGTCGGAGCGGAGCACCCCGTCAACCAGCACGGTGCGCTCACCGCCGGGCACGGTCAGCTCGCCCGCGTCAGCGTCATCCACGCTGGCCGGGTCGAACTCGTCGGCGATCTCCCCGACCAACTCCTCGACGAGGTCCTCGATCGTCACCACGCCGTCCGTCCCGCCGTACTCGTCGACCACGATGGCCAGATCGGCGCCTGCCGCCTTCAACGCGGCCAGGACGCCGTCCAGGTCGAGGCTCTCCGGCACGTACACCGGCTCGCGGGCCACCGACCCGACCATGGTCGACGCACGCTCGGCCAGCGGCACGCCCAGCGCGTCGGGCACCCCGGCCACGCCGGTCACCAGGTCCAGCGTCTCCTCGTACACCGGGAAGCGGGTCCGTCCGGTCCGCCGGGACTCCTCAAGCAGCTCGGCCACGGTGGCCGTGACGCGCAGCGCGACCACGTCCACCCTGGGGGTCATCGCCTCGGCGGCCCGCTTGTCGCCGAACCGGATCGTGCGGCGCAGCAGCATGGCAGTGTCCGTCGGCAACGCACCGGCCCGGGCCGAGATGGCCGCCAGCAGGCCCAGCTCCTCCGGTGAGCGGGCGCTGGCCAGCTCCTCCTGCGGCTCGACACCGAGCGCCCGCACCAGCCGGTTCGCCGAGCCGTTCAGCCCCCGGATCAGCCAGCCGAACGTCCGGGAGAAGGTGTGCATCGGCCCGGCCGTGGCCAACGCCGCCGGCATGGGCCGGGCCAGCGCCGCGTTCTTCGGCACCAACTCGCCGAAGAGCATGGAGATCAGCGTGGCCAGGGCCAACGCGAGGAACGGGGTGTAGCGCCCGGTGTTCTCCCCGACCAGCGGGCGCAGCAGCGGGCTGAAGAGTCGGGCCAGGGCCGGTTCGGCCAGGTAGCCGGTGAGCAGCGCGGTGATGGTGATGCCGAGCTGGGCGCCGGAGAGCTGGAAGGAGAGTTCACGCAGCGCAGCGCGTACCGTCAGGGCGGCCTGGTCGCCTGCGGCGGCCCGCCGGTCGATCTCCGCGCGGTCGACAGTGACCAGGGCGAACTCGGCCGCGACGAAGAACGCGTTGCCCGCGGTCAGGGCAACGAACCCGACCAGGGGCAGCAGCGTCGTTAAGAGTAGGCCGTCGATGTCGCCTCACCTCGGCGAGATTCTTGCACGACAACGGCGGCCCTTCGGGGCCGCCGCCGTCGATGTTCAGATCCCAGATGTACGCGCCTCAGCCGACCGGCGCCGTCTCCTTGCCGCCCTGCGGCTGCTCCGGCTTGACCGAGCGGAGCAGCACGCTCGCCACGTCGATCACCTCGACCTGCTCGCCGGCGCCCTTGCCGTTGACGCCGTCGTTGAGCATCGTCGAGCAGAACGGGCAGCCGACGGCGACCGTCTTCGCGCCGGTGGCCATGGCCTCCTCGACCCGGTCCACGTTGATCCGCTTGCCGATCTTCTCTTCCATCCACATCCGGGCACCGCCGGCGCCGCAGCAGAAGGAACGCTCGCTGTTGCGCGGCATCTCGGTGAGGTCGCCCTCGATGGCGTCCCCGAGCACCTCGCGGGGGGCCGCGAAGATCCGGTTGTGCCGGCCCAGGTAGCAGGGGTCGTGGTAGGTGACCCCACCGTCGACCGGCTGCACCGGGGTGAGCTTGCCGGTGGACACCAGGTGGGCCAGCAACTGGGTGTGGTGGACCACCTCGAACTCGCCGCCGAGCTGGCCGTACTCGTTGCCCAGGGTGTTGAAGCAGTGCGGGCAGGTCGCCACGATCTTGCGCTTGGCCTTCTCCCGACCCTCGAACGCCTCGTTCAGCGTCTCGACGTTCTGCTGGGCGAGCATCTGGAAGACGAACTCGTTGCCGATCCGCCGCGCCGGGTCACCGGAGCAGGTCTCGCCCTCGCCCAGGATCGCGAACTTCACCCCCGCCTCGTTGAGCAGGGTGGCCACGGCCCGGGTGGTCTTCTTGGCCCGGTCCTCGAACGCGCCGGCGCAGCCGACCCAGAACAGGTACTCGAAGTCGTCCACCTCGCCGACCCGGGGCACCTCGAAGTCCAGGCCCTTGGTCCAGTCCTCGCGGGTGTTCTGCGGGGCGCCCCACGGGTTGCCCTTGTTCTCCAGGTTGCGCAGCATCACGCCGGCCTCGGAGGGGAAGCTCGACTCGATCAGCACCTGGTAACGGCGCATGTCGACGATGTGGTCGACGTGCTCGATGTCCACCGGGCACTGCTCGACGCAGGCGCCGCAGGTGGTGCAGGACCAGAGGACGTCCGGATCGATGACACCGCCCTCCTCGGCGGTGCCGATCAACGGCTTGTCGGCCTCGGCCAGGGCCAGCACGTCCAGGTGCGCGAGCTGCGCCTGGGTGGCCTTCTCCTCGCCGGTCAGGTCCTTGCCGCCACCGGCCAGCAGGTAGGGCGCCTTGGCGTAGGCGTGGTCACGCAGGCTCAGCACGAGCAGCTTGGGCGACAGGGGCTTGCCGGTGTTCCAGGCCGGGCACTGCGACTGGCAGCGACCGCACTCGGTGCAGGTGCTGAAGTCCAGCAGTCCCTTCCAGCTGAACTGCTCGACGTGGGCGACGCCGAACTGGTCCTTCTCGGGGTCGGCCTCCTCGAAGTCGAGCGGCTTGCCCTGGCTCGTCATCGGGCGCAGCGCCCCGAGGCCGGAGCCGGCCGGCCGGGTCGGCTCGCGCTTGAAGAAGATGTTGGGGAACGCCAGGAAACGGTGCCAGGCGACACCCATGGTGACGTTCAGCGAGATGACGATCAGCCAGGTCATCGAGATAATGATCTTGATGACAGCGGCGACGCTCGTACCGTCCTGCCAGTCGGGCAGCACCGCGCCGACGGCGTGGCTGACCGGAGTGGCCCAGAACGGGTACTCGAAGTGGTCGGTGGCGACCTTGAAACCGCGGATCAGCAAGCCGAAGATCAGGACCAGCAGCACGATCCACTCGACGAAGTAGCCCTGCCACATCGTCGAGCCGGTGAACCGGGAGCGACCGCCCGGCCGGTTCGGCCGGTTGCGCAGCCGGATCGCCATCAGCACCAGGATGCCGACCAGGCCCAGCACGGTGATGACCTCGGTGGCCAGGCCGAAGATCGTCCAGTGCCCGATGATCGGCAGCCCGCCGGTCGGGGTGACCACCTCGAAGTAAGCCTCGAGCACCAGCAGCGACAGCACGATGAAGCCGACCATCACGAACCAGTGGGCGGCACCCACCACGCCCCACTTGAGCATCCGCGTGTGGCCGGCGGTCTCCACCAGCATCGTCTTCGTGCGGGCGCCCTTGTCCGTGAACCGCTCCGGCGCGGGCTGCCCGAGCCGGATGACTGCCGTCATCTTCAGGACCGCACGCACCGCAAGCCACACCGCCACAGCGGTGATGGCGGCCGCGAGGATCGTGGTGACGATCTGGACGCTGCCCATCGAGTTGGCCTCCCCGGTCTGCTACCTGATGACCTCGCTGCGCTCGGTCATGCAGTGCAGCCTACGCGAAGGTTACCCAGCAGTAACGTGAGTCATCTCGCAGTAGGCCACGCTGCCTGCGGACACCATAGGGTGCCCCACCCGATCCTGCCGGGCAGGGGCTCGATGAGGTGATGCGAAACCGCCGGTGCGGCGACGCCGAGCCGGCTCAGCGCCAGCGGGAGAGCAGCGCCAGCGAGGCGACCATCGCGCCGAAGCCGACCGCGAGGTTCCAGTAACCCCACGCCATGACCGGGTACTCCTGCTCAGACAGGTAGTAGACGACCAGCCAGCCGATCCCGGCGACGATCAAGGCGACCGCGGTGACCGGCAACCACACCGGGCTAGGCTTGCGCGACGACGCCGTCGTCGTCGGACGGACGTCCGTCGGCGGGGTGTACACCTTCTTCTTACGGACCTGAGACTTGGGCACGGCGCTCTCCAGAGGGGTGACGACCTCGTCCGGCCTGACAACCGGGCGCCGGGGCGACGGTCCATGGCCAATAATGTTCGAGAGCTAGCGTAGTCCCGATTGCCCGCTCGGACCACGAATGGGGTCAGGCCGGTGCACGGAGTGACCGAAAGAGGCGGGACTGTTCGCATCACCGGCCCGGCCGGAGCGGACCGATCCCTGATACGCGGAAGGAACGCTCGGTGGAGTACACATCCGGCGCAACCTCCTGGCAGAAGGTCCTGCGCCGGGCCGCCGCCGGGCTGCTGCCCCGGCGACCGCGTCAACGGCGTCCGGGCTGGTCGATCGGGGTGCCCCTGATCGCCGCCGCGGCGGGGCTGCTCTTCACCACTTCCGCGACCACAGCCGACGGCACCGCCCTGCGCGAGGACCGGCGACCCCAGCTCAACCAGCTCATCGAGGAGCGGCGCGAGCAGGTGGCGGCAAGCGAGCGACGGGCCGCCACGCTGCGCGGCGAGGTCGAGCAACGCACCAACACGCTCGCCGGCTCGGACACCCCGATCAAGAGTCAGCAGAATCGTGCCCGGGGCAGCCTCCAGGCCGCCGGGTTCAGCGCCCTCGCCGGCCCCGGGGTGACAGTGGAGCTCAACGACGCGCCGCAGCTCGACCAGACCCAGTCGGACGCCAGCAACGACGACCTGGTGGTGCACCAGTCTGACGTACAGGCGGTGGTCAACGCGCTCTGGGCCGGCGGAGCGGAGGCCATGTCAATCATGAATGTCCGCGTGCTCACGACCAGCGCGGTACGCTGCGTCGGTAACACCCTGCTGCTCCATGGCCGGGTGTACTCCCCACCGTTCAAGATCGTGGCGATCGGCGATCCCGCTGCCCTCCAGCAGGCCCTCGCCAGCTCTGAGGGAGTCCGGTTGTTCAAGGACGCGGTCGACGACTACCAGCTCGGTTACAAGGAAACGACCTCCACGGTGCGGGTCCCGGCATTTGAGGACTCAACCGCCCTGCGCTCGGCTACGGTGCCCAAATGAGTGGGCCGGACGAGCGTCGCGACGGGCGACACCGGAATCAGACCGACGAGCCGACCGATTTCCTTCCCAAGGTCGACCGTCCCGAGCCGGCACCCCGGCCGACCCCGGCCGGCAACTGGCCCGAGCCGGTGCTGCCGAGCAGACCCGCTGCGCCGCGCCCGCTGACGAACCCCGAGCCTCCCCGCGCCACCGAGCCTCCCCGCGCCACCGAACCTCCCCGCACTCCAGAGCCTCCCCGCACCCCGGAGCCGCTGCGCGCCGCCGAGCCTCCTCGGGACGACCGGCCTGCTGTGCCCCCGCCTGGCCGCACCGACAATCCCGGACGTGTCGACCATCCGGGACGACAGGGCGCCAGCCGACCCGACCCGGCCCCGGGTCGCCCAGGTGTCGAAGCGCCTCCGCCCTGGCCGGGCAACACGGCGCACAGGCCGAGCCCGCACGGTGGAGCCGGCCTGCCCCCTTCGGCGCCCACCGGCCCACCGCCGACCCCGACCAACCAGGGCCCGGTTCGACCCGCTGCCCCCGGCAACGTCCCGACCCGACCTTCCTGGCCCGGTGCCTCGTCCACGCGACCGGCCGGAGCCGCCTCGACCCCGCCACCGGCGACCGGCGACCGGCCGGGCGCTGCCCCGACCAGCCCGGGCGCTGCCGGCGGAATGCCGACCCACCCGACCTCGGGCATGCCGGGCCGGCCTGCCCCGTCCGGCCCCTCGACCCCGCCGGTTGCCGACTCGCCGACCGCGTTCATACCCCAGGTCCCCGCCCGACCCGCACGCCCCACCGGCTCCCCGGCCGCGCCGATCTCACCGGCCGCCCCCGACCGCGTGTCGGCAGCCGGGCAGGACAACTTCTTCCCGGCCGGCCCGGGTCGAGTCCCGCCGGCCGCGCCGGGTCGGGTCCCTCCGGCCGCGCCGGGTCGGGTCGTCGACCCGGGCGCCACGGCGTTGATCCCGGCCGTGCCCGCCACCCCCGCAACCCGGCCGCCAGCCATGGACTCGACGGCGCTGATGGGTGCCGTGCCCCGCGCCTCGGTCCCCGACGATCAGACCGGTGGCGGCGACAACCCCGCCGAGCCTCCTCGACCCCGGCGCGGCGAACGGGTCATCCAACTCCGGCCACATCAGACCGGCGAGGGCTACAAGAGCGTCTACTCCGAGCTGACCCGGCCGTCGCTCGGCTCCCGGATCCGCACCGGCATCCGCGTCACCGGCGAGGTCCTGATCACCTTCGGCCTCGTCGTGCTGCTCTTCGCCGGCTACGAGGTCTGGGGCAAATCAGCCATCGTCGACGCCCACCAGAACGACCTCAACAGCCAACTCGCGCAGGAGTGGGGCCCGACCGACGATCCGACAATGGCTCCATCGGTCGGCCCGAGCGTCAAACCGTCGCCACCGGTACGCGGCAAGCCGCTCGCAGGCCTCTACATCCCCAAGCTCGACAAGAACTGGGTCGTCGTCGAGGGCGTCACCCAACAGGACATCCGCTACGCCCCGGGCCACTACCCGGCCAGTGCGCTGCCCGGCCAGGTGGGCAACTTCTCCGTCGCCGGCCACCGCAACCGGGCCACCTTCTGGCGACTGGACGAGCTCGACGACGGCGACGCGATCGTCGTCGAGAGCAAGACCGACTGGTACGTCTACCGGGTGTCGCAGTCGCGGATCGTCCGACCGACACAGGTGGAAGTGGTGGCACCGGTGCCCGGCGATCCGGACAAGAAGCCGACCAAGCGGATGCTCACCCTGACCACGTGCAACCCGAAGTTCGACAACTACCAGCGCCTGATCATCCACGCCGAACTGGACCGCACCCAACCCAAGTCAGCGGGCCGCCCGGCGGAGCTGGGAGGCTGATCCGATGTACGCGTTCATCTGGCGCAAGCTGCCCTTCGGCCTGGTCGGAAAGCTGACCGGCTCGGTGCTCCTGGTGGCCGCCACAGTGGCCCTGCTCTGGTATGTCGCCTTCCCGTGGGCCGAGCCCCTGCTGCCCTTCGACGACGTGCAGGTCGAGTCCGGTGTTCCCGCGGAGTCCGGTGACAACGCCCCGGTGACCGGTGACACGCCGGCCGGCGACGAGCACGAGCTGCCGTACGACACCGACCAGAACAATCCCGTTCCGTCCTCCCCGAGCAGGTGACCATGCGGGTTCTGGTGATCGACAACTACGACTCGTTCGTCTTCAATCTCGTGCAATACCTGGGCCAGCTCGGCGTGGACTGTGAGGTCCGCCGCAACGACGAGATCGACGTCGCGGAGGTGGGCAGGGTCGGCGCGGACGGCGTTCTGCTCTCACCGGGGCCGGGCAGTCCTGACCGCGCCGGCATCTGCCTGGACGTCATCCGGGAGTACGCGGGCGAGCTGCCGATCTTCGGTGTCTGCCTCGGCCACCAGGCGATCGGTGAGGCGTTCGGGGCGACCGTGACCCGCGCTCCCGAGCTGCTGCACGGCAAGACCTCCGAGGTCCGGCACAACTCGGTGGGCGTCCTCGCGGGCCTGCCCGACCCGTTCACCGCCACCCGGTACCACTCACTCGCCGTGCTCCCCGAGACGCTCCCCGACGAGCTGGAGGTGACCGGCTGGACCGGCTCCGGCGTGGTGATGGCGATGCGGCACCGCACGCTGCCCATCGAGGGCGTCCAGTTCCACCCGGAGTCGGTGCTTACCGAGGGCGGCCACCTGATGCTGGCCAACTGGCTGGCCGGTTGCGGTCACCAGGAGGCGCTGGAGCGGGCACCCGCGCTCGCCGCCGAGGTCGACGCCCGCCGACTGGCCGCATTCGCCACCAGCTGAGGCTCCGCCACCCGGGCCCGGGTCAGCTCCGTAGCGCGTTCTGGACCGCCGGGTCAGCGGGCGAGCGGACCGCCGGCGCGCGGCCGCGGAGCGCGTCCCACGCCGCCTTGCCACTGGCAAAGTAGTCACGGACCGACTTCTCGGCCAGCAGGGCGGGGCCGCAACCGTCGCACCGGGCGACCACCCCGTCGACGTCGAGGCCGAGATGTCGACACAGCGTCACCGCCCGGGACAGGTGGTAGGACTGGGTCACGATCAGGGCCCGCTCGACGCCGTACACCTCACGCGCGCGGGCGCAACTGTCGTAGGTGTCCAGACCGAACGGGTCGGCCACGACGCGTCGCGGGTCGACACCTCGCTCGGTGAGGTACGACGTCATCACGGCCGGCTCGTCACCCGATGTGCCGCCGCCGTCGCCCGAGACGAGGACGACAGTTGCCCGTCCGCTGGTCACCAGTGCGGCGGCGGTCTCCAGGCGACCGGCGAGCCGATCACCTGGCCGCTGCCGATCGGCCGACACCGCGGTGCCGAGGACGATCACCACGTCGGCGGACGGCGCATCCGCCTCGTCGTGCACGTGGCCGCGCGCGGCAAAGGTCGTCCACAGCCACGGAAGGCTGACGAGGATCAGCACGGCGATGCCCAGGACGACCACCCGGCGGAGGCGACGAAACCGGCCGCTCACCGGCCCGGAGGCTTCGACGTCTGTCATCCCGATGGCCGAGCCCGAGGGCGTCGGGCTAGTCCTCGGGAAGCCGGGTCGGCGGGGGCGGGAACGGCAGGCCGATGCCGCCCCCGTTGCCGGGAGTGGTCGGCGTGGCAGACGGCGTGACCGTCGGCGTCACGGTGGGCGTCGGGTCGGTCTCCGGCTCCGGCTGACTCACCTTGATGGTCACCCTCGTGCCGGTCGGCTTCTTCTCCCTGCCGTTCGGGCTCTGGTCGGTGACCTTTCCCGCCTCGGTGGCGGGCACCTCCGGCCCGTTCTGCACGACGACCGTGAAGCCGTCGTTCCGGAGGACCCGGGTGGCCTCCTCCTGGCCCAGCCCCACGACGTCCGGCACCTCACGGACCTTGCCGTTCGAGACGGTGAGCGTGATCTTCGTGTTTTCCGGGACGCTCTCGCCCTCGGGCGGGTCGACTTTGAGAACCTCGTCCTGGCTGGCCTCGTCGTCCACCGTCTTGATGTCGTACTTGAGCTTCGCCTCGGTGAGCCGGGCGATGGCGCTCTCCCGCTTGCTGCCCTTGAGCCCGGCCGGAACGCGCACCTCGGGAACGCCGCCACAGACCTGAATGGTGACAGTTTCGCTCTGCTTCAGTCGGCTGGTTGGTGCCGGATCCTGGTTGACGACGTTACCCTTGGTGCAGTCGCTTGCCAGCACCGGGTCACCCACCTTCGGGGAGAGCCCGGCGTTGCGGATCTCGGCGATCGCGACGGCCTGGCTCTTGCCGGTGAGGGCGGGCACCGACTTGTTGGCCTTGTCCTGCTGCTGACTCCAGAGCAGGGCCGCGACCAGGGCGATCACCGCCAGCACGCCGACCGCGCTGAACGTCGCGATCAGCCAGGAGGACGCCTTGCGTTGGCGCGGATCGCCCACCCGGGCCAACTGCCCGGTCTGCGGCCCACCGGCGGGAGCCGGGTAGCCGCCCCGGCCCGCGGCCGGCGCCATCGCCACCGTCTCCGCCTCGGTCATGACCGGGGTGGCCAGCACGGGCCGGCCGGCGGCGGCACGGAGCAGGTCGGCCCGCATCTCGCCAGCACTCTGGTAGCGGTTGAGCGGGTTCTTCGACAGCGCCTTCAGGACGATCGCGTCGATCGCCGGGGTGACATCCGGGTTGATGTCGCTCGGCGTCGGCGGCGTCTCCCGTACGTGCTGGTAGGCGACGCTGACCGGGCTGTCCCCGACGAACGGCGGGTGCCCGCAGACCAGCTCGAAGAGCACACAGCCGGCCGCGTACACGTCGGAGCGGGCGTCGACGGCCTCACCGCGCGCCTGCTCCGGGGACAGGTACTGGGCCGTGCCGATCACCGCGCTGGTCTGCGTCATGGTGGTCGCACCGCTGGCGAGCGCGCGGGCGATGCCGAAGTCCATCACCTTGACCTGGCCGGTCTGGGTGAGCATCACGTTGCCCGGCTTGATGTCGCGGTGGATGATGCCGTGCCGGTGGCTGAACTCCAGGGCCGCGCACATGTCGGCGCAGATCTCCAACGCCCGGCGCGGCTGCAACCGCCCTTCGGCGCCGAGGACCTCCTTCAAGGTCCGCCCGTTGACGAACTCCATCACGATGAACGGCAGTGTCTCGCCGGTCGGCGCGGTCTCCTCGCCGGTGTCGTAGACCGCCACGATCGCCGGGTGGTTGAGCGAGGCGGCGTTCTGCGCCTCCCGGCGGAATCGCATCTGGAACGTCGCGTCCCGGGCCAGGTCGGTACGGAGCATCTTGATCGCGACGTCCCGACCGAGCCGGAGGTCGCGACCGCGGTGCACCTCGGCCATGCCGCCGTAGCCGAGCAGCTCGCCGACCTGGTACCTGCCACCGAGCAGGCGGGCCTGCGCTGTCATCGCGTCTGTCGTCCTTCGCTCGTCGTCGTCCCGCCGTTGCCCGGCTGGAGTCGTACCTCTCGACGGTACGACGTTCGGGTCGGATCGTCGCGCCCGTCGAGTCGTAGCGCGCCGGACGTCACGGCACGTGGAGTCATTCCGGCGTGTTCACCGGCCTGCGACTGCTTCCGCAGGTTGTAGGAAATCACGCCGGAGCAGAGTAGGACCAGCACGGCCAACAGGATGGCCAGAAGGACCATCCCGGGCCGGGACCGGCGGGGACCGGGCGACGGCACCGACGGGCCGGCCTGCCGGACGTACGCCGGTGAGTGTTCCTGGCGGGGCGGTGCCGACGGCACCGAGGCCGCGCCGCGCGGATACCCGTTCGGTGCCATCGGCGGCCGGGCGGGCTGGACTGCCGGCGCGACGGCGGTGGGGCGCGGCTGCTGCTGGGCTGGCACGACCGCTGTCGGCCTCGGCCCGGCGGCCGGTGGGCGGGCGCCTGGCGGGCGCATCTGGTGTGCCTGCGGCACCTGGGCCCGGCCGGGCGCGGCGGGCGATGCCGGCGCCACGGAGACCGGCCCGGAGTTGCCACCGGCCCGAGCCTGCTGGGAGAGCGTGACCTTGAGCTGGCGGGCGACCCCGGCGAGTGCGGCGGCGCTCGGCCACCGGGCCGCCGGGTCCTTGGCCAGCGCCCGTTCCACCACCTGGCGCACCTGCGGCGGGATGTCGGCGGGCAACGGCCGGGGCTTCTCCCGCACGTGCTGCATCGCGATGTCGAGCGGGTTGTCACCCTCGAACGGGCGCCGACCGGCCAGGCACTGGTAGGCGACAACCCCGAGCGCGTACACATCGGATGCCGGGGTCGCCACGCCGCCGGTGGCCTGCTCAGGCGAGATGTACGAGGCGGTGCCGAGCACCGAACCGGCGGCGGTGAGCTGGCCGACCATGTCGGAGCGGGCGATGCCGAAGTCGGTCAGCACCAGCGTGCCGTTCGGCCGGACCAGCAGGTTGCCCGGCTTCACGTCGCGGTGCACGATGCCCTTCTCGTGCGCCGCGTGCAACGCGTCCGCGGCCTGGGCGACGAGGGCCATCGTCCGGGCCGGGGTGAGCCGGCCGACCCGGCTCAGCGTGGACGACAGGGCGTCGCCCTCGACGTACTCCATGACCAGGAACGCGATCTGCTGGTCGTTGCCGAAGTCGTAGACGTCGACCACGCCCGGGTGGTTGATGGTGGCCATGGTGCGAGCCTCACCGCGGAACCGCTCGGCGAAGTCCGGGTCGTCGAGCAGCGCGGGCAGCAGGCTCTTGACCGCGACCGTCCGGCCGAGCACCTGGTCGGTGCCGCGCCAGACGTCGCCCATGCCGCCGCTGGCGATCCGCTCGTCGAGACGGTAGCGGTTGCCGAGCTGAACGCCGGGGCTCAGCATCAGCGACCCCCGGGGTCGGCGATGGCGGCCTTCATGACCTGGCCGGCGATCCGGGCCGCCTCGGCGCTGCCGCCGGAGCCGGCCTGCTCCAACATGACGCAGACCGCGGAGACCGGCGTGCCGTTCTTGTCCAACGCGAAGCCGATGAACCAACCGTGGTCGGGCCGGTCCGGAGCGGACTGCGCGGTGCCGGTCTTGCCACCGACCGTGTAGCCGTTGATCGCGGCCTTCCGCCCGGTGCCGTTCTCGACCACGCTGGCCATCATCTCGCGCAGGTCGGTAGCGACCTGCGCGTCGACCGGCTGGCGCAGCTCACGGGCCTTGGCTGTGTAGTAGCTGGTGGTCCGGTCCGGAGCGAGCAACTGCCGCACCAGGTACGGCCGCATCTGACTGCCGTTGTTGGCGATCGCACCGGCGATCATGGCGCCTTCGAGCGGGGTCATCGTGACGTTGTTCTGGCCGATCGAGGACTGGGCCAGCGCGGCCGGGTCGGTGCTGCCGTCGGGATTCTGCATGTCCCCGGTCCGGCTGGCCTCCGTGCGCAGGCCTCCCTCACCGAGCTGACCGACGGTGAGGTCCTCCTGCTCGAAGCCGAACTGCCGGGCCTTCTCCTTGAGGGTCTCGGCACCGAGCCGCACACCGAGCTGGGCGAAGCCGGTGTTGCACGACTCGGTGACCGCCTCCATCAGGGTCACCTTCGGCTCCGGGCAGATCGACGCAGCGGCGTTGCGGATCGGGCTGCCCGAGGTGGGCGGGGTCCAGCTGGAGCCGGCCGGGATCTGGGTCGTCTTGCTGATCCCGTTCTCCAGCGCCGCCGCGGCGACCACGATCTTGAAGGTGGAGCCCGGCGGCAGCGTCTCGGAGAGCGCGCGGTTCTTCAGCGGGCCGTCCGGGTCCTGTTCCAGCTTGTTGAACGCCGCAGTTGCCTCGGTGCCGTCGTGGCTGGCTAGGGGGTTCGGGTCGAAGCTGGGCATGGAAACCAGCGCCTGAACGGCGCCGGTACGCGGGTCGATGGCGATCACCGCGCCCTTCTTCGCCCCCACCTGGTTGTTGCCCAGCTGGTCGTACGCCACGTCCTGAGCCCGCTTCGAGAGCGTGAGCAGCACGTTGCCGCCACCGGTGTCGTCGCCGGTGAACATGTCCTTGAACCGGTCGCCGATCAAATTGTCGCTGGTGCCGGCCAGGAAGTCGTTCTCCACGCGCTCGATGCCGGTTTCGGCGAGGTTGACCGGCTTGTAGCCGAGCACGTGGGCGTACTTCGCGCCGCCCGGGTAGGTGCGCTGGAACTTCAGCTTGCCGGTGGTCTCCTTGCTGGTGGCCAGCGCGGTGCCACCAGCTTCGATGTTGCCGCGCTTGCTCTTGTAGTCGGCGACCTGGACCCGATCGTTGTAGTCGCTGGTGCGGTATTCGTCGGCCTTCTGGAACTGAACCCAGTTGAGGTTCGCGAAGAGCAGGCCGAACAGGACCATGACGACAACGCCGACGCGGCGCAGTGGTGCGTTCACGGCTTGATCACCTCCGTGGGAGCACCGTGCAGCTGCTCGGGCGGGCCACCGGCGGGTCGGGCAGCCTTGCTGGCGCTCCCGCCCACCGGCCGGCGGGCTCCGTCGGAGACCCGCAGCAGCACCGCGATGAGCAACCAGTTGGCCATCAACGACGAGCCACCGGCGGACAGGAACGGGGTGGTCTGACCGGTCAGCGGGATGAGCTTGCTGATCCCGCCGACGATCACGAAGACCTGGAGGCCGAGGGTGAACGCCAGACCGCCAGCGAGCAGCTTGCCGAACGAGTCCCGGACCGCGAGCGCGGCACGCAGCCCTCGCTCCACGATCAGCAGGTAGACGACCAGCAGCGCGGAGAGGCCGAAGAGGCCGAGCTCCTCACCGAGGCCGGCGAAGATGAAGTCGTTCTGCACCTCGGGCAGGATCTCCGGCTGGCCGCCGCCCGGCCCCGCACCGAAGAGCCCGCCCGTGCCAAGGGCGAGCAGCCCCTGGACGAGTTGGTAGCCCTTGTCGGTCGGGTCGGCGAACGGGTCCAGCCAGATTTCCGCACGCACATAGAAGTTGGCGAACGGCCCGCCGACCGTCGAACCGAGGACGTAGGCGAGATAGGCGCCGCCGAAGAAGAGCACCAGGCCGATCAGCAGCCAGCTGACCCGTTCAGTGGCGATGTAGAGCGTCACCACGAACATGCCGAAGTAGAGCAGCGAGGTGCCCAGGTCCTTCTCGAAGATCAGGACGAGGAGGCTGACCAACCAGACGCCGACCACCGGGCCGAGGTCCCGTCCACGGGGAAAGTCGATGCCGAGGAAGCGTCGACTGGCCAGCGAGAGCACCTCGCGCTTACGGACCAGGTAATAGGCGAAGAAGACCAGCAGCGCCAGCTTGGCGAACTCACCCGGCTGGATGGAGAAACCGCCCACCCGGACCCACAGCTTCGCACCGTTGATCTCGGAGATGCTCGACGGCAGCACCGCCGGGAGCATCACCAGCACGATGCCGGCCAACCCCAGGGTGTACGCGTACCGGGAGATCGACCGGTGGTCACGCATCAGGGCGAGCAGCCCGGCGGCGAGGATCACCGAGGCGAGCGTCCACGCGAGCTGCCGGCCCCCGATCCCGGCGAAGATGGCCAGGCTCTCGCGCTCGGGCACCGGGGCGTCGCCGAGGTCGATCCGACGCAGGAAGCCCACCCCGAGCCCGTTGAGCAGGGCCACCGCCGGCAGCAGGGCCGGGTCGGCGAACGGGGCGAGGAACCGGATGACCAGGTGCAACCCGAGGAAGACCGCACCGAGCGCGGCTGCGGGCATCCAGAAATCCGGGGTGACCGTGTCCAGCAGGTTCGCTTCGACGGTCGCCCCGTACGCGGCCACCAGCACCATCGCGAGCAGCAGCAGGGACAGCTCGGCGTTGCGGCGCGACCGCGCCAGGCGTACGCCGGACTGCTCGCCCGCGGTGGCGGGCGAGGGTGCCGGTGTGGCCGCTACGGTCACGGGTGGAGTCCTCTGGATCTCAGCCGACGCTCACTCAGGCGACCGGCAACCGGCCGGGTCGAGCGCCGGTGTGGCCGAATCGGAGGGCGTGACGTCGGGTGTGGTGGTCGGGCCGGTCGCACCGACGGCGTCGGTGGCACCGACGGTCGGGCTTGCGCTGACAACCCCGTTGGGGGTCACCGGGGCATCGGCGCTCGGGCTGCCGTTCGGGGTCGGCGTCGCGCCGGTCGGCGGGGGCGTCGGAGTGCCGCCCACCGTGGCGGTCGGGTCGAGGGGGCAGAGCGGCTTCAGGTTGGGGTTGCTCGGGGTGTCGCTGGTCAGCTCGGCGAGCTGACGCTCGGCGTCCGGCTCGTTCTTGGCCCGGATGCCGACCTTGACGGTGTCCTGCGCGGCGACCGTGAGGTCGTCCAGTCGGGTGCCGCTGCGCCGGTGCACGGTGGAGAGGTCCATCCCGGCGATCTGACCCTGGACGCCACGGAAGACGGCGACCTGGCCCTCCTCGGTGGCTCCGACGTAGTACTGCCGCTGGGTGTACGTCCAGCCGCCGAAGGCTGCGCCACCCACGATGATCAGCAGGGCCAGGGCCATGGCGGCGGTTCGCACCGGGCGGCGCTTCGGCCGGTCCGATTCGTCGTCCGATGCTGCCGGCTCCTCCGGCGCGGGCGGGCGCGGCGCGGAGAGCGCCGATGCCCGTGCGGCCGGGGTCGAGTCGTCCGCGGAGGTCGCCATGCCCCGGTCGCGGGCGGCGGCGCCGCCGACGATCGGGGTCGCCTCGACGATGTCATGATCCGTCGCGTCGGCGATGATCACCGTGATGTTGTCCGGACCGCCGCCGCGCAGCGCGAGCTGCACCAGCCGCTCGACGCACTTCTGCGGGTCGACGTATTCCCGCAGGGTCTCGCCGATGGTTTCGGCGCTGACCACACCCGAGAGGCCGTCGGAGCAGATCAGGTACCGGTCGCCGGGCAGAACCTGGCGCACCGAGTACTCCGGGTCGATGTCCCGGCCGTCCAGCGCGCGGGTGAGCAGCGACCGCTGCGGGTGACTGCTCGCCTCCTCGGCGCTGATCCGGCCTTCGTCGACGAGCATCTGGACGTAGGTGTCGTCCTTGGTGATCTGCGCGAACTCGCCGTTGCGCAGCAGGTAGGCCCGCGAGTCACCGATGTGGACCATTCCCAGCTTGCTGCCGGTGAAGAGGGTCGCCGTCAGTGTGGTGCCCATCCCCTCCAACTGCGGGTTGGCGTCCACCGTGTCGCGGAGTTGTTGGTTGGCGGTGCCGACGGCCGAACGCAACGCATCGACGAGGGCGTCCCCCGGGACGTCCTCGTCGAGCGGCGCCATGGCACCGATGACGATGTTGCTGGCGACGTCACCGGCGGCCATACCGCCCATGCCGTCGGCAACGGCGAGTAGCCGCGGTCCGGCGTAGACGGAGTCTTGATTGCCGTCTCGGATCAGACCGCGGTCGCTGTGGGCCGCATAGCGCAGGGTCAGAGTCATGGCCGTAATTCGAGGGAAGTGCGGCCGATCCGGATCGGCACGCCGAGGGGGACGGGGGTTGGTCCGGTGACCTTAGCGCGATCGAGGTACGTGCCGTTAGTCGAGCCAAGATCCTCGACGTACCACTGCCCGTCACGTGGCACGAGCCGGGCGTGTCGCGCGGAGGCGTAGTCGTCGGTGATGACCAGGGTGGAGTCCTCGGCCCGACCAATGGTGATCTGCGCTTCACCCAGAGTGATCCTGGTGCCGGCCAGTTGCCCGGCCGTCACCACCATCTGGTGCGCCGCCCTGCCCCGTTTCACCTTCGCCGGCTTCGCCCCCTGCCCGGTCGAGGCTCCCACCGCGCGTGGTGCGGCGACCAGACGACCGGACCGGGCGCCCGCGAAGAGATCCCGGCGGATCACGCCGACCACCGTGAACACGAAGATCCACAACAGGATCAGGAACCCGAACCGGGCAACCGTGATGACCAGTTCCGGCAAGGCGGGTCAGCCGTCCACGCGGAAGGTCAGCGTCGTGGTGCCGAGCTGGACCATGTCACCGGGGTTCAGTGCGACGGCGGAGACCCGCTGTCCGTTGACCATGGTGCCGTTGGTCGACCCCAGATCGGTCAGCACGACCTGACCCCCGTCGAAATCCAGCCGGGCGTGTCGCCGGGAGATGCCGACGTCGGGCAGGCGCAGGTTGGCCTGGTCGCCGCGACCGATCACCGTCGACCCCATCTGGAGGGGGTAGGTGCGACCGTCGCCGGAGACCAGCCGCACGTTGCGACCGCCACCGTGCCCAGGCGGGGGGCCGTAGCCACCGCCCTGGTCGTACGCGGGGTAGGCGGGCGGGCCGGCGTCGTAGCCGGGTGCCGACACCGGGGCGACCTCGCCGCCGGTGTAGACCTCGGCCGTGACACGGAACATGCCCGTGTCCAGGCCCTCGCCTCGCTCGATCTCGACGATCACGTCGCCGTAGACAGTCCAGGCCTGCTCGCCGATGAACTCCGCCTGCGACTGGGCCAGTTCCTGGGCCAGCGCAGCGGCGTACGGCGCCAGCCGACTGTGGTCGAACGGCGAGAGATCGATCACGTAGCGGTTGGGCACCAACGTGCGCCCACCGGCCAGGATCGCCTTGTGCGCCTCGGCCTCCCGCTGCATGGCGTTGAGGATCTCCACGGGGTGGACCACCCCTTTGAAGACCTTGGCAAAGGCCCCTTCGACCAGGCCTTCCAGACGCTTCTCGAAGCGTTGCAGCACGCTCACCGGCTCCTCCTCGGGTCCCGAGGACATGATGGTATCCGGCCGGCGCGCGCGCAGCTCACACGCCGCTCGGCCGGCTGCTCTCGACCCGTTCGGAAGGGCCGGGACTGTCGTGCTAATCTTTCGTCCGCCACGAACGGTAACCGCTCGTGGCGAGCGCCAGGGACAGCGTAGTATTCCCGAGGCCCACTGGAGACAGGGGGATCGGGGCGGCTACAGTGTTCCGGGTCGTGCCACGGGGATGTGGCGGAATGGCAGACGCGCACGGTTCAGGTCCGTGTGCCCGAAAGGGCGTGGGGGTTCAACTCCCCCCATCCCCACCACCGACGAGGGCTCCGCTTGATGCGGGGCCCTTCCGTCATATCGGGGCGTGCCGGGCGTCACGCTATGCTGCGTTGAATTCTGCCTCCGATGGACCAGGAGTGGCGTGTGAGTGTCGCGTTGGTGACAGGGTCGGGTGGCCTGATCGGCTCCGAGGCGGTCCGGCACTTCGCCGGCCTCGGCCTGGACGTCGTCGGCATCGACAACGACATGCGCCGGTATTTCTTCGGCGAGGACGGCTCCACCTCGTGGAGCCTGGAGCGGCTCGGCCGGGACCTGGGCAACTCGTACACCCATTACGCGGTGGACATCCGGGACCGGGACGGCCTGGAGCAGGTCTTCAAGAAGTACGGCTCGGACATCGCCGTGGTGATCCACAGCGCCGCGCAGCCGAGCCACGACTGGGCCGCCAAGGAGCCGTACACGGACTTCGACGTGAACGCCGGCGGCACGCTCAACATCCTGGAGAACACCCGCCAGCACGCGATCGACGCGCCGTTCATCCACTGCTCGACCAACAAGGTCTACGGCGACCGGCCCAACAGCCTGCCGCTGGTCGAGCTGGAGACACGGTACGAGCTGCCCGAGGACCACCGCTGGCACCAGGGCATCACCGAAGAGATGTCGATCGACCACTCGCTGCACTCGGTCTTCGGCGCCTCCAAGGTCGCCGCGGACGTGATGGTCCAGGAGTACGGGCGCTACTTCGACATGAAGACCGCCTGCTTCCGGGGCGGCACGCTGACCGGCCCGGCCCACTCCGCGGCCGAGCTGCACGGGTTCCTGGCCTACCTGATGCGCTGCGTCATGGAGGGCCGCACATACAACCTGTACGGCTACAAGGGCAAGATGGTCCGCGACGCGATCCACTCGCGGGACGTGCTGACCGCGTTCGAGGCGTTCTTCCGGGCCCCGCGCTCCGCCGAGGTCTACAACCTCGGCGGCGGCCGGCACTCCAACACCTCCCACATCGAGGCGTTCCGGATCGCCGAGGAGATCACCGGCCGCGAGGCACGGATCAACTACGTCGAGCAGAACCGCACCGGCGACCACCAGTGGTACGTCAGCAGCATGGCCCGGTTCGAGGAGCAGTACCCGGACTGGAAGATCACATACGACGTGCCGATGATCCTGCGCGAGATCTACGAGGCCAACGTCGGCAAATGGGTGCCCCAGTCATGACCACGCCACGGACCAAGCGCAACGTCCTCGGTGTCCTGGTCGACGCCACCGACTACGCCACGGCGACCGATGCGGTGGTGACCGCGGCGCACGAGCGGCGCCCGCTCGCGCTGACCGCGCTGGCCGTGCACGGCGTGATGACCGGAGTGCTGGACCCGGCGCACAACGCGCGGCTCAACTCCTTCGACGTGGTCACTCCGGACGGGCAGCCGGTGCGCTGGGCGCTCAACCTGCTGCACCACGCCGGGCTCACCGACCGGGTCTACGGGCCGACGCTGACGCTGCACGTGCTGTCGCGCTTCGCCGACGAGGGCCTTCCGGTCTACCTGTACGGCTCGACCGAGGAGACCCTCGCCAGGTTGATCCCGGCCCTGGAGCGGATGTTCCCGGCGCTGAAGATCGCCGGGGTGGAGCCGTCGAAGTTCCGTGCCGCCCAGCCCGGTGAGGATTCCGAGATTGCCGACCGGATCCGTTCCAGCGGTGCCCGGCTGGTCCTGGTGGGGCTCGGCTGCCCGCGCCAGGAGGTCTTCGCGTACGCCATGCGACCGCTGCTCGACATGCCGCTGATGGCGGTCGGCGCGGCCTTCGACTACCACGCCGGGTTGCTCCGCCAGCCCCCGTCATGGATGCAACGCGCCGGCCTGGAGTGGTTCTGGCGTCTGGGTCTGGAGCCGAAGAGGCTCTGGCGCCGCTACGTCATCCTCAACCCGGCCTACCTGAGCCGGCTCGCCGCCCAGAAGACCGGCCTGTGGAAGGCCCACCCGCCGGCGCCGGCCACCGAAATGCCGGCCACCTTCTCGGTCTGACCCGATCCCGTACGGCACGAGGCCCCACCGGTCTTCCGGTGGGGCCTCGTGCCGTGGGAGACCGGTCAGACGGTCAGGGTCCAGGTGTTGATGTAGCCGGTGTCGGCCGAGTAGGTGTCCCGCACCTGGAGCCGCCAGATGCCGTCGGCGGCCTCACCGGACACGTTGACCGTGTACGTGGCGTTCACGTTGTCGGCGCTGTCCGAGGTGCTGCTGTTCTTCAACCGGTACGCGCTGCCGTCCGGCGCGAGCAGGTCGATGACCAGGTCACCGCGGTAGGTGTGCACGATGTTCACCGCGACGGTGGAGGTCGACGAGGCGTTGCGTCCACAGCCGGAGATGGTGATCGAGCTGGTGACCGCGGCGCCGGCGTCCGGGATCGACACGTCGGAGCCGTTGGTGCCGGTGCAGCCGGTGGGCGGCGGCGGGGTGGTGCCGGTGCCCACGTTGAGCAACAGGTTCGGCGAACCCGAGCCGGGGTTGGAGACCACGTTGGGGGTCGCGTTGGCCACCAGCTGGTTGCGGACCTGCGCCGGGGTCCAGCCCGGGTTGGCGCTGGCCACCAGGGCCGCCGCTCCGACCACGTGGGGCGTGGCCATCGAGGTGCCGCTGATCGTGTTGGTGGCGGTGTTGCTCGTGTACCAGGCCGAGGTGATCGACGAGCCGGGCGCGAAGATGTCCAGGCAGGTGCCGATGTTGGAGAACGACGACCGGGCGTCCGTGTTGGTCGTCGAGCCGACCGTGATGGCTTCCGTGGTGCGCGCCGGCGAGGTGTTGCAGGCGTTCGCGCCGCTGTCGTTGCCGGCCGCCAGGCCGTACGTCACACCCGAGGCGATGGAGTTGCGGACGGCGTTGTCCAGTGAGGTGTTCGCGCCGCCGCCGAGGCTCATGTTGGCCACAGCCGGCTTGATCGCGTTCGCGGTGACCCAGTCGACACCGCCGATCACGCCGGCGTTGGTGCCGCTGCCGGAGCAGTTCAGCACCCGTACGCCGACGAGCTGGACGCCCTTGGCAACCCCGTACGAGGAACCGCCGACGGTGCCGGCGACGTGCGTGCCGTGCCCGTTGCAGTCGTCGGCCGAGCCGCCGTCCACCGCGTCGTAGCCGGAGGTCGCCCGGCCACCGAAGTCGTTGTGGGAGAACTTGATGCCGGTGTCGATGATGTAGGCGTGCACGTTGCTCGCCGTGTTCGGGTAGGTGTAGGAGCTGTCCAGCGGCAGGTTGCGCTGATCGATCCGGTCCAGGCCCCAGGAGGGCGGGTTGGCCTGCGTTCCGGAGATCGACACGGTGTGGTTCTGCTCGACGTACGCCACCGCCGGGTCGGCCGCGATCCGCGCCGCCGCGCTCGCGCTGACCTTGACCTCGAAGCCGCGCAGCGCCGCGCCGTAGGTGCGGGCCACCGTGCCACCGTGGCGGCCGGAGAGCCGCTTCGCGGTGTCACCGACCCGGTCCCGGGCCACCGCGCTGTCCTTGAGTACGACGATGTAGCTGTCCGGCACGGCGGTTGCGCCGCCCGCGGCCCGGACCGCTCCGGTGGGTTCGGCTGCCAGCGCTGGGGTGCCGACGGCCAGCATGGTCGCTGCGGCCACCCCGACCAGCACGGACCTTCGTGGAAGACCCATTTCCTACCTCCCTCCGACCGGCGGCGGAACGCGACCGCCGGTCCCCTGAATCAATCGACCATTGCCGATCCAGCTGAGGGTAGATCAGGGCCCAGGCAGTTGGACATGTCGAAACGTCCATAACTTCGGGAGGATGCCCCCTACGGGCACGACGTCCGGGACGAACGGGGGACCGGCCCGGATTCGCCTCGCGTCGATCCGGGAAAGACTCTCGAACATGGAGAGTCAGCTCACCATCCTGCTTCCGGTCGCCGCCCTCTGGTTGGCCGCCGGCGTCGTTGCCGACGGCCTCCCTCGGCTGCACAACACCCGCGTGCTGCGCCGGCGTACCGGATGGTTGCTGGTGTTGACCCTCACCGGGGTGGCGCTCACCGCGGCCGTGCTCGGCGGCGGTCTGCTCAGCGCCGGCACCACGCCGGTCGACCGGGCCGCCGCCGGGCTCGGCCTGGCGGCCGGGCCGGCGCTCGTGGCCGCGGTCTGCTCGGTACGCCGGGTCCGCCGGCTGTGGGCCGGCGCGGGCGCCTTCGCCAGCGCGCCCGCGACACCTGCGCCGCACGGGCTGCGCGCCGCTGCGGCCCACCCGCTGCTCGGGCTGCCACTGCAGGTGACCGCCCTGGCCACGGTGCCTGCGGTGATCGCGGCGAACGGCACCGACCTCGGCGCCGATCCGAGTGTCACCGGGCCGGCGATCACCGTGGGCGCGCTCGCGGTGGCCGCAATCGCGGTCCGGCACGCGCTACGCCACAGCCGTCTCGCCGAACGGGCCCAGCCCGACGTGCCACGGTCAACGCGGGCGACCAACCCCCTGCACGTATAGCAGCTCCAGGATTGCCCTGGTCGCTTCGAACCAACGGTCCAGCCACTCCTGCGGCGGCGCACTGCCCTTCGGCGGCAACTCCATCAGGAGGCCACGCAGCAACGGATGGTCGGCAAGCGACTCGGTGGACTCCATCGGCCAGCCAGTCGGCGGAAACGACGGCTCGATCAGCGGATTCGGGTCCAGCGAGGGCAGCGAGAGCGGCGGGTCCGTCGACTCGGAGGACCCCTCCCGCCCGCTCAACTCCTGGTCCGTCGAAACCACCTCGGTCAGAACGGTGTCCCGACGGGCGCCGCGGTACTTGCCACCGAATCGTTCCGGCTTGGCCGGACCGTTGGTGAGATTTTCTGAACCGATCGTCGTCATCCGTCTCGCCTACTCGCTCGGTTGCGGGTCGGTGCGGCAGACCGTTGGCCATCGCCGTACCGACCGGTTCAACGAGACGGGCGCGTTGTGGCGACGGGATCGCCCACGGAACCTCACCCACCACCGTCACGAACCGGCCTCCCACCAGGGCTTTTCCCCGGCCGCGGCAAAGTCCCCGTCCGGAGGACCGGACGGGGACTTTGTTGACCACTCGGTCAGGCCACGCCGAACGCACCGCCTCGCGTGCCGGCGACGAAGGCGTGCCAGTCACCCGGCGCGAAGACCAGGGCTGGGCCCGCCTTGTCCTTCGAGTCCCGCACTCCGACCGCCCCCGTCACGTATGCCACCTCCACGCAGTTGTCACAGTTCGGCCCGCTCTTCGAGCTCTTGAACCATGCTGCCTGCGCCAGGTTCACGGGGAACCCCTTGGTCGCCATTTCCACAACGGCTCCTCTGCCAGTTTTGCGATGTGTGCGACGGACTCCTCCGGACGTATGGCCGCAGCGCGGATGTGATCGAAGATGAAGCTGTACTTCTGTAGTTCGTCGCTCTTCTCGAGGAAAAGCCCACCCGTGGCGTTCTCCGCGTACACAACATCCGGATCACCGGGCTCAGGGAAGCTGAGGATCGTGAAAGTGCCGTCCATGCCGGCATGCGCACCAACCTCGAACGGCAGGATCTGCAGCGTCACGTTCGGCAACTCGGCCACCTCGACCAACCGCTTGAGCTGGCCGCGCATCACCTCGTCCCCGCCCACCGGCCGACTTACCACCGCCTCATCGAGCACCACCCACAGATCGACCGGATCGTCCTGGGTCAATAACGACTGACGGCCCAGACGGACACGCACTCTCTGGTGCACCTGGTCGGGGGTGAAGTCCGGCCGAGCGGCACGAATCATGGCGCTGGCGTACTCCTCGGTCTCCAGCAGACCCGGCACGACCTGCTGCTCGTATGCCCGGATCGAACTCGCCGCCGCCTCCAGCCCGACGTACGCGCCGACGAGCACCGTGCTGTACGGGTGCCACCAACCCTTCTGGCGCGCCTCCCGGGCGATCTGCACGAGCTCGTCGCTCTCGGCGCCGACCACCCCGTAGATCCGCAGCATGTCCCGCACGTCGCGAGGGGTGGCCGTCGTGTGGCCGGTCTCGATCCGGGAGACCTTCGAGGCGGAGCACTCCAACTGCTCGGCGACCACCTCGATGGTGATTCCGGCGGACTCCCGCTGGCGGCGTAGCTCGGCACCGAGCCGTCGCCGTCTGATGGTGGGACTGCGCCTCTCACTCATGGCGCAACCCGTGCGCCACTGGTCTCCGCCGCTGGCTGCTCGACCCCACTCGGGCTACCTCCGGTCACGCGCCACTTGGTGACACCCGCCGGGGGCGCGACCGTCGACCGGCGAGCGTTCGCGACGAAGGGGGTGGTGCCGGTCCTCGGCCGGCCGCGACGGGCGATACCGGCCCTCAGTGTGCCGTCCGGACGCGGATGGCTTCAATAGGCCTTTCGCGCGACACGCTCACGTATCGGCAAAAGTCGACGTGCAACTTGCATGAAGCACGTCCCTGATGCAGTCTGTCCGTATGGCACGGATCACTCAGCGTCTCCGTCCGGTCCCTCGGAGTGGTTACCCCACCGAGCCGGGGAAGCCGGACACGACGCGGACCCGGCCGACGATACCCAGACCTGCTCCGGGGTGATGACCCCGCCGCTGCAAGCCGGCAAGCTGCGGCGGCGGGCGCGGTTCCCGGAAGCAGTCGGGTGGTGGTCGGGTGGCGGCACGTCACCAGCGGAGTACGGCCCGACCACCACCATCCGCACCACCGGTTCACGAGGCACGACCCCGTCGCCGGCCGAGACGTCCCCCGTTCAGGCACCGCCGGCACCACGGCCGGCCGATCCTCCCCAGGAGCCCATGTGCTTCCCCGCACCGGTGACGTACTGCACGTGACTCGCGCGGCGAGTGTCCAGTTCCTCAGGCCTATCAAGTTCCGGGTGATCCGGGTGCTCGACTGGCCCACCTATGACGGCTGGCTCTGGCTCGACGGCTACGAGTTGAACGCCGCGGGCGACGCGGTCAACCGACGCTCGATCTTCGTCCAGCGGGCCGGGCTGGAGCAGCTGCAGGCCGCCCCCGAGCCCCGTCCGCACACCGTGCGGGCCCGGCGGCCGGTCGCCCGTACCCCACTCCGGGTGGGCTGACCGACCCGATCCGCCGCCGGTGGGCGTGCCGTCGCCATAGAATCGGTACGCCCACCCCGGCGCCGTTCCACCCGTACGTCCAGGACCCTGACCCTGGGATGGTCATGGTCAATCAGCCCGCCCTGCGGCGGCACCACCGCTCCCGTATCGCCTACGCATTCGGACTACTCGCCCTCCTCGGGGCGATGGCCACACTGCTGGTCCTCGTCCGCGACCCAGCGATGTCGTCCACCCGGCTGACCGCGCCGGTGCCCGCACCGGAGATCACCGTGGTCGACGTCGACCCTCCGTACGACGCAGATCCATCGGTGCGCGACGACCCCGGCTGGATCGGCGCCGACGCTCGGAGCAGTCACGCCGGAGTTGCCGACCCGACCACCCCGGCGGCCGGCCACGGTGCCGGCGGCCAGTCCGACGGGCGTCAGGAACTCACCGAAGCAGCCCCGGCCGGACACACCGTGACGGACGTCCGCCGCTCCCTGTTCTGGTCCGGAATCTTCGGCCTCACCATCTCGCTGGCCGGCCTCGGCCTGGTCGGCACCCGCCGTCGGATGTGGTGACCACCGGTCACGGCGTGTTCGTCACCGTGGGGCGCGCCGTGGTCGGGCTCGCCCCGGTCGAGGGTCGGGCCTGGGAGATCACCAACAACACCTCGTCGTCGGTCGACACCGACGTGCCCGCCTCCGGCTCGGTGCCCACCACGATCCCCGGCGGCAGTTCCGACGGCCGGTACACCACCCGGTGGGCCAGGCCGAGCCGGTCCAGCAACCCCTCGGCGGTGGCCTGCGGCAGGCCGGTGAGGGGCGGCACCGGCACCTCCTCCGGTGCCGTGGTGGTCGCCGAACTGCTCGGCGTCTCGCTGGTCGGCGCCGCCGAGGTCGGGGACGCGCTGGTCGGCGCGGCGCTGGTCGCGCTGGCGGACGGGAGCGACGGGGTGGATCCGGGGTCGTCCCGATCGTTCTCCTGGCTGGAGAGCACCAGCCAGAGGGCGCCCCCGAGCAGGGCGACGAGCAGCAACGCGAGCACACCCCAGAGGATCGGCAGCCACCATCGCCGACCGCCCTGTTCCTCCACGTACCACTCCCCGGCGGGTTCCGCCGACCGGGGCGGCCGCACCTCGGCCCGTCCAGACCACGACGGCGGGGTCGGCGGCGGGTTCGGCGGCTCGGCGGGGATCCGCCTCGTCTGGTCGCTCGGCGCGCCCGACGGCGTACCGGCGGAACGGTCGATCGGCATGGTCTGATCGCTCGGCGGGCTTGACGGCGTACCGGCGGAACGGTCGATCGGCATGGTCTGGTCCGGCGACAGGGCGGGACCAGCCGGCTCGGTGCGGTCGATCGGCGCGGTCTCATCCGGAGCGGCGGGCCGAGTGACCGGTGCGGTCTCATCCGGCGCGGGGGCAGGTCGAGCCGGTTGGGGTGGTTCCGGCCGGTCGGCCGGTGGCAGAGGGCGGGTCCGGTCGTCGTCGTGCTCGCCGGCGGGAGGCTCCTGGCGGTCGTCGCTCATCGCTCGTCCCTTCCCGGACCGGACGGGCGTCATGGCCCTCGGACCGTCAACCTAGCCGGCCGTAGCGCCCTCGGTGGGGATCAGCGTGTCGAGTCGCGCCGGTCGCGGCATACCAATCCGCGGCGGGGCCACGCAAGCCGCCGCCGAGAATCAGCTCGCGCCGAGGTCAGGGGGTGGGTTTCGTGGTCGGCTGTTCGGGGGCGTCCACCCCACACCAGATGCTGACCTCGTCGTTCCAGCGGGCAGGGCCATCCTCGGCCGGCTCCTGCCGGGTGACCTTTCCGCTGCGTCCACTGACGTAACGCGGGTAGAGGCCCTCGTCGATCAACTCGTTGACGGCCTTGTCGCAGTTGTCCCCGATCACGTCCGGCACCTCGGCCGCTGGCGCCGGCCCGGACACCTGAAGTTGCACAGTCGTGCCACGGGTGACCGCGGTGCCCACGGCGGGTGAGGTGCTCTCGACCGTACGGCCGGTGCCGCCTCCGAAAACCAACCGCCAGCCCAGCCGCTGCTTGCGCAACGCGTCCCGAGCCTGCACGAAGTCGGTGCCGATCACCGGTGGCACGGTCAGACCCGCACCTTTGGTCGCGGTGGCGGAGGTCCGGACGGTCGACGGTGTGGCCCGGCCGGTGCTCGGCCGTGAAGCGGTGGCCCGGCTCGTCGGCGAACCGGTCGTCGCGACCGCCAACGGATCCCCCGAGGATGCGCCGTCCTCGCCGGCCAGCAGCCAACCGCCCGTCGCGCCGACCGCGGCGAGCAGCACAGCGGCCAGCCCACCGCCCAGCAGCACGCTGGCCCGGCCGGCGCCGCCGCCGTCCTGACCACCGACGGCATCCTGTCGGCCCGTGTTCGTGTCCGTCATACCGCCCACCGCCTCATCACCGGCGACCGTACCGCCCGTCGCCCAACCTGTTGCGCCGGGCCGTTCATACCGGCGGGTCGTGCGACTCGCCGCGCCGACGACGGGACGTTACGCTGCCCGGCATGGCCAGACAGGGCTGGGGAGTGTCGATCGCCACGGCGATCGGGGTCGCTGCCGGCGCGGGCGCCGCCCAACTGGGCTTCGGCTACGGGTTGGGCGTCATCACCTGGACGCCCACCGACGCCGGAGCCACCGACACCGCCTGGGCGGATGGCCTCGCCTGGGCGACCTGGCTCGCTGCCAGCTCAACGGTCCTCGGCGCGGTCTGCGCGCAGCGACTGCACCAACGCACCACACCGACAACGGCCGAGCCGCAGGTGACCGAGCCCGCCACCGTGCTGGATCAGGCGTCCCAGAGTGGCGGAGTTCCACCTGCCACCGGTGCCGCCGACCCCCAGGCGAGCAAGGTGGCCGCGCCCGACGACCGTGGCGGTCTGCTGCGCCGGGTCGCCCTCGCGCTCGGCGCCGGGATCGGCGGCCTGGTGACGGTGCTGCTGATCGCCGTGCCCGCGCGGGTCGCGACCGGCGCGGACACCGGCGCACCGCAACGGACCGCCGCCGTCCAGGCGACGCTCGGCATCCTGCTGGGCGTACTCGTCGCGGTCTGGGCGCTCCGCTCCCGGGCAGCCGCGGTCAACGTGACCGCGACGGCCGCCTGGCTCTGGCTGCTCGCGGTGGTCTCGGTCATCGACGGGGTACGCGTCGGGCGAGGGCTGACCGGTGCTCAACTGGGCACCTGGCAGCTCGACCCGGACCACTCGCGGTATTGGATCGGTGACCAGCTCTACTGGCCCGGCGCGCTGCTGGCACTCGTACCCGCGCTGCTGATCGGTCTGCTGGCCGCCCGGCGGGCCGCCCGCCCGGCCGGGCACCGCGTCGGCGCGGCAGCCTCCGGCGCTGCCGGTCCGGTGCTCGTCGCGCTCGCCTACCTGACCACACTGCCGCACTGGTCGACGCTGGGCCCCGCACAGTTGTCCACCCAACTGATCGCCCCGTACGCGGTGATCGCCGGGGTCGGTGGCTCGGTGCTGGCCGCCGTCCTCGCCGAGCGGGCCGACCGGCACCGGGCGGCGCACCGCGGCGCGGCCTCGCCGGGTACGACCTCGACCGTTGAGCCCGAACTGACCCCGGCTACCGACGGCGGGCCGACTCCGACCGCCCGGGTCACGCCCACTGCGGTCGCCGAAGCCGATCCCGCGCCACCGGCCCCCGACTCGTCGACCCGCACCGCAGGTCGGCGCAGCAGGGCCGACACCGCACCGCAGGCAACTGAGGCGGCCTCCCCGCCGAACGAGGGTCCGACACCCAGGGTGCCCGCACCACGCGTGAACCCGGACGTCCCGGTTGTCGCCCCATCCACCACCGAGGATCCGACGTCAAGCGCCCGGCGTACCCGCTCAACCCGCCGCGCCACCCGCCCCACGACGGACTGAGGACTGCCCTGCTCTGTTGACCATGAAGTTGTTGCCATCCCACGCGGCGTGTCGTGGCAACAACTTCATGATCGACGCGGGTGGGGGTGGGGGCGCGGGTGGATGGGGGGTTAGGGGACTGGCCAGGTGTGGACCGGGTTGTTGGTGCGTTGGAGTTCCGCGTAGCGCTGGACCATGTGGTGCAGCGCGTCCTTCCGGTCCATGCCGTGCCGCCGCTCCGCCGCCCAGACCGCCTCGGTCTGCCAGACGGCGCCGTTGCGACCGGTCCGGCAGCGCTGCTCGATGATGCCGAGCAGCCGGTCCCGCTGGGCCGGGGCGACACCGAACCCGTCCAGGCCGACGGCGGCGGTGGGCAGCAACTGCTCCAGCACCAGCTTGGTGACCGGCACCTCACCGAGCCCGGGCCAGTGCAGCACGGCGTCGAGGCCACGCCGGGCGGCGGCGTGGAAGTTCTCCTCGGCGGAGCTGAAGGTGAGCTGACTCCAGATCGGGCGGTCCGACTCGGCCAGACCGCGGGCCAGCCCGAAGTAGAAGGCCGCGTTGGCGAGCATGTCCACCACCGTCGGACCGGCCGGGAGCACCCGGTTCTCCACCCGCAGGTGCGGACGGCCGTTCATGATGTCGTAGACCGGGCGGTTCCACCGGTAGACCGTGCCGTTGTGCAACCTCAGCTCCCCGAGCTGCGGCACACCGCCGGCGTGCAGCACCTCCACCGGGTCCTCGTCCTCGCAGATCGGCAGCAGCGGCGGGAAATACCGGACGTTCTCCTCGAACAGGTCAAAGATCGAGGTGATCCACCGCTCGCCGAACCACACCCGGGGCCGTACGCCCTGGGCCTTCAGTTCATCCGGACGAGTGTCGGTGGCCTGCTGGAAAAGGGCGATCCGGGTTTCGGCCCAGAGTTGGCGGCCGTACAGGAAGGGGCTGTTCGCGCCGACCGCCACCTGCACACCGGCGATGGCCTGGGACGCGTTCCAGTAGTCGGCGAAGCTGTCCGGTGCCACCTGGAGGTGGAACTGGAGGCTGGTGCAGGCGGCCTCGGGGGCGATCGAGTCGGTGTGCGTACGGAGCTGTTCGACGCCACGGATGTCCAGCTCGATGTCCTCGCCCCGAGCGCCGACGATCTGGTCGTTGAGCACCCGGTAGCGCTCGTTGGTGGAGAGATTGTCCTCGACCAGGTGCCCCTCGGTGAGGGTGGGCAAAATGCCGACCAGGACGATCTTGGCGTCGGACCTGGCCGCTCGCTCGTCGGCCCGGGAGAGGCTGCCGCGCAGGTCGTGCTCGTATTCGGCGAAACCGGCACCCTCGATCAGCCGGGGCTCGGCGTTGAGTTCGAGGTTGAACTGCCCCAGCTCGGTCTGGAAGAGCGGGTCGGCGATGTCGGCGAGGATCTCCTCGTTGCGCATCGCCGGCTCGGCCGCCGAGTCGACCAGGTTGAGTTCGATCTCCAGGCCGGTCATCGGTCGGTCGGCGTCGAACCCGAAGTCGTCCAGCATCAGGGCGAAGACGTCCAGGCACCGCCGCACCTTCTGCCGGTACCGGACGCGATCATCCCGGGTGAAGGCGCCCTGCGAGACGTCCCTGCCCATGTGGTGTCCTCCCGACAACCGGCGCGGTCGGGATCCTGCCGTCCCGGAAGCGCATTGTGAACCATCACGGTAAGAGCGCCCACCTGACCGGGGCCAGAGGCCAATGGCGGTGATCCGACATCGACCCGAGCGGACGCTGCTCGTGGCGCCATCTGTACCCCGCCGCCAGCCGCCAGGACCCGATGGCGGTGAGAACAACTCGTGACAATTACCACGACCTCGGCATCGGATGTCAGAGACGACGCAGGGCCCGCGCCGACGTGCGGCGCGGGCCCTGCGTGGTTGATCCGGGAGGGATCAGGCCTGACGGACGGCCTCGCCCTCGATCTCAATCTTGATCTTGCGGCTGACCAGCACGCCCCCGGTCTCCAGGGCGACGTTCCAGGTCAGGCCGAACTCCTCGCGGTCGATCTCGGTGCTCGCCGAGAAACCGAAGATGTCCTGGCCGAAGGGGCTGCGGCCGACACCCTCGAACTCCACCTCCAGCTCGACCGGGCGGGTGACGTCCTTGATGCTCAGCTCACCGGTGAGCACGAACTCGTTGCCGCGACGGGACTTGACCCCGGTGCTGCGGAACTCGAGCGTCGGGAACTTCTCCGAGTCCAGGAACTCGGGGCTGCGCAGGTGTGCGTCCCGGTCGGCCTGCGTGGTGTCGATGCTGGCCGCCTGAATGGTGGCGACGACCGACGACTGCAGCGGGTCCTCGGCGATGGTGATGGTGGCGGTCGCCTCGTTGAACTCACCGCGAACCTTGCTCACCATCATGTGCCGGGCGACGAAGCCAACCCGCTTGTGCGCCACGTCCAGCGCGTAGGTGCCGGCCGCCGGGATGGTGAGGCCGTCCCAGTCGCGGGTAACCGCATCGATGCTGCTGGTCATGCTGCTGTCCTCCAGGAGATTGTTTAGTAGCCCAACGACTGCCTGAGCAACTATAACCACTGCAATATTCCCCGTGTCAAGTACTGCTACGATGAACCAGTGACCAACGTCTTCGACGATCCCCGGATCACCGCCGTCGGCCTGCTCTTCGAGGCACACGCCGGGCTCTCAGCCCGGTTCAACGCCCAACTCGAAGAGCACGGCCTCTCCGCGGTCGAGTTCGAGGTCATCACCCGCCTGGCCCGCTCACCGAGCAACCAACTACGCATGACCGACCTCGCCGCACAGACCTCCCTGTCGACCAGCGGAGTGACCCGTGTGGTGGACCGGATGGAACGTGACGGGTTGCTCACCCGGCGCGCCTGTCCGAGCGACCGGCGCAGCTCGTACGCCGTGGTCACCGCCGCCGGCATGCAGCGACTGAACGAGACGCTGCCCGGGCACCTGCAGATGATCGAGCAGTGGTTCACCGGCCAACTCGACCCCGAGGCACTGGCGGCCCTTCTCGACGGGCTGCGCCGGGTCCGCGACGCCGCGCATCCGTGCGCCACCGCCGGCAGCGACGACACCAGCTTCGAGCAGCAGACCGACGCCGCCCGGTCCTGAGCACACCCGAGGGTGGCGGGGTGACAGCACCGGCAGAAAGACCGGCAGAACTGGCTGAGCCAAGCTGGATGATCCGGGCGAAGCCGGCTTTCTGCCGTCGCAGCGGTGGCAGGCTTCGTGCACCGGGGATCACCGGGGGGTGACGGCGCGGGCGATCAGCGAGGGGTAGCACCAAGGGGGCTCTTCGCCCGCGCCACTCTCTCGCCCCCGGTCGTCCTCGGGCGCGCCCGAGGCGGCCGACACGGTCCGGTTTACTGGGCCGCCGGCCCTTCCCGAGCGGTGGTCAACGCGTAGAGCAGTCCGGTCTCCTGCGGCAGCAGCTGGATGCCGCTCTCCTGGCAGGCCCGGGCGAGCCGGTCGAGCACTCCCGGATCGGCAGTGCTCGCGGCCAGCCCCACCAGCGCTTCCACCACGTCCCTGCGATCCTGGCCCGCCTCGTCGGCGGCGGCGGCGAACCACTCGGCAGCCAACTCCCGGTCACCCCGGTGCAGCGCGAGATTCCCCTCGATCAGCGCGCAGAGCCCGGCGTCCGGTCCACTCCAGGGCAGTGCCGCGTCACCGGAGCGCGGTCGCGGCAGGACCCGCCCCGACCCGGCCGCCGCAGCCTCGGTCACCCCGGTACGCAGCTCGGCGAGCACCTCGGTCGCCTCGGCAGCACGCCCGTCCTGGGCGAGCGCCAACCCGACCGTTCCCAGCACCCGGCGGCGGTGCCCGGGATCGCCCAGCTCGGAGAACCCCGCCATCGCCCGCCGACCATGGTCGACGGCGTCCGCGTACCAGCCCTCCAGGCGGGCGACCTCGGCGCGATTGGCCCAGGCCAGCACCCGCAGCCGCTGCTCCCCACTCTCGGCGGCGAGCCGGTCCACCGCGGCGAGCCGGCGTCGGGCCGCAGCCAGGTCACCGACCCGGATCTCGTGCCAGGCCAGGCTGTTCTGGGCCACCGCCAGGTCGCGGGTCCGCCCATTGCGGGCGGCCAGCCGCAGCACCACCTCGGCCTGCTCGCGAGACTCATCGTGCCGGCCGACGGAGATCAACAGGTTGCCGAGCACGGTGCGCGCCTCCAACTCCCCGGTGACGTCGCCGGCCTCCAGGAAGGTGTCCAACGCCGCGCGCGCCGTCGGCAGTTCCTCGGCGCTCGCGCCGTGCTCGGCCGCGAGCCGGGCAACCCCGAGCGCGGCCCAGCCACGCAGGACCGGATCGGCGTCGGCGGTACGCGGGTCGGCCAGCAGCCGGCGCAGCCACTGTCGTCCGACGACGTCGCGCCCACGGAACCGCCACCAGCGGGTCAGACAGGCCGCCAGTCGCAGCGCGGTCAACGGGTCGTCGGTGGCCGCGTGGGACAGCGACGAGCTGATGTCACTGCTCATCTCGTCCAGCCGGTGCACCGCGTCGGACATTCGTGGGCCGATCAGGTCGATCGCGGTCCGTGCCACCAACCGCGCGATCACCTCCGCGTGCCGCCGCCGGATGCAGGTCAGCTCACCCTCGCCGGCCGCCTGCTCCACGGCATAGTCACGGACAGCGTCGAGCAGCCGGAACCGGAACGACCCGGTGCCGCGTACGCCCAGCAGCCCCAGCTCGACGAGCCGGTCCAACAGCGGAACAGGATCGATCGCCACCGTGCCGTCCCGGTCGGCCTCGTCGGCGAGCATCTCCTCGGCCAACTCCACCGACCAGCGGTTGCCGAACACGGCGAGCTGCCGCAGCGCCGCCCGCTCGTCCGGCGCCAGCAGTCGGTAGCTCGTCGCCACCGCGTCGCGCAGGGTGACCGTGGCCACCGCCGAGGTGGTCTCCGGGCCGCTCGACCCCGCGGTGAACGCGTCCAACGCGTCCCAACCGGAGTGGACGGGGGGATCGGCGGGAGTGGCGAGGTCGAGCACCCGGTCGCCGTACCGGTCGAGGAGCTCGGTGAGGTCGAGGAGCCGGCCCCGGGCGGCCATCAGCTCGATGGCCAGCGGCAGCCCGCCCAGGCGACGAACCAGCGCGGAAAGGGCTGGCAGCTCGTCGGGTGTGGGTGTCTCCCGGCGGACCTGAGCGAGCCGGGCGGTGAACAACGCGACCGCCGGCCACGATTCGAGCGTGGCCAGCCCGGAGCGTTCGGCGTCCGGTGGCGGCACGTCGAGCGGGGAGACCGGCCAGACCCGCTCGCCGGGAAGGCCAACCGGGTGCCGTCCGGTGACCAGCACCCGCAGCGAGGGCAGGGCCGCGAGCAGCCGGTGCAGCGTCGCGGCCACCGGCCCCGGGGCGCGTTCCACCGCGTCCATCACCAGCAGCGCCGGCTGCCCGGCGAGCCGGGCCACCAGGTCCGGTAGCCGTGCCGCGCCGAGCGCCGACATCGAGGCGGCGAGCACGTCCGGCCCGTCCGAGCCCTCACCGATCAGCACCCCGGTCACGCCGGCCGGGTGGGCCGAGGCCACCACGTGTGCCATCGACGTCGCCAGGGCGGTCTTGCCGACCCCGGCCAACCCGACCAGGCTCACCAGCCGGGGCCCGCGCTCCGCCGTCAGCATTCCGGTCAGCTCGGTGATGTCGCGGTCCCGGCCGATCAGCGTCACCGGTGGTGGGAGGTTGACCGGCCGGTCGGCGGACGTGGCTCTGCCGCTGACCGCGAGCGCCGGCGAGGTGGTGTCCGGGCGGACCAGCTCACCGGCGGAGCCGCGGGCCGCGGCCAGGAACGCCGCCCGGCCGGTGTCGGTCAACGCCAGCGCCGTGGCGAGCAGGTCCACTGTGGTGCGCTGCGGCCGGACCGCCCGACCGCGCTCCAGGTCACGCACCGTCCGCACACCCACCCCGGCCCGGGACGCCAGCTCGGCCTGGGTCAGGCCCGCGGCGCGTCGATGCTCGCGGAGCAGCTCCGACAGGGCGGTACGACCAGCCGGGCTCCGCGACCGATCATGATCCGGAGTCATGGGCACGAAGAGTACGGATCGACTCCGACGCTCGGCAGTCGAACGTCGGGCTATTGACGCCCACCCGCCGAAACCCGACAGCCGTACTGGCGGTCCACCCGGTGCGGGTGTCCGACTGGATCTCTCAGAGGCCCAGATCGCGAGCGATGATCATGCGCTGCACCTCACTGGTGCCCTCACCGATCTCCAGGATCTTGGAGTCCCGCCAGAACCGGGCCACCGGGTACTCGTTCATGAAGCCGTACCCGCCATGGATCTGGGTGGCCTCCCGGGCGTTGTCCACGGCGATCGTGCTGGCGTGCAGCTTGGCGATGGCGGCCTGCCGCTTGAACGGCTCACCGGCCAGCATCCGGGCGGCGGCGTCGTAGTAGGCCAGCCGGGCGGTGTGCGCCTTGAGCTCCATGTCGGCGATCTTGAACTGGATCGCCTGGTTGGCGCCGATCGGCCGGCCGAAGGCGTGCCGCTCCTTCGCGTACTTGATCGACTCATCGACGCAGCCCTGGGCGAGGCCGACGGCCAGCGCGGCGATGGCGATCCGGCCCTCGTCGAGGATGCGCAGGAACTGGGCGAAACCCCGGCCACGCGCACCGAGCAGGTTGGCAGCCGGCACGCGACAGTCGTCGAAGGTCAGTTCGTGGGTGTCCGAGGCGGTCCATCCCACCTTGGAGTAGCCCGGCGCCACTGTGAACCCGGGCGTGCCGGTCGGCACGATGATGGTCGACAGTTCCTTGGAACCGTCCGGGTTCGTGCCGGTCACCGCGGTGACTGTCACCATGGCCGTGATGTCGGTGCCCGAGTTGGTGATGAACGCCTTCGAGCCGTTGATCACCCACTCGTCGCCGTCCAGCACCGCCCGCGTCTGGGTGCCGGCGGCGTCGGAGCCGGTGCCCGGCTCGGTGAGACCGAAACCGGCCAGCGCCTCGCCGCTGAGCAGCTTGGGCAGCCAGGTCGCCTTCTGCTCCTCGGTGCCGAAGCGGTAGATCGGCATCGCGCCCAACGACACCGCCGCCTCCAGCGTGATGGCCACGCTGGAGTCGACCCGGGCGATCTCCTCCAGGGCCAGGCAGAGGGCGAAGTAGTCGCCACCCATGCCGCCGTGCTCCTCGCCGAAGGGCAGGCCGAACAGGCCCATCTTGCCCATCTGCCGGATCACCTCGTACGGGAAGGTGTGCTGCTCGTAGTGCTCGGCGATGACCGGGGCGACCACCTCGCGCGCGAAGTCCCGCACGCTGTCCCGCAGCGCCGTTTGTTCGTCGGTGAGCCGGAAGTCCATCTCATCCTCCTGTAAGGACGGTCCCGCCCGGCGCTCGTGACGCCGGGGCGGGTCGCTGTGGGGGCCCGGATCGAGGATCAGACCGGGGTGACGCCGTGCCGACGGCGGGAGAAGTGCCGGTCCTTCGTACGCGCCGCCGCGAACCGACGGACCAGCTCGGTGCGCAGGTCCTGCGGCTCGACGATGGCGTCCACCACCAGCTCACTGGCGAGGCGGACGACGTCGATGTCCTGCTCGTACTCGGCCCGCTTCGCGGCGACGAAGGCGGCCCGCTCGTTCTCGTCCGCGATGGCGGCGATCTTGTTGGCGTAGACCGCGTTCACGGCGGCCTCGGCCCCCATCACCGCGATCTTCGCGGTCGGCAGCGCGATCGTGGCGTCCGGCTCGAACCCGGGACCGGCCATGGCGTAGAGGCCGGCGCCGTACGCCTTGCGGACCACCACGCAGATCTTCGGCACCGTCGCCTCGGAAATCGCGGTGATCATCTTCGCGCCGTGCCGGATGATGCCCTGCTTCTCCACCACGCTGCCGACCATGAAGCCGGGTACGTCGCTGAGGAACAGCAGCGGCACGTTGAACGCGTCGCAGAGCTGCACGAACCGGGTCGCCTTGTCGGCCGAGTCGACGAAGAGCACGCCGCCCTTGAACATCGAGTTGTTGCCGATGACACCGACGACCTGGCCGTCGAGTCGGCCGAAGCCGATGGTCAGCTCCTTGGCCCAGAGGGCCTGGATCTCGAAGAAGGAACCCTCGTCGAGCAGACCCTTGACGTAGCGCCGCATGTCGAACGCCTGCCGCTCGCTGGGCGGCACGAGCGCGGCAAGGTCGGCCTTGGCCGGCGCGGCGACGGCCGGGGCGGTCGGCGGCGCCTGCGTCCAGTTCGCCGGGAGGTACGACAGGTAGGTCTTCACCACGTCGAGGGCGTCGGCCTCGGTCTTGCAGAGGAAGTGCCCGACCCCGGATTCGGCGGTGTGCACCTTGGCCCCGCCCATCGCCTCCAGGGTGGTCTTCTCGCCGGTGACCATCTCGACCATCCGGTCCGAGCCCAGATACATGCTCGCGTTGCCGTCGACCAGGGCGACCACGTCGCAGAACGCCGGAATGTACGCCCCTCCGGCGGCGCTCGGGCCGAACAGCGCGCACACCTGCGGGATCGAGCCGGAGGCGCGCACCTGGTTCCAGAAGATCTTGCCGGCGCCACGGCGGCCGGGGAACAGGTCGACCTGGTCGGTGATCCGGGCGCCGGCCGAGTCGACCAGGTAGACCATCGGCACACCGGCGCCGTACGCCCGCTCGATGATCCGAATGATCTTCTCGACGGTGCGGGCGCCCCAGCTGCCGGCCTTGACGGTGGAGTCGTTGGCCATCAGGCAGACCTGTCGGCCGTCGATCGTGGCGGTGCCGGTGACCACCCCGTCGGCGGGCAGCCCCTCGGCCATCGTGTTGGCATAGAGGCCGTCCTCGACGAAGGAGCCCTCGTCGACCAGGAGCGCGACCCGCTCTCGCGCGAACAGCTTGCCCTTGGCCGCGTTGGCCGCGTGGTACTTGTCCGCGCCGCCGGACCGGGCCCGCTTGCGCAGCTGCTCCAGTGCCTCACCGTCGAGCGTCACGCCGACTCCCTCGCCATAACGACCTGAACGATCGTTAGGCTAGCGCATCGGCACGACCGTCGGCGACCCACGGGCGAATCAGACGGCGAAGCTTGGCGCAAGACATTGAAAAAGATGAATGCTTATCGCTAGGCTCCTGACACCCCTCCCAGATCGGAGTCAGCGATGACCTCACGACTCAATCGGCTCGCGGTCGCGTTCCTCGCGACGGCACTCGCCACCCTCGGCGTCACGGTCGCCAACCCGTCGCCCGCGTCCGCCGCCATGACCATCTGCTACAACACCAGCCAGGCGGGCAGCTACGCCAGCGTCGCCAACCAGGCCGCATCGATCTGGAACAACGCCACAGTGAACCTGACACTCTCGGCGAACTGCGGCTCCAACCTCCGGATCTACCGGATCACCGGCGGCGGCTCGTACGCCCAGCGGACCAGCCTCGGCAACGGCCGGGTCTACATCGACACCCAGCAGGCCGCCCAGTACAGCGTGCTGCGGATCATGACCCACGAGATCGGGCACATCCTTGGCCTGCCGGACAACTACAACGGGAACTGCGCGCTGCTGATGTCCGGCGGCAGCGCCGGCACCAGCTGCACCAACGCCTACCCCAGCTCCGCCGAGGCGAGCCGGGTGAGCAACCTCTTCGCCGGCACGTTCAGCGCCACCGACCGCAGCGCGGACATCTTCCGCGACAGCTGGCCGAGCGCGCTCACCTCCGTGAGCTGATCGACCTGGCACGTGGAAGGGGCCGGCGCACGCGCGCCGGCCCCTTCGTCGCGTCCGAACCGCTCAGCTCGGCATCGGCGTCAGGCGGGTACGCGGGCCCGCCCGCAGCACGCCGGACGGGAGCTTCTTGCCGAGCAACTCCTCGGCCAGCTCCGCCGCCTCGATCAGGGCCGCCAGGTCGATGCCCGTGTCGATGCCCATGTCGTGCAGCATGTGCACGGCCTCCTCGGTGGCCAGGTTGCCGCTCGCTCCCGGCGCGTACGGGCAGCCGCCCAGGCCACCGACGCTGGCGTCGAACTCGGTCACCCCCAGCTCCAGCGCGGTCAACAGGTTGGCCAGCGCCGTACCCCGGGTGTTGTGGAAGTGCAGCAGCACCGGCACGTGCGCGTTGCGGTCGCGTACCGCGGTCAGCAGCTCGCGGACCCGGCGTGGGGTGCCCATGCCGGTGGTGTCGCCGAACGCGACCCGGTCCGCGCCGTCGCGGACCACCCGGTCGACGATGCCGGCCACCCGCGCCGGGTCGATGTCACCCTCGTACGGGCAGCCGAAGCTGGTCGCCACGATCACCTCGACCTGCGCGGACGCGCCGTGCAGCAGGTCGATCAGCTCGGCGATGTCGTCCAGCGACTCGTCGGTCGACCGGTTGACGTTGCGCCGGTTGTGCGTGTCGCTGGCGGAGACCACCACTTCGATCTCGGTGAAGCCGGCGGCGAGGGCCCGCTGGGCGCCCCGGGTGTTCGGCACCAGTGCCGAGTACCGCACCCCGTCGGCCTTGACCGCCCGCTGCCACACCTCGTCGGCGTCGGCCATCTGCGGGATCGCCCTGGGGTGCACGAACGACACCGCCTCGATCCGGCGTACGCCGGTGCCGGAGAGGGCGTCGAGCAGCCGCACCTTGGCGTCGGTCGAGATCGGGTCCTCGTTCTGCAACCCGTCCCGCGGCCCGACCTCACGGATGGAGACGGAATCTGGCAGTTGACTCATCGGTCACCTCGCTGTGACGTCGGATCGGGACAGCATGTCGGCCCCTTTGCTCTGCTGCCCTATGTGCGACGGCTACTGTCCGTCATCCGGACAACCGCTGTCGCCTATAGGTAAGCAGAGCAAAGGGCGAACGAACCAGTCCTGCCTCCCCGCAGGGGCGACGGCCTGGCCGGTCAGCGCATTCGGGAGACGATGCCCGTGTCGTAGGCGCCGGAGAGGAACTCTTCGTTGGTCAGGAGCTCGGCGAAGAAGGGGACGTTGTTCTTCGGGCCCTCGATCTGGAAGGCGGCGACCGCGGCCTTCGCCCGCTCCAGCACCTCGTCACGGGTGGCGCCGCTGATGATGAGCTTGGCCAGCAGGCTGTCGTAGAACGGCGTGACCGTGTTGCCCTCGGTGTAACCGGAGTCGACCCGCACACCCTCGCCGGTGGGCTCCACCCAGGTCCTGATCACGCCGGGGCCGGGCAGGAAGCGCTTCGGGTCCTCGGCGTTGATCCGCAGCTCGATGGCGTGACCGCTCGGCGCCAACGCGTCCGGGTCGAAGGTCGGCGCCAGCCCGGACGCCACCCGCAACTGCTCCTCGACCAGGTCGACGCCGTAGACGTACTCGGTCACCGGGTGCTCCACCTGAAGGCGCGTGTTCATCTCCAGGAAGAAGAACTCGTTCGTCTCCGGATCGAGCAAACACTCCACGGTGCCCGCGTTGCGGTAGCTGACCGCCTCACCCGCGCGCACCGCCGCCGCCAGGAGGCGAGATCGCAGCTCCGGCGACACCGCCGGGGACGGCGACTCCTCGACCAGCTTCTGGTTGCGTCGCTGCACCGAGCACTCCCGCTCGCCGAGCGCCACCACCCGGCCGTCGGCCAAGCCGAGAATCTGCACCTCGACGTGCCGCACCCGGGGGAAGTACCGCTCGATCAGCACCGAGCCGTCGCCGAACATCCGCTCGGCGAACGCGCGCACCTTGTCGTACTCGGTGCGCAGCGCGGCCTCGTCGACGGCGACGCCCATGCCCATGCCGCCGCCACCGGCCGCGGCCTTGACCATCACCGGGTAGCCGATCCCGGCGGCGGCGGTCACCGCCGCGTCCAGGTCGGCGGCCGGGTCGGTGGTGCCGGGCGCGACGGGAACGCCGGCGGCCGCCATCAGGTTCCGGGCATTGATCTTGTCGCCCATCGCGGTGATCGCGTCCGCGTCGGGCCCGACCCAGATCAGGCCGCTCGACTCGACGGTACGTGCGAACTCGGCGTTCTCCGACAGGAAGCCGTAACCGGGGTGGATGGCCTGCGCACCTGTCGCCTTCGCGGCGGCGAGGATCGCCTCGGCGTTGCGGTAGCTCTGCGCCGGGTTCGGCGGGCCGATGAGAACGGCCTCGTCCGCCTCGGCCACGAACGGGAGGTCGGCGTCGGCCTCCGAGTACACAGCGATCGCGCGGATGCCGAGCCGCTTGGCGGTCCGGATGATCCGGCGGGCGATCTCGCCCCGATTGGCGACCAGCAGTGACTCGATCATGTTTCCTCCCGGCGTCCGGATGGTGGGACGGTAGTCAGGGAATCATGACCGACGGGCTTCTGACGAGTCGGGTTCAGGCGAGCGAGTCGGCCTCAGGCGAGCAGTGCGGCCAGGGTCGCGCCGCGCAGCAGCTCGGCACGGCGTCGGCGGTCCACCTCGCCACCGAGGAACGGGGTCGAGTTCATCAGACCGAACGCGGCGTGCGCGAGCACCCGAGCCTCACCGTCGGGCATGCCCGGGTGCAGCGCGGTGAGCACTGTCACCCACTCCTCGACGTAGAGCCGTTGCAGGCGACGGATCTGCCGTCGCGGCTCCTCCGGCAGGCGATCCAACTCGTGCAGGTGCAACGCGATCACCGCCGGGTTGGCCAGCGCGAACTCGACGTGGAAGTCGATCAGCGACTCCAGCACACCGCGCGGGTCGTCCGGGCGGCCGGCGGCACGTTCCCGCCCACCGGCCAGCAACCCGTCGCTGACCGGGATCAGCGCGGCGGCCAGCATGGCCTCCTTGCCGGCGAAGTGGTGGTAGAGCGCCGGACCCGTGACCCCCGCCGCCGCACCGATGTCGTCCATCGACACACCGTGGTAGCCACGGGCGGCGAACAGACCGACCGCGATCTCCAGGATCTCGTCCTTGCGGGACCTGCGCCGGCCCGCGCCCGCCGCACCCCGTGCCTGCTGCTCCACCGTCACCGGGCAAGCGTAGACCGCGACCTGACCACGGGGGGCCGCTGGTTACCCAGCGATTGGGCACACCTCGGCGCGCTCAGTCGTCGTCCGGATCGAGGTCGTGCTCCGTCCGCAGCGCGGCGGCCTCGGCTGGCCGGTCCAGCAGATCCAGGGCACGGGCCAGCAGCCAGGCTGTCTGGCGGACCGGCCGCGAGTCGGCCGGCAGCCCACCGAGGACACGCCGCAGCAGCGGCTCCGCCTCGGCCGGCCGGTCCAGTCGAAGCAGCAGCTCGCCGGTGAGACCCTCCACCTGGGCGGCCTCACCGAATGCCTCGATCGACCGCAGCTGGTCGGGCACCCCGGTGAGTCGCGCCAGCGCCTCGTCCAGCCGGCCGTCGGCCGTCAGCACCCGCGCCCCGGCCTCGGCCGCCATCGCCAGCTCGTACGTCACCGGTGGCTCGGCCTGTCCGGCCAGCGTCGCCGCCAACTCGTCCACCTGCTCGACGGCCCGGATCGCCGCCGGCCGGTCGTCGGCCCAGAACCAGGCGTACGCCTCGCGCCGACGCGCCCGCAGCTCGTCCAGTGGCATGCCGCCGAGCCGGTACGCCGTGGCGGCTGAGGCGAAGCGCTCTGCGCCGGCCGCGTCCCGGTCCGCGTCGTAGAGGATGTCGCCGGCCTCCTCCAGCACCTGCGCCCGATACGGGAGGTTGTCCGGACCATTCAGGTTGTCGGCCAACTGCCCCAGCAGGGTGAGCGCCGGATCGATCTCGCCGAGACCGGCGTACACGCCGGCCAGCAGGTGCCGGCAACGGTCCGCCTCGGCCTGGGCGCCAAGCCGGTCGAGACCGAGGACGGCCTCCTCGGCGACCTCGGCCGCCTCGCCGAGCCGACCCACCATCCGGTACGCGTTCGCCAGCTCCCACCGCAGGAACGCGTCTCCCTCGGCACCCCGCTCCACGCAGAGCGTCACGGCCTCGACGAGGTCGTCCACCGCGTCGGCGGCCCGGCCTGCGGCGAGCAACGCGCGGGCTCGGGCGACGCGAACCGGCAACTCCGCGTCCGCGGGTGCAAACGGCAGTGCCTCGTCGCAGGCGGCCACCGCCTCGGCCGGGTCGTCCACCGTTCGGGCGTACGCCAGGCAGGCCGCGGTGACCAGCTCACCGACGCCCAGTTCCCGGCCGATCCGACGGGACTCGTCGGCGGCGGCGCGTGCCTCCTCGACACGGTCCGTCTGCTCCAGCAGGTGCGCCCGGTGCAGTGCGACCCGGGCAGCCAGGTATGGATCGCCACCCGCGTCGGGCGGCACCCGGTCCAGCGCCGCGAGCGCGTCGGCCCAGCGTTCCCGGTGCAGCAGCGCCAACGCCACCCGGTCGTGGGCGGCGGCCCGCTGCCGGGCGTCGCCGTCCCGGTCCAGCACCTCGGCTGCGTTCTGGACCAATGCCAACCCCTCGTCGGCGTCGTCGTCGGACCGGGTCAGCAGCACGCCGAGCCGCCCGGCGATCACCTGGGCGGACAACTCCTCGCCCGCCGTCCGGTACGCCTCCAGTGCCGCTCGGCTCATCTCGATCGCGCCCGGGATGTCGTCCTCGTCGCCGCGCCCGGCCGCCCGCAACGCCAACCGGTGGGCGAGCGTACGCGGGGGCAGGTCGGCCGAACCGAACCGCTCGTCGTAGGCGGCCAGCACCGCTCGGAACGTGGCCGGGTCGTGCCGACCCCAGCTCTGCTCGGCGAGGTTCAGCAGCTCGTCCGGCCCGGCGTCGGCGGGCACCGGCACGGCGGTCGGCACGGCCATGCCGGATCGCACCACGTTGCCGGTCGCCGCAGAGGCCCTGCTCGTGGGAGTGGTCGGCTCGCCCTCGGTCGGGCGTGGCGGGCGACGGCGGACGCTCGCGGACAGCGGCAGGTGCTCGCCGCGCGGCCGCACAGCGAGCCGGCGGGCGATCCACTCCGACTGGTGGGTGGTGCCGTTGCGGGCGTCGAAGCGCTCCGCCAGCCCGGTCGCGGTCCGTGTCAGCTCGTCGGCGAGCACCAACGCCGACACCTCGCCGGCCGGTCGGCCCTCGGCAGCCCGGCGGTACAGGGTCGCCTCACCGCTCTGACCGGCCTGGCGCAGCGCTGCGGCGGCCGTCGCAGCGAAGTGCATCGCGGCGGCCGGCGACGGTGCCCGGTCCAGCCAGTCCAGGTGCCGTTCGACCAACTCCACCGCCCGCGCCTCGTTCCCGGTCAACGTGCAGAACTCGACGTGGTCGCCGATGTCCCACAGGTCGGCGAGGTTGCCGCGCAACCGGCGGTACGCCTCCCGGTGCGCGTCCCGCGCCGACTCGGCCCGCCCGGTCCGCAGGTACGGCAGGAGCAGCGCGGTGAGGATCGCCTGCGGCTGCTCGTTGCACGTGAGCCGGCCGGCGAGCACCGGCTCGGACAACGCCACCGCCTCCGCGTCCCGCCCGGTGTCGGCGAGGTAGTTCACCTGGCTCGTCGGGTCACAGCCGGCGCAGTCGGAGAGGGCGTCGCGCGGGGTGGTCTGCCAGAGCCGGTACCAGTGCGCGGCCGCCTCGGTGTCGCCCACGTGGTTGGCGACCCGGAACCGATGCTTGTGGACGGTCTGCAGGCTGTGCCCACCGGCCCGGTAGCGGCGTTCCATGTCGTCCAGCACGGCGTACGTGCGGTCGAGTGGCACCTCTGGGAAGTTCAGCAGGCCGTTGACCATGTACTTGAAGTGCCAGAGCAGGTTGTGCAGGTGCCGCTGGTGGTAGGGCTGCGGATCCTGGTCGAACTCGGACAGGCACCAGGAGAAGGTCACGAAGGACTTCGCCGGCTCGCCGCCGTAGATGTAGCCGGTGGTGGCCTGCATCCGGGTGACGAAGGCAAGGTGTCGGTCGTCGGTTGCGTCGACCCGACGCAGCAGCTGCTCCAGCGCGGCGATCTGCCCCGCCCCGTACGGCATGTCGGCGATGCCGCGCAGCACCCGCCACAGATCCTCGTCGCTCACGTTCACTCCTGTCCCGGCACGGCCCGGCCGAGCAGGCCGAGGAAGGAATCGTTCAGCAGGGCCACGTCGGCCGCGCGGATCGGATGGTGCCCGAGCAGCAGCGCCTGCCCGTAGAGCGCCTCGATGGCGAGCCCCACCAGCTCCGGGTCGGCCAGCGCGGTGACGCGGCGGACCAGCGGGTTGCGGTGGTTGAGCACCAACTGCGGGCGGTCCGGTGGTGCGGTGGAGGCGAGCGCGTCGAGGACCCCGCCCCACAGTTCGTCGGCCCGGTCCCGGCTGGCCGCGAGCTGGTCGTTGAACGCCGCCGACCTGCTGACCAGGTAGAGCGCGGGCAGCGACACCGGGTCGTACGCCCGGATCACCACCTCGCAGCCGGAACGTTCGACGGCCCGCTGCGCGGCGCTGAGGAACGGCCGCAGCGCCAGCTCCACGTGCGGGTCGAGGCTGTCGAAGCGGGTCGTGAGATCGCTCGGTTCCAGACGCTCGATCAGCACCGAGCGGTCCACCGCCGGCAGCCGCTCGATCAGCTCGGTGTCGTACGTGTAGCCGCCGTTGACCACCGCCAGATCCTGTGCGGCAGCCACCGCGGCGAGCTGGCGGAACTCGTCCAGACTCGCCGCGTAGCGGAGCACGCCGTAGCGCTCCCGGAACTCGGCGAGGGTGAGCGTGCCGACGTTGGTGTCCATCGGCCACCACCGGTCGACCAGCTGGAGCATCTCGTCGTCGTGCAGCGCCAGCGCCTTCACACCCAGGTGGTGCACCTGGAGGAACTCGGCCAGCCGGTGCGGGTCGTGTCGCGCCAGCCGGACCAGCCAGCCGCGTATCTGGTCACCGAGCGCCTCCCGGGTCGCGGTCAGCAGGGTGTCCTCGTAGAGGGCTTCCCGGCTGGCGGTCGGGCGCAGCTCGGTGGCGTCCACGACGCAGTGCGCGAAGAACGCCCAGTCCGGCAGCAACCCGTCGGCGTGCTCGGTGAGCAGCATCCGCTTGAGGTAGACCCGGTGCCCCGCACGGGCCGCCGGGTTCACCGGGGTGGGCAGGATGACGGCGACACCGGTCAACCCGGCTTCCGGCACGGTCAACGGCAGCACGTCGAACGGGTCGACGCCGAGCGTCTCCCGGGCGTACGCGATCAGCGCCGCCCGGTCGACCGGCGCGCCCGGCGCGGTCGGCCACGGCGGCTCACCGGTGGTGGTGACCACGTCGCCGACCCGGACGGTGACCGGCAGCAGCGAACCGAAGAGGCGGGCCAGGTCGGTGACGGTCGGTGTGGTGAACCACTGGTCGGCGTCGCGGCGGGGCACCAGCGTGACGGTGGTGCCTGGTTCGGCGCGGGCGGCCTCCGGTGGTGCCAGGCTCACCGCGTACCGGCCGTCGGCGTAACCGGTCCAGCGGACCGTGGGGTGTTCGCCGTTGCGGGTGAGCACCTGGATCTCGTCGGCGACCAGGAAGCAGGAGAGCAGGCCGATGCCGAACTGGCCGAGGAACTCGTGCCGGGAGAAGCCGAGATCGTCCCTCTTGGAGCTGCGACCGATGGTGGCCAGCAGCTCATGCACCTGCGCCTCGGTCAGGCCGATACCGGTGTCGTGTACCCGCAGCGTGCCGTCGCCGGTGATCTCGGGAGTTTCGATGCGGACCAGGGCTGGCGCGTCCGGCTCGGTCGAGCGCCGCGCGGTGATCGCGTCCACAGCGTTCTGCAGCAGCTCTCGAACGTAGACCCGCGGGCTGCCGTAGAGGTGATGGCTGAGCAGGTCGACCACGCCACGAAGGTCGACCTGGAAGGTGTGGTCCACGCGTGTCTTCTCCCCCGGTCCCGAAATGCCGGCGCCCACCGTACCGATGATCACCGACACGCGCGTCCCCCTTTCGCCCGGCGGCTTGACCCTCGACCCGGTCGAACCCGCACGGTCACCGGATGACCTCCTCAGCTCTGGGCCGGGACTTCCGGCTGCTCTGGTCCGCCGCCGTCTCGTCGCGGTTCGGAGACGCACTGCGTACGCCGGCACTGGCCCTGCTGGCGGCGACAGTGACCCGCGACCCGCGGGTCATCGCGGCAGTCACCGTGGCCGGTCAGTTGCCGCCGTTGATCTTCGGTCTGCTCGGCGGTGTGTACGCGGACCGCTGGGACCGTCGTCGGACGATGGCCCTGGTCGACGGCATCCGTGCCGTCGTGGTGGCGGCACTGGCCGTGACCGTCGCACTCGACCGCGTTGGTGTCCTGGTGCTGCTGGTCGCGGCATTCCTGCTCGCCACACTGGGGACGCTCTTCGACTCGGCCTCGTTCGCGCTGCTCCCCGCGCTGGTGCCACCGGACGCGCTGCCTCGGGCGAACGGTCGACTCCAGGCGGGGTCGGCGGTTGCCGGCGGTTTCCTCGGGGCGCCGGCCGCCGGTGTCCTCTTCGCCGTCGCCCCGGCCCTCCCGTTCGCCCTCGACGCCGTCACCTTCGCCGCGGCGGCGCTGCTCGTGCTGGCCCTCACCCCCACTCCCGTCGCGAGCGTGCAGGCGCGGCCCGGCACTCGACGCGGGTCGGTGTGGGGCGAGATCGTCGAAGGATTGCGCTGGCTGCGTGCCCACCGGACCCTGTGGCGGGTCACTCTGCTCACCGCCGCGAGCAACCTGGCGATCAGCGGGATCATGGCGGTGCTGGTGCTCTATGCGCTGGACGTGCTGCGGGTGCCGCCAGCCGGCTACGGGCTGTTCGCCGCCGCCGCGATCGTCGGGGGCCTGGTGGGGGCGCTCGGGTCCGGTCGGCTCGCCGCCCGACTCGGCACGGTGCCGGCGCTGTGCGTGGTGCTCGCCGCGGAGACCGTGGCGTTGACCGGGTTCGCGCTGGCCCGGCATCCGGTGCCGGGCGGCTTCGCGTTGGCCGTCTTCGCCGCCGGCACTGTGGTGTGGAACAGCCTGTGGGCGTCGTACGGGCAGCGGAACGTGCCGGCCGGGCTGCTCGGCCGGGTCGGATCGGCCCAGCGGATGGTCGGCCTGCTCACCGCCCCGATCGGTGCGGCGCTCGCCGGGCTGGCCGCCGCCGCGTACGGGACGGTTCCGGTGGCGGGTGCGGCGGCCGGCATCTTCGCGCTGGTCACACTGGCCGCGTGGCGGACACTGCGGCCGGTCGACCCGCCCGCGGGTGCCCAGCCGGTGCCGGTCGCACGAGACCTGATCTCCTAGCCTGGCGTGTGTTCCCGGTGGGACAGCCCGGACAGGCGCAGCGCGATCCGTCGGCGCCACGGTGGCACGGCACCGAGCAGCCGCAGCAGCACGTCACGGGCCGGCCGGCGGGCCGGGGAGACGGTGGCCAGCCGGGTCAGCCCGGCGGCGAAGCTCAGCACGTCCTCGGCCATCGGCCGCTGCCGGGCGGTGTAGTCGTCGAGCAGCGCGTCCGGACCACCGTCGAACACGTCCGCCAGCGCGGTGCCGAGTGCGACCGCGTCGCAGATACCGAGGTTCATGCCCTGCCCGCCGGCCGGGCTGTGCACGTGCCCGGCGTCTCCGGCCAACAGCACCGGCCCGGCTCGGAACGTGTCGGCGATCCGGTGATGCACCCGGAACCGGGAGCCCCAGAGCACCTCGGTCACCCGGTCGGGGCGTCGCGACGGACCACGCTCGTCGAGCAGCGCCTGGAGGTACGCCTCGTCCGGCTCGGCCGGGGCCGTCGCCACGGCGGCGACCAGTCGGACCACCCCGTTCGGGAGCGGGGCCCAGATCAGCGGCCCGGAGCGGGCGAGGAAGAGCGCCGCCTCGTCTCGGGGCAGAACGCTTCGCACCCGTACGTCGGCGAGCACGAAGGACTCCTCGTCGCTGGGGCCGGTGAAGCCGATGCCGACCAACTGGCGGACGGTGCTGTGCAAGCCGTCCGCGCCGACGACGAACCGGGCGCGCAGCGTCTTTCCGTCGACCTGCGCGAGCACCCCGTCACCGGTGGTGGTCAACCCGGTCAGCCGGCAGGGCCGTCGCACCTGGACGCCGAGTTCGGCCAACTGCCCGGCGAGCACCGCCTCGGTGACCGACTGGGAAACCAGCAGCGCGTAGGGGAACCGGGACGGCAGCTCGTGGAACGGCACCGACAGCAGCACGCGGTCCCGGTCGCGCACTGTGAAGCGCGGCGTCCGCACCCCCTGGGCGTCCAGCGGCGCCGCAGCGCCGATCCGGTCCAGCACCTCGAGGGTGTACGCGTGCACGACGGCCGCGCGGGAGGTGATCGGCGGTTCGGCGAGTTGGTCCAGCACTGTCACCTCGATCCCGCGCCGGGCCAGCGTCAGCGCGGTGGCGAGGCCGGTGGGGCCTGCGCCCACCACCAGGACGTCGGTGCTCGTGGGCAGCATGGCCACCTCCAGAAGACCGTTGCCAACATCTGTTGGCAAACACTTGTTGGCGACGCTAGAGGCCAGTCGATTGCATGTCAACAGGTGTTGGCCTACGGTCGTTGACATGACAGCGTCTGCCCAACCGGCCTCTCCCCGTCGCTCGGACGCCACCCGGGCGGCGATCCTGCGCGCGGCCCGGGAACGGTTCGCGGCGGACGGCTACGAGCGGGCCACGATCAGGGCCATCGCCGCCGACGCCCAGATCGACCCGTCGATGGTCATGCGCTACTACGGCAGCAAGGAGGGGCTCTTCGCTGCGGCGGCCGAGTTCGACCTCCGACTGCCCGACCTGTCCGCGGTGCCACCCGAGCAGCTCGGTGAGACGCTGGTCCGGCACTTCCTCACCCGCTGGGAAGGCGACGAGACGCTCGTGGCGCTGCTGCGGGCCGCCAGCACCAACCCCGGTGCCGCCGAACGGATGCGCGGCATCTTCGCCGACCAGCTCACCGCGGCCGTGGCCACGTTCGGCACCGACCCGACCATTACCGCCCGACGCGCCGGCCTGGTGGCCAGTCAGATCCTCGGCCTCGCCTACACCCGGTACGTCGTCCGCCTGCCGCCCATGGTGGACACCACACCGCAGGACCTGGTCTCCTGGGTCGCGCCGACCCTCCAGCGCTACCTGACCGGAACGCCGGAGAGCTGACCCAACCTTTTCCCCCTTCCCGTGCGTCTGCCAGGTGACGCGCATCGCGACGGCCGGAAGGGGGGCGGATGGCAGCCACGAGAAGCGACGGACGCGACGGCTACCTCGCCTTCGTGGAGTGCCACCAACACCGGCTGCTGCGCGCGGCCTACCTGATCTGCGGCAACCGGCACCAGGCCGAAGACCTGCTCCAGGACGCCCTGCTGAAGCTCGCGCTGCGCTGGTCCTCGGTCCGTGACGGCGACCCCTCCGCGTACGTGCGGGCCATCCTCTACCGCGATGCGGTGTCGTGGTGGCGTCGCCGACGGCGGGAATGGCTCAGCGCCACACCTCCCGAGCAGGTGGCCCACGACCGGGACGGCGCGTTGCGGCTGACACTGCACGACGCGTTGGGCCTGCTGCCACCACGGCAGCGGGCCGTGCTGGTGCTGCGCTACTACGAGGATCTGACCGAGGTCGCCACCGCCGAGGCGCTCGGGGTGACCGTCGGCACGGTGAAGAGCCAGTGTCACGCGGCGCTGCGCCGACTCCGCGAGGTCGCTCCGGACCTGGCCCGGGATGCCCGACCGAGCCAGCGCCCCGCCGACCTGGCCAACGGCCTGGAGGTGAACCCGTGAACGAGCAGGACCTGCGTCAACTGCTGACCGTCTGCGTCGAGGACGTCCGGCCCAGTCACCCCGCGGTCACCGGCTGGGAACGGGCCCGGCGCACTCGGCGTACCCGCCGGGCCGTCGGCGCGGTGGCAGTGGCCGTGGTGCTGGTCGGTGGCGGCACTGTCGCTGCCCTGCGACCGCCCGCCAACCCACCGCCGGACCACTCGGTGGCGCCGACCGTCGCGGCCAACCACGCCGGGCCGGTGGTGCGCGCCCCCGCCGAGCTGACCTTCCCGCCTGATCCGCTGGCCCGACTCGGTGACCCGGCTACAGTGCCCCTCTCCGCCCGACCGGTCCAGCGGGCGCTGGCGCTGTTCCAGCCGTTGGACAGCGAGGAATACCGTGCGGACGGTCCCGTCCGGGTGCTCGGGGACGACGGTGTGGTGCGCAGTCTCGACGTGGTGACCCCGGCCCCCACCCGGGACTCGGGCGGCAACCAGGCACCCGCGGTGAAGGCGGGAGTGCTCTCGCCGGACGGCCGGTCGGCCGCGTTCGCGCAGACCAATGAGCTGATCATGGTCGACCTCACCACGGCGACCGTGCGCCGCATCCCCCTCGAGGGCTACCTGGAAATGGTGGTCTGGGCGGGCGACCGGGTGCTGGTCGGCGGCGACGGCCGGACGTACGCGGTGGACCGGGCCTCCGGCGCGGCCAGCCAGCTCGACGTCTCGCTCTGGGACCTGGTCGCGCCCGACCCGGCGGCCGGTCGCGAGGCGGCGCTCGTCGAGGTGAGCGGCATGCGGGACAACCTGACCCTGCGCAGCCGTACCGCCCGCGAGGGCACGGTTCGTTCCGAACAGAAGGTCACCGGCGGCCCGCTACCGGTGCCGTACCAGGTCAACGAGTTCTACGGCCGGGGCTGGCTGCACGGCGAACGCCTGGCCCGCTCGGCGTGGATCACCAACAGCGAGATGGACGGTGCCGAGGGGGTGGCCGTGCTGGATGCCCGGACCGGTGCGGTGGCCCACATGCTCGACCTCGGCCGCGACCGGTGGAAGGGTTGCTGCGAGGTGCTGGGCTGGGACAACCGGGGTGCCGTCCTGCTCCGCCTGCAACCGGGCGGCCTGGTGCGCTGGCACCCGGAGACCGGCGAGGTCACCGGCGTGGTCCGCGACCTGACCGGCACGGTGGCACTGGCCGGCTGAGCCCTCGTCCCCGCGCCGCCGGGTGGTCGCGCGGGGACAGGGCTGGCCAGCTTGGTCAGGCGGCGAGGCCGCCGGGCTGATCGCCCTTGACGACGGGTGCCCGGACCAGGTTGCCCCACTCGGTCCACGAGCCGTCGTAGTTGCGCACCTGCGGATAGCCCAGCAGGTGCCGCAGGACGAACCAGGTGTGGCTGGACCGCTCACCGATCCGGCAGTACGCGATCACGTCGTCGTCCGGGCTCAGCCCGAGCTGGTCGGCGTAGATCGCCTTCAGCTCGTCGGCGGACTTGAAGGTGCCGTCCTCGTTGGCGGCGGACTTCCACGGCTTGCTGACCGCACCCGGGATGTGCCCGCCACGCAGTGCGCCCTCCTGCGGGTAGTCCGGCATGTGCAGCGTCTCGCCGGTGTATTCACTCGGCGACCGGACGTCGACCAGCGGCCGACCGGCGGCGATGTGCGCCATGACCTGCTCACGGTAGGCGCGAAGCGGCGCGTCGTCCCGCTGCGGCACCGGGTAGTCGGCGCGGGGGCGAGCCGGCTTGTCGCGGGTCACCTCGCGGCCCTCGGCGATCCACTTCTGCCGGCCGCCGTCGAGCAGTCGCACGTCGGCGTGGCCGAAGAGCGAGAAGACCCAGAGGGCGTACGCGGCCCACCAGTTGAAGTTGTCGCCGTAGAAGACGACGGTGTCGCCCCGGCCGATGCCCTTCGCGGCGCACAGCTCGGCGAAGCTCTTCGCGTCCAGGTAGTCCCGGGTCACCTGGTCGTTCAGCTCCAGGTGCCAGTCGACCTTCACGGCACCGGGGATGTGGCCGGATTCGTAGAGCAGCACGTCCTCGTCGGACTCGACAACGACGAGGCCCTCGTCGCCCAGGTGCTCGGCCAGCCACTCGGTGGTGACCAGCCGTTGCGGGTCCGCGTACGACTGGAGGCGGGGATCAGGATCGCTCGGCACAGACATGATCCCCAAACTACGCCGCGACACGACCGGACGGCCCGCCATCGAGGATCGGGGGGCACAGATGTGGTGCGGGGAACGTTGACAGTGCCGTTCAGGCGCGGCGGTGGACGATTCGCCCGGCGACCACGGTCACCAGGCAGACACCGTCGACACCGTGGACCGCAAGGTCGGCGCGTCCGCCCGGAAGCAGCACCGCCGACACCGCGGCGGGCAGCACCAGCAGGTCACTCCTGTCGACGGCAGCCCGCAGCAGCGGGTCGGTCAGGTGCTCGGCCAACACCGCCGTCACTCCGTTGCGCAGCAGCGCGTGCACCCGCTCGCGTGGGGTGGGTGCCGCCGGCAGCGGGCCGTCGTGCAGGAGACCCGGCCCCAGGGTGCCGGGCCATCGGCGGACCCGAACACCCGGGTACGCCCCACTCAGCTCGGCCAACGGTCCGACGGCCTCGATCCGGTCGCCGCCCACCAGGACCGCGTGCTCCGGCAGCGCCTCGCCGACCCGGTCGCGCCACAGCAGCGGCGCGGTGTGAAGGGTGAGCACGCTCAGTCGACGATCGGCCCGAGCAGCGGGCGCTTCGCCGTCACCGTGTCACCGGACGACCGACCGGTCAGCCGCCGCCGCACCCACGGTGCGAGGTGCTGGCCGGCCCACCGCAGGTCGGCGGCGCGGGCGGCCAGCCACGGCGACGGGGCCGGGTGCGGCGGGACCATCAGCCACTCCTCGTCGCAACCGACCCCGAGCGCGTTCAACACCTGCCCGGCGACCCGCCGGTGGCCGGCTGGGGAGAGGTGCAACCGGTCGGTGCTCCAGAGCATCGGGTTGAGGAAGGTGTCGTCGGCGTACAGGTCGACCATGATCGCGCCGTGTCGCTCGGCGGTCTCGCCGACCGCCTGGTTGAGCAACTGCACCCGGGGGGCGACGAGGCGCTGGCCGGGCAGTCGGGCCATCACGTCGGCGAACCGGAAGAGCAGCACGTCCGCGCCGCCGGAACGCAGTTGCCGGACCACCTCGTCGAAGCGGGCCACCAGCGTGTGCGGGTCGAAGCTGCGGCGCAGCACGTCGTTGCCGCCGGCCGCGAAGCTGATCAGATCCGGCTTCATCGCCACCGCTGAGGGGACCTGCTCGGCGACCACGCTGGGGAAGAGCCGGCCGCGGATGGCGAGATTCGCGTACCGGAAGTCGGGCCCCGCGTCGGCGGCGAGCCGGGTCGCCACCAGGTCCGCCCAACCCCGGTAGGTGCCGTCCGGGTACGCGTCATCCATGCCCTCGGTGAAACTGTCCCCGACCGCGACAAAACTGCGCCAGCCCACCCGCGTTCCCCTTACGCCGTTCGTTGCCTGCGGCGACCAGTCTGTCACCGGAAGCGCGGCGGTAAGTGCCCCGAACGGGCGACGTGGCGGAGGTCATGGACAGCAACGCGACACCTCCGTCGGCCAATCCCTGCGGTCTGACCCGAGACTCAGCAGAGGGTCCACGGGCCGCTCCTTTGGGTGGCGGTGCGTGAGAGACGTGATGCCTCTCCAGACGGTTGCCGGGACGGACAGGCCATTTCCGGGATTCCGGGCAACGGCCCGCGACGCACCGGACGAATTGGGTCGCTTGGGCGCTCGGCACGGTTCTACGCTGCGCGCATGCTGCTACGCATGTCGACCCTGTTGCTGCGGACCCTGCGCGAGGATCCGGCCGACGCGGAGGTGCCGAGCCACCGGCTTCTCCTGCGAGCCGGTTACATCCGTCGCGCCGCACCGGGCGGCTACACCTGGCTGCCGTTGGGCAAGCTGGTGCTGGATCGGATCACCGACGTGGTGCGGGGCGAGTTGTTCGCGATCGGCGACCAGGAGGTGCACTTCCCGGCGTTGCTGCCGGCCGATCCCTACCGGACGAGCGGCCGCTGGACGGAGTACGGCGACGACATCTTCACCCTCGCCGACCGGCGCGGTGCCGAGCACCTGTTGGCGCCCACCCACGAGGAGATGGCGGCGCTGCTGGTCAAGGACCTGTTCACCTCGTACCGGGACTTCCCGGTGACGCTTTTCCAGGTGCAGACGAAGTTCCGCGACGAGGCGCGGCCCCGGGCCGGTCTGCTGCGCGGCCGGGAGTTCCTGATGAAGGACGCGTACTCCTTCGACCTGGACGATGCGGGGCTGCGGGACGCGTACGCACGGCATCGCGCGGCGTACCGGCGGATCTTCGACCGGTTGGGCCTGGACTACACGGTGGTGCACGCGATGTCCGGGGCGATGGGCGGCTCCGCGTCGGAGGAGTTCCTGGCGGCGACACCGGTCGGCGAGGACACCTACGTCGGTTGCACCGCCTGCGACTACGCGGCCAACACCGAGGCGGTGGTGACCCGGGCACCGGCCACCGGCGACCCGGGCGCGCAGCCGGCCGTCGAGGTGCACGACACGCCGGAGACCCCGACGATCGCCAGCCTCGTGGAGCTGGCCAACACCCGTACGTTGGGCGGTCGGGACGACTGGACCGCCGCCGACACACTGAAGAACGTCGTGCTCTCCGTCCGCCAGCCGGGCGCCGAGCGCTCCGAACCTCTGGTGATCGGGTTGCCGGGTGACCGGGAGGTCGACCTCAAGCGGGTCGGTGCCGCCCTGCACCCGGCCCAGGTGGCCGTCTTCGAGGAGTGGGCCGACCATCCCGAGCTGGTACGCGGATACATCGGGCCGCAACTGCTCGACAAGCTGGGCATCCGTCTCCTGGTCGATCCGCGGGTGGTGCCCGGTTCGGCCTGGTTGACCGGGGCGAACGAGCCGGGCCGTCACGCGACCGACGTGGTCTGCGGTCGGGACTTCACGCCCGACGGCACGATCGAGGCGGCCGACGTGCGCGCCGGCGACCCCTGCCCGGAGTGCGAGGCGGGCGAGCTGACCATCCGGCGGGGCATCGAGATCGGGCATATCTTCCAGCTCGGCCGCCGGTTCACCGACGCCTTCGCGGTCGACGTGCTCGGTCCAGCCGGCAAACCGGTCCGACCGACCATGGGCTGCTACGGCATCGGGGTCTCCCGGGCGGTCGCGGCGATCGCCGAGCAGCACCACGACGACCGAGGGCTGGTCTGGCCGGCGGCGATCGCGCCGTGCGACGTACACCTGGTGGTTGCGGGCAAGGGCCCTCAGCTCGACGCGGCGCTGGCGCTCGGCGAGCGCCTCGCCGCCGCCGGCCTGCGGGTGCTGGTCGACGACCGCACGCACGTCTCGGCCGGGGTGAAGTTCACCGACGCCGAGCTGATCGGCATCCCCCGGGCCGTCGTGGTCGGTCGCCGACTCGCCGACGGGTACGTCGAGCTGCGCGAGCGGGCCGGCGACGGACGCACCGAGGTGCCGCTGGACGGTCTGGTGGACCAGCTCGTCCACGAGGTACGCCAGGAACGTGCGAGCCTGGTGTAGCTGTCGCGTCACGGGGTAGTGCAGTTGGATCGGGTGGATACGTCTTCGGAGGGCTCTCATGACCGGTTACCGGGTCAGTGACGTGATGACCAGACAGGTCGTGTACCTGCCGGCCGAAACCACACTGGACGAAGCGGCCAGGGTGATGAAGGAGGCGGACATCGGCGACGTTGTGGTCACCGACGGCGCCAGCCTCGCCGGCATGCTCACCGACCGGGACATCGTGGTGCGGGCAGTTGCGGAGAACAGCTCCCCTGCGGCCACCACCATCGGCTCGATCGTCACCCGCGAGGTGGTCATGATCGAGCAGCACTGCACGGCGGGTGAGGCGGCTGCGCTCATGCGTGACCGGGGCATTCGGCGTGTGCTGGTCTGTGACAGTGATCGCAAGCTGGTCGGGATCGTCTCGCTCGGCGACCTGGCCATGCAGCTCGACCCCACCAGCGCTCTCAGCGAGATCAGCGAGCAGTCGCCAACGGTGTGACGAACAGGCCGGCCAGGCGCAGCAATGCGCCGCCGGCCTGTTCGCAACTGACCGGCGGTAGCCTCGACGCATGGCTGACATGCCGGCCCGACTGGCCGAGATCGTCGACGAGTTCGCTGCCGCGCCGCGCGACCTGGTTCTGGAGATGCTCCTGGAGTACGCCGACGTCATTCCGGTGCTGCCGGAGGGCACCGCCGCACGCGAGGGCATGGAGCAGGTGCCGGAGTGTCAGACATCGTTCTTCCTGCGCGCCAGGGTGACCCCGGAGGGCACCGTGGAGACGGTCTTCGACTGCCCGCCGGAGGCGCCGACCACCCGGGCGTTCGCGGGGATCCTCGCCGAAGGGCTGGCGGGCGCGAGCGCCGAGCAGGTGCTGGACGTGCCGGACGACCTCTACCAGCGGATGGGCCTGGCGCAGGCGATCAGCCCGCTGCGGATCCGCGGCGGCACGGCGATCCTGGGCCGGCTCAAGCGTCAGGTGCGGGAACAACTCGGCTGACCGCAAGGTTGCCACCGATCATGGAGATCGAGATCTACGCGGACGTCATCTGCCCGTGGTGCTACATCGGCAAGCGCCGCCTGGATGAGGCCCTCGCCCGTTACGAGGGTGAGGTGACGGTCCGCTACCGACCGTTCCAGCTCGACCCGTCACCGGTGCCCGAGCCGCTCCCGCTGGTGCAGGCGCTGGCCGGCAAGTTCGGCGGCCCGGAGCGCGCCCAGCAGATGGTCGCGCACGTGACCCAGGTCGCGGCGGCTGACGGGCTCCGGCTGGACTACGACCGTGCGGTGATCGCCAACACCTTCGACGCGCACCGGCTGGTCGCCTACGCCACCGACCACGGTCGCGCGGCCGAGATGGTGGAGGCGCTCTACCAGGCGCACTTCAACGAGGGTGTCGACGTCGGCTCCCGGGAGGCACTGGCCGCGGCGGCCGGTGGGATCGGCCTGGACGCGGCCGACGTCCGCCGCTTCCTCGACTCCGACGAGCGCGTCACCGACATCGCCGCCGAGCTGGCCGCAGCTCGGGACCTCGGCATCACCAGCGTGCCAACCTTCGTCCTGGCCGGAAAGTACGCGGTCTCCGGCGCGCAGGAGGTGCAGACACTGCTCGCCGCGCTCAGCGAGGTCGAGCAGCGCGAGGCTGCGGCACACTGAGCCACCGGGCGCCCGGCATTGATGATCACGATGTTTCACGTGCAACAACATCGATGGCGGTGCCTGCTCAGGCCGGCCTGGCCAGCCCTTCCACCACCTGCGCACCGGGCAGCGCACCCAACGCCGGCCCCGGCAGTGCGATCTTGCTGTGCCGTACGCCGGACCCGATGATCACGTGCGGCGTGGCGATCACCCGCGCGTCAACCAGGATGGGCCACTGCGCCGGCAGCCCGATCGGAGTGATGCCGCCGTACTCCATGCCGGTCAGCTCGACCGCGTCCTCCATCGGCGCGAAGCTCGCCTTGCGCACGTCCAACGTGCGGCGGGCCACCCCGTTGACGTCGGCCCGGGTGGTCGCCAGGACGATGCAGGCCGCGTAGCGCACCACACCCTCACGCTTGCCAGCCACCACGACGCAGTTGGCCGACACGTCCAACCCCACCTCGTACGCCGCGCAGAACGCTGCGGTGTCGGCGAGTTCGGCGTCGATCGGCGCGACCAGCACATCGTTGACGTCCACGGGCGCGTCGGCGGGCCACTGCGCGATGGCCTCCGCCACCGGCGGGGCGAGCAGGTCGAGGCGGGCGCGGGCCGGTTCGGTCTTCAGCGTTCCCATCACGGGTGCGATCCTCGCATCCGGCATGCCGAACCGCCCGGCGGCTCCCGGGCCGTCCCGGGACACCGCCGGCCTGGGCCGGACCGAACCGGTGCTCAACTGCCGGAGAGGAAGGCGTTGTCGCGCATGAAGGAGCGGTCGCGGGCGGCCGCCAACTCCTCCTCGCGGCGGGCCTTGGCCCGTTGCAACTCCAGGTCCTCCAACGCGTGGCGGACACCCAGCCGGATCACGCCGTAGAGGAAGACGAAGCCGAAGACGTAGAGGATCACCGTGGTGACGACAGCGAACATGGCGTCACCGTAAGACGAACGTGAACCGTTGTTGCTCTCATCTCCGCCCGGTTCCCCCGTACGTGTCAGCGAGGTGGTCGGCCGGTGCTGGACGGCGATCGACGACGGGTTGTGACTCATCCCGAACGGATCAGGTCCAGCACGGTCAGCAACGCGAAGAACGCGATCACGATCTCGTTGACGATCCAGGCGTGCCGCTCGGCCCATTCCCGCATCCGGGTCAGCGCCCGCGCCGCCTTGTCCCCGAGCAGCAGCAACGCCAGCAGGGGCAGGGCGAGCAGAAGCACGGTGAGCAGTACGAACGGCACCAGATGCCACCACGGCAGGTCGTGCCGGGCCACGCTCGCCCCGACGGCGGCCATGGTGAGGTCGTCGGTGGGCGTCACCACGAAGAGCAACGCGCCCAGCCGCAGGGCCCGACGCGGATCGGCACGCTCGATGCTCCCCAGCCATCTCGGTGGCCCGGCCCGGTTCCGCCGTACCCACACCAGCACGGCCAGGCTGACCAGCAGGGCGAGGACCACCAGATCGATGACGGGACCGCGATCGACCCTGCCGGCCACGGCACTGGCGTCGGCGACCAGTCCGCCCACCCAACGGGTCAACAGCCAGCCCACTGTCACTCCGGCCGCGACCACCAGCCCGGCACCGGAGAGGAAGCCCAGCGACGCCGCCCGGGGCCGGTCCGACGAGGCGAGGAAGACTGCAACGACCAGTTGGGTCCCGGCGACCATCACCACGGCGAGCGGCAGGACGGTCAGGAAGTTCATCGCCGCCATCCTCCCCGGCCAACCGGCTCGGATGCTGCGGAATCCCGATCACCCGACCGTCCGTACGCTCCCGCCCGTCACGACACGGCCGGCCAGCAGCGCCCCGAGCAGCGCCAAGCCGGCGGCCACCACCAGGGTCAGCGTGTAACTGGCCGGGCCAGGTGTGCTTCCCGCCGCCAGCACCGCCCCGGTGAGCGCCAGCACTGTCGCCGCGAAGAGGTTGTCGCCCAGTTGCAGCGACGAGCTGTTGCGGCCCTGCTCACCGGGGGCGGACAGCTCCAGGGTGAGCACCGACAACGACGGGTAGAGCAGCCCCATGCCGAGGCCGGCGACCGCCCAGCCGAGCACGGCGACCATGATCGGCAACTCGGGTAGGACGGCCAGCGCCACCGTGGCGGTGCCGACCGTGATGCAGGTCAGCCCGGCACGCGGCAGGCTGGCCCGGGAGGCCGGCACCGGGATCCGGCCCTGCAACCAGGAGCCCACCGACCACGCCAGTGCGCCGACCGTCAGGACCAGCCCGGCCGCGGTCGGCGAGAGGCCCCGCTCCCGGGAGAGCATCAACGGGATGACGACCTCGGCGCCGACGAACGCCGCCGACGCCAGCCCGCGCAGCCCGACGACGGTGGGCAGCCCTCGGGCCGCCCGGAGGAACCCGGCCGGCAGCAGGCGGGGAGCGCAGACGAGTAGGCCGACCACGGCGACCGCGATCAGCACCAGGGCGGTGACGCCCCGCTGCTGTCCCCCGATGTGCAGCAGTGCGGCGCTCACCGCCGCCCCGCACGCCCAACCGATCCGTGCCGCCGCACCGGCCGCCGGGCTGCTCGCCACACTCCGGCCCAGCGACCGCAGGCCCGGATGGATCAGCAACACCGCCGGCACGGCCACCGCCGGGACCGCCAGGAAGACCCAACGCCAGCCCAGGTACTGCACGATCAGACCGGCGATCGCCGGCCCGACCAGCGACGGTACGACCCACGCCGCTGCGAACGCCGCGAAGATCCGCCGGTGCAGATCCTGCGGGTACGCCTGCCCGACGATCACGTAGAGCGCCACCGAGAGCAACCCTGAGCCGAAACCCTGCACCGCCCGCCCGACGACCAGCGCACTCATCACGGGCGCGGTCCCGGCGATCAGCAGCCCGACGACGAACCACGCGACGCCGTGCCACATCGGCCCCCGAGGCCCTCGGGCGTCGCACCAGATGCCCGAAACCACCATGGCCAGCACACCCGTGGCGAACGGACCACCGAACGCGATCCCGTACAGCGCGAGCCCGTCCAGGCTGCGGGCGACGGTCGGCATCGCGGTACCGACCGCCAGCGCCTCGAAGGCGAGCAACGAGATCAACGCGACGCTGCCCACCGTCATCGCTCGCAGCCGGGGTGCGAACAGTCCCGCTGCGGCGGGTATGGCGGGGGCGACTGTGCTCGGCATGGACCGAGCATGGGACCTCAACCCGGATTCATGTCAATCGCCGGTGACCCGGCTCTCGTCAGGCGTCCTGCAGTGCCCTCCCGACCCCGCGCGCCAGTCCGGAAAAATGCTGGTCTGCCAGCAGGTGACCGGCGGTGACCACGAGAGCGATCGGCCACTCGATGACCTGCAGCGCGGCGAGCACGCCGATCCCGGCGTAGTAGATGACCTTGTCGGGTGGCGGCAGGGCCACCTCGCCCAGCATCGGTAGGTCCATCCGCCGGCTGTACATCTGCACGTTCTCCTGCGAACCGTTGAGGTGTCGCGTCAGCATGCTCATTCCGGCCTCCCCGTGTCCGGTGATGGTCGTCGGATTCCACCGCCCAACCCGTCCATGCTTCGGCAAGGGCGGAAAGTTCCACCACTCGAAGGGCATAACGGACGGCAGGTCGGGAAGCCAGGCCGCCGGACGTGAGGCGGTGGGAGGACGAGATGGCCAAGGTCAGGACCAGCAGCAACAGGGAGCCGGGCCGGCGCCCGTCCAGCCGTACGCCTCGATGACGGCGGCAGGCCGCGCTGCCGGCCGCATTCTGCCGTCCTTCGGCGTGCCGCACCTGGTCGGCGAGGCGTCCCGGACCGTCGGGTCGGCCGCGACCCGGCTGGCCCGGTCGGTCGGGCTCGCCCGGCGTCGGGTCTGGTCCCGTCCCGGTCGGCACCACATCGAGGTGCACGGCGTGTGCCAGGAGGGCGGCGACCAGCTCGCCCGGCAGGTGGAGGGCGCGCTGGAGCGGATGCCCGGAGTGGCGTGGGCCAGGGTGAACGCGCCATCCGGGCGGGTGGTGGTGGCCGTGCAGGCCCCCGAACCGGATCTGGATGACCTCATCGCCGCGATCAGTCGGGTCGAGCGGACCTGCGACCACGAGCCCGACCCGGAGATCCCACCCCCGCACCCGCCGGAGGAGGGCCCGCACAACCCCCGCACCCTCGGCGCGCTCGCCTCGGACGCGCTGGGTCTGACCCTCTGGGCGGCCACCCGGATCCTGCCGTTCGCGCCACTGCCCGGTGAGGTGGCCGGCGTGCTGTCGGCTGTCGACCTGCAACCGAAGCTGCACGCGTTCCTCGGCAAGGCGTTGCGCTCCGACCCGCGCGGGGAGATCCTCTTTCCCCTGGCCGAGGCCGTCGTGCAGGGCCTGACCGGCCGCTGGACCGGCATCGTCGTCGACAGCGCCCAACGGCTCGTGGAGTGGGGCGAGGATCGGGCCCAGTTCTCCGCCTGGGAGAGCGCCGAACCGCGGTTGACCGGCGACCCCGAGCGTGCCGTCGCGCGGTGGCCGATAGCCGACCGTCCCCGACCCAAGCCGCACGGCCCGGTCGAGCGGTACATCAATCGGGCCCTCGCCGCCGGTACGGCGGCCGGCGCGGCGGCGGTGCCCTTCGCCGGGCGCAAGCGGGCCGCCGCGCTGGGCCTGTCCGCTCTGCCGAAGGCGCCCGGCAGCGGACGCGAGGGATACGGCGCCCAGCTCGGCCGGATGCTGGCCCGGCGCGGGGTGATCGCGATGGACCGCAGTGTGCTGCGGGAGCTGGACCGGATCGACACGCTCGTGCTGGACGCCGCGGTGCTCGGCTCGGACCGGGGCGTACTGGCCGACCTGGCACCCGTGCCCGGTGCGGACGTCGACCAGGTGGCGGAGCGGGCCTTCGCACTGTTCGACCCCGACGATCCGGCCGCCTCCCGGACGGCGGACGGCTGGCGTCTCGGGCCGCTGGACCAGATGCCCGCTCACGACCCCGGCAACGTCCCGGACGGCGATCGGCTGCGTGCGGCCGGCGGCCAACTGCTCGGTCTCGCCCACGGTGACCGACTCGCCGCCCTGTTGCGGGTCGAGCCGGAACCCGCACCCGGCGTCGACGGGCTGCCGGCCGCCGCCCGGCACGCCGGCCTGCGGCTGGTAGTGGCGGGCGGCGACGAGCAGCGGTACGGCTTCGCCGATGCGATGCTGCCCGGCGGGGACCAGCTGGCCGAGTCGGTCCGCGCGTTGCAGCGCGACGGCGCAATGGTGATGCTGGTTTCCGCGGACCGCAGGGCGCTCGGCGCGTCCGACTGCGGTCTCGGGTTCGCCCCGCCGGAGGACCTGCCGCCGTGGGGCGCGCACCTGCTGGTCGGCGCCGACCTGCGGGTGGTGGCCCTGGTGATCGAGGCGACCGGGGTGGCCCGGCGTACGGCCCAGCAGAACATCCGGCTGGCCATGGCCGGCACCGGCCTCGGGGCGCTGGGCGCCTTCACGGCACCGCCGACCGAGCTGCCCGGCCGGTCACTCGTCGCGGTGAACGGCGCGGCCGGGCTGGCCTTCGCGAACGGGATCTGGCAGGCCCGCCGGTTGCACGACCAGTCGGACACGCCGGCGCCGGTCACGACTCCCTGGCACCTGATGCCCGTCGGCACCGTGCTCAATCACCTGCACACCACGCCGGACGGTCTGGCCGGCGCGGAGGCGCAGCGCCGCCACCACGGCGCCGGCGGAAACGGCGATACCGGACCGGGCAGCGGAGGTCTGCTGCGCGCCTTCGTGGACGAGTTGTCCAACCCGCTCACCCCGGTGCTGGTGGCCGGGGCGGTGCTCTCCGCGTCGTTCGGGTCGCTGGTTGACGCCGCACTGGTGGGCAGCGTCGTCGGTGGGTCCGCCCTGATCGGCGCGGTGCACGAACGCAACACCGAGCGGTCACTGGCCGAACTCCTGTCCCGTTCGGCAGTGACCGCGCGGGTCCGCCGCGACGGCGCCGAGCAGGTTCTCGCCGCCGAGGACCTGGTGCTCGGAGACGTCATCGCCCTTGAGCCGGGTGACTCGGTGCCCGCCGACTGTCGCGTCCTGGAGGCCGTGGGTCTGGAGGCGGATGAATCGTCACTGACCGGTGAGTCGTTGCCGGTCGCCAAGTCCAACCGGCCGGTGGTGGCCGCCGCGATCGCCGACCGGCACTCCATGTTGTACGAGGGCACCACCGTCGCCGCCGGGCATGGCACTGCCGTGGTGGTGGCGACCGGGCCGGACACCGAATCCGGGCGCAGCCTCGCCCTGGTCAAGCAGGCCCCACCCGCCAGTGGGGTGGAAGCCCGGCTCGGCTCGTTGACCAGGGCGGCCATCCCGTTGGCCGCCGGTTCGGCGGTGGCGGTGGCCGGCGCGGGCCTGCTTCGGGGCGTACCCCTGGCCGAGACGGCGGCGACCGCCGCGAACCTCGCCGTGGCGTCCGTGCCGGAGGGGTTGCCGTTCCTGGTCAGCGCGGCGCAGCTGGCCGCCGCCCGGCGGCTGGCCGAGCACGGCGCCCTGGTTCGCAACCCGCGCACCATCGAGGCGCTGGGCCGGGTGGACGTGCTCTGCTTCGACAAGACCGGCACCCTCACCGAGGGCCAGTTGCTGCTCGCCGGGGTCGGCGACAGCACCGGTGACCGGTACGCGCCGGTGGACCGACTGGACGACCGACTCCAGTTGACGCTGGCTGCGGCGCTGCGGGCCACTCCCGCCGCGACGAAGCCGGAGGAGTTGGCGTTGCAGACCGACCGGGCCGTCTGGCGGGGTGCCGGCGAGGCTGGGGTGGTGGAGCAGACCGGTGCCCCCGGTTGGCGGGCCGCCGGTGGGCTGCCGTTCGAGCCGTCCCGCGGCTACCACGCGAGCGTCGGGGAGACCGACGGCAGCCTGTTGTTGAGCGTCAAGGGCGCGCCGGAGACAGTGCTGCCGCGCTGTTCGGCCCGGCGTACGGACGGCACTCAGGAGCCGCTGGACGATGCCGGCCGCGCGGAGTTGGAGCGGATGCTCGCCGACCGGGCCGGGGCGGGCAACCGGATCCTGGCCGTCGCCGAGTGCACAGTGAACGACCCGAAGGTGACCGACGCCAGTGTTCGCGGGCTGACCTTCGTGGGTTTCCTGGCCCTCGCGGACGGGGTTCGGGAGAGTGCCGCCCCGGCGGTACGCCGGATCCGGCAGGCCGGCGTGCACACCATCATGATCACCGGCGATCACCCCGCCACCGCCGAGGCGATCGCCGCCACCATCAGCGAGCACGACGAACAGCGGGTCGTCACCGCCGGCGAACTCGACCAACTGGACGACGACGCGCTCGCCGAGCGGTTGGCCAACACCGACGTGGTGGCCCGCTGCACCCCGGCACACAAGGTGCGGATCATCCAGGCGTTGCAGAAGTGCGGGCGAACCGTGGCGATGACCGGCGACGGCGCCAACGACGCCCCGGCGATCCGGCTGGCCGACGTCGGCATCGCCCTTGGCCAACGGGGCACCCCGGCCGCTCGCGCCGCAGCCGACCTGGTGGTCACCGACGACCGGTTGGAGACCATCATCGCGACCCTGATCGAGGGACGTGCGATGTGGTCGTCGGTGCGGCACGCCCTCAGCATCCTGGTCGGCGGCAACCTCGGCGAGATCGCGTTCAGTGTGCTCACCGCCGCGGCGACCGGCCGCTCCGCGCTCACCGGACGACAACTGCTGCTGGTCAACCTGCTCACCGACCTGGCGCCGGCTCTGGCCATCGCCGTCCGACCACCAGCGTCGGACCGCACCGACGCGCTGCTGCGGGAGGGCCCGGACACGGCGCTCGGCGAGAGCCTGACCCGGGAGATCGGCCTGCGGGCGGCAGCCACCACCCTGGGCGCGACCGCCGGCTGGACGTTGGCCCGCTACACCGGGCGCCGTCAGCGAGCCGGAACGGTCGCCCTGGTCTCCCTGGTCGGCACCCAGCTCGGCCAGACCATCCTGGCCGGCGGCACCAGCCCGGCCGTGCTGGCGTCCACGGCGGCGTCGCTGGGCGTTCTTGTCGTCGTGGTGCAGACGCCGGGGGTGAGCCAGTTCTTCGGCTGCACCCCGCTCGGCCCGGTCGGCTGGACCATCGGGGCCGGGTCGGCGCTCGGCGCCACCTTCGCCAACGGCGCGCTCACCAAGCTGATGGAACACGTGCCGCAGGCCCGGCCGGACAGGAACGGCGCCAGCGGTTCCGAAGGCTGAGCACCGAACCAACCCGCATGCTCGGGGCTCGCCGGGGTACCGCAGCCGGAGGAGGTGGGCAGGATGGCGGAGCAACCACAGGTGACGTTCATCGGTACCGCGACGACGGTGCTGCGGATCGGCGGGTTCACCCTGTTGACCGACCCGAACTTTCTGCACCGGGGCCAACGGGCGTACCTGGGCAAGGGTTTGTGGTCGCGCCGACGCACGGACCCGGCGCTGCGCATCGCCCAGCTCCCGGAGCTGGACGCGGTGGTCCTCTCCCACCTGCACGGAGACCACTTCGACCGGGTGGCCCGCCGGGAACTGGACCGCGACCTGCCCATCGTCACGACCCCGGCGGCGGAACGCAGGCTGCGTCGCTGGGGCTTCCAGGCCGCCCAGGGCCTGCCGACCTGGTCGTCCCGGGAACTGCACCGCGACGGTACGACGCTGCGGCTGACCTCGATGCCCGGACAGCACGGACCGGGTGCTCTGGACCGGCTGATGCCCGACGTCATGGGCACGATGATCGACGTGGAGCGCTCCGGGCTGCGCGAGTTCCGGCTCTACGTCACCGGTGACACGCTCAACCGGCCGCTGCTCACCGCGATCCCCGAGCGCTACCCGGACATCGACGCGATGCTCATCCACCTCGGCGGCACGAAGGTCGCCGGGATCCTGCTCACCATGGACGCCCGGCAGGGCGCCGACCTGGTGGAACTGGTCCGCCCGAAGCTGACCGTGCCGATCCACTACGACGACTACCCGGTGTTCCGCTCGCCGCTGGCGCACTTCGTCGACGAGGCCCGCCGCCGCGGCTGGGTGAAGCAGGTACGCACCATCGCCCGCGGGGAGACCGTCCCGCTCACCCCGCCCTCCTGACCACCTCCGTTGCGCTGTCCTCCTGACCGCCGATCGGGCTCGTCCTCCTGACCGCCGTTCGGGCAGAGCCCCGACACGGCGATCGCCGCCCACCCGGGGCGGCGATCGAGGAAGGGTGCGACGGTCAGCTGCGCTCGGAGATGGCCTCGATGAGGTCGCCCACCGGGCGTTCCGGCAGGGAACGGGCCACGTCGGCGACAGCCACGATGCCGACCAGCTCATGCCCGTCGATCACCGGCAGCCGGCGTACCTTGTGCTGGCCCATGGTCCGCAGGATCTCGGCCGCGTCGTCGTCCGCGCCGATGGTCACCGCCTCGCCCTGGGCCAGCTCACCGGCCGTCACGTTGGCCGGGTCGCGGCCCTCGGCCAGCACCTTCACCACGATGTCGCGGTCGGTCAGCATGCCCTTGAGCCGGTTGTCGTCGCCGCAGATCGGCAGTGAACCGACCCCCAGCTCCGCCATCTGCTTCGCGGCCGACTTCAGGTCGTCCTGCTCGCGGACACAGGTCACGTCGTTCGTCATGATCTCGCGTGCCGTAGGCATTGGTAAGACACCTCGCTTCCGGGGGGTTGTTGCCGTTCCTCCTACCCCGGTCCGGCACGGCCATGCCGCCCACCTTTGTCACCACGTGCCCGCGCCGTCACCGCGCGTCCCAGCCCTCACTGCTCGTCTGAACGGAACGGGTCCCGGGCCGGGCCATGCTCGGTCCAGCAGAGGCCACCGCGAAACTCCACCCCCGGGATTCCTTCGACAAGGTGGCTGATGTCCACCAGGTCCGACACGGAGGCGGCGAGGTCCGATCGAAGCTCCTCGACCGCCGCCTCCAGGTCGTCCTCCTCTGTGGACCAGTCGATGTCGGCCGTACCCACGGATCATGACAAGGGCGGCTCACACGTGGCAGGTCCCTTCGACCAGACCTCGTCGGGAGTCACCCCCGAATCGCGGCCTCACGGATCATGGCGTCCGTCTCGGGGTCGGGCATGAGCTCCCGGACGTCCTGGGCGCAGCGGCAGGCGGCGGCCATCTTCGCAGCCCACCCCAGCGCCTCCTCGCGCGTGGCCACGTCGACGACCGAGAACCCTCCGATGACCTCCCTGGTCTCCGGGTAGGGGCCATCGGTGACCGTCCCGTCGGTGGCCACGACGCTCGCCCGCTGCCTTTCGAGTCCGCCGCCGTACACCCACACGCCGGCGTTCACGGCCTCCTGGACCACCGTGTGCGAGGCCTTGCCCACGTCGGGCATCTCCTCAGCGGGGATGTGGTCCATCGCGCCGTCATTGAACGAGATCAGGTACTGCGTCATCCTCATGACCCCCTTGTCCCGGCGGCCTCCTCCGGCCACCTCTCGTCTGCTCTACGAACGACTCGCCTCGGATTCGACACTGTGCCAGAAGAATTTCGCGGGATCTGTCCGCTCCGCTCTCGCCGCTCGTCCGGCTTTCGCGTGAGCTGGGACGTCTCTGGTCGCACCCTTGGTGATGGTCACCACGCTTCCCCAACTCTCCCCTCACGGAAGGGTAGGTTCTGTGAGGGTCATCGAGGTGTGGCGGCAGCCCTCTCACCCCGTGGGCAGAGCGCCCTGAGCTCTGGAGCCACGCCCGACCGTTCTTGAACCGTCCGCCCCCACGAGGGACGGCTGCTGCTGTGCGCCTTCCCCGGGTGCGCCTGACTGGAAAAGGCCGTATGTCCTCTGTGCTGTCCGCGGCGCTCCGACCGCATCTGTCCCGCCCGTCCTGGCTGTCGCCGAAGGTGTTCCGCACCGAGGTTCTCGCCGGCCTGGTGGTCGCGCTCGCGTTGATTCCCGAGGCGATTTCCTTCTCCATCCTGGCCGGCGTCGATCCCCGCGTCGGCCTGTTCGCCTCGTTCACCATGGCCGTGGTGATCGCATTCTGCGGCGGTCGACCGGCGATGATCTCCGCCGCGACCGGAGCGGTCGCCCTGGTCGTCGCACCCCTGGTGAAGGCACACGGCCTGGACTACCTCGTCGCGGCAGTGATCCTCGGCGGCGCGATCCAGGTCCTGCTCGCGGTGCTCGGCGTGGCGAAGCTGATGCGGTTCATTCCCCGTAGCGTCATGGTCGGCTTCGTCAACGCCCTCGCCATCCTGATCTTCGCAGCGCAGATCCCTCATCTGATCGGCGTGCCGTGGCTGGTCTACCCGTTGGTGGCCGCCGCCCTGGCGATCATGGTCGGGATGCCCCGGCTCACCCGGGCAATCCCCGCGCCGCTGGTCGCGATCGTCGTGCTGACCGTCGTCACGGTGGTCGCCAGCGTGGCTGTGCCAACCGTCGGCGACGAGGGCGCGCTGCCGGACAGCCTGCCCACCCTCGGTCTGCCGCAGATCCCCTGGACTCTCGACACTCTCGCCGTGCTCGCCCCCTACGCCCTCGGCGTGGCGTTGGTCGGGCTGATGGAGTCGCTGATGACCGCCAAGCTCGTCGACGACATCACCGACACCCACTCCAACAAGACCCGCGAGTCCTGGGGGCAAGGCGTCGCCAACATCGTCACCGGCTTCTTCGGTGGCATGGGCGGCTGCGCGATGATCGGTCAGACGATGATCAACGTAAAGGCGTCGGGTGCTCGCACCCGACTGTCGACCTTCCTGTCCGGCGTGTTCCTGCTCATCCTGGTCGTCGCGCTCGGTGACGTGGTCGCAGTCATCCCGATGGCCGCCCTGGTCGCCGTGATGATCATCGTGGCCGTGTCGACATTCGACTGGCACTCCGTGGCGCCGAAGACGCTCAAGCGGATGCCGTACGGGGAAACGATCGTCATGGTCGCCACCGTCGCCACCACCCTGGCCACCCGCAACCTGGCCATCGGCGTCGTCGTCGGCGTGCTCACCGCCATGGTGATCTTCGCTCGCCGGGTCGCCCGCCTGGTCGAGGTCACCAGCGTGCTTGACCCGGACGGCACCACCCGGATCTACTCCGTGCATGGTGAGCTGTTCTTCGCCTCCAGCAACGATCTCGTCGGTCAGTTCGACTACGCGAACGACCCCGAGAACGTGGTGATCGACATGACCCACGCGCACGTGTGGGACGCCTCGTCAGTCGCCGCCCTGGACGCCATCACCACCAAGTACGCCACCCGGGGAAAGCACGTCGAGATCATCGAGCTGAACAAGCCCAGCGCCCGCATCCACGACACCCTCGCCGGCCAGCTCGGCGTCGGCCACTGATGACCGCCGCCGCCAGCCGCGGTGCTGGGTCGGGACACGATTCCGGTCCGACCCCAGAGCGCTTGATGCAGATCGGAGAGGCCGCCGAGCGGGTCGGGCTGAGTATCCGCACCATCCGCCACTACGAGGAAGCCGGCCTGATCGTCCCCTCCGCCCGCAGCGAGGGCGGCTTCCGCCTCTACACCGAGCCCGACCTCGACCGCCTCGCCGTGGTCAAACGGATGAAGCCCCTCGGGTTCACCCTCGACGAGATGCGGGACCTCCTCGCCGTCCTCGACGCACTCGACACCGCCACCGGGGCCGAACGGGCCGAGCTGCTGGACCGGCTCGGCATGTTCCACAACGCCGCCACCACGCGGGTGACCGCACTTCATGACCAACTCGCCATGGCCGAGGAATTCGCCGGCACGCTACGCGACAAGCTCGACCATCACACCGACCCAACCACCTGAGCAACCTCTGGTGACCTCGGCTTGTGGCCTGTCAACGCATCGATAGGGTGCCCACGTGGACCAGTCAAGACCGGTGGTGTTTCTCCTCGTGGGGCTACCAGGCTCAGGGAAATCGACCTACGCCCGGGCGCTGGAACTCACCGGGGTGGTTCGGCTGTCGGTCGATGACGTTCTGCAGGCACGACACGGTCGACTTGGGAAGGACTACCCAGCCGAACGCCACGTCTCCCTGCTGGGTCCTGTCGTCGAAGATGTGCGGCGGCAGCTCATCGAACTGATCCGGAGCGGCCGCTCGGTCGTTCTCGATCACGGCCTCGGGCAACGCCGCGAGCGCGACGACTACAAGCAGCTTGTCGAATCGCTCGGTGCTGGCTGGCGTCTGCTGCACTTCCGCGTCGATCAGGCCGAACTGAGGCGGCGCCTCGCCATCCGAAATGACGATGCCGCGTCCGGCATCATCACGCCTGAAACGCTGGATTGGATCGCAGCCGTCTCGGAGGAGCCACGTGGCGAGGGAGAAGAGATCGTCGCCGCGACCTAGCCGATCGAGCGGGTCACCGTCGTCGGACTGCCTCTGGGATCGAGCGTGCAGGGCCAGGAGAGGAAGGAGCAACCACTCGCTGCACTCGGGATCGAGATCAATCTCGGATGTGCTGGTGGAGCCTCGCCTTCTTTGGTTTCGCATGCACGGTGCTGAGGTATCTCGATGTATCACCGCGCCGCAGGGAAGGGGTGGAATCCTCATGCCGAGGATCACCGTTCGTCGCGCCCTGGACGCTAGTGGCCTTCTACGCCGCATCAAGATCGAGATTGATGGGCACGTCGTGGCACGCCTGAAGCGTGGAGCCGTCCAGAGCGTCGACGTAGCGCCAGGCCAGCATGTGGTACGGGCTCATCTGGATTGGCAGAGCAGCGCGCCGGTCGAGGTGCACCTCGCCGACACGGAGACGATTGCTTTGGAAGCGGCCACAGCGGAACGTTCGATGACGTTCACGGCGACGTTCCTACGGCCCGAGAGCGGGCTCGATCTACAGGTTGTATGACCGGCGCATTACGAGATCAAGATGGGCGACCGGGCGAGCTGCGACCGAGGGATTATGAGATCAAGGTGGGCGGCCCGGCGAGCTGCCCAGATGGCCTTCTAGCAGCGTAGATGCCTCTCGGCATCTCTCACCACGCCCCCGCTGTCCGCCGGCATCCTGCGGACCATGTGCGGACTGCTCGCCATCCCCTATGGCACGCCAACAATGGCCTTGATCGCCATCCCCTCCGCCCGGTGCAACCGACGGATCTCTGCCCAGTCCTCCACGCTCAGCACCTCCCGATGCTTCCGAAGGGGTCAAGATTCAACCGGAACCACGGGGTCAGTTTTCACGCGGCGTCGACAGTCTCTGGCACAGTACGCGGTTGTGATCGACTGGCTGAGGATTCGTGCTGCTTTGGGCTGGACACTGTTGGGATACGCGGTGGCGGGTCTGGCCACTGCGCCCTTGGCGGCGGCGCCGATGCCCTCACATGCAGTGCCCTGCGAGAAGATCACCGAAGATCTGGCTTGGTCGGTATGGGTTTTCCGTGATGCTGTGTGGCTCTCCCTCGCCTTCTCGCTGCCCGTGGCCGCTCTGATGACGGCCGCGCTCGTTTGGCGACCCGGGATGTCCGCCAAGGGCGGGGCAGGCGTTGGCCTCGCCGTCGGCCTCATTCTGGCCGCAGTCAGCGTTGGCTATTCCATAACGGCCGCTACATGCGGGTACGACATGCAACAGGTCAGCCCGTAACAACGCACACAGAGCTAACTCTGACCAACCTGCAATGCGCCGAAGGCGGATCTCCGAGGAGGGTCGGGGTTCGGGGCGGAGCCCCCGAGGTCTTCAAAGGACTTGAGACCGTCAGCGTGGCCGGCCGTCCCGGCCGATGCCGGCCGGAGGTCCCAGCAAGCCGGGGCCGGGCCGGCGCGGCCCGCTTGCGGGCCGCCTTGATCCTTAAGAGGTCAATTCGGCGGTGAAATCGGCTCGCTGAGTGTCCCGTCACTGGACATGCTTGACTCGCGTTCCACCTGATGCTGACATGATCCTCAAGACGCGTCGCGAAGGCCTTCACCGTCCGCGGCAAGGCGCGCGTCGTGGTGGATCAGCTCTGCGGTAGGGGCAGGAGTTGAACCAGGCCTACTGCGGTTTCCTCATTCGCCCAGGTGTGAACGGCGCGGACGGCCCACCGGCCAGCCGGCGTCGGAACCGGGGCTTGCTCGGGCATCTTCTCTTCACCGGGGTACGGAACGTTCAGCTCGGTTCCGGGGGTGACGGAATCTATAAGCACCGTCGGTCCGTCCGTCTCCCAGATGCCACATTGCGCCCACTCGGCGGCATGGTCGTCGAGGATGGACCTCGCGACGTTGGCACTCCAAGATCCGGATGACGGCCGATACCTCGGCCATCGCCGCAGCGGCCATCGTGGCGTCTCAGATGCCCGGCGGAGACCCGATAACCTCGCCGTACGCGCCGGACTTCCTGCTTGCTGGTGAGTCCCTTGACTTGGACGACGACCTGCCACAGCTGGCGGTTGAAGCACTTGACCGGGTCCTCGGCGACGACTCGGAGTGGCGGAGCCTATGGGGCGAGGCGGGAGCGAGTGAGTTCCCGCAGATCAACAAGCTCCGCGCAGTGCTGTCCGGTCCGCCCGAACTGCCAGGCCAGATCGCGATGCTTTAGGGACCGCGCGTTCCTGGGGCGGTGGTCTACCCGTCATTCCAAGTCATCGACTCAATCGATGCTGGGGTCCTCTTCGTCGAGCGACGTTGTGATCACCTGGTCCCACGCGTTAACAATGGCTGCGGCCTGCCGCACGTCTGGCACTTACCGCTCCTCTGCCTCAAAGCCCATCTCCGCCGTGAGTGCGCACATCGTGGAACGCTCCGCCCGGACTCACGGTGGAGGTGGGCAGCCCTTCGGGCCGGTACCAGCTCTGGCGCTCCATCCACGCCTGGTGAGCGGCCTTGATCGCCGAAGCTCCTCCGCTGCTTTCGCGCTCCGTCAGGAAGCGATCCAGCAGTCTGAACAGGGCGTCGCTTGCGGCACGGTTCTGAACGTGATCGAGCGGCAGGAGCGGTGAACACTCCTCGGGAGTAGCGAGCCGTCTGGCGAGTGCCTGCCACATCAGGTTGTTACCGGCGTCGAACTGGATGACCAGCCACTCGCGCCACCCGTCTAACAGTGGAGCGTCAGCCATCCAGTAGCCCTGCAGGAACGCTGTGAACTGCCCAAACGAGCCGTCTAGCCCGAACATGCCCGGCCGCCGGTGGAGCTTGTCGAACAGCTCCCGATAGTTCATCGCCCCTCGTCCCGTGCCCTATTATCGACGCCGCGTGAAAATTTCAGTCGGCGTTGACACACACCGCTCTCCGCTGGCGGTTGACCGCTTGCGGACTCGTTGCGGACTGAGCCCAAATGCCGTTGACCGTCAGCGAGCCTCAGCCTAACGTCCGCTCGATGACGTATCAGTTCCATCACATCACGCTGCGCGTCAGCGACTTGGGACAGTCTCGCCGCTTCTACGAGGGAATCCTCGGGTTGCGGGTCGATCAGGATTTCCCGGCCGAGAAGCTGCGGTTCAGGCTGGGAGGCACCTCAACCAGCCTGGTGCTTCACCCAGCCTTGCCCGGCACGCCTTCGGGCGACCGCTTCACCGAGGCGCGCATAGGCCTGGACCACATTGCCATCGGCGTGCCCGTGGGTGAAGTCGCACGCGTCGCCGAGGTGCTCACCGCAAATCAGGTCCCGAACAGTGGGGTGAAGACGGACTCGAAGGGCCCGGCGATGGTCGTCTTCCGCGATCCGGACAACATTCAGTGGGAGCTGTTCGAGGAGCTGTAGTTCGTTGCGACCACGTCTGCGTCGTGGGCTCAGCGAATCTCCCCGTCCAGGGAGGCTGGTAGCCCCTTGTGGTGCCCGCCGAGGTGATTCGCGGCGGCATCTCTGAGGAGGGCCGGGGTTCGGGGCAGCGCTGGATGAGTTCTTCGCCAGCGGATGAGGAGTTCGCGGCATGACGGGCCGGCGTCGGCGTTCTCACGGTGAGGGCTCGGTGTACAGCGTCCGGGCGTGTCGGCTGCGGTGGTCGAAGACGCACCGGTCGGCCCGTCCGCTGCCGCTGTCGGCTCTGGCCGTCCGGGCGTTGGAGGCACAGCGTGTGCGCCAGGCCAAGGAACGGCTCGTCGCGGGGAGGTGTGGTCAGATCATGGAGCTGCTCGGGCATTCCACGATCCGGATGACGGCCGACACCTACGGCCACGTTCTGCCGGCGCGGGCGCGTAAGGCTGCCTCAGCCATTGACCGGATTCTCGGCCAGGAGGGGACGGCGTGACCGGCCTGGCTGTACTCGGCACCGAGATCAGCTGAGGAAAGTGCTGGTGGAGCCCAGGGGACTCGAACCCCTAACCCCTGCCTTGCAAAGGCAGTGCTCTGCCAGTTGAGCTAGGGCCCCGTGAGTGGCCGTGGCGTCGATCGCTCGTCGCCGGGCCGGACGTCAGCGCAGGTCGGGTGCGGTGGTCGCCTCGTGCCACAGGGCACGCTCGTCGTTGGCGGCCTTGACCTTGTTGAAGACGACGGCAGCCACGCCGACGACGCCGGCCAGGATCAGCAGCTTCTTGAACATGGGGCGACCCCTCGCGCTCGACTAGCGTCGGACGACAATGCGGTGGGGCTAGATGGAATCGAACCATCGACCTCAGAGTTATCAGCTCTGCGCTCTAACCGACTGAGCTATAGCCCCGCGTTGCGACGAGCAAGATTAACCCATCCACTCTGCCGGCCCCAAATCGGGGTCCGACCCTGCGAGCCGGGCCGTCGTCGCCTGCAAAACCTACCCGAGTACGGGACGCCGGAGCGACCGCATTCCGCGGTGCCCCGGCGTCCCGGTCACTCAGTCGCGCTCGGCGAGGGTCAGCTCGATCCCGCCGACCAGGTCGGCGCAGACGTTGTAGACGAACGCTCCCAGCGTGGCCAGCGCGGTGAACAGCACCACGTTGACCAGGCCGATGAGCGCCGAGCTGAGGATCACGCCCTTGGCGGTGATCTGGAACCCGCTGGTGCTTTCTCCACCACCGGCGTTGACCAGGTCACTCAGGCTGTCGTTGACGCTCTGGAACACACCCATCGCGTCCAACGCCAGGTACAGCACCGAGGTGGCGACCACCACGACGATGAAGAGCACCACCGAGACGGCGAACGCGAACTTCATCACCGACCACGGGTCGATCCGCTTCAGGTTCAGCCGGGCCCGGCGCGGTCCGCGGGAAGCGGCCGAGCTGACCGAGGTACGCGCCGCGCGTACCGCATCGCCAACGCGGGCTGCCCCGACGGCGGACGCGTTGCCGATGCCGGGCGGCAGGCCACCGCCGCTGGCCGGGCGGCCGGCAGCGGCCGTACGCGACGCGTCCGACTGCGGCTGGGTCATGCCCGGCGTGATCCGCGGCTGGGTGCCGGTGGACCCGGCAGACGCCGCCTGGCCGGGCCGGACGTTGATCGGTTGGGTTGTCGCCGGACGGGCCGAGGGTGGCGCCGCCGCACCCGAAGGTGTGGCGGCTGCCGACGTCGGTGCCTCGGCACCGGACGTCTTCTCGGTCTTGTCGGCGGCCCCAGCGTCCTCACCGGCCGGCTCCGGCGGGGGTGTCATGCCCGGAGCCCTCGTGAATTTCGGGGCAGGCGCATCGGCGGGGACCGTAGCCCGGCCCACGGCCGCGCGGCCGGTCGCTGGTGTGCCGCCCTTGGCGGCCTCCTCGTCGACCGGGTTGGCCGAGGTCCCCGTGTTCCCCGACTTCGCCTGTGTCTCCGTCATTCAACTAGTCCTGTTCGTCAGGCTCGTCGGCATTGCGAGCAATCGCCACGATAGTCACGCCGTCCGGGAGGTCCATCAGCTTGACCCCCATTGTGTTCCGGTCACGCGTACGGCGTACAGGCTTCACCGGAGTCCGAATGACACCACCATTGCTGGTGATCGCGAACAGCTCGTCGTCCGGATCGATCACCACCGCGCCGACCAGACCACCGCGCCGCTCGGTGATCTTCGCAGTCAACACGCCCTTACCTCCCCGGCCCTGCACCGGGTATTCCTCGATCGGGGTCCGCTTCGCGTATCCCCCGTTCGTGGCCACCAGAACGTCCAGGCCGTCCCGGACGACCTCCATGGCGAGCAGGACATCGTCGTCCGTGAAGCGCATGCCGATCACACCCGAGGTGGCCCGGCCCATCGGCCGCAACGCCTCGTCGGAGGCGTTGAACCGGATCGCCTGTGCCTTCTTGGAGACCAGCAGCAGGTCGTTCTCCGGCGCAACCAGAGCAGCACCGACCAGCTCGTCCTCATCGCGCAGGTTGATCGCGATGATGCCGCCGGAACGGTTGGAGTCGAACTCCTCGAGCCGCGTCTTCTTCACCAGGCCGTTCTTCGTGGCCAGTACCAGATAGGGGGCTACCTGGTAGTTCGGGATCTCAATGATCTGCGCTATCTGCTCGTCGGGTAGGAAGGCGAGCAGGTTGGCCACGTGTTGGCCCTTGGCTACCCTACTGGCCTCCGGCAACTCGTATGCCTTGGCCCGGTATACGCGTCCCTTGTTCGTCAGGAACAGGATCCAGTCGTGGGTCGAGCAGACGAAGAAGTGGCTGACGATGTCGTCCTGCCGCAGCGTGGCGCCGCTGACGCCCTTACCGCCGCGCCGCTGCGAGCGGTAGAGATCGACCTTGGTGCGCTTGGCATACCCGGTGCGGGTGATCGTGACGACCACGTCCTCGCGGGCGATGAGGTCCTCCATCGAGACCTCGCCATCGAACGGGATGATCTTCGTCCGCCGTTCGTCGCCCCACTTGGCGACGATCTCGCCAAGCTCCTCCGAGATGATTCTCCGCTGGCGCTCCGGTTTGGCGAGGATGTCCTTGAGATCGGCGATCTCGATCTCGAGCTTGGCCAGGTCGTCCACGATCCGCTGCCGCTCCAGTGCGGCGAGCCGGCGCAGCTGCATGTCCAGGATCGCGGTCGCCTGGATCTCGTCGATATCCAGCAGCCGGATCAGGCCCTGCCGGGCGTCGTCCACGGTCGGCGAGCGCCGGATCAGCGCGATCACCTCGTCCAACGCGTCCAAGGCCTTACCCAGACCGCGCAGGATGTGCGCCCGCTCCTCGGCCTTCCGCAGCCGGAACGCGGTCCGCCGGCGGATCACGTCGATCTGGTGCTCGACGTAGTAGCGGATGAACTGCGCCAGGTTGAGCGTGCGCGGCACCCCGTCGACCAGGGCCAGCATGTTGGCGCCGAAGGTCTCCTGGAGCTGGGTGTGCTTGTAGAGGTTGTTCAGCACGACCTTCGCGACCGCGTCGCGCTTGAGCACCAGGACGATCCGCATACCGGTACGACCGGAGGACTCGTCGCGGATGTCGGCGATCCCGGCGAGCTTGCCCTCCTTGATCAGCTCGGCGATCCGCTCCGCGAGGTTGTCCGGGTTGACCTGGTAGGGCAGCTCACTGACGACCAGGCATGGCCGGCCCCGCTTGTCCTCCTCGACCTCCACCACGGCGCGCATCCGGATCGAGCCACGACCCGTGCGGTACGCGTCCTGAATTGCGGTCGTGCCGACGATCAGGCCGTGGGTCGGGAAGTCCGGACCCTTGACGATGCCGAGCAGGGCCTCGAGGGTGGCCTCCTCGTCCTCCTCCGGGTGCTCCAGGCACCACTGCACCGCCGCGCCGATCTCCCGCAGATTGTGCGGCGGGATCTTGGTGGCCATGCCGACCGCGATGCCCTCGGAGCCGTTCAGCAGCAGGTTGGGGATCCGCGACGGCAGGATGGTGGGCTCCTTGGCCCGACCGTCGTAGTTGTTCTGCAGTTCGACGGTGTCCTCGTCGATGTCCCGCAGCATCTCCATGGCGAGGGGGTCGAGCTTGCACTCGGTGTATCGCATGGCGGCAGCCGGATCGTTACCCGGCGAGCCGAAGTTGCCGTTGCCGTCGACAAGCGGGTAGCGCAGCGACCAGGGCTGCGCCATCCGGACCAGCGCGTCGTAGATCGACGAGTCGCCGTGCGGGTGGAACTGACCCATCACGTCACCGACGACCCGGGAGCACTTCACGTAGCCGCGGTCGGGACGGTAGCCGGAGTCGAACATCGCGTAGAGGATCTTGCGGTGGACCGGCTTGAGGCCGTCCCGGACGTCCGGCAGCGCGCGACCGACGATGACGCTCATGGCGTAGTCGAGGTAGGAGCGCTGCATCTCCACCTCGAGCCCGACCGGTTCGATCCGGTCGTGCGCGACCACCGCGGCGATGGCCTCGGCGGGGACCTCGGGCTCGTTCGGTGTGGACTCGGGAGAATCGGTCACTGTATACCCTTATCAGACTCAGAGTCGTTTTCGTGCTGTGGATAACCGCTGTGGATAGCGGCCAAGCTGTGGATAACTCTGTGGATCGGTGGATCGACCGGGGAGCACCCGGCCGATCCACCGCGATCCGTCAGATGTCCAGGAACCGCACGTCCTTGGCGTTGCGCTGGATGAACGACCGGCGCGCCTCGACGTCCTCACCCATCAGCACACTGAACAACTCGTCGGCGGTCGCCGCGTCGTCGAGAGTGACCTGACGCAGGGTACGCGTCGCCGGGTTCATCGTGGTTTCCCACAGCTCGGGATAGTTCATCTCGCCGAGGCCCTTGAAGCGCTGGATGTCGTCCGGCTTGGCGTTCGGCTTCTTCTGCTGGCGCAGCGCGATCAGACCGTCCCGCTCGCGGTCGGAGTACGCGTACTGGGCGTCGTCGCCCTTCTTGTTCCACTTGATCTTGTAGAGCGGCGGGGCGGCCAGGTAGACGTTGCCCATCTCCACCAGCGGACGCATGAAACGGAACAGCAGGGTGAGCAGCAGCGTCTGGATGTGCTGGCCGTCGACGTCCGCGTCGGCCATCAGCACCACCTTGTGGTACCGCAGCTTTTCCATGTCGAAGTCGTCGTGGATGCCGGTGCCCAGCGCGGTGATCAGCGCCTGGACCTCGTTGTTCTTGAGCACCCGGTCGATCCGGGCCTTCTCCACGTTGAGGATCTTGCCGCGGATCGGCAGGATCGCCTGCGTCCGCGGGTCGCGGCCCTGCTTGGCGGAGCCACCGGCCGAGTCGCCCTCGACGATGAACACCTCGGACTCGCGCGGGTCGGTGGACTGGCAGTCGGCCAGCTTGCCCGGCATCGAGCCGGACTCCAGCAGCGACTTGCGCCGGGCCAGCTTGCGCGCCTGCTGCGCGGCGATCCGGGCCCGCGCCGCCTGGGAGGCCTTCGTGATGATCATCTTGGCCTCGGCCGGGTTGCGGTCGAACCAGTCGACCAGCCGGTCGTTGCAGACCCGCTGCACGAAGCTCTTCACCGGGGTGTTGCCCAGCTTGGTCTTGGTCTGACCCTCGAACTGCGGGTTGGCCAGCTTGACCGAGATGATCGCCGCGAGCCCTTCGCGGATGTCCTCGCCGGAGAGCTTCTCGTCGCCCTTGAGCAGCTTCTTGTCGGTGCCGTACCGGTTGACCACGCTCGTCAGCGCGGAGCGGAAGCCCTCCTCGTGGGTGCCGCCCTCGTGCGTGTTGATCGTGTTGGCGAAGGTGTAGACCGACTCGCCGTACGACTCGTTCCACTGCATGGCGATCTCGAGCGACATGCCCTCCTCCTCGGCGATGAACTCGACCACGGTCTTGTGGATCGGGCTCTTCGAGGCGTTGAGGTGTCGGACGAAGTCGGCGATGCCACCCTCGTAGTAGAAGGTCACCTCGCGCTGCCGGCCGTCTTCCTCCTCGGCCACCCGCTCGTCGAGCAGGTGGATGCGCAGGGCGCGGTTGAGGAAGGCCATCTCCTGAAGGCGTCGATAGATGGTCTGGAAGTCGAAGTCGACGGTCTCGAAGACGTCGGGGTCCGGCCAGAAGGAGACCGCCGAGCCGGTGCGGTCGGTGGCCTCGCCCTTCTCCAGCGGGCCCGGCTTGGAGTGGGTGTAGTGCTGCCGCCACACGGCGCCGGACTTGTGGATCTCGACGAACATCTTGGTGGAGAGCGCGTTCACCACGGACACGCCGACCCCGTGCAGACCGCCGGAGACCGCGTACGCCTTACCGTCGAACTTGCCACCCGCGTGCAGGATCGTCAGCGCGACCTCGACACCCGGCTTCTTGAGCTTCGGGTGGAGGTCGACCGGGAAACCACGGCCGTTGTCGGTGACCCGCACGCCGCCGTCGGCGAGCAGCACCACGTCGATGGTGTCGCAGTATCCGGCGAGCGCCTCGTCGACAGCGTTGTCCACAACCTCCCAGACGAGGTGGTGCAGACCGCGCTCGCCGGTGGACCCGATGTACATACCGGGCCGCTTGCGGACCGCCTCCAGACCCTCAAGAACGGTGATCGACTCTGCGCCGTACTCCTGCTTGTCCTGCGCTGCCACCCTCGGCCACTTTCTCGCGTCAGCCACGCCGGTAGGGCGCGTCGGGCGCGGGTTCGGCGGACAGCACGCGACGTCGGCGCGCGGACCGGTGCCGGAGACCTCCGGACAGCGGGTCGAACGCGCCGGTCGCCGCGGTTGCCCGCGGATCGCGATCGGCTCGACCCGACGTGGAGAATGAATCTGGGGCCACCGGCCCCGTCCCTCTCCCACACCGGGTCTTCGTCTCGCTGTCAATCCTACTGTGCGCGGGGGACAGAACCACCACTCGGCACCCTCAGAGAGGCGGCTGAGATGTCCGTAGCCGGCAGAACCCCGCTGCCCGCGACTCCCCCCACACGCCAGGGTCCGATCGCACGCGCCGTCCCCGAACGGGTTGACCCGCGCCCGGGCGGGTCGGGGGTCGCGGCCAAAGCATCCGTGCCGTACGTTTGCGGCGCCCCGGAACCAGCCTTGATCTTTACCGGCCGGAACCGGGACGATCGACCCGATCGACCCGACACGTGCTCTTTAAGAGGTGACAGATGGGGCTGGACAACGTCGCGGTGCACTGGCCCCGGACCGGCCGCTTCTACGACCCGGTCGCACCGGCCGAGTTCGTCGACTTCGGCGAGATCGTCGACCTGCCGCGAATCTCCGCGCCGACGGCTGCCCTGGCCGAGCTGATCGCGAAGACCGGCACCATCCGGGCGACCGCGTACACCGAGCTGGTGGATCTGCTCCTCGGCCTCGAAGGTGTGTTGTACGCCACAGACGCCGCCGCCGAGGACGAGGACCCGGTGATCGATCCGGACGGCTGCTCCTGGATCGCCAGCGGCATCGAGAGATTCGTGGCCGGGCACCGTCCCTACGGCGAGGCGGTCACCTTCGAGTCGGTGAGCACGGTGCTGCGCTCTCTGCTCGGTGACGGCAGGCTGGCCGAGCAGCAGCTGCGGTGGCTGGAGACCCGGCTCGACGCGCTGCGCGACGAGCGCGGCGACCCGCCGCAGTGGAACTTCACCTGCGCGGAGCTGGGCGTGCTGGCCGCGTTCTACCGGCGCTGCGCCGAACGCGGTTTCGCCGTCTACGCCGACGCCTGAGCCGCCGCGCCGGCCCCCGGCGAGGTCGGGTCGCCGCCCGGTCGGTTGGCCGCCGCGATCACCTGCGTGAGCACCGCGTGCAGGTGTTGCAGGTCCTCCACGGGCAGCCCGAGTCGCTGCACGATCGCGGCCGGGATCAGCTCGGCCTGCCTTCGCAGTGCGGCGCCGCTGTCGGTGAGGGTGACGGCGAGGCTGCGCTCGTCGCTGGGGTCGCGCTCCCGGCGCAGGTAGCCGGCTGCTTCGAGCCGCTTGAGCAGGGGTGACAGCGTGCCCGGATCGAGCTGCAACAGGCGGCTGAGGTCGCGGCCGGACAGCGGTGCGTGCTGCCAGAGCGCCAACATGACCAGGTATTGCGGGTGGGTCAACCCCATCGGCTCCAGGAGTGGGCGGTAGACCGCCACCACACTGCGCGCGGCCACCGAGAGGGCGAAACAGACCTGCTGCTCCAGCGCCAGCGGGTCGACGCCTTCCGGTCTCTCGCTCATCGGTTGCCCTCCTGATGCACGATAGCTATCGTACCAATCATTGGTGTACCAACCATTGGTAGGCCAACAGTTGCGGGACCACACGACGCGGGAGAGTGCGGCAGATGAGCGAGGACGGCGCGGTCACCAAGGCCCCGGGCGAGGGCGGCCGACTCCTGAGCTGGGCCTTCCGGCACCTCGCCGGCCCCGCCGAGGGTGTGAAGGGCGCGGTGCAGGGCGGCTCGGCCGAGGCCCGCGACGCGTGGAAGCGCGACCTGGCCGAGCGCAAGCGCTTCACCCGGGAGCAACGCGAGCGCAAGCGGGCCGACCGCGGGGCCCAGCGGCGGAGCTGAGGCGCCCTCAGCCGTACGTGTCGCGTGGGCCCCGCCCGCGTACCCGGCGCGGCCCCTTCGCCCAGGAGGGCGCGGCCGGGCCGTGGATGTGCAGCTTGCGCACCACGTTGTGGCCGACCTCGCTGGCGATCTGCTTGAGCAACGAGCCGGCGAGCAGCCGCAGCTGGGTGGCCCAGGCCGTCGAGCGCGCCTCCACTGTCAGCTCACCGTTCTCCAGCTTGACCGGGCGACTGTTCTGGGCGACCTCCGCGCCGACGACCCGCTCCCAGGCGCCGAACACGGTGGCCTCGGCCGCCGGCTGCTGCCAACCACGCGCCTTCACCAACCGGTTCAGCACCGCGCTGAGCGGCTGGGGATCGCGCGGGTCGGGGCCCGGGCCGGAGTAGCCCCGCAACCGCCGCCCCGAGCCGCCGGCAGCGTCGCCGCCCCCGCCGCCGGGGGCACGTCGGGCGCGCGCCGCCTGCTGCCGCCGGGACAGCGCAGCGTCGAGCACCGCCCGGGCCAGCTCCGGCCCGCTGGCGGCCGCCGCCGGCTCACCGCCCGTCGACTTTCCCCCGGGGGTACGCGCAGCGTCGCCCTTTCCGGCCTCGGGACTGTTGGTGCGTGGCTCATCCGACACGGCGTACCGTCCCTTCGCCAACCTGATAGCGGGTGCCCCGCAGAGCAGCCGGCACGTCGTCGTCCACCGCGCAGGTGACGAGCAGCTGACTCGCCCCACCGACCAGCTCCGCCAGCCGCTCCCGGCGGCCGGTGTCCAACTCGGCGAACACGTCGTCGAGCACCAGCACCGGCTCGATGCCGTCGGCGCGCAACAGGTCGTAGCCGGCCAGCCGCAGCGCGAGCGCGAACGACCACGACTCGCCGTGGCTGGCGTACCCCTTGGCGGGCAGTGGCCCGAGGGTCAGCGCCAGTTCGTCACGGTGCGGGCCGACCAGGGTGGTGCCTCGTTCGATCTCGGCGGAGCGGGACGCGGCCAGGGCGGTGGTCAGGGCCTTCGCCAACGCGGCCCGGTCGGTGGTCGGCTCGGCCAGCTCGATCGAGGGCCGGTAGGCGATGGTCGCCGCGCCCCGACCGGCGGCCACCGCGTCGTATGCCTTGGCGACGTGCGGGGTGAGCGCGGCGACGAGCTCCAGCCGACCGGCGAGCAGCTCCGCGCCATGCTGTGCAAGGTGCGTGTCCCAGACGGCGAGAGTGCCGAGGTCACCGCCCCGGGACCCGCCGGTCTTGCGAGCCAGGTACGCGGTGCGCAGCAGGGCGTTGCGCTGCTTGACCACCCGCTCGTAGTCGGCCCGCACCCCCGCGAACCGGGGTTGGCGGTTGACCAGCAGGTCGTCCAGGTAACGGCGGCGCTCGGACGGGTCACCCCGGACCAGCTCAAGGTCCTCCGGGGCGAAGAGCACGAGTCGCAGCGCGCCGAGCACGTCCCGGGCCCGCCGTGCCGGTGACCGGCCCAGCCGGGCCCGGTTGGCCTTGCCGGGCACAATCTCCAACTCGACAAGGAGTTCCCGCCCGTCGTGGACCACCGCGCAGCGGATCACCGCCGACGAGGCGCCCATCCGGACCAGCGGCGCGTCGGTGGCGACCCGGTGCGAATCCAGGGTCGCCACGTAGCCCAGCGCCTCGACGAGATTGGTCTTGCCGACGCCGTTGGCGCCGATCAGGACGTTCGCCCCCGGCTGGAGGTCGACGGCCACCCGCTCGTACGAGCGAAAGTCGACCAGTTCCAACCGTTGGACGTACACAGGGTGTGGATACCGCTCAGCGCTTGTGGACGGCGTGGCCACCGAACTGCTGACGCAGCGCGGAGACGGCCTTCATGGCGGGCGAGTCGTCCTGCCGCGACGCGAACCGGGCGAAGAGCGAAGCGGTGATGACGTTCAGCGGCACGGCCAGCCGGACCGCCTCGTCGACCGTCCACCGACCCTCGCCGGTGTCCTCGGTGTAGCCGCTCAACTCGGCCAGCTCCGGGTCCTCGTCCAGTGCCCGGTCCAGCAGGTCGAGCAGCCAGGAACGGACGACGGTGCCCTCCCGCCACGACTTGATCACGCCCGGCACGTTGGTCACCAGCTCGGAGGCGGCCATCAGCTCGTAGCCCTCGGCGTAGGCGTGCATCAGGCCGTACTCGATGCCGTTGTGCACCATCTTCGAGTAGTGCCCGGCACCGACGGGGCCCGCGTGCACGAAGCCGAACTCGCCCTCCGGCTTGAGAGCGCTGAAGATCGGCATCAGCCGGTCGACGTGCTCCTGGGCACCGCCGACCATCAGCCCGTAGCCGTTCTGCCGGCCCCAGACGCCGCCGGAGACGCCGACGTCGAGGTAGCCGATGCCCCGCTCGTTGAGCCGCTCTGCCCGGGGCGCGTCGTCGCTGAACCGCGAGTTGCCGCCGTCGATGATGATGTCGCCCTCGCCAAGCACCTCGGCCAGTTCGTCGATGGTCGCGTCGGTGACACCGGCGGGCACCATGACCCAGACCGCGCGGGGCGACTCAAGCTTCTCCGCCAGGCCCGCGAGGGTCGTCACGTCGCTGATCTGCGCGTTGTGGTCGAAACCGACAACGTCGTGACCAGCGGCGCGCAGCCGCTCCCGCATGTTGCCGCCCATACGGCCGAGTCCTACAAGGCCGAGCTGCATGTGTTTCTACCTCCGTGGATCTGGGTGTTGCTGGGCGCGATCAGCGAGAGACGCGGATCGGCATGATGAGGTACCGGTACCCCGGAATTACCTCGCCATCCTCGTCGGCGGGAGAGATCACCGCGGGCTTGAAGGCGTCGACGAACGAGAGAACGGCGGTCTGGGAGCCCAGGTTGGCCAGGCCGTCGATGAGGTATTGCGGGTTGAACCCGATGGTCAGCGCGTCGCCGGTGAAGGTGGCCTCCATCGCCTCGCTGGCCCGGGCCTCCTCGGAACCGCCGGCCTCGACCACCAGGCCGTCGGCGCTGAAGCTGAGCAGCACCGGGGTCGTGCGCTCGGCAACTAGCGCGACCCGCTTGACGACCTCGATCAGGGTGCTGACCGGCACCCGGGCCGCGGCGTTGTGGGTGGCCGGGAAGAGCGAACGCACCGGCGGGTAGTTGGCGCCGTCGAGCAGGCGGCTGGTGGTGCGTCGGGTGCCGCCGGCCAGACCGACCATGCCCTCGCCGGCAGCGCCCTGGGCGAGGGCGAGGGTGACCTCGCCGCCCAGCGGGCCGAGAGCCTTGGCGGTGTCGTTCAGGGTGCGGGCGGGCACCAGTGCGTTGATGCTCACGTCGGGGTCGTCCGGCCGCCACTGGATCTCGCGCAGCGCCAGCCGGTAACGGTCGGTGGCGAGCATCGACAGCGTGTTGCCGGACAGCTCGACGCGGACGCCGGTCATCATCGGCAGGGTCTCGTCCCGGCCGGCCGCGATGGCCACCTGGGAGACCGCCGTGGCGAACGCGGCGGCGTCGACAGTGCCGGCGCTCTGCGGCATCTCGGGCAGCGCGGGGTAGTCCTCCACCGGCATGGTGGGCAGGGTGAACCGGGCGCTGCCGCAGACCAGCTCGAGGTGGGCGCCGACCGCGGCGATGTCGACCGGCTTGGCCGGCAGCGCCTTGGTGATCTCGGCGAGCAGGCGACCGGAGACGAGAGCGGCGCCGTCGGCGTCACCCTGCACCTCGACGGTGACCTGGCTGGAGACTTCGTAGTCGAACCCGGAGACCCGCAGGTTGCCGTCGGTGACGCGGAGCATCACCCCGGCCAGCACCGGTACGGATGGCCGGTTGGGCAGGCTCTTCGCGGTCCAGGCCACGGCCTCAGCGAGCGCGTCGCGCTCTACTCGGAACTTCATCAATGCCTCCGCGTCGACGTCAGCGACAACTCTCTCATGCCGACCGCTGCCTACCGTCCCGCCCAACCGTGCGGGTACCCATCGCACCTTAGGGCGCGTAGGCATCGGCTGTGCGCCCGACCCCATGGATCGTGTCGGTGCTGACCGGCTGATCCGGCAGCGTTCGGCCCGATCCACAGAAAGCCCAACGGTGATGATTGGTTTTTGTTCTCTTAGAAGAGATAACTCATCGTCTTCATCGCACCTGTGCAAACTGTGGACAACCCAGGTCTGCGCAGCTCAGAGAGGGTATCCACAGGTGATTTAGCTGTGGAGAACCGGGGGTACAACTGGCTCGCGTGTCCACAGCCCGCTCCGGCCGGCCGGTTGTCCACCGTTGTCCACCGGTTGTCCACCGGTAATCCACCGACTTTCTCCCCAAGCCTGTGGATCACGGTGAAGATCACCATTGCCTTCATCCCCAGAACCTTCAACAGCTCATGCACAGGTCGACCGTCATCGGTGGATAACGTGACCGTTGTCCCCAGGCGTCCACAGCTCCGTACACAGGGTTTCTCCACAGCCTGTGGGTAACTGGCGAAAGACGGACCGTAGTTATCCACCGACGGTGGATGACGAGCTGTGGACAACGAGTGGGCATCGAGGCGGTCACGGCCTCGATGCTGTGGTCTCCACCATGTCGAGAGTCCAGCCGAGGACGAAAAAAAGACCGCCCGGCCGGAGATTCCGGCCGGGCGTGTCCCGAACTGAGTGCCGTCGCGACGGCTGGCGTACGCCTCAGCTGTTCTGCTTGATGCGGTTGGTCAGCTCGGCGATCTGGTTGTAGAGCGAGCGGCGCTCCGCCATCTGCTGACGGATCTTCCGGTCGGCGTGCATGACAGTGGTGTGGTCCCGGCCTCCGAAGGCCTGCCCGATCCGGGGCAGTGACAGCTCGGTCAGCTCCCGACACAGGTACATGGCCACCTGGCGGGCGTTGACGAGCACCCGCGACCGGGACTGACCGCGCAGGTCCTCCAGGCTCACCCCGAAGTAGTCAGCGGTCGAGGCCATGATCTGGTCGGCGTTGATCTCCGGCCCGGCGCCGTCGGGCATGAAGTCCCGAAGCACCTCCTCGGCCAGGGACAGCTCGACGGTCGACCGGGTCAGGCTGGCGAACGCCGTCACCCGGATCAGAGCCCCCTCCAGTTCCCGGATCGAGTTCGACACCCGGGACGCGATGAACTCCAACACGTCCGGCGGGGCGTACATCCGCTCCTGCGCCGCCTTCTTCTGCAGGATCGCGATCCGCGTCTCCAGGTCCGGCGGCTGGATGTCGGCCAGCAGACCCCACTCGAACCGGGTTCGCATCCGGTCCTCGAGGGTGGCGAGCTGCCGCGGCGACCGGTCGGAGGTGATCACGATCTGCTTGTTGGCGTTGTGCAGGGTGTTGAAGGTGTGGAAGAACTCCTCCTGGGTGCGCTCGCGGTTCTCCAGGAACTGGATGTCGTCGATCAGCAGGATGTCGACATCGCGGTAGCGCCGCTGGAACGCACTGGTCTTGTCGTCCCGGAGCGAGTTGATGAAGTCGTTGGTGAACTCCTCGGTCGAGACGTACCGGACCGAGCGGGCGTTGCCGAGCGTCGTGGCGTAGTGCCCGATGGCATGCAGCAGGTGGGTCTTGCCCAGGCCGGAGTGGCCGTAGATGAACAGCGGGTTGTACGCCTTCGCAGGCGACTCCGCCACCGCCACGCTCGCCGCGTGCGCGAACCGGTTGGACGAGCCGATGACGAACGTCTCGAACATGTACTTCGGGTTGAGCCGGTTGCCGCCGGTGTCGGCGCCGGGCAGCCGGCGGTCGTCGCGGCCACCCGCGCGATGGTCCACACCGCTGCGGCCCGGGCCGCTGTCCGTTCCGCTGTCCCGGGGCAGCGCGCGGATCACGTGCTGGTCGCGCGGCGACGCCGAGTCTTCCCGGTAGCGGGGCTCGTAGGGCCGGGTGTCCGGGCCCGGCTGATCCAGGCGACCGGTCTGCTCGTCGTAGCCGCGCCGGTCCGCTCCAGGGCGGGGCGACCGCATCGGCTCCGCGAAGGAGGCACTGAACAGCGCCTCCTGCCCGTCCCTGCTGGCGGGGATCATCCCGGGACGATGCGCGTCGACGCTCGGCGCGAGCGGCGGACCCGCGGGTGCGGGTGGCGCGGCCGGCTCGGGCGTACGCGGCGTGTGTGACTGCTCAGGGATCAGGGCATCGGCATGCGTCCGAGCGCCCTGGTCGTCGTCGAAGGATGCGGCAGCCTGACCCTCGACGTCGAACGGGCTGGCTTCCGGAGCGCTGCGGTAGACAGTGCCGGCGGGTCGGCCCGTGGCGTCCTCCGCGACCCGAACGGTGACCGCCACCTGTATCGGCCGGCCGAGCCGGCGGGTCAGCGCCTCGGTGATCGCCGGGCGCAGCCGGGACTCGATCACGTCGCGGGTGAACGCGTCCGGGACGGAGAGCAGCGCGGTGTCCTCGACGATCGCCCGCAGCCGGGTCAGCCGGAGATAGGCACGCTGCTGGGCGGAGATGATCTCGTCGGCCAGCTCGTCGGTCGCCGCTAACCACACTGCGGCAAGGTCGGTCGTACCGGCCACCGTCGTGCCACCCCCTCGCCTCTGCTCCCGGCCGCCGCTGTCTGCCAGCCGGCCGTCCCGGGCCCGCCGCGTTCGCGGGTGGAACAACACCCACCTGACGGTCGACCGGTGGTCATCCACAAGTTATCCACAGCCTGTGTACCGACCGATTGTGGCCGCCCGCCGGACGCGGGTGGGACCTGCCCCTGCCTGAACGGGCGCTGAAGCGGGTTCACCGTGCCGAACGATTCACTGCCTTGTCCGGTCTTGCCTGTGCGACGACCGGAGCTTCCGACGCTCACCGCAATCGGGCACGGTAACAGCGTTGTCCCTGCGCCATCAACCGGCGACGCGGCGGCACCCTTCTCGGCATCAGCGAAAACCGCCCTTCGGCCCGGGCGCGTCCCGTTGGCCGCTCCTCGGGGTGTTTGACGGTCATTGCACCCCTGCGTAGGCTGGAACGGTTGCTTTCTCGCCCTCTGCTAGGGTGATGGGTGCTTGCTGTCCGCGGTTGCATCCCCCGCACTGCCGAGGTTCCGCTCCGCCGGACAGCACCGATCGTGGGCCACCGTCGAGGTGGCCTGGACCACCACACGACCCCGGCGATCCCGTCGCACGGGGCGCGTACGAAAACGGAGAGCCTGACGTGAGCAAGCGCACCTACCAGCCGAACAACCGCCGGCGCGCGAAGACCCACGGCTTCCGGCTGCGCATGCGCACCCGTGCCGGCCGTGCCATCCTCTCGAGCCGTCGCGCCAAGGGTCGCACCACCCTGTCGGCCTGAGCCGACCGGGCCGGTCCAGGGAACGTGGGCAGTCGTGCTGGCCGCCGCGCAGCGACTGCGGCGCAGCACTGACTTCGCCGCAGCGGTCCGTGGTGGCCGGCGCGCCGGACGTGGCGCCGTCGTGGTCCACCTGACCATGCCGGTGAGCGCCGACCCGAGCACACCGACCTCGTCGCAGCCGGTGCGGGACAACAGTGCGGAGCAGTCCTCCGCGCCGTCCCGCGCCGGCTTCGTCGTGTCCAAGGCCGTCGGCAACGCGGTGACCCGCAACAAGGTCCGGCGCCGACTACGGGAGCTGGTCCGAGAGCGGCTCGCCGCTCTGCCCGAGGGCAGCACCCTGGTCGTCCGAGCGTTGCCCGCCGCGGCCGAGGCGTCGTACCCCCGACTCGCCACCGACCTGGACGCCGCCCTCGCGGTTGCCCGGTCGTCCCGAGAGCGGCGGTCCCGATGAGCGCCGACCCGACCACCCCGCGCCCCACGTCAACCGGTGCCAGGGTGCTGATCGCACCCATCATCGCGTACCGTCGGTGGATAAGTCCGGCACTGCCGGCCCGCTGTCGGTTCTACCCGTCGTGCAGTGCGTACGCCCAGGAGGCGGTGGCCCGGCACGGTGCCCTCCGGGGAGCCGCGCTCGCGGTCCGGCGGCTGTTGCGCTGCCACCCCTTCCACCCTGGTGGACATGACCCGGTGCCGGAGCCGGGCGGTCGCCGCCGCGCCGATGTGACTGGAGCCTGAGAATTGTTCAGTCTTGACTGGATCTACTATGCGATTTCGTGGATCCTGCTGACCTGGCACTCTGCCTGGGACGCCATCGGGGTGCCGGTCGGCGCGGTCATCGGCACCAACTTCGCCTGGATCCTGTCCATCGTCTTCCTGGTGGTCACCGTCCGGGTGATCCTGTTCCCCGTCTTCGTCAAGCAGATCAAGTCGCAGCGGGCGATGCAGGCGCTCCAGCCCAAGGTCAAGGAGCTTCAGGAGAAGCACAAGGGTGACCGGGAGACGCTCCAGAAAGAAATGATGGAGCTGTACAAGAAGGAGAAGGCCAACCCGCTGATGGGTTGCCTTCCGATGTTCCTTCAGATCCCGGTCTTCCTCGGGCTCTTCCACGTGCTGCGCCGCCTCGACCCGGACAAGCAGAGCAAGACCCTCTACGGCTGGACCGTCGACCAGTTCCAGAGCGCCTCGGAGGCGAAGCTCTTCACCGCCCCGATCGCCGGCAAGTTTGGCTCCACCGCGGACGAGCTGGCCAGCCTCGGCGCCAACGGCACCACCGTGAAGATCATTGCTGGTGTCCTGGTCCTGGTCATGATCGCGACCACCTACCTGACGAGCCGTCAGATGATCCTCAAGACCGGCTGGGCCGAGGACCCGCAGCAGCGGATGATCCAGCGCCTGATGCTCTACGGCATCCCCGCGTCACTGCTGATCTCCGGCGCGATCTTCCCGATCGGTGTGATCATCTACTGGGTCACCAACAACCTCTTCACCCTCGGCCAGCAGCAGTGGGTGCTGCGGAAGTTCCCGCCGCCGGTGACCGCCAAGAAGGCCGTGGCCCCCGCTGCCAGCCGTAACCCGGTGCAGCCCGCCAAGACCGGCGGCCTGTTCGGCCGTGGCAAGTCGGCTCCGCCGGCGCCGGTCAAGGCCACCGCGCCCAAGGTCGCCGGGCCGAAGCCGGGTGCCAAGCCGACGAACAACCCGAAGAAGAACCGCCCCGCCAAGCGGCAGGGCTGACCTCTGCGGGCCGCCGCCAGGTGACTGGTGGCGGCCCGTTCCGCACTGTGCAGCCGCCGTGAGGCCGGCGCCGGGCGGAACCGACCGCGCACCGCGCGGCCACGGGCGACACTGCCCGTACAGACGTGCCTGTGGGCACCGGCGACCTCCCGCCGGCCCCGGGAAACCAGTCGGACCCGACGGTCCGGCCGAGCGAGTACGGAGATGAGACCGTGACCGAGACCAGCATCCCCCGCGCCGAGCAGTCCCTGGACGAGGAGGAGACCGCAACGCTCGCGGTGAACGGCGACGACACCGAGGACGACGAGACCGAGGACGACGAGACCGAGGACGACGAGACCGAGGCAGACGACGACGCCGAGGCGGACGACGACACCGACACCGCGGCTGCCGGCGGTCGGACGAAGAAGGCCGTCGGCGAGGGCGACCTGTTCCGGCAGAGCGAGATCGCCGCCGACTACGTCGAGGGGCTGCTCGACATCCTCGACTACGACGGCGACATCGACGAGTTGGTCGCCGCGGGCCGCCCCATGGTCGAGGTGGTCGGCGAGCGGCTGCAAAATCTGGTCGGCCAGCGCGGGGCGACCCTGGAGGCCCTCCAGGAGCTCACCCGCCTCGCCGTCTTCCGGCAGACCGGGACGCCGAGCCGCCTGCTGCTCGACGTCGGCGGCTACCGGGCGAACCGTCGCAAGGAACTCGCCGCGGTCGCCAAGAACGCCGTCGAGAAGGTCAAGGAGCACGGCGAGCCGGTCCGGTTGGACGCGATGTCCGCGTTCGAGCGCAAGTGCGTGCACGACGTGGTCAACGCCATGTCCGGCGTGGCGAGCGAGTCCGAGGGTGTGGAGCCGAACCGGCGCATCGTCGTACGGCCGGCGGACTGACCGGGTGACCCACGACGACATCACGGCCGACACCGTGACCGGCCCGGGCGGCACGCCGCCCGGGCCGTCCGCTGTCCAGCCCGCCGACGCTGAATCGACCCGACCCGACACCGCCCCGTCGCCAGCAGACGCGGCTCTGCCGCCCGAGTTGGCACCGGCCGCACTGACCCTCTTCGGGGACCGTCTCGACCTGGCCGCCGCGTACGCCGAGCTGTTGGCCACCGACGGTGTCGTCCGCGGTCTGATCGGCCCCCGGGAGGCACCCCGGATCTGGGATCGGCACATGCTCAACTGCGCGGCCGTCGCCGAGCGGATCCCGTCCGGCGCGACCGTGCTCGACGTCGGCTCCGGTGCCGGCCTGCCGGGTCTGGTCCTCGCCATCGCCCGTCCCGACCTCACTGTCACCCTGATCGAGCCGCTCGCCCGACGAACCTCGTTCCTGATCGAGGTCGTCGAGCGACTCGGCCTGGCGAAGTCGGTGCGGGTCTTCCGAGGTCGGGCGGACGAGGCGGCCAGCGGATCGAGTGGGCGGGACCCGATCAGCGGAGACGTGGTGACCGCCCGCGCGGTCGCGCCACTGGACCGGCTGGCGGGCTGGAGCCTTCCCCTGGCGGTTCGGGGCGGCCGACTGTTGGCGCTCAAGGGGTCGTCCGCCGCAGCGGAGATCGAAGAGCACGCCGAGGTGGTGGCGCGACTCGGTGGTGGAGAGCCGACCGTGCAGCTGTGCGGCGTCGGGGTCATCGATCCGCCGACCACCGTGGTGGAGATCGTGCGCGAGCGAATGGTCGGCCCGGCTCGCCCGGCGGCCAGCAAGCGCTCGCGGGCCGGTCGCTCCCGCCGACGCTGACACTTCGCGCCATCGGGCTTCCGGCTGGTGGGTTGCCTCGTTGTACCGGTACGGATGGACGAGGAGATGACAACCCGACGTGGACCGGCCGCGCCCGTCCGCCGTAGGCTGACCGCGCGTCGATAGTGTGGAGCGAGCGGTGGACGTCGCGGGTCTCCGATCGCTCCCGAGGGCCGTACGCTCCGGGATGCGAGCGTGGTGTGGCCAAAGTTGACCGGGGCGCGGACCGACCATCCGAAGCGGGCAGGGATGACAGGTGCATGACGACGGCAGGTACGACGATCCACGCGTGACCGGGTCAACCAGCGATCCCGTTTCACGTGAAACCGACTACCCGAGCTGGTCTCCCGGCGCGACCGGGTCACCGACCGGTCCAGCGGACGGCGATGCGCCGGCGGCACCCGAGCAGTCCCCGGGCTCGGGGCAACCGGAGGGCGCGGCCGTCCCGGATCCGGCGAGTGTTCGTCGTACGCCGGAGGGGTTGAGTCGACCGGTCAACGCCGCCGAGGTGCGGTCGACCTCGGGTCGCCGCAACACCGCCGCGGCGGTTCGTTTCGAGCCCGCGGTTCCGCACCAGCCCACCGCCGCAGTCGTTCGGGATGCCGCACCTGCGGTTGCCGAAGCACCGGTGGCTTCGACCGAGTCGTTGGCCGCCGTGGCGGCCGACCCCACGTACGTTTCACGTGAAACCCCGACGCGCGAAGAGGATGACCCACCGTTGGCTATGGAGGCGATGCGCGCCGTGCAGATCCTGAATCCCAGTGGCGAGGTGACCATGCCTCGACCGGACCGGACCCGGGTCATGTGCGTCGCCAACCAGAAGGGCGGCGTGGGTAAGACCACCACCACCGTCAACCTTGCGGTGGCGCTCGCCCTGCACGGCAACCGGGTGCTCGTGGTGGACCTCGACCCGCAGGGCAATGCCTCGACCGGGCTCAACGTCCCGCACCACACCGGCATCCCGGACGTCTACGACTGCCTGATCAACAGCGTTCCGCTGGCCGAGGTGGCGCAGGCGGTCGAGGGCATCCCCAACCTTTGGTGCGTCCCGGCGACCATCGACCTGGCCGGCGCGGAGATCGAGCTGGTCTCCGTGGTCGCTCGGGAGTCGCGGTTGGACCGTGCGATCGCGGCCTACCCGGGCGAGTTCGACTACGTCTTCATCGACTGCCCGCCCTCGCTCGGTCTGCTGACGGTCAATGCTCTGGTGGCCGCGCAGGAGGTGCTGATTCCGATCCAGTGCGAGTACTACGCACTGGAAGGGCTCAACCAGCTGATCAACAACATCAACCTGGTACGCCAGCACCTCAACCCGAAACTCGACGTCTCCACCATCCTGCTGACCATGTACGACCGCCGTACCCGGCTGGCCGACGCCGTCGAGCAGGACGTCCGGAACCACTTCGGCGACAAGGTCCTCCAGGCGGTCATCCCCCGCAACGTCCGCGTCTCGGAGGCACCGAGCTACGGCCAGTCGGTGATGACCTACGATCCCGGTTCGCGGGGAGCGACGAGCTACTTCGAAGCCGCCCAGGAGATCGCGGAACGAGGCGTCAAGGAGCCGGTGGGCCGGAATGCGTAGTGCGGATGAGTCGCTGGGAGGCGTGGCATGAAGAACCGTCCTCGGGGCGGTCTGGGTAGGGGCCTGGGGGCACTGATCCCGACCGGGCCGGCGCCGGCTGCCGCTGGCACCGCGACGGCCGAACCGGAGAACGAGTACGTGGACGACACGGGCACCGAGGCAGTCGCCGCGGCTCCCGTCGGGGCGCCGGTCCGAGAGCCGGAGCCCGTGCTCAGTCCGGTGCCGGGTGCACGGTTCGCCGAGATCCCGGTCGACGCGATCCTGCCCAACCCGAAGCAGCCCCGCCAGGTCTTCGACGAGGAGGCTCTGGAGGAGCTCAAGACCTCGATCCTGGAGGTCGGCTTCCTCCAGCCGATCGTCGTCCGGCAGCTCGACGACGAAAAGTACGAGCTGGTCATGGGCGAGCGACGCTGGCGCGCCGCTCAGGCGGTGGGACGGGAGAACATCCCGGCAATCGTCCGGGACACCCGGGACGACGCCATGCTCCGCGACGCCCTGCTGGAGAACATCCACCGGGCCAACCTGAACCCTCTGGAAGAGGCCGCCGCCTACCAGCAACTGCTGGAGGAGTTCGGTGCCACCCACGAGGAGCTGGCACGCCGGATCGGCCGGAGTCGCCCGCAGATCTCCAACACGATCCGACTGTTGAACCTGCCGGCGCAGGTGCAACGCCGAGTGGCCGCAGGGATCCTGTCGGCCGGTCACGCCCGTGCCCTGCTGAGCCTCGACGGTGCAGAGGCACAGGAACAGTTGGCGTTGCGGATCGTGGCCGAGGGCCTTTCGGTCAGGGCGACCGAGGAGATCGTGGCCCTCACGCTGAACGACGGGCCGGCGAAGGGGCAGGCCGCGAAGCGCCGGCCGAAGGCGCACGCGCCGGCCCTGACCGATCTCGCCGACCGACTGTCCGACCGGTTCGACACCCGGGTGAAGGTGGACATCGGGCGGAGCAAGGGCAAGATCACGATCGAGTTCGCGACCGTGGACGACCTGGAGCGGATCGTCGGGATCATCGGAGTGCAGCAGGAGGAGACCGAGGGCTGAATCCTCCCTCCGCGTCAACGGCCGCGCTACCCCTCAGGGGTGCGCGGCCGTTCCGTATCCCGCTCGCCACGTTTCACGTGAAACGGCCGCCGTTTCACGCCCTACCGATTGGCGGCCCCGCCGGCGCGACTCGAACGCCTACGGCTCGCTCAGCCCGAGCGGCGCGGCGGCGCACCACCGAACCCCTGCGCCGGTCGACGTCAGCCGGTGGGCGAAGGCTTGAGGCTCTGTTTCACGTGAAACGGGAGGGGGCCGAGGGTGGTCGACGGCCCCGGCTGCACCTGATCCGTTGGGAGCGCGGCTCGGCCGCCGAGATGCAGGGTGATGCGGAATTGGACGCCAGTCCTCACCCGGCCCGCTAGTAGATGCTCATGGAGTGTCCTGCGCGCCGCTCAGTTCCTCGCTGCCGCGTCGTGTGCCGTAGAGGGTGGTTGTGATCGACCGGAGCGCCGGACGCTCTTCTCAGGGCACGTGAGCATCAGGAGGCGGTGGTCGGCGGCGGTGCGTTACGACCTGGACCGCACCGGCCGGCAGCGATGGCGGGAGCCCGCCAGTAAAAGCGGCAAGCCCACCTCACGCCTGCCGTCGCCCGTCGTATCGCGGCCTCGGTCTGCGCCTGTCCCGCCCTGTCCACCTCGCGACGCCCCGCCCTTGGTCGTGCTGACCGCGCCCCTCGTCGCGCTGTCGCCCTCGTCGTTGTGCCGCGCCCCTCGTCGTGCTGCCCGCCCTTGCGTTGTCCGTCGACCCTGCACCGTTGGGGGCCTTGCGGTGCGACCGTCCCGCTCGGCTGGCACCTCGACAGGCGGCCGTCCGACGCCCTGTTCTCGCCTCACAGCTGACTGCGCCTTGAGCGGGGTGGTCGGCGTCGCTCGGCCCGGAGTGGGGAGGCAGTGCCCCTGGGGAAACCTCTCAGGGGCTGAGCCCGGTGGAAACTCCACGCGCCTGAGGCAGCGGTTCGGATCCAGGACCGCTTCGGCGCCCCGGCAGGCGACCTTCTCCCGCTGGGAGCGGAATCCAAAGCTCCAGCGCAAACGAGTCGAACGGCAACGCCCCGATGCCGTCTGCGAACCGTCGCCAACGCCCCCGCAGGCAGTTCGCGGACAACGACCGACGGCCCGAAAAGTTATCCACACCCTTTGTCCACAGGCACCCCCTGTTTCACGTGAAACAGCGCGTGGGAGCGGGTGCGAGCCTGTGGATGACGGCCTGTGTTGAGGATCTCGGCAGCCTGTGGATATCGCTTCACGGCGCAGCGGTGACACCGTGTACCCGGTCGACGACGGGCACTGATTCGGCAGGCCCGGACCGATCATTCAGGTAGGGACAGCGGTGCCAGACTCGGTTAGGGTCAGCGTCGTGCACGACACCCCTCCCTCAGTCCCGGACTTCACCCAGTGGCCGTCGTTCCCCTTCGAGGGCGACCTCCACGTGAAGCAACTCGATGATCCGGTCCCGGTCGAACCGCCCCGGAAGGGCGAGGGTCTCCGGGAATGCACCGCCTGCAACGCACCCGACGATGCCTACATCTGGGTGGGAGAGCGCTGGCGGGTACGCGCCATGGACCGGCCCACCGGGCTGCCCATGGTGCTCATCCTGGAATCGCGGACACACCTCGACCTCGGCGATCTGCCGAACCTGCTCGCCGCCGAGCTGGGCGTGATGACCGTTCGTCTGGAGCGGGCAATCCGGTCCCTCGACGGGGTGGCGCGAGTCCACGTCAACCGGTGGGGAGACGGCTCGGCCCACCTGCACATGTGGTTCCTCGCTCGGCCGTACGGTCGCCTCCAGCTGCGGGGCACCTTCCTGTCACTGTGGGACTCGATCCTGCCGCCGATCTCCGAGGCGCAGTGGCGGGAGAATCTGGCGCTCGTCGCCGCCTGGCTCGCCGAGTTTGGCGGTCGCCCACTCGCCGAGCCGCCCCGCATCCAGTGGCAGGCACCGTCCAGCCTCCTGGCTCAGTCCGAAGCTGCGGATGCCGCTGCTGCCGATGCCGCAGCGGCGGCTGCTGCCTCGGTCATCGAGGCGGCGGAGGAGATCCCCGAACCAGCGGGCTCCACTTCCGGCGTCGATCCGACCGACGGCGACACGGCACCCTCAGCGAATCCTGTGGACGGGGACTCCGACGCCGGGTCCACGGTCGCCGACACCGCTCCGACGAGCGAAACCGCCAGCCCGGCACGAGCCGGCAACGCGGCGAGCAGCGCGACCGCCGGCAGGACATCGTCCGGCGCCTCAACGTCCGGCACGACACCATCTGGCGTCTCGGAGTCCGGCACACCCACGTCCGGCGTCGCCGGCGCGGTGCCCGCCAACGGACCCGCGATTCTCCGGGGAGCCGCGGTCCGGAACGATCCGGAGGGCGAGGCTGCTGACAAGGCCACCGCCGGCGCGCTGGATGAGGCACCCCGCAGGGCCGCCCCGAACAGCGACGCCTAGAGCGTCGGTGCCCCGGGGCGCAAGGTTGACGACACGCGCGCCGGGCGGAAACCGGTTGCTTGGTGACCGGCGGTTTTGAGTAGTGTTTGCGCCATGTCGAGCCCTGAGGCATCCAAGGTGGGGGCTTTCGGTCACGCCGTCAGCCCCCTGAACCACTGAGTTCATAGTCCGCTTCCCAGCAGCCTTCGCTGCATGGGGATTTGCGCGCACCCTTGGGCGCTGGCCGCGGTGACGAGACGTCTCCTCGTTCTCTCTCACCTCGGAGTTCTTGATGCCTCTGCCGCTGTACCTGCTTGCCGTGGCGGTCTTCGCCATGGGCACCTCGGAGTTCATGCTTGCCGGCCTGGTGCCGGACATCGCCGCAAGCCTCGACGTGTCGGTCGGGGCTGCCGGGCTTCTGACTTCGGCGTTTGCTCTCGGGATGATCTTCGGCGCGCCACTGATGGCGGCGCTTGCGCGCTGGTGGCCTGTCCGGGCCAGCCTGCTGTGCTTCGTGCTGGTTTTTGCCGTGGCCCATGTCGTAGGCGCTCTCACGACGAGCTTCGCGGTTCTGCTGATCACCCGGGTGATCGCCGCCCTGGCCAACGCGGGCTTCCTTGCTGTGGCACTGAGCGCGGCGGCCACGCTCGTCGCATCTGACCAGAAAGGGCGTGCGCTGGCGGTGCTGCTCTCGGGTACGACGGTGGCCACCATCGCTGGAGTTCCCGGCGGCGCAATCCTCGGCACGGTGCTCAGCTGGCGGGCAACCTTCTGGGCGATCGCACTGCTCTGCCTTCCCGCTGCCTTCGGTGTCATGAAGGGCATCCCGGCCCGTGACGGAAAGACCTCTCGGGACTCTCCGGCTGGCTCGTCTCTTCGGAACGAGATCGCCCAGCTCGCGATGCCCAGGCTGGCCCTGGTCATGTTGCTCGGTGCCCTCGTCAACGCGGCCACCTTCGCCACATTCACCTTCCTGGCACCGATCGTGACTGACACCGCCGGCCTGGGCGAGCTGTGGGTCTCGGTCGTGCTGGTGCTCTTTGGTGTTGGGTCCTTCCTCGGCGTCACCCTCGCGGGACGGCTCTCCGATCAGCGTCCCGGCCTCGTGATCGCAGTCGGTGGCCCGTTGCTGTTGCTCGGCTGGTTCGCGTTGGCGACCCTGGCTGCCCAGCCGGTGGCGCTTCTGTTCCTCGTGTTCGTGCAGGGCACGCTTTCCTTCGCGTTGGGCAGCACCCTGATCGCCAGGGTCCTCTATGAGGCAGCAGGAGCCCCCACCATGGGAGGTTCGTATGCGACCGCGGCGCTCAACATCGGTGCCGCTGGCGGCCCTGCCGTTGCCGCAGCGACGCTCGGGGCCAACGCCAACGACCTTGGCCCGGCGTGGGTCAGCGGCCTCCTGGTTACGGTCGCACTGCTCATCGCCCTGCCGCTGCGGCGGTTCATCGCACCCCGCGTCGGCCAGGTGATTCGATGACCCACGCGAACGCCTCGACAGGGGGTGTCTGAGGTGAGCAGATCAGGAAGTGGCGAGACGAGCCGCTGCCCGGGTGACCAGCGTGCCGAGGAGTCGGCCGAAGTCCAACCCCGCCGCCTGCACGGCGAGCGGCAGCAGTGACGTCTCGGTCATGCCCGGCGAGACGTTGACCTCCAGCACGTGTGGCTGGCCCGAGGCGTCCACGATCACGTCGACGCGGGAGAGGTCCCGCAGGCCGAGTGCGGTGTGCGCGGCGAGGGCCACGTCGGCGACCGTGGCGGCCACCTCCGGGTCCAGCCGGGCCGGCGCGTGCCAGGTGGTTCGCCCGGCCGTGTAGCGGGCGGCGTAGTCGTAGACGCCGTTACGCGGCACGATCTCCACCGGCGGCAACGCCTGCGGTCCGTCGCCGAGGTCGACCACCGAGACCGCCACGTCCATGCCGGGCACGTACCGCTCGACGAGGGCCGTGGAGTCGTACGCGAAGCAGCCGACCATCGCCGCGGGCAGCGCCGCCGCGTCGCGGACCACCGCGCCACCCAGCCCCGACCCGCCCTGGGCGGGCTTGACCATCAGGGGCAGGCCCAGCCGGTCGACGATCCGGTCCAGTACGGCGACCGCACCCAGCTCGGAGAAGCGATCGTGCGGCAGGGCCACCCAGTCCGGGGTGGGAATGCCGGCCTCGCGGAGCACGGCCTTGGCCGAGGGCTTGTCCCAGGCGACCCGGGAGGCGCGGGCATCGCAGCCGACGTACGGGATGTCGCACAGGTCCAGCACCCCGCGCAGCGAGCCGTCCTCGCCGGTGGCGCCGTGCAGTGCGATCACCACCGCGTCCGGTGGGTCGGCGGCCAGCGCGGGGAGCAGCGCCACGTCGGCGTCGCGCAGCTCGGCCTCCACCCCAACGGCGCGCAGCGCGTCGAGCACCCGGCGACCGGAGCGCAGTGACACGTCCCGCTCGTAGGAGAGCCCACCCGCGAGCACCACGACGCGTAGGTCGGGCGAGGCGACGGAATCGGTCACGAGGAGGCGCTCAACGGCGGTCGTACCCATGCCGGCATCATGCCAAGTCGGGCCCTGGCACGTCGGAGCCGGCCTGGCCGCGTCGGCCGGCGGCACCGCCCACGGCACCGAAGACGCGGCGCATCGCGATCTCCTGCTCCATCACACCGGACAGCCGACGGACGCCCTCGCGGATCCGTTCCGGTGGCGGGAAGCTGAAGTTGAGCCGCATCGCGCCGGTGCCGGTGCCATCGGCGTAGAAGCCGGTGCCGGGCACGTAGGCGACCCGGGCGGCGACCGCTCGCGGCATCATGGCCTTGGAGTCGAGCCCCTCGGGCAGGGTGGCCCACACGAAGAGACCGCCGGCCGGCGTGGTCCAGCTGGTGCCCTCGGGCATCAGGTCGGTCATCGCGTCGAGCAGGGCGTCCCGGCGCTCCCGGTAGACCTCGCGGTAGACCTTGAGCTGCTGCCGCCAGGGCATCGTGCCCAGGTAGGTGGAGACGGCGGCCTGGGCGAAACCGCTGGGGCAGAGGATCTGGGCCTCGCTGGCGATGACCAGCTTGTCGCGGACCGCGTGCGGCGCCAGGATCCAACCGACCCGCAGCCCGGGCGCGAAGGTCTTGGAGAAGGTGCTGAGGTAGAAGACCCCGTCCCGGCGGCGGGCCCGCAGGGGCGCGGGGGCCTCACCCTCGAAACCCAACTGACCGTACGGGTCGTCCTCGACGACGAGCAGGCCGGCGCGCTCACAGATGTCGAGGACCCGTTCCCGGCGTTCCTCGCTGAGCGTCACGCCGGTCGGGTTCTGGTAGGTGGGGATCGTGTAGAGGAACTTCACCCGACGCCCGGCGCGGGCGAGGTCGGCGATGGCCGCCTCCAGCGCCTCCGGGACGAGCCCGTCCTCATCCATCGGTACGTGCACGACCTGCGCCTGGGCGGCCTGGAAGACGCCGAGCGCACCGACGTACGTCGGACCCTCGGCCAGCACCACGTCACCGGGGTCGAGGAAGAGCCGGGCCACCAGGTCCAGGGCCTGCTGCCCGCCCACGGTGACGACGACGTCCTCCGGAGAGGCGCCGCACGCGGCGTCGATCCCGGAGAGCGACATCACCTCGCAGATGCGCTCGCGCAGCTCGAGGGTGCCCTGACCGATGCCGTACTGGAGGGTGGTCACGCCGTGCTCCGAGCCGAGCCGGCCGAGCATCTCACCGACAGCGTCCAGCGGAAGGGCGGCGATGTACGGTGCGCCGCCAGCGAGCGAGACGACCTCGGGACGGCTGGCGACCGCGAACAGTGCTCGGATCTCCGAGGCGGTCATCCCGCGTACCCGCCGGGCGTACCGGTCGGTGTAGTCGTCGAGTGTCGTGCCGGTCATGACCTCACCTCGATCGCTGCTCGGGTGGCTCCCGCCCCGGGTACCCCACAAGCCGCTGACCATGGCGGTGGGACACCGATTGTCGATCCTAGTCCGCCGAAGCCGCACCTCGACCGTGCCGAGACGGATCGACCACATGGCGGACCGTGTCCGGCGTCCCCCGGTGTGGTGGGCATCTGCGCGTCCCCTCCCGCATCTCCGATCGGCGGCGTACGATCGCTCGTCGGGGGCAGGAAGGCGGCGCTGTCGTTCCATGCCGGTCTCACCACCGAGCCTATTGTGGGGATACTCCATATGTCGCGACGTCTGGTCAGCCTGACCCTCGACACCTTGGAAGACCTCCCGCGCCCGTGCCGGCAGTGCGTCTACTGGGAGCTCGATCCGGTCTCCGCGGAGCGCGCCTGCGCCGCTGGCGATCCGGGCCTGGAGAAGGAGGCGTGGGTCTCCCAGACGCTGCTGGAGTGGGGCTCCTGCGGCAAGCTCGCGTACGTCGACGGCATGCCGGCCGGCTTCGTGATGTACGCCCCACCCGCCTACGTGCCCCGCTCGATGGCGTTCCCGACCTCGCCGGTCTCCGCCGACGCGGCACTGCTGATGACGGCCAACGTGGTCGCCGCGTTCGCCGGTGGCGGGTTGGGCCGGATGTTGGTGCAGGGCGTCGCCCGGGACCTGACCAAGCGTGGGATCAAGGCAATCGAGGCGTTCGGCGACGCCAAGTTCGGCGACGCGGACGACCCCTCGGGTGGCTGCGTGGCGCCGGTCGACTTCTTCCTCTCGGTGGGGTTCAAGACCGTACGTCCGCATCCGCGTTTCCCCCGGCTGCGCCTTGAGCTGCGTACGGCGCTGAGCTGGAAGTCCGACGTCGAGTACGCGCTGGAGAAGTTGCTCGGCTCGATGAGCCCGGAGACGCTGCTCCGCCCGGTCCGTCCCGCCCCGGCCACCCGTTCCACCAACGGCTGACCGCCGGGCTCGCGCGCGGCGACCGCACTCAGGCGGAGGGTCAGTCGACCACGGTGCCGGCGGCCACGACGGCCCGCAGTTCGCTGACGTCCAGCGAGCCGGTCGGAACGTCCCGTTCGATCGGGTAGTACATCCGCTGCACGGCAGCCACGATCGCCTCCACCACACGGTCCCGGAACCGGGGGTCGACCAGTTGGGCGCGGTCCGTGGGCGAGGTGAGGTAGCCGACCTCGACCCGGACGGCGGGCATCCGGGTCAGTCGCAGCAGGTCCCACGTCTTGGCGTGGGTACGGCAGTCCCGCAGGCCGGCTCGGGCGACGATCTCCCGCTGCACGAGCCCGGCCAGACGCTCACCGGTCGCCGAGGTCACCCCGTTGTCGGTGCCGTAGTGGTAGGTCGCGACGCCCTCCGCATCCGGGTTGGCGTGGCCGTCCAGGTGCAGCGAGATGAACACGTCGGCGCCGAGCGAATTGGCCAGCTCGGCCCGGTCGGTGTCCGGCAGACAACGGTCCGGCGAAGGCCCCCGGGTGAGCTGCACCCGCACCCCGGACGCGGCGAGCCGCCCCTCCAACCGGCTGGCGAGGTCGTGCACCAGGTCGGCCTCCGTCCAGCGCAGCGGCCCGTCGGGCACCACCATCCCGGGGTCGGTCCCACCGTGCCCCGGGTCGATGACCACCGTCTTGCCGACCAGCGCCGGCCCGGACTGCCGGATCGCGTCAGACTCGCGTAGCCACTGCGGGCGGCCACCGACCACCTTACGGCCGATTCGGCGCAGCGCGTTCATGGTGTGTGGGCCGCAGGAGCCGTCAGGGGTGAGACCGACCTCGCGCTGGAACTGGGCCACAGCGCGGGACGTCCGGACGCCGTAGATGGCGTCCGCGCGGCCCACGTCGTACCCCATCTCCAGCAGTCGCTCCTGCAGTGACCGGACGTCCTCGCCGGTGAGCGGCTCGGGGACCGCGTGGTAGAGGGTGCGGGCGCCGAGCCGCCAGCGGGCGGCGTCCAGGGCTCGCCAGGTCTCCGCCCCGACCCGGCCGTCCACGCTGAGCCCTCGGGACTGCTGGAACGCCCGGACGGCCCGCTCGGTGTCCAGGTCGAACTCGTCGGCGTGCGGCCCGGCTGCGGCGAGCAGGTCGAGGCCGATCAGGATGGTACGAATCTCCGTGACCGCGGGTCCCCGGTCACCGGGTCGGATCGGACGCACGCACGACCCCCTCTGCACGACGCTGGCTGGCCGGGCGGCCCAGGCTTGAGGCTATGCGTTCCGGGGCGGTGAGGTGGCTGGGGCCAGGAAAAACGTCGCCGGTGGGGCCCCGGAGACAACGAAACCCCGCACCCGGCGAGCGGGTACGGGGTCCGGTTGGTGTTTCTGCTGGTCAGAGGGCCGATTCGATGAGCTTTACCAGCTCACCCTTCGGCTTGGCGCCCGCGATCGACTGCACCGGCTGGCCGTTCTTGAAGACGGTGAGCGTCGGCACCGACATCACGCGGTAGGCCCGCGCGGTCTCCGGGTTCTCGTCGATGTTGAGCTTGACGATGGTGACCTGGTCACCCATCTCGCCGGCGATCTCCTCGAGCAGCGGCGAAACCTTGCGGCAGGGGCCGCACCACTCGGCCCAGAAGTCCACCAGAACCGGCTTGTCAGCCTGCAGCACGTCGGCGACGAAACTCGCGTCCGTGACCGCCTTGGTCTTTCCCACTATGGCCCCTCCTCAGATGTGTTCGGTTGCTTCAGCTGAGCGTCGCGATGAACCGCTCGGCGTCGAGCGCGGCGGCACAGCCGGTGCCGGCCGCGGTGATCGCCTGGCGGTAGGTGTGGTCGACGACGTCGCCGGCGGCGAAGACACCCGGCACGTTGGTGTGGGTGCCGGGGGCCTGGACCTTGACGTAGCCCTCGTCGTCCATCTCGACCTGACCACGGAAGAGCTCGCTGCGCGGGTCGTGGCCGATGGCCACGAACACGCCGGTCACGTCCAGCACCTTGGTCTCGCCGGTGTGCACGTTGCGGACCCGTACGCCGGTGACCTTGCCGTCGTCGCCGAGGATCTCCTCGACGGTGCTGTTCCACTCGACCTTGATCTTCTCGTTGCTCAGCGCCCGGTCGGCCATGATCTTGCTGGCCCGGAACGAGTCACGCCGGTGGATGATGGTGACCGACTCGGCGAAGCGGGTGAGGAAGCTGGCCTCCTCCATCGCCGAGTCGCCGCCGCCGACGACCACGATGTGCTGCTTGCGGAAGAAGAAGCCGTCGCAGGTGGCACAGGAGGAGACGCCGTGGCCCAGGTATTCCTGCTCGCCGGGCACGCCCAGCGGCCGCCACGCCGAACCGGTGGAGAGGATGATGGAGCGGGCCCGGTAGGCGGTCTCGCCGACCCAGACGGTGCTCACCGCGCCGGAGCCGGCGTCGCCGGTGTCCACCAGCTCGACACGGGTCACGTCGTCGGTGAGGAACTCGGCGCCGAACCGCTCGGCCTGCTTGCGCATGTTGTCCATCAGCTCGGGGCCGAGGATGCCGTCAGCGAAGCCGGGGAAGTTTTCCACCTCGGTCGTGGTCATCAGCGCACCACCCGACTGCACGCCCTCAATGATCAGCGGCTTCAGGTTGGCGCGTGCGGCGTAGACCGCCGCCGTGTAGCCGGCCGGCCCGGAGCCGATGATGATCAGGTTGCGGACCTCGTCCACTGCCGTCTCCCGAGTTGTGTGTGTTCGGCGTCGGCGCGAGCACCGATGCCGATCCGAGTTGCCGACGCCTGGGTGGGGCCGGCAGCTGACTTCCAGAACGTCATCGTACGAACCGGGGATTCCCGAGCCGGGCATCCGGTGGGTCAGGTCACGTGGGCGGTCATCGTGCCGTTGACCGTGGATTCACCCTACCCGCGCCGAATACCGGCTGTCCGAGCCGGACCCGGGCACCCCGCACTCCGGGCCGCTCACCCAGGCCCAGCGAGCTCCGGTCGCGTCGGTGAAGCGGATGACCAGGGCCTGCTCGCCCTGGAACCGCGCGTAGTCGAGCATCTCGACCGTCAGTGGGGCGTTGCCGTGCTCGGCCGCCACGTCGGCCAGGCAGGTCGCCAGCGCGGCCTCGTCGGTCAGCCGGGCCAACTGGGTCAGCCCGTCGCCGGCGGGACGCCGGCCTTCCTCGTCGTCCACCTCCGGCTGGGTGCCGGGGGTGTTGCCGTTCACTCGGCTGGGAGTCGGTGTGCTCAGCGTGCCGACACCCGGCTCGTTGCCGAGGATCTGCGGGGTGTAGTCCGTACCGCTGCGAAGGGCGGGCCCTGTGGTGCGGACCGCGCCGGCCGCCGCGGCGTCGTCGGGCGCACTGGCCGGCCGGTCCTGGGCGCTGGTGGCACTGGTGTCGTCCGAGACGCCCGTCGCCAACTGGTTGAGGCCCAGCGCGACCGCGACGACGGCGACCGTGGCGGCGGCCACCGGTGCGCCACGGCGGGCCCATTCACGCCAGCGGCGACCAGGGCCGGTGGATGCCCGCCGTCCCGACCTGGACGAGGCGGGGGTGGTGGGCCGGCGACCGGCCCCGCCCTGCACCGGTACGACCAGCGGCGACCCGGTGTCGGCGGCCGGGTCGACCCCGGGCGCGGTCTGCTCGGCGGAGGAATCGTCCGACGTCGGCTCCGCGGCGGCCAGCGCGGCGGAGAGGCGGTCGACGATCGCCTGCGGCATCTCCGGTGACGGCTCAGCCAAGCGGGTCAGGCTCGCACTGACCTCCGTCAACGCGGGAGCCAGCAGTGCGTACGCCTCGGCCCAGGCCGGGTCCGCGGACACCAGCTGGGCGACCTCCTCCTGCTGCGGGGTGCCGTCCAACGCCCCGCCGAGGTAGTCAGCGAGGAGGTCGTCGTCGACCTCCCGGAACCCCTCGGTCGTCACGTGTCCTCCTGGTTGGCGTCCCGCCGGTATCGGCTCGACCCCGATCCGACGCCCTCGGCCGGGCCTGGGTTCCCCGGCGTGACGCCCGGCACGTCACCGACCATCCCGGCCGGGTCCGATCGTGTCGAGGGCGTTGCGGCCACGGCAGGGCGGAGATACCCGAGCAGCACCGCCAGACGGGCCCGGCCCCGGGCACACCGGCTCTTCACCGTCCCCTCGGCGACGCCGAGGATGCGGGCGACCTCGGCGACCGGGTAGCCCTGCACGTCGACCAGCACCAGCGCGGCGCGTTGTTCGAGGGGTAGCGCGGCGAGCGCCTCGCGGACGACCAGCACGGTGTCGTGGTCCTGTGCCACGGCGGCCGGCTCAATCCCGCCGGTGCCCGAGCCGTCCTCGGCACGGTTGCCGTCCGGCAGCGGCACTGTCGGGTGTGCCTGCCGGCGACGGATCCGGTCCAGACAGGCGTTCACCACGATGCGGTGCAGCCAGGTGGTGACGGCGGAGTCACCGCGGAACCGGGACGCCGCCCGGTGCGCCGATAGCAGGGCGTCCTGGAGTGCGTCGGCTGCCTCCTCGCGGTCGCCGAGGGTCCGCAGGGCGACCGCCCAGAGCCGGTCGCGGTGCCGGCGGAACAACTCGGCGAAAGCGTGCCGGTCGCCATCGACATGGGCACGCAACAGCTCCAGATCGGTAGCTGTGGCGTGCCCGTCCATCACCACGTCCGGTGGAAGCAGTGCCACGGAGGAGGTGCCGGGCTCACGATCCCTGGACCGTGATCTCCTGGACGTCGACCTGGAAGCCCCGCTCGCTGGCCGGCAACTCGGTGATCCAGAACAGCAGGTACTGGTATTTCTGGTCGACGTCGAACCCGTTGAACGTCATGGTGGTGCCGTCGTGGTCCTCGAACGGCTGCCCGATGGTGGTGCCCGGGGTCTTGTAGGCCTGGACCATCTGCTTGTCGCCGTTGGAGGACGACGGCGGCGAGGTGGTGCCGGTGAGGAGCTCGGCGGACGCGCCGGTCGCGGAGAGCACCGCCTGCACCGACTTGACGCTGTGCGGCTCGCCGAGGTCGAGCCAGACCCCCATGCCGGACTTCTGGTTGCCGAACTTGGCCGCCGTGTACGTGTCGGTGCCCCAGCCCTTGTCCGCGTCGCCGTCGATGATTTTGTCGGCGCCGCCCAGCTCGTCGCGCTTCTGGCTGTCCGGATCGATGATCCGGACGCCCTTGACGGCCAGCTTGCGGACCGCGGTGGCGGCCGGGGTGGCATCGCCGGCCGGGGCGCTGGAGGTGGGAGCGGGAGGCTGGTTGGCCTGCGGGTCCTTGTCGCCGTCGCCCAGCGTGCTGATCCCGATCAGCAGACCGACCAGGGCGACCGCCAGCAGGCCGGCGATGCCCACGGCGACCTTGCGACCACCGGCGGCGGCCAGCGGCGACGGCTCTTCCTCGGTGTCGGCGGCGAACCGCAGCGGCCCACTGTTGTCGAGGTAGTGCTCCTCCTCGGCCGGCACGTCCAGTCGGGCCAGCTCGGCGGCGAGCACATCGGACGACGGCGGCGCGATCTCGGCGTCGAGCAGATCCATGGTCAGGTCGTCCAGGTACGCGGGAACACCCGCCCGGACCTGGCGAGGTGCCGCGATGGCGCCCCCGGCGTCGCGAACGGCGTCCGGGATGGCGGCCCGGCCGTGGCCGGCGGTGGCGCCGCGCAGCGGTGCCTCGGCGTGCGGCCAGTAACCGGTCAGGGCAAAGTAGAGGACACCGCCGACCGCCCGGATGTCGTTCTCCTGGCTGTCGTCGCCATCGGTGCGGGCGTCCGCCAGGACCACGCGGCCCTCGTCACTGATCATGACGGTGCCAGGGTGGACGTTGCCGTGCACCATGCCGGTGGCGTGCACTGCGGCGAGAGCGCTCGCGACGGCGTTGCCGATCGCGGTGGCCCGGGCCGGGTCCAGTGGACCGTCGGCCGCCAGGTCCCGCAGGGACTGCCCGTCGACCCACTCGCGCACCACGTACGCGCGGTCGGCCTCGTCGATCGCGTCGTAGACGCCGACCAGGTTGGGGTGGATGACCCGGCTGGCCGCGACGGCCGCCTGAAGCATCTCGGTGGCGGAGTCGCCGCCCGGGTAGCGCAGCACCACCGCGACGGGACGACGCAGGATGACGTCGACCCCGCGCCAGACCAGCCGACCCGCGCTGTCGTTGTTGATGTGCTCAACCAGCTCGTACCGCTCGGCGAGGACTTCACCGGCCGTGGGAGCACCGAAGGTCATGACCGGAGGAGCGCTTTCGTCCGCCTCCTGACCCTCGCCGACCTGGGTCACCCGTCCTCCCTCGGTGATCGTGTCGATCGATGGACCCGCACTGCTGGGCATGTGGCTTCCCGCTCTGCCGTTGAAGGAACCGGCCGACCGGTGTCGACGCGCAGCGTCGGCCCCTGCCGTACCCGTCGAGAGCGACCTTACCTGGGTTGCCCGTCTCCTCGACATGTCATCTTCCCGCCGTACCCGGCGGGTTCCCGGCAGTCGAAGAGCTCGTCCGGTTACGACCGATGTCAGCCACGTTGCTGGCACATGTACTAGCTAATCTACGGCTTCACCGCAAGTGACCGACGCCGGGGCTGGGCTGGCGTGACCCCTCCCTACAACTGGCATGTTCCCACCGATTGGCCCGGCACGCTCAGCCGTACGGTTGGTTATCCACAGGCCGATGCGGTGGTTGACCGGCGAATCGCGGAGTTATCCACAGGTGCATCCCCAGCCTGGTGATCCGCGATCACGGTCCGTGCGTGCAGAAACTTTTTGTGATCGGGTTCTGACGGTCAGCGACCCAGGCGGCGGCGGACCATGCCGACCACCTCGGTGATCTCACTGATCCGCAGCAGCATGGCCAGACCCAGGTAGGTCCCGCCGATCACCGCGCCACCGATCACGAGCTGCACGATTGCTTCCAGTCGGCTCGGTGTGTCGTCACCGGGCAGCAGCTTGACCACCAGCAGACCGACCAGTGCCGATCCGAGTGCGGCGACGCTGATCCGTCCCAGGGTGCGCATGATCCCACCAAGGCCGATTCTGCCGACCCGTGGGCGGAGCAGCCAGGCCGAGGCTACGGCGGCCGCGAGGTAGGAGACCGCGTTGCCAATCATCATGCCGGAGGCCGCGAAGCTTGCCGAGAAGGCGGCGAAGAGCACGATCTGGACCCCGGCCCGCAGAGCCACCACCGGGATGTTGACCAACGCCGGAGTACGGGTGTCTGGCAGGGCGTAGAAGGCGAAGGTGAAGAGCTGACTGACCGCGAACGGCACCAGGGCTACGGCGGCGAAGAACAGCACCGGAGCCGTCGACCGGGCGTCCTCGTCGCTGAACGCTCCGTACCGGAAGAGGGTGAAGGCGATCGGCGTGGCCAGCACCGCGTAGCAGACCGCGATGGGTGCGAGCACCGCCGAGACGGTGCGGGTGCCCCGGGACAGGTCGGCGGCCAGGTCCGCGTACCGGCCGTCGGCGGCAGCCGCGCTCATCCGGGGCATCAGCGCCGTGATGATCGAGACGGCGATGATGCCGTGCGCCATCATCAGCAGTAGGAAAACGTTGTTGTAGATCAGAGCGCCGGCAGCGTTCTTCCCGACCCGGCTGAGAAGGTTGAAGACCACGATCAGACCAAGTTGGCTGACCGCCACGTAGCAGAACATCCAGGCGCCAAGGCGGCCGAGCTCACCGAGACCCAGCGCGCGGAAGTCGAACCGCAGCCGCCAGCGGAAGCCCACCTTGCGCAGCGCGGGCAGCAGGCCGCAGGCCTGCACCGCGACGCCGAGCAGGGTGCCGCCGCCGATCAGCAGGATCTGCCCGGTGGTGAATTGCCCCGGGTCGAGGATCTTCGTTCCGTAGATCGCGATGTAGAGGCCGGCGGTGGCGATCACCACGATGTTGTTCAGGATCGGTGCCCACATCGGAGCGGCGAAGTGCCCCCTGGTGTTGAGCACCGCGCTGATCAATGCGCTGAGGCCGGTGAAGAAGATCATCGGCAGCATGAGCCGGGCCAGGGCGGTTACCAGCTTTTGATAATCCGTGCTCGACTCGTCGCTGGCGTACAGCCAGGTGAGTACCGGTGCGAGGATCACCGCCAGCACCGCGGCCGCGCCGAGGGTGAGCAGCGCGAGGGTCAACAGCCGCTGGGTGTACGCCTGGCCACCGTCGCCGTCGAACTTCCGCCGGCGTACCAGCACTGGGATCAGCACGCTGGTGAGGATGCCTCCGAGCAGGAACTCATAGACCATCCCGGGCAGGATCTGCGCGGTGGTGTAGGCGTTGCCGACCGCCGAACCGAGTGCAGCGGTGAGGACCAGGGTGCGGAGGAAGCCGGTGCCGCGGCTGACCAGGCTGCCGACGGCCATCACCGCGCTGTTCGTCGCCGCGCTCGCCTCGCCCACCTGCTCCTGCGGTGGCGCGGTCGACTCCAGGGCCGGCTGGTTCAGGGGCTCGGCGGAGATGAAGGTGGCGCCGTCGCCGGGACGTCCGCCGGCCCCGGGCCCGCCGTCCGGCGTGGCGTTGGCGCTGCGGTAGAGCCCGCCGCTCATCTCCAGCCTCCCAGGGGTACGTCGAGCCGGACACCGACCCGCACGCCACAGACCATAGTCAACCCCCACCCGTTACCCGCGCCCGGCGGATCGGATCACACCCTGGCCCGATAAGCTGGCGATCCCATGTCCGAAGCTTCCGCTCCTCACGCCGCCGACCGCCGCGAACTCACCGCCGCGCAGCGCAACGCCGTCGCCGAACTGCTCCGGGTTTCCCCGGTCGCCGACGAGTTGGGCCGCCGCTTCGTCCGCGCCGGTCACGAGTTGCACCTGGTGGGCGGTTCGGTGCGGGATGCCCTGCTCGGCCGACTCGGGGACGACCTCGACTTCTGCACCGATGCGCACCCCGACGAGACGCTGCGGGTCCTCAAGGGCTGGGCCGAGTCGATCTGGGAGACCGGTCGGGAGTTCGGCACCATCGGCGCCCAGCGCGACGGCCTGCGGCTGGAGATCACCACGTTCCGCGCGGAGTCGTACGACCAGGTCAGCCGCAACCCGGTGGTGGTCTACGGCACCAGCCTCGACGAGGACCTGAAGCGGCGCGACTTCACCATCAACGCGATGGCGGTCAGCCTGCCGGAGCACCGGTTCACCGACCCGCACGGCGGGTTGGACGACATCTCGGCCAGGATGATCCGTACCCCGAGCACCCCCGGGGAGTCGTTCGGCGACGACCCGTTGCGGATGCTGCGGGCCGCCCGGTTCGCCGCCCAGTTGCGTTTCGCCGTGCACCCGGACGTGCACCGGGCGATGAGCGAGATGTCCGCCGACCTGGACCGGATCACCGCCGAGCGGATCCGCGACGAGTTCACGAAGCTGCTCTGCGGTGCCGACCCGATCACCGGGCTGCGGCTGCTGGTCGACACCGGGCTGGCCGAACGGTTCCTGCCGGAGCTGACCGGGTTGAAGCTGGAGATCGACGAGCACGCGCAGCACAAGGACGTCTACGAGCACACCCTGACGGTCGTCGAGAACGCGGTCTCCTACGAGGAGGAGGGCTGCGACTTCATCCTGCGGATGGCCGCCCTCATGCATGACGTGGGCAAGCCGGCGACGAAGGCTGCGGCCCCCGACGGTCGGGTCAGCTTCCACCATCACGAGGTGGTCGGCGCACGGCTGACCAAGGCCCGGATGAAGGCGATGCGCTACCCGAAGGAGGTCATCGCCAAGGTGACCGCGCTGGTCGCGCTGCACCTGCGCTTCTACGGGTACGGGCGGGGCGAGTGGACGGACTCGGCGGTGCGCCGGTATGTCGCCGACGCCGGTGACCTGCTGCCCCGGCTGCACAAGCTGACCCGCTCGGACTGCACGACCCGCAACCGTCGCAAGGCGGCCCAGCTCGCCGCCGACTACGACGCGCTGGAGGATCGGATCGCCCGGATCGCGGCCGAGGAGGACCTGGCCCGGGTCCGTCCCGACCTGGACGGCAACGCGATCATGGAGTTGCTCGGCGTACCGCCGGGGCCGGTGGTCGGGCGGGCCTGGAAGCACCTCAAGGAACAGCGCCTTGAGCACGGCCCTCTGGACCGTGACGCCGCGGAGGTCGAGCTGCTGCGCTGGGCCCGCGCCGAGGGCCTCGTCGAGTAGCCCTCGCACCGAACCCGAGTGGAACTGACGGGCGCCGCCCCCGAACCGGGAGCGGCGCCCGTCTGCGTACGTCGTCAGCGGGTCTCGACGGCGGTCCCGTCCACGGCCGGGGCGCTCTTGCCGGCGGGGGTGCCGTTGCCGGCCGTGGACGCTGAGCCGAGCCGGGACAGCAGACCGGCCAGGTCGATCCCGGTCAGGTCGCTGCCGAGCTGAAGCCCCTGGGCCACGTTGCCGGCCACCGACTTCGTCAGCGACGACGCGCCGTCGGTGGATATGACGGTCATCTTGTCGATCGCCCCGATCGGCGCGCTCGCCGCCTCGACCACCTGCGGCAGCACCTTGACCAGCAGGTCCAGCACCGCCGCCTCGCCGTAGGCGGCGAACGCCTCGGCCTTGCGCGCCATCGCGTCCGCCTCGGCCTCACCCTTGGCCAGGATGGCCGCGGCCTCGGCCTGACCCTCCCGCTCCACGGCCTCGGCGATGGCGGAGCGCCGACGCTGCTCGGCCTCACCTTCCTTGGCGCCCTCGATCGCGTTCGCCTCGGCGAGCGCGGCACGCCGGGCCCGCTCGCCCTCACCGGTGAGCCGCGCCTGTTCGGCGGAGGCCTGCGCGGCCGCGATGACCGACTGCCGCTGTGCGTCCGCGTGCAGCACCGCCGCGGCGCGGGAGGCCTCGGCCTCCTGCTCCACCTTGTACCGGGCCGCGTCGGCGGGCTTGCGCACCTCGGTGTCCAGTTGGCGCTGCTTGAGTTCGGCGTTGCGCTCGGCGACCTTCTGCTGCTCGGAGAGGATCGCCTGGTCCCGTTCGGCCTGGGCCAGCGGCCCGGCGGCGGCGGACTTCGCCTTCGCCGCGTCGATCTCGGCCTGGATGCCGGCCTGCTTGAGAGACAGGTTCCGGTTCGCCTCCGCGATGGCCTCTTCGGCGAGCAGCCGCTCCTGCTCGGCCTGCTGCCGGGCCCGTGCCTCGGCGATAGCCGCGTCCTTGAGCACCCGGGCGGCCTCGGGCCGGCCCAGGTCCTGCAGGTAGGACCCTTCGGCGAGGATGTCCTGAAGTTGGAAGGTGTCCAGCACGAGACCCTGGTTGGTCATCGAGTGCTCGGCCTCCTCGGCCACCGCGCTGGCGAACGCCGCCCGGTCCCGGATGACCTCCTCGACGGTGAGCCGGCCGACGATCGAGCGCAGCGCCCCGGCGAGCACCTCCCGGGTGAAGTTGTCGATCTCGTCCTGTTGGTGCAGGAACCGCTGGGCAGCGGCCCGGATCGCGTCCTCGGTGCCGCCGACCTTGACGATCGCCACGCCGTGCAGGTCGGCGCGGATGCCCTGCTTGCTCACCGCCCCCCGGATGCCGACGTCGATCCGTCGGCTGGACAGGTCGAGCGACTGGAGCTTCTGCACCACCGGCAGCACGAAGACCGAGGCACCGAGCACGACCTTCTGCCCGGAGTTGTCGGTCGAGCGCCCGCCGTCGGCGGTCTGGGTGGTGCGACCCTTGCGGCCGGTGACGATGAACGCCTCGTTCGGTCCGGCCACCTTGATCCGGGAGAGCACGAAGAGCACCAGGATGAGCACGAGGAGGACCGCGCCACCGATGGCGATTAGCAGGGCCATATAAAGGAGTCCTGTCTACGAGGGGAAGTCAGTAGGTTTCGACCTGCACGCTGGTCTCGCTGAGCGCCTGCACCACGAAGACCTGGGCGCCGACCGGTATCGGCTGGTCCGCACGGGCGCTGAGCTTGACCGGTTGACCGGCGAGACGAATCCGTACCTCGCCGTAGCCGTCAACCGGCACCGGGGTGACGACCAGGCCGAGCGCACCGACCAGATCGTCGCGGGTGGGGGTGGGGTCGGTGCGCATGTTCCGCGCCGCCCGGCTGAGTCGGGACGCCAACCAGGCGGTGGGCACGGCCGCGAGCACGCCGCCGACCGCCGCGCCGACGACCATGCCAGGGGTACGCGCACCGAGCAGTTCGTTGACGATGGCCGCGCCGAAGCCGAACGCGCCGGCGAAGCCGGCGACCGTCTCGACCGAGATCGGCCCGTCGACGTCTGCGTGCCCGAACTGGAACAGCTCGGTGCCGAGCAGGGCGAGCGCGAGCACACCGATGCCCGCCCCGCCGATGATCAGAAAGATGAGCGTCCCCATTGCCACGACCTGCACGGTATCGATGCCGCGCAAGCTCTGACAGCCCTGCGGGACACAAGATGATCTACCGATGTGGGTCGTCGGTGCCGACCAAAAAGGGGCAGTGCTGACGGATCTTGGTGAGCTATCTTCTGCCGCCGGCCGATCGTTCCGGTCACGTCAGAACGAGAGGACCGCCCATGCTCGTGGTGATCATCATCTACGTCTTCGGTCTGGTGCTGACCGCCGCCATCCTGTTGGGCGTCGCGGCAACCTCCTTCGCCACCACCTCGCGGGTCGACCGGGTGCTGGCCGGTATCGGGGCCGTGTTTGCTGGCTACTACGCCTACTTCCTGCTGAGCACCGACGGCGGCGGACACATCACGGTCTTCTACGCGGCGCTGCTTCTCCCCTTCTTCGCCGGTCGCAAGCTCTACCTGGGCTTCCGGGACCGCGATCGGACCCGCGCCGAACGGGCCGCTGCGGCGGAGGCGATCCGGGCTGCCGAGGAGTGGCGTTCGGCCCGCCGCTGGTAGCCGGGCGGGCCAGGAAGTCCGAGACAGGGAGAATGGGTGGATGCGCTGGACCGTGCTCGACTCACCGATCGGCGAGTTCTCCGTCGCCACCGACGGCACGAGCGTCTGCGGCGCCCATTTCGGGCGGGTCGAGGCGGCGGCGGACGATCCTGACCACGCGCTGGCCGGGCAGGCCGTCGCCGAGCTGCGGGCGTACTTCGCCGGCGAGCTGACCGCGTTCACCGTGCCGGTGTCGATGCCGCGCGGCTCCGACTTCGAACGGGCCGTGTGGCGGGAGATGACACGCATCCCGTACGGGGAGACGCTGACGTACGGCGATGTGGCGCGTCTGGTCGGCGATCCCGGAGCGGCACGGGCGGTGGGAGTGGCCTGCAACCGCAACCCGGTCCCGGTGATCGTGCCGTGTCACCGGATCGTCGGCGCGGGCGGCAAGCTGGTCGGTTTTGGCGGGGGCCTGCCTCGCAAGGTCAAGCTGCTGGAGCTGGAGGCCGGTGTCGCCCTACAACACGCATGGTCGGGAGGTTGACGCCGGTCAACCAGAGTTATACAACTTCGGTATGGCCTTCACCCTGACCCTCAAGCCCGAAGTCGAACAGCGCCTCAAGGAGCTTGCCGAGGCTGAGCAGCGGTCGATGCACAAGACCGTGGAGGTGGCGATTCAGGCCTACCTGGATCGCCATGATCGCGATGACTGGACCCGCCAGGCAGCTCGGAAGGTCTTCGCGGAGGATGCCACGTTCTTCGAGATGCTGGGCGAGCGGTGACTCAGGCTTGGCCGGACGCGGAGGATCTCCTGACTCTCCTCGCAGAGTGGACCGGGCCGGAGAGTCGGGTGCGTGATGCGGGAATCCTGGTCGCAGCGGCAGCACGCCCGCACGCGCGACTGGTGGGGCGGGCCGTCTATCCGACCGTGCTCGACAAGTCGGCAGCGCTCCTGCATGGCCTGATGATGTGGCGACCACTCGACGTCTGGAACGCCGGACTTGGCTGGGCGGCGATGCGGGTGTTCCTGGCCCGGGCCGGCTTCGTTCTCGACATGCCCGCGAAGGAGCGGATGGCGTTGACCGACGCGCTGGTCAGCGGCGAGGTCGACTCGGTTGACGAGCTGGCGCTGCGGCTGTCGCCGTACCTGGAGATGTCGAGCTGAACGCGGCGAGGGCCGGGTCCGTTTCGGACCCGGCCCTCGCCGGTGCTTGCTGTTTCAGCGGGTCAGCGCGCGACCTCGCCGGCGATGAACTCCTCGACGGCCTGGTGGGCGTCGTGGTCGGCGTACTGCACCGGCGGGGACTTCATGAAGTACGACGAGGCCGACAGGATCGGGCCGCCGATCTTCCGGTCCAGCGCGATCTTCGCGGCCCGGACGGCGTCGATGATGACGCCGGCCGAGTTCGGAGAGTCCCACACCTCGAGCTTGAGCTCGGCGTTGAGCGGGGTGTCACCGAACGAGCGACCCTCCAGGCGGATGTACGCCCACTTGCGGTCGTCCAGCCACGGCACGTGGTCCGACGGGCCGATGTGCACGTCGCTCTTGCTCATCTCGTGCGGGATCTGCGAGGTGACCGACTGGGTCTTCGAGATCTTCTTCGAGACCAGCCGCTTGCGCTCCAGCATGTTCATGAAGTCCATGTTGCCGCCGAAGTTGAGCTGGTACGTGCGCAGCAGCTCGACGCCGCGGTCCTCGAAGAGCTTCGCGAGTGCGCGGTGCACGATGGTGGCGCCGACCTGGCTCTTGATGTCGTCACCGACGATCGGCAGGCCAGCGTCGGTGAACTTCTGGGCCCACTCCGGGTCGGAGGCGATGAAGACCGGCAGGGCGTTGACGAACGCGCAGCCGGCGTCGATCGCGGCCTGGGCGTAGAACTTGGCGGCCTGCTCGGAGCCGACCGGGAGGTAGCAGACGACGACGTCGACCTGCGCGTCACGCAGCGCCTGCGCCACGTCGACGGGGGTGGCGTCGGACTCCTCGACGATCTCGCGGTAGTACTCGCCCAGACCGTCGAAGGTCGGACCGCGCTGCACGCTGACGCCGGTCGGCGGCACGTCGCAGAGCTTGATGGTGTTGTTCTCGCTGGCGACGATCGCCTCCGCGAGGTCCATGCCCACCTTCTTGGCGTCCACGTCGAACGCCGCGACGAACTCCACGGAGTTGACGTGGTAGTCGCCGAAGGCGACGTGCATGAGACCCGGGACGCGGTCGTTCGGGTTGGCGTTCCGGTAGTACTCGACGCCCTGAACCAGGGACGAGGCGCAGTTACCCACACCGACGATGGCGACGCGGACGGAGCCCATAGCGTCTGCCTCCTTCTTTTCTGTCACGGCCGCTCATTCCTGGTCTCTCCAGGCGGAGGCGGGCTGTTGTCTTCTCGTCGGCCGCCGGCTGTCCCGATGTTCGGGACCGTCGGGGCTCGGCCGGAGCGCTCGTTGGCGATGAGCTCCTCCAGCCAGCGGACCTCGCGCTCACAGGCATCAAGGCCGTGGCGCTGCAGTTCCAGCGTGTAAGCGTCGAGGCGCTCGGCCGCCCGGCCCAGCACGTCGCGAAGCCCTTCGCGACGCTCCTCGATCTTGCGGCGGCGACCCTCCAGAATGCGCAGGCGGGTCGCCTGGTCGGTCCGGGCGAAGAACGCGAAGTGCACCCCGAAGCCCGTGTCGTCGTACGTCTCGGGCCCGGCCTGTGCGATCAGCTGGGCGAAGCGTTCCTTGCCCTCCGCGGTGATTTTGTAGACCACCCGACCTCGTCGGCTGGTCAGCGCGGGGACCTCCTCGGCAGTGGCGGGCGTCTCATCAGCTTCGGTGATCCATCCCGCCGCCTGCAGCCTGCGTAGCGTGGGATAGAGCGAGCCGTAGCTGATCGCCGCCCGGATCGCGCCGAGTTTGGCGGTCAGCTCCTTGCGCAGCTCATAGCCGTGCATCGGAGACTCCTGCAGGAGGCCGAGGATGGCGAACTCAAGCACTGGCCACCCTCTCTTTACCCTCCGGCGTGGAGCGGTAACCGCCGCGATGTATCGGACCGATACATCGCACGTTAGCGGGTCGCGCGTGCCAGGGCAAACCCCCGCTCCGAGACGGTGCCGTCACGGATTGTGAGCGTGGTCGCCTGCTCGGGCCGGACCGCGTACCCTTCTTCGCATGCGTACGCAGCGCCAGGTCGTCGACTACTCGCTTCAGAAGCGAGCAGTGCTGCGTGAGCTCCTGGCCGGCCGGGTCGGCACGTACGACGTGTGCGACGCATCGCCGTACCTGAAGAACGCCGCCCGGTTCCACGGTGAGCCGACCGACCGACGCTGCCCGATCTGTCGCAGCGAGAACTTGACTCTCGTCCACTACATTTACGGTGACGAGCTCAAGCAGTCCGCCGGGCAGGCCCGGACACTGACCGAGTTGCCTGTCCTGGCGATGACGCTGCGTGAGTTCCAGGTCTTCGTGGTGGAGGTGTGCCTCGGTTGTGACTGGAACCATCTGGTCGAGCAGTACCTGCTCGGCCGGGACGGTCTGGCCGGCGACAGCGACGGCACCGGCGAGCAGGACGTGGCGGCCGCCGAAGGTGCGGGTCGGCGGAGGCGAGAGGCGCAACGGTGATCACAGCTGGTTGGACCGGCCCCGGGGCCGTAGACGAAACCCGGGACGGTCAACCGCTCGTTGGTCCGATTAGCCCTATTAATACGGCAAGTCCCCCGGTGAAACGGCACCCCCGTGCCGGTCTCCCGGGTGAAGCAACTCACGGCAACCCGGTGGCGGCGCAGTCGCGCCCCACCGCGACCGGCAGGGTGTGAGGAATGAACTCGTACGGCGATCCCAGTTCTGCGCGTGGACGGGCCCAGCACTCGGGCCCCGAGGGCGACCCCGGGCCGGTCGCGGACGACGCATACCGCCGCCCCGGCGGTGACTCCCGCGGGAATGGCTGGTCGGCCCCGGTGGCTGGCACGGCGACCCCGGGCCGCGCTTCGGTGACCCCACGGGCCGCCGGTGGGCGGGCCACGGTGGGCGGATCGGCCTCGGTGCCGCCGCGCGGCGCTGCTGCGGCCGGTTCCGCCTCGGTGGGCTCGGCAACCCCCGGCCGCGCAGGGCGGGCGTCGGTGCCGGTGTCGCCGGCACCGGGTGTGGCCGCCGGACGCGCCGGTGCGGGCCGGGCCTCGGTGCCCGTGTCTCCGGCGCCGGGCGCACCGGCAGGCCGAGCCGTGGTCGGCGCCGCCGCCGTCGGTGCCGCCCCGGCGGGCCGGGCCAGTGTCGGCTCCGCGTCGGTGGGTGGCCGTGCCGCCGTCGCCCGGGCGAGCGTCTCGCCGGTCTCCGGTGGGCCGGGCGGTCCCGGTGGACCGAACGGTCCGGGCCGGGGCGGCCGTGGTGCGGGCGACCCGGGCGCCGCCCGACGGGCGAAGAAGCGCAAGCGGATGAACCTGTTGATCGCCGGTGTCGCGGTCTTCATCATGCTCGCCGGTGCCGGCGTGGTCGGGTTCACCTACTACTCGACCAACGTCGTCATGCCCAACGAGTTGCCGCTGCCGCTGTCCACCACTGTGTACGCCAAGGACGGCAGGACCCAGTTGGCCAAGCTGGGCAGCGAGAACCGCAGCTTCGTCACCATCAACCAGATCCCGTTGCACGTGCAGCACGCGGTGGCGGCAGCCGAGGACCGCAACTTCTACCGGCACTCCGGCGTCGACTACAAGGGCATCGTCCGAGCCGCGTGGAACAACGTCTCCGGCGGTGACAAGCAGGGCGCCTCGACCATCACCCAGCAGTACGCGCGCAACGCGTTCGAGAACCTCCAGGACGACTCGTACGGCCGGAAGGTGAAGGAGGCCATCCTCGCCTCCAAGCTGAGCGAGCAGTACGACAAGCCGGAGATCATGCAGCACTACCTCAACGTGATCTACTTCGGACGCGGTGCCTACGGCATCGAGGCCGCGGCGCAGACGTACTTCAACAAGGCGGCGAAGGACCTGACCGTGGGCGAGGGTGCGGTGCTCGCGGCGGTCATCAAGCAGCCGGTGCCGAGCGAGACCCACCAGGGGTTCGACCCCGCGGTCAACGCGACCGACGCCAGGTCACGGTGGGACTACGTGATCGCCGGCATGAAGAAGGAGGGCTGGCTGGACGCCCCCGGGCAGCCCGCTTCGCCCACCGAGTACCCCAAGGTGCCGGCGCCGAAGAAGGGCGGGAACGGGTTCGGTGTCGACAGCCCGAAAGGCAACGTCATCAACTACGTCCGCCAGGAGATGGACGCGATGGGCCTCTGCTCCGACAACGGCGCGGAGGGCAAGACGAGCTGCGTGGACGCGCTGCGCGACGGCGGCTACCGGATCACCACCACCATCGACCCGAAGCTGCAGACCGCCGCCGAGAACACCGCCATGCAGTCCAAGAAGGGTTCCGAGCTCAACGACCAGCCCAAGAACCTGATGGCGGCGGTGGTGTCGATCGACCCGTCGAAGGGTCGCGTGCTCGCCTACTACGGCGGTGACAGCGGCGCCGACTTCGACTACGCCGGCAAGAACACCGACAAGAACGGTGACCTGACCGGTGGACACCAGCCGGGCTCGTCGATGAAGGTCTACACCCTGGCCGCCGCGATCGAGGCCGGCATCTCGGTCAAGTCGCACTGGGACCCCACGCCGTACAAGCCCGAGGGCTCCGATGTCGCGATCGGCAACGCCGGCCGTACCAACCTCAAGTGCGGCAAATACTGCACCCTCGAAGAGTCGACGATCCAGTCGTACAACGTGCCCTTCTACTGGGTCACCAAGGAGCTCGGCGCCGCCAAGGTCGTCGACATGGCCCGCAAGGCCGGCGTGACCACCATGTGGGGCGTCGACCCGCCGCAGGCCTTCGACCTGTCGAAGAAGGGGCCGAACCCGTTCGACAACTACACCGGTTTCGGCAAGTACCCGATCACCGTGTTCGACCACGCCAACGCCCTGGCAACCTTCGCCAACGACGGCAAGTACATCAAGGCCCACTTCGTCCTGAAGGTGGAGCAGCAGGACAAGGACAGCGGCAAGTGGAAGGTCGTCGGCAGCGAGCGGATCAAGCCGGAGCAGCGGATTCCCAAGAAGGTCGCCGACGAGGTGACCGCTGTTCTGAAGCAGATCCCGCGCCCCAACAACATCTCGCTGGAAAACGGCCGCCAGGCTGCCGCCAAGACCGGCACCTGGGAGTACGACAAGGACGACAACTCGCACGCCTGGACGGTCGGCTACACCCCGCAGAACGCCACAGCGGTGTGGGTGGGCAGCCGGGACCCGAGGAAGCCGGAGATCCGGCTCGCCAGCGGCAAGGACATTGGTGGTTCGACGCTCCCCGGCCCGATCTGGGAGAAGTTCATGAACACCGCACTCAAGGGCCTGGAGGAGATCCCCCTGCCCAGCGTCACCGGCGAGGGTGACGTCACCAAGGGCAACGGCAAGGAGCCGGTGGCGCTGCCGACCATCCCGGGTCTGCCGGGCGGCCCGACCTGTGATCCGCTGACCGACCCGTTCTGCCCGCGTGTCGGCGGCACCCCGGGCGGCAACCCCGGGGGTAACCCGGGCGGCAACCCCGGAGGCAACCCGGGCGGCAACCCCGGTGGCGGCGGTGGCGGACTACTGCCCGGCCTACCACCCGAGCGAAACTGACCCGCACCGCTTCATGACGCCGCCGCCGGCCGGACGACCTGTCCCGGCCGGCGGCGGCGTTTTCATACCCGGATCTCCGCGCCGGGACGGGACGGACACCCCCGTCGTACGGCAGGATGCCTCTTCATGAGCACCCAGTCGACGCCCGGCATCGACGACGCCGGTACCACCGACCACCCGTCCCGCTCCGACGGGTTCGTCCGCGGCATGTCCAGCGCGATCGGCGGCCCGCTGGGCGACCACGCGACCGCACTGGACCGGCCGGCAGGCCAGGAACGTCGCTTCTGGACCGCGGTCCGGATCGTGCTGGCGCTGGCGTGTCTCACGCTCGCGCTGCACTGGGTGCAGAAGTCCCCCTGCCAGGACGGCGCCTGGCAGAACAACGTCCAGTACACCCGGTTCTGCTACACCGACGTCCTCGCCCTCTACTACGCCGAGGGGCTCAACGAGGGCAAGGTGCCCTACCGTGATCACCCGGTCGAGTACCCGGTGCTGACCGGCTACTTCATGGGGGCGCTGGGCCTGCCGGTGCACGCCATCGGCGAGGGCGACCCGAGCATCAACCAGGCCCAGTGGTTCTACAACCTCAACGCGTTGGTGCTGGGCGCCCTCGCGGTGGCCACCGTGGCGGTGATCCTGGCCCTGCGCCGCCGACGACCCTGGGACGCCGCGTTGTTCGCGCTGGCCCCGGCGCTGCTGCTCACGGCCACCGTCAACTGGGACCTGCTCGCCATCGGGCTGGCCGCCTTCGGTCTGCTGGCCTGGGCTCGGAAACGACCAGCTGTCGCCGGTGTGCTGCTCGGGCTCGCCGGTGCGGCGAAGCTGTGGCCGCTGTTCCTGCTCGGGCCGCTCCTCGTCCTGGCGCTGCGGGCCGACCGGATCCGCGCCGCGCTCATCGCCACCGGCACGGCGATCGCCGCGTTGGTGCTGGTGAACCTGCCGGCCGCCCGGGCATACCCGGAGAACTGGGACCGGTTCTTCGAGCTGAACACCACCCGGCCCATCGACTGGGGCACGCTCTGGTACATCGGCCGCTACCTGGACGGCAAGGTCGGCAACGACCCCGCCCAACTCGGGCCGTTCGAGTGGCTGAACGCCAACATCCCCACCCTCAACACCATCTCGTACGCGCTGTTCGGGTTGGCCTGTCTCGGTGTGGCCGCGCTGACGCTGCGGGCACCGCGTCGCCCGCGGCTGGCGCAGGTCGCCTTCCTGGTGGTCGCCGCGTTCCTCATCTTCAGCAAGGTCTGGTCTCAGCAGTTCGTGCTGTGGCTGCTGCCGCTGGTGGTGCTGGCCCGACCCAAGTGGGGTGCCTTCCTGGCCTGGCAGATCGCCGAGGTCTGCTACTTCGTCGCCTTCTACGGAGAGCTGCTTGGGGCGGCGACCAGCCGTCCGGTCTTCCCGGAGGGGGTGTTCGTGCTGGCCTCGACGTTCCGGCTGACCACCGTGGTGGTGCTCTGCGTGCTGGTCGTCAAGGAGATCCTGCATCCCGAGCGAGACGCGGTCCGGGCGACCTATCCGGACGACCCGGACGGTGGCGTGCTCGACGGCGCACGAGATGCCCCCTGGGTAGACCGCTGGCGCCGGCCCGCCGACAGCGAACCCTCTCGCGAACCCGTCACCACCACCACCTGACCCAAGCTTGACCGCAGCCTGACCACGTCAGGATTTGCGGGGAGCCCGCCCGGCGCAGGGATCAAGCCTGACCGCCCGGAGCCGGGTGGGCTCCCCGCAAATCCGCCTTAGAGATCAGCCACGTCTCAGAGCCGATAAACGACCGCGTCGCCCACGTCCTGCCGGCTGATGCCCAGCGATTCCACCGGCGCGTCGATGGTGATCTCCCACGGAGTGCCCACCACCTGCCCGCGCAGCAACACCACGGAGCGGACGCCGAGCGTGCGCAGGTAGTCGACGCTGGTCTGGTCGGGGAACGACTGGCTTACCCGACGGACGTCATCGAGCTGGCGCGGAGTGAAGCCGCTGCCGCCATTGACCACGTCGGGGAAACCGCTCGTCGACCACAGCATCACGTGCTGGTCCAGGCTCTGGTTGCTCGGCAGCACCAGCAGCGGCCCCTCGGTGGAGCGCATCGCTGCCGGTTGGGTCGGCACCACCGGATGCGGCGTGGTGTTCAGGCCCTCGACGGCGACGAGCAGCAGCGGCAGCAGGGTGGCCGTCCGCAGCCACGGCCCCGGCCACGACGGGATCCGCTGCGCGGTCAACTCACGGACCCGGTCGGTGAGCGCGGTGACCGCGCCCGCCGCGAGCAGACCCAGCAGCAACGTGGTCCACAACATCAACCGACCGGGGGTACGCAGTCCGTTCCAGCCCGGCAGGTGCTCGAAGAGCGGCACGTAGGTGAAGGTGCCGTCGAAGAAGCGGGTGCCCATCGCGAAGGCCATCGTCACCAGCACTCCGGCGAGCAGCAGCAGTCGGTGCCGCAGCCGCCAGACCGAGAAGAACAGCCCACCCGCGGCCAGCGCGTAGAGCACGAACCCGGGCAGCAGGGTCATCTCCGGGTGCCACGGCAGCGCTGCGCGTGCCCCCTCGTGCAACCCACCCCAGATCCGCGACTCGGCCGGTGCCGTCACGAAACCCGACGCCGGCGGCGAGAAGATGCTGATGTCGTCGATGGTTCGCTCGGCGTACGGGTGCAGCTCGGTCACCTTGAAGAACGGGAACGCCATCAGCAGACCCACACCGGCGAAGAACAACCCGCCGAGCAGGTCCGCGAGGAACAACCGGCGACCGAAGGGCACGGCCTGGCCGGTGCGCAGCCGCCGCGCGTAGTAGAGGACGGCGGTGACGATCACCGCGCAGGCCAGGAAGTACGCGAACGGCAACCCGATACCGAATCCGAGGCTGAGCTGCCAGGCCGCCACCAGCCAACCGGCGTAGACCCATCCGTCGTGTCGGCGCTCGGGCCGGTAACCGTGCCGCAGTGACCAGCCGTGCCCGCGCGCCAACATCGCCAGCGCCAACGGGATCCCGCCGTTGGAGAGCACGTGCAGGTGCCCGGCCTGGGCCAGCAGCCACGGCGCGTACGTGTAACTGACGCCGGCGACGGCGGCGCCGATTCGGCCAGCCCCGAGCTGCCGGGCCAGCGCGTACGCCCCGAGCGTGGCAAGCGCGTGCGCCAGCACGAACATGATGTTGTAGCGCAGCACCGCGTCCTCGGGGCCGCTGCCGAGCATCCCGGCGGGGGCGTACCCGAGCAGGGTGTCGGAGAACGCGAAGCTCCACAGCTCGGGGAAGAACGTGTTGGACTGCCACAGGCGCGCCGGTTCAGCCAGCAGGATGTGCCCGGACCAGGCCATCTGCCAGGCCTGCAGGCTCGGGTCCCAGTAGTCCTGCGGGAGTGTGTAGCGGGGATAGCGCAACGTCGGCCACGTCATCAGCACAGCCAGTGCCAACGCGCCGAGGGTGGCCAGGGTCCACTCGTGGATCAGGAACCGGCCGACGGCTCCGCCCGCCCGGGTGACGATGGAGGGCCGCGGCTCCGGAGCGGAGGCGAACGCCTCCCAACGATCGGGGTTGTCCGGCTTGGCCTCATCGGTCTTGGTGTCACCGTCGGGTTTTGCCTGACCGTCGGTCCTGCCCGCTCGCCTGCCCCTGCTCCACCACCTGCGCTTGCCCGATCCTGTGCCCTTGACCGGGACGTCTTCCGAGCCGCCGTCCGTGCCGTCCTTGGCCGGGGCGCCGTCTTTGCCCGCGTTGGTCGCGCTGTCGGCCTTGGCGGTGCTGTCGCTGGTTTCGCTGCCACCCTCGGTGCCGCCCGTGGCCGCGCTGCCCTTCCGGCCGTCGCCCTCACCGGTGGCGGCGTCCCCAGCAGGTTCCTCCTTGGCGCCGCCACCCTTCGAGGGCTGCGGGTCGCCGCTCGTGGTGGCTCCGGTCGTGCCGCCGTCGCTCGACCGTGGCCGGTCGGCGACGGCCCCCGCGATCGGCGCAGTGGTTTCGGCGGTCGGCGCGGAAGTCTTGCCGGAGACGGCGTCGGAGGTGCGATCCGGCTGTGCCGGGGTGCCCGAGGCGGAGGCGGATCGGGTCTCGGCGTCCGTGCCGGTGGGGGTGGGCCGGGCCTTCCCGGTCCCGGGCTGTCCGGTCGTCATGCTGCCGGGCTCGCCGTCCCGAGCTGCTGACGGAGGAAACCGATGTCCGCTGTCTGGCCCTCCACGCCGCCCGGTGTCTCGACGACCACCGGGGCCCCGGCGGCCCGGATCACCGCGACGACCAGCTCCGGGTCGATCGTGCCCCCGCCCAGGTTGTCGTGGCGGTCCTGACCCGAGTTGAACGCGCCCTTGGAGTTGTTGGCGTGCACCAGGTCGATCCTTCCGGTGATCGCCTTGACCCGGTCGACGAGGCCGAGCAGATCCTCGCCGCCCGCGTACGCGTGGCAGGTGTCCAGGCAGAAGCCGACCTCGTAGTCGCCGATGGCGTCCCAGAGTCGGGCGAGCGCGTCGAGTCGCCGGGCGCACGCGTTGTCGCCGCCGGCCGTGTTCTCGATCAGGACCGGCACGCCGAAGCTCCCGGAGTCGGCCGCGTACGCGAAGGTCTTGCGCCAGTTGTCGAAGCCGACGGCCAGATCGTCTCCGGCGCTGACGTGTCCACCATGGACGATCAGACCCTTGGCGCCGATGGCGGTGGCCGCGTTGGCGTGCCCGAGCAGCAGCTTTCGGCTGGGAATCCGGATGCGGTTGTTGAGGGTGGCCACGTTGATGACGTACGGCGCGTGCACGTACAGGTCAACCTCGGCCGTGCGCAGCTGCTCGGCGTCCTCCCGGGGCTTGGGTGCCTTCCATCCCTGTGGGTCGGCGAGGAAGAACTGCACGGTGTCGGCGGACCGGGCGGCCGCCTCCGCCAGCGGGTCGGTCGAATCGACGTGGGCTCCGATACGCATGCGAGCGAGCCTACGTCGCGACCCCGACGGGCGGGGTGACGGCCGGGGCGGTGTCGCGTGCGGTCGCGTCACCGGACGGACCGACGATCGTTGATGGAATTGAACCGGCGACCAGCACCCGGTGCCGCCAGCGACGCAAGCCCGCAGATGGCGACCGGAGGTCGACGGCCGACAGCGAGGTCACCTCCGCCGTGCGGCCCGGCGTGGCGGAGGGGACCCCTCGCACAGCGATCGCCCACCGATCAAGAATTTCGGCAATTTGTGCTTTTTCCTCCGACAAGGTACGAGTGCCGTTGTATCGTCAGGTAACAACACGATAAAGCTCCGCGGGGCGTCTTCGGTCCAACCTCATCGGTGTGGTCGTTCCTCCCCAGGTCCCACCCAAGGAATGCGGACCAGACGCCCCGCGGCCTCGTAGACGGGGGTCCACCATCGGCCGGATGACGGTCGAATGGGGGCCCCCGTCATCCTGTCCGGGCGCTGACCCGACCACCCCGGGCATGATCGTTCGGACCGGGTATCCTGGTCAGGTTGTCCGCGTCCGGTCGGGTTCCCTCGGCACGTGCGGGCAGCGACACAAGACCTCCTGCCACGGAAGGACCGTGGCCGCTTAGCCCACAGGAGGTGAGCACGTCTTGCGTCACTACGAACTAATGGTCATCCTCGACTCCAGCCTCGAGGAGCGCACCGTCGCACCGTCGCTCGACACGTACCTGAACGTGATTCGGACCGCGGGTGGCTCGGTTGAGAAGACCGACGTGTGGGGCCGCCGGCGCCTCGCGTACGAGATCAACAAAAAGGCCGAAGGCATCTACGCCGTCATCGACCTGCAGGCCACGCCTGCTGCGGTGGCCGAGCTGGACCGTCAGCTCCGGCTCAACGAGTCCGTGCTGCGCACCAAGGTCATCCGACCGGAAATGCGCTAGAGCATCCAACCCCGGTTCGTCCGGATCAGCCTCCGCGACTCTGTCGTACGGCTCTGCGAGCCTGTACGACGAGACGCTGAGTGCGCGAGGAGATGGTCATGGCAGGAGACACCACCATCACGGTCATCGGCAATCTGACCGATGACCCCGAGTTGCGGTTCACCCCCTCCGGGGCTGCGGTCGCCAAGTTCCGAGTCGCTTCGACGCCCCGTTTCATGGACAAGGCGTCGAACGAGTGGAAGGACGGCGAGCCGCTGTTCCTCGCATGCACCGTCTGGCGGCAGGCCGCCGAGCACGTCGCCGAGTCGCTGCAGCGTGGCGCTCGGGTGATCGTGTCGGGCCGGCTGCGTCAGCGGTCGTACGAGACCCGCGAGGGTGAGAAGCGCACTGTCATCGAGCTTGAGGTCGACGAGATCGGCCCGTCGCTGCGCTACGCCACGGCGAAGGTGCAGAAGATGTCCCGCTCCGGCGGCGGTGGCGGCGGCTTCGGTGGCGGCGGTGGCGGTGGCAACCAGGGTGGCGGCGGAGGCAACTTCGACGACCCCTGGGCTTCGGCTGCTCCCTCTCCCTCTCCCGCGCGTGCCGGTTCGGGCACCAATTTTGACGAGGAGCCACCGTTCTAATGGCGCCTAGCGCTCGCGATCGCAAACCAGGAGCACGTGCAACGGCCAAGGCTGCGGCACTGCGCAAGCCCAAGAAGAAGGTGAACCCGCTCGACAAGGACGGGATCGCCTACATCGATTACAAGGACACCGCGCTGCTGCGCAAGTTCATCTCCGATCGCGGCAAGATCCGCGCTCGTCGGGTGACCGGCGTGACCTCGCAGCAGCAGCGGCAGATCGCCCGTGCGGTCAAGAACGCCCGTGAGATGGCGCTCCTGCCGTACACGGCCACCACCCGCTGAGAGGAGGCACCGATATGAAGATCATCCTGACTCAGGAAGTGTCCGGCCTCGGTGCCCCGGGCGACATCGTCGAGGTTAAGGACGGCTTCGGCCGTAACTACCTGCTGCCGCAGGGCTTCGCGATCGCCTGGACCAAGGGCGCGGAAAAGCAGGTCACGGTCATCAAGCGGGCCCGTGGGGCCCGCGAGATCCGCGACCTCGACCACGCCAACGAGGTCAAGGCTCAGCTCGAGGGTCTCAAGGTCAACATGAAGGTCCGCGCCGGCGACGGCGGACGGCTCTTCGGCTCGGTCACTCCGGCCGAGATCGTCGACGCCGTCAAGGCGGCCAGCGGCCCGGTCCTCGACCGGCGTCGGCTGGAGGTGCCCGGTCACATCAAGTCGACCGGCACCTACCCGGTGAAGATCAAGCTGCACCCCGAGGTGACCGCGTCGTTCAACCTGAACGTCGTTCAGGGCTGACGTCCGCAACACCACCACGAAGGCCCGCACCGAGCGATCGGTGCGGGCCTTCGTGCGTACGTCATCTGAGCCCGACCAGGCCCCGGTCGGTGCCCCCTGACCTGCCGGGCAGGTCAGGCGGACGCCCGGTCGGTGCCGCCCTCCCTCGCAGGGCAGGTCACCCGATCGGCTGGCCGGTCACCGCGCTGATCAACACCGTGGAGAGGCCGCCGCCCACCACCGCCGCGGCGAGCGCGATGGTCGCCGAGCGCCACGTCGTACCCACCCGACGCAGCAGCGCTGCCACCACCAGACTGCTCACCAGCGCCAGACCGAAGCGCGGCGAGCCCGCGAGCAGCGACTCCAACGCGCGCGACCGGGCCGATTCGCAGCCGCCCCCGCTGATGTCCGTCACACAACCAGCCGGCGCCTGGCTGTCCAACGTCAACAACCAACCGAAGATCAGCATCGCCGGCACCAGATAACAAGCCGCAGTGAACAGCAATGGCCGGAAGGGCCCGCCCGGATCAGGGTCGAGCAGATCGTCCTCCAGGCGCCGCGAGAAGGCACCGCTGGCCGCCGACTCGACCCGCTGACGCACCGACGCCGCCCCGACCGCAGGCCGGTCCGGCCGACGCCGTGGCGCTCCGCCACGCGGCACCGGCGCACTGCGCGGTCGCGGAGCGGTGTAACCCACCACCGGCGACCTGGGCGCTGACGTCGCCGGATCCATCCACCGGGGGTCGTCATCGGCCAGCCGCGTGCCGGGCCAGAACCCGTCGTCCCGTGCCGGCCAACCCTCCGCAGCCACGGACCGGTCCGAGCGCGGCGGCAGCGTACGGTCCCACTGGTCGTCCTCGATCGCGGACCGCTCCCACTGGCCGGTGCGGTCGGACCGCTCCCAGCCACCGACGCTCTCCACGGCCGACCACTGCCCGCTCAGATCCGTCCCGTCCGCCCCGGCGGCCGGCGGCCACGCGTGCACGCCCGAGGCATCCCAGGGATCCACAGCGGGCGGGTACGACGGCTCGGGCTCAGCCACCCGGTCGGACCCGCGCACCCACGGGTCGGCCGCCGGACGGGACCAGGACTCCTCCGCCGCACGGCGGCTACGCCGGGTGGGGCGGCTCACGTCCGGTTCAGGCGCGGGCTCGCTCGGGGCGGACTCCAGATCCCCGCCCGACCAGATCACCTGAGGACGGCCAGCGGGGGCGCGGCGGGGGCGACGGTCCTGGATCGCACCGGAGACCGGCTCGTCCTCCCCGGCGTCGGCGCGTCGACGGCCGGCGTATCCCTGGTCCTGCGGGCGGTCGAGCGTCCACTCCCGAGTGTGGTCGGAGTTCGGGCCGGCACCGATCGCCGCCTGTTCGCGCCAACCCCCCTCGCTGCGCCGACCTCGGCCGCTCGGCGCCTCGGCAGAGCGTCGGCCAGGACCGGAGGTGGGTCGCTCGCGTTCGTCCTCGTCCGGTGCCGCGTGACGCCCGCCGCCGTCAGCGTGCCGGACACCCGACTCCAACGCCCACCGGGGCAGGTAGGCGTCGACGGGCTCGTCCTGGCCCCGGTCCAGTGCACGCCGCCGACTGGAGGTGCGGTATCGCCCATCCTCGTCGTACGGGTCGACCGGAACGGACGCCGCGCGTTCACCCCACGAGGCGGTCGGCTGGCGCTCGCGCGGGCTGCCATCCCCGCGTCCCCAGTCCCGGTAACTCACGGCCGGAGTGTGACCCTTCTGAACCGAAAGCGGAATCCGCTGTCCAGGTGTAGCCGTTCGCTGGAGATAGTACGGGACGATCGTGTCACAGGCCCGACCGAAATATCTTCCTCCACAGGCTGGGGAGCACGTTTCCGCAGGTCAACGAGTTATGGCGAAGAATTCCCCAACAGTTTTCCACAGGCTGTGCACACGCCGCGCACATGCTGTCCCCCGGCATCCACAGGTTGTCCCAAGGCTCGTCCACCGGCGTTGTTGAGTCTCTGACCTCGGGGTCCGTATGGTTGGCCCTCGACCGCCGGCGCGATGGCCCCCGATCGACCGGCCCGGTCGGACGGAAGTGTCGCACCCCAGCGGTAGAGCTGGAATCAGATCCGGCGCAGTGGAGGGGGGACCCGTGTCGGTCACCGACGACATGCGGGCAGAGTCACGCTCCGGCGGAGGCCAGCCACCTGCGCCGCGGGACGGCCATTTCGACAAGACTCCGCCCCAGGACGTTGCCGCCGAGCAGTGCGTCCTCGGCGGCATGCTGCTCTCCAAGGACGCCATCGCCGACGTCGTCGAGATCCTCAAGACCAACGACTTCTACCGGCCGGTGCACGCCACCATCTTCGACATCATCCTGGACATCTACGGCCGGGGTGAGCCGGCCGACTCGATCACCGTCGCGGCGGCGCTCGCCGACTCCGGCGATCTCGTCCGCATCGGTGGCGCGCCCTACCTGCACACCCTCATCGCCAGCGTGCCCACCGCCGCGAACGCGGCCTACTACGCGCGGATCGTCAGCGAACGGGCGGTGCTGCGCCGCCTGGTCGAGGCCGGCACCAAGATCGTGCAGTTGGGCTACGGCACCGCCAGCGGCGGCAGCCGCGACGTGGACGACGTCGTGGACCTCGCCCAGCAGGCCGTCTATGACGTCACCGAACGCCGGGTCAGCGAGGACTTCGCGATCCTGGCCGACATGTTGCAGCCCACGCTGGACGAGATCGAGGCGGTGGGGGCGACCGGCGGCATGATGACCGGCGTGCCGACCGGCTTCAGCGACCTGGATCGACTGCTCAACGGCCTGCACGCCGGCCAATTGATCATCGTGGCTGGCAGGCCGGGTCTCGGGAAGGCGCTCGCGCTGGACACCCCGCTACCCACGCCTGACGGCTGGACCACGATGGGCGAGGTCAAGGCGGGCGATCAGCTGCTGGCGGCAGACGGCAGACCCACCACGGTCACACACGCCTTCGACGTCATGCACGACCGCCCCTGCTACGAGGTGGAGTTCTCCGACGGCACGGTCATCGTGGCCGACGCGGAGCACCTGTGGAAGACCACCAGCCGGGCTGGTCGGCGGCAGGAGCCGGCGCGGCGAAGGCGACACTGGCCCGAGTCGTCACTCGCCAACGTACGTGCGGCACACGAGCGGCTGAGCGCCCAACGGAATCAGCCGATCACGCTCTTCGACACGATTGAGCAGGTGGGGCCGGAGTTCCGGCATGTCCTGCACACCGTCGCCCACGAGGTCGGGTCGGTCGGCCGGATCAGCCGTCCCATCGTCCGCAACGGCAAGCCGCAGAACTGGACTGCGCCCGGCTATCCGGCCGGGCCGCTTCTGAGCGCGCTCCTTGAACGAGCCGAGCGGGAGGTCAATGCCGGCAGCCGGGCCGACCACGACGGCGTCGTCACCACTGCCGAGATCGCGGCCACGCTGCGTACTGACACCGCCCAGCGGCGGCTCAACCATGCCGTACGGAACTGCGCTCCCATCCAACTCCCGGAGCGTGAGCTGCTGGTCCCGCCCTACACCATGGGGGCGTGGCTCGGTGACGGGCACAGCGACGCCAGCCGCTTCACCACGGCAGATCCGGAGATGGTCACGCACGTCGAGGCTGACGGCTTTGTCGTGCGGCCCAGCGGACCGATGGTCTACACCATTCTGCTGCAGCCCACGTCCGCTGCTCCTCAGAACGGTTTCTGCGTGGACTGTGGTGTTTCCACCAGGGCGTTGCGTGAGAATCCAGCGACCAGGAAGTGTGCCGACTGCCGTCACCGGAACGGCTCCTTCCTCTGGCTGTTGCGTCAGGTCGGGGTAGCGGGGAACAAGCACATCCCGGGCGTCTATCTGCGCGCCTCGGAGGCTCAGCGCAGGGCGTTGCTCGCTGGGCTGATGGACACCGATGGGACCGTCGCCCCCTCCGGCAACCTCCAGTACACGTCGACCTCGAAGCGGCTGGCCGATGACGTACGCGAACTCATCGTCAGCCTCGGCTACCGCTGCACGGTCAACGCGAAACCGGTGCGCGGCCGCACCAGCGAGTCGTCGATCGCGTACACGTTGAACTTCTCCACGCCGGACGTCATATTCCGGCTCGGGCGCAAGCAGGATGCACACACCGCACGCCGCCGCACCACCTCCGACGTGCGAACGACCTCGCGGTTCATCGTCGACGTCCGGCCGGTCCCCAGCGTTCCGGTGCGGTGTGTGACCGTCGACAACGACGAACACCTGTACCTGGCCAGCCGGGCGATGATCCCTACCCACAACAGCACGGCCAGCATGGACTTTGCCCGACATGCTGCGATTCGTGCCAACCAGGCCGCCGCGATCTTCTCGCTGGAAATGAGCAAGGTCGAGATCGTCATGCGACTGCTCTCCGCCGAGGCGCGGGTGCCGCTGCACGTGTTGCGCAGCGGGCAGCTCTCCGACGACGACTGGACCAAGCTGGCCCGATGCATGGGTGAGATCAGCGAGGCGCCGCTCTTCGTCGACGACACGCCGAGCATGAACCTGATGGAGATCCGCGCCAAGGCTCGACGGCTCAAGCAGCGGCACGACCTCAAGATGATCGTGGTCGACTATCTCCAGCTGATGACGTCGCCGAAGCGCACCGAGAGCCGCCAGCAGGAGGTCGCGGACCTGTCCCGTGGCCTGAAGCTGTTGGCCAAGGAGGTCGAGTGCCCGGTCATCGCGGTCAGTCAGCTGAACCGTGGCCCCGAGCAGCGCACGGACAAGCGACCTCAGCTATCCGATTTGCGCGAAAGTGGATCAATTGAACAGGATGCTGACGTTGTAATCCTTCTGCACCGTGACGACTACTACGACAAGGAGTCGCCGCGAGCGGGCGAGGCGGATTTCATAATTGCCAAGCATCGAAATGGGCCAACCGACACCGTGACGGTGGCAGCGCAGCTGCACCTGTCCCGTTTCGTGGACATGGCCATCGGCTGACCCGGTGCGACGACCCGCCGTCGGTCAGCCGAGCAGCGGAAACCAGCCCGCCGACTCGCCCAACTCCAGCCGATCCCGTTCGGTGAGGGGCACGCGCCCGGTGGCCTTCAGTAGGAAGTCGTGATCGTCCCAGGCGGTGGGGCGGACGGTGTCGTCACTGAGCAGACCGTCCATGGTCGCCACCGCGATTCGTACCGCCAGTGGGCCGGGCGGGGGCGCGCCGGGCAGGTCCACGGTCAGGTCCAGGTGATGCACGACGGCCTCGGTGGTCAGGGTCGCGAGGAAATCCGGTACGCGCAGCACATGCCCCTGCGTGGTCACGTACCCCTCGGGGTCGGCTGACGCGGCGGCGCGGACCGCCGCCGGGGCGGTCTCCTGCCAGAGCCGGACGATCCCGGTGGGACGGTCGAAGGCGGCGGCCGATCGGCGGACCCACCAGGCGTGCCGGGTGGCGTTGTCATCACCGCCGGGAAAGTCGCGCCAGTAGCTCACGTCGTCGACGTCGGCGGGGCCGTCGACGGGGCTGGCCAGTGCGACCAGTGCCCGTTGGGCGTCGCCGAGCACGTGCAGCAGCAGGTCGGCGATGAGCCAACCCTGGCAGCGGGTGGTTCGTTGCAGGCCGGCGTCGTCCAGGCCGTCGACGGCAGCGGTGATCCCGTCGTACGCCTGGGCCAGCGCCTCGTCCGGTCGGATCACGGTCATGCGAATCACCCTGGCATGGACGATCGCGCGCCGCCAACCATCGATGGGGTGGGCGGTGTGCCCGGGCCGACACGTCGATCGACCCGGGCGGAATGTCGGCTCTGGGCTCAGCCGAACATGTCGTCGAGGAAGCCCTTGCGCTTCTTCTGCCGGTAGTGCCCGTGGTAGCCGTGGTGCTGTTGCTGCTGGTGGCCGTACGCGGGCTGCGGCGGATAGCCGTGGGCGGGCGGGGGCGGCGGCGGGACGGCACCGTAACCGGGCGGGGGCGGCGGGGGCGGGTAGCCGGCCGGCTGCTGGGCAGGCTGCGGCGGCGCACCGGCGCTCTGTTGGCGGCTCCAGTTGGCCTCCGCCTCGAACAGCTTCTCCAGCTCGCCGCGGTCCAGGAAGATGCCTCGGCATTCCCCGCACTGGTCGATGACGACGCCGCTGCGCTCGTATTGGCGCATTTCTCCGTGACACTTGGGACAGGTGAGACTACTCATCGCCCGACGGTACCTGGTGGACCTAGGCAGTTGCTGTGAGCGCCTCGGTGACTTCCTCGTCGGACACCTCGTGGAAGTCGTCGTAGTAGACGCTCACCGCGCCGAAATCCGCTGGGCGTTGGGCGCAGATGACCTGGTCTGCCTCGGCGGCGAGCAGTTCGTAGGCTTCCTGCGCGCCGACCGGGACCGCGACCACGACGCGGTGTGCCCCGAGTTGGCGGACGACCTCCACGGCGGCGCGGGCGGTCGCGCCGGTGGCCAGGCCGTCGTCGACGATCACCGCGGTACGCCCGGTGAGGTCCAATTGCGCGCGACCGCCCCGGTAGAGGCGTTCCCGGCGTTCGAGTTCGGCCTGTTCTCGACGGCTGACCTCGGCGATGTCGTCGCTGCTGAGTCGGCTGGCGACCGCGTCGTTGAGCACCTGGACGCCTCCCGGCCCGAGCGCGCCGAAGGCGACCTCCCGGGCCCACGGCATGCCGAGCTTGCGGACGACCAGCACGTCCAGTGGTGCGCCGAGTCGTTCGGCGACGACCCGGGCGACGGGCACGCCGCCGCGGACGAGGCCGAGGACGACGACGTCGGGTTCGCCGATGAGCGCGGTGAGCCGGTCGGAGAGCACCCGGCCGGCGTCGGCTCGGTCGCGGTACGTCGTCATGTCTTCAGGTCTACGCCCTGACGCGTCGTTCCGCCCGCCAGTTACGCGGAAGTGGCCCGACCGGGCAGGTGGTCGGGGACCGGGGTCGGCGGTGTGTCGACCGGGCGGTGCAGGGCAGGTGCCCAGGTGAGCAGGGCGAGCGGGTAGAGCAGGTAGCCGAAGCGGGTCGAGGGCATCAGGGCGATGGCGACGAGCAGCCCGTACCCGCAGATGAGCGCGGCGGCGACGGCGGTGCGGGGCGGACGGCGGGCGAGTCGGACGGCGATGGCCACTCCCGCCGCGACCAGCAGTGCGGCGGCGATCAGCCGGCCTGCGGGCAGTGCGGTGGCGATCAGGTAGCCGGGGAACGGGGACTGTGCGGGGCTGGTGACCAGGCCGTGGCCGAGGGGGAAGCGCAGCACGTTCTCGGTCAGCGCGTCCCGGTCGACCAGCATGGCGGGCAGGAGGGCGGCGACGGGCAGGCCGATCGCGCCGGCGGCGACTCGGGTGCCGGCGCGCCGGGTCAGACCCCAGACGATCAGGACCAGGGCGACCGGCCAGGCGAACAGCTTCAGTGCGCCGGCCAGGCCGACCGCGAGGCCGGCCCGGCCGGGTCGGTCGGTGGCGGCGAGTGCGAGGGCCAGCAGGCAGAACGCGAGTACGGGTAGGTCGTCGCCGCCGGTGGCGAGGGTGAGGGCGCAGATCGGCAGTACGGTGGCGGCCTGCACGCCGCGCAGCAACGCGGCGTCCCGGCGGTGGCGCGTGTCGACCTGGTCGGTGGCGGCCGGTGTTCTGCGCAGGGCGGCCACGGCCAGGGCGAGCGCGATTGCGGTGCCCACCGCGAACCAGACCCGGGAGTCGGTCCACCAGGTGTCGGCCAGGGCTCTGGGCAGGCCGAACATCGCCATGCCGGGCTGGTACGGGGTGTAGCCCATGAGTTGTTCGCCGGGTGGCAGGGCGGCTATCGCGTCGGGCCCGAGGTACGGGGTGCCGTGCTCCAGGAGGCGGGTGCCGGCCTGTTCCACGACCAGCACCTCCTCCTGGGCCCGGTCCGTGCGTCCGCCGGCCCGGTCGATGCTCTGCCAGAGCAGGGGCAGCAGTGCGGTGCCCGCCCAGGCGAGACCGGTGACCGCCCAGCGGGCCGGCAGCCCGACCAGGGGTGAGGTCGGGGAGCGCCGACGCAGCAGGAGTTGGACGAGCGCCACCAGCGTCGCGGCCAGGTATCCGACGGCGGCGACGGCGCCCCATGCCCGGTGCGGCAGCAGGGTCGATGTGACCGCGGTGATCGCGGCGAAGGCGGCCGAGGCGGCGTAGAGGCCCAGGTCGAGGGCGAGCCCGCCGCCAGCGGCGTCGAGCGTTCGCCAGTGCCAGCGACGGCGGCGGGCGGTCGGGTCGTCGGCGATCACGGCGCCAGTCTGGCAGACCGGCCTGCGTCGGCACCTGGCCGATGCTGGGTCAGGCGGGCAGGTGCGGGAGGCGGTCGGGGCGGGAACGGCCAGCCTGGCGGCGGTTCTGGCTCAGCCGGATCACCGCGCCGGCGTCGTGCAGTGGCGCGGCCAGGGTGCCGGGTCGGCCGCCCGAACCGCGCTGCATCGCCGCGAGCAGGGTGCCGGCCGGCATCGGCCGGGCGAACAGGTGGCCCTGGCCGGCGACGCAGCCCAACTCCCACAGGGCCCGCCGCTGCGGTTCGCTCTCCACGCCCTCGGCTACGACGTCCAGGTTGAGGCTGCGGCCCAGGTCGAGGGTGGAGCGGATGACGGCGGCGGCCTCCGCCGAGCTCTCCATCGTCGTCACGAAGCTCCGGTCGATCTTCAGCTCGTGCACGGGGATGCGGGAGAGCAGCGAGAGTGACGAGTAGCCGGTGCCGAAGTCGTCCAGCGCCAGCCGGACACCCTCGTCGCGGAGCCGGCTGAGCACCCGGTCGACGACGTCGAGCTGGCTGAGGGTCAGCGTCTCGGTCAGCTCCAGCACCAGCCGGTCCGGCGGCAGGTCGTGGGCGCGCAGGCGGGCCAGCACCGAGCCTGGGAACCGCGCGTCGAGCAGGCTGCGGGGGGACACGTTGACCGCGACGGGGACGTCGAAGCCGGCGTCGCGCCAGTTGGCCGCCGCGATCAGCGCCTGGTCGAGGATCGCCTCGGCGAAGGCCGGCAGCAGGCCCGAACGCTCCACGGCCTCCAGGAATCGCAGTGGGTCGATCATGCCGTGGGTGGGGTGGTGCCAGCGGGCCAGCGCTTCGGCGCTGGTCACCTCGCCGGTGCCCAGGTCGACGATCGGTTGGAAGTTGACGACGAATTCGTGGTCGGCGACCGCCCGGGGCAGGTCGCCACCGAGGGTGAGGCGGCCAAGGTCGGCGGTGTCCCGGGTCGGTGCGTACGTGGCGATCCGCTGCCCGGCTCGCTTGGCCTGGTACATGGCGACGTCGGCGCGGCGCAGCAGCTCGGCCATGCCACCGCTGGACGGGGCGACGGAGATTCCGCCGCTGGCCTCGACGCTGATCCGCATGCCGTCCAGCTCGAACGGCTCGTGCAGGGCGGCGAGCAGGGACTCGGCCCGGTGTGCAGCGACCGCCGGGGCCGGCAGACCTCGCAGGAGTACGGCGAACTCGTCGCCGCCGAGGCGGGCCACCAGGTCACTCGCCTGGGCCGCACCGCGCAACCGGTCGGCGACCTGCACCAGCACCTGGTCGCCGGCGGCGTGCCCCAGCGTGTCGTTGACCTCCTTGAAGTGGTTGAGGTCGATCAGCACCAGCGCGGTCACCCCGTCGGCGTGGCGGGTGCTCAACTGCTCGGTGCCCTCGTCGAGGAGGTGTCGGCGGTTGGCCAGGCCGGTCAGCGCGTCGTGCGAGGCCGCGTACGCGTGCTCGTCGGCGACCCGGGCCAGCTCGGCGTACGCCTGGGCGTTGCGAACGGCGGTGCAGAGCGCGGAGGCGAAGGTGCGCAGGGTGTACTGCTCCCGCTCGGAGAGTTGCACGGGACCGCGGAAACGCAGTCGAAGTATGCCGATGTCGATGGTGCGGTCGTGTCCTTCCAGCGGTGTGGGGACGATGGTGCCGTCCACCTCGGCGGGCGTGCCGATCGGGCCGTCGAAGGTGATGCCGCCGGTGCCACCGCGGACTGTGCGGCCGCCGTCGCGCAGCTCGATCTCGACCTCGTCGGCGGAGAACAACTCGGCGGCCTGGGTGACGGCGGTGGTGAGGACGGTGTCCAGGTCGACCACGTTGAGCGCGTCGGTGGTGCGGGCGAGCCGCTGCCACGCCTGCTGTTCGGTGCGGCCTCGGATGCGTGCGGAGTAGGCGAGGTGCAGGCTCAGGACCAGGGGTGGGACGGCGAGCAGTAGCCGGGGGTCCATCCGGATGATCAGCAGCGTGCAGGCCGCAACGGCGAACCGCACGGCGAAGCCAGCGAGCCGAAGGTCGAGATTGCTGCGGAAGTGCTTCGCGATCCTGGTCTGGGAGGCGAGCGCGATGACCGGGATGGCGAGCAGATCGTCCAAGAGCGCCGCGACCAGGTAGGCGAGCGCCAACGGACCCAGCAGCATGAGGGGGCCCATACCCGTGGGCGGCCAAGTCCAGGTCGTCATCGCGAGTGCCGTGCCAGCGCCCCAGGCAACGATGACGTTCTTGCCGATACCGAAGGCCAGCTTCATCGGTGTGAGGCGAAGCGAGGCGAGGGCGATCCCGACCGCGGTGCAGAGCACGATCACCGAAGTCGGAGCGATGGCCGCACCGACGATGATCGCTGTCTCGTTCCAGCTGATCGACTGAGTCGTCGACCGGATCCGCACGCGAGCCTTGACCAGCGTGCCCAACGCGATCATGAGCGTGAGCATGACCAGGACTGCGGCGTCGCTCACCTTCTCCAGCTTCGCCGAACGCCATGCGGCCGGAAGTGACGTGGCGACGATGACCGCGGCAACAACGACGACGAGACCGACGAGCAGCAACAGCCGCCGATCGGTCTCAATCTCTCGTCGCTGAGGAAGGGTCATGCCGCTCCCGAAGGACTGCCTACGCGTTCTCGCAGCCTACTGCCCGGGCCCTCAGAAGTCCTGTGTCGAACTTGTCAGTTCCAGTCGGTGCCGCGCATCGCGTTGCCCCCTTCTCGCTGAGCCAATTCGAGGACCTGCCCAAAGGGGAGGTCTTCCTTGGAATGGCAGCTTAAGAGAAGGATCGGCAGCTTAGAAGAATTAAATGTCGGTATGCGCAACATTAGCCAAGTTGGCGGTTGTTTGTGACGTTCTGTCCATGACTGCTGAACGGAGTGCGGTCGAACTCGCCCTTGCTGGATTCGTGAGACGGCTGGCAACTGCAGACGGTATCCGACGAGGTAATGGTCGCGTTATTCGCTAAGTCTGCGGCACCCCAGGAGTTGCCTCATCCGGAGTTAGGAGAGGCGTCAACGCGACATGGGCAGAGTTGACGCGTCCGAGGTTCCAGGCAGGAGGGGTAAAGGCGTCAGCCTTCGAGGGGATCGAGGGCGGCGACGTGGAACGGTTGGCGCCGATGCAACTTGCTGCCGACATGGTGCGGTTGCGGACAGGCAACGGACTACCCTCCTCGCGGTAATCCCGAGGTCACCAACGGCCATCCCGCTTCGCCCCGTGAAGCGGCACGTCACCGAAGCGAGGCCGCAGACTTCGCTGCGTGATCGACTGAATACTCGGCACGGCTCGAACGAGGGACCGGTGGAGATTCAGGTTCTGGGCGGTCTTTCGGTGCAACTCTCTACCCGCATGGTGCGCCTCGGTACGCCCAAACAGCAGGCAATCTTCGCGATACTGCGCAGTGCAGCCCGGTCGGCTGGTGACATTGGACGACCTCGTCGACGAGTTATGGGTCGATTGCCCACCGCGATCAGCTGTGGCTAATGTGCGGACCAATGCGGCAATCTGCGCCGGACTTTCGAGGCTGTCCCGGACGGTTACGGTGCCATCGAACGCCAACGCAACGGCTGTCGACTCGTTGTGGACCCGGAACGGGTCGACGTCTTTTGCTTCGAGCTGGAACGGAAGCGGGTCGGGAAGCACTGACGGCCGGTCGCCCGGACCGTACTCGCGAGCTGCTGGGGCGCGCCCTGGCTCGGTGGCGGGGTCCGATGCTTGCCGCGTCCCGCCCGGGCCCGTCCTCGCCTGCCGAACGCCGTCGTACCGCACCGATAGGCTCACGACCGTGACCGAACCCGCACAGCTCAGCCACGTCGATCGTGCTGGCGCGGCCCGCATGGTCGATGTCTCCGCCAAGGCGGTGACGGGCCGGCTGGCCGTCGCGGCCGGCCGTCTGCGGACCACACCCGAGGTCATCGACCTGCTGCATCGTGACGGGTTGCCCAAGGGTGACGCGTTGGCGGTCGGTCGGCTGGCCGGGATCATGGGGGCGAAACGCACTCCCGATCTGATCCCGCTGTGCCACCCGATCGCCCTGCACGGCGTCACCGTCGACCTGCAGTTGACCGCCGACACCGTGGAGATCACGGCCACCGCCCGCACGGCGGACCGCACGGGGGTGGAGATGGAGGCGCTGACCGCGGTTGCCGTCGCCGGCCTCGCTCTGATCGACATGGTCAAGGCGGTCGACCCGGCGGCCTCGGTGGAGGCAGTCCGGGTGTTGCGCAAGGAGGGCGGCAAGACCGGCGAGTGGGTCCGGCCGGAGGACCGGCCGTGATCCGGGCGCGGGTGATCGTCGCGTCCAACCGGGCCGCGGCCGGTGTCTACGCCGACACCAGCGGTCCGCTGCTCGTCGCCGGCCTGCGCGAGCTGGGGTGCGAGGTCGACGAGCCGGTGGTGGTGCCCGACGGGGAGCCGGTTGGTGCCGCCTTGCAGGCCGCCCGCGCCGACGGTGTCGACGTGGTGGTGACCAGTGGTGGCACCGGGGTGACCCCGTCGGATCGCACACCGGATGTGACCCGGGGCCTACTCGACTACGAGATCCCCGGCATCGCCGAGGCGATCCGCGCGCACAGCCGCGACCGGGTGCCCACGTCGGTGCTGTCCCGGGGTCTGGCCGGGGTGGCTGGTCGGATGCTAGTGGTCAACCTGCCCGGCTCGACCGGCGGCGCCCGGGACGGCCTGGCCGTGCTCGGGCCGATCCTCGGGCACACCGTCGACCAGTTGCGCGGCGGCGACCACTGAGGTTCGCGGCTGCGCCCACCGACCGGTCCACGCCAGGCCCCGACGGGTGTCGGTCCGTGCCGATAGGCTCGGTTGGTGAGCACGGAAACCGCACCCACCGCGGATCGGGTCGTCGCACCTCCACCGGCCGGCTGGGAGGAAGCGCGGTCGCGGGTCTACGCGGTCGGTCTGGCCGCCGCGCTGCCCGCCGTCGCCCGACCGTTGGCCGACATCGACGGGTCCACCCTTGCTGAGCCGTTGACCACCCGCACCGACCTGCCCGCCTTCCCGACCTCCAGCGTGGACGGCTGGGCGGTGCGCGGCACCGGCCCGTGGCGGGTCGTCGGCCGGGTGCTGGCGGGCAGCACCCCCGCGCCGCTCACCGAGGACGGCACGACCGTCGAGATCGCTACCGGTGCCATGGTGCCCGAGGGTGCCAGCGCCGTGCTGCGCGTGGAGGAGTCCACGACCGTCGACGGTCTGGTCCGCGGCACTCCCCGGGAGACGCCCGAGTGGCGGCAACCCGGCGAGGAGGCGTACGCCGATGAGGAGCTGTTGCCGGTCGGCACGCCGGTCGACCCGGCGGTGATCGGCCTGGCGGCCTCCTGTGGGCACGACACACTGCGGGTTCGACGAGCGCCGCGCGCCGCGCTGCTCGTCTTCGGCGACGAGCTGCTGACCGCCGGCCCGCCGGCAGCCGGTCGTGTCCGGGACGCGCTGGGCCCGGCGGTGCCCGGGTGGCTGCGGCGGTACGGCTGCCAGATCCGCCCGTCCGACGTGGTCGGCCCGGTGGCCGACACGCTGCCCGCGCACGTGGCGGCCCTGCGCTCGGCGTTGGCCGGCGCCGACCTGGTGTGCACCACCGGGGGCACGATGAACGGCCCGGTCGACCACCTGCACCCGACCCTGGAGGCGCTGGGCGCCGACTACGTGGTCAACACGGTCGCGGTCCGGCCGGGCTTCCCGATGCTCCTGGCCCGGCTGGCCGGGCACGACGGGCGGATCCGCTTCGTGGCGGGGCTGCCGGGCAACCCGCAGTCCGCCATCGTCGCGCTGGTGTCGCTGGTGGCGCCGCTGCTCGCCGGTCTGCAGGGCCGTTCGATGCCGGTGTTGCCGCAGATCACCCTGGCCGAGGCGGTGCCTGGTCGCGGTGACCACACCCACCTGGCGCTGGTCCGACTGGACCGGGCCGCCGGCACCGCGACTCCGGTGCGACACGTCGGTTCGGCGATGCTGCGTGGCCTGGCCGGCGCGGACGGGTTCGCCGTCATCAGGCCCGGCACCAGCGGCGAGCCGGGTGACCGGGTGCCCATCGTGCCACTGCCGTTGCTTCCTGGGGAGCGTGTTTCATGACCGCACCGGCGATCACCTTCGGCGAGGTCACCGACCAGCCGCTCGACCTGGCCACCCACGAGGCGGCGGTCGCCGACCGTCGGGCCGGCGCCGTGGTCTCCTTCCAGGGCGTGGTCCGCGACCACGACCACGGGCGTCAGGTCACGAGCTTGGAGTACGAGGGGCACCCGAGCGCCGCGCAGGTGCTGCGCGAGGTGGCCGCCGAGATCGCTGCGGAGCCCGACGTCTACGCGGTGGCGGTCTCGCACCGGGTCGGCCCGCTGGCGATCGGTGACGTGGCGCTGGTCGCGGCGGTGAGCACCGCACACCGGGCGGCGGCCTTCGCGGCCTGCGCCCGCCTGGTCGACGAGGTCAAGGCGCGCCTGCCGATCTGGAAGCGGCAGGTCTTCACCGATGGCACCGAGGAATGGGTCAACTGCCCCTGACCGTTCAGCGGCGGCCGTTGACCAGCGCGGCCCTGGTGATCCGTTCGCCGTAGAACGCCGGCTCCGCGCCGGGCCGCCAGGGCAGCGCGGCGACGAGCACGATCAGCGCGACCGCGAGCGAGTTTTCCATCAGCGCTCCGAAGAGACCGTCCTGGTAGTGCGACATCTCCGGTAGCTGGTGCTCGTACGGCCAGATCGGGGAGATCAGGAAGAGCAGATAGAGCCCGATCGCGGCGACCCCGTGACGGAGCCCGGTCAGAGTGGGATACCAGATCGGTGGGCGGAGCCCGTTGACCCCGGGCAGCCCGCCGAACACCGTGCCCTGGCCGGTGCGCTGTGGCATCCCCCGACTGGCCTCCCGGCGGCGCACTGCGGCGTCGGCCAGCACGATGATCGCCGGGATCACCCAGACCAGGTGGTGGGTCCAGGAGATCGGGCTGATCACGTTCGCGGTCAGGCCGACCAGCGTGAACGCGGTCAGCTCGTCACCGTCGGCACGGGAACTCGCCGCCCGGGACAGGCCCAGCGCCAGGATCAGCACTGAGAAGGCGAACCAGAGCAGCCCGGGGGTTTCGATCGAGTCGTACAGCCGGGCGAGCAGACCGGCGAGGGACTGGTTGGGTGTCATGTCCGCGGCGCCGACGCGCTCGGTCTGCCAGAGCACACTGCCGAAGTACGCCCGCGACTCGTCACCGACGATCGCGAAGCTCGCCACCGTCACGCCGATCGTGGTGCCGATGGCGGTGGCTGCCACCCGCCACTGGCGGGTGATCAGCAGGTAGGCGATGAACAGTGCCGGGGTGAGCTTGACCGCGGTGGCCAGGCCGATGCCCGCGCCAGCCCAGGCGCCGCCGTAGAGGAAGCGCAGCAGGGGACCGTCGGTCGCGGAGTAGTGGGTGCCCCGGCGCGAGCGCCAGCGCAGGCCGATCAGGTCCGCCATGATCAACGCGAACAGCAGGATGTTGACCTGGCCGTAGCCGAGGGTCTCCCGGGCAGGCTCGATGGCGACCGCGAGCGGCACCGCCAGGGCCACGACGAACCACAGTGGCCACGCCAGCCGATCCACGATGGGGCGGAGCAACCCGGCCAGCACCAGCGCCAACGCGGCGATGCTGGCGGCGGCGTTGACCATGCCGGCCATGCCGATCGGGAGCTGCGCCATCGGCAGCATGACCAGGCCGGCGAAGGGCGGGTAGGTGAAACCGAGTGTGGTTCCGGGCGCGATGAACTCATAGAGCTCATGACCGCTCGCCCACCACACCACGGCACCGTGATAGATCTTCATGTCGAAGAAGTTGTACGGCCGCCCGAAGGCGCCGATGGCAAGCCATGCGGCGTAGGCGACGGCGGCCACGATGGCACCCCGTACGACGTTCCTGCGATCGATCCCACGCGTCACGCGTTGGATTGGGGCGAGGCGGTCCGCCCGTCTACCGACAGCCGTCGGCATGGCGTGGCCACCCCCATACCAAGGTCGTCCTACCCGTCCAGGTCCTGCACGGAGCCTAGAACGGCGCCTCACGTCAGTGCCTCCCGCGTTATGCGACCGTGTCCGATCCCACACATGTTTTTGACATTTCCACCGCGTTAACGCCTACCGGGTGGTTCAGGTAATTCGCGGCCTTAGCGGGGGTGGGGGTGGCACGGAGACGGATCGACGCAGGTCAGCCGGGGAGGCGACGTGCGGTGGAGGCGGATCGGACGGCGATCCGGGCCTCGCGCCGGGCCGTACGGACGGCGCGCTGCATGGAACGTCGAGAGTGGCCGATGCGGTGGCCGGTGCGCCAACGCAGACCCGGCTTGCCTTCGGTGTCGGCCGCGGCCAGCAGCAGACCCCCGAGGAGGCCGAGGTTCTTCAGGAAGTGGACCTTGTTCGTGTCACGGGTGACCGGGTCGTCGTCGTTCCAGAAGGGATGCCCGGCGATGGTCGTCGGCACAATCGTGCCGGCGAGGACCAGTGCGGCGGGGCGGGTGAGCCGTCCGGTGGCGAGCATCAGCCCGGCGCCGAGCTGCACCGCCGAGTTGAGCCGGATCAGCTGCACGGTGTCGGTGGGGATGCGGGGGTTCAACTTCTGCAGTGTCGGGGCAACCCGGTCGGTCACTGGCGCGGCCTTCTTGGCCAGCCGCTCCGGGGAGCGGAGGTTGCGGTAACCGCTGACCACGAAAATGCCGCTCAGCATGACTCGGGCGAGGGAGCGTACGGGCGTCATGGATCAGTCATACCCCTTCGCGACGTTTGCTACCCCGCCAACGGCCGGATCGGATCGGTGCTCGTACACGTGCGCCACGCCGATTCGAGCGACCGTCACGGATGGACCGGCTGCGGAGGGTAACGTCGCGCGGGTGACCACGCTGCGGCTACGCCCCGAGGACCCGGCCGACGCCGGCCCGGTACGCCGCGTGCTGGCCGCCGCCTTCGCCCGCCCCGACGTGGCAACACCGCCGGAGGTGATCCTGGTCAACGAGTTGCGCGGCACCCCCGCCTGGCTGCCGCAGCTGGCCATGGTCGCCGAGTACGGCGGCGAGGTGGTCGGGTACGCGCTGCTCACCCGGGTGCGTGTGCGGCCCGAGCGAGGCTCGGACGTGCCCGTGCTGGCCCTCGGCCCGGTGGCGGTCGCACCGCACCGGCAGCGCGTCGGGCACGGCACGGCGGTCGTGCAGGCCGCACTGGACGCCTCCACCGAGCTGGGCGAGCGGCTGGTCGTGGTTCTCGGTGACCCGGCCTTCTACCGCCGGTTCGGCTTCAGCCCGGCAACGGAGCTGGGCCTGACGGGCCCGTGGGCTGGTCTCGGTGAGCCCTGGCAGGCGTTGGTGCTGCCGCCGTCCACCAGCGAGGAGGGCCCCCCGCCCTGCGGCGAGGTGCTCTTTCCGACGCCCTGGTCGAAGGTCTGACCCCGTCGTCCCGGTCGGCGGTCAGGCCGGTTGGGTGCGCAGGTACCTGCCGAAGTGCGGCACGGTGAAGGCGACAGTGCCCCGCTCACCGGAGTAGATGAGCCCCTTCTTGATCAGCGCGTCCCGCGCCGGGGAGAGGCTGGCGGGCTTGCGACCGAGGGCCCGGGCGATCTCGGCGGTGGGCACTGCGGCATCCATGTCGTCGCGGGCCACCGCTCCGGACTCGCCCTCGACCGCGGACATCGTGGCCATCGCCCGCATGTACTCGCGTTCGGCGGGGGTGGCCCGTTCGAACCGGGAGCCGAAGAACCCGACCGCCAGCTCGGCCTCCGCCTCGGGCGCGGCGACCCGTACGTCGGCGGCGGTGATCGGCGAGCGCGGGGCGTGATCCCAGGTCGCCTTGCCGTACGCCTGGACGAAGTAGGGATAGCCGCCGGACTTCTCGTAGAGCAGGTCGAGTGCCTTCTGCTCGTACTCGACCTCCTCGCGCTCGGCGGGCGCGCAGAGCGCCTGGTCGGCGGCGATCCGGTCGAGCCGGTCGATGCGCTGGTAGCGGAACAACCGTTCGGAGTACGACTTGGCGGCGCTGAGCACCGCAGGCAGGTGCGGCAGGCCGGCGCCGACGACGATCAGCGGCGCGCCGAGCTGGGACAGCTCGTGACAGGCGGCGCAGAGCGCCGACACGTCCTCCGGGCCGAGATCCTGCATCTCGTCGATGAAGATGGCGATGCCGGTGCCCACGTCACTGGCCACCGCGGCGGCGTCGCTGAACAACTCGACCAGGTCGATCTCGATGTCGCCGGAGTCGGCCCGGCCGCTGGCCGCCGGCACGTCGATGCCGGGTTGCCACCGGTCGCGCAGCTTCGGGGCAGCACCGGCCCGGCCGGTCGGGGCGGATCGTTGGGCGAACGCCTTGAGGACGCCGAGGAACGCGTCGATCCGATCGGGCGCGCGGTGTCGGGGGGCGAGCTCCCGGACCGCCATGTGCAGCGCGGCGGCGACCGGGCGACGCAACGACTGCTCCGGACGTGCCTCGATCTTGCCGCTGCCCCAGAGGCGGTTGATCGCCTGCGACCGGAGCGTGTTGAGCAGGACCGTCTTGCCGACGCCACGCAGCCCGGTGAGCATCAGGCTGCGTTCGGGGCGCCCCCGTGCGATGCGTTCCAGCACGATGTCGAAGACGTCCAGCTCCCGCCCCCGCCCGGCGAGTTCGGGCGGGCGCTGGCCGGCGCCCGGCGCGTACGGGTTGCGGACCGGATCCACGCATCGGAGAGTATCGGGCCATCTAGCTGCGGGGCTAGACATGGATAGATGGGGCTACCGGCGTGTCGACACCGTCGAGACAAAACTAGGGCTGTCTAGCCTGGACGCTAGACAGCCCTAGTTTCGGCAATCGTGAGCTACCGCTTCTTCAGACAGAGCACGTAGTCGAACAGGTCGACCGAGTTGTCGTGCACGTAGTTCGCGGTCGCCTGCGGCGCGAGCGTCTCGCACCGGTCCCCGTCGGTGGTCGCCGGAATCCGCAGCAGCACCTGGTAGGTGTCCGGACCGCACGGCACCTTGCGCAGCTCCGCGTTTTCCTCGGTGCCCTCGTTCACCACGCAGTCGCCCCTGGCGAACTCCCGGTCCGGGGTCGGTGCCGCCGACGGCGGTGCGTCGCTGGGCAGGGCGGGTGGAAAGACCGGCGCGCTCGACGACGGCCTGGGCGCGACGTCGTCGCTGGCGTCGGCGATCTTCCAGACCGCCCAACCGGCCAGGCCAAGGCACGGGCAGAGCACGAGCAGCACCACCAGCGTGACGATGAGGGCGATCCTGCCGCCGGTCTTCTTCACCGGTGCGGCGGGCGGCATCCCGTAGCCGCCGGGAGGCGGTTGACCCCACGGTGTGGGCTGCTGACCTGGCATCGGACCGGCGGGCGGGAACGGACCGGGCGGTGGATAGCCCGGGCCGGAGGTGGGCGGGGGCGCCCACATCGGCGCGGTCGGCGGCTCCGGGTTGGCGGTCGGCGGTGCCCACATCGGCGCGGTGGGCGGCTCCCCACCGCTCGGTGCCGGGCCCCACTCCTGCCGGGTCGGATCCTCGGCGGGCGGCGGCGGGCCCCACTGGGGCACTGTCGGATCGACCGGTGGCGAGCCGTCGGACCCGGTGGGTGGGCGTTGGTAAGGGTCGTCCGGCTGACCGGAGCCCGCTGGTCCGTAGGTCGTCATGTCATCCCCGGGTGGTCTCAGCGTTGCTTGAGGCAGAGGACGAAGTCGAGAGTGTCCAGCTCGCTGTCGAAGAAGTACCAGTTCGTGTAGCCCTCGACCTTGCCGCACTTGGCCTCGGCGTCCCGCTCGCCGCTGGTGGCGCCGTCGATCCGGCTCAGCACCTCGTACGACTTCGCGGCGCAACCGCTGATCACCAACTTGGGTTTGCCGCCTGCGGCCCCCTCGTTACGGACGCACTGGCCGACCTTGGCGAAGCGGGGATCCGCCGACGACTCCGGCGCTGCGGCACTCGGCGCCGGCTCGGCGGCGTCCGTGCCCGCGCTGGGCTCACCGGCGACGGCCGAACCGGACGGCGCGGCCACCGGCGCCGCGTCGTCGCCCTGCCCGCGCAGGAACCAGAACGCACCGCCGGCCACCACCAGCAGCAGTACGACGGCCAGCACCGCGACCAGCGGCCCTCGACCGCGCCGGCCCGGTGCCGGAGCCGGATCGCCACCGTAGGGATCGCCGCCGTACGGATCGCCCTCCGGCCGGTACGGCTGCCCGCCGTACGTCGGGTTCACCCCTGTCGACCCGTACGAGCCGCCGTAGGGCGTACCGGGTTCGCCACCGTAGGGCGTCTCGGCCCCGCCGTAGGGGGCACCCTGCTCACGGCCGTAGGGCGGCTGCGCTCCGCCACCGTAGGGCGCGGCGGGTGGGCCGTTGTACGGCCCGGGATGCCCCTGGGGTTCGCGCGGGTAGGACGGGACCGCCGGCGGGTAGGGCTCGGCTGCTGGCGGGTACGGCTGCTGCACCGGCCGTCCGGGCGTCTCGTCGGGTCGTTGCCCACGCCACGGTCCAGGGTTGCCGCCACCCGGTGGTCCGTAGTTCGTCATGCCGCCCTCCTGCACGAGTGGTGAGAGGCCGGCCACCAATGCGGGACGCCGACTCCGAGGTCACCGTAGCGTGGTCCACTGATGAGCTCACCTCCACCGAGCGCCGCGGCCCTCGCCGGCCGCCGCGCCGGCGCCACGCCGACCCTGATCTGGACCGCGTTGATCGTGGTCTACCTGCTCTGGGGTTCCACCTATCTGGCCATCCGCATCACAGTGGAGACGCTGCCGCCGCTGCTGTCGGCCGCACTGCGGTTCGCCGTGGCCGGACTGATCCTGGCGGTGGTGCTGCGGCTCCGCCGAGGACCCGGCGCACTGCGGGTGGACCGCCGGCAACTCGGCTCCGCCGCGCTGGTCGGGGCGCTCCTGCTCGCCGGCGGCAACGGACTGGTCGTGCTCGCCGAATCCGGACCGCCCGGGGTGGCGGTGCCCTCCGGCATCGCCGCGCTGCTGGTCGCGACCGTCCCGCTGCTCGTGGTGCTGTTGCGCTCCGCCAACTCCGACCGGCCGCCGCTCTGGACGTTCGCCGGAGTCACAGTGGGTTTCGCCGGTCTGGTCCTGCTGGTGCTGCCCGCCGGCAGCTCGGACGCCGTACCACTGGTGGGGGCGTTGACCGTGGTGGCAGCGGCCACCTCCTGGTCGGTCGGGTCGTTCCTGTCCGGACGGATCCGGATGCCGGCTGACCCCTTCGTGGCCACGGTGTACGAGATGGTTGCCGGCGCGCTGGTGTTGGCCGTCGTCGCCGCCTGCCGGGGCGAGTTGGGGGACTTCCACCCGGCCGCGGTCAGCACCCGATCATGGCTGGCGTTGGGCTACCTCATGGTGGCCGGCTCGCTGGTGGCCTTCACCGCGTACGTCTGGCTGCTGCACAACGCGCCCATCTCGCTGGTGTCGACCTACGCCTACGTCAACCCGGCGGTCGCGGTGGCCCTCGGCGCGCTGCTGGTCGCCGAGCCGATCACCCCGCAGGTGCTGCTCGGCGGCGCGGTCATCGTCGCCGGGGTGGCCCTGGTGGTGAGCACCGAACGCCCCCGTCGGGTGAGCGCGGAAGCGCGATCGGGGACCGCGCCGACGGGCGACCACAGCTAACGTCCGGCTCATGCCGACCGCTGCACTGGTCGGGGTGGCGTTGCTCGGCGGGCTGGTCGGTCTCGTCGTACCCCCGCTGGCCCGGCGTTTCGCGACCCCGCCGGCCCGGCCGCGACCTGTGCGCGGTGCCTGGGTCCTGCTCGGCCCGACGGTGGCGGCCGTCGTGTACGGCAGCCTCGCCGTCGCTCGGGGTGACGACCCCGCGCTGCCGGTGTTCCTCGCGTTGGCGGCGGTGGGGCTGGTGTTGGCTGCGGTCGACCTGGCCTGCCTGCGGCTGCCCAACCCGCTCGTCCTCGCCGCCGGGCTGCTGGCCCTCGCCGGCCTGGCCGGCGTGGCGGTGCTGGCCGACGACCCGGACCGGCTGCTCGGCGCGCTGGCCGGCTCGGTCGTCGCCGGGGCGGCGCACGTGCTGCTGGCCCTGCTCCCCGGCTCCCGGCTGGGCTTCGGAGACGTGAAACTCGCTGCCGTCCTGGGCCTGCCGCTTGGCTGCCTGGGCCGGGACGCCCTGCTCACCGGGCTGATCCTGGCGCATGTGCTGCACGGTGCTCTGGTGCTCGGTCTGCTCGCGGCGCGGCGGGTACGCCGGGACACGCTGCTGCCACTCGGGCCGGCTCTGCTCGCTGGCGCGTGGCTCGGCGTGCTCGTCGGCTGACCGGCGTTCCTCAGGGTGATGCCCCGGCGCCCCACCGGACCGGTCGCCGGCACCGTGGCCGGAACGGCGTGGCGATCGTCAGATCAACCGGAGCTGGCGGTCCTTCGGACGGCGCGGCTCTGCCTCACCGAACCGCTCGAACAGGCCGGGGTCGATGACGCCGAGGAACGGTGACGGGGCGCAGTCCCGCTCCACACCGTGCCGGGTCCGGCGGGCCGCGTGCGTGACGTACAGCCGGTCCTGGGCGCGGGTCAGGCCGACGAAGAAGAGCCGCCGCTCCTCGGCGACCGCGTCCTCGTCGGGCGTGGAGCCCGGCCAGCGCAGCGGCAGCAACCCGTCCTCGACGCCGACCAGGAAGACCACCGCGAACTCCAGGCCCTTCGCGGCGTGCAGGGTGAGCAGCGTGACCGCCTCCGCGCGCGGATCGAGCGCGTCCACCTCCGCTCCGGTGGCCAGTTGCGACAGGAACGTCTCCAGGTCGTCGCCGCAGCGCCGGGCCAGCGGGGTCAGGAGGTCCACGGCGGAGCGGACGTCATCCGGACGGACAGTGCTGGCGGCGCCGTCCAGGGTGGGCACGGCGAACCGCTCCGCTACCACCTGGCCGGCCAGCCGCACCCGGGCGGCCAGCGAGCCGGCCAGCCCGTCGGCGTGCCGCAGCTCGCGGGCGATGGCCGCCACCCCGGGCCGGTCCCGCAGCCGGTCGTGTGACCGCTTCTGCACCGGGATGTTGGCCCGGGTCAGGGCGTCGACGACCGGCGCGGCCTGCGCGTCGGTGCGGTACAGGACGGCGATGTCGGAGAAGGACAACGAGGTGGACCGGCCGTCGATCCGGCCCGAGTCCAGCGAGCGGTGGGACAGCCCGCCGACCAGTTCGTCGACGGTACGGACCACGAAGTCGGCCTCCTCGGCCACCGACGCCGCCGGGTAGCGCCCGACCAGCGGGGCCTCCGGGTCGAGCCGGGCCGGGTCCAATCGCCGGCCACGAACCAGCGAGGACGGCGCGATGGCCTGCACGGCGGCGGCCAGGATCGGCGCCGACGAGCGGTAGTTGCGGTTGAGCCGCACCAACCGCGCGTCAGTGAAGTCCGCGGAGAAGCGCAGGAAGTAGCCGACGTCGGCGCCCCGGAACGAGTAGATCGCCTGATCCGGGTCGCCGATCGCGCACAGGTTGCCGTCCGCCGGGCTGAGCAGCCGCAGCAGCTCGTACTGTGTCGCGTCCACGTCCTGGTACTCGTCGACGAAGATCCACTGCCAGCGGTCGCGGTAGCGCGCGACCAGCTTCCGATCGGCCCGCAGCAACTCCACCGGCAGGCTCACCAGCTCGTCCAGGTCGACCAGGTCCTGCTTGCGCAGCAGCGCCGCGTAGCTGGCGTTGTCGTCGCCCGCCTCCGCACGGGCGGCCGCGCGCTCGGCGTCGTCGGCGATGCGGAAGTCGACCGGCAGGCCGGCCGCGTCCGCGTTCTCCCGCAGGATGGTCAACCCCAGCGCGTGGAACGTACCGACGGTGACGTCCTCGGCGACCGGGCCGAGCAGGGCGTCGAGGCGGTGCCGCAGCTCCTCGGCGGCCCGGCGGGTGAACGTGATCGCCAGGCAGTGCTCGGGGAAGACGTTCAGCTCCGCGCAGAGATACGCGATCCGGTGGGTGAGCGTCCGGGTCTTGCCGGTGCCCGGACCAGCCACGATGAGCAGCGGACCACCGGGTGCGGAGGCGGCCACCCGCTGCATCGCGTCCAGCCGGTCCAGCAGGCCGGTGCCGACCTCCTCCATCCCGGAGAGCATCGGCTCGAACGGTTCGTGGGGAGACGGCGGCGACGCGATCGGCGGTGCTGGCGCCGGGGCCGGCTTGCGCTTCGGCTCCGCCCTGGTCGCCGCCGGGCGCTTGGCCGTGGCCTTGGCCGCCGGCTCCGCGGGTCGCCGCTGCGCCGGCACGGGTACGTCGAACAGCGTCTCCTGTGCCGTGCCCGCGTGGGCGCCCAGCTCGGCCGGGTCGAAGAGGGTGATCACCCCGTACTCGCCGTCGTAACCCGGCACCCGGCGGACGTCGCCGCGCCGCAACCGCCCGATGCCCTCCGCGAGCAGCTCGCCACCCGCCTGCGCGATGTCGCTCAGTGGCGTCGTGGTCAGGATGTCCAGCTCAGGGCCGAGCGCGGCGAGAAGCTCGTTGAACCGCCCCTCGACCTTCTTCGACCGGGCACCCACCTTGTTGATCTCGCCGAGGATCTCGGCCAGCGGCACCAGGTGGGTGACGTCCCGGGCGTGCGCCGGCCGGTGCCCCTGCGGTCGGTCGGCCAGCTCCTCGATGCGGCTGAGGACGCCCACGGTGAGCGGCTTGCCGCACTCGGGGCAGCGCCCGCCAGCCGCGCGAGTGCGCTCCGGGGACCAGTTGATCCCACACAGCCGGTGCCCGTCCGCGTGGTACTTGCCCTCCTCCGGAAAGAACTCGATCGTGCCGGCCAGGCCGTCGCCGGTCCGCAGCGCCTCCCGGACGGCGAAGTAGTCCCGCTCGGCGGTCAGCACCGTCGCCTCCCGGCCCAGGGCCGGCGGGGAGTGCGCGTCCGAGTTGGACACCAGTTGGTAGCCGTCCAGGCTGCCCACCCGCCAGTTCATCGCCGGATCGGAGGAGAGACCGGTCTCCACGGCGAAGATGTGTTCGGCCAGGTCGGCATAGCAGTCCGCGATCGCGTCGAAGCCCGACTTCGAGCCCAGTGCGGAGAACCACGGCGTCCAGATGTGCGCCGGCACCAGGTAGCCGTCCGGACTGGCCTCCAGGGTGATCTCCAGCAGGTCGCGGGAGTCCAGGCCGAGGATCGGCCGGCCGTCCGAGCCGAGGTTGCCGATCCGGCCGAGCGCGGTGTTGAACCGCGCCACCGCGTCCAGGTCCGGCAGGTAGATCAGGTGGTGCACCTTGCGGGTCCGGTCGTCCCGCTTGTAGATGGTGGAGATCTCCACGCTCAGCATGAACCGGACCGGGTCCGCCTCCGCCGTCCCGGCGAGCCTCGGCGGCAGCCGGCGGGCGATGTCCCGTTCCGCCTCGGCGTCCAGCCGGTACAACCCCGGCTCCGCCGGGCGCAGGGTCTCCCGCAGGTGGTCGTACCAGGCGGGGTGGGTGAAGTCGCCGGTGCCGAGCAGACCGATGCCCTTACGTCGGGCCCACCACGCGAGATTCGGCAGCGTGAGGTCGCGGCTGCACGCGCGCGAGTATTTCGAGTGGATGTGCAGGTCCGCGACGAATGGCGGGAGGCCACCGGGGGGTACGGCGCTGAACGGAGGCACGCCGCATCCTGTCACGCCCGCCGCGCCGGCCGCCCGCCGCCACGCGCGGACGTGACCTCCGCTATGCCGAGCGCAACTCGACCAGACTGATCTGCGGCTCGGCGCCGACCCGGACGGGTGGCCCCCAGAAACCGGCGCCGTTGGTCACGTAGACCTTGGTGCCGTCGACCTCGCCGAGCCCGCTGACCACCGGCTGCTCCAGCCGCACGGCCAGGTTGAACGGCACCATCTGCCCACCATGGGTGTGCCCGGACAGTTGCAGGTCGACGCCGTATCGGGCCGCCTCAACCGCGGCCAGCGGCTGGTGGGCGAGCAGCACCACCGGGCGACTCGGATCACGGTCACCGAGCGCGGCGGCGAAGTCCGGCCCGGCCGCCAGGCCGCTGTCTCCCGTGGCGTCCAGGTCGTTCACGCCGGCCAGGTCCAGCACGCCACCCCGGGCCTGGATCTCCTGACGCCGGTTCTGCAGGACCCGCAGGCCCAGACGGTCGACCTCCTGGACCCACTCCTCCACCCCCGAGTAGTACTCGTGGTTGCCGGTGACGAAGAAGCTGCCGTAACGGGAGCGCAGGTCGCGCAGCGGCGCCGCGGCCGAGCCGAGTTCGGCGACCGAACCGTCGACCAGGTCCCCGACGACCGCGACCAGGTCCGCGTCGAGGCGGTTGATCGCGGCGACGATCCGCTCGGTGTGCGCGCGGCCGCGCAGCGGACCGAGGTGGATGTCGGAGACGGTGGCGATGCGCAGGCCGTCCATGCTGCGGGGGAGCTTGGCGAGCGGGATCTGCACCCGGTCGAGTCGTGGTGGGCCGAGGGCGGTGCGGACGCCGTACCCCACGGTGCTTGCAGCGGTGAGGCCGGCGAAGATGGCCGCCCCACGGGCCAGCAGCAGCCGGCGGCCCGGGTCGTGATCCGGTGCCGCGACGGCGCCGGCGGCCGGCGGGTCGGTCGGCCCGGCGGCACCGACCAGCACCGGCTCGGGCGCGGCGGCGGTCGGCTCCGCGGCGACCACCCGGCGACGCAGCACCAGCCGGGTGACCAGCATCGGCACTTCGAGCACGATCAGCACGACGAGCAGGTAGAACATCAGCGCGAGCCACACGTAGCCCGGCCAGGCGAGCCAGTAGAGCCCGGCCTGCGTCCCGGCGAGTGTGACCGGCACGAGCAGCGCCAGCACCAGGGCGGCGATCGCGCCGATCCGGCGCCAGCGGCCCGGTGTGGTGGTGTCCCGAACGAGCCGCTTCCACAGGTAGAGGTGGATCAAGCCGGTGATCAGGGCCAGGACGGCCACGAACCCCAGAACCGCCAACATGCGTGCGCCTCCCTCAGCCGCCCGCGAACGGGGGCAGGACATCGATCGTGGCCCCGGCCGGCAGGGGTGCCTGACGATCATGACAGGTGACGCCGTCCACCAGGAAACTCGCCACTCGTAGCACTGCGGCGAGCCGGTCGCCGTGGCGTCGCACCAGCTCGGCCGTGAGGTCGTCGAGGGACCGGCCGGCGGGCAGGACCTCCTCGGTCTGGCCGGCGGCGGCGCGGGCGCCCGCGAAGTAGCGGACGGTCAGCGGGCCCGGGGTCACGGCTCAGCCCCCGATCGCGGACATCGGCCGGGTCGGCTGGAGGAAGGTGGGGTCGTCGATGCCGTGCCCGGCGCGCTTGCCCCACATCGCGGTGCGCCAGCGTCGGGCCAGCTCGTCGTCGTCCGCGCCGGTGCGCAGGGCGGCACGCAGGTCGGACTCCTCGGTGGCGAAGAGACAGGCGCGGACCTGGCCGTCCGCGGTCAACCGGGTGCGGTCGCAGTCTCCGCAGAAGGGGCGGGTGACGCTGGCGATGACACCGACCCGGGCGGGGCCTCCGTCGACCAGCCAGGTCTCCGCGGGTGCCGCGCCGCGCTCCGCCGGGTCGGGACCGAGGTCGAAGGCGGTCCGCAGGGAGGTCAGGATCTCCTCCGCGGTGACCATCGTGCTGCGGTCCCAGCCGTGCTGGGCGTCCAACGGCATCTGCTCGATGATTCGTAGCTGATAGTCGTGGTCGAGGGCGAAGCGCAGCAGGGCCGGCGCCTCGTCCTCGTTGACGCCGCGCATCAGCACAGAATTGATCTTCACGGGACTGAGCCCGGCGGCCGCCGCACCGGCGAGCCCCGCCAGCACCGCGTCGAGGCGGGGACGGCGAGTGAGCCGGGTGAACCGGTCCGCGTCCAGAGTGTCCAGTGAGACGTTCACCCGGTCGAGGCCGGCGGCGCTCAGCGCCGGGGCCAGCCGGTCCAGCCCGATGCCGTTGGTGGTCAGTGAGATCCGGGGGCGGGGCTGCAACGCGGCGACCGCGGTCACGATGCCGACCAGCCCGGGCCGGATCAGCGGCTCACCGCCGGTGAACCGCACCTCGGTCACACCGAGCCGCTCGACGGCCACCCGGACCAGCCGGACGATCTCCTCGTCGGTCAGCAACTCGGGGCCGGCCAGCCAGGGCAGACCTTCGGCCGGCATGCAGTAGGTGCAGCGCAGGTTGCACTTGTCGGTGAGGGACACGCGCAGGTCCCGGGCGACGCGGCCGTACCGGTCGACGAGGACCCCGTTGGTCCCCGGGGCGGCGCTCACCTGTCGACCGTAGCGCGCTCGGCGCCGCCCAGGGCGGCACGGGCGGTCTGGACCACCACATCTCGGTAACTGCCGCCGAACAGGGCGGTGTGCACGAGCAGCAGATGCAGTTGATGCAGTGGCACCCGCTCGCGCCAGCCGTCCGGCAACGGCCAGCTCTCCTGATAGGCGGCCAGCACCCGATCCAGGTGGGGGATGCCGCCGAAGAGGGCGAGCTGGGCAAGATCCGTTTCCCGGTGCCCGCCGTGCGCCGCCGGGTCGACGAGCCAGGCCCGGTCGTCGGCGCCCCACAGCACGTTGCCCGGCCACAGGTCGCCGTGGATGCGGGCGGCGGGCTCGTCGCCGCCGAGCCCGCCGACCCGCTCGATCACCCGCTCGATCAGAGTGACGTCGGCGCTGGTCAGCGCAGCGGCGTCGACCGAGCGCCGCAGGTAGGGGGTGAGGCGTCGCTCGGCGAACCACGTCGACCAGGGCCCGTCGGTCGGGGTGTTGTCCTGGGGAAGTGACCCGATGAAACCGGCCCAGGCGGCGCCGAAGGTGGCCGCACCCGCCCGGTGCAGCTCGGCCAACTCACGGCCGAAGCGGTCCGCGGCCTCCGGCGTCGGCTCGCCGGGCTCCACCCAGTCGAGCGCCAGCAGGTCCGGCAATGCCACGACCACCTCGGGTACGCCGACAGCGCCGGCCTCCCGCAGCCAGCGCAGGCCGGCCGCCTCGGCGGCGAAGAAGCCCTCCGGTGCCGGTCGGTCGGCCCCCTCCGGCCAGGACTTGGCGAAGACGGAGTGGCCGTCGTCCAGGGTGAGCCGGGCGGCAGCACAGATGTTTCCGCCGGCCACCGGCGTCTCCCGCAGCCGCTGATGGGTCCGGAAGGTCGGCAGGTGTGCCGGGTGCGCGCGCAGGTACGCCAGGTCCATCAGCGCACCGTAACCGCTCCCCACGACAGCACGGTCCCGCCCGAGGACACCGACACCGTTCCGGCAACCCGTAGGTGCGGGCTGAGCAGGGAAAACACGCTGAGTAGCTGTGGATAAGCCGCGTGTCATCCACAGGGTCTGTCGAGCCGGGCGGACCCGCCGCACGCTTCCGTCATGACCTCGACCGACCGCCCCCAGCTCGCCGTCCGCTCACCCGCCGACCTGATCGCCGCGGTGCCGTACCTGCTCGGCTTTCATCCCACCGACAGCGTGGTCGCCGTGGCGTTGCTCGGTCGGCAGATCATCTTCGCCGCTCGTGCGGACCTGCCCGACCCGTCGACCGACCAGGTCGAGCGGGCCCGGCACCTGGCCGGTGTGATCCGCCGGCAGGGCGCGGAGGCCGCCACCGTGGTCGGCTACGGGCAACCCGATCGGGTGACGCCGGCCGTGGACGCGGTGCGCGCCGCACTGAGCGCCGGCGGGATGGACGTGCTCGACGCGCTGCGGGTGACCGACGGCCGGTGGTGGTCCTATCTCTGCACCGAGCCCGACTGCTGCCCACCCGAGGGCCGGCGCTACGACCCCGACGCCAACCCGTTGACCGCATCCGCTGTCTTCGCCGGCCAGGTCGCGCTCCCCGACCGGGCGGCCCTCGTGGCGCAGGTGTCACCCGTGGACGGCTCGGCCCGGGAGGCGACGCGCGCGGCGACCGCCCGCGCCCGGCTGAGGCTGGCCGAGCTGATCGAGCAGGCGCCCGATAGCGATCTGCTCGGCGGTCGTGCGGTGCGTTCCGCAGGGGTGACGGCTGTCCGCGAGGCCCAGCGCCGGCAGCGACGTGGTGAGCGGCTCGACGACGACGAGGTGGCCTGGTTGAGCCTGCTCATGACCCACCTGCCGGTCCGCGACCACGCCTGGGAACGCACCGACGGTCGGGACCGGGACATCGCCCTCTGGACCGACGTGCTGCGTCGGGTCGAGCCGGAGTTGGTTGCCGCCCCGGGCGCGCTGCTGGCGTTCGCGGCGTGGCGAGCGGGGCAGGGGGCGTTGGCGGCGGTCGCACTGGAACGCACGTTGAGCCTGCACCCGGACTACTCGCTCGCCGTGCTGCTGGACGACCTGCTCCGCCGCGGCGTGCCCCCGTCCGAGCTGGACGGCTGGCCGTCGGTCGGAATGCCTGGCGTGGTCCGTCCCCGCAGACGGAGCCGACGTGGCCGCCGCTGACCAGCGTGGTAATACCGTGGGTGCTACCGCAGTGGGTAGGCTGCCGGGCATGACCGTGAAGCGCTCCGTGAGCCTCCCCGACGACGTCGCGGAGTGGCTCGACCAGCAGCCCAACGTCTCGGCCGCGATCACCGCTGCGGTGCGTGCCCAGATGGCCGCCGGGCATCTTCACGAGGTGCTGCGGCGAGCCGGCATTGAGCCGACCGAGGCGGGCCGGGCGCGGTGGCGGGCGCGACTGGCCACACCGATTCCGGCGGACGCACTGGCGGAGGGCCGCCGGATGCTGGGACGGGCCGGATGAGCGATCAGATCGCGGCCGTGTTCGACGCGTCGGCGTTGACGGCCTACATCGAGGGCAACGTCTCGGTGGGGGAGCTGATGCTGGAGGTCGCCGACGAGGGCCGGCAGGTTGCCGTCCCGGCCACCTGTCTGGCGGCCGCCATCGCGGGCGCGGGCGACGAGGTCGGCGCGGCACTGCTGGCCCTGATGATGAGCGCGCCGGTGATCTGTCTGCTGCCGCTCGACGCAGCCGAGGTGCGGGACACCGGCACGTTGGCCCGTGCCGTTGATGGAGACATCTCGCTCGGTCAGGCCGCCAGTGCGGCACTCGCCCACGAGGCGCACTACGCGACAGTGCAGCCCAAGCTGGCGGCGAAGGTGCTGCCGACCAACTGGAGCATCCTCGACCTGGCCTGACCAGGCGACCCGGCGGCGAGGCCATCGGCGTGCGGCGTCCCAGTGGGCGGCGGGCCGGCTTGATCGACTCGGGCTTGATCGACTCCGCTTTCCGGAACTCGGGGTGTCCCCGCTTCCGCGATACCCCGATTTCAACGAACCCGAGTCGATCACCGATCCGTGCGCGAAGGTCCAGGGCATCCGTCGAAGGATGTAGGCGGTGCTCCTGTCCACGGCCGACGCGGCAGCGCCACAACCACCGGAGAATGATCTCGTGACCCCCGAATTGCTGCTGTCGCTGGCCGGGCTGGCGCTGATCGACAGCACCAGCATCGGCACCCTCTTCATCCCGATCTGGCTGCTGCTCGCGCCCGGGACGGTCAACGCGCGGCGGATCCTCGTCTACCTGGGCACCATCGCCCTCTTCTACTTCGCCGTCGGGCTGCTGCTCGCCGTGGGTGGCAGCCAGTTGGCCGACGTCCTCGGCGGGGCGATGGACAACCGGCCGGTGCTCTGGGCGCAGCTCGTTCTCGGCGTTGGGCTGTTCGCTCTCAGCTTCCGGTACGACGGGAAACGACGGCCACGCGGCGGCGGGGTGCTGCGGTGGCGGGACCGGGTCACCGCCGGTGACTCCTCGATGCGCTGGCTGGTGGGGCTGGCGCTACTCGCCGCGCTCGCGGAGGTGGCGACGATGCTGCCGTACCTCGGTGCGGTCGGTCTGCTGACCACCTCCGGGATCGGTGCGGCGGAGATCGTGGGGTTGCTCGCTGCCTACTGCGTGGTCATGGTCCTGCCTGCGGTGCTGCTGCTCGTGGCGCGAATGGCGTGGCCGAGGCTGGTCGAGCCGGTGCTGGTGCGGCTCAACGGCTGGATCGCACGCCACTCCGGCGGCATGCTCGGCTGGGTCCTCGGCATCGCCGGTTTCCTGGTTGCCCGCGATGCCGTGATCCGGCTGGGGCTGCTCGATGAGCTGGTGATCAGACTGTGACCCGTTCGGGACGGGCGTAGACGTTCATGGTGTTGCCGCGCAGGAAGCCGACCAGCGTCATGCCGGCCTCCTCGGCCAACTCGGCGGCGAGGGTGCTCGGCGCGGACACAGCGGCCAGCAGCGGCAACCCCGCCATCCATGCCTTCTGGGTCAGCTCGAAGCTGGCCCGTCCGGAGACCAGCAACAGATGCCCGGCCAGCGGCAGCCGCCGTTCCCGCACCGCCCAGCCGATCACCTTGTCCACGGCGTTGTGCCGGCCCACGTCCTCCCGGAGCACCACCAGCTCACCGTCCGGGGTGAACAGCCCCGCCGCGTGGAGTCCGCCGGTCCGATCGAAGCCGCGCTGTGCGGCGCGCAGCCGGTCCGGCAGTTCGGTGAGGAGGGCGGCCGGCACGCTGAGCGGATCCTCCGAGACCGGGAACAGCGACCGGGTGCGGACCGCGTCGATGCTGGCCTTGCCGCAGACCCCGCAGGAACTGGTCGTGTAGAAGTTCCGGGACGGATCGGTGGTCGGCTCCGGCACACCGGGCGCGAGCACCACGTCCACCACGTTGTACGTGTTCGGCGTCTCCGCGCCGGCACAGAGCTGCGCGGTCAACACGTCATCGGTCGACCGGATCAGCCCCTCGGTCAGCAGGAACCCGATGGCCAGGTCCAGGTCGTCGCCCGGGGTGCGCATCGTGACGGCGAGCGGTCGCCGGCGGCCGGGACCGGCCGCACCGACCCGGATCTCCAGCGGCTCCTCCACCGCGAGCGTGTCGGGTCGGCGGACCGACCCGCGTCCGTCAGCCGCCGCGTCCAGGTCGATCCGGAGTACGCCCCGTCGATCAGTTGCCCGTCCCATCCCGCCATCCTCCACCCCAGGCCGGCACGCCCGCACGGCCACCGGCCACCAGGCACCGGCAGCGAGCGCGTCGGGGCGTCCACACGACCAGCCGCCGTCTGGGCATCCACACGGCCAGCGCAGCCGGGGCGTCCATACGGCTACGGTGGCCGGATGGGGACGTACGCCGCCGTGGTGCTCGCGGGTGGGGCCGCCCGACGGATGGGCGGAGTCGACAAACCCGCGCTTCCGGTAGGTGGCCGGCCGATGCGCGACAGGGTGCTGGCCGCCGTCAGCGATGCCACGCTCCGGGTACTGGTCGGTTCGGCCGACGCCGTCCCCGCAGGCGTGCGGGTCATCCGGGAGGAGCCACCCGGCGGCGGGCCGGTCGCCGCAGCGGCTGCCGGCCTGGCGCTGCTGGATCCCGACACGGCACTTGTCGCGCTGCTCGCCGCCGACCTGCCGCTGCTCACCCGCTCCGCGATCGGAAAGTTGCTGGGTCACGTCGCCGAGGAGGCCGCAGCAGGCGGTGGCGAGCGACGGCCCGACGGGGCCTGCTTCGTCGACGGGGACGGGCGGCGGCAGTCGCTCTGCGGTGTCTGGCGCGTCGCCGCGCTCCGCGCCGGGCTGGACCGGCTGGCGGTCGAGCGCGGCGGCAGCCTGAGCGGGGCGCCGGTCCGGGCGTTGCTGGCCGGGCTCGTCGTACGGGAGGTGCCCTGGTCCGGCGACGGCCCGCCGCCCTGGTTCGACTGCGACACTGACGAGGACGTACGCCGGGCGGAGGAGTGGGTGCGATGACGGTGATGGACGACTGGGTCACGGCGGTGTGCACGGAGTTGGATCTGGACCCGGCCGGGGTGCCCGTGCCGGCGGTGCTGGATCTGGCCCGGGACGTCGCCCACCAGGTGCTGCGGCCCGGGGCGCCGGTCACCGCGTACCTCCTGGGGTTGGCGGTTGGTCGAGGGGCGGACCCGGCCGACGCCGCGGCCCGGGTCAGCGCGCTGGCGGGCACCTGGCCCGTCGAGCTGGGCGCCGACCCTGCGGACCCGACGGCGCCCTGACTGCCGTTGTCCGATCCCGGTCCGGGCTGATTCGGCCCATGGGCGGCGTGGGTAGGGTGATCGTGACGGACGGAGGCGATCATGACGGCTGACCACCCCTCGGCGCCGCACGGTGAGCTGCCTGGCGCTACGGCTGAGCCGGTGGAATCGATCCTGCTCGACGAGCCCAGCACCACCGACCTGCGGGCGAAGGTGACCGAGGCGTGGCAGGAGTTCGCTCGCGCGCTCGCCGTGCGACTGCGGGACCTTCCGGTGGGGGCGCATCTCGACGTGACGCTGGACCCGACCGCCTCCGGCACCGGAGACGCTGTCTATTCGATCAGCGTCGACGTGGACGCCGACGGCGTGCTGTCCGCCCGTGCGGTGGGAAACGCCGCCCTGCCGGCGGGCTACCGACTGGACCGGGGCGCGGTGGCGGACATGGTCGCGCTCGGTTGGTCCCCGCCGGGGGTGGTCCCCGGCTCCGGTGGTTCCTTCGGGCTGAACGCCACGACGGGCGAGTCGACCAGGGTCGCCACGCTGCTCTCCCGCACGCTCCGCGACGTCTACGGTGCTCCGCACCCGGCCTTCCTGGTCTATCTGGTGCACGACGCCGAGGGCGAACCGTTGTCCTCGGAACCGCTCGGCACCGCGCGCAGCGAGTTCGGTCCGGACGCCGATGTCGAGGCGGACCTGGAGGAGGCGCTCGCCGAGGCGGCCGCCGCGCAGGTCGATCGGGACGACGTGCTCGACCTGGCGGACCGGGTCCGTACGGTGGTCTCCACGATGTTGAAGTCGGACACCGACCGGTTGCAGATCGACTCGGACGGCGACATCACCATCCGCGCCGGCTCGGCGATGGTCTTCGTGCGGGTGCGGGACAATCCACCTCTGGTGGACGTCTTCTCCCCGGTGCTCACCGAGGTGGAGCCGACCGAACGCCTCTACGTCAAGCTCTCCGAGTTGACCAACCGGATGCCGATCGGCCGCCTCTACTGCGCCGACGACACGGTCTGGGCGTCGATCCCGGTCTTCGGCCGCAACTTCCAGGCCACCCACCTGATGCTGGCGGTGCAGGTGATGACGGGTCTCGCGGACGAGCTGGACGACCGTCTGCACGGCGAGTTCGGCGGCAAGCGGTTCTTCGGTGAGGGCGACAAGCCGGTCCGACGCGACGACTCGGAGCACCGCACCGGCATGTATCTGTAGGGCGCGTTTCGGAAGTGCTCGGCTCGACCGACACCTCCGAAACGCGCCCTAGCGCACGTCCAGCAGGGTCTTGCCGACCGTCGCGCGCGCCTCGATGGCGGCGTGCGCGTCGGCGGCGCGGTCCAGCGGGAATCGCTGGCCGATCAGCGGTCGCAGGCGGCCGGCTGCCGCGTCCGCCAGGGCCTGCTCGGTGTACGCCCGCAGCCGGGCGGGCGGCACGTCCGGCCGGATCAGTGTGACCTGCCGTGCCGTGGCGGCCTCCCCGGAGACCGGCGACCACTCCCCGCTGGCCAATCCGAAGCTGACCATGCGGCCACCCGGGTCCAGCAGCTCGAATGCCGTTCGGGCCACCGCCCCGCCGACCCCGTCGAGCACCACGTCGAGCCCACCCGTCGCAGCTCGGACGCGGTCGGCCCAGTCGGGCAGGCGGTAGTCGACGGCCAGGTCGGCGCCCAGGCCGGTCAGCAGCTCCACCTTGCGGGGTCCGCCGGCGACGCCGATCACCCGGGCGCCGGCCCGGGACGCGAGCTGCACGAGGAGGCTGCCCACGCCGCCAGCGGCGGCCTCCACCAGCACCCGGTCACCGGGTTGTACGCCCACCGCCTCGATCAGCATGGTGGCGGTACGCCCGTCGGCCAGTAGTGCCACCGCGTCGTCCAGCGCCAACCCGGCAGGCACCTCCATCGGTGCGGACACGTCCACCACCGCGCGTTCGGCGTAGGCGCCGGACCCGCCGGTGGCGCTGACCACCCGTCGCCCGATCAGTGCCGGGTCGACGTCCGGCCCGACGGCGGTGATCGTCCCGCCGACGCCGTTGCCGGGGATCAGCGGTGGGGTGACCTGGAACGGCCCGGGGCGACCGGAGCGCTGCTGCGTCTCGACGAAGGTGATGTTCACGTGCGCGACGTCGATCAGCACCTGCCCGGGGCCGGGCGTCGGGTCGGGGGCGGTGCCCGGCACCAGCACGTCGGGCCCGCCGAACTCCCGCAACCAGATCGCCCGCATGTGGTCCCCCTCGGCCTCGGCGGGCCTCGTGCCACGCCACGACCATTGCACCTGTTGAAGCGGGCTTGAGGTCAAGGTCGGGTGGAGGGACCCACGCCCGGGGATTCGACCAGCCGGGAGAGCACGATGGTGCTGCGGGTGGAGGTCACGAAGGACTCGGCGCGCAGCCGCTCCAGCGCCGCCTCCAGGTGGGCGATGTCGGCGGCGCGCAGGTGCACGAGGGCGTCCGCCTCCCCGGAGACCGTGTACGCGCCGACCACCTCCGGGTGTCGACGTGCGGCCACCCCGATCTGCGCGGGGGTGGTCCGGCCCGCGCAGAACAGCTCGACGAACGCCTCCGTGGTCCACCCGACGGCGGCCGGGTCCACGACGGCGGTGAATCCCCTGATCACGCCGGTGGCCCGCAGCCGGTCGACGCGACGCTTGACTGCCGGGGCGGAGAGTGACACCCGAGTGCCGATGTCGGCGTACGACGCACGGGCGTCGGCGACGAGTAACGCAATGATCCGCTGGTCTACCGCGTCTATCTGCAACGTTCCGCCTCTGGGAAGCAACGGTTGTGGCTGTTCCTAAAGTTCAACGGTACCTACTCTTGGTGACCGTGAACCAGCACCGAGTCCCGCGAAAGCGGACATATCTCTTGTGCTCACCGGAGCATTTCGCGGTTGAGTACGCGATCAACCCGTGGATGGACGTGACCACCCCGGTCGACAGGGATCTGGCCGTCAAACAGTGGGACCGGCTGCGCGAGACGCTGGTCGGCCTCGGTCACGAGGTGCACCTGCTCACCCCCGAGCAGGGCCTGCCCGACATGGTCTACGCCGCCAACGGCGGCTTCACCGTGGACGGCAGCGTGTACGGCGCTCGGTTCAAGCACGAGCAGCGAGCCGCCGAGGCCGCCGTTCACCACGCCTTCTACGAGTCGCAGGGCTGGCGGTTCATCGCACCGAGCGAGATTAACGAGGGCGAGGGCGACTTCGCGTACGTGCCGGAGGCGCACGGCGGGCTCATCCTGGCCGGGCACGGCTTCCGCACCGAGCTTCCGGCGCACGGTGAGGCGCAGGAGGCGTTGGGTCGGCCGGTGGTGTCGCTGCGCCTGATCGACCCTCGCTTCTATCACCTGGACGTGGCGCTCGCGGCCATCGACGACTCGAACGTCGTCTACTTCCCGGGCGCGTTCTCCGCGGCCAGCCAGCGGGTGCTCACCCAGCTCTTCCCGGACGCGGTGATCGCCGACGACGAGGACGCGATGGCCTTCGGGCTCAACCTGGTCAGCGACGGCGCCAACGTGGTGCTCAACAGCGAGGCCACCCGGCTGGCCGGCAAGCTGAAGGCCGCCGGATACAACCCGGTGGCGGTCGACCTGGCCGAGCTGAAGAAGGGTGGCGGCAGCGTGAAGTGCTGCATCGCCGAACTGCGGCACTGACCCGCGAACGCCTCGGGGCCGGCCTCCCACTGGGAGGCCGGCCCCGAATCGTGCTCCGGGTGGGCGTTCAGCCCAGCGTGGCCAGCTCGTTGATCAGCACGTTCGACATGACCTGACCGTCGCGCTGCACCTCCCGCAAATACCACTTCTGCTGGGGCGTGCGCGGCTGGTTGAACTGCCAGATGCCGCGCGGGCTGTCGATCTGGCCGATCTTGCCGAGGGCCAGGTTGACCTGCTGCGGCGTGGGCTTCCCGCCGGTCAGCTGGATTGCCTGGTCGAGGACCTGCGCCGCGTCGTACGACGCCATCGCGTACGTGGTGGGAGTGACCTGGTACTTCTTGCGGTAGGCCGAGGCGAAGACCCGGTTGGACGTGTTGTTCAGGTCGGCCGAGTAGTTCAGCGCGGTCTGGATGCCCAGCGCGTTGTCCTTCAGGTTCTCCAGCACGGAGCCCTCGGTGAGGAAGCCGGGTGCGTAGACCGGGCCGGCGAACTTCTCCCGAAGCTGCTTGATGAACTCCACAGCGGCAGCCCCGGCGAAGAAGCAGAAGACGGCCGTGGGCTTCTTGGCCAGTGCCTTGGTGATGTCCGAGGCGTACGTCGTCTTGCCCGGGTTGGGGTTGGCGCTCGTGTAGGTCACCGGGTCGGAGATGCGCGCGTCGTTCGCGCCGAACTCCTCCCGGAAGCCGCGCACCACGTCCGGGCTGCCGACGTTCTCCGGCATGATGATCGCGACGCGGCTGTTCGCCCTCAGCTGGTCGCGCAGGTAGCGGCCCAGCGCCCGGCCGGCCTCGTCCAGCACGTACGACGTCCGCCAGATGTAGAAGACGCTCTGCAGGCTGCTCGGTGAGGCGTTGGAGCCGATCAGCGGGACGCGGGCTTCCTCGACGGTGTCGCGGATGCCGACCATCACCGCCGAGTTGACCACGCCGGTGAGCGCCAGCACGCCCTGCTTGAGCAGGCCCTCGACGGCGGCCTTGCCGGTCTTGGCGGTGTCACCCTCGTCGGCGGTCAGCAGGTTGACGGGGTGGCCGCCCAGCCGCTGGTCGTGCAGGTCGAGGAAGACCTGGAAGCCGTTGGTGATGTCGTCGCCGATGCTCTTGAACCCGCCGCCCTGCGGCGTGATCAACCCGATCTTGACCGGGCTGCGGTCGGCGGCCGACTGGGCGTCGGTGTCGGAGCCACACCCGGCGACGAACCCGGTGGTACCGAGCGCGGCCAACAGTTGGAGCGCCCGCCTGCGATTCATCTGCGACACCGAGTTCCTTCCAAGGAGCGTTGCAGGGCCGAACACCGCCCCTCCGGCGTTCTACCTGGTCCGCGACGCTGCGTCAATGGCTATAGATCATCGTGCAGGGCCCGTAAAGCGTCGAGAACCTGAGGCCAGGCGGACGACTCAGGGTCGATCAGCCCGAAATGCTCGCATCCGGGCAGTTCAACAAGGGAGATATCGGATCCTGCGCCACGGGCTGTTGTGACGAAGTCGCGGCTCATCTCCGCCGGAACCTGTTGATCCTCCGAGCCGTGAATGACTACGGTGCGTGTTCGAATGGGTACCAACATTCGTGGATCCGCCGCCGCGTACCGGTCCGGCACCTCCGCCGGGCCGCCGCCGAGCAACGCCGCCACCGCGCCCGCGTCCAGGTCCCGCCGGTACGCCTCGCCCAGGTCGGCGACCGGGGCCAGGGCGAGCACCCCGGCCACGGTCGCCGGGGCGCTGGCCGCCACGTACATCGCCAGGTGGCCGCCGGCAGAGTGCCCGAGCAGGGTCGGCGCGGCCCGGGTCACCCGGCCGGGCAGCGCCTCGGCGGCCAGCGCCGGCAGCTCGGCCACGCCGGTCAGCACGTCGGTCAACGTGCCCGGCCAACCGCCTCCCGGCTGCCCGGTCCGCCGGTATTCCAGCTGCGCCACCGGGTAGCCGCAGGCAGCGAGAGCGGCCGCGAGCGGGCTGGTGTGCCGCCGGTCGTACTCGGCCCGCCAGAAACCGCCGTGCACCACGACGACCAGCGGTCGCGCGGGGCCGGTCTCCGCCGGGAAGCGCAGGTCGGCCACCTGATCCGGGTGGTCGCCGTACGCGACGGTCCGGTCGGGTTCCGGCGCGGGTCGGGTCAGCACGGCGCGCGGGTCGACAGGCATGGCGCGACGGTAGCGCGCCCCGCCCGGGTGTTTCGGCCCCGGGAGTAGGTCCCGGGCGGCATGGGTCGCGCTCGCTGGGTAAAGATGGACCCCATGACCGAAGCACGCTCCGCTGGACAAGACGACGAGCCCGGCCCCGACGACTCCGGCCACTCCGGCACCGTTGTGGTGGTCGGCCCGGACGGCCGGCCGATCGGCACGATGCAGACCGACGAGGGCCAGGGCGAGGACCCGACCCGCCTGGTCGAACAGCCGGCCAAGGTGATGCGGATCGGCAGCATGATCAAGCAGTTGCTGGAGGAGGTGAAGGCCGCACCCCTGGACGACGCCAGCCGCAACCGGATGCGGGAGATCCACGAGCGGTCGATCGTCGAGCTGAAGGAGGGCCTCGCCCCCGAGCTGCGCGACGAGCTGGAGCGCATCTCGCTGCCCTTCGCCGAGGACAAGGCCCCCAGTGAGGGCGAGTTGCGGATCGCGCACGCCCAGCTCGTCGGCTGGCTGGAGGGCCTGTTCCACGGCATCCAGGCGGCCCTGGTGGCGCAGCAGATGGCCGCCCGGGTCCAGTTGGAGCAGATGCGTGGCGGCCGGCAGGCGCTGCCCAGCGGCCCCGGTGGGATGGTCCCCGGGATGCCGGGCATCGCTCAGCCGGGCGGCGGTGAGGGCCACAACACCGGTCAGTACCTCTGACCGAGCGGTCGCGGCCCGCTCAGTCCAGACCGAAGACCTTCTCCAGGTACGCCGCCACGCCGTCCTCGGTGTTCGCCGTCGTCACGTCGTCGGCGACCGCCAGGACGGCGCGGTGCGCGTTGGCGACCGCCACGCCCCGCCCCGCCCAGGTGAGCATCGGCACGTCGTTGGGCATGTCGCCGAAGGCCAGCACGTCGGCGGCGCTCACCCCGAGTCGATCGCAGTACCAGTCCAGGCCGGCAGCCTTGGTCACCCCGGCGGCGGAGATCTCCACCAGGCCGGAGGACGACGAGTGCGTGGCCTCCGCCAGCCCCGCCACCGCTGCCGCGATCAGCTCGGCGAACGCGTCCGGGTCCTGCTCGCCGGCCCGGACCAGCAGCTTCACCGCAGGGGCCGAGAGCAGTTCCTCAGGCGTCTCGACCGGTCGGATACCGGCGGCGTCGGCGTCCCAGCGCAGCGGGTAGTGCGCCTCGTGTCGCATCTCCCGGCTGTTGAGGATCTCGACGGCGAAGCTGATGCCGGGCACCTCGGCGCGCAGCCTCCGGGCCACCTCGGCCAGGTGCTGCGGCGCCAGCGGGTCAGCCCGCAGCACCTCGTCGGTGAACGGGTCGTAGACCACTGCCCCGTTGGCGCAGACGGCCGGCAGAGGCTCAGCCAGTTGGTCGTACACCATCTTGAGCCAGCGGACCGGACGGCCGGTGACCAGGACGACCGGCGTGCCTTGCGCGGAGATCCGCGCGAGCACGTCGGCGGTGCGTGGGCTGACGGTGTGGTCGTCGCGGATCAGCGTGCCGTCGATGTCGGTGGCGATCAGGCGGGGTGTCTCTTGCATCACCGGGACAGTAGCCGGTCGAGGTACACCGCCACTCCGTCGTCGTCGTTGCGCAGGGTCACCTCGTCGGCGGCGGCCCGGACGTCCGGGTGCGCGTTGGCCACCGCCACCCGCGCCCAGCCGGCCCACTCGAACATCGGCAGGTCGTTGGGCATGTCACCGAAGACCAGCACGTCGGCCGGGTCGACCCCGAGGGTCTGCGCCACCACGGTCAGCCCGCTCGCCTTGTCCGCGCCGGGCGGGCAGATCTCGATGAAGCCGAGCCCGGCCTGGGTGAGCGTGGCGACCTGCGGTGAGACGATCCGGCGGGCCACCGCCAGCAGCTCGTCCACGTGGTGGTCGGCGGTCCGGGCGAACGCCTTGATCACATCGCAGGAGAGGCACTCCGCGCGGGTCCGCGCCTCGAACCGGTCCTGGTAGGGCCAGCTCTCGTGGTAGTCACCCCAGAGCGGCGCGTCATGCTCGTCGGACGCCTCGACCATCACGGTCAGCGGGCCGACAGCGGCTTCCAGGTCGGCGAGCAGCCGGGCCAGCACCTCGGCGGGCAGCCGCTCGTCGCGGAGCACCAGCGGGCCGGAGGGGTCGCTCTGGTCGACCACCCGTCCGCCGCCGGCCATCACCAGGAAGTCGGCGGCGCGGATGTCGTTGCGGGTCAGTTCGGTCAGCCGGGGGCCGCGACCGGTCGCGCCGACCACCGGAATTCCGGCGGCCCGCACCCGGTCGAGCACCCCATGGGTGTACGCGGAGACGGTCTCGTCGCTGCGGACCAGTGTCCCGTCGAGGTCGGTCGCGATCAGCTTGGGTAGTCCCGGGCGGGTCATCGTTCCTCCTTCGCCCGCCGCCGTCGCAGCCTGCCGTGCGGTCGAAAAGCCGAGGCCCGGCGTAACGGCGGGCAGCAACCGTACCTCGCGGAACGGGTCGCATCCATGACTTCCAGGCGAATCGGACGCCAACGAGCGGCACCCCTCCGGTGTCCGTCGGTCGCGGCGCGGACAGCCGTTGCCGGGATCCGCGCAGCTCAGGACGGGGTGTCGGGGCGCGCGAAAGGCGCGGCGGGGGTGACCGTCAGGTCGGCCGGCGCGGGCAGGCCGTCCTCCTGCACCGGGTCGCGGTCCCGGCGACGGCGCCAGGCACGGGCCGCCGGCGCATCCCCGGGCTGGTCGTCCTCCGGCGTCCCGGCCGGGGCCAGCCGCAGGGCCGCACCGAGCAGCACACAGGCGACGAAGGCCATGATCAGGCCGCGACCGTACTCGGCCTTGAAGCCGTCCTGTGCCGAGTAGAAGAAGGTCCGCTGACCGGAATCGTTGAGGGTGGCCGTGGCGGCGACCAGCAACGCCAGCAGGGCACCGGCCAGCGTGAGGCCGGTCAGCCGGGCATTCGACCGCACGGACGCGGTGCCGCGAAGCGCCAACACCACGGTGCAGACCAGTGCGAGAAGCCCCACCAGATAGCCGATTCCGAAGCCGCCGACCTCGGACACCCCGGCGGGCACCTCGATCGTGGCGTCCCCCTCGGGCCCGCCGTTCGGCAGGCTCATCACCAGCCACTCACCGACCATCGAGGCGACCCCGGCCACCGCGCCCAGACCGGCGAGCAGCAGGGGCAGCCGAGGGTCCTGGGTGAGCCCGGCCAGGGACCAGCCGAACCGGCGGCGCGGGGCCGGGTCGTCGTCGGCACCCCACTCGATCACGGCCAGACCGTCGGAGCGGTCGCCCTGCCGTGGGATGGGAAGCTCCTCGGACATCGGTCATCCTTCCGCCCGGGTCACGGACCTGGGTCGCATCATGGCACAGCCAGCTGTGCGTGACGGGGATCGCAGGGCGGGCGTCCGCCCCGGTCGGTCGCTCGGCGGTCACCTTTCCGCTAGCGTTCTCCCCATGCCTATCCGTACCGCTTCAGCACAATGGCAGGGCAATCTCACCGAGGGCGCCGGCACCGTCCGCACCGGTAAGGGCGGCCTGTCGGGCAACTACTCGTTCAAGTCGCGCTTCGAGGAGGGCGAGGGCACCAACCCCGAGGAGCTGATCGCCGCCGCGCACGCCGGCTGCTTCTCGATGGCGTTCTCGAAGGCCCTCGCCGACGCGGGCTCGACGGCCACCTCGGTCGAGACCACCGCCAAGGTCCACCTGGACAAGACCGACGCCGGGATGACCGTGACCCGGATCGACCTGGAGACCGTCGGCCAGGTCCCAGGCATCGACGACGCGGAGTTCCAGAAGCTCGCCGAGGCCGCCAAGGCCAACTGCCCGATCTCCCGCCTGCTCTCGCCCGGCGCCGAGATCACCCTCAACGCCCGCCTGGCTTCCTGAGCCGGTCGACCCACGAACCGCTCGACCACGGAGAGAGTCCTCGCCCACCTCGGGAATCACTCTCTCCGTGGCCCCGCGGATCCCTGCGGTGCTCCAACTGACCGGGCCGGGCGCACCCCGCATCGGGCAGAATGGGTGAGGTGCCGGTGGAGATGACCCGCGAGCGCTTCGAGGAACTGGTCGGCGATGCCCTCGACGAGGTGCCCGAGGAACTGCTCGGCCTGATGAGCAACGTGGTGATCCTCGTCGAGGACGACCCGCCGCCGGGCGAGGCCGACCTGCTCGGTCTCTACGAGGGTCACGCCCTCACCAGCCGCGGCTGGGACTACTCCGGCGTCCTGCCGGACCGGATCTTCATCTACCGACACCCGATCCTGCGGATCTGCGACAACGACGATGACGTCATCGACGAGGTGGCGGTGACCGTGGTGCACGAGATCGCCCACCACTTCGGCATCGACGACGAGCGGCTGCACGCACTGGGCTGGGGCTGAGCGCCACCGCTCAGCGGCAGCCGGTCCTCGCAGCGCGGCCGCTGGCACGTGGTTGCCCGGGTCGCCTACCTTCGGTGCAGCGACCGCAACCCTGTCAGGAGGCACCCTTTCATGCGCAGCGAGCTGTTCTCCTCGGAGAATCTGGAAAAGGAGTCCGCACAGCCCGGCATGCGGCTGCAGAACTCCAAGATGTTGAAGATCGAGCTCAACGGTGAGGCGATGGCCCGGGTCGGGTCGATGGTCGCCTACCAGGGAAATGTGCAGTTCCAGGCGCTGGGCTCGGGTGGGCTCGGCAAGTTCCTCAAGCAGAAGCTCACCGGCGAGGGCGTCCCGCTGATGAAGGTCTCCGGCCAGGGTGACGTCTTCCTCGCCGAGCTGGCCAAGGACGTGCACATCATCGACCTGGAGCCGGGCGACGCCCTCTCCATCAACGGCTCCAGCGTGCTCGCCTTCGACTCGACCCTGCAGTACGACATCAGGATGGTCGGCGGCGCCGGGATGGCCTCGTCGTCCGGCCTGTTCAACTGTGTGTTCAGCGGCTACGGCCGGATCGCCATCACCACCAGGGGCACGCCGGTCGTGCTCAACGTGGACGCCCCGACGTACGTCGACCCGCAGGCCGCGGTCTGCTGGTCGGCCAACCTCCAGACCGGCTACCACCGGGCCGAGCAGATGGGCCTCGGCACGCTGCTGGGCCGACGCACCGGTGAGTCGTTCACGATGAGCTTCGCCGGCCAGGGCTTCGTGGTGGTGCAGCCGTCCGAGGAGCCGCCGGTCATGGGCAGTGGCCAGCAGCAGCAGGAGGGCGGTCTGCTCGGCGGTCTGCTGAGCTGACAGCGGCGGTGCGGGCGCTCCCGAGTTTGGGAGCGTCCCGCCTGGTCAGGTCAACTCGCCGGTGCGCAGTCGGGCCAGCCAGGCCGCTGCGTCGGCGTAGTCGACGTCGGAGAGGCCGGCCGGTGCGGGCACCGGCCGCTCGCCCGCCGACTCGGCCCACCGGTGCCGGGGATACGAGCCCAGGAACCGGACGTCGGCGCAGACCCGGCGGAGCCCCTGCAACGCCTCGCCCAGGCGTACGTCGGCCACGTGACCGGTGCAGTCCAGGAAGAAGACGTACCGGCCCAGCGCCTCGCCGGTCGGGCGGGACTCGATGCGGGTCAGGTTGACCCCGCGGACGGCCAGCTCCATCAGCACCGACAGCAGCGCGCCGACCCGGTCGTGGGCGATGTAGACCGCGAGCGAGGTGAGGTCGTCGCCGGTCGGCGGTGGGGGCGGCCCCGGGCGGGACACCAGCACGAACCGGGTCACCGCGTCGGGATGATCCGCGATCTTGTCGGCGAGTATCGCGAGCCGGTGCCGGGCCGCCCCGATCGGTGCGCAGATCGCCGCGTCGTACTCGCCGGCACCGGCACCGGCGGCAGCCGCGCCGTTGGACAGCACGTCGACCACGACGGTGTCGGGCAGGTGGTCGCGCAGCCAGCCCCGGCACTGGGTGGACGCCTGCGGGTGGGCCGCCACCGTCCGGATCGAGGTCAGCGACGTCCCGGGTCGGGCGCCGAGCACGAACTCCACCGGCAGGATCACCTCCCGGGTGATCACCAGCGGCTCGCCCTCGGCCATCTCGTCCAGCGTGACGCCGACCGCGCCGCCGATCGAGTTTTCCAGCGGCACGAGCGCGGCATCGGCGTCGGAGTCACGGACGCTGTCCAGTGCCTCACCGACGCTGCGGGCGGGCGTACGGGTGCCGCGCTCGGCGGCGGGGACGGAACGCAGGGCCTGCTCGGCGAAGGTGCCCTCCGGCCCGAGGTAGACGAAACGTGTCGGCGGTGTTCCCGGCATGCCGATCAGCCTACGCACCCGGGCCGGCGGCCGGACCGGCCTCACAGGCGAGGGCACGGATCCCGGCGGGGCCGGTGGCGCGTACCTCGATGGTGCAGACGTCCGTGCCGGCCGTGACCAGCGTCGGTGCGGCCGCCTGGCCCCGGGTTACCACCTGGAGTTCCTCGTGGCCGGTCACCTCCAGCACGGTGAACTGCCAGTCGGCGGCGCAGAGTGGGCCGGTGCGGACCTGGACCCGGACATTGGCCGGGAGGACTCCCGCCCGCCCGCGCAACAGCTGCACCACCCGCTGCCCGGTCGGCCCGTTGCGGCAGGCGGTCGCGACCAGACCGGCATCGGCGGTGGGCGTGACCGTGACGGGCGGCGGTGCGGTCACCTGCGGGGTGGAGGGAGCGGTGCTCGCGCCAGGTGGCGTCGGTGCCGCGGTGTGGGTGGGCAGGGCGGTCGGCTCACTCAGCTCGGGTGGGGCGCCACAGCCGGCCAGCACCGTGACGACGAACACCGCGAGTGCGACCGGCAGGACCCGGGCGGCGGTCCGCACGGGGACGCGACCGGTCGACCGGCCAGGAGTCGCCGGTGAGATGTGGATCGTCGCTCGCGATGGGGGAGACGCGGGGCGGGGTGGGGTGAACGGCACGGGCCGATCCTCGGGACATCGGAGAATTCGTCGCGGCCGGGGTGGCCGAGCCCATCGTAGGGTGAGCGGCCGGTGGGGGTGAAGCTCAGCCGGTGACGCGGTGCCCGGCGCGCTGTAGCGCGGCAGTGCCCTCGGTCAGCCGGACGGCCGGCACCAGCAGATAGTCGGTGTCGAAGGTGGAGAACGTGACCACGCTGACCCGTGCCTCGGCCAGCGGGTCGACCAGCGCGGCCAGGCTGCCGATGGCGGCCATCCCCACCGGGGCGGTGACCCGCAGACAGCGCCACACGGTTTCCACCACGGCCTGTGCCGGAGCCCGGTCGGTCGGGCAGATCACGGAGATCCCGTCGGAGGTCCAGCTCACCGTGACCACGTCGGTGTCGCGAAGCCCGCTGGACAACGCGTACGGCAGGGTGGTGCCGGCGGCCAGGCGGCACACGGCGTAGTCCCCCGGCAGCAGCGCGATATCGAGCATGAGGGCACCCTACGGCCTGCGCGCGGGCTCATCCCAGCAACGCCGCGTGCGGCGAACAACACACTCCGCCGCAGGTCAGACCTCGGAGAAGAAGGTGAGCGAACCGGCGACGGTGCCGTCGGTGAGCACCGGAGTGGAGATCGCGTCGACGGTCGCGTCGGAGTTGTCGGCCGAGGCGGCCTGCACCCGGAGCAGCCCACGGGCGAGTCGGCCGGAGGAGAGCGCCAGCAGGGGCGGGATCTTGTCGGCCTCGGCCTCGGTCAGCTCGCCCCGGTTGGCGGTGAAATCGAGCAGGCGCAGCCCTCCGTCGAGCAGCGGTCGCCCGATCAGAGCGCCCGGCTCGCCCAGACAGAGCAGCTCGCAGCCGGCCGTGGAGATCGCCACCACCCTCGTGTCGGCGTCGATCAGCAGGCACGGCTCGTCGGCCCGGGACACTGTCGAGGACCATTGGCCGACATTGTCGGACTCCGGCTCTGTCGAGGCCCGCGCCGCCGGCACGAACGCTTCCGAGAGCGAAAGTTCGACGTGGGCCACCGCGCCTCCTATGTGCACCGATCGACTGTCCACGCTAGCGGGTCGCCGACGAATCACCGAGCGCACCTGGTCACCCAGGCCGCACAGCCTGAACCGAGGCGGCCGGTGACGGCGCGGGAAGCCGGTGAGGTGGACGGGGGGACCGGAGCCGCGTGGCGTCGCCGGTGACGTTACCGGCGACTGGCCGGCTTGTCAGCGGCCGTTCGGCCCTCGTCATACCACCGGTAGTCGGCAGCTGGACGGTACGTGCCGTTCAGCCAGGTGCCAGGGTGCTGTGCGACCCGGGACAGTTTCTCGGCCGTGGCAGGGCTGATCCGACTGCCACCGGCCACGAGAAGCCGATCCAGCTCGCGGTGGGTGGCCATCAGACAGTCCTTCGGAAGGCCGTAGACACTGATAACGCCGGAGCCGACGAAGGTCAGCACCGGCGTCACCGGGACGGGCAGCCCCACCGCGTCGGAGAGGGCCTTGCTGGCCCGCTTGGCGTCCCGGCGGGACTCGGCCACGTACGGCGGTCGCTTGCCGTTGATCTGCACGACGTCCCCCGCGACAAGCACTCTGGCCCGGCCGTGGTCGGCGATGGTCACGGCGAAGAGGCCGCTCGGCCCGATGGCGAGGAACCCGGCGCGCTCGTCCTGACCACGGTCGAGGACGTCTGTCACGTCGGTGCGCGGCCATTCGATCACGTGCCAGGAGGGCCCGAGGTGATCGAGTTGGCCCAGCGCCCGCGCCCCGGCCGCCTCCAGGCGGCGCGCCCCTCGCTCGGCCCGACGGCGGCGGGCCCATTCGAGCGGTGTCGGACGGATTGGTTCGAGAACCCCCGTCGACTCGGCACGGGGGTGTGGCACCGCGACGGGCGGCAGTGCCCGAGCGGACGGTACGGCTCGTCGTGCGGGAAAGACAGTCATCGTCGTCGACCTCCGGCAAAAGGTCCCTCGAAGTTATGTCCCCACTACCCTACGTTGCCACTACCGGGGTTCGGCAAGCCGGAGCGCCGGAATGACTGTGGATGAATGCCATATTCATCCACAGTTCTTTTCTCGGATGCCGCCAAACCCTGCCCTACGCTGCGGGAGTGACCCACTACGTCGACAGTGAAGTCGGGCGGCTCGGCACCGTACTGCTGCACCGGCCCGGCCCCGAACTGGCCCGGCTCACCCCACGCAACAACGACTCGCTCCTGTTCGACGCGATCCCCTGGGTCGGGCGGGCCCAGGAGGAGCACGACGCGTTCGCCGCCGCCCTGCGCGAGCGCGGGGTGGAGGTGCTGTACCTGGCCACCCTGCTGGCCGAGACGCTTGCCGTCGCGGACGCCCGCGCCGAGCTCACCGAACAGGTGCTGCGCTCCCGACGGCTCGGCGACACCCTGCGGGCCCGCGTCGCCGACCACCTCTCCTACCTGGACCCGGCGGCACTGGCCGACGTGCTGACCGCCGGGCTGGCCCACGAGGAACTGCGGATCAGCTCGGAGCGGCCCGGCGGGCTGGTCTACACCCTGATGGATCGGCACGACTTCGTCATCGACCCGCTGCCCAACCTGCTGTTCACCCGAGACTCGTCGCTCTGGATCGGCGACCGGGTCGGCGTCACCAGCCTGGCCATGCCCGCCCGCCGCCGCGAGACCACGCTGACCGACGCCATCTACCGGCACCACCCGCGCTTCGCCGGCACCGAGTTCGTCTACCGCCCCAACCTCGAACACCTTGAGGGTGGGGACGTGCTGCTGCTCGCGCCCGGGGTGCTGGCGGTCGGGGTGGGCGAACGGACCACACCGGCCGGTGCCGAACGCCTCGGCCGGCAGGTCTTCGCCGCCGGCCTGGCCCACACCATCCTGGTGGTGCCGATCGCCCAGAAGCGCGCCACCATGCACCTCGACACCGTCTGCACGATGGTCGACGTGGACGCCGTGCTGATGTACCCCAACATCGCGAGCACGCTGTCGGCGTACACCGTCATCGCCGGCGCGGACGGTGAGGACCCGCGGGTGGACGGGCCGGCGCCGTTCCTGCGGGCCGCCGCCGACGCGATGGACCTCGACCTGCTCCGGGTCATCGACACCGGGCTGGACCCGGTCACCGCGGAACGCGAGCAGTGGGACGACGGCAACAACACCCTCGCGCTGGCGCCCCGGCTCTGCGTGGGCTACGAGCGCAACACCGAGACCAACGCACAGTTGGAGCGAGCCGGCATCGAGGTGATCCCGATCGCTGGCTCCGAGCTGGGATCCGGCCGGGGAGGGCCGCGCTGCATGTCCTGCCCGATCAGCCGCGAGCCGTTGCCGGCCGGAACGGGCCGGGCCGGGCTCAGCGGAGGGTGAGCTGGCGGCCGAGTAGCCCCTGACGGGCGCGTCGGCCGGCGGCGTCCAGCGGGTCGGTGGCGGCGAGCGCCTCCGCGTACCGCTTCGCGAACTGCGCCACCGGGTCCTCCCAGTCGGCGGCCGGAGTCTCCTCCGGGAGGTCCCAGACCGGCACCAGACGGCCGTGCGCGCGGAACATGCCGGCGAACTTGGTCTGCTCGCCGAGCGTCAGCGAACCGGCCGCGCCGAGGCGGGCCAGCGCGTCCAGGGCGGCGTCCTCGTCCTCGGGCAACACCCAGCGCACGTGTGCCTTCTCCGGGACCTGACACCAGTACGCGGCCTTCGCGGCGGTCAACCGCACGGTCGGGTAGATGGCCGCGTTCGCCCGCTCCAGAGACGCCTGGACGGTCGGATCATCGCCGGCCCCGGGGTCGAGCCAGAACTCGAAACCTTCGTGCATCGTGATGTCCAGTGGACCGTCCGCGAGGATGTCCTGGAGGCGTGGGCCGGGGCCGGGCAGCGGCGGCACGGCCACCTGGCCACCCGGCTCGGTCCGCAGTGCGCAGAGCAGCGCCTCGGCCAGGTCCCGGGAGACGTCACCGGACTGCTGGTGGCGCTGGAGGCCGATGAGCACCCGACCGTCCGGCTTGCTGATCGCCGGGGCGGCCATCGGCAGCACCGTGGCGAGCGTCGCCGACCGGTCGCCGAACTCCTCGACCAGGGCGGGTGCCAGTCGCAGCGGCGCGGAGGCGGCCGGCACCAACTCGCGCAGGGCGATCCACTCGGGTTCGTCGACCAGCCCGTCGAACGGACGCGGCACGAAGATGTCCCGCACCTTCTCCCGGCGGGGGGCGGTGTCGGCTGCGGTGCGCTGGCTCTTTCGACGCTTGCTCACGGCGTCACAGCCTAGAGCCCCGACCGGCTTTCCGTGGGCGGGACCCACCCATCCCGAGCCGGTCGAGCACCGGTCCCGGCGACGAGGTCAGGATCAGCGACGGTCAGCGTGCCGGCACCAGGTCGGGTCGGGGTGCCGGCACCGGGTCGAACTCGGCCCAGACGCGCTGGCCCATGCCGTCGCGCTCGACTCCCCAACGGGTGGCCAGACCGGCCACGATGTGCAGCCCTCGCCCGTCCGCCGCGTCGAGGCTGGCTGTCCGGATCCGCGGCCCGGTGCTCGCACCGCCGTCGGTGACCCGCAACTGGATCAGAGCGCCCTCGGCCGAGGGGCGTAGGTGCCAGGCCACCCGGATGACTCCGCCGGGCAGCGGCCGGGCGTGCCGCACGGCGTTACCCACCAGCTCCGCCAGCACCGCGATCAGATCCGCGAGAAGCGTCGGGGGTACGACGTCCGCCAACTCGCCGGCGAGCCGGTGCCGGGCCAGCCGTGCCCCGACCGGGTGGTGGGGAACCACCACGCACCACGCCCGCTCTCTCGCTGCCGCTGCCACCGTCGCCTCCACGTCGCGCCACCTCGGTCAACCGCGTGGTAGCCGCACCTCTGCGACCGTACCGCCGCCGGTCCTCGGACGTAGGGATACCCATCCATTCTGTTGTTCAACGATCCGGCGGACGAGATAGAGGCCGAGCCCTGCCCCCGGATAGCCGCGCCGGTCGCCGGACTCGCCCTGCCAGAACCGGTCGAAGGCCCGCTCCACGTGCTCCGGTCGGATGCCGATGCCCCGGTCGCTGACCCGGAACGCCACCAGTTGACCGTCCACCGAGGCGGTGATCTCGATCGGGGAGTCCGGTGCCGAGTACTTGCCGGCGTTGGTCGTCAGCTCGGTCAACACGGTGGCCAGGCTGGGCCGGTGGCCGAGCGCCTTGGGCAGGTCGGTCGGGAGGAGCAGCACCAGCCGTCGACGCAGGTCCGCCGGCAGGTCGCCGACGGCGGAGCGCAGCGCCTCGCCGAGGTCGAAGGGGGTCGCGGGGTCGTCCCCGGGCCCGGTCTCGGCGGCCGAGGAGAGGAGACGGTCGACCAACCGGGCCAACTCGTTGGCACGCTGCCCGATCACCCGGGCGGCCTGCCGCCGGTCCACCTCGGTGAGCGACTCCCAGTGGTCGGTGAGGGTGTCCGCGTACCCCTTGATGACGGTGACCGGGGTGCGCAGCTCGTGGCTGGTCACCGCGACGAACAGTTCCCGGTCGTGGTCGCGGCGCTGCTGGTCGGTGATGTCGCGGAAGGTGACCACCCGCAACGTGCCCGGGCCGGGCAGCTCGCCGGAGGTGATCCGCAGCCAGCGGCCGTCCGGCATCCGGTGGTCCCGGACCTGGCCGGAGGGGGGCAGCGGGAACGGCAACGGCGCGCTCAGCGCCTGCTCGACCGACCGCCCGGTGACCTGGGCGGCGGCCGGGTTCCAGAGTCGGACGTGCCCGTCCCGGTCGACGACGGCCAGCCCGTCGGCGAGTGCCGCCACCACCGGGCCGTCGCCGTGCACCGGCAGGCCGCTCTGGTCGCCGTACATGTGCGCGACGCAGGAGGCGAGGTAGCCGATCACCGCCTGCTGGTCCGGGCCCGGCTCGTCGTCGTCCGAGTAGAGCGCGTGCATGCTCCCGACGATGTGGCCGCCGACCTCCGCCCGGGAGACCACCATCCAGTGCAGGTCGCTGCCGCTCAGCTCGCCGGCCAGCTTGCCGTTGAGGTGGTCCACCCGTACCTGGCGTACCCGTGGCCCGGCGAGCAGACAGACGGTGTCCGGGTCGTCGGCGGCCAGCGGACGACCGAGGGCCCATTCCGCCGCGCCGGTCGCGGAGATCACGCGACCACCGGTCGGACCGAACTCGACGAACGCCATACCGGTCGCGCCGAGTGCCGGCTGGGCCACCCGGAGGAGCTGGGTGAGGACCGGCAGGCCGGCGTCCCCAGAATTGATCATCTCGATCACGACGGTGTGGCCGGCGAGGAGAGCGGGGAAGTCAATACGCTCCGGCATGGGGGCGAGTCTGCCCCGTCGACCCGGATTTGGGCACCCCCGCCCGTCAGCGGCCCAGCCGGGCGAGGGCGTACGCCGGCCGGTCGGTGATGATCCCGTCCACCCCGGCGGACAGCACCAGCTCCAGGTCGGTGGGCTCGTTGACCGTCCAGACGTACACCTCGTTGCCGGCCGCTTGGAGCGCGGGCAGCAGCTGCGGACGGCCCCGGACCAGGCCGATGCCCGGCCCGGCGATGCGGGAGCCGAACGGCAGCCGGCCCAACCGCAGCCAGGGCGGCAACACCTCCAGCAACAGCACGGTGGGCAGCGTCGGGGCGAGTTCGCGCACCCGGCGGACCGCCAGCGGGGAGAACGACATCACGGTGACCTGCACCCTGTCGTCCGGCGCCGGGTCGGCCAGCCCGTAGCGGCGCAGCAGGCTGACCAGTCGGCGTTCCACGTTCGAGCCGTAGCGGGACGGGTGCTTTGTCTCGACCAGCAGCCGGACCGGCCGGCCGGCGTCGAGCACCGCGTCCAGCAGCCGGGCCAGGGTGAGCAGCCGGGTGTGCGAGTCGTCCGGCGGCAGGTCGCCGCTCGGTGCACTGCCCGGATGCCACGAGCCGAAGTCCAGTGCGTCCAGCTCGGCGAGCGTACGCGCGCTGACCAGACCGCGACCGTTGCTGGTGCGGTCGAGTCGACGGTCGTGTACGCAGACCAGGTGCCCGTCCCGGGTCAGCCGGACGTCGCACTCCAGGCCGTCGGCGCCCTCGTCGAGAGCGCGAAGGTACGCGGCGAGGGTGTGCTCGGGAAGGTCGTACGAGGCGCCGCGGTGCGCGAAGACCAGTGGACCGCCCATGCCGTCCGCCTCAGATGACCTGGCCGGGCTGCCCGTTCGCGTCGACCACCGGTCGGCCGACGGCAGACCACTGGCGCATCCCGCCGTCGGCGTTGCGCACCTGCTCCCAGCCGTTGTTGATCAGGTAGGCGACGACCTGGGCGGAGCGGCCGCCGGAACGGCAGACGACCGCCACCTCCCGGTCGGTGGGCACCTCGGCCAGCCGTGCCGGCAACTCCATCATCGGCAGGTGGTGAGCGGTGGGGGCGTGGCCGGCCGCCCACTCGTCGTGCTCCCGCACATCCAGCAGGTAGGTCTCGTCGGCAATCTCGGTCACGGGCACGGTGGGAACCTGGGGTCCGAACACAGGAAGCAACACTAGATCCTCGTAGGCCGGTTCGGCACCGACCCGGCCTACGACACCGTCACAACCGGGTCACCCAGCGGGGGTTGACCTGCGCCCAGGCGGGCACCCGGGTGCCGCGAACCGCCTCGAACAGCCCGTTGCCCCCGTTGTCCAGCACCACGTACGAGACCTCGTCGATGGTCTGCGGTGACGAGGGCACCTGGACACCGCGCATCCCGTCGGGCGGCAGCGCGCGCAGCGCGAGGAGCAGGTCCTCCAGGGGTACGCCGTTGGTGTCGACGGTCAACGACCCGCCGACCGCCCGGAGCACCTGGTCGAGCTTGATCGGGTTGCTGCGGAGGTCCGCCCTGCCGGCGCTGTCCAACATCGCCCGGAGCAACTGTTGCTGGTGGTGCTGCCGGTCGTAGTCGCCGCCGGGCAGGTCGTATCGCTGCCGGACGTAGTCCAGTGCCTGTGCCCCGTCCATCTGCTGACAGCCGACGGGAAAGACCCGGTTGGTGTGGATCGAGCGGACCTCGGTGTCCACGCACATCTGGACCCCGCCGAGCAGGTCGATGACCTTGCGGAAGCCGGAGAAGTCGATCAGTGCGGCACCGTCGAACCGGATGCCGGTGAGTCGGGTCAGCGTGGCGGAGAGCAGTTGGGCGCCGGCCTGCCCGCCGCCGCCGTGCTCGTACGCTGCATTGATCTTGTCCTGGCCGCCGCCGAAGCCGTTCCCGGCAGGGATGGCGACCAGCAGGTCACGGGGAATGGAGACGAGGTACGCCTCCCGCTGGCCGGCGGGTACGTGCACGATGAGGATGGTGTCCGAGCGTTGGTCCGGCCCGCTGCCTCCGGGGCGGCGGTCGGAGCCGACCAGGAGGTAGTTGAGCGGCCCGTCCAGGTCGGTGCGGTCGGTGCGGGAGCCTGCGTCGAGCAACTGCTCCTTGGTCACCGTTCGCTCGTACCGGTTGCTCAGCGTCCTGATCCCGGCCACGGCGAGCCCGGCCAGCAGCACGAGGACCAGGCCGACGCCGAGCATGATCCGCGACCCGCGGGCGCGGCGTGCTCGGGCCGACGGGGCCGCTCCGGCCCGGCCCGCCGCGTTCCGTCCCCACCTGGACGTGACCGCCTCCCCGCAGCCGATACGTGAAACCTGCTCACGTCAGGCTACGGGCGGTGACGATGCCGTCGCTGGGTTTTCGCGACTCCCGGCCGTCACTTGCGGTTGGAGATCACCTCGGGGTGGGTGAAGACGAAGTCGGCGAGCTTGTCCTGCTTGACCGCCCGGAACATCTCCTTGGTCTCCTCGTTCAGACCCTCGGTGTTGTTGCCGTTGGCGTTGAAGGTGCCGTTGTTGGTCTTGAGCATGGTCAGCTCGTTGCCGGTGACCCCGCGCATGGTGAAGATGAAGTCCTCGATCGGCACGCCGCCGGTGTCCAGCACGGACGCCTCGCCGGCCGCCTTGATCAACTGCTTGATCTTGGCCGGGTTGGTCAGCATCCCGCGGTCGGTGGCCTTCTTGGCCATTGCCTTGATCAGCTGCTGCTGGTTCTGCTGGCGGTCGTAGTCGCCGTTGCGGAGGGTCTTGCGCTGCCGGGAGTAGTCCAGTGCAGCCCAGCCCTCCATCTCCTGGCAGCCCTTCTTGTGCACCACCGGGGTGCGCGCCTTGCCGGTCTTCTTGGCGTCGGCGTTCCACATCGGCTTGCCGTCGACGTACGACATGTGCAGCGACTTGACTTCCTGGCTGACACAGATGCGCACCGTGCCCAGGGTGTCGATGACGTTCTTGAAGCCACCGAAGTTGATGATCGCCGCGCCGTCGAAGCTGATCCCGGTGAGGCGCTTGATCGTCTGCGCCATCAGCTGCGCGCCACCCTCCCAGCCACCACCGTTGCGGGCACCCGCCTGAAACGCGGCGTTGATCTTGTCGGTGCCGCCGGTGAAGCCGCTCTTCGGGAACGCCGGGATCTGCGCCTCGGTGTCCCGGGGGATGGAGATCAGGTACGCCTGGTCGTGCGTGGCCGGGATGTGCAGGATGATGATGCTGTCCGAGCGGACGTCGTCGGCGGCCCAGCGCTCCCGGGCGTCCACGCCCAGCAGCAGCATGTCGATCGGCCCCTCCAGGCTCGCCCCGCCCTCGGCGTCGGACTTGCCGGCCTCCCCCAGCAGGTTGCGCTGAGCGATGCCGCCGGTCGCCTGCCCGATCACCACCTTGCTGCCGACGATGGCCGCCCCGCTGCTGAGCATCAGCACCGCCCCGAACACCACTGTCAGCCGGGCCCAGAGGGGGTCCTTGCGCTTGGTCCGCTTCTTCGCCGACCCACCGCCACCCGCGCCGCCGCCACCCGAACTGCCGCCGTCGCCGCCGCCGGGCGGACGACCGCCCGGTCCGCCGCCCGAGGGGCGTGACTGCACTGGTATGGCCGCAGAGATCCGGCCGCTGGGCGCGGCAGACCCGGAGGAGGAAGGGCGACGACTGGCCTGAACCGGCATTCGTGCTCCAGCTCGTGATCAGGAGGGGGCGGCACCACTGTACGGACATGAAAACGACTTGGCGAGTTCATCTCGGATGAATCGGATGTCGATCTTCCCGGATTCAGTCGATCGTCGCCACTCGATGACCCGAACGGCGGGTTCGCCGTCGGGCCGTCGGCAGCGGGGTGCCCGCCTCGGTCAGCCGCCGGCGTTGCCCTTCGGCGGGTTGGCCTTGACCCAGTCCGCCATGGTGTCCGCCGACATGGCCTTGTACATGGCAAGCGCCTTCTCCCGGTCCGAGACGACCACCGACTCGCCGTTTCTCGTCTCGCTGCCCGAGTTCGGGCTGGTCACAAAGGTGAGGTTCTGGCCGCGCAGGTTGCGGAACTGCAGCGCCATGTCTGTAACCGAGAAACCCTGGTCAACGGTTACGGCCGCGGTCACCGACTGGAGGAAATCGTTGAGCTTCTTCGGGTTCGCCAGCGTGCCGCTGCTCGCCGCCTTGTCCATCAGCGCCCGAAGGAACTCCTGCTGGTGCCGCATCCGGGCGAAGTCCCCATCCGGGAACTGCTTACGCTGCCGGATCCAGTCCAGAGCCTCCGCGCCGTCCATGTGGTTTGTGCCCTTGGTGAACGTCCGGTACGGCTTGTGGATCGAGGTGACCGTCCGCTCCACCTTCAGGTCCACCCCGCCGAGGGCGTCGGTGACCTCCTTGAACCCGCCGAAGTCGATCGCCATCACATGGTCGATCCGCACGTCGGTGAAGCACTCCACGGTGCGTACCGCCAGCGGCAGCCCGCCGAACGCGAACGCCGCGTTGATCTTCGCGCGCTCACCGGAGTCGCAGTCCGCGCCGGCGCTCTCCGGGATCGGCACGTAGAGGTCACGCGGAATGGAGACCAGGTAGGCCTCCTGGTGGTCGGCCGGGATGTGCATCACGATGACCGTGTCGGCGCGCCACTCACTCCTGGCGTCGACAGGCGCGTCCGGGTCCCGTGAGTCGCTGCCGACCAGCAGGATGTTCAGCGCGCCGTCGACGGCCTTGACCGGCCGGCCACCGGTGATCTCCGCGAACGGGTCGGTGCGGGCCAGGTCGTTGTTGAGGTTGCGGGCGTAGAGCCAGGCCCCCACGCTGCCGAGCAACGCCAGCACCAGCACCGCGACCCCGGCCACCAGGGCGATCCGACCCCAGCGCGGTCGCGGGCCACGCCGACCGGAGCCGCCGGCACCACCCGGACCGCCGGGCCTACGTGGCCCCGCCGGGCCGCCGGGCCTGGGCTCATCCTCGTCGTACGACGGGTAGAAGCGTGCCTCGGTCGGACGGGCACGCCCGGAGGCGCCCCGGTCGGGGCCGGGCACCGACGCGCGCCCGGCGCTGCGGTGCAGGTACGGATGCGGGACGCCGGCAGACGAAGTCGCGGACATGTAACTCAGGGTACGTAGCGGGAGCCACCGCCGCCTTCAGGCGACACTCAGCGGCAGGCGGTACGCGGTGAACTGGTTACCCTAGCCGTGCCCGGAAGTGCTCAATCGTGCGTCGCAGGCCATCTTCGGGCGCGACCGTCGGCTCGTATCCGAGCAGTTCACGGGCGAGCGTGAGATCGGGGCGGCGCATCTCCGGGTCGTCCGAGCTGCGGGTGACGTAGGTCACCTCGGAGCTGCTGTCGGAGAGCGACACGATCAACTCGGCGAGTTGCCGCATGGTCAGCTCGTGCTCGGTGCCGCAGTTGACCGGGCCCGTCTCGGTCGAGTCGAGCAGCAGCAGGATGCCCCGCACCAGGTCCTCGACGAAGCAGATGGACCGGGTCTGGTTGCCGGTGCCGTGCACGGTGATCGGCTCGCCGCGCAGCGCCTGGGAGATGAACGTGGGGATGGCGCGGCCGTCGTCCGGGCGCATCCGTGGGCCGTACGTGTTGAAGATTCGGACGATCGCCCCGTCGAGCCCGCGGTAGCGGTGGTACGCCATCGTCGCGGCCTCGGAGAAGCGCTTGGCCTCGTCGTAGACGCTGCGGACCCCGATCGGGTTGACGTTGCCCCAGTAGGTCTCGCGCTGCGGGTGCTCCTTCGGGTCCCCGTACGCCTCGGAGGTGGAGGCCATCAGGAACCGGGCGCCGTCGGCGACCGCGCGCTCCAGCAGGTGCAGCGTGCCCACCGAGCCGACCCGGAGGATCTCCACCGGCAGTTGCGCGAAGTCGGTGGGGCTGGCCGGCGAGGCCATGTGCAGGATCGCGTCGAACCGCTCGGCCAGCGCCGGGTGGTCGGTCGGCAGGCCGTCGGAGAGGTCCGCCTCGACGAGCGTGAAGGTGGGCCGGTCCACCAGGTGGGCGATGTTCTCCTTGGAGCCGGTCACGAAGTTGTCCAGCGCCACCACCGTGCAGCCCCGGGTGATCAGGGAATCCACCAGGTGCGACGGGACGAAACCGGCGCCGCCGGTGACGAGAACGCGGTGACCGGAACCGAAGCGCTCAGCAACCTTCATGCCAGTCAGCCTACCGACTCCCATTTGCACGAAGAGACCCCCTGTTGAGCACAGGGGGCCTCTCGTGACGAGCGCTCGGATCAGTGGGCGCCGGAGCCCGTGAGGGCCCGCACCTCCAGCTCCGCGTACTTGTCCTCGTCGTGCTCCTTCGAGATGACGGTGCCGATCCACCCGCACAGGAAACCGAACGGGATGGAGAGGATGCCCGGGTTGGACAGTGGGAACCACTGCCAGTCGTGGTCCGGGAACATCGACGTCGCCGCGCCGGAGACCACCGGCGAGAAGAACACCAGCAGCACGGCCGAGACCAGACCGCCGTAGATCGCCCACACCGCGCCGGAGGTGTTGAACCGCCGCCAGAAGAGGCTGTAGAGGATCGCCGGCAGGTTGCCCGAGGCGGCGACCGCGAAGGCCAGCGCCACCAGGAACGCCACGTTGAGGTTCTGCGCGAAGATCGACAGGGCGATCGACACCGCGCCGATCACCAGGGCGGAGATCCGGGCGACGCGTACCTCCTGCCGCTCCGACGTGTCACCCCGCTTGATGACGTTGGCGTAGAAGTCGTGCGCCAGGCTGGACGACGAGGCCAGTGTCAACCCGGCGACCACCGCCAGGATGGTGGCGAAGGCGACCGCCGCGATGATCGCCAGCAGCGCCGCACCACCCAGTTCGCCGCCGAAGAAGTCGATTCCGAGCGCTTCGGCCAGCTGGGGCGCCGCGGTGTTGCCGGCCTTGTCCTGCGCGGTGATCGCCGCGCTGCCCACCAATGCCGCCGCACCGAAGCCGAGGGCCAGGGTGAGCAGGTAGAAGGTGCCGATGATGCCGATCGCCCAGAGCACGCTCTTACGGGCCGCCTTCGCGGTGGGTACCGTGTAGAAGCGGATCAGGATGTGCGGCAGACCGGCGGTGCCGAGCACCAGGGCGATACCCAGCGACAGCAGGTCCACCTTGTTGTAGAAGGTCTGCGTCGAGTTGCCGGCGACCTCGACCCCGTACCGCAACCCGGGTTCGAGGAACGCGCTGCCCTTGCCGGACGCCTCGGCGGCCTGGCCCAGGAGTGCCGACAGGTTGAAGTTGAACTTCGCCAGCACCAGGATCGTCATCAGCAGCGCGCCGCCCATGAGCAGGAACGCCTTGACGATCTGCACGTAGGTGGTGCCCTTCATGCCACCCACGGTGACGTAGATGATCATCAGGGCGCCGACCATGATGATGGTGGCGATCTTCGCGGTGGATGCGTCCATGCCGAGGAAGGTCGTCCCCGGCCGGATGCCGAGCAGCAGCGCGACCAGCGCGCCGGCGCCCACCATCTGCGCGAGCAGATAGAAGATCGACACGGTGATGGTGGAGACCGCCGCCGCCGTACGCACCGGACGCTGGCGCATCCGGAAGGCCAGCACGTCGGCCATCGTGTACCGGCCCGAGTTACGCAGCAGCTCCGCGACCAGCAGGAGGGCCACCAGCCAGGCGACCAGGAAGCCGATCGAGTAGAGGAAGCCGTCGTAGCCATAGAGCGCGATGATGCCGGCGATGCCGAGGAACGACGCGGCCGACATGTAGTCGCCGCCGATCGCCATGCCGTTCTGGAAACCGGAGAAGGACCGGCCGCCCGCGTAGAAGTCGGTTGCCGTCTTGGTCTGCCGGCTGGCCCAGATCGTGATGGCCAGGGTCACCGCCACGAAGACCAGGAACAGCGTGATGGTCAGGTTGCGGGCGGTGTGATTGCCAGCCTCAGCCGCGAGGAACGTCTCAACCGCGTGAACCGTCTTCACGGGTCACCTCCCCGATCTCGGCGCGGATCCGGTCGGCGATGGGGTCGATCTTCCGGTCCGCGTACCGGGAGTAGAGCCAGGCGATCAGGAACGTGGAGACGAACTGGAGCAGGCCGAAGACCAGCGCGACGTTGATGTTGCTGCCGAACAGCTTCGTGCCCATGAAGTCCCGGGCGTACGCGGAGAGAATGACGTAGAGCGCATACCACAGGAAGAACGCGACGGTCATCGGGAAGACGAAGCCGCGCAGCGCACGCCGCAGCCCGGCGAACTCGTCCGACCGTTGTACGGCCAGGTACTTGTCCGACTGGGAAGCGGCCGGAGCGGGTGTGTCCGTGGACATCTGTGGATCACCACCTTCACAGGCGTCAGAGGGAGTTTCGCGCACCGTAAAGAGCGCGCTCCCCGACGGGGAAGGCCGAGATCGACGTCGGTCGTCGAGTGCGCCGAGCGGTTGCCTGGCTGCGCCGAGTGACTCAGATCACCCCGGTGACCGGTCGGTCCCCGGGGGTCGCCCGTTCAGCTCGGCAGCTCGTGGTACCGACCGCGATAGTGCAGCAGCGGAGCGGCCTCCTCGGCCAGGTCGACAGCCTCGATGGTGGCCTCCACCAGCAGGCCCCAGCCGTACTCCCGGGCGGTGTCCAGCCGGCAGGCGGCCCAACCGCCCGCGTCCGCCGGCACCGGCCCGTAGGGCGTCTCGATCCACGTGTCCGCGGCGAAGAGCCCGCCCGGAGAGGGGAACAGGCCGGCGAACCGGTCGGCGAGCTGCCGGTGCGGCGGCCCGAGCGGCGTGACCGCGAACCGGCCCGCCTCCTCGGCTGCCGCCCAGAAGTCGGACTCCGCGTCGATCAGCCCGACCAGCCGGTCCGGCTCCCCCTCGGCGACCAGGGTGGACGACACCGTGAGCCCGGCCGGGCCGGGGGCCGTCCAGAGAGTCACCGGCGCGGCGAGCCGGCCGCGCAGTCGACGTACCGGCGATCGCTGCCCGCTCGGCACCGCGAACGGGTCGGTGGAATGGATCTCGGCGCCCGGCTCATGATTCACGTGAAACATTGTGCCGCCCCGGGCCCTCGCCCAACCAAGGAAGCGCTCGTGCAGGTCGGCGGGGCGCCCGTTGAGGCGGGCGAGTTGATCGCCCGCCTCCGCCATCGCCGAGCCCAGGTAGACCAGCAGCCCCACGCGGTCGTCTCGGTACTCGGCGAGCAGCGCCAGCCGCGCCGGCTGACACGGCCAGAGCGCGCCGCAGCCCCGACACCGCCACAGCGGCCGCATTGGCAGGTGCGGGCGGCTCACCGATGACGCTCCACGTCACGCTCCAAGATCCGAGCAACTTCCCGGATGTTGCTGCCTCCGACACGCGGGAGGCACCAACAACCCTGATGTTGCGCGGATCTTGGCCACGAGCACTCGGTGCGGGCGGCCGCGCCGGTGGCACGACGCTTCCGGACGGCGTCGGCGGGTGGTCGATTCGGCGGGCCTGCCGACCGCTCCGATCCGGTCGCGCCCGGCACGGCCGCCGGTGCCGCAACCTTCCTTTTCCGGTACGACCACCGTGCCCCGTTCCTGCCACGGATGAACCCGAACATGGCTGATCTCCTCCCGGTCGACGAGGGCCGCCCCGATCGGGGGGATGACCAGGGCGGCCCGAACGCAGGACCGGACGCCGGGACATCGCCTCCACCGGCCGGGCCGCGTGTCATCCACCCTGGACTGAGGGGCGCGGAGAGGGGAGGATGCCAGGGCTTACTACGCAGCGGGGTCACGTACTTACCGGAGAGGTAAGGATGAACGTCGAGATGTGGGTCCGGGCGTTGAAGGCCGCCCGAGCCGGGGCCGAGATCTCCCAGGAGGCGTTGGCGACGCTGACCAAGTGGAGTCCATCCACGGTGGCCGCCATCGAGACCGGCCGGCGTCGGCCGACCATGGAGTTCGCGGTGGCAGCAGACGAAGCCCTAGCCACCGGCGGCCTCCTGGCTGAACTGTTGCGGGCCGCTGATCGGCAGCGGCTGCCGACGTGGTTCGTTCCGTGGCGCAACCATGAGGAGCAGGCGATCCGGCTCTGCGAATTCGAGCCGTGCCTGATTCCGGGACTCCTGCAAACCGAGGACTATGCCCGCGCGGTCATTTCCGCTGGTGGTCTGAATCCGACCAAGTTGGTGGACGAGTTGGTTACGGTTCGGATGGATCGACAGCAGTTGTGGCAACGGGCAGAGTCGCCGCAATGCGTCTTCGTCTTGGACGAGACGGCTCTACGCCGCCCGATCGGCGGACCGGCGGTACTGGACGCTCAGCTTGGTCGGCTGATGGAACTCGCCGTCATGCCAAACGTCAGACTGCACGTCGAGCCGCTCGACGCCGGAGCCCATGTCGGATTGACAGGCGGATTTCTGCTCGCTGAACTGCCCGACGGTGAACGGGTCACCTATGTCGAAGACGTGGCTCGCGGACACGTCATCGACGACCCGGACGTCGTGCGTCTGATTGGTCGGAAATGGGATAGCCTGCTCGGCGAAGCGCTCTCCACGAGCGCCTCGCTGGACCTGATCCGGAAGCTGAAGGTGACGCCATGACCGTTCCTCAACCCCGCTGGCGGACATCGACCAGGTCCGGCGACACGGGTGGAGCCTGCGTCGAGGTGGCGGACAACCTGCCGGGCGTCGTTCTGGTCCGGGACAGCAAGGACCGCTCCGGCCCGACCCTCACCTTCGCTCCGGCCGCTTGGCGTGGCTTCGTCGCCGACGCTGCCCTGGCCCCCAGCCGACAGACCGGCTAGCGGCGTGGGGTGACAGTGGCCAGCAGCTCCGGCTGCCGTCGGTCCAGCACGTCGCCGGCCAGGTACGCCCCCAGCAGCGCCGCGCCCAACCCGTACGCGGCACCGACCGGCAGGGCCAGCCAGAGCCACGCGTCGCCGAGCAGCGCGGCGGCCACCACCATCGGCACCGCGGCGACCGCCGAGGCGAGCATCGCCAACAGGGTGAGCAGCCCTTTTGCCAGGCCCGCACCGCTGTTCATGGCGAACGGGTTGCTCGTCTCCGGCAGCGAGTACGCCCCGAGCACCGAGATCAGGCTGTTCACCGCCAGCCCGGCGCCGTAGGTGGCGACCAGGCCGCCGATGGTGAGCCCGATCCACTCCGGTCGGCTGAGCAGAAACGACAACACCACCGCGACGACGCCCAACATCGGCAGCACGTACAGCGAGAAAGCCGTCATCCGGGCCCGCAACTCGACCTGGCCGGGAACCCCGGCCACCACGTTCGCCGCGTACGCGCTGCCGTCGAAGCCGAACTGGTTGGCCAGGGTGACGGCGGCGAGCACACCCACGAGGAGCATGGAGATGGTGACCACGACCGGTGAGCTGTCGCTGGCGGCCGCAGTGACCCCGGCACCGTCCTCGAATGCGAAGTCCCCGCCCGTAACGTTGATCAAAACCGGCACGAAGATGCCGACCACCGCGATCGTGATCAGGTTGGCCCGGCGGCGCGCGTCCCGCCACCAGTAACGGGCCTCCCGGGCGACCAGTGCGCCGAACCGGTCCCGACGGGCCCAGCCGGCGACCTTGGGAAAGAGTTGGGCGATCGCGCCGCCGGTGACACCGCGTTGTACCGGAGCCTTACCGGCGCTCGCCGCACCCACCATCGCCGACTCCAGCGACCGCGACCACCACGCCAGCAGGGCGCCGAGCGCCACCACCGTGATCAGCAACTTGACCGGGGCCGCCCACACCCGCCCCTGGGCGACGTCGATGCCGGCGGTCCACGGCGCGCCGAACGGCGTCCAACCGATCACGGTCGCCACACCGGTCAACCGGGTCCAGTCGGCCTCCCGCAACGCGGCGAGACCGAACACCTGCAACGGACCGAGCAGCGCGGCGGTCACCGCCAGCAGCACGGCCGCCAGGTCGCGGACCCGACGGGACCGCAACATGGTCGCGAAGGCGCTCGTCACCGCCCGGCTGGCGGCCACGCAGAGCAGCAGCCCGGCGATCACACCGACCACCGCCACCAGCCCCGCCGACCAACCGCCCAACGACCAGGCGGTGAGCACCAACCCGAACGACGCGATCAGCACCGCCAGCACCGGCACGCTCACCAGAGCCGCCGCGAACAGGCCGGTCACCAGAGTGCGGCGGGGCAGCGGCAGCAGCGCGAACCGGGCCGGGTCCAGTGTCTCGTCCACACCGAAGAAGACCAGCGGCAGGAGCAGCCAACCAAGCACCAGCAGCCCACCGCCCGCCGCCGCGACCAGCACCGCGTACTGGCCATCGCCCGTCAGGCCGGGCAGGGCAAAAAGGAAGAAGCCGCTGGCGGCGAACCAGAGGCCGAGGAACACGCCACCGATGAACAACGCGATCCGCCAGCCCTGACCACGGAAGCTGTTGCCCATCACCCGCAGCTTGAGCCGTACGAAGTGCCGGGCGGAGACCGTGCGTACGGGCGCGGCGTCCGTGCTCACCGGGACAGCCACGACAGCTCCTCGCCCGTCGCGGTGCGCCCGCCGACCACCTCGACGAAGACCTGCTCCAACGAGCGCTCACCACGGACCTCGCCGATCGTCCCGACCCGCTTGATGGTGCCGCTGGCCAGGATCGCCACGTGCGAGCAGAGCCGCTCGACGACCTCCATCACGTGACTGGAGAACACCACAGTGCCGCCGCCGGCCGCGTAGCGGGTGAGGATGTCCCGGATCAGCGCCGCGGAGACCGGGTCGACCGCCTCGAACGGCTCGTCCAAGACCAGCACCCGAGGGCCGTGCAGCAGCGCGCAGGCCAGGCCGATCTTCTTCTTCATGCCCGCCGAATAGTCCACCACCAGCGTGCGACCGGCGTCGCCGAGAGCCAGCACGTCCAGCAGCTCGGCAGCCCGCTGGTCGACCACCGCCGGGTCCATCCCCCGCAACAAACCGTTGTACGCCAGCAGCTCCGCCCCCGTCAGCCGGTCGAACAGGCGCACACCGTCGGGCATCACGCCGAGCAGCCGCTTGGCGGCCACCGGGTCCTGCCAGACGTCCTGCCCGAGCACCCGGGCCGAGCCGGCGTCCGGGCGCAACAGCCCGACCGCCATCGACAGGGTCGTCGTCTTGCCGGCGCCGTTCGGGCCGAGCAGGCCATAGAAGGAGCCGGCGGGGACGTCCAGGTCGACGCCGGCCACCGCGATCGTGCCGTCGAACCGCTTGGCCAGGCCACGCAGTGCGAGCGCGGGGTGCTCAACAGTCATGCGCCGACGTTATCCGTCGAAAGCCAGTTCCGCCGTCCGGCGACGGGCGGACCCGCGATCATCCCCGAGGCGGACGAGGATCGCGCCGATCTTGCAGCTTCGGTTGCCGAAATGACTTCATATGACCCTTGTGTCGGGACAGGAAGTGCAAGATCGCGGAACGAGCTCGGCAACCTCGTTCCTGCCAACTCCCACTCTCCGTGCCCATCCTGATGCAACCGGCCGTCGTGCTGGCGGGTGACAGTGGCAGGAGCGACAACGGGGGAGGGGACATTGGACAGAGACGACGGGTTCGAGGATTTCTATCGAGCCACCAGACACCGGGTCGTCACAGTGCTGTACGCGCTCGGTGGCGACATCCACGAGGCGCAGAACGCCGCGCAGGAAGCGTACGTCCGGGCCTGGCAGCGCTGGCAGCGCATCGGCGAGTACGGCGATCCGGAGGCGTGGGTACGCGGCGTGGGGCACCGCCTCCTCATGAACCGATGGCGCAAGATCCGCAACGGTATCCGCGCAAACCGGCGGCACGGTCCGGCCACTGCCGTGGGACCACCCTCGGAGAACACCGTCGCGCTGGTCGCGGCGTTACGTCGATTGCCGCTGGAGCAACGCGAGGCGATCGTCCTGCACTACCTGGCGGACCTCTCGGTCGCTGACATCGCGACTCAGATCGGTGTGCCGCTCGGCACCGTCAAGGCCCGGCTTTCCCGGGGCCGCCAGGCCATGGCCCCCATGCTCGGCACCACCCTCCCCGAGGAGGTCAGCAATGCCTGATCAGTTCTTCACCGACATCTACCGCGACACCGAGCACCTGACCTGGGCACCGACCGAACAGGTGCGGGAGCACGGCCGGCGGCGGACCCGTCGGACGAGGATCGTGGCGACGCTCGCCGGAGTGGTGGCGGTGGCCGTGGTGGCCACCGGAGCGGTGGCGCTGGCCGGCGGCCGGGAGGGGGCGCCGACACCGGTGCTGCCGGCGACCGGATCACCCACCCCGACACCGACGCCGTCAGCCACCCCGACCCCGTCTCCGACGCCCTCGACCCGCAACACCCCCGGCGCACCACCGTCGAGCCCGTCGACGACCAGCGGCAGCCCGTCGAATGGTTCCACCAGCCCGGCCATCCCAGCGGAGGCGCTGCTGCGTGCGTCGGACCTCCCGCGCGGTTTCCGGGCGGCCGGAAGTGACCTGGACGGTGACTGGTCGTTCAATTTTGCTGCCAGCAATGCCTGCGCGGACACGCCGACGCTGTCGGCCAAGGAGCGCGCCGAGCGGGGTGCGGTGTTCGGGAAACCCGATGCGTCATCGGTCATCGAGCGGGTGCGGCGGTACTCCCTCAACGGCGCGAAGGCCACCATCGCCTGGGCCCGGACGGTGACCGAATGCGAGCCGAGGGACGAGTACAGTTCGTTGTCGATCGCCGACTCGGGATTCGCCGGGGACGGTTCGCTCCTGATCAGATTCGACGGCTCCGGCTTGATCAGTTACACGCTCTTCGTCCGACAGGGTGATCTGGTGGCGGAGGTCTGGCTGGGCAGCCTGACCAACAAGACGGAGGCCCGACGGCTGGCACAACGGGCAGCCGACCGACTCTGCGCCGGCACCGACGCCTGCTGAGCGGACCGTTGGCCGGGACAGCCGGTCTCGACAGATTCGCGCCTACATGCGGAGGGCTTCCGGGGTGTGTAGGCGGAGCATGGTTGCGGCGATGTCGGCCGGGGCTCGCCGGCGGGTTGCCATCGACACGGCGATCATCACGGTGAAGGCCAACGGCACCGTCCAGGCGGCCGGCTGGGTGGTGAGCGTGGCCGGCCAGCCGGACAGCGGCGGACCCAGCACCGTCACCAGCACCGCGCCGATCGCCGCCCCGCCGCCGACCAGCACACCGGCGGCGGCGCCCAGGTCGGTCAGGCCACGCCACCAGATGCCGAGCACCAGCAGCGGGCAGAAGCTCGACGCGGCGACCGCGAAGGCCAGCCCGACCACCTGCGACACGTCCAGTCCGGAGACGTGCAGCGCCAGCACCGTCGGCACCGCTCCGGCGATCACCGTGGCCAGACGGAAGCCGCGTACCGAGCCTCGGCCGAGCACATCCGTCGAGATCACCCCGGCGACGCTGGTCAGCAGCCCGGACGACGTGGAGAGGAAGGCCGCGAACGCGCCCGCCGAGACCAGCGCGGTGAGCAGCCGCCCGACCGTCCCGTCGCCGAGGGCCGCGCCGGGCAGCAGCACCACCACCGCGTCGGTCTGCCCGCTGACGAGCAACTGCGGGGTGTAGATCCGGCCGAGCACCCCGTACAGGGTGGGCAGCAGATAGAAGGCACCGACCAGGGCCAGCACGACCAGGGTGGTCCGGCGGGCCGCCGCGCCGTCGGGGTTGGTGTAGAAGCGGACCAGCACGTGCGGGAGGCCCATGGTGCCCAGGAACGTGGCAAGGATCAGCGAGTACGTCCCGAAGAGCCCTCGGTCGTCGTCACCCGCGGCGCTGGGCAGCAACCAGTCGCTGGCGTCGGCGGCCACCCCGGACACGTCCGGCACCGGATCGCCGGCGGCGAAGGTCAGCTCGTCGCCGGGGCGTACCTCCCGGATCTCGCCGTCGGGCAGGGTGAGGGTCGCGCGGTGCTCGACCACGACGGTGGTCGCGACCCGGAACGTCGGCCCGTCGGGCGGGGTCACCGCCGGGCGGCCGTCGGCCTGCCACTGCAACGCCAGGAAGATCACCGGTACGGCGAGCGCGGTCAGCTTGAGCCAGTACTGGAACGCCTGCACGAAGGTGATCGCCCGCATCCCGCCCAGCGCCACGTTCGCGGTGACCACGGCGGCCACCAGCAGGGCGCCCACCGGGTACGGGGAGCCGGCCACCGTTGCCAGCGTCAGCCCGGCGCCCTGGAGCTGCGGCACCAGGTACAGCCAACCGATGAAGATCACGAAGGCGGTGGCCAGGATGCGCAGCCGGCGGGACCCCAGCCGCAGCTCGCAGAAGTCGGGCAGGGTGAACGCGCCGGAGCGGCGCAGCGGTGCCGCCACGAAGAGCAGCAGGGCGAGGTACCCGGCGGCGAACCCCACCGGGTACCAGAGCACGTCCACGCCGTCCTTGAGGACCAGGCCGGCGATGCCCAGGAAGCTCGCCGCCGACAGGTACTCCCCGCCGATCGCGGCGGCGTTCCACGTTGGGCTGATCGCCCGTGACGCGACCAGGAAGTCCGACGTGGTCCGGGCCAGCCGCAGCCCGTAGAAGCCGATCCCGACGGTGACCAGGGTGACCGCCACGATGGCCGGAACCACGAAATCGTTGCTCACCTCAGCGCTCCGGCCGCTGCACCAGGTCGCTGAAGTCCTGCTCGTTGCGCTCGGCCAGCCGCACGTACGCCCAGCCCACCCCGATCAGGAACGGGAAGGAGGCAACCCCGAGCAGCAGCCACGGCAGGTTGACGCCGGCGATGGTGGTCCGGCCCAGCGACGGCGCGATGGCGAACAGCCACGGCAGCCCACCCAACCCGATGACCACCACCAGCGAGAGCCGCAACGCCAGCGCGAGTTGGGCCCGGACCAGGCCGCGGACCAGCGCCTCACCGACCTGGGTCTGCTGGGCCAGCTCGGCGCGGGTCCGTTCGGCGCGGGTGTCCTGCCGGGTGATCTCGGCCAGCACGATCCGAGCCCGCCGGGGCGGCGGTACCGCACCGCCGGACCCCACGTCAGGGAGTTGCTTGGCCACCCCGGCAGTCTCGCCCGCCGCGCGGGATTGTCAAGCTGCTCCGCTCACCAGGACCGGCCACCGTTGCAGTCGGCCCGCGCGGTCAGCGGGATGCTGCTGAGTTCACGCCGCGCCCGATCCCGGCCGAGGTTCGTCCCCCACAGGCCGTCCGAGGGCAGCTCGGCGGCGATCTGCCCCAACGCGCAGACGCGCATCGGCTCGGGCAGCCGGGCCAGTGCCGGTACGGCGTCCGCCGACAGCCCGGACAGGTAGGTGACGTCCAGCCGGCCGGTCTGCAGGTACCGGTCGACGTTCCGGTCGGCGATCAACCGGTCCGGGTTCACCAGGGCCAGTCCGAGCAGGGCCAGCACCGCCGTGCCGATCACCAACCGGGGCAGCCAGTCGGCCCGCAACCGCACCACCGCCACCCCGACCAGCACGAAGAGCAGCCCGAGCCAGAGTTCGATGGTCGCCACCACGAGCCGTAGCCGGGTGGCGCCGTAGGCGTCCGCGTAGACCTGCATCCGGTAGAGGGCCGAAGCGACGATCACCAGGGTGAGCCCGGTGAGCGTGCCGAGCAGGACGCGCACCAGCAGGCGGTCCGCCCGGGTGGCCTTCGGTGCCCGGCGGGCGGCGATCGCGATCACCAGCAGGGTGAGTGCGGTGACGGCGAGCAGCTGCCAGAACCCGCCGCGGGCGTACTGGGCGTAGGTGAGCCCGGCCGTGCGCAGGACGTGCCCCGCGCCGCCGAACAACACCGTCAGCTGGACCAGCACGAACACGCTGAACAGGGCGACCAGCAACACCAGCGGGAGGGTCCACTCCAACCGGTGAGCCGGTCGGGGTGGTGTCGGGCGCAGCCCCTCCAGATCGGGTGGACGGCTGACCAGGAACGCGCCACCGAGCAGGGCTCCGCCGATCAGCGCCAGCCGCGCCAGCCAGCCGAGCACTCCGACCGACGAGATGTCTGGCAGCAGGCCGGTGACCAGGTTCTCGAATACCGCGTCGGCGGAGGAGAAGAGCAGACCGAACAGCAGCAGCAGGCCGGCCGAGATTGCCAGGCTGGTCAGGATGCGCCCGACCGCGATACCGGAGGTGGCCGGCTGCCCGAACCGCAGCCCGCGTACCGCCCAGGGGAGCGCCCGTACCGTCGCGGCGGGCGGCAGCGTCGCGGCGACCAGCATCCCGAGCGGGCTTCGCCCACCGGTCACCGCGAGCGTCCCGGTCACCGCGGCCGCGAGCAGGCACAGGGCGAAGAGCCAGCCGGCAGCCCGGACCGTGCCGACGGCGACCAACGCGACCGTCGCGGCAGCCCAGGCGACCTGTGCCGCCCGCCCCGGTGCCCCCGTGGCACCGGGACGGGCGGTGGCCGCCGCAGCTGGCGGAGCCGGCGTGGCGGTCGGTGTCGCGGCGACCGTTCCGGGGCTCGTCGGCCCGGATGGTGCCGCGGTCGTGGGGGTGTTCGTCGGAGGCGTGGCGGTGGTGTTCAGCGCGGCGGTGACAAGGGCGGCGGTGCCGGCCAGCGCGGCCACCAGCCAGCCGAGACCGGGACGAACCATCGTGAGCGTGGACGCGCCGACGACGGTCGCCGCCGTCAAGGCCGCGAGGACCAGAGGTCGGGCGGAGCCGGACGGCCCTGGCCAGCGGCGCGCGATCAGTGACGGCGGCCTGGGCAGGGCCGGCGTGACCGGCCACGGCTGGGGCCGACCGGTGGCCGCCGGGGCAACCATGCCGGGTCGTACGGGCGGGGGGATCTGCGCTCCGGTCGGCCCGGTGGCCGGAACGGGAACGCTGCCAGGGCTGGTCATGCGGCCTCTTTTCGGTGTGGCCCGTCGATCGGGATGGTGACCTGGATGCGACAGCCGGGCTGGTCTCCCCGGTGCGGTCCGACCGGATCGAGGACCCGGATCTGGCCGCCGTGCAACTCGACGACCCATCGCGCGATCGCCAGACCGAGACCCGTCCCGCCGCCGGCCGCGCGGTCGCCGCGGGTGAACCGCTCGAAGACCCGGGAACGCTCGTCCGCCGGAATGCCCTGGCCCTCGTCGCTCACCTCGAACCGGAGCTGGTCACCGTGTTCCTCGGCGCTGACCCGCACGACGCCGCCGGGTGGGCTGTGCCGCGCCGCGTTGTCGAGCAGGTTCGCGAACACCTGGTGCAACCGCCACGGGTCCGCGTCGACCGTCAGCGGTGTCAGCAACTCGCGAAGCTCGAAGTGCACATCCATGCCGGCGCCGGACGCGCTGGCCGTCGCGTGCTCCACCGCCTCGTCCAGGAAGTCCCACACGTCCATCCGTACCCGGCGCAGCGGCACCACCCCGGCGTCGAGGCGGGACAGGTCGAGCAGGTCGGCGACGAGGTGTCCGAGCCGTTCGGTCTGGGCCAGCGCCGAGCGCAGCGCCGCGGGCTCGGGATCGGCCACCCCGTCCACCATGTTCTCCAACACGCCCTGCAACGCGGTGATCGGCGTACGCAGCTCGTGTGAGACGTTGGCGATCAGCTCACGCCGGCGCTGGTCCGCGGCATGGAGGTCGGCGGCCATCTTGTTGAACGCCTGGGCCAGCTCACCGACCTCGTCGCGGGAGGTGGCGCGTATCCGTCGTGTGTAGTCGCCCCGGGCCATCGCGCCGGCCGCCGCCGTCATCTCCCGCAGCGGCGACGTCATCCCGTGGGCGAGGACCTGGGAGGTGAGCAGGGCGACGGCGATGGCGGTCGCCGAGGTCACCGGTGGTGGCCAGCCGATGCCGTACGAGAAGTACCCGAGGCCGGCCGCACCGGAGACGACCAGCAGCACGCCCAGTTTCAGCTTGATCGAGCGCACCGGATCCAGCGGGCGGGGCAGCAGTTCCAGCACCCGGTCCAGACGGGTGGGCAGGGCGGCGGTCACGACGGCAGCTCCAGGGCGTAGCCGACCCCGTGCACGGTGCGGATGAGATCGGCGCCCAGCTTGCGGCGTAGGGCCTTGATGTGGCTGTCCACCGTGCGGGTGCCGCTCCCGTCGACCCATCCCCAGACATCGGAGAGCAGCCGTTCGCGGGGAAGCACCGTGCGGGGCCGCCCGGCGAGGTGGACCAGCAGGTCGAACTCCGTCGGCGTGAGGTGCACGTCGGCGCCGTCCCGGCGGACCCGCCGCTCGGCCTCGTTGATCTCGATGTCGCCGAGGCGGATGGCTGGCGGCGCGGGGGTGGCGGCCCGATCCACCCGGCGCAGCAGGACGTGCACCCGCGCGGCCAGCTCCCGCATCGAGAAAGGCTTGGTGAGGTAGTCGTCCGCACCGACCGCGAGCCCCACCAACAGGTCCGTCTCGTCGTCGCGGGCGGTGAGCATCAGCACCGGCACCGCACGGTCGGCCTGGATCCGCCGGCACACCTCCAGGCCGTCGAAGCCGGGCAGCATCACGTCCAGGACGACGAGGTCCGGCTGACCGTTGCGAAACTGCTCGACCGCGCTGGGCCCGTCCGCCGCGATTTCCACGCTGAAGCCCTCGGCGCGGAGGCGGGCGGCAATGGATTCGGCGATGGTCCGTTCGTCCTCGACCACCAGTACCCGGCGTTGCGTCATGGGTCTCGACTGTAGGGAGCCGCCGTGGAGATCAGTGGGTGGCGTTGTGAATAACCTGTGGAGAACCGTTCACGGCTGTGGATAACTGCCTTGTGGACTGGACATGCGGGAAGTCGGGGCATCCGGGCGGGCCGGATGCCCCGACTTCCAGGAATCCGAGTCGATCGAGGCCGGGCCTGGTGGCACCGGCCGCCGGTCACTCCAGACCGATGCGCTCCGGGCGGGCGGAGGCGGAGCCGAGCCAGGTGTGCGGGTTGCCGTACCAGCACCAGCCCAGTTTCGGCGCGCCCTGGCTGATCCAGAGCGCAGGCACCCGCTTGTCGCCGCATCGGGACCCGACGAGCGAGAAGCACCGGTTGCTCGCCAGCGCGGCCGGGTGCAGCGTGACGAAGGCCAGACCTTCGTCGATGGTGAGCGGCAGCCGACCCTGGGCGGTGATCCCCTCCATGGCGGTGGCCGGGGCCAGGTTGCGGAACTCCTCGCCCCGGTCGACGTCGAAGAGCAGGTACGCCGGTCCGGCCGGCACCTCCAGCTCCTTGATCGGGTCGAAGCGCGGCAGGTCGTCCTCGGCGTAGTGGCGGTCCAGGATGCCGGGCTTGCGTTTGCCGGCCAGCGTGGTGAGCTCCAGTCGTTCCTGCACGCCGACCAGGTCGCGGGTGATGACCAGCAGGAAGGGCACCCGGGCGTCGGTGGGGGCGGACAGCCCGTCGGCACCCTCGATCGCCCTCGCGCGCAGCGGCGCGACCAGGTCGCGGAAGGCGCTCTCGGGCAGCCCGGCGAGGGCGGGGTAGCCGAGCTGGACCAGTCGGTCGACCTGACGGTCGAACTCGGTCTCGGCGTCGAACGGGGAATCGGTCACGGCAGCCTCCGGAAGTCGTACGGCTTAGCGTACAACGTACGACAGCTGTCGTCTCATTCCCGGATCAGCGACTCCAGTCCTGCTTCGCGGCCCTGACCAGCTTGTCCTTCAGCTCCCGGGTGTGCCGCCGGCTCACCGGCAGCTCGGTGGAGTCGATCACCACGACGTAGCCGGAGTTGACCAGCCGCAGCTCTGCGATCAACTTCAACTGCACCAGGTACGACCGGTGCACCCGGACGAAACCGGCATCCGCCCAACGCTCCGCCAGTGTGGCCAGCGAGACCCGCACCAGGTGCGACCCCTCGGCGGTGTGCAACCGGGCGTAGTCACCCTGCGCCTCCACCCACCGCACCGCCGAGCGGGGCAGCATCCGCGTGGTGCCGGCCAACTCGATGGGGATGGTCGGGTCCTCCTCGGCGCGGGCCAGCGCCGCCGGGTGCGACGGCACCACCCGCGACCCGATCACCCGACGCAGTGACTCGGCCAGCCGGTCGGCGCGAACAGGTTTGCGCACGTAGTCGGTGGCACCCAGGTCGAAGGCGTCCACGGCGCCGTCGTCGTACGCGGTGACGAAGACGATCGCCGGCGGCCGGGCGAACCGGCGCAGCACCCGGGCCAGCTCCATCCCGTCCAGCCCGGGCATCCGGATGTCCAGGAAGACCACGTCCACGTCACCGTCCCGGAGCAGCCGCAGCGCCTCCGTCGCGTCACCGGCCGTGTGCAGCCGGGCCACCCGAGGGTCGGCCCGCAGGTGGTACGCCAGCTCGTCGAGTGCGGGCGGCTCGTCGTCCACCGCCAGCACCCGCAGAAAACCGGACGCGTTCACCGCACCCGTCCCGCTTCGCTCGCTCACGACCCTGCCCGTACGCCGGGGTGGAACTTCGGCACCCGCATGCTCACCTTCGTGCCCGAGCCCAGCCCGGTCTCCACGACCAGGCCGAACCGATCCCCGAAGACCGACCGCAGCCGCTCGTCGACGTTGGAAAGACCGACGTGCTGGCCCGTGTCGTCGCCCGGGTCGCCAGTGCCGCGGGCCAGCTCGGCGATGCCGGCGGTCAGCGTGGTCGGATCCATTCCCACTCCGTCGTCCTCCACCGTGATGTGGCATTCGGCGCCCGCGTCCCGGGCCTCGATGCTCACCATGCCCGTGCCCGGCTTGCGGGACAACCCGTGGCGAACAGCGTTCTCCACCAGCGGTTGCAGGCAGAGGAACGGCAACGTCACCGGCAGCACCTCCGGGGCGATCTGCAACCGCACCTGCAACCGGTCGCCGAATCGAGCCCGTTCGATGGTGAGGTAGCGGTCGATCGAGCGCAGCTCCTCGGCAAGGGTGGTGAACTCCCCGTGCGCCCGGAAGGAGTACCGGGTGAACTCCGCGAACTCCAGGATCAACTCGCGGGCACGCTCCGGGTCGGTGCGGACGAACGACCCGATCGCGGTCAGCGCGTTGTAGATGAAGTGCGGGCTGATCTGCGCCCGCAACGCGCGGATCTCGGCGCGGGCCAGCCGCTCGCGGGACGAATCCAGCTCGGCCAGGGCGAGCTGGTTACCGGCCCAGTGCGCCGTCTCCAGGGTGGCCTGCACCAACCCCGGCGGTGGTGGGCCGTCGGCGATGGCGACCAACGCGCCGACCACCCGGCCGTCCGCCCCCTGCAACGGCGCGACCACCGCCCCTCGGATCGGGCAGTCGACCCGGTCGCAGTGCAGCTCCTGCTCACCGAGCACCGTCGAGCGGCCGGTGTCCACAGTCCGCTGGGCCGCCGCGAGCAGTTGCTCGCCGTGATGCGTGCCGCGCCCGTCGAGGGCCAGCAGCCGGTCGGCGTCGGCGAGCGCCAGCCCGGCCGCGCCCACCAGAGCCCGCAGATGGCGTACGGCCTTCGCGGCGCCCGCCTCGCTCAGCCCGGCTCGCAGCGGCTCGGCGGCCAGACCGGCGGTGTGCAGCACCTCGTAGGTGGCCCGTTGGGTGGCGGTGGCGATGCCCCGGCGAGCCCGCAGACGCAGCACCGCCAACAGGGCGGCGGTCAGCGCGGTGACGAGAGACACGACGCCGACCACGGCGGAGAGGTTGGCAGCCACGCAGCGATCCTTGCCCCTGCGGGCCTGCGCGCCAAGCCCCTAGTACGCGCCCTTGCGGGCGAGCACCACGCCGACGGTGCGCCACAGGATGCTGAGGTCGTACGCCAGCGACCAGTTGTCGACGTAGTAGAGGTCCAGCCGGACTGACTCGTCCCAGGACAGGTCGGAGCGGCCGGAGACCTGCCACAGCCCGGTCATGCCGGGGCGGACCAGCAGGCGGCGGCGCACGTCGCCCAGGAAGTCGCCGTCGTCGGCCGGCAGCGGGCGGGGCCCGACCAGCGACATCTCACCCCAGAGCACGTTGATCAGCTGCGGCAGCTCGTCCAGCGAGGTGGCCCGCAGGAAGCGACCCACCGGGAAGACCCGCGGGTCCTGCTTCATCTTGAACAGCATGCCGTCGGTCTCGTTGCGGTCGACAAGGCTGGCCAGCCGGTCCTCGGCGTCGACGTACATGGTCCGGAACTTCCACACCCGGAACGTGCGCCCCTCGTGCCCCACCCGGGGCTGGCGGAAGAAGACCGGACCCCGGTCGGAGATCGTGATCGCCACGGCGATGCCCGCGAAGAGCGGGATCAGCAGCAGCAGGCCGAGACCGGCGGCGACCCGGTCCATCAGGTTCTTGGCCAGCAGCGCCGGCCCGGAGAGGGTCGGTTCCTCGACGTGCAGCAGCGGCAGACCCTCGATCGGCCGGATGTGCACCCGGGGGCCGGCGATGTCGGTCAACTGCGGTGCGACCACCAGGTCGACCCCGGAGCCCTCCAACTGCCAGGCCAGTCGGCGCAGCTCGCCCGGCTCGGCGCTGGCCGACCCACAGACGGCGATCGTGTCGCCACCGACCTCCCGGACCAGGGCGAGAACGTCGCGACCGGCATAGATCGGAACCGGGGTCGGCATGCCCCGGGCCGCCGCATAGCCGTCGGTGATGTGGATGGCGACGGGCACCAGCCCGGCGTTCGGGTTGCGGGTGACCGCCGCGTAGACCTCCAGGCACTCCGGCAGGGTGCCGACCAGCACCATCCGGTGAGCGGCCTGACCGGCCCGCCGCCGGATGTAGTGCAGCGCCCAGCGGGCCACGAACCGGCCCCAGAGGATCAGCAGCGCCGCACCGAGCAACGCCGTGCCCACGGTGAACCGGGAGAGCTGGGTCACTGTGGAGAAGGCGAGGAACGAGACGCTCGCGGCGACCGTCACCGCCGCCCGGATCACCCGCTTGAACTCGTCCGGGCCCAGCCCAAGGTAGCGCCGGTCGTACGCCCGGTTGCTCCAGAGGATGATCACCCAGCCGAGCGGGAGCAGCAGGTAGGACACCGTGTGGAACCAGGTCGGGTCCTGCTGGGTGCCGGAGAAACCGGAGGCGGCCTGGTCGAAGAGCTGGATCGCGATCCAGCTGGCGAACGCTGCCGCGCCGAAGTCGAGCAGCAGCAGGATCGCGATGTAGGGGCGGTGCCAACGGGAGACACGACGTCGCGCCCTGGTCCACGCCGATCGGGGGACGCCGTTGTGTGACGACGGCGTCGGCGGCTGGATCTCGAAGCTGTCGACGTGCCGCACGAGTTTGCTCCGGCCTTCGTTGGATACCGGGCGCTGGAGGCTTGCCGTCACCTCACCCATGTCCTCCCGCATGACACGGGCCGCTCACTCGCAGTGAGGGCCCGGGTCGCCCACCGTCCCAGTCTCCCACGCGGGCTCCGACCGGTCGCCGCCCCGAAGGAGATTGGCGACCGATGGTGCCGGCGGGATCTGGCCGGCTCCGCACCATTTCAGAAGCCGGGGACCGGGCCACTATACCGATGGATGCGCGCGTGGCCAGAATGGCGGACCGGAGCTTCCGCTCAGTAAGGGCGATTCCGCTCCGTAGTCGCCGAGTGGGGCTACTCACCGTACGAGACGGGACAACCGTCGGTCAGCGAGCGGCTTGCCGCCGGTCTGGCACGTCGCGCAGTACTGAAGGCTCGAATCGGCGAACGACACCTCACGCACGGTGTCCCCGCACACCGGGCAGGGCAGCCCGGTGCGGGCGTGCACCTTCAACCCGGACCGCTTCTCGCCCTTCAGCTCCGCCGCCCGCTGACCGAGGGACCGCTCGACCGCGTCGCCGAGGACCTGCCGGGTGGCGGCGTGCAGGGTGGCGATCTGGTCGTCGGTGAGCCGGTTGGTGATCGCGAACGGGGACAGCTTCGCGGCGTGCAGGATCTCGTCGGAGTATGCGTTGCCGACCCCGGACAGCACCGACTGGTCGGTCAGCACCCCCTTGACCTGCCCCCGCCGGCTCCGCAGCCGCTCGGCGAAGGTGGGCAGGTCCGCGGAGAGCGCGTCCGGGCCCAACTTGGCCACCCCGGGCACCGTCGCCAGGTCGTTGACCAGGTACGCGGCCAGCTTCTTCTGGGTGCCGGCCTCGGTCAGGTCGAAGCCGGACCCGTCGTCGAGGCGTACGCGCACCGCGATCGGGCCCTTGCCGGGACGCAACGGGGTGGTGGACGGGAACGCCTCCCGATAGTGCAGCCAGCCAGCCCGTGCCAGGTGCACCACCAGGTGCAGGTCGCCCTCGAAGAGCACGTCGAGGAACTTGCCGTGCCGGCTGGCATCGACCACCGCTCGACCGGCAACCGCTGTCGGTGCCGGTTCATACGTTTTCAGGGCGCTGATCGCGGCGATCTCCAGCCGGTCGACACGCCGCCCCACCGCGCGCTGTCGCAGGTAACCCGCGAGCGCCTCAACCTCCGGTAGCTCGGGCACGACACAACGGTAGCCTTCTTTCCGGTGAGCATGCGGAATCAGCTCGCGAGTCCCTGTCGCGAGCGCGAGGCGTGAGCCTGCGAGCCCCGCAGACGTGATCTAGCGAGCCTTCGCGCAGGCGGGGGGCAGAAGCCGGCACGGCCGGGAACGAAAGGCAAGGCTCCGTGAAAATCGTGGTGGCGCACAACCGGTACCGGGAAGCACAGCCCTCCGGCGAGAACACGATCGTCGACTCGGAGATCGCCCAGCTGACCGCCGCCGGCGTCGAGGTGCTGCCGTTCATCCGCAGTTCGGACGAGATTCCGTCGATGTCGAAGGTGGCGAAGGCGCTGCTGCCGATCTCGCCGATCTGGGCGCCGCGCGCCCAGCACGACCTGAGCCGACTGCTCACCGAGCACCGACCGGACGTTCTGCACCTGCACAACCCGTACCCCCTGCTGTCGCCGTGGGTGGTGCGGACCGCGCACCGCCACGGCGTGCCGGTGGTGCAGACGGTGCACAACTACCGGCAGGTCTGCTCCTCGGGGATCTACTTCCGCGACGGCGTGATCTGCCAGGACTGCAAGGGCCGGGCGCTGGGTGTGCCGGCGATCAAGCACCGCTGCTACCGCGACTCGGCGGCCCAGAGCGCGTTGATGGCGACCACCCTTGCCGTGCACCGGGGCACCTGGCGCTCCGTCGACCGGTACGTCGCGCTCACCTCGGCGATCGCCGATCACCTCCGTGACTACGGCATACCGGACGAACGGATCGTGGTGAAGCCGAACTCGGTGCCCGACCCGGGCCGGCCGACGCCGCTCGGTGACGGGTTCCTCTACATGGCCCGGCTCTCCCCGGAGAAGGGCGTCGACCTGCTGCTGGACGCCTGGCGCCGGCACCCCGTGGGTGCGCTGGGCACGCTGCGCATAGCGGGCGACGGCGAGCTGCGCCCGCTCGTGGAGGCAGCCGCCGCCGAGCGGGCCGACGTCGTCTACCTCGGTCAACTCGACCGTGCCGGGGTGCGGGCCGCCGTCGAGGCGAGCGCGGTGGTGATCGCCGCCTCCATGTGGCACGACGTACTGCCGACCGTGATCATTGAGGCGTTGGCCAGCGGCCGGCCGGTGCTCGGCACGGCGTTGGGCGGCATCCCCTACCTGGTCGGAGCCGACGCCCCGCACGAGCCCGCCGGCACCGGCCCGGCGCAGGTCGCCTCCGCCGTCGCCGGCGGTGGTGGTGGGTCGCCGATGCCGGACGGGATCGGTCTGGGCGATGCCGGCTGGGTCGTCGCACCGGAGCCCGCCGCGCTCGCCGCCGCCCTGCCCGTCGCTCGGGCCGGCGCCCCCGGGCTGGCGCTGACCGCCCGCGCTCGCTACGAGCGCACCTTCCACCCCGACGTGGTCACCAAGCAGCTCATCGACATCTACGCGGGCGTAGCCCGCAACCCCAACCACGTCTGAACCGCCGCACCTGACGCTCCCGCGTCCCTGACGCCTCCGCGTGCGCCGTGGGCGTGTGCGTCGTGCGCTGGCGTCCGCGTCCGGCCTGGCGCCGCGCCGCGCCGCGCCGCGGAAGCGGGCGGGCGGATCTGCCGGCAAGATCCGCGCAACATCAGGGATGTTGGGGTCTCCCGCGAGCCCGAGGCAGCAACTTCGGGGAAGTTGGGTCGATCTTGCGGGCGTGCGGCGTGCGGGCGTGCGGCGTGAGGGCGAGCGGGCCGACGGCGCGAGCGGCGCGCCTGTGCGGGCGAGCGGCGCGGGTGGCTCGTGCGGACGCGTTCTGGGCGGTGGCGGTCAGCGCAGGGAGGCGCGGGCGGAGAAGGCGATGCTCGCCAGCAGGAAGCCGCCGTTGACGATGGTGAACGCGACCATCACCCAGAGCACCAGCGCGGGCGCCACGGCCAGCACCAGGGCGGCCACGAAGATCACCGCGCCGTAGTCGCGGATCAGCTTCACCACGCGGACCGGCAGCGAGGTCGAGGTGACCATGCTGGCGGCGTTCGGGCCAGCCTGCATCACCGAGGTGACCAGGTTGACCATCCAGGTGCCCGCGAAGGTCGCCACCAGCCAGGTCGGGGTGGAGGGTTCCTGCGCCACGGCGGTCGCGGCGAGCGCGGCCACCAGGGCGATCTGCGCGGCCACGTCGCAGAGGATGTCGATCCGGGCGCCGGCCGCGCTGCCCTGGCCGGTCACCCGGGCCAGCTGCCCGTCGGCGCAGTCCAGGGAGTACGCCACCTGCCAGCCGATCAGGGCGAGCAGGCCGACCGCCCAGGCCGGTACGTCGCCGTCGGCGACCGGGCCGGCGAGGGCCACGATGGTGACCGAGGTGGCCAGCCCGAGCACCAGGTTGCTGATGGTCAACGCGGTGGGGCGCAACCCGAGCCGCTGGGCGACCAACGCGAAGACGGCCCCCAGCCACTGGCTGATCGACTCGCTGAACAGGCCGCCGCCCCGGTTCACCCGGTGGAAGTCGGCGACGGTGGGACGGGGGTCAGCCAAGCTGGTCGCGGATTGCACCGGCGTAGTCTGCCAGCCGCTCCCGCGTCTCGGTAGGCGACAGCGCCAGGTGCTCCAGGATCGTGTAGCGGTCCGGCCGGGTACGCGGCGCGAACTGCACCGCCTCGACGAACTGGTCGTCGGTGAGCGCCACCTCGGCGGGGAGCCGGGGCAGACCGTGTCGGGCGAGGCAGGCCGACATCTCCCCGAACCGGCGCAGGTCCCCGCGCAGCCAGGTGCAGAACAGCGCGCCCAGCCCGGCCAGCTCGCCGTGTGAGGCGGTGCCGGGGAAGAGCGAGTCGACCGCATGCATGATCTCGTGGCAGCCGCCGCTGCACGGACGGCTGGTGCCGTCGACAGCCATCGCCAGGCCACTGGAGATCAACGCCTCGGCGAGGACGATCACGAAGGCGTCGTCGCTCATGTCGCCCGGGTGGTTGAGCACCGCCTCGGCGCCCGCTCGGGAGAGCGAGGCGGCCAGCCCGTCGACCGGTTCACCGCGTACCTGCCGGGACAGCTCCCAGTCGGCCAGCGCGCTGATGTTGCTGATCACGTCGCCGATGCCGGCCCGGTTGTGCCGGTCCGGGCCGCTCTCCACGAAGTCCAGGTCGACGATCACCCCGATCGGGATGTGGACGCCGTAGGAGCCCTTGATCCCGTCGGTGATCAGGCTGGCCACCGGGGAGGCGATCCCGTCGTTGGCGAGGCTGGTCGCCACCGACACCATCGGGAGGCCCCGACGGGTGGCCGCGTACTTGGCCACGTCGATGGTCTTGCCGCCGCCGATGCCGACGACCGCGTCGTACGACCGGGCGCGGAGTTTGCCGCCCAGGTCGTCGGCGGCGTCCAGCGTCCCGCCGGAGACGGTGAAGACGTCCGCGGAGCGCAGCGACGGTCGGATCAGCTCCGCGATCTGGGCGCCCTGACCCGGGCCGACCACCACCGCGACGTCGCCCCCGGAGGAGATTCGCCCGTCGGCCAGGATCGCGCCCAGGTCGGCGACCGCCCCGCGTCGCACGTCGATGTGCAGCGGGGTGAGGATGCTCCGAGCTAGTAGCGGCACGCGATCTCCCGCGCGCGGGCCAGGTCGGCGTGGTTGTCGACCTCGACCCAGGGGACGTCACCGATCGGCGCCGCCCGCACCTCCCCGCCCCGGTCGGAGAACTCCTGGTAGCCGTCCTCGTAGTAGAGGTTCGGGTCCCGTCGCCAGGTCGCCTCCAGCGCGTCGGCGAGGGCGTCGGCGACCTGCGGCTCGATGAGCGTGGCGCCGATGTACTCCCCGTACGCCTCGCCCGGGTCCATGATCTTGGTGATCCGGGTGAGCTGACCGGCGGCGTCGAAGGTGGTCTTCATCTCCTCCTCGGCCAGCGGCTTGAGGGTGTCCACTGCGAGCAGGATGCCCGGGCCACGCTCGGCGAGCAGGGTCTTCTCCACGCTCACCGGGTGCACGGTGTCCCCGTTGACCAGCAGCACCCCGCGCGCGAAGTATTCCCGGGCCAGCCAGAGCGAGTAGGCGTTGTTCCACTCCTCGGCCTTGTCGTTGTGCACCAGGGTGATCGTCACCCCGTACCGCTTCTCCAGGTCGGCCTGCCGCTCACGGACCGCGTCCGCCGCGTAGCCGACCACGATCACGACGTCGGTGAGCCCGACCTCGGCGAGGTTGCCCAGCGCGATGTCCAGGATCGTGGTCTCGCCGTCCACCGGCACCAAAGCCTTGGGCAGGGTGTCGGTGTACGGGCGCAGCCGGCGTCCCGCTCCGGCCGCGAGCACCATTCCGATCATCGCGACATCCTCCCTTGTCCTGCTCCCCGTCATCGCTGGAGGATAGCGCCGCTTGGTCGGGCCGCTGTGGTCAACCGGGTCAGCCGGGCAACGCCGCCAGGTCAGCGAGCATCGTCAGTCGCTCCTCCGCGCCAAGAGCGGCGTACGGGCCGGCCGCCCGTCGGTCGGTCTCCAGCTCGATGGCGGTCCGCTCGGGGCCGGCCGGTAGGGCGGCGACGCTCGATGCGGTGTGCCCGGCGGCTTCCCAGGCTGCGGCGTGCGCGTCGGCCCGGTGGTATCGCAGCGTGCCGAGCCGGTTGAGCAGCAGCACGCCCGACGGGATGCCGTCCGGCTCGTGCGGGGGTGCCATCGCGGCGAAGGCGGAGCCGCCGCGGTCACCGGCCTCGTCGGCCAGCACCAGGGCGTACGACAGCAGCCGGCCGAGGGCTGCCACCAGCCGTGACACCCGTTCGCCGTGCCCGGCCCACAGTTCCTCGGTGACCTCGGCGTGCACCTGGTACAGCTCGGTGAGGAAGGCCGCTCCCCGTTCGGTGGCGGAGAGTGTGCCGTCCGGGCCGCGGTGGAGCATCCCGTACGCCACCTGCTTGTCCACCGTCCGCCGGCAGACGACCGGGTCCTGGTAACGGGTGATGGCCGCGAACCCGGGCCCGTCGACAGTGCCACCGGGTGCCGCGAGTCGGGTGCGCAGGTCGACCAGGAAGCCGGTCGCCGCCACTCCTCCGTACCGCTGGGACAGAACGGCTCCGCCACCGTCGCGGCCGGCCAGCATGCCGGCGCGGAAGGCCCGGTCCACGGCCGGGGCGAGCAGCCCGGCGAACCGGTGCGGCGCCAGCTCGACGGTGTTCACAGACCGATCGACCGCAGGACGGCGAAGCCCTCTTCCGCGATCCACCGGATCAGCCCGTCGTTGACGTGGCGGTGCTCGTCCAGCACTGTCACCTCGTCCTCGGCCAGCCAGCGGTATTCGGTGTGCTTGCCGGCCTCCAACCTCGGGCGGTCGAGGTCGCCGTCGACGCGGACCAGGAAGTCGTACTCGATGCGGGCCAGGCCGTCGTCGCCGACGTAGCGGTACTCGCCCACCTGGCCGAGGACGTGCGAGAGGACCCAGCCGGTCTCCTCGGTGATCTCCCGGCGCAGCGCCTCGTCGATGTCCTCGCCGGGGTCCAGGTGGCCGCCGACGATGTCCCAGCAGTTGGGGAAGAGGCGCCGTTGGGGTGAGCGGCGCTGAAAGAAGATGCGGCCGTCGTGGTCGACGATCAGCGCGCCGGCGCAGCGCAGGGGCTCGGTGGACACCGCTCGACAGTAGCGAGCGTCCGCTGTTGCCCCGAGGCTCGGTCTTGTCCCGGAAACATCCACGGACGACCATGTCGGTACCGGATGCCACCGTCCCAAGGGAGTGATGTGTGATGCAGGTACGGGATGCGATGTCCAGCCAGGTCCTCGTCGTCGGTCCGGAGCACACGCTCCGCCAGGCGGCCCGGATGATGTCGGCCCGCGGTGTCGGGTCGGCGGTCGTGATCGACCCGGACTCCGAGGGCGTCGGGATCATGACCGAACGCGACGTGTTGAAGGCAATCGGCGCCGGCCTGGACTGTGACGTGGAACGCACCGGTGCCCACCTGACCTGGGACGTGGTCTACGCGGGGCCGGAGTGGACGGTGGCCGAGGCCGCCGCGGCGATGGCCCGGGGCGGGTTCCGGCACCTGGTGGTGCTGGACGGTCGGGAGGTGGCCGGGGTGATCTCCGTGCGGGACATCATGCGGGTGTGGGCGGAGGATCAGGCCGCCGTCTCCACGACCTGACCGGGCCGGGGCCGGAATCTCGGCCCGCGCAGGTGTGCGTGCCCGGATAGACGGGTAGGGATTCCTCGCGGGCGCGGAGATGCCGTGGCCCGCGGGGGAGGTCCCGATGCGCGACGCGGAGCGGCTGGTCGAGCAGCAGTACGCCATGCTCCTGCGTCGGGACGTGGCCCGTCTACCGGATCTCTACGCCCCGGAGGCGTTCTACGCCATGCCGGGCGTGACGGTCCGTCCGATCGAGCTGCCCGCACTCCTGCGCACCTGGACGGGCGCCTTCCCGGACCTGCGGGTCGACCCGCTGGGCGCGGTTCGCACCGGCAGTGGCGCCGCCGTCGAGCTGCGTCTGACCGGCACCCACACCGGCACGCTGCATTCGCCGTACGGCACCGTCGCTCCCACCGGCCGGCTGGTGAGCTGGGAGGTGGCCGACGTGGTCCGGGCCCGCAAGGGTCGGATCACCGCCTGGCGCTCCTACTTCGACTGGAGCCAGCTCCTCGACGCGCTCGGCGTGCAGTTGGAGGGACTTTCCCGCGCGGCGCACCACGACGCGCTCGCCCTTCCGGTCTGATCTGTCGCCGACCGGTGGAGTCGGGTCACCCGTCCCGGTGGCTCAGGATGCGGACATCGCCGTGCCGTCCGCGCGTCCCCCATCGCCGCCCGTACGCTCAACATCCATGACCGCCGAGCAGTTGATCTCCTTTGCCCGTGGGGCTCCCTCGCTGGACATCGTCGATGTCGAGGGGCTCAAGGCCGCCGCCGTCCGCGCCTTCGACGCCGACCCTGCGGGGGTCACGGCGTACGGCACCTCCGTCGGTTACCTTCCGCTGCGAAAGTGGATCGCCGAGAAGCACGGGGTGGAAGCCAACCAGGTGCTGGTCACCAACGGGTCGCTTCAGGCCGACGCGTTCCTCTTCGACCACCTGGTCCGCCCGGGCGACGCGGTGGTGGTGGAACGCCCGACGTACGACCGGACGCTGCTCAACCTCCAGCGGATGGGCAGTGAGCTGCACGGCATCTCGGTCCAGCCGGACGGCCTGGACACTGCCGAGCTGCGCAAGCTGCTGGAGTCGGGGGTCCGACCCCGGCTCGCGCACGTGATCCCGAACTACCAGAACCCGGCCGGTATGACGCTCTCGGAGGGGAAGCGTCGGGAGTTGCTCGACCTTGCCGCCGAGTACGAGTTCACGATCTTCGAGGACGACCCGTACGCGGACATCCGCTTCCGTGGCGAGGCGCTGCCGTCGATGCTTTCGCTGGACACCCGCAACGTGGTGGTGCACGCGTCGAGCTTCACCAAGACGGTCTGCCCGGGTGTCCGGGTCGGTTATCTGGTCGGCCCGGCGGACCTGATCGCCGACATCGCCAAGAACGCGACCAGCCTCTACATCTCGCCCGGCATGGTGTCGCAGGCGATCGTGCACCAGTTCTGCGTCTCCGGTGACATCGACCGCTCGATCGAGACGGTCCGCGCGGCGCTGGGTGAGCGGGCCCAGGTGCTCGCCGAGTCGTTGCGCCGGCACCTGCCGCAGGCGCGCTTCGTGGAGCCCGACGGCGGCTACTTCCTCTGGGTGGAGTTCCCGGAGGACGTGCTGGTCGACAGGCTCGCTCCGGCTGCCGCCGAGCGTGGGGTCGCCGTGGTCAAGGGCAGTGACTTCGTGCTGGACGGTGGGCAGCACGCCCTCCGGTTGGCCTTCTCGGCGGTGACCGCCGACCGGATCGACGAGGGTGTCCGTCGCCTCGCGGAGGCCGTCGAGGCCGTCCGCGCCTGAGTCAACTGTCGGGTTCCTGACAGAACGACGATGCTGGCCGTCCCGGGACTCCCGTCCGGGGCGGCCGGCGGCCCACAATGCTGCGAGCGTCGCCCGTGATGTAGCGGAGATCACTGCCCGGCCTCCGGGCCGGCCCCCCATCTCGGACGATGCGGCAGCACAACCTCCCGCCCCCACCGGTGTCGGATGGGCCGTGTCGTCCCCGCACACCCCCCGATGCGGCCCGGCCCACCCGCACCACCCCACGCGACCGCCGTCACAGATGTCCTCGACCGCAGTCGGCGTAGCCTGCAAGCCGCAGCCGAGCGTGGGAGGTGACGCGATGACGGATCGCACAGAGCGGGACCGGACGGCGTCGTCCACCCCCGGTCGGGTGTTGCGACCTCGGGCCTGGCCCTCCCCGGTCCGGGCGATGACCCGGATCCTCAACGCCGACGGCTCGCCGCCCGTACCGACCCCGACCGGCACCGACCGCAGCTCGGTGGTCGACTGCGCGCTCTACGTCGACGGCAAGCGGCAACCCGGCGAGTGGACGTACGCGGACGCCCTGGCGGCGGCCCGCCGCGAGGAGCACGGCTTCGTCTGGCTCGGTGTGCACCAACCGGAGCTGGCCGAGATGACCGCCATCGCGGAGACCTACGGTCTGCACGAACTCGCCGTCGAGGACGCCGTCAAGGCGGAGCAGCGCCCCAAGCTGGAGCGGTTCGGCGATGTCGTCTTCCTGGTGCTGCGTACCGCGAGGTACTGCGAGCACGCCGAGCTGACCGAGAACTCCGAGGTCGTGGAGACCGGGCAGGTGATGCTCTTCATCGGCCCGAACTTCGTGATCAGCGTCCGGCACGGGGACGCCTGCCGGCTCGCCCCGATCCGCGCTGACCTGGAGACCAAGGAGGATCTGCTGCTCCAGGGCCCGTGGGCGGTGGCGTACGGGGTGACCGACCGGGTGGTCGACCTCTACCTGGAGGTGGCCGACCAACTCGAGGACGACCTGGACATGCTGGAGGCCGAGGTCTTCGACCGCCACAGCCATGGGCGGATCCAGCGGATCTATCAGATGAAGCGGGAGCTGGTGGAGTTCAAGCGGGCGGTGGTGCCGTTGCAGCGGCCGCTGATGACGCTGACCTCCCAGGTCAACCGGGACGTGCCCAAGGAGATCCGCCGCTACTTCCGGGATGTGCAGGACCACCTGAGCCGCACCGTGGAGCAGGTCAACTCCTACGACGACCTGCTGAACTCGATCCTCCAGGCGCGGCTCGCCCAGGTCACCGTCGACCAGAACAACGACATGCGCAAGATCGCCGCCTGGGCCGGTATCGCCGCGGTGTGGACCGCCATCGCCGGTATCTACGGGATGAACTTCGACAACATGCCCGAGCTGAAGATGACGTACGGCTACCCGGTGGTCCTGGCCATCATGCTCGGCATCTCGCTGGCCCTCTACCGCTGGTTCCGCCGCAACGGCTGGCTCTGACCGCCGGGGGCGGAAGCACCCGCTCTGCCACCTGACCGCCGCTCACGCGGGGGCGCGGCGAGCGCTGGCACGCGACAGCGCCGGCGAGCGGGGTGACCCCGCTGCGCCGGCGCTCGATGCGTTGTCGCTGGGTCAGCGACGGCCGTTGGTGCGGGCCGTGTCCTTGCCCAGTGCCTTGGTGAGGTCGTCGGTCGGCCGGCCGGAGACGTCCGTGGCACCCTCGGCGACCGAGGGGACCTTGTCGGTCGGCCGGACGCTGGTCTGCTTGGCCGTGCCGGTGGTGCTGGCGCTGCTGCCGCCGGCCACCGCCGAGCTGCCGGCACCCGTCATCCCCGCCGCACCCGTCATCCCCGCCGTACCGGTCATGGCGGACCCGCCGGTCATCGCGGACCCGTCGCTCCCCTTGGTGGCGGACGGCGTGCGCACCTCGATCGAGTCGACCTCGTCGCGCATCGGGTCCAAGGTGCGGGTCGGGTCGTACTCGGCCCACTCCTGCTGCTCGCGGCGACGGCGCATGGCCACCGCGCCGGCCACGCCGGCGACGACACCCGCTGCCAACAGGCCGGTCATCATCGAGCCGCGACGACGCGGCTGCTTCTTCTTACCGGTGATCCGCATGGTCTTCGACTTGGCCTTCCTGGTCAGCGGCCCTGCCTGCGCGGCGCCGTCACGGGCCGCCGCGGCCAGCGGTGCCAGCGTGGTGAGTGTCGTCCCCCAGCCGGTCGACGCGCGGTCGCGCACCTTCACTGCGGTCGGTGCCACGTAGCCCCGGGCCACCTGGACCCGCGGACCGACGGTTGCGCCAGCGCCCTTGGCTGCGTGGTTGGCTGCCTGCATCAGGTGGCTGATGCTCTGGTTCAGCTCGGCCTTGGCCAGCTGCCCCTGGGACTTACGCCGCCCGAATCCAAACACGGTCCTACCTCCTGGGAGTTGTTCCTTCGTCATCCTCCACCTTCGGATGCCTCCGCGATGCCAGATCGGGCACATGGGAGGATCCGCATGGAACTGACCAACAAGTGAGGAGTACCCGTGGCCGAGGCTGTCTACGCCACCCTGCACACCAACGCTGGCCCGATCCGGCTGGAGCTCTTCCCGAACCACGCGCCGAAGACGGTCCGCAACTTCATCGACCTGGCTGAGGGCAACCGGGAGTACACCGACCCGCGCACCGGTCAGCCGGGCAGTGGGCCGTACTACGACGGCACCATCTCGCACCGCGTGATCAGCGGATTCATGGTCCAGATGGGCGACCCGACCGGCACCGGCCGGGGCGGACCGGGCTACAAGTTCGCGGACGAGTTCCACCCGGAGCTGCGCTTCGACCGGCCGTACCTGCTGGCGATGGCGAACGCCGGACCGGGCACCAACGGTTCGCAGTTCTTCATCACCGTGTCGCCGACGCCGCACCTCAACAACCGGCACACCATCTTCGGGCAGGTCGCCGACGAGCAGTCGGTGAAGGTCGTCGACTCGATCGCCAGCACCCCGACCGGCCCGAGCGACCGTCCGCTCCAGGACGTCGTCATCGAGCGGGTCGAGATCGAGCGGTCTGCTTCCTGACCAACGGGCGAGGTACCTTTGCTCGCATGATTGAGCGCTCCGGAGCACCGCACCGGCCTGCGCCGGTGGTTCGCGCGGCGGTGGACGGAGGGTCGGCCCGGTGAGCGAGTCTCCGCCGACCACCCCGGTCTGCTATCGGCATCCCGGCCGGGAGACCTATGTCCGGTGCAGCCGCTGCGACCGGCCGATCTGTCCGGACTGCATGCGCGATGCGTCGGTCGGGCACCAGTGCCCGGAGTGCGTCAACGAGGGTCGTCGCAGTGTCCGGCCGGCGCGTACCGCCTTCGGTGGTGGTACGGCCGGCCGGCACGGCTATGTCACGAAGACCCTGATCGCGGTGAACGCACTGCTCCTGCTGCTCTCCATCGCCTCGGCCCGGGGTGGGGACGCGGCGATGGGGGGCTCCGGTTTCGGCGGCCTCATGGGTGGCAGCACGCCGCTGACCGAGTGGGGTGCGGTGCTCGGCCGGGCGTACCTGTCCGACTACACGCTCGGTGGGATCGCCGAGGGCCAGTGGTACAGGCTGGTCACCGCGATGTTCCTGCACTACGGCGTGCTGCACCTGCTGCTCAACATGTGGGCGTTGTGGGTGCTCGGTCGGTCGCTGGAGGCCAACCTCGGGCGGGTCCGTTTCGCCGCGCTCTACCTGATCGCCGGTCTGGGCGGCAACGTGGCCGCCTACCTGTTCAGCAGCCCGCGGGCCGCCACCGTCGGGGCGTCGACAGCCGTGTTCGGTCTCTTCGCCGCACTGATCATCATCGAACGCAAGCTGGGTCGGGACATCTCCCGGATCATCCCGATCCTGGTGATCAACCTGGTGTTCACGCTGGCGGTGCCGGGCATCTCGATCCCCGGGCACCTCGGTGGGCTGGTCGTCGGCGCGCTGATGGCGTTGGTGCTCGCGTACGCGCCGCGTGGCCGGCGGACGCTGGTGCAGGTCGCCGGCGCGGCGATCATCCTGGTGGTCCTGCTCGCGCTCGTGCTCTTCCGGACCGCCCAACTGCTCGGCTGACAGCTCAGGGGTTCGGGCGGGCGGCACGCAGTGCGGTGGCGACCTCTTCCGGGTTGGCTCCCAGGTCGTAGCGGCCGAAGAGGTGCAGCGAGTTGCCCGCGTCGATCTCCAGGGTCTCGCTGGTCAGCCCCAACCGTGGCCGACGGTCGACGGTGATCGCCTCGACCGTCGACCAGGGCAGCAGCCGCCGGCCCGCGAACCCGTGGATGACGGTGAGCCCCGCCGGGTCCACCGCCAACCGGACCGGCACGACCAGGTCGCGTACCGCCCAGACGGCCACCGTCACCGCGGCCAGGACTGCCACCACCAGGCGGACCGGGTCGCCGTCGGCGAAGAGCAGCCCGAGGGCGACGAGCAGGACGGCGCCGGCCAGCTTCGCCGCTGGCAGACTCGACGGCACTCGCCACTGCCGGGCCCCGGTGATCTCATCCACCCGCCCAGCATGCCAGCGGCCGTCGGATTCCGGCATCTCGTGATGGTGGGGCCGGACGGTCGGTCCTGGGACGACGTAGGATCGGGACAGCCCAAGTTACCGGGGAGTAAACATGAGTGACGCGGTCATCGTCGGCGCGGTACGTACCCCGGTCGGGCGGCGCAAGGGCAGCCTCGCCAGCGTCCACCCGGTCGATCTCTCGGCGCACGTGCTGCGCGCCCTCGCCGAGCGCACCGGGCTCGACCCGGGGCAGGTCGACGACGTCTTCTGGGGCTGCGTGTCCCAGGTCGGCGAGCAGTCGTGGAACATCGCCCGCAACGGCGTGCTCGCCGCCGGCTGGCCCGAGACGGTCCCCGGCACGACGCTGGACCGGCAGTGCGGCTCCAGCCAGCAGGCACTGCACTTCGCCGCCGCGACGGTGCTCTCCGGCCAGGCTGACCTGGTGGTCGCTGGCGGGGTGGAGTCGATGACCCGGGTGCCGATGGGTTCCAGTGTGGCCGGCGGCATGCCGTTCAGCGACCAGCTCCGGGACCGTTACCGGGGTGTCGAGGGCTTCGCCGACGACGCGCCACTGCCGTTCAACCAGGGCGTCGGTGCCGAGCTGATCGCCCGGCGGTGGCGCCTCTCGCGCACCCAGCTCGACGAGTTCGCGCTGGCCAGCCACGAGAAGGCAGCCGCCGCACAGGACGCTGGCGCGTTCGACCCGGAGCTCACGCCGGTGCCACTCGGCGATGGTGGCAAGTTCGCCGCCGACGAGGGCATCCGCCGGGACACGACCCTGGCCAAGCTCGGCGAGCTGGCCACGCCGTTCCGTGCCGACGGCGTGGTGACCGCCGGGTCCGCGTCCCAGATCTCCGACGGCGCCGCGGCCCTCGCGGTGACGACATCCGAGTGGGCCAGCCGGCACGGCCTTCGGCCGCTTGCCCGGATCCACACCGCCGTGGTCGCCGCCGACGACCCGGTCACCATGCTCACCGCCCCGATCCCGGCCACCGCGAAGGCGCTGCGCCGCGCGGGGCTGGGCATCGAGGAGATCGGTGTGTACGAGGTGAACGAGGCGTTCGCCCCGGTGCCACTGGCCTGGCTGGCCGAGACCGAGGCGGACCCGGAGCGGCTCAACCCGCGTGGTGGGGCGATCGCACTCGGTCACCCGCTCGGCGGCTCCGGTGCCCGGATCATGACCACGATGCTCCAGCACATGCGGGACAACGGGATCCGCTACGGCCTGCAGACCATGTGCGAGGGCGGCGGAATGGCCAACGCCACCATCGTCGAGCTGGTCTGACACCGCTGGGGAAAACGCCTCGCCCCGGCCAGGGAGGGCCGCCTAAGGTGCCCAGCGTGACGACGATCGCCGGTGAGCGTGCCCCCGACTGGTCCAGTGAGCAGTGGCAGGTGCGGGCCCGGTCCTGGGTCGACGCGCGGCTGAGCCAGGCCGGCCGGCGGGTGACGGGTCTGGTGGAGCCTCGGGTGCGCCCGTGGTCTCTGGTCTGGCGGGTGCCCACCGACGACGGCCCGGTCTGGTTCAAGGCCAACAACCCCGGCACCGTGCACGAGGCCGCCCTGATCGCGACGCTCGCCGAGCTGACACCGGAACGGGTGCTGACACCGATCGCGGTGGACCCGGGGCAGGGCTGGTCACTGCTGCCCGACGGCGGCGAGTCGTTGCGCGACGTGCTGGCGCGCGACCCCGATCTGGCGCACTGGGAGCGGGCACTACCCGGCTACGCTGCGCTCCAACTGACCACCGCGCCGCGCGCCGACGAACTGGTCGCGCTGGGCGTGCCGGACCACCGCCCCGAGGTGTTGGCCGGGCTCCTCGCCGAGCTGCTCGACGATCGCGAGTCGCTGCTCATCGGTGCCGAGGGCGGGCTCAGCCCCGACCTGCACGAGCGGCTGCGGGCGGAGCTGCCGTCGTACGCCGAGCGGTGCCGCCGGCTCGCCGACATCGGCATCCCGGCCACCGTGCAGCACGACGACCTGCACGACGACAACGTCTTCGCGGGCCCGGACGGCTACCGCTACTTCGACTGGGGCGACGCCTCCGTGGCGCACCCGTTCGGCACGCTGCTGGTGACTCTGCGGTCCATCCGGCACGCGAAGAAGCTGGCGGCCGACGACACGGGGTTGGCGCGGCTGCGCGACGCCTACCTGGAGGCGTGGACCGACCGGTACGACCGCCGAACCCTTGTCGAGGCCGCCGACCTCGCGATCGGCCTGGGGCCGGTGAGCCGGTCGTTGTCGTGGCGGCGAGCCCTGGACACCGTCGACGAGTCCCGTGCCGAGTACGCCGACGCGATCCCCGGTTGGCTGGAGGAGCTGTTCGCCGCAAGCCCTCTTCAACCGGACTCCTGACCACAATCCGTCCAAGTCGGAAGTCGGACAGGCAGTGCGACCCGCGGCGTGGAACTTCCAAAAAACCCGCGTGACCCACGTCACCCCGCCGAAGACGTCGTTGGGCAGGTCATGGACGTCTTCTCCCGAACGTTCCTTCCGGCCGCCGCCGAGGCTGGCCTGGCCGTGCAGACCGTGAGCCGGCACATGCCGGTCTTCCGGCGCTGCGTCGGCTCCGGTGACGCCACCATCCTGGTCACCCGTTGCAGCCGCCCCGACCGCCCGGTCACCGGCGACTATCTGCTGCTGCTCACCCACCGTCGACTGGTGGTCACCCAGCAGACCCGACTACTGCACCGTCTGCGCCTGCATCTCAACACCGAGTTGCGCGAGCTGAGCAACGTCACCTGGAGCCCGGACCCGCGACTCCAGTCGGTCGAGATGGCGGCCACCGCGATCGACGGGATCCGCGAGCGGTTCCTGATCCGCACGAGTCACCCGAAGCAGGTCTGGCAGCTCGACGCGCTGCTCAACCATGCCTTTCGGACCCGCCTGCGGGTGCCCCGTGAGCGCATCCTCGCCACCATCGGTGACGCGCCGGCCGCCGCGCGGCCCAACGCGTTCCGCCCCGCCGTGGTGAGCTGACGCCTGACCGGGCTTTGCGTCGCCTTTACCTGACTCGAACACGCACCGATCGCGCCGGGTCCACCGGGTCGGCAATCATGGGCCGGTGACCGTCGAACCGCCGCACCGCGGGCTCGTCCTCGTGGTCGAGGACGAGCCGGCCATCGCCGACCTGGTCCGGCTCTACCTCACCCGGGACGGCTTCGGCGTCCACCTGGAACGGGACGGTGCGGCCGGCCTGAGCGCCGCCCGCCGGATCCGCCCGGTGGCCTGCGTCCTGGACATCGCCCTGCCGGGCCTGCCCGGCACCGAGATCTGCCGCCAGCTGCGCGAGGCCGGCGACTGGACCCCGGTCATCTTCCTCACCGCCCGCGACGACGAGGTCGATCGGATCGTCGGCCTGGAGTTGGGCGCCGACGACTACGTGACCAAGCCGTTCAGCCCCCGGGAGCTGGTAGCCCGGGTGCGCGCGGTGCTGCGTCGCTCCGCTGGCGGACCAGAGGGCGCGGACCGGCAGCGCGTCGTCGGCCCGGTGACGCTCGACCCGGCCCGCCGAACGGTCACCGCCGCTGGCGCACCGGTGCAGCTCACCTCCACCGAGTTCGACCTGCTGGCCCATCTGATGGCCCGGCCCGGTCGGGTCTTCACCCGGGAGGAGCTGCTGGCCGGGGTCTGGGGGTACGCGGCGCACGCCGGCACCCGCACGGTCGACGTGCACGTCGCCCAGGTGCGGGCGAAGCTCGGCCCGGCCAGCGTGATCCGGACCCACCGAGGCGTCGGGTACGCGGTCGATGCCTGACCAATCCGGGCGCGCCGGGTCGCCGACCATGTCGCTGCCGGTGGTTGGCACCTCCCCACCCGCCGCACCTCGACGCGGCGGCCTCGGCCGTACGCTCACCGCCCGTGCGGTGCTGGTCACCTGCGCGGTGGCGCTGGTGTCAGTGCTGGTCACCGCGATCGTGGCGGTGCCGTTGGCGATCCGTGGCGCAGAGCGACGCGACCAGGAGGCGCTCGCCGCGCAGGCCCGGCTCGCCGCCGAGGTGCTGCGCACCCGCCTGGACCGGGGTCGCAGCGCCGACGAGGAGCGGCTCATCCAGCAACTGCGCAACCAGGGCATCGACGCGTACCTGATCCGGCGCGGAGCGGTCGACCGGCCGGGTCTGCCACCTCGGGTGGTGCAGCGAATCGGGCAGGGGCGCAACGTGTCGGTCCGGCGCGTCGTCAACGGCGAACGTGCCCTGGTCGAGGGCCGGGCGCTCGCCAACGGCAACGGCGTGGTGCTGTCCCGCCCCTCGGCGAACGGGTTGTGGGCCCGGGTGCTGCTGAGCCTCTGGTTACCGCTGCTGGCCGGGTTGGCCGCCGGCGTGGTGGCCGGGTTGCTGCTGGCCCGCCGGCTGGCCCGGCCGATCCGCGTCGCGGCCACCGCAGCCGCCCGCCTACGCGCCGGCGACCGCGCCGTCCGGGTGCCGGTCGAGTCACCGGACGAGGTCGCCGACCTGGCCGAGGCGTTGAACGGTCTGGCCGGTGCGCTGGCCACCAGTGAGGGGCGGCAGCGGGAGTTCCTGCTGTCCGTCTCGCACGAGCTGCGCACCCCGCTGACCGCGATCCGGGGGTACGCCGAGGCACTCGCCGACGGGGTGCTCGGCCCGGACGACACCGTCGACACCGGTCGGACGATGCTGGCTGAGGCCCAACACCTGGACCGGCTGATCGGGGACCTGCTGGCGCTGGCCCGGCTGGAGGCCGCCGACTTCCCGCTCGAACCGGTGCCGGTGGACCTCACCCAGTTGGCCGTTGACGCGGAGCCGACCTGGTCCGGCCGGTGCGCGGCGGTGGGCGTGCCGTTCCGGTTGGAGACGCCAGGTCAGCCGGTGCCCGCGTACACCGATCCGGGGCGAATCAGGCAGGTGCTGGACGGGTTACTGGAGAACGCGCTGCGGGTCGTACCCCCGGGGTCGCCGGTGGTGCTCGCGGTCCGGGCGGCGGGTGCGGACCCGGCCTCCGGCGGTGAGCTGGAGGTCCGGGACGGCGGGCCCGGCTTCACCGACGACGACCTGGCGGTGGCGTTCGAACGCGGGGCACTGCACCAGCGTTACCGGGGCGTGCGCAAGGTGGGCAGCGGGCTGGGGTTGGCGCTGGCCGCCGGCCTGGTCCGCCGGCTGGGCGGGGAGATCGCCGCCGGGCACGCGCCGGAGGGCGGTGCCGCCTTCACGGTCCGACTGCCCGGCGATCCTTACCTGGCTCGAACATCGGCCTGACGCTCCGCTCGCCCTCGACGGAGATGCTGAGGGCTCCACGGACGAGAGGGAACGTCATGCCACGTTGGGGATTCGCCACCGGCACCACGGCACTGCTCGCGGCGGTCACGCTGGGCGTCAGCGGCTGTGGCGCGGCCGAGGTGGCCAGCCAGCCCGCCCGGGAGGCCGCCGTCGAGGTCGCCGCCGCGATGGGCGTGGAGGGTCAGGCGCTGACCGCGATGGGCTTCGACGCCGACGACCTGGACGTGCGGACCGTCGCCGCGCCGGCCGCCCCGACGCCGGGTGCCTCCCCCACCGCCAGGGACAAGGCCCGGGAGAAGCGCGGCGAGGAGTGGCGCAAGCGCCGGCAGGCCCGGGTGCTGCTGCGGAAGAACACCCTGCACGGTGAGGCGGTCGTGAAGACGAAGGACGGCGGTACGCAGACCGTCGCCGTGCAGCGCGGCGAGGTGACCGCGATCGACGGCGACTCGATGACCGTCAGGTCCACCGACGGCTTCACCATGACCTGGACCTTCGGCGAGGACCTGCGGGTCGTCGAGCGGCGCGCCACAGTGCAGCCGAGCGAGGTGAAGGCCGGCGCGACGCTCGGCGTCGCCGGCGCGAAGGACGGCGACAAGGGCGTGGCGCGACTCGTCCTCATCCCCCGCACGAAGTGAGCGAGGGGCCCCTGAGTCGATCAGGGGCCCCTCCTTCCGTCAGTAGACGCGGGAGCCGATGAAGTCGTCGTGACCGTAGCCGACCGGGTTGGCGGCGGTACGGGCCTCGAACGACCACTGCTGCCGGGTGCTGGTGGAACAGGTGGCCAACCGCAGCCGGGGAGCGCCCGACGACGGGCTGTCGAACGCCACGCAGAGGTTGCTGGCGGCGGCTGCCTTGAGCTGGTTGCCGACGAAGGCGAACTGCTGGGCGGCAGTGCCGTTGCAGTCGTAGATGTTGACCGCCGTGCCGGCCGTCATCGATGCGCCGGCGACATCGAGGCAACGGTCGTGGGACAGCTCCGAGTGCAGTGACCGCTTGGCCGAGTCGTACCAGAAGCCCTGGTTGCGCCCGCCGTGGCAGCCGTACGACTGCTGGGCGGTGCCGTTGCGGGAGTCGTAACCCTTACCGTCGACGCAGGTGTTGGTGGCAGGGTTGCGCAACTGCTTGAACTGCATCAGGCCCGGGTAGAGCACGCCAGCGCCGGTGCTGGCCGGGTCGACGCAGGTGGCCTGGTTCTGTCCGGAGTTCCAGAACTGGGTGATGCACTGGGCGAACATGCCGTGCCCGCGGGCGTTGGGGTGGAACGACTGCCGGGCGGCGTTCTCGTTCCAGATCCCGATCTCGATGTTGAGGCCGCGGACCGAGGTGTTGTCGGTGCACACCTCGTGGCCGTGGAAGAGCCGGCTGGCGTCCAGGTAGCGGGTGCCGGTCTGGGTGGCCGCCGCGCGCAGCGCCGACTCGAACAGCGGCACCGCCTTGTTGCGGGCGAACGCGGCGTCGGCCAGGTAGAGCAGGCAGCCGCCGGAGTACCAGCCGGGGAAGTTCGGGTTGTCCTCCACGTCCGGGCTGGCCGGGCTCGGGTACGACATGAGCACCAGCTCGTAGTCCGTGCGCAGGTAGCCGGCCCTGGTCATGGTCTGCCGGATGTCGGTGAGGGCGTCCGCAACCGCCCGGCGGCTGCCGTCGGTGCGGATCGTCCACTGGTCGGTGTAGTCGGGGTAGCAGTTGCCCTGGAGGAAGACCCGGCTGACTGCGCAGTCGGTGGCGACCGGGCCGAACTGGATGGTGCCGTCTCCGTTCGCGCCGACCACCACCCAGATCAGTTTCACGTGCGTGTTGCGCGCCTTGATGCCCAGGTAGTCGCCCTGGTTCAGCTCGTTGTGCTGGGTCGGGCCGCCGGCGATGAGGTTCCACGGGGTGGCACCGGAGCAGGCGATGTTGTATCTCGCGTCGGACGGGATGCCGGTGCGGAACACCGCCTGGTCGTACGAGCGGTCGCACCAGTTGCCGTCCTGGTGGGTGCCGGGCACGTAGTTGCCGACTCCCTCACCGGAGATCTGGCTGTCGCCCATGGTGATCAGCGCGGTGCGGCGTTGCTCGATCGGGCGAATCGCGGGGGTGCCGTAGAGGGCGGTGGCCTCGGCAGCCCGGATGGCCTCGAGGTTGGCGGGGAGTGGTTGGACGGTTGGACGGTCGGCGGCGGTGGCGGGGGTGGCCGGTCCGGCGAGCATCGGTAGGACGAGGGCGGCGACGGCCACGGCGACGGTGATGGCCCGTCGTCGGGTCGCGCGTTCGGGCCTGGCGGGGATTGCAGGCATCGACGCACTCCTTTCGGCTCAGTCGCGGGACGTCGACTGAGTTACCAGAAGGTAACGTGCGGATCAATGGATGTGAATGCGTCTCGGATCCTTGCGCGCAGGCTGCAGAACCGCCCGGATCGGACTATCCGGGCGATCGAGATGCGCCGAAGCGGACCGCCGGGTCAGCGGCCCGGCGGCAGGGCGTAGCCGACGTAGCCGCGGAACTCCAGCCGCCAGCCGGCCGGGACCAGCTTCGTGCAGGCCGGACGACTGCCGGTGCAGACGATCGCGTCGACCGAGGCAGGGTCCGCCGGCGGTCGCTCCGGCAGCACCGACTGCAACGCCACCAGGTCCGGCGAACCCCCGTCCGGATGCCGGAGCAGCAGCCACCACGGGTACTCCCAGTTGTCGTTCTGCTGCACCAGCCCGATCCGTCGGGCGCCGCTGTCGCGGACCGCCGTCGCCGCCCAGCGGAACTCGTCGGCCCACTGCGGACGCCGCAGGAACCGGGTGTCCCAGTCCGAGGTGGTGAAGACCGAACCGGCACCGACCAGCCGTCGCGGAAAGCCGTACGACAGCGCCAGCACACCGGCCAGCGCCGAGGTGGCCAGCACGGTGACCGCCGTCAGCGTGGCCACCGACCGGCGGGCACCTTGCCGACCCGGGTTGGCGCGGCGGCGGCGGAAGAGCGCGTCGAGCCAGAGCCCGGCCAGCGGCACGGCCAGCACCACGGCGTAGAGGATCAGCCGGTTGCCCCACGGCTGCCACTTGATCATCGAGGTGTGCAACAGGACGGCGGCCAACACCACCACCGCGTACGCGCGCAGCGGCCCGGCCTGCTCGGGATCGATCCGGCGCGGACGGGCGAGTGCGACGACCGCACCGATCAACACCAGCGCCCCGGTCAGGGGGAACGCCACCCGGTCCTCGTCCGGATACCAGGCCGGCTCCGGAAAGATCTCCCGACCGAAGGTGATCGCACGGTCCTGCGGGTCGACCCCGATCGCGCCCGCTCCGTCGATGATCGCCTCGGCTCCGGCCCGGCGCAGGGGCGCCAGCGGCGTGTCGAACGCGGTGTGCCCGATCCGCAGAGCGTTGACCAGGATCGACTGCGGGTCGTGCCGTTCCATCGGGATCGACTCGCGCAGCCGGGGCGGCCCCAGCGGGTGCCCGAACTCCGCGGTCACCCGGGCCAGGAACGGGCCGACCACCACGGCCGCGACCAGCAGGATCAACACCGAGGCGCCGACCGTGCGAGCTAGCCCGCCGACCGGCCGAGGCCGCCGATCCCCGCCGGCCGCCGTCGGGCCGGGCGATGCCGCGCCGGCCGTCGGGTTGGGTGGTGCCGCGCCGGCGGCCGTCGGGCCGGGCGTCGCCGTGCTCGCGGTCAGCGCCAGCCGGAGCTGGGCCAACCCCCAGAGCAGCAGCAGCGGCCCGACCGCGATCAGACCACTGGTCTTGGTCACCGCGGTCAGACCGGTGGCCGCCCCCAACCCGAGCACCGTGCCCCAGCCTGTCCGCCGACGCAGCCCGTCCAGCACGAGGGTCGCCGCGCAGGTCACCCACGCCGCGCAGACCAGGTCGGTCTGCGTGCTGGTCGCCTGGAGCACCACCATCGGCGTGGTCGCCAACACGAACGCGGTGAGCAGCTGGGCCCGCCGGCTGCCGCCGAGCTGCGCGGTGATCCGTGCGACCACCAGGAGGCAGAGCACTCCGGCCGCCCACTGCACCAGGTTGTACAGGTGGTCCCCGCCGGTGAGGAGGCGAAGGTGCAGCAGCAGGTACTCGGCTCCGGGCGGGATGGTCACCTGTCGGTGGATGGCGGTGGGCCAGAAGTCCAGGTCACCCTGAGCCACCCAGTGCTCCACCTTCGGCAGGTGATAGGTCTGTGAGTCGAAGTTGTTCGGCTCGGCCAGCAGCGCGACCAGCAGCTCCAGCAGGACCAGTCCGCCGATCGCGCCGACGAGCAGCCGCTCGCCGCGTCCCGCCGTACGCCAGGCGTCGAGGGCCACGGCGAGCAGGCCGGACGGTGCCCGGACGGCGCGGGTCGGCGTGGGGTCGGGCCCGGTCGCACCGCACTCGACGGCGGCGGGCGGGTCGGCGCTGCCGCCGGACACCACGGCACCGACCGGCACCGGTCGCGGTGCGGCGGTGAGCGTCGGCGCGGTACGGGTCGCGCGTCGCTGCCGCAGACCGGCTGCTGTCGCGGCGGCGGCCAGGAAGAGCAGCCACGCGGCGGCGAAGGCCGGCCGGGTCAGCGCGTGCAACGCGCCGAGAAGTTCGACGACGAGCACCGCGTACACGCCGGTGAGCAGCGCGGCGCGCACCACGGCGAGCCGTAGAGGCGCGACCGCGCCGACCTCGCGCGGCCTCATCGCGACGGTGAGCAGGAGCGCCCCGGCGGCGGGAACCGCCGCGAGCAGAGAGCCGCCAGCCGACATGGCGGGTAGTAAACACCATTCGTCTGCGCTAGCCACGCCGACGGCCCCGATGGTGGCGGCATATCGAAGGTCAACCAGCCAGGCTAGGCTGTGCCCGACGTGTTGCCGCCACCGTGGAGATTCCCTTGAAGCTCTCGATCCTCATGCCGGTCTACAACGAGGAAGAACGCATCGCGGATGCCCTCAAGCAGGCGTTGGCGGTTGACTATCCCTGCGAAATCGAGTTGGTCGTCGTCGACGACGGCAGCCGGGACGGCACCGGCGAGGTCCTCGGCCGCGCCGACGACGCACGTCTGCGTGTCATCACCCACCAGCGCAACGCCGGTAAGGGTGCCGCCATCAAGACGGCGGTCGACAGCGCGGAGGGCGACTACATGGTCATCCTCGACGCCGACCTGGAGTACGACCCGCAGGACATCCCCAAGCTGCTCGACCCGGTGCTCGACGGGCGGGCCACTGTCGTCTACGGCAATCGCACCTTTGGCAGCCACAGCGCCTACAGCTTCTGGTACGTGATGGGCAACAAGGGCGTCACGATGGCGGCCAACGTGCTGTTCAACTCGTACATCGGCGACCTGGAGACCTGCTTCAAGCTGATGCCGGTGGCGCTCTACCGGTCGCTCGAAGTGCGCTCGCGCGGCTTCGGCATGGAGGCCGAGGTGACCGGCAAGCTGCTGCGTCGCCGGATCCGCCCCTACGAGGTGCCGATCAGCTACCGGGCTCGTGGCCGGGAAGAGGGCAAGAAGATCACCTGGAAGGACGGCGTCGAGGCGATCTGGATCCTCGGCCGCGAACGCGCCCGCCGCCGTTCCACCGCGTCACCCGCGCGCTGATCCCAGAAACGCACTGATCGACCGGCGCAGACCGTCGGCATCCAGGCCGTGCCACCGGGCGTGGTCGGCCGGATGTCCGTATCGGCGCAGGTCGGTCTGATCCACCCCGAGGGCGAGCAGCCGATGCGGCACCTCCGCCATGGCCCGGCTGACGACCGCGCTCGACGTTCCTGACAGGTACGGCTCGACCAGCACCACCTCGGTCGGGGCGAGCGCCCGCAGCCCGGACGTGTCGAACGGCCGGGGAGTGTGGGTGTACGCGACCGTCACGGCCATCCCCTCGGTCGCTGCCAGGGTGGGATCGAGCATCGGCCCGACAGCCAGCACGAGCGGCGCGTTCGTCCCACCCTGCCGGATCACCCGCAACCGGTCGGCGTCCGGGTGCGCCCTGGCGTTGCGTTGCTCGCTCAGCCGCAGGTAGACCGGATCGTCGGTGATCGCCGCCTCGCGCAGCAGCGGTGCGACCTCGTCTGGGTGGCCGGGCACCCGCACCGTCCAGCCGTCGCCCAACGAGTCGAAGAGCGCCACGTCGCCGGGCGACTGGTGGGTCCGGCCCTCAGCTGACCCGTCGAACGATGCTCCGATGCTGACCATGACCGCGCCCACGCCCTGGTGGTCCAGATCCAGTTTGATCTGCTCGTACGCCCGGTCCACCAGGAACGTCGCGTAGGAGTGCACGATCGGGCGAAGCCCGGTCAGGGCGAGCCCGCCGGCCACCCCGATCATCAGTTGCTCCCGGATGCCGACATTGAACACCCGGTCCGGGTGGCGGGTGCCAGCCGGCGCGAACTGGGTGGCCGAGATGTCGGCCAGCACGATTGCGGTGCGCGGGTCGTCGTCGAGCAGCGCGGTGGTGGCGTCGATGAAGGCGTCACGCATGGCGGTCATCCCTTGTTCTCGACGTGGGCGACGACGAGGTGCGGCCGTCCCGGCCGGTGCCCGGTCAGCGCCACGTACAGGTCGGTGTGGTTGCGGCCGTCGACGGTGTCGGCGGTCCAGCCGTTGACGGTGAACCGGCTGGCGATGCCGCCCGCCCAGCCGTGGGTGGCCGACGAGTTGTCGACCACGATCGCGGTGAGGTTCGCCAGGCCGGTGGCACCGGCGTACGCGATCGCCTCGTGGTTGGAGCCCTCGTCCAGTTCGGCGTCGCCGAGCAACACGTACACCCGGGGTTTGAGCAGCCCCTGGGCCCGTAGCCCGAGGGCGCTGCCGACGGCCAGCCCGAGCCCGTGCCCGAGCGAGCCGGAACCGATCTCGACTCCGGGGACCAGTAGCCGGTCCGGATGATGGCCGAGTCGGCTCGCCGGCCCGGCCAGGTCGTCGAGCCAGGCTTCCGGGATGAAGCCGTGCGCGGCGAGCACCGCGTAGTAGGCGGCCGGTCCGTGGCCCTTGGAGAGCAGGAACCTGTCGCGTTCCGGGTCGTCGGCGGTGTCGGGGGTGACCCGCAGCACCCGGTCGTAGAGCACCTGGAGCACGTCGATGGTCGAGTGCGCGCTCGGCGCGTGCTTCTCGTCGCCGGTCAGTCGTCGGATCAGCCCGGGAAGCCGGGAGCCGGTGTTGGTGGTCACTGTGATCGTCATGCCACTACTGTGTAAGTTGAAGTGGACTTCAACTCAAGGACCTGGTGATGCAGGATCTACTGACGATCGGCGAGCTGTCGGTCCGCTCGGGTGTGGCGCCGTCGGCGCTGCGCTACTACGAGCGACTGGGGCTGATCCGCGCCGATCGGACCGGCGGCAACCAGCGCCGGTACGCCCGCGCCGAGTTGCGGCGGGTGGCCTTCATCCGGATCTCCCAACAGGTCGGCGTCTCCCTCGACGAGATCCGCGCGGCACTGGACTCGCTCCCCGAAGCCCGTACGCCCAGCCCACAGGACTGGGCGCGGCTCTCCGCGAGCTGGCGGAGCCGGCTGGACGAGCGGATCCGGCTGCTCACCAAGCTCCGCGACGACCTGGACGGCTGCATCGGCTGCGGCTGCCTGTCGTTGCAGCGCTGCACGCTCAACAACCCCGGGGACGCGCTGGCCGGCGAGGGCCCGGGCGCCCGGCTGGTGCTGCCCCGACCGGCCGACGACCCGACACCGGCGGGCTCACCCGCCTGACGCCGGCTGCTCACCCGAGGGTGAGCAGGACCTTGCCGAAGTGATCGTTCGACTCGACGAGCCGGTGCGCCTCGGCCGCCTCGGTCATCGGCAGCCGCCGGTCCACCACCGGGCGGATCCTGCCCGCCTCGATCAACGGCCACACCTCGTCCCGTACGCCCTGGACGATCTCCGCCTTCTCCGCGATCGGTCGGGAGCGCAGCGAGGTCGCGGCGACGGTCGCCCGCTTCGTCAGCAGTGCACCGAGATCCAGCTCAGCCTTGCGCCCACCCTGCATGCCGATCACCACCAGCCGACCGCCGGTCGCCAGCGCGGAGACGTTCCGACCCAGGTAGGACGCGCCCATGATGTCCAGGATCACGTCCGCGCCGCGACCGTCGGTGACCCGCCGGACCTCCTCCACGAAGTCCTGCTCGCGGTAGTCGATCGGGTGCGACGCGCCCAGCTCACGCAGTCGGGAGTGCTTGGCCGCCCGGGCGGTGGTCACGACGGTCGCGCCGAGGGCCGCCCCGAGCTGGACCGCGAAGGTGCCGATCCCACTGCCCCCGCCGTGCACCAGCAGCGTGTCGCCCGCGCTGAGCCGACCCACCTGGACCAGGTTCGACCAGACCGTGCAGGCCACCTCGGGCAGCCCTGCGGCGTCCACCGAGTCGCAGGCCGGCACCGGGAGCAACTGCCCGGCGGGGACCGCGACCCGCTCGGCGTACCCGCCGCCGGACAGCAGCGCGCAGACCTGCTGCCCGACCGCCCACCCGGCGACCTCCGAACCGACCTCGGTGATCACCCCAGAGCATTCCAACCCGGGGTACGCGGACGCGCCCGGCGGTGGCGGATAGTGCCCCTGCCGTTGCAGCAGGTCAGCGCGGTTGACCCCGCTGGCCCGCACATCCACGATCACCTCGCCGGGGCCCGGCTCCGGGTCGGGCACCTCGGCCCAGACCAGCGCTTCGGGTCCACCGGGCTGCGGGATGGTGATCGCCTTCATGGAGTCAGTCTTACCCGATCTCGCCCGGCACCGCAGGTGCACCCTCCAGCCCACTGTGGACGCGACGGACCGCCTGGCCGCCGCATTCGGGGAGGGACGCCGGGCCGCCCGACGGGAGCCGTGGCAGACTATGCGTGGCCGTACGCCTGCGGGTGGCGGCCTGGGAGGGTTCGCCTAGTGGCCGATGGCGCTGGTCTTGAAAACCGGTAAGGCAGCGATGTCTTCGTGGGTTCGAATCCCACACCCTCCGCCACGACGCTCGCGATCGCTGATCGACTCGGTTGCCATGAAATCGGCGTGTCGGCGCGCCCTGGATACCGCCTGAAGGCGGGTGGGTCATGGGCCGGTCACTCCGGCGGGTCTGTCGGCCGTCGGGCCTCGCGGATCGTCTCCTCGGCCAGTCGCTCCACCGCGCGTCGGCGTTCCTCGGCGATGGCCTGCTCGTCACGGCGGCGGAACGCGGTGAAGACCGCTGCCACGAAGTCCCGCCAGATGCCGGCCACGGTGTCCCCCTGAGGAACGTTGCCCGACTTCAACGGTAGCTCTGGCAAACCACCCTCGGTGAGCGCGTACTTCCGGTCGTTGGAGGGGCTGCGGCGGGGTAAGAAGGGGCTGGTAACTCCGCACACCGGAAGGACGCGTCCCGATGACCCTGGAACGACCGATTGCCCCGGACCCGTACGAGCTGCTGCCGACGCTGCCCTCGTTCACGTTGACGAGTGACGACGTGCAGAACGGCGAGCCCATGGACGTCCGGCACGCGCATGACAGCGTCGGAGGTGACGACGTCTCGCCGCAGCTGACCTGGTCGGATTTCCCCGCCGAGACGAAGAGTTTCGCGGTGACCTGCTACGACCCCGACGCGCCGACCGGCAGCGGTCTCTGGCACTGGGTGCTGGTGAACCTGCCGGTCGACGTCACGCAGTTGCCCAGCGGCGCCGACGGCGCGGCGGGCACGGACCTCGGCGGGGCGTTCTCGGTCCGCAACGACTACGGCCAGCACGGCTATGGCGGTGCGGCTCCGCCGGCTGGTGACCGCCCGCACCGGTACGTCTTCGCGGTGCACGCCGTGGACGTCGACCGGCTGGACCTGACCCCGGACGCCACGCCCGCCTACGTCGGCTTCAACCTCACGTTCCACACCCTGGCCCGAGCGGTGATCCGCCCGACGTACCAGATCAAGGAGTGATCCGTACCCCGCGATCTTGCACGTGCTGGCGAAACAGAGTGCAAGATCGCGGGGGTGGCGGGTCAGGACGGAACGCGGGCCACCGCGAAGACGGACTGCCCGAACGGGGGCCGGACGAGCTGCTCGACGGCCTTGGTGGCGGGCAGGACGACGGTGTCGTACACCTTCACCATCGGGCCCTCCTTCGGCATCAGCCGGAAGACCTTGGTGGCCATGAAGTAGCCGATCAGCCCCAGCGCGTTGGCGTAGTGGATCTTCTCGACGGTCAGGCCGGCCTCGGTCATCGCCGCCTGGAGCGTCTTCTTCGTGTAGCGGCGGACGTGCCCGGTGGCGATGTCGGCCGGCCCCATCGCGAACTGGAATGCCGGCACGATGATGATCACGGCGCCGCCGGGTCGGACCAGGTCGCGCATGCTGCGCAGCGCGCCCACGTGGTCCTCGATGTGCTCCAGGACGTTGTACGAGACCGCGGCGCTGTAGTCGCCCCCGTCCTCGTGCGGCAGCAGCATCTGCCGGACGTCGATGTTCGGCCGTTCGGCGAGGCGCTCCTTGAGCTGCAGCAGCCGGTCCGGGTCGGCCTCGGTGGCCGTGAACCGGGGCAGCCGCTGCGACCATTCCAGGGCGTAGTCACCGAGGCCGCTGCCGATCTCGATCGGGTCGTCGCCGAGGTACGGCACGGCCAGTTCGATGAACCAGCGACGGTGGTTGACAGCGGTGGCCAGGCCTTCCAGCACCTCGGACTGCACGCGCTGATCCCCAGTGATTTCTGCCATGCGTCGATTCCTCACGATATGAACTCGACCCGTGCCTGGACCGACAGAGTGAATCATCCGCTGGGACGGCAGAAGAATCGGGGCATCGGGGGTGGCCGAATTGTGGTCGGGGGGTGGGTTCGTGATCGGCGGTCGGCGAACCCGGCACATAGTACGGCAGTACCCCGAAACATGTCACGGCAGCGCCAGGCCCTGACTACCCTATGAATTGTCATGACTACTCCCGAACCGGACGTGCCCAGCGACGGTCCGGCCGCCGCGTCGTCGGCGCAGGGGGCCTCTGGTGATGCTCGGCCGTCCCGCAGCGGGAAGTGGGCCGATCTGGCCGCCGTGCTGAGCTTCGTGCTGCTCGGCTTCTGGGTCACCGGTCGGCTCTGGTTGGACCCGGGCAGTGATGTGCGGGACAACCAGTCAGATCAGTCGCAGTTCGAATGGATGATGGCGCACGGTGCGCGGGTCGTGACGCATTTTGCATATCCATTCCATTCCGACCAGATGAACGTCCCGGACGGCGTGAATCTGATGGCTAATACGTCCGTATTATCCATTTCATTGCCGTTGACCCCGATCACTCTGCTGTTCGGGCCTCGGGCGGCATTCCTGGTCTTTCTCACCCTCGGCATGATTGCCACCGCCACAGCCTGGTACTTCCTGCTCTCCCGGGTCCTGATCGGCACCCGGGGGCCCGCGTGGCTGGGCGCCGGCTTCTGCGCGTACGCGCCCGCCATGGTGTCGCACGCCAACGGGCATCCGAACATCGTGTCGCAGTTCGTCGTGCCACTGATCATCTGGCGCACGCTGCGACTCGGTGAACCGGGCCGTTGGCTGCGCAACGGGGTCCTCCTCGCGCTCGTGATCGTCTGGCAGGCCTTCCTCAACCTGGAGATCCTGCTGATGACCGCGATCGGGCTCGGCGTGGTCGTCGGCGTGCTCGCCCTCGGCCGCCCGGAGCTGCGATCGCGGATCCCGCCCTTCCTCGCCGGCCTCGCCGTCGCCGCCGGGGTCTCCGGGCTGCTGCTCGCGTACCCGCTCTACGTGCAGTTCTTCGGGCCGGGCGCGTACTCCGGGTTGTCCCGTCTGATCCGTGGCTACTCCAGCGACCTCGCATCGTTCGTCGCGTACTCCCGGGAGTCACTCGCCGGCAGCCCGCGCACCGCAGCCGGCCTGGCCAAGAACCCGACCGAGGAGAACAGCTTCTTCGGTTGGGCGCTGGTGGTGCTGGTGATCGCCCTGGTGTGGTGGATGCGCCGCTCGGTGGTGGTGCTCGCGCTCGCCGCGCTCGGGTTGCTCTTCGCGGTGCTCTCGTTGGGCCGCGAGGTCCGCTTCGACAACCGGGGTACGGGTGTGCCCGGTCCCTGGGCGGCGCTGGAGAACCTGCCCATCCTGCACTCGGTCGTGCCGACACGGTGGGCGTTGGCGATCACCCCGATCGTCGGCCTGCTGCTCGCCTTCGGTGCGCAACGCGCCCACGAGCTGGCCCGCTCGCACCCGGCCGCCCGCGGGCAGATCCGCTTCGTCACCGCCACAGTGCTCGTGATGGCCCTGTTGCCGATCGTGCCCACTCCGCTGCCCGTGGCCCATCTGGACCCGGTGCCGACCTTCGTGACCAGTGGGGCCTGGCGTCCCTACGTGACCGGTGGGCGCAGTGTGGTGACCCTGCCGTTGCCGGACACCACCTACGCGGAGCCGCTGCGCTGGTCCGCCGAGACCCGGCTGGACATGCCGCTGGCTCGTGGCTACTTCCTGGGCCCGGACACCCGTCCGAACGCCGACCCTCCCAAGGTCGCCCTGTTCGGTGCCACGCCGCGCCCCACCAGCAGCTTCTTCTCCACCATCCGACGTACCGGGGCGGTGCCGCCGATCACCCCGCAGGCCCGGGTCAAGGCGGTCGACGACCTGCGGTTCTGGCGGGCCGGCGTGGTCATCCTCGGCCCGCAGGAGCACGAGGCCGCGCTGCGTCGGGGGATGACCGAGCTGACCGGGATCCAGCCGGTCTTCACCGGCGGTGCGTGGGTGTGGGACGTACGGCCGTTGACCGACTGAATCCCACTAGCGGACGCAGCAGCCCTGGCAGACCTTCGGCCGCGGCAGGGTGAAGGCGAGGCAGCAGGTGCGCCGCTGCACGCTCGGCTCACCGGTCGGCCCCGGCACCAGCTCGATCAGGTCGGCCAGGTCGAGTGCGCCGAGCAGGGTGTCGATGCTCTGCACCGTGGAGCCGGGCAGGTTGTCGGCGGCCCGCAGGATGCCGTGTGCGATGCCGGAGGCGACCGAGCCGAGCAGCGTCCGGGTGCCCACCCGCACCTCTGACTGGATCGCCGTGATGAGCGGTGCCAGGTGGGCGTCGAGCAGGGAGGCTCGCAGTGCGCCCAGCAGCTCCGCCTCGTCGGCGACGACCCGCACCTCCGGCAGGCCGGCGAGCGCCAGTGGGTCGTTCGGCAGCACCGCCACGGTGATGCCACGGCGCAGGCCCATGGTGAGCAGCTGCCGGTGGTCCTCGAAGTGGATCAGCACGTCGGCCGGGTCGAGCAGCGGCACCCGCCGGGCGGAGGCCCAGCCGAGCACGACCGGCAGTGCGGTCCAGTAGCTGTACGACTTCCAGGCCAACGCGGCGCAGGCGTGCGGGGTGCCACCCCAGCGGACGGCGGCGCCGTTCAGCAGCTCTGGCAGCCGGCTGCCGTCGATCAGGGTGGTGGCGGGCGCCCAGCCGAGCTCGTCTTCGACCACCAGGCCCCGGGCGAGCCCGGGAAGGTCGTCGGTGCCGAACATGGCACGGAGCGCCGCGGTGACGGGGGCGAGTGGCGTGGCGGTGGCGTCGCGCCTCGGCAGCACCGCTGTCACCTGAGGTCCCCCGTCCGCGTGACCGAGGAGCGAACCTCGGCGGACGACCAGTGCCGTCCTGAGCTAAGGCTAGCCTAACCATGCCCTCTGGTCTAAGGGAAGCCTCACCTTGGCCATATCGGGAGGCCCAGGTCACGCCGGTTTTCCGGCGGGAACAGCGCTCCGTGCCTCGCGTACTACCCGGCGTCAACACGGGGAAACGTTGCCAGAGGATCGACGTTTGTCGGTGGATTGTCAAGCAGTGTGTCGGCAAGGTGCCAGATGCGTGTGTGCTCGGGCACAGAACGTGAAACTTATAGCCCCGGCCACGAGGATGCTGATGACGACCTCACCCCTCGAACGGGCTGCCGACTCCTTCGCGGCCGAGCTCGCCCGGCAACGGACCGGGCGGGGGCTGTCCAAGAAGCAACTGGCCGTCCTGATGGGGTTCGACCCCTCCTACGTGAGTCACGTCGAGGGGCGCCGGCACCGTCCGACCGAGGACTTCGCCCGCCGCGCCGAGGCCGTCCTGGAGGCCAGCGGCGCGATCTGGCAGCGCTTCCGGGAGTACGACGACCTGCGGCACGCCCGCGCCGGTCAACCACACCGGGAGCCGTACCTGCCCGGTCAGTGGCTGCCGCCGGGCACCGGCCTCGTCGTGGAGCGCGAACTCGCCTCCCTCACCCACATCGACGAGGGCTACCGGTGCGTGATCCACCGCGAGCTGTACAACGCCGGCACCGAGCCCGTCACCCGTTACCTGGCCAGGGTCGCCGTCGACCGCTACCCGAACGACCCCGGCCGCTCCAACCGGCACCACCGGGAGCACCCGCTCACGTTCGCCGAGCTGCAACTGCAGGCCCGCAGGGACGACGGCGGCGGCGACCCGGAGCCGATGCACTGGCGGGCCAAACACGATCGGGACGCGTTCAAGGAGATCTGGCTGCTCTTCGAGAACGGGGAACGGCGCTTCCCGCTCTACCCGGGCGACCGGGCCACCATCGAGTACGCGTACAGCGTCGGGCACGAGAAGTGGGGCCCCTGGTTCCAACGCGCCGTCCGGCTGCCCACCCGGCAGCTCGCCGTACGCCTGGACCTGCCGGTGAGGCTCGACCCGCAGGTCTGGGGCGTGGAAACCTCCCTCTCCGCGGAGGAGGGCCCGCTGCGGACGGCCCCGCAACGGCACGACGAGGCCGACCGGGCGATCTACGACTGGCAGACCGACGACCCACCGCTGAACGCCCGCTACCGGATGCAGTGGCGCTTCCGCGCCCGACCGGAGACCGAACCCGACAGCGGCCCCGGCGGCGTCCGGGTCCGGCCCAGCGACCGGATGCGCGGGCTCGGCATCGTGCAACGCGGCGCCGACCTGCTCCGCCGACGCGTCCGGCCGTTCGACCTGCCCGTGGAGGAGCCGGTTGCCCGGGACCTGGTCGACCGGCTCGTCACGGCCCTGGCCCGGCTCGACGAGCTGCACCCGTTCAGCAAGGGGGTGGGGGTGGCCGCCCCGCAGCTCGGCATCGACCGGGCGGTGGCCGTGGTCCGGCCGCCGGATCGCTCGGCGGAGCCGGTCGTGCTGCTCAACCCCCGGGTGGTCGACGCCGACCCGGACACCGACGAGCAGTACGAGGGCTGCCTCTCCTTCTTCGACTTCCGGGGTCTGGTGCCCCGCCCGCTCCGACTGGACGTGGAGCACGCCCAGTGGGACGGCAGCCGGGTCATCACCTCGTTCGAGTTCGGCATGGCCCGGCTGGTCGCCCACGAGATCGACCACCTGGAGGGGCGGCTCTACGTCGACCGGATGGCGCCCGGCGTGCCGCTGGTGCCGGTGGAGGAATACCGCGAGACCGGGCACCCCTGGCGCTACTGACCAACGAGGGACCGGGGCGCGTGCCCCAGGGGGCAGGGGCACGCGCCCCGGTGTGGGGGGAGGAACGTCTAGAGGTCACCGAAGGTGTCGTAGCGGATCTGCGGCGGCGGCACGTCGTCCGCGGCGAGCACCCGCAGGGTGGACCGGACCATCCGGGCCGAGCCGGAGACGAAGCAGTCGTGCGTGGTCCACGGGCCGTAGCGGGCCACCACGTCCGCGATGTCGCCCTGCTCACCGTCGAAGTCCGGGTCCTCGCTGCACGCCGGGGTGACCGACAACCACGGGTGTACGGCCACCAGCTCCTGCAAACCGGCCAGGCCGTACAGGTCCCCCGCCTGCCGGGCGCCGTAGAAGACGTGCACCCAGCGGGTCCGGTTGTAGCTGGCCAGTTCCTCCACCAGGGCCTTGATCGGCGCCAGGCCGACCCCGCCGGCCACGCAGAGGATGTCCCGTTCCGAGGAGCGGTCCAGGGTCATCGACCCCATCGGCGCCGCGAGGCGGAGCAGCTCGCCCGGTCGCACCCGACGCACCAGCGCACCGGAAACCCAGCCGGCACCCGGCGAACGCACGTGGAACTCCAGCACGTTGTCGTCGTTCGGGGCGTTCGCCACCGAGTAGTTCCGCCACACCCGGGGGTGGTGGCGCGGCACCTCCAGGCTCACGTACTGGCCCGCCTTCCAGCGCAGCGGATGCTGCAACGCCCGGCAGGTCAGCACGGCGGTGTCCGGGCCGTACCGCTGGTGGGTCAGCACCTCGGCATGCCAGAACGGCGGGCCGTCGTCGGCCTCCGCCCCGGCCACCATCAGGGCGGCGATCGCGGCGTACGCCTCGCGCCAGGCCTGGTCGTACTCCAGGTTCCAGCCGTCGCCGGCGGTGCTGCGCAGCGCGTCCAGCAAGGCGACTCCCATCGTCGCGTAGTGCCGGTCATCGACGTGGTACTTGCGGTGGTCGCGGCCCAGCGCCCGGAGGAACTCGTCGAAGCTCTCCGGGTCGTCGACCGTGTGGATGGCCGCGATGATCGCTTCCAGCAGGCGGTCGCCCTGGCCGGTCATCTGCACCGGGAAGAGTTGCCGCAGCGCGGGGTCGAGCAGGAACACTCGGGCGTAGAAGTGGTCGGTCAGCCGGGCCCGGTCGTCCTCGACCAGGGTCCAGCTCTCCTTCAGCAACCGCGCGAGGTTGTCCACGGGGCGCTCCTTCTCCAGACGGCGGCGGATCGGGCGCCCATAGAATCTCCACGGAGAGTGTCGACTGGTCGCACAGAATGTGCGATCGGCTCATGCTGGCCGGTCGGCCGTGCCCCGGGCGCCGCCCGTCGGGCAGAGTGGTGCGGTGACCGTTGAGCTGACCCGCCCGGTGTCCCGCCGACTGCTGGGCACCGAGACGCTGCTGGTCCTCGGCCTCTCCCTCGGTCAGTCAGCGGTCTACGCGGTGGTCTCGATCATCGCGAAGCTGACCGCCGAGGGTCCGCTCTCCAAGCAGACCGCCTCGCTGAACACCTCGGCGTCGAGCCGACCCTGGCTGGACCTCACCTACCAGTTGCTCGGCATCGTGTTCGCGCTGCTTCCGGTGCTGCTCGCCGTACACCTGCTCACCCGGGACCCCGGCGACCCGGCACGGGCGCTCGGCCTGGACGCGCGGCGGCCCGGTCAGGACCTGGCCCGTGGTGCCGGCCTGGCGGCGCTGATCGGCCTGCCCGGGCTGGCCCTGTTCTGGGTGGCGGCCCAGCTCGGCATCAACGCCACGCTGGTGCCGGCGGCACTCCCGCAGGTCTGGTGGACGGTCCCGGTGCTGATCCTCGCGGCCGTGCAGAACGCCGTGCTGGAGGAGGTGATCGTGGTCGGCTACCTGGTCACCAGGCTTCGCCAACTCCAGTGGCGGCTCGCCGCGATCATCGCGGCCAGCGCCCTGCTGCGCGGCTCCTACCACCTCTACCAGGGCTTCGGCGCGTTCGTCGGCAACGCGGTGATGGGCGTGGTGTTCAGCCTGTTCTACCTGCGCACCCGGCGGGTGATGCCGCTGATCATCGCGCACACCCTGCTCGACGTGGTCGCCTTCGTCGGCTACGCGCTGCTGCCCCGGGAATGGTTCGACTGGCTCTGACGACTCAGCGCCGGTCGGGCCGGTAGACGGCCACCGCTCGGGACGCGAGCCGGTCGGCCGCCGCCGCGTCACCCAGCGCCGCCGCCAGCACCGCCGCGCCCGGCAGCAACCGGGCCGCCAGCCGCAACGCCACCCAGCCACCGGCCTGCGCCGTGAGCGGGGCGGCCAGCCGCCAGGCGGCCTCCGCAGCCCGCGGCCAGGCCCCCTCGACCGGGTCGCCCGCCGCCTGCGCGGCAGCCAGGGCCGCCTCCGCGCTCGCCGCGTCCGGGTGCACCTGGGTGAGGACCAGCAGCTCTACGGCCCGGTCGGGATGCGCCGGATCCCTGCCGTACGCCGCGGCCAGGTGCAGCACCAGGTTGGCGTGCGTCCACAGCACCGACGTCAGCTCGGCCAGCGGCGCGAAGAACCCGGCCAGGGCCGCCGTCGCCCCACCCGCGCCCGCCGAACGGACGAACCGCCGGGTGGCCAACCGGGCCAGGCCGTCCGCCGGCGCGTCCGGATAGCGGGCACGCAACCGCCCTGCCCAGTCGGCCGCGCCGGGCCCGAGCGCCCGCACGGCCGCCAGAGCCAACAGCTCCGGCGCGAAGCCCGGGTGGTCGAGCACGCGCGCGGCGACCGCCCGCAGCTCCGATTCCGGGGTACGCGCCAAAGCGGGCTCGACCTGCTGCCCGGCGGGAGATGCCAGCGGCGTGTGCTGCTCGGCCGCGGGCTCGGGGACGGCTTTCCTCGGCGCGGTGGTCTTGCGAGGGGATGCCGTGCGTTTGGTGGGACTGGCGCGCTTGCGGGGTGCCGGTGTGGTCGGGGTCACCTCGACTGTGGTCTCGGCTGCCTTCTTCGGGGCGGCCTTGCGAACGGAGGTGGTCCGGGCCTTGGGCTCGACGCGTGCTGCTTGTCGTGGTGGGTCGGTGGCTGCCGTGGCGGCCTGCGGGCTCGGCTGGTCGTCGGTCGCAGGGCGTGGCTGGTCGGGGGTCGCCGGGCGTGGCTGGTCGGGGGTCGCCGGGCGTGGCTGCTCGGCGTTTGCCGGGTCTGCCTGCTTGGCGTTCGCCGGGTCTGGCTGGCTGGTGCTCGCGTCGACGCTCGGGGGAGCTGGTCGGTCGCCGTTCGCGTCGCCGGTCGGCGGCTGTGGCTGCTCGGCGCCCGCGTCGCTGGTCGGGGCGCGCCTGGGCTGTCGTGGCAGCGGCCGGTCCGGATCCGGGGGTTGGAACAGCACCGCCGGGGCGGGCTTCGCCCGGCGGGGGCGCTGGCTCGCCGGAGCGGCTGGCGGCGGCACCGCCGTCTCGGCGGGCTGCTCGGCGGCAGTCGGCGGCGTGAAGGTGGCCCGCGGGGAGCGCCGACGCGCTCTTTCAGCAGGCTCTCGACGGGTCGGCTCGCTGGGCGGCTGCTCCTGCATATCGATGGAGCGTAGTCCCGATCCCGCCGCCGCACAGCGGTGAAACACGAGGGCGGGCGGTCCCGGTGGGCGTACCCCGGAAGTCGTTTTGCTCCCGGTGGGTGGCGACCTGTATCCTCGGGCGCGGTGGTCTACGGGCCACCAGGGAGACTTCGCCTAGTCTGGTCTATGGCGCCGCACTGCTAATGCGGTTGGGGTCTTAAAGCCCCTCCCGGGTTCGAATCCCGGAGTCTCCGCGCGAAAGTCAGGTGTGTACACTGGCTGAGCACGAGCGCCCGTAGCTCAATGGATAGAGCATCTGACTACGGATCAGAAGGTTAGGGGTTCGAGTCCCTTCGGGCGCACAAGATCATCAGACGTCTGACCTGCGGAAACGCGGTCAGGCGTTTTTGTTGATCGTCCCGCTTGGACAGTGGCTGTCGCGTGGGCGCCGTCACTTTCTGTAATCATCTTGGGTCCCATAGGTGTTGACCTGCCCTTTTGTGGGGGGTAAACGCTGCTTTGTGGGTGGTGTGCTTGTTTCTTTTGGGGTTGGGGCGGTTGCTCTGGTCCCTCTTTTTGATCTTTCGCGGGTGCGGCGGGCTACGGCGAGGACCAGGCGGGCTGTGGCCTCGGCGCACTTGCAGTGGGCGTATGGCAGGACGCTGGTGTAGGTGTGGGCGGTGGTGACGATGCTGGCGTGGCCGAGTAGGTCTCGAACGGGTCTGAGGTCGGCACCGGCCTGGTGAGCGAGAGATGCGGTGCCGTGGCGGAGGTCGTGCAGGCGGATCGGTGGATGTCGGCTCGCTTGACGAGTCGGGTGAAGTGCCGCGTGGCGTATCCGGGGTGCAGCGGCCTGCCGTCGGGGGCTGATGAACACGTAACCGCTTTCGTAACAGGCTCTGCCTGCCGCCTCGCGGACGGCTTGCTGCTGACGTTGTCGGCGTAGGTGCTTGCGGAGCACGGCCACGGTGTGTTTGTCGAGGGTGACAGCACGGGTGCTCGCGTCTGTTTTGGGTTCTCCCTCGATCACGTGGTATCCGACGACGGTGCGGCTGCGGAAGATGAACAGCAACCAGTCCCTGCCGGTCGCGTCCCTGCTCGGCGGGGCCAAGGAGACCCTCCGGTAAGCCGCGTACCACTTCCCCGCTCCCGTCAAGCGCACGGTGCCGCTGAGGCGCAAGCGGGTGGCATCCGCTGGTGCTGGCGGGTGCCAGCCGGGTGGTCGGCGCGTGCGCCTTCGGGCAACCAGTGTGAATGCTGTCCACTCTCAACATTCGCGTGGTAATCGCACCGCTACTTTGTGAAAGGATTTCGCGCATGCAGCCGTCGAGGGTCGAGACCCCTTTCCTGGACGCCATCGAAGCCGAACTCAAGGAGGTGTCACCGGGCATGCGAGGGCGGATCTGGGAACGCACCGACGGCAACGCTCTCGGCCCCCTCCCGGAGGCTCCGGGACCGTGGCTGCTGCAGGTCCCCAACTGCTGGGGCTCGACAACTGTCCCGAGCGCCAAGCCGGGCGTCACGGCCCTGCTGGACCGGATCCGGACCACGATCGCCCAAGCCCAGCGCACCGTGGACATCACCAGCTTCGGCGTGCCCAGCCTGCCCGGTTCTCCGGCGGGGGCCTTTCCGGACGGGAAGTTCGCCGAGGTCATGGGCGCGGGCCTGGGAGAAGCCGCCGTCGGGGCGAAGAAGGCCGGCCGGCGGCTGACCGTGCGGGTGCTGACCGGCGTGCTGGGCATCGACTGGACCGCCGACCCGTGGGTCTTCCGCAACCAGCTGATGCAGGCGATCGAGGCCGCCGGGCGCGCGGCCGGCCTGGTCGACATCAAAGGCGTGGTCGACATCAACGTCGCCGCGATGACGACCCGGGGCATCAGCTCGTACAACCACACCAAGTTCGTGCTGGTCGACGGCGAGGTCGTGATCCACGGCGGGATCAACTGGATGACCAACTACTACATCGAGGACGGGACGCTCGGCTATCGGGGCTTCGGGGGCACCGCACCGGTGACCGACGCGGACATCGTGCTGTCCGGCCCCGCGGCCGCCTCGGCCGGCCGCTTCCTGGACGAATTGTGGACCTGGGCCGTCGCCACCGCGTTGACCGAAGAGTACGAAAACTACGGCGGGCGGGTCTGGTTGGCGACCAAAAACGACGACGTGGCGGGGTGCATCCCCAACCTGTACAAGGGTGTCGCGCCGAAGGCCTGCGGCAACCTGACCGTCCTCGCGGTCGGCAGCCTGGGATACGGGATCAAAGAGCGGGACGAGAAGGCGACCACCTATCAGCCGCTGCTGGCCGGCGATCTGGAACAGGCCGCCTGCACCTACCCGTTAGACAATTCGAACAACGAGACCAATACCGACCGCGACTTCATGACGGTCAACCCGGACGCGAACGCCCTGCGGGTCCTGATCGCGAACGCCAAGAGGAACGTCGTCCTCTCCCAACAGGACATCTGCGGATTCAACCAGTTCCCGCTCTTCCATGCCCTGTTCGACGTCCGACTGATCGACGCCCTGATCCTCCGGATGCAGGCGGACGTGAAGGTCCGGATAGTCATCAGCAATCCCGGCCGGCCCGACTACTCGAACACGTCCCACCTGGACGAGTCGTACGCGGTCCTGTATCAGCGCGCACGATTGAGAACCGGTGGGCACGATCGAGCAATAGCCCTTTTGGCCAATAATCTGCAGCTTGCCCCGCTACGTGTCTCGGCCGAGCCGACCTGGCCCGGCGGCTACAAATACCGGCTGCACACCAAGATAGTCATGGTCGACGACGTGGCGTTCTACATCGGCTCCCGCAACGTCTACCCCGACACCACCCAGGACCACGGCTTCTTCATCGAGGATGCCGCCGCGGCGGAGCATTTGAAGACCGCCTTCCTCGACCTGCAGTGGAAGTGGTCGAAGGCCGCCGCCCTGATCAACTGGGAGGAGCCCGTCCTCCCGCCGTACCACTTCGAGAACCCGACCTACAGAGGATGAAAAACGCTGAATGCCTAACCAGAAGCAGGATATGGAGCGGCCCGGGCGTATGAGAGGCTCGACCGTCCCAGCCCGGGTGTCCCAGCGGCGGTGGCGGTAGCCGTTACGCGAGTTGGTTCGCTCATCGCTGCGTTCGCCGTACTCGGCGCCGCAGACCGCGTCGACCTCGGCGGACATCAGCACGTCAGCGAACGTTTTCACCATCGCCCGCAACAGATCAGGGCTCGCCGATTGAAGGTGCTCGCGCAGCAGCTGTGCGACGTTCAGACTCGGTTCTGCGGCCATCGCAGGTCTCCTTCGTGATCTTCAGACAATCCGAAGGATCTGCGATGGCCGCCATTTCTCAGGCCAGCAGAAAGCGGTGGTCTTCCCCTGGTCGGCCGTCCGAGTGCAGCGGGACCGCAGTGCAGGCGATGCGTAGGCGATCTACCTCACCGTCACTAGCCCCACTCCTCGGCCAGCGAGCCAGACCGCCGCGACCTGGCGGTGCATGTCATGGGCTATGCGGTCTTGCTGAACGGCAAGACGGATGTCGGCGTGGGTAAGTGAAGCCGCTGCGAGGACCTCCCCAACTGCCGCCTCAGAGGTGGATCGCCCGACCCCGTCGGGCACGGGCGCCTGCCGCAATTCCTGGGCGATGCTTACGAAGCACTTGTCCCCGGACCAGAGTGTGGATCGGGTTGCCTACCGGGGTGATGTCCTGCGTCGGTTCAGGTCGGCGCCGAGGTTCGTCTCTGCGCGGTTCCGGGCCGGCACCGGTAGAGCCGGCGCGTTACTCAACTACCCCGTCTGGGAGAGCGCCGCCCACTACCGGACGGCTTGCGAGGCTCCGAGCTGGTCTGGGCGATCACGCGCTGCGCGCCGATTCATTCGTCGTTCCCGGACCAACCGCCGGGTAGTTCTTCTCGAGGAATTCGCGGTAGCCGGTGGGCCGGTACCCGATCAGCCGCTCCAGATCGTCGGTGTGCTTGCTGAACGATCCGAGGCCGACACCTGCGACCCAGGCCGTCAGGAACTCGGCGACCGGGCCGGGAACGTCCTTCTGGAGGTAACTTTCGAGGAATTCTTCAACCGGGACGGGCAGGTAGGGGACCGGCTGGCCGTGGATCTCGCTCAATGTGGCGGCGATGTCCCGGTACGACGCCGCTTGGCTGCCGTTGAGCGTGTAGGTCTTGTTCTCGTGGCCGGCCTGGGTGAGCACGGCCACGTTGCCTGCTGCGAGGTCGCGCAGCAGCGCGGGCGCCATAGTGCCCTCGCCGGGGGGAACTCGCAGGCCCTTCTCGTATACGTCGGCCGCGAGGTATTGCTCCAGATAGTCGAGGTAGATCGGGTTACGGAGGATGGTGTAGGTCAGTCCGGAAGCACGCAGGGTCTGCTCCGTAAAGACGTCGGACTCGGTGACGCCCACCTGATTGATGCCGAGGTCCTCGTCGCGCTGGATCGCCGTGTAGATCACGTGCTTAACACCGGCCTGCTTCGCGGCCGTGATGGCGTTGTAGTGCTGGGTGTTTCGATCGGTGAAGGCCACCGCCGAGACGAGCAGGAGCTTGTCCACGCCGTCGAAGGCCCGTACGAGCGAGGCATAGTCGAAGTAGTCGCCCTGGCGGATGTCCACACCACGCTCAGTCAGATCGGCTGCCCGGTCGGGGCTGCGGGAAAGCCCGGCCAGTTGCTCGGCGGGCAGGCGTTCAAGGAGGAGTTGCAGGGTCAGGCGGCCCAGGTTTCCCGTGGCTCCAGTGACGAGCAGCTTTTCCATGTGTCGATTCCTTTTCTGTAGGTTCGATCGGTGTTCAGACGCTGATGACGGTTTTGCCGATGGTGCGTCCGCTTTCGGCCAGCCGGTGAGCTTCCCGCATGGAATCCGCAGTGAGACCGTGCAGGTGCGTCGTCACGATGGGACGTACGTGGCCCGCCAGATCGGCAAGAATCTGACCTTGGCGGTGGAGGTCGTGGCCGGCGATGACCCGGCTGAAAACCATCTCCACGTGCAGGGAAACGGATTTTTGGATCAGGGGCTCGATGTCGGTGGTGCCGGTGAGGTCGGTGGTTGCCACATGGCCGAACGGCCGCAGGACGTCGGCGATCCAGCCGATGTTGGCGGCGGTTCCCTTGGTGGAGAGCACCAGATCGATCCGGTCGACGCCCGCGTTCCGCAGCTGGCCGGCGACGTCCGCTGTGTGGTCGAGCACCAGGTCGGCCCCCATGGCCGTGCACCACTCGCGGGAGTCAGGCCGGGAAGCCGTGCTGAGCACCAGGGCGGAGGTCTTGCTCTTGAGCAGTTGCGTCGCCAGCGAGCCCACGCCTCCGGCGCCGCCTACCACCAGGACGTTCTCGACCCCAGTGGGCAGGCCGTCCTGGTCCCGGAACAAGGCTTCGGAGGCGGTGAGGCCGCCGATCGGCAAGGAGGCGGCATCGGCGAAGGAGAGCTGATCCGGAATCCGGGCGACGACCCGGTGGTCAACCGCCAGGCGTTCGGCCCAGCAGCCGTCCCGGGTGACGTCTCCGGTCCCCATGACGCGGTCTCCGACGGCGAATCCCTGCGTCGCCGATCCTGTCCTGGCCACCACTCCGGCGAACTCCCAGCCGAGGATGACCCGCCCACCCGGGGGTGCACTGCGCAGCTTTCGGACGGACGCCTCGCCCGGGTTGACGCCCACGGCCCGAACCTCGATCAGCAGATCGCTCTCACGCATCTGCGGTTCGTCCGTATCCGTGAGCTTCAGGGCGAACTCTTCGAGCGGGTGGGCCTTCTCATAGGCCAGTGCCTTCACTGGATCTCCCGTCGGATGTTGGGGGTCAGTCCTGTTTGAGAGCGTGCAGAGCAGAGAGCGGACCCGTTCCGACCTGCATGAGACGGCCGCCTTCGCGCAACGGCCCCGCGTCTACCGGCGCGAAGCCGACGGCTTCGAACGTCTGCTGGACGAGCGTTTTCGCCTCGGTGTCATCTCCGGCGCAGAAGAGGAGCTGACGGCCCTCGGCGTGCTGGGGATCAGCCGCGATGTACTGCCCATACAAGGTGCTGAAGGCCTTCACCACCCGCGCGCCGGGGGCGTGGCGGGCGACAATCTCGCTGCTGGTCTCGTCGCCGAGATCGGCGAGGTCGGCGGGCGTCTGACCTACGATGTGATTGGTGGCGTCCACCAGGATGCGCCCTTTCCAGGCGGGCACACCGGCCAGCGCAGTCGGTACATCGCTCCACCGGACGGCGAGGAACACCATGTCGGCTGCCGCGGCTTGGGCGACCGTGCCGGCGCTGGCCAGCGGCCCTAATCCGGCCACGACCTCGTTCAGCGACGCCGGCCCGCGGCTGTTGCTCAGCATCACGCGGTGGCCCGCAGCCACGAGGTGGCTGGCAATGGCCTGCGCGACAGTACCCGCCCCGATCGTTCCCACGTCCATACCCAACCTCTGTCCGTTGCAGACCCCTTGAGGCCTCTTACGATGACGATCGTCATCAAAAGGAATAATGATGGTTGACATCGTTACTGTCAAGGTGGGTGCCGACGTGACGGCGTCATTGATGATGGGTATCATCGAAGGTTCGGGTGGCGTCGGCCCTGTTCAGCAGTGGCTCGGGTGCGCCACCCGCCCGGGAAGGAGACTCACGTGCCCCGCCTCACGCCGGAGCGGAAGAAGCTCAACCACGACAGGATCATCGAGGCCGCAGGTCGGGGTTTCCGGGCCCACGGTGTCAACGGGATCGGCATCGCCGAGCTGATGAAGGCCGCCGAGATGACGCACGGCGGCTTCTACAATCACTTCGGCTCCAAGGATGAGCTCGCCCTGGAAGTCATCCGGCAGGGCTTCGGCACCTCCCTCGGCAACCTGGCCGGCATCCGCGAAGAACATCCCGGCTCGGCCCGGGCGGCCCTGGATCACATCTTCGACCAGTACCTGGCCGTCGAGCACCGTGACCATCCCGAAATCGGCTGCGCGTCCGCCGCGTTGGTCACGGACGTCGGACGTGAAGGCGTCGCGGCCCAATCCGAGTACCAGCACGGGCTTGAGGGCTTCTTCAGTGTCATCACAGAGATGGTGCTTGAGAACGCCAGTCAGTCCGGCACTCACCTGGATGCCGGACAGGCCCGCGAGCAGGCCATTGCTCTGTTCAGCCAGATGGTCGGCGCGCTCGTCGTCTCGCGAGCGGTCGTCAGGTCCTCCCCCGCCCTGGCGGACGAGATCCTCAAGGCGAACAACTCTCGGCTCAAGCAGGTTTGAACGGCCGCTCAGTCGGTGCTGTTGAGTGCGGCAACCAGCAACCGTTCCCGCGCTCCCTCGAAGCCGGTCGGGCACCGTTGTCAGTCGAGGACCGTCGCCGAGCGCCCTCCGTCGACCGTGTACGCGCCTGCGGAGATCGCGCCGAGGCTCGTGGGGTTGAGGGTCAGCGAGACGACGCCGCTGGGCAGTACGCGCGAGCCCTCTTCGACGGTTGCGAACGTCGCGGGCGTCGATCCGTCCGGGAACAGGCGCTTTCCCGTGCCGACGATGACCGGGAATTGGAGTAGCCGGTAGACATCGACGAGTCCTGTCTGGTGCAGCGTCTGCACGAGTTTCCAGCTTCCGTGAACCTGGAGTTCCTTGCCGGGAAGCTCCTTGAGGCGGCGTACCTCGTCGGCCGGGTCACCGCGTAGGACCGTCGTCGGGTTCCAATCGGCTTCATCGTCGGTCAGCGTAGAGCTGACGACATACTTTGGCAGCGGGTTGAGCTTGGCGGCAATCAGGTTGTCAGGTTCGGTGACCTTCGGCCAGTACCCGCCGAGCAGGCCGAAGCTGGTGCGGCCGAAGAGGAACGCGTCGGCCTCACGGAACCAGCTCTCGACGACTTCGTTGGTGTGCGTCGAGGCGTGCGGAACGAGCCACCCGCCGCGGTCGAAGCCGCCGGAGCGGTCCTCGTCGGGATTTCCGGGTCCTTGCATGACGCCGTCGAGACTGACGAAGATGTTGACGCTGAGTAGCACGGTTTTCCTTCAAGTTCTGGTTGCGTACAGCCGGCCAGGGCTGGCTGGCAGACGGACGCTAGCTGCCGGGCCCAGGGTGGGTCTTGTACAGGAACGACATCGCGGCAAAGTGGTCCGCCTGCAGCTCGCGTGCGGTGCATCCGACGTAGCGACGCAGCGCATGCGCGAGGTGGGCTTGGTCGAAGTACCCCAACGTCTCGACGACTGCGCGCCAGTCAAGGCCGTCGCGCAGCATCGTGGCTGCGGCGTTCGCGCGGTCGATCTGCCTTACGGCGGTTTGCGACAGTCCGATGATCGCGCGGTAGCGACGCTGCAGGGTTCGCTCGGTCGGGCTGGCTTCGGGATGCTCGGCGATTTGCTCGTCGTCCCCGAGTTGCGATCGCACCAGCAGACCTGCGTCCTGCAATCGCCGGACGAAATGCTCGACGTTCTCGAACGTCGGCGCCTCCCAGCTTTCGCCGCCGATGACGATCCTGCCCGATTCCGTCACTGGGAACGGCACGTACCCATCGACGATCGAGGCTGCAGGATGCGGCCGAAGAACCGCGCCGAATGCGAACCGGACCCCGAGGAACTCGGTGCCCGGCGGGACCGGTGCCGTAGTCGCCCTCGTTTCTGGCCCGCGCAGGCTGGCGAGTAGGCGTCCCTGCGCCCGCGAGAGGATCAGATGCCAGCAGGTGCGTGCTGCGGACGTCATCGTCTCCTCCGCGTCAGAGCGGGTGCGCCACACGCGGTCGACGAGGCTCACGTCGATCTCGGTGTCGCGATGCTCGAACCGCAACGCCATGGCCTTCTCCGTCTTCAATCTGCCGAGGTTCCCTCCTGAGGCTAGCGACGTCGACAATCAGGACCGACAACCTTCAGAAGCGCAAGAAGTACGACCGGAGTTCCGTGAGGGGCCGGTCCGAATCGTCGAGGAGGCGGGGAAACCGGCCGCGCAGGCACGGCATGCGTCCGTAGCCTGCTGGCGCCCTTGCACCCCTCGGATGAGCTGCTTGCCGAGCTGACAGCAACCGCGGCGGCGATGGCAGCAACCGATGACAGCAAAAGGGCTGGACCGGCCGACGCGGCAGCGTACGAGTAGAGCGTCGCGATCAGCAGTTTGACGACCGTCCTGCACCGAGTCGGACAGCCTCGCCGAGGCTACGGACCAGAAGGGTAGGGGTTTGAGTCCCTTCGGGCGCACCAATGATCAAGGCCGTGACCTGGAAGATCGAGGTCACGGCCTTCTTCTTTCCCCAATTTTCGCTTCGGCCTCTCCGGTCCGGTCGGCGGTGGCGCTTCCGTCGGTGCTCGGGTGTTGACCGATCTGCTCACCTGTTGGCGTTGAGACGGACGATGGTTCCGTTGAGGGCGGTGGCGAAGAGTGTCCACGCGGCGTACGGGGCCAGTGCGACGGCCGCAACGCGGTCGGTCTGCGAGGCGCGGCGAAGCAGCACGAAGTTGGAGGCGTTGAGCGCGGCGATTTCGGCCAGCGCGACGGCAGGCTTCTGGGCCTTGAAGAACAGCGCGCTCCACCCGAAGTTGAGGGCCAGATTGAGTGCGTAGGCGCGGGTGAACGCGGCGCGGTCGGCTTCGCTGGTGCGGTCCAGCACACGGGCGCCGGCTACTGCGATCAGCGCGTAGAGCGGCGTCCAGGCCAGCGGGAACGCCACGGGTGGGGGTTGCCAGGTCGGCTTGCGGAGCCGCTGGTACCAGCGCGAGGAAGCGTCGGTGACCGTCGCTCCTGCGGCGGCCGTCACGGCGACCGCCGCTGCGGTCTTGACCAGGGTTGGTAGTCGCATGATGTTCAGCTACCCGGCCTGCGACGGATCAACCGCGCCCGGTTACCGACCCAACGTCCGGCCGGCAGCGCCGTCTCGATGCCGATGCCCGCTACTGTCCGACAGCCAGTCGGTGTTCCCGCGGGCTGACACCGCGGATGCGTTTGAAGGCCGTGCTCAGGGCGAAGGAACTGCCGTAGCCGACGTGCCGGGCGACGGCGCCGACTGTGGCTCCTGGCTCACGGAGCAGGTCGGCTGCCAGGGCCAGCCGCCACTCGGTGAGGTACGACATGGGCGGTTCGCCGACGAGCGCGGTGAAGCGGCGGGCCAGCGCCGCCCGGGAGACCCCGGTCCTAGCGGCCAGCGAGGCGACGGTCCAGGGTTGGGCCGGGTTGTTGTGGAGCATCTGCAGAGCCCGGCCGACGACCGGATCACTGTGCGCTCTGTACCAGCCGGGGGCTTCGGCCGCAGGTCGGGCGAACCACTCGCGCAGCGCGGCGATGAGCAGCAGGTCGAGCAACCGGTCGAGGACCGCTTCCTGCCCCGGGTCGTCCTTGACGATCTCGGCGGCCAGCAGCGGGACCAACGGGGAGTCCCAGGAGTGGCCCGCGACCACCAGCAGCGGTGGCAGTGCGCTCAGGAGCCGCTGGCTGACCTCGCCCCGCATCGTGTAGGTGCCGGTGAGCAGCATTGTCGGGCCGTCCGGGCTGTTGCCCCAGGTGCGTACGCCCAGCTCCATCATCTCGGGCAGTTCCTGCCCGTCCGGGGTCGTGCAGAGCTGGCCCGGATGAATGATGACCTGCGGCGCCGTGGCCGGGTCGTCGGCGACCGTGTAGGGGTCGGGGCCGCGAATGATCGCCAGGTCGCCGGGACCGAGGCGTACGGCGGCACTCTCGTCGGCGAGGACCCAGGCGTCACCGTGGAGCATGGCCACCAGGGTGAGTGGCGCCTGGTCCTCGATCCGCATCGACCAGGGCGGGGTCAGGACCGAGCGGAGGAGGAACGCGCCCTGGGCTCGGGGTCCGTTGAGGAGACTGGCGACTGCGTCCACGTAGACGATTACACACAGAGTCGCGAGCTTTGGCTATCCACAGTCTCACCCCGCTGCATTTCAATGATCCCTATGACGAAGGAACGAGAGCGGAAGACGGTTCTGGTACTCGGTGGAACCGGCAAGACCGGCCGCCGAATCGTGGAGCGGCTGCAGGGGAGCGGAGTGCCTGTTCGGGCAGGTTCCCGCTCCGTTGCGGAGCCGTTCGACTGGGCGGACCGGGCGACCTGGGCGCCGGTCCTTCAGGGGGTCGGATCGGTGTATGTGTCCTACTACCCGGACCTGGCGGTGCCGGGCGCGCCCGAGACGGTCGGGGCGTTCACCGAGCTTGCGGTGACGTCCGGGGTCTCCCGGCTGGTGCTGCTGTCCGGTCGCGGTGAGGACGAGGCACGGGCGAGCGAGAGACTCGTCCAGTCGGCCGGGGTCGAGTGGACGATCCTGCGGTCCAGCTGGTTCAGCCAGAACTTCAGCGAGGACTATCTGCTGGAGCCGGTGCTGGGCGGCGAGGTCGTCCTGCCGGTGGGGAACGTGCCCGAGCCGTTCGTGGACGTCGACGACATCGCCGAGGTGGCCGTGGCGGCCCTGATCGAGGACGGGCACGCGGGGCAGGTCTACGAGCTGACCGGTCCCCGGCTGCTCACCTTCGCTGAGGCGATCGCCGAGATCTCCGCAGCGACGGGCCGCCGTATCGATTTCGTTCAGGTGCCCCCCGACGACTACGCGGCGGCGCTCACTGCGGAGGGCACGCCGCCCGGGGTCGTGGAGCTGCTGATGTACCTGTTCACGACCGTGCTGGACGGGCGCAACTCCCATCTGGGCGACGGGGTCCAGCGCGCCCTGGGTCGACCGCCCCGCGACTTCGCCGACTACGCCACCGACACCGCCGCCACCGGCGTCTGGGACAAGGGACAGACATCATGAGAGTTGCGCAGCAGGTGTCGCTGATCGCCGCCACCATCACCAGCGGACTCATGGCGGGGTTGTTCGCCGCCTTCGCCTACGCGGTCATGCCCGCACTCAGAACGGCCGACGACCAGACGTTCGTCGGCGTGATGCAGCGGATCAACGTGGCCATCGTCAACGGCTGGTTCATGCTGAGCTTCCTGGGCGCACTGGTGTTCGCCGCACTCTCGGCTCTCCTGGCCTGGCGCGGAGACGGCCGCCCGGCGCTGCCGTGGATCATCGTCGGGCTCACCCTGTACCTGGCGATGTTCGTCATCACCACCGCCGTCAACGTCCCGCTCAACGACAAGCTGGCGTCGGCCGGCGATCCCGGCCATATCGCTGATCTCGCAGCCGTACGCGCGCACTTCGAATCGAGCTGGGTCACCTGGAACATCGTCCGCGCGCTGGCCAGCACGGCCGCCTTCGGCTGCCTCTCCTGGGCTCTGGTCGTCTATGGTCGCGCCACCGGATGATGCTTTTACAACGGGGTGAGAGCTTCACAGACCTCGCGGGGTCCGCGCCCACGGTCGCCAATCTCGCATCCGTACGATGCGCCCGCCGACAGCACCGGCGGCGAAGGATCAATGGATGTGTATCGGGGAGACGAACCGACATGACACCTGAAGTGGCAGTTGCCCCGAGTGGCCTACTGGCTCCGGGTGAGGTCAGCCTGTTGCGGCGAGCGCTGGCGGAGTGGGGAGGCCCCGGGCAGTGCAGCGACGAACTGGCCTTCGGCATGGGGTTCGACTCAAAGGCCGATCTGCTGAGAAGGTCCGGGTCCTTCCGGTCAGCGCTGGCGAATGATGCTCCGCTGGCTCCGTCAGACTGGGCGCGCATGCTTCTCGCGGTTGAGGTTGTCTTTATCAGCGATCTTTCTGGTTCCGGTGTGGACTGGCAGACGACCACCGGGTTCACTGATGCTGCGACCGTCGAAACTCTTCGTTCGATCCAGCGTAAGTTGGCGCGGACCGTGCAACCGTACTTCGGGAAAAGGCCCAGCTGAGGACGTCAGCAGATCAGAGAAGATGATCTGCTCCTCGAAGTGGAGTAGGGCGATAACTCTCCTGAGGCGATCGAGAACGCCGACGGTTGGGTCACGCTCTTGGACGGGACGAGCTGGTCGGCCACCCTTCTGACCTATGCCGAGCTTGGGCGAATCATGGACAGGTGGCGGGTGACCGGAGAATGCCTCGACGGCAGCTACCTCACCTGCCCCGATCTGGTGGTGATTCAGAGCCCCGGGGTTCGAAACATGCTCTCAGCGGTCAGGGACATGGTCGCCAACGGCGATCATGAGCTGTCACTCAGGCGCGTACGGTGATATCCGGCCGCCGCCGGAGCAGTAATGGGTGGAAGGCAGAGTTCTGGGGCCACCCGCCGACAACTGGTTGACCGGGACGGGAGTAGCCGCATGGCAGCGCCGTCGCAGATGAGCAGACGACTGACGTTCCTGTTCGCGGTGGCGGCGGGAGTGGCCATCGGCAACCTGTACTGGGCGCAGCCGCTGCTGGGCTTCATCGCAGGCGACCTGCATACCGCGACCGCGACGGCCGGCTGGCTCGTCACCGCGACGCAGGTCGGATACGCCGTCGGCGTGCTGCTGCTCGTGCCGCTCGGCGATGTCCTCGACCGTCGTCGGTTCGTCCCGTTGATGCTGCTGGCCTCGGCGGCCGCACTGTTGCTGTGCGCGCTGGCGCCGTCGATGGGCGTACTCCTGCTCGCACTCGGCCTGCTCGGCGTGACGACGATTTCCGGGCAGGTCCTCACGCCGCTCGCCGGTGATCTTGCCGGTGCTGCCGACCGTGGCCGGGTGGTCGGCACCGTCGGGTCCGGGACCCTCACCGGGATCCTGGCCTCCCGCACCATCAGCGGGTTCGTTGCCGAGGCCGCGGGGTGGCGTGCGATCTTCGTCCTCGCCGCGGCCGTCGCCGTGCTGCTCGCGGTCCTGCTCTACCGCGCGATTCCGCCGCTGGCACCGCGGACGCGCATGCCGTACCCACAGCTTCTCGTCTCGGTCGGCGCGGTGGTCATGCGTGAGCGAGCGTCTCGATGGACGCTGGTCCTGGCCGCCACCGGCTTCGCCGCGTTCTCGCTGTTCTGGACGGCGCTGACGTTCCTGCTCAGCGGCCCACCGTTCCGGTATCCGGCGCCGGTGATCGGGTTGTTCGGGTTGGCTGGGCTCGCTGGTGTCCTCTCCGGCCTGCGCGGCGGTCGTCTGCACGACCGCGGCTGGTCGTTGCCGGCCACCGGTGCGGCCTGGGTGCTGGCCCTGTGTGCCTTCGTCGTCGCGGTGTTCGCCGGTCGGTCCGTCGTCCTTCTCATCACCGTGATCGTCATGATCGACGTTGCTCTCCAGACGCAGGCCCTCCTCAATCGGGCGCGGCTGTTCGCCCTCTCCCACGAAGCCCGCAGCCGGCTCAACACTGCGCTGGCCGTCAGCAACTTCATCGGCGCGGCTGTCGGCTCCGCCGTCGCGACCACGCTCTGGTCCGTGGGTGGCTGGGCAGCGGTCACGATCACGGGTACGGCGCTCTGCTGCTTCGCGCTCGCAGTGTGGGCGCTGGGGCGTCGCGGTCCGCTCGTGATCCGCTCCGCCCTGCCCGATGGCGCGGCAACGGACCGCAGAGACGCCCCAGCAACCGCCTGATGTGCGCACCTAGTAATCGTTGGCGCGTTCGAGGGTGAGCAACGGCTCGGCGAAGACGGGTGCCGGCGCGTCGGGGTCCGCGGCGACGGCGTCCTCCAACCGGCGGAAGCCGGCCTCCAGGTCGTCGGGGCTGAGCTGCGCGAAGAACGAGAGAGTACGCAGGCGCAGCCGTTCGAGCATGTCGCCGTAGGTGCCGGAGGACGGCTCGGCGACAGTGTCGAAGCTGGCGACGCGCCAGCCGAGGGACGTGAACATCGCGATGACCTCGTGCAGTGGCTGAAACAGGGCAGCGTCCACCTCGTACCCGTTGGGGAAGTGCGCCAGCCACCACGGCCGGGGATGGTGGTCGCTGAAGTTCGCCCGCAGCAGCAGCCGGCCGCCGGGCCTGATCACCCTGGTCAGCTCCCGGGCTGCCCGGGGCTTGTCCTGGACGTGGTGCCAGGACAGGAACATGAGTGCGTAGTCGACGCTGTCGGACGCCACCGGCAGGTCCTCGGCGGCGCCGGCCAGATACCGCACGTCCGGGTGCTGGGGTTGCGTCTGTGCGACCTCGCGCATCCGGACCGATGGCTCAACACCGGTGACAGGCCCGAACGCCTCCGCCAGCGCGGGTGTGAACCTGCCGGTCCCCGACCCGACGTCGAGCCCCGTGAGCGGACGCCGATCGGGCAGTACCGCTTCGAAGGCCCTGATCCATTCGCGCAGTTGCTGCTGGGCGAGTGCCCGGCCTCGCGCGTAGTCCTGGTGCTGCTCCGTGTCGTAGTCGATCGACCTCATCGCACCTCCCGGATCCATCAGGGGCGAAAATCGCCGCCTAGATGGGCAGCCGTCGATGTTAGCGCGCACGAGGCGCCTCGCTCAAGGGTCCGAGTGGCGTCCGGGCCGGAGGCAGGGGGTGGTGTCTGCGGATGGTGATCACGTCCAAGGAGCACCGTGCGCCATCGACCGATGTTCCCAGCAAGTTACGACTTGACGAACGCCATGTTATCGCTCACAGTCGATGCTTAAGGACGACGACACCTCTGGCTTACCGGGCGAGCCTGCTTCGTCGACCTCGAATCAGGCGTGCGCCAGGGCATGCAGAAGTCTTGTTAGCGCTAACTACTACGACGCATGTGCCCGGCCACGCGTCGCGGTGCGCCCATCTTCGGGCAGGCCGCTCGGCTCTTGGTCATTGAAGGAGGATCATGTCTGCCCTTGATAGGTCTCCATCGATCGCGCCGCCGGCGCGGCGGCGATGGTGGTTGCCCCGAGTTCTCGCTGCTGGCGCTATGGCGGTGATGGTCGGCGGTGTCGCCGCAGCAGTGGTGTCGTCACCTGCCGCCGCGGCGACGGTCGACACGACCGCGTGGTACGTGTTGGTCAACCGCAACAGCGGCAAGGCCCTGGACGTCTACAACCTGGCCACGAATGACGGTGCCCGGATCACCCAGTGGGCCCGCAACAACGGCAACCAGCAGCAGTGGCAGTTTGTCGACTCCGGGAGTGGCAACTACCGGTTGAAGTCCCGGCTGTCCGGCAAGGTGCTGGACGTCTCGGGCTTCTCGACGGCCAACGGCGCCAGCATCGTGCAGTGGACTGACAACAACAGCACCAACCAGCAGTTCCGGTTGGCCGACTCGGACAGCGGCTACGTCCGGCTGATCAACCGCAACAGCAACAAGGTGATGGAGGTGCAGGGCGCCTCGACCGCAGACGGCGGCAACATCGTGCAGTACGACGACTGGAACGGCGCGAACCAGCAGTGGCAGCTCGTCCGCGTCGACGGTGGCGGCAACCCCACCACGCCGCCTCCGACGACCCCGCCGCCGGGTGGCACGTGCGACCTTCCCTCGACGTACCGGTGGTCCTCCACCGGGGTGTTGGCCAACCCGAGGTCGGGTTGGGTGTCGCTGAAGGACTTCACTGTTGCTCCGTTCAACGGCCAGCAGCTCGTCTACGCCACCACGCACGACTTCGGGTCCAGCTGGGGTTCGATGAACTTCGGCCTCTTCTCGAACTACTCGCAGATGGCCTCGGCCAGTCAGAACGCGATGAACTCGGGGACTGTGGCGCCGTCGTTGTTCTACTTCGCGCCGAAGAACATCTGGGTGCTCGCCTACCAGTGGGGTGGGCCGGCGTTCTCCTACCGGACCTCGACCGACCCGACCAACCCGAACGGTTGGTCGTCGCCGCAGACGCTGTTCACCGGAAGCATCACCGGCTCCGGCACCGGCCCGATCGACCAGACTCTCATCGGCGACGGTACGAACATGTACCTGTTCTTCGCCGGGGACAACGGCAAGATCTACCGGGCCAGCATGCCGATCGGGAACTTCCCCGGCAGCTTCGGCAGCAGCTACACGACCATCATGAGCGACACCACGAACAACCTGTTCGAGGCCCCGCAGGTCTACAAGCTCCAGGGTCTGAACAAGTACCTCATGATCGTCGAGGCGATCGGCTCGCAGGGCCGCTACTTCCGCTCGTTCACGGCCACCAGCCTTGGCGGTTCGTGGACGCCGCAGGCCGCCAGCGAGAGCAACCCCTTCGCCGGCAAGGCCAACAGCGGTGCCACCTGGACCAACGACATCAGCCACGGCGAGCTGCTGCGGACCAGTGCCGACCAGACGATGACGGTCAACGCCTGCAACCTGCAACTGCTCTACCAGGGTCGTTCCCCCAGCTCCAACGGCGTCGACTACGGCCTCCTGCCGTACCGGCCGGGTCTGCTGACCCTGCAGCGCTGAGTCATGACGCAGGTCTGACTCGTCGCGGATTGTCGGCCCCCTGGGATCGTCGTCCTCGGCGGGTTCGGGCAGGCCAGGTAACCGAAGTGGTGGAGAAGGGCCCCGGCGGAGTGATCCGCCGGGGCTCTTGCCACGAAGAGCGAACATGCAGGCGCGTGGATCTTGCTGGCGGCCCGACCTCCGTCGCCGCCCCACGATCGACACCCCCTTCGGATTAGCGGGCGTGGATAGAATCGGCCCGTGGCTCGTGAATACGACACCCAGCTCATCGAGTCGGTCGCGGTTCGCCGCGCCCGGATGCGTGAGCTGCTGCTGTGGGGCCGGCAGCGCCGGGTCCGTGCCACGGGTGACGGGTTCAGGTGGCTGCGGATCGGGCTCGTGTTGGCGGCCGTGGCCTGCGCCGGGTGTGTGGGCTGGTCCTTCCTCAAGGACGTCATCGCCGATCAGCAGAAGGCCCGCAACCCTCCGACGGTCCAGTCGGAGGGCACGCGATGACCCAGGCACAGTCGCCCGCCGCCGCAGGCCAGCTCAGCCGGGTGACCCTGGCCGGCGCGCGTCGACGCATCGACCTGGTGTTGCCGGCCGACGAACCCCTCGGCCTCCTCCTGCCCGAGATCGTCGCCATGGTCGGCCACCGACCGATGGACGATTCACGGGGATACCAGATCAGCACCCTCGACGGCACGGTGCTCGATCCGGCCGGCAGCCTGCGACAGGCGGCCGTCCCGGACGGCGCGATGCTACGGGTCGACCCGATCTCCGAGGCGCCGCCGGCGGCGATCGTGCACGACGTCGCCGACGAGGTCGGCGACGACCTTTCCCGGAGGTACGGCCGCTGGGGCGTTGCCGCCCGGATGTGGACCGCCACCGCCGTGTGCCTGCTCGCCGCGACGATGGCGGCCGTGCTCGCCGCCCCGCGACTGGGGGCCGCGCTGGTGAGCGCGATCGGCGGCGTGATCGCGCTGTCCGGCCTCCTCGTCGGGCTGGTGGCCAAGAGGGCCGTCGGGATGGCGGTGCTGCTCAGCGGTGCAGCGATGGCGATGAGCATGGTGCCCGGGCTGACGAACGGGCAGACGTTGCGCTGGGCGCTCTGGGCTGCCGGCGTCGGCTGCGTCGTGCTCGCCGTGGGCACGGTGACGGGCAACCGTCGCGCCGGCGTTCTCGGTGGCGGGACGGTGCTGGCCCTGGTGGCTGGTTGGGGCGTACCGCTGGCGCTGGACATGCCTTCCGAGCGTGTCGCGGCGGTGCTGGCGATCGTGTCCGTCGGAATGCTGGGGCTCCTGCCCCGGATCGCGATGATCGCGTCCGGGCTCACCCGCCTCGACGACCGGCGGAGCAACGACGAGCTGGTGAGTCGCGTGACGGTGGAGGCCGCTGTCAACTCCGCGCACCGCGGGCTGGCCGTGGCCGCCGTGGCGACGGCGACGTCGGCGACGCTCGGCGGTCTCGTCCTGGCGGCTGCGGCGGGCCCGTGGGCGCTGGTGCTGGCGGCTCTGGTGGCGAGCGCTCTGCTGCTGCGGATGCGTGCGTTCCCGCTGGCCGTCGAGGTGGTGGGGCTGGTGACCGGTGCTCTGGTGATCGTGGGCGGCCTGCTGACGCGCTGGGTGCGGGACACGCCCGACGCGTGGTGGGGTCCGGCGCTCACGGCGCTGGCCGTCTGCGCGGTGGCCCTCGTGATCCTGGCGTACCGGCCGCCACCGCACGCGCTGGCCCGAGCCCGGCAGTACGCCGACCGCGCCGAGGCGTTGACCGTGATGGCACTGGTGCCCGTTGCGGTCGGGGTGTTCGGGCTCTACTCGCGACTTCTCACCACGTTCTGATTGAGGCGGTGGCATGAGCGCTCCACCGGTGCCCGGCCCGACCCACTCCGGGGGGCACGGACCGTACCCACCACAGCGGCGGGTGCAGGACGGCTCGACCACCCCCGCTGCCGCTCCTCGGCAGCCGGCGTCGGCACCGCAGGCACCGCCGCAGCCCGCGCAGGCCCCCCGACCGACACCGACGCCCCGGGCACCTGGCGATGCTGCGGGGTCGGAGCCGAACGACCTGTCGATCGTCCGGCGGATCCGTGCCGGCGATCCGCCACTGCGGCGAATGTGGCGCAGCGCCAGCCGAATGTTCACCAGCAGCCAGGCGACCCGGGCGCTCGCCGACCTCGCCGCCGAGGTGCAGGTGCCGGTGCACACCGGCCGGCGGATCGCGGTGGCCTCCGTTCACGGTGGGGCAGGAAAGACCACGGTGGCGGCGGTGCTGGCATCGGTCTTCGCGGCGCGCCGGTCCGATCCGGTGCTCGCCGCCGACGCCGACCCGTACGAGGGCTCGCTGACCTGGCGGCTCGGCGTGCCGAGCGAGCCGCCCCTGGACCGGCTTGCACCCGACCTGATCGCGGCCCGGGGCGGTGATCTCCGCGCGCTCGAACCGTTCCTTCCGCGCACCGGCACGGGCCTGTGGGTGCTGCCGAGCGGCACCGCGAACCCGACCCTGTGCAGCGAAGTGACGCGGTCACTGTCGCGCCTCTTCGCTGTCGCCGTCGTCGACTGCCCACCTGGCCTGGAGTCGCGGACCGCGGCGGCGGCCATGTCCGACGCGCACTCGGTGGTGCTCGTCGCCGCGGCGACGCCGGACGGGGTCCGGGCCACCTACCAGGCAGTGCGGCGGATCATCGACGGCGGGTACGGGTCGTGGCTGGCACGTGTGGTGGTTGTCCTGAACTCCAGCAACCCCGATGGCCGGGCCGCCCTCGTCGACGATGCCGCGCGCGAGCTGATGGCGCAGACGGGCGTACCCGTGGTGGTGTTGCCCTACGACCGTCACCTGGCTGCCGGCGCGCTCATCACGCCGTCGCGGATCGGTGAGGCGACGCTCGTCGAGGCGACCCGCGCGGCCGCGTTCGCCCTGGCTGCGGCCAGGCGGATGTAAGCGGAGGACGCCCCGATGTCGACGCGCATGGTGCACCGCCCCACCCGGATGGCCCGCCCGGCATCCACCATGGACCCGCTCGTGCTGGACGCGCCACCGCAGCTGCCCGACGGCCGATCCGCGGTGGGGCTCCAGGCGCTGCTGCCGATGGCCGGCGCGGGGGTGGCGATGAGCATGATGATGTTCATGCGCGGCTCCGGCTTCGCGGCGTTGGGTGCGGTGGTCATGGTCGTCGCGCTGGCCGCTGCCGGGGCGATGTACCTCACCCAGCTCGGCAAGGCCGGTCGGCAGCGCCGGGTCCAGCGCGAGCGGTACCAGGACTACCTGGAAGAGCTACGCGAGCAACTGCGCGAGGACGAGCAGCGCCTCCAAGAGCAGGCGACAGTGCTCGACCCGCCGGTCAGTCGACTGCTCGACGTCGTGCGCAGCCCGGCGCGTTTGTGGGAGCGCCGCCGCGCCGACATCGACTTCCTGCGGGTACGGGTCGGCATGGGCGCACTGCCCGTCCGGCCGATCCAACTGCGCGAGCAGAGCACACCGACCAACCCCCTCGACCCGTTCATGCGCCACGAGGCCCACTCGCTGATGCGCCGCTTCGAACTGACGCCGGGGCTGCCACTGCGGGTCGACCTGGACTGTGCCGGCGATGTCAGCGTTATCTCACCGGACCACCAGGAGGTGGTCGCCCTCGCCAGCGCCATCCTCGTCCAGGTCGCCGCGTTCCACGCCCCCGACGACGTGACGCTCGCGATCGTCACCGCCCCGGAGCGGGCGGTGACCTGGCAGTGGGCGCGCTGGCTGCCGCACCTGCTCGACCGGACGTCGATCGGCCCGAGTGGCCCGACCCCGCTGCTGGTCACCGCCCCCGAGACGCTCGCCGAGCTGCTCGCCGTGGACCTGGAGGAGCGGGCCACCAACGCGCTCAAGTCCTTCCGCCACAACGCCGGGCGCGCCGAGGCCCGTACGCGGTCGAGGTTGCTGGTCATCGACGACGCCCACGGCGAGGTCGCACGCGGGTTAGCGAGCCCCGACCAGTTCGTGGGCCTCGGGAGCCTCGGTGTCACAGTCGTGCACCTGCTCGCCGACCGACTGCACGAGCCCGGCGACATCTCCCGGCGGATCACCATTGACGGCAGCTCACTCGTCCTGGAGGACCTCACCGCGTCGCCGCCGATGACCGTGACCGGCACTGTCGACGAGGTGCCGGTGCCGCTCGTCGAGGGCCTCGCCCGGGGGATCGCGCCGCTGCGGCTGTCGGCCGACTCCTACGACGACGGCACGGGCACCCCGCCGGCGGACTTCCAGGATCTGCTGGGGCTGTCCGATCCCACGAACCTGGACCTCGCCACGCTGTGGCGGCCGCGGGGCGAGCGCGACTTCCTGCGCGTACCGATCGGGGTCGACCCGGTGGGACGCCCGGTGCTGCTCGACCTGAAGGAGTCCGCGCAGCTCGGGATGGGTCCGCACGGGTTGTGCGTCGGTGCCACCGGCTCGGGCAAGAGTGAGCTGTTACGGACGCTCGTGCTCGCCTTGGCGGCGAGCCACCCGCCCGACCGGTTGGCGATGGTGCTCGTCGACTACAAGGGTGGCGCGACGTTCGCACCGTTCGCCGAGATGCCGCACGTCTCCGGCCTGATCACCAACCTGGTCGCCGACGCCGCGCTGGTGGAACGGATGTACACCAGCCTCGACGGCGAGGTGCAGCGCCGCCAGCAGCTGCTCGCCGACGCGGGCAAGGTCACCGACATCGTCGAGTACCACCTGCTCCGCGCGGTGCAGGGCGAGCGCAGCACCCTCCCACCACTGCCGCATCTGCTCGTGCTCATCGACGAGTTCGGCGAGCTGCTCGCCGCCAAGTCGGAGTTCATCGACCTGTTCCTCCGCATCGGGCGGATCGGCCGGTCCATCGGGGTGCACCTGCTGCTGTCCAGCCAGCGGGTCGAGCAGGGCAAGATGCGCGGCCTGGAGAACTACCTGGCCTACCGCCTCGGGCTGCGCACGCTCACCGAGATGGAGTCGCGCACCGTTCTCGACACGGTCGACGCGTTCCAGTTGCCGCCGTTGCCCGGCAACGGGTATCTGAAGGTCGACGTCTCGATCTACCAGCGGTTCAAGGCCGCCTACGTGTCCGGCCCGCTCACCGACGGCGCCGAAGCAGAGCTCGCCCCGATCGTCGGCCCGTTGGCGAAGCCGATGCCGGTGTTCGGCACCGTCCGCCGGGACACCGATGACGACGCACCCGAGGAGCCGAAGGCGACCAGACGCACCACCGGCCCGACGCTGTTGTCGACAGTGGTGGAGCAGATGTCGATGAGCGACGAGCGTGTCCAGGCGATCTGGTTACCGCCGCTGCCGGCCGCGCTCACCCTCGACCAGGCGGCCGGTGGGATCCGCAGCACCCCGGACGGTCTCCGCCTGGACATCGTCGAGCAGGCCGCCACCGGGCTGCCGGTGCCGCTGGGCCGCCTCGACGACCCGGCCCGCCAGTGGCAGGGCCCCTGGCTGATCGACCTGGCCGTGGGCGGGGGCAACGCCCTCGTACTCGGTGGACCCGGCACCGGCAAGACGACAGCGCTGCGCACCCTGGCGCTGGGCCTGGCCACCACCTACCGTCCGACCGACGTCGGGATCTACGGCATCGACCTGCTGGGCAACGGATTGGCCGGCCTGGCCGAGCTGCCCCACGTCGGCGGCGTCGCCAGTCGAGAGGACCGCGAGCGCATTCGACGCACCGTCGACGAGGTGCACGCCATGCTCGCGCAACGTCAGCGCATCTACACCCAGCACCAGTTCGACACGATCAACGACCTGCGTGCCGCCGACGAGCGCGTACGCGCGGAGGTCGGCTGCGTCGACGTGGTGCTGTTGATCGACGGGTACGGCCAGCTCAACGCCGAGTTCGAGAACCTCGAACCCAAGGTGCACGACCTGCTCGCCCGGGGTGGCCGCTACGGCATCCATGTGATCGGCACCGCCCGGCGGTGGAACGAGGTGCGCGCCGCGCAGCAGGTCGCCTTCGCCAACCGGATCGAGCTGCGGCTCACCGAGCCCGCCGAGTCCAGCATTGACGGCAGGCTGGCCCGGGGGATCCCGGCGGACCAGGCCGGCCGGGCGCTGACCAGCGGCAAGCTGTTCGCCCAGGTTGCCCTTCCGCGCCTGGACGGCCAGCCCGACCCGTCGAACGCCGGCCTGGTCGCGGCCGTGCAGTCGGTACGAGGATCGTGGTCCGGGCCCGTGCCGCCACCCGTCCGGGTGCTGCCCGCAGTGCTGCCGGTGGCCGACCTCGCCGGCACGCCGGCCGGGCACGGGGTGGTGCCGTTCGGCCGGTTCGAGAGCGACTTCACCCCTGCCGTGCTCGACCTCTTCGGCCGCGACCAGCACCTCCTCGTCCTCGGCGATCCGCGGACCGGCAAGACGAACCTGCTGCGGCTGGTGGCCGAGGAGTTGATGGGGCAGTTCACCTCCGACGAGCTGGTGTTCGCCGTGTTCGATCCGCGTCGAGGGCTCGCCGACGTGGTGCCGGAGTCCTACCTCGGTGGTTACGCCACCAACGCGACACTCGCCCAGCAGTTGTCAGCGGCGGTGTGCAAGGAGCTGGCGAAGAGGCAGCCGTCCGAGGCGGCACGTCCACGGATCGTGCTGCTCATCGACGACTACGACATCCTCGCCGCGTCGGCCAGCCAACCGCTCGGCGCGTTCGTCCCGTACGTGGCGGCCGGGCGCGACACCGGGCTGCACGTCGTGATGACCCGCCGGGTGTCCGGCGCCTCACGTGGCCTGTTCGAGCCGTTCCCGCTGGCCGTGCGCGAGGCCGGCTGCCTGGGCCTGCTCATGTCCGGTGACCGCACCGAGGGGCAACTGTTCACTGGCGTACGGCCGATGGTCCTACCGGTGGGGCGCGGGCAGCTCATCCGCCCCGGGCACCCTCCACGCATGACCCAGACCGCGTACCTCGGCGAGACCAAGGAGCACTGATGACGTACGACACGGTGGCCTTGTGCCGCGCCGAGCCGGACGCTGCCGCGATGCTCGGCGCCCTGCTCGCGGTCGGGTCCGACCTCAAGATGGACACTGTCGACTCGGCCGGGCTGGTGCAGTTGTTCGACCCCGGCGACGGGCGGCTGCTGCTGACCGTCGAGACCGCGCGACTGGTACCGGTACCAGGGGAGGCGGAGCGGCTGCTCGGGGTCACGCTCGACGACTCCTTCGGCGGCCGCGTCTGGTGGGTGGAGAGCCGGGCACCCGACGACGACCCGCGGGCCGCCGAGGTGACCCGCCGGTTCACCGCCGCGCTCGTATCGATAACGGGAGGGCTGACATGGGCGGACCGATGACGGGTACGACCGACACGATCAGCGACAAGGCCGTCGTCCTGCACCAGCACCGTACGGTGGTCGGCCTGTCGCCCTGGCTCGCCGAAGCCGCTGTCGACGCGGTCCGCAACGGGTTGATGCTCCAGCTCGTCACTCCGGCCGACGGCTTCATCACGTACCCGGTCGAGGTGATGCTCGCGCAGGCACAGGGGCAGTGGGTGGTGCGCGCCGGCGACCAGTACCGCGACGGTCTCACGGGCCTGCCGCTGCAGTGGGACGGCCACCGCTTCTCGTCGGCCAACGGCTCCCAGGGCGCCGGCGCGCTGCCGGCCTCCGAACCGTGGACCGGCGGCCTGGAGATCCAGATCGTCACGCTGCACCCGGCCACCGAGGCCCTGGACCTCGGCGCCAGCACCGAGGCCGCCGTACGCGCTCTCACCGGCAACGACCCGGTCGGGTGGGGCGTCGCCGAGCCGGTGACCGAGACGTGGTCGCGCCGCGACCTCACGTCCTTCTGTCGTACGCGGGCACCGGCACCGACCAGCGTGGCGATCGTCGGGGGCGACAACCGGTCGGCGCTGCTCGGTGTCCTCACTGTCGAGCGGGTCGACGTCGGCGTCCGTGAGCAACTCCGGCTGGCCGGCCCCCCACTGTCGGCTGTTGACGAGGCGACCATCGAGGCGCTCGCCGAGAAGCTGGCGTCGACCGTCCGCAGCATGATCGTGGCCGTGCACCCGGGCCGGTCCGGCGGAGTGCGGCCCAGCACGCCGAGCCTTCCCGCGCTGCCGTGGGGCATCCTGGTCGGCCGTCAGGAACAGGCGCTCGACTCCGAGCCCGAGGTGATTCCGGGCCGGGCGCTCGGCAGGGGCGCGCGGCGATCCTGGTGGTACAGGTTGGACAGCGGGCCGGGCGCCCCGTACGAGAACCTTTCGGCAGTGCTGCGCAGGTACGGCCTGCGTACCGACCGCCAAGGCACCGGCTGAGGGATCGACGAGCCGTCGCGCGAGATTCTTCGCCGACCGCTTGTCAGCATCACCTGCTCAGCTCTCCGCCGCCTAGTACTCCAACGTCACGTGGCTTCGGCGTCGAGCGTGGCGGGCATGCTGAAGGCGGCGACGTGACGGGCACCGATGAAGGCGTTGCTCTCTACGATCTTCCCGTTCTCGATCCGGAGTACGTCGACGACCAACGCCTCGTAGTGCGGGCTGCCGGGCCGGCGGAGATAGTTGATCAGTGCCGGGCGCCCGTTGGCCGAGGTGGGGAACGTACGCCAGTCGAGCGGTCGGCCGAGGAACTCCGCGGCCGCGTCGATCCCGACGACCGGCGGCTCGGGCGGCATCGTGATCCGTACGTCCTCGGCGAGCAGTGCCCGGAAAGTCTCCGGGTCCTTCGCGTTGGCGTAGCGGCGCAGGATCTCTTCGTCCTCACGGGTGAGCTGCGGGCGGCGCCAGTCCTTCGGGTCCGACGGAGCGCGCCGCCGGAGGGTGTGGCGGGCCCGCTGGAGGAGGCTGTTGACGGCCGCTACGGCGGTGTCGAGCGCGGCGGCGATCTCCTGCGGCGTCCAGCCGTAGACGTCGCGCAGCACGAAGGCCGCCCGCTGCCGCGGCGGCAGGTACATGAGCGCTGCGATCACGGCCAGCTCGACGGTCTCCCGGGCGGCGAGACCGGTCTGCGGATCGTCGGCCAGCAGGGCGTCGGGATAGGGGCCGAGCTCGGTGGACCACTCCAGCGGATCACCGTACGGTACCGTCCGGTGACCGGCCGCCTTGCGGCTGTCGAGGAAGACGTTCGTGGCGATCCGGTAGAACCAGGTGCGCGCCGACGCCCGACCCTCGAAGCGGTCGCGAGCCCGCCAGGCACGCAGGAAGGTCTCCTGCACCAGGTCCTCCGCGTCGGTGACGTTCCCGGCGAGGCGGTAGCAGTGGACGTGTAGCTCACGCCGGTGCTCGTCGAAGGCGCGCTGCAGCCAGACCGCCTGCTCATCAGGCGAGTCAGACATGTGATCTCCCCGGGGCTGACTGGTCCTCACAACCGTACTGACGACCGCGGACCCATCCGTCATCGGTCACCGATGACGATCGCCGACTCGGTCGTCTGTATCTGTGACCGATCCTCACTCCACGAAGGAGATAGCCATGACGGCAACCCCCGCGTCCAGCGCCGCCGCGCCCCCGGTCGTCGACCGGGAGACCTGGCTGCGCGAGCGCGACGAACTGCTGGTCCGGGAGAAGGCCCATACCCGCGAAGGAGACGCGATCGCAGCCGCTCGTCGTCAGCTGCCGATGACTCTGATGCCGACGGTGACGGTGCGGGGCCCAGGCGGGGACACCCCGCTGGTGGAGGTGTTCGAGGGCCGCCGGATGCTCATCGCCTACTTCCACATGTGGCACGACGGTAAACCGCACGAGCATCAGTGTGAGGGGTGCACCTTCTCGACCTGTCACATGCAGATGCTGGGCTACCTGCACGCTCGGGACGTCACCTACGCCGTGTTCTGCGAGGGTCCCTACGAAGAAAGTGCCCCGTTCGCGGAGTTCATGGGCTACAGGTTCCCCTGGTATTCGGCGAAAGACTCTGACCCGGCTCTGGCCGACGGTCGTGACTTCGGGTTCATCGCGTGCTACCTGCGCGACGGCGACAAGGTCTACGAGACCTACTGGACCACCGGGCGGGGCGTGGAGGCGTTGATGACCACCTACCACGCCCTGGACCTCACGGTGTACGGCCGGCAGGAGAACTGGGAAAACTCGCCTGAAGGCTGGCCGCGGGTCACCGGGCACCCGTGGCGTCTCAACGGCCGCCCCACCGCGCAATGGTCACGCCCCGGCGTCGCACCGCGATGACGTCCTGATGATCAAGATGATCATGCTCGGATCGGCCGCAGTCTCCGCCTGCTGCTGCGTCGTGCCGCGGGCGGGCGCTTCCCGTAGAGCCCGAATACTTGCGGGTGCGACAGTGGCTGTCGTGGCCGCGGTGACCCTCGGCGCCGCACCAGTTGTGCAGCGCGCGGGCACGCTGCTGCTCCTGGCTTGGCGGTGGCAATCGTCGTCGGCGGTCCGACCGAGCGCGGCCCGGAGCTGGCGTGGCACCGTATGGCCGGGGCCGTGCTCATGGCGCTCGCCGTGCTGATGCATCAACACGGCGAGTCGATGGCTACCCACCACGTGACCGCCGGGCCCCGGACGGACCACGGCACCGTCACCGGCCATGACCCGGCGCTCGTGTTGCTAAGCGGCGCCACGGCGGCTTACCTCTGCTGGATGGCGACCGCACTCGTCCGGCTGCGCAATCGACCGATCACGGACCTGCTCCGTCGGGAGCACCTGGCCATGGGGGCGAGCCTCGCGGCCATGATCTTCTTCATGAGCTAGCCGAGCAAGCCAGTCGGCAGATCAAATGACGTTGGAGTACTAGTTCTTGATCGGGGTGCCGTCCTCCGCCCAGCGCTGGCGGCTGATCAGCTTGCCCTGGTCGTCAAACTCGACACGGGCGGCGGGGTTGCCGTTGCGGTGCCACTCCTCGTGGACGCCGACAGCTATGCCATAGTGCGCGCTGCCCTCCGCCTTGCGCTCGCCACTCGGGTACCACTCGGCGGAGGGGCCGTCCTCCATGCCCTTGAAGTACGTGGTGAGGGCGATGACCTGGCCCTGCGGTGAGCGTTCGACCACCTCGCCGGTGAAGAGTTCGCCCTGGTGGGTCACCCGCAGGTCGTCCTCGATTTCAACGTCGTCGTACTCGACTCGCATGTGCCTACTCCGGGGGGTGACGGATCCCGAGTCGTCGTGACCACGGCACAGGACCAGGGCCGACACCGCCTCGAGGGTGGCCGCCGCACTCGCGACGGCCCTAGGCAGTGTCTTCAAAGGATCGTGGTGTCGGATGATGTAGGGCGTGGGTCGTCGCTACGAGTTGTCTGACGTCGAGTGGGAAGCGCTGTCGCGGTATCTGCCGTCGGCGGTCACGGGTGGTCGGCCTCGGGTCGATGATCGGCGGGTGCTCAACGGGATCGTGTGGAAGATCCGGGCCGGGGCGGCGTGGCGGGATGTGCCTTCCCGCTACGGGTCGTGGCAGTCGATCTATACCCGTTTCCGCAGGTGGGCCCTTGATGGCACGTTCGAGCGGATGCTCGCCGGGGTCCAGGCCGACGCGGACGCGGCCGGGGACATTGACTGGCTGGTGTCGGTGGACTCCACGATCGTGCGAGCCCACCAGCATGCCGCGGGCGCTAAAGGGGGGCCTGTGAATCGGACGAACCACAAGATCACGCCCTCGGTCGAAGTCGAGGTGGACTGACCACCAAGATTCACCTCGCCTGCGACGGGCTGGGTCGGACACTGGCGTTCGTGCTCACCGGCGGCAACGTCAACGACTGCACCCGCTTCACCAACGTCATGGCCGCCATCCGGGTCGAGCGCTCAGGTCCCGGCCGACCTCGGGTCCGCCCGGACCATGTCATCGCCGACAAGGGCTACAGCTCGAAGGCCATCCGAGAGCACCTGCGCCGACGCGGCATCGGACACACGATCCCTGAGCGCGCCGACCAGCAGGCCAACCGCCACCGACGCGGCAGCCGTGGCGGCCGACCACCGGTGTTCGACAAGCAGCTCTACAAGCGGCGCAACGTCGTCGAACGGTGCTTCAACCGGCTCAAGCAGTGCCGCAGCGTCGCGACCCGCTACGACAAGACCGCAACCTCGTTCCAGGCCACCGTCACCATCGCCGCGCTACTCCAATGGTTGTGACCTTTGAAGACACGGCCTAGATCGGCTCGTGTGCGCGGTTGATGAACGAGTTCACACTCTCCGCCTCGGCGCGGGTCTTCTCGTGCAGGCCCTGGTCGTTGGCCAGTCGATCGAAGTAGCTCTTCTGGTCGGGGCCCCCGAGATCAAGAATCGTCGGGATGGTGATAATCGTCAGACGCCACTGCAGACGAGGAGTGGCTTCCTTGAGCAGGTCGACCACTCGGGACCGCTCCCAATCGTCCAGATGCTCAGGCCCAACGCCGCGGAGCCATCGAACCAGACTCTCCGTCGCCCCTTGCACGATGAAGAAGACCCACGACCGACCGATGCTGTCAACGACCTCGTCCGGTGGCGTCGTCCAGCTGGCACCGAAGACGTCCTCCGGGTCCAGGTACGCCTCGGCCCAGTCGCGCACCCTCTCGGGCGTGACGTCGGCGAGGGTCGGCATCGACTGCTTGAGCCCCGCGTAGAGGATGAACCAATAGTCGTCGAAGAACTCCTTAGGAAGCCCCCAGTCGGTCTCGTCGCCGTAACGGTCCCTGACGTCCACCAGGTAGGCGAGACACATCTCCAACGCCTGTAGGGCTTCAGCCCGCTGCTGTGGGTCGGGCAACAGCTCTCGTGTCGCCTTGCCACGCTCGACGGGATCCGCCAGCCGCCACGGAAGTGGCAGGGCGGCCAGCAATTCGGTTGCAACCCAGGGACCGGTCACAGGAAATCAACTCCGTAGGGCCTGAGGAAGTCACGCGCGGCGTCGAGGTTCGGCAGGTGTTCGCCGAACCAGGCAGCCGGCTTCTTCATCGGGTGCGCCGGGTCGACGGCGGCCCGTTCCACCGCCTGGTGCAGCGCGTTCATCTGCTCACCCGACAAGGTACGCCCGCCGATCGTAATCGGTACGTTCTGGGCGGCGAGCCGTTCGATCGCCATTTGCGGCGGGTTGTTGCCAGCGCGACTGAAGAGCCCCGTCCAACCCTCGTCGGTGCCGACCCGGATGCTGACCTCCCGGCCCGGCGCGGCGTCACGCCACTCGAGCATGCGTTCCAACTGAGCGGGGTCGGATCGGAACTTGTTGGCCACGGTCTGCGCGGTGGCCTTGACCTCGACCACATGCACGTTGCCGTCAGCGGTCTGGTAGACGAGATCGGCTTCGGGGATGCGACCGGTGTCGACGACCGTGCCGTTGCCCAGGTTGACCCGTTCGCCAGCGACGACATTCAGACCGATCCTGCTGCCCGGCGCCAGGTCACCGCTCTGGAGCACGTCGTTCGCGGCGCGCAACTCCGTCGCCGCGCCATCGAAGGCGGAGCGGTCCCCGCTGAGGTTGTCGAGCATGTCGCGGAAGATGTCTCCCTGCCGGTCGACGCTTCCCGCCAGCCGCCCGGAGTCCTGAAGGTCCATGAAGTCCCGGACGGCCTGGTTGGCCATACCGTCCGGCAGGTCGGTACGGGCGAGCAGGTTCTCCACCTGGGTCCGCGCTGCAGGACCCAGACGCTCGGCCTGATCGACGAACCGCTGCTGCTCGGCCGGAGTGAGATCCCGCCCTCGGTCCGGGCTCCCCCCGCCCGGCGTGGTGTCGTCGGGGACGTTGCCCGGTGTGGTGTCCTCCGGAAGGTTGCCGGGAGGCGTGTTGTCCTCCGGCAGGTTGCCCGGCGGCGTGTTGTCTTCCGGCATGTTCCGCACGGGTGGCGTGTCTTCCGGCCCGTTACGGACGGGTGTGTTGTCGCCGGGGAGGTTGCCGGTTGTCGACTCTCCCGGGGTGCGCCCACCGGGTGTGTTGCCGGGGCCGTTGCCAGCGTCCATGTTCATCGGGTTGCCGCCGCGGTCGTTCGGCATCTCGACGTCGAAGCCGCGTCCGACCGGCACGTCGCCGGCAATGGCGGGCAAGGGCCCGATCTGCGGAATCTGGATGTCGAACTTCTTGGCGAAGTTGATGGCGACTTCGCCCACCGTGGGCAGGTTGTCGAGCCAGTTGCCGGCGCGGACCAGCCCGGCGCCGATTCGGGCGGCGGTCGCGCTGCCCCGGATGCTGTTGACCGCGGCACCTGCGCCGCGTACGCCGGAGCCGGCCCCCTTGGTGCCGATGACGGCGGAGACGATGTTGAACGTGGCGAGGCCGCCGGCCCTCGACTTGTCCTCACTCCACATGTCGTAGGCGATGATGCTCTTGCCGGCGTTGAGGAGAAGGTTGCCCGCCTCGCGCTTCTCCAGGAACGGCATGCCGACCGTCTGGTCGATCACGATGGTGACCGGGTTGATGTAGATGGAGACCGCCCAGACGAACTTGCCGAGGCCCAACCATGACTGGCCGGCGGTGCCCCAGCTCCACTCGCCGGTCGTCGGGTCGCGGCCGATCAGCCCGCCGAGGTCTTCGAGCATGGTGACGAAGCCTTCACCGATGCCACTGAAGAACGCGCCCACGTCACCGAGGAACCCGCGGTCGTGCTCCTCGTTGCTGCCCCAGGGCAGGGCGCCGTCCTCGCCGGCCGCGGCGTTGAGCGTGTCGGCGTTGAAGCCGTACTCGCCGTCGTCGGCTCGGCCGTCGGCGTTGTCGGCGCGGTACTGGCGGCCCCCGTACAGGGCGTTGATTGTGTTGGCGCACTTGCGCTGCGCCTCGAAGAACGCCGCGACCTGCGTGTTCACCGCAGAGATCAGGCCGTTGTGCTGGTTGACCTTGCCCTCGTCCTCACGCCAGTCGTCGTCGTCCTTTGTCGACTCGACGAACTGCTCCGCCTGGCCCTTCAGTGCCGCGAGTTGGGCCTTGATCTCCTTGACCTCGCTGGCGTACGTGGCCAGGGCGGTGCCGACGGCTTGGACGTCCTCACCGACCGAGGCCGACACGGTGCGGATCGGGCCGGAGGCGGCGAACAGTTGTGCCGCCTCCGGTGCCTCGTAGACCGCGGCCAACCCCTGCCAGGTGGTGTCGATCGTCTGACCGGTGTTGGCAAAGTCGACACCGGTCGTCTTGATCGTCTGTGCGTGGGTGGCCAACTGCTCCATGTTGCCGGGGATCTGGGGGATCTCCCCCGGATTGATCATCGCGGCACCGCCCCACGGCCCGGCCCCGGCATCGTCGCCGAGGGGTCGGGTGCCGCCGAGGCACTGCGTTGCGCGTTGGCGGCCATGTCCAGATCACCCTGGACGTAGGCGTTGGTCGCCTGTGCCGCCGCATTCATGCACGCCCCCGTGCGAGTGAACACGAACTCGAGGTCCGTTTTGATCGACTCAACGAAGCCCTGAAGTGCCTGGCCGACGATCTCCGAACTCGACTGGACGGCGGAACCCTCCAGCGCCGAGTTGAACTTGGTCATCTGCCCCTCGAACGGGGCGGCCGCGGCATGGGTGCGATTCAGGACGTCGCGCACTCCACCGGGGGAGATATCCCAGGCGCTCACGCTTGTGCTCCCTCGTCAACACTCGATGGAAAACAACTCAGCCGATGGACTGCACCGCCGTGCGCGCCTTGGACAGCGTGGTCGTCGCCGTCTCGTCGTTCTTGACCATCGTGGTCTTGACCAGATCGATGATCGTGCGCACCTCGCCGGCGGCGCGGTTCCACCGATCCTCGACGGTCCGGTATTCCTCGGAGACGCCGTCGGCCTGGAAGTCGGCCATCGCGGCCGACACGTCGGCGCTGCGCTGCGAGATCACGGCCTCCAGCCGGGCGATGATCCCGGCGAGGTCGCTCTGGACCTGCTGCGAGGTGCCCACGTCAAAGCTGCGTCGATCTGTGCTCATAACCTGTCACTCCCCCGGGATCAGCGGCTGCTCGAGAACCTGGCCGCGTCGAAGTTGGCGGTGCCCGCCGCCGACGACGCGTTGTCGGCCATCTCGGTGTCACCCTGGCCGAACGCGGAATCCATTCCGCCCTGCCCGCCCAGAATCGCGCCCAGCGCCGAATTGAGAGAGGCGGTGATCGAATCGGCGTTGGCCTTGAACGAATCGAATGCCACCCGCCCGGCACCGTTGAAGTTGCCCTGCAGCGGCTCAGCGGCAGCGATCAACTGCTTGATCAGGCTGCCGAGATCATCAGACGAACCCTGGGTCTGCTTGGTGAGGCTGCCGAGAGTCTGCGCTCCCATGTCGAACTTCATGCCGCTCCTCCCCGTGCCGGGATGAATAACGTTCGCGGTCAATGCTACGTCACCCGCGCCACCCGGTTAGACATCCACCGACCGCGATAGATCAAATAGCGGTGGTCTCGGCGGGCACCGAAGATGGCCACACGCATCCGCAGATGCAACGACTCAGTCGGTTGGTGCACCGCTCACACAGGTGAGCACCTGGCTCTTACCGCGAGTGGCGCTTGCTGTGGTTGTCGCGAACCCGTGGGCTTCGAGCAGCATCGTGGTCGAGGTGAGGTTCGCTGTGGCGTGTGCGGCTGTGGGCCGTTCGCCGAACACGTAGAGCCGCCCACCAGGCGTCAGCAGGCTCCGCATCCGTTCGATCTGCTGTGTTGCGTCGCCCAGCCAGAAGATGCTGACGTTCACTGCGAAGATCTTGTCGAAACGGAGCGAACCGAAGTCCGCCGACTCGAATCCGACACATCGAATTTCAGCTCGGCCGGAATTGATATGGGCCATGTTCCGTTTGGTGGCAATTCGCACCATCGTCGCGGCCCGGTCGATGGCGACGATCCGGCCGGTCGTGAGTCGGCTGGCGACCAGAGAAACGGCGGCCCCCCGACCGCATCCGATCTCCAGCACCTCGTCGTCGGATGCGACAGCCATCGTCTGGATCGCCCAGCGCTGCCGGTGGGCGGTCGTCGGCCGCACCGGCTCGTCCGGCGAGGAGGCGGCATCGCCGGTGGCGGAAGCCGGATCGTGGATGGGCAGAGTGCGCTTCACAACGTCACCCGTGGTGCCTGCTCTGCTCACGCATCTGATTCCACCCTGCCGGACGCGTCGGTGCACCGTGTCCTCGATCACCGGTGGCGCGTCCGGCACGCGGAGTCGCCCCGATCAGTGCGCGGGTAAGGGCGCGATGTCCGGTGGGCAGCCGGGCGCCGACCTGCGTGGCCCCGATGGCCTGCGGCACCGCCATCGGGCATGAACGCCAGGCCCGGCACCGAGGCACTGAGGTACTGAGGTCCGGTCCGGGGCGGCGGCTCAAGCGGCCGCCACCCCGGACCGGGCAGTGTCTCAGGCGATCCGGTAGGCCCGCTGGATCGTCTCCGTGACCGTGTTGCCGGCGGTGTCGGTGGCCGTCAGGCGCAGCGAGACGAACCCGGCTCGCCGGGGGTGACTGATGAGGGCGACGTTCCGGAGCACCGGCAACGCGATCCACGTCCTGCCGTCGTCGAACGACGCGGACACGCCGAGATTGCGGTTGGCCGCCGCCGTCGAGCCCGCCTGCCGATCCAGCGCCAGCGGGATGGTAGTGATCCGGCCCGCCCGGCCCGTGTTGGTGTCGTCGAGCACGGGCGTCGACCGGACCGTCGTCAGCGGCAACCGCTGCGGCGACGTGGTGTGCGCCGACGTGAAGGTCCAGGCCACCGAGGCCGACGTCGACAGGGTGTCCGGTGCGCCCCGGGTGGCCGTCGCCTCCAGACGGTAGGTCGCCTTGCCGGCGGGCACCGCGAACTCGGCCCACGGGCTGTCCGAGGTGCCGATCTCCTTGCCGTCACGCAGCAGCCGGATCTGCACTGGCAGGTCATCGCGGTTCGCGGGGCGACCCGTGGCATCCCCGAACAGGGGCAACGACGCGACCGAGATGGTGTCGCCGTCGCGGCCCGCGTACCCCAGGGGCGACAGCGTCGGTGCCTGGGCCACGGTGGGCCCGAAGGGCGCCGCGTTCCAGGTCTGGGTGTACGACCGGCCCGCCGTGAAGGTCGACGTCTGCGTGGCGGAGTTGTCGCCCTCGACGAACGTGGACGTCCAGCTGATGCCGCCGTCGGTGTTGTGGTACTCGGTGCCGCGGAACGGCAGATCGACCGGCGTCCTCGAACCGATCGGGCCTGAGCCGCCAGGCGCCGCCGCACGGTGCAACCGGACGGCCGTCGTCGCCGTGGACTGGCTCCGGTAGGTCGTCCGCACGGTGGCCAGGTTCTTCGGTGAGAGCTTCCTGGTCAGGCCCGTGAACATGTCGCCCGGGCGGACGTACGCCAGGTCGTACGTGTAGGGGCTGTTCCGGAAGGTGCCGTCCCTGCCCGGTCGGGCGAGCCCGACACCGAGTGTGGCGGTGAACTCGGGTGCCGCGACCGCGGGCCCGATCCGGCCGAAGAAGACGTCCGCGAAGGACACGCCGGTGAGCTGCACGCCTGGATAGCGGAAGCCGTCGTCCCAGTTGGCGCTCACGTTGATCGAGATGGCTGCGGCGTCGCGCTCCGGCACGGTCAACGCGACCGGTTTGGCGTTACGGGCGTCGAGCGTCTCGGTGACCGGGCCGCGTACGTCCAGGACCGGCTGCACGAGCAGGGTCGACATGTTGGCCTCGTGGATGGTGCTCCAGAGCGCGTAACGGCCCTTGGGAAGGCGCAGGATTCCGCCGCCCGGGGCCACGGCGAGGGTGCTGAACTCTCCGGTGGCCAGGTTCGCGGCCACTGTCGTGTACTCGGTGGCCGGCCTGCCGTCGCGCCCGGTGTGGTCGAGCCGTACGTCGTAGCTCTCGATCTCGCGGTTGAGCGCGAACGGCGTCCGTACCCGCAGATCGCCGGCGCCGGTCGCGGTCAGCGCCCCCTGGTAGACGCCGTCCGGGGCGTCCACCCGGGTGTCCACGGTGATCGTCGCCCGGGCGCGGCCACCGGCCGGCACCACCAGGGTGGTCGGGCTGACGGTGAGCATGCCGGACGGGGCCGGGGCGATGCCCAGCGTCAGGGTGACCGGCGCGGTGCCCGTGTTGCGATAGCCGACGACCTGGGTGACCGGGGTGTCGTCGGCGTGCGGCCAGCGCTGGACCGGGAAGTCGATGGCGGCGACCTCGGCGGCGACCGGTTGGGCGACCGCGCGGGCGATGTCGACCCGGCCGGCGCCCTGCTCGTAGATGGTGTCCTCGCCGGTCGGCTTTGCCGAGTCCATCAGGGCGGCCTTGAGCTGCGGTCCGGCCCAGTCCGGGTGCTGCCCGGCGAGGATCGCGGCGGTGCCGGCCACGTGCGGAGTGGCCATCGACGTGCCGGACATGGTGGCGTACTCGCCCCCGGGCGCGGCGGCCACGATGTCGACGCCGGGCGCGCTGATCTCGGGCTTGATGTGGTTGTCGCCGATGCGCGGACCCCGACTGGAGAAGTAGGCCCGCTGGTCGTCGGCGTCGACCGCGGCGACGGCGAGGGCGTCGTCGGCGGAGGCCGGCGAGGACACCGACTTCGGCTTGCCCTCGTTGCCGGCCGCGACCACGAAGAGGGTGCCGTACCGGTGGCTCAGCTCCTGGACGGCGGTCTCCAACGGGTCGAGTCCGGGCGCGTCGTCGCCGCCCACGCTGAGGTTGACCACCCGCGTCTGCGGCGCGAGCCACTGCATGCCGGTGATGATGTCCGAGTCCTGGCACTCGGTGGTGGCGCAGACCTTGCCAACGAGCAGCTTGGCTCCCGGCGCCACACCTCGGTACCTGCCGCCGGACGCGGCCCCACTGCCGACGATGGTCGACGCCACGTGGGTGCCGTGGCCGACCGCGTCGCCGGGGTCGTTGCCGCCGGTGAAGTCCCGGACCTCGGTGAGGTGCCCGGCGAAGTCGGGGTGGCTGGCGTCGATCCCGGTGTCCAGCACGCCGACGGTGACGCCGGTGCCGTCGAACCCGGCCTGCCAGGCCGCCGGCGCACCGATCTGCGGCACGCTGCGATCCAGGGAGACCTTGCGCTTGCCGTCCAGCCAGATGTGGGTGACGCCGGTGGTGAGGGTGCGCGCGGAGGTCGTCCCGCGGGTCAGCGAGGCCCAGAGCGTGACCCGGTCGTCCCGGCCCGCCCGGACCGCGAGCGCGTGGGCGGCCGGCAGGTCGGCCCGCACCCGCCCGTCACCGCCGACGGTCGCGGTCCGCGCCTGCGCCGCCTCGTTCTCGGGGTACGCGACCAGCAGCGGCAACTCGGCTGCCCGGTCGTCGTAGCCGAACTCGCCGAGCGCGGTGACGTCGAACAGCCGCCGGTCGAGCCGACCGTCGCGCAGCAGTGGCATCGCGTCGACCGGGATGACGTACTGGTGACCGTCCTCCCGACTGCTCACGAACCGCATGCCGGCCCGTCCCTGCGCCCGCTGGATGTCAGGCCGCCCGTCCGCGTCGAGCGTCACCCGGTCACCGGTGATCAGGGTGAACGTGCCGGAAGTGCCGGAGCCGGTGGCCGTCGGCCTCTCCTGCGCGCTCGCCGGTTGGGCCGCCAGGCCTGCCGCGACCAGCGCGGTCGCGAGTACGCCGGCTGTCAGGGCGCGTCGTTGCCGTCGTCGCACATCGTCCTCTCCGCCACGGGCCTCTCCCGGGACGGCACGATGACGCCTGGCCAGGGCGTCAGGTTGATCACCACGGTGTGATGGCGGTCACATTCCTGCCCCGCGCCGACGTGGCCGGTCGGCCCGGGCGAGTTGCATGCGCGGTGACCAGGGGACGAGGCGTGGGAGGGCACCGGCCGGATGCGTGATGCCGAGGAGTTCGACGCCCTCTACGCGGCCTGTGCGGGTCGGGTCGTGGGTCACGTGTACGCGCTGACCGGCAACCGCGCCGAGGCGGAGGACGCCGTCGCCGAGGCGTTCATGCGGGCCTGGCAGCGTTGGCGGACGGTGCGGGAGACGGACAGCCCGGAGGCCTGGGTCCGCCGGGTGGCCTCGCGGATCGCGGTGAGCAGCTGGCGCAAGGCCTTCAACCGGGTACGCGCCCACCGTCGGGCCGCCGTCGACCAGGGCGTGCCCGGACTGAACGAGGACCACGTCGCCCTGTTGCAGGCGCTCCAGCGGCTCAGTGCCAACGAGCGCCGGGCCGTCGTGCTGCACCACCTCAACGATCTCAGCGTCGCCGAGGTGGCAGCGGAGATGCAGGCGCCCGTCGGGACCGTGAAGACGTACCTCGCCCGAGGTCGGAGAGCGATGGCCGGGCTGCTGACCGATGCCCACCAGGAGGAGACCTCCCATGGCTGATCCGCGCGACGACCTCACGGCGATCGCCGACGAGGTCCGGCGAGTCACCACGCTGCCCGGGGCGCAGGCGTTGCGTCGCCGCAGCGACCGGCGACGGCGACGCCGGACGGCCGCCACCGCAGCCGGGCTGGCTGTCGTGGCCGTTGCCGCCGGCACCGCCCTGTCGCAGGTGCGGGCCGACGTCGACACGCCCGATGTCGGCCCGGCCGGCCAGGCCCCACCGGCTGTCGTGCCATCCGTGACCGCCACCGCCGGTCCGCAGGAGATCCTCGGTGGCAGGCGCCAGGTCCGGATCGTGGTGCTCGGCATGAGCGGAGCCGCGTTGGTGGTCCGCCCTGGCACCGACCAGGTGCGGGCCGCCAGCGAGCCGGGCACCGACGACGTGTCGCTCTGGGTCCTACGCCCGCAGGGCGACAGGTACCAGATCGCCTCGGCGGCGGGTGCCGGTGCGGTCTGCATGACCGTCGTGCACGACGCCGCGCCGGGCAGCGTGCGCGGCCGGGGGTGCGACCCGGCCGCCGAGACGCAGCTCTTCCGGATCGATCAGGTCCCCGACGGCAGCTACTCGATCTTCCAGGGCAAGCGCTACGTCCAGGTGGTCGACGGCACGAACGCCCTGGTGCCCGACCTGCCCGAGGGCCTGACCACCACGTACGAGTTCGAGGATCGCGGGCCCGCCCCGAGCTGAGCCGACGGGGACGCTCTTTTACCGAAACGTTTCGATGCCCCCCGTTGGCAGGCGTGAACTCCGGCACCGACAGCTCGGACAGCCTGCCGGCCTCGACCCGTCTGCCTGAGCTGCATGCATCTGCACCCCCACGGGCGACGGCTGTGGGCCGGAAAGGCCGAAACTTTCGGCTCAGATATTGACACTTTCCGATAACCGGACCCAGACTTGACGTGGCTGGCATTCGTGATCATCGATCACGTTTCGTTCCTTCCCTTCACCACCACCGCACTCGGAAGGAGAGCCTGATGATCATCAGCTCGGGCCGCTCTGGGATCCGATCGGCGGTCGTCGCGCTGGCGGTAGCAGCGCTCACGATCGCCGGATCGGTATCGGTAACAACAAGGACGACAACGGCACACGCCGCCACCGGCGTCATGGCCGCCGCAGCAGTGGAGGACGAGGGCGCCGACTGCGCGGTGTCCGGTCTGCCGGACCTGGGCTCGCTGCCCACCAACGCCAAACTCCCCGATCCGTTCAAGAAGCTGAACGGCCAGACCATCACCTCCAGGTCCGACTGGCGCTGCCGTCGAGCCGAGATCAAGGAGTTGGCGGAGAAGTTCGTCTTCGGCGACAAGCCGGCAAAGCCGGCCACCGTCACAGGCACGGTCTCGAACAGCACCGTCACCGTGAACGTGTCGCACAACGGCAGGAGCGCCAGTTTCTCGGCGCGGGTCGAGCTGCCCGGCGGCACCGGCCCGTTCCCGGCCGTCGTGGTCGTCGGCGGGTTCGGCGCGGACACGGCCACCATCAAGGCCGCCGGCGCCGCCGTCATCAGCTACGACCCCATGGTCGTCGGCCGTGAGGGCACGCCCCGCAACAACAAGCAGGGCGCGTTCTACAGCATCTACGGCGCGTCGAGCAGCACCGGTCTGCTCGCCGCCTGGGGTTGGGGCGTGAGCCGGATCATCGACGTCGTCGAGCAGTCCGGCAACGGCATCCTCAAGGCCGACGCGATGGGTGTCACCGGTTGCTCGCGATACGGCAAGGGCGCCTTCGCGATCGGTGTGTTCGACCAGCGCATCGCCCTGACCATGCCCATCGAGTCGGGCAGCGCTGGCGTTCCCATCTTCCGGGGCATCCCGGGGGAGGGTGCCCAGAGCCTGAGCAGCGCGTACGGGGAGCAGCCGTGGCTGGGTGACGCGTTCGGGTCCTTTACGGGCAGCCCGAACAGGCTCCCGGTGGACACGCACGAGATGGTCGCCATGGTGGCGCCACGAGGGCTGTTCATCATGGACAACCCGCACATCGCCAACCTCGGTCCCCGGTCGGCGAGTGTGGCCGCCCTGGGTGGCGCGGAGGTCTACCGGGCGCTCGGTGCCGGCGACAACATCACCTACTGGTCCGACGTCCAGGACGGCACCCACTGCGCCAACCGCCCGGAGTGGCGGGTTCCCCTGCAGAACAACATCCGGAAGTTCCTGTTGAAGACGGGGAGCGAGCCGGGTGTGATCCGGATTTCGAGCAGGGCGCTCGGCCGGTTGGCCGACTGGCGGGACTGGCAGACGCCGGTCCTGGCTGACGGCCCGACCACGCCGCCGCCGACCACGCCGCCCCCGACGACACCCCCTCCGACCGAGCCGCCCCCGACAACGCCGCCTCCGACCACGCCGCCTCCGACCGCTGGTGGCTGTGCGGCGACGGCGTCGATCAACCAGTGGACGGGCGGTTTCGTCGCCACGGTCCGGGTGACCGCCGGATCTGCGCCGGTCAACCGCTGGACGATCACCATGACCCTGCCGTCGGGCGCCAGCATCACCAACATCTGGGGTGCCGATCGGAGCGGCACCACCGGCATTGTCCAGTTCACCAATGTCGCCTACAACGGCGCCATCGCCCCCGGCCAGTCGACCGAGTTCGGCTTCCAGGGCACCGGCACCGGTGCAGAGATGACTCCCACCTGCTCGTCCACCTGATCCGCGGGCCCGGTGCGGAGGCCCAACACCTCCGCGCCGGGCCCTGCTGAGCGTCAGAGCCAGACGACGATCCCGGTCAGGTCGTTGAGGACCGCGGCCACGCCGGCCCGGATGGCGGCCGCGCAGCGCTCGGCCGTGAACGACTTCGGGTCGTACGTCGAGGACGCGCCCAGCCCTTCCCCGCGGAACGACGCGCCGTCCCAGTCGACCGCTGTGACGTTGTGGGTGGGCTCGGCCAGTTCCGCACCCACCACCAGGAACTTCTCGTCCAGGTGGCTCGGGGTGACCAGCGCGAGGGGGTCGATGAGGTCGTTGCCGGCGCCGACGATGAGGTCCGGGCCCATCTCCATGGCCTTGGCGATGCTGGAGACCGCGTCGTGCGCAGTGCCGACGACGATCGTCCGGAGGTCGACGTGCTCGTCGTCGGCCCACTCCTTGACGGCTGTCACGAGCACCTTGGTCGGGTCGTCGTCCCCGGAGGTCAGCAACACCACCCGGTAGTCCTTCGGCGGGTGGACGCCGTCCCATGAGCCCGGCTGCGGCGTGATCGTCGCCTCCGGAGCGGGTGTGGTGGAGGGGGCGACGAATCCTGGGCCGAGAGTGCCGATGGCGGCGGGCTCGGGGTGTGGCTGTGACCAGTCGTCGCCGGAGTCGCAGCCGGTGATCAGGGCGACGGTCGCGGCCAGCATGGCAACGGCCCGGAGCGGGGGGCGCAAGGCGATCGTCCTTTCGAGTGATGGCGGAAAGTGCGCGTACGTCTTCGTATTCCTATCTCAATTCTGGTCGCCAACTATCCGTGAGTGGGCGCTAGGGGTCTTTGTTTTCCGGCGGTTCGTCGGCGCGCGGGCTGGCGTTCACCCGCGCCGTGCAACGTGCACTGGCCAACCGAGGGAGTCGCATGTCAGGGCGCGTCCGCCGTACCGTAATCGTCGCCGCTGTCGGGATCGCCGCAGCGGTGATTCCTTTGCTGGGCGCCGGAACCGCGTCCGCGCACGGCTTTTCGTCGACCGTGTACGCGAAAATATCCGCCGGAGACGAGGGTCACGTCCGCACGGCGTTGGAGCTCGAATACGACCTTCTCGTGGTGTCCGCCGCCGATTCCGCTGACGCCGACCCGCTCTTCCAGGCGGGAACGGCCGCGTTCGAGGCGGGTGACGCCACCGCCCAGGCGACGGCCCTGAAGAGCCATGCCTCGACGGTCCTCGCGTACGTCGCCGACCGCTTCTCGGTCACGTCGGGGAGTGCGGCCTGCCGACCGACAGAGGTGGGCGACGCGTCGATCGGCGAGCGCGAGGGCGTGCCGTACGCGGATCTGCTGCTGGACTGGACCTGCCCTGAGCGGCGCGACGAGCACGAGGTGCGCAGCAGTCTTTTCCCCGATGGCGAGGGATACGTCAAGGACACCAAGACGATCGTCACGTACGAGATCGACGGCCGGTCGGGCAGTGCGGCGCTCGACGCCGACCACTCGACCTTCTCCACCGGGCAGGCCTGGTACCAGCGGTTCGGCGAGTTCTTCCTGCTGGGCGCCGAGCATCTGCTCTCCGGGATCGACCACATCGTGTTCCTGCTGGCGTTGATCGCGGGATCGCGGCGCCTTCGCGAGATCGTGCTCGCCGCCACCAGCTTCACCCTGGCGCACTCGGTGACGTTCATGCTCGCCGCCCTCGGCATGGTCGAGGTGCCGGCGGCGATCGTGGAGCCGGTCATCGCGTTGTCGATCGCCGTCGTCGCTGGCTGGCACCTGTGGGGGATCTGGCGGCGCGGTACGCACGCGGCCGACCTGGAGACGCCCGGGGCCGGTCACTTCAGCCTCGACCGGGCGGGCTGGATCCGCCTCGGGGTGGTGTTCTGCTTCGGCCTGGTGCACGGTCTGGGCTTCGCCGGCGCGTTGGGCGTCGACGAGGCGTGGTCGTGGACCCTGCTGTGGTCGCTGCTGGTGTTCAACGTCGGCATCGAGGTCGTTCAGTTGACGATTATCGCTGTCGTCTTCCCGCTGCTGTTCGTGCTGCGCCGCCGTGCGCCGAAAGCCGGCCTCTGGGCGACCGGGGTTGTTTCTGCGAGCGTGTCCATTATGGGATTGATCTGGTTTGTCCAGCGCATTTCTGGATCATGAGTAGGGCTAAGTAGTTCGTGAAGTGCAGTCTTTCGCAAGATCACGTTCATGGTTGGTTCATCAGGCGGCGAAAGCGTGGATCTGCTTCCCCAGCGTCGGGTGAAGGCACAATCCATTTCTCTATTTGAAAAGGGAACAATGTCGATGACATTGAAGACCTCGACACGGGCCTCCGGGCTTGTGCGGCGGCGTCTGGTGGCCGGGGTCGCAGCCGGCTTCCTGGGAATGGGCGCGGCCCTCGGCAGTGGCCTGCTGGCCACCGCGAGTGCGGCCGAGTCCACCACGATCAGCAGCGTGGTCCTCGGCGTCGGCGCCAACGAGACCCAGCGCATCGTGAGCTGGTATTCCTCGGCCGACACCGCGCAGAAGATCCAGCTCGCCCCGACCGCCGAGATCGTCAACGGTGAGTTCCCGGCCGGCGCCGTCAGCTTCGACGCCGTCGGTGCGGCGAACACCTCCACCACCGGCTTCAACCGGCACGCCACGATCAGCAACCTGCGCGAGAAGACGGCCTACTCGTACCGGGTCGGCGCCGAGGGCAGCTGGTCCCCGACGTACGCCTTCAAGACGCAGGACTTCGAGGGCGACTACGACTTCCTGTTCTTCGGCGACCCCCAGATCGGCTCCTCCGGCGACCGGCTGAAGGACCAGGCCGGCTGGGAGGACACCCTGAAGGTGGCCACCGCGGCCAACCCGAACGCCGAGCTGCTGGTGTCCGCCGGCGACCACGTCGAGAGTGCCAACGACGAGGGGCAGTGGACCTCGTTCCTGGCCCCCGACCAGCTGCGCCAGATCCCCCTCGTGGCCACCATCGGCAACCACGACGTCGGTGGCAAGTCGTACGAGCAGCACCACTTCACCCCGAACACCGACCGCTCGTCTGCGTACTACAACGGGGACCAGGCGACGCGGTCCGGCGGCGACTACTGGTTCATCCACAAGGACGTGCTGTTCATCGACCTGAACAGCAACAGCTACGTCAACCCGGCGGACGGCTCGGCCGGCGGCGACGCGGCGCACGTCGCGTACGTCACCGACGTCATCAACAAGCACGGCTCCGAGGCCAAGTGGAAGGTGCTGGTCTACCACCACTCCATCTACTCGCCGGCCAGCCACGCGACCGACACCGACAACAAGCAGCGGCGGGAGGACTTCACCACCGCGTTCTCCAACCTCGGCGTCGACATGGTGCTCCAGGGCCACGACCACAGCTACACCCGCAGCTACTCCATCAAGAACGGCCAGAAGGAGAACCCGGCCGAGAAGCCGGGTTCCGCCGACGTGTTCCCCGGCCCGGGTGGCGTCATCTACGTGACGGCCAACTCGGCCTCCGGCTCGAAGTACTACGACATCAAGAAGCCGGACAACACCGGCACCGGCATCCGGGGCAACGGCCCGGATCCGCTGGACCCGAACAAGTACTGGTACAACTCCGTGCAGAACCAGGAGCACGTCCGCAGCTACGTCAAGGTGCAGGTCCGCGGCGACAAGCTGGTCCTCGCGAACGTCCGCAGCGGCACCTGCGCGGCACCGAACGCGGCGGTGGAGAAGGGCCTCTCCTGCGTCAACACCCCGGACGGCCAGCCGGTCGGCTCGATCGTCGACAACGTGACGGTGCACCCGTTCCACGGTGACGGCCAGGCCATCCAGGTCAACGTGCCGAACCCGGCTCCGGGCGAGTTCGGCTGGACGATCGACGGCTACAACGGTCTGGTCGACCTGGGTACCGCGCAGGAGCGCGACGGCACCTTCTTCGAGGCGACCGGCAAGATCAACCCGATCCTCGTGTCCGACAGCCGCCGCTCGCTCGCCCCGTGGTCGATCTCGGCCAATGTCGGCGACTTCCAGGACGCCGAGAAGAAGTTCTCCGGCTCCTACCTGGGCTGGACTCCGTACGTGCTCGACGGCGGCGCGGGCGCCGAGGCCGGGGCGCCGATCCTGTCGTCCTACGACGACCAGGGCAAGGGCCTCTCGGTCTCCAGCGGGCTCGGCGCGGCCGCGCAGGGTCACCCCCGGGGCGGCGCCAAGCTCGGCGCTGACCTGGACCTGAAGATCCCGGACAGCATCGCGAAGGGCAGCTACCGCACCACCCTCACGATCACTGCCCTGAGCAGCTGACCGGACGTTCCACTCGGCGGGGTAGGCACCTTCGGGGCCTGCCCCGCCACCCATGTGTCACCCTCCCAAGATCACCTCAAGGAACCGACATGTATCCGTCCGAAACGCGCTGGAAGACAGTCCTTCGCACCACCGCGCTCTCCCTGCTCGCCGCCGTCGCGGCCGTCGGTGTCGGTGCCGGCCCCGCCTCGGCGGCGGACGGCAACGTCGCCTGGACGGTCCGGACGGCCTCCAACGGCTACGGCGAAGCCCGGTCCAGCTACAGCTACAACGTCAATCCCGGTGGCGCCGTCGAGGACGCCATGGTCGTGGCCAACCGCGGCCCGTCGCCGCTGACCCTGTCCGTGTACGCAGCCGACGGCTTCACGACCGACGCGGGCCAGCTCGACCTGCTCACCAAGGACAAGAAGTCCATCGCGGTCGGCGCCTGGGTGAAGGCGAAAGCCGAGAGTGTCGTGATCCAGCCCGGGAAGACCGCGCAGGTCCCCTTCACGATCGGCGTTCCGGACAACGCCACGCCCGGTGACTACGTCGGCGGCATCCTCACCGCGCTGACGCAGGCCGACCAGGCCGAGGGCATCAACGTCGACCGGCGCCTCGGCATCCGGATCAAGTTGCGGGTCGGCGGTGAGCTGAAGCCGAACCTCGCGATCGAGGACCTGCACGTGACGTACGCCGGCTCGGCCAACCCGTTCGGCAAGGGCGACGCCACCATCACCTACAAGGTGCACAACGTCGGCAACGCCGCCCTGTCCGGGCAGCAGGCGGTGTCGGTCTCGGGCCCGTTCGGGTTGCTGCGGGTACGGGCCAGGGACATCGCCGCGCCGCCGGAGCTGCTTCCGGGTGAGAGCTGGAACGTGACGGTGCCCGTGCACGGCGTCGCCCCTGCCATCTCGCTGGCCTCGACCGCGACCCTCACGCCGCTGCTCACCGACGCGTCGGGTTCCACCACCTCGCTCAAGCCGGTCACGGTCACCGCGCACGGCTGGGCCCTGCCGTGGACGTTGGTGCTGGCGCTCGTCGTCCTGGTCGCCGCGCTCGTCGGGGCGTACCTGTATCGGCGCCGCAACCGGACGCAGCGCAAGGTGCGCGAGGACGCCCGGGTGCGCGACGCCGTCGCGCAGGCGCTGCGCGGCCAGGAGCCGCAGACGTCCTGATCCCAGCTGCCGTCAGCGCCGCTGGCGGTGGTCGCCGGCGGCGCTCGCGCGGCGGGTCAGACCGACGGCGACCGCGATCACCGCGATCACCAGCGCCGCCGCCAGCGCCGGTGCCCAGGTCGGGGCGGTGCGCAGCAGCACCGTGCCGAGCGCGGCGCCGAGCACCAGCCCGGCCAATCGGCCGACGCCACCCACGTCGGCGAACCGGTGCGGGTCGACGATGCGACGTCGGACCAGCTCGGTCAGCGAGCCGGTCAGATAGGTGGTCGACGCGCCCTTCACGCCGGCACCAATGGTGATCACGCTCTGGATGCCGCTCGACACGGCGGCCATCCCCAGCAGCACCAGCCCGAAGCCGTACCCGGGACGGGCCGAGCAGGCGAACCAGCCCACGGTGAAGCCGAGCAGCAGCACCGCCTCGGCCGAGGTGACCACGGCGGTACGGCCGTTCCACCCCGGTGGGGTGCGGCGCAGCGGCAGCGTGGCGGCGGCCACCCCCACCGCGTAGCCACCGACCGCCACCACCGCACCCATCAACGAGCGGGCGTCCGCCGTGGCGAGCGCGTGGCCGAAGTGCACCAGGTTGCCGGTGACCACGCTGGCGAAGTACCCGTTGAGCCTGGTCAGGCAGATCACGTCGATACAGCCGGAAGCCGCGGCCAACGTCACCAGGAGCCAGGCCGTGGCCCGCGTCGACGGTGCGCGCACGGTGCTGCCTCCCGTCGTCCTGCCACCAGCCCTGGCCCGGCGCCGACTGACTCCGGGCACGCAGCCATTCCCGTGCCCGTCCCGACTACGCCCGCCGGGACACGCCGCGAGCGGACGGTCGCCCTTGTGGGTGAACGGCACCCGGCACCGGGGTCACGTCTGTCCCCGAGCCGGCATGCTGCGACGGTGACGCCGGCACGGGAGGGGAATCCACATGGTTGACGGGGATGTGCCAGAGCGGATGCAGGCCGCGGCCCTGGACGATTTCGGTGGGCCGGAGGTGATCACCCTCCGCAAGTTGCCGATCCCCGAGATCGCCGACGACGAGGTGCTGATCAAGGTCTGGAGCGCCGGCGTGGGGGTGTGGGACGTGTACGAGCGGCAGGGCGTGCTCGTACCGGAGGGCTCTGCCCTTCCGATCGTGCCCGGCTCCGACGGTGCCGGCACCGTCATCTCGGCCGGCAGCAAGGTGTCCAACGTCGCTGTCGGCGACCTGGTCTACGTCTCCGCCACCACCCGGCCGAAGGGCGGCTTCTACGCCGAGTACGCGGCAGTCAAGGCGGAGTACGCGGCCAGGGTGCCCGATGGCGTGCCGGCGGAGCACGCCGGCGCCATGCCCACCGACGCGCTGACCGCGCTGGCCGGACTCGACACCGTCAGCCTGTCGACCGGCGACTGGTTGCTGATCTTCGGTGCGAGCGGCGGTCAGGGACACCTGGCCGTGCAGCTGGCCAAACGGCAGGGACTGAACGTGATCGCCGTGGCATCCGGTGCGGACGGCGTCGCCCTGGTGACCCGGCTCGGCGCCGACGTTTCCCTCGACGGCCACGGCGACATGACCGACGTGCTGGCCCGGATCCGGGACGCGGCGCCGGACGGGGTGAAGGCCATCCTGGCGATGGCCGGCGGTGCGACCCTCGACCGGCTCACCGAGGCGCTGGCCGACGGCGGGGTCGTCGCGTTCGCCCACGGGGTGCGGCCGGAGCCGCAGGAACGGCCGGGCGTCACGGTGCGGGCCTACGACGGCGAATCGAGCCCTCGACAGTTGCAGCGCCTCAACGATCTCATCGAGGCCGGGCCTTTCGTGGTGCACGTCGCGGAGAAGTTCCCGCTGGGCAAGGTGCGGGACGCGCACCAGCGCCTGGAGACCTCCTACGCCGGCAAGCTCCTGCTGACGGTGGCCTGAGACCTCAGGGCGTGCGCTGTTGCGGCACGCGTACCGATGCCATGCCGGCGGCGGTCGCAGCCTGGATGCCCAGGTCGGTGTCCTCGAAGACCAGGCACGACTCGGGCGCTACGCCGAGGTGTTCCGCCGCGAGCAGGAATGCCTGCGGGTCGGGCTTGGCCCGCGTGTAGTCGTCGGCGCAGACCAGCACGTCGAACCGGTCCAGCAGACCGAGCGCGTCGAGGGAGGCGGTGACCGAGGCGCGGGTGCTGCCCGAGACGACGGCGAACGGGACACGCCGGTGCGCGTCGTGGATGTGCGCCAGCACCTCGGGCACGGCCGCGAGCTGCGGCAGCAGCTCCTCGTAGTAGGTCTCCCGGCGCTCGACGACCGTCGCCACCGGCATGCTCAGACCCTGCTGCTCGTTGAGGGCGACGATGATGTCGGCCGTCGGCCGGCCGCCCCAGGCATAGAAGAGGTCCTCCGGGAACTCGCAGCCCCACTCGTTCAGAGCCCGCTGCCAGGCCACGTAGTGCAGCGGCATCGAGTCGACGATCGTGCCGTCGCAGTCGAACAGGTACGCGGCGAACTCACCGGGAGGCAGAGGCAGAGTCACCGGGGAAGGGTACAGCGCGCGCCGGCCATCGAGCTCCGCTCACGGGCTCGTGACGGCTTCCAACTGGCGGAGCAGGAACACCCGCTCCGGTTCCGTGCCGACCAGCGCCAACGCGCTGCGGTACGCCGTCGCGGCCTCGTCGTACCTGCCGAGGCGGCGCAGCAGGTCGGCCCGCGCCGCCGGATAGGGATGGTGGCCGCGCAGCCGCGGCTCGTCGGCCAACCCGTCGAGCAGGGCGAGCCCCGCCTCCGGCCCGTCCCGCATCGCCACCGCTGCGGCCCGGTTCAGCGCGACGACAGGTGAGGGCACCAGGCTGAGCAGGACGTCGTAGAGGGCCACCACCTGCGGCCAGTCGGTGCTGGCCACGTCGGCGGCCTCGTCGTGCAGCGCGGCGATGGCGGCCTGCACGCCGTACGGGCCGGGCGCCGGGCCGGTCAGCGCGACCACCACCAGCTCCCGCCCCTCCTCGATCATCTGACGGTCCCAGCGTCCGCGATCCTGGTCGTCGAGAAGGACCATGGCGCCATCCGGCCCGGTACGCGCGTCACGTCGGGCATGGACGAGCAGCATCAGGCCGAGCAGCCCGGCGACCTCCCGCTCCGCGGGCAGCAGCCGACGCAGGATCCGGCCCAGCCGGATGGCCTCCTCGGCCAGGTCGATCCGTTGCAGATCCGGGCCGGAGCTGGCGGCGTACCCCTCGGTGAAGACCGAGTAGACGGCCTGGAGCACCGTGGGCAGTCGACCGGGCAGCTCGTCGTCGCCGGGCACCCGGAACGGGATGCGGGCGTCCCGGATCTTGCGTTTGGCCCGGACCAGCCGTTGGGCCATGGTCGCCGGTGGCACCAGGAAGGCCCGCGCGACCTCGGCCGTGGTGAGGCCGGCGAGGAACCGCAGGGTGAGTGCTCCCCGGTCCTGCGCGGCCAGGGCCGGGTGTGCGCAGGTGAAGAAGAGTGCCAGCCGGTCGTCGGGCAGATCGCGGTCCGCGTCGGCGGGTGGGGCGGGGTCGGCCCGCTCGGCCTCCGCCCGGAGGACGGCGAGCCGCGTCGCCAGCACCCGGTCGCGACGCAGCCGGTCCACGGCTCGACGCCGCGCCGTGGTGAGCAGCCAGGCGCCCGGCCGGCTCGGGACGCCGTCGGTCGGCCAGTGCACCAGAGCCGCCTCGATGGCCTCGGAGGCGACCTCCTCGGCCAGGTCGAGGTCACCGAAGCGGCGCACGAGCGAGGCGAGCAGTCGGCCGCGTTCCTCCCGGAACACCGCCTCCACCGACGACCCGACTGCTGCCCTCTCGTCCGGCACGGTCAGGCCTGCATGTCGATCTCGAAGATCGGACGGACCTGGACCGTCCCGGTGCCGATGGCCCCGGGACTGCGGGCCGCCCAGTCCAGCGCAGCGTCGAGGTCCGGCACGTCGATGACGTCGTACCCGCCGAGCAGCTCGCGGGTCTCGGCGAACGGCCCGTCGGTGATCGTGCGCTCGCCGTCCGGGCCCACCTGCACTGTCGTGCAGGTGGTCAGGTCCTGCAAGGGGTGCCCGGAGACCCAGACCCCGGCGTCCTTCATCTCCCGGTCGTAGCGGATCCAGTCCTCGAAACTGCACCCGTTGTCGACGACCTCCCCGTCGACCATGGGGCTCATGAACAGCAGCATGTACTTCACGTTTCGGCTCCTCTCGGTGCGGCGTGTCGCCGTACAGCATGACGACGAACGACCCACGGGGATGTCGACACGGCACGTCAGGTTTTTCCGGACCGGTCTGTCGCCGGCCTCAGGCCGAGGCGTCGGTCCGCCGCCGGCTCCGCTCGGCCCGCCGCCGCACCTGCTGGTACGCGCCGGTCAGCCCCATCGCCCGGCGTACCTCGATCAAGGTCTGGCGTACCTCGAGGCGGGTCCGCTCGGTGCCCTCGACGATCAGCCGGTCGACCAACCCCCGGTCGGCTTCGATCTCGGCCCGGCGCTGCCGGATCGGCGCCAGGAACCCTTCGAGCGCGGCCACGAGCCGTTCCTTGACCTCCACATCACCCACCTGCCCGGCCCGGTAACGCCGGGCCAGGTCGGCAACCTCGTCGCGGTCCGGATTGAAGACCTCGTGGTACGCGAACACCGGATTGCCCTCCACCGTGCCCGGCACATCGGCCCGTACCCGGTTGGGATCGGTGTACATGCCGAGCACCTTCCGACGCACGGTGGCGGCATCGTCGGAGAGCGCGATCGAGTTGCCCCGGCTCTTGCTCATCTTGGCCGCGCCGTCGGTGCCCACCAGGCTCGGTGTGTCCGCCGGGATCAGCTCGGGCACCGGGAAGACCGGCCCGTAGAGATGGTTGAACCGCCGCGCGATCTCCCGGGTCACCTCGACGTGCGCGGCGTTGTCCCGACCGACCGGGACCACCTCGCCCTTCACGCAGAGGATGTCCGCGGCCTGGAGCACCGGATAACCCAGCAGCCCGTACGGCATCTCCTCCTTGCCAGCGTCGCGGGCCATGTCCTTGAGCGACGGCACCCGTTCCAGCCGGGGGACGGTCACCAGGTTCTGTAGGAGGGTGTTGAGGTCGCCGACCTCCGGGATGGCGGACTGGAGGTAGAACGTGGCGCTCTCCGGGTCGACGCCGGCGGCGAGGATGTCGGTGACCATCTCCCGGGCGTTGCCGGAGACCTGGTCGATGTCCTCGCGGCGGTTGCGCGTGGTGAGCATGTGCAGGTCGGCGATGATGAAGAAGCTCTCGTAGCGTCGGTGCAGCCGCACCCGGTTGGCGATGCTGCCGACGTAGTGACCGAGATGAAGGCGGCCGGTGGGCCGGTCGCCGGTGAGCATTCGTGCGACGGACATGGTGGTGTGCCTCTCGTATCCGAGGTTGGGTGACGCGTGGGCGCGCGCCGAGTGGGGCCGATGTTCAGGCCCCCTCGGTCAGCGGGATCGGCTCAGCGAGCCGTCCGCCATCGCGCGCCGGCGCGGTATCGCAGACCACCGGCACGGAGGACGTTCAGAAGTTGCTCACGGCCGTCGCCGGAGCTGGTCGGGATCCTGGGCGCCGCACCGCGCGGGAGGCCGTCGACCTTGTCGACCGCCTCCGACGTGCAGCTGCCCATCCGGACCACGGCCTCACATTACCCGCGGGACAGCCCCGGGCGGGGGAAGGTGACCGCCGGCGTAGTAGCTGCCCACGCGCTCCCGGTACTCCGGATCGGCCGGATCCGCATCGAACGGCGGTGCGTCCTTGATCTGTTCCTTGGACCGGTCGACGTGCACGACGCGATCCTGGTGATCCACTCGCTCCACAGTGCCGGCGGGCAGCAGCACCTTCTGGCCGAAGATCCAGGGCCCGGTGTCCACCACCAGGTAGCCGGCATCCGCCTCGTTGCTCGCCTCGTCGATGGTGCCGATCCGCCCGTCACTCGCCTGCACCTGGTAGCCCACCAGGTCCACAGGCGTGCCGGGGCCGGGAGCGTCCGGACCGTCGTGCCCGCCGTTCTGGTCGTCGGGCGGGGTGACTGAGGGGGTGGTCTGCGTGTATCCGCCGGCCAGGGCGGACGGGTCACGCCAGGCCCAGGGATTGAAGATCGAGGGTTGCATGGGGCACCTCCGGGGGGACGGTCCTCAGCTGTCCTGTTTCGAAGTGCCCATCCCGCTGCCGTCGGAAACAGACCGGGTCGCCTCCCAGTGGGGGCATGTCTCTGCTGATCGGCCAGGTGAGCAGGTGCACTGGCATACTCGGCTGCCATGGTGCTGTCGCGAGGGTGGGCTGTCTTCCTGGTCGGGGTCGGGATCTGGACCTGGGTGATCTGGCCGAGGTTCGCGATCGCCATCTGGCAGGACCCGCGGTCCTGGGCGTCCGGCACTGTCGCCGACGGCGCCGCCACCAGCTTCCTGTGGGTGCACGCGCTGCTGATCGCGGCCTCTCTCGCCATTGGCACGACTGTCGGTGTCCTCGGCATCCGCGCCTGGTTCGCCGCTCGTCGGCGGCAAGCGAACTGACCTGCCCCGCCTTCCGGTGGCAGCGGCTGTCGCAGAACCGATCGGGCGTCAGTCCGAGCTCGGCGATCGGTCGACGACGCGAATGTGACGCGCGCCGCTACCCGTCGATTTGACGATCAAACCCGCGGACGCGTAACTTTCTCTCTGTCAGCGCGAACGGGGCAAACGGGACGAAAGTCCTGAGGGCCCGGAACGAGCTGGCAACCGGGTCAAGCAGGGGTTCGCTCCTGCGGGACACGGTCCGGGCGGGGCTTGCCGGATCGGCCGCGAGGCGGATTTGGTGCGGCGAAGCCGACCGGGTAAGGTTCACGACCGGCAGGGCACCGGGCGAGACTGCGGGAAACCGCAGCGGCCGGTTCTGCCAAATCCGACGACCTGACGCAGCGGTCCGCTGCTGCGTGAGTGCGCCGGTGCCAACCCGTATGAAGCATGACAGACCGGGACACACGGTTTGACACGGCGAAGACGGTGAGGTAACGTAGTAAAAGTGCCCGGCGCGAGAGCGGCGGGGACACGGAACGAAAAGCCCCGGTTGGGGTTCCACTGAGGTGGGGCTTCTGGTCGGTGTGTGGTTGTTCTTTGAGAACTCAACAGGGTGCTTGTAAAGCCAGTGCCAATTATGATTTATACCCCGGACTGGTCAGTTTTTGCTGGCTGGTTGGGATTCCTTTGGCAACATTTGTTTGTTGTCAGGATGCTGTTCAACTAATTTTTTGTTGGAGAGTTTGATCCTGGCTCAGGACGAACGCTGGCGGCGTGCTTAACACATGCAAGTCGAGCGGAAAGGCCCTTCGGGGTACTCGAGCGGCGAACGGGTGAGTAACACGTGAGCAACCTGCCCCAAGCTTTGGGATAACCCTCGGAAACGGGGGCTAATACCGAATAGGACTTCCGGCCGCATGGCTGGGGGTGGAAAGTTTTTCGGCTTGGGATGGGCTCGCGGCCTATCAGCTTGTTGGTGGGGTGATGGCCTACCAAGGCGACGACGGGTAGCCGGCCTGAGAGGGCGACCGGCCACACTGGGACTGAGACACGGCCCAGACTCCTACGGGAGGCAGCAGTGGGGAATATTGCACAATGGGCGGAAGCCTGATGCAGCGACGCCGCGTGAGGGATGACGGCCTTCGGGTTGTAAACCTCTTTCAGCAGGGACGAAGCGAGAGTGACGGTACCTGCAGAAGAAGCACCGGCCAACTACGTGCCAGCAGCCGCGGTAAGACGTAGGGTGCGAGCGTTGTCCGGATTTATTGGGCGTAAAGAGCTCGTAGGCGGCTTGTCGCGTCGACCGTGAAAACTTGGGGCTCAACCCCAAGCCTGCGGTCGATACGGGCAGGCTAGAGTTCGGTAGGGGAGACTGGAATTCCTGGTGTAGCGGTGAAATGCGCAGATATCAGGAGGAACACCGGTGGCGAAGGCGGGTCTCTGGGCCGATACTGACGCTGAGGAGCGAAAGCGTGGGGAGCGAACAGGATTAGATACCCTGGTAGTCCACGCTGTAAACGTTGGGCGCTAGGTGTGGGGGACCTCTCCGGTTTCCTGTGCCGCAGCTAACGCATTAAGCGCCCCGCCTGGGGAGTACGGCCGCAAGGCTAAAACTCAAAGGAATTGACGGGGGCCCGCACAAGCGGCGGAGCATGCGGATTAATTCGATGCAACGCGAAGAACCTTACCTGGGTTTGACATGGCCGCAAAACTCACAGAGATGTGAGGTCCTTCGGGGGCGGTCACAGGTGGTGCATGGCTGTCGTCAGCTCGTGTCGTGAGATGTTGGGTTAAGTCCCGCAACGAGCGCAACCCTCGTTCGATGTTGCCAGCGCGTTATGGCGGGGACTCATCGAAGACTGCCGGGGTCAACTCGGAGGAAGGTGGGGATGACGTCAAGTCATCATGCCCCTTATGTCCAGGGCTTCACGCATGCTACAATGGCCGGTACAATGGGCTGCGATACCGCGAGGTGGAGCGAATCCCAAAAAGCCGGTCTCAGTTCGGATCGGGGTCTGCAACTCGACCCCGTGAAGTCGGAGTCGCTAGTAATCGCAGATCAGCAACGCTGCGGTGAATACGTTCCCGGGCCTTGTACACACCGCCCGTCACGTCACGAAAGTCGGCAACACCCGAAGCCGGTGGCCCAACCCCTTGTGGGAGGGAGCCGTCGAAGGTGGGGCTGGCGATTGGGACGAAGTCGTAACAAGGTAGCCGTACCGGAAGGTGCGGCTGGATCACCTCCTTTCTAAGGAGCACCTTCCGACGAAAGTCGGTAAGGAGCCCGCACCGCCCGTCTGTGGTGGTGGGGTGCTCAGATGGCGGAGACACTGGCAAGTTTTTCCTCGGCAACGGCCGGGTTCCTTCTAGTACAGCTGCTTTCGGGTGGTGGGAACGAAGTCCCTGGTGCGGCTGAGAAGAAATGTGAGCACCCTGTTGGGTCCTGAAGGAACAACCATGTGGTTGTTGTTTCAGAGACTTGGCCAGCCCTCCGGTGTGGGGGCTGGGAGTCTGCCAGGCATGGCCTGGCCCCACATACCGCTGGTCGTTGGACTGGGTTTGGTGTGGGGCGGATCGGGTTGTGGGTTGGTCGTTTGTTGAGAATTGCACAGTGGACGCGAGCATCTTTGTGGTCAAGTTGTCAAGGGCGAACGGTGAATGCCTTGGCACCAGGAGCCGATGAAGGACGTGGGAGGCCGCGATAGGCCTGGGGGAGCTGTCAACCAAGCTGTGATCCCAGGGTGTCCGAATGGGGAAACCTGGCACCAGTCATGTGGTGTCACCCACACCTGAACACATAGGGTGTGTGGAGGGAACGCGGGGAAGTGAAACATCTCAGTACCCGTAGGAAGAGAAAACAATTTAGTGATTCCGTGAGTAGTGGCGAGCGAAAGCGGATCGAGGCTAAACCGGCTGCGTGTGATACCTGTCAGGGGTTGCGTGGTCGGGGTTGTGGGACCCTGCTGAACAAGCTGACACTTGTTCGAGAAGTTACAAAGTTAGTGGCTAGTCGAACAGTCTGGAATGGCTGACCGTAGACGGTGAAAGTCCGGTAGGTGAAAGTTGCTGACCTTCTGTGGGTGTTCCCGAGTAGCGGCGGACCCCTGAAATCTGCCGTGAATCTGCCAGGACCACCTGGTAAGCCTAAATACTTCCTGGTGACCGATAGCGGACAAGTACCGTGAGGGAATGGTGAAAAGTACCCCGGGAGGGGAGTGAAATAGTACCTGAAACCGTTCGCCTACAATCCGTCGGAGCCTTGCGGGGTGACGGCGTGCCTTTTGAAGAATGAGCCTGCGAGTTAGTGGCATGTGGCGAGGTTAACCCGTGTGGGGGAGCCGTAGCGAAAGCGAGTCTGAATAGGGCGATTCAGTCGCGTGTCCTAGACCCGAAGCGGAGTGATCTAGCCATGGGCAGGCTGAAGCGCGGGTAAGACCGCGTGGAGGGCCGAACCCACCAATGTTGAAAAATTGGGGGATGACCTGTGGTTAGGGGTGAAAGGCCAATCAAACTCCGTGATAGCTGGTTCTCCCCGAAATGCATTTAGGTGCAGCGTCGCGTGTTTCTTGCCGGAGGTAGAGCACTGGATGGTCTAGGGGGCCCACAAGCTTACCGAAATCAGCCAAACTCCGAATGCCGGTAAGTGAGAGCGCGGCAGTGAGACTGCGGGGGATAAGCTTCGTAGTCGAGAGGGAAACAGCCCAGATCACCAGCTAAGGCCCCTAAGCGTGTGCTAAGTGGAAAAGGATGTGGGGTCGCATAGACAACCAGGAGGTTGGCTTAGAAGCAGCCACCCTTTAAAGAGTGCGTAATAGCTCACTGGTCAAGTGGTTCCGCGCCGACAATGTAGCGGGGCTCAAGCACACCGCCGAAGCTGTGGCATTCACATTTTAACCTCGCTTGGACTTGATTCCTTGTGCAGGTGTGTGGATGGGTAGGGGAGCGTCGTGCCGCGAGTGAAGCAGCGGGGTGACCCAGTTGTGGACGCGGCACGAGTGAGAATGCAGGCATGAGTAGCGAAAGAAGGGTGAGAAACCCTTCCGCCGGATGACCAAGGGTTCCAGGGCCAGGCTAATCCGCCCTGGGTGAGTCGGGACCTAAGGCGAGGCCGAGAGGCGTAGTCGATGGACAACGGGTTGATATTCCCGTACCCGCGAAAGAGCGTCCCTGATGAACCTCGTTGTGCTAACCACCTGAACTGACTGATGTCTTCGGACGGATGTTGGGGAGGCTGGGAACCTGATGGGTAGTAGTCAAGCGATGGGGTGACGCAGGAAGGTAGCTGAGCCCGGCCGGTGGTTGTGCCGGGGTAAGCGTGTAGGCCGTGTTGTAGGCAAATCCGCAACACATTTAAGGCTGAGACGTGATGCCGAGCCGATTCAGGTGAAGTCAGTGATCCTATGCTGCCGAGAAAAGCCTCTAGCGAGTTCTTAGCGGCCCGTACCCCAAACCGACACAGGTGGTCAGGTAGAGAATACCGAGGCGATCGGGCGAACTGTGGTTAAGGAACTCGGCAAATTGCCCCCGTAACTTAGGGAGAAGGGGGGCCGGAGACGTGAAGCCCCGCGCGGGTGGAGCGTTGTATGGCCGCAGAGAGCAGGGGGAAGCGACTGTTTACTAAAAACACAGGTCCATGCGAAGAAGTAATTCGATGTATATGGACTGACGCCTGCCCGGTGCTGGAACGTTAAGGGGACCTGTTAGCTCTTCGGGGCGAAGCGGAGAACTTAAGCGCCAGTAAACGGCGGTGGTAACTATAACCATCCTAAGGTAGCGAAATTCCTTGTCGGGTAAGTTCCGACCTGCACGAATGGCGTAACGACTTCCCCACTGTCTCAACCACAGGCCCGGCGAAATTGCAGTACGAGTAAAGATGCTCGTTACGCGCGGCAGGACGGAAAGACCCCGGGACCTTTACTATAGCTTGACATTGGTACTCGAATTAGTTTGTGTAGGATAGGTGGGAGCCGGTGAAGTCCATACGCCAGTATGGGTGGAGGCAATCTTGAAATACCACTCTGGTTGATTTGGGTATCTAACTTCGGACCGTTATCCGGTTCAGGGACAGTGTCTGGTGGGTAGTTTAACTGGGGCGGTTGCCTCCTAAAAGGTAACGGAGGCGCCCAAAGGTTCCCTCAGCCTGGTTGGCAATCAGGTGTTGAGTGCAAGTACACAAGGGAGCTTGACTGTGAGACTGACAGGTCGAGCAGGGACGAAAGTCGGGACTAGTGATCCGGCACTTGCGAGTGGAAGCGGTGTCGCTCAACGGATAAAAGGTACCCCGGGGATAACAGGCTGATCTTCCCCAAGAGTCCATATCGACGGGATGGTTTGGCACCTCGATGTCGGCTCGTCGCATCCTGGGGCTGTAGCAGGTCCCAAGGGTTGGGCTGTTCGCCCATTAAAGCGGTACGCGAGCTGGGTTTAGAACGTCGTGAGACAGTTCGGTCCCTATCCGCCGTGCGCGTAGGATACTTGAGAAGGGCTGTCCCTAGTACGAGAGGACCGGGACGGACGAACCTCTGGTGTGCCAGTTGTCCTGCCAAGGGCACGGCTGGTTAGCTACGTTCGGAAGGGATAACCGCTGAAAGCATCTAAGCGGGAAGCCTGCTTCAAGATGAGGTATCCCACCCCACTTTGTGGGGGTAAGGCCCCCAGCTAGACGACTGGGTTGATAGGCCGGAAATGTAAGCCCGGTAACGGGTTCAGTTGACCGGTACTAATAGGCCGAGGACTTGACTACTAAGCTGCTACGCGTCCACTGTGCAACTCTCGATAAACGAACAACAGACCACACGTTTGGTGTTGGTGTTGTTTGACATGTCGATAGAGTTACGGCGGTCATGGCGGAGGGGAAACGCCCGGTTACATTCCGAACCCGGAAGCTAAGCCCTCCAGCGCCGATGGTACTGCACTCGTGAGGGTGTGGGAGAGTAGGACGCCGCCGGACAATCTTTCCAGAAAGGGTCACCCGTATCGGGTGGCCCTTTCTGCGTTTCCCCATGGTTTTGCGTGGTCTCGAGGCCGTTGATCGACTCGGTTTTCGTGAAATCGGGGTATCAGGCCGCCCCGGATACCGCGGTTTCGGTGTTCCCGAGTCGATCAACGTCCTCGCGGCGTGGCAGCGACCCTGAGGATCCTGTGGTGGCTGGCGTCCGGGGTGCGTCGGCGCGGTATCGGTGGTGAGGTCATGGGCCCGTTCGAGGAGATGTGGCATCCCGGCCGCACACCGGTTCCGTGCCGAGATCCGGGTGCAGGACGCACGGGTGGTGCCAATGCCGCCGCATGGTGGCCGGCGCCACGGCCAGGGCCGTGACGCCGGCGAGTAAGACCTCAGCGCGGCCAAGACCTAAGCGGGTGAGACCCTCAGAGCGGGTGAGACGTCAGTCCCGGTGAGACATCAGAGCAGGTGAGGCGTCAGGAGGGCTTCGGCCCGCAGACGTAGCGGGGCTCCGCGTCGTAGCGCCAGGTGAACTTCTCCCGCTTGACCACCGCGCCACCCTTCTTGATGACCCGGAAGGCGTCCTGGGTGAAGCCGTTGATGCCGTTGGTCGCGATGCACGAGGGGCCGGGCTCCAGGTGGATCAGCTTCGGCATGGTGATGTTGCGACGCGGCCCGTACTCCGTCTTCACGCTGTCGTAGATCTTCGTGCTCCAGATTGACACCGTGATCGTGCTCGACGTGTACGAGGTGTCGATCAGAACGCCGTAGTCGGTGTTGTTGCGGAACTTGAAGTCCAGGTCCGGCCAGAAGATCGTCGACTCGATGACCGCCGGGTACCTGTCGAACCAGTACGAGTGCGGCTTGTGCTCGACGTCCTCCAACCCGGCGTAGTAGGTCGCGTTGAACAGCGTGGTGGTGAACTGGGAGGTGCCACCGCCGACACCCGGCACCAGTTTGCCGTTCAGGATGACCGGGGCGTCCCGGTAGCCCTGTGCGTAACCGCGTTCACCGGTGTGGCCGTTCAAAGAGAACGTCTTTCCGGGCAGGACGACCGTGCCGTCCACGTCCTTGGCGATGGTGGCGATGTTCTGGCTACGCGATGAGGCCAGACCACCGGTGAATCGGGTGGTGAAGGTGGACACCCGCTCCTTGATGCCCAGGCTGGTCAGCTTCTCCGCGGTCAGCTCCGGTGGCGTCGGCTTCAGCTCGCCGGTCACCTCACGACCCTCCGACTTCGGCAGCACCGCCAGCAGCTCGGTGCCCAGGGTCGCCGTGTCCAGCTGCTGGCCGGAACGCCCTTCGGTGATGGTGGGACGGCCACCGGCGATGGTCACGGTGGCGTCCTTCGCCGGCACCTCGATGGCGTTCAAGCCATCGCCGAGCGCCGCGCGCAGCCGCTTGACGTCCACCGACGGCGTCAGCTTGCCGGTCTTGTCGGCGGTGAACCGCAGGCTCTTCGCGATGGCGGCGGGCGGGACCTTCACCGACCCCTTGTCGGTGCGCAGGGTGACCGGCGCGGCGACCGCCGGCTTCGCCAGCTCGGTGACCAGCTTGTCCAACTCCTCCGGCGTGGTCGCCGGGTGGCTCTCCACCAGGGGCACGGTGACCGGGTTTCCGGCCAGCCAGGCGGCGCGGACCACCTCGGCGGACCGCTGCGGATCCAGGGCCAACCCCGGTTTGGGCTGCACCACCTTCGGCGTGGTGCCCTGGTAGCTGATCGCCGGCATCGTCATGCCCTGGGCCTGGTCGCCGAGCACCTTGCGGAGCGCGTCGTCCAGCCGGCCCGCGTCGACGGTGACCACCGGGTCGACAGTGCGGGAGCCGACCAGCCGGCTGACCGGGTGCGCGTCGGCCTCAGCCGCTGCCGCGACGGTCGCCGGCACGTCGACGGCGAGCCCCACGTCGGCCGGGTTGATCTCGGCGGTGCGTCCGTCGACGGTGACCTTCAGAGGCTTGGCGAGCGCTGCCGCCCGCCGCTCCAGCTCCGCCCGCAACTCGCGGTCGGCGTCCGCGCGGCTCCGGCCGCCCAGCTCGGTGCCGAGCACGCTGGTGCCGCGGGGAACGTCCCCGGCGTACGCCCAGGCGCCGGCACCCGCGACAGCGGCGAACACACCACCGGTGACGCCGGCGGCGAGCAGCATCCGCATCCGGCCGGGGCGGCGCGGGCCGCCCTCCGGCTCGCCGGGGACGGGCGCCGGCCCGGGCGCCGGTCCGTCGTCCGGCCAGGTGACCGCGGTGACCTGCACGGTGGGCCGGTCGTCGGCGGGTGGACTCTTTTCGCCGTACAGCGTCACTGCAACCTCGATCGCCAGGGTGCCGCGGGAGTTCCCCTCCCGGAGGCACCTACGGTAACGAATGCGCGGCCGTCCTTGGCGGCTACGCCCACCAGGCCCAGCTACCGCGTGTCTCCCGGCGTGTCGTGCTGGCCCCGGGGGCGCTGCCGGCGGCGAACCGCAGACGTGGCACGGTGGCCGGGTGGACACAGCGGAACGGGTGTTGGCGTACGGGGGCGGCTGGCTGGACCGGGCGGGCCCGTTGCGCACCGATCCGGCCCGGATGAGTGCGCTGCTCACCGAGTCGACCACGGTGGTGCTGCCCATGTGGCGGGACCGCTGTCTCGTCGACGGGGACGGGCCGGTCCGGCTCACCGCCGAGCGCGCGTCGCTCGTCCGGTCCGCCGCTGGTGAGACCGTCTTCCTGGGGCTCGACGGGGACGCGGCCGTGTTCGCCGCTGACCTGTCCGGGCTTCCCGAGCGGGCCGCCGTCGAGATGGCCGGTGCGACGCGGTCCGTCGACGTACGGGCCCTGGTCGGGCGCCTGAAACCAGGCGACGCGGCCGTCCAGGCGTACGGCAGGGGGTTGCTGCACTGGCACCGGCAGCAGCGGTACTGCGGGACGTGCGGTGCGGCGGCCGTGGCCGGTGGCGGCGGGCACCTGCGGACCTGCACCGGCGGTGAGTGCGGGCGGATCCTGTTTCCCCGGATCGAACCGGCGATCATCGTGTTGATCGAGGCGCCCGGCCCACCGGGGCGATGCCTGCTGGCCAGGCACGCGGGTGCGCCGGAGGACGCCTACTCGACGCTGGCCGGGTTCGTCGAGGTCGGCGAGAGCCTGGAGGACGCGGTCCGTCGGGAGATGGCCGAGGAGGCGGGCGTGACCGTCACCGACGTGACCTACCAGGGGTCGCAGGCGTGGCCGTTCCCCGCCGGCCTGATGGTGGGCTTCCGGGCCACCGCCACGTCCGAGGAGGTACGCGTCGACGGCGAGGAGTTGCTGGAGGCGCGTTGGTTCACCAGGGCTGAGCTGCGGGACCGGATGGCCTCCGGCCGGAGCCTCGGTCGGGTGGACGCGATTGACCACCGCCTTCTGAGTGACTGGCTCGTGGAGGGCTAGCCGGGCCCGATCGCTGGTGCTCCGGGTGGTCGGCGGGCGGTCACCGCCATGATCAGAGTGGTGACGATAGCGGTGCCCAGAGCCGCGAGGAGGAGATCGGCGACGGTGCGTGGCCGTATCGTCGCCGCGACGGTCACCAGGCCGGCCGTGCCCACCCACAGCGGTGCCGCGGCCCACCGCACACCGGCTGCGAGGCGGTCGTTGAGTAACACGAACACCACCGCGTAGAGCGCGCCGATCGCAGCGAAGAGCGGCGCGTACCGGCCGAGGTGGGCGTAGACGGGTCCACCGGCGAGGCGGAAGGCCAGCCCTCCGGCCAGGGTCGACGCGAGCACCAGCACCAGGCCGCAGGTACCCGTCACCGTGAGCGCCACCGTGCGGCTGCGGCGGTCACCGCGGGCGAGACGCGGCAGGGCGAGGACGGCGGCAACCTGGGGTGCCCAGAGCGCGCCCTTGCTCAGGACCGTGCCGACCGAGTACGCCGCGGAACCCGACGGGGGAAGTAGTTGCCGGGCCAGGAGCAGATCGGCGTAGGAGACGACGAGCATCGCCAGGGTCGCGCCGCAGCCGGCGACCACCTGAGCGGTGGTCAGCCGTGGTGCGGTGGACGGTCGTCCGGGTGCGCGGGCGAGTCGGGCCAGCACCGCCGGAGCGAGCGCCGCGGTCAGCGCGCCGACTGCCAGCGCTCCGGTCAGGCCCGCGCCGAGCAACAGCCCGGCGATCACGCCGCCGTAGCGGCCCACGGCGAGCAGGGCCATCCCGGTGGCGAGTCGCAGGAAGCGCTGGCTGCCCTGCAACTCTCCCAGGGAGCGGGCGGAGAGCACGATCGCCGCCGTGGTGACCGCCAGCAGTGCGGGCACCTCGACCGGGAGGTCAAGAGCGGCGACCAGCAGTGGCGTCGCCACGATGAGGCTCCCGGCGCACACGGCGGCCGTGACCGCGGTGAGCCGCCGGGTGTCGGAGGTTCCGTGCCGGGCATGGTGCACGGCGACGGCCAGTTGCAGACCGAGCCCTGGCACGCTGACGATGGCCACCAGACCGAGGGCGGTTGCGAGTGCGCTGAGGTCGGCCGGGTCGAGCCGCCGGGCGGCCAACACCGGGACCAGGTAGGCGAGGCCGTTGACGAGGACGCCGGCCAGGGTGACACCGACTCCCGCCGCGCCCAGTGCTCTGGTCCGTCCGCCGGTCGGCTCCGGCTCCGCGGTCTCCTCCGGACGGCCGGGTCGCCGGGCGCTCACGTGATGTCGGACAGGGCGGGGTGGTGCCCGTCGGTCGTGTCCGGCATCGATGCCTCCGCGACCGCCGGATCCGGTTCCGCCGGAACGGCTGGGGCCGCCGGATTCGGCGTGACTCGGCGTACGGGTCGTCGCCGGGCGGCGGTGGAAAGCCAGAGAGCGCCCAGGGCGACGACGATCGCGAGTTGCAGCAGGGCGTTGGTGTTCCGTTGCGTCGACTCGAGGTAGGCCCACCCGGCGAGCAGGATGAGCGCGCCGGGGAGCCACGTCTCGACGGCCCGTCTGATCGTCCTGGCCCGGCGTGGGTCGGCTGTCCAGGGCAGGCGGCGAGGGCCGGGTACCGCCAGCATGAACCCAGCCGCGACCAACAGGCCGCCGATGAGTCCGCTCGACAGCACCAGCGCGGCGGCGCCGACGGCCAGCAGCGGCAGGGATCGGGTGACCCGACGACGGCCTCGCGGTACGGCGGTCGACGGGGTGCGCCCGGTGGGCTGCCGGGCGGGCAGCACCGCGAGGAGGACCACCACCGCCAGCAGGATGCCGCCGAGCAGAAGGCCCGCTCGGTACGTCGTGTCCGGGGCGAAGCGGAGTACCACCTCCCCGGAGGTGCCGGCGGGAAGAATCCAGCCCTGCTGCCATCCGTCCACCACCAGCGGCTTCAGCGTCCGCCCGCCGATGGTCGCCTCCCAGCCCGTGTTGGTGTTCTCCCGCACGGCGAGTACGCGGTCGACGGGGTGGCCGGTCACCCGTACGCGTCGTTCGGTGGCTGCCCAGGAGCCGACCTCGATGGCGCTGGCGACCGCCGCCGGGGTCGGCGTGGACGTCCGCGGCACCAGGGCGACCCGAGTCGGCGAGGAGAGATTGCTCGGTGTGGTCACGAGGCGGTGCTCCCCGCGGCCCAGGTCAAGCTGTCGGGGCGTGGCCCCGCATGGTGCCACCGGCATCTCGCGCAGTTCGAGCAGGTCGCGGAGTGTGCCGCGGAGCGTGGTGGTCACCCGGGACGCGCCGATCTGCAGCGTCGGACCCGACCCGCAGGCCAGTGTCACGGGTGCGTCGAGGCGTGATCTGACGATGGGCGCTCCGGGCAGCACGGTCACCTCGCCGACCGCGACGGGCAGCTTTTCCGGCAACCGCAGCTTGTACGGGTCCGTGCTGGTGGCGGACGGCTTGTCGAGGAACTGAATGGTGATTTCGTCGGTCCGCATCGGCGGGTCCAGGCGAAGGAGCCCGTCGTCGCCGAGCAGGCTGCTTCGGAAACCGCCGTCGCCGACCACCCGCACACTTCCGAGGCGGGTGGCGGCTGTTTCGTCGTCTACGGATAACCGGAGCCCGGTGATGGTCTGCGGCTTGAGCCACTTGAGGCGAAGGATCGGTGCCTCGTCGCTGACCGCCGGTGACCAACTGGTGGTCGGGTCCCCGTCGAACGCCGCGCCGGCCCGACCGGTCGGGTCGGCAACGGCCGTTGAGGAGGCGGTGACCTGCGCGGTGAGGCGCAGCGGCTGTGCGTCGGCCACCAGCTTGTCGAGGACGTTGTCCAGATCCGGGCCGGCCGTCGGCCGCGCCCACAGCTTGGCGTCGTACGTGCCGGCGGCGGGCAGGGTGAGGGTCCGGTCGATGGTGGAGGCGTCCTCAGAACCGCGTACGGCGTCGGTGGAGCAGCGAGGGTGGCCGTCGACGGAGAAGCAGGCCGGCGTGGTGGGCGCCGCCGACACGACGACGGTCGCCGGCCGATCGGTGGCCGGTGCGGCGGGAAGGACAAGGGTCCGGCTCGTCTGGACGCCGGGAATCTTGATCTCGGCGATGCCCACCGACCCGTTACCGAGCGGGCGGAGGTCGTAAGCCTCGTCGATCGAAATCTGGACCTCGCGGGTGACATGGACGCCGGGCAGTTCGAAGACCATGTGATCGCTGAACTGTTCGACGGTGCGGCTCTCGTACCCGGCGGTGACGGTCACCGTCGTGGGCAGGGTGTCGGCCTTCAGGTCGAACCAAACCTCGACCCGGGTGACCCGTGTCGGGTTGGCGAGGCCAACCTCGACCCACTGGCGGTCGCTGGGCGAGTACGGCGCGGACTGCCAGGAGGTTTCGGGTTTGCCGTCCATCGCCGCGTAAGGCTGGTGCTCAGGGCGGGCGCCGCCGGGGGAGTCCACCTGCGAACGGGCGGTCGACGCGCGAATCGCGCTGATGCCCTCGAAACGGGCGACGGTCAACTGCTGCGCCCCCCACTCGGGCAGGTAGTCGTGAGCGGGTGCCGACACCTCGAAGGTGTCATCGGCGGTGAGAGTCTGGGAGGCGTTGTCGCGCGATCGTCCGAACGACACGTCCCGCCTGCGCAGCCCGTCGGTCATCGCGACCGGGCCGGCAACGCCGGCAGCCGCCGCGTCGCCTGCCAGGACCGTTGGTGCCGCGCCGAGCTGCCCTGCCGCGGCGAGGTCGAGGAGCGATTCGGGGCCTCCCACCACGGTGCTCACGTCGTCACGGTCGTATGCGACCACCGGCTCGACTGGCCGGTCGACCCGGTAGACCTCCAATGCCCGGACGGGCACGTCGAGCCCTTGGTCGCGGAACTCGCCCGGGGACGAAGGCCCGCCGCGCAGGGGGCCGAAGGAGGTGACGCGGGTCAACCCGGGTGAGCGATCCAGTGCCTGGCGGACCACTGCCGGGCGGGCCGTGTCGGAGCGGCCGTGGTCAAGGTCGGCGCGGAACAGGACGTGGCTGATCCCGGACCGGGCGAGCAGGTCGGCCAGGCCGGTCGAGCCGGCGCCGGTGGCGAGTGTCGACTCGATCGCGTCCAGCAGCCGGATCGTGGTCGGTGGGGTGAAGGGGATGGCGTTGCGTACCGCCCACCGGCTGTTCAGCAGGGGCTGGGTCATCTCATCGGTGGTGTTGCCCCAGTCGTACGAGGGGAAGCGCGCCCCGGGTACGACGAGTACCCGCCCGCGCCCGGTGTTCGCGTCGAGCCAGTCGGTGGCCTCATGCCAGTAGCCGGGCACCGCCTTGACGCCGCCTGGCGTGGCGAGACCGCCGGCGAGCGCGGGCGTGGCAACCGCCGTCACGGCGACCATGGCCACGCCGGCCGTGAGCCAGGCCCGTGCGACCGTTCGTGGGCGGTGCTGCTCGGGCGCGGTGCGTGCCGCGCGGACGGCCAGGCCGATCAGGTGCGCCATGCCCAGGGCCAGGGGCAGGCGGAGCAGGACGTCGAACTTGTGCACGTTGCGCAGGGGGGCACCGACGCCGTCGAGGAACTCCCGCTGAGGGCCGGCGAGGAGGTTCGGCAGGTCACCGACGTGCCCCAGACCGACGAGCGCGGCGCCCAGCACCAGACCGGTGATGAGGAACCGGCGGTGCGGCATCCCGCGTCGGGACAGCCCGAGGACACCGAGGGCGGCGACCACCAGGGTCGCGGCGACCAGTAACGCCTCGTTGGCGAGTCGTGCGCCGGCCGGAAGGTTCGGCCCGAACGGGGAGGCCACGTAGGCGAGCCAGTAGGAGGCGCCGCGGAGCGTCGTCACCGCGTCGGTGACGCTGGTCGTGTTCCGGGCGGTCTCGATGTAGTCCAGGAAGGGCGGGCTGTACCGCCCCAGAACCAGCAGCGGAACCAACCACCACGCCGTGGCCAGCGCCACCGCGCCACACCAGGCGGCGATGGCGGTGACGCGGCGGCGTAAGGGCTGGAGGGTGGCGAGCCAGAGCAGGGCGAGTGGCACCACCGCGGCCACGGCTGTGGCGTTGACTCCACCGGCGCAGGCGACGGCGACGGCCGACCCGGCGACGGCGCGCCGCAGGGGGGTACCGCGGGCGAGGCCCACCAGCGGGATCAGCACCCAGGGGGCGATGGCGCTGGGCCAGGACTCCACCGAGGCCCAGCCGAGCTGGGTGAGGATGCGGGGTGACAGCGCGAAGGCGACACCGGCGATCATGCGTCCGGCGGGCGTGCCGATGCCCAGCCTGCCCGACAGCCTTACCACTCCCAGGTAGGCGACACAGAAGATCAGCGCCCACCACAGCCGCTGGACCACCCACGGCGCGAGGCCGAGTTCCGATCCGAGCAGGAAGAACGGGCCCATCGGCCAGAGATATCCGTACGCCTGGTTCTGCAGCTGACCGAACGTGCCGGTGGGGTCCCAGAGGTGCAGCGAGCGGAGCAGCCACCCGGCCGCGTTGACGCTCAGGTCGATCTTGGTGTCGGGGACGACCTGACCAGGGGCCTGCTGAAAGGCGAGGGCGGTGAGAGCGATGCAAATGGTCAGGTGCCGAAACCGTCGGGCCGTGTGCCGGGTACGGCTGGACCCCGGAGCGGCATCATTGGTCACCTCTGCACGCATTTCGGCTCCTGTCTTCGCCAGCCGGACGCGCACCTGCAACCGACGACCGTCGCGCGACGTTATCCGGATCGGGCACGGACGGGCCACCAGGGGTGCTGCGGTGGCGTTATCGGGAGAACGGCCACCCCCACGGCGTGTAAGCGTGTGGCAGGCTGCCGACCATGTCAATGCCAGAAGCTGAGGTCGAGACGCATCCGGAAGGCGTCGCGTCCGAGGGCGACCGGCCGGGGCCGATCGGGCGATGGTTCCGTGCCGACCGTGTCCGCGCGGTAGCGTTCGCCCTCATCGTCGTGTCCGTCGCCTGGCGCGCCGGCCTCGCCACCCGTGGCTGGTTCTCGCAGGACGAGTTCGTCATCGCTGCCCAGGTTCTCGACACCCGGCTGGACGCGGACTACCTCCTGCGCACCTTCAACAACCACCTCATGCCCGGCGGCCTGCTGGTGGCGTGGGCGATGGTGCGGGTGGCGGGCTTTGTCACCTGGCCCTGGGTGCTTCTGCTGGCGGTCGGCCAGGCGGCGACCGGGTTCGCCGTCTACCGGTTGCTGCGCCATCTGCTCCGGCCAGGCTGGGGGCTGCTCATCCCGCTGTGCCTGTTCGTGTTCAGCCCGCTGACGCTTGAGGTCTCCTCGCTGTGGCTGGTCGGGCTGCTCGTGCTGCCGATGCAGTTGGCCCTGGTCATGGCGGCGACGGCCCAGGTCTGGTACGTGCGGACCGGTCGGCTGCGGCACCTGGTGGCGGTCGTCCTGTGGGTGGTGTTCGGCCTGCTCTTCGACACCAAGTCCCTGCTGATCGTGCCGCTGCTGTTCCTGCTGACCGTCTTTCTCTTCACGTCGGGTGGCGCCTGGCGCAGCCTGGTGACGACGGTCCGCCGACACTGGCCGGTGTGGCTGGCGCTCGGTGCGCTGTCAGGGGCGTACCTGGCGTTCTATCTGACCCGTCCCGCCCGCGAGCTGGACGAACCCACATCCGTCGGTCAGATCCTCAAATTCCTCGGTGACCTGGTCGGCGAAACCGTCGTTCCGGGTCTGCTCGGAGGCCCCTGGCGTTGGGCGTACGCCGGTGACGGTCCTCCGGCCGTGAACCCGTACGACATCGCCAAGTGGCTGTCCTGGGCGGTGCTGGGTGCTCTCATCGTGATCACCGCGCGGCGGCGCCCGTCGGCCCGGCGGGCCTGGCTGCTGCTCGCGTGCTACCTCGGGCTGGTCGCCGGGCTCTTCGCCGTGACCCGCCTCGGTGGGCCGCTCGGCACGTTGGTGGGAATCATCCCCCGGTACGTCGCCGACGTGGTGCTGGTCGCCGCGATCTGTGTCGGCGCGGCCCTGTTGGGGACGAAGGACGCCGATGAGGACGACGTGTCCGCGTGGCCGGTGCCGACCGTTCTGCGGGAGCCGGGTGCCTTCGCGGTCGGCCTGGTCTCGATAATTGTCGTCCTGGCCACCATCGGGGTGGGCACTCTGTGGAGCACGGCCCGTTTCGGGGACAACTGGAGCACCAAGTACGGGCGGGACTACCTCGCGACGACGCAGATCGAGCTTGCCGCCGCTGCGCCGGGCACCGTCTTCCTGGAAACCACCGTCCCGGACCGCGTCATCGCCGGCTACTTCTGGCCGGACAATCTCCAGTCGCACTTCTTCCGCCCGGCCGAGCGTCGGCCCACCTTCGTGGCGGAGGCCGAGAAACCGTTCATGTTCGACGACTTCGGCCGGATCCGTCCGGTCGTGGTGCAGGGGCGGAAGATCGTGCCGGGGACGGTGCCCGGCTGCGGGCACCTGGCGGAGGGTGGTCGGCCCGCCCGAATCCCGTTGGACGGGTACCTGGAGGAGTGGCCGTACGCGGTCCATTTCGGCTACGTCAGTTCGGGCGACTCGACGGCAATCTTCCGTCTCGGGGACGCCGTCCGGGTAATCACGCTGAAGCGCGGGCTGAACGACGTGTTCTTCCTGCTGGAGGGGGCTGGGGACGCCGTCGAGGTCACCGTGAGCACCTCGGAGGTCAGGGTGTGCACCCAACTGATCACCGTCGGCCGGGCGGTGCCGGCACCGTGAATGGTTGAGCAGACCACCGGCGTCGGCGCCCCGCCGGTGCGGTGGGTGCGCGACACGCTGCCGCTGTACGCCGTTGCGGCGGCCATCACGGTGCTGGTGCTGGCCCCGCTTGCGGCACCTGGCTACGCGCTGCTGTACGACATGGTGTTCGTACCCCGGCAGCCGCTGAGTTGGGATCTCGTCGCCCCGGCGCAGACTCTGCCCCGGGCGGTGCCGATGGACGCAGTGATGTCCCTGGTCACCCAGCTCGTGCCGGGCTGGGCGGTGCAGCGGGTGGCGCTCGGTGGGGCGGTTCTCCTGGCTGCGGTCGGCGCCGGCCGTCTGGTGCCGACCGAACGGCTCGCGGTCCGGTTGCTCGCCGCGGTGGCGTACGCGTGGACGCCCTACCTTGCCGAGCGACTGCTGATCGGACAGTGGGGGCTGCTGCTCGCGTACGCCGCGCTGCCCTGGTTGGTCCGGGCGGCGCTGGACCTGCGGGCGGGTCGTGATGGCGCGCTCGCTCGGGTGGTTCTCGCCGCCGCTCCCGCCGCGATCACCCCGACCGGCGGGTTGATCGCGTTGGGCACGGTGATCCTGCTGGTGTCGGACCGGACGCGCCTTCGCCGGTCGGCGCTCGTGGTGGGCGGCGTCGCGTTCCTCAACGCCCCCTGGGTGACCGCCGCCCTGGTCACCGGTGCTGGCGGGTCATCCGATTCGGCGGGGGTGGCGGCGTTCGCGGCGCGTTCGGAGAACTGGGCTGGCCCGCTGGTGGCGCTCGCGGGTACGGGTGGCGTCTGGAGCGCACAGGCGACTCCCTCCAGTCGCGCGGCACCGCTGGTGCCGCTGGCGACCCTGATCCTGCTGATCCTGGCCGGTGTCGGTGCCGGCCTGCTGCGGCGCCGGCTGTCCCCGGGTACGGCGGTGCGGCTGGCGGTGCTCGCCGGGATCGCCTTCCTCCTCGCTGCCCTCGGGGTGCTCCCCGGCGGGGCCGCCGCGCTGCGTTGGGCGGTGGTGCACCTGCCGGGCGCGGGGCTGCTTCGAGACGGCCAGAAGTTCCTGGCCCCGTACGCCCTGCTGCTGGTGGTGTGTGCCGCGTTGGGCGCCGAGCGGCTGGTGGCCAGGATCGACCGGGAGGTGGCGGGGGTGGTTCTGGTCGGCCTGCTGCTCCTGCCGGTGGCCGTCATGCCGGACCTCGCCTACGGCGGTGCCGGCCGGCTTCGTCCGGTGAGCTATCCGGCGGACTGGCAGGCGGTCGCCGAGCGGGTGGCCGGCGAGCCGGGGGAGATCCTCGCGCTGCCGCTGTCCGCCTACCGGGCCTACCCGTGGAACCCGGGACGTGTCGTCCTGGATCCGTTGCCGCGCTATCTGCCGGGGACGGTGCTGACCGACGACACACTCCGGGTCGGCGATGTCGCGGTGGCCGGGGAGAATCCACGGATCCGCGAGGTGCGCCGGGTGTTGGCCGAGGGGCGGCCCGTCTCGGCCACCGGCGTGCGCTGGGTGGTGGTGCACCACCAAGGGCCCAGCGAGGTCGACCCGGCGACCCTTCGTGATCTCGAAACCGTCCACGAGGGACCGTTTCTCACTCTCTACCGAAATCCCGCTGTTCATCCCGAATCGGACCCCCCTGGACATGGCGCGTGGGCAGTCGTGATGACGCTCGTCGCTGCCCTTCTGGTGGTTATGGCTGCTGCCATTTCGGCACTACACCGGCGCCCTACCGCGTGGTAACGTCCGCTCGCACGTCTCGCCATTGGAGGATTGGCATGCGTAGAGCTCTGACCCTGGTCGTCTCCGGCATGGTGGCGGCGTTGCTGGGGATCCTGGCCCTCGGCGGGCTCTCGGCCGCCGCGACCGCCACCGACAAAGAGGCGGCCAACGAGGCCAAGAGTGTTTCGGAAGCGGCCAAGCGTGCCGGAAAGAAGGACCCGTACGCCCCCGAGGTCTACGGCGACAGGTAGGACGGCTCGCCCCGCTGCTGCACTGGGCGGGGCGACTCCACACCGTTGAGCAGGTCCGCGAAGTGCCCACCCGCGGCCTGCCAGGTGAAGCTCGCCGCGTGCTTCCGGGCCTGCGCCCCCATCTCTCGCCGCATTTCGTCCTCGTGCAGAAGCGTGCGCACCTTCGCCAGGTAATCGTCGATGTCGTCGGCCAGCAGGCCGGTGCGCCCGTTGACGATAGCTTCGGCGACTCCACCCGCTTCCCGGAACGCGACCGTTGGCGTGCCCGCGGAACCCGCCTCGACAATCGTCAGACCCCAGCCCTCCTTCAGTGACGGGGTCAGGGCAACCCAGGCGGAGGCGAGCAGAGCCGCTTTCTCCTCCTCCGTCACGAAGCCCCGGAAATCCACCCGCTCGGTGATGTCCAGCTCCGCGGCGAGCTCGCGCAGGTGCGACTCCCACCAGCCCTGGCCGGCGACGACCAGCCGCAGCTGGGGCAGCTCGTCGGCGAGGGCCGCGACCGCCCGCAACGCCACCTCGACCCGCTTGTGTGGCACCAGCCGATTCAGCGTCACCAGAAGCGGGAACGGCGCCCGTTCGGCGTCGGTGCGGGGCAGCGCCGGGGTGCCGTTGTGCACCACGGCGACCTGCTCCGGCGGTACGCCCAGCACGGCCAACTCTCGGCGGGTGGCCTCGGAGACGGTGACGTACCGGCACCGCCGGTAGACGCGTACGGCGAGCGACGACTCGACCCACCAGCCGAACCGGGCCGCCCACTGCGGAAGGACCACCGGCCACTGCTCGCGATGCACGTGGTGGATCAGCTTGACCACCGGTCGCCGTGCCCACAGCGGGGAGAGGAACGGCAATCCGTTGCAGACGTCGACCAGGATGTCGGGCCGGCCGCCCCGACGGCTTGACAGCGGGCCCACGCCCAGCGCGCCGGCCAGGTAGCTGAGCGCCGCCCAGAGGTAGACGGTGTGTCTGCCGCCGCGCCGCACCAGCCGGACACCCGCCTCGTTGATCTCGTCGCCGGGTGCCTCGCTGTGGGCGGCGCAGAAGAGGGTGGCGCGGAAACCGCGCGCCACCAACTCGGCGGCGATCCGTTCCACGTACACCTCGGAACCGCCGCCCTCGGGGTTACGGGTGTCTCGCCAGTTGAGGAACAGCACGTGTCCGGGCATGCCGAAGCGACGCTCCACGCGAACCCTACTCTCAAGTAATTTAGGGACGCGCGTCACACTAGGGGCTGGGGTGCCGGCCCGGCAATGCCCAGGTGGGGCAGCGCTGATCGGCTGCGCTACGCGCCGACCGTGGGCGTCGGCGTACCCGCCGGGACTGTCGGTGCCGTGCGGGCCGGTGCGGCCACATCGACGACGGGCTTATCGGATGCCTGCCCGCGCCCGGCCCGTCGGTTCCGACGCTGCGATCCGAGGACCTGCAGGGGCCGCTCGACGCCGTAGTAGCTGACGGCGGCGTACACCAGGCCGAAGACCATGGTGAGTACGAAGATGTTCAACAGCCCGCCGGTGAAGAGCGGTCGGTCGTCGATCAGGTAGATGAGTTCGATGACCAGCGGGTGCCACAGGAACAGTCCGTACGAGACGGTGCCGAGCCATCGGGCGGACTCGGCGCCGAAGGCCGCCTTGACCCGCGTTGGCCCGCCGAAGGCCACCGGGATCAGGATCAGCGACGCGATCGCGAGGTACAGGGCCAGCTTGACCGCGAACTCGGCGGCTGTCGGACCGGCGAGGTCGCGGGGTCCGGCGATGGGCGTCGTCGCGATCGCCATCAGCCCGACCGCCGCTGCCCAGCAGGCAATCGGTGCGGAGGCGAGGTCGTCCAGTACGCGGAATGCGGCGGGCGCGGTCCCGGTGCGCAGGGCGACGTGCGCCGCCGCCATGGCCATCCCTGCGCCGAACCAGGCCGCGTACGAGGGGAGCCACGTGGTGTGCAGGCCGTTGTCGAGCCAGCCGATCCCCATCAGGGCGAGCCATCCCGCGGTCACCAACAAACCCCCGCAGACGATCACGACGGTTCGGACGGGACGCCATGACCGACCAACAGCGAGCACGGCGACCAGCGGCAGGATCAGGTAGAACGCGACTTCGGTGGCGAGACTCCAGGTCTGGCTCAGCCCCGAGCGCAACTGGCCAGGCCCGTAGATCTGGGTGAAGGTGAGGTGGCGAATCCAGTCACCGGCGGACGCCGGCCGATTCTGCGGCAGGACGAACAGGCAGACCAGCACGGCCAGCCAGTAGGCCGGCAGGATTCGTAGGGCCCGTCGCCAGAGGTACCGCCCGGCGCGCGGTCGGGCCTGTCCCGTCGCGGCGTTCAGGGCCCACGGTCGGAACAGCAGGAATCCGGAGAGCACGAAGAAGATGGCAACGCCGACGTCGAGCCGGGCCAGCCAGCCGCCCCACGTGGTGTTCATGGTGGCGGCGGTCTGGAACCCGACGTGGTGACCGACGACCGCCACGGCGCCAATTGCTCGCAGCGCATCGAGGGCGGGGAGTCGATCGGTTGCCGAAGTCTGCGGAACTATTGGCGCGGCGGCTGTGGACATCTGGACATCCAGGGGGTCGCTTTCGAAGGTGACCGGGGAGTAACCTCCCGCCATGTTAAGGATCGGGTGCCCCGGACAACAGGTCGTAGGGCGGCAGGTTACAGGAGGATGAGTGAAGCTTCGCGTGGGCGCCGCGCTATTCGGGCTCGGTGTTTTGTTGCTGGTCTTCGCGGCTGGGCTGCCGTTCTATGTGGCCCCCTCCGTGACCAAGCTCCCTTATGATCTTGAACCAACGACGTCCGTCGCGGAGGCAAAGAACGCCAAGTTCCTGAAGCTCACTCGCGTCGGCGAGTCGGTGAGCATCGAGGTCCTGCAAGGTGACCTCGTCTCCAGCGTCGAGGTCATTCCTCAGCCGGACGACACGAAGGACCGGCTACCCAAGGAACTCAAGGGCGACGCGGTGATCTGGGACGTCTACCAGACGGTCAGGCGTGCCGACACCCCGGACGTGGTCAGCCAGTACAGCACCGAGTTGGCCCTCTACCGGATCTCCGGCGCGGCCGCCCCGTGGAAGGAGCAGTGGCTCAACGAGAGCGGCGCGGAGCAGACTCCGGTCGGGAACGTGAACTACTCCGGCCAGATCTACAAGTTCCCGTTCGGTGCCGGCAAGCGGGACTACCAGGTTTTCGACCGTGACCTGAAGCGGGCCGTCCCGGCGAAGTACATCGGCACGGAAAAGATCAAGGGCATCGAGGCATATCGCTTCGAGCAGCGGATCGAGAACGAGGTACTGAACACCCCGGAGGCGAGCCTCAAGCCGCTTCTGGGCCGGTTCGCCCCCGGCGCCACCAGCGGCCAGATCGTCTACAGCAACACCCGTACGCTCTGGATCGACCCGGTGACGGGCTCCTACGTGAACGTCCGGGAACAGCAGAACAAGGAGCTGCGCCCGGACACCGGCACCGCCACGGTGCTGCTCGACGCGGACTTCAACTACAACGACGACACGGTCAGCCGCAGTGTCGAGACGGTCAAGGACAACCGCTTCAAGATCGGCCTGATCAGTTTCTGGGGCCCGATCGCCGCCGGTGTCCTTGGTCTGATCGCCCTGGTCGTCGGCGTATGGCTGGTGACGCGGACCAACGACGGTGCCGCCCGGCACCGCGCCGACCCGGCTGTGGCACCCGGTGCCGACCCGACTCAGACCCGGGTGGACCAGGAACCGGTGCGCGACGCGGAGACCGCCGAGCAGCCCAGGACCGAGCCCGCAGGCGGTCCACTGACCGACGAGATCCCGCCGGCGTCGACGAACTGGAAGTCCGAGGACCCGACGGTGCCGGCCCAGCGCCCGGCGCACGGCGAGGTGGAGCAGCGCTAACGGGTACGACAGGAAGCACGACCGAGGGGTGGGCCGCATCGCGGCCCACCCCTCAGTCGTGGAGCGGCTCCTGCCTCGGATGCCCTGCGCGGCGTACCGCGTACCGCATGCAGACCCAGTCTTCGCTGTACAGCAGATCGCGCCACTGCCCGACGATGTCCCCACCATGTGCGGCCATGAGCCGCACCATGTCGGCGTGTGGTACGACAGTCATTTTCATCGGCGCCGGATAATTGAGCAGGTGGCACTGTGCCCAGCTGATCAGGCGGGACGGCGCCAGATGCCAGACGATGCCCCTGGCCGTACGCCCCGGCTCGGTTGGCAGCCCCAGGACGGCGATGCCGCCCGGCCGCAACACGCGCAGGAACTCGGCCAGATAGTGATCGATGGCGGGGCGCGGCAGGTGTTGCAACACCAGGGCGCTGTAGACCAGGTCGAAGTGGCCGTCGGGAAACTGGCTCAGGTCCGGTGCGTCGTTGAGGACGAACCGGATGTTCTCGGCGCTCCGGTTGAGTCGCCGAGCGGCCTCCAGCATGGTCGGAGCTATGTCCACACCGACGACCTCGTCCGCGTGTGGGGCGAGTGCCTGAGACAGTCGCCCGACGCCGCAGCCGAAGTCGAGCACCCGCTCCCAGCGGGTGGGCAGGCCGAGTTGGCGAAGTTGGCCGGATGTCCCCTCGACGTCGGTGCGGCCCGTGGCCAGGAACTCCTCCACGTCCCACCGTCCGCCGCGTTTGCCGGGCTCAACGAGTACGGCCCAGAGCGGATCTTCAGCTCCGAGCTTGGTCCAGTCGCGTCGCACGTCGTTCAGTTGCACGTCGAAACCCTAGGACCTCCGGCCGTTCGGTGGGGTCCTGCTGTTCCCGGGATCGCCTGGATGTTCGGACGAGAGGAGTGAGCCGAACGGCTCTCCGCGATTGCGTGCTTTACATCCGTTACCTAATTGTAATTCATCGATGCCCTGCCACTCTCCGTTGTTGGGGGGCAAGGTTATGTCGTCTTTGTCGCCTGTCGAGGGTTCTGTCCACACAGATAATTCCACGATTCGTGACGGCGGCCTGCTGTTGAGTCGCCCTCGTGTTGCCGCCGGATGGCCAGGGGGTTGTGAGCCGCGCCGCAACGGGTGCACGATCAGGCTCGATCGTTACCCGCCGGTAACACATGACGGGCCCGGTGCGGGCCGCCAGTGCGGGACCGGCCACCTGAGGAGGAACCCGTGCAGGCTCGGTTTGAGGATCAGGGTCGTACCCGGTGGCGGCGGTTCGTCGCCATGGCGGTCCCCGCCACCGCCGCCGTCGGAGCCATCCTGTTCGGCATGTCGACCGGCGCCATCGCGTCCGACGTCACCGTGTCCGGGCAGACGTTCAAGATCGGCGCGGCCCGCCTTGAGGGCGACGGCTTCAAGCAGTACGGCGGCGTCGTGCGCGAGAAGGGTGAGGACGGCAGGACCCACCCGATCGCCGTCGCCGAGATCAGCAGCGCAGAGCTCTACAACCTCTGCCAGTCCATCCGCTCTGACCTGCCTGGCCTGCCTGTGGTTCTCACCATCAACGCCGGTGAGGGCAAGGAGCCTGCCCGGGCCAAGGACCTGCTGATCGCCATGGACTCGCTCGACGGCAACGCGACGTTCACCAACATCAAGATTGGCCGGGACGCGACCGACCTGAACGCGACGGCGCAGAAGGGTTCGTTCGGCCAGAACTCCGACCACGTCACCATCACGAACCTGCAGCAGGTGTCCCGGTACACCACGGCGGCCACCTTCAACCTGGTCGGACTCCGGTTGAAGGTCAACGTGGGCGACGAGGCCAAGGGCAAGGAGTGCTTCTGAGGTGAGCCGGGGCCCGCGGTGGCCGACCACCGCAGGCCACGTCCACGTCCCCGTCCCCGCTCCGCCAGGAGGAGTACGTGACAACCGCCAACGCGTCCCACACCCGGCCCGGCGGCACGGCCCAGGCGTGGCAGACCTTCCGCCGCTGGCAGCGGAGCCGACCGTTCTGGGGTGGTCTCTTCATCGCCCTGGCCGGGGTGGCGATGTTCGCCTCCACCCGGATGACGATCAACGGCCTGAGCTTCCACAGCGGAGCCACCGGTCTGCTCTCGCTCCTGATCCCGGTCATCCTGGTGACCTGCGCCCTGCTGCTCTGGTTGAGCCCGGCGCAGCGGCTGTTCTACTCGGTCGTCGCGGCGGTCACAACGGTCTACTCGCTGATCGGGCTCAACCTCGGCGGCTTCTTCGTCGGTCTGCTGCTCGGCATCGTCGGCAGCGCGCTCGCGTTCGCCTGGACCCCGATCCGACCCGCGCCAGCCGTCGCCGAACTATCCGACACCGACCTGTCCGACACCGAGCTGCCCCTCGCCGACCAGGTCGATGCGGGCCAGGCGGAGGCGGATCAGCCTGGCGCGGATCAGGCGGACGCGGGTCAGGGCCACGCCGAGCAGAGCGGAGTCGAGCGGCTCGACACGGAGCGGATCGGAGTCGAGCGGCTCGACACGGAGCGGATCGGAGTCGTGCAGGCCGACGCGGCCGACGAACGGGTGGATCACCCGACGGGCGGCGCGACCGACGCGGGCGCACCCCCCGAGTGGCCGGGACGTTCCGCTGATCCGCGGGTGTTCGGGGTTGCGCTGCTGGTGCTGGGCCTCGCTGCGGCCGGCCTGGCCACCCAGCCCAGAGCGGTGCAGGCCGCACCGACCCGACCCGCCGCGACCGCCTGCCCGACCCCGTCCCGCTCCGTCACGCCGTCGCCCAGCCCCACCACTCCCACCGGGACGCCGACCCCGACACCGAGCGCCAGCCCGGAGCGGGACGGCAACATCATCACCGACATCCTGGACGGCATCGGGGACCTGTTCACCGGTGGACGCAGCGAAAAGACAGCGACGCCGTCGGCCACCCCGACCGCCAGCGCGTCGGCGAAGCCGACAGTCACGCCGACGGCCCGTCCCGGCTCCACGGCCTGCCCGTCACCGAAACCGGGCGGGTCGGGCAAGCCCGGGGCCACGACACCCGACAAGCCAGACAAAGCGGAGCCGGGCAAACCGCTGCCCCGCATCGCCGCCGACCCCAATCTGCCAATGGTGGGCCAGACGCCGTCCAAGCTCACCGGCTCCAAGGTCACCATGACCGGGCTGCGGTTCGACGGGACCACCGAGCTGCAGACCGAGAAGGGCAGCCTCAAGGTGCTGAAGTTCAGCATGCGGGAGGCGGTGACCGACGACTTCCTGCTGGTCGCCGACGGCCCCGACGGGCGCACCCAGCGGTACAAGACCGACCGGCTGACCGTCCGCGGTGACGTGGCCTTCTACTCCACCCGGTTCGTCGGCAAGCTGCTCGGCATCAAGCTCACCCTGACGCCGGACCTGCCGTTGCCGGACGGGATCCCGGTCACCCTGCCGATCTCGATCACGTTCACCGACCCGGTCATGGACCTGGCGTACGTCACAAGTGACACGCTGACCGCCCGGCCGTCGTTGGCGCTTGCCCTCGGCTGAACGACACATCCGCCCCGATGGCTCCGGGTGCTGGCGGCTCGTTCGTACCGCCAGCATCCGGAACCGTCAGCGGCTCAGAGCCGGGCCAGCGCCCGGCGCAGCGGGTCGAGGCCCAGCGCGCCCAGGTCCAACGCCTGCCGGTGGAACTCGCGAAGGTCGAAATCCGCGCCCTTGCGGGCCTTGGCGTCCTCGCGGGCCTGGAGCCAGATCCGCTCACCGACCTTGTACGACGGGGCCTGCCCCGGCCAACCCAGGTAGCGGTTCAGCTCGAAGCGCAGGTTCTCGTCCGGCACCCGGCAGTGCGCCCGCATGAACTCCCAGCCCAACTCGGGCGTCCACCGCTCACCGGGGTGGAAGCCGAACGGGTTGTCCTTCGGGATCTCCAGCTCCAGGTGCATGCCGATGTCCACGATCACCCGCGCCGCTCGCATCGCCTGACCGTCGAGCATGCCCAGCTTGTCGCCCGGATCCTCCAGGTAGCCCAGCTCGTCCATCAGCCGCTCGGAATAGAGCGCCCAGCCCTCGCCGTGCCCGGAGACCCAGCAGAGCAGCCGCTGCCAGCGGTTGAGCAGGTCGGCCCGGACGGCGGTCTGTGCCACCTGGAGGTGGTGACCCGGCACGCCCTCGTGGAAGACGGTGGTCACCTCCCGCCAGGTGGAGAAGTCGCTGATGCCCTGCGGCACCGCCCACCACATCCGGCCCGGGCGGGAGAAGTCCTCACTCGGGCCGGTGTAGTAGATGGCGCCGTCGCTGGTCGGGGCGAGGCAGCACTCGATGCGGCGGACCTGCTCCGGGATGTCGAAGTGGGTGCCGTTCAGCTCGGTGATCGCCTTGTCGGCGAGCTCCTGCATCCAGTCCCGGAACGCCTCCTTGCCCTGGATGGTCCGGGCCGGATCGGCGTCCAACCGGGCCACGGCCTCGTCGACGGTGGCGCCCGACCCGGCGATGCGCCCGGCGACGACCCGCATCTCCGCCTCCAGGCGGGCCAGCTCCGCGAAACCCCAGGCGTACGTCTCGTCCAGGTCGACCTTGGCGCCGAGGAAGTACTGCGAGGCCAACTCGTAGCGTTCCCGGCCAGCGGCCTGCTTGTCCCGCCCGTGCGGGGCCATCTCGGTACGCAGGAACTGGCCGAACTCGGCGGTCGCCGCAGTCGCCGCCGCCGCACCCCTACGCAGCTCCGCGCCGAGCGAGCCCTCCGCGTCCAGCCGCTCGACCAGCCCGTGGAAGAAGTTGTCCCCGGTCGGGTCGACCCAGATGTCGCACTGCTTGGCCACCTCGACCAGCTGCACCTTCGAGCTGACCTGACCGGCGGCGAGCGCCTCGCGCAGGGTGGTCTTGTAGCCCTCCAGCGCGCCGGCGAAGCCGTTGAGCCGGGCCGCGATGTTGGCCTGCTCGTCGGCCGTCGCGGTCGGCATCAGGTCGAAGACCATGCGAATCTCGTGCAGCCCGCTGGTGATGACGCTGACCTCGCTGGTCACCTCGCCGGCGTCGTACCGGGCCAGGTCCAGACCGAGCCTTTCCTGCATGGCCTCCTTGGCGGTCCGCTCCAACTCGGTTGCCGGCTCGGTCACCTCCAGGTCGGCGAGAGTCCGGCGGGTGAGGTCCGCACGCGCCCGGTAACCCTCGGGCGAGAGGTCGTCGAGTTGGTCGTCATGGCCGGCGATGCCGACGAAGGTCGCGCCGGTGGGGCTCAAGGGCGCCCACTCGGCCACGTATCGGTTGGCTAGTTCATCGATTCGTCCCACGCTGCGACACTACGTGACCACCCCGCCCCCGTGTCGATGACGTTTGTCGTGTTCAGCAACAGGTTCCGGCAGCGTGTGACGTCCGAAAAGGCGTGCGACTTTGTCGGAGCGCTACGGCAGAGTGTCAGGGGTGAACGCCGATACCACTCCTGACAAAGCGCCAATCCGTTCCTGGTTGCCAGGCTTCGTCGCCCTCGCCGCGATCTGGGGCTCCAGCTTCCTCTTCATCAAGGTCGGGGTGGCCGAGCTGCACCCGGTCCAGCTCACTCTCTACCGGGTCGTCGCCGGCGCGTTGACCCTGCTCGTCGTCCTCGCCATGCTGCGCGACCGGCTGCCCCGAGAGCCTCGCGTCTGGGCACACCTGAGCGTCGTCGCCGCGTTCGGTGTGGCAGTGCCGTTCACCCTCTTCGGCTACGGCGAGCAGCGGGTCGAGTCGATGCTGGCCGGTATCTGGAACGCCACCACGCCGCTGATCGTGCTGCCGTTGGCGGTCCTGGTCTTCCGCACCGAGCGGCTGACCGTGCGCCGTGCGGTCGGGCTCGGGCTGGGCTTCCTCGGTGTGCTGGTAGTGCTCGGGGTCTGGGAGGGCATCGGCGGGGCCCACTTCACCGGCCAGCTGATGTGCTTCGGCGCGGCCGCCTGCTATGGCGTCGCCATCCCGTACCAGAAGCGGTTCGTCGCCGGCAGCGCGCACTCCGGCCTGTCGCTGTCCGCCGCGCAGCTGCTGCTCGCCGCCGGGCAACTGGCCATCGTCACCCCGTTCGTCGCCGGCATGCCGCCGCTGCCCACCGAGCTGTCGGCGGGAGTGGTGGCCAGCGTGTTGACCCTAGGCGCGCTCGGCACCGGGCTCGCTTTCGTGATCAACATGCGCAACATCCGGGTGGCTGGCGCGAGCACCGCCTCCACCGTCACGTACCTGATCCCGATCTTCGCGGTGCTGATCGGCGCCGTGGCGCTCGACGAACGCCTCAACTGGCACCAACCGGTCGGCGCGTTGATCGTGCTGCTCGGGGTCGCGGTCTCGCAGGGTGTGTTCGGTCGCCGACAGCCCCGGCCGGTGGTCGGGGTCGGTGCGCCCGCAGCACCCGCCGCCGAACCGGTCCGCCACTGAGGCCCGCCGTGCCGCCGGGGCGGCGGCTGGAAGGGGTTGGTCACTGGAGGGCCGGCCACCGCCGGCCGGCCCGCGGAAGGGGTCGGGCGGGGCCTCCAGGTCAGGCGTGGCTGTGGGTCCAGTCCACGAGTTGCTCGGCGGACCAGGTGTTGACCACCCGGTCGGCGGGGACGCCGCAGAGGGCGGCCCGTTCGCAGCCGAACCGTTGCCAGTCGAGCTGGCCGGGCGCGTGGGCGTCGGTGTTGATGGCGAACCGGCAGCCCGCCTCCAGCGCGCGGCGGATCAGCCGCTTCGGTGGATCCTGGCGCTCCGGCCGAGAGTTGATCTCGACGGCGGTGTCGTGCTCGGCGCAGGCGGCGAAGACCGCGTCCGCGTCGAAATCGCTCTCCGCCCGGGTCCGGGCCCGGTGACCCCGGTCGCCCGGGCCGGTCACTCCGGCCGGGCGGGACGACACCATCCGGCCGGTGACATGGCCGAGGATGTCCAGGTGCGGGTTGGCGACCGCGGTCAGCATGCGACGTGTCATCTTCGACCGCTCGTCCTTGAGGTTGCTGTGCACCGACCCGACCACCACGTCCAGCCGGGCCAGCAGCTCGTCGTCCTGGTCGAGTGAGCCGTCCGCGAGGATGTCCACCTCGATCCCGGTGAGGATCCGGAAACCCTCGGGCAGCGCCGCGTTGACCTGCGCGACGTGGTCGAGTTGCCGGCGCAGCCGGGCCGCGGTCAGGCCCCGGGCCACCGTCAGTCGTGGCGAGTGGTCGGTCAGCACCAGGTACTCGTGGCCCAACTCCACAGCGGCCAGCGCCATCTCCTCGATCGGCGAGCCGCCGTCGGACCAGTCCGAATGGGTGTGGCAGTCGCCCCGCAAAGCGGCGCGTAGCGCCGTCGCCTCGGCGTCCAGGTCGCTGCCCTCGGTCGCCACCAACCGCCGCAGGTAGACCGGCTCCTCACCGGCAAGCGACTCCGCCACACAGCGGGCCGTGACGTCACCAACCCCGGCCAGCTCGGTGAGCGTGCCGTTGCCGGCCCGGTCGGCCACCTCGGTCGCAGGCAGGCCGGCCAGCGCCTTCGCCGCCGACCGGAACGCCCGGACCCGATAGGTGGCCTCGTTCGCACGCTCCAACAGGAACGCGATCCGGCGCAGGTCGGCGATGGGGTCCCGGGCCTTCATCCCACCGAACCTAGTCGGTGCCGCGCCGGTCAGGGAGCCTTCGGACAGCCGTGTTTGCGCTGCCACGCGGTGACCTCGGCGGCCGGTTCCCGATTGCCGCCGCGTCGCCACGAATCCAGGTAGCGGGCCGGCCAGAGCAACCCGCGCCGAATCCACCAACCGTCCTTGCCCGCACACGGCGGCGAGATGCCGAAGTGCACGTGGCACACGTTGTTGGCGTTGCCGGTGCGCCCCACCTTGCCGAGCTGCTGCCCGGCGCGGACCCGCACCCCTGCGTCGACCCCGCCGGACACGGCACTCAGGTGCGAGCCGTAGTAGCGCACCCCGTCGTCGCCGAGCAGGGAGACCGACAGGCCACCGTTCTCCGGGCCCTGCGGCCCCCGCTTCGAGTACCTGTCGACCCGACTCACCTCCAGCACCGTCCCGTCGGTCACCGCGACGAACGGTTCACCACAGTCGGCGAAGAGATCCGTGGCCGGATATGCCCCGTGCGTCGGGTGGTAGTCGACGTTGCCGGCGCGTACCGGGAAGACATGCCGCAGCCCGGTGCGCGGTGCCGTCGCCGACGGCGCGGCCGACGACGGTGTCGAGGCCGGGGTCGGGGTGGCAGCCGACGGCGACGGTGCCGCCGGCTGCTCGGCGGTCGCCCAGACCGCCGACGGCGTGGGCGCGGCGCCGTCGGCCGGCACCCCCGGCCGGGTCGTCGCGCAGCCGGCGGCCAGCACCGGGACGAGCAGCAGCAGGATCGGGTACGCCGGACGCGCGCGGCGGCCGATCGTCGGCGACGGCATCCGGTCATCCTGGCAGAGCCGGTACCGTGGGCACGAGCGACGCGCGTGAGGGAGGGCAGCGACGGTGACCATCGCCCGACCAGAACCTGGCTCGGATCCCGGTGCCTTCGTCCGCCCGGTGGCGCGTACCCCCTCGGGTCTTTTCCCCGCCGGCCCGCCGGCCCGCCCCACCTACCGCGAGCCGCACCCGGTCACCGGCGGTGGTGTCGCCGCTGGCGGCGGCGCGGCGGCCGGTTGGTTCCTGTTGTTCGGCCTGCTCGGCACCGATGTGGCCAGTTACGCATGGTGGACGGTGGTGGCCGGTCTGCTGGCGTGGCTGACCGCCCTGGTGCTGGTCCGCTATGGCGACCGAGGGGTCGCCACCGGGGTCGCCATCGTCACGGCGGGAGGCTGGAGCATCGCCGCCGCCGTGCTGGCGGTCCGCTGGGGAACCAGCGGTGACTGGCCGTTGTGGTGACCGCCGACTGCGTCACCGACTGCTCCCGTGACAGTGCCGAAACGGCTCCGAAACGAGTGTCCATGACTGCGCCGTGTGCCCGGTTGGCTGCGTAGCGAACGCCGTCTTGACGTGGCTGCCGAGACTCGGCACGCTCGGCACCATGGCCTGGACCACCCCGCGACAGGACCCGGATCGCACCCGCCGCCGCCTTCAGTTGTTGGCCGAGTTGGCGGGCGCCCGCGCGGTCCGTCAGCGCAGCCGACCGCAGCGGCAGCGCACCGAGCGTCTGCGCCAGCTCATCGCCACCCGCCGTCGGGTCGCTGGCTGATCCGATTTTGTCAGGAATGACCGGCGCTTCGGGGCGTTGACCGGTCGGCTGCCGACCCGACCGGCTAACGTGCACGCGTAACGGGTCGGCGTTGTGCCGAGGGGCTATTGGGGGGACCGTGTCGTACTTCGCTGCGGCCGTGGTGCGCGACGACAGTGGCTGGACCGCCGCCGAGGTCAGCCTGCGCGGCGCCACCGACATCGACGAGGTCGCTGACCGACTGCGTGACGTCGACCTGGAGGCCGACGTGTCGCTGCTGTTCGTCGAGGCCGATGACGCCTATCTGGTGGTCCTGCGTCTCGACGAGGGCGACGACCTGCGGGTGTTCGGTTCGGACTCCGCGTTCGCCGAGGAGTCCGCTCTTGGTTCGCTGCTGGTCGGTGACCTGAAGACCTCGGTCACCGGGCTCGACGGCGACGAGGAGCCGCGCCCGGTGACGAGTGGTGACGAGGAGAGCGAGCAGCCCGTCGTCGACCCGGAGGCCGACCCGGTGGGCGATGCCGACCTGCTGGCCAACCTGGGCATCTCCGCGCAGAAGCTGCTGACCCTGTGTACGCACGAGGGAATGATGCCGGCGGACGTCACCGCCGAGATCTGTCAGGTGCTCGGCTGCGTCGACGAGGTCGAGGAGCTGCGTGAGGTCTGAGCCGGCCGACGCCACCGATCCGTCGCTGGAGTCGATCCGGCCCGGGCAGCCGACCCCCGGTGCGGTGGGCCGCGCCGGCCCGGGCGCGCACGAGGGCCTGGCCGACCTGGGCGAAGTCGGCCGGCGGCAGCGGCACGAGCTGTGGATGCGCCGCGCCCTGGAGGTCGCCGTCACGGGCGTTGCCGACGCTGCCACCGGTGCCACGGATGTGGACGACGTGCCGGTGGGCGCGGTGCTCTACGGGCCGGACGGGACCGAGTTGGCCATCGGGCGCAACGAGCGGGAGCTGACCGGCGACCCCACCGCCCATGCCGAGGTGCTGGCCCTGCGCCGAGGTGCCGAGCAGGTCGGCCGGTGGCGGCTGGACGGCTGCACCCTGGTGGTCACCCTCGAACCGTGCACCATGTGCGCTGGCGCGCTGGTGTTGGCCCGGGTCTCCACCGTCGTCTTCGGCGCGTGGGAGCCCAAGACCGGCGCAGCTGGATCGCTCTGGGACGTGTTGCGTGACCGCCGGCTCAACCACCGCCCCGAGGTCTACGGCGGGGTGCTGGAGGCCGAGACCGCCGCCGTGCTGCGAGCGTTCTTCCGCTGAGGCCGGGCCTCTCGCCTCTCGCCGACGTGGGCGCTGGCCGCCGTGTGACCTGGGTGGCTGGACCGGGCTCGGGTCGCGTGGCGCGGGTTGGCGTGGCGCGGGTTGGGCCGGCCTGATGCTGAAGAGCGTGATGACTGTGCGGCATATTTATGCCACACAGTCATCACGCTCTCCGCGGTGACGCCGCCCGGACGGGTCAGGCGATGATCGTGTCGAGGGCGATCTCGACCATCTGGCTGAAGGTCTGCTCCCGCTCCTCGGAGGTGGTCTTCTCGCCGGTCTTGATGTGGTCGCTGACGGTCAGCACGGTCAGCGCGCGGGCCTTGAAGCGGGCGGCGATCGTGTAGAGCGCCGCCGACTCCATCTCCACCGCCAGCACGCCGTAGTCGGCGAGCGTGTCGTAGAGGTCCGGCCGGTCGGTGTAGAAGGCGTCCGCCGCCAGGATCGGCCCGACGTGCATCGTGATGCCGCGCCGCTCAGCCACCTCGACCGACGTACGCAGCAGCCCGAAGTCGGCCACCGGGGCGTAGTCGATCAGCCCGTCGAAGCGCATCCGGTTCATGTTGGAGTCGGTGGAGGACCCGATGGCCGCCACCACGTCCCGCAGTTGCAGGTCGGTGCTGAGGGCACCACAGGAGCCGACGCGGATCAGCGTCTTCACGCCGTACTCGTTGATCAGTTCGTGTGCGTAGATGGAGGCCGACGGCATGCCCATGCCGGAGCCCTGGACGGAAACCTCGACGCCGTTCCAGCGGCCGGTGAAACCCAGCATGCCCCGGACAGTCGAGTAGCAGGTGGCGCCCTCGAGGTAGGTCTCCGCGATCCACTTGGCCCGCAGGGGGTCGCCCGGCATCAGGACCCGCTCGGCGATCTCGCCCGGCTTCGCGCCGATGTGCGTACTCATGGCAAAGATCCTGCCAGGCCGGCACGGGCGATACCGGTTCGGCGTCGGAACCAGCGGTCCTGTACCCTCGTCGGCGGTGGCGTGTCCGAGCGGCCTAAGGAGCACGCCTCGAAAGCGTGTGAGGGTTAACGCCCTCCGAGGGTTCAAATCCCTCCGCCACCGCTCTGAAGTGCGAAAGCGCCCGGACGATCCTCGAGGATCGTCCGGGCGCTTTCGCCAGTGGTCTCAGTCAATGGGCGAGGTGATCGAGTTAGTGCCGGCTTAACCCGGCGTTATCTCACCGCGCGCGAGGCTCGTCCCTGCCCGGGCGGGCGATGGACCCGGTCCGGGTACATCGTCACGGGAGGATCACGCATGCGAATCCGTACCCTAGGGGTGCCCGCCCTGGTCGTCGCGTTGCTGACGGCCGTCACCCCGGCCGCCGCGGCCGCCGCGACCGCCAGCTTCGGCCCACCGGTCGACGTGGCGACCGGCGCCGTGCCGGGTGCCATGGCCACCGGTGATCTCAACCGCGACGGGCGGCCCGACCTGGCGGTCGCGCACCCGGACGCGGACCGGGTTTCGATCCTGCTCGGCCAGGGGGCGACCGGCTTCCGCGCGAGGAGCGTGGTGGCCCTCGGCGGCTCGCCGCTCTCGGTCGCGCTCGCCGACGTCAACGGCGACGGCCGGCGGGACCTGGTCGCCACGGTCGTCGACATCGGTCTCAACCAGGTGGTGATCGCTCTCGGCCGGGGCGACGGCCGTTTCCACGCGCCTCGGGTGATCGACTTGGCCGTGAACAGCATCCCCCGCAACCTGGTGGCGGCCGACTTCGACGGTGACCGGGACGTCGACCTGGCGCTGACCCTCGCCGGGCGGGAACAGGTCCAGGTGCTGCGCAACGACGGACGGGGCCGGTTCGCCCTCGGTGCGACTCTGGCGGCCGAGCCGACCGCCAACAACGGGCTGACCGGCGCCGACCTCAATGGGGACGGTCACGTCGACCTGGTGGCGACCGGCGGCGTGTACGGCCGGGTGGTGACCTGGTTGAACGCCGGGAACGGCACATTTGCACCGGGGGTGTGGAGGGAACTGTGGACCGCGCGCAACCCGGCCGTGGTTGCCGACTTCGACACGGACGGCCGGGTCGACGCGCTCGTACCGGGAGCCGAGTGGGGTGACGCGCTCTATCTGGCGGGCAACGGCGATGGCACCTTCGCCGAGGAGCGCACCCACTTCTTCGGACAGGGTGAGCGGAACGCGACCGGCGGCGACTTCGACGGGGACGGTCGGGCGGATCTCGCGTTCGGCGGCGGCTACTACGGCGTGCTGGTGGTGCTCGGCAACGGTGACGGCACCTTCCAGGCCCCGATCACCCTGGCCACGCCCAACGTGCCCGGCGTGCCCGTGGTGGACGACTTCACCGGGGACGGGCGCGATGACATCGTCGTGTCGAACGACAGCGGCCTGAGCGATGTCCTCTGGTTCTTCCCGACCGTCTGAACGCCGAGCCGAGGTGGCGGTAGACGAGCGCCCGGTCGATCCGCGAGGATCGGCCGGGCGCTTCGCTCAGAGCTGCTGCTCGCCGCCATCGACGAACAGCTCGCCACCGGTCATGAAGCTGCTCTGGTCGGAGGCGAGGAAGAGCGCCGCGTTGGCGATCTCGTCCGGGTGGGCCATCCGGCGCATGGGCACGCCCGAGGCGATGGACTGGAGCAGGCCGGGGGCCTCCTCGGGGCTGGGCGCCAGACCCGCGAGCCCGGGGGTCTCGGTCGAGCCGGGGACCAGGGTGTTGACCCGGATGTTCCGGCCGACCAACTCGGCGGCCCAGGTGCGGCCGAACGAGCGGATGGCGGCCTTGGACGCGGCGTAGACGCTGAACGCCGGGGTGCCGTTGCTGGCGGCCGTCGAGCCGGTCAGCACGATCGAGGCACCCTCGTTGAGCAGGGGCAGGGCCTTCTGCACGGTGAAGACGGTGCCGTAGATGTTGGTGTCGAAGGTGCTGGCGATGTGTTCGACCGTGATCGAGTCGAGCGGGAGGAACTCGCCGCCGCCGGCGTTGGCGAACACCACGTCCAGCCCGGCGCCCCGGGCCTCGATCGCCCGCATCACCCGGTCCAGGTCGTCGAGGTTGCCGACGTCACTGGCGATACCGGTGGCGTTGGTGCCGATGCTGGCCACGGCCTCGTCCAGCGGGCCCTTGCGCCGGCCGGTGACGAAGACGTACGCGCCTTCGGCGGCGAATCGGCGGGCGGCGGCCAGGCCGATGCCCGTGGTGCCCCCGGTGACGAGGGCGGTCTTGCCGTCGAGCTGTCCCACGATGGATCTCCTCTTGTTGCGGTGCGAGTGGTCCGGCCGGCCGTTGCGGCCGGTGGTCAATGGGTTGCGGGGGTTGGGGTGAAGGTCGGCAGGAGGGCGGCCAGGTCGCGCCACTGCGGCAGGGGCAGCGCCGGCCGGCCCGGGTCGTCGGGTCGCAGCACGTGGAGGGCGACGTGGTTCGCGCCCGCGTCCAGGTGCTCCCGGATGCGCGAGGCCACCGCGTCCAGGTCGCCCCACGCGACGAGGGCGTCGATCAGGCGGTCACTCCCGCCGGGGACCAGGTCGTCGTCGGTGAACCCGAGGCGGGCCAGGTTGGCCCGGTAGGTCGGAAAGCCGATGAACATGCCGATCCCCGCCCGGGCGGCGGCGCGGGCCCGCTCCGGGTTCTTTTCGAGGACGACGGCCAGGTGCGGCGCGATCAGCGGCTGCGCCCCCACGCGTTCGCGCTGCACGGCGCTGTAGTCCGGGGTCACCATGAACGGGTGCCAGCCGGCCGTCCGGTCGGCAGCCAGGTCCGCCATCCTCGGCCCGAGCGCACCGAGGATGCGGCGCTCGACGGGAACCGGCCGGGGCGCGGCGTCCAGGGAATCCAGCCAGCGGTTCATCGACTCCACCGGTCGGCCGTAGTCCTGGCCGGCCTGGGCGGCGGAGTGGGCGTTGCTGACCCCGAAGCCGAAGACCGTCCGGGGTCCGTGCGCGGCGTCCAGCGCGGCCAGCCGATCGCCCAGAGCGGCCGGGTCCTGGCCCCAGATCGCCAGCACTCCCAGTGCGATCGTGGCGTGCGGCGCGGCTCCCAGGAGGTGCCCGATGTCGTTCACGGCCCCGCCACCGTCCAGGCCAGGCACCCACAGTGCCCGGAAGCCCTGATCGTCGAGTTCGGTCGCCGCGTCCCGAATGACCGGATCGGCGGCACCGCGTAGCTCCATGCTCCAGAGCCCGACCGCAGGTAGCGGGGTGTTCAAGTGATTCGCCACGCCGTCCTCCCACCTATTCTGTACCGAGCGGTACGGATCCGACCGTAGCAACCGGCGGCGGCGTCCGCAAATTTCTGTACCGATCGGTTGGGTCGCGGGTAGGGTGGACCGAGGGAGGTGGTGGCCATGCCACAGCGAGGGCGACCACGGGGTTTCGACGCCGACGAGGCGCTGGAGCGCGCAGTGGAGGTGTTCTGGCGTCAGGGGTACGAGGGCGCGTCGGTGAGCGACCTCACCGCCGCGATGGGCATCAACAAACCCAGCCTCTACGCCGCCTACGGGGGCAAGGAGGAGCTGTTCCGCAAGGCCGTGGCCCGCTACGCCGAAAAGGACATGGCGTACGCCCGGAGCGCGTTCGCCCAACCCACCGCGTACGAGGTGGTCGCCACCCTGCTGCGGGAGAACGTGCTCGCCGTGACCCGGCCCGACCGTCCGGCCGGGTGCCTGTCGATCCAGGGGGGCACCGCCTGCTCCAGCGAGAACGCGCCCGTCGCCGGGTTCCTCGCCGCCAGCCGCCTGGCCGGCGAAGGGGCTCTCGCCGACCGGTTCGCCCGCGCTGTCGCCGAAGGCGACCTACCCGCTCACGCCGACCCGGTCGCGCTCGCCCGCTTCGTCATGATCGTCAGCGAGGGGCAGGCGGTGCATGCCGCCGCCGGTGTCAGCCGGGAGGACCTGCGACAGGCCGCTGAGATCGCGCTCGCCGGTTTCGCCGCGGCGTCCGGGGCGCGGCTGCCCGAGCAGGCCACCGGGACGGTCTGAGCGCTCAGTGAGCCGCGAACAGCCCGCCGGGTGTTCCCGACACTGAAGCATCGACCCGACGTGCCGGGCGGGTTGATCCACATCGGATCAGCCCGCCCGTCAGCGCCACGTCGGTGCGGTTCGCCTCAGCAGGGGCCGACGCCCTCGTCGAAGAGGCGGCGGGCCCAGTCCGCGTACCCCGCGATGGTTTTTCGGACCGTGCGCCCGTCGTGCAGGAACAGGTACGCGCGGTCGCCGCTGCGGGCGAGCAACCCGTCGAGGCGGTGCGTCCCCTGTGGAGCATCGAGTCTGGTCACCAACTGGTAGCGGGCCCAGACCTGGTCGACGGGCGAGCCCACCGTTATGCCCTCCGGTGTCCGCATCGGGTCGCCGACCCAGAGCAGCACCAGTCTGTCGTCCATGAAAACCGGGCTGACCGTGTCGTGGCCGACGAGCATCGGCCCGCAGGCGTCCAGGCTGGTACGCAGTATGCCGCGCTGGGTCAGCTCATCCTCGGTGTCACCGAACTCGATGTTGCGCAGGCCGTTCAGGTCGATGATCTCCACGCTGCCGGCGGGCCGGCCGTGCGGGATCGACCCGGTTGGCGGTACGCCGCTGCCAGCGATCGAGGCAGCCGTCATCAGCATGGCTATAAAAGCAAATTGTCGCAATTTCATGGAATCCCCCAGTCCCCAACGGAACGAGGGCGCTCAGGTTGCTGGCGATCGCCGGATTACTGATTTTCCCACTGTTCGACCAGCTCATCCCAGTAGTCGGCGCTGAGTCGACGCCGCCCGTGCGCCAGCCAACCCTCGGTGTTGCGCTCCAGGTGCAACCCCAGTTCGGCGAACGGGTCGATCCACTCGCCGGGCTCGACACCGAGCCGGGTCAGCGCCGCGTTGATCGGCCACTGCTCGCGCGGCGCGTCCAACACGTCGTCGAAGCCTGGACCCCACGACAGCGTCCCGCCCAGCCACACCGCCGCCGACTGGTAGCCGGTGCCACCGCCGAACTCCGCCTCCAGGTATGCCACCGGCCCCGCCTCTGACCAGCGGGTCAGCGACTCGGCCAGCGTCGGCGACAGCACCAGGCCGAACGGGTGCTCGACGCTCCGGTCGTCGGCCGCGAAATCCGGCAGCGACCCGGTCAGCTCCACCACCAACTGCGGCGTGACCGGCAACAACCCGAAATCCTGGCGCAGCTCGCCGAGGACCGCGTGATCCAGCTCGGCGGTCTGCTCGCGGAGCAGCTCGGCGTCCGCGACCACCGCGCTGAGCTGGTAAGCCATCGAACCCTCCGCCGTCCACAGCCTGTGGATAGAACATGTGTACGACGGTCTCCGGCGAGCCGGCGTCGATTCCCGGACCGTACCCGCCCAGCGGCGACAGACTCCCTGCCGGGACCCGTTGTACGGTCCTGGTCATGGCTGACCAACTGACCGTCCCCGGTATGCCGTCCGCGCTCGTGCCCTCACCCGATGGGCTCTGGCGGGTGGACGAGACGACCGGCGCCGTGACGGTGTCGGCGCAGCCGCGCACGGACATCTTCATCGACCCGAGCGGAGTCGGCGTCGACGGGGACGAGAACGCCGCGCCGAGTCCGGCGCCCGTCCTCAACGCGGCGACGCTGCTCGGTGACCTGCCGCCGGAGGGTGACTTCCAGTTCAGCGCCCGGGTCAGCGTCGCCTTCGCCGCCACCTTCGACGCCGGGGTGCTGCTGATCTGGCGTGACGAGCGGTGCTGGGGCAAGTTGTGCTTCGAGTTCTCGCCCGAGGGTGAGCCCATGATCGTTTCCGTCATCTGCCGTGGTGTCGCCGACGACGCGAACGCCTTCGTCGTGGCCGACCGGTCGGTGTGGCTGCGCGTCTCGCGAATTGGCCGGGTCTACGCGTACCACGCCTCGGGCGACGGCACGACCTGGCAGTTGATCCGCGTGTTCAGCTTCGACGGCGAGACGACCCGCGACCGGATCGGCTTCGCCGGCCAGTCGCCGACCGGCGACGGGTGCCACGTGACCTTCGACGAGATCAGCTTCGGGCCGGAACGCCTCGCCGATCTCCGCGACGGCTCCTGACACAAGCCCTGTCCACAGCCTGTGGATAGAACATGTGTACGACGGATTGAGGCCCTGGTCAGAGCCGCATGGCGAGCCGGCTGACGAACGCGCGCCAGGTCGCCGGCGCGAAGGTGAGCGCCGGGCCGGTCGGGTCCTTGGAATCCCGTACGCCGACGACGCCGGGCAGGTTGTCGGCGACCTCGACACATGCGCCACCGTTGCCGCTGCTGCGGCTGCTCTTACGCCACCGTGCGCCGTTCAACTCCATGTCTGCGCCACTTCCCTCATCAGGTCGACCGACTGCCAGTGGGACAGCGCCTCCCCGCGCACGTTCTCCCATGCCGCCATCATGGCCGCGATGTCCTCGGGGTCGCTAGCGACTTGTCCCTGGAGTTGGTTGTCCAGATAGCCGGCGACCCGGTGGTCGTGGCTGTGTGCGATCACGAACGGCCCGTTCAGCCCGGCGTAGGCGCCGACCGCGCTGGGCACGACGTGCACCCGGATGTGCGGTTCGGCGCACGCCGCGACGACGGCCAGCAGTTGCTCGCGCATTGTCGATCCGCCGCCCACCGGGCGACGGATGACCGCCTCGTCGACGACCGCCGTGAACTGCGGCGGGTCATCTCGCTTGAGCACGCCCTGTCGGCCGAGCCGGACCGTGAGATGCCGCTCGATGTCACCCCGGGGGATCAGGCCCGCGCCGCTCAGCACCGCCCTGGCGTACGCCTCGGTCTGCAACAACCCCGGCAGCACGGTCGACTCGTACCAGCGCAGTGACACCGCCTCGCGCTCGATCTCCTGCCACGGACGAAACCAGATGGGGTCACGACGTCTTGAAGTGTCCGGCCAGATGTCCGACACGTCCTTGTGGAGGGCCTCCGCTGCCGCCAGGCGGTGCCGGGGGTGCGGGATGCGCCCCTCGCTCAACCAGCGGCCCACGGTCTTCGGGTCGACGCCGACCGTCTCGGCGAGGGATTCGGTGGTGTGCCCGGTGTCGCTGAGCGCCACCCGAAGCGCATCGTTCACGGCCCCTCCATCGGATGTCTCGAATATCTGAGGACCATATCGCTACGCGGTGTACCTGTCCGGTGACGCGCCAGAGGGTGGTCCGCAGAAGACGGCGTGACCGGTGGAGGCGCAGGAGCCCGGCGGTCGGCGTCAGTCCGGGGTCGCCCCGACGGGGCGACCCCCGTCCACTGCGAAGGAGGTTCGCCTGTGCCCCGCCGCCGCTACCGGAACCATCTGCCGACCCGACCCACCTGGCGCTGCGCGGCGTGCGGCATCGCCTGGCCCTGCTCGGCGGCGAAGCTGCGGCTGCTCGGCGAATACCGGCACGACCGGCTGGCGTTGACCGTCTACCTGGCGACGCTTCAAGCCGAGGCCAGCGCGCAGCTCAGAGAGGTTGACCCAGGTCGGCTGACCGACCGGTTCCTCTCCTGGGCGCGCGCCCGCAGTTGACGGGCGTCAGGGGTGCCAGACCGCAGGGCGGCGCGAATGGGTGGTTACGACGTCCCAGGTGGACAGCCGCGCAGGTCCGCTCATGTTAATCTCCCTCAGCTACGCATGATCACCTTGAGCGACCGAGGGGACACATGACGGCCGAGGTTCCACACGCGGGAGGCCTGCTGGACCCGGACGGCGCCATGGATCGACTCGCCGGGTGGAAGGGTCGCCTGCACGAACTGGCGACAGCCACCGACGCGATGAGCAACCGCATCCACGATCTCCGGGTGACGGTCGCCGACGGCAACGGGCTCGTGGAGGTCACTGTCGACTCCGTGGGCGCGTTGGTCGACCTCCAGCTGGGCCAGCGGGTTCAACGGGTCGCACCCGATGTCGTCGCCAGGACGATCATGAGCACGATCGCGGCAGCCAAGCGGCAACTGGCCGACCGGGCCCAGGAGATCATCGGCGACACCCTGGGAACCGATTCGCCGGCCGCGCGAGCGATCGCCGAACGGGTCGGGCAGCAACTGCGCGATGCCGACTCCCCGGTGAACGGCCCGGACGAGCAGCACCACCGGTGGTGAGTCGGTGAACGGCGGGTTCGAGGTCGACGCCGAACAGATCCGCCAGCACGCGCGCAACATCGAGGCGTTGCGCGCCCGCTTCGGCGCGGTCAAGAGCGCCAGCGCGCACATCACCCAGGACGACAGGGCGTACGGGCTGTTGTGTGGGTGGATCTCCGGGATCCTGGAGGGCCGGCACACGCGGCAGGACGAGCTGATCGCCTACGCCGAGGAGAACCTGTCCCTGGTCGTGAAGGGACTGGGCACCACCGCCGACAACTACGACAACGCCGACGTGGACGCCGACAGCACCATCCGCAAAGTCGGCAGCCAACTGAACGCGGCGTCATGACCGACGCCTCACTGATCGCCGGGGTTCAGTCGACCCGCAAACCCTGGACCGGTGCGGCCGCCGCGGACAGCTTCCAAGGTCTGGTCGACGCCATCCATAGCGAAGGCTGGGTCGACGATCTCCTGGCGGGAGCCGCGTTCGGCGTCGAGGCCGTCGCGACGGTGTTGGATCCCTTCAGCGCCCTACTAGCCAATGGCCTGGGCTGGGCGATGGAGTATTTCGAGCCGCTGCGGGAGATCCTCGACGAACTCACCGGCATGCCCGACGTGGTGACCTCACACGCGAACACGTGGAACAACATGGCCGCCGAGCTGGAGAGCATGGCCAGCGACCTGAAGTCACACCTCGCGGTGGACCTGCCGGGCTGGCAGGGGCAGGCCGCCACCGCGTACCAGGCTCTGATGGCACACAACGTCACGGGGATCGATGGGCTGAGCGGAATCTCCGCCGCGATGGCCGCCGCGACCCAGGCCGCCGGGAACCTGGTGGCGTTCACCCGTGACATCGTCCGTGATCTCATCGCCGACCTGGTCGCGCGCGTGATCGTGTGGGCCATCGAGGCGATCTTCGTCGTCACGATCCCCGCGATTGCCGCGTCGATCGTGGCGGCTGTCGTCAAGTGGTCCGGACGCATCCTGACGTACGTCGGCGCACTGATCTCCAGCCTGACCAACCTGTCCAAGCTGCTGAACGGCTAGGCCGCAACGATGGCGAAACCCAGGACGCCCCCCGGTGGGCACGGTGACGGTGGAACGCCGTCGCGTCCCGGTGATGGTGACGGCGACAGTGGTATCCCGGGACAGCGACGCCGCAGCTCCAACGAGGTGCCCGACGATGTCACCGGGGCGCAGGAGGTCACCGCCGAGGATTTCCGGCTCGGCCGGCCGGGCGGTGACTCCGGTGACTCGCCGAGCAGGCCCTCCGGCGGTGACGACGGATACCAGACCCCCAAGCCGGGCACTCCCGAGTACGACCGGCGGCTGGAGGAACTCGCCGCCGACCCGGCTCACAACGGCAACATCAGCGCGAAGTCCCGGATCGAGGCCGAGGTCGGGCTCGCGGCCGAGGCGGATGGAAAGATCCCCGGGCCGATCCGGCGGGCCGAACTCGACAACTCGGATCCCGCATTCCAGAAGGACCAGGGTGAGTTCATCGATTCCAATGGGGGGAACTGGGACGTCAAGTCGCCAAATGATTTGTTCCCGGCCGGACGGCGGGCTGGTGAGCCGATGCCCGAGGGTATGAAGGGCCGCTACGATGGCGAGGAGTTCGAGCAGAAGCTCGCTGACGAGGTCGCTGGTGGACAGAACGTCATTCTCAACACCCGGAGCCTGTCGCCGAGTGCGTTGGCCGATCTCAGGGCGCGGGTCGCAGATCGACCGGAGTGGGACGGCAAGGTGGTGTTCGACAAATGAGTAAGTACAAGCGTGCCAGCGGTGACGTGATCCGTTGGCCGGACAGCCCCGATGCTCGGCAAGCGCTGGAGGAGTGGTTCGCCGATTCGGCCGACGGGGCGTACCTGGCCGGGGATTTTCTTGATTTTCGCGGCGCGGACCTCAGCCGTCTCGACCTGGCCGGCGCTTATCTCGCCAATTCCCACCTGGTCGGTGTCCGATTCGAGGAAGCCAACCTCGGCGACGCCAACCTGACCAACGCCGAGTTGCAGGGCGCCGATTTCTCCTTTGCCGACCTGGCAAAGGCGGAAATGGTCGGTTGCTCGGCCGGTAACGCTTTATTCCGCTCGGCTCGGCTGTTCGCGGTGCAGCTCGACGACGCCGTTCTGGAAGGGGCGGATCTCCGCCACGCGATCCTCAATTCCGCCAAGCTCTACAAGGCCGATCTGCGCGGCGCCAATCTTGAGTTGGCCAGCCTGCGCTGGTGCACCCTCGGCGGCACGAGCATGCCGACGACGCTGACCGGTGCGAGGATGTTCGGCTGCCAGTTTGAGGGCGCGAAGGGTGCCGTCATCGGCCCGGTCCTCGTCGACGAGGAAGCGACCCGGTCCCTCGGTGGCGCCGAGCTGGAGGCGTGGTTCTCGGCGCAGGGCGCGGAGAACGTCCAGGTGCTGGGCTGACACCGCCACAGAAACGATTCAGGGCCGGTCCCCGTGGGGGCCGGCCCTGTCGTTCGTGCTGCTCAGCGAGCGGAGGATACGAGATTCGAACTCGTGAGGGTGTAAACCCAACACGCTTTCCAAGCGTGCGCCCTAGGCCTCTAGGCGAATCCTCCGCGAGCCAGGATACAGGCCTCCGTCGGCCGGGCCACCCCACCACCCCCTGAAGATCGACGGGCGGTCGGGTAGGCTGGGCGGCACCTCCCGTGCGGCGGTATCTCGTGAACCTCCCCAGGGCCGGAAGGCAGCAAGGATAAGCGAGCTCTGCCGGGTGCACGGGAGGCCTTTTTGTCTGTGGGCCGGTTGATCCACTCGACTTCCGTGATGTCGGGGTGTCCCGGCCACGCGGATACCGCGGTTTCCAGGAAGCCGAGTCGATCAAGCGCCGGCGGCCGGGAAGCCGAGTCGATCAAGCCCGAAGGCCCAGGCGCCCGGGGTGGTGGGTGGTCACCCGCGCCCGACCGGCGCAGAATGGCTCGGTCGAGAGGAGGCGGGACGAGTGACGCTGGCGCTCTACCGCAAGTACCGGCCGCGTACCTTCGCTGAGGTCATCGGTCAGGAGCACGTGACCGAGCCGCTGTCGCAGGCGCTGCGTAGCGGACGGCTCAACCACGCCTACCTCTTTTCCGGCCCGCGCGGCTGCGGCAAGACCTCCAGCGCCCGGATTCTGGCCCGCTCGCTCAACTGTGAGCAGGGCCCCACCCCGGAGCCGTGCGGCAAGTGTGAGTCCTGCCGCTCGCTGGCCACCGACGGTGCCGGTTCGATCGACGTGATCGAGATCGACGCGGCCAGCCACGGTGGTGTCGACGACGCCCGCGAGCTGCGTGAGCGCGCCTTCTTCGCGCCGGCCAGCAGCCGCTTCAAGATCTACGTCATCGACGAGGCGCACATGGTCTCGACCCAGGGCTTCAACGCCCTGCTCAAGCTGGTCGAGGAGCCCCCGGAGTACGTCAAGTTCATCTTCGCCACCACCGAACCGGAGAAGGTCCTCGGCACGATCCGGTCGCGGACCCACCACTACCCGTTCCGGCTGATCCCGCCGAAGGTGCTCCGCCCGTACCTGGAGCAGCTCACCCAGGCCGAGGGCGTCGCCGTCGAGCCGGCGGTCTTCCCGCTGGTGGTCCGTGCCGGTGGAGGCAGCGCCCGGGACAGCCTCTCGGTGCTCGACCAGCTCATGGCCGGGGCCGGCCCGGAGGGTGTCACCTACGCGCGGGCCGCCGCGCTGCTCGGGGTCACCGACGCCGCGTTGATCGACGAGATGTGCGACGCGCTGGCCGCCGGGGACGGCGCCGCCGCGTACGCCACCGTCGACCGGGTCGCCGAGGCCGGGCACGACCCGCGCCGCTTCGCCGCCGACCTGCTGGAACGGCTGCGCGACCTCATCGTGATCCAGCAGGTGCCGGACGCCGCCGCGAAGGGCCTGATCGACGGCCCGGCGGACCAGATCGAGCGGATGGCCGCCCAGGCTTCGCAACTCGGCCCGGCCACTCTCTCCCGCTGCGCCGACATCGTGCACGACGGCCTGGTGGAGATGCGTGGCACCACCGCGCCCCGCCTGCTGCTGGAGCTGATCTGCGCCCGGATGCTGCTGCCCGGCGTGGACGACTCCGCCGGTGGCCTCCTCCAGCGGCTTGAGCGGATGGAACGTCGGCTCACCCTGAGCGGCACCGACGCGCCGCCGGCCGCCGCCGGCTTCGCTCCAGCGGCCCACCCGGGGGTACGCCCACAGCAGACCCCACCGATTCCGGCTGCCGCAGGCCCGGCACCCGCCAACGCCCCGACCTCCGCACCGCCGTGGGAGGTCGATCCGGCGGCGTCCCCGACCCGGAACGCCGCCGACCTGAGCGCTGCGGTGTCGAGTGCTCCGGCCTCGGCCGGCCGGGTCCCGACCGCTCCGGCGTCGACCGCACAGGCTTCGGGCGTCCCGACCTCGGGCGCGCCAGTGTCGGGCGTGCCGGCCTCGGCTGCCGACTCGCCCATCCCGGCGTCACCCGGTGCCACCGTCGGGTCGGCACCCGCTGATCAGGGCGCACCTGTCTCGCCCGCCGGGCCGGGCGCCGGCTCACCCGCCCAGCGTCGCGTGGTGCCGCCGTCGGCGGTGCTCCCCGACCCGGCCACGCCCGTGCCACCCCGGCCGGGTGCGCCGGCTGCCGCGTTGGACGCGGTCGCGGTCCGCCGGGTCTGGCCTGACGTGGTCGGCAAGGTCAACCGGACCAACAAGCGGATCGCGGCACTGATGCGCGACGCGGTCGTACGCGAACTCGACGGCGACATGCTGGTGCTGACGGTGAAGTCGACAGTGCTGGCCAAGATGATGGCCGACCATGCGGCTGTGCTGACCGACGCGCTCTACGAGGAGTTGGGCGGGCGCTGGCAGATCCGCTGCGAGGTGGCCGGTGAGCGCGGTGGCGTGTCGCTGTCCGGCTCGCAGCGCTCACAACAGGCCGCTCCGGCCCGACCCGCCGCAAGCCCGACGAGCGCGCCGCCGGCCGCACCGACTGCTGCCAACCCGCCGGCCGCACCGATCGCTACCAGCCCGACGAGTGCACCACCCGTCGCACCGACTGCTACCAGCCCGACGAGTGCACCACCCGTCGCACCGACTGCTACCAGCCAGACGAGTGCGCCGCCGGCCGCACCGACTGCTACCAGCGCGGCGAGCGCGCCGCCCGTCGCACCGACCTCGACCGATGCCGCTGGGCCGACTCATGCGCCGTCCAGCGCAGCGAATGCGACCGGCACCACCGGCCCGGGTGCGCGCGGCGCTGTCGGCGTGAACGGAAGCGGCTCCGGTGCGGGTCAGCAGGGCGCAGCACCGCGCACCGCTGCGGATGATCACGGTGCACGTCGGCAGGGCGGAGCCCAGCCCGCTGCCGCAGACGGGGCGGGTGGGCCGGGCGCAGCGCAGTCCGGCGCAGCCGACGACGAGGACGACTGGCCGGAGGCGGCGCGCCCAGGCGGCGGTGCCTCCGCCGCGGCGGCGACCGATGACGAGGACTGGCCGGAGGCCGCCCGCCCCGGCGGCGCGTCGGGCGACGGATCAGGTGCCGACGCCGCGTCGGGCGGCTCCGGCTCCGCCCCCGCATCGGCCAGCACGAACGGCGGCAGCACGAACGGCCGCACCGCGAACGGCGGTGGACCAGGTGTTGCGGGTGGCACCGGCGCATCGGCCGGTGGCGGTAAGCCGGGCGGACGGGACAACCCGACACCGGCGGCCCGGCAGCCGGCGACAGCCGGTAACGCACCGGTGAGCAGCGCCATCGCCGCGGCTCGTGCGGCGGCGGCGGGGCGCGGTGCGCGTACCCCAGCGGCAGCCCGGCCCGTCGCGGACGCCGAATGGGCCGGCGAGCCTCCCTACGACCCGGACTTCGACGGCCCGACGCGCGGTGGTCGGCCGGGCGGCGCGGCGCCGGCGACCCCGGTCTACGAGGGGTTCGACCCGGGCGACGAGCCGTTGGACGAGGTCATCGACGAGAAGACCGCCCGGGAGTCCAGCGAGGAGCAGGCGGTACGGCTGCTCCGGGAGACCTTCGGAGCGGAAAAGATCAACGAGGTCGACGCCCGGTAGGGGACTGCGTCGCGGCGATCGGTGGCAGCTCAGCAGTGCCGTGTGCGGCGTGTCGAGTTGCTCAGCTGCCAACGATCAAGGAACTAGTGGACCTTGCTTGGGTTTGAGCGAGGCAGGCTGGCAGGTCTTTCGGCTAGCAGGACGCCGAGGCAGCAGGCCCAGAGGGGGAAGGGCAGCACTGCGACCCGTTCCATGCCGCCCACCCCGATCCCGACGCCCTGTTGGGCGAAGAACAACACGGTGCCTACCAGGGCGATGAGCCCGGCGGTGAGGGTGAGCGGTCGCCACCGGCCGAGCGTCGTGGTGCCCGGCGCGAAGCCGGAGAGGAGCAGGCCGACGTTGCCCAGGCCCATGATCAGGAATGCGCCGAGGACGTGCAGGTTCTCGTCGACGTCGGCCGGGTAGAGGGCCGCCAGGGCGTACCCGCCGGTGGCCACCAGCAGGAGCATCTGGGCCGAGCGCACCACGCCGCCGCGACCGAGCAGTCGCCAGGTCAGCAGGAGCCCGGCGGCGAGCAGCACTCCGGTGGTCAGCATCGCGGCGTTCATCAGCGGGTGCCAGGGTGAGCAGACGTAGCGGGGCCTGGTGGTGTCCCAGATGCCGCAGTGGGCGTTGCCGAGGTCGCTGATGTTGTGCAGGGCCCAGCTGTAGGTCGGTTCGCGCCACCGCAGACCGGTGACCAGGCTGGCGACGAGGAAGATCGGTGCTGCCGCGGCCCAGCACAGCGCGCCGGCCCGGCCGGTGGGGTTGAGATTCATGCCACGAGCACACCAGTGCGACGGCTCTCGACGCACTACCGGCAGATGCCCGGTTCGGGGTAGTGGTAGCCGTATCCGTTGCGGGTGGACGGCCCCGGCGTGGGCGGACGCCTCCGGGCGGGGCGGGGTCGGTCCCAGCGGATAGGCTGGGCGGCGGCCGAGCAGACGAGTGCGAGAAGGAGCCATCCGTGCGCCCAGGTGGACAGCCGAACATGCAGCAGATGCTGAAGCAGGCGCAGAAAATGCAGCAGCAGATCGCCGCCGCCCAGGCTGAGCTGGCCGAGGCCGAGCTGACCGGCACCGCCGGCGGTGGGCTGGTCACCGCGACCGTCTCCGGCTCCGGTGAGCTCAAGGCCATCAAGATCGACCCGAAGGCCGTCGACCCGGATGACGTGGAGACGCTGGAGGACCTGGTCGTCGCGGCCGTGCACAACGCCGCCGAGGCGGCCCGGGAGCTGACCGAGCGCAAGATGGGCCCGGTCGCCGGTGGCATGGGCGGCCTCGGCCTGCCCGGTTTCTGAGGCGGCAGATGTACGAAGGTGCCATCCAGGACCTGATCGACGAGCTGGGTCGGCTGCCGGGCGTGGGCCCGAAGAGCGCTCAGCGGATCGCGTTCCACGTCCTGTCGGCGGACCCTGCCGACGTCAACCGGCTGGCCGGCGCGCTGCGCAAGGTCAAGGAGCTAGTGCGGTTCTGCACGACCTGCTACAACGTGGCCGAGTCCGAACAGTGCCGGATCTGCCGCGACCCGCGCCGCACCGACGAGGTGCTGTGCGTGGTGGAGGAGCCCAAGGACGTGGTGGCCGTCGAGCGGACCGGTGAGTTCCGCGGTCGCTATCACGTGCTGGGCGGCGCGATCAATCCGCTGGAGGGGATCGGCCCGGACAATCTGCGCATCCGGGAGCTGCTGATCCGGCTCGGTGGTGGCGCGGTGCGGGAGTTGATCCTGGCCACGGATCCGAACACCGAGGGCGAGGCGACCGCCACCTACCTGGCGCTGATGGTGAAGCCGATGGGCATCGCGGTGACCCGGCTGGCCAGTGGGCTGCCGGTCGGCGGCGACCTGGAGTACGCCGACGAGATCACACTGGGTCGGGCCTTCGAGGGTCGCCGGGCCGTCTGAAAATTCATCTCCGACCGATGGCCGGCGCCCGAACCGGGGGCCGGCCATCGTCGTGTCGGTGGACGTCACTGCCCGGAATTGATCTGACACTTGATCCCTCATCGGGGCTGTTCGACGTAACAGTTTGGCATCGCGGATGCAGATTGATCGGTTTTTGGGGCCGTTTACCTTCGAATCGAATGTCAAGCGGCGGTTGAGGCACGATCCGATACCAACCGTCCACCTGGCGGTTTCCGGGTGGACGCAACGGGAGCTATGGTCACCGCCATCGGTGACCCCTGTCACCACGTTGTCCGTACCCCCAAGGACGAGGTGAAGCACACATGCGTGCACCCAGGCCGAAGGTCGCGATCGCGGCCATCGCGGTCGCGGCCCTCGCGGTAGCAGGCTGCGCCGAGAGCAACCGCGACGACGACAAATCCGGCGGTAGCAAGAAGGACACCCTGGTCTTCGGCGTCGCCGGAGACCCGAAGGTGCTCGACCCGAGCTTCGCCAGCGACGGTGAGTCGCTGCGCGTGGCGCGTCAGGTCTTCGAGACCCTGGTCCGACCGGAGGAGGGTGGCACGAAGGTCACCCCCGGCCTGGCCGAGTCCTGGACCCCGGACGCCACGGGCACCACCTGGACCTTCAAGCTCCGCTCGGGCGTGAAGTTCCACGACGGCACCGACTTCAACGCCGAGGCCGTCTGCGTCAACTTCAACCGCTGGTACAACGCCAAGGGCCTCATGCAGAGCCCGGACGTGACCGCGTACTGGCAGGACGTCATGGGTGGCTTCGCGAAGAACGAGAGCGAAGACCTGCCGGCGAGCCTCTTCAAGTCGTGCGCCGCCAAGGACGCGACCACTGTGGACCTGGCGTTCACCCGGGTCTCCAGCAAGATCCCGGCCGCGCTGATGCTCCCCTCGTTCTCCATCCACAGCCCGAAGGCGCTGCAGGAGTTCGACGCGAGCAACGTCGCGGGCACCGCCGAGGACATCAAGTACCCGGCGTACGCGACGGCGCACCCGACCGGCACCGGCCCGTTCAAGTTCAAGGCCTGGGACGTCGCCAACAAGACGCTGACCCTGGAGCGCAACGAGGACTACTCGGGCGCCAAGGCCAAGCTGAAGACGCTGATCTTCAAGACGATCTCGGACGAGAACGCCCGCAAGCAGGCGCTGCGCTCCGGTGACATCCAGGGCTACGACCTGGTTGGCCCGGCCGACGTCGAGCCGCTGAAGGGCGAGGGCTTCAACATGCTCACCCGCCCGGCGTTCAACGTGCTCTACCTGGCGATCAACCAGAAGGGCAACCCGAAGCTCGCCGACCCGAAGGTCCGGCAGGCCATCGCGTACGCGCTGAACCGTCAGCAGCTGGTCGACTCGAAGCTGCCCCCGGGCGCCAAGGTCGCCGAGAACTTCATGCCCGACACCGTCGAGGGCTGGAGCGGCGACGTTCCGAAGTACAACTACGACCCGGCCAAGGCGAAGGCGCTGCTGGCCGAGGCGGGCGCGTCGAACCTGACGCTGAAGTTCCACTACCCGACCGAGGTCACCCGGCCGTACATGCCGAACCCGAAGGACATCTTCGAGCTGCTGTCGGCGGACCTGAAGGCGGTTGGCATCACCGTCGAGGCGATCCCGCTCAAGTGGAGCCCGGACTACCTCAACGCCACCACCTCGGGCAGCAAGCACGACATCCACTTCCTGGGCTGGACCGGTGACTACGGCGACGCCTACAACTTCATCGGCACCTTCTTCGACCGGCCGAAGGACGAGTGGGGCTTCAACAACAAGGCCCTGTTCGACCAGTTCAAGGACGCGGACACCACCGCGGACATCGCGGCCCGGACCGAGAAGTACAAGGCCCTGAACAAGTCCGTGATGGAGTTCCTGCCCGGTGTGCCGATCTCGCACTCGCCGCCGGCGATCGTGTTCGGCAAGGACGTGACCGGCGTCAAGGCGAGCCCGCTCACCGACGAGCGCTTCGCAACCGCCGAGTTCAAGTAAGTCCTGATCTGACGCAAGGAACGCGGGCGGGCGCTGTCGCACAGCGCCCGCCCGCAACCCTCCGCACCCCTTCGAGGCCGCCGTGTTCCGGTTCATCGTCAGGCGCCTGCTTCAGCTGATACCCACGCTGTTCGGGCTCTCCCTTCTGCTCTTCATCTGGCTCCGCCGGCTCCCCGGCGGCCCCGAGACCGCCATCCTCGGCGAGCGCGGCACGCCCGAGATGCGTGCCGCCATCCGCCGCAACATGGGGCTCGACGAGCCCATCCTGGTGCAGTACGGCCGGTTCGTCCGGCGGATGATCAAGCTCGACCTGGGCACCTCGACCTCCACCAAGCGGGCGGTCACCACGGAGTTCATCGAGCGCTTCCCCGGCACCGTCGAGCTGACCATCACCGCGATGATCATCGCGATCGGCATCGGCATCCCGCTGGGCTACCTGGCCGCCCGCCGTCGCGGCCGTTTCCTGGACCACGCGTCCGTGGGCGGTTCGCTGATCGGCATCTGCATCCCGGTGTTCTTCCTGGGCTACGTCCTCAAGGCGATCTTCTCGGAGAACCTGCACTGGTTCCCGTCCAGTGGCCGGCAGGACCCGACGCTCGAGGCGACCCGGGTCACCAACTTCTTCGTCCTCGATGGCCTGATGACCCGCGAATGGGACGCCGCCGCCGACGCGCTCTGGCATCTGGTGCTGCCCGCCATCGCGCTGGCCAGCATCCCGCTGGCGATCATCGTCCGGATCACCCGGGCGAGCGTGTTGGAGGTGCTCAACGAGGACTTCGTGCGCACCGCCGAGGCGAAGGGCCTGACCGAGCAGACGGTCCGTCGCCGGCACGTGCTGCGCAACGCGATGCTGCCGGTGGCCACCTCGATCGGTCTGCTCGCGGGCGGCCTGCTCTCCGGCGCCGTGCTGACCGAGACCGTCTTCGCCTTCAGTGGCATCGGAGCATTCGTCGCCGAGGCCATCGGCCAGCGCGACTATCCGGTGCTGATGGGCTTCATTCTGATCATCGCGGTGGTGTACGTGCTGGTGAACCTCCTGGTGGACCTCTCCTACAGCTTCATCGACCCGAGGGTGAGGGTGCGATGACACTCAGCCCGGGCAAGAAGCGCGAGAAGATCGACCGGCTCTCCGAACTGGCCGCCCGTGACGACGAGCGTGGCGTCAGCCTCTGGCAGGAGGCGTTCCGCCGGCTGCGCGGCAACCCGGCCGCGATCGTCGGTGCCGTCATCCTGGCGCTCTTCGTGCTGGTCGCGGTCATCGGACCGTTCCTCGTGCCGTACGCGGCGACGGACACGATCGGCATCCGGGAAGGGCTGATCAAGCCCGGTGTCATTCCCGGTCCGAACGGCGACCACTGGTTCGGCTACGACCACCAGGGCCGTGACGAGTTCAGCCGGATGATCGTGGGTGCCCGCCAGACCCTGCTCGTCGGTGTGGTCTCCACCCTGATCGGTCTGGCGATCGGCGCGGTCATCGGTGGCGTCTCCGGTGCCGCGGCCGGTCTCGGTGGCCGGTGGGGGCGTTGGATCGACACGACCCTGATGCGGTTCATCGACATGCTGCTGGCGATGCCGAGCCTGCTGCTCGCGGTGAGCATCGCCGCCCTGCTCGGGGCCAGCCTGACCACTGTGATGATCGCGGTCGGCGTGGTCTCGGTGCCGGTGTTCGCCCGGCTGCTGCGCGGCTCGATGATCTCCCAGGCCAACAGCGACTACGTGCTGGCGGCCACCTCGCTCGGTGTCAAGAAGTCGAAGATCGCGCTGACCCACGTGGTGCCGAACTCGCTCGCCCCGGTGATCGTGCAGGCCACGCTGACCCTGGCCACCGCGATCATCGAGGCTGCGGCGCTCTCGTTCCTCGGCCTCGGCAACCCGGACACGGCCGTACCGGAGTGGGGTGTCATGCTCGCCGACGCGCAGCAGTACCTCGGTATCCGGCCGTCGCTGGCGATCTACCCGGCCGTCGCGATCATCATCACCGCGCTCGGCTTCACCCTGCTCGGTGAGGCGATGCGTGAGGCCCTCGACCCGAAGCTGCGGAAGTAGGCCCCAATGGCACTGCTCGAAGTTGACGATCTGTCCGTCACGTTCGCCCGGCGCGGCCAGCGGGCCGTGCACGCGGTCGACGGGGTGTCCTTCTCGGTCGACGCCGGTGAGGTGGTCGGCCTGGTCGGCGAGTCCGGCTGCGGCAAGAGCGTCACCTCGCTCGCGATCATGGGTCTGCTGCCGAAGCAACCCGGCCTCCGGGTCGGCGGCAAGGCCGTCTTCGACGGCACGGACCTGCTCCAGCTCGACGACCGGTCACGGCGGGACATCCGTGGCCGGGACATCGCGATGATCTTCCAGGACCCGCTCTCCTCGCTGAACCCGGTGATCCCGATCGGGTTGCAGGTGACCGAGGTGCTGACCCGGCACCGGGGGATGAAGGGTGCGGCCGCCGCCAAGGAGGCGGCGGAGCTGCTGGACCGGGTCGGCATCCCGGACCCGAAGCGGCGGCTGAAGGAATACCCGCACCAGCTCTCCGGTGGCATGCGCCAGCGTGCGCTCATCGCGATGGCGGTGGCCTGCAAGCCTCGGCTGCTCATCGCCGACGAGCCGACCACCGCTCTGGACGTCACCATCCAGGCCCAGATCCTGGAGCTCCTCAAGGACCTGGTCCGGGACTCCGGCACCGCGCTGCTGATGATCACGCACGATCTCGGTGTGGTGGCCGGCATGGTCGACACCGTCAACGTGCTCTACGGCGGTCGGGTGGTGGAGACGGCCCGCCGTCGTCCACTGTTCCGCCAGCCGCGGCACCCGTACACAGTGGGTCTGCTCGGCTCGGTGCCGCGCCTGGACGCCGGGCGGGGCGAGAAGCTCAACCCGATCCCCGGTTCGGTCCGCGACCTGCTGCCCTGGCCGGACGGCTGTGCCTTCGCCCCGCGCTGCTCCCGACGGATCGACGAGTGCGTGGGCGAGCCGCCGGAGCTGGTGCAGGCGTACGACGGACGTAGCTACCGGTGCGTGAACCCGGAGCCGGTGCCCGGCACGGTGCCCGCCCCGCGCGAGGAGGAATCAGCGTGAGCGAGAACGACATCCTCGTCGAGGTACGTGACCTGAAGGTGCACTTCCCGATCAAGCGGGGTGTGCTCTTCGACCGGGTGGTCGGCCACGTGAAGGCCGTCGACGGGGTCGACCTGAGCATCGCGCGTGGAAAGACGTACGGCCTGGTCGGCGAGTCCGGCTGCGGTAAGTCCACGCTCGGTCGGGCGCTGCTCCAGCTCACCCCGCCGACCGCGGGCGAGGTGAGCTTCGACGGCGTCGAGCTGACCACGCTGGCGTCCGGCAAGCTGCGCAGCATGCGTCGCCGGATGCAGATGATCTTCCAGGACCCGATGTCCAGCCTCGACCCGCGGCAGAACGTCGAGTCGATCCTGACCGAGGGCCTCCAGACCCACGGGATCGGCGCCGACCGCACCGACCGCAGGCGGATCATCGGGGAGACCCTGGATGCGGTGGGGCTGCCCCGCTGGGCGTTGTCCCGCTATCCGCACGAGTTCTCCGGCGGGCAGCGGCAGCGCATCGGCATCGCCCGGGCGCTGGTGCTCGGGCCGGAGCTGATCGTGGCCGACGAGCCGGTCTCGGCACTCGACGTGTCGATCCAGGCCCAGGTCGTCAACCTGCTCGACGAACTTCAGGACAGCCTGGGGCTGACCTACCTGGTGATCGCGCACGACCTCGCGGTGGTCCGGCACATCTCCGACACCGTCGGCGTCATGTACCTGGGCGCGCTGGTCGAGGAGGCGCCGAGCGACCGTCTCTACAACGAGCCGCTGCACCCGTACACCCGGGCGTTGATGTCCGCGGTGCCGGTGCCGGACCCGGACGTGGAGGACCGTCGGGAGCGGATCCTGCTCGCCGGTGACCTGCCGTCGCCGGCCAACCCGCCGTCCGGCTGCCGTTTCCACACGCGCTGCCCGTGGGCACAGCCCACCCGCTGCGCGGACGAGCGGCCCGTGCTGCGGGACATCGGTGTCAGCCGGGTGGCCTGCCACTGGGCCGAGCAGATCGCCAGCGGCGAGCTGCGCCCGCACGGGGTCAGCGCGCAGATCGTCCGCCCTGAGGGCGAGGGGGACGCGCCGGCCGTGGTCTCCGCGCCCACCGAGCCCGGCTCGTACGTCTGAGACTGGACGCGGTGCCGGCGACGTCGGAGCTGCTCAGCCCTCCGGGCGGTTGAGCAGGCCCACCGCGACGCCGTGCACCGCGTCCAGCCCCGCCGGGTCGGCCAAAGTCACCGACGCGCCGGTGACCACATACCACTCGTCGGCGTCCTTGTACTGCACCCGCAGGGTGACCTTGCCGTCCGCGTACTCGGTGCGCAGGGTCAGGTCACCGGTGACGACGCCGACCTCGTCGGTCATCACCCCGCCTGGGCCGGGCACGATGTCGGTGGTGCGGCTCTGCGGGCCAGCGGCCCCGCCCGCATCCGCGACCATGCCGGCACCCGGCACCGCGGCGGGCGCCTCGGCGGTGCCGTCCGCGGTCATGCCGGCGGCGGCCGAGCCGGTGCCAGCGCTCTCCTCGGCGGCGGTCACGATTCACTCCCCACTGTGCAGCCCTCCAACATGTCGGTCAGGGCAGCCTTCTCGGCGGTGGTCACCGTCAGCCGCCAGTAGTGCTTGACCGTCACCCAGCTCTCAGCGTACTTGCACCAGTACTCGCGGTTCGCCGGCTTCCACTGCGACGGGTCCTGGTCACCCTTTGACCGGTTCGAGGACGCCGAAACCGCGAGGAGCTGCGGACGTGTCGTGTCGTTGGCGAAGTCGCCGCGCTTGCGGTCGTCCCACTCGTCGGCACCCGAGCGCCACGCGTTGGCCAACGGCACCATGTGGTCGATGTCCACATCGGCGGGATCGGCGGCGCTGCGGCCGTCGTACACGCTCTCCCAGCGACCACCGACCACGTTGCAGCCGGAGAGTTTCACGTCCTTGCCGTCGCGCTGGAGGATGCTGTCCCGCACGTCGCAGTTCTTCCCGGTGTCCCGCCAGTGCGGGAAGTGGTCCCGGCTGTAGCCCTTCATCGAGCCTGCGGTGGCGACGGTGAGCTGGCCGAGCTGCTGCACGGCATTGCCGCCGCCGCTCGACGGCGGAGTGTCCGGCTCGTCCTGCGGGACGCAACCGGCCACGCCGAGCGTCAGCGTCGCGGCGAGCGCGATCACCGCCGCTCGCGGTCCTGATGTGGTACGCACAGACGACACCTCTCCAGCTTGCGGTCTCCCGGCGATTGCGCACAGTACCCGGGGATGGTTTTGGCATTTCGTGGCGTCTCCCACATCAGGCAGGGCAGATTGGTGGGATGACCGCACCCGTACCGGCGCCTGCCCTCCGAATGGGCACCGCCGCCGGCCGTGGGACGCTGCTCGCCGCCGTACTCGCCTCAGGCATGGTCTTCCTCGACAGCACTGTCGTCAACGTGGCGCTGCCGAAACTCGGGCAGGATCTCGGCGCGAACGTGGCCGATCTCCAGTGGACCATCAACGGCTACCTGCTGATGCTGGCGGCTTTCGTGCTGCTCGGCGGCGCACTCGGGGACCGCTTCGGCCGGCGACGCATCTTCCTCATCGGCGTGGTCTGGTTCACCGCCGCGTCCGTGCTGTGCGGGCTGGCCCAGGGCACCGGTTGGCTGATCGCGGCCCGGTTCCTCCAGGGAGCCGGCGGGGCGTTGCTCACGCCCGGGTCGCTGTCGGTGCTCCAGGCCAGCTTCCACCCGGACGACCGGGGCCGGGCCATCGGCGCCTGGGCCGGGCTGTCCGGGGTGTCCACAGCGCTCGGCCCGTTCATCGGTGGCTGGCTGATCGACGCGCTCTCCTGGCGTTGGATCTTCTTCCTCAACCTGCCGATCGCCGTGCTGGTGGTGCTGGCCGCGATGCACTGGGTGCCGGAGAGCCGGGACGAGAGCGCCTCCCGGACCGAAGACCCGGGGCGGACCCGACGGCGGTTCGACGTCGCGGGAGCCCTGCTCGGAGCACTCGCGCTCGCCGGTGTCACGTACGCCCTGATCGACGCGCCGGCGCGCGGCTTCGACTCCGCGCCGGTGCTGATCGCGGCAGTGGTCGGAGTGCTGTCGGCGGTGTCCTTCGTCCTGTTGGAACGGCGGCGCGGCGACGCCGCGATGCTGCCCACCGGACTGTTCAGCAGCCGGCTCTTCTCGGTGCTGAACATCTTCACTGTGGTCGTCTACGCGGCGCTCGGCGGCTTCACCTTCTTCTTCGCCGTCTACCTGCAGAACGTGGTCGAGTGGTCGGCCTTCCGCACCGGCATCGCGCTGCTGCCGATGACCCTGCTGCTGTTGGTCGGGTCGGCCCGAGCCGGAGCGTTGTCGGCCCGGATCGGCCCCCGGCTGCCGTTGGCCATCGGACCGGTGGTGGCCGCGATCGGTCTGTTGCTGCTGCGCGGCGTGGGACCGGGCGCGTCGTACTGGACCGACGTACTGCCCGGGGTGCTGCTCTTCGGTATCGGGCTGACCCTGGTCGTGGCACCACTGACCGCGTCGGTGCTGGCCGCCGTGCAGGACCGGTTCTCCGGGGTGGCCAGCGGCTTCAACAACGCGGCGTCCCGGGCCGGTGGTCTGCTCGCGGTGGCGGCGCTGCCGCTGCTGGTCGGCCTGTCCGGCGGCGGGTACGAGCAGAAGGCCGAGCTGACCGACGCGTTCCGGGGCGCGATGGAGTGGTGCGCCGGCCTGCTCGTGGCCGGGGCGGTGCTGGCCCTCGTGCTGGTCCACCGACCGCCTCGGGCAGCCCCGCCGTCGCAGCCCTGCCACTCGATGCCCGCCGCGACACCCCCGAAGTAGCTGCTCCGGGGGTGTCGCGCGTAGGTCAGCGGCGGGCGCGGTTGACGGCGCTGGTGACCGCCTTGATCGAGGCGGTGACGATGTTGGCGTCGGTGCCGACACCCCAGACCGTGCGACCGTCCACCTCGCACTCCACGTACGCGGCGGCCTGCGCATCCCCACCGGAGGAGAGCGCGTGCTCGTGGTAGTCGAGCACGCGCACGCCCACGCCGATCGAGTGCAGCGCGTTCACGTACGCGTCGATCGGGCCGTTGCCGACCGCGGTGAGCGAGCGGTGCTCGTCGCCCACGCCGACCTGGGCTTCGATCTCGACCTTGCCGTCGATCGTGCCGATCGTGTAGCTGGACAACCGGACGGCCGGGTCGGGCTGGTGGTCGAGCAGGTAGTGCGTCGCGAAGATCTCCCACATGGCGCCCGGGTCGACCTCGCCACCGTCGTGGTCGGTGACCTGCTGCACCACCCCGGAGAACTCGATCTGGAGCCGCCGCGGCAGGTCCAGTTGGTGCTCGCTCTTCATGATGTACGCGACGCCGCCCTTGCCGGACTGCGAGTTGACCCGGATGACCGCCTCGTAGGTGCGGCCCAGGTCCTTCGGGTCGATCGGCAGGTACGGCACTGCCCAGGTCTGCTCGTCCACCGGTACGCCGGCAGCCTTCGCGTCGGCCGCCAGGGCGTCGAAGCCCTTCTTGATGGCGTCCTGGTGGGAGCCGGAGAAGGCGGTGTAGACCAGGTCGCCCGCGTACGGGTGGCGCTCGTGCACCGGCAGTTGGTTGCAATATTCAACGGCGCGCCGGATCTCGTCGATGTTCGAGAAGTCGATCATCGGGTCGATGCCCTGGGAGAAGAGGTTGAGCCCCAGCGTCACCAGGTCCACGTTGCCGGTGCGCTCGCCGTTGCCGAACAGGCAGCCCTCGATCCGGTCCGCGCCCGCCAGCAGGCCCAGCTCGGCGGCGGCCACCCCGGTGCCCCGGTCGTTGTGCGGGTGCAGGCTCAGGATCACGCTGTCGCGGCGCGGCAGGTGCCGGTGCATCCACTCGATCGAGTCGGCGTACACGTTGGGGGTGGCCATCTCGACGGTGGCCGGCAGGTTGATGATCAGCGGCCGGTCCGGCGTCGGGTCGATCACGTCGATCACCCGGGAGCAGACCTCCAGCGCGTACTCCAGCTCGGTGCCCGTGTACGACTCCGGCGAGTACTCGTAGAAGATGTCGGTGTCCGGAGTGTGGATCTCCGCGTACTTCTGGCAGAGCCGAGCGCCGGTCGTGGCGATGTCGGAGATGCCGTCCCGATCCAGGCCGAAGACCACCCGGCGCTGGAGGGTGGAGGTCGAGTTGTAGAAGTGCACGATGGCCCGCTTCGCGCCGCGCAGCGACTCGAAGGTCCGCTCGATGAGGTGCTCCCGGCACTGCGTGAGCACCTGGATGGTCACGTCGTCCGGGATCATGTCCTGTTCGATGAGCTGCCGGACGAAGTCGAAGTCGGTCTGGCTGGCCGACGGGAAGCCGACCTCGATCTCCTTGTAGCCCATCTGGACCAGCAGCTGGAACATCCGCCGCTTGCGCTCGGGCGACATCGGGTCGATCAGTGCCTGGTTGCCGTCGCGGAGATCCACCGCGCACCACCGTGGGGCCGCCTCGACGGTGCGGGTGGGCCAGCTGCGGTCCGGCAGCTCGACCCGGAACTGCTCCCGGTAGGGCTGGTAGCGGTGGTACGGCATCCGGCTCGGGCGTTGCCGAGCGAACGGATCGGTCTCGGCGTCGGTGACAGGTTGAGCCATCTCAGAGTGCTCCCTGGAACATGTGGCGTCAGCAGATCGGAAGGTGTCGGCGAGATGCCGGGCAACGGTGCGCGGCGGTGCCGAGAAGAAAATCGGATGTGCTGGACGGCGCGATGCGACTCCGCGACGAGGTGCCGGCCCGTCAGGCCTCGTCGCGGCGGCTAAGGAGAACAAGCGCCTGCCACATGACCAGGTCACCCTACGTGATGAAAAGGGGGGTGGGAAGGTAGGTCCGGACTATGGGACCGGCGTCATGGTCCGCTCCGGCGCCGCAGCACCCAGCCGTGGTGTCCGCCCGGCCCAACCCACCACGGGTACGATCGCCAGCCCGACCAGCACGAAGATCGCTGCGGCCGGTAACCATCCCCACCCGCCGGTGGTCACCCCGAGCGCGGTGAGACCGACCGGGGCGATCAGATACTGCACCTGGGAGCCGAGCCGGAACGCCCCCACGTACGCGCCGCGCTGGTCGGCCGGCGGCAGGGTGGCGGTGAGGCCCCAGGCGCCCGCCGACTCGATCAGCTCGGCCAGGATCAGCACCGTCGCGGCGGCCACCAGGACCACCACGGTGAGCGCGCCCCGGGTCAGCCCGGAGATCGGCAGGACCAGACAGAACAGGGCGATCAGCAGGGCTCCCCGGCGGGAGGCCTGAGCCGCGCCCGACGCGGTGTCGGCGCCCCGGCTGACGCGTACCTGGAGCAGCACGATCAGGACCGTGTTGAGCAGCACCAGCCCGGCGATGATCGTCTTCGGGGCGTCGGTGTGGGTGAGGATCCACAGCGGCATCACCGTCAGGTAGAGCGTCTGGTGCGCGGTGAGCAGCCCGGAGAGCAGGGACACCGCCATGAACGGGCGGTCCCGCAGCACGGCGAGCCGACTCATCGGCTCCGTTGGCCGGGCCACCTGCGGCAGCCGGGGCAGTCGCCGCACGAAGAGAGCCGTGACCAGGAAGACCATCGAGATGAACCACACCATTCCCCGGTACGCCTCGATGGTGTCCACCGCCAGCACCAGGCCGCTGATCACCGCTCCCAGCCCGAAGCCGACGTTCAGCGACGAGCGCTGGTACGCCATCGCCGTGACTCGTTCTTCCGGGGGAAGCGCGTTGATCGAGTAGACCTGCACGGCCACGCCGCTCGCGGCTTCCACGGCGGCCAGCGCCACCACCACGGCGAGGAACCCGGCGAAGCCGCCCACGAACGGGTAGGTCGCGAAGAGCGCCGCGTTCAGAACCAGCCCCACGATCCAGACCCGCTGCGGTCCGTACCGGTCGGTGAGCCCGCCCAGCGGCACCGTGCCCAGCAGCGACACTCCCGCCGCGATGGACAGGCCCAGCCCGACCTGGGCGGCGCTGAGCCCCAGCGCCCGGGTGAAGAAGACGGCGCTGCCGGCGTGGAACAGGCCGCTGCCGACGGCGTAGACCATCGCCTGCACGGCCAGGGCGCGGGTCAGCCCGGCCGGCGGTACGACGTTTCGGACAGCGGTACGGATGGTTTCTCTGGCCCCCATGGCCGGCAGTGAACCGTGCCCCCACGGCCTCGGTCGAGCCTTTTAGGCTGAACCAAATCCTGCGCCGGGGGTGGCATGTCCGAATTGCGGTTCAGTCTGGCCGACGTGGCGGGAGTGCGCCTCGCCGTGTCGCCGGTCAACGAGACGGTCATGAGCATGTGGGCGCTGGCCAGCCCGATCCGTTACGCGGTGCACCTGCCCTGGATCGACCTGGCCCGGGTGACTCTGCGTCGTCCCGAGGTGGCCGACCGGGTCGGACCGCTGACGCACCTGGTCGAGCGGGGGCGCTGGTTGCCCGACTTCCTCACCCCGGCGGCCCGGCCGAACGTGGAGATGGCCGAGCAGCTCGACCAGATTGCGGCGACCCCGCCGGCCGTGGTGGTCCAGGACCTGCTGGCGACCACCCCGCGCCGGCCGCTCAATCCGTTCGGGCAGGCGCTGCTCGCCGACCCCGGCGGGCTGCTGCCGCATCTCGTCGACGCGGTGCGTGTCTGGTACGACGAGGCGATCGCCCCGGACTGGCCGCGGATGCGGGCGCTGCTCGACGCCGACGTGGCGTACCGCGCCGCGCAGCTCGCCGAGAGCGGCGCCGGTCGATTCTTCGAGCAGCTCCACCCGAGCCTGCGCTGGCACGGCGACCGGGTGATCAGCGACGACACGTTCGAGCGGGACTTCGACCTGCGCGGTCGCGGGTTGGCGCTGAACCCGACGGTGTTCAGCGGGCGGAATGTGCTGTGGAACCTGCTGGAGGATTCACTGCCGGCCGGCGCGTACCCGGTCCGGGCGGTCGGGACGCTCTGGGAGGCGACCGGCACGCCGCCCGGCGACCCGCTGGCACGGGTGATCGGCCCGGGGCGAGCCGCGCTGCTGCACCGGCTCGACACGGCGACCACCACCACTGACCTGGCCCGACTCACCGGGATGTCCGCCGGAAACGTCTCCCAGCACCTGGCCGCGCTGCGCGCAGCCGGGCTGGTCCACCGGTCTCGACAGGGTCGGCACGTCCTCTACCGCAACAGCGACGCCGCGAGTGTCCTGCTCCGGGCCAGCCGGGGAGGGTGACCCGCCTGGGTGATCAGGCGAGCAGCAGATCGGCGACCGGGCGACGGCGGCGCAGGCCGATCTCCCGGGCGCGCAGGTCGGGCGGGAGGGCGAACGGGTCCCCGAGCCGGCCCACGGCGGCGACCACCAGTGGACGGACGGCGCCGGGCAGGTCGAGCTCGGTCGCGAGGCCGGCCTGGTCGAAGCGGGTGAGCTGGCGCACGTGCAGGCCAAGCGCGGTGGCCTGCAACGTCAGGTGGGCGACCGCCTGACCGAGGTCGTACGCGGCCCGCTCGGCGTCGCCGCCGGTGTGTGCGCCGACCACCAGGGTGGCCGCGTGTCGAGCCCATCCCTGGTCGCTGCCCGGGAGGCTGATCAGGATGCGCTTCCAGGTCTCGTCTTCCCGGTGGCCCACGGCGAACCGCCAGGGCTGCCGGTTCTCCGCCGAGGGCGCCCAGCGCGCCGCCTCCAGCAGCGAGGCCGCCTCGTCCGGGGTCAGCTCGGCGCTGGGGTCGAAGGCCCAGGGACTCCAGCGGTAGGCGAGCAGCGGGGTCAGGTCAGCCATGGCGTGAATCGTCCTGTATGGGTGATTCGCGGCTCAGGGCGGGCCTGCAAAATGTGGTCAAACGCACCCGTAACGGGACGAAGATCACGACGTTCCCGCGCTTGGGCTGTCCGACGGGTCAGGCGTCGGCGGCGCTGCGGTGTCGAGCGGGTCCCGGTCGACCACCACCGGCCCGGCGAGTTGCACGGTGGCCGGTGCCGGGCCGGGTGGTGCGGCCAGCCGCAGCGTCCCGGCTCCGGTCCGCACGCCGGTCGTCGTGCCGTCCTGGTCGTAGCAGTAGATGCCCACGTCCAGCGGGGCGTTGAGCGACGCCGAGGTGGACTCCACCGAGTAACAGGTGCCGGTGACGCCCTCCGGCGCGCTGGCCGGGGCCACCGCCAACGGCGCGCGCCGGTCGGTGAGCACGTCCAGCCAGTCGGTGAGCGGATGCTGGATCCGGGGGTCCGACCGGCGCGGGATCGCGTCGTCGCGGTCACCGAGGCGTACGCAACTCGCCGACTCCGGCCGGCCAGCCGACGGCAGGGCGCACTGGAACAGCCCGTCGGCCGTGGCGGCCATCGAGACATCGGCGGCGCCGCCCAGGGCGCCCCCCGGCACGTCGACCCGCCAGCTGCCATCGTTCGCGCTGGTGAAGACGATGGTGCGGTCCGGTTGACCCGTCCGGCTGTACACGTACTGCGCCACCAGGTGGCGGTCCTGGGCGGCCGCGGCCAGCGCGGCCAGCTCGTCCCGGGCCGCCTCCACCTCGACCGCCCCGGTTTCCGTGGGCATCGGGCTCGGGGGCTGCGCAGTGGTGCAGGCAATCAGGAGTGCTGGCAGGGCGATCACGAGCGGCCCGAGCACACGGCCGGTCGGGCGGATGAGGGCGGGCACCGGCCCATTCTGGTGGGTGCGGGCGGTTGGTGGGTGCCGACGCGTACCGGGCTCCTTCCGGCGTGTCGGACGGGGTCTTCCCCGCGTACCGCCCGACCTGGTGGGACCGACCCTCGCCGGCCCGTGCGGGCCGGATGGTGGGATCACCTGACCCGCCGTCGTTGCCCGCCGGATACCCTCAAGGGGTCTGACACGCGCCGCCGGCCCCGGTTCCGGCGGCGTCGGCACGCTCAGGGTTACTGGGAGGGAGTGCACCGTCGTGGCACTCGTGGTGCAGAAATACGGCGGGTCCTCCGTCGCCAACGCCGAGCGGATCAAGCGGGTGGCCGAGCGCATCGTCGCCGCCCGCAAGGCCGGCGACGACGTGGTGGTGGTGGTCTCCGCGATGGGGGACACCACCGACGAGCTGCTCGACCTGGCCAACCAGGTCAGCCCGCTGCCGCCGGGCCGCGAGCTGGACATGCTGCTCACCGCCGGGGAGCGGATCTCCATGGCGCTGCTCGCCATGGCCATCCACAACCTGGGGTACGAAGCCCGCTCGTTCACCGGCTCCCAGGCCGGCGTGATCACCACTTCGGTGCACGGCCGCGCGCGGATCATCGACGTCACCCCCGGGCGCCTCAAGGGCGCGCTCGACGAGGGCTCGGTGGTCATCGTGGCCGGCTTCCAGGGCGTCTCCCAGGACACCAAGGACGTCACCACCCTGGGCCGGGGCGGCTCGGACACCACCGCCGTGGCGCTCGCCGCGGCCCTGCACGCCGACGTCTGCGAGATCTACACCGACGTCGACGGCATCTTCACCGCCGACCCTCGGATCGTGCCCAACGCCCGGCACATCAAGCACATCACCTACGAGGAGACGCTGGAGCTGGCCGCGTGCGGCGCGAAGGTTCTGCACCTGCGTAGCGTGGAATACGCCCGGCGAGCGGGGTTGCCGATCCACGTCCGTTCGTCATACTCGACCAACACCGGCACGATGGTCACTGGATCGATGGAGGACCTTTCCGTGGAGCAGGCACTGATCACCGGAGTCGCGCACGACCGCAGCGAAGCCAAGATCACGATCGTCGGGGTGCCCGACGAGCCGGGTGCCGCCGCGCGGATCTTCGACACGGTCGCCGGCGCCGAGATCAACATCGACATGATCGTGCAGAACGTCTCCACCGAGGGCACCGGCCGGACGGACATCTCGTTCACCCTGCCCAAGACCGACGGCCCGACCGCGATGGCCGCGCTCAGCAAGATCCAGGAGCCGGTCAAGTTCAAGGGCCTGCTCTACGACGACCACGTCGGCAAGGTCTCGCTGATCGGTGCCGGCATGCGCTCGCACCCCGGTGTGGCCGCCGGGTTCTTCGCCGCGCTCGGCGCGGCCGGGGTCAACATCGAGATGATCTCCACGTCCGAGATCCGGGTCTCCGTGGTCTGCCGGGACACCGACCTCGACGCCGCCGTCCGCGCCATCCACGACGCGTTCGAGCTGGGCGGCGACACCGAAGCCGTGGTCTACGCGGGGACGGGTAGGTAGCGCCGATGACGGCGCTGCCCACCCTCGCAGTGGTCGGAGCGACCGGTGCCGTCGGCACCGTGATGTGTGAGCTGCTCACCGGGCGTCGCAACGTCTGGGGTGAGATCCGGCTGCTCGCCTCCGAACGCTCGGTCGGGCGCCGGGTGCGCTGCCGGGGCGAGGAGATGGTCGTCCAGGCGCTGACCCCCGAGGCGTTCGACGGGGTCGACGTGGCGATGTTCGACGTGCCCGACGAGGTCTCCGCCGAGTGGGCACCGATCGCCGTCTCCCGAGGCGCGATCGCGGTCGACAACTCCGGCGCGTTCCGCATGGACCGGGACGTCCCGCTGGTCGTGCCCGAGATCAACCCCGAGCAGGTCCGCAACCGGCCCCGGGGCATCATCGCCAACGCCAACTGCACCACCCTCGCGATGATCGTCGCGGTCGCGCCGCTGCACCGCGAGTACGGCCTACGGGAGCTCGTGCTCGCCTCCTACCAGGCGGTTTCCGGCGCGGGCAAGTCCGGCGTCGACATCCTGCACGACCAGCTCGCCAAGGTCGCCGGCGATCGAGCGCTGGGCTCGCGCACCGGCGACGTGCGGCAGGCGGTCGGCGACGACCTGGGCCCGTTCCCGGCCCCCATGGCGCTCAACGTGGTGCCGTGGGCCGGCTCGCCCGCAGACGGTGGCTGGTCGTCGGAGGAAATGAAGATCCGCAACGAGTCGCGGAAGATCCTCGGCCTGCCCGACCTCAAGGTGTCCGCCACCTGCGTCCGGGTGCCGGTCGTCACCGCCCACTCGGTGGCCGTGCACGCGGTCTTCGCCACCGAGGTGGACGCCGAGGGCGCCCGCGAGGCACTGCGCAACGCACCCGGGGTGATCCTTGTCGACGACCCCGCCGCCGGGGAGTTCCCGATGCCGATCGACGCCGTCGGCACCGACCCGTCCTGGGTCGGCCGGATCCGCCGCGCCCTGGACGACCCTCGCGCCCTCGACTTCTTCGTGACCGGCGACAACCTCCGCAAGGGCGCTGCCCTCAACACGGCCCAGATCGCCGAGCTCCTAGCCAAGGAACTCCGCACCCCCTAACCAGCGACTCCCCGCCCCGCCCCGCCTGCATGATCGGCGGGGCGGGGGTTGGGGTTACGCGGCGGACAGGTGGACTCCGTCTCGGCCTTGGCGTTTCACCGCGTACAGGGCCTGGTCAGCTCTTCTCAGGGTGCGGTCGGGGGTTTCGCCGGGGCGGGGTAGCGCGACGCCCACGCTGATCGTGCGGCCGACTCGCCGGGCCGCCTCGGTCAGCCGCTCGGCGATCCGGACCGCCTCCTCCGGGCGGCTCACCTCGATCACCGCGACGAACTCGTCGCCGCCGATCCGGTACAGCTCGTCACCGTGGCGCAGCGCCCCCTCCAGCGCCCGGGCCAACCCGACCAGCACCCGGTCGCCGGCCTGGTGGCCGTACGTGTCGTTGACGGTCTTGAAGCCGTCCACGTCGATCGCCAACAGGGCCGTACGCCCCGGGGTGGCCGCCGCGATCCGCTGCCCGAACGGGCCGGTGTGCCGCAACCCGGTCAGCGGGTCGGAGCTGGCCTGCTCGCGCAGCCGGGCCAGAGTGCGCAGCCGGTCCAGGCTCGTCCAGGCCTGCCCGGCGAGCAGTTCCATCAGGCTGACCGTGGTCGGGTCCGGGCGCAGGGCCCGTTCGTCGGCGACCAGCAGCACCCCGCCGGCGTCCGGCGGCCCGACCGGAACGGCGACCAGGGTGCGCACCCCCGCCCGGGTCAGCGGTCGATAGTCCTCGGTCGGAGGGTGCCCGGCCTCTCCCAGCGTGTACCCCGCGCCGTACCGGTGTGCCCGGTCGACCATCCGGACCAGTGCGGCCGGACCCGACTCGGTCAGCTCGGCGCGGATCCGGGTCTCCAGGTCGCTCGGGGCCGCCGGGGGTGCGCCGAGCTGCCCCGCGATCAGCAGCACCGCTGTGGAGAGGCCGGAGACCTCGCGCGCGGCGCAGGCCGCCACGCCCAGTACGTCCGCCTCGGTCGGTGCGGAGGAGAGGGCGGCAGCGTGCCGGAGCAGCTTCTCGCTGCGGCTCTCCGCCGGTGGGCCACCGAGGGCGGCGATCCGCGCGCCGAGCTGGTCGGCAAGCTGTTGCGTGGTCTCCCGCCACGGCTCCAGGTCGATCGGCTCACTCCACTGCAGGTCGAGGACGCCGATCGCCCGGCCCGTCGGGTCCAGCACCGGTACGCACAGCTCGGCGGTCACGTCCGGGCGTACCGGTAGGTAGTCCGGGTCGACGGTGACGTCCGGGACGACAGCGGGGGTGCCGGTGTCGTACACCCGGCCGACGATGCCGGTCCGCGCCGGCACGGTCGCGAAGACCTGCCAGGCCCCGGTCGCCGCGACGCAGCGCAGGCGGTCGTGGACCGCGAGCAGTACGGAGATGGTCGCCGGGGTGTGGCGGGACAGTGCGCTGACCGTCCACCGACAGGCCTCCGGCGTGCTCGACGCCATCGGCAGGCGGACGGTGACGTCACGGATGACTCGCTGATGATCCACTCGCACGTCGTTCCAGGTAGGGGAGGAGCCCGGCGTCGCCGAGCCGCGCGATCAAGCGTACTTCCGGCTGCTGAGAGTCGACTGACGTCGTACACATGTTCTATCCACAGGCTGTGGACGCAGCCTGTGGGCTTCGGGCTTGCGGCTTCGGGCTGCGGGTCCCGGTCGCGGGCAACGCGAAACGGTGACCGGCGATAGCGTGGAGATCCCGGCGCGGAGGAGCGACCCATGATCATCGCCCAGCTCAGTGACCCGCACCTGACCACCGGCCTGCTCGCCGCCGCACCGGCCGCAGGCCTGCACCGTGCGCTCGGCCGGGTGCTCGCGTTGCGGCCCCGACCGGACTGCGTGGTGATCACCGGTGACCTGGTCGACCACGGACGACCCGACGAGTACGCGGCACTGCGCGAGCTGATCGGCCGGTTCCCGCTGCCGGTGCACCTCGTTCCCGGCAACCATGACGACCGGGAGTCGCTGCTCGACGCCTTCGGGGGTACGCCGTGGCTCGGCGGCGGCTTCTCCGCCTACTACCACGTCGACCACGAGGCGGCGACGGTCGTGGTGCTCGACTCGCTCGTCGCCGGCAGCGACGGCGGCCAACTCGGCGAAGAGCAGCTGGGTTGGCTCGACGGTGTGCTGGCCGGGCGACCCGAGGTGCCCGCCGTGGTCTGCCTGCACCATCCTCCGGTCGCTGTCGGTTTCCCCGTGGCCGACTCCATCAGGCTCGCCGACGGTGACGCGCTCGCCGAGGTGATCGGCCGGCACCGGCACGTCGTCCGGGTAGCCGCCGGCCACCTGCACCGCGCGGTCACCACGGCGTACGCGGGCACGGTGCTCACCGTGGCGCCCAGCACCTGGAGGCAGAGCGCGCTCACCATGAGCGCCGACGAGCAGATCGGTTGGGTCGACGAGCCGACCGCCTTCCTGCTGCACCTGGTCGAGGCGGGCGGCTGCGTGACACACACCGTGCAGGTGAGCCACGCCGCCGGCCAGACCGGCGGCTTCTGACGGCACCGCTCATGGAGGTCTGGTACGTCGCGTACGGCTCGAACATGCACGCCGCCCGGCTGGCGTGGTACATCGGAGGAGGCTGCCCGCCCGGCGGAAAGCGGACGTACCCGGGCTGCCGGGACCGACGCCCACCGAGCCGGTCGGTGCCGGTGTCGCTGCCCGGCGGCATCTACTTCGCCGGCGAGTCCGGCGCCTGGACCGGCGGGATGGCCTTCTACGACCCGCACCTGCCGGGCGAGGCCGCCGCACGCGCCTACCTGGTCACCCTGGAGCAGTTCACCGACATCGCGGCACAGGAGATGTACCGCCCAGTGGATGACGCCACCGACCTCATCCGGGCGACCGGCGCGGCCATCGACGCCGCCGTCTCCAATGGGCGGGCGACGCTCGGCCCCGGACGGTACGAGACGCTGGTCTGCCCCGGCAGCCGCAGCGGCGTCCCGATGCTCACCTTCACCGCACCCGAGGGCGCGTCCGGTGTGCGGTGTCGGCCACCCGCGCCGACCTACCTCGGCATGATCGTCCGAGGCCTGCGCGAGTCACACGGCTGGCCAGCCGAGCGGATCGCGAGCTATCTGGCGGGCCGGCCCGGCGTGGCGGACGCCTGGTCGCCGGACGCCGTCGCGGCGCTGGTCGACGAAGCCCTGGTCGACGAGGCGCTGGTCGGCGGCTCACCGTCGACGTCAGGCCGGCCCGGCGGTTGACGCCTGCGTCGCGCGCCGGTCTGGCCGACTGACCCTGCGTCGCGCGCCGGTCCGGCGGTTGGCCCTGCGTCGCGCGCGTCCGGCTGGCGGGCCGTGCGCCGGTGTGGTCGTCAGCCGAGCAGGAACTCGCGCAGCGCGGGGGCGAGCGTCGCAGGCGGCACCTCGTGGTAGCCACCGTCGAGGCTGATGGACCGACCGCCAGGGACTGCCTCGGCCGCAGCCCGGCTCCCATCCCGCAACCACTGTGGACTGCCGGTGCTGTCCACCGCGAGGGTCGGAGCGGTGATCGCGGCCAGCCGGTCGGCCGGCAGTCGCCCTCCCGCGCTCACAATGGCGTCGTACGGCAACGTGTGCGCGATGGCGGTCAGTGCGCCCCAAACCGGTTGCGCCCGCATCCCGGTGATCGCCTCGGCGGGCAGCCCGACCGAGACGCTGAGGAAGGTCTCCACCGCGCCATCCCGGTCGTCGGCGGCGATCAGCTCGATGAGCTGCGCGGTGATGTCCTTCCGGACGCCGACGTGCGAGCCCACCTGGAACGGCGGCTCGAACAGGACCAACCCGGTCACCGGCAGACCCTGCGCGGCGGCCAGGGCGGCGAGGATCGCCCCCGAAGAGACCCCGTAGACAGCGGCGGAACCACCTGCCGCCGCGATCACGGCAGCCAGATCATCGATCTCGCGGCCGATCTCGTAGGGCAGCGTGTCGCCGCTCTGACCCCGACCCCGGCGGTCGTAGCCGAAAACGGTGAAATCCGGTGTCAACGCCGCACCTAGTGCGCGGGTCGTGTTGCGGTCGTTGAACGCGCCGCCGACCAGGACCATCGCAGGCCCCGTCCCGGCCCGTTCGAACGCGATGGGCGTGCCATCCGCCGATCTCACCTGCTCGACCACCGGTGTCGTTCCGCTCACGATGCCGCCTCCGTCCGCGCTGACCGTCCCGTCCTTTCTAGACCCTGGGTCCGACACTGTCTGGCAGACCCACCAAACGCCCGTCGATCCGAGGTCGGGGCGTACCCGCAGCTCTGATGTGCTGCCTGGGTCGACCGGGCGGCGTCCGGATGAGAGGCTGTCGGGGCGGGCGGCCAACCCCAACCGCCGCCAATCGCGACCCTTTCGACGGCGCTGGCCGGCGGCCCGGTCGACCCAGAGGCCGGGCACCGCACGCGCCGATTCTCACAAGGAGATCCATGTCCATAACCAGGATGCGTCGGGCCGCTGTCGGCCTGACCGTGCTTGCGGTGGCCGCGTTCGGCGCGGTCGCCACCAGCCCTGAGCAAGCGGACGCACGGCCGAAGCCGGTCGACGTCACCCTGCTGGCCCTCAACGACTTCCACGGCAACCTCGAACCGCCGAGCGGCTCCAGCGGCACCATCGCCGGACAGACCGCGGGTGGCGTCGAATACCTGGCGACGCACCTGGCCGAGCTGCGCGCCGCCGCCAAGAAGAAGAACACCATCACCGTCGCCGCCGGTGACCTGATCGGTGCGTCCCCGCTGCTCTCCGCCGCATTCCACGACGAGCCGACCATCGAAGCGCTGAGCATGGCAGGCCTGGACTACGCCAGCGTCGGCAACCACGAGTTCGACGAGGGTGCCGCCGAGCTGCTGCGGATCCAGAACGGCGGCTGCCACCCGGTCGACGGCTGCGCCGACGGCACCCCCTACCGGGGCGCCGGCTTCAAGTACCTGTCCGCGAACGCCTTCAAGACCGCGACCGGCAAGCCGCTGATGGCGCCGTACGCCATTCACAAGGTGCAGGGCGTCAAGGTCGGCTTCATCGGGATGACCCTGGAGGGCACCCCGCAGATCGTCAGCCAGCAGGGCGTCGCCGGCCTCAGCTTCGCCGACGAGGCGGACACCGCCAACCGGTACGCCCGCGAGCTGCGCCGCAAGGGCGTGGAGACGATCGTCGTGCTGCTGCACGAGGGCGGTGCCCAGGCGGCGACCGGTGGCATCAACGACTGCGTCGGCATGACCGGCCCCATCGTGGACATCACCAACCGGATGGACCCGTCCATCGACGTGGTGGTCAGTGGGCACACCCACCAGGCGTACAACTGCGACATCAACGGCAAGCTGGTGACCAGCGCCAGCTCGTTCGGCCGCCTGGTCACCGACATCGACCTCAAGATCGACCGTCGGTCGGGCGATGTCATCTCCGCCGCCGCGAACAACGTGGTGGTCACCCGGGATGTCGCCAAGGACCCGAAGCAGACCGCGCTGATCGACCGGTACAAGACGGTGCTCGGCCCGGTCGCCGACCGCCAGGTCGGCGAGACCACCACCGCGATCACCAAGACCCAGGAAACCCTCTTCGGTACGAGTCTCGGTGAATCGCCACTGGGCAACCTGATCGCCGACGCGCAGCTCGCCGCCACCGACGACGAGCAGAACGCGGTCGCCGCCTTCATGAACCCGGGTGGGGTCCGGGCCGACCTCAACGCCGGCCCGGTCACCTACGAGGAGGCGTTCACGGTGCAGCCGTTCGCCAACAACCTGGTGACACTCGACCTGACCGGCGCGCAGCTCTACTGCGTCCTGGAACAGCAGTTCGTCACCGGCCGGACGCTGTACCCCTCGTCCACCGTGGGTTACGTGGTCGACCCGAACGGCACCACCGGCACGGTGGCCGACCCGTGCGCCGGCACCCGAGTGGTCCGGGGCAGCCTGACCATCGGCGGCACCGCCGTCGACACCGCCGCCACCTACCGGGTGACGGTGAACAACTTCCTGGCCGGCGGTGGTGACGGGTTCAGCGTCCTCACCGGCGGGACGAACCTGGTCACCGGCCAGATCGACCTGGACGCCTTCGTGGCGTACCTGACCGCCCAGTCGCCGGTCTCCGCGCCGACGCTGGACCGGATCCGCACCACCGCCGAGGTCCCCGCCGCCTGACGGCCGACCCCGCGCCACGTCGGGCCCCGGAGCATCCGCTCCGGGGCCCGACCCGTTCCATCCCCCGTCTGCCGTGCCCGCCCGCGCCTGCCGTGCCCGCCCGCGCCTGCCGTGCCCGCCCGCGCCCGCCGTGCCCGCCCGCGCCTGCCGTGCCCGCCCGCGCCTGCCGTGCCCGCGCGGCGAGATCAACGAGGAAGATCCGCGCAACATCAGGGATGTTGCTGTTTCCTGCGCGCCGGAGGCAGCAACATCCGGGAAGTTGCTCGGATCTTGGTGCGGGATGCGGGATGCGGGATGCGGGGCGCGGGGCGGGGCGCCGGGCGCAGCGCGCGGGCGCAGCGCGCGGGCGCAGCGCGCGGGCGCAGCGTCCAGGGCGTGGGGTGGCGCGGGGGAGGGGCCTCGGAGGTCGTCAGGCGGTGGCGGGCGTGGGGGCGGGGGATGCCGGGGCGGTGGTTGCGAGGCCGTCCTGCTCGGTGCTGAGCAGGCGGCGCAGGGACAGCGCGACCAGCGAGGCGACCAGGCAGCCGCCGACCACGGTCGCTACCCAGACCATGCCGTTGGCGGCGCCAATGAGCGGGCCGGCGGTCACCGGACCGATCACACCGCTGACCCCGAAGATCATCGAACTCATGGCGTTGTATCGGCCGCGTAGCTCGTCGGTGGCCAGTGCGTTGGTCAGCGCGGGCATCACCGGCGAGAGCATCGTCTCGCCGAAGCCGAAGATCGCCGAGCAGGCCACCACGCACAGGGCGGCGAACAGGGCGCTTTCACCGCTGACCAGACCGCCCGCGCCGAGGACCAACCAGGCTGCGGCGAACACCGCACCCACCACCGCCAGTGCCCGGGTGCGACTACGCCCCTCGATCCGGCGGATCACCAGCAGTTGCGCGAGCACGATCATCACGGTGTTCGCCGCGAGCGCCCACGCCACCACCCGGGGGTTCACCTCGACGACCCGCACCGCGTACGCGGCGAAGCCCACCTCGACCTGTGCGTAGCCGCAGGTGGTGAGGATCAACCCGAAGATCACCAGCCGCCGGAACGGGCGGTCCCGGAGCACTGTCAGGTAGCCGCCGGCCGACGGCTCGTCGACGCCCCGACGGTTGCCGAGTCGGTGGCCCACGCCGGGCAGGGTGAGCAGGATCAGGGCCGGCAGCAGGTAGGTCACCGCGTCCAGCAGGTAGATCACCTGGAAGGTGGCGAGCCGGCCGGTGTCGACGACCGCGCCGGAGGTCATGCCACCGATGCCGATGCCCAGGTTGAGCAGGGCGAAGTTCAGCCCGAAGACGCGTTGCCGCTCATCGTCGTCGGTCAGCGACGCGAGGATCGTGTTCTGCCCGGACCAGATCGCCGAGCTGCCGACGGCGATCACCGTCATCACCAGCAGCGCCGACCCGCTCGAGTTGACCAGCGCGAGCGAGCCGGTGCCGACCGCCTCGATCAGCAGACAGGGCACCACCACCCGGCGTGCGCCGAACCGGTCGATCAGCGTCCCGCCCAGCGGTGACAGGGCCAGGGTGACGGCACCGTACCAGCCGATCACGAGCCCGGCGCGGGTGTCGGTGAGCCCGCGTACGTCGGTCAGGTAGATGAACAGGAACGGCAGGGTCAAGCCGCGCCCGATCGCCGACAGCAGGGTGCCGAGAAGGATCCGGCGAGCTTCCGAACGGCGGGGCAGAGCGCGGCGCAGCATGTCCGGCATTCTGTTGGTCGGGTGTGACACCACGCGACTCGTTTTCGGCCGCGCCGCGCCGTCGTCGAGGTCGACGAGTGACCGATCCCACGATCATCCACCTGACCCTCTCGCCGGTCCGGCGGTGTCCGCCGGGTCTGCGATGCTGACCCGATGACCGGCACCTGGCGACATCTGCCCGCTACCGCCCGCGCCATCGCGGTGACCGCCACCGCGGCCGTCGCCGCAGCCCAGGCACGCGACGGTCAGGCGTACGACGAGGTGGTCGGCAAGCTCGCCGCCGACGAGCGTTCCGGGCTGGTGCTCGGCGCGGTGGTCCGGTTGCTGCTGGAGGAGAGCCACCCGGACGGGCTGACCGGTGACGACATCCGCCAGGTGTTGACCCGCTGCGTGCAGGGGGCGGCACGGTGGCGTTCGGACGTCGACCCGCACGTGGTGCTCGTCCTGCTGGCCGGCGCTCTGGGGGTGTACGACCCCGAGGGCGACGAGTCACCCCCGGACGCGTCCGCCCTGGCCCGGCATGCCCCGCTGCTGGTGGCCGATCTGCTGGCGGCGACCGGCGTGCCGTTGGACGACTACCTGGCCGCCGCGTTCTCCGAGATCGAGCGCACCGAACGACAGGACTGACCGGCCGGGCCGCGCCGACGATGGCACGGCGCGGCCTGGGTCTGATCACAGTGGATGATCTGCCCCGTGTCATCCGCCTGCTGAGCGGATGATCAGGCGTATGTGACCGGTTGTCGGGCGACAATCACCGCTCAACCGGCTTGGGAGCCGGTCGAACGGATCAAATGATCTTCGGTGATGTGCGTCAGACCGGGTCGGCGGTCCGCCGCGCCACGACCTCCAGGTACTCCGCGGCGATCCGCAGCGTGGCGTCGGTGGCGCGGTTGTGGGTACGGGCCAGCTCCACCAGATCGGCGTGTAGATTCGATCGTTGCTCCTCGGGCAGCGCCTCGAACGCCTTCAGCGTCGGCCCGTAGTTGGCCCGGAAGAAGTCGGCGAACTCCGCCGGGGTGCCGAAGCGGAAGACGTACTCCCGGCGTACCGCCCGCAGTTCACCCACGGCCCCGCCGAGCAGCTCGCGAACCCGGCCCTCGTCGCCCCACTGCACCGGTGGGCGCAGCCCTGCCGGCGGCGGCACATGCCGCCCCACCGTGCGGAACAGGTCGCCGATGAATCCCTGCGGCGTCCACGACGCCAGCGCCACCGTGCCGCCGGGCCGGCAGACCCGGACCAGCTCGGCTGCCGCCTGTTCCTGGTTGGGCGCGAACATCACGCCGACGACGGAGAGCACCGCGTCGAAGGACCCATCGGCGTACGCCAGGCGCTCCGCGTCCCCGGTCACGAACGTGACCGGGAGTCGTTCCGCAGCGGCGCGGGCGTGGCCCCGTTCCAACAGTTCGGGTACGTAGTCGACGCCGGTCACGACGCAGCCGCAGCGCGCGGCGGCGATGGCGGCGTTGCCGGTGCCGGTCGCCACGTCCAGCACCCGGGCACCGGCCGACAGGTCGGCCTCCGTCACCAGCAACTCGGAGATCGGGTGGATGAGGGCGGCGACAGCGCCGTAGTCGCCGCTGGCCCAGGTCACCTGCTGGCGTGCCTTGACGGCGTTGAGATCGATTGCGGTGGTCATCGATGGTCCCCCTCGGACGGTTCGGTGTGTCACCGACCGTAGGCGGAGTGGCACTGCGAGGGATCGGTAGAAACACCTATGTTGGGGGCGCCAGGCCCTGCCGGCGGGCCGTCGCCGCAGCCTGGCCCCGGCTGGGCACCGCGAGCTTGTCCAGCACCGCCGACACGTGGTGGCCGACGGTCCGAACGGAGAGCGACAGCCGGGCCGCGATCTCGGCGTTGCTGAGCCCCTCGGCGAGCAGCGCCAGCACCTCCCGCTGCCGGGCGGTCAGGCCCGCCGGGTCCCCGGCCGTCCTCGGGCGCGGCCCTCTCGGCACTCGGGCCATCCCGCGGCCGCGCAGCTCAGCCCGGATCCGGCGGGCCACGGCGACCGCGCCCAGCCCGTCCAGGACCCGCAGCGCCTCAGCGGCCGCCGGGTCGTCGCCGCAGGCCAGCGTCTCGGCCCGGGGGTACGGGCAGCCGAGCTGGTGCCACTCCTCGGCCGCGCCAGCCCAGTCACCCTCGATGAGCCGCCGGTACGGCGACGCCAGCGCGTCGCTGTCCCCGAGCGGTTCGCCGACCCGCCACAGCCAGTACGCCAGCTCGCCGGCGTACCAGGGTTGGCCCGCGTCGAGAGCCAGCCGGTGGGCACGGCGCAGCTCGGGGACCGCCCGTTCCGGCTCGCCGGCCAGCCAGTGTCGTTCGGCCAGGGCCGCGGCGACCGGCACGACGAACTGGAGTTCCCGGCTCTGCGTCGCCCAGCGCGCCGCCCTGTCCAGATGGTCCTCGGTGCTCGGCTCGCCCCGGCGTGCATGGAGCCGGCCCAGTGCGACCAGGGCCGGGACCAGGCTCCCGCCGGGCTGCACGGTGCCGGTCAGCGCCCGTTCGGCGTCGGCGCGGGCACCCGCCCAGTCGCCGGTCGTCAGCCGCAGTCGGGACCGGTGTCCGAGCAGGTGCCGGGCGTACCCGTCGAGGTCCCGGGTCTCGGTGAAGCGCAACGCCCGGTCCAGGGCCTCGGCGGCCCGCCCGATCCGGTGCCACTCCACCGACATGGTGGCCAGGTTGACCAGCGCCCGGGCCGCGTGGTCGTCGAGATGGTGGGCGACGGCCAGGGTGTGCCCACGTTCCAGCTCGATGATGCCGGCGACATCACCGCTCTGGAGGCGGGCCGAACCGACGTTGACCAGGGCGTGCGCCTCGGTCTCCACGTCGCCGAGCCGCCGGGCCAGCTCCCGGGCCCGGTCACCCCAGTCGATGGCCCGGCCGTTGTCGTCGGCGAGCATGAGCAGCTGCGACATGTTGCTGTAGGCCATCGCCAACTGCCTGCCGGGCGGCGCGGACTCCAGCACCTGAACCGCCCGGGTACCCGTCGTCCGGGCCGCAGCGCTGTCCCCGGTCCACCAGCACAGCCGGGACACCCAGCGCAGGTTCTCGCCGATCCGCAGCGGGTCGCCCTCGGCCTCCCGCAGGGCGAGCGCGGCCTGCCGGGCGTCCAGCGCCTGGGCGGCCAGCCCGGCAAGGTACGCGGCAGTCGCGTACGCCTCGAGCAACTCGGCCCGGCGCGGTGCCGGCAGGCCCGCGGCGTGTGGGAGTGCGACGGTGTAGTGGTCCGCTGCCTGCCGGTGCGCGCCCGCCCGGCTGGCCCGTTGGGCCGCTACGGGTGCCCAGTGCAGCACGGCCGCCGGATCGTCGGCGTGGTGGGCGTGGTGCACCAACCGGGCGGCGTCCACGTCCGGCCGGGGCGTGAGCCGGGCCAGTACGGCCGCGTGCAGCGCGACCCGGTGCACCGGGGACAGTGACTCGCGTACCGCCCGACCCAGCAACTCGTGCCGGAACGCCACCGCATTGCCCGCCGGCACCAGCACCCCGCGATCCAGGCACTCCTGCACGGCAGCCGGTGGATGACCGTCGAGCAGGTACGGCTCGGCCCGGGACGGGACCACCGAGACCAGGGCGGCGACCTCCCGGGCCGGCGGCGACAACGCGGCCAGCCGGGCCAACACCAGATCGCGTACGGTCGGCGGCACACCCGGGCCGGTGGCGGCCAGCACCTCGGTGACCAACAGCGGGTTGCCGCCGGTGGCCTGGTACAACCCGTCAGGGTCGCGGCCGGCGCGGCGGGCCAGCCGCGCGACGGCATCGGTGGACAGGGCCGGCAGCGGCAACCGGCGGACCAGTGGCCGGGGCAGCCCTGCGAGCACGGCGTGCAGGGGATGATCAGCCCCCACCTCGTCATCGCGCAGGGTGAGCACGAGCAGCGCCGGGTGGCGGGTCAGCCGCCGCCCCAGGTACGCGATGAGGTCCAGGGTGGCGCCGTCCGCCCAGTGCGCGTCCTCCACCACCATCACCGTCCGGTGACCGGGCCGGGGGTCGGTCAGCTCGCCGAGAAGCGCGTCGAACACGGCGCCGCGCCCTTCGGCCTCCGTCGCCGTGTGCAGTGCGCTCAGTCGTTCCGCGAGTACGCCGCCGACCTGCCGGGCGATGTCGTGCACCGGGCCGAGCGCCCGTGGGGTCAGCAGTGGGTCGCAGCTGCCCCAGAGCACCCTGGCCCCGGCCGTCGCCGCGAACGCACCAACCACTGTGGACTTACCGGCTCCTGCCTCGCCCGCGACGAGCGCGATCGCGCCACCGGGGGAGGCCAGCAGCCGGTCCAGGGTGGCGAGCGCGTCCGTGCGCTCCAGCAGCTCCATCGCGATCGATGCTAGTCAGCGGGGCGTCGCTCCGTCGTCAGCCGCGACGGCAGCATCCGCTGGTCCCGGAACTCATCCTTGTGGGTTGAGCGCGCAGGCACGCCCGGGAACGGTGGAGGGCACATCCGTTGATCGGATGTGCCCTCCACCGACGAGTCCTCCAACGTCGCTCAGGCCCGGCCCACCTGGACCTTCGGCGACGTCGCCGCGGACGTCGCCGCGGGGCGTTGCGGCACCACCACGAGCCCGTAGTTGTAGTTGGCCATCAGCAGATCCTTCAGGCCGTCGTTGTTGATGTCGGCGACCGCGAGCCCGCGCGGAGTGAAGGAACTGGCGGGCGGCAGCTGGGAGACGCGGAACTCGTTGCCCAGCCAGCCGTCCGGCCGTTGCAGCAGGACGCCCGCTGAGCTCCAGCCGCCGTGGGTGATGGCGACATCGTCACGACCGTCGTTGTTCACGTCGGCGATCGCGATGGCGTCCGGAATCTCGTAGACCGGGTAGCGGATCCACCGTCCGAACACGCCCCCGCTGTCGTGGGTGAGCACCTGCACCTGGGCGTTCGGTGCGTTGCCGGAGACGGTGACGACGACATCCTTCCTACCGTCCCCTGTCACGTCGCCGACGGCCATGGAACTGACCGTGCGCAGGTGTCCGGCGGGAGCCTGGTACCCGACCGGGTCGGCGAACGATCGAGGCGCCGTCTGGGTGCTGATCTGGATCAGCTGTCCGAGTTGCACCACCAGGTCCGGCCGGCCGTCCCCCGTCATGTCGACCGCGTCCAGGACGAAACCGCGGTGCGGCGAGACGAGAGCCACGGGTGCGAAGCCACCGCTGTCGTCGCCGTACCGCACGAGGACGCCGTTGTCGCTCACCGCGACGATGTCCGTCCGACCGTCACCGTCCAGGTCGCAGAGCTTGAGGTCGATGAGGTCGTCGGCGAACGACAGGTGCTCGGCCGTCGAGAGCCCGGATCCGGTACGGCGGAACACGTCGACCCCGTCGCCCGTAGCGACGACCAGTTCGTCGGCACCGTCGCCGTCCAGGTCACCGATGACCGGGTACATGCTGCCGCCGGTGGGTGTCGACGTCGCCAACTGCTGCTTCAGCACGAGCTGGTTCTCGGCCTCCTGCACGAACAGGAAGGCGGAATGGTCGTGGGCGTCATCGGCGTACTCGGTCGTCGTCACCACCACGTCAGAGAGCCCATCGCCGGTCAGGTCGCCGGTGGCGACCGCTTCCTCCCAGGAGCCGAGCTTCAGCCAGGAGGGAGCGGCGAAGACCACTGAGCCGTAGGGCTGGGTGACCACGGGCACGGCATCGCCGGACACGCTCGCCCCGGACGGTTGCCAGTCGTACCCCTGGAACTGCGCGTAGACCGAGGTCGGAGTCCATCCAGTGCCGTTGACCATGGCGATCGCCGTGCCGTCGGTGCCGTCGACGTTGACGAACGCGACCGCGCCGGCCGCAGACATGAACGCCACCTCACCGCTGGGAATCCGGCCGTCCGCGTATCGCACGTTCGCGATGAGCAGGATCCGCTGTCCCTGCTCCACCGAGCCTGGTGACACCGTGACCGTCGTTGTCGTGGCAGGGCCGGTGTAGACCCGTACGGCGTCGGACGTGGCCGTGGCGCCGCCCGCGCCGACCGCCCGGATCCAGTAGACGTAGCGGGTGGCGACCGTGAGGCCGCTGTCCACGTACTCGGTCGAGGTCGTGGTGCCGACCACCGTCTCCACCGGTGCCGCCTCGCTCAGCCGGACGATCTCGTATCGGGCTGTGCCGGCCGCGGCCTTCCAACGCAGGGTCATGCTCGTCTCCGCCGCGGTCGCCCGCACGTTGACGGGCTTCGGGAGCGAGGTCTGCACTGACGCCTCGGTCGAGTCGCCCGACGTCCGCTTGCCGGACCGGGACCGTACGACGTAGTAGTACGCCTTCTCCGGCGCGACGGTCTCGTCGACGTAAGACGTCCCGCTGGCCGTCCCCACCGTTTGGTACGGGCCACCCGACACGGTTCCGCGCCGTACCTGGTAGCTGCCGGCGCCTGCCACAGCCTGCCAGCTCACCTCGACCCGGGTCGCGGAGACCGCCGCCGCGCCAACCGAGGCCGGTGGCGGCAATGCCGCCGCGAACGCCGGCGTGGTGGACGCCACCATCGCGGCCAGGGCCATCAGCAGGATCATCACGCCACGGCCCAGCCTTCGCTGTTGCGACACCATGCACATCTCCAGATCCCGGGGATTCGTCATAGACAGGCGTAAGTCATAGCGACAGCGCCCGCAAGAACGTCACTGCCGGCAGCGCGAACGGCCGGTGGGGAAGTTCGCCGTCGACGTCGATCCGTTCGGGCCGCCCGGACTGCTGGACAGCTCAGGTTGTGCGGTTGCAGCCGCTCGCCGTGGTTCGGACCGCCGGGGCGGACTAGAACCCTCAACCCCTCCGGCGCTGCGTCGATCATCCCGAACTGCACGTATCGGCCACGTGACCAGAGCCGATTCTTCCGCTGCCCTACGGCGGTTGACAGCCCTTGCAGGTGTCAGTTGTGCCGGATCTGTGCCCGATGATCATCGCCGCGCCGTTCAGCTTCCCGGACCGCTGGCTCACCGCCCGCCCCGACAGACCGGCTACTTCAGGTAGGGGTTCGAGCTCTGGGGATCCGGCACACCCGCGCGATCGGTGAGCGACAACTCTCGCCCCGCGTGGGTCTCGACGATCGCCAGGCCCTCGTCACGATGGATCCAGCTGTGATCTGTGTACTCCCAGACAGCCTGGTCGGCGAGCACGTCAGGAAGTTGTCCGCAGGGAATCACCTCGTAGCTGCCGCTGCCGTTTACGTCGACGACCAGCTGGCGTACCTCGATGAGCCCATCATTGATCAGTGAGACCAGGGCAGTGGCAAGCACCGGCAGCAGTGTCAACTTGTCTTCCTGGTCGAGATCGGTCCGCCAGTCCCAGAGCACGCTCGGGAGCAGGTCATGCTCTTGAGCGTTGACCATGAGGCACTGCTCCTCATGGCTTAGGTCACCCCAGGTACGCACGGGCCGATCGTGGCACAACATCTGCAGCCGCACCTCGACCTCTTCGCCCGTCGTCACCCAGTTGGTCACCCAACCCGACCGTCAGACGTTGAAGCGGAACTTATACCGGCCGACTCACGCAGCAGGGCGGGCAGTTCGCCAAGGGTGGCGAACGCACGTCCGCCCCAGCTCGGGTCGGTGTCGTTGTGCTCAGTGGTACGAAGCACGGTCATACCGACCGCTGCCGCGCCGGCCAGTTCGCCGTCTGCGCCGTCACCGACGAAGACGCACTCTGCCGGCGCAACGCCCAACCGCTCAGCGGCGATGCGGTAGATCGCCGGGTCGGGCTTGGCCAGCCCGACTTCGCAGGAGAAGACCGCGACGTCGAAGCAGCGGGCAAGCGGGCTCTGCGGCCACGCCTCGGCGGTCTCCGAGGTGGCGTTGCTGATAAGGGCCAGCGGACGCCCGTCGTCGCGCAGCGCGTCAAGCACGTCCAGGGTGGCGGTCGAGACAGTGCCCAGCACCCGGCGCGCGAGGGCTCGCCGATGTCCACCGGCCCGTGTCACCTGTGCGTCGGTTGGCGTGCCACCAAGGCGTCCGGCGAGAATGCGGACGGTCTCCTCCACGTCCCACCGGACCAGCCGGTCACGCCAGGTGGCGTGGTACGCAGCGATCAGCGCGGACGGAGCCACCCCGACCACGAGCGCCATCTCGCCAACTACCCGGTCACGCTCGTCATCGGCACCGTGAACCAGGGTATGGAAGAGATCGAAGATCACCGGCCGAGACATGTGCGCATCCTACTGAGATCGTCACCGCTGTCGCCTTGCTTGCCATCCCGCCTGCCGCCGACCCGCCCTCCTGGGGAGCGGGCCGCCACCCCGGTCCCCCACGTCAAGACGGCCTTGACGCACGTTCGGACGCTGGCGGCCCGGGTGGCGGTCTGCTCGGCTTGCCCGCGTCGACGCTGGCGGGGTGGCCCTGCGCAACCGCTCACGGACCGCGACCGGGTGCGGGCCCGTCTCGGGCCGCATTGAAGGCGTGCAGAAACTTTGCGGGACAGGATGCTTGACATGATCGACGCTTCGTTGTTCAGCGTCGACCGATCGGCTAGCCAGTCCTGCAACCGCCGGCTCGTATGGTCACGGGCATGATCGGCAAGGTTTCGGATGCCATGGTGCGTCACCGGCACGTTGTCTTGATGCTTGGTCTACTGGTGGCGGGTGTGAACGTCGCGGCCGTCGGGTTCGTGCCTACCCTGGGGCAGCGCCTGTTCTTCCCGCTGCTCTTCCTTACCTTGGCGGTCCTGGTCCTGGCGCTCATCGCCATGGGGAGCCGTCCGGTCTACCTTGTGGTGCAGCCGCACGTTCCGGCCTTCGCCACACCCGCTCCGGCGTGGAAGGTGCTCATTGCCCTGGGCTTCCTCGCGCCTGCATCGGCCAGCATCGGCGCAGTGGTGCGTTCGACCAGGGCAGGCATTGCGTCGACGTTCGACGTGATCGTCAATGTTCCCTGGTTTTTGCTGGTCGCGCTGTTGCTGGTCGAGGCGTGGCGGGGTTACGGGGTGCAGCTCCATCCTTACGGGATACGGCAGCGTTGGGCTCTCGGCTCACTCACTGTGCCGTGGGAGGCCCTACCGGCCGCTCAGGTCCCCCCAGGTGTCGACCGCCCCTCGCGGCTCCGGATGGCGATCGCGGAACCCCAGCTGGTGCGGCGACGCGGTATTCCGTGGAGCCGGAAGGCCATGCGCACCGACAACGTCGACGCGGAATTTCTCGCTGCTGTGATCGGGCACTACGTCGCTCACCCCGAACACCGGGCAACGATCGGTAGCCAGGCCGAGTACGAGCGGCTTCTCGCCGAGTTACCCGAGCGGGACGGTTGGAAGAGCGCGGGCGACGGCTCCTAGGCCAAACGTCAAGCTCGGGTTGATCTTCCCTCGACTGTCGGCACTGCCCCCGATGCGGACACCGTCCGCCGGGCCTTCCGCCGGGTCGCAACCCTGGCTGGCCTCGATCCGGCCGCAGTTGGACCCCAGGAAGCACTAGAGGGCACATCCATGGATCGGATGTGCCCTCTGACCTGGTCGGGGTGGCCGGATTCGAACCGACGACCTCTTCGTCCCGAACGAAGCGCGCTACCAAGCTGCGCCACACCCCGAGGCGTGCCGACAAATAGTAGCCCACCCGCCCCGATGGTCAAACTCGGTACCCCCGCTGCCCGGACCCCGCGCGGGCCTCAAGATCCGCGCAACTTCCCCGATGTTGCTGCCTCGGCGCGGGGTGAGGCAGCAACATCCCTGATGTTGCGCGGATCTTGAGGCCGGCGCGGATCTTGAGGCCCGCGCGGGGCGCAGGGGTGTGCGCGGATCTTGAGGCCCACACCGCCTGCGCGGGGCGCAGGGGTGTGGGCGGGTCAGCGGGGGATGAGGGTGAGGATGCTGGCCTCCGGGGGGCAGGCGAAGCGGATCGGGGCCGTGGGGTGGGTGCCGAGGCCGGCGGAGACGTGCAGCCAGGAGTCCGAGCCCGGCCAGCGGTGCAGACCTCGCGCCATCGAGCGGGGCAGGCCGCAGTTGGTGACCAGCGCACCGAAGCCCGGTACGCAGACCTGACCGCCGTGGGTGTGCCCGGCCAGCATCAGCCCGAAGCCGTCCGCCGCCATCTGGTCGAGCACCCGTGGCTCCGGGGAGTGCGTCAGCGCGATGGACAGATCCGCTGACGACGAGACAGCGCCAGCCACGGAGGGGTAGTCGTCCCGGTCGATGTGGGGGTCGTCAACGCCGACCAGGTCGAGCTGTCGACCGCCGGCCTTCAACGTGGTCCGGACGTTGTTGAGGTCCGCCCAGCCGGCGCCGGTGAACACCTGACGCAGCTCCTCGTAGGGGAGCTCGACGCCCTCGGTGTATTCACGGTCGGGCAGGAAGTAGGTGAACGGGTTCTTCAGGACCGGCCCGGTGTAGTCGTTGGAGCCGAACACGAACGCCCCCGGATAGTCCAGCAGCGGCTGTAGGGCGCGCAGCACCCCGGGCACCGCGTCCGGGTGCGCCATGTTGTCGCCGGTCACCACCACCAGGTCGGGGTCCAGGGCGGCCAGCGACGCCACCCAGCGCTGCTTGCGCGCCTGGTCGGGCATCATGTGCAGGTCCGACAGGTGCAGCACACGCAGCGGCTCCGCGTCGGCCGGCAGCACCGGCACGTCGTACCGCCGCAGGGTGAACATGTTGCGCTCGATGAGCGACGCGTACGCGAGGGTGGCCGCGCCGACCGTGGCGGTTCCGGCGGCAAGCCGGAATAGTGTGCGCTTTCGCATGGCGTTCAGGGTAGTTTGACCGTCCATGAGCACGCTGAAGGACCGCCTCACTGCCGACATGCGTTCCGCGCTCAAGGCGCGCGACGAGCTGACCACCTCCACGCTGCGGATGGCCCTGGCCGCCGTCGGCACCGCCGAGGTCGCCGGCAAGGCCAAGCGCGAGCTCACCGATGACGAGGTGCTCGCCGTGTTGACCAAGGAAGCCAAGAAGCGCCGGGAGGCAGCCACCGCGTTCGCCGACGCCGGCCGCGCCGAGCAGGCCGCGAAGGAGTCGGCCGAGGGTGAGGTGCTGGACCGCTACCTGCCCAAGCAGCTCTCGGACGCCGAGCTGGCCGAGCTGGTGTCGGGGGCGCTCGCCGCGGGCGGCTTCACCGGCAAGGCCCAGATGGGCCCGGCCATGAAGGCGGCCCAGGCCGCGGTGGCGGGCCAGGCCGAGGGCGGCCGGGTGGCTTCCGAGGTACGCCGACAGCTGGGCCTCTGACCCACCGGCGGCACCGCGACTGCCGCCCTCGGGATCGGCGCCGGTAGCCGGTCGACCGGACAGACGAACGGGCGGGCACCCGAGAAGGGTGCCCGCCCGTTGTGTCCTGCTCGTCGGCTCAGCCGCCGGGACGACCACCGCCACCGGGTCGACCGGGCGGGTTGCCAGGCTGCCCGGGGCCACCGGGACCACCGGTGTTGCCCGGCGTGGTGCCGCCACCACCGTTGCTGACCTGGATGGTGACGATGCCACCCTTGATGGTGCGCCCGTCCGGGCTGGTGCCATGGGCGGTGCCCGGAGGACAGGAAGACTTGACCTTGGCATCGGAGACCACCGGCTCGAAGCCGGCACCCTTGATCCGGGACTTCGCCTGATCCAGCGGGATGCAGCTCACGCTCGGGATGCTGCGTTGGTCGCCCTCGGAGATCTTCTGGCCCGGCGGCTCGAACTGGATCGCCTTCTTGCCCTTCATGGCGTCCCGCAGCGTCTCCCACACCGGCGGGTTGATGCCGTCCTTCTCGCCGTGCTTCATCTTCACGTTGGTCTGCGGCCAGTCCGGGTCGGCCATGATGCCCGCCACCGCGTACTGCTTGGTCATCGCGACCAGTGCGGCGGTCTTCTCCGAGTCGGTGGTGCCGGACTTGCCGGCCACCGGGAAACCGACGTCGCCACGGACGTTGGGGGCGGTCGCCCCCGCGCACCGGGAGGACGACGACTTGTCACCGACCGGGCAGCGGGCCGCGTCCACCGCGGCGCGGGCCACGTCGGTGCTGAACCGCTTCTCGCAGCGCGGGTTGGCGATGTCGAGCTTGTTGCCCTCCGGGTCGCGGATCTCCTGCACCGGGATCGGTTCGCAGTACGTGCCGTCCGCAGCCAGGGTGGCGTAGGCGTTGGCCAGATCCAGCGGGGTGGTCTGCGAGACGCCCAGGGTGAACGCGCCCCACTGGTGCGCACCCTTCTCCAGGTCCAGATCCTCCTGGGACCGGAAGTTGATGCCCAGCCGCTTGGCGGCCTTGACCACGTTCTCCGCGCCGACCTGCTGCTGCAGTGGCACGAAGTAGGTGTTCACCGAACGGCCGAACGCGCTCCACATGTTGTGTGGGCCGGCCATGCTCTCCGTCGAGTTGGTGGGGCAGTAGAAGTTGGTGCCTGGGCAGGCCGCGGGGCCCGGCTGGATGATGTATTCCGATTTGAACTGCTTCTGCGCGTTGATCGGGTAGCTGAGCGGGATGCCCTTTTCCAACGCCGCCACGATCGTGAACATCTTGAAGGTCGAGCCTGCCTGATAACCGGTGATGCCGTCGCCACCGGTGAGCAGGGGGTTGACCGTCGCCGGGTAGTTGCCCCGGATCTTCTTCTTGCTCTTCGCGGGATCGCTGGAGATCTTGTTCTTCGGGTTCTTCGGGTCGTCCAGCTTGAACTGCCGGTTCACCGCGAGCGCCCGGACCCGGCCGGTGCCGGGCTCGACCACCGCGACCATGGCGGCTTCCTTGCTGTTCACGCTCTTGGCCTTGCGGACCGCCTTGTCCGCGCCGCGCTGCGCCTGGACGTCGATCGACGTCACGACGGTGTAGCCGCCGCTCTTCAGTCGCCGCTCCCGGTCGTAGGTGGTCGAACCGAACGTCTCCTGCTGCATCCACCAGCGGTAGAAGTAGTCGCAGAAGAAGCCCCAGCTGTTGACGTTGGCGGAGACGCAACCGTTCGGGGTGCGCTTGTCCTTCACCACCAGCTTGATCGCCTTGGCCGCGTCGGCCTCCTGCTGGGTGATGGCCTTGATCTCAACCATGTTGTCGATGACGTAGTTGCGTCGGTCCAGTGCGAGCGGGCGGCCGGCCTTGGTGGTCGGGTCGTTCGTCGTCGGTGCCTTGACCATGCCGGCCAGGAGTGCCGCTTCATCGATCGTGAGCTTGCTCGGCGGCTTTCCGAAGTAGACCTGGCTGGCGGCGAAGATGCCGTACGCGCCGTTGCCGAACGAGGCGAGGTTGAGGTAGCGGGTGAGGATCTCGTCCTTGGAGAATTCCTTGTCGACCTGGAGGGCCAGCCGCATCTCGCGGAGCTTGCGGGCGCTGGTGTCCTCGGTCGCCGCGACCACGTCGGCCGGGTGGGTGGCCGAGTAGGCGATGGCCAGCCGGACGTACTGCATGGTCAGCGTCGAGGCGCCCTGCCGGCCGGAGCCCTCGGCCTGGTTGTTGACGAACGCGCGTGCGACACCGTTGATGTCGACGCCGTTGTGCTTGTAGAAGTCGTGGTCCTCGGCCGCGATGATGGCCTTCTGCATGTAGGGAGAGATGTCGGCGAGCTTCACGTCGCGCCGGTTCTCGTCGTACATCGTTGCGAGCGGTGTCTTGCCGTCCGAGGCCAGCAGGTAGCTGATCTGCGGCGCTCGGGCCACCGTCAGCTCCGTGGGCAGGTTACCGAATGTCTCGGCGCCCGCCTTCGCGGCCAAGCCGGACATCGCCACCGCGGGGAAGGCCGCCGCAGCGACCACCACGCCGGCCAACAGGCCACACACGAGTAGCGATGCGGCGTTGGTCAGCACATTGTGGTCACGTTTCCGCATCCAGGTCACCTCAGCAGGGTACGCGAGTAGGGAACGAGGTGCGCTGGGGCGTTCTTTCCCCATTTCCTGCGTGCGCTGCCCTCGTTGTGCTAAACGCACGACCCCCCGTGCTTGGTTGCGTGTGACCTGGCGTGAGTCTCCTCCAATTCAGGGAGGCGGCGCGGCGTTATCGCTGACCTCGGCGGGGTAACCGGCGGTTGAAGGCCCGGGAAGCCGGGAGTGTCCGGAATGATGGATTTCGCCGACAACGTTGCGTAATCGGGTGACTACAGAGCATGATGGGGGCGGCGACAGCGCCAGATGTCGTCCGCGCCGCCTTGGGGAAGGCAGGCCGGGCGATCGGGGGGAATTGCCGGCTGACGTGCATCGACGAGGTCGGTAGGTACTGCAAGGGGGGACGTGTACACATGGGCATGATCACTGACTGGCCGTCGCTTGCGGCATGTCAGAACGGGGACCCGGACGCGTTGTTCGTACAAGGCGCCGAACAGAACGTGGCGAAGCGGATCTGCCGGAGCTGCCCAGTTCGGTACGAGTGCCTGGCCGACGCGCTGGACAACCGGATCGAGTTCGGTGTGTGGGGTGGCATGACCGAACGCGAACGGCGGGCGCTGTTGCGTCGTCACCCGCAGGTGACGAGCTGGCGCAAGATGTTCGAGGCAGCGATGAAGAAGAACGGCAAGGACAAGGCCGGCAAGGACAAGATCCTCGTCAGCGCGGCCACCTGACGCCGGTCACGGCCGGCTGATCGCCGCGCCGATCGTTCGCAGCCCGTCGACGTCGTGCACGTCGGCGGGCTGTGCCGTCACTGACACGGCCGGCACCGCCGGGAACGCCTCGGTGAACCGCGCGGCGACCTGCTGCTCGCGTACCGCCTGACGAGCCAGCGCCGCGTGCGCCCGCAGCACGTCGGCGGTGGCCTCGTGCCCACCAAGCTCGGTCAGCCGCTCGGCGGCGAGCCGGCTCTGCTCGGCATCCAGCTCCGGCACCGCCGGACGGTGCACCCGGTTGAGCACCAGGCCGGCGAGCGGCATCCGCTCGTCCCGCAGACGGCCCGCGAAGTAGGCGGCCTCCCGGACCGCGTCCGGCTCGGGCGCCGCGACCAGCAGGAAGGCCGTCTCCCCGGCCTGGAGGATGCGGTACGTCTGCTCGGCGCGCTGCCGGAAACCACCGAACATCGAGTCCAGTGCGGCCACGAAGCCGGACAGGTCGGTGAGCAGTTGTGCGCCGAGCACCTTCTGCACCACCTTCGAGAACATCCCGAACGAGGCCGTGACCAGGCTGAACATGCTCCGTCCGCCGCTGCGGGCCGGAGCCAGCAGCAGTCGCAGCATCCGGCCGTCGAGGAAGCGGGAGAGTCGGGCCGGCGCGTCCAGGAAATCCAGTGCCGAGCGGGACGGCGGCGTGTCCACCACGATCAGGTCCCATTCGCCCCGGGCGTGCAGCTGGCCCAGCTTCTCCATCGCCATGTATTCCTGCGTGCCGGCGAAGGTCGAGCTCATCGCCTGGTAGAACGGGTTCGCGAAGATCTCCGCGGCCTTCGCCGGATCGGTGTGCTGCAGCACCACGTCGTCGAAGGTGCGCTTCATGTCCAGCATCATGGCGTGCAGCTCGCCGCCGCTGCTCTCGACGTCGATGCCCTTGACCTGGCGCGGGGTGTTGTCCAGCTCGGTCAGGCCCAGCGACTGGGCCAGCCGGCGGGCCGGGTCGATGGTGAGCACCACGGTGCGTCGGCCGTGGTGCTCAGCGGCCCGCAGGGCCAGCGCCGCAGCGGTGGTCGTCTTTCCCACTCCGCCGGCACCGCAACACACGACGATCCGCACGCCGGGGTCGGCGAGGATCTGGTCGACGTCCAGCTGCGGCGCCGCGTCTTCGGAAGGCACCAATCGAGCGTATCGGGCCGCGTCGGTCCATGCGCCGGTGCTGAGCTCAGGTGTGAGTCAATCGGCGCTGACGAGGGCCCGGGCCAGTGTCGTGAGGCCCGCACGGTCCACCCCGTCGGGCAGCAACGGCAGCTCGACCATCGGCAGCCCCAACTCCACCAGCTCGGCGCGGAGCGAATCTTCCAGTTCGCGACGGATGACCTGGTCCCGGGCCTCATCGTGCAAACCGGCCACGGTGTCCCGATCGGCCGGCAGGCCGGCGGCGACCAGCCCACGCCGCAGCTCCGCAGCGGTGATCGCCCGGCCGGCGGGCAGCGGGGGCCGGGCGCCGTTGACGATCACCTTCCCGATGCCGAAGCCGAGCGAGGTCACGTCGGCGATCGCGTCCACCGTCTCCTGCACCGGCATCTCCTCCAGCAACGTGACCACGTGCACAGCGGTCATCGGGGAGCGCAGCAGCGCGGCGACCCCCTCGCTCTGGGTCTTGATCGGGCCCACCTTGGCCAGCCGGGCGGTCTCGGCCGTGACGTTGAGGAAGCGACCGATCCTCCCGGTCGGCGGGGCGTCCAGCACCACCGCGTCGTACACCCGCCGCTGCCCGGAGGTGCGGGTGGTGGCCTCCTTCACCTTGCCGGTGAGCAGCACGTCCCGCAGCCCCGGCGCGATGGTGGTGGCGAAGTCGATGGCACCGAGCTTGCGCAGCGCCCGGCCCGCCGCGCCCAGCTTGTAGAACATGTCGAGGTACTCGAGCAGCGCCTCCTCGGCGTCCACCGCGAGAGCGCGTACCTCGCCGCCGTCCGGCGCGTCGGCGAGGTGCCGCTCCTCGTAGGGCAGCGGGTCGATGCCGAACAGCTGGGCGATGCCCTGCCGCCCCTCGACCTCGACCAGCAGGGTGCGTCGGCCGCCGGCGGCGAGCGCCAGGGCCAGGGCCGCGGCGACGCTGGTCTTGCCGGTGCCCCCCTTGCCGGTCACCACATGAAGGCGGGCGGACCATCCGGTACCGGCCGGCTCGATCGGCCGCTCAGCTGCACACACCCGTCGAGCCTATCCAGGCCCGACGGTCACGCGACCTCGCAGACCCACCAACCCGTCTTCTGCACCACAGTGAAGCGCAGGTCCTGGTCGGCCACCTTCTCGTCGGAGGTGGTCATGGTGATCCGGGTGGAGACGGTGGCCCGGTCCCCGGTCTGGTTGTCCACCTTCGGGGTGGTCCACCGGAAACGCGGATTCTGGTGCGCTGAGGCGTACTTCTGCACCTCGGCGACCTTCGCGGCGATCTTCTCGTCGTCGCGGGAGGCGGCACAGACCCGATCGGCAGCCTTGGAGGCGTCGCGATCCTTGTAGACCGCGGTGAGGAACTCGTCGACGGCGATCGCAGGCTCCTTCGCGCCCTCGCCGGTCTCGGCATTGCGCAGGGTCAGGAACGCCACAACGCCGCCGCCCACGCAGAGCACCATGATCACGACCAGTGCGATCGCCGCGATCAGCAGGCCGCGCTTCTTCTTCGGCGCGGCCGTGCCCTGGTAGGGCGGGTATCCCGACGGCGGTGGCGGGATCTCCGGGCTGCCCGGCTGGGTCGGTGCCGCGGTCGACGTGGAGCCACCCGGCCCCTCCGGCTGCCCGGCACCGTCAGCGCCACTCGACTGGCTGGGGAAGGCCGGTGGGGAGGGAGCCGCCGGCTCAGCGGGGAGCGCCGGCTGGGCCGGGGATGCGGGGAGGGCGAGCCGCCCGGCAGGTGCGGCGGGGGCTGGCTGGGCAGGAATGCTCGGAGAGCCTGGCTGACCGGCGGGATCCGGGTGGGCCGGCGGGTGAGCGGGTGGGCCGGCCTGGTCGCCGCTGGGCGGTTGGGTCATGGTCTTTCCCCCGGGGGTGCGGCGCCCGCCGCCACCCCTGGCGCCGAGCGTGATCGAGCGGGCGTCCGGGCGCAGCGCGACCGTCCGACCGGAAGGGTAGCGGTCGATGAGCGGATCGGCGTCGCCCCTGCCATGCCGCGCGGCCATCGTTTCGGTCAGTGCTGAGCAGCGCTCGGATCGGCAGTCCATCCTCCGACTGTCGATCTGTCGCATATGTGACTGTTGGTGACCGTTGTGCGCGTCCTATTGGCGGGACTGCGGCCACCGACCTACCTTCGTCCCGGTGCGGGGGCCGGAACGGACGAATGGGTCCGGACCGGAAGCATGATCCGAGAGGTACGACCGGAGGCAGTGCATGCGCGACGCGGACAACATCCCTCGCACCCAGTTCCCGACCAACGACCGGCCGCGCCGGCCCGGGTCCGTGGTCGAGACCGGCGGGCCCGTCGGCAGCCAGCCGGTCAACGAACGGTCGTACCGCCGGATGCCGGAGCAGACGGAGGCGGCTCGGGCGCCGGGCCGCCCCGCCGAGCGGGCCCGCGACGACGACGAGCCGGGCTTCGTCATCCACCTGCCGATCCGGGTGCCGAGTCTGGCCGCGGCGACCGTACTGGCCGGCCGGGTCGCGGTGTCCCTGGGCTTCCTGCCCGAGCTGGACGCCGGCGAGACCACCGTGTCCAACGCCGACGACCAGAACAACCGGCACCGGGTGTTCTGCGACCTGCTGCTGCCCGACCGCTCCCGCTGCCCCCAGGGATACGAGCACGAAGGGCTCTGCGGGGAGCTGCCGGCCGCTCCGGAGCAGCGTCCCGCACCTCGCCCCGCCAGCGGACCGTAGGCTGTCCCTCGAACAATTCCGCACCGAGAGGGAGCCCTTCAGCGATGCAGAAGTGGGAATACTCCACGGTCCCGCTGCTGGTCCACGCGACCAAGCAGATCCTCGACAACTGGGGCGAGGACGGGTGGGAGCTCGTCGCCGTGATCCCCGGGCCCAATCCGGACCAGCTGGTCGCCTACCTGAAGCGGCCCAAGGCGTGAGCAACGGTCCGCACGCGAAACTCGCCGAGCTGGGGTTCGAACTGCCCGAGGTGGTGCCACCGGTGGCCAGTTACGTGCCGGCCGTACAGTCCGGGCAGCACGTGTACGTCTCCGGCCAGCTGCCGATCGCCGAGGGCAAGCTGCTCGCGACCGGCAAGGTCGGCGCCGGGATCTCCGCCGAGCAGGCGAAGGATCTGGCCCAGCGGTGCGCGCTCAACGCGCTGGCCGCTGTCGACTCGCTCGTCGGCCTGGAGAACGTCGTCAAGGTCGTCAAGGTGACGGGTTTCGTGGCCTCCGCGCCCGGCTTCACCGGTCAGCCGGCGGTGATCAACGGTGCCTCCGACCTCTTCGGGACCGTCTTCGGCGAGGCTGGCCGCCACGCCCGCAGCGCGGTTGGAGTGGCCGAACTGCCGCTCGACGCCCCGGTGGAGATCGAACTCATCGTCGAGGTCGCCTGACGCGTCACCAGCACCCCGCGATCCGCGCTCAGGAGGGGCCCCTTCCTCGCCACCAGGCGTCGACGGGGCCCTTCCTCCAGGTTCGTTGGGCAAGATCGTGGGGTGTTGCGGGCGGGGTCGTACCATCGCAGCCATGAGCGGGCACGTGACGGCACCACCTGCGGCGCTGGCCGACGAGCTGCCGACCTGGGTGACACTGCTGCGTGCACCGAACCCGGGGCCGATGACCCTCGACGGCACCAACACCTGGGTTCTGCGCGCCCCGTCGGCCGAGCACGCCGTCGTGGTCGACCCGGGGCCGGCGGACGAGGGACACCTGACCCGGATCGCCGAGCACGGCACGATCGGGCTGGTCCTGATCACCCACGGCCACCCCGACCACACCGAGGGCTCCGCCCGGCTGAGCGAACTGCTCGGCGGCGTGCACGTCCTCGCCGTCGACCCGGCGCACACGATCGGCGGGGAGCCACTGACCGAACCGGGTGAACGCCTCGGCGGTTTCGGCCTGGAGATCAGCCTGCTTAACACTCCAGGGCACACCGCCGACTCGGTCTGCTTCCTGGTCGGGCACGGTGACGAGCGGGTGGTGTTCACCGGCGACACCATTCTCGGCAGGGGCACCACCGTCGTCGCCCATCCGGACGGGCATCTCGGTGCCTACCTGACCAGCCTGGAGCTGCTGTCCGCGTACCGGGGGATCCCGGCGTTGCCCGGGCACGGCCCGGCGCTGGCCGACTGCGCCGCCGCCGCCGACTTCTACCTCGCGCATCGTCGGGCCCGGCTCGACCAGGTCCGGGCGGCGGTCGCGGCCGGCGCCCGCACGCCCGCCGACGTGGTGGCGGCGGTCTACGCGGACGTGGACCGCTCGCTCTGGTGGGCGGCCGAGTGGTCGGTCCGTGCGCAGCTTGAGTATCTGGGTGTCGGCATCGGGGAATCTGCGCCGGGGGTCAGTGGGTTGGAGCACATGTGACCTGCCCCGTGTGTGGAACCGTCGCCGTTCCCGGCGCGCGGTTCTGCCACAACTGCGGTGCCGCGCTGCCGGCCGCCGCCACGTTGCCGGCAGCCGAGCGCCGGGTGGTCACCGTGCTGTTCGGCGACCTCTCCGAGTTCACCTCCTGGTCGGAGGACCTCGACCCGGAACGGGTCGGTGCGGTCACCGACCGGGTGCTCGCCGCGCTCGCCGGTGCGGTGAAGACCTTCGGCGGGCACGTCGACAAGCTGACCGGCGACGGGATCATGGCCGTCTTCGGAGCCCCGGTGGCGCACGAGGACGACGCCGAACGCGCCGTCCGGGCCGCCCTGTCCATGCAGCGGGCCGTCCGCCGGGTGCTCGACGACGAGCGGGGCGGCGGCGCGCCGCTCGGGCTGCGCGTCGGGTTGAACACCGGCGACGTCATCGCCGGCATCCAGGCCGCCATCGAATACACGGTCATCGGCGACACGGTGAACACCGCCGCTCGGCTGGCCGACGCCGCAGCGGTCGGCGCGGTCTACGCCGGCGGCCGCACCGCCGCCGCCACCCGACACGTGTCGTCCTGGCGGGTGCTGCGCCCGCTGCGGCTCAAGGGCAAGCGTGAGCCGGTCGAGGCGTACGAGCTGCTGGGCCTGCTGGACGCACCGGGCACCCGCTCGGGGCTGGGCGACGAAGCGCCGTACGTCGGCCGGGAGACGGAGATCGGCCGGGTCGCCGGCCGGCTCGCCGAGGTGATCGACCAGGGTGACCCGCGGGTGCTGCTGATGACCGCCGAGGCGGGCATCGGCAAGTCCCGGTTCGCCGCGGAGGTCGAGCGCCTCGCCGCCGGGTACGACGTGGGCGCTGGCCGGTACGCGGCGCACACGGGCGCCCGGGTGCTGTCGGTGCGGTGTGCCGCCTTCGGTGAGCGACGTCGGCTCGCGCCGCTGGCCGACCTGGTGCGTGCCGCCGTCGGCCTGCCCAGTGACGCCTCCACCGCGCTGACCCGACCGGCGGTGGACGAGAGGCTGCGACGGCTCGGGCAGCGGCTCGCCCGCTCCGGCGGCGAGACCACCCCGATCGCCGTCGAGCAGTTGCTCGCCCTGCTCGGCTACGGCGAGCTCCCGGCCCACGGCGGCACCGACTCGGGCGAGTGGGGCGGGTCGAGCGTCCCGGCCGCGGATGCCGAGGCGGTGCCGAACGCTGTCGCCAACCTGCTCAGCGGGCTCGCCTCGGAAGCGCCACTGGTGATCGTGGTGGACGACCTGCACGACGCCACCCCCGAGACGATCAGTGCCCTCGGGCTGACCCTTTCCCGGCTCACCGGCCCGGTGCTGGTGCTGCTGCTCGGCCGGCCGGAGCTGGTGCGTACGGCCGGCGCGCTGACCCGGGTCGCGGACGCCGAGGTGCACTCCCTGCCGCCACTGCGCGGTGCCGACGCGGCGCGGCTGCTCACCAGCTACCTCAGCGGCGGCAAGCTGCCGCAGGCCGACACGGACCGGCTGCTCGCCACCGCTCAGGGCAACCCCTTCTACCTGGCCGAGCTCGTCACCCTGCTCATCGAGCGCGGAGCGCTCACCACGGAAACAGCGCGCGGTATCCGCGCCTCGGAGGCAGCGCGCGGTATCCGCGCCTCGGAGGCAGCGCGCGGTGTCGGTGCCCCGGAGGCGGCGCCCGGTTTGCGTGCCTCGGTTGATCGTCCCGGCTCCGGCGAACGCGACCAGAGCCCGTCGACCGGTTGGCGGTTGGTGCCCGGGTCGCTGGGCAGCCGACTGCTCTCCCGCGACCTCGCCGCCGTCCTCGCCGCCCGGATCGACGCGCTGCCACCGGACGCCCGTTCGGTGCTGCGTGACGCCGCGGTCATCGGTGACACGGTGCCGACCGGGGCCCTGGAGGCAATGCGTGAGCAGCGCGCCGGCCGCGACGGCCGGCCGTCGGCCGTGGTCGCCGTGGAACTCGACAGGGCTGTCGAGGAGCTGCTGCAACGCCGGATGCTGCACCGCTCCCGCACCGGCTACTCGTTCGCGACCCCGCTGATGCGGGAGGCCGCGTACGCAGGGGTGAGCAAGGCGGAGCTGGCCGAGCGGCACGCCGCGCTGGCCCGCTGGGCGGCGCCTGCGAACGAGGCCGCCGCCGGGGCGCCGGGCGGGTTCACCGACGAGGCCCGGGACGACTTCGTGGCGATGCACGTCGAACGGGCCGCCACGCTCGCCGACGCGGTGAAGCTGCGCCCCGACGCGCCGGCCCGTGCGGTGGTCCCGCTCGGCGTCGCCGCGCTCGGCCGGGCCGCCCGCCGGTCGCTGTCCGCCGGTGAGCCGGTGCTGGCCGTGGAGTACGCCGAGCGCGCCACCGAGTTGGCTCGCGACGGCATGCCGGCGGCCGATCGGGTGGTGCACGCACGGGCGCTGCTCCAGGTCGGCCGGGTGACCGACGCGCTGGCGTACGCCGAGAAGATCGCCGCGAACGCGGGGGACGAGGTCACACGGGTCAGCGCGCTGCTGCTCGCGGGGCAGGCCCAGGAAACCCTCGGTGATCAGGGTCGGGCGGTGACCGCCTGGCAGGAGGCGTTGCAGGTGGCCACGGCAGGGCAGTTGCCCATCCAACGCGCCACGGCGATGCGCCGGCTCGGCATGGCCGACTTCGTGGCTGGCCGGCTGAGTCAGGCGAGCAGCCGGTTAGCTGCCGCGTACCAGGTCAGCCTCGGCGCGAAGGACCGACGCGGGCAGGCCTGGTCGTTGCAGAATCTGGCCTGGGTGACCACCACCCGGGGTGACTTCGCCGGCACCGACGCGGTGCTCGGCCGGGCTGCCCGGCTCTTCGCCGAGTTGAAGGACCCGTACGGGCGGGCCTGGCTGCGCGGCACCACGGCGTTCGCCCGACTGCTCGCCGGCCGACTGCGCGAGGCGTGTCGGATGGCGCAGGTGTTCCTGCCCTTCGGAGAGCGGGTCGGTGAGGCGTGGGCGGTGGGCACGCTGCGTGCGGTGGCCGCCTTCGCCACCGCCGAGCTGGGTGATCTGGCCGAGGCGGACCGGGAGGCCCGACGGGCGTACCGGGAGTTCGCCGCCGCCTCCGACGACTGGGGGCGCGGGTTCGCGCTGGTGGTGCGCGCGGTGGTGGCGCGTGGGCTGGGCGAGCCGGAGCACGCGGCGGACCTGCTCACCGACGCCCTGGCGTACGCGGAGCGCACCTCGCACCCGTTGCTCACCGGGATGGCCGGCACGCTGCGCGGCTTCGTCGCGTTGGACATGGGCGACTGCGAGACGGCCGAGCGGGTGGCCCGCTCGGTGCTGACCGCTGTGGAGCCGCACAACCCGCAGGCCCCGGCGCAGGTGGCGCCCCGGGTGCTGCTGGCGACGGCACGTCTGGCCGCCGGTGACTCGGCGACTGCGGTCGGGTTGCTCGCCCCGGTGGCCACGGCCGCCGCGAACGCGCCCTCGTTGCTCTTCTCCCGTCGCCAGACGATGGCCCAGTACGCGGCGGCGCTGCTCGCCCACGGTCAGCGGGAGCAGGCGTTGGACTGGGCCCGCCGGGCGGTCACCGCGCCGGCCGAGGACGTGCGCAGTCAGGTGATCGCGGCCAGCGTGCTGGCCGAGGCGCTGGCTGCCTGCGGCCAGCCGACGGAGGCCCTGGCCAGCGCAGACGAGGCGGTCCGCCTGGCGTACGCGACCGAGCAGCGCAGCGAACGCGCCGCCGCCGACGCCCTCCGCGCCCGCCTGACCCCCGCCCTCACCTGACCCCACCCGGCACGGTTTCTGCCGGTTCCGGGGATGTGGCGGTCGGGGTGAGCGGCTAGCGTGTCACCACCGTGTGCCGGTCCACAGTGTGATCGTCGCCGTGCCTGGGGAGGCCCTTCATGAAGCTGCCGCGTTCCATCGCGGGCTGGACCATCGCGGTCTTCGGCGTGTTGGCGCTGGTGATGGGCACGGTCGGGCTGCTCTGGCCGGAGGCGCAGTTGCGCATGCTCGGGTTCGAGGTGCCGGAGACGCGTGCCGTCGGTGACCACACCGGCACGTTCCTGCTGGCGTCCTCGATGGCGGCGTTCAACATGGGCGTCTACTACCTGCTGGCCACGGTCACCGAGTGGCGGGTGTTCTACCGGTTCACCGTCGTCTTCCGGCTGGTCACGTTCACTGTGTTCACCATCGCGGTGCTGGCCGACATCGCTCCGGGCCGGTTCTTCGGCGTGGCGGCCTGGGAGGGCCTGGGGGCGGTGGCCACCGCCGTCGGCCTGCGCCTGGACGCCCGCCGGGGCGCGCCGGCTGACGACGTGGTGACGTCCGACGGTGCCGGGGCGACTGCGGACGCTGAGGAGGGTACCGGTCCGACCGGTGCCGCTCCGGCGGACGCGGTGCGCTGAGCCATCGGTCGGGTTGGGTATTTTCGAGCGGTGACCGACACCCCGACCGGCGGCTTGCGAGTTCCGATCGTGCCCGGTCTGACTGATTTGCGGGTCTTTGCCCGGGGCGGCTACGCGACCGTCTACCAGGCCACCCAGATCTCGGTGGGTCGCGAGGTCGCCGTCAAGGTGGAAAACCGGACGCTGGACAGCGAGCGGGATCAGGCCCGTTTCCTTCGCGAGGCGCGGGCTGCCGGCCGGATGTCGTCACACCCGCACGTGGTGGACCTCTTCGACGTCGGGGTCACCGTCGACCAGCACCCCTACCTGATCATGGAACTCTGCGACGGCTCGTACGCCGAACGGATGCGTACGTCGCCGCTGGGCCCGGTGGAGGCCCGTGACCTCGGCATCAAGATCGCCGACGCGCTGGCCCACTCACACGGGGCCGGAGTGCTGCACCGCGACGTCAAGCCCGCCAACATCCTCCACTCGCACTTCAACTCGGCAGTGCTCGCCGACTTCGGGCTGGCGGTGCTCGCCGAGCACCGGGACGCCTCGGTCACCCTGGAGGTGCTCACCCCGGCGTACGCGCCACCGGAGATGTTCAGCCACAGCCCGCCGTCGCCGGCCGTCGACGTGTACGCGCTCTGCGCCACCCTCTACGCGGTGATGCACGGCCGGCCGCCCCGCTGGCAGTCCGAGCGCAACCCCAGCCTGGTCACCGTGCTGGAGTTGTTCAACCAGCCGCTTCCCGCCCTGCCCGGCGTACCGGACGAGCTGATCGACGTCCTGCGCCTCGGCATGGCCAACGACCCGGCCGCGCGTCCCTCCGCCCTCGAACTGCACGACCTGCTCGCCAACCTGCCCCTCGGCTCACCGTCGGCACCGGTCAGCGGCGCCCCGGTCAGCGGCGGCGTGACCCTCTCCGGCCCGTACGCGGCCAGTCAGCCGGTGCCCCGCCCGCCCATTGAGGACACTCAGCAGGTGGTGACCGGTGACCGGCGCTGGCGGCGCTGGTTCCTCGGCGGCGCGGGCGTGCTCGCGCTCGCCGCCTCCGCCACCGCCGGGGCCTGGGTCGCCGACCGGGCGCCATCACCCACCCCGAGCCCGTCGGTCACCCAGGTCGCCGCCCCGGCCACTGGCCCGCTGCCCGGCTGCGTGACCGGCGCCGGCTCGCCGACCGCCCTGCCCGAGGGCGCCCGCTGTCTGCCCGAGCTGGAGTGCTTCGGCCCGGTACGGATCCGCGGCAGCCGCGCCGAGGCGGCGAGGCTCCCCTGCGTCGGTCGGCACACCTGGGAGACGTACGCCGAGGGGATTTTGCCGGTGGCGCTGGTCGGTGCCGACTACGACGAGGTGGCCGCCGCTGCCCCGGTGCGGCAGGTGTGCAGCGCCACGACGTTCCGTTTGACCACCGGGATCGCCGAGCCGACCGGCTGGCACCTGGAGGTGCTACCGCCGGTCGACGGCAGCATCGACCGGACGTACCGGTGCCTGGCCGGGCGAGGCGTGGACGCGCTCGCCGCGCCCACCCTCACCGGCCGCCGCTGAGTCCGTTCGACCCGCGCCGCCGGTCACGTACCGCACGCAGGGTGGCCCGGCTGTCCAGGGCGTCGAGGGTGTCCGCGTCGATCCCGTAGGGCATCAGCTCGGGCGGCCCGACGGTCGCCGACCGGTCCGCCGGCTCCGGGTCGTCGGCCTGACGGGCGGCCGAGACGGCGACCCCGGCCACCATGGTCAACAGGACGCAGAGTAGCGCGAGGACCACGCCGACAAGATCTTGTCGGCGCCAGATGACCAGCATGACCAGCGGCGCGAGGGCTCCCAGCGCCGCGAGCACCGCCACCGTCCGCGCATCGGGTCTGGGCAATCGACTCACCTGTCCAGCATGTCGTCACGGGGCCGGCTGTCAACCGCAGAACCGACCGCCGCGCAGATCGCCGTCGATCCGCCAGGACCCGCCGACAAGGCCGACGACGTCCACACTCAATGGACAAGAGCCGCTACTCTCGGTGTCCCGCAAGCTCATCCGGCAGCGAGGTCGCCCATGAACGCAGGCAGTTCGCAGTCCCGGCTCCGCTCGGTCGCGTCGACGCTGGCGGTGGCCCTCACGCTCACCCTTGCCGCCGCCGCTGGGTGCGACAGCCGGAAGGAACCGGACCTGCCCTCGGTGCAGGAGAAGATGCGCGAGACGCACATCTACGGTCAGTCGAAGTTGCGCATCGGCGTCGCCACGAACGAGCCGCTTATGGGTGAGCTGCGCAACGGCCAGCACGTCGGGTTCGACGTCGAGATCGCCAAGTACATCGCGGCCTCCCTCGGCTACGAGGGGGACCAGCGGCTGGAGTTCGTTCCGGTGGCCACCGAGGAGCGGATCCCCGCGTTGCAGGGCGGCACTGTCGACCTCGTGGTGTCCAGCTTCTCCATCACCGAGGAGCGTAAGAAGGTGGTGAGCTTCGCCGGGCCGTACTTCGTCACCACCCAGGAGGTGATGGTGCCGACCCGGCTGAGAGGCAAGATCAGCACCATCGAGGACCTCCGTAACCCGGACTACAAGATCTGCACCAGTGGCGGCTCCACCTCCGAGGCAGAGCTGGGAGGTCACCAGGTCAAGGCCCTGGTCGTGAAGACCGTCGGTGACTGCGTCGCCGGCATCCGGGCGGGCCGCTACGACGCGGTCAGCTCCGACGAGACGATCCTCGCCGGCTTCCTGGCCCGCCACCCGAAGGAGTTCGAGATCGTCGACATGCCGTTCGGCACCAGCGAGCTGCTGGGCATCGGCGTGCCGATCGGTGACCCGGCACTGCGCGACCTGGTCGCGTTCTTCCTGCAGAAGAGCTACCAGCAGGGGCGCGACGAGCAGGCGAGCCCGTGGCAGACCTCGTACAACCGGACGCTGGGTCCGTGGCTCAAGGCCGAGAAGCGCCAGCCGCAGCCGCTGGAGGTGCCGAAGCTGGTCGACTTCGACGACAAGGCGCCCACGAAGTGAGCGCGGCGACCACCGCCGCCGGGGGCGACGGCCCAGTCCCGCCGCCCCGCAGCTCCGTGCCGGGCGTCGCAGCCGCACCGACAATCGACGGTACGGAGTCGGCGCCGCCCGCCGGGGTGGACGGTGTCGACTGGCCAGCCGGTGTGCCCGTCGCCGAACCCGCCGAGCCGATCATCGCCGACGTCGAGCCCGGGCGGGTCCGCTGGGACCCGGCGGAGCGACGCGCTCGCGCCAGCCAGTCGTTCTGGACCGCCGTGGTGGGCGTACCGGCGATCTTCTCGGTGCTCCGCCTCGGGGTGGAGGCCGGCGGCGAACTCCAGACCACACTGCTGCTGGTGGCGAACGTCGGGCCGGTCAATCTGCTCGCCGGCTTCCTGACCACGGCCGCTCGGCTGCTCTCGACCGGACTGGTCGCCGTCTTCGCGCTCGGCGCGGTGCTGGCCGTCAGCGCCGACCGGCTGCCGCCGGGCGCCCGGCGTCGTCCGCTCTTCGCCCGCTGGGCCGACATCACCCCCGCCTGGGTGGTGCTGGCCAGCTTCCTGCTCGCCCTGATCACCTGGCCGCTGCTCTATCTCCCGCTGCTGCTGCCGGCATTCGTGGCCGCGTTCCAACTCCGTCCCGCGCGCCTGCACGAACGGGTGCTGCCACGGCTGCTGATCATCGTCGCGCTGCTGGCCGGGTACGGCTGGCTGATGCTGCCCACCCTGCGGGAAGCGGTGCAGCAGGGCGACGAGGGGCTGGTGCTGGCGCTCATCGTGGTGCCTCCGCTGCTGGCACTGTTCATCGCGGGGCCGCTGCCGGGTGTGGTGATCCGGCCGCTGGCGTCGGCGACCGAGGTGGCGGTGCTGGCCACGCTGGTCTGGGCCGCGGTGCCGGTGATCAGCACGCCGGTGTTGCCGCTGACCGTCACCACCGTCGGCGAGGAGAACGGGCCGACCGAGGACGTACGCGGGCACGTGGTCACCACTGACGACGTCAACATGGTGATCCTTCAGGAGCAGGGCGGCGTCCGGTACGTGCCGGTCGATCTGGTCCGCGCGCAGGTGCTCTGCCCGAGCGAGGAGGAGTTGCCCCGCCACCAACTGCGCATTCACGACTTCCACGTCGAGGATTCACTGTTGGAGGGCATGGGTCGGCGGGTCCGCCCGGTCCACCGCATCGATGCCACCTGTCGTACCCCGGGCTGACCACCGTCACGCTGATCGACTCGGCTTCCTGGAAATCGGGGTGTCACTGGCTCTCGGACACCCCGGAATCAAGAAAACCGAGTCGATCATGCAGCGGGGGCACGTGCGGGAACGCGGGCGCGCGCGGCCATGGCCCGGCACGACCGCCCTGGGCGCGGTGGCCCCGGGTCAGTACGACTTGTCCTGGCCCAGGACGTGTTGCGCCACGAAGTTGAGGATCATCTCCCGACTGACCGGGGCGATCCGGCCGGCCCGCACCGCGCCGAGCAGGGTCGCCACCCCGTACTCGGTGGTCATGCCAGCCCCGCCGAGCACCTGGACGGCGGTGTCCACGGCGAGCGCGGCGGCCTCCCCGGCCGCGTACTTCGCCATGTTGCCAGCCACCCCGGCCTCCAGGTCACGGCCGGCGTCGTACAGGGTGGCAGCCTTCTGGATCATCAGGCGGGCAAGCTCCACCTGCACCGCCGCGTGCGCCAACGGGTGCGACACCCCCTGGTGGGAGCCGATGCTCCGACCACCCCAGACCTTGCGGGTGGCGGTGTACTCGCTGGCCCGTTCGATGGCGTACCGGCCGGTGCCGGCCCCCATCGCGGCCACTGTGATCCGCTCTGGGTTGAGCCCGGCGAAGAGCGCCGGCAGCCCGGCGTCCAGCGACTCACCGAGCAGTGCGTCGGCGGGGACCCGGACGTCGTCCAGGTAGAGCAGGAACTGGTTCTCCGGAGACAGGATCTCCATGTCCAACTTGGACCGGGTCAGCCCGGCCGCGTCGGTCGGCACGAGGAACAGCGCCGGCTTGAGCTTGCCGGTGGAGGAGTCCTCGGTCCGGGCCACCACCAGGACGTGATCCGCCTCGTCGACGCCCGAGATGTAGCACTTGCGGCCGTTGAGCACCCAGCCTTCACCGTCGCGGCGAGCCACAGTGCCGAGGCGGTGGAAGTTGGAACCGGCCTCCGGCTCGGTGATCGCGAAGACGATCTTCTGGGAGCCGTCGGCGAGGCCGGGCAGGTGCCGTTTGCGCTGTTCCTCGGTGCCGTGCCGGCTCAGCACGGTGGCCGCGATCGCGGGGGAGACCACCAGCAGCAGCAACGGACAGCCGACCGCCGCCAACTCTTCGCAGACGATCGCCAGCTCGGTGATGCCACCGCCCCCGCCGCCGTACTCGGTGGGGATGTTGACGCCCAGGTAACCGAGCCGTCCGGCGTCGGCCCAGAGCTCGGTGGTGTGTTCGCCGGACTTCGCCTTCTCGACGAAGTAGCCGTGGCCGTAGCGACGGCCCAACGCCCGCACGGCGTCGCGCAACTGGTCCTGCTCGGGGGTGAGGTCGAAGGTCATCGGGGGTCCTCCTCGGGATTCGACGGCTCCAGGCCGCCGGTGGCGGGGGAGCTGTCGATGACGGCCAGCACGGCGCCCGTCTGGACCTGACCGCCGGCCGGCACCGGCAGTTCGGCGACCACACCGTCGGTCGGGGCGAGCACGGGATGTTCCAGCTTCATCGCTTCCAGCGTGAGCAGTGGTTCGCCGGCCGTGACCCGCTGACCGACCTGAACATGCACCCGGGTCACCGCGCCGGGCAGCGGCGCGAGCAGCGACCCGGCGGCCACCTCCGCCGTGGGCAGGGGGAGACGCGGCAGCTCGGCCAGGCTCGCCGCACCGTCCGGGCCGTCCACGAAGACCGCCGACCCCACCCGGTGTACGCGGTACGCGCACCGCACCCCGTCGATGTCGAGCACCACCCGCTCCGGGGCCGCCTCGACCAGTGCCACGACGGGCTCGGCGGCCGGTTCGGGAGCTTCGGGTCCATCTGCGGAGTCGGAGGCCGCCGAGGTGCTGGACCACTCGGCGAGCCGGCCGGCCCGGTCCAGGCGGTAGCGGACCTCGATCTCGTCGCCGCCCGATACGGCGAAACGGGTGGTCTGGGGAACTGCGGGCACGTTTCGCCAGCCGGACGGGAGCCCGGCGAGCACCGGTGCGGTCGCCCGACGCTGGCTCGCCGCAGCCAGGGCCGCGGCGAGCGCGGCCAGCGGGAGCCGCTCGGTGGGCAGCAGCGGGGCGAACACCTCCGCGTGCCGGTCCAGGAAACCGGTGTCGATCTCCACGGCGGCGAACGCGGGGCTGCGCAGCACCCGCACCAGCAGGTCCCGGTTGGTGGTCACCCCGTGCAACTCGGCCCGGGCCAGCGCGGTGGACAACACCCTGGTCGCCTCGGCACGGTTACGCCCCCAGGCGATCAGCTTCGCCAGCATCGAGTCGTAGTGCACCCCGACCACCGAGCCGGCCACCACGCCCGAGTCGAGCCGAAGCCCCGGCCGGGTCAGCCCGCCGAACTCGGCAGCCACCGCGGGGACCGTGAACCGGTGCAGAGTGCCGGTTGCCGGCCGCCAACCCGCCCCGGCGTCCTCGGCGCAGAGGCGCACCTCGATCGCGTGCCCGGTGCTGACCGGAAGGGTCGCCGGCAGCGGCTCACCCTCGGCCACGAGCAGTTGCAACCCCACCAGATCGAGGCCGGTGCACAGCTCGGTGACCGGGTGCTCCACCTGGAGGCGCGTGTTCATCTCCAGGAAGAAGAACTCGCCGCCCGGGGCGAGCAGGAACTCCACAGTGCCCGCGCCCAGGTAGTCGACAGCGCGACCGGCGGCCACCGCAGCCTCGTGCAACGCCGTGCGCACCTGCTCCGGAACGACCGCCGGCGCCTCCTCGACGATCTTCTGATGCCGGCGCTGGATCGAGCACTCCCGGTCACCGAGGGCCACCACCCGGCCGTGGGCGTCACCGAAGATCTGCACCTCGACGTGCCGGCCGCGTTCGACGTACCGCTCGATGAAGACCGTGCCGTCGCCGAACGCGGCGGCCGCCTCGCGGCGCGCGGACGCGACGGCCTCGGCCAACCCCGCGGCGTCCCGGACGATCCGCATGCCCCGCCCACCACCGCCGGCGGACGCCTTCACCAGCACCGGGAAGTCCGAGATCCCATCGGTGTCGGTCCAGCTCGGCAGCATCGGCACGCCTGCCTCGGCGAGCATCGCCTTGGCCGCGAGTTTGTCGCCCATCGCCGCGATCACCTTGGCCGGCGGACCCACCCAGGTCAGCCCCGCGTCGGTCACCGCCGCCGCGAACTCGGCGTTCTCGGCGAGGAAGCCGTAACCCGGATGGACGGCGTCCGCGCCGCTGCGCCGGGCCGCGTCCAGGATCTTCTCGACCTGAAGGTACGTCTCGGCCGGCGTGGCCCCGGGCAGCCGGACCGCCTGGTCGGCCTCACCGACGAACGGCTCGGCGGCGTCCGCGTCCGAGTGCACGGCGACCGTCTCCACGCCGAGGGCGCGACAGGTCGCGAAGACCCGACGCGCGATCTCACCGCGATTGGCAACGAGCAGTTTCCGAATCATCATCAGTTCGCCTCTCACATCCGGAAGATGCCGTAGCCGTCGGCACCCTTGACCGGGCCGTTGTGGATCGCCGAGAGGCAGAGCCCGAGGACGGTCCGTGTGTCCCGGGGATCGATCACGCCGTCGTCGTAGAGCCGGCCGGAGAGGAACAGCGCGCCCGACTGGGACTCGATCTGCTGCTCGACCATCATCCGCATCGCCGCGTCGGAGTCCTCGTCGTAGTCGCGCCCCCGTGCGGCCGCCGCCTGCCGGGCCACGATGGACAGCACCCCGGCGAGCTGCGCCGGGCCCATCACCGCCGACTTGGCGTTCGGCCAGGTGAACAGGAACCTCGGGTCGTACGCCCGGCCGCACATGCCGTAGTTGCCGGCCCCGTAGGAGGCGCCCAGGTTCACCGTCAGGTGCGGCACCGTCGAGTTGGACACCGCGTTGATCATCAAAGCGCCGTGCTTGATGATGCCGCGCTGCTCGTACTCGGTGCCGACCATGTAGCCGGTGGTGTTCTGGAGGAAGATCAGCGGGGTGTTCGAGGCGTTCGCGAGCTGGATGAACTGAGCCGTCTTCTGCGCCTCCTCGCTGAACAGCACACCGCGGGCGTTGGCCAGTACGCCCACCGGGTAGCCGTGCAGCTCGCCCCAACCGGTGACCAACGCGCCCCCGTACGCGGGCTTGAACTCGTCGAAGTCGCTGCCGTCGAGGATCCGGGCCAGCACCTCACGGGGATCGAACGGCACCTTCAGGTCGGCGCTGGCGATGCCGAGCAGCTCGTCCGGGTCGTACTTCGGCGGCTGCGGCACCGCCGTACGGGGCGACGGGCCGTGCTTGCGCCAGTTCAGCCGTCGTACGCACTGCCGGGCCAGCCGGATGCCGTCCCGCTCGTCCTCGGCCAGGTGGTCGGCGAGCCCGGACGTGCCGGCGTGCATCGCCGCACCGCCCAGCGACTCGTCGTCGGTGACCTCGCCGGTCGCCATCTTCACCAGCGGCGGCCCGGCCAGGTAGACCTGTGACCGGTCCCGAATCATGATCACGTGGTCGGACATCCCCGGCACGTACGCGCCACCGGCCGTGGCGTTGCCGAAGACCACGCTGACCGTGGGGATGCCCGCAGCCGAGAGTCGGGTCAGGTCACGGAACACCCGACCACCCGGGATGAAGATCTCCGCCTGGGTGGGCAGGTCCGCCCCGGCCGACTCGACCAGGTTGACCATTGGCAGCCGGTTGGCCAGCGCGATCTCACCGGCCCGCCGCGTCTTCGCCAGCGACCACGGGTTGACCGCGCCGCCGCGTACCGTCGGGTCGTTCGCGACGATCAGGCACTCCACGCCCTCGACCACGCCGATGCCGGTGACCACGCTGGCGCCCACCGGGAAGTCCGTGCCGTACGCGGCGACCGGCGACAGCTCCAGGAACGGGCTGTCGGCGTCCACCAGCAGCTCGATCCGCTCCCGGGCCAGCAGCTTGCCCCGCTTGTGGTGCCGGGCCACGTACTTCTCGCCGCCGCCCGCGCGGGCCTGGTCCAGCGCCGCGTCCAGCTCGGCGAGCCGTTCCAGCAGCGCCGTCCGGTTCGCCACGAAGCCGGGCGCGGACGGATCGACCGTGGTGTCCAGTGTGGTCACAGGCCCATCCCCTTCACGATGATCTCGTTCATGATCTCGGTGGCGCCGCCGCCGATGCCGAGGATCCGGGCGTCGCGGTAGTGCCGCTCCACCTCGGCGTCGCGCATGTAGCCGAACCCGCCGTGCAACTGCAACGCCTGGTCGACGACCTCGTCGCAGGCGGCCACCGCCACGTTCTTGGCCATCGCCACCTCGGTCACCACCGGCTCACCGGCCGCCACCCGAACGGCGACCTCGTGCACGTACGCCCGGGCGGCCTCGGCGCGGGTGTGCATCTCGGCCAGCCGGTGCCGGACCACCTGCCGGCTGGCCAGCGGACGCCCGAAGGTCTCCCGGTCCCGGCACCAGCGCACCGCCAACTCGACGCAGCGCTGCGCGGTGGCGTACGCCTGGGTGGCCAGCGAGAGTCGTTCCGCGGCGAAGTTCTGCATGATCGCCAGGAAGCCGGTGTCCTCCGCGCCGATCCGGTTGGCCACCGGCACCCGCACGTCGACGAACGACAGCTCGGCGGTGTCCGAGCAGTGCCAGCCCAGCTTCTCCAGCCGGCGCCCTACCGTGAACCCGGGCAGCCCCTTGTCGATGACTAGCAGGGTGAGCTCGCCGCTGCCGGGGAAGTCGGTGCAGACCGCCGTGGTCACGAAGTCCGCCCGGTGGCCGCTGGTGATGTACGTCTTCGACCCGTTCACCACGTAGTGGTCGCCGTCGCGGCGGGCGGTGGTGCGAATGCCGGCCACGTCCGAACCGCCGTCCGGCTCGGTGATCGCCAACGCCCCGATCATCGTGCCGGCCAGGGTCGGCCGGACGTACCGCTGGACCAGGTCGTCGTCGCCGGGCGCCGAGGTGCCACCGAGCCGGCCGCCCAGCGAGCCGCCGATGCTCACACCGGCGGCCGCCACCATGTGCGGCAGGGCGATGCCGTGCGTGAACAGGGCCGCGATCAGGCCGGACGAGCCGCCGGAGCGGATCACCTCCTCGGTCACGATGATCGAGTCGAGCAGGTCACCGCCGCTGCCGCCGACCGATTCGGGGAAGCCGACGCCGAGCAGGCCCAGCTTCGCGGCGGTGGCGTGCAGGGCTCTCGGCACCTCGCCGGCCCGTTCCCAGTCGTCAAGGTGCGGCAGCACCTCGCGGGTCACGAAGGCGCGGGTCAGCTCCCGCAGCTGCCGCCGTTCCGGAGTGTCCACGATGCTCATCGCGCCGCCCCCGTCGGCGCGTCGGCGGGCAGGTCGACGATCCGGGCGCGCAGCAGCTCACCGAGCGCCTTCGCCTGCGGGTCGAACCGGGTGGACGCGGCCACCCCCGCACCGAGCAGGCCCTCGATCACGAAGTTGACCGCGCGCAGGTTCGGCAGGTCATAGCGCCGCACCGACAGCGGCGCGGTCTCCGGCAGCAGCTCGGCCAGCCGCGCGACTGTCAACCAGCCGCGCAGCCACGCGTACGCCTCGTCGTTGCGCGCCCAGACGCCGAGGTTGGCGTCCCCGCCCTTGTCCCCGGAACGCGCACCGGCCAGCTCACCGAGCGGGCCGCGCCGGGTGGGACCGTCGTGGGTCGCGTCGCCCTCCGGAGCCGTCTCGGCCGCCGAGATGGGCGCGGTGCGGATCGGCGGGGCGATCGGGACCCGCGCGCCGCCGGGCAGCACCGCCATGTGTGGCACCGCGTCCTGCGGCGCCACGTCGGCGGTGAAGACGCCGTACGGTGTCGCGTCGCCCGGCAGGGTGGTCAACGTGCAGCCCGGGTACGAGGCCAGGGCCAACTCCACGGCGGCGGCTGAGAAGGCCCGGCCGGCCCGCGCCTTGTCGCCGTCGCGCAGGTGGACGTGCAGCAGGGCGCTGGCCGCCTCGGTGTCGGCGGCGTCCGGGTGGTCGGTCCGGGCCAGCACGAACTCCAGGCCGTCCTTGCCGACCGACTCCTCGACCTGCCCGCGGACCAGCGCCGCCTTCGCCTCGATGTCCAGTCCGCAGAGGACGAACGTCATCGAGTTGCGGAAGCCGCCGAGGTTGTTGACGCCCACCTTCAGCGTGGGCGGTGGCGGGGTGCCCCGGACGCCGGAGACCCGGACCCGGTCCGGCCCGTCGGGGCGCAACGTCACCGTGTCCAGTCGGGCGACCACGTCCGGTCCCAGGTACGCCGGCCCACCGACCTCGTAGAGCAGTTGTGCGGTGACCGTCTCCACGGTGACCGCGCCACCGGTGCCCGGATGCTTGGTGAGCACCGTCGAGCCGTCGGCGGACACCTCGGCGATCGGGAAGCCGGGCCGGTGCCCGCCGTCGGGCAGCTCGGTGAAGAAGCTGAAGTTGCCACCGGTGACCTGCGCGCCGCACTCGATGAGATGCCCAGCGACTGTCGCCCCGGCCAGCTGGTCGAGGTCGTCGCGGCCCCACCCGTACCGGGCGATGGCCGGGCCGACCACCAGCGACGCGTCGGTGACCCGGCCGGTGACCACCACGTCCGCGCCGCCGTCCAGGCAGGCGGCGATGCCGAACGCGCCGAGGTAGGCGTTCGCGCTCAGCGCGTCCGGGCGTTGGATCGTGTCGCCCTCGACGTACCCCACCTTGGCGGGCAGGCCCAACCGGGTGGCCAGGGTGTCGATGGCTGCGGCCAGGCCGGCCGGGTTCAACCCGCCGGCGTTGGTCACGATCCGCACCCCACGGTCGAGGGCGGTGCCGAGACAGGTCTCCAGTTGACGGAGGAACGTCTTCGCGTAGCCCAGGTCGGGGTCGCGCAACCGGTCCCGGGCGAGAATCAGCATGGTCAACTCGGCCAGGTAGTCGCCGGTCAACACGTCCAGCTCGCCGCCGTCGAGCATCTCCCGCCAGGCGGTGAACCGGTCACCGTAGAAGCCGGAGGCGTTGCCGATCCGGATCACGCGCGTGCTCCGTCCGCGCTGGCCGGCTCGCGGCCGACACCCGGCGGGCCGGCGAACGCCTGCGCCACGTCGAGCCATTCGTCGGCGACCGGGCCGGTGGCGACCAGGGCGAGGTCCGCGCGGTGGCGGCGCTGGGTGACCAGCAGGCAGAAGTCCCGTGCCGGGCCGCTCAGTCGGTCGGCGGCGTCCGCCGGACCCCAGCTCCACGTGTCGCCGCCGGGCCCGAGCAGCTCGACCCGGACCGGCGACGTCGGTGTCGCCCGGCCGTGGGCGGCGAAGCCGTGCCCGAGGGTACGCACACCGAGGTGCGCGACGTGCCGGAGCCGGTCAGTGGCGGGACGGACGACGCCGAGCGCGTCGGCCACGTCCTCACCGTGTGCCCAGGTCTCCATGATCCGGGCCGTCGCCATCGAGGTGGCAGACATCTGGGTGCCGTACCAGGGCAGCTTCTCGCCGACCGGAACGGCGGCCAGCGCGTCGGCCAGAGCCGTCCGGCCGACCCGCCAGCGTTCGAGCAGCTCCACCGGCGGCGCGAGGAACTCCTCGGCGCCCGCGTCGACCAGCCGGGTCGCGTCCGGGGCGGTGGTCACCGTCGCGTAGAACGCCTCGGGATCGGTGGCGGCGAGCAACGCCACATGGTCGGTCCAGGCGAGGTGGGCGATCTGGTGCCCGATGCTCCAGCCCTGCGCAGGGGTTGGCCGGGCCCAGTCGGTGGCCGGCAGCGGAGCCACCAGGGCATCGAGCTGGGCGGACTCGGCGGCCAGATCCGCGAGCAGGTCGGTGAGGTCGACCATGGTGCCTCCGGTCGGTGGTGGCCGGTGCGGCCGGCGGTCAGGGCGTGAGCAGGGTGGCGAGCTGGCGTTTCCAGGTGGTCAACAGGGCGGTACGACGGGCCGAGTCATCGCTGAGCAGGTTGGCCACCCCGAGCCCGCGCAGCAGGTCGAGGGTGGCCTGCACCGCCTCGCGGACGCCGGGTCGACGCTCGTCGACGCCCAGCAGGGCAACGGTGAGCCGGTGCATCTCCCGGCCGACCATCGCCTCCAACGGCACCAGGGCGTCCCGGAGTTCCCGATCGGTGCGGGCGGCGACCCAGAGCTCGAGAGCGGCCACGAACAGCGGCCCGGTGAACGCCACGCCAAGCAGGTCGATGACCCGGTCCAGCCGCTGCGGCCCGGCCGGCAGGGCTTCGGCTTCGCTGCGCAACTCGGCGGCCCGTCGCTCGGCGAGATGGGCCACGGCGGCCGTTACCAGCGCGGCCTTCGTCGGGTAGTGGTGCAGCTGGGCCCCGCGCGAGACACCGGCGCGCGCGGCGACGACGGTGGTCGTGGTGCCGGACCAGCCGTGCTCGATCAGGCAGTCGACGGTCGCCTCCAGCAGCCGGGCCTGAGTGGCGCGGCTGCGTTCCTGCTGAGGGACGCGGGTTGATGCGGGGGACACGCGAACAGCCTGCGGCCTGAGAAACAAACAGTCAAGACTGACTTTTTCTGTGTCGCTCGGCGCGGGGGACGCGGCTCAGGGGGGTGGGTTACGGACTGTTGGCTCGCTGTGGAGCTGATATCGCAAACGAGTCATCCAGCCGAACGCGCCGGCCGATGTCGCAGACGACTCAGCTCCAAAGGACGCTGACCCAGGTCCCCGACCGGCCGGGTCAACGGCCGTCGCGTGGGCCGAAGACGGCCAGCGCGTCGGCGTCGGGCAGCACTCCGTGGATGTCGGAGAGCACCGCAACGCTGTTCACCGGGGCTCCACCCTCACCGCTTCGGCCGCCCCGAGCCAGCATTTTTGCGCCGGGGAGACGAAACGTCCCCGCCGTCCGTCGGTGACGGAAGGCGGGGACGCGACGTACCGCTCAGACGCGGGCGCGACGGGCCAGGCGCTCCGGGTCCAGGATGATGATGCTCTTGCCGTCCAGACGCAGCCAGCCGCGCGAGGCGAAGTCGGCGAGCGCCTTGTTGACCGTCTCCCGCGAGGCGCCGACGAGCTGGGCGATCTCCTCCTGGGTGAGGTCGTGGGTCACCCGCAGGACACCGCCGTCGCGGGTGCCGAACCGCCCAGCCATCTGGAGCAGGTTCTTGGCGACCCGGCCCGGCACGTCCGTGAAGATCAGGTCGGCGAGCGAGTCGTTGGTCCGACGCAGCCGCCGGGCGAGCACCCGCAGCAACTGCTCGGCGATCTCCGGGCGGTTGTTCAGCCACGGCCGCAGCGCCTGCTTGCGCAGTCGCACCAGCCGGGTGTCGGTCACCGCGGTGGCGGTCGCCGTACGTGGGCCAGGGTCGAAGAGCGACAGCTCACCAACCATGTCCGACGGCCCCATCACCGCGATCAGGTTCTGTCGGCCGTCCGCTGCGCGGCGACCAACCTTGATCTTCCCGGACAGCAGGATATAGAGGCTGTCACCGGGCTCGCCCTCATTGAAGACGATCTCGCCCTTGCGGACCTCGATCGTCTCCATCTCCTTGGCAAGCGCCTCGGCAGCTTCCGGGTCAACACCCTGGAAGATCCCGCTGCGGGCCAGTACCTCGTCCATCGCGCACCTCCGCTTACGCGTGCCGTCCGTCGGCCGGGTCCGCCGTCCGCTGATCCCCTCGCGCGCCGCCAAGTCTAGGCGCACGTGAGCACGAATCAGAGGTCGCCCCTGGAATCTTGATCGGTGGGCGTAACCTGCCCGACGTGCTGAGCGAGCCGACCCTGACCAGCCGCGCCGAAGATGGGCTTCACATTCCGCTGCTCGTCTGGCGCGCGGAAGTGCCCCTACGAGCTGTCAGCAGCGGCCCACTGGGCGGTGGCATCGGCGTCCGGCACTGGGTGCTGAACGCGACCGTACCGATGTCGTACGACCGGGGTGACCCCGCCGCGCACCTGACGGCCCTCGCCGCCGACCTGGCCCTCGACGGGCCCGGGGTGGGTCTGCTGACCGGGGTGGACGTGGGCGAGGTGGTGGCGCGCACCGACACCGGCGTGCGGGCCTGGGCGACGGTCGGGCTCGGCACGCCGGTGCTCGCGGCCGCGCCAGCTCCGGCCGGGCTCGTCCAGCGGGTCGGCACGGTCAACATCGTGGTGTACGTGCCGGCGCGGCTCGCCGACTCGGCACTGGTCAACGCGGTGGCCACCGCGACCGAGGCGAAGACCCAGGCGATCAGCGAGCTGGGACTGCCGGGGACCGGCACCCCGACCGACGCGGTCACCGTCCTCTGCCCGGTCGACGGGCCCGAGGCCGCGTACGGGGGACCGCGCTCCAGTTGGGGCGCCCCGCTGGCTCGCGCGGTGCACGCGGCGGTGCTCGCCGGGGGTTCCCGGACGGTCGTGCCCTGGTCGGACCAGCTGACCAGCTGAAGATTCGACCGATCGGCTGTCGTCGGCGCGTTTGCCGACAGGTAGCGTCGCGGGCGATGTATGCTCCCGCCCTCCCTGCGTTCCGCCCGCGTCGCCGCATCGCCCTCGCCGCGCTGCTGGCCGCCCTGCTCGTCGCCGGCTGCTCCGATGCGGGCGGCGAGGCCCCCGTGTGGCAGCCCGGCGCCGGTGGTGGTGGCACGGGCGCTCCGGTGGCCACGGCCGGCCCGGATGCCAGCGGGGGCGCGACCTCCGGCGTGGGTGGCGCGATCTCGCTCTCCGCCACCGGCGACATCATCATGGGCAACGCGCCGAGCCGGCTGCCCTCAGCCGGCGGCAAGGGCTTCTTCACCTCGGTCACCGAGGCGCTCAAGGCCGACCTGGTGATGGGCAACCTGGAGGAGCCGTTGACGGTGGACACCGGCACCGGCAAGTGCGGGGCCAACTCCACCCGCTGCTTCCAGTTCCGGGCCCCGCCGGAATACGCCGCACACCTGCGTGACGCGGGTTTCGACGTGCTCAACCAGGCCAACAACCACGGCTACGACTACGGGCCGAAGGGCTACCAGAACACCCAGAAGGCGCTGGAGAAGTACGACCTCAAGCACACTGGTGCCCCGGACCAGATCACCGTGGTCGACGTCAAGGGCGTCAAGGTCGCCGTGGCCGGCTTCTCGTCGTACGTCTGGTCCAACAGCCTGGTCGACATCGCCAAGGCGAAGACGGTGGTCGCCAAGGCCGCCACCATGGCCGACCTGGTCGTGGTGCAGGTGCACATGGGTGGCGAGGGCGCGGAGAAGACCCGGGTCAAGCCGGGCACCGAGATGTTCCTGGGCGAGAACCGGGGCGACCCGGTCAAGTTCTCCCACGCCATGATCGACGCCGGCGCCGACCTGATCGTCGGGCACGGGCCGCACGTGCTGCGCGGCATGGAGTTCTACCAGGGGCGGCTGATCGCGTACAGCCTGGGCAACTTCGCCGGCGGCGGCAACTCGCTGAACAACGACGGCCGCCTCGGCTGGGGCGGGGTGCTGAAGGTGTCGCTCAAGCCGGACGGCACCTGGGCCGGTGGCTCGTTCACCTCGACGTACATGAACGACGCCGGCAAGCCGACGATGGACCCGAACGACCGGGGCCTGGGCCTGGTCACCGAGCTGAGCCGCACCGACTTCCCCAAGGGTGGCGCCCGGCTCGACGGGCAGGGCAAGATCTCGCCGCCGGCCGGCGGTTGACCCGCCAGGAACGTCCGGGGCGCGACGTAGGCTGACCGTCGTGACCGACAGTCCTCCCGGCGCCAGCGAGACCGACCTCGGGCGCACCCGCCGTGCCCGCAAGATCGGTCGAGTGCTGACCGAAACGCACCCCGACGCGCATTGTGAGCTGGACCACTCCAACGCACTGGAGTTGGCCGTCGCCACCATCCTCTCCGCGCAGTGCACGGACAAGAAGGTCAACGAGGTCACCCCCAAGCTCTTCGCCCGCTACCCGAGCGCCGCCGCGTACGCCGGGGCCGACCGGGCCGAGATGGAGGAGCTGATCCGGCCCACCGGGTTCTACCGCAACAAGACCGACTCGCTGCTCAAGCTCGGCCAGGCGCTCCTCGACCGGTACGACGGCCAGGTCCCGGGCCGGCTCGTCGACCTGGTGACCCTGCCCGGCATCGGCCGCAAGACCGCCAACGTGATCCTCGGCAACGCGTTCGACGTCCCGGGCATCACCGTCGACACACACTTCCAGCGGCTGGTCCACCGGTGGCGGCTGACCACCGAGACCGACCCGGTCAAGATCGAGCATGCGGTCGGCGCTCTCTACCCGAAGCGCGACTGGACGATGCTGTCGCACCGGATCATCTTCCACGGGCGACGGGTCTGCCATGCCCGCAAGCCCGCCTGCGGGGCGTGCACACTCGCGAAGCTCTGCCCCTCGTACGGCACCGGGCCCACCGATCCGGCAGCCGCCGCGAAGCTTCTCAAGGGCCCTCGGGCGCGTGACCTGGCGGTGGCGGCCGGGGTCGACCCGGAGCTGGTGCCCGCACAGGCGATCGCCGCGGAGGTGCCGTGAACCGGCGGCTCACCCTGCTCGTCCTGCCGCTGCTGCTGGTCGTCGCCGGCTGCACCGCAGGAAAGGCCGACGACGACCCGGCCCCCCAGCCGCCGGCCGCCGCTGAGCGGCCGTCGCCGTTCCGGGACTGTTCGAAGCTCGGCACCGCGCCGACGTCGACCGCGACGACGGCCCCCACCACGACCGGCACGACGGCCGCCGCCGGTGGAAAGGCGCTGCCGGAGCTGACGCTGTCCTGCTTCACCGGCGGCGCCCCCGTCGCCCTGCGGGACGTGGCCGGGCCGGCCGTGATCAACGTCTGGGCGTCCTGGTGCGGGCCGTGCCGCAAGGAACTGCCCGCCTTCCAACGGCTGAGCGAACGGACCGCCGGCCACCTCCAGGTGGTCGGGGTGAACACCCGCGACAGCCGGGGCGGCGCCCAGTCCATCGGCGAGGACTTCGGCGTACGCTTCCCGATCCTGGTCGACCAGGGCGACGCGCTGCAACGGGAGTTGAAGCGCAACGCCTTCCCGCTCACCCTCTTCGTCGACGCGCAGGGCCAGATCCGGCACATCGACGCCACCGGCGCGCTCGACGATGCCCAGCTCGCCAAGCTGGTCCGCCAGCACCTCGGCCTGGCGGTGCCGGCGTGACCCGTCGACCACCCGAGTGGATCGAGCCCCTGCTGACCCGGCTCGGCACCGCCCGCGCCGAGGACTTCACCCGGCTGACCACGCCGGCCGAGGGCGGTCGGGAGAGCGCCGTGCTGGTGCTGCTCGGTGAGCAACCGGGTGAAGGCCCCGACGTGCTGGTGCTGCAACGCGCCGCCACCCTGCGCAACCACGCCGGCCAGCCGGCCTTTCCCGGCGGCGCTGCCGACCCGGAGGACGCCGACGTCCGCGCCACCGCCCTGCGCGAGGCGAACGAGGAGGTCGGTCTCGACCCGACCAGCGTGACCGTGCTGGCCGAGCTGCCGAAACTGTGGATCCCGGTCAGCGACTTCGTGGTCACCCCGGTGTTGGCCTGGTGGCACGACCCGCACCCGGTGCACCCCCGGGAGCCGGCCGAGGTGGCGCACGTCGCCCGGTTGCCGGTCAGCGAGTTGGTCGACCCGGCCAACCGAATGCGGGTCCGCCACCCGAGCGGCTGGATCGGGCCGGCGTTCTCGGCGCGCGGAATGCTCGTCTGGGGCTTCACTGCCGGGGTGCTGGCCACCCTCCTGGAGATGGGGGGCTGGGCGCGTCCGTGGCCGCACGGCCGGGTGGTCGAGCTCCCGCCGAGCGGGGCGACGCCGGCGCCCTCGGCGGGCACCGACAACGCGGACGAGACAGCCCTGCGCTGATCGCACGGTCACCTTCGGCAAGCGATGGTCATCTGGGAGGCGCACTGCCCGTACGCTTGACCCGTGTCCGTCGTGGATCTCGTCCTCCTGCTGCTCATGCTCGTGTTCGCGATCAGCGGATACCGCCAGGGTTTCGTCATCGGCATCACGTCGCTGTCAGGCTTCTTCCTGGGTCTGCTGCTGGGCCTCCAGCTCGGGCCGCTGTTCGCCAGACAGTTCGTGGATGCCGGCACCCGCGTTCTGATCTCGCTCGTCGCGATCTTCGGGTTGGCCGTGGTCGGGCAGGCGCTGGCGGGTTGGCTCGGCTCGCACCTGCGTAAGACCATCACCAGCGACGTGGGCAAACGGGTCGACGACGTGGGTGGGGCGTTCGTCTCACTGCTCGCGGTGCTGCTGCTCGCCTGGCTGGTCGCGGTGCCGCTCGGCTCGTCCTCGGTGCCCTGGCTCGCCGCCGCGGTGCGCAACAGCGCCTTGATCTCGGTGGTCAACCGGGTCGTGCCGGAGCAGGCCCACCAGTTGTCGACCGCGCTGGAGGACACCGTCGACACCGACGGGTTCCCGGACGTCTTCGGTGACCTCACGCCCACCCGGGCCCGGCAGGTCGACCCACCGGACCCGGCACTGGCCGGCTCGCAGGTCGTCGTCAACGGCCAGAAGTCGGTCGTCAAGGTGCTCGGCTCGGCGCCCAGCTGTTCGCGCCGCATCGAGGGCTCCGGCTTCGTGTACGCCGACGACCGGGTGATGACCAACGCGCACGTCGTCGCCGGCACCCGCTCGGTCGCTGTGGAGCTGGGCGGCGAGCGGTACGAGGGCAAGGTGGTGGTCTACGACCCGGACCGGGACCTGGCCGTGCTGCTCGTGCCCGGGCTGCCCGGCCCGTCCCTGCGGTTCGCCGTCGGCAACGCGGGCAGCGGCTCCGACGCCATCGTGCTGGGCTTCCCGCTCGACGGCCCCTACAACGCGCAGTCGGCGCGGGTCCGCGACGTCGACCGGATCAAAGGCCCGGACATCTACTCGTCCGGCGACGTCACCCGGGAGATCTACACCATCCGAGCGCTGGTTCGCAGCGGCAACTCCGGCGGCCCGCTGCTCTCCGCCAACGGCGTGGTGCTCGGCGTGATCTTCGCGGCGGCGGCCGACGACCCGAACACCGGCTTCGCGGTGACCGCCGCGGAGGCCCGCCCGGTGGCGTTGGCCGGCGCCGAACGCAACCGGCAGGTCGCCACCGGCGAGTGCACCTGAGAGCCGCGCGGGGTCAGCTTCGGGTCGACAGCGCCGGCCGCCCCACGGTCGGCAGCTTCGCCCGCCCCCACCGCAGCCCCCGGTCGAGGACGGCCCGAGCCATGATCAAGACGCAGGTGCCGCCGTTGAGGAAGGACGCCACCACGTCGCTCGGGTGGTGCATCCCCCGGTACATCCGGGTCAGCGCCACCCCCAACGGCACCGTCAGCAGCAGGCTCCACCAGGCGACCTTCGCCCCGGTGCTGCGCGCCCGCAACGCCATCAGCACGGCAATGCCGACGTAGAGCGCCACCGCCGCGGAGGTGTGCCCGGACGGGAAGCTCGACGTGGGCGGTGAGACATCCATGTGCTCCACCGCCGGCCGCTGCCGATCGATCGCCAGCGTGGTCAGCAGGAACACCAGCGCCTGGGCGATCACCGCCGCGCACAGGAACAGCGGCTCCCGCCAGCGCTTCAACCAGAGCCGCAGCGCCAGCGCCACCAACACCGTGACCACGACGATCATCTGGGTGCTGGCCAGCGTGCTGAACACCAGAGAGACGTCGTTCCATCCGCCGGTGCGGTCGGCGGCCAACTCCCGGTTCACCGCGTCTTCCACTGTGAACGGCCAGGTTCGGGCGAACACGCGGGTGACCAGCATCCCGAGCAGGACCATGACGCCGAGCAGGAGGGACACCGGCAGCAGCACCCGGCGGACGATCTGGAGCGCGGTCTCGGACATGTGCCGCCCATTACCCTGCCGACCTCCTCGGCACGCCTCAGGCCGATCCCGGGTGCCGCTCCACCTCGGGAGCGACGCCGTCACGGGTGGGTCGGACCGGCCGGAGGCCGGTGTGCGCCCGCCAACTGGTGAACGCGGCGGTGGTCGCCGCCAGCACCGCCACACCGAGCAGCCAACCGCCCAGCACGTCACTGGCGAAGTGCACGCCGAGCGCCACCCTGCTCAGCCCGGTCAGCACGGTGATCAGCAGCGCGGCGGCCCAGAGCGCGACCCGCGCCGCCCCCCGCCCGGCGAACGGCAGGAACACCAGCAGAAGCACCCCGGCGGCCAGGGTGGCGTTCGACGCGTGCCCGGAGGGGAACGAGTAACCGGCGGCCCGTGCCACCGGGTCTAGCAGCTCCGGCCGGTCCCGGCCGACGAGCAGTTTGAGGAGCGGACCGATCAGCCCACCGACCACCATGGTGGTGGTCGCCCAGAGGGCCAGCCGGCGGGCGCCCCGGCGCAGCAGCCAGATCACCAGGACCAGTGCGACGGCGCGCAGCGGCATCGGGGCGAACACCTCGGTCCAGATCCGCATCAGCGTGACCCAGGCCGGGTAATCGAGCGCGTAACCGTGCAACGCGTGGGTGACCGCCGTGTCCAGCCGGTGCAGCGGCGCCCAGGCGCCGAGCACCAGCAGTGTGAGCAGCGCGAAGGGCACCAACACCAGAAACGCCGCCGTCGCGGCCAGCGTCAGCCGCAGACCCAGCGAATGGTCCGGATCAAGTCGGCGCCGCCGCCAGGACGGCTGGCCGGCGGGGGCGAGGGTGGGCGGCCGGTGCGTACTCATGCGTCGGTTCTACCCGACCGGGCGGTCGGTCAGGCCTGACGGTGGGCAGCGATCAGCGGGCCCGTTGCCGGAGCCGGCGCACCACCAGGGCGGCGCCCCCGACCAGGGCGACGATCAGCACGACTCCGGTCCACAGCTGCTCCGGTGCCGAGGTGTCCTGGCCGCCCGCCGCCCGGGCCGTCCACCTGGTCTGCTGGCGGGGTGCGGCGAGACCGAGCGGGTCGCTGCCGGCGCCGGCCACCGGCTCGTCGTCGGCCGAGCCGGGGGCGGGGCCGAAACCCGTCACGCCCGGCGACGTCTGGTCGTCCAGTGGGTTGGCGGTCACCGGCGGCACCTGGGCGGTCAGCGCGGCCACCGGGTCGACCACCCCGTACCCGAAGCGGTCGTCCCGCCCGGTCGGGCCGAGGTCCCGGGCGGTGGCCAGCAACCGGTTGACGACCTCGCCGGCGGGCATCTGCGGGTAGCGGGAGCGGACCAGCGCGGCGGTGGCCGTCACCAGTGGCGCGGCGAAGCTGGTGCCCTGCACCCGCCAGTACCCGTCGGGAGACTTGGCGCCGACGAGCCCGCTGGCGGGAGCGGTGAGCACCGTCGCCTGGCCGGTGATCGACCCGGACCACAGGTTGTCGCTGCTGCGTTCGAGGCCGGCGACCGCGATCACGCCAGGCTCGCGGGCCGGGTACCAGACCTTGGTGCTCGTGGAGGTCGCCAGGTTGCCGGTGCAGGCGATCACGACCACGTCCCGCACGAACGCGTAGTCCAGGGCCGCGGCCAGGGCCGGGCTGTCGCCGCTGCCGCCCAGCGACAGGTTGATCACGCGGGCACCGTTGTCGACGGCCCACCGGACCCCCTGGGCGACGATCAACGCGTCGTCGTAGCGGTTCTGCTCGTCGAGCACCCGGACCGGCAGGATCCGGGCGTCCGGTGCCAGGCCGACCACGCCTCGTTTGTCGTCGCTGCGCCCGGCGATCAGGCCGGCGACGGTCGTGCCGTGCCCCACCGGATCCGGACCAGCCCCACCTGCGGGGCCGACCAGATCCTTACCGGGCAGCACCTGGCCGACCAGGTCGGGATGGTTGCCGTCCACTCCGGAGTCGACCACCGCGACGATCACGCCCCGGCCGGTCGAGCTGCGCCAGGCCGTGTCGGCCCGCAACTCGTCGAGCTGCCACTGCTCGTCGCGGACCTGGTCGGTGCGGGTGACGGTGTCACCGGGGGCGAACGCCATCGGCGCGCCGGCGAGCTGTCCGCCGTTGGTGGGCGCGGCGACGGGGGCGGCCGCCGCGGTCGGGGCCACGACAGCGAGCGCCGCGGCCACACCGAGCAGCGCCCGGCCTGCCGTCCGGCGGGCCACTGACGGACCGCTGTGCCGAACCCCAGTCACATCCTCAGCCATTCATCCCGACGGAACCATGACGATCGGAGATTACCGGTTTCCCCACCTGTCACGGGAAGAACCGGCGAGTCAGGTCACGGTGGCGGAAGTTGCGCGAGCTGAACGAGGCGTACGCCCTCTCGCCGGGTGACCAGTCGGCCACGGCCCGGCGGCAGCGGGCCGGGTCGCACCGATCCGACGAGTGCGCCCTCCTCGGGGCTGCCCGCCATCACCAGACCAGCTGTGGACAGCTCCCGCAGTCGCTGCACTATCGGCTCGTACTGGGCACGGCCCGCGCCACCGGAGCGACGGGCCAGCACCAGGTGCAGCCCGACGTCACGGGCGTGCGGCAGGTGCTCCTCCAGCGCCCGCAGCGGGTTCGCAGGACCGGACGCCACCAGGTCGTAGTCGTCCACCAGCACGAACAGCTCCGGGCCAGACCACCAGGAGCGGTCCCGCAGTTGTTGCGGGGTGACCTCCGGCCCGGGGGCCCGCCGTTCCAGATAGCCGGCGGCCGACTCGACCAGCTCGGCGGTGTGCGCCGCAGCGGTGCCGTACCCGATCAGGTGTGGCGTCTCGATGGCACCCAGCAGGCTGCGCCGGTAGTCGACCAGGATCACCCGGGCCTGCTCGGGAGTGAACCGGGTCGTGATCGACGTGGCCAGCGCGCGCAGGAACGAGGACTTGCCGCACTCCGAGTCCCCGAAGATCACGAAATGTGGCTCGGTGGCGAAGTCGAGCAGCACCGGGCGCAGGTCCGCCTCCGCGATCCCGATCGGCAAGCGCAGCCCGGTCGTCGCGGCGAGGTCCAGATCGGCGTACGGCAGCACGGGCGGGAGCAGCCGGACCCGGGGCGCCGGAGGACCCGCCCACCCGTCGGCAGCCCGTTTGACCAGGTCGGCGGTGTCCCCGTTGGTGGCGGCGAGCTGAGGTAGCGCGGTGAGGAAGTGCAGCCCTTCCGCGGTCACCCCTCGACCCGGACGCTCCGGCACGTTCGCCGCCGCACGCCTGGCCACGAGCGAGTCGGACGGGTCGCCGAGGCGCAACTCCAGGCGGGAGCCGAACAGGTCCCGGATCGCCGGGCGGAAGTCCAGCCAGCGCAGAGCGGTGGCGACCACGTGCAGCCCGTACGACAGGCCCCGGGTGGCCAGGTCGGTGACCAGGGGCTCCAGGTCGTCGTACTCGCCTCGGACGGTGCTCCAACCGTCGATCACCAGGAACACGTCACCGAACGGGTCGGTGCCCGGCTGGTTGGTCGTTCCCGCCGCGGCGCGGCGCTGCCGGTACGTGGCCATCGACTCCACGCCCAGCTCCGCGAAGCGGCGCTCCCGATCGGCCAGCAGGGTGGTCATCTCGCCGACGGTGCGCCGGACGGCGGTCGGGTCGGCCCGGCCGGTGACCCCGCCCACGTGCGGAAGGTCGCGCAGCGCGGCCAACCCGCCACCACCGAAGTCCAGGCAGTAGACCTGCACCTCGGCCGGTGTGTGGGTGAGCGCCAGCGCGCAGATCAGCGTGCGCAGCGCTGTGGACTTGCCGCTCTGCGGCGCGCCGACCAGCGCGACGTGCCCGGCGGCGCCGTCCAGGGCCAGCCAGAGCAGGTCCCGGCGTTGCTCCAACGGCTTGTCCACGACGGCCAGCGGCACGCCGAGTGCGCCGTGCAGCTCCGGGTTGCCCACTGTCAGGCCGCGTTGCGGGTTCACCTCGACCGGGCCGAGCAGCTCGTCCAGGGTCGGCGGCTGACCGAGCGGCGGGAGCCAGACCTGGTGCGCCGGTGGGCCCTGCCCGACGAGCCGGTCCACCAGCAGGTCGAGCAGTGTGCCCCTGCCCTCCTCCTCGGCGACGACGGGCACGACCGGGGCGGTCGGCTCGGGGACCGGCACGACGTGGGTGGTGAAGGTGAGCAGCCGCGCGCCGCCCTCGACGGCGACGCCGGCCGTCGCGCTCCGACGGCGGACGGCACCGGAGACGTACGCGGCCTTGAACCGGGCCAGCGGGTCGGTGCCGGCGCGCAGGTAGCCGTGGCCGGGCGAGCGGGGCAGCTCGTGCGCGTCCGGCACCCCGAGCACCGTGCGGGACTCCAGTGCGGAGAAGGTGCGCAGTCCGATCCGGTACGACAGATGGGTGTCCAGCCCGCGAAGCCGTCCCTCCTCAAGTCGCTGACTGGCGAGCAGCAGGTGCACACCGAGGGACCGGCCCAGCCGGCCGATCTGCACGAACAGGTCGATGAAGTCGGGCTTGGCGGAGAGCAGCTCGGAGAACTCGTCGCAGATCAGCAGCAGCGACGGCAGCGGGGCCAGTGGGCTGCCGGCCGCCCGGGCCCGCTCGTAGTCGCGCACGCTGGCGAAGTTGCCGGCGCGCCGCAGCAGCTCCTGGCGGCGGACCAGCTCCCCGTTGATGGCGTCGACCATCCGGTCGACCAGGGGCAACGCGTCGGCCAGGTTGGTGATCACGGCCGCGGTGTGCGGCAGCCGGTCGAACGAGGTGAAGGTGGCACCACCCTTGAAGTCGACCAGCACGAAGTTGAGCTGCTCGGAGCTGTGCGTGGCCGCCAACCCCAGCACCAGCGTGCGGAGCAGCTCGGACTTGCCGGAACCGGTCGCCCCGATGAGCAGGCCGTGCGGGCCCATCCCGTCCTGGGCGGACTCCTTGAGGTCCAGTTCGATGGCACCGCCGTCGGTGCCCACCCCGATCGGCACCCGCAGCCGCTCCCGCGCCGAGCGTGGCAGCCAGCCCTGCTCGGCCGTGAAGCTCTCCGGGTCGCCGAGACCGAGCAGCTCGGGAAGGCCAAGGTCGGCCTGGAGCGGGGCGTCCGGCCCGCGTGCCGTACCGGCGAGCCGGAGCGGCGCCAACCGTCGGGCGACCGCCTCGGCGTCGGCGAGGTCGAGCTGGTCGGCGATGCCCACCTCGGCATGCCCGTCGGACGACCGCGAGTGCAGTCTCCGGCCGTGCAGCTCCAGCAGCAGCGCGTACCGGTCGAGCAGCCGGGGCGGCGGAGTGTCCAGGTCCAGCACGGTGACCGCGTCGATGCCGCCGTCACCGGTGAGGTCACTGGCCCCGGTCAGTTCGCCGCCGTCGAGGACCACCACCACGTGCGGGCCGTCGGTGGCCGGGCCGGCCGGGCTGAACCGGGAGCGGCTGGCCAGCACGTCGGCCAGCAACGCTTCCAGCTCGGCGGCGGAGCTGGTCACCAGTCGTACCGGGCCGAGCGCGTCGGTGCGGCTGGGGTGATGGGCGTGCGGAAGCCATTTCACCCACTCCCAGCAGGTGCGGCGTTCCGGTCCCGCGCACACCGCGACGAGCAGCTCGTCGGGGGCGTGGAAGACCGCGAGTTGGGTCAGCACGGCCCGGGCCAGCGCCTGCGCCCCCGGGTCGCCGGTGGGCGGCCCGCTGATGGCCGGCCCGCCACCCCCGGTGCGGCCGGCAGGCCGGACGTGCACCCGGGCGAAGCTGCGCAGCGACAGCGCCACCGGCAGGTCCGGCACCACGGAGTACGCGTCCAGGAAGCGACGCAACGCGCCGGCGGTCATCGGCTCCAGCTCCTCCAGTGGCCGGGTGACCGGTGGGACGAGCGGGGTGGCCAGTGTCTGTGGCCCGACGGCGACCCGCACCACCGCGAAGTCCGGGTCGGCGGGGCGCCGCTCCCAGACCCGGTGGCTGTCCACCGTCGACCAGAGCCCGCCCGGGTCCGGGTGCCGGTAGAAGAGCCCGGCCCGCTGCTGCCCGGCGGTCCGCCGTACCCGCCGGCGCAGCGTGGCCAGGTGCCGCAGGTACTCCCTGCGGGCGGCCATCATCTCGGACTTCTTCGGGGTGCCGGAGGCGCTGCCCCAGGACGTCACCAACATCGCCAGCGAGGACAGCCCGAACATCCCACCCACCACGTACGAATAGGCGCCACCGCCCCGGCCGAACATCATGGCCATTGCCACCGTGCCGCCGAGCATGGGCAGCAGCATGAGCATCTGCTGCCACCGCCCGCCGGCCACCACGGGAATCTCCGGTGGGGCCTCGACCGGCAGCTCGCCGCCGGGGATCTCCGGCGCTGGTCGACGTGGCGGACGCTTGATGACGACGGTGGACACTCGGCCTCCTGACAGCGCTGGGTAACCCGAGCCGGACTCATGGTAGGTAAAGTCCTGTCGTCCGCGCAGCCTCCGATCCCCCTCGATATGGAGACCAGTCGATGACTACCGGGCTGGCACGCGTCACCATCAGCGCGCCGCAACGACGGGTGGACGTCGCCCTGCCGGAGCAGGTGCCCCTGGCCGAGCTGCTGCCCGACGTGCTCCGGCACGCCGGTGTCGGGCTGGCCGACGACGGCGAACAGCACGGCGGCTGGGTCCTGCGCCGCACCGACGGCGCGTTGCTCGCGACCGCCCAGGCGCTGCTTCCCCAGGGCGTCCGCGACGGCGAGGTGCTGCACCTGGTGCCGGCCCGCGCGCACTGGCCCGAGCTGGAGTACGACGACGTGGTCGAGGCGATCGCCGACGGTGCCCGTCGCCGGGGCGGCGCATGGTCGCCCGCCGCCACCCGGGCCGCCGGTCTGGCCGGTGCCGGCGTGCCGCTCGCCGTCGGGCTGCTCGCCCTGCTCGCCGGTGGGCCGACGTACCGGCCGGGCTGGCTGGCGGCCGCTGCCGTGGCGCTGCTGCTCACCGTGGCCGGCGCGGTGGCCTCCCGCGCCAACGGCGACGGCACCGCCGGGGCCACGCTCGGCGGCTACGCGCTGCCGTACGCGTTCACGGCCGGCGCCCTCGCGGTCGGCTCCGGCGACCCGGTCGTGCCGTTCGGGCCGGCCCGCTGGGTGGGAGCTCCCGAGCTGCTGGCCGGCTCGGTGGCGCTGCTGCTGGTGGCCTTGATCGGCCTGCTCGGGGTGGCCAGCCGGCTGAGGGTCTTCGTGGCCGGTGTCACGGTTGGGCTGACCGGCGCCTGCGCAGCGCTCGGTGGGCTGCTGCTGACCCCGGCCGGCACGGCGGCGGTGCTGCTCAGCGCACTGGTCTTCGCCGTCGGCGTGATCCCGCTGCTGGCCATCCGGCTGGGCAAGTTGCCCCTGCCGCCCATCACCCTGCCGACCTCGGCCCTCGCCGAAGAGCCGGAGCGGGCCCGGGACCTGCCGGACCGGAGTCGGGTACACGCCGCGGTGACCCGCACCGAGGAGATGCTCACCGGGATGTTGATCGGGCACGCCCTGCTGGCGGTGGCCGCGGCGGTCGTCCTGGGGGCGGTCGGCGGAACGGCCGGCCGGGTGCTCGTGGCGGTCACCTCGGCCGTGCTGCTGCTGCGGTCGCGGCTGTTCGTGGCACTGCGACACCGGGTCCCGACGGTGCTCGCCGGGCTGGCCGGCTACGCGGTGCTGGGCGTGGCACTTGTCGGCCGGGCCGACGACACGGGGCGGCTGGCGCTGGTCCTGGGCTCTGCGGCGCTGGCCCTGGTGGCCGCCGTGGCCGGCACCTCGTACGCCCGTCGGCCGGTCTCGCCCTACGTCGGAAGGGTCGCGGACCTCACCGACACGGCCCTGGTGGTCGCCGTGGTGCCGATCGCCTGCGCGGTGCTCGACCTGTACGACCGAGCCCGGGGGCTGCTCGGTTGAGCGGCCCCCGGGCCCGGTGCGTCAGCGATCGGTCAGTGCATGGATTCGCCGCGCGCCTCAGCGTCCCGGGCCCGCTTGTAGCTGGCGTGGATCTCGGCCTCGGCCTCGGTGCGGCCGACCCAGGTCGCGCCCTCCACCGACTTGCCGGGCTCCAGGTCCTTGTACACCTCGAAGAAGTGCTGGATCTCCAGGCGGTCGAACTCGCCGAGGTGGTGGATGTCGCGCAGGTGCTCCTGGCGAGGATCCTCGTAGGGCACGCAGAGGACCTTGTCGTCCCCGCCCTTCTCGTCGGTCATCCGGAACATGCCGATGGTGCGGCAGCGGATCAGGCAGCCCGGGAAGGTCGGCTCGGGGACGAGCACCAGCGCGTCCAGCGGGTCGCCGTCCTCACCCAGAGTGCCCTCGATGAACCCGTAGTCGGCCGGGTACTGAGTCGAGGTGAAGAGGGTGCGATCCAGCCGGATTCGGCCGGTCTTGTGGTCCACCTCGTACTTGTTCCGGTGACCTTTGGGGATCTCAACCGTCACGTCGAAATCCATCTGCACGCTCCCTCGTCTGCCCACGCTGGCTAACGGAACCACTGGCGGCCCTCCGGACAGGTGAATGCCCACCCGCCGACTCCGGCCGCCGCATAGTCTTCGGACCGAAGTAGTGTCACCCAAGCCGATTTTCGCTGGGGGAGGAGGGGGTCGTGGGGAGGGAAGATTCACACTACCGCCCGGACGGGGGCTCCGCGCACGGTACCGGACGATCCGGATCCGGCGGTGCGACGGGACGGGTCCCGGTGCCCGACGCCCACCTCCCACGGGCCCCCGAACCGGCGAACCCGGGCTCGGGGATGCCCGAGCGGCCCGCGCCGCTGCCCTGGCGCTCGCCGACCGGGTCGCCCCCGCCCAGCCCGAATCCGGGTCGCTTTCCGGTGGTCGGTGGCGACCGGCCGGTGAGCGGTCCGTCGCGCGGCAGCGCTTCGGTTCCGGTCAGCCCCGCCGCGGGCGGCCCGTCGCGTGGGAGCGCTTCGGTTCCGGTCAGTCCGGCACCGACCGGCCCGCAGGGCCCCGGTCCGAGTGACCCCGGCCGGGTTCCACCGCTGGGTCCGCCGGTCTCCGCACTGCCCGCGCCCGGTGACGCCGGGCCTGCGCCCGCGTCCGTCGCGCCGCGCCGCCGACGGCTACCTGTGGTGTTGGCGGCCGTGCTGCTGCTGGTGCTCGCCGGCGTCGGAGTCGTCGTCGCCCGGCCCGGCCCGGTCGCCGGGTGGCTGGGCGACGAGCCCGAGTCTGCGTCGAACGCCGCCGGGGCGACCCCGGAGCCCAACCCGTCGGACGTGCTGGCCGGCCCGGACCCGAACGCCCCGGTGCCCACCCCCGACGGGGTACGTGCCGCGCTCGACCCGCTGGTCGGCGCCGCCGTCCTGGGCAGCCGGGTGAACGTCTCGGTGGCCGACGTGATTTCCGGCCAGACGCTGTTCGCCAAGGGGGCGGACGACGGCACCGTGCCCGCCTCGGTGACCAAGCTGGCGACCGCGGTGACCGTCCTGGCGGCCCGGGAACCCGGTTACCGCATACCCACTCGCGCGGTGGCCGGCGCGAAGGCCGGCGAAGTGGTGATCATCGGAGGCGGCGACCCGACCCTGGCGATCGACAAGAAGGGCTACTACCCGGGAGCTGCGCGCCTCGACGACCTGGCCGCCCAGGTGCGCACCGCGCTCGGCGGCACCACCCCGACCAGCGTGACAGTGGACGGCTCGGTCTATTCCGGCCCGGTCTACGGCCCGGGCTGGGACGCCGACATCCCCACCGGCGGGTCCGGGGGCGCGGTGACCGCGTTGATGACCGACGGCGGGCGCAGGGACCCGGGCGCCGAACACGGGGCCGCCGAGCGGTTCGCCGAGCCGGACCTGGCCGCCGGCAAGTCGTTCGCCCGACTGCTCGGCGTGCCCACCGACGCCGTGAAGCGTGGCGCGGCGCCGGCCCAGGCCGCCGCCGGTGGCACCCCGGCACCGGGCACCGAGCTGGGCGTGGTGCAGTCCCCACCGCTGATCCGGATGGTCGACATCATGATCAGTGAGAGCGACAACCTGGTGGCCGAGGCGCTGGCCCGTCAGGTCGCGCTGGCCCGCAACCAGCCGGCCTCATTCGACGGGGGCGCCGCCGCGATGGACGCGGAGGTGGCCGAGCTGGGCCTGCCGGCGGACGAGATCACCCTCTCCGACGGCAGCGGGCTGTCCCGACGCAACCGGATCAGCCCGTCGCTGCTGACCGACCTGGTCCGGCTGGCGGCCAGCCCGGACCACCCGGAGTTGGCCGGCGTGTTCGGTGGTCTGCCGGTGGGCGGCTGGTCCGGGACCTTGGATGAGCGCTACCGCACCGCACCCGGCACCGCTCCCGGTGCGGGCAGCGTCCGGGCCAAGACCGGCACGCTGACCGCCGTGCACTCCATCGCGGGCCTGGTCACCACCGCAGACGGTCGGCTGCTCACCTTCGCGGTGCTCACCGACCAGGTGCCGGGCGGCAAGGAAACCGCCCAACCGGCGCTGGACCGGATCGCCGCCGCCCTGGCCGGCTGCGGCTGCCGCTGACCGTCGCCGGTCGCGGGTCTCCGCGCCTGCCGGCCACCGCCATCGGCGTCGATCGAGGGCGCGAGGCCGGGCCGGGGTGTCGCGGCGCGGGTACGGTGGGTCCATGGCGCAGTTCGTGGACTGGGATCTGGCCGCCGCCACCGCGGGGGCGCTGAGCAAGTCGGGCCCCCGGGTGTCGTACACCGAGGCCACCGACGTGGTCGGTGACCTGCGTCGGCTGACCGACGAGGCGGCCGGGCACGTGGCCGACTACACGGGGCTGAAGGCGCAGGTGGCGCACCCGCCGGTGCGGGTGGTCGACCGGCGTGACTGGGCCGCGACCAACATCGCCGGTCTCCGCGAGGTGATCACTCCGCTGGTGAGCCGGCTCTCCGGTGACAAGCAGCCGGGCGCGTTGACCGAGGCGATCGGGTCCCGGTTGACCGGCGTCCAGGCCGGCACCGTGCTGGCGTACCTCTCCGGCCGGGTGCTCGGCCAGTACGAGGTCTTCTCGGCCGACCCGGGCCAACTGCTGCTGGTCGCACCGAACATCGTCGAGGTGGAGCGCAAGCTCGGCGCCGACCCCCGGGACTTCCGGCTCTGGGTCTGCCTGCACGAGGTGACCCACCGCACCCAGTTCACGGCGGTGCCGTGGATGCGCGCGTACTTCCTGAGCGAGGTGCAGGCCTTCGTGGACGCCTCGTCCAGCGGCGGCGAGCACATGGTCGAGCGCCTGCGGCGGGGGGTTTCCACGCTGTCCGACGTGGTCCGCGACCCGGACAGCCGCACGAGCGTGCTGGACATCGTGCAGACCCCCGCGCAGAAGGCCGTACTGGACCGTCTCACCGCCCTGATGACCCTGCTGGAGGGGCACGCCGAGTTCGTCATGGACGGCGTCGGCCCCCAGGTGATCCCCAGCGTGGAGCGGATCCGGGCGTCGTTCAACCGGCGCCGGGAGGCGGGCAACCCGGTGGAGAAGGCGATCCGCCGGCTGCTCGGGGTGGACGTCAAGATGCGCCAGTACGCCGAGGGACGCAAGTTCGTCCACGGTGTAGTGGAACGGGTCGGCATGGAGGGGTTCAACTCGATCTTCAACTCGCCGCTCACCCTGCCCCGGCTGTCGGAGTTGGGTGACCCGGACGCCTGGGTCGCCCGGGTGCACGGCCCGGCCGGCACCATCCCGGCCGCTGGCTGATCACCCGCCGGTGGCCGCGCTCGCCCCGCCGGTGGCCGCGATCCGGGTGGCGGTTCGCCGCGCTCTGACCGGTCTGTCGTCCAACGGGCCGGTGCTGGTCGCCTGCTCCGGCGGCGCCGACTCGCTCGCCCTCGCGGCAGCCACCGTGTTCGTGGCGCCTCGGCTGGGCCGCAGCGCGGTGCTCGTCACCGTCGACCACGGCTTGCAGGACGGCTCCACCGAGCGCGCCGAGGCGGTGGCCGCCTGGGGCCGCGAGGTCGGGTTCTCGTCGACGACAGTGGTGCCGGTGGAGGTGGCCGGGCGCCCAGGTGGGCCGGAGGCGGCCGCCCGGGAGGCCCGCTACGAGGCATTGGCCGAGGCGGCCCAACAGCAGAACGCGGTAGCGGTGCTGACCGGGCACACCCGCGACGACCAGGCGGAGACGGTGCTGCTCGCCCTTGCCCGGGGCGCCGGCCCCCGCGGGTTGGCCGGGATGCCCGCCCGGCGGGAGTTGGACGGCGTGCCGCTGCTGCGCCCTCTGCTGGAGATCAGCCGGGACCAGACACGGGCCGCGTGCGCCGTGCTGGGGCTGAGCCCATGGCAGGACCCGCACAACGCCGACCCGTCGTACGCCCGGTCCCGGGTGCGGGCCGACCTGCTGCCGGCGCTGGTACGCGCGCTCGGTCCCGGCGTGGTGGACAACCTCGCGCGTACCGCCCGGCTGGTGGCGGCCGACAACGCCGCGCTGGACGAGTTGGCGGAAACGGCACTGGCGGCGGTCCGGCACCCTGCCGGCGGCCTGTCGGTGCCGGAGCTGGTCGGCCTGGTCCCCGCGGTGCGTGGCCGGGTGCTGCACTCCTGGGCACGTGAGCTGGGCGCCCTGCCGGGGGCGCTGTCGCACCGGCACGTCGCCGCGCTGGACGCGCTGGTCACCGACTGGCACGGCCAGGGCCCGACCGATCTGCCGGGCGGTGTCCGGGTGCTCCGCCGCGCCGACCGACTGTCACCCGTCATCCCGGGCTGAGTCCTGGTCAGGCGCTGTGCGCCCGGTCCCGGAAGGTGGTCCGGTAGCTGTGCGGGGTCGCACCGACCCGGCGGCTGAAGTGGTGCCGCAGCGCCGCAGCGTCGCCGAAGCCGGCCTGGTCGGCGACCGCCTCCACGCTCAAAGGGGTCTCTTCGAGCAGCCGTCGGGCGAGGAGCACCCGCTGGTTGGTCAGCCAGTCGTGCGGGGTGGTGCCGGTCTCGGCGCGGAAACGGCGGGCGAACGTGCGAGGCGCCATCCCGGCACGGGCGGCCAGCTCTTCCACGGTGATCGCCCGGTCCAGGTGACCCATCAGCCACTCCAGCACCGGCTCCAGGGTGGGCGCCTCGGGTGCCTTCGGGATGGGCGCCTCGACGTACTGGGACTGACCGCCGTCGCGGTGCGGTGGGACCACCATCCGCCGGGCCAGTCGGGTCGCGGTGGCCGAGCCGTGCTCCTGGCGGATCAGGTGCAGGCAGGCGTCGATGCCGGCTGCGGTGCCTGCACTGGTGAGCAGGCGACCGTCCTGGACGTAGAGCGAGTTGCAGCGCACCCGGGCGAGCGGGTGGCGGCGTTGCAACTCGTCCACGTACCGCCAGTGGGTCGTGCACTCCCGGCCGTCGAGCAGGCCGGCCTCGCCGAGCAGGAAGGCGCCCGAGCAGACGCTGAACAGGTGCGCGCCGCGCGCGTCGGCCCGGCGCAACGCGTCCAGCACCGGGCCGGGAACTGTGGTGCCCTGGCTGTGCGCGGGGATGGCCACCAGGTCGGCCTCGTCGACCGGGCCGAGGTCGGCGTGCGGGGTGAGGTGGAAGCCGGACGACGTACGCACCGGAGCACCGTCGGGGCTGCACACCTGGAAGCGGTAGCCGGGGAAACCGTCGGCGGTGCGGTCGGTGCCGAACACCTCGGCGAGCACGCCGAGCTCGAAGGGGGCGACCTGGTCGAGAGCGAGAACGGCGATGGACCGGAGCATGTGACGAGGGTAACCCGACGGGTGGCAGTAAATCGATGACCAATGGCATTGCTGCCACTGTCCGGTCGGCGTGAGTGGTCGCAGACTGGTCTCAGTCCGGTGCGCACCGGCGGCGAAACCGACAGCAATCATGCGAAAGCGAGCGCCGCCATGGAGTTCCTGTTCTTCCTCCTGTTCCTCGTCCTGCTCGTCGCCGCCTCGGCCGCCGGCCTCACCGCCGACAGCCACGACTCGGCCGACTGGAAGCCCACCGACGACGGCCGCCGCTGGCGGTCACGCACCAACTGATGTGATTAGCGTAATTTGCCGAGAAAATCCCCGGCGGGACCGCGCCAAAAGGTGCGGCCCCGCCGACGGAGGCCATCCGACGTACGGCAGGCTAGGAGTCATGGCTGACGGCTCCTGGTACGACGCCGACATCGACCACGTGATCATCTCGGAGGCGCAGATCCGCGAGAAGACGGCGGAGCTGGCCAAGCAGGTCTCCGCCGACTACTCCCACGTGACTGACGGCCTGCTGCTGGTGTGCGTACTCAAGGGCGCGGTGATGTTCATGGCGGACTTCGCCCGGGCGTTGGGCCGCAACGGCCCGCCGGCCGAGCTGGACTTCATGGCCATCTCCTCCTACGGCCAGGGCACCACCTCCTCCGGGGTGGTCCGCATCCTCAAGGACCTGGACCGGGACATCGCCGGCCGGCACGTGGTGGTCGTCGAGGACATCGTCGACTCCGGGCTCACCCTCTCCTGGCTGCTGCGCTACCTGGAGTCGCGTTCGGCGGCCAGCGTCGAGGTGGTCGCGCTGTTCCGCAAGCCGGACGCGGTCAAGGTGCCGGTCCCGGTGAAGTACGTCGGCTTCGACATCCCCACCGAGTTCGTGGTCGGGTACGGCCTGGACTTCAGTGAGCGCTACCGGGAGCTGCCGTACGTCGGTGTGCTCAAGCCCGAGGTCTACGCCCGCTCCTGACGCGGGACGCGAGCTGTCGGGGTGACCCGGTGGCGTCGTGAGGCCAACTCGCATCGGCATCCATCAAGCCGACGTTCAGCGCGCTCTCAGCTCTTGCGGTTACCGTGGACCACGGTGGCCCGGAGGTAACTCCGCGCTCGACCCCCTCGACCGCGTGACCGGGCGTTCAGGTGGCCGGGCAGGACTCCCCGCCACGCCGGTTCCTACCCGGACCCGCCGTACGTTCGGTGCCGGGCTGGTGGGCCTGCCCACGGTGCGTGCCGTCGATCCCGAAGGTGCGCCTGGTGTGGAGGCTCGCAAGCTCGCTTCTCGCGTACGCGCGGCTTTTGATGGTGCACGACTGCGGGGCTCGCAAGCTCACTCCTCGCGTACACGGTGTACCGTCGAATGACCGCGGCGCGGCAGTTTCGCGCCTCGGGGTCGAGGCCGGCCCGCACGGCGGCTCCGGCTGCCGCTCACCGCGGCGACACCATCAGACGGTCAGGACGTCGATCAGGAGGATGCGGGCGCCCCGGCGCTCGACAACAGTATGGAACGTACGCGTTTCTTCCGCCGACCGGTGGTCTGGATCATCCTGGTCATCCTCGGCGCCGTTGTGCTCAGTCAGCTGTTCACCGCTGGTCCCAGCTACCACCGCGTGGACACTTCCGTTGCGCTCGATCAGCTGCACACCGCCAAGATCAACAAAGTTGTCTTCCAGGACAAGGAGCAGACGCTCCAGCTCGACCTGGCCCAGAAGACCAAGTTCGGTAAGACCGAGACCAACAAGATCGAGGCTCAGTTCCCGTACCAGGCTGGCGACCAGATCTGGAACGAGGTGCTGGACGCCAAGGCGAACAACCGGGTCACCGGCCCGGCCGACGCCAAGGTCTCGTCGGACAGCATCTGGGTGAGCCTGCTGGTCAACCTGCTGCCGATCGCGCTGCTCGTGCTCCTGCTGCTGTTCTTCATGTCGCAGATGCAGGGCGGCGGCTCCCGGGTGCTCAACTTCGGCAAGTCCAAGGCCAAGATGATCACCAAGGACACTCCGAAGACGACCTTCGCGGATGTCGCGGGTGCCGAGGAGGCCGTCGAAGAGCTGTACGAGATCAAGGACTTCCTGCAGAACCCGGCGAAGTACCAGGCCCTGGGCGCCAAGATCCCGAAGGGCGTGCTGCTGTTCGGCCCGCCCGGCACCGGCAAGACGCTGCTGGCCCGCGCGGTCGCCGGCGAGGCCGGGGTGCCCTTCTACTCCATCTCCGGCTCCGACTTCGTGGAGATGTTCGTCGGCGTTGGCGCCAGCCGGGTCCGTGACCTGTTCGAGCAGGCCAAGACGAACGCCCCGGCGATCGTCTTCGTCGACGAGATCGACGCCGTCGGCCGGCACCGTGGCGCAGGCATGGGCGGCGGCCACGACGAGCGGGAGCAGACGCTCAACCAGCTGCTCGTCGAGATGGACGGCTTCGACACCAAGGGTGGAGTCATCCTGATCGCGGCCACCAACCGGCCGGACATCCTCGACCCGGCGCTGCTGCGCCCGGGCCGGTTCGACCGGCAGATCCCGGTGGACGCCCCCGACATGGAGGGCCGCAAGGCAATCCTGCGGGTGCACGCCAAGGGCAAGCCGTTCACGCCCGACGTCGACCTCGACGCGGTGGCCCGTCGCACGCCGGGCTTCAGCGGCGCCGACCTGGCCAACGTGATCAACGAGTCGGCCCTGCTCACCGCTCGTAAGGAGCAGCGGGCTATCACCAACGACTCGCTGGAAGAGTCGATCGACCGGGTGGTCGCCGGTCCGCAGCGACGGACCCGGGTGATGAGCGACAACGAAAAGAAGATCACCGCGTACCACGAGGGTGGGCACGCGCTGGTCGCCTGGGCGCTGCCGCACGCCGCGCCGGTGCACAAGGTGACGATCCTGTCGCGTGGCCGCTCGCTGGGCCACACCCTGGTGCTCCCGACCGAAGACAAGTACACCCAGACCCGCGCCGAAATGATCGACACCCTGGCGTACGCGCTGGGCGGCCGGGCCGCCGAGGAGCTGGTCTTCCACGAGCCCACCACTGGTGCCGGCAACGACATCGAGAAGGCCACCCAACTGGCCCGCGCGATGATCACCCAGTACGGCATGAGTTCCAAGCTCGGTGCGATCAAGTACGGCACCAGCGGAGATGAGCCGTTCCTCGGTCGCAACATGGGCCACGAGCGGGACTACTCCGACTCGGTGGCCGCCGAGATCGACGGCGAGATGCGGGCACTGGTCGAGCTGGCGCACGACGAGGCCTGGGAGATCCTGGTGGAATACCGGGACGTCCTGGACAACATCGTGCTCGAGCTGATGGAGAAGGAAACCCTCTCCACGGCCGACATGGCGCGGATCTGCTCCCGGGTGGTCAAGCGCCCGCCGCTGGCTCCGTACAACGGCTTCGGCAAGCGCCAGCCGTCCACCGAGCCGCCCGTGCTCACCCCCGCGGAGAAGGACAAGCTCAAGGCGCAGGCCGAGGCTGACGGCGCGCAGGCGTCCGTCGGTGGCGGGGCGCCGTCCAACAACTCGGACGGCACGCACTGAGCAACGACCCGACGGCCAGCTCCCCACACCGGGAGCTGGCCGTCTCCGCGACCGAACCCGACGACGAGCTCGACTACGTGGCGGCGCGGCTGATCAGCGGCAAGCTGACCGGCCGTCCCGTCGAGGACGCCGTCGACCTTGGCCGGATCGAGAAGGCCGTCCGCGAGATCCTGATCGCCGTCGGTGAGGACCCGGACCGCGACGGGCTCCAGCAGACCCCGGCCCGGGTCGCCCGCGCGTACGCCGAACTCTTCGCCGGCCTGCGGGTCGACCCGGCTCAGGTGCTCAGCACCACCTTCGAGGCCAACCACGAAGAGCTGGTGATCGTCCGGGACATCGACGTGATGAGCCTCTGTGAGCATCACCTGCTGCCGTTCCGCGGCAGCGCGCACATCGGCTACATCCCCGGCCCGGACGGGCGGATCACCGGCCTGTCCAAGCTGGCCCGACTGGTCGAGGTCTTCGCCCGTCGACCCCAGGTGCAGGAGCGGCTCACCTCGCAGGTCGCCGACCTGCTGATGAGCAAGCTCGCCCCACGCGGCGTCGTCGTCGTGCTGGAGTGTGAGCACATGTGCATGGCGATGCGCGGCATCCAGAAGTCCGGTGCCAAGACCATCACCTCAGCCGTGCGCGGCATCCTGCAGACGGACTCCAAGTCGCGGGCCGAGGCGATGGCGTTGATCATCCCCCGCTGACACCCCTGGGCACACCACGGCCGGCCGACCCCTTCCCGGGACGGCCGGCCGGTTCCGTTGCTGCCCGTCCTCCCGGGAGACCCGGTGGGTCAGCCGGCCAGCAGGGCCAGCAACAGGCCTGCCGTGACCAGCACCGCCGGCACCAGGCACACCAGCGCGCCGAAGCGCACCGTACGGTCCAGCCGCTCGGCGGGGCCCACACGGAACAACCGACCGATGCCCACCCACCCGGCGACGAACGCGACCGCCGGCATCGGCAGCCCGCAGATCAACGCCGCCACACTGGCCGGCCCGATCCCCGTGGCCGCGTACACCGCGATCTGGATCAGCGGCACCACCAGCGCGAACGGCCCGTACACCAGGAGGTTGCGGGCCCGTGCCGGCCACGACCCCGGCCGGAACCGGCCGCGCGCGGCCAGGGCCGTGTCCGCCGCCTCGGCCCGACCCCGCGCGGCCCGCAGCGCCGCCAACACCGCAGCTGGGCCGCCCGCCATCGACCGGGCCGCCTCGGTCAGCTCCGGCGGCGACGGCACCAGGGAGATCGCCGGTACGCCCAGCTCCCGCAGAAGTTCCTGCTGACTCGCGAGCCCACTACGGACCACCGTCAGCTCCTCCCGGGCAGCCTCCGCCGACCGGGCCTGCTCACCCGCTGCGGCAGCCGCGCTGCGGCGTACCCCGTCCAGCTGACGTGCCGCGGCCAGATACTCACCCCAGGCCGCGCCGGGCTCGACCGCCGTCGGCGTGGCGTCTCCGCCCGCCGCAGCAGCCCGCTGCCGCCCCGGCCCGGTCACCGTCGCGTTCGGACCCATCTCGACACCCCCCGCTCGCGTCACCGGATCAGCCGGCCTCGTCGGCGAACGGCACCAGGACCCGGCCCCGCTCGTCCGGGCCGTCCCAGAGCACCGCCCGGTCGGGGCGGGCCCGCCACTCCACCGGCCGCCCGAAGACCGGAGTGAGCTGCGCGACCGGCACGTCCAACACGACCACGGCGGCCAGCTTGTCGACCTCGCCCGCCGGCTCGAACAGCGCAGCGAACGGCGGCACCGCCCGCCACCAGCCCAGCAGGTGTCTGCCGGCCGGCGGCCCGTCCCGCAGGAGCGCCCGCAGCCGGTCCACCGGCAGCTCCCGGGGACCCGGCCGGTCCAGGCCGAAGACCACCAGGTACGTCGGCAACTCGTCGGCCGGGTCCGCGAGCAGCGTCGGCAGATCCACCATCTCGGCCGAATGCCGGGCCGCCAACTCGGCCGTCAACGCCTCCGCCAGCGCTCGGGAGCCCGGGTCCGGTGCCGCCACCAGGAAACGGGCGGTGCCCGGCGGGTGATGGTCCGCGGTGCTCCGGGCCGCCGTGACCAGCAGCCCGCCCGCTGCGACACCCGACCCGAGCACCGCCAGGTTGCGCCCGGCCGCAGGCCCCAACGGCACGGCGACCGTCGAGCGGGTCACGTCCACCGCACGACCCAGCAGAGCGGCCGGACCGTGGGCCTGCCCCGCCAGGGCCGCCCGGTGTCGCGGATCGTTGCTCAACAGGGGGCGGGCGTAACCGGCGAAGACCACAGGTGGCACCGAACCGGCCGGCCGGGCCGCCCACAGCTCGTGCCGCAGCGCCTCCACCACATCCGGGTGGTCCTGCGGGTCGGGGTGACGGATCAACCGTTCGTGACCTCGGATCGCGCCCCGGGGACCACCGAGCCCACCAGCGGTGTTGACCACCGCGCTGCCCACCGGCAGACCAGCCGCCGAATCGTTCGTCGGCTCCAACACCGGGCTGCCACCCGGCAACGCCACCCGCACCGGGAACTGCCCGAGCACCGAATCCCGGTGACCGGCATCCGCGCGGGCACTCAACCCCAGCTCACCCGCACCGGCCAGCACCAGATGCACGCCGTACGCCCGCCCGGCCCGGGCCAGCCCGTCCAACTGCGCCGCCACCTCGGCCGCCAACCGGTCCCGTTCGGCGAAGAGCAGCGGCACATTGTCCAACACACAGACGATTCGCGGCAGCTGCCGATGCTGACGCAACTCCGCGAAGCGCTGCCCGCCAGCCCGCGCACCGGCCTCCGTCCGCCGCTGCACCTCCGCCGTCAGCTCGTCGAGCAGATCCCGGACGTACTCCCGGTCGGCGGCCATCGCGGCAGCGCGCACCTGCGGAATCCACGACCGGTCGCGCTCGGTCTGCAGGAACTCCACGAAGGACTCACCGTCACCGAGATCCACCAGGTAGAGCGCCAGATCGTCCGGGCCGTACCGGGCGGCCAGACCGAGCAACGCGTTGGTCAGGAACGCCGCGCGACCCCCGGCGGACCGGCCGCTCACCAGCCAGTGCGGAGTCAGCTCGGTGAAGCCCAACGGCACCGACCGGCCCCCGGCGTCACCGACCGTGGTCGTCAACCCGTCCGCGGAACTCGACTCCCACAGCCGCTCACCCGTCGGCGGCAACAGGGCCGCCAACCCCAGCCGGGAACCCGCCTCGACCTGCTCGGCGAGCCGCCGACAGACCGCATCGACCAGCTCAGCGGGCGGGTCCGACTCGACGAAGACCGGTGAGTTCAACCCACCCGGCGGATCGGCGCCCGGCCCGGCGAAGGACGCCCCCGGCGGATCACCGAGCAACGCGTACGCGTTGCGCAGCACCAACGAGGTGGTGTGCGGCAGCGGCGCCCGGGCCGAATACGGGCCGGCCGGCGGCCAGCCCGCCACCACCAGGTGCAGCCCCGCCGCAGGCCCCTGCTCGGCCAGCGCCTCGATCCGCGTCAGATCACTCGGACCGGTCGAATCCGGCAGCGCCGCGACCACCAACAACAACGTCCGGTCGTGGCGGCGTCGCCCGCTCGCACCCGGCGTGACCCACTGCTCCGCCTCGGTCAGCACCGCACGCAGGCTCGCCACGTCCACCGCCGGCGGCGGCAGCAGGCCAGCATCAGCGAGCGCACCGAACGGCGTCAGCACGACACCCGTGGCATCCACCGCGCGAATCAACAGGGCACCCGCCGGTGCCGCACCCAACAACCGCAGGAGTACGGCCCGGAGCAACCCCGCCACCCGCGGCTCCCGGGCGTCAGCGTCCACGCTCAGATGACCGGTGCCGACCAGTGGCACCAACGCGGGAAAGCGGGCGTCGTCCAACGGCGCTGCCGTGCCGACCCGGACGAACGGCGGCGGACAATCACCCGCCGGAGTGTCCACGGTGAGCGAGTCCAGAGCCGCGCCCGACCAACCCGGCGCCAGTCGTGCCGCAACCTCCCGCAGGCGGTCGGCCGCCTCGTACTGGCGGCGCTGATCGGCCGGAGCGGGTCGGGTCTCGTCCAGGATCCCGGCAGCGGCGGTCGCGACGGCTGCCGCCCGTCGGTGCAGAGCTGCGGCGCGGTTCGTACGTGCCTTCGGACCGGCCACCGCGTCCACCCCCTCTGCCCGAGGTTGGCAACCCCTCCCGAGCAGAGACGGTATCCCAGCCGGGTCCGCTCCTCCGGGAGGTGCCCCGGCGATGCGCCGGGGATGTCGTGGATCTCACCGGTGGGGAGGGGTCCGTCACGATCCGCTGGATCTGAGGCTATTGGCTCCGGGGCGTCCAGCCGATAACTTCAGGAGGTGGAATCAGTGCAGCCCCCCGCCGGTTCCCAGGTCTCCCGCGTACCGGCCCAACGGGCACCGTCCGAGCAACTGCCGCCGGCCCCACCGACGCCGGCGCCGCAGCCGCCGCGCCGCCGAATGCGGACGGTGCTCACGGTCGTGGCTGGGGTGCTGGCGTTGCTCTGCGTGGGCGGGGTCATTGCGGGATATGTGCTGTACAACCGAGCGGCAGCCCCGGATCGCAGCGCACCCGACGTGGCGGTGGACAACTACCTGCGCGCATTCCTCGTGGATCGCAACGACGCGAGGGCCGCTCTCTACACCTGCGAGCGCGGGTCGCAGTTGGAGGCACTGGACGCCCTGCGGGCCGACCTTCTCGCACGCGAGCAACAACTTGGCGCGACTATTCTGGTGAGTTGGGGCAGCTTAGGCGTCGATGATCGAGGAAAAGTCGCCTCGGTTGTGACGGTCGTCCGACGCAGCGCCACGATAGATGGCGTGCAGCAAAGCCTGACGGACACATGGCGGTTCGAGCTCGAAGAGCAGGACGGCTGGCGGGTTTGTAGTGGCAATCAAACCGATTGACTCTCACTCGATCCACAACAGATGGACCGGGACCTCCAGCGTGGTGGGGGACTGACCGCGCCAAGCCCAGCGGTACCACTCCACCTCGGGCGTGATCCGCACGCAGATGTCCCCTTCGGCACCGGAGTAGGTTTCGGTGACCGCTCGCAGGTCGCGGTGCTCCAGACCGCCCTCGACGTGCACGACCCTGCGCCCGGTGACGGCGTCCGCCTCGAAGACCGGTGTGGGGGTCCGGTGTGCCGGACCGTCCAGCGAGACGAGCCGAATTCCGGTGTCCCGACCACCTTCCGAGTCAACCTGCCTGCCGACCGTCTCCACCCAGACCCGCTCCACCGGCACCAGCGGCGCGAACACCTCGACCTGGTCGGCCTCGGCGCGGTACCACTCGTGCTCGGGGATCACCGGCACGTAGGTCCGGGCGCTCTGCACCACCCGGTCGTCCGCGCGCAGGTCGCCGCGCCAGCCCAGCCCCGGCAGCCCGACGAGAACCCGGCGCCCGCGGAGCTCCACCCGCTCGGTGGCGGGGACGATGGTCAGCGGACGGGGTGGCCGTGGTGCCCAGTCGGGCTGGTCGGCGAACGGGTCCGGCAGCGGTCCGGTCATCCCCGTGGCGGTCTCACTCGGCGGCGCGCAGCGGGGCGCCCCGTGCGCGCATGAACGGGACCGGATCGACCGCGCCCCGGCTGGACCGGTCGTTGCGCAGGTGCACCTCGAAGTGCAGGTGCGGCCCGGACGAGTTGCCGCTGCTGCCAACCTGCCCGATGACCTCACCGGCCGGGACGATCTGATGCAGTCTGACGCGCGGCTGAACCACCATGTGGCAGTACCGGGTGATGTAGCCGCCAGCGTGCAGCAGGTCGACGTACCAACCGCAGCCGCCCTTGTCGGGGTACCCGTCCACGTCGCAGTCCCGCCGGCCCCTGTTGTCCGGGTCGCAGCGGGCGACCAGCACACGACCGGCTGCGGCGGCGCGAATCTCGGTGCCCTTGGCCGCGCCGATGTCCACCCCGTTGTGGCTGGGCCGGCTGGCGGTGCGGAAGCCGGAACCGACGTCGCCAGGGATCGGCGCGGTCCAGCCGGAGGCAGCAATCTCGCCACGCTCGGCCGCGTCGCACACCGCCTTGCCGTTGATCTCGACGGTACGGGCCGCCCCACCGGCCAGCGCATCCACGATCTTGCTGGCCAACTCCTCGTGCTTGGCGTACGCGTCCGGATAGGCGCTGATCTGAACCTGCTGCGCCACCACCGTCAGCGGTCGGCGTTGCCAGCTCCGGACCTTGACGAGCTTCTCGTAGAACTTGCCAGCCGTGTACGAGGGGGTCATCCGCTCGGCGACCGAGCCCCACCCCGGCCGCTGCTGGAACAGGCCCAGCGAGTCGTGGTCCGCGCCGACGCCCTCGTGTGGCAGGGCCAGGGACTCGGGCACGTCACTGTTCGCCAGGTTGCGCAGCGCGGACTCCTGCATCGCGGTGGCCAGCGCGATCACCCAGCCCCGGGAGGGCACCCCCAGGTCCTGGCCGACCTTGATGATGATGGCGGCGTTGCGGACCTGCGCGTCGCCGTACTCGGTGAACCGCGGCAGCTCGCCCACGATGTCCACCGGGCGGATCGGGCCGCAGCCGAAGCCCGCCAAGGAGTCCCCGTCCTCACCGTCGCCACCGAGCCCACTGAGGAAGAACGCCGCAGTACCCCCGGTGCAGCAGAGGAGGAGCAGCACACCGGTGAGGATGCTGGCGATCACGCCGATCCGCACTGACCGCCGGCTGACGGCGGTCATGGCCGTTCCCAATCCACCACGTCGACCAGCCAGCCGCCATCCGCAGCCACCAGTTCCAGCCGCAGCTGGCCGTTGTCGAGCGGCAGTAGTACCTCGACGAACGTCTCGGTGCGCGCCCGCACCGACGGTGCGCCGCTGACCTTCTCAGCCGGGACGCCCTCGGGATCAACACCGGCGAGCTTCTCGGTCAGCGCCGGTGTGGACAACGGCTTGAGGCCGTCCTGCCACTGCTCAGCGGTGATTCCAGGTCGGCCGAGCCAGGCTGCGGCAAAACGGTCGGAGGTCTGCTCCGGCGTGCCGGCGCCGGGCGACGTCACGGGTGACGGCGGCGCCGGGCTGGTGAGCACGCCATCATCGCCAGCCGTCGGGTCCACGGTGGTGATCGGCCGGTTCGGCCGGTTACTCAACCCGTCCGCCGGGGCGGCCGGGTCGGAGATCAGCCGTGCCGCCCCGAGCACACCGAGGACGATCACCGCGATGACCAGTGCCACTCCCAGCCGGGACCGCAGCGCTCGGGTGAAGAGAAACTCCAGGGCCCGTCGCATCGCCGTCACCGTGCCTCTGAGCGCACCCGCGGTCCGGTCCGGTCCGGCGTACGTTCCGTGGAGCCCGGACGGTAGACCACGAACGACGGGTTCTCGGCCGGCACGTCCGGCTCGGTCCACGTCGCCGGCTGTCGGCGACGAGGTTGGGGAGCGACCGGACGACCTCGGCCTCTGGTCTCCTCCGCCGGTGCCTCGTCGGGCCGTTCCCGACCGTCGGGTCGCCCGGCGCCAGCACGCTGGCCCTCGGCAACAGCCGTCGGCGTGGAGACCGGGTCCTCCCGGCGGGCCTCCGGGCGCAGCCGGGTCTGCTCCGCGTTCGGCGACCGTCGAAGCCCACCGACCGGTTCGGCCGTGCCACCCGGCTCGGCCACGTCCAGTCGTGCGGCTGTCCGCATGTCCCGGAAGAACCGGCGGTGCCAGGACCCGGCGGAGCTGACCGCTTCGCTGCTGTCCTTGCCGCCGAGTTGGGTGATTCGCCGGTATGGCCGCAGCAGCAGCCAGCCGACCACGCCGCAGAGCCAGACCAGCACCACCTGGAGCCAGCCCGGCAGGGTGGGCGTGCTCATGATCAGGTCGACAGCGAACAGATAGATGGCAGCCCCGGTGCCGAAGATGGCGATGTTGAAGACTGCGGCGACGACGGCATTCGCCAGCCGGCGCAGCCCAGCGCTGGCCGGCCGGAGCAGCCCGACCGTGCCGAGGATGGGTGCCGCGATCACCGCCCACCGGAAGATGAGGAAGCCCAGCAGAACCAGCAGTGACGCAGTCAGGTCGAACATCGCGAAGAGAAATGCGGCCAGCATCGCGATGAATCCTGCGCCCACCCGATCCATGTCCCGCACACCCTGGAGGTATTCGTACGCCTCCGGATCTTCAGTCTGGATCTGCTGAGCCACCCGCGCCCACTGCTGCTGCTTCGCCTTGATCGTCGCCTCCCGGGTAGCCGGGTTGGCGCGCAGCTTTTTTGCCTCATCCCAGGAGAGTGCCTTGGCGTCGTACAAGGCCGGTCCGTACTTGCGGGCGGTCTCGCTATCCGCCGAACCAAGCACCCCGCGGAGCCAGTTCCGGTAGAGCATGGTCTCGGTGGCGGTGTCACTGGCTCGTACGGCAGGGGTGCGGAGATCCTTGCAGCGGTTCGGGTCAGGATCGATGCACCGCCCCGGGTCCGGCTCCTTCGCCTGTGGTCCAACGGCGTCGTGGACCACGCCGAGACTGGTGACCAACGCACCGTCCGCGATGTTCGCCGACTTGACCGGCCAGGCGGCCAGGGCCGTGACCGCGACCATCACGAGCAGCGCCCAGCCTGCGGTGGTCATCGCGTTACTCATGTCCGACTGGCGGGACCGCCAGAGCAGATAGAGCCCCACCACGCAGAGGGTGACGATGCCGAAGACGCTGAAGACCTTCTGGTAAACGGCCTTGGTTGCCTGCTCGACCAGCGGGTCGGCCCAGCCCCACATGGAGCCCGGGTCCCAGGCTCGCTCCCGCAGCGCGTTGGACGCGCCGATGATTGCCGTGGCGGCCATGAACTCGCCATTGGCAATCGTGGTGGTGAACTTGTAGTCCGGATGAAGCACGCTCGACGCGCAGCCGCCCTCAATGTCGTAGGTGGAATAGCTGTAGCCCCCGTAGCCGTACAGGCTGTATCGGCCAGCTACGCCATTCGTTCCCTCCGCTGGCGGCGCGGCGGCGAACCAGCCGGCGAGTCCAGAGTCCGGCGTGCCGGGGGTCGGCGCGTTACGACACTTGACCTCGTCCTCACTGACCGCTTGGAGCTTCCCGACGCAGGCCCGGAAGTCGGCCTGCCACTCGGCCGTGGTGCAGAGGTCGGCGCGGGCCTGGGCCACGGGCGGTGCGGCGGCTGCGGCTTCCGCTCCGATCAGCGGCCAGCTGAGTGAAGCCCCGGCCAGTACGCCGAGGGCGAGCAGGAACGACACGATCCTCGCTCGGGCCCTCGCCATGTCACGCCTCCAGGTCCGGCAGGGGGATGCTCGGCAACACTCCGGCCGCTGCGGCGATCGCGGCGGGCGTCGTGTCGAGGTGGTCCAGGAGCCCTTCGACGTACGAGACGTCGACGCGGACCTTCTGCACCCGCCCGTCGACGTCGCGCATCACGAACTCTCGGAAGCCGAGCCGGTTGGACGAGCTGGTGTCGGCGGCGGAGAGTGAGGCGAGGGTGGCTTCGTACCCGTCGTTGACGGGCACCCGCAGCAGTCGTAGTGCTTCGGAGGCGATCTCGGCGTCCTCGGCGATCCGGCCGACGAAGACGGTGGAGACGAGGTTCTGCACGTCGAGGCCGAGGATGTCCTTGGGGTTCTGCGAGGCGACCAGCGCGGCGAGGTTCCACTTGCGGGAGTCGCGGGCGAGCCGGACCAGGAATGAACGCCCGGATCGCCAGCCCTCCATGAAGTGCGCCTCGTCCAGGCCGACGAGCTTGCGCGACGACATCGAGCCGCCGTAGCAGCGGCGTACGGCGAGCCGGTGCGCGGTGTGCAGCATCGGCAGGGCCAGTGCCTCCTCGGCTGACCAGTACTCGCGTTCGATCTTGAGGTCGGGCAACCGCAGCCCGGCCATGGTGATCACGGTGAGTGCCGCGTCGGCGCCGAGCAGCCCCTCCGGTGGCCGGCCGAAGAAGAGCATGGCCAGGGGCATCTCGGCGGTGTCCAGCAGGAGGTTGGCCAGCTCCTTGCCGGCGTCGTCGTCGAGGCGCCCGAGGCAGCTCACGACGTCGTCCAGGGTGGACGTCTCCTCGGCGGGGACCTGACGGACCGCGTGCCGGAACAGGGTGGCGGTCGATGCCTCCCGGGCGACCTGCGGCGGAACGAGCATCATGCAGATGTCCTGGACCAGCATTCGCCGTTCGGCCCGCGCGTTGGAGACCGCGATCTCGAACTCCCGGTCACCGGCGGCCCCGGCGCCGAACTCGCTGCGCAGTGGCGTCGGGATGAGCGAGTAGGGCGCCAGGGTGCCGTGCTCCGAGCCGGTCAGGTTCAACACCCGGGAGTACGGCCGCAGCTCGGGCATGGCGCAGAGTCGGGCCAGCGGCCCGGACGGGTCGAGCAGGGTCACCTGGACACCTCTGCGGGCGGCCAGGTAGCCCAGCGCGCCGAGCAGGGTGGACTTTCCACCGCCCGGTTCGGCGACGAAGACAGCGAGCCCGGAGCGTTCCCGGACCTCCATGGGGAAGTGCAGGTCGAGGAAGACCGGGCGGCGGCAGGTGCCAGCGGTCCGGCCGATGAGGTCGCCCCGCCGGTCGCCCACGTTCGATGCGGCCTGGGGGAGTGCGGCGGCCAGCAGCGGCACCGGCATGCGGCGAACGTAGCCGGTGTTGGCGATCGGCTCGCCGGGGATGAACTCGCGGGCCAGCCAGTCCTGGTTCTTCGGGTGTTGCAGCGAGATGCGCAGCTCCCGGGAGTAGAGCTGGATGAGCCGGCGGGCCCGCTCCATGCACTCCTCCCTGGTCCGGCCGCCGACGGCGATCCGGTGCCAGCCGTGCGCGCGGGCCGAGTCGACCGGCAGGCCGGTGGTCATCTCGTCGCCGATCACCAGCGCCCGCTTGGCCAGTCGCTCCAGCTCCGGCGGTGCGTCGATGCCGTGCTCGGCGTAGTCGAGCTGCTGGGAGCGGATCATCCGTAGCCGGTGTTCGAGGTTACGGAAGGAGTCGCCGGAGCCGAGGATGTCGACGCGGGTGGAGATCTCCATCGGCCAGGGCAGCCGCTCGTGGAAGTGCAGCCAGGGCTCGTGCCGTTCCGGGATCTCCAGCGGCTCCATCCGGCCGACCGCGAGCACGGCCACGTGCCGTTCCTCGCCGGTCATCCGGTTGACCAGCTTGACTGTGGAGCCGTACGGGGTGCGGTAGCGCTCGACCTGCTCGGTCAGGGCGAGCAGGTCACCGCGCTCCCATTGCCCGTTGGTCACCGGGGAGAGTCGCCCGGGGGGTGCCATGCACAGCGCCACCGAGCGGTAGAGCAGCCATTCGAGCTCCTGTGCGGTGACCCGGCGACCGCGCATGCCGAATGCGCCGAGCACCTCGTCGAACTGCTCCACGGTGCGGCCCAGCTTGCGGCGTTCGCCGTCGGCGGTGCCCCGACCGAAGGTGCGCAGCAGGCGTTCGGTGAGCGAGTCGCCGAGGGATCGGCGGGCGAAGGTGACACCGAGGTAGGTCTGGCCTTCGGCGTGGTTGACGGCCATCAGGTGCCGCTGGGCGGCGACCAGGTGGTCGGCCCAGCCGGTGGTGCCAGGAACGTCGGCGAGCGGTGCGGCGGTGTGGGCGTCGATGGTGCGCGCCCACTCGTCGGCGGGGAACGGCCGGGTGGTGCGGCGCAGGTGCAGCCGGAAGCCGGCCAGGCCGGCGTACTGCTCGGAGATCGCCGACAACAACGCTTCGCGTTCGGCGTCCGGGCGGAACGCCCAGCGAACCTCGGGCAGCCAGTACCAGGCGGTGACCGTGTTGGGAGTGAAGGTCAGGTGACCGGCGATCTCGGTGATTGCCAGCTCGACCGACGGGTCCCGGTCACCGAACTTGATCTTCGGGGCGCGGATCCGGGTCGGCTTGGTCGGTCGGTCCTGGCGGCTGGCACCACGTTCGCGGGGTGGGGCGACCTCTTTCCCGGCACCCTTGGGTCGCTCCGAGTCGGCGGCGCGGCGCTGGGGCCCCTCCAGAGCTGGCCGGGCCGCTCTCGCGCGGACTGCCGGGCGATCCACCGGGGCGGTTGGCCCGCCAACCGGTGACACTGGCTGGTCCACCGGTGCCGTTGGTCGACTCGACGGCGTTGCCGTCGGCCGTGCGGCGGGTGCGGTGTCAGGTTGTCGGGTCGTCGGGCCGTTGGTCCGAGACCCGGATGTGCCGTCGGGGGTGACGTCGGGCTCGCGCGGCGGACGGACCATCGGCAGCCGATCGCCGGCCTGATGCGGCACCCGTGACTCACCGCCCAGGTGAGCGCCGCCGTGTCGGGGCTCGACACTGCGGCCGCCGGCCTGGTCGTCGGGCGTCCACGGTGGCTCCAGCTCGGGAGCCGGTCGAGCTGGTGCGGGGAGCTGCTGCTGCGGGATCGCCGGCTGCTCCCGGGTGCTCGGGCCGGCCGTGACGGCTCGCGCCCCGCCGGGCCGGGCCCCGCCGAAGAGGTCCAGGAAAGGGGAGTCGATGTCGGCGTTCTCGCCGGCCGAGACCGCGCTGGGCTCGGCCGGGGGCGTCCGGCGCGGAATCGGCCGGGGCGCCTGGAACACGCCGACCGCGCCGTGGCCGGGTGACGTCACCAGCGCGGGGTCGAGCGCCACCTCGTCCTCGTCCTCGGTGTAGTCGAACGAGTGCGCACGGTGACCTGCCGGCCCGGCCGGGCGGTCGGCCGGAGAACCCGGCGTGGAAGAGCGGCTCATGCGACCGCCTCAGCGACTGTGGGCACGGTGTCGCCCGCGTCGTGCGACGGACCGATCGGCGTACGCCCGGTCATGCCAGCTCCTCCCGAATCCTGATCCGGCTGCCGACCAGACGCGGATCGCGCTGCTCGATCGCCGGCTCCCGGGTGCGTCGCCAGTCGGTCAGCGCGGTGCGGATGACCACCCGCGCCGGCCGATCGGGGTCGACGTGCCGGAAGATGAACGACGTGGTCACGATGGCGAGCGCGATCTCCCAGGCCGGGAAGAGCTCGACCGTCAACGTGAACAGCCAGTGGATGAACATGTAGAGGGGGACCAGCAGCATGAAGAGCCCGTACTGGGCGTAGGGCAGGTGGACCGGAAGGGTGTAACCGGGCGGCCCGAGGTAGACCAGGCGGGCCCGGTAGATGTCGTCGTCGGTGCGCAGCCGCATCTGGTGAACGCGCCTATTCGAAGATCAGGTCGATCAGGTAATCGCCGACGAAGAAGAGTGTTGCCGCGCCAGCGATGAACGCGAGCCCGACGATGGCGATCGCGGAGCTGGTCAGCACCTTGGAGATCTCGCCCCGGCTGGCGCGACCGATGAAGATGACGCCCAGGACGGCGAGCAGGATCGGCGCGATCTTGCTGGCGAAGAAGGTGACGACACTGTTGGTGTCGATCCCCTTCGGTGCCGGCTCCGCGAGTGGAGTCGACGCCAGAGTGGAGAGCGCGTGGGCGACGCCCGAAGACGCCGTCTCCATGAGCTCGAAGGCGATCACTGGAACCTCCCCATAGCGCGGCCGGCGGTGCCGCGGCGGTGCAATGGACGAACCTGGCGGGAAATGTGCTCCACAGGGCGCAGCGTTCTTGACCCTGCGTTCGTTACTCACCACGGAGGGTGGCGAGGTTTGGGCGGTTTTCCCCCGCTTCGGCCCTCCCTCCAAGCTTCGCCATCTCGATGCTGGCCAATTCCAAAGCGTACGGGCCGCCCCGGATTGCGACAAGCCGCGAAGGGCCTGCCCGATGCTGCCCGAATGACCGATCGTACACCTGTTCTAACGAGCACGTCAGGGGTGGTGATGGGAGCCCGACCCGGGCCGGCGAACGCCGCTGCCGCGACCGGTACCGTCTAGTCGTGACCGATCTGGTGCGGGCTCCGGGCCCGGTGGTGATGGGCGTCCTCAACGTCACACCGGACTCCTTCTCCGACGGCGGACGGTACGCCGACCTCGAAGCGGCCGTCGGACACGGCGTCCGTCTGCGCGACGCTGGCGCGCATCTGGTCGACATCGGCGGCGAGTCGACCCGTCCGGGCGCCGAGCGGATCGACGCCGCGACCGAGGTCGACAGGGTCCTGCCGGTCATCCGCGAGCTGACCGCGGCGGGCGTCGCGGTCAGCATCGACACCAGCCGGGCGCGGGTGGCGGAAGCCGCCCTGGCCGCCGGTGCGGCGGTGGTCAACGATGTCTCCGGCGGGCTCGCCGACCCGGACATGGCCCGCGTGGTCCGCGACGCGCACTGCCCCTGGGTGCTGATGCACTGGCGGGGGCACTCCCGCACGATGCGCGAGCTGGCCACCTACACCGACGTGGTGGCCGACGTCCGAGCCGAGCTGGCCCAACGCATCGAGGCGGCGCTCGCCGCCGGGGTGGCCGCCGACCGTCTCGTCGTCGACCCCGGCCTCGGCTTCGCCAAGACGGCCGCGCACAACTGGGAGCTCAGCGCCCGACTTCCGGAGCTGCTGGACCTCGGCTACCCGTTGCTCTTCGGGGCCAGCCGCAAGTCCTATCTAGGTGGGCTGCTGGCCGCCCCCGACGGCACCCCACGGCCGACCGCCGAGCGGGAGGCGGCCACAGTGGCGACCAGCGTGCTGGCGGTGGCCGCGGGCGCCTGGGGCGTACGCGTGCACGACGTGCGGGCCACCGCCGACGCGCTCGCCGTCTGGGCCGCGACCGGCAGCCCGCGCCTGGCCGGCGCGCACCACGACCGCCAGCAGGGCACGCGCAGCCACCACCACCGGCAAGAGGTGCAACGATGACGACGGACCGGATCCAGCTGACCGGCCTGCGGGCCCACGGCCGGCACGGGGTGTACGACTTCGAGCGGGCGCAGGGGCAGGACTTCGTGGTCGACGCCGTCCTCGAACTGGACCTCGCCCCGGCCGCTGCCAGCGACGACGTCAGCGACACCGTCCACTACGGCGAGTTGGCCGAACGCCTGGTCGCCGTGGTGACCGGCGAGCCGGTCAACCTGATCGAGACCCTCGCGGACCGGCTCCTCGCGGTCTGCCTGGCCGACGAACGGGTCGGCGTCGCCACGATCACCGTGCACAAACCGGAGGCCCCGGTGCCGCACACCTTCAGCGACGTGGCCGTCACGATGACCCGGGCGCGTGCCCGGTGACCCGGGCGGTTCTGTCGCTCGGCAGCAACCTGGGCGACCGTCTGGAGCACCTGCGCACGGCTGTCGCCACGCTCGGCGACGCCGTGCTCGTGCTCTCCGGGGTGTACGAGACTCCACCGTGGGGCGACGCCGACCAGCCCGCGTACCTCAATGCGGTGCTGCTGGTCCAGGACGAGAGCGCGACACCGCGCGACTGGCTGGAGCGGGCCCGCGACGCGGAGCGCGCGGCCGGTCGCGTGCGTGACCCACAGCGGCGGTTCGGGCCGCGCACCCTGGACGTGGACGTGATCGCCGTCTGGGGCGACGACGACGAGCCGGTGCTCAGCGACGACCCGGAGCTGACCCTGCCGCACCCACGGGCGCACCTGCGCGCCTTCGTGCTGCGACCGTGGATCGACATCCAGCCGTACGGTCGGCTGCCCGGTCACGGCTGGCTGACCGACCTGCTGACCACCGGCCCCGCTGCGGACGAGGCGCTGGAACTGCGTCCTCGGCCGGAGTTGGCGTTAGAGTCGACGGCATGACCGAGCGGAGCCGGCCGGCATGACGCAGGCGAAGTCCCCACCACCGGGCGGGTCGGGCCCGGACCGGTCCAGGATGGGTCCCACCCGGATCTCGACCCTGGTCGTGGCCGCCCTGGCCGCCGCGGCGGTGGCCTGGCTGCTGATCAGCACTCTCTACTACAGCGGCATCCCCCGGCTGCCCTGGCTGCCGGTGGTGACGCTGGCCGGGCTCGCCGTGCTCGAGGCGTACGCCGCGATCAACACCCGGGGCCGGATCGAGCGCAAGCCCGGCCGGGAGCCGGTCAACCCGCTGATGGTCGCCCGTTTCGTGGTGCTGGCCAAGGCATCGGCGCTGGCCGCGGCCATCTTCGCGGGGTTCTACGCGGGGCTCACCGGCTGGCTCTTCGTGGAGACCACCCGCGCCGCCCTCGACGACCGTCCGGCGGCGGCCGGAGGCCTGCTCGCCTCGCTGGCTCTGGTCGGTGCCGCGTTGTGGCTGGAACGCTCCTGCCGGGTGCCGGAACGCCCCGACGACGAGCGCGAGCAGGACCCACGGGAGAGCCGCCCCGGCCAGCGCTGAGCAGGGGGTTACGCCCGGCTGCGGGCGCGGGTACGGTGCCTGCGATCGGGGAGCAAGGGCCGCCCCCTGTTCGTCCGCGCGCCGGACCGGGGACGGCCGGCCACTGGGGAGGCGGCGTATGGGGTACGAAGAAGCTGGCCGGGACCGGTCGGCGGAACCCTCGTCGGGGGTGCCTGCCGCCGTTCTGGAGAACGTCTTCGACGACCCCACCCACGGAGAGCCCGGCCGGGATCGGATCGGCGTGCACCTGGGCTGGGAGTTCCTGCTGCTGGCCGGGCTGGCGGCCCTGGGCTGGCTGCTCTGGCAGGAAGACTCGGCCGCCCTGCGCGGCGACAACCTGCGGACGCTGCTGGTCGCCGCGGTCGGCCTGGGGCTGCTCGCCCTGGCTGCCGGGCTGAGCCTGCGATCGGCAGCACCGAACCTGGCCGTCGGGCCGATCGCGCTCGCCGCCGCCCTGCACTACGCCGAGCAGGGCGATCGGGGCCTGCCGGCGTCGGTCGGCCCGGCAGTGGGCGTCGCCGCGCTGGGTGGGCTGGCGCTGGCGCTGGTCGTGGTGGTGCTGCACGTGCCCGGTTGGGCTGCCAGCCTGGCCGGCGCTGCCGGTGTGGTGGTGTACATCGAACGTCGGTCGGCGCCCGTGCTGGTGCAGGGCGACTACGACCCGGGGCGCAACGCCGGGTACCTCATCGCCGGCTTCGCCGCGGTGGCCATCCTCGGCGGGTTGTTCGGCACCACCCGCGCTGTTCGCCGGCTGGCCGGCCGGTACCGGCCGATCGCCGATCCGGCCCGTCGGCGGGGCACGTTGGCCGCAATGGTCACCGCTGTTGCGTTGGTCGGTTCCAGCGTGCTGGCCGCCCTCGCCGGCGTGCTGTTCGCCGCCAACGGCCTCGAAGCGGTCGCGCCCACCTCGGGCCTGGACTGGACGGTGCTGGCGGTGGGGGTGGCCATGCTCGCGGGCACCAGCGCGTACGGCCGTCGGGGTGGGGTGTTCGGCACGGTGCTGGCGGTCGGCGTGGTCACCCTCTTCCAGACGTACGCGCCGGAGCGTGGCTGGACGTTGAGCAACTGGGCGGTCGGCGGGGTGGCGCTCGGCGTCGGCCTGCTGGTCACCAGGCTGGTCGAGACGTTCGGGCGGCCCCGACCGGGCAGCACCGACCGGCCCGAGCCGGTCGGCGACGGCACGATCAGCACGGGTTGGACCATGCCCCAGTCGCGGCCGGTCGACAACTGGCCCCCGACGCTGCCGACTCCCGCCGCGCCCCAACCGGCCGACCCGTGGCGGGATCCGCGCTGGGAGGACAGCCCACGCCGGTGGGACACCGACGAGCGGTGAGCCGCGTCGCGTCCGCCGGGCCGGGGCTGATCTCGACCGTTAGGCTCGGCGACATGACCGACACACCTGCCGCCGCCCCCGGCGGAACCTCGTTCGAGGAACTCGACGCGTTGTCCACCGACGAGCTGCGGGAGCGGGCGTTCGCCCTGGCCCGGGAGCGTCGCGACGTCAAGTTCTACTGGTCGGTGCTGCGGCACCTGCCGAACGCGGACGAGGCCACCGTGCTGGACGGCGCACCGAACTCGATCGGCCCGACGATCGACGAGGCCAACGCGCTGTGGCGGGAGCTGACCGGTCACGGTTATGAGGAGTCCGCGCCACTGCTGCGGGCCGCCTTCATCGACTACCTGATGAAGCACTGAGCCGCTCGGGGCAGCCCAGGTCCGCCCGAACGACCGGTTCGGGGCCTGGGCGGATCACGTCGCTCATGCACCGATCCGGCCCGGTCGGGCGCTACGGCACGGCGGCCGGCACCGGTGCTCTCGCCGTGTTGCTGCTGGTCGGCATCTGTGGCAGCCCGGCCTTCACCAGCTGGGCCGGTACGCAGACCGACCCGGACTCGGCCGCCGCCTTCTACGTGCGCCTGCTCGCGTGGCCGGCCTGGCGGCTCGACGCGGACGGACAGGCCGGCGGGTTGTTCGCCGCCGACGTACGGGCTGTGCTGCTGGTGGTTCTCGCGGTGGGCCTGCTCTACCTGTTGCCCGCCGCCCAGGTGGCCCGGGTGCCAGGCTCGGTCAGCCAGTTCTTCTCGGGCTGGGCCGCGTACGTGCTGGCTGGCGGGCTCGCCGCCGTGCTCGCGGCGCTGCTCGGGCCGAACCCGTCGATGCTGGGTGCCCTGCAGGATGCCAGCACGGGCGCCGGCTACGGCTTCCTGACCGGGTGGATCATCGGCACCGCCAGCCTCGGCGGTCGGGCCTGAGCCGGTCGGCGCGGTCGCCCGGACGGCCGGCGGCCACCTGGACGTGACCGCCGCCGGCAGCGGGACCGGGCCGCCGACTGCGGCAGCCCGGTCATCGTCGGGTCAGTGTGCCGGGCGGCCGAGGTCGAGCAGCCGCTGTCGGCTGAGCGTGCCCACCGGTCGGCCGCCGTCGGTCACCACGAGTTGGTCCCGTCCCGAGGTGAGCAGCACGGCCAGCGCGTCGTACGCGGAGCCGTCCAGCGCGACGGTCGGCAGGTCCGCCGCGGCGTCCCCGGGTACGGGTTCGAGCGACTCCCGGTCCAGTGGAGTGACCGCCAGCCGGCGGATGCCCCGGTCGGCGCCGACGAACTCACGCACGAACGGGGTGGCGGGTGCGCCGAGCAACGCGGCAGGCGTGTCGTACTGCTCCAGGTGCCCGCCCTCGGAGAGCACCGCGATCCGGTCGCCGAGCCGGACGGCCTCGTCGAGGTCGTGGGTGACCAGCACGATCGTCTTGCGGACCTCGGCCTGGAGGCGGAGGAACTCCTCCTGGAGGCGCGCCCGCACGATCGGGTCGACGGCCGAGAACGGCTCGTCCATCAGCAGCACCACCGGGTCGGCGGCGAGTGCCCGCGCCACCCCGACCCGCTGCCGCTGGCCGCCGGACAGCTCGTGCGGGTAGCGACCGCCGAACTCGGCCGGGTCCAGCCCGACGAGGTCGAGCAACTCGTCGACCCGTGCCCGGGTCTGGTTCTTGGGCCATCGCAGCAGGCCCGGCACTGTGGCCACGTTGGCCCGGACCGTCTGGTGTGGAAAGAGGCCGACGTTCTGGATCACGTAACCGATTCGGCGGCGCAGTCGGACCGGGTCGACGTCGGTGACGTCCTCGTCGCCCAGCAGGATCCGGCCGGCGGTCGGCTCGATCAGGCGATTGATCATGCGCAGCACTGTCGACTTGCCGCAGCCGGACGGGCCGATCAGCACCACCAGCTCGCCGGCCCGGACGTCCAGGCTGAGGTCCCGGACGGCCTCGGTGCCGTTCGGGTAGCGCTTCTGGATGCCCTGTAGGCGGATCGGCGCCGCGCGAGGGGATTCGGCCACGTCGGCGGCCTCCGGGGTAACGTCCACGTATGTCCTTCCGCCTGAGCTACCGGGCCGACCCGGGTAACCCCTGGTTCTCCTGGCAGTACGTGCGGGACAACTCTGACACGATCCTCGCTGCGGTGCGCGAACACGCCTCCCTCACCGGGCGAGCGGTGCTGTTCGCGGTGTTGATCGCCCTGCCGTTGTCCGTTCTGGCGTACTGGTTCCGGCCGCTCGCCGGCCCGATCCTCGCCGTCAGCGGGGTCGTCTACACCATCCCGTCGCTGGCGCTCTTCGCGTTCATCGCCCCCTACCTGGGCACCGGGACGACCACGGTGCTGGTCGGGCTGGTCCTCTACGCGTTGCTGCTGATCGTGCGCAATGTGGTGGCCGGGCTCAACCAGGTGCCTCCGGAGGTCGGCGAGGCCGCCGAGGGCATGGGCTACGGCCGGTGGGGTCGGCTGTTCCGGATCGATCTGCCGTTGGCGTTGCCGGGCATCGTCACCGGCGTACGGTTGGCGACCGTCTCGACCGTGGCGTTGGTCACAGTCGGGGTGCTGGTCGGGCACGGCGGTCTCGGGCAGTTGATCTTTGCGGGTTTCCAGAACAACCTCTACAAGGCTGAGATCATGACCGCCGCGCTGCTCTGCGTGGCGCTTGCGGTCGTGCTCGACCTGCTGCTCGTCCTGGTCGCCCGGCTGGTGACCCCCTGGTCCGCCCGGAGGGCACGGTGAGCGTCGCGGACAACCCGATCGGCCAGGCGATCGTCTGGATCAACGACCCACTCAACTGGACCAACCCCGGCGGCATGCTGGACCGCCTCGGTGAGCACCTGACGATCTCGGCGATGGCGGTGGCGCTCGGCTGCCTGGTGGCCTGGCCGGTCGGGCTCTGGCTGGGGCACCTCGGCCGGGGCGGTGGCCTTGTGGTGCTGGTGTCCAACGCCACCCTGGCCATCCCCACCCTGGCGCTGTTGACCATCCTGCCGGTGGTCTTCGCCAGCGGCTTCGGGCGTACGCCGGTCGTGGTGGCGTTGGCCGTCTTCGCCGTGCCACCGCTGCTGGCCAACGCGTACACCGGGGTGCGGCAGGTGGACCCGGAGGCCCGCGACGCGGCCCGGGGGATGGGCCTGTCCGGCGGGCAGCTGCTGCGCCGGGTCGAGTTGCCGCTCGCGGTGCCGTACCTGGCGGCCGGTTTCCGGACCGCGGCGGTCCAGGTGATTGCGACCGCGGCGCTGGCCTCGTTCGTCAACGGCGGCGGCCTGGGCCAGATCATCCGGACCGGGTTCGGCCTGGGTGTTGCGGTCGGCGGGGGTCAGATCGTCGCCGGCGGTGTGCTGGTGGCCGGGCTCGCGCTGCTGGCCGAGGTGGTCCTCGGCGGCGTCGAACGACTGGTCACCCCCCGGCCACTGCGGCGCGGCCGGCAGCGCCTCGGACGGCCCCGGCCCGCCGACGCCACCGGGAACGCCTGACCCGTCCGGGTGAGCCCTGCGTCGAGCCGACGACCCGCATCCATCCGATCGGTGACGATGCGGTGACGAAGTCCACCTCAGGTTGTCGGTCGGTTCCGGAGGATGTTGGGTGGACATTCGCGGGCGGCCGACAGTCAGGATCGCCCGTCGGACACGCGGCCGGCCCGAACGGGCCGCGCCGGGACACGGAAGGCGGGCACATGCGCGCAGGTTCACGTCTGGCGATCGGCGCTGTCGGCGTCGTCGCCGGGGCAGCACTCCTCACCGGATGCGGTGGCGCCGGCTCGTCCGGCACCGACGCACCGCAGACGAGCGCCTCCGGCGCCGGGTGCGCCCCGGTCGCCGGTCAGCAGCTCATCGCTCTGCAGGACGACAAGAAGCTCCAGAACTCCGACAACGTCATTCCCGCGGTCAACAGCAAGGCGGCCAACCCGCAGCTGATCGCCGCACTGGACAAGGTCTCCACCACGCTCGACACCCCGAAGTTGATCCAGCTCAACAAGGCCGTCAACGAGGACCGCAAGACCCCCAAGGTGGCGGCCGAGGAGTTCGCCAGCGCGAACAACCTCACTGCGGGCATCGCCAAGGGCCCGGGCGGCGACATCACGGTGGGTGCCGGCAACTTCGCCGAGAGTCAGATCCTGGGCGAGCTGTACCGGATCGCGCTCACCGCCGCGGGCTACCAGGTCAAGGTGCAGCAGATCGGCAACCGTGAGCTGTACGCGCCGGCGCTGGAGAAGGGCGAGATCCAGGTCGTCCCGGAGTACGCGGCGACCATGGCCGAGTTCCTCAACACCAAGGCCAACGGCGCCAACGCCCAGCCGATCTCCTCGCCCGACATCAACACGACGGTGACCGCGCTGAAGACCGAGGGCGACAAGGCCGGCCTCACCTTCGGCACCCCGGCCGCCGCTCAGGACCAGAACGCCTTCGCGGTGACCCAGGCCTTCGCTGACAAGTACGGCGTTCGGACCCTGTCCGAGTTGGCCGCGAAGTGCTCGGGCAGCGCGACCGTGCTGGGCGGCCCGCCGGAGTGCGAGCAGCGTCCGTTCTGCAAGCCGGGTCTGGAGAAGACCTACGGGCTGTCGGTGGGCAAGTTCTCCTCGCTGGACCAGGGCGGACCGCTGACCAAGAGCGGCCTGCGTGACGGTTCGATCAGCGTGGGCCTGATCTTCTCCTCGGACGGCGCCTTCGCCACGAGCTGACCTCTCCCCCCGGGCGCTGAGGACGCCCCCGCCCCGACCCGGGCGGGGGCGTCCGTGCGTCCGGGACCCCGTTCCCTCCGGCGAATCTCCTCGGTAGGCTGCACATCCATGCCAGCCCCGGCCACCTCTGAAGCCCGACAACCGCCGCTGTTGACCATGCTCTTCTGGGCGGGCGTCGCTCTGGCGCCGGTGGCGGCGCTGATCCTGCTGGTCGCCGACGGCAACGGGCCGCTGCGCTTCGCCGCGGTGCTCGCGATCCTCGCGGTGGTGCTGATCGGTCTCTCCATCGCGTTGCGTCCCGACGCGGAGGGCGCCTCGGCACGAGCCGACGAGCTGCTGGATGAGATCGAGGAACTCCGCCGGGAGTTGCGCGCCGAGATAGTGGCCGCCGCGCAACGCGGCAACCAGGCACTCGACCAGGCCCAGCGGGCCCAGGAGGGGATCGTCGCGGTCCGCCGCCGTCTCGACGCCAACGGTGCCGCCCTCGCCGGCGCCGCCCCCGCCGCCGAGCCGGCCGGCGCCGGGCGGGCGCGGGTGCCAGCCGTCGAGCCACCAGTGGACGACGTGCCGGTGGCCCGCAGCCGGGTCCAGGCACCGGGTGACGCGTCCGCGGGCCGCGCCCGGGTCGCGGGCCCGGCCGACGCACCCCGGCGGGCTCGCTCCGAGCACAGGGAGGACGACGAGCCGGCGTACCCACGGGAGGCCGCGACGCCGCCGGCCGCCTCCGGGATGTACGGCGCGGAACGACCGGCCGCCGCCGCGTACGGCTCAGCCCGCCCCCGGGAGCACGACCGCCCCGAACCGGGGCACCGGCCGGGCGTGGTCCGGCACACCGAAACCGTGCACGTCACCACCAGGCACACGGTGGTGGATGGCGGGCCGGCCGAGCCGGCTGGGCGCTACGGCGGTGGATACGCGGGCCAGTGGACCCCGCCAGCGCAGGAGTGGACCGATCGGCGCGACGCGTACGCCCAGCCCGACGAGCCCACCCCGGCGGCGCGGTCGCACCGCACCCCGGAGAGGCCCGACGCGCCCTCCTGGGACAACCCGGACGATCGTGGCTGGTCCGAGCAGGACGACCGGGCGGCGGCCGCACCGCAGCCCGGGCCACCTCTGCGAGCCGACGACACCGGCGAGTACTGGTCGCAGTTGCGGGCCGGCGACCGGTGGGCCGCCGTCCGCGACGACGAGAACGGCCGTGAGCTGCGGGTCGGCGAGCGCCGGGCCGAGGTGCACGCCGACGCCACCGGCACCGAATACCGGGTGGCCGACCGCTGGGCCGAGGTCCGCCACGAGGAACCGCGCCGCCATGACGAGCCGCGCCGGCACGAGGACCCGCGCCGTTACGACGGGCCACGTCAACACGAGGAGCCGCGCCGCTACGAGGAGCCGCGCCGCTACGAGGAGCCGCGCCGCTACGAGGAGCCGCGTCGGCACGAGGATGCGCACCGTTATGACGAGCCGCGCCGGCACGAGGAGCGCGAGTCGTACCACCGGGCCGAGCCGACGGACCGGCCGGCGCTGCCGACGGGTGGCGTCCCGGTTCCGGACGAGTGGCGTCCACCGCGCCAGCGCGGCCATCAGGCCGAACCCGCCCCGGAACGGGCCGGCCGACGCCGGGTCGACGAGCGCTACGGCTACCCGCCGCAGGACGACGTACCGCGTGCCGGTGGCACCCCGCCCGGCGACCGCTGGCGCTGACCGGTCAGGCCGCCCGGCTCACTTGTCGATGTCGCCGACCACGAAGAACATCGAGCCGAGGATCGCGATCAGATCCGGCACCAGGCAGCCGGGGAGCAGGGTCGCCAGCGCCTGCACGTTCGCGTACGAGGCGGTGCGCAACTTCAACCGCCACGGCGTCTTCTCACCCCGGGACACCAGGTAGTAGCCGTTGATGCCGAGCGGGTTCTCCGTCCAGGCGTACGTGTGCCCCTCCGGCGCCTTGAGCACCTTCGGTAGCCGGGTGTTGATCGGCCCGGTCAGCTGGTCCACCCGGTTCAGGCACTGCTCGGCGAGGTCGAGCGACGCATACACCTGGTCCAGCAGCACCTCGAAGCGAGCGTGGCAGTCGCCGGCGGTGCGGGTGACCACCGGCACATCCAACTCGTCGTACGCCAGGTAGGGATCGTCGCGGCGCAGGTCCAAATCGAGCCCGGAGGCGCGGGCCACCGGCCCGGACGCCCCGAACGCGGCGGCGTCCGCGGCGGACAGCACGCCCACGCCCACCGTCCGGGCCAGGAAGATCTCGTTGCGCCGGATCAGGTGGTCCAGGTCGGGCAGCCGCCGACGTACCTCACCGATCGCCGCGCGGGCCCGACCGGTCCAGCCGTACGGCACCTCTTCCTTGAGGCCGCCCACCCGGTTGAACATGTAGTGGATCCGGCCGCCGGAGACCTCCTCCATCACCGCCTGGATCGTCTCCCGCTCCCGGAAGGCGTAGAAGATCGGCGTGATCGCCCCGATCTCCAACGGGTACGAACCGAGGAACATCAGGTGGTTGAGCACCCGGTTCAGCTCCGCGAGGGCCATCCGCAGCCAGGTGGCCCGCTCCGGCACCTCCATGCCCATCAGGCGTTCCACAGCGAGCACCACACCCAGCTCGTTGGAGAACGCCGAGAGCCAGTCGTGCCGGTTGGCCAGCACGATGATCTGCCGGTAGTCACGCACCTCGAACAGCTTCTCAGCGCCCCGGTGCATGTAACCGATGATCGGTTCGCAGGCGACCACCCGCTCGCCGTCGAGCACCAGCTTCAGCCGCAGCACACCGTGCGTGGACGGGTGCTGCGGGCCGATGTTCAACACCATGTCGGTGCCGAGCTGCTGGTCGCCGGTGCCGGCGACCAGCCCGGCCCCGGTGCCGACGGTCAGTTCACGAAGGTCCCCGGCGTCGGTGGTCATGCCCGTCATCGTGCCACGGCCGGCTCGTGCGGGATGCCGACCGGTTGGCGCAGCCACCAGTGCCCGCCGAGCCCGGCCGGGTCGGTCAGCTCGGCCACCGCCGACGCCGCGGCCAACTCCCGCACATACCCCGCCGGGTCGGTGCCGGCCAGGCTGAGCGGCGGTCGGCCGCCGTCGGCCCCGAGCGCCCGCAGCGCCTCACGCTGAAGGACCAGGGAGTACGCGCACCGGGCGACCGCCGAACCAGCGGAGGCGACCGAGTCCATGGCCACGTGCGCTGTCACATCACTCGACCCGTCCGGCACCGGAGGCACCTGCCGCCCACCCCGATACCCGGTCATCGTCCCGTCGACAGGCCGGGCGCCGCTCAGGTGCCCGTAGTCCACGGCCACCGCGAGCCCTCGGCTGATCTGTCGTACCGCGTTGGCCCACGCTTCATCTCTGCTGCGGCCGATCTCGGCTCGTAGGTAGTCACTGTTGGGGGTTTCCGGGCAGCCCGGCCGGCTCCGGGCGGTCAGGCTTGATCCCTGCGCCGGCCGGGCTGCCCGGAAACCCGACTCGCTTGCGCTGGTCGCGTCCGGCCAGGTCACCCCCAGATCCGAGTCACTGGCCGCGCTGGGTAGGCCCGTGGGCCACCACTTGCTGAGCCAGTCGAGATCGGCGGGGCTCACCTGCTCGCCGATCTCTTCCGCGCCGCTCTCGGGGTCAACCAGCACGTATCGCCAGCCGTCGGCGGTGTGCACCGCCACGTCGAGTGGGACGTTGTCCAACCACTCGGTTGCCAGCAACACCCCGTTGATCTCGGCGGGGACCTCAGACACCCAGGTGATCTCTTCAGGCAGGTTCTCGGGGCGGCTCGCGTACTCGACTGCTGTGAAGTGGACGCGTTCCGCAAGCGACGGTCGAGCCGTGCCGGACGACGGCTCGTCCCGTAAGGAACGGGCGGAGGCCGCGGGAGTCAGGGTTTCCGGGGAGCCCGCCCGCGTAGGGATCAAGCCTGACCGCCCGGAGCGGGTGGGCTCCCCGGAAACCCCGACCGCAACCCCGGCGGCGCCCTCAGAGCCGACGAGCCTCAGCAGGGCTCGTAACAGCTCCCCACGTCCAGCTCCCACGTCGACCACATCGAGCCGGGACGGGTGGCCGAGACCAGCGTCGACGTCGTAGATCAGCCGCAGCAGCGCCGTGGCGAAGGCGGGGGAGGCGTGCACGCTGGTCCGGAAGTGGTCGGCCGGTCCGGTGCCGGCGACGAAGAAGCCGTTCGGACCGTAGAGGGCTCGGCTCATCGCGTCCCGCCACCGGATCGACATCAGATCACCTCTGGTTCAGCCTGCGTCACGATGCCGACCCTACGGTCAGTGGTTACGACGCGGACCGAACACCCCGGAGGCCCCAAATGGTGGCATTCCGCCTGTTAGTAGGGGTCTCCTGTGCAATCGGATGGGTCGGCGGGGGACCCTTGTTTCGGTGGTGAAGGTTTTCACACATGCTTGTCCTGGTTCGGCGGGGCGGGCGCATACTTGCGATCGACCGGTACCCCTTCTCGAGGACTGGATCATCGTCATGAGCGCACCGCTGCGCCCGCGTCCGGCAGCCCCTCACGGGCCCGCCGCATCGCGGGATCGCGCCGTTCCCGGCGCCCCTGTCGCCCCCCGTCTGCTGACCGTCGGTGTCATCGGTGCCGGCCGCGTCGGAGCCGTGCTGGGCGCCGCACTCACCGCCGCCGGGCATCGGGTGGTCGCCGTCGCCGGCGGCTCCAGCGCCAGCCGCGCCCGGTTGGCGCTGCTGCTGCCCGAGGTGCCGCGCCGCCCGGCCGCCGCCGTGGCCCACGCCGCCGCCGACCTGCTGCTGATCGCGGTGCCCGACGATGCCCTGGCCGGTGTGGTGGCCGACCTCGCCGACCGGGGTGCGCTGCGCCCCGGCCAGGTGGTCGCGCACACCTCCGGCGCGCACGGCCTCGCCGTGCTGGCGCCGGCCGCCGAGGTCGGTGCCCGGCCGCTGGCCCTGCACCCCGCGATGACCTTCACCGGTACGCCGGACGACCTGACCCGGCTGGCCGGCATCTCGTACGGGGTGACCGCCCCGGCCGAGTTGCGTCCACTGGCCGCCCGGCTGGTCGCCGACCTGGGTGGCGTGCCCGAGTGGGTGGCCGAGTCGGACCGCCCGCTGTACCACGCCGCGCTGGCCCACGGCGCGAACCACCTGGTGACCCTCGTGAACGAGGCGGCCGACCGGCTGCGCGACGCCGGGGTGGACCGGCCGGAGAAGGTGCTGGCCCCGCTGCTGCGCGCCGCCCTGGAGAACGCCCTGCGGCTCGGCGACGATGCCCTGACCGGCCCGGTCTCCCGGGGCGACGCGGGCACCGTTGCGCGGCACCTGGCCCGGTTGGCCGCCACCGCGCCGGAATCCGTCCCCGCGTACCTGGCGTTGGCCCGACGTACCGCCGACCGGGCGATCGCCGCCGGCCGGCTCCAGCCGGTGGACGCGCAGTCGCTGCTCGGCGTGCTGGCCGACAACGGTAGGGAGGTGGCCGCGTGAGCGCGAGGAGTGAGCCGATCTTGCGAGCCCCGCAGTCGCGAACCGAGGTGCAGCGATGACGCAACTCGTACACACGCGCGCCGAGTTGGCCGAGGCTCGGGCCGCGCTGAAGGGCACGGTCGGGGTGGTGATGACCATGGGCGCGCTGCACTCCGGGCACGAGACGTTGCTGCGCGCGGCCCGGGAACAGGCCGACCACGTGCTGGTGACGATCTTCGTGAACCCGTTGCAGTTCGGGCCGAACGAGGACTTCGACCGCTACCCGCGCACCCTCGACGCGGACCTGGAGGTGTGCCGCCGGGCGGGCGCCGACCTGGTCTTCGCCCCGTCGGTCGCCGACATGTATCCGGACGGCCAGCCCCGCGTACGCCTCGACCCGGGCCCGCTCGGCGCGGAGCTGGAGGGCGCGAGTCGTCCCGGCTTCTTCCACGGCGTACTCACCGTGGTGTTGAAGCTGCTCCAGCTCACCCGGCCGGACCTGGCGTTCTTCGGCGAGAAGGACTACCAGCAACTGACCCTGGTCCGGCGGATGACCCGGGACCTGGACGTGCCGGTCGAGGTGGTCGGCGTGCCGACCGTCCGGGAGTCGGACGGGTTGGCGTTGTCGAGCCGCAACCGCTACCTGAGCGAGTCGGAGCGGGCCGCAGCGCTGAGCCTGTCCGCCGCGCTGCGGGCCGGTGCGCGGGCCGCCGACGACGGCCGCGACGCGGGGGCGGTGCTGACCGCCGCGCACGCCGCGTTCGGAGCCGGTACGCCCGGCGCCCGCCTCGACTACCTGGTGCTCACCGATCCCGAGCTGGAGCCGGGGCCGGTTTCCGGGCCGGCCCGGCTGGTGATCGCCGCCTGGGTGGGCGCCACCCGGTTGATCGACAACGCGGCCATCCACCTCGCCCCGCGTCCCTGACCCGGCCGCCACCCTCCACCAATCCGCGAAAGGCCACCCCGATGTTCCGGACCATGCTCAAGTCGAAGATCCACCGAGCCACCGTGACCCAGGCCGATCTGCACTACGTCGGTTCCGTGACGGTGGACGAGGACCTGCTCGACGCCGCCGACCTGCTCCCCGGCGAGCAGGTGGCGATCGTGGACATCACCAACGGTGCCCGACTGGAGACGTACGTGATCCCGGGTGAGCGGGGTAGCGGCGTGATCGGCATCAACGGTGCGGCCGCGCACCTGGTGCACCCCGGTGACCTGGTCATCCTGATTTCGTACGGGCAGATGGACGACGCCGAGGCCCGGTCGTACCGGCCACGGGTGGTGCACGTGGACGCCGACAACCGGGTGATCGAGTTGGGTGTGGACCCGGCCGGCGTGGCACCCGGCATGGCCGGCGACCCGGTGCCCAGCCCGTTGGCAGTGTCCGCCGTCTGACCCCGAGCGGCCCGATTCCGCTCTGTCACCAGAAGGTCATTTGCGGTTACCCTGGGCGCGCTGGCGTAAGCCGGCGGGTGGCTGGGGGAGGCCGCTATATGCGCAGTGCCATGACGACCCTGTTCGCCGCTGCCGTGACGGCAACGTTGCTGGTCGGCTGTGCCGGCTCCGGCGGCCTGGATGGTGATCTGACCGACGACTGGGCGGCCCTGCCGGCACCGTCGGCGTTCACCCCGGCCGCCGGTGTGTGTCAGGCCGCCGATTTCACCGACGTGGTCACCCTCGCCGCCTATGAGCCGGTGGACTGCGCCGGCCCGCACCGGGTGGAGACCGTCCACGTGGGGGCGTTCCCCGTCGAGCGGGCGAGTGCCCCGGCAGGTGGCTCGGCCGAGCTGCGCGGCGCGTTCGCCGAGTGCGACACCCGCGCGACCGGCTACGTGGGCGACGAATGGCGGGTTGGTCGGCTCCGACTGTCCGTGGCGTTGCCCTCCGGGCCGGGCTGGGCGGCTGGCTCCCGCTGGTTCCGGTGCGATCTGACGGAGCTGACCACCGTGGAGGCGGCGCCCACCGTGGTCGTCCGGTCGGGCAGCCTGCGGGACACGTTGAAGGGGGCCTCGGGGCTGCGGCTGGGGTGCCAGCAGACCGGCCGCACCGACAGCCGGGTGCAGACGCTGGCGCCGGTGGAGTGCGGCAAGCAGCATGACGCCGAGTTCGTCGGGGTGTGGCGCGCGCCGGACACGGCGTACCCGACCAGGGACAGCGACTGGTCCCCGCTGTACGACGGCTGTCGCAGCGTCCTCGGCCGGTACGTGGGCGTGCCGGACGACGCCGACCTGAGCTTCCGCAGCGGCGTGGTGGTCCGTCCGCCGGGTGCGGGGCGTTGGCGGGTCGGTGACCGGGGCGTCCGCTGCTACCTGTGGCTCAGCGACCGTACGGTGACCGCCTCGCTGAAGGGCGCGGGCCCGGCCGGTCTTCCGGTCCGGACGAAGTGACCGCAGGGCCCCGGCTGGCGTGACGCGGACGGTGCCGGACGGGGTAGCCGAAAACACTCGTCCCGCCCCCGCCGCCCCGAGCGAGGACCGTTCGGGTTGACTGGGAGGATGGACGTTCCGACCGTCGACCTGCCGGCCCTGCCCGCGTTACTGGCCGCGCCCGCGCCCGGCTGGGTCGAGACCACAGATGTGATCGTGGTGGGCTCCGGGGTGGCCGGCTTGACCGCGGCCTTGCACCTGCGTGAGGCGGGTCTGCACGTCACGGTGGTCACCAAGGTCAACATCGATGACGGCTCGACCAGGTGGGCGCAGGGCGGCATCGCCGCCGTGCTCGACCCGACGGACACTCCGGCGGCCCATGCCCGGGACACCGAGATCGCGGGAGTCGGTCTCTGCGACCCGGCGGCGGTCGGGGTGCTGGTCGACGAGGGCCCGACCCGGCTGCGGGAACTGATCCGGATCGGCGCCGAGTTCGATCGCCACCCCGACGGTTCGCTGATGCTGACCCGTGAGGGCGGCCACCGGGCGGACCGGATCGTGCACGCGGGCGGGGACGCCACCGGCGCCGAGGTGCAGCGGGCCCTGCACGCCGCCGTGCAACGCGACCCGTGGATCCGACTGTTCGAGCACGCCCTGGTGCTGGACCTGCTGCGAGCCCCGGGCGACGGCCCGGACGGGCTCGGCCCGGCCTGCGGGATCACCCTGCACGTGCTCGGCGAGGGCAGCGAGGACGGCGTCGGCGCGCTGCTGGCCCGCGCGGTGGTGCTCGCCACCGGCGGCATGGGGCAGATCTTCTCGGCCACCACCAACCCGGCGGTCTCCACCGGGGACGGGGTGGCGCTGGCCATGCGGGCCGGCGCGGCGGTGACCGACGTGGAGTTCGTCCAGTTCCACCCGACCGCCCTGATCACCCCGCCCGGCGCGGGGGTGCCCGGTGCCGGGCACGCGCAGCAGCCGCTGGTCTCCGAGGCGCTGCGCGGCGAGGGCGCGTACCTGGTGGACGCGGACGGCAAGCGGTTCATGGTGGGTCAGCACGAGCTGGCCGAGCTGGCCCCCCGGGACGTGGTGGCCAAGGGCATCCACCGGGTGCTGCTGGCCTCCGGGGCGGATCACGTCTTCCTCGACGCGCGGCACCTGGGCGGGGACTTCCTGGCCGGGCGGTTCCCCACCATCGTGGCGTCCTGCCTGGCGATCGGCGTGGACCCGGCGACCGACCTGATCCCGGTGGCACCGGCCGCCCACTACGCCTCCGGCGGTGTCCGCACCGACCTGCGTGGCCGCACCTCCATCCCGGGCCTGTACGCGTGCGGCGAGGTGGCCTGCACGGGTGTGCACGGCGCGAACCGGCTGGCCAGCAACTCACTGCTGGAGGGTCTGGTCTTCTCCCGGCGGATCGCCGAGGACATCGCGGCCGGCCTGCCCGAGCAGGTTCAGCCGGCCGACACAGGCGCCTGGCGTGGTGGTGCGGGCTGGGTGCTGCCCGCGGAGGTGACGCCCCCCCTGCAACGGGCGATGACCCGGGGGGCCGGGGTGCTCCGGTCCGCGGCGACGCTGGCGGAGACGGCGGCGACGCTGACCGAGCTGGGCGTGGCCCGGGGCCGGCCGCGGACCGCCGACTGGGAGGCGACGAACCTGCTCACAGTGGCGTCGACGCTGGTCGCCGCCGCGTACGCCCGTGGTGAGACCCGGGGCTGCCACTGGCGGGAGGACTTCCCGACGGCCGACGAGCGGTGGCTGGGCCACCTGGTCGGGTCGGTCGGGGCGCAGGGCCGGGTGACGCAACAGTGGGAGGGAAACTCGTGATCGAGTCGACGGAGACGGCGTTGCGGGCGGCTGGGTTGGACCCGGCGCACGTACGACAGGTGATCGAGGGTGCGCTGGTCGAGGACCTGGGCCCGGATTTCCTGGACGTCACCAGCGTGGCCACCATCCCGGCGGAGCAGACCGACACCGCCGACCTGGTGGCCCGCGCGGACGGGGTGTTGGCCGGGATGGCCGTGGCCGCCGCCGTGTTCGAGCTGGTGGGCGAGGTGACGGGCTTCGGTCGTACCGTCGAGGTGTCGGTGCTGGCCCGCGACGGCGAGCGGGTGGCCCGCGGCGACGTGCTGGCTACGGTGACCGGCCCGACCCGGCTGCTGCTCACGGCCGAGCGGACGGCGCTCAACCTGCTCTGCCGGATGTCCGGGGTGGCCACCCACACCCGCGCCTGGGCCGACGCCCTGGCCGGCACGAAGGCGATGGTGCTGGACACCCGCAAGACGACGCCGGGCCTGCGGGCGCTGGAGAAGTATGCGGTGCGCGCCGGCGGGGGCACCAACAAGCGGATGGGCCTCTACGACGTGGCCATGATCAAGGACAACCACAAGCTGGCGGCCGGGGGCATCACGGCGGCGTACCGGCGGGTCCGGGAGGCGTTCCCGGAGGTGCCGGTCCAGGTCGAGGTGACCACTGTCGCCGAGGCCGTCGAGGCGGTGGAGGCCGGGGCGGACTTCCTGCTCTGCGACAACATGACGCCGGAGCTGCTGGCCGAGGCGGTGGCCGCGGTGGGTGACCGGGCCGAGCTGGAGGCGACCGGTGGGCTGACCCTGGAGGTCGCGGGCCGCTACGCGGCGACCGGCGTCGACTTCCTCTCGGTGGGCGCGTTGACCCACTCCTCGCCGATCCTGGACATCGCGCTGGACCTGCGGACCGAGTAGCGGCGCGCGTCGGCGTCTCAGACGGTGGTCAACGAACTGGTGGTGAGGTTGAAGATCACCCGGTTCTCGGTGTCCTGTCGGCCGTCCAGGCCGTACTTGGCCCGGAACAGCTCCAGCACCCGGTTGTAGATCTCGGGCGGCAGCTCGTCAGCCTCTCCGATGGCGAAGATCTCGCCGGCCGCCTCGGGCCGCTGCAGCACGACGGTCAGCCCGGCCAGGCCGTGCCGGGCCACGTTGCGCACCAGGTCGGTGCCGGCGATGTACCACTCACCGTCGGAGCGGACGTAGAGCGCGTCGCAGGTTTCCAGGTCACGACCGGCTTGGCGCAGGCAGAGCCGCAGCGTGAGGCAGGCCGCCAGGTCCTCCAGTGGGGCGGTGTCCCACAGCTCGGCGAACCGGTCGTCGACGAACTCGCCCAGCGGGGTCGACACGAACGCCTCGATCTGCTGGGTGTCGAAGGTGCTGCCCTGCACGGGGAAGAACGAGATGAACGCCTTGCCGTCCCAGCGGTACATCTGCACGGAGGGCGCGGCGCTGTAGACCCGGACCTGGAGCCGGGCGCGGGCCGACTCGGGCAGTTCCTCGCTGAGCCGCGCGAAGTGCCACAGGTTGTTGAGGATGGCGACCGAGGCGTCCCGCCGGCGCACCTCCTCGCCGCGCAGCCGGACCGCCGGTGAGTCCGGGTCGAGGAGGAGCACCTTGACGGCGGCGCCGTTGACGAGCGCGGAGCGCAGTGCGGCCACGAAACGGGCAGCGTACGGGCCCTCCAGCATGCTGGTCCAGGTTTCCAGGATGGCCACGATCTCCCGGGACTGGGCGACCCGTTCGATCAGGGCGTCCCGGTCCAGTCGGGGGTGTTCGATGATGCTGACCGTCTGGAGTTCGCGGAAGAGCGGGTTGAGCACCACGTAGGTCAGCAGCGTCATGATCAGAGCGGCGCCGATGTTGAGGTAGAGGTCACCGGTGAAGCTGCCGCTCTCCCGAATGGACGCCCGCCACGCCTGCACGATCATCCAGATCGCGCCGCCGGCCAAGGCGACCAGCACCAGCACGTGTCGTCGACGTCGGCGCAGGGTGTTACGACCCCGCACCCACCACGTCCCCGACATGTCCGCTCCCCGTCCGGCCGCGCCGTGGATCGACCTATGTTCATGTCGCGATGCTCCAAGGATACGGTCCGCCGGCCGGTCCGCACCTGCCCGCACGGTCGTTGTCTAGGCTGCGTGCGTGCTGCTCTGCATCGACATCGGAAACACCAACACCGTGCTGGCGACCTTCGACGGCGACAAGCTGGTGCACTCCTGGCGGATCAAGACCGATGCCCGCTCGACGGCGGACGAGCTGGGCCTGATGTTCCGGGGCCTGCTCGCCGGGGACAACGTCGAGATCACCGGCGTGGCCGCCTGCTCCACGGTGCCGGCCGCGCTGCGGTCGCTGCGCACCATGCTCGGCCGTTACTACGCCGACCTGCCGAGTGTCGTCGTCGAGCCCGGGGTGCGGACCGGGGTGCAGTTGGCGATCGACAACCCGAAGGAGGTGGGCGCCGACCGGGTGGTGAACACCCTGGCCGCGTACACCCTCTACGGCGGGCCGTCGATCGTGGTGGACTTCGGCACCACCACCAACTTCGACGTGATCAGCGGTCGGGGCGAGTTCCTCGGCGGCGCGTTCGCCCCGGGCATCGAGATCTCCTTCGATGCGCTGGCCGCCCGGGCCGCGCAGCTGCGCAAGGTCGAGGCCACCAAGCCTCGCTCGGTGATCGGCAAGAACACCGTGGAGTGCCTTCAGGCCGGCCTGTACTTCGGCTTCGCCGGTCAGGTGGACCGGATCGTCGAGCGGATGACCGAGGAGTTGGGCGAGGTGCGGGCGGTGATCGCCACCGGCGGCCTGGCCTCCCTGGTGATCAACGAGTGTCACACCATCACCCACCACGAGCCGATGATCACGCTGATCGGCCTGCGGATGGTCTACGAGCGCAACCTCTGACCGGCCCACGCGGAGCCGGTGGTCGCGGTGGTGTCAGCGCCGCCGGGCCCGCAGGACCATCGTGCGGTACGGCAGCTCGACGGTCTCCCGACCGGCCAGTTCGGGGTGGGTGGCCAGGAGTTCCCACAGCTCCTGGTCGATCGTCGCCCGCCGCTCGGCCGGGGCGGTGAGCCAGTACGAGCGGGTGTGCAGCATCGCGACGATGTCGTCCGGTGTGAGCGTGGTGTGGTGGTTGAACTCGCCCAGCTCGATCGGCTCGAACGCGGGGCCGAAGTCGGTGTACCTCTCGATCACGTTGCCGGCGTTGTCCCCCAGGTGTGCGATCCGGCCCAGCTCGGCGACCCAGTCCACCCGATCGTCGCGCATGTTCCAGATCGGGGCGAACGTCCCGCCGGGCCGCAGCACCCGGGCGATCTCAATGTGCGCCAGCTCCCGGTCGAACCAGTGGTACGCCTGCCCCACCACCACGGCGTCCGCGACCTCGTCGGGCAGGGGCACCGACTCCGCGCCACCGGCCAGCGCCGTGAGTCCCGGGGTGGCGGCTGCCAGTTGGGCGCGCATGGCGGGGTCCGGCTCCACGGGTGTCACCTCGTGTCCCAGGGCGAGCACGCCGCGCGTGAGGATGCCGGTGCCCGCGCCCAGGTCGACGATGCGGGCGGAACTCCCCAACCCGTCCAGCGCCCACCGCACTGCCGGTTCCGGATAACGGGGGCGAAACCGGTCGTACTCGGCTGCCGCCGCACCGAATGAGAGAGCCTGGGTGTGATCCGACATGCCGGGCAGGTTATCCGGTAACGACCCCCTGAGGGCTTGAGTACGCTCGGGCCTGACCCCTGTATCTCCCGTGACGAGGAAGCGTGCCGTGAGCGAGCAGAACCCCGTGCCAGTGGACCCCGCAGACGACCTTCCCGAGCAGATGAAGGTCCGCCGGGAGAAGCGGGACCGGATGCTCGCCGAGGGCGTCGAGCCCTACCCGGTCGGTTTCTCCCGCACGACCACCCTGGCGCAGGTCCGGGCGCGCTACGCCGACCTGCCGACCGACACCGCGACCGGTGACCAGGTCGCGGTCACCGGCCGGGTGATCTTCGTACGCAACACGGGCAAGCTCTGCTTCGCGACCCTCCGGGACGGCGACGGCACCGAGTTGCAGGCGATGCTCTCGCTGGACCGGGTCGGCCCGGAGCGACTGGAGGCCTGGAAGCGCCTGGTCGACCTCGGCGACCACGTCGGCGTCACCGGTGAGGTGATCACCAGCCGCCGGGGTGAGCTGTCGGTGCTGGCGCAGGAATGGGAGATGACCGCGAAGGCGCTGCGTCCGCTGCCGGTGGCGCACAAGCCGCTCTCCGAGGAGGCGCGCGTCCGGCAGCGTTACGTCGACCTGATCGTCCGGCCGCAGGCGCGGGAGATGGTTCGCACCCGGGCCGCCGCCGTACGTAGTCTGCGCGATTCACTGCACGGGCAGGGCTTCATCGAGGTGGAAACACCGATGTTGCAACTGCTGCATGGTGGCGCGGCGGCCCGACCGTTCGTGACCCACAGCAATGCGTTGAACACCGATCTGTATCTGCGAATCGCGCCGGAACTGTTTCTCAAGCGCGCTGTGGTCGGTGGCGTCGACCGCGTCTTCGAGATCAACCGCAACTTCCGTAATGAGGGTGTCGACTCTTCGCACTCGCCGGAGTTCGCGATGCTGGAGACGTACCAGGCCTACGGCGACTACAACACGATGGCTGAGTTGACCCGCAATCTCGTGCAACAGGCGGCGATCGCGGTCAGCGGCTCGATGGTGGTGACCCACGCCGACGGTCGGGAGTTCGACCTGGGCGGCGAGTGGCGATCCGTGACGCTGTTCGGCGTGCTTTCCGAAGCGCTGGGCGAGGAGGTCACGGTCCGCACCGATCGTTCCCGCCTGGTCGAGTACGCGGACAAGGTGGGATTGGCCGTGGACCCCAAGTGGGGGCCGGGCAAGCTGGCCGAGGAACTGTTCGAGGAGTTGGTCGTCCCCGGCCTTGTGGCGCCCACCTTCGTGCGCGACTACCCGGAGGAGACCAGCCCGCTCACCCGGGCCCACCGCAGCGAGCCGGGTCTGGCCGAGAAGTGGGACCTCTACGTGCTCGGCTTCGAGCTGGGGACCGCGTACTCCGAGCTGGTCGACCCGGTGGTGCAGCGCGAGCGGCTGGTGGCCCAGGCGCAGCTGGCCGCGCGGGGCGACGACGAGGCGATGCGTCTCGACGAGGACTTTCTCCGGGCGATGGAGTATGGAATGCCGCCGGCCGGCGGCATGGGAATGGGAATCGACCGGATGTTGATGGCCCTGACGGGGCTCGGAATTCGGGAAACGATCCTCTTCCCGTTGGTCCGCCCCGAGTAGTCGGGCCCGGCTCACGCCGGGCCGTAACGGCATCCTATTGACGCGGCGAGCGGCGCGCGGGTTATTGTGCTCTCGTTAAGCAGGAGCGCCCTGCTCGAAAGGAATGTGGGACGTGGCCAAGCAGATCATTCACAAGCTGGTCGATGACCTGGACGGTGGGGACGCTGACGAGACCGTCAAGTTCGCCCTCGACGGCGTTCAGTACGAGATCGACCTGTCGAAGGCCAACGCCGCTAAATTGCGCGACGCTTTTGCCGCGTACGTGGGCGCTGGCACCAAGGTCGGTCGCGGCGGCGTCGTGATCGGTGGGCGTGCCGCCCGCGGTCGGGGTGGCGCGACCGCCGATCGGGAGCAGAACAAGGCGATCCGGGAGTGGGCCAAGAAGTCCGGCAAGGACATCTCGGACCGGGGTCGTATCCCACAGGAGATCGTCGACGAGTACCACGCGAAGCGCTGATCCGTCAGCGACCTGGTGGCTCTTCCGCCACCGCAGGCGACACCGACGCCGGGCCGGAGCACCTCTCCGGGCCGGCGTCGCCGTATCCGCCGACGCCCGTCCGGGGCCCGGGAAGCATTCGGCACCCGGCGGCGTTGTCCACAACCAGTGGAACAGCTATCCACAACCTGTGGACAACCTTCCTCAGGGCCCGGCGCGGCGTTCGTCGCGACCTCCGGCCCACCCCCTCCGAGCCCCTCGGAGCGCCTCCACAGCGCTTCCGGAGCCCGGATCGGGCTTCTGTCACGCCAGTCGGATTTCGCTCTGCGCGTAGCGACAGGGCTACCGGAACACCTCCTGAGCGCGGACGGTTGTCCAAAACGACGTGGAACCGACCCAGAGCAGAGACACACGACCTCAGCTGAGTCGGTCAACGACGATAGAGTAAGGAGGCACGGACGCCCGTCCCGGACGTTCGTGCACCGGCCCCGCCAAGATCTTGACCATCAAGGCGCACGGCACGTGAGGAGCACGAGGGCATGTTCGAGCGGTTCACCGACCGAGCGCGACGGGTTGTCGTCCTGGCCCAAGAAGAGGCCCGGATGCTCAACCACAACTACATCGGTACGGAACACATCCTGCTGGGCCTGATCCACGAAGGTGAAGGCGTCGCGGCAAAGGCCCTGGAGAGCCTCGGCATCTCCCTGGAGGGCGTCCGCCAGCAGGTCGAGGAGATCATCGGCCAGGGCCAGCAGGCGCCGAGCGGGCACATCCCGTTCACGCCGCGGGCCAAGAAGGTGCTGGAGCTGTCGCTGCGCGAGGCGCTGCAGCTCGGCCACAACTACATCGGCACGGAGCACATCCTGCTCGGGCTGATCCGTGAGGGCGAGGGCGTTGCCGCCCAGGTGCTGGTCAAGCTCGGCGCCGACCTCAACCGGGTCCGCCAGCAGGTGATCCAGCTGCTTTCCGGCTACCAGGGCAAGGAGCCTGCCGCGGCGGGCGCCACGCCGGGTGAGGCCGCGCCGTCGACCAGCCTCGTGCTGGACCAGTTCGGCCGCAACCTGACTCAGGCCGCCCGCGAGGGCAAGCTCGACCCGGTCATCGGGCGCGAGAAGGAAATCGAGCGGGTCATGCAGGTGCTCTCCCGCCGTACCAAGAACAACCCGGTCCTGATCGGTGAGCCCGGCGTCGGTAAGACCGCCGTGGTGGAGGGGCTTTCCCAGAAGATCATCAAGGGCGAGGTGCCCGAGACTCTGAAGGACAAGCAGCTCTACACGCTCGACCTGGGTGCGCTCGTCGCCGGTTCCCGCTACCGCGGTGACTTCGAGGAGCGCCTCAAGAAGGTGCTCAAGGAGATCCGCACCCGCGGCGACATCATCCTGTTCATCGACGAGATCCACACCCTGGTGGGTGCGGGTGCCGCCGAGGGCGCGATCGACGCCGCGAGCATCCTCAAGCCGATGCTGGCCCGTGGCGAGCTGCAGACCATCGGTGCCACCACCCTCGACGAATACCGCAAGCACCTGGAGAAGGACGCCGCTCTCGAGCGCCGCTTCCAGCCGATCCAGGTGGGTGAGCCGTCGCTGGCGCACACCATCGAGATCCTCAAGGGCCTGCGTGACCGCTACGAGGCGCACCACCGCGTCTCGATCACGGACGCAGCCCTGGTGGCTGCCGCAACTCTGGCCGATAGATACATCTCCGACCGCTTCCTGCCGGACAAGGCGATCGACCTGATCGACGAGGCCGGTGCCCGGATGCGGATCCGTCGGATGACCGCGCCGCCAGACCTGCGTGACTTCGACGAGCGCATCGCCCAGGTGCGCCGCGACAAGGAGTCCGCGATCGACGCTCAGGACTTCGAGCGCGCCGCTCAGCTGCGTGACAAGGAGAAGCAGCTCCTTGGTCAGAAGGCTCAGCGGGAGAAGGAGTGGAAGGCCGGTGACCTGGACGTCGTCAGCGAGGTTGACGACGAGCAGATCGCCGAGGTTCTCGGCAACTGGACCGGCATCCCGGTCTACAAGCTGACCGAGGAGGAGACCTCACGCCTGCTGCGCATGGAGGACGAGCTGCACAAGCGCGTCATCGGCCAGGAGGACGCGGTCAAGGCGGTCTCGAAGGCGATCCGGCGTACCCGGGCCGGCCTGAAGGACCCGAAGCGCCCGTCGGGCTCGTTCATCTTCGCCGGTCCGTCCGGTGTCGGTAAGACCGAGCTGTCCAAGGCGCTCGCCGAGTTCCTCTTCGGCAGCGAGGATTCCCTCATCCAGCTGGACATGTCCGAGTTCCACGACCGCTACACGGTCTCCCGGCTCGTGGGTGCCCCTCCCGGCTACGTCGGTTACGACGAGGGCGGGCAGCTGACCGAGAAGGTGCGGCGTCGGCCGTTCTCGGTGGTCCTCTTCGACGAGATCGAGAAGGCCCACCCGGACGTGTTCAACACGCTGCTCCAGATCCTGGAGGACGGTCGGCTCACCGACGGTCAGGGTCGGATCGTGGACTTCAAGAACACGGTCATCATCCTGACCACCAACCTGGGCACCCGTGACGTCGCCAAGGCGGTGTCGCTGGGCTTCCAGGCGTCGGAGGACTCCGAGTCCAACTACGACCGGATGAAGCAGAAGGTCAACGACGAGCTCAAGCAGCACTTCCGGCCTGAGTTCCTCAACCGGATCGACGACACCATCGTCTTCCACCAGCTGCGTCAGACCGAGATCCTCTCGATCGTGGACATCATGATCCAGCGGATCGAGGGCCAGCTGCGCAACAAGGACATGGGTCTGGAGCTGACCGACAACGCCAAGAAGTACCTGGCGGCGAAGGGCTTCGACCCGGTGCTCGGTGCACGTCCGCTTCGTCGCACGATCCAGCGCGACATCGAGGACAACCTCTCCGAGCGGATCCTGTTCAACGAGCTGACCCCGGGTCAGATCGTCGTGGTGGACTGCGAGGGCGACCCGAACGACATTGACAAGTCCAAGCTCGTCTTCCGGGGTGCCGAGAAGCCGGTCGAGGTTCCGGACGCCGTTCCGGCCGACCTCGGTGGCACGGCCGCCGGCACCGCGGCAGCGGCGACGGACGAGGTGGCGTAACAAGCAGTAAGAGGGCGGGGCCCCGGTGGCGTGAGCCACCGGGGCCCCGCCTTTTGCGCTACCCCACAGGTCACCCGCGCCCGCCCGCGCCCGCCGCGCCCTGCCCGCGCCCGCCGCGCTACGCAAGATCCGCGCAACATCAGGGAAAGTGCTGCCTCACGGCGTCCGGAGGCAGCAACTTCCCTGATGTTGTGGGCGGAGTGCGGCTGGCGGCCCGGCGTGGCGCGGGGCCGTCCGCGCGGCGGGGCGCGGCCCGCGCGGCGGGCGGGGGCAGGACAAGACAGGGTCAGGGCGGGGTGGGTCAGGTGGTCAGGTCGGCTGTCGGGTGGGACGGGCCGTCGCCGACGAGGCGGAAGCTGTCGGCTCCGGCCGCTTCGACCAGCCCGTCCTGCACCAGGCCGGCGAGGGCTCTGGCACGTTGGACGTCATCGGTCCAGACCTGGTCCAAGCGCTGGTGTGGGACCGGCCCGGTGGTCTCCCGGAGCACCCCGAGCAGGAGACCTCGTACCTGTCGGTCGGTGCCCGCGTACCGCTGGGGTCGCCGGGTTGGCCCTGCTGGCGCCTCCTGGCCTGAGGCCCGCCAGGCGCAGACCGACTCGACCGGGCAGGCGGTACAGCGTGGTGACCGGGCTGTGCAGATCACCGCGCCCAGTTCCATGAACGCGGCGCTGGCGAGTGCCGCCGCGGCCGGTTCCACCGGGAGCAGCTCTTCGGTGGCGACGAGGTCGGCTGGCCGGGTGACCGGTCCGGCGTCCGGCTCGCCGGCTACCGCCCGGCAGACCACCCGGCGAACGTTGGTGTCGACCACCGGGTGCCGCTGCCCGTACGCGAAGGTGGCCACGGCCCGCGCCGTGTAGGTGCCGACCCCGGGCAGTGCCAGCAGTTGCTCCAACCGGTCCGGCACCTGGCCGCCGTGCCGGTCCACGATCGCGACCGCGCACTCCCGCAACCGCACCGCCCGGCGCGGGTAGCCGAGACGTCCCCACATCCGGATCGCCTCGGCCGGGGTGTCCGCGGCCAGCGCCGCCGGGTCCGGCCAGCGGGCCAGCCATGCCTGCCAGGCCGGCACCACCCGGACCACGGGGGTCTGCTGGAGCATGACCTCGCTGACCAGGATGGCCCACGGGGTGACCCCGGGTGCACGCCACGGCAGGTCACGGGCGTGTTGCTGGAACCACCGGCTGACCAGCGTGGCGAAATCGGGTTGAGTCATGGCGCCGTCGATGATGTCACGCCTGGCGATCCCGCTGGATGGGCGGCTCGGGCGGGGTGCCACGGCTGCGCCCGACGGATCGGAGAGAATGCCCGGATGAACGAGCTCGCGATCACCGTCATCGGTAGGGACCGGCCGGGCATCGTGGCCGACGTCGCCGAGGTCCTCGCCCGACTGGGTGCGAACCTCACCGACAGCACGATGACGCGCCTGCGGGGGCATTTCGCGATGACCCTGATCTGCACCGGACCGGCCTCCGCCGAGGTCGAGGCCGCGTTGGCGCCGCTGGCCGCCGAGGGGCAACTGCTGGCGACGGTACGCGCGGTCACGCCGGACGGCGAGGTGCCTGCGGCGGGTGAGCCGTACGTGATGGCGGTGCACGGTTCGGACCGGATGGGCATCGTCGCGGCGATGACCCGGGTGCTGGTCGACGCTGGCGGAAACGTCACCGACCTGAGTACGCGGTTGGCCGGGTCGCTCTACGTGGTGCTGGCCGAGGTCGAGTTGCCGGCTGGTGTGGCCGACACACTGATCGACCGGTTGCACCGGACGGCTGCCGAGCTGGGCGTGGAGGTCACCCTCCGGCCGGCGGACCCGGATCTGTTGTGAGCGGCGAGGAGAACGGGCCGGACGTCGAGGCGTACGTCGGTCTGGGCGACTGGACACCCGAGTCGCTGGTCGTGCCCGGTGAGGTGCGGCCGGTTGTGTCGGCCCCTCATCCGGTGTTGAGTCGGGCCGCCGAGGGGGTCGATCCGACCGCGAAGGAGACCGTCCAGCTCGCGGCCGACCTGGTGGCGACGATGCGGGTGTCGCCGGGCTGCGTCGGCCTGGCCGCGCCGCAGGTCGGGGTGGGTGCGCGTGTGTTCGCCGTCGATGTGACCGGGCACCCGAAGGCGGTCACGGTGCATGGCACCTTCGTGCTCTGCAACGCCCGGGTGGTCGAAGCGACGCGGTGGAAGCCCGGCCGGGAGGGGTGCATGTCGGTGCCGGACCTGACGGGGGATGTGAAGCGGGCCAGCCGGCTGGTGGTGGAGGGTGACCTGCCGGGCACCGGTAAGCCGGTCCGGTTGGTGACCGACGGCTTCGAGGCTCGGGCGTTGCAGCACGAGATTGACCACTGCGCGGGGTTGCTCTTCCTGGATCGGGTGGCCGGTGCGCACGCCGTCTACCAGCGCAAGGTCTACCTCTGACCGGTCGCCGGAGGGTCGGCAGTTTTGTCCTGAGTGGAGAGTGGATCGGGTGCCCGCGGGCGGCCCCGGCGCGTCGCGCCGTACTGGCCGGGGGAGCGCGGCTACGGTGGGAGGCATCATGCGTCTGACGGTCGGCCCCCTGCCACCCGCCGTGTACTGGCGGCGTCGCGTTGTCGTACTCGGAGTGGGGCTACTTTTCCTGATTGTCCTGCTCTACTCGTGCACCCAGTCGGGTCGTTCCGGCGAGAAGCCGACGGCGGGGGCGACTTCGACGCCGACCTCCGCCGGCACGCCCGCTCCTGGGGGCCCGGTGCTGACCCCGGAGACCGGGGCTCCGCCGCCGCCCGCGTCCGCCGATCCGGCTGTGACGAGCCCGAGCCCCGCGATCACCAGCAACACACCTCCGCTGGGCGCGGCGGCTGGTTCGGAGGACGACGGCACCTGCACCGACGCGGAGATCAGCGTGGTCTCGTCGGCGAGCCCGACCTCGGTCCAGCGTGGGGCGGTGGTCGAGCTGCAACTCAAGATCAAGAACACGTCGGACCGCACGTGCAGTCGGAACGTCGGTGCCGACCTACAGGAGATCTTCATCAAGTCCGGTGCGGAGAAGATCTGGTCGTCGGACACCTGCGGCAAGGTCCAGGGCTTGGACGTGCAGACCTTCACGCCGAACTTCGAGCGCGCCTACCAGGTGCCGTGGAACGGGCGGGACACCAGCCGGTGCGACGGTGCGCTGGCCGGCGGGCCGTTCCCGCCGCTCGGGTCGTACCAGGTGTTCGCCCGGGTGGGCACGAAGCTCAGCTCGCCCGTGAAGCTCACCATCACCGGCTGAGCCGGGGTTAGACGTACCGTTCCAGGATGGATGCCTCGGCGAGCCGGGACAGCCCCTCACGGACGCCTCGGGCCCGTGCGTCACCGACGCCCTCGACGGCCTGCAGATCCTCCACTGTCGCGCCCAGCAGGCGCTGGAGGCTGCCGAAGTGCACCACAAGGCGGTCGACCACCGCGACCGGCAGCCGGGGCACCTTGGCCAGCAGTCGGAAGCCGCGAGGGCTGACCGCGGCGTCCAGCGCGTCGGACGCGGCTGGGTAGCCGATCGCCTTGGCCACCGCCACCAGGTCGATCAGCTCGGTGGCGCCGAGCAGGTCCAGCTCGACGAGTGCCTCGTCCAGGGTGCGCGACTTGCGGCCGATCGGGAGGTAGTCCCGGATGACCAGCGTGCGGTCGGCGTCCACGCCGGCCATCAGCTCGTCGAGTTGCAGGGCGAGCAGGCGACCGTCGGTGCCCAACTCGACCACATAGCCGGCGATCTCGTCGGCGATCCGGCGAACCATCTCCAGTCGCTGCACCACGGCCACCGCGTCCCGTACGGTGACCAGGTCCTCGATCTCCAGTGCGGAGAGCGTGCCGGAGACCTCGTCCAGCCGGAGCTTGTAGCGCTCCAGGGTGGCGAGCGCCTGGTTGGCCCGGGAGAGGATGGCGGCCGAGTCGTCGAGCACGTGCCGCTGGCCGTTGACGTAGAGGCTGATGATCCGCATCGACTGGCTGACCGAGATGACCGGGTAGCCGGTCTGTCGGGCCACCCGCTCGGCGGTGCGGTGCCGGGTGCCGGACTCTTCGGTCGGGATGGACGGGTCGGGCATCAGGTGCACGGCCGCCCGGACGATCCTGGTGCCGTCGCTGGAGAGCACGACGGCGCCGTCCATCTTGCACAGCTCCCGGACGCGCGTCGCGGAGAACTCCACGTCCAGCGGGAAGCCTCCGGTGCACAGGCCCTCGACGACCTTGTCGTAGCCGAGCACGATGAGCGCGCCGGTGCGGCCGCGCAGGATGCGCTCCAGACCGTCGCGTAGGGCGGTGCCCGGGGCCATCAGGGCGAGGTTGGCCCGCAACGGGTCGCCGGCGCTCCCGGCGGCTCCCGCGGTCACGCTCACGCTGATCGGGCGGGCGGGCGAGCCCACGGCGCCGGTGCGGGCCTGGGGCGGCGCGCCGGCTGGCTTGGTGGTTTCGCGGTCGATCGGCACGGGCACAGTCTACGGACTGCCGTGCGGTGGGTGCTGTCGTGGTTACTGTGATGTGTCACGATGCGGCCCTTCCAACCGATTCCCGCTTGCGACGTGCTGTCCGGTATCGCCGTCTCCGTCGGCACGGTGCGTCACTCGGCGGACGCGCGGGCCGCATGGTGCAGTGCCGAACGGACGTCCGTGACCTCGGTCACCCGCATGTGCTCGGGGCCGGCGCCGGTGCTGGCCGGCCCGCAACCGGTCGGCACCAGGGCCACCTTGAACCCCAGCCGGGCCGCTTCGGCCAGCCGGCGCGGCACCGCCCCGACGCGGCGCACCTCGCCGGTCAGCCCCACCTCACCGATCGCCACCAGGTGCGGCGCGATGGCCAGGTTGAGCCCGCCGGAGGCGACCGCCAACGCGACCGCCAGGTCGGCTGCCGGCTCCACCACCCGGATCCCGCCCACAGTGGCGGCGAAGACCTCCCGGTCGTGCAGGGTCAGCCGCTCGGTGCGTCGTTGCAGCACCGCGAGCACCATCGCCAGACGCGCCGAGTCGAGGCCGGAGACGGTGCGTCGGGGTGAGCCGGCCACCGTTGCGCCGATCAGGGCCTGGACCTCGGTGACCAGGGCCCGCCGCCCCTCCATGGCCACTGTCACACAGGTGCCCGGGACCGGCTCCGCGTAGCGGGTCAGGAACAGCCCGGACGGGTCGGCCAGGCTGCTGATGCCACCCTCGTGCATCTCGAAGCAGCCGACCTCGTCGGCCGCGCCGAACCGGTTCTTCACGCCGCGCACCAGGCGGAGCGACGAGTGCTTGTCGCCCTCGAAGTGCAGCACGACGTCGACCAGGTGCTCCAGCACCCGGGGCCCGGCCACCTGGCCGTCCTTGGTGACGTGCCCGACCAGCACGGTGGCGATGCCCCGCTCCTTGGCGACCGAGACCAGCGCGGCGGTCACCGCGCGCACCTGGGTCACCCCACCGGGCACGCCCTCGGTGCCGGTGGTCGAGATGGTCTGCACCGAGTCGAGCACCAACAGGCCCGGCTTGACCGCGTCGAGGTGACCGAGCACCGACGCCAGGTCGCTCTCCGCCGCGAGGTAGAGCTGCTCGTGCAGGGTGCCCATCCGTTCGGCGCGCAGGCGCACCTGGCTGACCGACTCTTCGCCACTGACCACCAGTGAGGGGCTGCCGGCACCGACCGCCCAATGCTGCGCCACATCGAGCAGGAGGGTCGACTTGCCGACACCGGGCTCGCCGGCGAGCAGCACCACGGCACCGGGGACCAGGCCGCCGCCGAGCACCCGGTCGAGCTCGCTCACCCCGGTGGGCACGGCGCGGGCCGGGGCGGCGCTGATGGTGGCGATCGGCCGGGCCGGCTCGGTCGGCATCCGGGAACTGACCACGCGACCGGAGACGGTCGGGCCGGTCACCGTGCTCTCGACCACCGCGCCCCACTCGCCGCACTCCGGGCAGCGCCCCACCCACTTGGGTGGCTGGTGCCCGCACGCGTCGCACTGGTAGGCCGGACGCGGCTCGCGGGCGGCGGACCGGCCACGGGCGGCACCGGCGGTGCCGCCGCGCGAAGGGGTCGATCGGGAGGTGGTCACATCAGGACGCTAGCCCTCGCGTACGACGAAAACACCCCGGCGTGGTGGTCACCACGCCGGGGCGTTCGTCGATGTGCGCTCGGGTCACTCGTGGGTGGTGCCGCCCTCGTCGTCTCCGTAGCCGCCCTCGCGCTCGATGATCGGCGAGGGGGGTGCGGCCGGGGTGAGCGGCACCGCGATCGGCGCCGGGCCGGTCACTGTGTTGCCGTTGCCGAAGTCGAAGGTCACGAAGACGTTCTGACCGGAGCGCAGCGCCTCGGTCAGGCCAAGCAGCCGGAGCTGCGTGGTGGCCTCGGAGTTGAGCTGGACGTAGCTCAGCGGGGCCAGCTCGATCCGGGCCGGCGTGCCCGGAGCGGACGGGCTGGCCGAACCGGACGCCCGCGCCGACTCCGGGGCGGACGGGGTGGCCGAGGACGACCCGGTCTCGGACGGGGTTGCCGACGGGCTGGCCGAGCCGGACCCGGAGGTCGACGGGCTGGCCGAGCCGGAGGCAGACGGGCTGGTGGAGGCGGACTCCGAGGCGGACGGCGACGGGCTCGCCGAGCCGCCGCTGATCACCACCTCACGGGCGCTCTCGGTGGTGATGGTGACCGTCACCGTCTCTTTCGAGTCGTTGTAGATCACCGCGTTGAGCCCAGCGTCCTGGCCGGCCTTGTAGCCCTCGGTGCCCGGGTAGTCCACGAGCAGGCCACGCACGGAGAAGGAACCGTTGTTGGTGGTGAGGCTGACGCCCTGGACCGACGCCTCCTTGGTGGCGGTCTCGGCGATCTGTCCGGCGCCGCAGCCGGACGTCAGCAGACTGGCCGCCGCAATTCCGGACAGCAACAGGGCCGCACGCCGGGATCCCCTGATCGAGCGCGTCACGTCGGTCCTCCTCGTCACAATCCCCACCCGGGCCGCACGCCGGGCACGGTGGCCATACCCGCGCAGACCGCGCTCCAGGGTAGTTGGGACTGATCGAGGCCCGCACGCGGACCCGGCAATGCCACCTGCCCGGGTGCCGTTCACACCACCCGACCGCTCGCGACCAGCAGGACCACGTCGATGAGGGCCACCAGCATCACCGCCCGGAAGGCCGACACCGGCCGCCGGCCGGCCCGGACCGCCGAGCGCCCGGCGTACCAGCTCAGCGGTGGCACCACGGCGGCCGTGACGACCGCCGCCACCCCGATCGCCGACGGCCGCCCGGGTGGCCCGAGGACCAGGGCCGCGGTCGCCGCGAGGAGCAGGCCGGCCGCCGCGATCCGGCTGCCGGTGGCGCCCAGCCGGTGCGGCAGTCCGCGCACCCCGGTCCGTGCGTCATCGGCCAGGTCGGGCAGCACGTTGGCGAAGTGCGCCCCGGCCCCCAGGCATGCCGCCGCGACCAGCAGCCAGGCGGGTGGGGTCGGCTGACCGGGCAGCGCCAGCACCACGAAGGCGGGCAGCGCGCCGAACGAGACGGCGTACGGCAGCACCGAGAACGCGGTGGCCTTGAGCGGCCAGTCGTAGAGCAGCGCCGAGACCAGTGCGACGGTCAACCAGAACGCCGCAGTGGGGTTCGTGGTCAGCGCCAGCAACGGACAGGCCACCGCGGCCACCGCCGCGGCCCAGGCCGTGGTGCGCCGACCGACAGCGCCGGCGGCGACCGGTTTGTCGGTACGCCCCACAGTGGCGTCCCGCTCGGCGTCCAGCGCGTCGTTGGTCCAGCCGACGGCGAGCTGGCTGGCAAGAACGGCGAGCACGACGGACACGATTCCGGTCGGCCGGTGACCCACTCCCCAGGCCAGCAGGCCGGAAACCGCGGTCACCGCTGCGGCCGGTTCCGGATGGCTCGCTCTGACCAGCCCTAACACCCTCGACGACATAAGGGAAGTCTGGTCGTTACCGAGCAGTCGTGCCACGCTCGGTGCCATGCGAGACGTGGCTGCGTCCGCGGCGTCCACCGGCCCCCGGGTGCTGCCGCGTAACGATCCGCGCCAGTACGACGACCTGGCCGGTGAGTGGTGGCGGCCCGATGGCGCGTTCGCGATGCTGCACTGGCTGGCGGAGGCCCGCGCGGCGCTGGTGCCGCCGGCCACCCGTCCGGGCGCGCTGCTGGTCGATCTGGGTTGCGGCGCCGGTCTGCTCGCGCCGCACCTGGCCGGCAAGGGTTACCGCCACGTCGGTGTGGATCTGACCCGCTCGGCGCTGGTCCAGGCGGCCGAGCACGGGGTGCGCGTGGTCCAGGGCGACGTCACCGCCGTCCCGCTGCCGAGCGGTTGCGCCGACGTGGTCTCCGCAGGTGAGCTGCTGGAGCATGTGCCGGCCTGGCCGAGTGCGGTGGCCGAGGCGTGCCGTCTGCTGCGCCCGGGCGGTCTGCTGGTGTTGGACACCCTGAACGACACGGCGCTGGCCCGGCTCGTCGCGGTACGGATCGCCGAGCGGCTGCCGACCGTGCCACGCGGCATCCACGATCCACGGTTGTTCGTGGACGCCCGGGCACTGGTGGCCGAGTGTGCCCGGCACGGTGTCGACCTGCGGCTGCGAGGCATCCGTCCGCAGGTCGGGGGCATGATTGCCTGGTTGCTGCGCCGGGCCCGCGCGACCCGGACGTCCGGTGCGACGTCCACGGGCCGCGCGCCACGCATCGTGCCGATCCGGTCCACCGCCGTGCTCTACCAGGGCCGGGGGGTCCGCAAAGGATAGTCCGGGCCTGGCGGGGGTATGGGACGCCGAGGAGGAGACGATATGACGGTGCAGGCGCTTGAGGCGGCCCGCCGGTTGGCGCCGCGGTTCGCCGCGCGTGCGGCGGAACACGACCGGGACGGTTCCTTCCCCGTCGAGGACTTCCGTGACCTGCGGGAGGCTGGCCTTTTCGGTTTGATGGTGCCCCGGGCACTGGGCGGCATGGAGGCCAGCTTCGCCGAGTACGCCGCGGTGGCCACTGAGCTTGCCCGGGGCAACGGCGCGACGGCCCTGGTGTTCAACATGCATGCCTCGGTGACAGGTGCCCTGGGCGCGGTCACCGAGGAGCTGGCCGAGGCGTTGGGTGTGCCGGACGAGGCGCTGGTCGCCCGGGACCGGCTGCTCACCGCTGCGGCTCAGGGCTCCTGGTATGCGGTCGCGATGAGCGAGCGTGGCGCCGGTGCCCGGCTGTCCCAGCTGACCACGGCGTACGAGGCGACCGACGAGGGTTGGCATCTCAAGGGCAGCAAGACCTTCTGTTCCGGCGCCGGGCATGCCGACGGTTACCTGGTGGCGGCGCGCAGCGCGGCCGACCAGTCGGTGGTCTCGCAGTTCCTGGTGCCGGCCGGTGACGGGTTGACAGTGGAGCCGACCTGGGATGCGCTCGGCATGCGCGCCACCTCCTCACACGACCTGCACCTGGACGTGACGGTTCCGGCGGACCGGCTGCTCGGTGGTGTGGAAGGGCTGGCGCTGGTGGTCGCCCAACTGATGCCGCACTGGCTGGTGGCCAGCTACGCGGCAGTGTATGTGGGGGTGGCCCGGGCGGCGATCGACGCGGCGGCCGAGCACCTCAACGCCCGCAACCTGGCCGGTCTGCCGGCGGTGCGGGCCCGACTGGGCAGGGCGGACGCAGCCACGGCGGCCGCCCAGCTGGTGGTCGCCGAGGCGGCCCGTCGGGTGGACGAGGCGCCGGGCGACGAGGAGACCAACCGTTGGGTGTGGCGGGCGAAGCTGCTCGCCGGCACCACGGCCGCCGAGGTGGCGGCGTCGGTGTTGGAGGCGGCGGGCACCTCGGCGACCCGACGTGGTCATCCGTTGGAGCGGCTCTACCGCGATGCCCGCTGCGGCTCGCTGCACCCGGCCACCTCGGATGTCTGCGCCGACTGGCTGGGCATCGCCGCCCTGGGCGGCGACCCGGACCGCGACGGATCGGCACCGCGTTGGTGAGCCGGCCGGGGACTCGCACGCAAGATAGGCCAGCCGAGGCGGCTGGTGGGACGGCCAGGGGGAGGACAGCATTTGACGAGAGGTGGGGATCGTGTCCGTACCAGTGATCGCGGGGCTCGGGATTGCACAGCCGCCGTCCGCTTCGCAGGACGAGTTGTGGGAGGGCTACTTCTCCCGGCACTTCACCGGCACCACCAGGTCGTTGGCCCAGCGGATCTTCGCGCACTCCGGGGTGACCCGGCGTCAGGCTGCGGTCAACCCGCTGTTGGAGGACGTGTCGGACTGGCCGACCGAGCGCCGGATGCGTCGCTATCAGGTCGAGGCGCTGCCGCTGGGCAAGGAGGCGGTGGGCCGCGCGTTGACCGCAGCCGGGTTGGACGCCGGCGACATCGGGCTGTTCATCGTCTGCTCGTGCACGGGCTACGCCACCCCCGGGCTGGACATTCTGCTCGCCCGGGACCTCGGCATGGCCGCGGACACCCAGCGGATGTTCATCGGCCACATGGGCTGTTACGCGGCGATGCCGGGCCTCGGTGCGGCGAGTGACTTCGTCACCGCGCGAGGACGACCGGCGCTGCTGCTCTGCGCGGAGCTGACCAGCCTGCACATCCAACCGTCGAGTGCCAGGGTGGACACCCAGCAGATCGTCTCCCACGCGCTCTTCTCGGATGCGGCGGTCGCCGCCGTGGTCACGCCGAGCGGCCCGGGGTACGCGTTGCGCGAGGTCACGTCCGTCACCGACACATCGACGGCGGACCACATGACCTGGGACGTCACCGACGCTGGTTTCCGGATGGGGCTGTCGCCGAAGGTGCCGCAGGTGCTGTCGAGGCACGTCCGTGCGCTGGTCGACGACCTGCTGGCCCGGCACGGTCTCACCAGTTCCGAGGTGGACGGCTGGGCGGTGCATCCGGGCGGGCCGCGGATCCTCAACGTGGTGGAGCGTGAGTTGGCGTTGCCGCCGCAGGGTCTGGCGGCGTCCCGGGCGACGCTCGACGAGCACGGCAACTGCTCGTCCCCGACCGTGCTGCTGATCCTGGATCGGCTGGGCCGTGCGACTCCTGCGACTCCTGCGGCTCGACGCGTCGTCATGTTGGCGTTCGGTCCCGGCCTCACCCTGTACGCCGCTCTGCTCGATCGACAGGACTGATCACCTCCTCCTCCGGCCGGTACGCTCGCTGGATGGATACGACGGCGGACGACCGACTGCGCTCGGCCGTCCTGGTGGGTGCCGCGGTGGCCGTGCTGGCCGTTGGTGGCTGGTGGTGGCAGGCCGCCGCGCCCGCCTCGACGGCCAGGTCGGCTGCTCCTTCGGAGACCGTCCCGTCCACCGGGCCGAGTGTGAGCACGGCGCTGGAACGCGCCCTGGTCACCGGGGTGCCCGGTGAACGGCTGACGATGCGGGTGGACGCGAGCGGTGAGGTCGTCAGCGCTCCGGACGGCGTACGGACGGAGATCGACCCGGAGACCGGCAAGATCGTCGACATCGACGGTAATCTCGCTGGGTTCTTCTTCGAGGGCGATCTGCCCTCGTTCCGCGACACCGTGTGGCGGGAGCGGGCGGCACTCGCTCCGGGGCAGAGCGTGGTCCGGCAGGCACCGGGCGACAGTGGGCGTCACCTCCTGCAATACCGGTGCACCAGGCCGGGCGCCATGCTGGTGAGCGTCTCCGGGGCCGGGCTTGCCGGGCCGTCCCAGATCGACTGCGACGGCACGGTCGCCAGCGCCGAGGTGCTGGCGCACGGCAGGCCGTTCCGGGTGTCGCTGTCGGCGACGGGTGAGCGGGAGATCGACGTGCAGGCGCAGCTCGTCCTCCTGCCCCGCTAGGCCGGCAGGCCGCGCTCGGGCGCGTCGCGCCGGCCCTCAGGCGCCGAGCCGCGACCAGGCCGCCCAGGCGCCGAGCCGCGCTCAGGCGCCGAGGGCGGTCAGCTCACCTCGGTAGGTGTCCACCGGCCCCAGGTCGGGCAGCACCAGGGTCACCGTGCCGGCGCGGTCGACCAGCAGGGCGGTGGCGACGCCGGGGCGGGCCGGTTGGCCCAGGAACGAGCGCAGCCCTCCGGCGGGGTCTGCCAGCGCCCGGACCTGCGGTCGGTTGGTCGGTGGGGCTGGCGCCGTCCGGCCGCCGCTGACGGTCACCACGGAGACCCCGGCGGGCGCAGCCGTCAGGGCGTCGGCGACGCGGTCCGGGCAGGGGCAGCCGTCCAACAGGATGATCATGGCGGGCAGCAGGCCGCGCAGTGGCACCGGTGCCTGGCCCTCGTCGACCAGGTCCAGGGCGGGCAGGGCCCGCCCGGCGAGGGTCGCGGGTGGCGAGTAGGGCGCCGGGGTCGGCCGGTCGCTGCGGCTGGCGCGTGGCCAGGTGACCGCGACCAGGCCGGTCAGCGTGGTGAGGACCGCCACCAGCAGGACCAGCAGCGGTAGGCCCAGAGCGCGGCTTCGGGGCAGGCCGGTGGCCCTGCGGAGTTCACGGCGGATCTGGGCGGCCTCGGCGGCGAGCGCGGAGGCGTCGTCGGGAACCACGACACGGCCCCACTCGGGCGGCAGGCCGGGCAGGCCGTCGGTCGGCCCGTGGCCCTCTGCGTCCGGCTTGCCCATCGGACCTCCTGGAAGCGTCTCGAGAGCGGAGTGCGGCTCGGTCTCCAGGGTCGCGCACCAGGGGCTCCTCCCGCTACACCTGGGCGCAGTCCCGCTGGCCGGGCTACCATGGGAGGAGCGCGTAGCCCTTGATCTCGACGTTCCGTTCACCCGTACCGGGCAGTCATTCGTTCGTTACGGAGCGTGTTCGAACCATTGGTTTGACCGCCTGTCAAGCTGAAGCAAGACCTCTCACAGGGCCCCTGAGCTGCGCCAATGGTCAGGACATCGGAGAGACATCAGTGCCTGACCGTGTTACCCTAGACACAGCGAAAGGGGTTTCGAACCTATGGTTTTCAGTGTCGGCGAGACCGTTGTTTACCCCCACCACGGGGCCGCACTCATCGAGGCAATCGAGACTCGGATCATCAAGGGCGAGCCTAAGAAATACCTCGTCCTGAGGGTCGCGCAGGGTGACCTGACGGTCCGGGTGCCCGCCGAGAATGCCGAGATCGTGGGTGTGCGCGAGGTGGTCGGCGAAGAAGGCCTGGGCAAGGTCTTCGACGTTCTCCGGGCTCCGCACACCGAGGAGCCGACCAACTGGTCGCGGCGTTACAAGGCCAACCTGGAAAAGCTGGCCTCCGGCAACCCGCTGAAGGTCGCCGAGGTCGTTCGCGACCTGTGGCGCCGGGAGCGGGAGCGGGGCCTTTCCGCTGGTGAGAAGCGGATGCTGGCCAAGGCCCGCGACATTCTCGTCGGTGAGGTCGCGCTGGCTGAGAAGAGCACCAAGGACGAGGCGGAGACGCTGCTCGACAAGGTCCTCACCGAGGCCTAGTCCGCACAGCATCGTCGTACCCACTTCGTAGCAAAGAAACCACCGAGGACCGTGACGTGACCGCGCAGCTCAATCCGCGCGGTGACGTCGCGGTCCTCGTGCCTGCGGCGGGTGCCGGCGTACGTCTCGGCCCCGGCCGACCCAAGGCGCTGCGCCTGCTCGGCGGCGAGCCGCTCCTCGTGCACGCCGTGCGACGGCTGGCCGCCGCACCGTCGGTGCACACGATCGTGGTGGCCGCGCCGGGCGCCGAGGTGGCGGCCGTCCGTGAGCTGCTGGCCCCGGTCGCGCCGGTGATCGTGGTGGCCGGCGGTGCGGAGCGACAGGCGTCGGTGGCCGCCGCGCTGGCCGCGGTGCCCGCTGGCCCGACGATCATCCTGGTGCACGACGCCGCCCGCGCGCTCACGCCGCCCGAGCTGGTCGAATCCGTCGCCGCGGCAGTCCGTGGCGGGCGTGACGCGGTGATCCCGGTCCTGCCGGTCGTCGACACGATCAAGGAGGTCGGCGCCGGTGACGTGGTGCTCGGCACCGTCGACCGTTCCGCCCTGCGTGCGGTGCAGACCCCGCAGGGTTTCCGCCGGGCGGTGCTCAGCGCCGCGCACGCCGCGGCTGGTGACTCCCTCACCGACGACGCCGGTCTCGTCGAGAAGCAGGGCGTGACGGTGACCTGCGTGCCGGGCTCGGAGTACGCAGTGAAAATCACCCGACCGTTCGACCTGGCTCTGGCGGAGCATCTGCTTGCCGCCGGCGGTTGACGCGTACGCTCTGATCATGATCGTTCCCCGGGTGGCCATCGGCACCGACGTGCACGCGTTCGAGCCGGGCCGGCCCTGCTGGGTGGCCGGGCTGCTCTGGCCCGACCAGGACGGCCTCGCCGGGCACTCGGACGCCGACGTGGTCGCGCACGCCGCCTGCAACGCGCTGCTCTCCGCCGCCGGCCTCGGTGATCTCGGCGCCGTCTTCGGAGTGGGTCAACCGGAGTGGGCCGGCGCGTCCGGTGTGGCGCTGCTGACCGAGACGGCCCGCCGGGTGCGGGCCGCCGGCCTGGAGATCGGCAACGTGTCCGTGCAGGTCATCGGCAACCGCCCCAAGATCGGCAAGCGTCGCGCGGAGGCGCAGGAGGTGCTCTCTTCCGCCGTCGGCGCCCCGGTCACGCTGTCCGCCGCGACCACCGACGGGCTCGGTTTCACCGGCCGCGAGGAAGGGCTCACCGGCATCGCGGTGGCTCTGGTGTACGACGCGCCGGCCGCCTAAGCTCGCCGCGATGTCCAGCGATCCCGCTCCCGACCAGTCCGCCGCCGACGGCTACGTCCAGCGCGCCCAACTCCTCGCCGAGCTCGGCCGCCACGACGAGGCGGCCGGCGAGCTGACCTACGGGCTGGCCCTCCAGCCGGACGACGTGGATGCCCTCACCATGCTGGCCCGGGTGCACCTGGCCGCCGACCGTCCGGCCGAGGCGCTCACCGCCGCGGACACGGCCGTGGCCGCCGCACCGGAGGCGCTCCCGCCGCTGGTCGCCCGGGGCATGGCCCTGGCCGATCTGGAGCGCTACGCCGAGTCGGCTGCCACCGCAGACCGGATCCTCGCCCTCGGCCCGGCCGACGCGTACGCCCAGCGCAGCGCGGCGGCGATCCTGGCCGGCGCTCGCAACGGGCAGCCGGCGCTGAACGCGGCCTGGCGCGGGGTCGAGCTGGCACCGGAGGAGCCGCAGGCCCATCTGGTGCTCAGCCTGGTCGCCGCCCGGCTGGACCTGTTCGACCTGGCCGAGCGGGCCTACCGGGAGGCGTTGCGGCTCGACCCGCGCCTCGCCGAGGCCGGGCACGAGGTCGGTGTCATGCGTCTGGAGCAGCGCCGCTGGTCGGAGGCGTTGGCGCACGTGGCGGACGCGGTGTCGATCACCCCGAGCCGGGTCGACTCGCCGCGAACCCTCGCGTCCGGCCTGCACCGCCTGGTGCTCTACGGGGCGGGCTGGTCGCTGGTGGCGGCGGTGCTGGTCGCGGTCGCGGCGTCGGCGAGCGACGGGTTCTCCCGCATGCTGGCGGTGCTCGCCGCGCTCACCGGTGGGATCGTCGTCTGGCAGCTCGCGGCCCGGTTGCCCGGGCTGGCCCGGACCGTCCTGCCCGCCATGCTGCACTCGGACCGCGCGATGGCCCTGGCGGTCTACGCCGTGGCCGCCGCGCCGGTGCTGCTGCTGGTGTATGCGGTGATCGGCTCGCCATGGCCGCTGGTGCTGGCCATCGCCGCCACGGCGATCGCCGAGTTCGCCGTCTTCACCAGAACCGCGATCCGCTAGCCGCGCCGCGCCCAGGTCCAGGCGTATCCCTCGTCCTCGCAGCCGGTGGCGGCGTCGCAGAGATCCAGGGGACGGAACGTGTCGACCATGACGGCCAACTCGTCGAAGTAGTCCGCACCGATGGAACGCTCGGCCGCACCCGGCTGGGGGCCGTGGGTGAACCCGGACGGGTGCAGGGAGATCGAGCCCTGCTCGATGCCGGAGCCGCGCCGGGCCTCGTAGTTGCCGCCCGTGTAGAAGAGCATCTCGTCGGAGTCGACGTTGTGGTGGTTGTATGGCACCGGGATCGCGTCCGGGTGGTAGTCGACCTTGCGGGGCACGAACGAGCAGATGACGAAGTTGGGGCCCTGGAAGGTCTGGTGCACCGGCGGGGGCTGGTGGATGCGCCCGGTGATCGGCTCGAAGTCGTGGATGGAGAACGCCCACGGGTAGAGGTGCCCATCCCAGCCGACCACGTCGAACGGGTGGTTCGCGTAGACGTAGCGGGTCCAACCGCGGCGGTGGCGGACCAGCACCTCGACCTCCTCACCGTCGACGAGCAGCGGCGAGTCGGGGCCGCGGACGTCGCGCTCGCAGTACGGCGAGTGCTCCAGGAACTGGCCGCGGACGGAGAGGTAGCGCTTGGGTGGGCCGATGTGCCCGGACGCCTCGACGGTGAGCAGGCGGACGGGCTGGTCACCGGTGGGCACCAGCCGGTGGATGGTCGAGGTGGGAATGATGACGTAGTCGCCGGCCACCGCGTCCAGCACCCCGAACGGGGACTCGACCCGCAGGGTTCCCGACTCGACGTAGAGGCAGTGGTCGCCGGTGGCGTCGCGGAACAGCGGTGAGGGGCGGTCGGCGAGCACGTAGCCGATCCGTACGTCGTCGTTGGCGAGCAGGTACTGCCGGCCGAGGACGGGGTCGGAGCCGCCGGTGTCCAGTTTGTGGGTGCGCAGGTGGCGGGGCTTGAGCGGCAGGTTCGGTGCCCGGGTGAACGCGGGCGGGGTGAACTCGTCGGCGGCCAGGATCGCGGTGGGCGCGTGCCGGTGGTAGAGCAGGGACGAGTCGGAGGAGAAGCCCTCCTGGCCCATCAGCTCCTCGGCGTAGAGGGTGCCGTCGGGCTGGCGGAACTGGGTGTGGCGCTTGCGCGGCACATCGCCGACGCTGCGGTAATACGGCATCTCGCCTCCCGATATGTTCCGTTCACCGATCAACCGCGTCCGATAATCGGACGCTGTTGTCCGTTCCTCGTAGCGTCCCGTACATTCTTGTTCCGTGTCAACGCAGGTGCCCGCACTCCTCGACGGCCTGGTGGACGACGCCGCCGTCTTCCCCCCGGGCAGCGCCACGCTGCCCGACGCGCTGACCGCCCACCGCAGGCACCGCGCAGCCTGGTACGCCGACCTGGTCGGCCCGCTGCTGATCCCCGCCTCGACAGTCTCGGCGGGCGAGCTGACTGGTCTGGTCGACCCGGGTGAGGGCCTGGTGATCGGGCTGATCGGTGACACCGGGATCGGGCACCTGCCGTACGCGCTCTCGTTTCTCACCCCGGACGGCGTCACCGCCCGCCAGGTCGAGGTGGCTGTCGCCAAGCGCGGCGAGGACCCGCTGCCCGGCATCGCCGAGCTGCTGCGGCTGACCGATGCGCTGCCGGACGTCGAGGCCGTCTACGCCGAGCTGCCGCTGACCTTCGGGCTGATGGGCGCGCTGGACGCACTGGCCGCGGCCCGGCACGACGGGGTGCCGGTCGCGGCCAAGTTCCGCACCGGTGGCCTGGCCGCCGAACTCTTTCCCACGCCAGCCGAGCTGGCCGCCGTGATCTGCGCCTGCCGCGACCGGGGCCTGCCCTTCAAGCTCACCGCCGGGCTGCACCAGGCGGTCCGGCACCTGGATTCGGAGACCGGGTTCACCCACCACGGCTACGCCAACGTGCTGGCCGCCACCCTGGCCGCCGCCGACGGCGACGGTGTGGAGGCGGTCGCCGAGTTGCTGACCGTGGTCGACCCACGCCCACTGGTGGAGCGGGCGACGACACGACTAGACCTACCGCGCCCACTGTGGGTGGGCTTCGGCTCGTGCAGCATCCTGGAACCACTGACCGATCTGATCCGGCTGGGGCTGGTGAACGGGGGCTACGACGCATGACCTGGGTGACCGGCGCTGACGGATCGCCGTACGGGGTGACGAACCTGCCGTACGGGGTGTTCCGGTCCGACGAGGGCCAGCCGCGGATCGGCGTACGGATCGGGTCCTGGGTGTTCGACCTGGCCGCCGCGGAGGCAGCCGACCTGGTGCTGGCCGCCGGTGCGCTGTGCCGGCCCACCCTCAACGAGTTCATGGCGCTGGGCCGTCCGCAGTGGACGGCGGTGCGGCAGCGCATCACCGAACTGCTGACCGACCCGGCGCACCGACCCGCGGTGGAGCCGCTGCTGGTGCCCCTCGACGACGTGGAGATGCTGCTCCCGATCGAGGTAGCCGACTACGTCGACTTCTACTCGTCCGAGCACCACGCGTCGAACGTCGGGCAGATCTTCCGCCCCGGCCAGCCGCCGCTGCTGCCGAACTGGAAGCACCTGCCGATCGGCTACCACGGGCGGGCCGGCACCGTGATCGTCTCCGGCACACCGGTGATCCGACCGACCGGGCAGCGCGCCTCCGCCGAGGGCCCCGTCACGGGCCCGTCCGTACGCCTCGACATCGAGGCCGAGGTCGGCTTCGTGGTGGGCGTGCCCAGCCCGTTGGGGCGTCGGGTGTCGGTCGACGACTTCGCCGACCACGTCTTCGGAGTGGTGCTGGTCAACGACTGGTCGGCCCGGGACATCCAGGCCTGGGAGTACCAGCCGCTCGGGCCGTTCCTCGGCAAGTCGTTCGCCACCTCGGTCTCAGCCTGGGTGACGCCGCTGGACGCGCTCGGCGACGCGTTCGTGCCCGCCCCCGACCAGGACCCGCCGGTGGTCGACTACCTGCGTGACGTGCCGCACCTGGGCCTGGACCTCCGACTGGCGGTCGAGTGGAACGGCGAGCAGGTCAGCGAGCCGCCGTTCGCCACCATGTACTGGACGCCGGCTCAGCAGTTGGCGCACCTCACCGTCAACGGCGCGTCACTGCGCACCGGCGACCTGTACGCCTCCGGCACCGTCTCCGGTCCGGACCGATCGCAGGTCGGCTCGTTCCTGGAGCTGACCTGGGGTGGGGCGGAGCCGGTGAAGGTGGGCGACGAGAGCCGCACCTTCCTCGCCGACGGCGACACGGTGACCATCACCGCCACCGCGCCCGGCCCGGACGGCACCACCATCGCCCTCGGCGAGGTCAGCGGCACCATTCGTCCGGCCAACTGAACGGTCGCATTCCATCCGTCTCGTGCACGGGACCGGTCATCGCACAGCCCGTGCGATAACCGGCCCCGGTTGACCCGTTGATCGTCCGGATCCCGTTGCCTCGCCGCGCGATCCGGGCCGGGCTCCGCCCGGCTCTCAGCGGTGGGGCTTCCATTGCACACGGAGGTAACGACGATGCACGATCTTACGGGCGCGATCTGGCGTACCAGCAGCCGTTCGAACGACCAGGGGCTCTGCGTGGAGGTCGCGGACAACCTGGTTGACGTCCACGGTCTGGTCGCGGTCCGCGACTCCAAGGACCAGGCCGGCCCCACGCTCGCGGTCAGCCCGCCGGGGTGGACAGCCTTCATCGGCGCGATCCGGGCCGGTCGATTCGAGCACTGACCGGAGCATCGGCACCGGTCGACGACGTCCGGTGCCGAGCAACGGTCCAAACGGACAGCGTGGCCTCCGGGTGGTGGAAATTCCGTCCCGGGGGCCCCGTCCGGCCCTCACTCCGCGTACCGTCGGGGACACGGGAGGGTGGCATGTCGACGGTCGCGGTTACCGGGTTCATCCAGGCGCACGCTGTCGATGTCTGGCGTCTGTTGACCGACCTGCCCGACCGTGCGGCCCGGCTGAGCGCCGCCGGCCCGATCGAGATCCTCACCCCGGGGCCGTTCGGCCCGGGCACCGCCTGGCGTGAGGAGCGCGCCCAGCCGGGCGGCGGCACGCTGAGCGAGGAGTTCCTGGTGGTGGAGGCAGTCGCTCCCCATCGGCTGGTTCTCTGTTCCTCCGGCGCCGGCGTGGATTACCGCATCACCTGGAGCCTGCGTCCGGTCCGTCGTCGCCGCCGGGGTTGCACGGCGATCACCGTCAGCCAGGAGGCGGCGCCGACCGACCCGTACGGTCGCGTGGTGGCGCTGCTGCTCGGCGGCCTCGCCGCGCGGGCGGTCGAGGTGGCGTTGCGGCGTGATCTCGCCGACCTGACCGTCGCGGCCGGCGTCCTCGGCTCGGTCGAAGCCGCCTGAGCGCCGACCCGTCAGATCCGCCCTCCGCGCGACCGTCGTCGCCGTGACCTGAGCGGGGTGCGGCCGGTTCCGCTGGGTAGGGTGCCGGTCGGAGGTGCGGCATGGGGTTCCCGAGGGGTCGACGACGGCTCGTGATGGCGGTCGCGGCGCTGCTCGCGATCGCAGTTGTCGCGGTCATCGTCCACCGGGTGCTCGCACCGGCGGAGGTGAGCACGCTGGCGCGGGGTGACTACCCGGCCCCGGCCCGACCGGCTGCCGGAGTGATCGGTCGGTTGCCGGTCGCCCCGTTGATCGTGGACGGGCGACTGCGGGTGTACGCCGCACACCGCCAGGTCTACGCCGACTGGCCGGTCGACGGGCGGTACCGGACCAGCCCGTACTGGTCGTACCGGCGCTGGCCCGCCGAGCTGACCGGGATCGTCGCCAGCGGCAGCACGGTGGTCAGCCGCTGGTCCGACGGCCAACTCGTCGCCCTCGAGGCGCGGACCGGCGGGGTGCTCTGGAAGGCCGAGGGTCCGAAGCCGGCCGCAAGCACGGCGGTGGTGCGACGTACCTGGGCGGCCCCCGTGTGGGAACCGCGCGGGCTCCAGCTCGCCGCCCTCCCGGGCGGCCGGACGGTGCTGCTGGTCAGCGGGGATACCCAGGCGCGTGGGGTCGAGTTGAGCGACGGTCGGGAGCTGTGGCGGGTCGACCTGCCGGGCAGGTGCCGCAGCGACGTCGGCACCAGCTCCTCGGGACAGCTGATCGGCCTGGACACCTGCGCCGGGCCGGCCACGATCGAGTTCCGGGACGCCGCGACCGGCGTGGTGCGCGAGCGCTGGCGACCGCCGGGTGGCCCGGACGAGTTGGTGGTGACTCCCCTCGGCTGCCGTACCGGCCAGTCGGACTGCCTGGCCCTGCGGACCTCCGGTCCGGGTGACGATGGCGGCCGGGGTTGGTTGCTCGGTGCTGGTGTGCCGGTCGCTGCCCCGGCGCTGGATCCGGCCGGCGCGGTGCTGGTCGGTGACCAGGCCGTTGTCGTGCTCGACGGGGTCGCGGTGGGCCGGTCGGCGACCACCGGCACGGAGCTGTGGCGGTCCGAGGGCCTGGGTGCGGCCCGGGTGCTGGCCGCGCAGCCTGGCCGGGTGCACCTGCTGACCGAGGCGAACGACCTGGTGACGCTGGATCCGGCGACGGGTGGGCAGTTGTCCCGCTTCCTGCTCAACGTCGGCTTGGACGGGACCGGCTGGGCCCCCGGGGCGGTGGCGGCGGCGGACGGTTACGTCGCTGTCGAACGACTCCGCAAGCCGGTCGACCCGGACGGTGACGACCAGCGCTACTACTACACCGGCGAAGCGGTGATCCTGGCTGCCACCTGATCGTGGCGTCTTCGGCACCTGAACCCTCGATCAGCCCATACCCTTTGTCCAGAAAGGGTAGGTTTTTCATGGTTCAGGTTTCCGGGAAAGGGGTCGGCGCATGGGTCGGACAGCAGCCAGCTACCTCGTGGGCGGCGCGCTCGCCGCGACCGCGAGCCTCGTGCTGGCGGTCCCGCCGGTGCTGAGCGCCGACCCCGCATCGGCGCGCGGGATCAGTGCCGTCCGGGCCGAGCCGTCGGCGGACACCGGCGTCACCTTCGAGATCCTGCCGGCGACACCGACACCGACACCGACACCGACCCAGCCTCCACCCACTCCCACGCCCGACCCTCCTCAACCCACGCCCAGCCACGGTGGTCAGTTGCCGGTCACCGGCCCGGGCGGGTCGACACTGTCGCTCGTCGGGCTGGGCGGGGGTCTGCTCCTCGTCGGTTGGCTCGCTGTCCGCCGGAGGCGGCCGGTCTGACCTGAACCTCCGGCCAGGCCCGTGCGGCCTCCGGCCGGCGGCCTGTGCCCTCCGGCCGGCGGCCCGTGCGGTCGCTGGCGTGCTGTCAGCCGCCAGCGCGGATCCGCTCCCTCGGCCGGCCGGCTGGCGGCCGACCGGATCGCCGGGATCGGCGGACCAGCACCGCGAGGCCGGTGACCAACAGCAGGCCAGCGACGGCCGCCCCCACGGCCCAGCCGGACATGATCCGGCTGACGACGCTGCCCCGTTTTCCGACCTGACCCGCATCGGGGAACTGGACCTGCGCGGTGACGCTTCGCTTCACCAACCCGCTCTCCAGGTTCACCTCCGCTTTCCAGGGGCCGTTCGGCAACTCGACCGGGAATCGGGCGATGACCTGCCCGGCGTTACCCGGTGCCAGCGTGACGCCCTGCCCGATCGGGAAGGGGCCGGCCCGGCTGCCGGCTGGACCGTCGGTCAGGGAGACCGTGCCGGTCAGATCGAGGGCGCGGCCGCCGGTGTTGCGGACCTGGACGGTCACCGACGGGTCACCCTCCGGGCCGCGGGCGGGACGTACGTCACCGATCGAGAAGTCGGAGACCGGTTCGCCGCCGGGCCCGATGTCGAGGTACATCCGGACGCCCACGCGGTGGACCTGTGTCACCTCACCGCTGGCCCGGGGTGCCGAAGCGGTGGACGCCCAGATCACCCCGTACCTCTCGCCCTTCGAGGCGGCCGGCGGCACCGTGACGGTCGCCCGGACCCGGGCCTCGCCCCACGGTTGCAGTTCCAGCGCGCGCTGGTCGAGGGTGACCCAGGAGGTCAGCTCGTTCTCGGCACGACCCTCGCCGAAGCGGAACGCCGAGGCTTCCAGGGTCGCGGCTGCCGGATACACGTCGACGCGACGGGTCTCGTCGGTGCGGTTGACGATCAGCAGTTGCCGATTGATGGTGGTGCCCGGCGGTAGGTGGTCGACGACGTAGCGCAGCGCACGAGGATCGGTGCGGCGGTCGGCCGGGGCTTCCAACAGCCGGATCCCGATGGCCCCGTCGTCCGACCCCGCGTCCGGTTCGACCGCGCCGGCCCGGGTCGACAGACCCGGACCGGCGAGGCAGAACAGAGCGAGCGCGACCGCGATGGTCGACCGCCCCCGGGGGCTACGCCACCGAATGCGTCACCGTGCCGGTGTAGACGCCCGCGATGCTGTCCAGCGGGACGTTGACCACCAGGGTGGGGTTCCAGCTGGCGGTGTTGCCGCCGGTGCCGCCGCTGTGGGTGAACGCGGTGAGCGGGGTGACACTGGACAGCGGATCGGCGTCGCCGGCGGCCGCCTGTCCGGGCGTGAGGGTGCCGTCGCCGGTGGACGCCGTCGACGGGCCAGACCAGTAGTTGATCTCCTCCGGTAGGACCGTTTCGGGCGGTGAGCCACCGCCGGTCTGGAAGACCGTCGCCGTCACCGAGGCGACCCAGGACGCGTCGGTGGCGCCCCGGGAGTCGGTGACGGTCACCGTGCCGAGCTGGCCGGTGATGGTGCCGCCGGGGGCGCCGTCACCGAGGTCGGCGGCGGCCGGCGCGTCGATGTCGAGCGTGCCGGCGAGCACCTCGAAGGTGGTGGTCGTGGTGTCGGTCGGCGCGGCAGCGGCCGGTGCGGCGAGGACTCCCACCATCGCGGCGGCGGCCGCCCCGGCGAGACAGATCTTGGCAGTACGCACTGTTCGTTACCCCGTTTTCTCGAAGTGAGCCGGCGCGCGTCCTCGCACGGCTGGCTACTTCGAAAGATAGGGGTAAAAACGCCCTAAACAGGACAAACGCCTCTTATGTCACTGGTTGGTCACACCAGATCGACGCTCAGGTCAGCGCCGCCTCGGCGGCGGCCAGGAACGCGTCGTTCTCGGCCGGGGTGCCGATGGTGACCCGGACGCCGTCCCCGGCGAACGGCCGGACGATCACGCCACGCGCCTCGCACGCCTTGCCGAACGCCACCGCGCGGTCGGCCAGCGGGAGCCAGACGAAGTTGGCCTGACTCGTCGGCAGGTCCGGCACGAACTTGCGGACAGCCTCGGTGACCCGGTCCCGCTCGGCGACGACCAGGGCGCAGCGGCGCTCCATCTCGGCCGCCTGGGTCAGCGCCGCGAGCGCACCGGCCTGGGCCGCCGTGCTGCTGGAGAACGGCGTCGCCACCTTGCGGATGGCGGCGGCCACCACCGGCTGGGCGACCAACCAGCCCATTCGCAGCCCGGCGAGCCCCCATGCCTTCGACAGCGTGCGCAGCACCGCCACGTTGGGCCGGTCCAGGTAGTCGAGCCCGTCCGGCACCTCCGGGTCGGTGACGAACTCCCGGTACGCCTCGTCGATCACCACCAGCACGTCGTCCGGCACCGCGTCGAGGAACCGGTCCAGCTCGGCCCGGCGCAATGCCGTACCCGTGGGGTTGTTCGGGTTGCAGACGAAAATCACCCGGGTCCGGTCGGTCACCGCCGCGGCCATCGCCGCCAGGTCGTGCCCGTGCCCGGCGTCGTTGGGGACCCGCACGCTGGTCGCGCCGCTGGTCGCGACGATGATCGGGTACGCCTCGAACGACCGCCACGAGTAGAGCACCTCGTCGCCGGGCAGGCAGGTGGCCCGGACCAGGTGCTCGGCCAGCGCCACCGAACCGCAGCCGGTGGCGATCCGGTCGGCGTCCACGCCGTACCGCTGGGCCAGCGCGTCACGCAGCGCGACCACGCCCATGTCCGGGTAGCGGTGCGAGGTGGTGATCGCCTCGGTGACCGCCTCCACCACGCCGGGCAGCGGCCCGTAGGGAACCTCGTTGCTGGCCAGCTTGATGGCCTCCGGCAGGCCCAACTCCCGAGCCAGGTCGGCAGGGCTGCGCCCCGGCACGTAGTTGGGCAACGCGTCCAGGTCGGCGCGGGTCAGCCGCAGCGCCGGCTGGTGACGTCCGGAGTCGGTCATGGGGTGTCTCCCGGGGGCTGGTCGCGGTCGTTCGAGGGGGCGGAAGCGGGGCGGTAGGGGACTTCGACGACCACCGTCTGCGCGCGCTTGTCGTGCAGCGCCTGGCGCAGGGGGTGGTCCCACAGGGGGGACAGGGAATCGACGAATTGCAGCACCAGGCCGATCCCGGCGCAGTACCAGAGCAGCGTCGGCAGGCCCAGCGTGCTCCACCGGCTCAGCGCCCGGCCGAAGCCCAACGGCTGGTCAGCGGCCATCGGCACCGCCCGGATCCGCATCACCCGCTTGCCGACGGTCTGCCCACCGGCGGCCATGGCGGGCACCTCGAACGCCAGCCACAGCGCGGTGGCGATCAGCAGGATCACCACGAGGAGCGACCCTGCCTGCTCCCCGGGAACGGGCAGGCCCTCGGCGGAGGTGTCGCCGCGCGCGGCGCGCCGGAACAACTCCTGCCAGTACGGTGCCCACTCCTGTGCCCAGCGCCAGACGAACCAGCCGTTGACCACCACGTTCAGTGCGAGGAGGAGCGCGAGGTCGATCAGCCGCGCGGTGAGCCGGCGGCCGTAACCGGCCAGCCTGAGGCCATGCGGCCGAGGCTCGGGCGGTCGTATCACCCAGCCGGGGTGACCAGCCGGAGGCGCCCAGCCGGGTTGACCGGCCGGGGGCGTCCCGGCGGACTGGTCACCCGGAGGGGCCCAGCCGGGCGGGCCGCCCTGCGGACCCCAGCCGGGCGGGCCGGCCTGCGGTCCCCAGCCCGGGCCGTGACCCGGCGGCGGGCCGTACCCCGGTTGTGGTCCGGGTTGTGGGCCCTGGTGTGGCGGCCAGCCCGGTGCGACGGGCCCCGGGGAGGTCGGACCGGAGGTTGGGGGCGTGGGCGGCTCGGGCGGCGTGACCGGCTCGGGCGGCGGTGGGCCGTCCGGCGGGGTGGCGTCGACGGGAATGGGCGCGCCGAGCCAACCCTCGCCGTCCCAGTAGCGCCGGGTCTCGGTGTCGGCGGGGTCGACGTACCAGCCGGGTTGCACACTCACGAGGACACCTTAACGACGACCGTTTCGGCGAACTTGTCGTGGAGGCACTGCTGCCACGGCTTGTCCCAGAGCTGCCAGAGCCCATCGAGGTAGCTGCTCCCGGGAACCAGCGAGCCCGCCAGGTGCTGCACCACCCACCGTCGCCCGGCCATTCCCCGGTTGAGCGTGCGGGTCGGGTCGAGCGGCACCACCCGCAGCTTCATGACCTTCTTGCCGAGGGTCTGACCGCGGCGCTTGAGGTATTCCACGTGGTAGAGCCAGTAGAGCCCGAGCATCACCACGAGGAGCCCGAGCTGGAGCAACACCATCGGCAGGAAGAATTCCACGAGGAAGACGGCCGGGTCGGGTTCCACGAGGGTCCCGTCCGGGTTGGTCCGGGTCATCTCGCTGAACATGCGCAGCCACAGGATGACGAAGAACGGGCTGAACAACGCCAGCGACACGGCGGTCGCCAGCGCCGTGTCGATCAGCCAGGCCAGCAGCCGGTCGGCGAAGCTGGCCAGCGGCTGACCGCCCGGGCTCAGCAGCGGGGGCAGCGGGCCGGGTGGTCCGGCGTGCCACTGCGGCGGGGCGTAACCGGGTGGAGCGTACTGCGGCGGCGCGGCGTACCCCTGCGGGTGTGGTCCGGGCGGCGGCGCGACGGCGCCGGCGGCGGGCTGAGGCCCACCGACCGGCGGCGTCGGGTACGACGGAGGCTGCGTCACGCTCGCAAGTGTTACAGGTTGCCGCGGGCTTCCTGCTCCCGCTCGATCGCCTGGAAGAGCGCCTTGAAGTTGCCCTTGCCGAAGCCCAGCGAGCCGTGCCGCTCGATCAGCTCGAAGAAGACCGTCGGGCGGTCCTGCACCGGCTTCGTGAAGATCTGGAGCAGGTAGCCGTCCTCGTCCCGGTCGACCAGGATCTTGCGAGCCTTCAGCTCCTCGATCGGCACCCGCACGTTGCCGATGCGGGCGCGCAGCTCCGGGTCCTCGTAGTACGAGTCCGGGGTGTCCAGGAACTCCACACCGGCGGCCCGCATCGCGTCGACGCTGGCCAGGATGTCGTTGGTGGCGACGGCGATGTGCTGGGCGCCAGGCCCCTGGTAGAACTCCAGGTACTCGTCGATCTGCGACTTCTTGCGGGCGATCGCCGGCTCGTTGAGCGGGAACTTCACCTTGCGGGTGCCGTTCGCCACGACCTTGCTCATCAGCGCCGAGTAGTCGGTGGCGATGTCGTCGCCGATGAACTCCGCCATGTTGGAGAAGCCCATCACCCGCTTGTAGAACTCGACCCACTCGTCCATCCGGCCCAGCTCAACGTTGCCGACCACGTGGTCGACGGCTTGGAAGAAGCGCTTCGGCTGGATGCCCGCGTCGATCATCGGCTGCCGGTTCACGATCGGGCCACGGGCCACGAAGCCGGGCAGGAACGGGCCGGTGTAGCGGGACCGGTCCACCAGGGTGTGCCGGGTGTCGCCGTACGCGGCGATGGCGGCCATCCGGACCGTGCCGTGCTCGTCGGTCACCTCGTGCGGCTCGACGACGCTGGTGGCGCCCTGCGCGACGGCGTGCGCGTACGCGGCGTCGACGTCCGGGACCTCCAGCGCGATGTCGCTGACCCCGTCGCTGTGCCGGGCCACGTGGTCGGCGCCGTCGGCGTCCGGGCGCACCATGCCGGTCAGCACGAACCGGGCCGAGCCGCTGGTCAGCACGTACTGGGCGTGGTCCCGGTAGCCCTGCTCGGGGCCTCGGTACGCCACGCAGGTCATGCCGAACGCGGTGGAGTAGTAGTGGGCGGCCTGCTTGGCGTTGCCGACCAGGAAGTGCACGTGGTCGAGGCCCCGGACCGGGAACGGGTCGTGGCTGATGTCGTGGTCGACTGCGCCGACGAGCCGGTCGACGTCGACGTCCTCGGTCGACTGGGGTCGGTCGATCGCCTGGGTCATGGTGGGCTCCCTCGCGTACCGGCCGGCCTTGTGGGCCGCCGTGGTCGGTTCTTGTGGCGAGGATCGCTGGCCCGGCACCGGGTGGGCAACTGTTGGCGGAAATGCTGGTCAGGTTGCGCATTCGGTATGGTTGGCACCCATGAATGGTGAGCAGAATGTACAGCTCGACGGGCTCGATGTGCGCTTGATCGAACTGCTCGCCGAGGAACCGCGGATCGGGGTGCTGGAGTGCTCCCGTCGCCTCGGCGTGGCCCGGGGCACCGTGCAGGCCCGGCTCGACAAGCTGGTCGAGCGGCGGGTCATCGAGGGCTTCGGCCCGGAGATCTCACCGGCCGCGATCGGGTTCGGAGTGACCAGCTTCGTCACCCTGGAGATCAGCCAGCGGCACGGCCACGACCCGGTCACCACCCACCTCGCCGCCATCCCCGAGGTGCTGGAGGCGCACACCATCACCGGCTCCAGCGACCTGCTCTGCCGGATCGTGGCCCGCTCCAACACCGACCTGCAACGGGTCATCGACCAGATCGTCTCGTCCGCCGGCATCACCCGGGCGTCCACGATCATCGCGTTGGCCGAGCAGATCCCCTACCGCACGCTTCCGTTGGTGCGGAGCGCCGTTCGGGCCGAAGGAAGGGCGCTCTAACACCTCCGAGCCCAGAAAGCGTGGCGACACGGCGGCGCGGGCGTACGGAAGATCCGTGATCGTGGCTACGGTGTGCGGTGTGGCGAAGGGGAGCGTGCGCGGTGGGCTGCTGCTCGGCCTTGCCATGGTCGTCGCCCTCGCCGCGACCGGCGTGTGGAACCCCTTCCCGGGCCTGTGGGACTGGGTGGACCGCAGCGAACCCATCTCCGAGCCCGACGTGGTCTGGCAGCAACGGGTCGGCGGCACTCCGCGCAGCGTGACCATCGCCGGCGACTCCGTCGTGGTCGAGCAGCGCACCCGGGTGGAGGCCCGCAGCCTGGCCACCGGCACCCAGCTGTGGGAGCGCAAGGCGGACTGGTCGGCGGTCGCCGGCGGCGACCGTGACCCGGTCGTCGCCGTGGGCAAGCTCCTGGTCAAGGGGTACGAGCTGCTCGACCCGGCCACCGGGGTGACCCGGCGACGTGACGACGACGCGGTGGCCGTGTGGACGTACCGCAACCTGCTCCTCGACGCCCGCTGCACGGACGCCACCGACTGCACCCTGAGCGCCTGGGACCCGCGCGGCACCACGCCACTCTGGACGGCGTTCCTGCCCGGTGTGCACAGCGGCCTGCTCGCCGACAACCCTGGCCTGCGCGGCACCCGCCGGCTCACCCACACCCGGATCGACGACGGGGTGGCCGGGGCGGAACCCGCACCACCGCTGCTCGGGTTCCCGGTGGATGGCCGCGTGCACGTGGTCGACACCGCCACCGGTCGTGTGTTGCAGAACGTCGAACCCGGCCGGGACGAGCGGCTGTCCGTGGTGGGGGGCCGGATGCTGCGAATCGCCGCCCGCTCCCAGGACGGCACCTGCTACTTCGCCATCTCCGCGCGGGACTCGGCGACCGGGCAGGAGGCCTGGCAGCGGGCCGGGGTCAACCTGCGCACCGCCGACTCCGCCGGCTGCGTGCAGCGCGAAGACCCGCAGGGCGCGCGGAACGTGCTGATCGGCGTCGGCCCGGACGGCCGCGAGGCGGTCATCGACGGGTACGACGGGCGACTGCTCTGGGTCGGCGGCTCGGGCACCAAGTTGATCGCGGTCGACGACCGCCTGGCGGTGTTCCGGGCGGCCGACAAGCGGTCGGTGGCCGCCCATGAGCTGGGCACCGAGAAGGTGCTGTGGACCCGACCCGCCAGCGGCAAGGCCGGTGCCGCGCTCACCCCGTACGCGGCGGTGGTCGCCGACGAGAAGCCGTCCCGGTTGGCCGCACTGGACCCACGCACCGGCCGGGAACTGGCCGTCCTGCGCACCTCGGCGAACGCCCTCGCGGTCGGGTCGCAGGGCATGATCGTCGGCGAGGGGCGGGAGATCGGGTACGTCCGCTTCGGTGCGGCCGGGGGCTCGCCCGTCCGACCGCCAGGCGACGGCGGTAATCCCGCGCCGGGTGGCACCGGGCCGGGCGGGTCGAACAACGGCGACTGCGGGCCGAAGGGCGAACTCTGCCCCGAGCCGGACGGCGGCAAGGACGGCTGAGCGGGCGAGTCACCAGCTGATCCGGACGGCGGGGAGGCGTGGTGGGCCCCGAGGCGATGAGAGCGGCGTCCCAGGACCCGCCCGGCGGGTGGGAGTGATCGACCGGTCTGCCCTAGGCTTGCCGCTCATGAGCAGTGCCGCCGCATTCTCGTACGCCCCTCTGCTGCCGACCGGCCCCGACCAGACGGACTATCGCCTGGTCACCGACGAGGGCGTGGACGTCGTACACGGCCCGGGAGGCCGCCGGTTCCTCACTGTGGAGCCGGCCGCGCTCACCGCGCTGACCGCCGAGGCGATGCACGACATCGCGCACTTCCTGCGCCCCGCGCACCTGGCCCAGCTCCGGGCGATCATCGACGACCCGGCCGCCTCGCCGAACGACCGGTTCGTCGCACTGGACCTGCTGCGCAACGCCAACATCGCCGCAGGCGGGGTGTTGCCGATGTGCCAGGACACCGGCACCGCGATCGTCATGGGCAAGCGCGGCCGGCACGTGCTGACCGACGGTGGCGACGCCGAGGCCATCTCCCGGGGCGTCTACCAGGCCTACACCAAGCTCAACCTGCGCTACTCCCAGCTCGCCCCGCTGACCATGTGGGACGAGCGGAACACCGGCAGCAACCTGCCGGCCCAGGTGGAGCTGTACGCCGAGGACCCGGACGGGCACCCCGACGCGTACAAGTTCCTGTTCATGGCAAAGGGTGGCGGCTCGGCCAACAAGTCGTACCTCTACCAGGAGACGAAGGCGCTGCTCAACCCGACGCGGATGATGCAGTTCCTGGAGGAGAAGCTGCGGCTGATCGGCACCGCCGCCTGCCCGCCGTACCACCTGGCCATCGTCATCGGCGGCACCTCCGCCGAGTACGCCCTGAAGACCGCGAAGTACGCCAGCGCCAAGTACCTCGACGCGCTGCCCACCTCGGGTTCGATGAGCGCGCACGGCTTCCGTGACCTGGAGTTGGAGGCGGAGGTGCTGGAGCTGACCCGCAACTTCGGCATCGGCGCCCAGTTCGGCGGCCGGTACTTCTGCCACGACGTGCGGGTGGTCCGGTTGCCCCGCCACGGTGCGTCCTGCCCGGTGGCGATCGCCGTCTCGTGTTCGGCGGACCGGCAGGCGGTCGCCAAGATCACCCCGTCGGGTGTGTGGCTGGAGCGGCTCGAGACCGACCCCGCCCGGTTCCTGCCCGAGGTCACCGACGACTCGCTCGACGCCGAGCTGGTCGTGCGGGTCGACCTGAACCGGCCGATGGACGAGATCCGCGCCGAACTGTCCAAGTACCCGGTGAAGACCCGGCTGTCGCTGTCCGGCCCGCTCGTGGTGGCCCGGGACATCGCGCACGCCAAGATCGCTGAGCGGTTGGACGCCGGCGAGCCGATGCCGCAGTACCTGCGCGACCACGCGGTCTACTACGCCGGCCCGGCGAAGACCCCCGAGGGCTACGCCTCCGGCTCCTTCGGCCCGACCACCGCCGGCCGGATGGACGCGTACGTGGAGAAGTTCCAGGCCGCGGGCGGCTCACAGGTGATGCTGGCCAAGGGCAACAGGTCGGGTCAGGTGACCCGCTCCTGCCAGCAGCACGGCGGCTTCTACCTCGGCTCGATCGGTGGCCCCGCGGCCCGCCTCGCCCAGGACTGCATCAAGCACGTCGAGGTCCTCGAATACGCGGAGCTGGGCATGGAGGCGGTCTGGAAGATCGAGGTGGAGGATTTCCCGGCCTTCATCGTGGTCGACGACAAGGGCAACGACTTCTTTGCCGAGGTCACCAAACCGGTGCTCACCGTCGGCCGCCGCTGACCGACACGTACGCGAGGGGGTGCCGGGCGAACTCGCCCGGCACCCCCTCTGTCGTCCGTGCTCTGCCGACATCGGTGCGCCCGCCCCGCTGGGGTGGGGCGGGCGCACCGCCCCCGTCGGATGCCGTCACCGACAACCCGGTGCGAGTCTGAGGCGCACCCCTGTCGATCCACTCTCACATCACTATCACCGGACTGCGTCAATGTGTGACGGCCGGGTTACGCTGCTGCAAGTTGCAGATCACAGCGGGGGAGCAGATGCGTTTCGGGATCCTGGGACCTCTGCGCGTCGGCGGTGGCGAGTCCACCGTCACCGCCGGCCGGGACCGGATCGTGCTCGCCATGCTGCTGCTGCGCTCCGGCCGGCTGGTGCCCGTCGAGGATCTGGTGGACGCGGTCTGGGAGGAGCGCCCTCCCGCAACCGCCCGGGCCCAGCTGCAGACCTGCGTGTCGCGGTTGCGGCGACGGTTCGCCGAGCTGGGGCTGGCACCGGAAATCATCGTCACCGACCCGGCCGGTTACGGCGTCCGTATCGCCCCGAGCGACCTGGACGCCGACACCTTCGCCCGTGGCGTCGATGAGGCCCGATCCGCCGTCGCGGCCGGTCGGTTCGCCGAGGCGGCTGAGCGGTTCCACGCGGCCCTGGCGCTCTGGCGCGGGTCGGCGCTCAGCGGCATTCCCAGCCGCAGCGTCCGCCGTCGCGCACAGACCCTCGACGAACAGCGCCTCACCGCGCTGGAGGAGCGCGTCGACGTCGAGCTGCGCCTCGGGCGGGCCGCCGAGCTGATCGAGGAGATCGCCGAAAGCGTCGACCAGCATCCGCTGCGGGAACGGCTGCGGGGCCAGCTGATGCTCGCCCTGTCCTCGGTCGGTCGGCAGGCCGACGCGCTCGCCGTCTATCGCGAGGGTCGGCGGTTCTACGCCGACGAGCTGGGCATCGAGCCGGGCGCCGAGCTGCAGGAGCTGCACCAACGGGTGCTCGCCGGTGACTTGGCCCTGGCCGGTCGGGATGCCCGACCGATCGCCCCGGTCCGCTCGCTGCCGCGGGCGATCGGCGACTTCACCGGCCGGCAGCACACCCTGGCCCGCCTGGTCAAGGAGGTGGAGGCCGGCGCGCGGATCCAGCTCATCGACGGCATGGCCGGCAGCGGCAAGACCACCGTCGCGGTGCACGTCGCGACCGTTCTCGCGGACGACTACCCGGACGCCCAGCTCTACATCGACCTGCACGGGCATAGTGAGCGCACCCCGTTGACGCCGGCCGCAGCGGTGGCCACTCTCCTGCGGCAGCTCGGTGTGCCCGACGAGCGGGTGCCGGCCAACCAGGACGACCGGTTGGCGCTCTGGCGCAGCGAGCTGGCCGGCCGGCGGGCGCTGCTGGTGCTGGACAACGCAGCCAGCGCTGACCAGGTGACACCGCTTCTGCCCAACGGCTCGCACTGTCTGGTCCTGATCACCAGCCGTCGCCGGCTGGTCGGGGTGGACGAGGGACGGCCGTCATCGCTTCCCGTCCTCGACACCGACGAGGGGGTCGAGCTGCTGGGACGGGTCGTCGGCGCGGAGCGGGTGGCGGCGGAGCCGGAGGCCGCCACCGAGGTGGTTCGACGCTGTGGCCACCTGCCTCTCGCCATCCGGCTGGCCGGTGCCCGACTGGCGCACCGACCCCGTTGGCGCATCGCCGACCTGGCCGAGCGGCTCAGCACCCGACCGGATCCGTTGGCCGAGTTTGAAGCCGGCGAACGGTCCGTCGGCCGCGCCTTCGCCCTGTCGTACGCCCAGGTGTCGCCGGTTGCGCAGCGGGCGTTCCGGCTGTTGGGTCTGCACCCGGGAGTACGGTTCGACAACTCGGTCGCCGCCGTCCTCGCCGAACTGTCCCTACCCGACACGCAGAACCTGCTGGACGAGTTGGTCGACGCGCACCTGGTGGAGGAGGCGGAGCCCGGCCGGTACCGGTTGCACGACCTGGTCCGGGAGTACGCGCGGACGCTGGTGGCCGAGCCGGGGCGGGCGGTCGAGCGGCGGGGCGGCATCGAGCGTCTGCTCGATCACCACCTGCACGTCGCCACGGCGATCGCCCGCGAGAGGGAACTCTCCGCGCTTCGCTCGCTGATCGTGGTGGGGGAGCCGCTCCGTCCTGAACTGGCCATGCTCGTCGCCGAGCAGGGTCGCGCCTGGCTCGACGAGAACCTGGCCGCGTGGACCGCCCTGGTCCGGTTGGCGGAGACCGAGGGGTTCCCCCGCTACTGCTGGCAGTTGGCGAGAGCCTGCTGGTACGCCCAGTTCGAGGGCGGTCGCCTGGATGAACTGATCGAGACACACACCATCGGCCTGCGCGCCGCCGAGGTGCTGGGTGACGACAGGGCGGTGGGGATGATGCTCAACTATCTCGCCTCGGCCCACTACCGGCTGGGTGATTTCCCCACCGCGATCCGGGTGATGGAGAGGTCACTCGACATCTTCCGCCACCTGGGTCTGCAGTACGAATACCGCAACACCCTGGGCAACCTGGGCACCGCGTACGCCGCCAACTTCCAGTTCCGCCGGGCTCGCGAGTCCTACGACGCCGCTCGGACGCTGGCGACGCGGATGCGCGACACGACGGCGCTGGCGAACGAACTCAACAATCTGACGATGACCCTGCTGCTCTGGGGACGGTACGACGAGGCGCTGCGCACCGCTCGGCGGCACCTGGGGATCGCTCGCGAGGTCGGCGACACGCGGCGGATCGGCAACGCCTTCGGGCACCTCGGGATGGTCCGACATCGGATGGGCGACGTGGCGCCGGCCGCACGGTTGTTGCGGGTGGCGCTGCGCTTCAAGCGCCAGAGGGGCGCCCGGTTCGGGGAGGGTGAGGTGCTCAACGAGATCGGGATGATGGAACGGGAGGCCGGCCGTCCGGAACAGGCCGCCGACCTGCACCGTGCGGCACTGGTCGCGATGACCGAGGCGGGGGATCGCATCGGCCAGTGCGGCTCGCGCAACCTGCTGGCACGAGCCATCCTGGATCAGGGGGACGTGACCAGTGCCCTCGACCTGCATCGGCGAGTGCTCGTCGACGCCACCGGGCTGGGCTCCCGGCACGAGCAGGGCCGGGCGCTGGAGGGCATCGCCCGCTGCCTGCTGGCGACCGACCCGGCGGCGGCGCGCGCGCACCTGACCCGGGCCCTGTCCCTGTTCCGCGAGATCGAGTCACCGGAGCAGCACGAGGTGGAGCGGCTGCTGGCCGAATTGGGCTGACGGATCATCTGCGAGTCGGCCACGGGCGCGGCAGGATGGTACGCGTGACGACTCCAGAGGCGACCGGTTACCGGATCGAACGCGACTCGATGGGCGAGGTGGAGGTGCCCGCCGAGGCGCTGTGGCGGGCACAGACCCAACGCGCGGTGCAGAATTTCCCGATCTCCGGCCGGGGCATCGAACCGGCCCAGATCAAGGCGCTCGCGCAGATCAAGGGCGCGGCGGCCCAGGTCAACGGCGAGTTGGGCGTGATCGACGCCAACGTGGCCGCTGCGATCGCCGCCGCCGCCGCGCACGTTGCCGACGGCGGCTACGACGACCAGTTCCCGGTGGACGTGTTCCAGACCGGCTCCGGCACGTCGTCGAACATGAACACCAACGAGGTGATCGCCACCCTGGCCAGCCGGGAGCTGGGGTCGCCCGTGCACCCGAACGACCACGTCAACGCCTCCCAGTCGAGCAACGACGTCTTCCCATCCTCGATCCACCTCGCTGCCACCCAGTTCATCGTCGAGGATCTGCTCCCGTCGCTGGCACACCTGGCGTCGGCGTTGGAGGCCAAGGCCGCCGAGTTCGAGACGGTGGTCAAGGCCGGGCGTACGCACCTGATGGACGCCACCCCGGTCACGCTCGGCCAGGAGTTCGGCGGGTACGCCGCGCAGGTCCGCTACGGCATCGAGCGGTTGGAGGGCTCGTTGCCCCGACTGGCCGAGCTGCCGTTGGGTGGCACCGCCGTCGGCACCGGGATCAACACCCCGCTCGGCTTCGCCGCCGCGGTGATCGACAAGCTGCGCGAGTCGACCGGGTTGCCGTTGTCCGAGGCGCGCAACCACTTCGAGGCGCAGGGCGCCCGGGACGCGCTGGTGGAGACCTCGGGGCAGCTGCGTACCGTGGCGGTCGGCCTCTACAAGATCGCCAATGACATCCGCTGGATGGGTTCCGGTCCCCGTGCCGGCCTCCGTGAGCTGCGCATCCCCGACCTCCAGCCCGGCTCGTCGATCATGCCGGGCAAGGTCAACCCGGTGGTGGCCGAGGCGATGCGGCAGGTCTGCGCACAGGTGATCGGCAACGACGCGACAGTCGGCTTCGCCGGTTCGCAGGGCGACTTCGAGCTGAACGTGATGCTCCCGGTGATGGGCCGCAACCTGCTGGAGTCGATCCGGCTGCTCTCCGCGGTGAGCCGGCTGTTCGCCGACCGGCTGGTGGTCGGCCTGGTCGCGGACGCCGAGGTCTGCCTGGCGTACGCCGAGGGTTCGCCGTCGATCGTCACCCCGCTCAACCGCTACCTCGGGTACGACGAGGCCGCGTCGATCGCCAAGGAGGCGTTGGCCAAGCAGACCTCCATCCGCGAGGTGGTGATCTCCCGGGGGCACGTCGACTCCGGCAAGCTCACCGAGACCCAGCTCGACGAGACGCTGGACCTGCTGCGGATGACCCACCCCTGACAACCGGCCTGCCCGGCTCAGCGGGTGTCGCGTGGTCTGGCCCAGTCGAGGAAGCGGGTGAAGAGCGCCGCGGGCTCCGGGCCGTCGTGTGGGTTGAGCCGGTACAGGTCGGCGGCCGCCTCGTGCAGGACCGCGCACAGGTAGACGCTCAACCCGACCCGGTCGTCGGCGTACTCCTGGCGGAGGGTGAGCCGCTCGACTGGGCAGGGCCAGGGTGCGGCGCAGACCCGGCACAGCCAGAGCGGGCGCAACGGCAGGTGTGGCCGACAGGGCGTCGTGGCGCGGTTGTCCGGGGCGGTCCGGGACATGCTGCTGCCTTCCTTTGGAGCTGAATCGTTTGTGGCATCGGCCCCGTTCGCCCCTCGCTCATCCCTTTTCCACCGGAGGTGGGACCGCCCGGCCGGGGGAGCGGGCGGTCCCGTGCGGCGCCGACAGACCCGGGGGACGGGGAGCGGCGCCGCACTTCACAGTCTGGTGATCAGGCGACTACGGTCGGAAGGGTTTGGCCGCGTCGTCACAGTCGCCCTGTTTCGGGTGGCGCCGCCGCTGGCGGCCGACTGGAGTTGATCGTCAGTGGGGTGGAGGGGCGGCACGGCATGGCCGATGGACAGATGACGGCGGCGGCGTTCCTGGTCGCGGAGCTGCGCCGGGCCCGGGCTCGGCGGGGCTGGAGTCAGGACGAGCTGGCCAAGGCGGTCAACTACTCGGAGTCGATGGTCAGCGCGGTCGAGCTGGGCCAGCAACCACCCACCGCCAAATACCTGGAACTCGTCGACCGCGCCCTGGACACCGGCGGACTGTTCGGCCGCATGTCCACCGAGCTGGTCAGCCTGGACCGGGCGCAGCCCTGGCTACGCGGCTGGCAGGCAATCTTCGAGCAGGCGCGAACGGTCCGGTGGTACGAGCCTCGCTACGTGCCGGGGCTCTTCCAGACGGAGGATTACGCCCGTGCGGTCTTCGAGGCCGGCGGCCTGCTCGCTCCCGAGGAGGTCGAGCGGCGGCTAACCGACCGGATGAATCGCCAGGACGTGCTGCACAGCGAACGGGCGCCGCAGATCGTGGCGGTGCTGGACGAGGCGGTGTTGCGGCGACGGGTGGGCGGGCGGAAGGTGATGCGCGAACAGACGCTGCACCTGGCCAGCATCGCCACCGGGCATCCGCGGGTCCGGCTGCACGTCGTGCCGCGATCCGCCGAGGAATATCCGGGGCTAGGCGGGCAGTTTGCGCTTGCCGCCCTGCCCGACGGCACGGAGCTGGCCTATATGGAGTGCCAGGTTCGCGGCCAGGAGCTTGACCAGCCGCGGGATCTGTTGCGGTTGCAGCGGGTCTGGGAGGCTACCTTGGGCGAAGCCCTTCCCCCGCAGGCGTCCATCGAATTGATCAGCGAGGTGGCCGAGTCGTGGAGCTGACTGACGCTCGATGGCGCAAGAGCAGCCGCAGCAACCAAGACAACAACTGCGTCGAGGTGGCGACGAATCTGGGGGACGTGGTCGGAGTGCGAGACAGCAAGGACTTGGACGGGCCCGTGCTGGTTGTCGACGCGTACTCCTGGCGGCTCTTCGTGGTCGCGCCCCCGCGCTGACGCGGCCGCCTCGCCCGCGACGGTGGTCGCGGGGTTGGTTGCCCGCAACATCGGGGAAGTTGCTGCCTCGTCGCGGCCTGACGCAGCAACTTCCCCCGATGTTGCGCGGATCTTGCCTGCGGACCGGCGCGGGTAAAACGGCTCGACGGTGAGGTGGGGCGGCGGGATGATCCCGTCATGAGTGACCTGCCCTGCACCGAGCGGCTGCGGTTTCGGCGGTTGACCATGGCTGACGTGGACGCGCTGGTCGACCTGGACAGCGACCCCGAGGTGATGCGGTTCCTCAGCGGTGGTGTGGCCACGCCGCTGGCTACGGTCCGCGACGAGCAGTTGCCGAGGCTGCTGGCCCAGTACGAGCGGCATCCCGGGTTGGGCCGTTGGGCGGCGCTCGACCGGGGAACCGGCGACTTCCTGGGTTGGTTCGCGCTTGACCCGTCGGCGGACGGCACCGAGGCCGAGCTGGGCTACCGGCTGCGGCGCTCGACGTGGGGGCTCGGGCTGGCCACGGAGGGGTCGCGGGCCTTGGTCCGGCACGCCTTCGACACCGTAGGTGTGCGTCGCGTCTGGGCCGAGACGATGACGGTCAACGAGCGGTCCCGGCGGGTGATGGCGAAGGCGGGGTTGCGCTACCTACGGACCTTCCACCTTCAGTGGGACCACCCGATTCCGGGCACCGAGCACGGCGAGGTGGAGTACGAGTTGCGGGCCGAGGAGTGGGCCGCCGCTCAGGAGCGACCCGCCGCCCGCCGGGCGCGGTAGGCGGTCACCGCGGCGCGGTTCCCGCAACCGGCCTCGCAGAACCGCCGCGACCGGTTGCGGGACAGGTCGACGACCACGCTGTCGCAGTCCGGGTACTCGCAGATCCGCAGCCGGCGCAGCTCGCCAGCGCGAACCAGGTCGGCCATCGCCATCGCCGCCTCCACCGCGATCCGGGTGGCCAGAGGCGCGTCCCGGGGTACGGCGTGCAGGTGGTACGGCTCGTCGTCGTGCTCGATGAGCTGGGGCAGCGCCTTGTGTTCCAGCAGCAGGCCGTTGACCAGCGCGACGATCTCGGGTGGCTCCGCGTACCAGATGCGGCGTAGCTGGGGCCGCAACTCCCGGACGGCGCGCAACTCGGCGTCGGTGTGCTCGTGTCGCCCGCTGTAGGAGTAGCGGACGAAGAACGCGTCCAACGCGGCGACGTCGGGCAGCTGCTCGCCGTCCCGACCCGTCGTGTTGACCAGCGCGGCGGCGGCGATCAGGGAACATTCAGTGTCATGAGCAAATAGCATCTTGACTCCTGTCATGGCTTCCGCCTAACGTCACGGGCACAAGGATAGTTTGCTCATGACACGGTGCCGTCCCGAGGAGCGCGACATGCACTCACGACCTGCTGCCGGCGCCGCGTTGGCGTTGCTCTCCGCAGTCACCTTCGCCACTTCCGGCACCTTCGCGCGCTCACTCATCGACGCCGGCTGGTCGGCCGGGTCCGCAGTGATCGCCCGGGTCGGCATCGCCGCCCTGGTGCTGGCGATCCCCGCCCTGCTGTCGCTGCGGGGCAGGTGGGCCGTGCTGCGGAGCAACGCCACGGCCATCGGGCTGTTCGGCCTCCTCGGGGTGGCGCTGGCCCAGGTCTGCTTCTTCAATGCCGTGCGCTACCTGCCGGTCGGTGTCGCGTTGCTGCTGGAATACCTCGGCATCATCCTCGTCGTCGGCTGGATGTGGGTGCGGCACGGGCAGCGACCCCGCCGGCTCACCGTGGCCGGATCGGTAGCCGCCCTCGCCGGGCTGGCGTTCGTGCTCGACCTCGCCGGCACCGCCGACTTCCACCCGGTCGGTGTGCTCTGGGGACTGGGTGCGGCAATCGGCCTGGCCGGGTACTTCGTGCTCGCCGGGCGGGTCGACCCACGGCTGCCCTCGGTCGCCCTGGCCAGCGGCGGGATGGCCGTCGGCGCCGCTGTCCTGCTCCTCGTCGGGCTGACGGGTCTGCTGCCGCTGCACGCCACCTTCGGTGAGGTCACCTTCGCCGGGCAGCCCACCAGTTGGCTGCTGCCCATCGCCGGGCTCTCGCTGGTGGCCGCCGTCATCGCATACCTCGCCGGTATCGCCGGCACTCGGATCCTCGGCCCCCGCCTGTCGTCGTTCGTCGGGCTGACCGAGGTGCTCTTCGCGGTGCTGATCGCCTGGCTGTTCCTGAACGAGCTGCCCACCGGGTGGCAGCTCTTCGGCGGCGCGATGATCATTGCCGGGGTCGCGCTGGTACGCCTCGACGAACTGCGCGGGACACCGGCGGCGTCCGCGCCGGTGTCGACCGAGCCGGAGCTGGTGCTCGCCCGTCGGTGAGCGTGTTCGGTGCTTGGTGACTGTGCTGGTGCTCGGCGGCCGCGGTCGGTGGTCGGTGAGACAGTGGGTGGCGTGCTGACCACTGTGGTGTTCGATGCTGACGAAACCCTGCTGGATCTGCGGCCGGCGGTGACGGGCGGGCTGGTGGCCGTCCTCGACGAGATGCGGCGGCTCATCCCGGGGGCGGCCGAGGTGACGCTCGCTGAACTGGAGTCGGACTGGGGCGCGGTCTTCGGCGAGATGAAGGCCGCGCCGGTGGTGGAGATCCGCCGGGCCGCGCTGGCCCGGTCGCTGGCCCGCGCCGGACTGGACGACCACCTGGACGAGGTCGCGACCCTCTTCTTCGCGCGCCGGTTCGCCCTCACCCGACCGTTCCCGGACGTGCCACCGGCGCTGGCCACGCTGCGCGACCGGTACACCCTGGGCTTCGCCACCAACGGCAACAGCCGCACCGAACGGTGCGGGCTCGCCGGTGAGTTCGCCTTCGAGGTGTACGCGCACGTGAACGGCCTGCCCAAGAAGCCTGCGCCGGAGTTCTTCGCAGCGGTGGTGGCGGCGGCCGGGGTGCCGGCCGAGCAGATCGTGTACGTCGGAGACTCGTGGGAACACGACGTTGTGGCACCCCAGCGGGCCGGCCTGCGGTCGGTGTGGTTGAACCGGCAAGGGCTGCCCCGCCCCGCCGGGTGCACGCCCGACGCCGAAGTGTCCAGCATGGCCGAACTGCCGATCGCGCTCGCTCATCTGCATGCCGGTGCCGCTGTGGGTGGCATTGGTGTGGGCGCTGGTCCGGGCGGTGTTGGGGTGGGCAGCGCTGGTGTGGGCGGCGTTGGTGTGGGCGGCGTTGACGTCGAACTGGGTGGATGAAGGAGAGATTCACCGCCATAACGGGCGTTCACCTGGCGCAAACCCGAAGGTTGTTGTGTGATGGCTGCCACGTCCCTCAACGAGAGGATCTGATGTGGTGAGCAAGCGCTTCACCGTCGGCACTGTCGCAACCGCGGCAGTGCTGGCACTTACGGCTTCGGGGCTGGGTGTACCGGCCAGCGCCGCGCCAAGCGACTCCCGCACCTTCACCGTCGTCGCCGAGGACGGCGTCGCCGCCGACACGGCGGTCGCCGCGATCCGGGCAGCCGGCGGCACGGTGGTGTCGCGGTCCGACGAGGTCGGCATGTTCCAGGTCACCAGTGACCGGGCCGACTTCGCGGCCAGGGCGAACGCCGCCCCGACGCTGCTCGGTGCCGCCGAGCAGAAGGCCATCGGCCGCAAGCCGAAGCTGGACCGCGTCGAGCAGGAGCACCTGACGGCCGCTGCCGCCAACGGTGCCGCTCGTGCCGCAGCCAAAAAGGGCACCAAGCTCGACCCGCTCGACGACAAGCTCTGGGGCTTGGAGATGATTCGGGCCGACAAGGCCCGCAAGATCGAGCCCGGCGACCGTCGCGTGACCGTCGGCGTACTGGACACGGGCGTCGATGCCAGCAACCCGGACATCGCGCCGAACTTCAACTGGTCGCTGTCGCGCAACTTCGCGCCCGACCTGACCGACGTGGACGGCCCCTGTGAGGTGCCGAGCTGCCTCGACCCGGTCGGCACCGACGACGGCGGGCACGGCACCCACGTGGCCGGCACCATCGGCGCAGCGGCCAACGGCTTCGGCCTCTCCGGCGTTGCCCCGAACGTCTCGCTGGTCGAACTCAAGGGTGGACAGGACTCCGGCTACTTCTTCCTCGACCCGGTCGTCAACGCCCTGGTCTACGCCGGCCGGTCCGGGATCGACGTGGTCAACATGTCGTTCTACGTCGACCCATGGCTCTACAACTGCACCGCCAACCCTGCCGACTCGCCCGAGGACCAGGCCGAACAGCGGGCCATCATCAAGGCGATGAAGCGGGCGTTGATCTTCGCTCACAACAAGGGCGTCACCCTCGTCGGTGCGCTCGGCAACAACAACGAGGACCTGGGCGCACCCCGGACCGACGTCACGAGCCCGGACTACGGCGCCGACCCGTACCCCCGGCCGATCGACAACAACAGCTGCTGGGACATGCCCGCCGAAGGCCCACACGTGATCGGTGTGTCGTCGGTCGGCCCGTCCGGCAAGAAGTCGGACTTCTCCAACTACGGCACCGAGCAGACCTCGGTCGCCGCCCCGGGCGGTTGGTTCCGGGACGGTTTCGGGACCGACACGTTCCGGACCGACGCCAACATGATCCTCTCCTCGTACCCGAAGCACGTGCTTCAGGAGGAGGGTTCGGTCGACGCCGACGGCAACATCGTCGCCGGGTTCGAGGAGTCGGTCTTCAAGCAGTGCAAGGCCAACGGTGAGTGTGGCTACTACACCTACCTGCAGGGCACCTCGATGGCGTCCCCGCACGCCGCCGGCGTCGCCGCGCTGATCGTCAGCCGGTACGGCAAGCCGGAGCGCCGGGGCGGTTTCGGGATGTCGCCGGACCTGGTCGAGCAGCACCTGTACCGGACGGCAGCCGAGCACGCCTGCCCGGAGCCGCGCCTCCAGCAGTACCGCAACGAGGGCCGGGACGAGACCTACGACGCCTACTGCGCCGGTGGAGTCAACTTCAACGGCTTCTACGGCTACGGGATCGTTGACGCCTACGCGGCGGTGAAGACCCCGCTCAAGCCGAACGCCCGCCCGTAAAGCACCACCTCGGGGCCCGGTCGACAATCGTCGACCGGGCCCTGTCGGTGTGCGCGGCCAGGTCGGTGTGCGCGGCTTCGTTCCTCGCCTTGATCGACTCGGGTTTCTTGAAGGCGGGGTGTCGGGGGCCGGTGGATGCCACGGTTTCCAGGAACCCGAGTCGATCGTGGGCAGGTTGGGGATCACCGTCGCCATCCGCGGCTCACCAGGGCGTCGCGCACCTCTCTGAGCACCGCCGGAAACTCGGTGTGCAGCCGCCGACTCGTCACATGCAGGACCAGCCAACCCGCGCCGACCAGCAGGTTGAGCTGACGACGGTCCCGGTGTAGCTGATCTGCGTCGGAGTGCCACTTGCCGTCGTACTCGACCGCGACCCGATACTCCGGCCACGCCAGGTCGGGGTGCAGGACGACGCCGCTGACCAGGCGTACCGGATGTTGAACGACCGGCCGTGGCAGCCCACCGAGCACCAGCCGTACGCGCAGGTGTGACTCCGGCGGTGACTGGGCTCCGCCGTCAGCCAGGTCGAAGACCCATCGTGCCCGCCGCCCACCAGGCCGCTCGGCGTTGCGGGCAGCCAGTGCGGCCAACGTGTCGCGATCGGTCAGCCCCTGCCCAAGCAGCGAGTCGACGACGGCGACTGCCGGGATCGGGTCGAGCCACACCGCCGTTTCCCAGGCGGCCCGCCCCGGGTCGGAGCGGGGGATCGGGCCGCTCGGGTCCCAGTTGGGCTGGGACGTGACACCCGCTCCACCCAGTCTGGCGACCGCGACGCTGCCCAGTCTGGTGATCGCCATGCTGCCCGTCCTCGCCGTCACCGCTTCCGGTCGGGCAAGCTGCCGAGCTGGGCGTGATGGTGCTCCCATGGTCGGCGGGCGCCCTGCTCCCGTGGGGAGCCCGGCTCGCGATGGGCGCGCTATGTCATGTGATCGTTCTGCGTCCGGCGACCGTTCTGCTTCCAGTGGATGCGCCGCCGCTGGTGGAGGCCCCGCGCTTGGTGGACGCCCTGAGCCTGGTGGGCGGCGCGAGGCCGGTGACGGCGCGGCCATAGTCGGCATCTCGTCGTCGAGGAGCGGGGTGATGGCGTTGACGTGCACGCGAAGGCCGCGCTGTGGGCCGATCCGCATCGGCCGGGGCACGAGGACGTGCACGTCGTCGGTGAAGGCGGCGGCGTGTTCGACACCGTGCAGGTAGGCGGCTGACGGGCCTCCGATCACCACCCCGGGCGGGAGTCGGAGGAGTGCGGCGCGACAGGCCAGGGTGTGGTCCCGGTCGAGCCGTGCGTCGGCGTAGATGTCGTGGCGCAGCCGCAGCCAGGCGGCACTGCGCAGCTGATGTTCGGTGAGCAGGCCATCCCGGACAGCATCGGAGCCGCGGAAGACCCACCACGTCAGGGCGTCGGGGCGGTGCGGACGTGGTGGCATGCCGAGCAGCCTGCCGACCATCCTTGGACCGCCGAAACCCCTGTGGACAAGCTGCCCCGGGCGGCCGTCCGACCCTGTGGACAACCGAAAATCCGTGCGGCGATCGTGGTATGACGCGATCGTGCTGCTGTGATCCACTCGCGTTCATGAAAGTCGGGGTGTCGTCGGCAACGGGATACCGCGAGTTTCAGGAACTCGAGTTGATCAAGCGGGGCGCGAGCCCGCCGCAATTGGTCGGAACAGGCGGGTGGCTCGTTTGTCAGCGGAGGGCGTTGGTGATGGCCGTCGCTGCGGCCAGCACCTGGGGACCGATCGTGTCGACGTCCAGCGGGGCGAGCGCGACCACGCCGACGCTGGCCTCCAGACCGGGTACGCCGAGCACCGGCGCAGCCACCCCGTACGCCCCGGCCTGCAATTCCCCGCTGCTGCTCACCGGCGCCGCATCCCCGGCTCGACCGGCCAGGATGGCCCGGCCCGCCGCCCCTCGGTCCAGCGGATGCCGTGCTCCGGCGCGGTACGCGACGTGGAACGACGTCCAGCTCGGCTCGACCACCGCCAGGGCCACGCCCTCGCCACCCTCGACGACGGTCAGATGCGCGGTCGCTCCGGCCTGCTCGGCGAGGCGGCGCAGCGCGGGTAGCGCACCCTCGGCGAGCAGTGGCTGGGCCCGTCGGGCCAGGTGCAGCAACCCGGCCCCGAGGCGCAGCCTGCCGTCGCCGTCGCGGCGCAGCATGCCGTGCCCGATCAGCGGGCTGACCAGCCGGTAGACGGCCGCCCGACCGATGTTGAGCTGGTTGGCGGCCTCGGTGACGGTCAGGCCGCCCGAGGCGTCGGCGACCAGGTGCAGCAGCCGCAGACCTCGGTCGAGGGTCTGCGACGTCTCAACGGCCCGTCCCGCAACAGCGGCAGCCCGCCCGACAACCTCATCGACCTGTCCGGCCGCACCAGCCTGTCCGGCCGCATTGACATGCCCCGCCGCGCCCGCCTGCGCAGGAACGGCGTCAGCGGGGCCGCTGGGGTTGGCCGGAGTCTCACCCGAGCGTGCGGTCGCATCCACGCCTGGCAGCGTACGACCCGGCACCGCCGGACCCGGACAGGCACGGACAGCTACCCTTGTGCGGTGACGCTACGCCTGTATGACACCGCCACCCGATCGGTGCGGGACTTCGTCCCGCGGGAAGCCGGCAAGGTGGGGGTCTACCTGTGTGGTCTCACTCTTCAGGCCCCGCCGCACATCGGTCACCTTCGCTCTGGCGTCAACTATGACGTGCTGCGCCGTTGGCTGCTGGCCGCCGGCTACGAGGTCACCTTCATCCGCAACCTGACCGACATCGACGACAAGCTTCTGGTGAAGGCGGGCGAGCAGGGTCGGCCGTTCTGGTCGATCGCGTACGTCAACGAGTTGCTTCTCGCCGAGTCGTACCGGGCGTTGAACGTGCTGCCCCCCACCTACGAGCCGCGCGCCACCGGGCACATCCCGGAGATGCACGAGCTGATCACGAAGTTGATCGCCGACGGGCACGCGTACCCGGCGACTGACGGTTCCGGCGACGTCTACTTCGATGTGGCGTCCTGGCCTGCGTACGGGTCGCTGTCGGGTCAGTCCCCGGACGCGATGCAGTCGGCCGGGGACGCCCCGGACCGGGGCAAGCGGGACCCGCGCGACTTCGCGCTCTGGAAGGGTGCCAAACCGGACGAGCCGGCGGACGCCTACTGGCCGTCGCCGTGGGGGCTCGGTCGTCCGGGCTGGCACATCGAGTGCTCGGCGATGTGCTGGCGGTATCTGGGCCCGGAGTTCGACATCCACGGCGGTGGGCTGGACCTGACGTTCCCGCACCACGAGAACGAGATCGCCCAGTCCAAGGCCGCCGGGCTGCCGTTCGCGCGCTACTGGGTGCACCACGGGTTGCTCAGCATCGGTGGGGCCAAGATGGGCAAGTCCGCCGGCAACGCGCTCGACCTGGCGTACGTGGACTCGCTCGGGGTGCGGCCGGTCGAGCTGCGTTACTACTACGCCGCCGCGCACTACCGCTCGGTGATCGACTACTCGGAGGATTCGCTGCGCGACGCGGCCACCGCGTACCGCCGGATCGAGGGGTTCGTGCAGCGGGCGGCCGAGCGGATCGGCGCCGGGCAGCCCGGTGAGCTGCCGGCCGGCTTCGTCGCGGCGATGAACGACGACCTCAATACCTCCGCCGCGCTGGCCGTGCTGCAACAGCACCTCCGGGACGGCAACACCGCGCTGAGCGCCGGTGACGATGTGACCGTCCGCACCACCCTGGCCGTGGTACGGGCAATGCTGGATATCCTCGGGATCGACCCCCTCAACCCGGCGTGGACCGGTGGCAGCCGATCGAATGATCTGCGTGCCGTGGTGGACTCCCTGATCGCGCTGGCCCTGGAGCAGCGCGCGCAGGCCCGGGGCCGCAAGGACTGGGCTGCCGCCGACGCGGTGCGTGACCAGCTCAAGCTGGCCGGCGTGGTGGTCGAGGACACCCCCCAGGGCCCCCGTTGGACTATTGGAGAGCAGGACTGATGGCCGGCAACTCGCAGCGCCGTGGCCGGCGACTGACGTCAAAGGCAAGCGCCCCCAAGGGCACCGGCGGCAAGAACAAGGACTCCCTGGCCGGGCGGGGTCGCACCCTGCCCGCGGACGAGCGTCCCTGGCACAAGGGCTACTCGGGCACCGAGAAGCTGCCCCAGCGCACCGCCTGGAAGCAGGACAAGGAGCGCCGCGCGGCGGCCGAGGAGGGGCGCGCCCCGAAGATCGGTCAGCCGGGCAGCAAGGACACCACCTGGGGCAGGGGCGGCGGTCGGGGCGTACCGGTCGGCCGGGGCGCCGGCGGCGGCGGTCGGGGCGGCAAGCCCACCGGCCGGTCCGGCCCGCGGGTCGCGCCGGGGCGCAAGTCCAACCCGTCCAAGGACTCCCCGGAGTTGCTGGTCGGGCGCAACCCGGTGCTGGAGGCGCTGCGCGCCAACGTGCCGGCGACGGCGCTCTACACCGCCCAGGGCATCGACATGGACGACCGGATCAACGAGATCATCCGGACCGCCGCCGACCGGGGCATCGCCAACCTGGAGATCAGCCGGGCCGAGCTGGACCGGATGACCGGCGGGGTGCTGCACCAGGGCGTCGGGTTGCAGGTGCCGCCCTTCGCGTACCAGCCCTTCGAGGACATGGTCGCCGCCGCCCTGGAGCAGCAGGCCCCCCTGCTGGTCGCGCTGGACGGTGTCACCGACCCGCGCAACCTGGGTGCCGTGATCCGTTCGGCTGCGGCGTTCGGCGCGCAGGGTGTCTTCGTACCCGAGCGACGTGCCGCCGGAATCACCGCGACCGCCTGGCGGACCAGCGCCGGCGCGGCCGCGCGGGTGCCAGTGGCGCAGGTGACCAACCTGACCCGGTCGCTGAAGGCGTGCCGGGACGCCGGCTTCATGGTGGTCGGCCTGGACGCTGACGGTGACACCGACCTGTACGACCTGGAGGCCGCTGTCGGTCCGCTGGTGGTGGTCGTCGGTTCCGAGGGGCGCGGGCTGTCCCGCCTGGTCGGGGAGACCTGCGACCTGACCGTCAGCATTCCGATGATCTCCGAGGTGGAGTCGCTCAACGCCAGCGTGGCCGCCGCGGTCACCCTGGCCGAGGTCGCCCGCCGACGCTCCGCCGAGCTGTAACCACGTCGACGAGGCCCCCTTCCGCCAGCGCGGGAGGGGGCTTCGCCGTCAGATCTGACGGGTCCACGCGACGAAGAGCAGCGCCCCGGCAAGCGCCATCAGCAGCGCGGCCGGGATCAGCCAGCGAGGACCCCGCTCCCCGTCCAGGCGTCGGGTGAGCCGCTGGTGCACGGCGGCGATGCCGATCAGAGCGGCCAGCCCAGCAGCCGTGATCGGCAGGCCGACGAGGAAGTGCGCCACCCACGCGCCGGCCCGGGTCGGACCACCCCAGGAATCGTCGTACGGCCCCCGGTCCACCAGGCCGTACAGCGCGCCGCGCAGCACCATCAGCAGTTGGACGCCGAGCGGCAGCAGAGCCACGGCACCGAGGAGCAGGCTGAGCAGCGCGTGGCCGAGCACCGCGACTGTGCCGGGCCGCCGGCCGGGCACGGTCGTCGGTGGCATCCCGAGCAGCCCGGTACGCAGGGCACGCCAGCGTGCGACGGCGGCGCCGGCCCCGCCCAGCGGGGCGGTCACCAGCGCGAGTACGGCGACCGGGACCAGCGTCGCGCAGTAGGCGAGGCTGCGGCCCGCCAGGCGAACCACCTGGTACGGCCGGGCACGCGCGGTCGGGTGAGCAGTGGACTGGGCGGGAACGGTGCGCACGGCGTCTCCTCGGGCTCGGGTCGCCGTGACGGTACGAGCAAGAGCCGCCGTGCCGAGTCACCCCACAGAGCCACCTCCGCGCTGGCTCCGCAGGGTGAAGAGCCCTTGCCGGTACGACGAAAGGGGCGGCCCGCCGAAGCGGACCGCCCCCGTCGGTGAGGCGTTACGTCAGATCCGGCCACCCGTGGCGGCGTGGAAGACGTGGCTGCGACCGGCGACCGGCTTGACGAACACGGTGTCACCCATGTTCGGCATGGTGCGCCGGTCGGTGCGGACGACGAAGCGCTCCGAGTTGCCACCCAGCGCGGCGTGGCCGTAGACGTTGGCGTCCGAGCCGAGGTCCTCGACCAGCTCGACCACGACCGGCATGCCGCCCTCGGTCGGGCTGACCAGCTCGCAGTCCTCCGGGCGGAAGCCCACGGTGACCTTGCCGTCGCCACCCTCGGCGCGGGCCGCCGCGACCTGCTCCCGGGTCAGCGGGATCTGCAGCTCAGCGAACTCGGCGCCCTGCTCGTTCAGCGGAACGGTCTTGATGTTCATGGCGGGAGAGCCCATGAAGCCGGCGACGAACACGTTGGCCGGGGTGTCGTAGAGCGCCCGCGGGGTGTCCACCTGCTGGAGGACACCGTCGAGCAGCACCGCGACCCGGTGACCCATGGTCATGGCCTCGACCTGGTCGTGCGTCACGTAGACCGTGGTGACGCCCAGCTTGGCCTGCAGGGACGCGATCTGGGTACGGGTCTGCACACGCAGCTTGGCGTCGAGGTTCGACAGCGGCTCGTCCATGAGGAAGACCTGCGGCTCGCGGACGATCGCCCGGCCCATCGCGACACGCTGACGCTGACCACCGGAGAGCGCCTTCGGCTTACGGCCGAGGTATTCCTCCAGCTGGAGCAGCGCCGCCGCTTCCTTGACCCGCCGGTCGATCTCCGACTTGGAGGTCTTGCGCAGCTTGAGGGCGAACGCCATGTTCTCGTACACCGTCATGTGCGGGTAGAGCGCGTAGTTCTGGAAGACCATCGCGATGTCGCGGGCCTTCGGAGGAAGGTGGGTGACGTCACGCTGGTCGATGTAGATCGAGCCGGCGTCCACGTCCTCCAGACCGGCGAGCATCCGCAGGCTGGTGGACTTGCCACAACCGGAGGGGCCGACCAGGACGAGGAACTCGCCGTCGCCGATCTCGAGGTCCAGCTCGTTGACGGCGGGACGCTCTTGGCCCGGGTAGACCCGGGACGCCTTGGAATAGGTGACCGTAGCCATGGTGAAGCGCTTCCTTTCACCGGCAGGAACGTGCCGGACGATCCGAGTGAAGGAGCAACCGGCGCGTATCCGTGCCGGTCAGCGGACGGCGGCTCGGTCACGCGGGGGCGCCGGGCTGTCGTCCGTGTGTGAACCGTAAACGTGTTTCCCCTTGCTGCCAAGGTCAGGGAGCGTCGGAGGTGACATAGGGATTACACATTCCGGTCACTCCGGCACGGTCGGACATCAATCGACACAGGGTTAGACGGCGGAAAGGCGTACAGGCGTCGGGTTGTTGACGTTTCCCGTGCTCGGGAGGCATCGCGAGCGGGATATCCGGACGTCACTCGCTATGCTGACCTCGACGCACGCGCCCCTGTAGCTCAGCTGGCCAGAGCACTCGCCTTGTAAGCGAGATGTCGCCGGTTCGATCCCGGCCGGGGGCTCCAATTCCACCAGGCATTTCCCGATCGGCACTGCCACGAGCCAACCGGTTGACAGCGACGGCAGTGCCGAGTGCCTGACGCATCGCGTCGAGGTTGGCGTGGGCGTAGACCTTGAGGGTGATCTTCACGTCGGCGTGTCGAGCGATGGCATGAGCAACGTGCGGCGGTACGCCCAGCTCCATCAGAAGCGATACGACGGTGGACGGCCGACCACCGGCCGCGCCTCCTCGCCCTCGGCATGGCTGCCTACATCACCAGCGGCGTCATCGGCCGATCCTCACTCGGCACCGCCGAGGAGGGCAAAGCCGCTCTGGACAGCCTCACCCAATCGTTCGGCGAGCATCAGAGATGCCTCGGCCCCTGATCGGGCCGGCCGGACAACCGGCTGCGGGCGATGCCGGGTCTCGTTTGATGCCTGACAGAGCGGCGTCGAATAATGGCCGACATGATCACGGTGAGGCCGTGCGCGCCAGGATTTGAGGCGAGGAGGAGGGCACGGTGAAACGGAGGCGGCAACGGCTGGCGGCTGTGGAAGCGACCGAGGCTCACGTGCGGGCCTTCTTCGCTGGGCATGACGTTGAGATCGTCGACTACGACCTTGGGTTCGGCCGTCGCAGGGCTGTGCCCGACCTGCGCATCATGGTCGTCGGTCCAGGACCCCGCAGCGACTCCTGGGCATATGTCACCGCCGGCTGTTGGTCGGCGGTCAACCAGGACGGCCACGGGATCGAGTTCGTGATGACGTCGAAACTGCGGGAATCGACAATGGTCGATCTGATCGCCATGGCCGCCTACTACCACGCGGGCCATCGCCTCGACCACTGGCACACGATGCCGATTGGCGTCCCTTGGCTCCCGGGCTCGGCGTGTGATCACCTACTCGTCAGCTTGCCCTATCTGCACGGCCCAGACCTGGAGGCATGCGCGTTGCCGTCTGGGCATGCCCGGCTCTTGTGGTTGTTGCCGATCACCGCAGCCGAGAAGGCGTTCCGCCAGCAGCACGACACCGAGGCGTTGGAACAGCGATTCGACGATGCCGCGATCGACCCAACGGATCCGTTGCGCGCGTCCGTAGCCTGAAAGAACGAGTGTTACGAGCGAGCCGGGTCGACGCCGTCGGGAGGCGTCTGCCAGAGGCGTGCGACGGTCGTTCGCCGAAATCGTGAGGAGCGTCTGAGCTGCCGGAGCGTCTGCGCCAGGCCGGGGCGGGTCGACGGATCATCAGGCACGGCATGCACTCGGTCGTGGACTGGCTCAGTTTCGCGGTCTGGGAGAACGGTGTGCTGATCAGGTCGCTGAGCCTGTCACCGGACGGAGGCATCCAGGAGAACATCGGCAAGCCGTACGACTTCCCTGCACGGCTTTCGGGTGACCGATCCGTCCGGCGAGGAACAGGCCGCCCGTGAGGCCGCGTACACCCGGCGGGCACTTCGAAAGTGCGAAGCTGGACGGTGCGTAGTCCGCGTCGTTGATCGGCTTCGCGCAAGCTCTGAGCCGAGGCGGTCAGGCGCGGCGGCAGGACAAGTGTCACGGCCGATGATCCTGCCCGAATGCACCGTGACCGTTACAGCGGTTATCAGGCGTTCTGGTGCGGCCGGCGCGCGAGCGCGGTGGGCTGTCGACAGCAACGGGTATCCACCAGGCTTTCCCGACGGCGGCAGCGCGCTCATTGCGTCGCGCGCGTGCGTCGCGCTGCGACGTAGCGGCGCATCTTCTCGGCAGTTCCGCAGTCGTCCATGCTGCACCAGCGGCGACTGCGGTTCTTGCTCTCGTCGATGAAGATGAAGCGGCAGCCTCCGCATCCCTTGATCCGGTCCAGCGCACCCGTGGTGAGCAACTGGACCGCTGCGTGCACCACTGGCCGCAGAGGTCGGGCAAGCGTGTGGTCGTCTCGCCAGACCCAGTCAAACGTGCTGCCGCCCTGAAGGTGTGCGTGGCCGAGCGCGTCCGCTTCGTCGTCACGCAGCCGGGCCAGTGCAGACGTGCTCGGGGCTTCTCCAACGGTCAGCGGCCGGAACACCTCGTCGAGGTAGTCGCGGGTGTGCAGCGCTCGCGAGAAGGCAGCGTGAGCGCCGTCTGGGTCGTTGCGGGACAGCCGTCGCAACGCTGTCGCCTCGGTCTCGGTGAGGGCCCCCGCGTGCACCCCCCAGGCGACCAGCTCGGGATAGCCCGTCAGCACGTCGTCGTCCGGGAGCCCGACGGGTGGACCGGAGCGGGTGTTGATGAAGTCCAGGGCGAGGTTGCCGCCCACCAGGTTCATCCGCGTGACGCCCTCGACTGTTTCCATCAAAACCAACTTTACCAGTTGACCGTCGGCAAGGGGGATCGCTAGCTTGTTTCTGGCGTACACGATTTAGCTGGTAACAAGGGAGGTCGCATGGGCCACAGGCGAGCAGTGGGAGCACTGATCGGCTTGTCGGGCGGGACGTTCCTCTACACCACAGCGGAGGCGCTGCCGATCGGGTTGCTGCTCCCGATGGCAGCCGATCTTGCCGTCTCGCCGTCTCAGGTGGGCATGCTCGTCACCGCGTACGGCGCGGTGGTGGTCGTCGCCTCGATCCCGTTGACGGCGCTGGCCCGGAGAATCCCCCGTCGGCGACTGCTGTCCGCGCTCCTGGCCGGCTTCGTGGTGAGCACCGCGATCACGGTGTTCGCGAGCTCGTTTGCGTTCCTGCTGGCGGCCAGGATGGCAACCGCGGCGACCCATGCGTTGTTCTGGGCGGTGGTGGTGCCGGCCGCGGCCGAGCTGTTCCGACCCGGGCTTCGCGGTCGGGTGGTCGCGATCGTGTTCGCCGGCGGCAGCGTCGCTCTGGTCCTGGGCGTGCCTGCGGGCACCTGGCTGGGCGAACGCACCGGCTGGCGGATGTCGTTCCTGGCGGTGGCCGGGCTCGGCGCGATCGTGCTCGTCGCGGTGGCCTCGCTCCTGCCGTCGACGCCACCCAACGAGGGACATGCCGCCCGGGGCGCGACACCCGACGTCTACCGCTTCTGGCTGCTGGTCGCGGTGGCCATCCTGGCGACCGCCGGTGCCATCGCCGGCTACACCTACGTCGCCCTCTTCGTCACCGAGGTCAGCGGGTTCGCCGCCTCGGCGGTCGGGGTCATCCTGCTGGTGCGCGGCGTTGCGAGCGTGCTCGGGATCCTCGCCGTCGGAGTGGTGGTGGACCGCAGCCCGTGGCTCGCCCTGGCCGCGACCGTCACGCTCCAGTCGGTGGCACTGCTCGGCCTGTACGCGGTCGGCCACCGTCCGGCGGCTGCCGTGGGCCTGCTCGCCCTGGCCGGGCTGGCGTTCGCGGCGTTCACCGCGGTGCTCGGTGGCATCGTGCTCGAGGTTGCGCCCGGGCGCTCCGACCTCGCCGCCGCCACCGTCTCTGCCGCCGTCAACGTCGGCATCACCGGTGGAGCCCTGGTCGCCGGCCTCGCGCTACCGAGCCACGGGGTGCGCAGCACGGTGCTGCTGGGCGCGCTGCTCGGCGTGGTTGCTCTGATGGTGGTCGCCGCTGCCTTCACCGGGCGGCGCGCCACCCGACCGGCGAAGGCACCGGCGGTAGCCTGGGGCCAGGCGACGAGCCGAGTGGACGGGGGTCGATGAGTCGCGCGGTGCCACCGGCCCGCCAGACGACTACCGGATCCGACCGGCGCTCAGCTGAGCAGCTTCACCACGGCGTCGGCCACGGCGCGGGCGGACTGCGGGTTCTGACCGGTCACCAGGCGGCCGTCGACCACCGCGTGCTCGGTGAAGTCCGGCGCCGGTACGTGCTGCGCGCCAGCCTCGGTGAGCTTGTCGGCGAGCAGGAAAGGCACCTCGTCGGTGAGGCCGACGGAGGCCTCCTCGCTGTTCGTGAAGCCGGCCACCCGCTTGCCGGCGACGAGCCGGGAGCCGTCGGTGAGGGTCAGGTTCACCAGCGCCGCCGGACCGTGGCAGACGGCGGCCACCACGCCGCCGCGCTCGTGGACCGAGCGGGCGATGCGGGCCAGGTCGGGGTCGTCGGGGAAGTCCCACATGGTGCCGTGACCTCCGGCGAAGAGGATCACGTCGTACCCGGCCGGGTCGACGTCGGCGGCCCTCGGGGTGTCCGTTACGCCGGCGGTGGCGAGGAAGTCGTTCTGGGTGCTGTCGTTCTCGTCCCGGCCGTCTACCGGCGGCTCGCCGCCGGCCACGGACACCAGGTCTACGTCGTAGCCAGCGGCCCGGAACACCTCCCACGGCTCGGCGGCCTCGCCGACGTAGTAGCCGGTCGAGCGGCCGGTGCGGCCCAGCTCGGAGTGACTGGTCAGGGCGATGAGTGCACGAGTCATGCCCTCCATGCTGGCGTGGTCGGTCCGTCCCGGCCATAGGCCGATGTCACAGCGGAGACGGGTTTGAAAGCCGGGTCACCGGGGTCGGCGGTAGCCTGGGGCCGGGCAACGAGCAGGGCGGGACGGGGGGCGATGAGTGGCGCGGTGGAGGAGTCGAACCGGGCGATGCTGCGCGCCCGGGACGCGATGGACCGGGCGTACGCCGAGCCGCTGGACATCCCGGCGCTGGCCCGGATCGCGCTCGTCTCTGAGGCGCACTTCATCCGGACCTTCCGGGCCACGTTCGGTGAGACCCCGCACCGGTACCTGCAACGCCGCAGGGTGGAGCGCGCGATGGCACTGCTCGTGGAGTCGAACCGGGATGTGACGGACATCTGCTATGCCGTCGGCTTCGGCAGCCTGGGCACGTTCAGCCGTACGTTCCGGCAGATCGTCGGGGAGTCGCCCTCGGATTTCCGGCGGCACCGCGTCGCGGCGGCCAATGTGCCGTCGTGCTTCGCCAAAGCGTGGACCCGACCCAGCAGTTTTGGATAAGCCGCAGGTCACGGTCTACCTCTAGCGTCATGGGCATGACGATGAACGCGATCAGCCGCTCCCAGATCTACGTCCTCGACCAGGACGCCGCGCTTGACTTCTACGTCAACAAGCTCGGCATGGAGGTCAACACCGACCAGGACCTCGGTTTCATGCGGTGGTTGACGGTCAACCTGCCCGGCGACCCGGAGCGCGAGATCCTGCTGGAGAAGCCGGGCCCGCCCGCACTGGACCCGGCCACCGCCGAGCAGGTCCGGGAGCTGCTCACCAAGGGGGCCCTCGGCGGGTACCTCTTCATGACCACCGACGACGCCCGCAAGACGCACGAGGATCTTGTGGCGAAGGGTGTAGAGATCACCGACGAGCCGACCGAACGCCCGTACGGGATCGACTTCGGCATCCGGGACCCGTTCGGCAACCGGATCCGCATCGGCCAGATGTTCCCACGGGCGTAGGGGAGCCGACGATGAGCCAGGCTGCACCTTTCCCGCTGGTAGGACCGGCTGCTGTCGGTCGGGACCGCGCACTGCTGATCGGCGGTGTGCTGGCCGGCCCGATCTTCGTCGGCTCGGCGATCGTGCAGGCGTCGACCCGGGACGGCTTCGACTTTCGCCGGCATCCGGTCAGCGTGTTGAGCACCGGCGAGCTGGGCTGGATCCAGATCGTCACGTTCCTGGTCACCGGCGCGCTCTGCGCGCTGGCCGCCGACGCGCTGCGCCGCCGTACCGGCGGAGGCGGCGGGTCCGTCTGGCTTCCCCGGCTGCTCGCGCTGTACGGGCTGGGCCTGATCGGGGCGGCGATCTTCAGCGCCGACCCGGCCGACGGGTTCCCGGTCGGCACGCCCCGGGGCGCCGGTCAGATCAGCTGGCACGGCGGCCTGCACTTCCTGGTGGCGGCGGTCGCCTTCGTGTCGCTGATCGCGGCGACCGTGGTGGCGGGCCGTCGGGCCGCACGGCAGGGGGCACGTGGTCGAGCCGCGTACAGCCTGGTGATCGGGGTCTTCTTCGCGGCGACCTGGGTCGCCCTGATCGTCCGACCGGCTCCGGCCGTGATGGTGGCGTTCGGTCTGGCGGTGACGGCCGGCTGGCTGTGGGTGTCGGTAACCTTCGCGCGAGCGGCGTCCGGCCAGGCCGACTGAGCTGACGGCCGCAGGCGCGGGAGGTGCGGGGTGGAGCCCGCACCTCCCGGTGTGTTGAGGTGGGCGGCATGGTGACTCGCCTGCTGTACCTCGCCCGACACGCCGAGCAGGACCTGACCGCGCTGCGGGAGTCGGATGCCGGTGAACCGGACACGGGCCTGACGGAGCGCGGCCAGCAGCAGGCCACGCTGCTCGGCGAGCGCCTGCGAGGCCGCCGGTTCGCCGCCGTCCACCACGGACCGCTGCGCCGGGCCGCGCAGACCGCCGAGCTGATCGCCAGGTCGCTGCCCGAAGCTCCGGTGTACGCGACGGAGCTGGCCGGCGACCACCTCCCACACGACACGGACCCGGCCGGCCTGCCGCCCGCGTACGCCACATTCCTGGCGCAGTTCTCGGCTGCCGAGCGGGCCGACGGGCCGCGGGTGACGGCGGAGGCCGTGCGGCGGTTCGCCGGCCCGGTCCCCGAGGAAGCTCCCGATTGCGAGCCGGTCCGCGAGCTGGTCGTGACGCACACCTTCCTGATCGCCTGGCTGGTGCGGCACGCCCTCGACGCGCCGGAGCGGCGATGGCTGGGCTTGAACCTGCACAACGCGGGGTTGACAGTGATCCGGTACAGCTCCGGTGGCCCACCCAACCTGATCGCCCTCAACGACGTGGCCCACCTGCCGCCGGAGCTGCGTGCAACCGGCCTGCCTCCGGACTACGTGGTCTGAGTGCCGGTGGCCCGCAGCAGCAGCTCGACCAGCGCGCGGGTGGCCGGCAGCTGTTGCGTGTCGTCGCTGGGGCAGTCGTCGTACCCGATCTCGATGGTGCCGACGGTCAGCCGGTAGCTGAACACGTCTGTGCAGATGGTCGCGCCGGCCGTCTGGCGGGCCTCGGCGGCCAGCCGGGCGTCGGCGGTAAGCCCGCGCAGCCGGCCGAGGTCGGCGGGAGTGAGTTGGCCGGTACGCCGCCCGCCGGCGCGGTCCACGGCCGTCCACCGGCCGTCCGGCTCGACGGTCACGGTGTCAGCGCGGCCGGCGAAGCCGCCGGAGCGAAACAGCATCACCCGCGTCGACGCGCTATCGGTGGCCGGCGGCCCGGTCGGCAACGTGGAGGCGGGGCCCGCGGTTGGCGTCCGCGGGGCGTCGGTGGCCGGCCCGGTCGGGACGGGGTCGGCGCTGGTCGGCGGCTGGTCACGAGCGTCGCCGGTGCTGGTCGGCGGCTGGTCACGAGCGTCGCCGGTGCGGTCGGTGCTGGTGCAGCCGGCCAGGAGCGCGACCAGTAGGGCGAACGTGACGCCGGCTGTCGAGACGGGTCTCATGTCCGTCGGACGTGCTGGGGCAGGTATTGGTTCCCTCGTCAAGCCCCTCATCCGTTCGGTCAATGTCGATGCCTGACATCAGTTCAGGGCTTCTCTTTTCTTCAATACATAGCTATATCTACATGCGTGACTACCTCCGTCACATCCTTCTCCTCTCAGGAGCGCACTTGAAAAGAGCTCTTGCCGCCGTCAGTGCAGTGCTGCTCACCAGCGGCCTGCTGACCTGCGTCGTCACCCCGGCGCATGCGGCCCCGCCCACCTCTCCCGCGCCGGACGCCTCCGCTGCGGCCCGAGCGGCAACCGTCCTACGAGCGAACCCCGGCGCCGTCCAGGGTTCCAGCGCCGAGTCCTACCAGGTGCGCAGCACCAAGGTGGACCCCAGCGGCGCTGCCCACACCCGCTACACCAGGACCTACCAGGGCCTACGGGTGTACGGCGGTGACTTCGTCATCCACACCGCGCCGAACGGCACGTACGCCGGCAGTTCGGTCGGGCTGGCCGCGCCGCTGACCCTCGCCACCTCGGCCAGGACCACCGCGGCGGCCGCGAAGAAGGCCGCCAGCGCCCGGTTCGTCGGTAAGGCCGAGACGGTGGGCACACCGGAGCTGTTCGTGGACGCCAGTTCCGGGCAGGGTCGACTGGCCTGGGAGACCGTGGTCAGCGGGTGGCAGCCCGACGGGCAGACCCCGTCCCGGCTGCACGTGATCACCGACGCCGCCACCGGCGCGACCGTCGGGTCGTACGACGAGATCGAGTCGGTGGTCGGCAGCGGCCAGGGCATCTACACCGGCACGGTCAGCATCGACACGACGCTCTCCGGCAGCACGTACCAGATGATCGATCCGTCGCACGGCAACGGCCGTACCTGCGACATGAACAACGGCACGTCGAGCTGCACCACCTTCACCGACGCCGACAACGCGTGGGGCACCGGGGCCAACTCCAACCGGCAGTCCGCCGGCGTGGACGCGCACTTCGGCGCGGCGAAGACGTTCGACTACTTCAAGAACGTGCACGCCCGCAACGGCATCTTCGGCAACGGCTCCGGCGTGCCGAGCCGGGTGCACTACGGCAACAACTACGTCAACGCCTTCTGGGACGGCGCCCAGATGACCTACGGTGACGGCTCCAGCAACTCCCGCCCCCTCGTCTCGCTGGACGTGGCTGGGCACGAGATGAGCCACGGTGTCACCGAAGCGCTGGCCGGCCTCGTCTACTCCGGCGAATCCGGCGGCCTCAACGAGGCCACCAGTGACATCTTCGGCAACATGGTGGAGTTCTACGCCGCCGCGCCGAGCGACCCGGGCGACTACCAGGTCGGCGAGAAGATCAACATCAACAACAACGGCACGCCGCTGCGCTACATGTACAACCCGTCGCTGGACGGCTCGTCCGACAGTTGCTGGTCCACCAGCACCAAGAACAAGGACGTGCACTACTCCTCCGGCGTGGCCAACCACTTCTTCTTCAACCTGGCCGAGGGCACCGGCGCCACCTCGTACGGCACCTCCCCGGTCTGTGGTTCCGCCCCCGCGGTGACCGGCATCGGCCGGGCCAAGGCCGAGAAGATCTGGTACCGGGCGCTGGACGTCTACTTCACGTCCAACACGGCGTACGTCAGCACCAGCAACCCGGCGAACACCTCCCGCGCGTACAGCCTGCGGGCAGCCACCGACCTGTACGGAAGCTGCTCCACCGAGTACAAGGCCGTGCAGGCCGCCTGGACCGCGGTGAACGTGGCCGGCAGCGACTCGGCCTGCTCGACCGGCAACGACTTCTCGGTCGCGCTCTCGCCGACCGCCGGCTCGGTCAACCCGGGCAGCGCGGTCTCCACCACCGTGGCCACCGCCACCACCAGTGGCTCGGCGCAGACGGTGACGTTCTCGGCGTCCGGCCTGCCCAGCGGGGCCAGCGCCGCGTTCAGCCCCGCCTCGGTGACCTCGGGCGGCTCGTCCACCCTCACCATCAGCACCTCGGCGAGCACCCCGCCCGGCACCTACTCGATCACCGTGAACGGTGCGGGCGCGGTCACCCGCAGCGCCACCTACCGACTCACCGTGAACGGCACCGGCGGTGGCTGCACCGCGCCGGGGCAGAAGCTGGCCAACCCGGGCTTCGAGTCCGGCGCGACCGGTTGGACCGCCAGCTCCGGCGTCATCACCACCTCCAGCGGCCAGGCCGCCCGCACCGGGTCGTACAAGGCATGGCTGAACGGGTACGGCAGCACCCGCACCGAGACGCTCGCCCAGTCGGTGAGCCTGCCGGCCGGCTGCTCGTCTTACGCGCTCAGCTTCTGGCTGCACATCGACTCGGCCGAGACCACCACCAGCGTCGCTTACGACAAGCTCAACGTGCAGGTGCTGAACTCGAGCGGAACCGTTCTGGCCACGCTGGCGACCTACTCGAACCTGAACAAGGCCACCGGCTACAGCCAGAAGTCCTTCTCCCTGGCGGCGTACGCTGGCCAGACCGTCAACCTGAAGTTCACCGGCACCGAGGACTCCTCCTTGCAGACGTCCTTCGTGGTCGACGACACCGCGCTGACCGTCTCCTGACCTGACCGCGGGCCCAGCGACCGCCCCTCGGGGTGGCCGCTGGGCCCGCGCCGTTATGGTCGCCGTATGTCGGACGCGGAGTTGACCGTCGAGGTGACCGGGCCGGTCGCAACCGTGGTGATCCACAACCCGGCCCGGCGCAACGCGATGACTGCAGCCATGTGGCGTCAGCTCCCCGAACTGCTCGACCGGCTGGAACCCGACCCGGGCGTACGGGCGTTGGTGCTCACCGGCGCGGGCGACGCCTTCTGCGCGGGTGCCGACCTCGGCGACCTGGCCGAGCTGTTGGACGCGGGCGACGCCAGCATCGCGGTGGCCGCCGAGGAACGGCTGGCCAGTTTCGCCAAGCCGACCGTCGCGGCCATCCGAGGCGCCTGCGTCGGGGGTGGCGCTCAGCTCGCGGTCGCCTGCGACCTGCGGATCGCTGCGGACGACGCCAGGTTCGGCGTACCGCCGGCCCGGCTCGGTCTGGTCTATCCGGCACCGACGACGCGCCGGCTGGCCCGGCTGGTCGGCCCGTCCGCCGCCAAGCATCTGCTGTTCACCGCCGAACTGATCGACGCCGAGCGGGCCCTGCGGATCGGCCTGGTCGACGAGGTGCTGCCTGCCGATCGGCTGGCCGGGCGGGTGGACGAACTGGTGATGACGATCGCCCAGCGGTCACCACTGAGCGTCGCCGCCGCCAAGGAGATCATCGACGACCGTGCCGGGCCCGCGCGGATCGCCTGGTGGCACCGGAAGGTGGCGACCACCGGCGAGGCCCGCGAGGGGGTCGCGGCGATGGCCGAGCGACGTACGCCCCGCTTCGCCTGGCGGGCACCGGCCGACGACTGACCGGTTTGAGCCGTCGCCGTCGATGGGTAGTCCCCGCTTCACACGGTGATCGGGGGACCACCATGGATGCGGCAGCATCGAATCGGGGGCAGACCGAGCGGGGCCAACGGCGACTCCGTCTGATTCTTCTCTTCGTGCTGCTGCCCGCCGTGGTCGGCGGTCTCGCGGTGGGTGTCGCGACCGGTGGTGAGAACACCGGCATCTTCGACGGCGACCCAGCGCGCTGGGCGAGCAACCTCGGCCTCGTCCTGGTGATCGTCGGAGTCGTCATCGAGGTGGCCGCAGCCATCTGGCTGGTCGCCACCGGCCGCTACCGGTCGGGACGACAGTCGCCCCTGATCGGGCTCAGCTGGTCGCATCGTCGTCGGCTGGATCGGCAGGTGCGACGCGACGCACCCGAGGCCGACGAAGACCGGGCTCTGCTCGTGGAGACCGCCAGACAGTTCGTCAGTCAGCGCTATCTCGCGGTGCTGTGCGCTGGGCTGGTGATGACGAGCGTCGGTCAGGTCTTCGTGGGGTTCGCGCCGTTCCACGCGGTGATCGGCGGGCTGCTGGTGGTGATCTGGGCGGTGCTGATCGTGTCGGTCCTTCGGAACGCCCGACGGGGTGAGGCGTTCCTCCGGAACCACCCGGATCTGAGCGAGCAGTAGCCGAAGCTCCGTCCCACCCATCGCAACACCTCGATCCGGGGTGGCCCGCCGCCGGTCGGTACGGCAGGCTGTCGGTCGTGCAGCGTGATCAGTTGCTTGCGGGGCGCTACCGGCTCCTGGAACGCCTCGGCAGTGGTGGCATGTCCGCGGTGCACCGGGCGTACGACGAGGTGCTCGAACGGGACGTCGCGGTCAAGGTGCTCGTCGCCACCGACCACAACGCGCGGCAGCGGATCCGGGCTGAGGCCAAGGCCGCGGCCCGTCTGTCGCACCCGCATGTCACCAGCGTCTACGACTTCGGCGAGTCGTTGGTCGACGGTGCCCAGATCCCGTTCGTGGTGATGGAGATGCTCGGCGGTCACACCCTCGAACAACGGCTGGCGGCCGGGCCGTTGCCGCCCCGCGCGGGTCTGCGGGTCTGCGCCCAGGTGGCCTCCGCGCTGGCCGCCGCGCACGACCAGGATCTGGTGCACCGCGACATCAAGCCGGGCAACGTGATGCTCACGCCCACCGGCGCCAAGGTGCTCGACTTCGGCATCGCTGCGGCCGCCGGTGAGTCGGAGATCGACTTCGAGGGGCGGCTGCTGGGCACGCCGGCCTACCTGGCCCCGGAGCGACTGGAGGCCGGCGAGGTGTTGCCGGCCTGCGACGTGTACGCCCTCGGCCTGCTGCTGCACCGGGTGCTCACCGGCCGGCTGCCGTTGCCCGCCGAGGCGCAGACCGGGATGCTCCGCACCCACACGCACGTCGAGCCGGGTCCGCTGCCTCCGGTCGACGGCGTACCGCCCGAGGTGCACCGGCTCTACCGCTGGTGCCTGGCCCGCGACCCCGTCGACCGGCCGCCGGCCGTCGAGGCGGCCCGCATCCTGCTCGCCGCCGCCAGCGCAGCGACTGCCGTGGTCGAGGCGGCCGGCGCTGTCGACCCGGCGGCCGACGGGACCGAGCAGCCCGGCGACACGCCCGCCGATGCGAGCGAGCCGACCGGGCCGAAGGTCGAGACGGGCGAGGCGGCTGCCGGGTCCACGTCCCGGCGAGGAGCGTGGCGTCGGGGGCGGGCCGTGCTGGCGGTCAGCTGCGCGGTGATCGCCGCGGTGGCGATTGCCGGGTCGCTCGGTGACTCGCACAACCGCCGGCTGGGGCAGAAGGGGCCCTCGACGGGGATCGGCCCGGGCACCACCACTGTGGGAATGCCGCGCAGTGAGGAGCCGGCCGACACCGGATCGGCCGCCGTCCCGCCGGCCGGGAGCACCGCGCCCGCTTCCCGGTCAGCCCCTCGGGCCAGGCCGAGCCCGACCGTCACCACCCCCGGGCCGACCCCGACCAGGGCTGCGCCCACGCCCACGCCCACCCCTGGCTCGGGTGCGTCCGTGGACGCGCGAGGCGGGACGGTCACCATTCGCTGCGTCGGGAAGTCCGTCGAGGTGCTCGCGGTGACGCTCGTGCCCGGGTTCCGGGTCGAGGCGTACGACCCGGGCCCGGCGAAGCAGATCCAGGTCGAGCTGGTCTCCTCCGAGCACCGCAGTGAGGTCCGGGTGCGCTGCCCCGGCGGCAGCCCGAAATCGAGGGTCAGGGAACGCGCCGTCTGACCGGGGGCCGGCGGGTGCCGCGCCCGGGACGTACCCGGAACGCGGCCCCCCGTTCCCGCCGGCCGGTCCGTCACCGCCCGGCCAGCGCCCCCCACCCGGGGTTGACCGGCTCCCGGCGCAGCGGCATGCCCGCTTCCGACGGCGTCCGGTCACCCTTGCGCTGGTTGCAGGCGTAGCAGGCGGCGGTGGTGTTCCGCCAGGTGTTCCGACCGCCGCGCGAGCGGGGCAGGATGTGGTCGATCGTGGAGGCGGACCCACCGCAGTACGCGCAGCACCTGCCGTCGCGGCGCAGCACCCCGGCCCGGGACCAGGCCGGCCCGGAGTGGAACCTCCAACGGGTGACCACGAAGCGGACCAGCCGCACCACCCGCGGCATCGGGAAGATCCCGATCACCCGGTCCGGTTCGGCCTCGTGGATCTCGGCCACCCGACGGCAGAGCATCCGTACGGCGTGTTGGACGGTGACCCGGTGCAGCGGGCCGAGGTCGGCGTTGATGACGAGGACGGCGTCCACCGGGACTCCTTTCCAGAGGTTGACGGACAGCGAAGAGCCGCCCGGTCCGGCTGTCGGACGGGGCGGCTCAGCGCGTACGGGTACGCGTCAGTCGGGCCGGCCCGCCCGGGGACCTTCCGCTCGGCAACCGCCGCCGGGCAGCGTCGACGGCACGATGGTGACGTGCGACATCGCCATGAGCTGCTCCCGCGGTGGTGGTTGACCTTGCGCGATCACGGTAGGCCAGGACGGGACAGACGGGCAACGGATTTCGATCGGTTGGCCTCGTCGGAACGGCGCTGGCGGCGGGTGGGGGCGGTGGCCTCCGTCGAGATGTGGGCGGTGTCCAGCGGGCGGTTCAGCCGCAGGGCCATCCGCACTGTGAGTTCGCTGTCGAGCAGGGGTCGGTTGACCTCACCGGCGACCGCCAGCGCCGGGCCCGAGACCGATCGCCAGATCGCGGCCAGACCGGCGCCGAGGCCCACCAGGGCGACGGTGGCCCGAGTGGCCGGTGAGCCGGCGGCCGCGGCGGCACTCACCCCGACCACCGCGAAGAGCACCAACAGCACGGGTACGAGCACCGGCCAGAAGATGCCCCGTGCCGCCTGCGCCACCAGCCGCCGGTCCCGGATCATCAAATTCCTGGCGATCACCGCGTAGTCCTCCTCGTCGAGCAGGTCGCGCGGGTGCAGGCCGCCGGTGAGCACGTCGCGCCAGAGGTCGCCCTGGCCGCGCAGGGCCCGGCTCAGCTCGGCGGGCGCCGGCACGGCCGGGTCCCCGAGGCCGGCCCGGTCGACAGCGCTCGACCAGGCGGCGAGTGACCGGCGCACCACCGCGGCCGAGTACGGCGGCAGGACGGTGGCCAGCTCGTCCAACCACCGGCGGATCTGGATCTGCCGCCCACCGAACTGCCTCAGCAGCTGGGCGGCGTCGCCGGCTCGGACGGTGTCGGCCACCGATCGGCCCAGCCGGTAGGCCAGGCCGACCCGGTGGTTGGTGGCCATCGTCCAGCGGAGCACGTCCACGTTGAGGTCGTCGAGGGCGAGCAGCAGGGGTACCGGGTCTGCGGGGTCGGCCCGGTCCAGGTCGGGGAGCAGGGCCCGGGCGGAGGCGGTGTCGGGCACCGGCCCGTTGTGCCGGGTGAGGTCGGCGATCTGGGCCAGGGCGACGTCCACCCCGTCGAGGTACATCCGCATCCGGCGGTGGGCGGACATCTCGGTGAGGTTGGAGAGCTTGGCCGGGGGTACGGCCGGTCGGGCCTCGACGGGAGCGCCGAGCTCCGCGTGCTGCCCGTGGTGGTAGGCGTCCGCCATCCACCAGCCCAGCCGCAGCGTTGTGACGATGCACGCGCGTTCGTCGCGGATCAGGGGGTACGCGTCGTCGCGGCCGATCTCGTCGTTCGGCGGGCCGCTTTCCGCGCCGACGCGGTGCAGTGGTGACATCTGCCGCTGCCCTCCCGCCCGGTCGATCGACGGTTGATCAATCGAGCGTACGACAGCAAATAGTCGCTTATAGCAGCTTTGGTGGTTTTAGCGGCGGTAGTGAGCGAAGGGCCGCGCCGGGCGTACCGGCGCGGCCCCTCGTTCTGAATCTGCCCAGGTCAGGAGGGATCTGACAGGACGATCGTGATCTCCTTGTTGGCGCCGTCACGAAGGGCGACGCCACGTGCGGAGGCGAGGTCGGACCCCCCGTACCAGCCGCCGACCCACGGCGGATTCGGCACGTACCGGATCTTGACCGACTGGTCGGTCATCCCCTCGATGACCCGCTGGCCGTAGAACGAGTACTCCTTGACCAGGTCCCCGGTGCGGGCGTTGTAGACCTCGCCCGCGAGCCAGCCGTTGTACGGCTGGCCGTCCGCCGACGTCACGCCGATGCTCAACCGGGGGCCGTTCTTGCCGAGCGAGATGTCGGCGACGCCCGGTTGGTCGGTTCCGGCCCTGGTCGTCGCGGCGGTCTTGCGGTCCGACGCGTTGCCCGTCCACACCGCCGCATACGGCTCGGTGTAGTCGTAGAAGTGCGAGAACTCCAGCGGCCAGTCGTACGGCCCGAGGTTCGGCACCGTGTAGGTGCCGTCGGAGTCGGTGCAGAACGGGCCGATCCCGGGCGCGCCGGAGCCCTGACGTGTCGGCAGGACCGACGCGCAGCCGTTGGTGAGAGGCTGGCCGGTTTCGGTGTCCCGAATCGTGCCGGTGATCCGGGCCGCCGGGTCCAGCTTGACGGTGGGCACGGTGCTGAGCAGCCCGGCATCACCATCGACCCGCAGCGCGTCATACTGCCGGCCGACGCCCCCACGGCGTCCCACCCACTGCATGCCGTGCACCTCGTCGGCCGGTAGCGCCAGCAGGGTGTACTCACCCGGCTGCAACTCTCCGATGGTGATCCGGCCCTGCTCGTCGGTGTAGTTGACGCCCCATTCGCACGTGTCGCTGTCCACCGAGCCGAAGGTCAGTGACAGTGCCGCGACACAGACGTTCGGGACCGGATCCCCACTGGCCCGGTCGACGACGGTGGTGGTGATTGCGGTGGTTGGGCGGAGGGCGACCTCGACCGTGGTGGTCTGACCGAGGGTCACTTTGACGTTCTTGACCTCCTGCGCGGCATGCAGGCCGTCCGAGGAGCGCAGCTCCAGGGTGAACGTTCCCGACTCCAGGTTCGCCAGGCGAATCCGGCCGTCGGTGGCGCCGCACTGCTGGTCGTACGGGCGGACGCCCGCGCAGTACGCGTTCACCGGGCCGCCGCTGACCGCGTCGGTCGCGAGCACCTCGACGACGCCTGGCAGGAGCATCTGCTCCTCCGGCACCGTCGTGGTGACGCCGGGCGCGACGGTGACCACGTCGGCGGTCGAGTAGCCGAGCTTTTGGTGCGACCACTGGAACCGGCCGAGGAAGCCATACTGGATCTTGTAGGTGCCAACCGGGACGGAGGCGAACCGGAAGTTGCCGTCAGCGTCGGACACGACCTGCCCACCGCTGGCACCATCTGTGGTGAAGAGGTTGACCGTGACGTTGCCGGGCTTCTCGGTCACCACGTGGCCGGTGATGGCGCCGCTATCGGGCTCCACGGCCTGCGCCGGAGTTGCGGCCAGAGTGGCCGCGAGGGTGAGCGCGGTCGCCGAGGCGAGCATGAAGATTCTGCGGGCGGGTCTGTTCATCGTTCCCCGTTCAGGCGGAGGGTGTGGCGCAGCCGTCGGATTCTGGCTGATGCTCCGCGTCGATCGAAAACGGGGCCGCCGCCGTCGGTCCAAGTCACTACGATCCGAGCGGTCGCCGCCGCTCTGCTGGCGACCGTACAGGAGGAACTCCACTTGAGATTCATAAGTCGCGGTGTCCGGCCGGGCGGGCATATGCCGGTGCTGGCCGCCGTCGCCACGCTGGCGCTGGGAGCTGTCGTCCTCTCGCCCGGTCCGGCCGCCGCCGCCGAACCCCACCACGTGTTCACACCGTCGCTCCTCGCCTACACCGACTCCACCACCCCGGACACCGCGGTCTTCTACCCCAGCGGGGGAGAGATCCCGGTCGGGTCGTGGCGGGATGACGCCGGCAGCACGCACTCCTCCCGCATCTACGTAACGTTCGACATCGGCGGGATCTACGTCGGTCGGCTGAGCCAGGCGACCCTCGTCGGGCGGGAAAGCCGCGCCAACGACTGCGCACGCGCGCGTGCCACCGTCGCCCAGGCCACGGCAGCCTTCACCGGTGAGAACAGTTGGTCGCACCCGCCGGCCACGGTTGGCAAGGCGGTCGCCGCGACCGCCGAGGGCGCTGATTGTGCCTCCTGGCGGACCAAATGGGACTTGACCGCCGCGTTGACCAGGGCGCTGGGCCGGGGTGAGCACCAACTCACCACCGAGCTTCGGGTCCCCAAGCGGAACGAGGGGGATGTCTCCTACGGCCGCTGGCTGGAGACCAACGAGTTCCGGTTCGAGGTGGAGCTGACGAACACCGCCCCGCTCAAGCCGACCAAGCTCTTCAACGCGAACACCGACACCCCCTGCGGTCCGGAGTACTTCGCCGGATCAGAATTTGCCGCATACGCCAACATGACGGACCGGGATCGGGACCCGTACGACGCGCTGACCGCCGAGATCGAGTACTGGCCGCTCGCCGACCCGTCTGCTGTCACGCCTGTCGACCCCGGCATTTCCAGCGGCCCCGACGGTCTCGACGCGGTCGGCCAGATGCCGGTGGCCTCGCTCGCGGACGGGGAGTACGCCTGGCACGCCCGGACATTCGACCAGCGGGCCTGGTCACCCTGGAGCGATCCGTGCCATTTCACTGTGGATCGCACCAAGCCTGCCGTCTCGCCGACCGTCGCCTCTCCGGAATATCCGGAGAACCCGGCGAACCCGACCGGCAGCCGTGAAACCGAGGGCACCTTCCTGTTCACGTCGCATGGCGTCGCAGACGTGGTGAGCTTCCGGTACGGCGACAGCCAGGGAGCTCTCTACAACCAGGTGCCAGCCGACCAGCTCGGCGGCGCGGCCACCATTCGGTGGCGACCTCGCGACGCGGGCGAACAGACGCTGTACGTGGCGAGCATGGATCGCGCCGGCAACAGCTCTCCGGTGCGGGCCTACACGTTCAACGTGCGCGACCTGACCGTCAACGCGTGGTCGACGGCCCAACAGCCCGACCCTTCCGGTAACGGAATGGCGGTCACGATGCGGTTCAGCACCCAGCCCGGCAACGGCATCACCACCATCGCCTATCGGGTGGACGGTGGGTCGGAGCAGTTGGCGACCGTGGGAGCCGACGGGGTCGCCGAGCCGGTCCTGGCGCCCCTCAAGGGCGGCGAGCACCAGCTCAGCTACGTCGGCCGGAGCGCCTCCGGCGAACCGGAGTATCAGCAGGAGACGACCTTCTTCGTCGACGATGGGCCCACCATCACCTCGGACGGTGTCTATCCGATCGACGGCTCCGGCGGTGGCGTCGGCGTCCCCGGAATCTTCACGGTCTCTCCGGCGGTGACCAAGGGCGCCACCTCGGTGCGGTGGTTCGACAGTGTCGACAACAACCCCAGAGTGGTTCCGCTGGCCGCCGACGGCAAGGCCACGATCACCTGGACGCCCACGAGGGCCGGGTGGACCTACTTCTGGTTCACCGTCGAGTACGCCGACGGCAGCTTGTCCAGTTACCGGTCGTTCTCGGTCACTGTCAACTGATCCGACGCGGGGGTGCGGGCACGCACCCGCACTCCCGCGCCAGGTCTTCCACGCGGGTCAGGGCTTCCGGGCGAGCAGTCCGCGCGGTCGGATCGAGCGCACCGGCTCGGCCGAGGCGCCCTCGGCGCGCAGGATGTGGTTCGCGGCGATGATTCCGGTCGCCGCGGAGCGTTCCATCAACGCGCTCGGGAAGTCCGTGGCGATGCCGTCCCCGGCCAGGTAGACGCCGGACGCGTCGGTGCGTACCCCCGGTCGCCAGGCGTGGCTGCCCGGCGTGAACGCTGGCGCCTGCGCCTCGACCCGGGCCCGCAGCTCGCGGACCCGCAGGTCGCCGGCCTCCGGCCAGAGCGCGACCAGCTCGCGGCGCATCCGCTCGGCCAGCTCCTCCGCCGGCACGCCGGGCTCGCAGGCGTACGCGTGCAGCTCGATGACCGACCCGCCGGTCTGCCGCGCCCAGCGCCGCGGCTCGTTCTCCAACCGGTGGTAGAGGGTCACCGAGTCCAGAGTGGGTTGCCGGGACACGCCGTTGAACACCGCCCGCTCGGCGGCCACGTCCCCGTCACACCAGAACCGCGCCACCGCGTACGGCGGGCCGGGCTGGCCGAAGGCGGGCATCCGCGCCGCCAGCTCCGGTGCCTGCCCGGTCAGGTCCGGGGAGGCCGCGACCAGCGCGGCGAGCGCCGGCGGGTCGACGGCGAGCACGACGTGACCGGCCGGGTGGCTGCCGTCGTCGGTGGTCGTCACCCGCCAGCCGTCGCCGTCGCGGTGCACACCGGTCGCGGCGGAGCTGGTCAGCACCCGGCCGCCGTGCTTCTCGACGTGCCGGGTCAGGGGCTCCCAGATAGCCGTGGCGTAGTCCTCGTCGGGGCAGTCGAACGCCAGCCCCTCCGGGTTGCCGAGCAGGTAGAAGTGGAACTGGGCGACCATCTCGGCGGCCGACATCTCCGCCTCGTGGTTGAAGAACGAGTGCGAGAAGACCTCGAACAGCATGGCCCGCGCCCGGTCCGGCAGTCGCAGCGAAGCCAGCAGCTCATCGGCGGTGGTGTCGTCCAACTCGGCGTAGGTGCGTACCGGGTCGTAGCTGAGCAGCGGCAGCGCGGCGTCCCGATCCATCAGTCGCAGGTCGGCCAGGCGCAGGCTGGGGCTGCGCAACAGCAGCGCGAGAAGATTCGTCGGCGGTGCCGGCGGCAGCTTGCCGAACTCCTCGGTCGGCCACTGCTCGCTGAGGATCGGGTAGCCCGGGATGGGCTTGAGGAAACCCAGGTCACTGTCGACCCGGCGGAGAATCGACCGCCAGTTGTAGTACTGCCGGAAGAACGCGTGGAAGCCGTGCTCGTTCTGCTGGCTGCCGTCGGCGAGCGCCTCCGGCCAGGCACCCAGTCGACCACCGAGCGTCGGCGCCGCCTCCAGCACCGTCACCGCCACACCCCGCTCGGCCAGCACCACCGCCGCCGACATGCCGGCGATGCCGCCACCAACCACCACCGCCGTGGCCGGTCGCGGCACGCGGTCCGCGCCACCGCCGCCCGGGTCCACCAGGTGCTGGCGTACGCCGATGAGCCGACCCACCACTTGCGACAGCGCCATGGGCACCTACCTTCCTCGGGCCCCAGTCTCCCCTACTCCAGGCATCGGCGCGCGCGGTCGGAGGCAGGCCAGACGTACTCCAGGTCCGTTGGAACGTCGTCACCGAAGAGTGGCCGGTAGTGCGCCGGGTCCTTGCGGACCAGCGACGAGCGGTGGCTCAGGTGCAGGTCGTCGCGGCCCAGCCACGGTGGCAGCTCGCCGTCCCGGGCCAGCTCGTCCTGGGTCCGTACGACACCGGCCCCGCAGGCGGCGGCGAGGTCGACGGTCATCGTGGTGGCACAGGTGTCCGCCCGCCCCGGTTCGGTCCACACCGCGCACATGTCCAGCCCGTAGCGGGTGAGCGCCTCCTCGTACCCGGCCCACATCTTCACCGCCGGGTGGTTGCGCCAGCCGTACCCGGGTCGGGTGAGCCCGCGCAGCACCTGGATGGCCTCCACCCGTTGCTTGCCCAGCCGCTTCTGGTCCAGCGTCCGGGCGCTGGCCAGAAAGTCCGGGTACGGGAGGAACGTCTGCATGTCGCTGCTCTACCCGTCGCCAGGGCGGGCATGCCTGGCCGGGGGATGATCCGGACGGGGTCGCCCACCGTGGCCGTGCTGATTACGATCCGGGCATGGCGGAGCCGTGGCGGGACCGGGCGCGACGGGCGGTCGAGTGGAACTGGCGGCTGCGCTCCGTCGGTGATCCACGCCCGCACTATGTGATCTGCGGGAAGGACGCGCTCGCCTACTACGTGGCCAGGGCGATGCTCGAATCCGAACTGCCGACGGGTGGCGCCCGGGTGACCGTCGTGGTGCCGGAGCGTTACCGCAGCAACGGCCCGGACGTGGCGGCGCTGCGGGGGGTCCGGGTGGTCCGCTCGGATCGGCTGGACGTGGCCACCTTCGAGGCCGCCGGCCTGGCCGGGGCGTCCGGGCTGGCCCTGCTGCACCAGGACGACGTGGGCAACCTGCACGCAGCGCTCTGCGCCCAGGCCGTCGACCAGCGGGTCCGCCAGGTGCTGCGAATGTTCAACGGCACCCTCGCCGACGGTGTGCGCAAGCTGCTCAAGGCATCGGTCGAGGTGCTCTCCGACGCCGAGATGGCCGCGCCGGCCTTCGTGGCAGCCGCGCTCGGCGAGGTCGACCCGAGTTCCTTCCAGCACCGGGACAAGACGCTGCGGGTGGCCCGCAGGGCCGACGTCCGACCGCAGGACGTGGTCTGCGCACTGGCCCACCTCACCGAGGCGCAGGGGGTGGAGCTGCTTCCGGCCGAGCAGGCTGGCGCGGACCTGGTGCTCGCCGAGGCGACGGGGCAGCCACCCGCCACCGAGGTCGCCGCCCGTCGACTGGTCCGGGCCCGTCGGCGACGCCGTCCGGTCGCGGTGCTGCTGGGCGCGGTACGCGGCTTCGCAACCCGCAAGATCGGCGTCGCGGTGATGCTGGTGCTCGCGGTGATCGCGGTGCTGGGGGCGCTGATCTCCCGCACCGAGGGCGCCTCCCCACTGGAAGCCCTGTACCTGACGCTGGTGACCACGCTCAGCGGCGCCGACCCGGACACCACCAAACCAGCCGGCGCGCAGATCATGCAGGTGGTGCTCAACCTGGCCGGGCTGGCGCTGATTCCGCTGATCACCGCCGTCGTGGTGGACGGCATCGTCAACGCACGACTGGCCCTGCACACAGGCCAGTTGCAACCCGCGCGGGCCGGGCACGTCGTGCTGATCGGCCTGGGCAACGTCGGCACCCGGGTGATGGCGCAGCTGCGCGAGTACGACGTCGAGGTGGTGGCGATCGACAAGGACCCGGAGCCGCGCGGCGCCGCCCTGGCCCGTCAGCTGGAGGTGCCGCTGATCGTCGGTGACGCCGCGCTGCCGGAGACGCTGGTCGCCGCGTCGGTGGCCGACTGTCAGGCGCTGGTGGTGGCGTCCACCGACGACGTGGCCAACCTGGAGGCGGCGCTCGCGGCCCGTGATCTTCGTGGCGACCTGCGGGTGGTGCTGCGGTTCTTCGACGGTGACTTCGCCGAGCGGGTGGAGGAGACCTTCGCCCTCGGCGTCTCCCGGTCGGTCTCCTACCTGGCCGCCCCGGCCTTCATCGGTGCCCTCACCGAACGGGCGGTGATCACCACCATCCCGGTCGACCGGCACGCGCTGCCGGTCGCCGAGGTGCCGGTCGCCGCCGGCTCCGAGTTGGACGGCCGGCCCCTGGGCATGGTCAACCGGGACGGGCAGGTCCGGCTGATCGCCCGGACCCCGGCCGGTGGCGGCAGGACGATCTGGTGGAAGGACCTCGACCCTCGCCAGGTGGTCTTCGCGGGGGACCGGTTGACAGTGGTCGCCCGGCGGCGCGGACTGGACTGGCTGACGCGGCAGTGTGCCCCGCCAGCCCGCCCGGGCCCGGTCTCCCGGCCGGCCGGAGCGGTCCACGGCGGAGTGCCCACTCCAGCGGCGGCGTCTCCCTCGGTGCCGGGCCAGACGGACTCGGGGGCCGGCGTGGCCCACCCCGTTGCCCCCGCCGCAGGCGCTTCCTCGACAATCGCTGGCGGCCCACCGGACGACTTCGCGCTGACCCGCCGACATGACGAGAGCGGCGAGGTGAGCTGACATCACCCGGCGGCGCGGCCGCTGCGCTATCCACCTGGTCAGGGAAGAAGGGCAGCGTAAGTGGTTGTCAATCACCGACTCGTGGTCATCGGGTTGCCTGCCGATCAAGAACGGGCTCTATCGTGCTGATGGCCTGGCTCGAGCGGTGCGAGTGGGGTCCAGGCAGCCCGGCGGTCTGGAACTGCTTGATTCGTTCTCCCACGCAGGGATTCTCTCGGACGACCCGGAATACGTGACCTACGTCGACGTCACCGGGTTGGTCATGGAGGTGGAGTTGGATGATGCTGCATTCGATCTATGACCGGGGGAGTTGGGACCGCCAGGATCCGGTTGAAGTGGCGGACTCGTGCCTCAGGTCTGCTGCCGCAGGCGATGACTCGGCTGTCGCTGAACTGCTTCGCCTGTGCCCTGTGCTGAAGGCGCAGGCTGACCTCGGAAACACTCGTGCACGTACGATGTTGGGCGTCATTTTCATGCTGTATGTCGACGCTCCGGAGGAGACTGTCGACCTCCTGAGTCAGTCCGCCGCCGAGGGCGACGTGGTCGCTCAGCGGACTCTGGCGTACCTGCTGGAGCGAGGGCAGGGGGTCGCCTCTGACAAGGAAAGGGCGATGCGGCTCTATCGTGCGGCAGCCGAGGGTGGAGACGGGATAGCTGCCTTCAACCTTGGCCTGCATTACGCCGATGGCGAATTCCTTGCGGTCGACATCCCTAACGCCGTGCGATGGTTGAGGGTAGCTGCGAAGGCGGAAGTCACTGAGGCGTACCCGTTCCTGGGAAACCATCTGGCTGCCCTTGACCTTGATGAAGAAGCGTTCGAGTGGTATCTCTTCGGCGCCGCGGCGGGTCAGTCCAACTGTATGTTCGTCGTGGGCAGTTGGTACCGGGACGGCATTGGGACGAGCGTGGATCTGGTGCAGGGTCTGCGGTGGTTCATTGCGATGCTCAATGAGGGCAGTGGCGACGGAGTGCACGAGGCCCATAAGCTGGTCTCACGGATGACCTCCGAAGAGGTTCGAGAGGCTGTTCGCCTGGCGGGCCGACCATTCGACGCGGAGGTGTTCCTTGAGCAAGGAAACTGAGCCCTCTTGCCGTCCTGAAGCTGGAGCAGCGTCTACCGAGAGCTTCAACGGTCAGCGGCTGCGCACGGTCCTTGCCGCACTCGAACCGTGGCAGCGTGTTGCGTTCGCGGTCAGTTGTGTTGAGGTTCTGGTGCCGTCCTATGTCAAGTTCAGCGAGCCGGACCAGATCGGTGACGCTGACCTCGTGCGAGCCAGCGTCGATGCTGTCTGGTCGGCCTCGGCCGGTCATCAGCCGGCTGTGCACTGTCCCGAGTTGCCCTCGCCGGACGCAGTGAAGGAGTTGCTGCCCTCGGAGGATGACTGGAATGACTGGGCGCCTCAGGCGGAGGATGCGGTCGCGTCGCTCATCTACCTGCTTGAGCTGGTGGGCAGCGATGACGTCACCTACGCCGTCTACGCAGCCGAGCGGGCATATGCGGCGGCCGACGAGCTCTCGGCTCGGGAGCAGGGCCTTGGGGTGCTCGACGCCGATGACCGTGAGGCTCTGCTTGGGTCGCCGTCAGTCCAGGTTGAGCTGCGGCGGCAGGCGGAGGCTCTCACAATTCTCGGAGACTCCGCCGGTGACCGGTCAGCCGTCGCAGAGCTTCGCGCCGCTGCTCGACGAATTCCGGTCGGTGGTGTGCGGCAACTGCCGTGGGACGACGGTGTTCTTAATGGCGACACGGACGCTCCCTGTCAGACCCTGGGCAGCTTCTCGGCCGCTTCGTAAGTGATTAAAGATCGGTTGAGGGTGGCCGGCTTCCACGTGCTCGAGGCGTATGACATGGCGGAAGGGCTGCCGTCCGAACAGGAAGCCTGGAAGCCGGTCGTCAGTTCGCCGGCAAGCCCCGGATGGTCGGTCGCACTCGCCGCGGTCGATGCAGTGGAACAGGTGGAGCGACGGTGGCGCCGCTTGGTGCATGAGCGCGGGTTGACGAGCGGCGATGGCACCCTGCTAATCGGCCTCACAGGGCACAGTGACGAAAGGCGTTGGGTGGCGGTGCGGCTGCCGGACGGGCCGTTGGCGCTCGACGCGCTCGGTCCGAATCCTGGCGAGCCGGAGTTTGTCGCGATGTCACTGGCCGGCGATGCCGTATGCGGGGTAACGGCAGAGGAGTACGAGTTGTGGGTGGTATGCGCACGACTTGATTGAGCGGGGGCCGATGAGACAACCGTACGACGCGGAAAGGAGTCGGTATGGCAGCGCTGAGCGAACACATGAATGTCTACACAACGCAATCACAGTCCTCGAAAATAAGCGATTCTCGATTTGGTACGACAGGGAACCGATACTTTTTGTGCTCAGCGGGATGGCTGGGACTTCAGGGCGGACAACCCAGTTTCCCTACTCGGCCTGGTAGCGATATTTGAATACAAGAATCCAGGCGAGTACATAAGCTCTTGGTGGGAGACTGAGGGCATCATTCGCTACCCGAATGTTCCCGATAATGTACCTGATTACACCCCTGTCTACGCTAGATTCCGACACCAAAGCGAGCGTGAATAGGGACTTCTCCTTCCTGTGTGGGGCACAGAAATTGCGGTTCACCCTCCGACCCGCAAGCTCGGCGGATCGGTCAGCCGGAACCGGCCGGAGCTGAGCGACAATGGACGGCATGCGTTTCCGCATCCTGGGTCCGACCCAGGTGGTGCTGGCCGACGGGCGAGAGGTCCCCGTGGGCGGTCCGCGGCTGCGCGCACTGCTGGCACTCCTCCTGCTCGACGCGGGTCGGGTGGTCTCCGCCGAGCGGCTGATCGACGGCCTGTACGGGGAGCATCCGCCTCGTGGTGCGGCCAATGCGCTCCAGTCCCAGGTGTCGCGGCTGCGCCAGGCCCTGCCTGCCGGGCACGACCCGGTCGAGTTTCACCCGGCCGGTTATCGCCTGGCCGTGGATCCCGACGATGTCGACGCGTACCGCTTTGAACGGCTCGCCGAGACGGGGCGGCGCGCGCTCGCCGACGGTGACTGGCCCCGGGCAGCGGCGGTGTTGCGCGAGGCGCTGGAGCTGTGGCGTGGTCCCGCCCTGGCCGATGCCGTCGGCGCAGCCGGCGCGCCCGCCCAGGCGGCCCGGCTGGACGAGCTGCGGTTGGCCGCCATCGAGGATCGGGTCGAGGCGGACCTGGCGTTGGGCGCACAGAGCGCGCTGATCGCGGAGCTGCGGGAGTTGGTCGTGGCGCATCCCCTGCGGGAGCGCTCGCGAGGCCAGCTCATGCGTGCCCTGGCGGCACTGGGTCGGCCGGCGGAGGCGCTGGCCGAGTTCGAGGACGCGCGGCACACGCTGGCCGATCAGCTCGGTGTCGACCCATCGGCGGAGCTGGCTGCCGTTCACCTGGCGGTGCTGCGTGGTGAGGAACGCGCGGCGGCCGAGCAGGCGCTGCCGAGCCAGCTCACCACGTTCGTCGGGCGGGAGGAGGAGCTCAAGCGAGTTCGAGCGTTGCTCGGCGAGCGCAGGCTGGTCACCCTCACCGGCCCTGGAGGAGCGGGCAAGACCCGGTTGGCCATCGAGGCTGCGGGACGCGTCGACGGCGACGTCCGTTTCGTCGAGCTGGCCGGGCTGGCCGACGGGTCGGACGTGCCGCAGGCGGTGCTGAGCGCGCTCGGTCTGCGTGACGCGGGTCTGCGGGCCCCGGCCGAGCCGGGCCGGCAGTCCACCGACCGACTGGTCGAGGCGTTGGCCGAGCGGCGGCTGCTGCTCGTGCTCGACAACTGCGAGCACGTCATCGCCGACGTGGCCCGGCTCGCCGCACGACTGCTGAGCGCGTGCCCGGCGCTGCGGGTGCTCGCCACGAGTCGCGAGCCGCTCGGGCTGGCCGGCGAGGCGTTGTGCCCGTTGTCCGGGCTCACCCTGCCGCCACCCGACGCGTCGACGGAGAATGCCGACGACTACGCCGCGGTCAGCCTCTTCGTCCAACGGGCCGCCGACGTCGCACCCGACTTCACCGTCACACCGGCCAACGTCGACGTGGTGCTGCGGATCTGCCGCACCCTCGACGGCCTGCCGTTGGCGATCGAGCTGGCCGCCGCGCGGCTGCGGGCGTTGCCCGTCGCGGAGGTGGCCGCCCGTCTGGACGACCGGTTCCGGCTGCTGTCCATGGGCAGCCGGGCCGCGTCGCCCCGACACCGCACGCTCCGGGCTGTGGTCGAGTGGAGCTGGGACCTTCTCGACGATGCCGAACGCAGACTGGCCCGCCGGCTGACCGTCTTCGCTGGCGGCGCCACGCTGGAGGCCGCCGGGCGGGTCTCCAGCCTTCCTGCGGCAGAGTTCGTCGACGCGCTGAGCGGGCTGGCCGACAAGTCCTTCGTGGAGCTGACCGGCGGCCGTTACCGGATGCTGGAGACGGTGCGTGCCTTCTGCGCCGAGCGTCTCGCCGAAGCCGGCGAGGCCGACCAGCTACGTCGTGCGCACACCGCGTACTTCCTGGAGTTCGCCTGGACCGCCAGCGACCACCTTCGCCGAGCCGAACAGTTGCACTGGTTGCGGCGGCTCGACGCCGAGCGGGACAACCTGCACGCAGCCCTGCGCCGTGCCACCGCGGCCGGTGACGCGCCCGACGCGGCCGGGTTGGTCGCGGCCCTGTCGTTCTACTGGTGGCTGCGCGGCATGCGCGGCGAAGCGGCCCGGTTGGCCGCCAACGTCCTCGACCTGCTGGGGGCCGAAGCGCCGCCGGGGCTGAGCGAGGAGTTCGCCCTCTGCGTCTACAACAGCTCGCTCGCCGGTGCCGGCCACCTGCCCTCGCTCGGAAATCAGCGGTCCGTGATCCGCAGCCTCGATCGGGCACCTCGACAACCGTTCCTGCTGTATCTGTCGGGGATCTCGACCGGGCCGCCGTCCGGCGGCGCCGAGCACGTCGAGGAGTTGATGCGGGAGCTGCGGCGACTGGTCGGTCCGGACGTGTGGATCAACGCGCTCGGCGCGATGGGAAGCGGCTCGGCGCTGATGTGGAGTGGCGAGTGGGACCGGGCCAGGAGCGCGCTGACCACCGCGCTGGACGGCTTCCGGAGCACGGGGGACCGGTGGGGCTGCATGATCACACTCGGTGCGCTCGGCGAACTGGCTGCCTGGCAGGGTGATCCGGAGACGGCGGGCGTCCACATGGACGAGGCCATGGGACTGGTCGAGGCGCTCGGGTCGGCCGTCGACCAGGCCGACATGCTGCGGACCAGGGGCGAGATCCGGCTGCGTGCCGGTGACCTCGCCGCGGCACGGGACGACTTCGCCGGTGCGCTGCTCCTGGCGCAGCGCAGTGGCGCGCCCGAGTTCGTGGCCAGCGCTCGCCTCGGCCTCGCCCAGGTGGCCCGGCTGCGCGGCGATCTGTTCGAGGCGAGACGGCTCTGCGAGGAGGCGTTGGTCGGCGGGCTCACCGGCTGGTACGTCGGCGAGGCCACCCGGTCGGAGATCATCCTCGTGCTCGACGAGATCACCGAGCAGGAGAAGGCCGAAGCCGCGAGCAGGCCTGGTGCCCTGCCGTCAGCGGACGGTGCGTGACCCGTCAGCGCCTGACCGCACCGTGGGGTCATGACGACATACGAGGTGGTCGCCGAGGGTCTGGGCAAACGGTACGGCCCCACCCGCGCGCTCGACAGGTTCGACCTGGCCGTACCGACCGGCACTGTGTACGGGCTGCTGGGGCCCAACGGCGCGGGAAAGACGACGGCCGTACGGATCCTCACCACTCTGCTGCGCTTCGACGCGGGCAGGGCCACCGTGGCCGGGTTCGACGTGCTGCGACAGCCGGACGAGGTGCGGGCCCGGATCGGGTTGACCGGGCAGTACGCCGCGGTCGACGAAACCCTCAGTGGTCGGCAGAACCTGGAACTGTTCGGCCGCCTGTTCCGGCTGGGCCGGCGGGAGGCCCGGCAACGCGCCACCGAACTGCTGGAACGGTTCGGGCTTGCCGAGGCGGCGAGCCGCTCCGCCGGTGAGTACTCGGGTGGGATGCGCCGTCGGCTGGACCTCGCCGCCAGCCTGATCCGTACGCCGCGCGTGCTCTTCCTCGACGAGCCGACGACCGGCCTGGACCCGCGCAGCCGCAACCAGGTGTGGGACCTGGTCCGCGCCCTGGTCACCGAGGGGACGACGGTGCTGCTCACCACGCAGTACCTGGAGGAGGCCGACCAGCTCGCCAACCGGATCTCGGTGATCGACGCCGGTCGGGTGGTGGCCGAGGGGTCACCGGACGAGCTGAAGTCGATGACCGGCGGCGACCGGATCGAGGTGGTGGTGCGCGATGCGGCCGACCTGGATCTGGCCGCCGGCATCGTCGCGCCGATCTGCGGCGCGGAGCCCGAGCGTGACCCGGAGATCCGGCAACTCAGCGTGCCGGTGGCCGACCGGGTCGCCGGGCTGGTCGACGTCGTGCGGGCGTTGGACGACGCGGGGGTCGCGGTCGAGGACATCGGCCTGCGTCGCGCCACGTTGGACGAGGCGTTCCTGCACCTGACCGGGCATCGTCCCGACGAGGCCCGCGAACCGGTTGGCGCCGGACGAAAGGCGGACGTGGCATGACCACTGCGGTAGCCGACGGTTGGACGATGACCAGGCGCAACATGATCCATGTCGTCCGTCAGCCGGAGGAGGTGATCCTGTACTTCTCACTGCCGATCATGTTCGTGCTGGTCTTCGGGTACGTGTTCGGCAGCGGCATGCAGGTCCCCGGTGGTGGCAACTATCGCGAGTTCCTGCTGCCCGGGGTCTTCGTGATGACGATGCTGTACGGCCTCGGCGCTACCGCGACCGGCGTGGCGCTGGACCTCAGCCGGGGTGTCGTCGACCGGTTCCGGTCGATGCCGATGGCACGGTCCGCCCTGATGACCGGCCGCAGCGCTGCCGATCTGCTGCGCGCCCTGCTGGAGATGTCCACGCTGCTGGTCTGCGGCCTGCTCGTCGGTTGGCAGTGGCGAGAGGGTGTGGGCAAGGCGTTGCTGGCCGTCGGGCTGCTCCTGCTGCTGCGGGTCGCGATCACCTGGATGGGGATCTACCTGGCGCTGCTGGTCCGCAGCCCGGACACCGTCGGCGTCATCGTCTTCCCGGCGGCGTTTCCGCTCACCGCGATCTCCAATGTCTTCGTGTCGCCGGAGCTGATGCCCCCGGTCATCGGGACGATCTCGGAGTGGAACCCGTTGTCGGCCACCGTCGCGGCGATCCGCGAACTGTTCGGCAACCCGGGTCTGGGTGGCAACTCCTGGCCGGCGGAGCACGCCATGCTGTTGGCGGTGCTGTGGCCGATGCTGCTGATCGCGACGTTCGCTCCGCTGGCGGTGCGCCGCTACCGACGCCTGAGCCGTTGACCCCCGCGCGCCGGTGGCCCGCTCAGGTCACCGGCGCGCGAGGCGCAGCGCGTACCAGGCCGCGCCAGCGGCGAGCACACCGAAGCCCGCGAGGACGCTGGTCACGGGCAGGTTGACCGCGAGCAGCAGACACCCGACCAGCCCCAGGCCGGCGAGCACCTGCACCGGCAGCCGCCGACCGGGTTCCCGCCCCAGTGTGAGCGCCGCCGCGTTGGTGATCGCGTAGTAGACCAGCACCGTGCAGCTGGAGAAGCCGATGGCCCCCCGTACGTCGCCGAGGAGCACGACCACGATCACCACGGCGGCGACCGCCAGCTCCGCGCGGTGCGGCACCCTTTGCACCGGGTGCACGGCGGCCAGCGCACCGGGCAGGTCGCGGCGGCGGGCCATCGCGAGGGCGGTCCGGCCGACTCCGGCGACCAGGGACAGCAGCACCCCGACGACCGCGATCGTGGCCCCGGCGCGGACCACCCAGGCCAGGCCGGGTAGCCCGGCGGCGGTCACCACGTCGACCAGGGGCGCGGCGGATCCGGCCAGCCGGTCGGCGCCGAGTACGCCGAGCGTGACCACGGCCAACACCAGGTAGATCGCGAGCACCGCCCCGAGCGCCAACGGCACCGCGCGGGGAATGGTCCGCTGCGGATCGCGGACCTCCTCGCCGAGCGTGGCGATCCGGGCGTACCCGGCGAAGGCGAAGAAGAGCAGCCCGGCGGCGGTGAGCACACCTCGGGCGGAGCCGCCGGGCTCACCGAGCCGATCCAGGTGCACCGGCCCGCCCGCCACTCCGACGACCGCGACCAGGGCCAACACCGCGAGCACCAGCGCCACCAGCAGTTTCGTGACGGTGGCCGTCTTGCCGATGCCGCGCAGGTTGACCCCGGTCACCGCGAGCACCGCGCCGACCGCGACCAACCGGGCCTGGCCCGGCCACAGGTACGCCCCGATGGTCAACGCCATCGCCGCGCAGCTCGCCGTCTTGCCGACCACGAAGCCCCAGCCGGCCAGGAACCCGGCGAACGGCCCGAGGCGTTCCCGGCCGTAGACGTACGTGCCGCCGGACTCCGGGTAGCGGGCCGCCAGCCGCGCCGAGCTGGTCGCGTTGCAGAAGGCGATGAAACCGGCCAGCACCAGCGCGGGCAGCAACCCGGAGCCGCCGGCCGCCGCCGCGGCCGGGCCGAAGACCACGAAGACGCCCGCGCCGAGCATCGAGCCCAACCCGATGACAACCGCATCGGGTACGCCGAGCCGCCGCGACAGTTGGTCCACGGACCGAAACCCTAGGGGTACGAGGTGAACGGCCGGTCCCAATCGCGTAGCCGGCGGGGGAGCGGGATGTCGTCCCAGGGCACCCGGTGCAGCAGCCGGTCCAGCAGGAGGCCCAGCAGCAGCCCGGCCACCGAGTCGGTCAGCCAGTGCCAGCCGAGGTAGGTGGTGGTGGTGAGGACGACAAGCGGTGGCACGATGCGGATCACGGTGATCAGCCGGGCGGGCAGTTGCCGGCCGAAGCTGCGGGCCAGCGGGGCGAGCAGTAGCGCGATGACGCCGTACCAGACGATGGCGTTGGCGACGTGCCCCGACGGGTAGGACTGGGCGAATCGGACCGGCAGGTCGTCGTGGAACAGCGGCAGGGTCTGCTCGGGCGGCAGGAAGGGCTCCTTGACACTGGCGCTCGGCGCTGCCCGCGCGGTCCAGACCTTCAGCGGACCGATCGTCAGGTAGGTCAGCACGAACCCGACCACCGGCGGCAGGATCGGCCGCACCGACCGCAGCCGGACGGCCAGCAGCACGCCCAACCCTGCGGCGATCAGGGTCAGTGGAGTGCCCTGGCCGAGCAGGTTGAATACCCGGGCCACCCAGTAGGCGACCGTCGGTCGGTGCCCGTCGGCCCAGTCGGCCACCGCCCGGTCCAACCCGAAGAGTTGGTCGGCGGCGAGCGCCACCGTCAATCCGACCAGACCGACCAGCAGCAGCGCGTCGAACCACCAGCCGGCTGGTCGGACGGGCCGTAGCCGCAGGTCACGTCGTACCGCCGTGGGTTTGAGCACGCGACCACGCTACCGGCCCGGCGCCAGGCCGGGGTGTTCGGCGCTGTGGGCCCAACCACGATGTGAGGCGGATGCGGGGGGCGAGGCGTCATGCTTGTGCCCGTGCGGATCACGTCTGCCCTCGTGGACCCGGCGCTGCTCGACCTGCCCTGGTCGACACCGCTGGAGGAGTGGCCTGCCCAACACCTGGTGGCCCTGCCGCAGGGCATCTCCCGACACATCGTCCGGTTCGTCCGGCTCGGTGACTACGTGTACGCGTTCAAGGAGACCCGCGAGCGGATCGCTGAGCGGGAGTACGACCTGCTCAGGGCCCTGGAGCGGATCGATTTTCCCTCGGTCGAGGCGGTGGCGGTCGTCGCCGACCGGCAGACCGAGGACGGGGAACCTCTCGAATCGGTGCTGATCACCCGGCACCTCCAGTTCTCCCTGCCGTACCGGGCTCTGTTCTCGCACACCCTGCGGCCGGAGACGATGAGCCGGCTGCTCGACGCGCTCGCCGCCCTGATCGTGCGGATGCACCTCACCGGTTTCTTCTGGGGTGACTGCTCGCTGTCGAACACGCTGTTCCGCCGGGACGCGGGCGCGTTCGCCGCCTACCTGGTGGACGCGGAGACGGGCGCGTTGCACAACTCACTCTCCAACGGCCAGCGCGGTGAGGACCTGGAGATCGCCCGGGTGAACATCTTCGGTGAGGCGCTGGACCTCCAGGCCGCCGGCCTGCTGCACGAGTCCATCGACCCCGAGGTGGTCTGCGAGGAGGTCGTGCAGCGCTACGAGCGACTGTGGCACGAGATCACCTACGAGCAGGCGGTCGAGCGGGAGGCCCGGCACGACATCGAGGGCCGGATCCGCCGCCTCAACGAGCTGGGCTTCGACGTGGCCGAGGTGGCCATGTCGTCCATCGACGACGGGCGTTACCTGGTCCGGCCGAAGGTGGTCGACGCCGGCTACCACACCCGGCGGCTGCTGCGGCTGACCGGTCTGGACGCCGAGGAGAACCAGGCTCGCAAGCTGCTCAACGACCTGGACGCCTATCGGGCGGAGAGCGACCTGACCGACGAGCAGCAGGCCGCACACCGCTGGCTCACCGAGGTCTTCGAGCCGGTGGTCCGGGCCGTTCCCGCGCACCTGCGCCGCAAGCTGGAGCCGCAGGAGCTGTTCGCGCAGATCATCGAGCACAAATGGCTGCTCTCCGAGCAGGCCGGCCGGGACGTCGGGATGCGCCACGCGGTCCAGTCGTACCTGGCCGACGTGCTGGTGCACCGTCCCGACGAGCAGGCCATCCTCGGCGTGGAAGTCCCCGCCATCGGCTGAGCTGGGGCTATGCCTGCTCCGCGTCGCATCGGGAGTATGTGGTAGCTCCAAAGGGGCCGCGGGGTGCCACGCCGCGCCGGGCCAGGCCAGGCCACGCCGCGCCAGGCCGAGCAGCGCCGGGCCCGCCGGGAGCACGCCGCGCCGCGCCGGAGCACGCCAGACCGGGCCCGGCCAGGGCGACGGCCGCCGTTACTCCACCCAGGAGCCTCGGCGCAGCACCCGGACCACCTTCAGGTCGGCGTCCAGCACCACCAGGTCGGCGCGAAGGCCCACCTGGAGGGCACCCACCCGGTCGCCCAGGCCGATGGCCCGTGCCGGGGTGGTGGCCACCATCCGAGCGGCGTCCGAGATCGGGATCCCGGCGTCCACGGCGTGCCGCAGGGCGGCGTCCATGGTCAGGGTGCTGCCGGCGATCGACCCGTCACGGGCCAGTCGCGCCACCCCGTCGGTCACGGTGACGGCCTGGCCGCCCAGCTCGTACTCGCCGTCTGCCATCCCCGCAGCGGCCATCGCGTCGGTGATCAGCGCGGCCCGGTCCGGGCCTGCGGTCGCGGTCGCGAAGGTCAACATGCCGTCGTGCAGGTGCACCCCGTCGGCGACAAGCTCGCAGATCACGGTGGGCTCGTCGAGCAGGGCCACCACCGGACCCGGTTCGCGGTGGTGCACGGGACGCATGCCGTTGAACAGGTGGGTGCCGACGCTGGCGCCGGCGGCGACCGCTGCGCGGGTCTGCTCGTACGTGGCGTCGGTGTGGCCGACCGCCGCCACCACCCGCTGCGCGGTGAGGAGCTTGATCGCCTCCAGTGCGCCGTCGCGTTCCGGGGCGAGGGTGACCATCCGCACCGCGCCCCGACCCAGCTCGATCAGCTCGGCCAGCTCGTCGGTCGACGGGTCGCGCAGGTACTCCGGGTTCTGGGCGCCACACCGTGCTGAGGAGAGGTAGGGCCCTTCGAAGTGGACGCCCGCCAGCACACCCTCGTCGACCAGGGGAGCGAACGCCTCGGTGGCCGCGCGCATCAGTGGGAAGGGCGAGCTGACCAGGCTCGCCAGCAGGGTGGTCGTGCCGTGCGCGAGGTGGAAGTCGGCTGCCGCCCGAGCCTCGGCGGCATCCCCCGTGGTGAAGGTGTGCCCGCCACCGCCGTGGGTGTGCATGTCGACGAAGCCCGGCAGGATCCAGTGCCCGTCGCGGACCGAGGGATATTCGGCCACCGCGGTGATCCGATCCCCGTCCCACTCGACGCAGCCCTGTCGGATGACACCGGTCGGGGTCACCACGCGGCCGTTCACCCGTACGGTCATCGTTTCTCCTGGTGGTCACGGACGCGAACGGCGTCCAGGGCGAGCAGGGCGGCACCGAGGCAGCCGGCCTCGTCGCCGAGGGCAGCCGCGACCAGCCGCGGCTCCCGGTGGAAGGTCATTCGCTCGTGCAGCGCTGCCCGCAGGGGGGTCAGCAGCCGGTCGCCGGCCTGGGCCAGGCCGCCGCCGAGCACGATCGTCGCCACGTCGTACAGCGCCTGCCCGGTGGCAAGGCCGTCGGCGAGCGCCTCGACGGCCTCCTGCCAGACCTCGCCGGCGAGTGGCTCGCCGGCCGCGGCCCGCTCGGCCACCTCGGCGGCTGTCACCGGGGCGTCGGCTGTCGCACCGGAGAGTTCGGCGTAGCGGCGTCCGATCGCGGAGGCCGAAGCGATCGCCTCCAGGCAGCCGGGTCGACCGCAGCCGCAGCGCGGGCCGTCGGGTCGGACCAGGATGTGGCCGATCTCCCCGGCGGCGTCGTGGGCACCCACGGCGGCTCTGCCGTCGACGACGTGCGCGGCGGCGATGCCGGTGCCGATCGCCACGAACAGCACGTGCCCGGTGCCGCGCCCGGCGCCGAGCCGGGCCTCGGCGAGACCACCGACGCGCACGTCGTGGCCGAGCGTCGTCGGCAGGCCGAGCCGCCTGACCGCCAGGTCCCGCAGGGGTACGTCCCGGAAGCCCACGTTCGCCGACCAGACCGCGACTCCGCGTGCCTCGTCCACCACCCCGGGCACGGCGATGCCGACAGCGATCGGGGTGAGGCCGTCGGCGCGGGCCTTCTCGGCAAGCCCTTCGGCCACGTCCAGGATTGTGCCGACCACTGCCGTCGGGCCGCGGCTGGCATTGGTGGGGTGCCGCTCGGTGCGTACCGTCACGCCGTCCGGCCGGACCAGGGCGCACTTCATGCCGGTGCCGCCCACGTCCAGCGCGACGACGACCTGGTCGGCGTCCACGGCGTCGCTCACTGGGCCAGCTCGGTTCGCGACTGCGGGGCTCGCAAACCCGGCTCACTCCTCGCGCTCACGCCAACACCACGGACCGGCTCAGGTGCCGGGGCGCATCCGGGTCGAGACCCCGGCTGGTGGCGAGCGCGACAGCGAAGCGTTGCGCCAGGATCAGGTCGGCCATCGGGTCGACCGGGGTGCGACCGGCGGACCAACTGCCCAGCACCGTGCGCCAACCGTGGGTGCGGCTGTGCACGAATGCGGCGCCGGTGGCGGCCACGTCCTCGGGGAGACCCTCGGGCAGCTCGCCGAACGCCCAGACCAGCCGGCCGGGCGCGGCGACCGAGATGGGGCCGTGCCGGTAGTCCATCGCCGGGTACGCCTCGGCCCAGAAGGTGGCCGTCTCGCGACACTTCAGCGCTGCCTCCTGGGCCAACCCGACCGTCCACCCCCGACCGAGGAAGGTGACCTGCCCGATGGTGGCCGGGTCGATTGGCAGCGGGGAGCGCACGGCCACCTCGGCGTCGGCGGCGAGCGCGGTCACCGGGTCGCCCAGGTGGGCCCGGAGCAGAGCCAGGGCCGTGGTCGGGAAGCGGGTCTGCACCACCGACCGCTCGTCGGCGAAGGGCATGGCGACCGTGGCGGTGGCCAGGTCGACCGCCGGGGACGCCGGGTCGCCGACGATGACGGTGGTGGGTGTACGCCCGCGCAGCGCGGCGAGCAGGTCCAGCACCTCCGTCGTGCAGCCGGAGCGGGTGATCGCGATCAGCCGGTCGTACTGGCGGCCGGCGGGGAACTCGGATGCCTGGAACGCGTCGGTCTCGCCCTGGCCGGCCTGCTCGCGGCGGGCCGCGTACGCCATCGCCATGAACCACGACGTGCCGCAACCGACGACGGCGACCCGCTCACCGGGGCGCGGCAGGTCACCGCGTACGACGTCGGCCAGCTCGGCGGCCTCCCGCCAACAGTCGGGTTGGCTCGCGATCTCCGCGTCCACGTACGCCATGGGAAACTCCTCGCAGGGGCGGCCGGTGCGCAATACGGCTCGTTTGACCCGCATTTCGCGCGTTATTCTGCGCGAACGCGGGTGGCCGTGGCAACCGACCAGCCGATCGCGCAGGTCAGTCTTTTGCGCCAGCCTAGTTTCGCGCACTAGTGTGCACGCAATCAATCACCGTCCGTGCAGTTACTGGGAGGGCCTCCGCGGTGGACCGGTACGCCAGATGGAACGCCCTGCTCGAAATGTTGACCGACAACGGCCGAGTCAGCGTGGAGGCGGCAGCCGAGCGGCTCGACGTCTCCCAGGCCACCATCCGGCGTGACTTCGACCAGCTCGCCCAGCAGCAGATGATCACGAGGACCCGGGGCGGCGCGGTCGCCAACGGCGTCTCGTACGACCTGCCCCTGCGTTACAAGACGGCCAAGCACTCGGCGGAGAAGCAGCGCATCGGGGCTGCCGCCGCCGCGCTTGTCACACCGGGCACGGTGGTTGGCCTGAACGGCGGCACCACCAGCACCGAGGTCGCGAGGGCCCTCGCCGTCCGGCCGGACCTCAACACCAGTGCCGAAGGCGCCCAGCTCACCGTGGTGACCAACGCGCTCAACATCGCCAACGAGCTGCTGGTCCGGTCCCGGATGAAGGTCGTGGTGGCCGGCGGGGTGGTGCGCCCGAAGTCGTTCGAACTCGTCGGCCCGCTGGGCGGGGCGCTGCTGCGCGAGGTCACCCTGGACGTCGCTTTGCTCGGCGTGGACGCGATCGACCCGCAGCTCGGCGCCGCAGCCCACCACGAGGGCGAGGCGGCGATGAACAACCTGATGGTGGCCCGGGCCAAGCGCGTGGTCATCATCGCGGACTCGTCCAAACTGGGCGGGCACGCCTTCGCCCGGATCTGCCCGGTCGAACGGGTGGAGACGCTGGTGACCGACTCCGGTGCCGACCCGACGGTGGTGGAGGGGTTCCGCGCCGCCGGCGTACAGGTCATCTGCGCCTGAGCCGTCACGTTCCGTCGATGGAGTAGCCCGATCGGCGCGTCGATGCATACCGCGTATTGCGGCCATCTGCATACCGCGTATGGTGTCGCCTGTCACGCCCACCCATCGGGGGAGGTGCAGCTTGCCAGCTGTCCTGGAGATCGAAGGTCTACGTAAGACGTACAAGAGTCGTCGACGCGGCACCCGCAACGCGCTCGACGGCTTTGACATGCGGGTCGACGCGGGGCAGGTGCACGGCTTCCTCGGCCCCAACGGATCCGGCAAGACGACCACTCTGCGTACTCTGCTCGGCCTGATCCGGCCCGACGGAGGGCGGATGTCACTGCTCGGGCACGAGGTGCCCGCCGCGCTGCCCGCCGTCGCCGGCCAGGTCGGCGCGATCGTGGAGAGCCCGCAGTTCTTCCCGCACTTCTCGGCACGGGACACGCTGTCCCTGCTGGCCGGTGCCGGCGAGGTGCCGGCCACCCGGGTCGACGAGGTGCTGGAACTCGTCGGGCTGCGCGACCGGTCCGGTGAGCGGGTCAAGACGTACTCGTTGGGCATGAAGCAGCGGCTCGCCGTGGCCTCGGCCCTGCTGAAGAACCCGAAGCTGCTCATCCTCGACGAGCCGGCCAACGGCCTCGACCCGGGCGGCATCCGGGAGATGCGCACGCTGATGCGTACCCTTGCCGAATCCGGCATGACAGTGGTGCTGTCCAGCCACATCCTCGGCGAGATCCAGCTGATCTGCGACTCGGTCACCATCATCTCGCTGGGTCGGCGGGTCGCCTTCGGCCCGGTCGACGAGGTGCTCGCGCAGCACTCGTCCAGTGCGGTCCGGATCCGGCTGGAAGCGGTCAGCGACCTGCCGGCGGCCACCGAGGTGCTCACCCGGGCGGGGATCCAGGTCGCCGGGCACCCCGACCACCTGATGCTCGCCGGCGTCGACAAGCCTGCCTCGGTGACACGGCTGCTCGCCGAGCAGAACCTCTATGTCAGCGAGTTGGCGCCGATCGCCGTCGATCTGGAGAGCGTCTTCCTCGAACTGACCGCCACCGCGCCGGTCCCCGGTCAGCACCGGCAGGTCGACGAGTCCATGAAGGTCGGCGGGGCGGGTCAGCCCGGCCCCGCCGGAGGAGGGTGGGGCGCGTGAGCCTCTTTCGGACGGAGTTGCGCCGGCTCACCAAGCGGCGTTTCACCCGGTACATGACACTGCTCGGTCTGCTGGTGCTGGCCGCGGTGGTGATCGGGGTCTTCTTCAGCAACCAGAAGCTCGGCGCCGAGCAGCTCGCCCGGGCTGAGCGTCAGGCCGACCAGCAGTACCAGGAGCAGGTGCGCTACATCGAGCAGGAGCGCGTCGCGTGCGAGCAGGCCAAGAAGGCCGGCACGCCGAACGACGGCCGCTACCCGGACGACTGCTCGATGATCACGCCGCCGTCGCGGGACCAGATCGAGGCGCAGTGGTTCCTGCCCTCGACGTTCGACTTCCGGGAGACGTTCGACGAGACGCTGATCCCGTTCGCGGCGATCCTCGCCCTGGTCGGGTTCGTGATCGGCGCGTCCTTCGTCGGTGCCGAGTGGAGCACCGGCGGCATGATGAACCTGCTGCTCTGGCGGCCCAAGCGGCTCACCGTGCTGCTCACCAAGCTGGCCGCGCTGCTGACCGGCATCCTGGCGGTGACGCTGCCCGCCGCGGTGCTCTGGTTCGCCGGGTTCTGGGCGGTCGCGTCCTTCCGGGGCAGCACCGAGAAGATGACCTCGGGTGCCTGGCAGTCGTTCATGCTGACCGGGCTGCGCGGTGTGGTTCTGGTGCTGGTCCTCACCACCATCGGCTTCGCCCTGGCGTCGCTGGGCCGGCACACCGCGATGGCACTCGGCGGTGTCGTGGCGTTGATGGTGGTCGGCCAGTTCGGCCTGGGCATCCTGCTGGCGATGGCGAACGTGCGCTGGGCCGAGGCATTCCTGCTGCCCACGTACGCGCTGGCCTGGATGACGAAGACCGTCACCCTCCAGGACTGGAACTCCTGCAACGCAACCTACTACGGAGAGTGCAAGCCGGACACTCTGGACATCACCTGGCAGCAGTCTTCCGTCCTGTTCTCGGTCGGGGTGGTGGTGATCCTCGGGGCGGCGCTCTGGGCGATGCGTCGCCGCGACATCTCCTGACCTGACCGAAGTGACGCGGCGCGGCCGGCCCGGCCGTCGGGGTTCCCGACGGTGCGGAGCGGCCGCGCCGCTTGCTGCGTCCCTGGTCGCCGCTGACTAGGCTGAGCGACATGTCCGCCGACGCCACCCCCGCCGCCCCCGAGCCGTCCACCGACGCTCGTCCGGGTGACGCGGCGGGTGGTGCCGGGCCGATCGTCCCGACTCCGCGGCCGGCGCCGTCCATCGAGACCACGGACGAGTCGGCGCTGTCCGCCGAGACCATCGACGAGCCGGCGCCGCCCGCTGATCCGCCGCCCGGGCTGACCGAGCGGGAGCGGGCCATCCTCGCCTTCGAACAGCAGTGGTGGCGGCACGCCGGCGCCAAGGAGCAGGCCGTCCGGGACACCTTCGGGATCTCCTCGACCAGGTACTACCAGCTGCTCAACGGGTTGCTGGACAACCCGGCCGCGCTCGCCGCCGAGCCGCTGCTGATCGGCCGGCTGCGTCGCCTGCGCTCGTCGCGCGCCCGTAACCGGCGTCGCTGACCGCGTTGCTCCCTTCGTGCCCTGCCGGCTGATTCCTCCGCTTTCTCCCGTTGCTGCCTCCCCCTCCGATCGTCGCGACCGGGCCGGCGGCAGAACCGCATGCCGGCTGATGAGGCGGGTAGGCGGGAGGCGTTCCGAGGTCGCCACGCGACCCCGGACTCAGGAAGGGAGCGGAGGATGACGGCTACGAACCAGAGCGGCAGAGCGCAACAGGCCCGACAGGAGGCCTCCCGGGTCGGCCAGCAGGCCACCCAGGCCGGGGGTCAGGTCGCACATACCGCTGCCGAACAGGGCGGGCAGGTGGCCGCCGAGGCACGGCGGCAGGCCCAGCAGTTGACCGGCCAGGCCACTGGGCAGCTGCGTGACCAGGCGCAGACGCAGCAGCGACGGGCAGCTGAGGGACTTCGCGACCTGGGTCAGAACCTCAACTCGATGGCCGAACGGGACGGCGATTCCGGACTCGCCGGTCAGGTGGTGCGCAAGGCCGCCGACGCCGCCCAGCAGGCCGCCGGGTGGCTCGACGAGCGCGAGCCCGGCGAGGTGCTCGACGAGGTACGCACGTACGCGCGGCGCCACCCGGGGACGTTCCTCGCGGGCGCGGCGGTGGCTGGGTTGCTGGTCGGGCGGCTCACCCGTGGCCTGACGGCGTCGGCCTCCGGTAACGGTGGAACGGGCAGCGCAGCCGGCGGGCCGTCGCGACCGCAGGGCGCGCCGGCGGAGGCTGATCAGCCCTACGTGGGTACGGCACGGGCGCAGAACGTCTCGCCCGCCGGCCGCTCGTCGTCCGACCTGCCGGGCGGGGTGGGCACGTGAGCGCCCCCGAGAAGGAACGGACCCAGGCCTCGGTCGGCGAGTTGCTGGGCGACGTGACCCGGGACATGTCCACCCTGGTGCGCAAGGAGGTCGAGCTGGCCAAGGCCGAACTCCGCGAAGAGGTCAGCCAGGCCGGCAAGGCTGGCGGCATGTTCGGCGGTGCCGGGCTGGCCGGGTTCCTGGCCGTGCTCTTCGTGTCGTACGCCCTCTGGTGGGGGCTGTCCAACACCATGGACCAGGGGTGGGCGGCGTTGATCGTCGCGGTGCTGTGGGCCGCCGTGGCCGGTGGTCTCTTCATCAACGCCCGGACCCAGCTGAAGCGGGCACGTGCGGTTCTGCCCCGGACGAAGCAGACTGCTCGGGAGTTGCCGGACGCCCTGCGGGGTCGGTGAACGAGTCGGGAGGAGACAGATCGTGTCCAGTGATCCGGATCGGATCCGGCGGGAGATCGAGACCACCCGCACCGAGTTGAGCTATGACGTCGACGCGCTGACTGACAAGGTCAACCCGCGTCGGATCGCCGGTGACCGTGCCGGGCAGGCCCGGGACGCGTTCACCCGAGCGAAGGAGAAGGTGATGGGCAGCTCGAGTCACATGGGGCAGGAGGCCAGCCAGCGGATGTCGCACATGGCCGGCTCGGTACGCGAAGAGACCCGGTCGCTCGGGCACCAGTCTCGGGAGGCCATGGGCTCGGTAAGGGACGAGACCCGTTCTCTCGGGCAGCAGTCCCGCGAGCGGGCTCAGGGCAACCCGATGGCCGCTGGCCTGGTCGCCTTCGGCGTCGGTCTGCTGGCTGCCTCGCTCATCCCGCCGAGCGGGCGCGAGCGGCAACTCGCCGGGCGCGCGCGGACCATGGTCAGCGAGCACTCTGATCAGCTGCGTGAGCAGGCGAGTCAGGCCGGCCACCAGGTGCAGGACAACCTGCGTGAGCCCGCACAGCAGGCGGCACAGTCGGTGCGGTCCAGCGCCCAGCAGGGCATGTCCGCCGTCCGCGACCAGGGCCGTTCGGCCGCCGGTCAGGTGCAGGGGGAGGCCCATGCGGCCGCCGACGACCTTCGGCAGCGCTGACCCGATGGGTGCGTCGGGGCCGGGGCGGGCGATGCGGGTTCGCTCCGCGTCCGCGCCGGCCCCGGCCCGGCCGGTCAACGAGGACCTGGTCTTCCGGTTCGGTCCGCTGGTCGGCGTTTTGGACGGCGCGACAGTGCCGGACGGCTTCGACACCGGCTGCGTGCACGGGCCGGAGTGGTACGTCCGGCACCTGGCGGCCCGGATCGGTGTCGCGGAAGCGGTCCGCCCGGCGGCCCGGCTGACCAGCAACCTTGCCGCGGCCATCCTCGCCGTACGCGCCGACCACGGCGGGCAGTGCGACCTCGACCATCCGGGCACCCCGTCCAGCACGGTCTGCCTGCTGCGTGACTGTGGCGACCAGGTGGACTACCTGGTGCTCTGCGACAGCCCACTGGTCCTGGACACCGGCGGCCAGGTCAGCGTGGTGACCGACAACCGGCTGGACACGGCCATGGCGGAGCTGCGGGAGACGGTCGCGGCCGTGCCGGGTGGTGCCGCGGACCCGGTCACCCGGTTCCGGCACGCCGTGAGCGTCCAGCGGGAGCGGATGAACCGCACCCACGGCTACTGGGTCGCGGCGGCCGACCCCGACGCGGCCTTTCACGCGGTGACCGGGACCCTGTCACGGCATGGCCCGGCGGCGCTACGCCGGGCGGCGCTGCTCAGTGACGGCGCGTCCAGCGCGGTCGAGCAGTTCGGCTTGACCGACTGGGCCGGTCTGCTGGACCTGCTGAGCACCGACGGGCCGGGCGAGTTGATCGACCGGGTCCGGGCCGCCGAGCGCGACCACCCCGATCGGCTGCGCCGGCACAAGCCCACCGACGACGCCTCGGTGGTGTTCTGCGAGTTCGAGTAGGCGGATCAGAAATTTTCTACACCGACGGGTGACAACGGAGCGTGAGGAGGAACACCCACGCCGCCCGACCGGCCGGTACGACTGACCGGACCGCCACTGGATGTCCAATGGGGTGGACTTCGACCAATGAGGCCGGCAGACTGCGGCACGTGGCGGGTGCGGTCCGGCTGGAGCCGGTGGACGAGCGGAACCTGGAGCCGTTGCTCTCCGTAGCGGCTGCCGAGGCCGAGCCGGATGACGTGATGCCTCCGGTCGAGGCGCCCGCAGGTTGGTCACTCGCCCGCCGGGAGGCGTTCCGGGACTTTCACCGGGCGAGTTTCGGTGGCCTGGACGGCCCGACCGGTTCCCAGATGTACGCGATCCTCGTCGGCGGCGAGGTCATGGGCATGGTCCGGATGACGCGCTGTGACGAGCCCGGCACGGTGGAGACCGGCATGTGGCTCGGGCGCTCGGCCCGGGGCCAGGGGATCGGCGTCGTCGCCCTGCGCGAGCTGCTGAACGAGGCCGCGCGGGCCGGCATGCGGGCCGTCGTGGCGGAGACGACCCGGGACAATTTCGGCGCGGTCTCCGTACTCGAGAAATGCGGCGCGAAACTGCGCGAGGACGGCGGAAAGGTGCGCGCCGAAATCTGCCTCGACTCGACGCCGCCCGCGCTCTGAGCGAGGCCGGTCGACGGTGACCCCGGTTGGTCGGCGGCGACCGCGGTGGGCCGCCGCCGACCGTCTGGATCAGGCTGGCACGCGGACGATGTCGTAGTCGGTGTCCGGCGTCGACTCCACGTCGAAGCGGCCGTTGACCACGTACAACGCCGAGCCGAGCAGGTCGCCCGTGGCCGGCGACCGCAGTTGCGGGCCGGTGATCTCCCGCTGGACCACGCCGGTGGTGTACCCGGCGTTCATGCGGACCACAGCGATGACGTTGGTCAGGTTGCGGATCACATAGAGGGTGCGCCCCCGCAGCACCAGCCCGTCGGCCCGCTCCACCGAGTAGCCACCGAGGTCGACGACGCGGCTGCCGCCGGTGCGAGGGTCGACCCGCACGAGCTGGCCGCTGAGCATCTGCGCGACCAGCAGATCCCCGTCCGGCAGCGCCACGATCCCGTTGTGGTAGACGTCCGGCGTCGCGGCCGGGCCGGTGAGCTGGAGGACCCGGAACGCGGTGGGGGCCGGCAGGCGACCACCCGGACCCAGCGGTACGACGTACAGGACCTGCCGGCCCGAGTCCGTGAAGTAGACCGCCCGGTCCGTGATCACCAGGTCGTTGACGTAGCTGCCCGGCTCATCGGTGAACTGGTAGTGGGCCAGCTTGGCGCCGGTGCCCGCGTCGTACACGCTGGCGCCGCCTCCGGAGAAGTCGGCTGTCCAGAGTCGGCCCTGTGGGTCGAGCTTGAGGCCCGCCTTGTCGGTGCCCGGTGTGCCGGGGATCAGCACCGACCCGCGGCCGGTGCGTAAGTCGCCACGCCACACCGCTCCGTCCAAAATAGATCCCACGTACACGGTCGTCCCGCGACCGATCGTCAGCCCTTCGGGGGTGAATCCGTTCGGCAGGGCGATCCGGGCAGGGAACGGTTTCGCCGGATGTGCGGTCGCCGGTGCACCAACCGTGACCAGGGTCGCCGCCGCCACCAGGGGGACGAGGAGAAGAGAGGACAACTTCCGCAAGGAACACCGCCTGACGTCGCAGTGGATGACTCCACTGAGGAAAGTGACGTCCTAGGAACGCTCGGGGTATTGCGAAAGGTTGTCCTTCTCTGATCACTCCCGGTTGGCGGCGTACGCGGCCAACCAGGCGACCTGGGCCGGGTCGAGTGACGGGCGTACCCGCGCTCGCGCGGCCGCGACGTGTTCGGCGGTCACCGTGGCGGCGGCGAGCGACTCACGCATCGCGGCCAGCGCCGCCTCCCGGACCAGCGCCGCGCAGTCCGCCGCGGAGAAGCCGGTCAGCTCGTCGCCGAGGGCGGCCAGGTCGACGTCCGGGGCCAGTGGCACCTGTCGGGACGCGGCCCGCAGGATCTCCGAGCGTGCCGGCCCGTCCGGCGGTGGCACGTAGACCAGGCGTCCCAACCGGCCTGGTCGCAGCAGCGCCGGGTCGACCAGGTCCGGCCGGTTCGTCGCACCGACCACCACCACGTTGCGCAGCGTCTCCACCCCGTCCAGTTCGGTGAGCAGCGCGGCGACCACCCGGTCCGTGGTGCCACCGTCGGTGGCCTGGCCGCGTACCGGGGCCAGCGCGTCCACCTCGTCCAGGAAGATCAGGGTGGGAGCCGCCTCGCGAGCACGGCGGAACAGCTCCCGGACCGCGCGCTCGCTCTCGCCGACCCACTTGGAGAGCAGCTCCGCGCCCTTCACCGACAGCACGTTGGCCCGCCCCGACCCGGCCAGCGCGGTCACCAGATAGGTCTTGCCGCAGCCCGGCGGCCCGTAGAGCAGCACGCCGCGTGGCGGCTGCACCCCGAGCCGGGCGAACGTGTCCGGGTAGGTCAACGGCCACAGCACCGACTCGGTCAAGGTCTGCTTGACCTCGTCCAGGCCACCCACGTCGTCGAGGGTCACCGAGGCCAGATCCAGTGTGGACGCAGCCATCGTGGTCGGCCGGACCACCTCCAATGCAGCGCTGAAGTCGGTCATCGACACCGTGGGCGTCTCGGCGGACTTCTGCCGCAGCGCCGCGCGTACCCCGGCCTCCCGGACCAGCGCGGCCAGGTCCGCCGCGACGAACCCGGGGGTACGCGCGGCCACCTCGTCCAGCCGGACGTCGTCGGCCAACGGCACCTGCCGGGTGAGCACTGTGAGTTGTTCGCGGCGCAGCGCCTGATCGGGGAGCGGGATGCTGATCCGCAGCGACAGCAGGTCAGGCGCGCGCAGTGCGGGATCGGCCGCCTCCGGTCGGCTGGTGGTGCAGACCACGGCGACGCCGGCTCGAATGCACTCGGTGAGCACCTGGCGGAACACCGTCGCCACCGGGCCGGGACTCTCCGCCGGCGCGAGCGCCTCGACGTCGCTGACCAGCAGCACGGCCGGCCCGCCGTCCCGGGCCTTCGCCGCCGCGCCGCGCAACCGGTCGGCTGCGGCCTGGTTGGTCAACGCGGCCACCTCGGGCGCCCAGAGCGGATGGACGCGGGCACCGACCCGGGCGGCAACGGCGCGGACCAGCGCCGACTTTCCCGAACCCGCCGGGCCGACGAGCAGCACGCCCAACGAGATGGTGGTGCCCAGCCGGCCCAGCACCTCCCGGTGGTGGAAGCCGAGGTCGAGCAGCTCGGTCAGCTCCTCGGCCTGGGCCCGCAGCCCGGGCAGCTCGTCCACGTCCGGCGCGTCGTCCGGCACGTCGGCCGCCGGCGTCGCGTCGGTCGCCCCGCGCGGCCGGCCAGGCGTGGTGTCGACCGGGGTGGGCCCGCCGTGGGTGGTCGCGCCATGCTCCCAGGCGATCACCGTGTTCATGGTGACCAGAGCACCGGCCGACGGTTCGATCGTGACCACGGTGAGCAGGGTGCTGGTCCAGGCGAAGCCGACCGTGTTGGCCAGGCTGCGTCGAGCCGCCTCGACCAGGCTGCGCACCGACGCGTCCGGCAGCACGTCCTGCGGCAGCAGCGACACGTCGTCGCCCGCGGTGAGCACCTTGCCCAGCAGGGCGAGCCGGAGCATCTCCGGGCTGACCGCCGCGACCACCTCCACCGGGCCGGCCAGGACGACCCGGCCCGCCGGGGTCAGCGGCACCGGGGTGAGGAGCACCTGACCGCCGTCGCGCAGGCCCAGGTTGCCCAGGATCAGGTCGTCGGCGTACAGCAGGGCGCTGCTCGCGCCCGGTGCAGCCGCCGCCACGATCCCGGCTGTCTCCCGGCGGCCGACAAGCCGGACCGGGTCGCCGGGGCGCAGCCCCAGCGCGGTCAGCGCCTCCGGGTGCAGCCGGACGATGCCCCGTCGGGCGTCCAGCGCGGCCGGCCGAAGGCTCGCCGTCAAGGTCAGGTCGGGTTGCGCCACTGCCCGACCGTAGCCGCCGACAGCCAGCCTTGCCGGTCAGCGCCGCGGATCCAGCTCGTCCAACAGCGACGGGTCCCGTCGGATCAGCTCGGCCAGTCGGGCCGCCGGGTCCGGGGTCAACCCGTTCGGGCCGGGCGCCCAGCCGGGAACCGTCCGGCCGGACAGCGGCCAGGTCGGTGGAGGTGTCACCGGTGCCACCGGCGGTGCCGCCGGGGGCACCGGCCCGACCGTGACGTCCGGCCCGTCCCAGGAAACCCGCAACGGGTACGTCCGCCCGGCGTGCTCCACGTGCACGGTCACCGCCAGCCCTGGGTGGGCGCCGACGATCTGACGCACCGCCTCGGCCACCTCCTCGACCGGCCCCCAACCGGCCACGTCGGCCGAGGGGTCCGCCCCCGCGTGGCGGGGACCGTGGCCGCCCGGCACCGCGTCGCGCTCGTCGCCGCGCCCGAGCTCGGGCTGGCCCGAGGGCGGTGTGGTGTCGGCACGGTCGTTGACCCGCCGGCGTAGCGCCTCCTCGCGCCGGGCCAGTCGGGCCAGCGTCTCGTCCAGGTCACCCCTCACCACAGACCTCCTTCCCGCCACGGCCGGAGCCGGTCAGCTCAGGCCCTCCGGTCCCGCGTAGCCCGGTCCAGCGCACGGTCCAGGACGACCAGCAGGGCGTCCCGCACCGAGAGCCGGTCCCGGGCGTCGAACTGCACCAGGGGAACGTGGTCGCCGATGGCCAGCGCCCAGCGGATCTCGCCGAGTTCCAGGGCCAGCCGCCCGTCGAAGGCGTTGACCCCGACGACGAACGGCAACCCGGCCCGCTCGAAGAAGTCGATCGCAGGGAAGCAGTCGTCCAGCCGGGCGCTGTCCACCACCACCAGGGCGCCGAGCGCACCCCGGGCGAGGTCGTCCCACATGAAGCCGAACCGGGACTGCCCCGGGGTGCCGAACAGGTAGAGCTTGAGACTGCGGTCGATGGTCACGCAGCCGAAGTCCATGGCCACCGTGGTGGTGGTCTTGGATGATCTGGCGCCCGGGTCGTCCACGCCGATCCCGGCGGTGGTCATCTCGGCCTCGGTGGTCAGGGGCGCGATCTCCGAGATCGCGCCCACTGTGGTCGTCTTGCCCACCCCGAAGCCGCCGGCAACCAGGATCTTGACCGGGACCGGCGGCGCGGCGGGTCTTTTGACCGGAGGCGATGACGCCCGCGTAGCGGACGGAGGCTGGTACGGCGGCGGCGGAGCGCTCGACGGCGGCCCGGCCCGCCCGACGATCGGCCCGGTGCCCGATGACATGCCGTACCGGGCGGCGGCGCTGTTCGCGGCGACCCCGCCGAGCGGGGCGACCGGCCATTCAGGAGATCGCACGGAGTCCATCAATCACTCGCAGGATGAGGTTGGGGTCGAGAGCGTCGTCGGTGTCGGTGACGTGCACGTCCAGGTGCCCGGCCGCCCGGAGGTCACCGACCAGGACCCGCGTCACCCCGAAGTGCAGTCGGGTCCGGGCCGAGATCTCGGCCACCGAGATCGGCTCGGCGCAGAGCGCGATGATCGCCTGGATCTCCGGTGCCATCAGGACCCCGGGAGGGCTGCTCCACCAGCCGCTGTCCGGGCGGACCGTCACCTGCGTCTCCAGCCCGATCGCCGGATCGGCACCCGCCACCCGCCCGGAGGTGAGCACGAATGGACGGGGACCGGCCGGACCACCGCCACCCTCCTCCGGCTCGGGCAGCGCCGGTGCCGCCACGCTCTCCCCGGTCGGGGAGAACGCGCGCAGGTACGGGCGGATCCGGACCCGGGGGTCCGGGTCCGGATCCTCGCCGGCGACCTCGGGGGTCATTGTTGGACGGCGTTCTTCAACTCGACGATCAACCGCGGGGTCAGGGCGCCACCGGCCCGCCCGGCGAAGAGCGTCATCTCGTACGCGACGGTGCCCAGGTTGGCCGACCGGTCCGCGACGACCCCGAGCACGGAACCGCTGCTGATCGCGCTGATCAGCAGATAGCCGTCGGCCATGTCGACGATCACCCGGTTCAGGCCGCCGAGCGCGTACCAACTGGCCGCCCCACCGGCGAGGCTGGTCATTCCGGAGACCACGGCGGCCAACCGCTCGGCGTTGGACCGATCCTTGATCGCCGACATGGCCATCAGCAGGCCGTCCGAGGAGACCGCGATCGCCTCCAGGACCCCGGCGGTGCTGGAGGTGAAGGAGTCCAGCAGCCAGTTGAACGTGCGAGCCTCCGGGCTGAGATCCCCGATGGCGCCGGTCGGGCTCTGGTCGACGTTGTCGTGCAGGAAGGGGCTGGTCACCGTGATGATCCCTCTTCGTTCCGGTGGTCTGGGCTGACTTCGCGGAGAGCGCGGGCGACGCCCTCCTCGAACTCGCTGATCTGATCTCGGACCTCGGCCGGGTCACCGAGGTGCGTACTGGGCGGCTGGCAGGCCGGGATGGCGGTCAGGTTCGCCCCCGGCACCCGCCGGCTCAGCCGGCCCCGACCCGGTGTGCCATCCGACAGTCCCGCGTTGTCCGTCACCGTCGGGCCGGCGCCGCCCGGTGTGCTCGGCAGGTCGACGGTCACACTCGGGTCCGTCGTGGTCGACCGGACACCGGATGCGGCCTCGGCCCGGCGTACCCCGGCCTGGAACGCCTCGACCAGGGCGCGGGCGGCGGCGGGGTCCGCGGCGGTGGCGTCCACCGGCCGGGTCGGCGCGGCGGTGGCGTGCAGGCTGGCCCCGGGCACCCGCTGCCGGACCCGCGGTCCGGCCGGCGTGCCCGGCGGCTCCGGCGCCTGGGGTGCGGGAGCGACCTGCTCCGTCTGGCCGGGGCCGAACGCGTTCCAGGACGGGCCGGCCTCCAGGCTGAGGGTGGCTCGGCTGAGCAGGTCCGAGTCGAAGCGGGCCGGCGCGGCGACGGCCGCCGCGAGGGACCGCGTGTCGTGGTCGTCGACCGCCGGGGTGGCCGTACGTCGGTCCCGTGCCGGCACGGCGGCCCGGGCCACGGCGGCCCCGGCCCGGTCGGCGCGGCGCAGCACCAGTGACGCCGACGGGATCTCCAGGTGTGCGGTCACCCCACCGCCGCCGGTGGCGGTCAGGCCCACTTCCCAGCCGTGGCGACGGGCCAGCCGGCCCACCACGAACAGGCCCAGCACCTCGGTCGGTGCCAGGTCGAGCCGTTCCCGGCGGGTGAGCCGGGCGTTCTCCTCGGCCAGGCGTTGCTCGCCCATGCCGATGCCGTGGTCCACCACGGTGATCCGGGCGCCGAGGCCGGACGCCTCGGCGGCAACCAGCACCCGGGTGTGCGGCGGGGAGAAGACTGTGGCGTTCTCCATCAGCTCGGCCAGCGCCAGGATGAGGTCACCGACCACCGCCGGCGCGGCCGAGATGCCCGCCGGCACCCGCACCTCCACCCGGGTGTAGTCCTCGATCTCGCCCAGCGCCAACCGGACGACGTCGGCCAGCGGCACCGGCGCGGTGTGCGCGTCGGCTCCGGCCGCGCCGGAGAGCACCACCAGGCTGCCGGCGTTGCGCCGCAGCCGGCTGGAGATGTGGTCGAGGCGGTACAGGTGCTCCAGCCGGCCCGGGTCGGCCTCCTGCTGCTCCAGCCGGTCGATGAGAGCGATCTGCCGGCTCACCAGGTTCTGGGTGCGCCGCCCGACGTGACCGAACATCTGCGCCACGTTGCGTCGGCCGGCGACCTGCCGCTCGACCAGCCGCGCGGCGGTGGTCTGCACCCGGTCGAAGGCCCGTGCCAGGTCGCCGATCTCGTCGTTGGCCCGGACGTCCACCGGCTCCAGCCGGACCGCTTGTGGGCTCTCCGTCTCGTCGTCGGTGACCCGGACCAGTTCGGCCTCGGCGACCCGGGCAACGCGGTCGGCCGAGCGGGTGAGGCGGGTCAGCGGTCGGGCCACCGTCCGTGCGACCGCCGCACTGAGCATCACCACCAGCATCAGGATCAGCACCGCCGCGGCACCGACCAGGTACGCGGCGGTCAGCGCCCGGCGCTGCTCGGCCGTCACCTCGCTGAGCACGTCGGCGACCAGCTTCTTCTCGACGAACTGGCCGAGTCGGATCATCGTGCGGACGGCCGGGAAGAGCGCCTCGATCGGCACGTCGCGGACTGCGCCGGCCGGGTTCCGGGCGCTGGTGACCAGGAAGTCGGGGCTGGTACGCGCGGCCACCGCCGCGTCGTTGAGCTGGGCCACCGCGAGCTGCTCGGGCGTGATCAGGGCGCGGAAGCGCCGACTGTCGACCTGGAGCGCGGCGATGCACGCCACGTAGGCGGCGCTGGTGTCCGGGCTGCCGATGACCTTGACCAGCACAATCAGGGTGGCGCAGGCGCCTAGGCCCTCGTCGGCGCGGAGCAGCCCGTCGAGGGCGAGCACCTGACGGCCCGCCTGCGTTTCGGTGTCCACACCGAACGCCAGCCGCAGCGAGTCGATCATGCCCACGTTGACCGGACCGAACGCCTCCATCACCTGCCCGGGGTTCGCGGCCCGGGCCAGCACTGCCGTGCGCAGGTCGCTGAGGCTGGACACACCGTCCAGGGCGCGGTCGACGCGGTCGGTCAGCGCGTCGCTCCCGTCGGCCCGCAGGTCGGCGACCCGGTCGTCCACGTCGGCGGACTTGCGGATCAGCTCACTGCGGTCGACCCGGCCGAGCAGGAAACCGACGGAGAGGATGCGTTCCTGCTGGAGGTCCTGGACCAGGCTGCCGACGCGACTGGCGAGTCGTACCCGGTCGGCGGTGTCGCCGGCCCGCTGTGCCGCGGCCACCCGGTCGAGCATCACGGGCACGGCCAGGCCGACCATGCTGAGCAGCGGGATCACCACGAGCAGCGCGAGCTTGCCGCGGATGCGGAGCCTACCGAGCAGCATCGAACGCCCCCCACTGCGCGGTCTCCGGGGCCCGGAGACCGCCGGTCGGTTGCAGCTCTCGCGGTTCGGCGACGGCCGGTTGCCAGGGGTCTGCCCGGGACGGGGTGTCGGGGGCTTCCGTGTGGGTCGTGGCCAGGGCGGCCCGGCGTCGGGCCCGGCGACCGGCCCCGATCAGCAGCGCGGCGAGCCAGCCCAGCAACAGCACGGCGACGACCCCTGCGGCGATGGTCAGCCAGCGGCCCCGGTCCAGCCCGTCGACACGCTCGACCAGCAGGGCGTCCAGCTCGGCGAGGATGATCGGCTGGAGTTGGCGCGCCGCGCGGTGCGTGTTGAGCCCGGCGGCAGCCAACTGACCCTGGTCCACGCCTCCGGCGCCGGGGGTGGAGAACGCGGCCAGCGCCTCCACCGAGCGCTGGTAGGTGTCGAGCGGGGTCAGCACGTTGGCGCCGAGATCGGTGCTCTCCGAGCCGTCCACGGCAGAGCGCAGGTTGTCCACGACGTCGTTGGCCGGCGCCAGGGCGGTCACCCGCAGGCCGGTCAGCTCCATCAGGCCACGGGGTTGCTCGGCGGCGGGCCGGCGGGAGATCAGCGTGCCCAGGTCGGCGAGCCGGCCGGCGGCCACCACCGCCTTGGGCAACTCCTCGCCGACGCTGTCCTGAAGGAAGAAGGAGTCCACCGCGGGGTCGCGTACCAGCCCGGAGCTTTCCCGGACCTTGCGGTGCAGGGCCAGCAGCAGGTCGGCGGCCTCGCCGTACGCGGTATAGGCGGACTCCGGGTCGGCGGGGCTGCGGCCGCGCAGTGCTTCCAGCTTGGCGCGTACCCCGGCCCAGCGCTCCTGGCTGAGCAGCTCGACGCCGATGCGGGCGTCCACCGCGGCGGCCTTCTCGACCGCCTGGTCCAACGGCTCCCGGGCGACGGGGCGACCGCTGACCGCGGCCGACTGGGCCTCGACCAGGGCGTCGGTGACCCCGGCCAGGGCACCGAGGTACTGCACGCCGAGTCGTTCGCGGGCGGCCAGGGTCCGGTCGTCGTTGGTCTGCCGCCAGGCAGTCGTGACGAGCAGACCCACGGGCGCCAGTAGTGCCCCGACGAGCAGCAGCGGCAGCAGTCGGCCCAGCGTGGACGGCCGTCGACGGGCCCGCGGCGCGGGGACTGTCATGTGTGTCTCCTCCGGCGGGGAAGCGCGAATTGGCGCGGTCTCGGGTCAGCCGAAAAGTCCCGTGCACCGGACCGGAAAACTAATCGAACCGCCTACCGGTCAGACCTCAGTCGGCGAGTCAGGTTCGCGTCAGTTCGAGCAATGTCAGCATTTGTCCGCGCCTCCAGCCCACTTTGTTTCGTCGATGGGTGTGACATGGAGGGATCGAGGTGGATATCCGGCATAGATCGGAATTCACGGAATCCGAAGTCAACTCACTGTGCCGCGTCCGACGTTGCGCGCTTGCACCCATCTCGACACCGATCGGGGCAACCGGACGGACGTACGGCGGATCTCAGCCAACGCTCAGGCTGCGGGCCGTACCGTGTGCCGCATGACATCGCCGTCGCCGGCCGCGTGGTTCCGGCGTGCCCTGCCCACCCGCCGTCGCGCGATCGCCGCAGCGGCGGTCGTCGTGCTGCTGGCCGCTGCCGTGACCTGGGCGGTGTGGCCGCAGGGGCCGGGCGTACGCACCGAAAGCGCGATGCTCACCGTCCGCTCCGGACCGTCCGGCGACCAGCCGGTGGACCTGGACACGACCTTCTACCTGCCCGACGACGCGTCGTCCGGGCGGAAGGTGCCGGCGGTGCTGTTGGCACACGGGTTCGGCGGCACGAAGGAGTCGGTGCGCTCCGACGCGGAGGAGTTCGCCGGGCGCGGCTATGCGGTGCTCACCTGGACGGCCCGGGGCTTCGGCCGCAGCGGCGGTGAGATCCACCTGGACAGCCCGGACCACGAGGTGCGCGACGCTCAGCGGCTGCTGGACTGGTTGGCCGCTCGGCCGGAGGTGCGCACCAACGCCGCCGGTGACCCGCAGGTCGGTGTGGTCGGCGGCTCGTACGGCGGCGGGTTGGCACTGCTGCTGGCCGCCCAGGACAGTCGGGTCGACGCGATCGTCCCCATGATCACCTGGAACGACCTGTCGCGCGCCTTCCTGCCGGAGAGCACCGGCGGAGCGCCGACCGAGGGCGTGTTCAAGAAGGGCTGGGCCGGTCTGTTCTTCGGTGGCGGCGGCAACGTGGGTTCCGGGCCGGCCGGGCTGTCCGGTGCGACCGCCGCCCAGCCGCAGGGAGCCCCGGAGTCGGCCGGTCCGCCCAGCCCCGGGCCGGGCGCTGGCCCGGGCACCGGTCCCGGTGGCGCCCCGGCCGGTGCCGCCGACCCGTCCTGCGGCCGGTTCGCCGCCGACGTGTGCGCCGCGTACCTGCGGATCGCCACCACCGGTCGGGCCGACCAGGCCGCCGTGGACCTGCTGCGCCGCTCCAGCCCGGCGGGTGTCCTGGACCGGATCAAGGCCCCCACCCTGCTGGTGCAGGGTGAGGCGGACACTCTCTTCCCGCTCGCTGAGGCGGACGCCAACGCTCGCGGCATCGCCGCCGCCGGCACCCCGGTGCGGGTCGCCTGGTTCACCGGCGGGCACGACGGTGGCAGTGGACCCCGCTCGGACGAAGACCGGGTGAAGTTCCTGACCGTCCAGTGGCTCGACCACTACGTCAAGGGCGAGGGCGACGCACCCGGCGACGACTTCACCTGGTCGCGGATCGCCGGCTTCGACGCGCTCGACAGGGGTCTCGTCGCCACCGGCTTCCGCCGCGCCGACTACCCGGGCCTGACCGGCAACGCCCGCCGGGAGATCCCGGTCGCCGGCCCGGCCCAGCCGATCGCCAACCCGCCCAACGGCAATCCGGCTGCGATCTCCTCGATCCCGTTCGCCGGCGGGCTCGCCTCGCTGCTGGACGGCGTGGCCGGTGACGTGCCCGGCCAGCACGCCCGGTTCGAGTCGACGCCGCTGACCGAGGCGGTGGACGTTGCCGGTGCGCCGACCGTCACCGTGCGGGCCGCGTCGCCCACCGGCGAGGCGGTGCTGTTCGTCAAGCTCTACGACGTCGACCCGGACGGCGCGGCCACCCTGCCGAACGGGCTGGTCGCCCCGATCCGGCTCACCGGCCTGCCGCAGCAGGTGCAGGACGCCCGCCCGGTCACCGTGACGCTGCCCGGGATCGTCCGACGGGTGGAGGCCGGCCACCGGCTGCGCCTCGTCGTGGCCACCTCCGACCAGGCGTACACCACGCCCGCCCAGCCCACCGTTTACACGGTGGCCGTGGACGGCGCTGTCACCCTGCCCACGGTCAGCGGCGAGCCGATCCCCACCGCCGCGACGCTCTGGCGCTGGGTGCTCGCCGGCCTGCTCGCCGCCATCGCGGTCGGGCTCGTCGTGGTCGTCGCCGTGGTCCGCCGCCGGCACCGCCGCCAGGACCGCTCGGTGCACCCGGAGTACGCGGACACCCCGCTGGCCGTGCGCGCACTGCGCAAGGAGTACGCGGACGGCTTCGTCGCGGTGTCGAACGTGGACTTCGAGGTGCACCCGGGTCAGGTGGTGGGTCTGCTCGGGCCGAACGGCGCCGGCAAGACCACCACCCTGCGGGTGCTGATGGGGCTGACCCAGCCGACCGCCGGGGAGATCTACGTCTTCGGTCGCCGGTTGGTGCCCGGCTCGCCGGTGCTGTCCCGGATCGGCGCGCTGGTGGAGGGCCCCGGCTTCCTGCCGCACCTGTCGGGTCTGGACAACCTCAAGGCGTACTGGCGGGCCACCGGACGGCCGTGGGAGGACGCGCAGTTCGACGCGGCGTTGGAGATCGCCGGACTGGGCGACTCGGTGCACCGGAAGATCAAGAACTACAGCCACGGGATGCGTCAGCGCCTCGCCATCGCCCAGGCCATGCTCGGTCTTCCCGAGCTGCTGGTGTTGGACGAGCCGACCGACGGGCTCGACCCGCCGCAGATCGCCGAGATGCGCCGGGTGCTCCAGCGCTACGCCACGGACGGGCGCGCGGTGCTGGTCTCCAGCCACCTGCTGGCCGAGGTGGAGCAGACCTGCACGCACGCGGTGGTGGTCAACAAGGGCCGGATCGTGGCGTCCGGGCCGGTGGAGGAGATCGTGGGCGAGTCGCCGAGCGTGCTGTTCGACGTCACCGACCCGGTGGCGGCGCGCGCGGTGCTGGACCGGCTGCACGGGGTCCGGGTCCTGCCGGAGAGCGACGGCCAGTTGGTGGTCGACACCAACGGCACGGCCCGCAGCGAGGTGGTGGCCGAGCTGGTGCGCGCCGGCATCGGAGTGGACCGGGTGGTGCCCCGGCGGCGCCTGGAGGACGCGTTCCTCGCCCTGGTGGGCGAGAACTCTCGGGGAAGCGGTGACCGGTGATGGCAGGCTCTTCCGTCGAGACGCCGCTGGGCGTGACCGACCCGGCCGGTGCGGCCCGCGGTTACCGGCCGTCGGCCACCATGCCCTTCGCGGCGGAGTTCCGGCGGCAGGCGTCCCGGCGGCGCACCCAGTTGGCGCTCGGGTTCATGGTGCTGCTGCCGCTGATCATCCTGATCGCGTTCCAGTTCGACTCGGGCGGGGACGACGACAACGGTCGCAACGAGTTCTCCAGCCTGGTCGAGCTGGCCACCTCGGGTGGCCTCAACTTCACCCTGTTCTCGATCTTCGTCTCGGCGTCGTTCCTGCTGGTGGTGGTGGTCGCGCTGTTCTGCGGCGACACCGTCGCCAGTGAGGCGAGCTGGGGCAGCCTGCGCTACCTGCTGGCGATCCCGGTGCCCCGGGCCAGGTTGCTGACGGTGAAGCTGGTGGTCGCGCTCGCGTACTCGGGGCTGGCCCTGATCCTGTTGGCCGGCACCGCGCTGCTGGCGGGGACCCTGCGCTACGGCTGGTCGCCGCTGCGCAGCACTGTCGCCGCCGAGCTGGAACCCACCGAGGGGCTGCTCCGGTTGCTGGCGGTGCTCGGCTATCTGGCGGTCGTACTCCTGGTGGTGGCCGGGCTGGCGTTCCTGCTGTCGGTGACCACGGACGCCGCGTTGGGCGCGGTGGGTGGTGCGGTGCTGCTGTGGATCCTGTCCAGCATCCTGGACCAGATCACCGCCCTGGGCGCGATACGCGACTTCCTGCCCACCCACTTCAGCACCGCCTGGCTGGGGTTGCTCTCGACTCCCGTGCAGACCGACGACGTGGTACGCGGCTGCATCTCGGCGATCAGCTACGCGACGCTGTTCTGGGGGTTGGCGTTCTGGCGCTTCACCCGCAAGGACATCACCAGCTGACGGGCCGGGCTCACAGCCGGCTGTCGGGCGGGCTCACCGAGGACGGCACCACGCTCGGTATCGGCAGCGGGGCCGGGCGCGTCGGTGCCGGCGCGGACGGGTCGGCCTTCTTCCAGGCGCTGACGCCGATCCGGCCGGTGTTGCCCAGGTCGACCGGCCCGTCCGGGTCGACCTCGTGGGGCGGTTGGCCGGCCGCGGGTGCCACCGTCAGGAACTCCCCGTTGGTGGCCACCACTGTCGAATCGGTGACCAGGTTGCGCCAGAGCACCACGGCGGTGGCTCGCTCGTTCGGGGCGAGAGTGACCTTCCGGGGCGGCTGGTCGAAGCCCGAGGTGATCTCCTTGGCGCCGTTGACCACGCGCAGCATGATCGGCTCGCGCTGCTCGTCGTAGACGTGCAGCACCGGATAACCGTTGAGCTGGTAGGGGCGGTCGCCGCAGTTGACCAGCTCCAGGCCGAGGGCGCGAAGCCCCATCGCGGCGTCCGACCCGGTCGACCGGATCCGGACGCCGGACGCCGGGCACTCGGCCAGCGGGTCGGTGCTCGCGGACGGGCTGGGCGCGATCGGCGGCCGGCTCGGGCCGTCCCCGGACTGGCCGCGATGATCGCCGGGTGCGCAGGCGCCGAGCGCCAGCGCTGACGCGAACACCGCGAGCGACCGGCCGGCCCGTCGCGCTGTCATCTCGCGGGAGATCATCCACCGATCCTCGCGCACGGAGGCGTCCCGCCGCTGCCCACCCTGCCCGTCCCCGGCCGCTGAGCCGGTCTCCGGCGCTTGATCGACTCGGTTTCCCTGAACCCGGGGCATCCTGGCCTCGGGATACCGCGCCTTCAAGGAAGCCGAGTGGATCATCGGGGTCGGCCGGCCGTCCGCGTCTGCGGCGGGTCGGCGGGCTGCGCGCACCGCCCGGTGGGCTGTACCGTCATTCGGGAGCGCTCCCATCGAGCGACCAACGCCCTGCTGAGGTCGATTTTCCTGCGCAGCCGCAGCTCAGAGCCTCGGCACGACGCATTCGCCGCCCCGCCTGCTCGTCACCGGCGGGCGCGGCGCCGACATATTTCAACCGGGGATCTTCCCACCAGCAAGGAATTTATTAACTTCGATGTAACCATGCGTCACGATGGACGGGATCCATCCATTCACCTCAATGGAGGTCCCATGAACGTCTCTCGGCTCGGCGGGCCGACCCTGTCCCTGTTCCGCATCGTGATCGGCCTGCTGTTCACGTTGCACGGCCTGACCTCGGTCTTCGGGTTGTTCGGCGGCAATCCGATGACCGGCAAGGCGGTACCGCTCGGCACCTGGCCGGGCTGGTGGGCCGCCCTGATCCAGTTGGTCTGCGGCGCGCTGGTGCTGGCCGGGCTCTTCACCCGACCCGCCGCTCTACTGGCATCCGGCTCGATGGCGTACGCCTACTTCGTTGTGCACCAGCCGGATCACCTGCTGCCCATGCAGAACGGGGGCGAGCTGTCCGCCCTCTTCTGCTGGTCGTTCCTGCTGATAGCGACCCTCGGCCCGGGCGCCTGGGCGCTCGACACGTTGTTCGCCCGGCGTCGCACCGACTCCCCGTCTGCACCAGCGCCCGCCTCGACGGTCGAACCCAGCTCGGTGGCTGTCTGACCGCACGCGTGCCGCGCGTCGCCGGGGCCTCGACGAGGCGGCTCCGGCGACGCGCTCGGCGACGGTGGTGGCGGGGGTCAGGCCGGCGGGCGAGGGCTGAGGACCGCGTCCAGGAGGCCGGGGTAGAGCTTGTTCAGCTCGTCGCGGCGGAGTCGGACCAGGCGGCTGGTGCCGGCGGCGCGGGTGCGGGTCAGGCCGGCCTCGCGCAGCACCCTGAGGTGGTGGCTGCGGGTCGCCTTGGAGACGCCGAAGTCGAAGCTGCCGCAGGCGGCCTCGCCGCCCTCGGCGAGCGCCCGGACGATCTGCAACCGCACGTCGTCGGCGAGTGCGGCCAGCACGGCGGTGACCGGTACGGCGGTCAGTTCGGGTTCGTGCGGCTCCATGTGACCAGTGTAACCCTTGTTCGACAATTATCGAACAAGCTCCTAATGTCGGTTCCGTTGGTTCGACGATACTCGAACATTGGAGCTGACGATGCGATCCCGCGCCGCCGCCTATCCGCTGCTCGCCGTGCTCGCCTGGGGAGTGATGTTCCCGGTCCTGGCCAGCGCGCTGACCCGGGTCGACCCGCTCAACCTGACCACTGCCCGCTACCTTCTCGCCGCCGTCATCCTTCTCGCCGTCCTCCTGCTCCGGGAGGGTGCCGACGCGCTGCGGTCGGGCGGCCGGACGGCCGAGGTGGTGGTGCTCGGAGTGGTCGGCTTCGCCGGCTTCAACCTGCTCAGCAGCCTGGCCCTCGAACACGCCGCCCCGCAGCAGGTCGCGCTCTTCGTGGCCACCACCCCGGTGATCACCCAACTGGTCCGTTGGGCCCGTGACGGCGTACGCCCGAAGCCGCTCCTGCTGGGTCTCTCCCTGGTGGCGCTTCTCGGTGTCGGCCTGGTGATCACCCGCGGGAGCCTGAGCGGGCTCGGCCAGTTCGGTCTCGGTGGGCTGATGATGATCGGCGCGGTGCTCGGCTGGGGCATCTACACGCACGGTGCCAGCCGCTTCGGCGAGTGGTCGCCGCTGCGCTTCACCACGCTGACCGCACTCGCCGGCACGGCCGCCATGCTGGCCGCGAGCATCGGCGCCGACGCCGTCGGCTGGCAGCACGCGCCGGCCGCCGCCGACCTCGTGGCGGTCACCCCGCAACTGGCGTACGCGGTGATCCTGGGCGCCGTGGTCGCGGTCCTGGCCTGGAACACCGGCGTGCAGCGACTCGGTGCCGCCAACGCCGCGTTGTTCATGAACCTGGTCCCGGTGACCACGTTCGCGGTGCAGATCGCCCGCGGCTACCGCCCGGAGCCCGTCGAGCTGGTCGGGGCCGCCATCACGATCGCCGCCCTGGTCGCCGCGAATCTGGCCACCCGGCCCCGGACCCGCGCCGCGGCGCTGCCACGGACCACAGCGGTCACGGACCCGATCGCGGTGACCGACCCCGCAGCGGTGAGCGTCCGCTGACCCACTACCTGGGATCTGCCCTGGAGGCCGCGCCCGGCTTTGCCTAGACTCGACGACACAACTGCATACCTCATCCAGAGGGGCTGAGGGATACGGCCCGACGACGCCCCGGCAACCACCCCGCGCGCTCACCGCTGAGCGACCCGCGGGGCAGGTGCCAATTCCGTCCCCGCCGCACCGTGCGATGCGGGGAAAGATGAGAGGACTCTCGACATGACGTCGACGCTCGCCGCCTCCGGCATCGACACCTCCGCCAGCCCCGCCCGCGCCCTGGTCTGTCGCGCCTGTTCGGCGCGCTACCCGCTCGCCGCCCAGCACGCCTGCTACGAGTGTTTCGGCCCGCTGGAGGTCGACTACGACACGGCCGCCCTGGCGACGGTCACCCGCGAGCAGATCGAGGCCGGGCCGAAGAACATCTGGCGGTACGCCGCACTGCTCCCCGCCGGTCAGGACCCGGCCAGCCGGGTCACCCTCGACCCGGGGCTGACCCCGCTGGTGGCGGCCCCGCACCTCGCCGCCGAGCTGGGCATCACCGCGCAGCTCTGGGTCAAGGACGACAGCGCCAACCCCACGCACTCGTTCAAGGACCGGGTCGTCTCGGTGGCGCTCACCGCCGCGAAGGCGCTCGGCTTCACCCGGTTCGCCTGCGCGTCGACCGGCAACCTGGCCAACTCAGTGGCCGCGCACGCCGCGCGCGCCGGGGTGCCCTCGGTGGTCTTCATTCCCAGCGACCTGGAGCAGGGCAAGGTCATCACCACTGCCGTCTACGGGGGCGAGCTGGTCGCCATCGACGGCTCGTACGACGACGTCAACCGGCTCTGTGGCGAGCTGGTGGAGACCGACGAGTTCGAGGACACCGCGTTCGTCAACGTGAACGTCCGCCCGTACTACGCGGAGGGTTCCAAGACGCTCGGCTACGAGGTGGCCGAGCAGCTCGGTTGGCGGATCCCGGCGCAGGTGGTGATCCCGATGGCCAGCGGCGAGCTGCTCACCAAGATTGACAAGGCGTTCTCCGAGCTGGTGGAGATCGGTCTGGTCGAGGCGCCGGTCGGCGGCTGGAAGGTCTTCGGCGCGCAGTCCGCCGGGTGCAACCCGATCGCCACGGCCCTGCACGCCGACACCGACACGATCACCCCGGTCAAGCCCACCGGCATCGCCAAGTCGCTGAACATCGGCGACCCCGCCGCCGGCCTCTACGCGTTGGAGGCGGTCCGTCGCACCGGCGGCTGGATGGAGTATGCCGACGACGACGAGATCCGGGCGGGCATCCGCGACCTGGCCCGCACCACGGGCGTCTTCGCGGAGACCGCCGGTGGGGTGACAGTGGCGGTGCTGCGCAAGCTGGTCGAGTCCGGCCGGCTCGACCCGACGGCGGAGACCGTGGTGTTCAACACCGGCGAGGGTCTGAAGACCATCGACGCGGTGGCCGGTCAGGTCGGGCCTACCCACCACATCAAGCCCTCGCTGCGCGCCGCCCGCGACGCCGGCCTCCTGGGCTGACCCGCGGCCGGTCTTGATCAACTCGGGTTTACGGAAGTCGGGGTGTCCGGGCTGACTGGACACCCCGACTTCAGTGAAACCGAGTCGATCAGTCCGTAACTGGGTTTTAGCTGTGAGTGTGGAAAACCCGCCGCTACGGACTTGACGGCAGGAACCGGACGGCGCAAGATGCTCCGTGCGGGAGGGCATTTCGCCGAAGACTTTTGAAGTTCTTGCGACCCAACGCCGGAGGCGTTGTGCGAGTGTCCCTCCCGACCAACGTTCGATCGGGCCAGCGAGTAATTCGCTGGCCCGATCGCTTTTGTACGGTGCACGCTCACCGGCATGAGCATCACCATCGCGTCGTTCGACGGCGCCGACCGCACCTCGGTCGACGAGGCGTACCGGATCGGCGCGGCGGCCATCGAGGTCGACCTGCCGGACTTCCCACCCTCCTGCCGACGCCGCTTCGACGCGCTGTTCCACACGCCGATGCCCGGCACCGAATCGCTCTGGGCGCTGGCCCGGCTGGACGGCGCGCCGGCCGGCTACCTCCAGCTGGACCTGCCGCAGCTCGACAACACCGACAACGCCACCGCCGAGCTGACGGTGCATCCCGAGCTGCGGCGCCGGGGTGTCGGTCGCGCGCTGCACGAGTACGGCGTACGCCTGCTCCGCGAGCGCGGCCGCAAGCGGGTCGTCGCGATGACCGTCTCCGCGCTGCCCGACGGGCCGGCGCGATCAGCGGCGGGAGATGCGTTCGCCGCCACCACCGGCGCCCAGTCGGCGCTGCCCGAGGTGCGTCGCCGCCTCGACGTCGACGCGATCGACCGGATCGCCCTGCGCGCGGCGCTGGCCGAGGCCCGGCCGCGGGCGGAGGGCTATCAATCGGTCTGCTGGCAGGGCTCCACCCCGCAGGAGTACGTGGCGGACATCGCCTACCTGGACGGCCGGTTGCTCATGGACGCGCCCATGGGCGACGTGCAGTGGGACCCGGAGCAGGTGGACGCCGAGCGCATCCGTGGCACCGAGCGCGCCCTGGACGCCCGGGGTCGGCGGCGCTACCACCTTGGGATGCGCCACGAGGCGTCCGGGCGGCTGGTCGCCTGGACCCTGCTGGACGTGAGCGCCTCCACCGACTGGCACTCCTACCAGCAGATCACCATCGTCGACCCGGCCCACCGTGGGCACCGGCTCGGTCTCATCGCCAAGGCGGAGAACCTGCACCACCTGCTGACCCACGAGCCGACGGTCCGCGTCATCGACACCTTCAACGCCGCCAGCAACAGCTACATGGTGGCGATCAACGAGCAACTCGGCTTCCGCCCGGTGGACGCCTGGAACAACTGGCAGCTCACCCTCTGACCCGGGCGGTCACCCGTCGGTTCGCTCCAATCGCCCGACCAGCTCGCGGATCGCGTCGAGGAAGTCGTCGTCCGGGGTGAACCGGTGGCCCTGCACCGGTGGGGGCACGGTGTCGGTCGGTGGGATGAGCAGTCCCTTCGGGTCCCGCACCCGACGGTCGACCCGGGCTGCCGGGTCGTCAGGTCCGTCCAGGAGCGGGACGAACACCGGTCCGCCGACCGCGTCGGTGTACCGCCACAGGTTGATCCACCGCCAGGCCAACCGGCCGCCGACCTCGCGCAACATCTCGTCGTTGACGTACGCCGGGAAGATCCGCCGGTACCGGTTTCCGAGCGGGGTTCCGTAGGTCAGCAGGGCCACCCGCCGCTGACAGTGGTCGGGGAGTTGAAGGATCGTCACCGCCGCGATCACGCTGCCGTGACTCTGCCCGGACAGCACCACAGCGTTCCCGTCGGCGGTGAGCTGCCCGATCCGGCGGGTCAGTTCGGGGACCGCCCGCTCGACGTAGCACGGCGGGGCGAGAGGGTGCGCGGCGCGCGGCCAGAAAGTGGCCAGCTCCCAGAGCACACCGACCAGCCGGATCGCGCCGGATCGGTAGGCGACCAGTCCCATCACCGCGAGGACCGTGGCGAACAGCCCGATCAGCAGGGCGCCCAGGTCGGTCACGAAGATCACCGGACGGGCCAGCTGCTCGCCGCCCAGTCGCAGAGCGAGCGCACCCGGGCCGGGACCGATCACCGAGAGCCCGGCCGCCACCAGGGTGAGCAGTGCCAACACCACGTATGCGGTGGCCAGCAGCGGCCCGAGCCGATCCGTCAGCCTGGCACGCACGATCGCGTCGCGGACGGCCCGGACCCGTTCGGGGGCCGCGCGGGAGGCTTCCGGGTAGTCCCGCCGGACCAGTTCCTCGGCCTCCCGGCGGCGACGACCACGCCGGATCCGGGGTACGAGCACTGCCGTCACGACCACCAGGAGCACGGCAAGGCTGAAGCCGAGGGTGACCCAGCGGTAGGCGATCGGCGGCGACAGCGGTGGCGCCCCGGGCGGCAGCGGCCGCGCGGGCGTCGGGCTGGACCCACGGTCCAGATACTCGGCGAGCCCGTAGGTCAGACCCGAGGAGTAGGCGACGCCCAGCCCGATCGCGACGGTGATCAGCACCGGCGCGCCCAGCCCGGCCAGCAGGAAGAAGGGGCGGGGGAGGGAACGGCGCTGCACCGCCACCACCAGGCCGAGCATCGCGAGCAGCGCCACCTGCCCGGCGAACAACCCGGCGACCAGCATCCCGTACCCCGGCAACATCCCCTCGACCGCCCACGGCGGCCGAGGCACCAGGGCGTACCCCAGGGTCAGCGCGGTGAGCGCGACGGCCGCCCAGCGGATCGTCCGCGAACTCCGCTGGTCCTGCTCCCCGCGTCGCTCGATTGCCGGCCGGCAGAGCAGCACCACCGCGCCGGCGAGCAGCACCACATTCGCGGCCAGCAGCAGCCAGCCGGGCAGTGTGGCGTCGTGCGGCGCCAGAGCCAGCAGCAGAGTGACGTCGAGCGTGCCCAGCGCCACCGCGACATGCACCGAGCGCAGTCGGCGCAGCAGGGAGCGGGTGTCCCAGAAGGCGGGCGCGTCGAGCCGGTCCGCACCCACGCCGGGAGCGTGGTCGCTGTCCTCGGGGAGCTGCCAGGTCCGGGCACCGAGCCGCCAGATCAGGACGATCGCGATGACCGGCGGTACGGCCAGCAGCGCGAGCCGCTGCCCGGGCGGCACGCCGCCCAGCCAGGAGAACTCCCGCCGCCCCTCCAGACACCTCGGGTAGGCCGCGCACTGCCAGGCGATCAGGTCGAGGGACACCCCGACGGTGGAGAGCACGTACATCGCGGTCATCGTCGCGGCCAGCAGTCGGCACAGCGCCCGCGCGGCACGGCCGCCGCCACCGGTCACCGGCAGCATCCAGACCGCGATGTTGCTGAGCATGAACGGCAGGAGCAGGACCAGGGAGAACGTCCGGGTCGCGGTGCCGCCGGTCAGCCGGCTCCAGCGGTACGCCTCAAGCGTCACCCCGTCGCGGTCCGCGGGGGCACCGTAGCCGGGCCGCGGCCGGTAGAAGCCGGCGTTGTCGTCTCCCGCGACCCGCGCGACGATCGGTCGGTCGAGGATCGTCTCGGGCCCCTTGTCGGCGACCCCGTGCACCCGGATCTCGGTGGTCCTCACCCGCCGCCCTCCCGTGGCCGGCTCTCCTGGCCGGAGGCCCGCGGTTACCCGCTGCCGCCGCGGGCAACCGCGGTGCCGTCGGTCATTGGCGCTTCTGCTCGCGGACCGGGCTCAGGCATGATGGCGGGCATGACGGAGACCCCGCAGCCCCTGCACGACAGGCACGCCGACACCCTCAACCGTGCGCTGACCGCGATCACGGAGCGGGGCTACTGGTCCGCCTATCCCGAATCCCCCAGCCCTCGGGTGTACGGCGAGACCGCCGCCGCCGACGGCAAGGCCGCCTTCGAGGCGTACCTTGGTGGGGACTTCCCGCTCGACCAGCCGGGCGCTGGCGACCGGGTCGCCACCGAGACGAGCCCGTTCGGGGTGGAGCTCGCGGTGCGCTACCCGCACGCCGGCCCCGGCGAGCTGGTGAGCGCCGCCTCCGCCGCGCTGCCGGCCTGGCGCGACGCCGGCCCGCAGGCCCGGGTGGGAGTCTGCCTGGAGATCCTCGACCGGCTGCACAAGAACATCTTCGAGCTGGCCAACGCGGTGCAGTTCACCAGCGGGCAGGCGTTCGTGATGGCCTTCCAGGCCGGCGGCGCACACGCACTGGACCGGGCCCTGGAGGCGCTGGCCTACGCGTACGCCGAGATGACCCGGCACCCGGGCACGGCAGGCTGGGAGAAGGCCGCCGGCAAGGGTGACCCGCTGCGGATGACCAAGACGTTCCACGTGGTGCCGCGTGGGGTGGCGCTGGTGATCGGCTGCAACACCTTCCCGACCTGGAACTCGTACCCCGGGCTGTTCGCCTCGCTGGTCACCGGCAACCCGGTGATCGTCAAGCCGCACCCGCGCGCGGTGCTACCGCTGGCCATCACCGTGAAGTACGCCCGGGAGGTGCTCGCCGAGGCCGGGTTCGACCCGAACCTGATCATGCTGGCGGCCGAGGCGCCCGGTGAGAAGCTCGCCAGCGACCTGGCCCTGCACCGCTCCGTGAAGATCGTCGACTTCACCGGCTCCACCGAGTACGGCGACTGGCTGGAGACGCACGCCCGGCAGGCCTCGGTCTACACCGAGAAGGCCGGTCTGAACACTGTCGTCATCGACTCCACCGACGACTTCGCCGGCATGTGCCGCAACCTCGGTTTCACGCTGACCCTCTACAGCGGCCAGATGTGCACCACCTCGCAGAACATCCTGATCCCGGCCGGCGGCATCGAGACCGACCAGGGGCACAAGAGCTTCGACGAGGTGGCCGGCGGGATCGCCGCAGCGGTCGGCAAGCTCACCGCCGATCCGGCGCGAGGCGTGGAGCTGACCGGCGCCATCGTCAACGACGGGGTGCTGGAACGGCTGGCCGAGGTGACCAAGGTCGGCGAGCCGGTGCTGGAGTCGCGGGTCGTGGCGCACCCGGCGTACGCCGACGCGGTGGTGCGTACCCCGACGATCGTGAAGCTGGCGGCGGACGACGCGGAGACGTACGGCCGGGAGTGGTTCGGGCCGATCTCGTTCGCCATCGCCACCGACTCCACAGCGCAGAGCCTGGAGCTGCTGCGCCGGACGGTCGGCGAGAAGGGCGCGCTCACCGCCGGGGTCTACTCCACCGACGAGGCGGTGCTGGACGCCACCGAGGCGGTCGCGGTCGAGGTCGGGGTACACCTGTCCTGCAACCTCACCGGCGGGGTCTTCGTGAACCAGTCGGCGGCGTTCTCCGACTTCCACGGCAGCGGGGCCAACGCGGCGGCCAACTCGGCTTTGACCGATGGGGCTTATGTGGCCAACCGGTTCCGGATCGTTCAGTCTCGGCGTCACGTGTAGGTGGTTGCGGTGGGGGTTTCCGGGGCAGCCCGACCCGCTCCGGGCGGTCAGGCTTGATCCCTGCGCGGGTCGGGCTGCCCCGGAAACCCCTTGTGGGCACTGTGGCGCGGGCGCTTCCGGTTTCTTTATTGGGGGGCGTCAGAGTGGTTCTGCCTTGGGATGAGTTCTCTGTTCTAGGCGGGTCGGCGCATCTGTAGCTCGTTCAGGGCTGGGATTTTGGGGTGGGGGACTCGCACGCCGGTGTCCTTGAAGCCCAGCCGCTGGTACGCCCGGTAGGCGCGGTCGTTGCCGACCACGACCTCCAGCAGCAGTTCCGGTCGGCCGCACGCCCGGGACCAGTCGGCCACCCCGTCGATCAGGTCACCGAGAAGGCCGCTGCCCCGCCAGGTCGGCGTGACGTACACGGCGTAGATCACGGTCAGCCCGGGCTCGTCCGGGGTGACCGTGCCACCGGCATGCCCGACCAGCCGACCGCCCGGGTCCGCGACGAACTGCGCGTTGTTCGGGCCGGCCGAGGTGTACGCGACCCGTGCGGCGTACTCGTTGTGTGGCCGGGCCGCCGCGTCTGCGAGGGTCTCCAGGAAGGCCAACGGTGCGTCGGCGAGCATCTCCAGGCGCAGCGCCCGCATCCGGGCGGCGTCCTCCGGCCGGCCCCGGCGGATCTCCGCACGACGAACGGAGATCGAGCCCGTATCGGTGGTCATGCCGCATGCCTATCACAGGGGGTGAACGGCATTTTTCGGGTCGGGCCCGATCTTCACCGGGTCGCGGCGCAGCCTCGTCTCCTTCCCCGCGGGCACTCACGTCGATGAATCCGTCGGATCGCCGCGTCGGGTCGACCGGTGCGGCCGGAGCTGGTGTGGAAGCGATCAGGACCATGCCCGATTTGTGGTCGTGCGCGGCTGTCAGTCCTCGTGTAGCGTGCGATTTCGGTCACCTACTTCAATGGCGGTCATCGATTGCCGGAGCGGTGGTCCGAGGGCGCCCGGCCGCTCCGTGCGCCGGGTCAGGCAGCACCGCGCAGAGTGAGGGAAGTGGCACCGTGGCACAGGGCAGCGTCAAGTGGTTCAACGCCGAAAAGGGCTACGGCTTCATCGCCGTCGACGGCGGTCAGGACGTGTTCGTTCACTTCTCCGCGATCGAGATGGACGGCTACAAGGCGTTGGACGACGGCCAGCGGGTCGAGTTCGAGATCGCCCAGGGCCAGAAGGGCCCCCAGGCGGAGCACGTACGCGTCATCGCCTGACCGTTCCGCACTGGTCGGCCAACGCCTTGGGGGCTGGCGGCACGGGCGCGCAGCCGGGAAGATCGTGAACCGTTCCAGCCGATGCTGAGGAGCGTTCATGACCGACCAGCCACCCTCGTCCAACCCGCCCTACGGGCCGGGTGAGCCAGGCCCGTCCGACCCCACGCAGGGCGCCTGGGGCCCGGCCGGTCAGCCGCCTGGCTCCGTGCCGGGTGTCCCGCCGGCTGGTTGGGATCCTGCGCAGGGCGCCTGGGGCCCGGCCGGTCAGCCGCAGCAGGGGTGGGTGTTCCCGCCGACCGGCGGCTACCCGCCTGGAGCGGGGCCCTACGGTCCGCAGCCGTGGCATCCGGGGCCGCCGGTCAACTGGTACCCGCCGGGTTACGGGTACGACCCGAACGACCCCCTGGTCACCCCACCCGGTGCCGGCCTGGCCGGCTGGTTCAGCCGGTGCTGGGGAGCGCTGCGCCGGGGCTGGCGGCAGCTGGTGCCCATCATGCTGCTCACCCAGGTGCTGCCCGCGGCGGTGCTCTCGGTGATCTCTCTCGGGGCGGACCCGTCGGCGAAGTGGGCCGCCGAGGCCCAGACGAGCACGACCGCCGCCCTGCCGGACAACTTCGCCGTGGAGCTGGTGAGCCTCCTGGTCCTGCTGATCGGCGGCAGCGTGCTGGTCGGGCTGTTGCAGGCCGTCGGGTGGGCCGCCGGCAGTTGGGTGATCACCCAGCAGGCGGCCGGTCAGCCGGGCAGCCTGGATTCCGCGCTGCGCTACGGCATCCGTCGGGCACTCGGGCTGTGGGGGTGGACCCTGCTGATCAGCCTGCTCATCGGCATCGGTGCCTGCTTCTGCGTCCTGCCGGGCATCTACCTGGCGTTCGCGCTGAGCATGGCCGGCCCGGTCTACCTCTTCGAACGCCACAACCCGATCGGCCGGTCGTTCCGGATGTTCCACGACCGGCTCGGCCTGCTGCTCGGTCGGGTTGCCCTGGTTGCCCTGGCGGTGATCGTCGGCACCGTGATTCCCGGCGTGCTGGAGGGCGTTGGCACCTCGGCGTTCGGTACGGATCCCTTCGCGTCCCCGGACAGCGCGGTCGGGGCGGTGGTGGTGATCGGGATCACCGCGGTGCTGGCCCTGCCGGCCCACCTCTCCCAGATGATCGGTCTGCTGGTCACGTACGCCGAGCAGCGCGCTCATGAGGCGCCGGTGAACACTCCCGGACTGGCCGCGGAACTCGGCTGAGCGGCCCCATCGTGCTTGCACTCGGCAGGGGAGAGTGCTAAACAAGTCATTGGCACTCGCATACCGTGAGTGCCAACGGTCGGGACGGTGGGGCCAGGTTGTGCCGGTGTGGAGACACCGGGGCAGCACATGGCCGGTCGTCGCGGGCTATCCGGCCCGGCCGAAGGACGTCGTCGTCGCCAGGTGGCGACGTCCCTAGGTGCGCACACCAGGCGGCCCATCCGGGGCACACATCTCGGGTGGCCCGTGAGTGTCCAGGAGGACAACGCCGTATGGCCAAGATGATCGCTTTCGACGAAGAGGCTCGCCGCGGCCTCGAGCGGGGCATGAACCAGCTCGCCGACGCCGTAAAGGTGACCCTCGGCCCGAAGGGCCGCAACGTCGTGCTCGAGAAGAAGTGGGGTGCCCCCACCATCACCAACGATGGTGTGAGCATCGCCAAGGAGATCGAGCTCGAGGACCCGTACGAGAAGATCGGCGCTGAGCTGGTCAAGGAGGTCGCCAAGAAGACCGACGACGTTGCCGGTGACGGCACGACGACGGCGACCGTCCTGGCCCAGGCCCTGGTTCGCGAGGGCCTGCGCAACGTGGCCGCTGGCGCCAACCCGATGGCCCTGAAGCGGGGCATCGAGGCCGCGGTCGCGAGCGTCTCGGAGGAGCTGTCCAAGCTCGCCAAGGACGTCGAGACCAAGGAGCAGATCGCCTCCACCGCCTCCATCTCCGCTGGCGACAGCACCGTCGGCGAGATCATCGCCGAGGCGATGGACAAGGTCGGCAAGGAAGGCGTCATCACCGTCGAGGAGAGCAACACCTTCGGGCTGGAGCTGGAGCTCACCGAGGGTATGCGCTTCGACAAGGGCTACATCTCGGCCTACTTCATGACCGACCCGGAGCGTATGGAGGCCGTCTTCGACGACCCGTACATCCTGATCGCCAACAGCAAGATCTCGTCGGTGAAGGACCTGCTCCCGATCCTGGAGAAGGTCATGCAGTCGGGCAAGCCGCTGCTGATCATCGCCGAGGACCTGGAGGGCGAGGCCCTCGCCACCCTGGTGGTCAACAAGGTCCGTGGCACCTTCAAGTCGGTCGCCGTCAAGGCGCCGGGCTTCGGTGACCGCCGCAAGGCCATGCTGACCGACATCGCCATCCTCGCCGGTGGCCAGGTCATCAGCGAGGAGGTCGGCCTCAAGCTCGACGCCGCCAGCCTCGACATGCTGGGCCGCGCCCGCAAGGTCGTGGTGACCAAGGACGAGACCACCATCGTCGACGGTGCCGGTGACGCCGAGCAGATCCAGGGCCGGGTCAACCAGATCCGGGCCGAGATCGACAAGAGCGACTCCGACTACGACCGCGAGAAGCTGCAGGAGCGGCTGGCCAAGCTGGCCGGCGGCGTTGCGGTCATCAAGGTCGGCGCGGCCACCGAGGTCGAGCTCAAGGAGCGCAAGCACCGCATCGAGGACGCCGTTCGCAACGCGAAGGCCGCCGTCGAGGAGGGCATCGTCCCGGGTGGTGGCGTCGCGCTGGTCCAGGCCGGCAAGACCGCCTTCGACAAGCTCGACCTGGTCGGCGACGAGGCGACCGGTGCGAACATCGTCAAGGTCGCGCTGGACGCCCCGCTGCGGCAGATCGCCGTCAACGCCGGCCTTGAGGGCGGCGTCGTGGTGGAGAAGGTCCGTAACCTCGAAGCGGGTCACGGCCTCAACGCCGCCAACGGCGAGTACGTCGACCTGCTGGCCGCGGGCATCATCGACCCGGCCAAGGTGACGCGCTCGGCGCTGCAGAACGCCGCTTCCATCGCGGCGCTGTTCCTCACCACCGAGGCCGTTGTCGCGGACAAGCCGGAGAAGACCCCGGCTGCCCCGGCTGGCCCGGGTGGCGGGGACATGGACTTCTGAGTCCAGTTCCGACACGGAACGGGGCGGGCCGCTGATGCGGTCCGCCCCGTTCGTCGTCAGGTCGGCAGTGGGCGCTGGTTGCGCCGCTTCTGTGCCCGGTCGTACGGCGGAAGCAGTTTGATCGGCTCGTCCACCATCTCCCGTGACTCCTCGACGACCGCCGACCCGTCGTCGGTGGTCATCTCGGCCAGTTGCTCGGCGTCGCCGTAGTCGAGCCGGTCGAACGGCAGTTGGCCGGGGAGTTCGCCGACCGGTTTCCAGGTAATCGGCGGGCCGTCCTCGGTCTGGTCGTCATCCGTGGTCATGGCTGCCTCCTCTACCGAAACGGTAGGGGGCGTCGATGACCGACGCGGGCGAATGGATCAATGTCCCCTTTGCCCCGGTTATGCCACCGGCAGGGTCCGCCGGTACAGGAAGAAGACCCGCTCGATCCGGGCACCCGCGCCGCCCGAGTAGAACGGCACGGGTCCCACCCAGCCGATCTCCGCCCGGGTCAGCCCCGCCGCCTGCTGGTCGCGCAGGCAGCGCCGCAGCAGCACACCACCGATGCCCGACCCCTCGGCCGCCGGAGCGGTGCCCATCGGCCCGAACCAGCTCGGCCGGGACGACCCGTACGCGGCGAAGCCAAGTACCTCGCCGCCCCGCTCCGCCAGGTGGCAGCCGGCGCCGTCACGACCCACCGACCCGGCCAGCTCGCCGTCCCACGTGCCGCCGAAGGTGGACCGGGCGAACGCGGTCAACGCCGGGAGATCCGCCGGCTCCGCCCGGCGTACCGTGACGCCCTGATCGGCCAGCCGCCGCTCCGCCGCCTCGGTGGACCGCAGTGCCGGCGACCCGTCGTACGACAGGTCGGCGGTCATGTTCCAGGCGGTCCGGTCCTGCTGGTAGCCGAGCGCGAGGGCGGCGCAGACCGCCGGGGTGTAGCGGACGTCGATGCCCGGCCACGCGTAGTACGGCGGGTTCCCGGCCAGCAGCACCTCGGTCGCTCCGCGCTCGGCCAGCACCTGCTCGGCCCGCCGCAGCAGCGCCCGGCCGACGCCCCGGCGGCGCTGATCCGCACGGACCGCGACGAGGTCGACGTGCCCGATGCCCGGCTCGGCCGACGACAGCGAGCAGAACAGCACCCCGACCAGGTCCGCACCCCGGTACGCGCCCAGCCCGACCACCGGCCGGTCGGCGGCGGCCCGGGGCCCGAGCGCGTCCACGATGGCGGCGGCCTCGGTGGCGTCCTCGGGCAGGTCGAGAGCCTGTTCGCAGAGCCGCACCACGGTGTCTGCCAGGTCGCGGGTCAGCTCGGTGACGGTGATCTCGGCGTCCATGGTCGCCGACCCTAGAACACCGTGTGGCGACCCGCGCTCCCGCCCGTCGGATCCGGAAGGAAACCTGCCTATTGCTGGGCGGCGCGCACGGCGGCGTACGCGTCCACCTCACCGGCACCCGTGACGTTCGACGGAGCACCACAGGTGTCGGACGGGTTGTCGGAGCGGTAGGTGGGCGTCGCCGACGTGGCGGTGTCCCGCAGGATCTGCCGGGTCCGGGCCACGTCGCCGACCAGCGCCGGGTTCGCCGACCACATCAGCGCGACCACCCCGGCCACCTGCGGGGTCGCCATCGACGTGCCATCCAGCGCGGCGTACGTGCCGCCCGGCATGGCCGACACCACACCCACACCCGGTGCCAGCACGTCCGGCTTGCTCGCACCCGGCACCGGCCCGCGCGAGGAGAACTCGGCCACCCGGCGCTGCGCGTCCACCGCACCCACGGTCAGCACGTCCGCGTACGGCGCCGGTGGGTCGTCGATCGACGCGCACCACGGCCCGGTGTTGCCGGCCGCGGCGACCACGAAGATCCCGGCGGCGTCCAGCGCGGCGGTGGCCGGCCGCAGTACGCCGGGATCGCAACCCTCGATGGGCGGGCAACCCCAGGAGTTGGTGAGCACCTGCGGGGCGCGCTCCGGACGGCCGTCGGTCAACGGGTCGCCGCCGGCCGGGAAGGGCGCCAGCATGAACTGGAGGCAGTCCAGGTAGTACGCAGGGCTGCCGAGGTTGCGGTCCAGGTTGACGCAGCCCACCCACTGCGCGTCAGGCGCCACCCCGATGCCGTCGCGCCCCACCGCACTGCCCACCGTGTGGGTGCCGTGCCCACCCTGGTCGGTCGGGCTGCGGGTGTCGTCCCACGGGTCGTACCAGGAGTCGTCTCCGCCCCGGAACCCGGCGCGCAGCGCCGGATGGGCGCCGTCCACCCCCGAATCCGAGCTGCCCACCACGATGCCCGTGCCCGTCACCCCGAGCTGGGACCACACCCGGTCCGCGCCGATCTGGCGGATGTTCCACTCCGGGCCGGTGGGCCTGGGCGCGGTGCCGCGGCTCTGCCCCGCCGGCGCCGGCAGTGGCCGCAGACGTTGGCTGACCAGCACCCGGGCCACCTCAGGTCGGCGGGCGAGCCACGCCCGCACCGCCGGACCGCCGTCGACCTCCACCGCGTTGACCAGGTAGTACGACACCGGGTCGAGTCGCAGTCGACGCAACCCCCGGAGCAGGTCGGCCTGGCTCTGCTCGGCGGTCGTCACCAGCCGCCGGTAGACCTCCGTCGCACGGGCGTCCCTCCCGGCCCGACCCGCAGCGCCGGCCGGCAGTCCACTCAGATCGGCCTGCGCCCGCAGCACCACGAACAGCCGCTCGCCGTGCAGGCCCGGTTGGCCTGGACCCAGGTCGACCACGCCGAACGCCACCAGCAGCACCACGGCTGCCACCGCGGCCGACCGGCGACTCGGGGTGCGTGCCGTCGGCCGGGCGAGCAGCACCGCGTACCCGATGGCGACCAGGACCGCGACGGCGAGCCCGGCGCCAGCGGCGACCGCCACCCAGAACGGGATGTCCCGGGTGGCGACCAGCAGCAGGGTGATCTCTTCCGGGTCGGTGAAGGCCAGCGGGCCGAGTGCGGCCAGGCCCACGAGCCAGCCGGTCGCCGTGCGGCCGGCGCGTGCGGCGCCGGCCGGGTCGGTGCTGGGTCGCCAGGCCGCGGCCCACAGCGCGGCCAGTGCGAAACCCACCGGGGGCAGGGTCAGCAGCGCGGGCAACTGCGCGCCGGACTGGCCGGTGCCGGCCGCGAGCAGCAGCAGCGCCACCCCGGCGACCAGACCTCCCAGCAGGACGAGCCGGGCCGGCCGCGGCGGTCGGCCAACAGCGAACCGGGTCCAGAAGGTGGCGTCCAACAGTGTCGCGGCCAGCACCCCCAGCGCGGCTGCCGCCAACAGCGCGAGCGCGGTTTCCAGGAGCCCGCCGAGCGCGCCCAGCCAGGCCCACGGCAGCAGCAGCGCCAACCCGGCGGCGACCGCGAGCAGAGGCACCGGCCCGGTCCGATGCGATCCACGCTGACGTCCGACCGGGTTCGGACTCCCGGCGGCGTCGGCGCTCGACCCCGGGCCTGCGACGGTCTCGGCTCGGGCGGCGGCATCGTCGTTCAGCGCCGCACCACCGGGGGCGTCGCGTTGCTCCGTGCGCTCGCCGGCCCACTGTGCGGCGGCGGGCGCGGTGTCGACATCCGGGCCGGACGATCGTCGCGCCGACCAGCGCGCGGCGAGCGCGCTGAGCAACGTGACGCCGGCCAGCCCGGCGAGGTACGCCTCGTGGTGCACCGGTGGCACGACCCGCAGCAGCGTGAGCACGCCGAGGGCGAGACCCCCGATCAGCCAGGCTTTCCCGGTGGCCCGGACCGCAGCCGACCGGGGCAGCACGGCCAGCAGCAGGGCGGGTGTGCCCACCAGCACGACTGTGGTCAGGCCGAGCACCGGCCAGAGCCAGCCGACGCGGTCCAGCCCGAAGCCCAGCAGCACCTGATCGGTGACCCAGCCGCCGGTCTGGGTGGCCGCGGTGACCGCGACCGTCCAGCAGCCGACCAGCACGGCTGCGACCACCGACCACGGGGAGCTGCGGTCGCTGAATCCGGGTTGCGCGGGGTGACCTTGCATCCGAGAACCTTACGACCACGGCGAGCGGTTTCCATCCGACCGTCGTGTTGCGGGTCGATCGGAGAACCGTGCCGGTGCTGGACAGTTTCCGTCAGCCGGGCGGGCGGCGAATGCCGGCACGGTGGCATGGCGGTTACCGTGGACCTGTGCGTGACCCCAACATCTCCCGATCCGTCGCCGGCCAGCTCTCGCCGGTCCGCCGTGTGTCCGACCTGCGGCGACTGCGCGCCGAGCGCTTCGACGTCCTGGTCATCGGGGGCGGGGTGACCGGTGCCGGTGCGGCTCTGGACGCGGCGTCCCGGGGGCTCAAGGTGGCCCTCGTCGAGGCGCGTGACCTCGCGGCGGGCACCTCCAGTCGGTCGAGCAAACTCATCCACGGTGGTCTGCGCTACCTGGAGCAGTTGGAGTTCCACCTGGTGCACGAGGCGCTCACCGAGCGCGGCCTGCTCGCCACCCGGCTCGCGCCGCACCTGGTGCGTCCGGTGCCGATCCTGGTGCCCCTGCCCGCCGGGCGAGGGCTGCGGGACCTGCCGGCCCGCATCTTCCGCCGCTCCTACTACGGCGCGGGTGTGGCCGCCTACGACGCCTTCGCCGGGATCTTCGGCGGTGGCCGGGGCATGCCACTGCACCGGCACCTGACCCGCGAGGGGGCCCGGCGGGTCTTCCCGAGTCTGCGGCCCGACACGCTGGCCGGGGCGATCCGCTACTACGACGGGCAGGTCGACGACGCCCGCCTGGTGGTGACCCTCGCCCGCACCGCCGCCAGCCTCGGTGCCACGGTCGTGAGCAGCGCCCGCGCCGTCGGGCTGATCCGGCAGGCGCGTGAGGTGACCGGTGTCCGCGTCCGTGACCTGGAGGCGCCGGCCGGTTCGCCGGACGCGGAGTTCGAGGTGCACGCCCGTACCGTCATCGCCGCCACCGGTGTCTGGAGCGACGACATGTCGCGGATGCTCAACGACGTGGGCCTGCGGCCCGGCGTCCGGGTGCGCGCCTCGAAGGGGGTGCACCTGGTGGTGCCCCGCTCGGCGATCACCGGCGAGGCGGGGCTCATCCTGCGCACGGCGAGTTCGGTGCTCTTCGTCATCCCGTGGGGCGGGCACTGGATCATCGGCACGACGGACACCGACTGGCGGCTGGACCGGTCCCACCCGGCCGCCTCGGCCCGCGACATCGACTACCTGTTGCAGCAGGTCAACACCGTGCTGGACCGGCCGTTGACCACCGCCGACATCGAGGGGGTGTACGCGGGGCTGCGGCCGTTGCTGGCCGGCGAGGCCGACTCGACGTCGAAGCTCTCCCGCGAGCACGCGGTCTTCGAGCCCATGCTCGGACTGCTGCTGGTCGCCGGTGGCAAGTACACGACGTACCGGGTGATGGCCTCCGACGTGGTCGACCGGGCGGCCCGCCGGCTCGGCGGCGCGCGCTCGTCGCGTACCGCCGATCTGCCTCTGCTGGGTGCCGACGGCTACCCGGCGATGTGGAGGGACCGGGCCGACCTGGCCCGCCGGCACGGCGTGCCGGTGGGTGTGGTGGAGCACCTGCTGGAGCGGTACGGCACCCTCACCCTGGACCTGCTGGCCCTGGTCGACGCCGACCCGTTGCTCGCGTCTCCGCTGGCGGGTGCTCCGGAGTATCTGGCGGCGGAGGTCGCGTACGCGGCGCGGGCCGAGGGTGCGCTGCACCTGGAGGACGTGCTGACCCGGCGGACCCGGATCTCGTTCGAGACCAGCCACCGAGGGCTGGAGTCCGCGGAGCACACCGCCGAGCTGATGGGCGCGGTGCTCGGCTGGGACGAGGCGACCCGGGCCCGCGAGGTGGAGCACTACCGCGCCCGGGTGGAGGCGGAGCGGCAGTCCCAGTTGATGCCGGACGACGCCGCGGCGGACGCCGCTCGGCTCGGCGCTCCGGACGTGCGGGGGTACGCCGCCGACCGTGGCGGCGACGACGATCAGGTGGAGCTGCGTCCGTCCGCTCGATGACGAATTGCGACGTTACCAATGGGTAACCATCGATACCGACCCGGATGGTGGTTTCGGTCGCTACCTACGGTGGGGTAGGTTTCCGCGCGTGCTACCCCGCGCGCACCCTCGTCTGCTCCTACCCCTCATCGCCGTCGCGCTCGTCGGTGCCCTGACCGGGTGCTCCTTGCTCGACCGGGACAAGCCGGATACGACTCTGGCGCAGCCATCCGCCCCGGTGGCGGGGGGCGGATCGCAGCTGGAGATCCCCACCACGGTCGCCGCCGGTCAGGTCAGCCTGCTCCAGCGGCTCGGCGAAGACGGGCCGATGCGTACCCTGAGCGTCGAGCGCAACGGCGCGTGGCAGTGCCTCGACTGCGCAGGCGACGGGGTCACCTCCCGGGGCACCCTCGCGCCGGAGCTGACCGAACGGCTCCAGGTGCTGCTCGCCAACCCGAAGTTGGCCGCCGAGACCGATCAGGCCCGGAGGTACCGGACCACCTGCATCGACGCGTTGACGTCCAGCCTGCTCACCTCGACCGGGCTGATCACCTCGCAGGACTGCCCTGGTGAGGAGCGCACGCCGGTCGCCGGGGAGATCCTGCTGCTGCTCACCCAGGCGACCCCGGCCGAGGTCAAGGGCTGACCTTCAGCCAGGTCAGAGCACCTTGCCCGGGTTGAGCAGACCAGCCGGGTCGAGCGCCGACTTGATCGCCTGGTGCACCCGGACGCCGACCGGCCCGATCTCCCGGGCCAGCCAGTCCCGCTTGAGCAGCCCCACCCCGTGCTCGCCGGTGCACGTGCCGCCGAGGTCCAGGCCGAGCCGCATGATCTCGTCGAACGCCCGCCGGCCCCGCTCCACACTCGCCGGATCGGCCCGGTCGACCACGATGTTCGGGTGCATGTTGCCGTCCCCGGCGTGCCCCACCACACCGATCGGCACCTCGCACTCCGCCGCGATGCGGGCCACCCCGTCCAGCAGCGCGGCAAGCGAACCGCGCGGCACCGCCACGTCGTCGATCACCAGGCCGCCGTTGCCACCCGGGTAGGCGTCGGCGGCGAACTTCTCCATGGCGGGGTGGGCCAGCCGGCGGGCCTGGAGCAGCGCAGCCGCCTCCACCGCGTCGGTGGCCGCGTAGACCTCGTCGGCGCCGGCCGCCTCGCACACAGCGGCCAGGGCGGCCAGGTCGTCGGCGGCTCGGCTGCCGGTGTCCACGGAGGCCAGCAGCAGGGCCTGCGCGTCGGTCCGCAGCCCCATCGGCTGGTACGCCTCGATCGCCCGCAGGTGGGTCTGGTCGAGCAGTTCCAACAGGCTGGGCGTGAGCCCGCGGGCCGCGATCTCGGCCACCGCGGCGCCGGCCGCCGCAGTGGACGGAAAGACCGCCACCAGGGTCAGCGACTCGGCCGGCGCGGGCCGCAACGCCACGGTCACCTCGGTGATCACCCCGAGGGTGCCCTCCGAGCCGACGAAGAGCCGGGTCAGGTCGTACCCGGCCACCCCCTTGGCCGTACGCCGGCCGGTGCGCAGCACCTCACCGGAGGCGAGCACCACCTCCAGGCCGAGGACGTACTCGGTGGTCACGCCGTACTTCACACAGCACATGCCACCGGCGTTGGTGGCCACGTTGCCGCCGATCGTCGACGACTCCCAGGAGCCGGGATCCGGCGGATACCAGAGGCCCTGCTTCGCCACCGCCCCGGCCAGCGCCGCGTTGACCACCCCGGGTTGGACCACGGCGATCCGGCTCACCGGGTCGATCTCCCGGATCTCGTCCATCGCCACGGTGCTCAACACCACCGCGCCGTCCACCGCGTTCGCCGCGCCGGCCAACCCGGTCCGCGCACCCTGCGGCACCACGGGTACGCCGTGCCGCGCCGCTGCCCGGACCACGGCGACCACCTGTTCGGTGCTGCGCGGACGGGTCACCACGAGCGGGGTGCCGGCGGCGCACAGGTCGGCCTCGTCCCGCTGGTGCATCCGCAGCAGGTCCGGGTCGGTGAGCACGGCGTCGCCACCGAGCGCGTCGCGCAGGTCGTCGAGGAGATTGGTGGGGGCCATGCAGCCGAGGCTAGGTCGCCGGCGGGCGATCATCAACATGATCAACTGAGCCGGATAGCTTGGGCACCATGCTCTACCTGGACCGGCCTGCCTGGCCGTGGCGCGGTCGGCTCTGGTCGCACCTGATCAGCGACGTCTCGTACGCCGAGCTGCACGCCTTCGCCGAGACACTCGGCGCGCCCCGACGCGGCTTCGACCGGGACCACTACGACATTCCGGCCGACCGGTTCGCGGCGGCGGTGTGGCTCGGTGCCCAGGTGGTGCCGAGCCGGGAGCTGGTCCGGTTGCTCCGCTCCGCGGGACTGCGTCGCCCGAAACACCTGGTCAGCCCGCGCCCGTCGACCCCTCGCTGAGCGCGGCCAGCTCGCGGCGCACGTTGTCCCGGGCAGGCTCCTCCCATCTGGCGGCCAGCGGCGGCAGCCGGAACAGCGCGGGCAGCGCCAGCAGGCCGGTCAACACCGCGGCCCGCCCGGCCCGGAAGGCCGGCTCCGGCACGTGCGCGTACTCCCGCCGGATGGCCGCCGCGTACCTGTCGTAGTCGGCCGGAGGGGCGGCCAGCACGGCGAGGTCCGCGTCGCACAGCAGGGCGCCGTCCGGGTCGCCCGGTGCCACGGTGTGCCCGGCGGTGAGCAGTACCAGCCGGCGCACCTCCGCCGCCGTGGGTGCCGGCACCCCGAGCCCGGCGAGCACGCTCTCGGCCAGCGCGGCACTGTCGCGTTCGTTGGCGTCGCCGGCGGCCCGCGGGTCGTAGACGGCATCGTGGAACCAGGCCGCCAACCGGACCACGTCGGGTCGGCCGGCCAGGTCGGCGTGCTCGTCCACCACGTCGAGCACCGCCGTCAGGTGGGCCACCGTGTGATAGTGCCGGTGCGGCTCCCGCCACCGGGCGAGCAGCTGCTCCCCGGCGCCGGTCGACGTCAGGCCCGAACCCGCACCGGCGCCCCGGGCCGCGATTCGCCAGCGATCCAGCAGATCAACCACCGCCCGAGTCTGCCGCATCCGCCCACGACGCGCGAGAAGGGAGGATTCAGCGGGCCCACCACGGGTAGTCGCGCCCATGGCCGTGGCCCGGGACAAGCGACCTCCAATGGTGCGACGTACCGCGCTGCGCAAGGGGCTGGTGGACATCGACGGTGCCCGGATCGCCGAGGCCACCGAGGAACTGCGCCATCGCGGCCGGGCCACCCTGCATGACCGGCTGCACCGGGTGCGGATGGCCGGCGGGCTCGCCGTGCAGGCCGGGCTGGCTGCCGGACTGGCATACTTCGTCTCGCACCGGCTGCTCGGCAACCCGCAACCGGTGTTCGCGCCGATCTCCGCGGTCGGCACCCTGGCCGCGTCGGTCGGCCAGCGATTCCGCCGGACCGTGGAGTTGATCGTCGGGGTGGGCGTCGGGGTGGGCGTCGGCGACCTGTTGATCTATTTTCTCGGCACCGGGGCGTGGCAGCTCGGCCTGGTGGTCACGGTGGCGATCCTGCTCACGATCTTCGCCGGGGCGAGCGTCGCCATCGTCATCCAGGCGGCGGCCACGGCGGTGCTGATCGTCACGCTGAGCCCGTCGACCCAGAACCTGGAGATCCCCCGCTTCGTCGACGCGTTCCTCGGCGGTGGGATCGCGCTGCTGGTCACGGCTGTGCTGCTGCCACTGAACCCGCTCCGGGTGATCAACCGGGCCGCCCGGCCGGCGCTGGACCTGCTCGCCGCCCAACTCGACGCCACCGCCGACGGGCTACGCAGCCGGGACCGCGCCGGCATCCAGCGGGCACTGGACCGGCTGCGTAACAACAAGGAGGAACTGGCCACGTTGGGGGAGGCGATCGAGGGCGCGAAGGAGACAGCCACCCTCTCCCCGGCCCGGTGGCACCGCCGCGACGAGTTGACCCACTACGCGGAGGCGGCCGACCCGATCGACCGGGCGATGCGCAACAGCGGCACGCTGATCCGCAGGTCCGTGACCCTGGTCGAGGACGAGGAACCGGTGCCCGATCCGATGCCGGACGCGATCAACCACCTCGCCGAGTCGGTCCGGCTGCTCAAACACGAGTTCGCCGCTGGCGAGGAACCGGAGAAGGCCCGCGAGCGGTCGCTGCGGGCCGTCAGCGAGGCCGGCCGGGCGTACGGCGACGGGGTCGGCTTCTCGGGCAGTGTGGTGGTCGCCCAGATCCGGACCACAGCGAGCGACCTGCTGGTGGCCTCCGGAATCGAACAGGAGGAGGCGAACCGGTGGATCCGCACCGCCTTCGGTGAGCAGGAGCGCCCCGTCGGAGAGCCCGCCGAGCCGGGCGAGGCGCCGAAACCACCCACCGCCCCGCCGGTCGGCTGAGCGAGGCGCGCGGAGGCCTCAGCCCAGCTCGGCGAGCGCGGCGAGCAGCCGGTCCACCTGGGCCGCCGTGCTGCCCAGGCCGATGCTGGCACGCAACGCGGTGGACGGCAGATCCCGCCGACCGGTACGCCCCGCCGCCTCGGTGAGCAGCCGCCGGGTCAGCGGGTGAGCGCAGAACAAGCCGTCGCGTACGCCGATGTGGTGCTCGGCCGCCAGTCGCGCGGCCACGTCGCTGGATTCCCAGCCGGCGACCACGAACGAGACGATCCCGACCCGGGGCGCGTCCGGGCCGAAGGTGCGCAGCTCCACGACGTGCGGCAGGGCGGCGATGCCGGAGCGCAGTCGGGCCAGCAGCGCCTGCTCGTGGGCGGCCAGTGCCGCCCGGTCGGCGTCGTCGAGCGCCGCACACACGGCTGCCAGCGCCACCGCGCCGAGCAGGTTCGGGGTGCCGCCCTCGTGCCGGGCCGGGCCGGTCGCCCAGGTCACGTCGTGTGTCGCCGGCCCGACGTGGCTGGTGGCGCCACCACCGGCCAGGTACGGCGGGGCGTCGTCCAGCCAGTCCGCCCGGCCGATGAGCACACCCGCACCGAACGGCGCGTACAGCTTGTGGCCGGACACGGCCAGATAGTCGACGTCGAGGGCGAGCAGGTCGACCGGGACGTGCGGGGCGAGTTGCGCGGCGTCCAGCACGATCCGGGCGCCGTGCCGGTGTGCCACCCGGGCCAGCTCGGCGACCGGCCACAGCTCACCTGTCACGTTGCTGGCACCGGTCACCGCGACCAGCACCGGCAGCGCCGGGTTGCTGCCCCGGCGCAGCTCGGTGAGGGCGGCGGCGAGGTCGCGTACCGCCGCGTCGGGGTCGGTGGGCACCGGCAGCCGCACCGAGCCGCGCGGCCAGGGCAGCAGGTTGGCGTGGTGCTCGGAGGCGTTGGTGACCACTGTCGTGCCGGCCGGCAGGGCCCGCGCCAGCAGGTTGAGGGCGTCGGTCGTGTTGCGGGTGAAGATCACGTGGTCGTCGGCGCGGCCGCCGAAGAAGTCACCGACCGTCTGGCGGGCCTGCTCGTAGGCGAGGGTGCAGCGCCGGGACAACGCTCCCGCCCCACGATGCACGCTCGCGTACCAGGGCAGCAGCTCGGTCACCGCGTCGGCGGCGGCCCGCGCGCACGGTGCGCTGGCCGCGTAGTCCAGGTTGATCTCGCCCGGTACGCCGAGGACGTCCAGCGGTCGCGACGAGGCCGGCCGGGGCGCGGCGTCGACGCGGATGGGCAGCGAGGAGACAAGGGTGACGGACACGCCGGAACCTCCGGGGTCAGGGACCCCGGGTGCGGCATCGGGACGGGGTCCGCGCTTGCCCAGCACACCGATCGGGCTGGGCCCGGTCATCACCCGGGGCACCCCACCGCGAACTCGACGAGGGTTGCCGGCCAGCAAGCCGGGGCTTGACGCTGGCGCTCGTGACCTGCCGGCAGCATAGCGGCTGCCGATGCGACCGGACCAGCCGGCGGCAGATCGCTACGCTGACCGCATGGCCGACACCCCGCCCGGTTCACCCCTGCCGTCGTCGCCCGCGCCAGCGGCCCCGTCCGTCGGCGAGGCACCCCGGATGCCGCTGCGCCGACTGGGCTGGCGACGGTTCCTGGCACTGGCCGGGGTGGTGCTGCTCATCGCCGCCTGCGCGGTGTTCATGGTCTTCACGCTCGGCCAGTCGCTCGGCGTGCAGGCCCTGCTGATCGGGGTGGCCGCCGCCATCCTGCCGGTGCCGGTGCTGGTCGCCTGCTTCCTCTGGCTGGACCGGTACGAACCGGAGCCGTTGAAATATCTGATCTTCTGCTTCGCCTGGGGAGCATTCGTCTCCACCGCCGCCTCGCTCACCGTGAACGACTTCGCGGCCAACCGCTTCGAGGACTGGGGTCTGCCGTCCGCGCTCACCGGGGTGCTGGTGGCGCCGTTCATCGAGGAGCTGACCAAGGCGCTCGGCCCGATCCTGCTGCTGGTGTTCCGCCGCCGCGAGTGGTCCGGGATCACCGACGGCCTGGTCTACTGCGGGCTGTCCGCGGTCGGCTTCGCCATGGTGGAGAACATCCTCTACCTGGGCGGGTTGGGCTACGCGTCCGGTGTCGACCGGTACGGCCCGGCCACCGGCATCCAGCAGGTCATCGCGATCTTCATCCTGCGGATCCTGCTGTTCGGGTTCGCCCACCCGCTCTTCACCTCGATGACCGGTGTGGGGCTGGGCATCGCGGCGCGGACGGCCGACCGGCGGGTCCGGGTGCTCGCCCCGATCGGCGGCCTGCTGCTGGCGATGATGTTGCACGGTACGTGGAACCTGCTGCCCACGCTGACCCAGGCCACCGGCCAAGCGTTGATCATGCTGTACGGCTTCCTGGGCCTGATGGTGCCGGTGTTCTTCGGGATGGTGGGGCTGGCGGTGTGGCTGCGCGCCTGGGAGGGGCGGCTCACCGAGCGGACCCTGCCGGACTACGTACGCGCCGGCTGGCTGAGCCCGCCCGAGGTGGCCGCGCTGAGCAGCCTCGGCCGGCGGCACGCTGCCCGCAGGTGGGCCCGACGCGTCGCCGGCGACGCCGGGGTGCGCGCCATGCGCGGCTACCAGTCCGCCGCCACCCGGCTGGCCCTGCTGCGTGACGGCACGCTGCGCGGCCTGGACCGCAAGCCCGCCGACCAGGACCGGAGCGCGCGAGAGGAGCGGGAGTTGCTGGACGCGATCACCGCGTACCGGTCGTTCTTCGTCGGCCGGGACCCGCAGGCCCCGACCGGGGTCTGGGACGGCAGCCGCTACCACCTGCGCTTCCCGGACGGCACGCAGCGCCCGGTGGACGCGCCGGACGAGCCGGTGGTGCCGATTCCGGTGGTGCTGGCCCCTGCCGCGCCTCCGGTGGGCTACGCCCCGTCCGGCTGGCCCGCCATGCGACCGCCCGCGCACTGGCCGCCGAATCACCCCTGACGGCCGGTGCCCCCGGCTGACGTTGCAGCTCAGGTCATCAGGGTGGTGAGGAAGTCACCGAAACCCTGGAACATCGCGATCAGCGCCGCCCCGATCGCCTTGAACATCTGTGCGGCGCCGTCCGGCCGGAAGGCCACGAAGTAGATCAGGAACGCGACGCTGCCCCAGGTCAACAACTTCTTAACGAATACCGGCATCGTCCCTCCCCAGGGCCACGGTCGCCGGATGGCTTCCCGTCGTGCGGCCGGGCAAACGGCGCGCGGCGGGGCGTGGTGGCCCGGGGAGGTGCGTCAGAGGTAGAGGCCGGTGGGGTCGTTCTCGATCCGCTCGGCGGCCACGGCGTGCACGTCCCGCTCGCGCAGCAGCACGTACCCGCGGCCGTGCAGCTCGACCTCGGAGCGGTCGTCCGGGTCGAAGAGCACCCGGTCGCCGGAGACGATGGCGCGGACGTTCGGGCCCACCCCCACGGCGGTGGCCCAGGCGAGTCGCTTGCCGACCTGGGCGGTCGCCGGGATGACGATGCCAGCGGTGGAGCGACGTTCGCCCTCGCTGCCCTCCATCCGCACCAGCACCCGGTCGTGCAGCAGGCGGATCGGCAGGCCAGCGTCGAGATCGTTGTCGACGGTCACGCCGCAGACGCTACCGTGTGGCCGACGGCCGGCCGCCGGTGGTTACGCCGGTGGTGGCGAGGGCAATGTGTGGCGGAACTGCCCTACGGTGTCGGCAACGGACGTATGCTGTCCGACCTGTCGCCGTGGGCGGGCCGATTTCTTCTGCCAGGAGGTGCGCTTGAGCCGCTTCGAGCGGGTACGCGGGCGGCTGCGCCGCGCCTACCAGTCACGACAGGAGTCGGCGCGCTCCGACGAGGGCAGCACGAGCGAGGAGTTGAGCGGCGTGTCGGACGCCGCCCGGGTGGCGTCGCCGGCCGTTCCGGGGCCGACCGCGCCGCCGAGCGCCTCGGTCTTCGGCGCGGAGCCTCCGGTGGACCTGCACAGCTCGACCTCCAGCCGGGATGACGCTGACGTCCCGCACGGGCTGCGGATCGCCGCCGCGTGGTGCTGGCGCCTGATCGTCATCGGTGTGGTGGCCTGGGCCCTGCTCCGGATCGTCGGCACGATCAAGATCGTGATCATCCCGTTGGCCATCGCTCTGCTGCTCTCCGCGCTGCTCGCGCCGGCGGTGGGCTGGCTGCTGCGGGCCCGACTGCCCCGGTCGCTGGCGACGGCGGTGGTGCTGGTCGGCGGCCTGGCCGCGGTGATCGGCACGCTGACGCTGGTGGTCAACGAGTTCATCCGCGGTGTGCCGGAGCTCAGCGAGAAGTCCTCGGAGGGCGTGCGGCAGATCCAGGACTGGCTGAAGACGGGCCCGCTGCACCTCTCCGACGGCCAGCTCGACCGCTACATCGACGAGGCGCAGGCCTGGATCAACGACAACACCTCGAAGTTCACCAGCGGCGCGCTGAGCACGGCCGCGACGCTGGCGGAGGTGCTGACCGGCACGCTGCTGGTGCTCTTCGCGACGTTCTTCTTCCTGCGCGACGGCAGCCGGATCTGGCGTTTCCTGGTCCGGCTCCTGCCCGTCGCCGCTCGGTGGAAGGTCGACGACGCGGGCCGCGCCTCGTGGCACACGCTCGGCGCCTACGTCCGCGCGACAGTGCTGGTCGCCTTCATCGACGCGGTCGGCATCGGCATCTTCCTGGTCATCTTCGACGTTCCGTTCGCCTTCCCACTGGCCGCGCTGGTCTTCCTCGGCGCGTTCATCCCGATCGTCGGCGCGGCGCTCTCCGGTGGCGTGGCGGTGCTGGTGGCGCTCGTCGACAGCGGCCCGGGTATCGCGTTGATCATCCTGGGTGCGGTGATCGGTGTGCAGCAGATCGAGGGGCACGTGCTCCAGCCGCTGATCATGGGACGGGCGGTCGCCCTGCACCCGCTCGCGGTGATCATCGGCATCGCCGCCGGTGTCGTACTCGCCGGCATCACCGGCGCGCTGGTCTCCGTGCCGCTCATCGCGGTGCTGAACACCGCGGTCCGCCGGCTCGCCGCCCGAAGGGTCCCGGACACCCCACCCGACGCCGTGGTCGTCGCCTCCCAAGCCCCCTGACCCTCCGGCGCCACAGCGGCGCGCGGGGGTGGCGCGGCGCGGGTTCAGGACTTGGCGAGGCGTTCCAGGGCGCCGCGGGCCACCTCGGGGCGGGTCGTGTACCAGAAAGGCGGCAGCGAGCGGCGCAGGAACGGCCCGTAGCCCCGGGCCGTCTCCAGTCGGGAGTCGAGCACAGCGACCACGCCCCGGTCGCCGGTCGCCCGGATCAGCCGGCCCACACCCTGAGCCAGCCGGACCGCCGCGATCGGCACGCTGACGGCGGAGAAGCCGGACCCGCCGCCGGCGTCCACAGCCGCCGCGCGGGCGGCGGCCAGCGGCTCGTCCGGACGGGGGAAGGGCAGCCGGTCGATGACGACGAGCTGACAGGCGTCACCCGGCACGTCCACCCCCTGCCACAGCGACATCACCCCGAACAGGCAGCTCGCCCGCTCCTCCCGGAACCGGCGGACCAGCAGGGGCAGGGCCTCCTCGCCCTGGAGCAGCACCGGCAGGTCGGTCCGCGCGCGCAGCAGCTCCGCCGCCTGCTGCGCGGCCCGCCGTGAGGAGAAGAGCCCGAGAGTACGACCACCGAGTGCTTCGACCAGCCCGAGCAGCTCCTCCCCGGCAGCCTCGGGCAGCCCGGAGACGCTGGGGCGGGGCAGGTGCGCGGCGACGTACAGGATGCCCTGCCGGGCGTAGTCGAACGGCGACCCGACGTCAAGTGACCGCCAACCGGGGCCCTCGGTGGCCGGTACGACGGCACTGAGGGTGACGTCTCCAGCGAGGCGACGGCCCGGCGCCTCGGCGGCCGGACGGCCCGGGCCGGTGCGGGCGGCCAGCGCGGCCGCGGCGGGAGTCGGCGGGGCAGGCGGCGGCGCGTCCAGCCCGAGGGCGCGGGCCACCGTGTCGAACCGGCCGCCCAGCGCCAGGGTCGCCGAGGTGGCGACGACTGTGCGTTCGTCGTACAGGTGGGTGGCGAGGGTGCCGGCCACCGAGAGCGGCGCGACCACCAGCGCACGACGGCTGCCGCTGTCGTTCTTCTCCACCCAGGCCACGTCGTGGTCGGCCTCTTCCAGCAGCCGCTGCGCGGTGGTGGAGAGCTCGTCCAGTGCGGCCTTGGCCTGCTGCTTGCGCACCGGGTCGGGGTCGTCGGACTTGATGTCGCCGATCGCGTCCAGGGCGGAGCGGGTCGCCGCGTCGAGCAGCGTGCACGCCTCCCGAAGGGGCGTCGGTAGCCCGGCGGTGAGTCGCCCGGCCGGCGCCTCGGCCAGCCCGACCGCGAGGGCGTCACCGGCAGCGGTGAGCGCCTCGGCGGTCTCCGGCCGCAGCAGCGTACGGGCCCGCCGGGTGGTCCGGTCGATCAGCTCCGGCACCAGCTCCGCCTGGGCCGCGGAGGAGACCCGGTCGGCCAGCTCGTGCGCCTCGTCGACGATGAGCAGCTTGTGCGGTGGCACGATGTGCCGGTCGGCGAGCATGTCGACAGCGAGCAGGCTGTGGTTGGTCACCACGATGTCGGCCTCGCGGGCACGGGCCCGGGACGCCTCGGCGAAGCACTCCTGCCCGAACGGGCACCGGGTCGCGCCGACGCACTCGCGGGCCGGCATGGACACCAGCCGCCAGGCCTGGTCGTCAACGCCTGGGTCCAGCTCGTCGCGGTCGCCGGTGGCGGTCTTCTCGGCCCAGTCACGCAGCCGCTCGATCTGCTTGCCCAGTCGGCCCGCCTCACCGAGCCACTTCGTCCCACCGCCGGGGCGGGCCGCCGGGGCGTCGAAGAGGGTGTCCTCCGGCTCCTCCTCGGTGGAGTTGTCCAGTCGGGCGAGGCAGAGGTAGTGGTGGCGACCCTTGAGCACCGCGAAGGTGGGCCGACGCCCCAGCACCGGCTCGACCGCGTCGGCCAGCCGGGGCAGGTCGTGGTCGACCAGCTGGGACTGCAACGCCAGGGTGGCGGTGGAGACCACCACCGGGCCGTCCACGGTGAGCGCCGGCGCGAGGTAGGCCAGCGACTTGCCGGTGCCGGTGCCGGCCTGCACGAGCAGATGCTCGCCGCCGGCCACGCACTCCTCGATCGCTTCGGTCATCTGCTGCTGGCCGGGGCGTTCCGCGCCGCCGGGCACCGCGCCGACCGCAGCCGCCAGCAGCTCCGTGCCGCTGGGCCGGGCACCCCGCCGGCGGCCCTTGCCGCGGGCCGACGGGGTGGCGGAACCGGTGGCGGTGCGGGGCGGAGTCACCGTGCGACGGTACCCGTCGCCGCCGACACCGGCCGCGCCCATCCGCCGCGTGGCGAGATGCCGGCACGACCGGCCGGTCCGGTCAGTGTCGTCCGGTTACCGCCGCGCTACGACGCGTGGGCAGTATCGGTTAGGGTGCGAATCATGCCGAGCGACATGGTCCGAGTGATCTACCGCAAGTACGACGGCAGCGCCCACCGCGACTACCCGGCCCGTCGGCTCACCGAGGACGATCTCGGCATCTGGCTCGGCGTGCCCGAGGGCACCGCCTCGGTCTACCACGGCCGGCCATCGGTGGAGAAGATCCCGTTCGTGCTGCTGGTGCCACATCGCGCCTGGTGGACGGCCATGTTCAACCCGCCGCCCCGCACCAGCGAGGTCTACTGCGACATCACCACCCCGGCCCACTGGGAATCCGACGACGTCGTGCACATCATCGACCTGGACCTCGACGTGGTCCGGCGTCGGGCCACCGGCCTGGTGGAACTGCTCGACGAGGACGAGTTCGCCGAGCACCGGGCCCGGTTCGGTTACCCGGACGACGTGGTGGCCGAGGCCGAAGCCGCGGCCCAGCGGCTGCTCGGGTCACTCGGCGACGGCACCGAACCGTTCGCCACCGCGTACCGCAAGTGGTTGGCCCTCGTGGTCTGAGGCCGCACCCCCGCTCGGTCGGCTCACCAGCGCGGCGGCCAGGCGTCGTCGTCGCCCAACGGCACAAGGCCGGTCAGTTTCTCCGGGTTGAGCTGGTTGTAGATCGCGGTGATCCGCCCCTGGTCCACGGCGAACGCGGTGACCAGGCGGATCGGCCGCCCGTCGCTGTGCACCGTCTCCATCTGCAGGCCGAGCGCGCCGTCGACCAGAACCGGTCGCGACCGCACGCGGTCGGCGTACCGGCCGGCACGGCCGAACAGGCCGAGCGTGAAGCGACCCACCGCCGCCGCGCCGAGCACCGGCTGCCGGGCCGCGGGGAAGTGCCCGCCGGAGTCGCCGACGAAGACCACGTCCGGCGCGAGCACCCGGAGCAGCTGGTCCAGCTCGCCGGACTCGGTGGCGGCGACGAACGCTTCGAGCACCCGGCGCTGCTCGGCCAGGTCGGCGGTGTGCCGGGGGACGTCCGACGAGGTGATCGCCCGTCGTGCGCGGGAGGCGAGCTGACGGGCGGCCACCTCGGTGGTGCCGAGCGCGTCGGCGATCCGGGCGAACGGCACCGCGAACACGTCGTGCAGCACGAGGGCGACCCGCTGCTCCGGCGCGAGCCGTTCCAGCACCACAAGCAACGCCGCGCCGACCTGGTCGGTGCGGACCGCCCGTTCCGCCGGGTCCGTCGCGTACGCGTCCGACGACGGGCCGCCCAACGCGCTCACCACGGGTTCCGGCAGCCACTGCCCGGGGTACGCCTCCCGCCGCACCCGGGCCGAGCGGAGCACGTCCAGGCAGATCCGGGCGCAGGTGGTGGTCAGCCACGCGGACAGTTCACGGATCTCGGCGCGGGCCGTCGGGTCGGCGAGCGCCCCGGCGTAGCGCAGCCAGGTCTCCTGCACCGCGTCCTCCGCCTCGCTGCGGCTGCCCAGCATCCGGTGGGCCACCACGAGCAGCCGGCCCCGCTCGGCCTCGAACTCCGTCGCCAGGTCCCGCACGACCCACCACCCTCCCGGTCGGCACCGTCCTGGCCTACATCCTCCCGTCGACCGCACGCGCTGGCAGCCCCGCCCGTCACCCGAGGGGTGGCCCTCGGCGGGCGGAAGGCCTGCGGGTGGGCGATGATCCGTGGATGAGCGCACCCCAGCAAGGGCAGATCGTGGCACCGGCCGGCGGCTCCGTGCGGGAGCTGCTGCGGGTCACCGCACCGGTGGATCTCGGCGCGATCGACCCCCGTTCCACGCCCGGCCTGCCGGAGACTGTCGGTCGCGGTGAGCGCCGTAAGGCCTGGGCGCGAGAGCAGGTGGAGCTGGTCGGCGGAGAGCTGGGCCGGCAGCAGGAGATGCTCTTCGCGATGGCCAAGACCGGGTCCGAGCAGCCCGCGCACCGGGTGCTGCTGGTGCTCCAGGCGATGGACTGCGGTGGCAAGGACGGCACGATCAAGCGGGTGGCCGGTGCGATGAACCCGCTGGGTCTGCACATCCGCTCGTTCGGGCCGCCGACCCGGCAGGAGTTGCGGCACGACTTCCTCTGGCGGATCCGGCGGGAGCTGCCGCCGCCGGGGTACGTGGGGATGTTCAACCGCTCGCACTACGAGGACGTGTTGATCGCCCGGGTCGGTGGGCTGGTGCCGGAGGCGACCTGGCGGGCCCGCTACGACGCGATCAACTCGTTCGAGCGGGAGCTGACCGAGGGCGGCATCACCGTGGTCAAGGTGATGCTGCACATCTCGTACGAGGAGCAGGGCAACCGCCTGCTGGAACGGCTCACCGACCCGCAGAAGCACTGGAAGTACAACCCCTCCGACATCGACTCCCGGGGGCACTGGGACGACTACCAGGCCGCGTACGCCGAGGCCCTCAGCCGGTGCGCGACGGACGCCGCGCCCTGGTTCGTGGTGCCGGCGGACCGCAAGTGGTACCGGGACTGGGCGGTGGCCCATCTGCTGCGTGAGACGTTCGACACGCTTGATCTGGGGTATCCGGCTGCCGATTTCGACGTGGCTCAAGAGCGGGAACGGTTGCTTGCTGGGGGACCGGGTGCGGGTGGGACGGCCGAGATGAACAGCAGGTGAACGAGCGGTGAATGACGCTTGGCCAGGGGTGGGCCGGCGAATTCGCGGTTCTGTCGGCTCCTAGCATTCACCGAGCGGACGCTCTTCGGGCGCCGCCACCCTTCCACCGACGCGACGAGGTCTGTGCTGTGAAGTTTTCCTTCCGCCCCACCGAGGGCGCCTTCTACGAGCTCTTCACCAGGGCCGCGCAGAACCTGGTCCGGGGCACCGCGCTGCTCAACGAGCTGGCCCTGCCGGGTGTCGACGTGCAGTCCGTGAGCGAGCGGCTGACCGAGGTCGAGCACGACAGCGACCAGATCACCCACGACCTGTACAAGAAGATCAACTCGACCTTCATCACGCCGTTCGACCGGGAGGACATCTACCGGCTCGGCTCGCTGCTGGACGACGTGATGGACCACCTGGAGGCCGTCGGTGACCTGCTCTACCTGTACGGGCTGACCGAGCTGCCGGCGCTGCCCCGTGAGCTGCACGAGATGGTGAACGTGCTCGACCAGCAGGCCAAGCTGACCGCCGACGCGATGCCCCGGCTGAAGTCGATGAAGGATCTTGAGGACTACTGGATCGAGTGCAACCGGCTGGAGAACGAGGGCGACCGGATCAACCGGCAGTTGCTCGTCCGCCTCTTCTCCGGCGAGTACGACGCGTTGACGGTGCTGAAGATGAAGGAGGTCGCCGACGAGTTGGAGGCCGCCTGCGACGCCTTCGAGCACGTGGCGAACACCGTCGAGACCATCGCCGTCAAGGAGTCCTGAGCCGGTGTCCCCTGAACTCATCGCCGTGCTGGCGGTGATCGCGGTGGCCCTGGCGTTCGACTACACCAACGGCTTCCACGACGCCGCCAACGCGATCGCAACAAGCGTCTCCACCCGGGCGCTGACACCCCGGATCGCCCTCGGGCTCGCCGCGGTCGGCAACTTCGTCGGCGCGCACTTCGGCGCCGGGGTGGCCAAGACCGTCGGCGACGGCCTGGTCACGCTCCCCACCGGGGTTGCCAGCCTCGGTGTGGTCTTCGCCGGTGTGCTCGGCGCCATCGCCTGGAACCTGATCACCTGGTACTTCGGTCTGCCCTCGTCGTCCTCGCACGCGCTCTTCGGGGGTCTGGTCGGCGCGACCCTGCTGTCCACCGGCGGCATCGTGCAGTGGGTCACCATCGGCGAGAAGGTCCTCCTGCCGATGGTGCTCTCACCGATCGTCGGTCTGACCCTCGGCTACGTGCTGATGCTGGCCATCCTCTGGCTGTTCCGCAAGGGGCAGCCGGGCAAGCTCAACCGTGGCTTCCGGTGGGCGCAGACCGTCTCGGCCGCCGCCATGTCCGTCGGCCACGGCATGCAGGACGCCGCGAAGACCATGGGCATCGTGGTTCTCGCCCTCTACACGGGCGGTTTCCAGGACGACAAGACGCACATCCCCGGCTGGGTGTTCTGGACCTCGGCCACGATGCTCGCCCTGGGTACCTACGCCGGCGGTTGGCGGATCATCCGCACCCTCGGTCGTAAGATCATCGACCTGGGTCCGCCGGAGGGCTTCGCCGCCGAGACGGTCGCCAGCGCGGTGCTCTACTTCAACGCCCTGGTGCTGAAGGCCCCGATCTCGACCACCCACACCATCACCTCGGCGATCATGGGCGTGGGCGCGACCAAGCGGCTGTCCGCGGTCCGCTGGAACGTCGCCGGCAACATCGTGATCGCCTGGATCGTCACGTTCCCGGCCGCAGCGCTGATCGCCTGCGTCACCTACCTGCTGGTCCGGCCGCTCTTCGGCTGACCCGCCTATCCGATCCGCCCGGCTCGAGGGGTTCCCTTTCCTGACGTCTCACGTTGGGAAGGGAACCCCTCCCGCGTTTCGTGCCGGACGCCGACGCTCGTGCCAAGCGCCTGGAGAGGCGGCGGTCTTGTCGCCTCCCGGGCCGTCGAACGGCGCTCCGGACCGTCGTGTCACAAGGCGGACCGGAGCTGCGCTCGTCTCGGCCGGTCGAACCACTCAACCCAAATCAATCCCAGGCGCGTTTATCAGGTTGAGGGTTGTGACAGGAGGTCGTCGTGTGAGCCGTGCCGACCGCTACTCGGGTTTCCGGGAGTTCGCGGACGCCCACGGTGCCGCCCTGTCCCGGGCCGCCTACCTACTCACCGGCGATCACCAAGCGGCCGAGGACCTGCTGCAGGAGGCGCTCGCTCGTACCGCGGTGCACTGGCGACGGGTGGAAGCCGGCGGGAACCCGGCCGCGTACGTCCGGAAGGCGATGCTCAATCAGTTGCGCTCCTGGCGGCGCCGCCGCACCCATGGCGAACTCCTTGGCGGAACACCTGATCGGCCCGCCCGGGGCGATGTGGCGCACGAGGTCGCCCAACGTGAACTGTTGACCGTGGCCCTGGCATCCCTGCCGCCGAGGCAGCGCGCCGTGCTGTTCCTCAGGTACTACGAGGACCTGTCCGAGGTTGAGACTGCGCGCCGACTCGGCTGTGCCGTCGGGACCGTCAAGCGGCACAGCCACGACGCGCTGGTCACTTTGCGGCGGCTCAGCCCTAGTCTGTCCAACCAGTCCACCACTGCGGAGGCGGCTCAGTGAACGACGACTTCCGTAACGTCTACCGAGAGTTGGCCGACGACGCCCGTAACTACTCCGACCCGGAGCGGGCATTGGCAGTGGGGCATCGTAGGCGGCGAACCATGCTTGCCGCTCCCGCGTTGGCGGTCGCGGTAGCCGTTGTCGCTGTTGGCACCTGGGTGACACTGCGTCCGTCCATGCCCACGGGCACGCCGGGCAACCAGGCGACCGAGGTGACGACAGCGGCCTCCACGCCGGTGCCCACGCTCAGCCCTCCACCAGCGGCACCCGCCCTGCCGCCGGGAGCGGTGGGTCGGGCCAGCTTCGCCTATGCCGGATGCCGGTCGGGTTGCCCGGGGCTTGTGGTGGTGGGCGACCGCCAGTTCATCATCCCCGGTGAGGACCGCAACCCGGGGTCGTCTGCCATGCTGCTGAGCTTGTCGCCAGACGGTCGTTGGCTCGGTTACCCAGCGGGCGACGGCTACGTGGTACGCGACCTCACCGGCACCCGGACGATGGCCTTCCCGCCGTCCGAAACCGGCCGGCGCATGGCCGCGTGGGTCTGGTCCGCAGACTCGAAGCGCCTATTGGTCGGTGACTTCCGCGAAGGTAATGACAACACGTACACGCTCGTGGACCCTGCCACCGGCAGCAGGACTCCGGCCGTGATTCCGGCCGCTCGTACCCCCCTCGCATTGACCAATGAGGGGAAGGTCGTTTCCCGTGCCCGCGACCAGCAAACCGAGCCCGTACGGGTGCTGACGCTCACGGTCTCTGCCATCGGCGGTGCGACCGGGCGAAGTGTCACCATCGACGCCTCGGCGATCCTTGCCCAGAATGAGAGTCTCTTTCCGGGGTCGGTCCTCGTGCATCCCGACGCCGACGGATATCTCCTCGGGGTGGGCACCGCCAATGGCATCTCCACCGGAGTGTTGCGGGTGGCCTCCGACGGACGTGTCGTTGAGCGCGCCATCGACCTGCCCCGCGACGCCGGCAACCGCGAGTTCTGGAACGTTCTCGGCGTCAACGGTGATGGCCTGCTGCTCAGTCGGCAGGCCAACGACACCGGGCGGCAGGCCACCACAGTGGTCGCGGTGACCGGCAAAGCCCTGCGGGACGTTGTCGCTCTGCCACACGAGTCAATCGTGGCCGTGCCGGGCGCTTCGGCACGCTGACGGCGGGGACGGGGTACCCCTCACTCGTACCGCACGCCGATCTGCTCGCGGACCGTGTCCAGCAGCGCCATCACCTCAAGGGTCGTGGAATGCGGCACCACCGGGCTCTCGGTCAGGCCGGCGGCCAGGCAGCGCTGCACCTCGATCGCCTCGTACTGGTAGCCGTTGCCGGCCCCGTCGGCGACGATCGTCTCCGGCTCGGCGCCGGCCCGGTGCACTGTCACGGAACCCGGCCGGAAGAACGGCTCCGGCAGGTCGATCCGCCCAATGGTGCCGGTGATCGAGGCGGTCTGCCCGCTCAACCCGACCATGCCGCAGCTCAGGGTCGCCAACGCTCCGGTGTCATAGCCGAACAGCATGCCGGTGTTCTCGTCCGTCCCCTCCGGGCCGAGCTGCGCCCAGGAGCGGATGTGCTGCGGCACGCCCAGCAGCAGGTGGGCCAGGCTGATCGGGTAGATCCCCAGGTCGAGCAGGGCACCCCCGCCCAGCGCCGCGTTGCGCATCCGGTGCTCCGGCGGGAACGGCCCGGCCACCCCAAAGTCGGCCCGGACGCCGGTCACCGTGCCGATCGCCCCATCCGCGATCAGCTCGACCACCCGCAGGATCATCGGATTCAGCCGCATCCACATGGCCTCCATCAGGAAGACCCCGGAGGCGCGGGCAGTGTCCACCAGCTCGGTGCTGGTGGCCAGGTCGAGGGTGAACGGCTTCTCCAACAACACCGCGCGCCCGGCGGTGAGGCAGGTCATCGCCGCCTCGTAGTGCGCGGAGTGCGGGGTCGCCACGTAGATCGCGTCGATCTCCGGGTCGGCGGCCAGCTCCACCCAGGAGCCGTACGCGCGCTTCGCGCCGTAGGTGTCGGCGAAGCGCTGCGCGCTCTCCGCGGCGCGGGAGCCGACCGCGACCAGCTCAGCGTCCGGCACCAGCCGGAGGTCTTCGGCGAAACGGCTGGCGATGTGGCCGGTGGCCAGGATGCCCCAACGAGTCATGTCGGGCACGCTAGCCCAGCCAGGTGAACCACCCGCCGCCCGGCCCGATGACCGATGTCTCGTCCGCCAAACCTCTGCCGCATCGAGGTGCCTGGCACACCAACCAGCCCCGCCGGTCGGGGAACTAGGCTCGCGGCATGACGATCGACAGCGCTGGCTTCGCAGCCCCGGCCGCACTGGTCGAGCACGCCCGCCGGTTCCAGGCCGAGGGTGGCACCCCGGCGACGCCGCGGGTCGCGGCCACCGTGTTGCTGCTGCGTCCGACCGACGCCGACTTCGAGGTGTACGTCATCCGCCGGGTCGCCGCCATGACCTTCGGCGGGATGTACGCCTTCCCCGGCGGCGGGGTGGACCGCTCCGACTCCGAGGCACACCTGGACTGGGCCGGGCCGGCACCCACTGAGTGGGCCGGGCGACTCGGGGTGACCCCGGACGCCGCCCAGGCGGTGGTCTGCGCCGCCGCTCGGGAGGTCTTCGAGGAGGCGGGCGTGCTGCTCGCCGGCCCGGACCGCGAGACCGTGGTGGGCGACGTCAGCGGCGACGACTGGGAGGCCGCCCGGCAGGACCTGGAGGGGCGCCGGCTGGGCTTCGCCGCGCTGCTCGCCGAGCGTCAACTCACCCTGCGGTCGGACCTGCTGTTGCCATGGAGCCGGTGGATCACTCCCGAGTTCGAGCCGCGCCGCTTCGACACGTACTTCTTCGTCGCCCTGCTGCCGGCGGGGCAGCGGACCCGCGACGTCTCCGGCGAGGCCGACCACACCCTGTGGATCCGGCCGGCGGACGCGCTGGCCCGGGCCCAGGCCGGGGAACTGACCATGCTGCCGCCGACCCTGGTCACGCTGGCGCAGGTTGCGGCGGCCGGCGACCTGGCCGGTGTGGCGCGAGCGGCGGCCGAACGGGACGCGGCCACCCCGGTCACCCCGCGCCTCGACCTGCCCCCGAACGGCGAACCCCGCTTCGTCCTGAGCTGACCCGCTGCCCCCGCGCGTGTCCGACGCGCACCGTCAAGATCCGCACAACTTCAGGGATACTGCTGCCTCGGACGCGCGGGAGGCAGCAGTATCCGGGTAGTTGCGCAGATCTTGGGCGCGGTCTGGGTAGGGGTATGCGGCTCAGCCGAAGCGGCCGGTGATGTAGTCCTCGGTCTTCTTCACGCTCGGGTTGCTGAAGATCTTCTGGGTGTTGTCGTACTCGATCAGCCGGCCCGGGTCGCCGGTCTTCTCGATCGAGAAGAAGGCGGTCCGGTCCGACACCCGCGCGGCCTGCTGCATGTTGTGCGTCACGATGATGATCGTGAACTTGTCCTTGAGCTGGAACATCAGGTCCTCGATCGCCAGGGTGGAGATCGGGTCCAGGGCCGAGCACGGCTCGTCCATCAGCACGACCTGCGGCTCGACCGCGATGGTCCGGGCGATGCAGAGCCGCTGCTGCTGACCGCCGGAGAGGCCCGCGCCGGGCTTACCCAGCCGGTCCTTGACCTCGTTCCACAGGTTCGCCGAGCGCAGCGCCTTCTCGGCCGCGTCCTCCAGGATCGACTTCTTGCGGACCCCGTTGAGCTTCAGCCCGGCCACCACGTTCTCGAAGATGCTCATGGTGGGGAACGGGTTCGGCCGCTGGAAGACCATGCCGATCGTGCGCCGGACCGCGGTGACGTCCACGTCCCGGTCGTAGATGTCCTGGTCGTCGATGGTCAGGCTGCCCTCGACCCGGGCACCCGGCAGCACCTCGTGCATCCGGTTGATCGACCGCAGGAACGTGGACTTGCCACAACCGGACGGCCCGATGAGGGCGGTGACCGTCTTCGGCTCGACGGTCAGGTTGATGTTCTCGATCGCCTTGAACCCGCCGTAGTACGCGGTGACGTTCGAGGCTGAGACGCGCTTGGCCATGGTGGTACCTCCGGGGTTCATCGGCTGAGCCGGTTGCGACGGGCCAGCAGCTTCGCCGCGATCGTCAGGATGAGCACGAGGGCGACCAGGGTGAGTGCCGCGGTCCACGCCCGTGCCGGTGCGTACTTCGACGCGTCACCGGCCTGCTGGTAGACGAAGAGGGACAGCGACGACTGGTTGTTCTCGAAGGGGTTCGTGTTGATCGCGGCGCCGCCGCCGGCGACCAGCAGCACCGGCGCGGTTTCGCCGGCAGCGCGGGCGATGGCGAGCATGACGCCGGTGACGATGCCGGGCAGTGCCGTCGGCACCACCACGCGCAGGATGGTCTTCCATTTGGGTACGCCGAGCGCGTACGCGCCTTCGCGCAGTGGCGCCGGGACGAGGCGGAGCATCTCCTCGGTCGACCGGACGATGGTGGGCAGCATGAGCACGCTCAGCGCGAGCGCGGCGGCGAAGCCGGAGAAGCTCGGCCGGCCGTCGTTGAACCACGGCGACACGACCAGCACCCAGAACGCCAGCACGAAGAGGCCGGAGACGATCGACGGGATGCCGGTCATCACGTCCACGAAGAACCGGATCGCGAAGGCGAACTTGCCCCGGCCGTACTCGACGATGTAGATCGCGCAGAGAACGCCGAGCGGGACGGTGATCAGTGTGGCGATGCCGACCTGCTCCAGCGTGCCGACGATCGCGTGGTACGCGCCGCCGTTGGCGTCCCGGGCCCCGATGTTGTTCATCGAGGTCTGGAAGAAGTTGGCGTCGAACCGCTCGGCGCCCTTGCTGACCAGCGTCCAGACCACCGAGACGAGCGGCAGCACCGCCAGCACGAAGGCGGAGTGGATCAGTGCGCTCCAGGTGCGGTTGCGCGCCGACCGGCGCCCCTCGACCGCGTTGGCGGCGGCGAAGAGCCCAACCAGGTAGAGGATCGCGCCGAGGACGACCACGAGGACCGGGCCGCCGATGTCGGTGCCGTAGACGATCACGGCGGAGAGCAGCAGGGCTGCCACGGCGATGGCCGGGGCGGCGTACCAGGGCAGCCGCCTGGCCCGCAGCGAGGCGGGCTGGGCCGGCGGCCGGGTGCGGTGGGAGGTGACGGTTGTGGTCATGCGGCCGACTCCGTGAACTCCCGGCGGCGGTAGATGATCGCCCGCGCCGTGATGTTGACGATCAGCGTGATGGTGAACAGCACCAGACCGGAGGCGATGAGCGCGCCCCGGCCGGTCTCGTTCGCCTCGCCGAACGCGTTGGCGATGTTGGCGGCGATGGTGTTGCCGCCGTTCTGGATCAGGTTGAACGAGATGCCGAAGGTGATGCCGAGGGTGAGCGCCAGGGCGATGGTCTCGCCGAGCGCCCGGCCGAGGCCGAGCATCACCGCGGCGATGATGCCGGGGCGGCCGTAGGGCAGGACCGCGGTGCGGAGCATCTCCCAGCGGGTGGCGCCCAGGGCGAGGGCGGCCTCCTCGTTCGGGGTCGGCGTCTGGAGGAACACCTCGCGGGAGAGCGAGGTGATGATCGGCAGCACCATGATCGCGAGTACCAGGGCACCCAGCATGATCGACTTACCGAACGGGCCGTCGCCGCCGAAGATCGGGATCCAGCCGAAGTACTCGTTCAGCCAGACGGAGAAGTCCCGGACCGGGTTGATGAAGATGTCCCGCCCCCAGAGGCCGAAGACCACGCTCGGCACGGCGGCGAGGAGGTCGACCAGGAAGCCGAGCGCGGTGCCCAGCCGGCGGGGTGCGTAGTGCGAGAGGTAGAGCGCGATGCCCAACGCCACCGGCACCGCCATGAGCAGCGCCAGCGCCGAGCTGAGCACGGTGCCGAAGGCGAGTGTGCCGATGCCGAACTTCGGCTGCGTCTCGTTGGGAGACCAGCCCTCGTAGGACCAGAAGTTCTCGGTGTTGGCGCGGAGGGCCGGCACCGCCTTGGCGATCAGGAAGATCGCGATGGCGGCGATGATGACCAGAACGGCGGTGCCGGCGGCCAGTGTGAGACCGCGGAAGGCCCGCTCGGCGCCGAACTTGCGGCTGCGCGGCAGTGCGCCGCCGCCGCCCAGCCCGGTGTCGCCCGGGGAACGGGTGCTGACTGGTGCCTCGGCCACACGCGCCGAGGCACCGGCGGGCCACTCGTGACTCTGGGTCACGCGCGTCCCGCCGGTGCCGGCGTCGGCCGAGCGGTGAGAGGTTTCACCCATCTGCTCGCTCGATTCGGTTGAGGAGGTGGTGGGGTCGGGTCAGGAGAGGTTCTTGACCGCGGTCTCGACCTTGGTGCGGACCGTCTCGGGCAGCGGGGCGTAGCCCAGGTCGGTCAGCGAGGTCTGGCCCTCGGCGCTGGCGGCGTAGCCCAGCAGACCCTTGACCAGCTTCAACTTGTCGGCCGCGAGGCCCTTGCTGCAGACGATCTCGTACGTCGCCAGGACGATCGGGTAGGCCCCGGCCTCCTTGGTGTTGTAGTCGATCTTCAGCTTGAGGTCGTCGCCCTGGCCCTCGATCGCCGCGCCGGCGATGGTCTTGCCGGCCGCCTCGGCGGTCAGCGCGGCGAACTCGCCCGCGCCGTTACCGATCTTGGCCATCTTCAGGCCGGCGTTCTCGGCGAACGACCACTCCATGTAGCCGATGGAGCCGTCGGCGCCCTTGACCGAGCTGGCCACGCCGTCCGAACCCTTGGCGCCGGTGCCGCCCGGGGCCTTCCACGCCTTGGCCTTGCCGAGGGTCCAGTCGGTCTCAGCGGTCTTCGACAGGTAGTTGGTGAAGTTGTCGGTTGTGCCCGACTCGTCCGAGCGGTGGACGGTCTGGATGGTGGTCGACGGGAGCTTGGCGTCCGGGTTGTCGCCCTTGATCGCCGCGTCGTCCCACTTGGTGACCTTGCCGGCGAAGATCTTCGCCAGGGTGGCCGGCTTGAGCTGGAGGTTGTCCACGCCGCTGACGTTGTAGGCGACGGCAACCGGGCCGATCACCATCGGCAGGTGGATGGCCTTGCCACCGACGCACTTGGCGTCGGCCTGCGGCTGCTCCTCCGGCTTGAGCGCGGAGTCGGAGCCGGCGAAGTCGGCGGTGCCGGCGATGAACGCCTGGATGCCGGCGCCCGAGCCGGTCGGCTCGTAGTTGATCGTGGTGCCCTGGCACTTCTGCTGGTACGCCTTGATCCACTCGGCCATGGCGTTCTTCTGCGCCGACGAGCCCTGGGCGTTCAGCGTTCCGGTAGCGCAGTCGACCGCGGCGGTCGAGCCCGAAGCGCTGGCGCCGGAGGCGGGCTCGTTGTTGTCCGAGCCGCATGCACTGAGGCCGAGCGTCGCGGCAAGGGCGAGGCAGGCAATAGTGCCGTACCGCTGGAGCTTCACCTGAGGGGTTCCCTTCGCGTCTGACTTGGCGCCCCGATCCCGGGGGCCGAGGACCGGCACTGACCGGCTGACACGAAAGTTAGAAGTGCCAGGTAGCCGGTTCGCCGGTCACAAGTGAACGCAGGGTGAACACGTACGGCCCCGGAGGTGACCGCTTGCTGAGGGTGAGTTGTCCGTTAAGTGAACCGGGATACACCTGTCGGAAGTATGGGTATATTTCCGGTTCGGCGTTATGCCGCCGACGCCCGGCCGTTACCCGCCGGTGACCACGGTCAGCCCAGGTGGTAGTTGATGTGCGCGGACCAGCGGGCGAAGCCCAGCCGTTCGTAGAGCGCCACTGCCCCGGTGTTCGACTCGTCCACGTAGAGCATCACCCGGTCCAGGCCGCGCTTGTCCCGCAGGTACGCCAGCCCGGCTGTGGTCAGCGCCCGGCCGAGCCCACCGCCGTGCGCGGTCGGCTCCACTCCCAGGACGTACACCTCGCCGATCCGGGCCGAACCGGGGCGCTCGTGCACCTTGGTCCAGTGGAAGCCGAGCAGCCGCCCGGTCGCGGTCTCCTCGGCGAGCAGGAAGCCGGCCGGGTCGAACCACGGCTCGGCGAGGCGGACCGCCAGGTCGTCCGAGGTCCACCGGCCCTGCTCGGGGTGCTCGGCGAAGGCGCGCGCGTTGAGACTGAGCCAGGTCGCGTCGTCCGCACCGGGTTGGAACGCGCGCAGCGCCACCCCGTCGGGCAGGCGTGGCTCGCCGAGCGGGGCGGCCAGTGGCCGACGCAACTGCCAGAGCACCCGCGCCCGGGTGAAGCCGAGATCGACGCCGAGGGCAGCGGCGGACGGGTGGTCGCCGTGCGCCCACGCCCGCAGCGGCCCGGTGGCCGAGGCGAGCACGCCCCGGGCCAGCGCGCGGCCGGTGCCCCTCCGCCGGTACGCGGGGTGCACCACCAGCTCGACGCCGATGCCGCCGACGGGGTCGGTCGTGTCCAGGTGCGCGTACCCGGTCAGGGTGCCGTCGTCGGCGCGGGCGATCAGGTGCACGGCCGGGGCGTCCGGGTCGCGCAGTCGGAGCAGGACGTGCTCGTCGAGCGGGTCGGCGCCGTCGGTGTCGCCCGCGGAGCTGGCGAGGGCCAGCACGTCGGCGATGTCCGCCGGTGCCAGTCGGTCGGTCCGGGTCACCTGGTCGCTGGTCGGCTCCGCGCTGCTCATCCCGTCACCGTATCCGTTGCGTGTCGTGACGCCCGGTCCGTCGCCGAGCGAATGCTGTGACTCAGGTCGGGTCGGTGGGCAGGGCCTCCAGGTCGAACCGCGCGGTCAGGTCGGGCAGGATCCGGCGCAACGCGTCCACGGTGCCCTGCCGGTCGCCGCCGGCGTCGTGCAGCAGCACCACCGAGCCCGGTTCGGCCTGGCTCAGCACGGTCGCGGTGATCTTGGCGGCACCGGGCAGATCCCAGTCCGACGGGTCGACCGACCAGTGCAGCGGGGTCATGCCGAGCTGCCCCGCCACCGATACCACCGGGTACGTCCAGGCCCCGCCCGGCTGGCGGTACCAGACGATCGGCGCGTTCGGCACGGCCGCCCTGATCGCCTCGTTCGTGCGCAGGAGATCGGCCCGGATCGCGTCGGCCGACCGGGCGCCCAGGCCGACGTCGTGGTGCCAGGAGTGGTTGCACAGGGTGTGGCCGTCGCCCACGATCGCCTGGACCAGGTCGGGGTGGTTCTGAGCGTTCTCGCCGACCACGCAGAACGTCGCCTTCACATCGAATTCGCGCAGCATGGCGAGGACCTGCGGGGTGTACCGCGGGTCGGGCCCGTCGTCGAAGGTCAGCGCGAGCCGTGGGGAGCCGGTGGTGGCGTGCGCGCCGAACAGCTTGTCGCCGCCGCCGTCCCGCTCCGACCCGTCCTGGCCCGTCTCGGTGGGGCCGTTGCTGGCGCCGGGGTTCGGGACGTCGCCCGGCTCGCCGTCGCTGGGCTGGTCGGCGTAGTGCGGCCCGTCGGCGTGCGCGGTGACATCGGTGGGATGCCGGGGGGTCGGGTCGACGACGAGGCTGCGGCCCAGCGCGTACGCCGAGCCGAGCAGCGCCGCCAACACCAGCGTCACGATTCCCGTCGCCCGCGCGGACGAACTGACCCGCGTCACGGCTTCCGCCCGGTTTGCCGGCCAGGCCGACCCGTCGCCCCCGTGGTCACTGCGCGCACCGTCGCCCCTTTCTCCGACAAACCCGGCAGTCAGAATAGAACCGCCAAGCCGCGCAAAAAGGGCATATAGGAAAGCTGAGTGACTCCTCGATCAGACGGGCAGGGGCGCGTGCTCTGCCTCGGGCAGGGACCGCGAAGGCGGGACGACGAACTTGTAGCCGACCTGGCGGACGGTGCCGATCATCGACTCGTACTCCGAGCCGAGCTTGGCGCGCAGTCGCCGGACGTGCACGTCCACAGTGCGGGTGCCGCCGAAGTAGTCGTAGCCCCAGACCTCCCGCAGGAGCTGGTCCCGGGTGAACACCCGCCCTGGGTGCTGGGCCAGGAACTTCAGCAGCTCGAACTCCTTGTAGGTGAGGTCGAGAGGGCGGCCCTTGAGCTTGGCCGCGTACGTGTCGGGGTCGATGGTCAGCTCGCCGGCCCGGATCGAGCCGCCGGCGCCGGCGGTCGCGTTGCTCAGGCGGCCGACCGCGAGCCGCAGTCGTGCCTCCACCTCGGCGGGACCGGCCGAGGCGAGGATGACGTCGTCGACGCCCCAGTCGGCGTTCAGCGCGATCAGGCCGGCCTCGGTCACCACCGCGACCAGCGGCACGCCGAGCCCGGTGGCGTGCAACATGCGGCAGGTCGCCCGGGCCTCGCTCAACTCCGACCGGGCGTCCACCAGCACCGCGTCGGGGCTGGGGCCCGCGACCAGAGTGCGGACATCGCGCGGCGCGGTGCGGACCGAGTGCGGCAACAGGTCGAGTGCCGGCAGCACAGCCGACGGTTCGCCTGCGCGCGCGGTCACCAGCAGCAGGATCTCCACGATCACCTCCGTCCCGGCGGCGCTCGGCCGCACGCGACCAGACACACTCGCGGGGGAGTGTGCTGAGAAATTGCGTGGTCCCGGCGTCGCTGACGGGCGGGGTAACGGGGTTGAGCGTAACCGATCGCCTCGGCCGCGCCGTCTGGCCATTTCCCGTTTGTCTACCTTGCCCCTGATCGTGGAGCAGATTTTAACGTTGCTGAAACCCGTGACCGTCGTGTCCGGCCGCCGGTCTGGCACGATCGGGTCGTGTTTCCCTCCACCTCGCCCGAGGCCGGCCGTGAATCGTGGCCCGCCGGACCCCACCCGGGCCCGGCCGCCGCAGCGACGCGCGGCAACCCGCCCGCGCCGCGTACCGGTCCGGCCACCACCGACGGCGATCGCCGCGAACGAAGTGGGCCTCGCCGAGCCCGTCGCTCCGGCGAACCGGCGCGCCGATCCGAAGACGAGATCGACGAGCCGGAAGAGGAGGTCATACCCCCGGTCGAGGTGCACCGTCAGCTCGCGTTGACCATCGCCGGCTTCGCCGCGCTGCTCGGCGTCGGCCTGGTGCTCGGCGCGCAGACGTCCGGGCCCGGTCACCGGCTGCCGTTCGCCTTCATCATCTTCGGCGTCCAGTTGCTCTTCGTGCTCGCCTGGACGATCGCCATGCGCCCTCCCGCGATGCTGGTGGTCGCCGGGATCAGCGTCGTTGTCGCCGCACTCGCCGACATCGCCGCCGTGCAGACCGACGTCGCCGGTCTGGCGCCGCTGGGCTACCTGGCCGCCGGCGGCTTCCTCGCCGCGGTGCTCGGCCAGCTGGTCCGCCGCGTCGACCGGGTCCGGGTCACCGACTCCCTCGGCGCCACGCTGCTCATCGTGGTCGGAGTGGTGGCCTTCGGCACCCTGATCGTGCTCAGCCGGATCCCGGCCGGCACCCAGGCGATCACCGTCTGCCTGACGGCGAGCGGCGTCGCGCTGACTGTCGCTCGGCTCACCGACGCCGTACTGCCCTGGCCCCGGCTGGCCCCGCAGGTGCCCAGGGGCGCGGCTGGCGTGGTGGCTGGCGCGATGGTCGGCACGCTGACCAGCGCACTTCTCGGCAGCTACCTGGTGGCACCCTTCACGCCGACCCGGGCCGCCGTGATCGGCCTGGTCGCGGCAGTCACCGCCGTGCTCTCCGACCTCGCCGTCGGGTACGCGGAGGCGGGCCGGCTGATGGCCGGAGAACCGCCCACCATGTGGGTGGCCCGACACATGCAGGGTCCGCTCGGCGGTTTCGCCCTGGCGGCACCGGCCGCGTACGCGATGTGCATGCTCTTCCTCTGAGTCACGGTTGAGCCTGGAGCCGGTCGGGTACCTACGGGTGCGCCGCGCAGCGGCACCGGTGTGGACGACCCGTCGTGGTGCGGCGGGTGGAGACAGGAGGCGGCGTGGCGGAGGACTATCCGGCGGACGGGGCGCGGCCCCGACGGCGCGGCCGCAAGCTGCTCATCGGCCTGTTCGTCCTGCTTCTGGTGGTGGCGGGGTTGCTGGTCGTTGCCGACCGGGTGGCGGTCGGGGTCGCCGAGCGGATGATCGCCGACCGGGTCCGCCAGGAGATCACCAAGCAGGGCGGGCAATCCGCCGAGCCCGATGTGGAGGTCGCCGGCACCCCGTTCCTCACCCAGGTGCTCGACGGCCGCTACCAGCGGATCACCATCAACCTGCGGGACGTGCAGGCCCCGGTCCAGGGCGACGTCGTGCGCCTGTCGGTGCTGGACGTGGACGCCCGCAACGTCCGGGCCTCACTGGACACCCTGCGCACCGGCCAGGGTGACATCGTGGCGGACACCGTCAACGGCACCGGCACGATGAGCTACGACAGCCTCGCCGCGCTGCTGAAGCGTCCGGGGCTCACGCTTGGCGAGCAGAACGGCAAGCTCGCCGTCACGGGTCCGGCCGACATCCTCGGTCGGAAGATCACGATCAGCGGCACCGCCGACGTCACCGTCGCCGACAACGGCGCCGTCGCCCTGCGCTTCAACGACCTGGATGCCGCGGGCCTGCCGAACCTGCCGCTGGCGCGCGGCCTGCTGAACAACTTCGCCAAGGACATCTCCATCGACGTGCCCCTGCCCGACCTGCCGTTCCAACTCGCCGTCCGGGAGGTCCGGCCGCTGCCGGAAGGGTTGGCGGTCACCGCCGACGCGAAGAACGTACCGATCAATTCCGTCAGCTGAGTCGGAACCCCATCCGGCCGGTGATCCGGTCGATTCCCGGATGGTGGTCGGCTCAGTGGCAGCCCGGTCACTGACTGGTAGGCTCCCTGGCCATGGGGACCCACCTCACCAAACGGCGCGCGGTCGACCTGTGCCGCGTGGCCACCTGCCTGTGTCGCCCCGTCATCTGACGGCGGGGCTGTCTCCGGCCGCCTGACGGCGGCCACCGGCGCAGGGTTCTCGCACCCTCCGGTGATCCCACCGAATGCCCGGCAGCGGCGCCGTCGCACGAACCCGTGATCCCGTCCTTCCGCTGGGTCCCGCGCGTGGTGCGACAGTTACACCCATCAATGCTCGCGCGTTGGCTCACCATCCATCCTCACCAGGGAGTGATTCGATGAGTCGCGACACCGCACTCGTTTCGGCCGAATGGGCCGAGAAGAACCTCGACGCCCCGGGCGTCGTCTTCGTCGAGGTCGACGAGGACACCTCGGCCTACGACACCGGCCACATCGCCGGCGCCATCAAGATTGACTGGAAGACCGACCTGCAGGACCAGGTCCGCCGGGACTTCGTCAACAAGACGCAGTTCGAGGCGTTGCTCTCCGAGCGGGGCATCAGCAACGACGACACCGTCATCCTCTACGGCGGCAACAACAACTGGTTCGCCGCGTACGCCTACTGGTACTTCAAGCTCTACGGCCACGGCGACGTGAAGCTGCTCGACGGCGGTCGCAAGAAGTGGGAGCTGGACGCCCGCCCGCTGGTCACCGACTCGGTGGCCCGCCCGGCGACGCAGTACGTCGCGCAGGAGCCGGACACGTCGATCCGGGCCTTCCGGGACGAGGTCGTGGCCGCGATCGGCACCAAGAACCTGGTCGACGTGCGCAGCCCCGACGAGTTCGCCGGCCGGCTGCTCGCCCCCGCCCACCTGCCGCAGGAGCAGGCGCAGCGGGCCGGGCACATCCCCACCGCGATCAGCGTCCCGTGGTCCAAGGCGGCCAACGAGGACGGCACCTTCCGGTCCGACGACGAGCTGCGCAAGATCTACGGCGACGCGGGGCTCGACGACGGCAAGGAGACCATCGCCTACTGCCGGATCGGCGAGCGCTCCTCGCACACCTGGTTCGTGCTCCAGGAGCTGCTGGGCCACCGCAACGTCAAGAACTACGACGGTTCCTGGACCGAGTACGGCTCGCTGGTCGGCGTGCCGGTCGCGCTCGGTGACGAACCCGGGGAGGCCTGATCATGACGCTTCCCATCGCCGCGGGTTGCGCCGCACCGGACCAGGCCGCACAGTTGCCGGCCAGTCTGGACCTGGAGAAGGAAACCGTCATCACCGGGATCGTCCGCTCCAGCGAGGACGAGCCGGTGCCGGGCGCGTACGTCCGGCTGCTCGACTCGACCGGTGAGTTCACCGCCGAGGTGGTGACCTCGCCAGCCGGCCAGTTCCGGTTCTTCGCCGCGCCGGGCTCGTGGACGCTTCGGGCGCTGTCCCGGCACGGCAACGGCGACACCGCCGTCACCGCTGGCCGTGGCGTCAACGAGGTTGGCGTCACCGTCGCCTGACCCACTGCTCTGATCGACCGGGGCCGGTCACCCTCCTGGGGTGGTCGGCCCCGGTCGTGTGTTCGGCGATGCGCCGGTGGTGTGGGCCACCGCCGCTCACGGGTCCTCGGCGGTCACCGCCGTTCCGCCGGGACGGGCCGCGAAATCAATCGGCATACGTCACTATCTACTGGTGGAAATCACGGGTGAGGGTGGCATGTCCGGCGAAGAGGTTCCGATCGTCGTCTGCGTCAGCGCGGACATGTCGATGCGGGAGCGGGTGCTGCGTCAACTCGACGGGCTCGGCCCGGTGCTCAGCTGTGCCGACCTGACCGAGCTGCGCGAGCTGCTGTCGTCGCCGACCGCCCCGCCGCCGGCCCGTCCCGCGACAGTGCCGCCCGCCGCTCCGGCCCGTCCCGCGATCGTGCCGCCCGGCGTGCCGCAGGGCCTGGTCAGGTGGGGTGAGCTTGTCGTCGACCGGGCTGGACACCGGGTCACCTGGCGCGGGGACCCGCTCCCGCTCACCCCCACCGAACGGGAACTGCTCGCCCTGCTCATCGGCCCACCGCTGGTGGTGTGGAGCTACGAACAGCTCTTCGCCGCCGTGTGGAGCGGCCCGTACCGGGGCAGCGCCATCCTGCACTCAGCCGTCAAGCAGCTCCGGCACAAACTGCGTGGTCTCCCGGGAGGGCCGCAGGTGCACACCGTCCAGGGGATCGGCTACCGGCTCGATCCACCACCCCGCTCGACCTGACCGCCGGTGGGCCGGCGGCCGACCCGTGACACCATGGCCGGGTGAACGGTGCTGTCCAGACGGGTTGGGCTCCTTCGGCCGGTCCCACCGCGCCGCCTCCTGCCCGGTCGTGGCGGCGTGTGTTGGTGGCCGCGACAGCGGCCTGGGCCGTGTTGCTGGCCCTGCTCACCTGGACGTCGGTCCGCGACGACCCACCGACCGTGCGCGAGCAGCGGTCCCTCCACCAGGCGGGCCCGGTGGTCGACCGGGCGATCGGCGAGCTGGCCCGGGCGGCCGGTGCGGCCGGTCTGCTGGAGCTGGGCCCGGCGCGGATCGCGGAGGGTTGCCGGGTCACCCCGTTCGCCGACGGGGCGAGGCTGCGGCGTGACGTCGGGGTGCTCGCGCCAGCCGGCTCCGAGCAGACCGTGCTGAAGGGGATCGCCGAGCGGCTGCCGGCGAGCTGGCGGGCCGGGGTGGGCCCCGGGCTGAACGGCATCGAGCTGTACGCCGACGCCGGAGAGTTCGTGGCCGTCCAGGGACGGCCGACCGCGGACGGCCGGGTGCGAGTGGTCGTCGACACCGGTTGCCGACCGGTCGGCTCCGGCTACACACCGGTCGCGGCCACCGCCGGCCCCGAGGCCGCCGCCCTGACCGCGGCGCTGCGGGCGCTCGACCGCCCGGCCGACGCCGCGCCGGAGCTGGTCACCGCACCCTGCCCGGGCGGCGGGTCGGCCCACACCGTCCGTTCCGCTGAGGGCCCCGGCCCGGCCGCGCCGACGGCCGCGCTCGCCGCGCTGGCCGGCAACGCCCCACTGCTGGACCAACCCCCGGTGTACGCGTACCGCACCGGCCCGGTCACCGTGCTGGCCGAGCTCGACCAGGACGCGACCCGGTTGGCCGCCACCGTCGGCTGCCCGGGTTGAGCCGGGCGGCTCGCTCGGATCATCCGCCGCCTGGCTGATCCTCCGGGTCACGGCTGCGGCCCAACGCGTCGACCTTCCCCCACCGACCGGGGATGTCCAGCAGCTCGACCCGGCCCATGCCCGGTGGCACGGCCGGGTCGATGATCAGGTGCTCGCCCTGCGGCTCCAGGCCCAGCATCACCCGGAGCAGCAGCAGGGGAGTGCCGGTCGACCAGGCCTGCGGGCTGCACGCGGTCGGGTACTCCACCGGGTAGTCGGTGAGGTCGCGGGCGTAGCCGGCGAACGCCTCCGGCAGCCGTCCCTCGAAGTAGCGGGACGCGGCCAGCATCGTGTCGCAGATCAGCCCGGCCTCATTCCGGAAGCCGTACCGCCACAGCCCCCAGGCGATGATCGAGTTGTCGAACGGCCACACCGTGCCGACGTGGTACCCGATCGGGTTGTACCGTCCCTCGTCCTCGGCGAGCGTCCGCACTCCCCACCCGGAGAACAGGCGCGGCCCGAGCAGGTGCTCGACCACCTTGCCGGCGCGGGACTCGTCCACGATGCCGCTCCACAGCAGGTGCCCGATGTTCGAGGTGAGCGCGTCCACCTGCCGCCCGTCGGCGTCCAGCGCGAGCGCGTAGTACTCGCGGTCGGCGATCCAGAAGTCACGGTCGAACCGCCGCTTGAGGTCGGCGGCCTCCCGCTCCAGCCGGTCGGCGTACGCCGGGTCGTTCCAGAAGGTCCGGGCCAGCCGGGCGGCCCGGATCTTCGCGTCGTACGCGTACCCCTGAAGTTCGCAGGTCGCCCGGGGGAAGCCGGGCATCTCGCCGTCGGCGTACGAGATGGCGTCCCAGGAGTCCTTCCAGCACTGGTTCTGCAGACCGGTCTCCGGGTTGCGGGTCTGGTACCAGAGATAGCCGGTGCCGAGCAGGTCCCCGTACGTGTCGATCCACTGCAACGCCGCGCGGACCTGCGGTTCCAGCTTGCGGACCAGTGTGGCGTCACCGGTCCACCGCTCGTACTCGTCGAGCAGGATGATGAACAGCGGGGTCGAGTCGGCCGACCCGTAGTACGGCGAGTGCGGCTGCTCCTCGAAGCCGGCGGTCTCCCCGTACCGCAGCTCGTGCAGGATCTTGCCGGGCTCCTCGTCCCGGAAGTCGTCCACCCGGTGCCCCTGTAGTCCGGCCAGCATCAGGATGGTCGGGGGCACCAGCTCCGGCAGGAACGGCAGCACCTGCAACGAGGTGATGATGCTGTCCCGACCGAACAGGGTCATGAACCAGGGCAGTCCGGCGGCGATCAGCCGCACGCCCAGGGCGATCGACTCGTAGCGCAGGGCGGCTAGGTCGTTGAGGCTGCGCCGGTACGCCCCGGCCAGTGGCTGGCAGTCGCAGCCGAGCTTCGGCGCCCGGTCGATCAGTTCCTGCTGCTCGGCCCGGATGACGTCCGCGCTGCGGCTGCCGCCGTAGGGGAGGGTCGCGCGGATGTCCTCACCGCGCGCCCCGAAGACGACGCTGGACACGCGTAGCCGGGTGGTCCACTTGCCGTTGCGTTCTATCCGGATCCGGAAGGTCATCCCGGTGGTGTCGACCTGCCCCGGCGCACTGGTGCTGACCGTCGTCTCCCGGTGGAACGCCTCCCGGCGGTAGGTCAGCCGCAACTCGTTCTCCGCGACCGTGACAGTGGTGCGCCCCTGCTTCTGCCGGCGGTGCTTGATCTCGAACAGGTCGGCGAAGTCGGCCGCGATGTCGATCCGGACGGTGAACTCGACGTCCGCCTCGGTGTGGTTGAGGACGGTCAGTTCCTCCGCGAAGCTGCCCACGATCGCCCGGCTGCGGATCACCGACGCTTTGGCGTCCAGGTAGTGCGTGGGTTCGCCGGGGGCGAGGAAGAACTTGGTGCGGTACGACTGGGTGTCGTCGACGGAGAGGGCGTGCAGCCGCTGGCCGTCCAGGGTGAGTACCCACTTGGACAGGAACCGGGTGTCGAAGGAGAACAGCCCGGTGGGGAAGTCGTAGGACGGCTCGATGTCCCCACGCCGGTCGCTGACCAGGAAGGTGTTGCCGTCCAGAATGCTGACGAGTTCCTTCACGTCGGTCGCCTGGCCGCCCGGCGGGCCACCTCACGGGGGTCGCGGGTGCCGGGTGGGTCGGGGAAGAACCGACGGAAGGCGAGGAAGAGCACCACGTTTCCGCTGAACGTGCTCTCGTTGCGTAGCACCGCCGCGACACCCTGCGCCTCGCCGGTGATCAGTCGATCGAAGAGGGCGGCGCTGCTGAACCAGATGGCGTCGGCCGGCCCGCGCTCGCGGCTGACCTGCACCGACCCGGGCCGCATCCGGACCAGCCAGTGCTCGGTCCGGTGGTCGCTGCCGAGGTCGATCTGCAGGGTTCCGTCGGCCAGGCCGCCCAGGACGTCCGGGGCGCGCGCCGGCAGTGATTCGAAGAACCTCTCCGCCGCCTCGGTCACATCCGAATCGTAGGCAGCCGTCCGAGATGTCGGGTCGGTATCGGCACTCCGCCCGGATCAGCCCCACCGGGTCGGATGGTCAGTAGACGAGTGCCTGCGCGCCCTCGGCCAACGCCTCCTCGACGAAAACCGCGGCGCCCGCGATCCGCACCCCGGGCAACACATCGTCCGGGCCGATCTCCCGGCGGGCGGCGCACTGGGTGCAGGCAGTCACCCGGCCACTGGTCAGGATGACGTGCAGCAACTCTGCCAGCGGTGCGGAGTGCGGCAGCTCGAACTGTTGGGCGCGACCGGGCAGCGCGAACCAGGTCGATTCACCGGTCAGCCAGAGCGACACGTCCACCCCGGCCGCGACAGCCGTCGCGGCGACAGTGAATGCCTGCGCGCACCGCTCCGGGGCGTCCGCCCCTGCGGTGGCCTTGACGACGAGAGTGCGGGCCATGTGGCCCAGCATAGGATGGCCGGGATGGTTACCGAGATCGGGTTTGTCAGCCTGTTGGTCGCTGGCCTGGGCGGGCTCGCCGGTGGCCTGGTCTACCTTGCCGTACGCATTTCGAGAGGACGCTGGTGAGCGCGAGGAGTGAGCCGGGTCTGCGAGCCCCGCAGTCGCGAACGAAGGTGGCCCTGTGAGCGCGAGGAGTGAGCCGGGTCTGCGAGCCCCGCAGTCGCGAACGAAGGTGGCCCTGTGAGCGAGAACCCGCTGCAGCCGCCGTGGCTGAACGCGCCGCCGGTCGAGGAGTACCCGTTCGAGGAGAGCCACGACCTTCGGGTCGGGCCGAAGCTGCACCCCGCGCTGGATGGCCTGCTGCCCTACATCGGGCTGTGGCGCGGCCGGGGCAAGGGTGGTTTCCCCACCATCGAGGACTTCGACTACGCGCAGGAGATCCGGATCAGCCACGACGGCCGACCGTTCCTGCACTACGAGTCCCGCGCCTGGATCCTGGACGAGCAGAGCAAGCCGGTCCGGCCGGCCGGCCGTGAGATCGGCTGGTGGCGGCCGGTGCTGGTGGACGGGCGGGCGGGCGACGAGCTGGAGGCGCTGCTGAGCACCCCGACCGGGGTGATGGAGTTGCACCTGGGCAAGCGCACCGGCACCCAGGTCGAGTTCGCCACCGACGCCGTGGTCCGGACTCCGACCGCCAAGGAGGTCACCGGTGGGAAGCGGCTCTTCGGCATCGTCGAGGGTGCGCTGCTCTACGCCCAGGAGATGGCCGCCATGGGCCACGGTCTCAGCCCGCACCTCTCCGCCCGGCTCGTCCGGGTCGGCGGCTGACTAGACGGGGAAACCCAGCAGGGCGTGCAGGGCCGGGGTGCGCGGGCAGCGAGCCCGACGCACCCCGTCCAGCGTGTGCACCTCGGCGGCTCCGCGTAGCGACGAGGTGAACCACAGGCCGTCCGCGGCGTGCAGCTCGGCCACCGTGGCCAGCCGCTCGGCGGTGTTCAGGCCCAGCTCGGCGGCGTGGGCGAGCAACCAGGCGACGGTCGTGCCGGCGAGGATGCCGGTTGTCGCGGCCGGCACCGTGCAGAGCGTGTCGTCGGTGAGCCACACCACGTTGGCCGTGGGGCCCTCCAGCGCGTAGCCGTCGGAGGAGACCCACAGCACGTCGTCCACCCCGGCCCGGCCGGCCCAGCGGCGGGCGGCGCTGCTGACCGCGTACGACGTGGATTTGATCCCGGCCGGCAGCCAGCTCAGCCCGGGGCGAGTGTCGGCGGTCACCCCCAGCGGCAGGGTGGCCACATTGATCCCGTTCCGCCGGGCTGCCCGGGGAGGCGCCGGCACCTCGGCCAGCGTGGCGTAGACCGTCGGAGGGCCGCCGGCCTCCGGGCCCCTCGTGCAGACCAGCCGGAGCGCCCCTTCCACGGGCGTCGGCCAGTCTGCGCGTACCTCGTCGAGCAGGTCGGTCAGCGCTGCGGTGGGGGGTAGGGGCAGGTCGATGGCCAAGGCCGCCGCGACCAGGCGGGCCAGGTGCTCGTCGCGCAGCCACGGCCGGCCGTGCCGCAGGTGCATGGTTTCGAAGATGCCGTCGCCGTGCAGGACGCCGAGGTCGTCGCCGCGAAGCACGGGGTCGCCGGGCGGAATCAGGCCGCGCCCGAGCACGGCGATCCGCGCGGTCGGGCCGGCCGCGCCCTCCCCGCCGGACGACTTCACCATGACCGTCGAGCGTAGCGGCGGTCGATCGCGATGTGAGGAGCAGCCTGGTGGCCGAACTATGATCGGACGGTGTCCGAATCCTCCCTCGCGGAAATGCTGCGGGCCCGTGGGCTGCGGCTGACGGCCCAACGGCAGCTCGTCCTCCAGGCGGTGCTCGATCTGGGGCACGCCAGCCCGGAGCAGGTGCACACCGCCGTCCGGGAGGTCGCGGCCGGCGTCAACATCACCACCATCTACCGGACGCTTGAGCTGTTGGAACGGCTCGGCCTGGTCGCCCACACGCACCTGTCGCACGGCTCACCGACCTATCACGCCGCCGGTGAGCACCAACACGTCCACCTGGTCTGCCGGGAGTGCGGCGCGATCGACGAGATCGATCCGGAGCTGCTGCGCCCGCTCGCCGACCAGTTGGCCACGCAGCGGGGGTTCCGGGTGGATATCGGGCACGTGTCACTTTTCGGCGTCTGCGTACGCTGCGAGAACGGGGACAACAAATGATCGACATCGCGGGCGCGGTGGCCGTCGAGGGCATTGACGAGGCCAGCCGTGACCAGCCGGATCCGGCGCATGTCGCGGCCGGGGTGCGGGGGGTGGCCGCACACTACGGCGACCCGCTGCGTGAGCAGCGCACCCTCGACACCGCTGTAGGTCTGGTCGACCGGTCGCACCGGGGGATCATCGCGGTGCCCGGGGAAGAGCGGGCCAGCTGGCTGCACACTGTCACCTCGCAGCACCTGAGCGCACTGGCCGCCGGTGAGGGCACCGAACTGCTGGTGCTGTCCCCGCACGGCCACATCGAGCAGCACGCCATGGTCGCGGAGGACGGCGAGACCACCTGGCTGGACACCGAGCCGGGGGCCACCGAGGGTCTACTGGCCTACCTGAACAAGATGCGGTTCTTCAGCAAGGTCGAGCCGCGCGACGCGACCGCCGAGCGGGCACTGTTGTCGCTGGTCGGGCCGGCGGCGACGGAGGCGCTGAGCACGCTCGGCGTGACCGGGCTCGCCGCGCCGGACCAGATCGCGGTGCCGGGTCCGAAGTTCCCGCACGGTGCCGTGCCACTCCGGGCGAGCGCGCGGTACGACGTACGACCGCTGCCGATCGGCGGCTGGGCCCGCCGCGGCCCGCTCGGGGTGGACCTGCTGGTGCCCCGCTCGGCGATGGACCAGGTCGTGGCGGAGCTGCGCGGCGCGGGCGTGCCGGTCGCGGGGCTCTGGGCGTACGAGGCGATCCGGGTGGCCGCGCGCCAGCCCCGGGTCGGGGTGGACACCGACCACCGGACCATCCCGGCCGAGGTGGACCTGATCGGCCCGGCGGTGCACCTGGACAAGGGTTGCTACCGGGGGCAGGAGACGGTGGCCCGGGTGCACAACATGGGTCGGCCGCCGCGCCGCCTCGTACTCCTGCACCTGGACGGGGTGACCACCGACCAGCCGCCGGCGGTCGGTACGCCGGTGACCCTCGACGGCCGGGCGGTCGGCTTCGTCGGCACCGCGGTGCTGCACCACGAGCTGGGTCAGGTCGCCCTGGCCGTGATCAAGCGGAACGTCTCCGACGACGCCGCGCTGATGATCGGGGAGACCGCGGCGGCGATCGACCCGTCCTGAGCGGGCCGTCTAGGATCGCCGGCATGACAACAGGGACGTTGATCACGGTGGCCCCGACCGGCGCTGAGTCGGCCAAGGCAGAGGTGCCGGCGCTGCCGGTGACCCTCGAAGAGTTGCTGCTCACCGCCAAGGAGTGCGAGGCGCTCGGCGCTGCCGTGATCCACGTCCACATCCGCGACGACGAGGCGCGGCCGAGCCTCGACCCGGTGCGCCTGGCCGACACGGTGGCGGCGCTGCGGGAGAGCACGGACCTGATCGTGCAGCTCTCCTCCGGCGGCGCGGTGACCGATCCGGAGGCCGCTCGGCTGGCCGTCCTCGACGCCAGGCCGGACATGGCCTCGTGCACGATGGGCACCGTCAACTTCGGCGACGACGTCTTCCTCAACCGCTGGGAGTTCATCGTCGACCTGCACACCCGGATGCAGGAACGCGGGATCGTGCCGGAGTACGAGATCTTCGACCTCGGCCACCTGTCCGCGTTGCAGCGGTTGCTCGGCAGGTACGGCCTGCCGGCCGGCGGGCACGTGCACGTCGACTTCGTGATGGGCGTGCCGGGCGGTATGCCGGGCACCACCGAGACGCTGGTCGCGGCGCACCGGATGCTGCGGGACCTGCCCGAGGGCACCACGTTCTCGGCCACCGGGGTCGGCCGCAGCACGATTCCGGTGCTGCTGGCCTCCCTGTCGACCGGCGGGCACCTGCGGGTCGGTATGGAGGACACAGTGACGTACGCCAAGGGCCGTCCGGTGGAGTCCAACATGCAACTGGTCGCCCGCGCTGTGGGTTTCGCCCAGCTCGCTCAACGCCCGCCGCTGACCACCACCGAGGCTCGCGAGCTGCTCGGTCTGTAAGGCCGGGCCGGTCCCACACTCCTGTCACCCGAGCGGAGGACCACCTGGTCACCCCGCCGACGGGCACCCTGGCACCGTCGGTACCGTCCAGCGCGTGACGAAGACGTACGAGGGTGGCGCTCCACTCGCCGAGGTGGTCCGTTCCGGGTTCGTGGAGGGGGCGCACCGAGGTTCGGTGGTGGTGCTGGACGCCGCCGGTGCGGCGGTGGCGTCCGCCGGGGACGTGACGTCGCCGATCTTCCCCCGCTCGGCCAGCAAGCCGATGCAGGCGATCGGGATGCTGCGTGCCGGCCTGCCGTTGACCGACCCGGCCGACGTGGCGCTGGTCTCGGCGAGTCACGCCGGTGAGGACTTCCACCTGGCCCGGGTCGGTGCGTTGCTCCAGCGGGCCGGGTTGGACGCCTCGGCCCTGCACTGCCCGCCCGACCTGCCGGTGGGCATGGCCGCCCGGGAGGCCGTGCTGCGCGCCGGGGGCGGCCCGAACCGGGTGCAGATGAACTGCTCCGGCAAGCACAGCGGGATGCTGCTGACCTGCGAGGCCGCCGGTTGGCCGCTGGATGGTTACTGGCGGCCGGAGCACCCGTTGCAGCAGCGGTTGCGGGCGGCCATCGAGGAGTTCACCGGCGAGCAGGCGGCGGCGGTGGGCGTGGACGGTTGCGGCGCCCCGGTGCTCGCGGTGTCGCTGACCGGCCTGGCCGGGGCGTTCCTCCGGCTGGTCGACGCCGAGCCCGGCTCGGTGCCGCGTACGGTGGCCGACGCGATGCGCGCGTACCCGGAGATCGTCGGTGGCACCCAGGCCGACGACACCCGGTTGATGCGCGGCGTTCCGGGTCTGCTGGCCAAGGTCGGTGCCGAGGGCGTGATCGCGGTGGCCCTGCCGGGTGTCGGCGCCGTCGCACTGAAGATCGACGACGGCGCCGACCGGGCCCGGATGCCGGTGCTGGTCTCCGCGCTGCGCCGGCTCGGTGTGGACGCCCCGGTGCTGACCGAGTACGCCGAGGTGCCGCTCTTCGGCGGCGGTGTCCCGGTCGGCGCGGTCCGCCCGCTCTGGTGACTGTCGTCTAGCGCAGGAAGTCGAGCAGTGCGGCGTTGACCGGCTCCGGACGCTCCAGCGGCAACAGGTGTGCGGCGTCCGGCACGTCCGGCAGCCGTACCGCGCCGGGGACCTCGGCGGCGATCCGGTCGGCGAGCCGGCTGATGTCCGGTACGTCGGCGGCGCCGGCGGTGACCAGGACGGGCACCGTCAGCTCGCTGAGGCGACCGATCGCCGGCGGCGTCAGCTCTCCCACCTCGACCGCACCGAGCGCCAACTCGGCGGCGAGCGCACGCTGGTCCATCTCCTGCGCGAACGCGAGGAGCGCGGGGTCGACGTCCTGCGGCTGGCGGCCCGGGCCGACCACCCAGAACCGCACCTCACCGGCAGCGCCGGCGACGAAGTCGTCGGGGTCGACCTCGCCGACCAGGTCGTCCCAGAGGTCGTTCGCCTCCTCGGACCACTCGTTGCCGGAGACCGCCGTGTCGAACAGCGCAAGCGCGCTCACCCGGTCGGGGTGGGCCAGTGCGGTGTCGATGGCGACCGCCCCGCCGAAGGAGCAGCCGACCAGGGCGGCACGGGGCAGGTCGAGCGCGTCCAGCAGCCCGGCCACGTCGTCGTGGTGCGCGAACGGGGTCGGCGGCAGCTCCGAGTCCCCGTAGCCGCGCAGGTCCGGGACGATCACCCGGTGGCGGGCGGCGAGCGCGGGAAGCTGCCCTCGCCACATCCGCCGGTCGGCGATGCCCGCGTGCAGCAGTACGACTGGCGAACCGGTGCCCGCCTCGTCGTACGCGATGCTTGCTCCATTGACTGTGATCTTGTGCACGGACGGACCGTACGGAATCGGGGGAGCGGGGCGCAACCGGCAGCTGAGACCTTGCTAACTGTGGCTAGCGTTTTGCTTGCAGGAGCTAGCGCGGCCGGTTAACGTCGCGGTCATGGCCACACCGAAGGACCTTCCCGACGTCGGCGGGTTCATCCGCGATCTTCGGCGGAACGCCAAGATCTCGCTCCGTCAGCTTGCCGAGCAGGCGGGGGTCAGCAACCCGTACCTCAGTCAGATCGAGCGCGGCCTGCGCAAGCCCAGCGCCGAGGTGCTTCAGCAACTGGCGAGCGCGCTGCGGGTCTCCACCCCGGCGATGTACCTGCGCGCCGGGCTGCTCGACGACAAGGAAGGCCACGGCGTGCTCGCGGCCATCGCCGTGGATGCCGACCTGACGATGGCCCAGAAGCAGTCACTCACCCAGATCTACGAGACGTTCCGCCGGGAGAACACCCGGCTGGCCGACGCCCAGGCCCCCGCCGAGGGCAGCGGCACCGGGTCCACTGGCGGCACGGCCGGGGCGACCACCCCGACCGATGTCGGCGATCAGCCCGCCGACGTGGCCAATCTGGCCGCCACCGGCCCCACCACCGCAGGCGGCACCCCGACCGAGGCCGTACTCGAGTCGGTCGCCGTCACCGAGGCGGGCACCGCACCCGCCCCGGGCAGCACCAACACCCCCGAGAAGAAGGCCGCCGGTCCGGCGGTCCGCGAGGCCGCCACGGCGGCCGAAGAGGAGACGTCATGAGCGAGCCGAAGACCAACCGCATCCCCGCCCCGATCTACGCCGCCGCTGGCGCCGGTGAGCTGGCCATCGAGCAGTTGCGCAAGCTGCCGGCCGTTGTCGGCGTCCTCAGCACCCGGGTCGTCGCCGACCTGGGCGGTCGGGCCGTGCTGACCGGTTACGAGCTGCGCCAGAAGGCCACCGAGACCCTGCGTACCGCCAACGAGACCGCCGGCACGCTGCGCGAGCGGGCGCAGGCCGAACTGGACCTGGCCAAGCTGCGCGACTCGGCCGAGCTGGCCAAGCTGCGCGAGGCCGCCGACCTGGCGAAGCTGCGCGAGGTCACCGACCTCGACAAGCTGCGCGCTGCCGCGACCCGCAACGCCATCATGGTGTACGCGGGCGCCCAGGCCGCCCAGGAGCGGGCCTTCGCCGCGTACGGTGCGCTGGTCGCCCGGGGTGAGCGCGTCGTCGGCGCCGGTGTGCTGGAGGCCGCCGAGACGGTCAACGCCGACATCGAGGCCACCGAGGGAGTGCCGGCGACCACCGCCGCCACCCCGGCTCCCGCCGCCACGGCCCCGGCCGAGGTGCCGACCCCGGCCGACGTGGCCGAGATCGCCGAGGCCAAGCCGGCCGCCGTCAAGAAGGCGGCCCGTGCACCGAAGGCCGCCAAGCCGGCCGCGACCCCGTCGGCGAAGCTGCCCCGGGCCACCAAGCGGACCCGCCCGGCGGCCGAGTAGTTCGCCATGTCGACGACCCCGGCGGCGTCCTTGTCGGACGTAGCCGGGGTCCTCGACATAAGCTTGCCGGCATGGCCAACGCCGCGCCGATCTTCGCGTTCGAAGTCCGCTACGTGATCGAGCTGATCCTGCTCGTCTTCGCGTTGATCGTCCAGGGCGTCGCCCTGGTCCACGCGATCACCCAGCGCTCCGACGCCTTCCCCGCCATCGGGACACTTCCCAAGGGTGGCTGGATCGCCATCCTGGCGGTCTGTCTCGTGCTGACCCTCCTCGGCTTCGGGCCGATCAGCCTCTTCGGACTGATCGGCATCGCCGCCGGTCTCATCTACCTGCTCGACGTTCGGGTCGGCCTTCGCGACCTCAGCGACGGCAAAGGGTTCTGGTGAGAGGTTTCCGCTGGCCACCCCCGCCGGACAGCGGCCCCCGCACCTGGGGGCCCGGTCCGGGTGGGCCGCGTACCGGCCGCCCAGCGCTGCCGGAGCCGGACACCGACCTGGTCGCCACCCCACACGGCGTACGGCTGGAGCGGCTGGTCACCGGCACCGGTGACCCGGTGACCGTGTTCGCGCACGGGCTGGGCAACGGAATCGCCACCACCCGCCCGTTCGGCAGTGGGGTGACCGGCCGCAAGGTGTTCTTCCAGTTCCGTGGGCATGGCCGTTCCGAGGCCCCGGACGGGCCGTGGAACTACCTGGACCTCGCCCGGGACCTACGGGCGATCGCGGACCTCGGCGGGGCCAGTCGGGCGTTCGGCGCGAGCCTCGGCGCCGGTGCCCTCTGCCGGCTGCTCGTGGAGAGCCCGGACCGTTTCGAGAAGCTGGTCTTCTTCCTACCCGCGGTGCTCGACCGGCCGCGTGGCCCGGTCGCGCAGGAACGCATCACGGACCTGCTGGAGGCGGTGGAGAGCGGGGACGCCTCGGCGGTCGCCGACGTCGTCACCCTGGAGCTGCCCGCTGCGGTGCGTAACACTCCCGCCGGCTGGGCGTACCTGCGGCAACGGCTCGACCAGCTGCTCCGCGACGGTCTGGCCGCCGGCCTGGCGGGCCTCGCCGAGCAGACGCCGTTGCGCGACACCACCGCCCTCGCGGCGGTGACCGCGCCAGCGCTGGTGATCGCCAACGCGGGCGACGACCTGCACCCGGTCGAGGTCGCCGAGCGACTCGCCGCCGCGCTGCCCCAGGCCACCCTGCACGTGTACGACCGGCCCGGCGTCCTCTGGTCGGAACGCGCCGACCTGCGGGACCGCATCGCCGGCTTCCTCGACGAGTAACGTGCCCTGTCATGGGCGTCACACAACATGGCCGGACGCACCGGCTCGACCTAGCTGACCCGACCCTGCGTGAGTGGACGTGCACGGTCCTGCACGCCGACGCCGAGCAGGGCATCGTGCTGGACCGCTCGGCGTTCTACCCGGGCGGCGGTGGCCAACCGCCAGACCACGGCGTGCTGCTGTGGCAGGGCGTGCAGACCCGAATCGTCGGCACCCGCAAGGGCGACGACCCGTACCTGATCCCCGCCGAGGGTGACCCGCTGCCCCCGGCCGGCACCGAGGTCGTCGGCGCGGTGGAGGACGAGCGCCGCACCCGGCTGATGCGTACCCACTCCGGGCTGCACGTGCTCTGCGGTGTGGTGTTCCGCGACTTCGGCGCGCTCGTGACAGGCAACTCGATGGAACCGGGCGAGGCCCGGATGGACTTCAACCTCCCCGAGGTCCCGCCCGACTTCAAGAGTCGGATCGAGGAGCTGGTCAACGCGGAGGTGGCCGCCGACCGCTCGGTCGCCACCCGGGTGTTGCCGCGCACCGAGGCGCTGGCCCTGCCGGACATCATCCGTACCCAGTCGAATCTCATCCCGCCGGATGAGCAGGAGGTCCGGATCGTCGACATCGTCGGCCTGGACGTGCAGGCCGACGGCGGCACCCACGTCGCGTCCACCGCCCAGATCGGCAAGGTGCAGGTCGTGAAGGTGGAGAGCAAGGGCCGCGCCAACCGCCGGGTCCGCGTCCGGTTGGTGGACTAGGTCCGGGTAACGAATTCGGACGCTGGTTGTCAGGTATCGCTGACAACCTCGCAGGTATGACACAACCGCTCGCAGGAAAGATCGCGCTCGTCGCCGGTGCCACCCGGGGCGCGGGTCGGCAGATCGCCGTCCAGCTCGGCGCCGCTGGCGCCACCGTGTACGCCACCGGTCGCAGCAGCCGCACCGGTCGCTCGGAGATGGACCGGCCGGAGACCATCGAGGAGACCGCCGAGCTGGTCACCGAGGCCGGGGGCACGGGCATCGCCGTCCAGGTCGACCACCTGGTGCCCGAGCAGGTCCGCGACCTCGTCGCCCGGATCGACGCCGAGCAGGGCCAACTCGACGTGCTGGTCAACGACATCTGGGGCGGCGACCCGCTGGTCACCTGGGACAAGCCGGTCTGGGAGCAGCCACTGGACGCGGGCTTCCGGACCCTGCGACTGGCCATCGACACCCACATCATCACCAGCCACTTCGCCCTGCCGCTGCTGATCCGCAAGCCGGGCGGGCTGCTGGTGGAGATGGGCGACGGCACCAAGGCGTACAACGACGACAACTACCGGCTCTCGGTCTTCTACGACCTGGCCAAGGTGTCGGTCAACCGGCTCGCCTTCAGCCAGGCGCATGAGCTGAAGCCGCACGGCTGCACGGCGGTGGCACTCACCCCCGGCTGGATCCGCTCCGAGGCGATGCTGGAGCACTTCGGAGTGGCCGAGGACAACTGGCGCGACGGCGCTGCCACCGACCCGAACTTCCTCATCTCGGAGACCCCGGCCTTCGTCGGCCGCGCGGTGGCGGCGCTCGCCGCCGACGAGGAGAAGGCCCGCTGGAACGGCCAGTCCGTGGACGCCGGCACACTGTCCAAGGTGTACGGATTCACCGACCTCGACGGCAGTCAGCCGGAGGGGTTCCGGTACATCGTCGAGGTGGTCGACGCGGGCAAGCCCTCGGACGTCACCGGCTACCGGTAGAGCGCCCGCAGCCGGTCGGCCGCGTCGGTGAACAACCGCCGCAGCTCGGGCGGGCCGAGGACCTCCACCTCGGGGCCGAGCCCCAGCAGTTGGTGGTAGGCGACCTCGACGGACTCGACGGGCAGTTGGCCCACCACCCAGCCCTGCCCGTCGGGTGCTCCGGCGGCGGCGACCAGCTGGTCGTACACGAAGGGGGCATCCACCAGGTGCCGGAGCTGGCGCAGACCCGCCGGGCTGAGCCGGACGGTGACCTCGGCCCGCAGCACGGTCCGCAGAAACGACCCGGCCTGCTCGCGCCAGTGCCCGGCCAGGTCGAAGCCCTCATCCCGCTCGAAGCTCTCCTCGCCCACCTCGACCCCGGTCACCCGGTCCACCCGATAGGTGCGGGTGTCGTCGTCGACGCGGCCGACCAGATACCAGACACCACTCTTGAGCACCAGCCCGTACGGCTGGACCCGCCGGGTCACCTCCCGGTCACCGCGCCGGTAGCGCAGCTCCACCACCCGGTCACGCCAGACCGCCCGGGCCAGCTCGGTCAGCCACGGCGGCGGCGCGGTCTCCCGGAACCAACCCGGCACGTCCAGATGGAACCGCTGCCCGGCACGGGCCGGGGCGTCGCGCAGGGCCGGCGGCAGGGCAGCGAGCACCTTCAACTCGGCGGCGGCGACCGCGTCGGCGAGCCCCATGTCGCCAGCGGGGCCGGGCAGCCCGGAGAGGAAGAGCGCCTCCGCCTCGTCCCGGGTCAGCCCGGTCAGTCGGGTGCGGTAACCGCCGAGCAACCGGTACCCGCCGGCGCGGCCCCGGTCGGCGTAGACCGGCACCCCGGCGGCGGACAGCGCCAACACGTCCCGGTAGACGGTCCGCTCGGAAACCTCCAGCTCCCGCGCCAGCTCACCCGCCGTCATCGACCCGCGCGCCTGCAACAACAGGAGCAGCGAGATCAGCCGGGACGCGCGCACCGGCCCATCCTGCCCGGCCCTCACTCACCGCCCGCCGGGGGTCAGCAACCCCCTGTCGTACGCGGTGGCCACCGCGGCGGCCCGGTCGTTGACCCCGAGCTTGGCGTACACGTGCAGCAGGTGCGTCTTGACGGTGGCCTCGCTGATGAACAGCCGAGCCGCCGCCTCCCGGTTGGAGGCACCACGGGCCACAAGGGTGAGCACCTCCAGCTCACGCTGGCTGAGTGGCTCCTCGACCGGTGCACGCAGCCGGCCCATCAACCGCCCGGCGACGCTCGGTGCGAGCACCGACTCGCCCCGGGCGGCGGCCCGTACCGCGCGGACCAGTTCCTCGCGGGGCGTGTCCTTGAGCAGGTAGCCGGTGGCACCGGCCTCGATGGCGGGCAGCACGTCGGCGTCCGTGTCGTACGTGGTGAGCACCAGCACCCGGGCGGTGCTGCCGGAGCGGGCCAGCCTGCCGATGGCGGTCACCCCGTTCATTCCGGGCATCCGCAGGTCCATCAGCACCACATCCGGCCGCACCGTCGCGACCAGGGCCAACGCCTCCGCGCCGTCCGCGGCCTCGCCGACCACCTCGAAGCCGGGGTCGCCGGTGAACATCCCCCGCAACCCGTCGCGCACCACCGGATGGTCGTCGACGATCAGCAGCCGTATCGGGGCGGTCAACCGGCACCTCCCGGCAGCGCGGGGACGGACGCCGAAATGGCGGTGCCGCCTCCCGGTTCGGATTCGACGGCCAACTCGCCACCCACCCGGGTCACCCGCTGCCGCATCGCGGTCAGCCCGTACCCGCCGCCCGGCTCGCGGGGCGCCGGCTGCCCGGTGACGTCGAAGCCCGTCCCGTCGTCACGGACATCGAGGGTGACCACGTCCGTCATGTACGACAGGGTCAGCCCGACCCGTGACGCGGCAGCGTGCCGGGCCACGTTGGCCAGCGCCTCCTGGGCGGCCCGGAGCAGGGTCACCTCGACCTCCGGGTGCAGGGGGCGGGGCGTACCGGTGGTGGCGACCTCGGCCCGTACCCCGTTCAGAGCCGACCAGCGCCCGCCCAGCTCGACGAGCGCGTCCGGCAGCCGGGCTGTCTCCAACGTCTCCGGGCGGACGGCCCGCACCGAGCGGCGGGCCTCGGTGAGGCTCTCCCGGGCCAGTGCGAGCGCGTTGTCGACGTGCCGCCGCCAGTCGGCGGAGCGGTCGCGGGTCTGCTCGGCCGCCTCCAGTTGGGTGATGATGCCGGTCAACCCCTGGGCCAGGGTGTCGTGGATCTCCCGCGCCATCCGCTGCCGCTCGTCCAGCACGCCGGCCTCCCGTGCCTGGGTGAGCAGTTGGGCGTGCAGCCCGGCGTTCTCCTGGACCGTCTCGGTGAGTTGACGGTTGGCCTCGCCGAGTTCGGCCATCAACCGCCGACGTTTGACGTCCTCCTGTTCGGCGATCATCGCGAACCAGCTCACCGAGCCGGCCACCAGCAGGTTGAAGAGCACCAGCACCAGCCAGAGCAGCCAGTGCGACACCACCACCGACACACCACCGCCCTGAGACGTGGCGACGAGGGTCGCCGTGGTCACCATCCCGGCGACCCGCCAACGCCCGGGCAGCACCGGAAAGGCGTGGATGTAACCGATCCAGGCGAAGAAGCCGTACCACGGACTGGCGGCCACGAGAGCGGCGGCGAACGTGAGCAGCCCGGCGTAGTAGACCGCCATCGGCCTGCGCCGACTCTGCCAGCCGGGGTGCAGGGTCACGAACCAGGCGACCCAGCATCCGGCCGCCACGGCGACAGCGAGGGTGGGTAGCGCCCCGAGATGACGGGGTGCCGGTGCGACGAGGGCCAGCAGGGTGCCCAGAGCCAGCCCGCCGTACGGGAACACGCGATAGAGGGCAGCCTCGCGCTCTCGCCAACTGGTCAGACGGTCGTGCCCACCGCTGCTGGTCATCGCATCTCCGCTCACTCCCAGCGGAACAGTTTCGCCGCGCTGGCGCCGGCCGCCACGGCGATCACCGCCATTATCGCCAGGTGCAGCGGCTGCGGCGACGTGCCGGTCCAGGCGTCGAGGAGCGCCTGCACCCCGGGCGGCGTGTAGTCGCCGATCCGCGCCACGGCGTCCGGAAGCAGGAACCGGGGCAGGTAGACCCCGCCGAAGAACATGGTGACCAGGAACAGCGGCACGGCCAGGGCCTGCGCCGCCTTCGTCGTGCGGGCCACGGCGGCGACCAGCAGGCCGAGCGCCAGCAGCGCCGCCGTGCCGAGGACGAACGCCAGGGTGAAGCCGAGCGGGTGCCGGGGGAACGGCACCCCGAACGCCAACCGGCCGACGACGATGAGCAGCAGCGCGCTGGCCAGGATCCCGGCCAGGGCCAGCACCAGTTGCGCGGCGAGCAGAGCGGCCGGATGCGCCGGAGTGGTCGCCAGCCGACGCAGCACGCCACGTTCCCGGTAGGTGGCCAGCACCGTGGGCAGCGTGTTCACCCCGACCATGGCGAGGGTGACCACCAGCAGCGACGGTGCGAAGTAGCTGACGAAGGTCTGCCCGTCGAAGATCGGATCCGGCTTGCGGAGCGAGGGGACCAACCCGAGCACCACCAGGATCACTGTGGGCAGCCCGATCGTGGTGAGCAGCGTCGGTAGGTCCCGCAGATAGAGCCGCGCCTCGATCCTCAGGATCTGACGGAAGGCGTGCATGCTTGCCCCTTTTCAGTCGACGGGCCGGTGCCCGGTCAGCTCGACGAAGGCGTCGTCGAGGGTGGACTGCTCCAGCCGCAGGTCGGCGGCGACGATCTGGTGGCGGGCGAGCACTGAGGTGACGGCGTGCAGGAGGTCACCGGTGCCGGTCACCACCACCTGGCTGCCGGTGCGCTGCACGGCGGAAACCTCGGGCAGGTCGGTGAGGAGCCGGTCGTCGACCGGGGCCGACGGCCGGAACCGGATCCGCTGCTCCGGAGCCACCGCCGACACCAGGCCCGCCGGGCTGTCCAGGGCGACGACGCGCCCCCGGTCGATCACCGCGACCCGGTCGCAGAGCCGCTCCGCTTCCTCCATGAAGTGGGTGACCAGCACGATCGTCACTCCGCTGTCCCGGACCTGTTCGATGAGACCCCAGGTGTCCCGGCGCGCCTGTGGGTCCAGCCCGGTGGTCAGCTCGTCGAGGATCGCGATCTCCGGGTTGCCGACCAGGGCCAACGCGATGGAGAGCCGCTGCTTCTGACCGCCGGAGAGCTTCTTGTACGCGGTGTTCCGCTTCTCGCCGAGGCCCAGCTTGTCGATCAGAGCGGCCGGGTCGGCCGGGTTGCGGTAGAACGAGGCGTACAGCTCCAGTGCCTCCGCCACCCGCAGCCGGTCCGGTAGTTGGCTCTCCTGGAGTTGCACCCCGACCCGCTGCCGCAGCTGCGCGGCGTCCCTGCGGGGGTCGAGCCCGAGGACCGACACCCCGCCCCCGTCGGGGACACGCAGCCCGGCGACACACTCGACGGTGGTGGTCTTGCCGGCGCCGTTCGGGCCGAGCACGCCGAAGATCTCGCCGGCCTCCACCGTGAACGACACGTCCTGGACGGCCACCAGATCGCCGTACCGCTTACTCAGGTGGGTCACCTCGATGACCGACATCGTGCCGCCCTTCCGCCGCTGGCTTCGTACCCCCTCAAGGGTTGTCGGGGTGACCCGCCGGCGAATCGACTGGTCGGCGATGATCCCCGGCGTTCCCGGTGGATCACTCCTGTCCGCCAACCGGTTGATGTGGACGCGAAGAGTCGCTGCTACGGCTCCACCCGGCGGACCGGATCATCGGTCGATAGGCTGCTCGATCGTGGATGTCAGCAGAGTCGCCAGCCCGGTCACCGGAGTCGTCGGCCGTTTCCTCGCCGGGGCGGGGCTGCTCGTGCGCGGGCTGGGTCTCTATGTCCGCAGCCCGGGGTTGATGCTGCTCGGGGTCGTGCCGGCGTTGATCTCCGGCGCGTTCTTCCTGGCCGCGCTCGCCACCCTGGTGTACTTCGTGGACGACCTCGCCGCGCTGGTCACCCCGTTCGCCGACGACTGGTCGAGCACCACCCGCAGCCTGGTCCGGGTGATCGCCGGGCTGGCCTTCCTGGGGCTCGGCGGCCTGCTCGGCGTGCTCACCTTCACCGCTGTCACCCTGGTCATCGGCGACCCGTTCTACGAGAAGATCTCCGAGCAGGTCGAGCAGCGGTACGGCGGCACGCCGGGCGCGGTGGACGTGCCCTTCTGGTCGTCGTTGCGGCGCAGCCTCGCCGACTCGGTACGACTGGTGGCGCTCACCGCGCTGGTCGGGATTCCGCTCTTCCTCGCGGGCTTCATCCCCGTGGTCGGCCAGACGGTCGTCCCGGTGATCGGCGCGGCAGTGGGCGGCTGGTTCCTCGCCGTGGAGCTGGTCGGGGCGCCGTTCTACCGGCGCGGCATGCGGCTGCCGCAACGCCGGACGATCCTGAAGGCCGACCGACCCACCGCGCTCGGCTTCGGGGTGGCCGTCTTCCTCTGCTTCCTCATCCCGCTCGGCGCAGTGTTGATCATGCCGGCGGCGGTCGCCGGCGCCACTCTGCTGGCCCGCCGATCGCTCGGCCAGTCCATCGAGAAGGACTGACATGGAGATCACCCTGGTCGAGGGGGACATCACCACCCAGCAGGTCGACGCCATCGTGAACGCCGCCAACTCGTCCCTGCTCGGTGGGGGCGGGGTCGATGGCGCCATCCACCGACGTGGCGGGCCGGCCATCCTGGCCGAGTGCCGGGCGCTGCGGGCATCCCGTTACGGCAGGGGTCTGCCCACTGGCCAGGCGGTAGCGACCACCGCGGGGGAGCTGCCGGCACGCTGGGTGATCCACACCGTCGGGCCGGTCTGGTCCGCCAGCGAAGACCGGTCGGCGCTGCTGCGCGACTGCTACGCCAACAGTCTCCGCGTGGCCGACGAGGTGGGCGCGACAACCGTGGCCTTTCCGCTGATCTCCGCCGGCATCTACGGCTGGCCGATCGACGACGCGGTCCGGCAGGCACTGACGGTGCTGCGCGCGGCCACGCCGACCGCCGTCACCGAGGCACGGCTGGTGCTCTTCGGCCCCGACACCCACGCCACCGCACGCCAGGTCCTCGACGCGACCTGACAGTGCTGGCCAGGTGGGCGCGGTCAGGTCAGGTCGGCCAGGCAGGACCACTGGGACGTGACCGGCCGGTAGCCCAGCCGGGCGTTGATCGCCAGCATCGGCGCGTTCGCCTCGTCGTTCGAGGTGTACGCGACGCGTACGCCGTTCGCGGCGGCCCGGTGCAGCGCGGCCACCTTGGCCAGCCGCGCCAGCCCTCGGCCCCGGTACGTCGGGATGCTGCCGGTGTAGTCCGACCACATCCGGTCCCCGTCCCGCTTCACCAGGCTGAACGCGACCACCTCACCACCGACCTCGGCCGCGATGCTGGACGCCTTGTCCAGCCCGAGGTTGTCCCACACGTCGTACTGCCAGCTCTCGTAGCTCTTCGCGTCGACCGGCACGTCCCCCGGTTCGTCCGCCGCCGAGGCCACGTCCGCCGTGTACAGGAGGTGCGGGTCCAGGTCGGCGATCGGAAGCAGCCGCACGCCCGGAGGCGGGTCGGGCAGCGCGGGTGCCGGATTCAGGTCGAGCGCCGAGTAGCGCACCTCCCGGCTGGGCTCGTAGCCGTGCCGCCGGGCGTACGGCAGCGCGTCGGGCTGCGCCATGGCACGCACCCGGCGGATTCCCAACGGGCGGAGGAAGTCGGTCGCGGCGGTCAGCAGGGCGGTGCCGATGCCGTGCCGCCGGTGTTCCGGGTGCACGTGCAGCAGGTTGATGCCACCGACGTCCGCCGCCGATGTGGTGCCGATGCGTTCGGCGGACACCCAACCGACCACCCGCTCGTCGACCTCGGCCACGAACGCGGTCCAGTCCTCCTCGGGCGGCGGTTCGGCGATCATCTTCCGGGTCGACTCGACACCGCGCACCAGGTACGGGTAGACAGTCGCCCGCAGGGCCACAACGGCCGGGGCGTCGTCGGGTCGCGCTACACGGATGCGCATGTCAGGCCTCCGTCCGTACGGCCGCGACGGCCTCGACCTCGACGAGCTGGTCGGTGTAGCCGAGCACGGCGACCCCGAGCAGGGTGCTGGGTGGGTCGTGGTCGCCGAAGAAGTCCCGCACCACCTCCCAGACGGTCACCAGATCCTTCTGCTGCGACGACGCCACGTAGACGGTGGTCTTGACGACGTCGGTGGGCGTGGCGCTGGCCGCCGCGAGGGCGGTCTCCAGGTTCGCCATCACCTGCCGGGCCTGCGCGGCGTGGTCGCCCGGCGCGACGGTGCGTCCCTCGGCGTCCAGCGGGCACGCCCCGGCGGTGAACACCAGCCGGGCGGGCGGCTCGACGATGGCCGCGTACGCGTACTCGGCAACGTCGGACAGGGCGGGGACGTGCAGCAACGCGACAGCATCCGGCATGCCGGCGAGGCTAGCGACGATCGCAGACCTGGGCGAACCATTAACCCCGAAGTTGCGCGGATCTTGCCGCGAGCGGCGTGGTCAGGCGGAGGCTCGTCGGATCAGCTCGGTGGGGAGCATGACCGCCTGCTCGATCTCCTCCCCGGCGGCCAGCCGGAGCAGTTGGCGGGTCATCCGGCGGCCGAGTTCCACGATCGGCTGCCGGACGGTGGTCAGCGGTGGCTCGGTGTACGCGGCCGTCTCGATGTCGTCGAAGCCGACCACCGCGACGTCGTCGGGCACCCGCCGGCCGGCTTCGCGCAGCGTCCGCAGGGCGGCGTGCGCCATCAGGTCGGAGGCGGCGAAGACGCCGTCCAGGTCGGGGTGCTCGGTGAGCAGGCGACGCATCGCCGCCGCACCGGACTCGCGGGTGAAGTCGCCGACGGCGATCAGCTCGGGCAGCCCCGCGTCGGCGACCGCGCTGCGGTAACCGCTGAGTCGCTCGATGCCGGCGACCATGTCCTGTGGGCCGGCGATGGTGGCGATCCGCCGCCGACCGATGTCGATCATGTGTCGGACGGCTGTGGTCACCCCGGCCACGTGGTCCACGTCGACGTACGGCACAGGCACGTCGCCGAGCGGCCGACCGCTGACCACCACCGGGATGCCGAGCCGCGCCAGTGTGCCGGGCAACGGGTCGGCGCCGTGCAGCGAGGCGAACAGCACCCCGTCGACGTGCCGACCGGTGGTGTACCGCTCGACCCGCTGATGCCCGGCCGGCGAACCGGCGAGCATCAGCACCAGTTGCTTGTCGGCCGCCTCCAGCTCCTGGCTGACGCCACGGATGATGCCGGGGAAGACCTGGTCGTCGGAGAAGACCCGGGTGGCCGCCTCCGGCATGACCAGGGCGATCGAGTCGGTGCGCTGGGTGACCAGGCTGCGGGCGGCCAGGTTGGGCACGTACCCCAGCTCGGCGACGGCCCGGGTGACCGCCTCCCGGATCGGCTCCGCGACGGTGGTGGAGCCGTTGACCACCCGCGACACGGTGGCGCGGGACACCCCGGCCCGCGCCGCCACCGCTTCGAGCGTCGGCCGCTGCGCCGTCGTCATCGCGCCCTTCCCCCCGCTTGTCACAGCCCGTTCCGGGAGATCACCTCCTGGTACCACCGGGCGCTGGCCTTCGGTGTGCGCCGCTGGGTCAGGTAGTCGACGTGCACGATCCCGAACCGCTTGCGGTAACCCTCCGCCCACTCGAAGTTGTCCAGCAATGACCATACGAGATAACCGCGCAGGTCCACGCCCCGGGAGATCGCCTCGTGCGCCGCGCGCAGGTGCCCGTCGAGGTAGGCGATGCGATCGGTGTCCATGACCTGCGTCGGCCCGTCGGGCGAGTCGGCGCCCGGCTTGTCAGGGAACGCCCCACCGTTCTCGGTGATCAGCAGGGGCACGCCGGGGTAGTCGGTGGCGATCCGTTCCAGCAACCGGGTCAGCCCGGCCGGCTCGATCATCCAGCCCATGTCGGTCAGTGGCCCGGTCGGTGGCACGAAGTGCACAGCGCCCTCGGTGCCCGGGTAGGCGTCGTTGCCGGCGCCGTCGGGTCGGCCGGCCACGTAACCGGGCGCGTAGTAGTTGATCCCCAGCAGGTCGATCGGTGCGGCGATCAGTTTCTCGTCACCGTCGCGGATGAACGTCGGCTCGATGATCCGCGCCACGTGCTCGCGGACGTCGTCCGGGTAGCCGCCGGCCAGCAGCGGGTCGAGGAAGATCCGGTTGTGCAGGCCGTCGACCAGGCGCACCGCGGCGGCGTCCGCCGCGCTCTCCGGGTCGGCCGGTCGCACGTCGGCCGGGTTGACGGTGATGCCGACGCTGCGCGCGCCGGCTGACCGCAGCGCCCGCGCCGCCAGGCCGTGGCCCAGCAGCAGATGGTGTACGGCGGTGAAGGCCGCTCCCGGGTCCTGCTCGCCCGGGGCGTGCACCCCGTTGCCGTAGCCGAGGTAGGCCGAGCACCACGGCTCGTTGAGCGTGGTCCACACGTCGATCCGGTCGCCGAGGCGGGCGTACACGGCGGTGGCGTAGGTGGCGAAGTGCTCGGCGGTGTCCCGGTTGGTCCAGCCACCACGGTCGCCCAGGGCCTGCGGCAGGTCCCAGTGGTAGAGGGTGACGATCGGGTCGATTCCCCGGTCGAGCAGCGCGTCGGTGAGGCGGTCGTAGAAGTCCAGCCCACGCGGGTTGGCCGGGCCGGTGCCGTCGGGCTGGATGCGGGGCCAGGCGACCGAGAAACGGTACGCCCGCAGGCCCAGCTCGGCCATCAGCGCCACGTCGTCGGCGTACCGGTGGTAGTGGTCGCAGGCGACGTCGCCGGTGTGGCCCTGGTACACCTTGCCCGGCGTACGGCTGAAGGTGTCCCAGATGGACGGACCGCGACCGTCGTCGCGGGCCGCGCCCTCGATCTGGTACGCGGCGGTGGCCGCCCCCCAGAGGAAATGGTCGGGAAAACGGAGTTCGTCGCTGTGCCTGCTGGTTCGCTCGCTCACGCCTTGACCGCACCTTCCATGATCCCGCCGATGATCTGCCGGCCGAACAACACGAAGACCAGTAGCAGGGGCAGCGTCGCGATCGCTGTCCCGGTGAACACCTGCGACATGTCCTGGTAGTAACCGTCCGACAGCGCCCGCAGGGAGAGCTGCACTGTGGGATTCGCCGGGTCGTTCAGCACAGCGTACGGCCACAGGAAGTCGTTCCAGGTGGTCATGAACGTGAGCAGGCCGAGCACGGCGGCGGCAGGGCGCAGCGCGGGCACGACGACGTGCCACCAGATCCGGGCGGTGCCGCAGCCGTCCATCCGGGCGGCCTCGATCAGCTCGTCGCTGATGGCCTGGCCGGCGTACTGCCGCATCATGAACACCCCGAACCCGGTGACCAGCACCGGGACGATCACCGCGGGCAGCCGGTCGTTCCACTGCAGCCGGGTCATCAGCAGGTAAAGCGGGATCAAGCCGAGCTGGGTCGGCACCATCATCGTCGCGATGATGACCAGCAGCAGCGCGTTGCGGCCGCGGAACCGCAGCTTGGCGAAGGCGAACCCGGCCAGGCTGGAGAAGAACACCACGGACACGGTGACCGTGGTGGCCACGATCGTCGAGTTGATCAGGCCGGTGGCGAAGTACGCGTCGGTGTTGTCGAACAGCCGGGAGATGTTCGCGCCCAGGTTGCCGCCGGGGGTGACCGGGGGTGGCAGTTGGCCCATCGCGTCGTTGGAGCGGCTGGCGACGACGATCATCCACCAGATCGGGAAGATCGACAGGCCGGCCGCGACGACCAGGGCCAGGTAGGTGAGCGGGCTGGCCCGCCAGAGCCGGCTCATCGCGCCGATCCCTTCCGTGCGTCGGGGCGCGATCCGCCGCCGAGGCGGCGCAGGATCAGCACATTGACCACCGCGACGATCGCGATGAGCGCGAAGAGCAGCCAGGCGACCGCCGAGCCGTAGCCGAAGTTGTAGTGCGGGGCGAAGGCGTTCTCGAACATGTACATGGTCAGGGTCTGCGACTCGCGCAGCGGCCCGCCGCGGATCGGGTTGGTGCCGGAGTGGAACATCCGGGGCTCGGTGAAGAGCTGCAACCCGCCGATGGTGGCGATGATGGTGCAGAAGATGATCGTCGGTTTGAGCAGTGGCACGGTGACCGACCAGAACTGCCGCGCCCGGTTGGCGCCGTCGATCGCCGCGGCCTCGTACAGGTCCCTGGGGATGGCCTGCATGGCGGCCAGCAGGATCAGCGCGTTGTAGCCGGTCCACCGCCAGTCGACCATGGCGGAGATGGCCACCCAGGAGGCGAACCGGTTGGACTTCCAGCCGATGGGGTCCATCCCGACCAGGTCGAGGAGCCAGTTGATCATGCCGAACTCACGGCCGAAGAGCACTCCGAACACGATCGCCACGGCGGCGGTGGAGGTCACGTTGGGGACGAGCACCGCCATCCGCCAGCCGGTACGGGCCCGCAGGCCCCGGTTGAGCAGATTGGCCAGCCAGAGCGCGGCGAGCAGCTGTGGGACGGTGGAGATCACGAAGATGCCCAGCGTGTTGACCAGCGCGTGCCAGAAGTCGGTGTCGGCGAGCAGCCGCGTGTAGTTCTCGGCGCCGACGAACGGGTGGTCGGTGCCGAGCAGGTCCCAGTCGTGCAGCGAGACCCAGAAGGTGTACGCCAGCGGGTAGGCCCCGAAGATCGCGAAGATCAGGAAGAACGGGGCGATGTAGAGGTACGGCGAGAACCGGGTGTCGAGCCGGCTGAAGCGACCTGTCGGACGCGGGGGTGCCGGTGCGACCGGCGGGCGGGCTTCGAGCTGGGCGGTCATGCCCGGGGACTCCTTTCGCCGTGCGGGCGGGACTCCGGGGACCGGGGCCCGCCCGCACGATCGCTCGGGCTACTTGGCGGCGGCCTTCTTGGCGTTGGTCACCGCGTCCGTCCAGCCCTGCGCGGGGCTGCGCTGGCCCAGCTCCACGGTCCGCACGGCGTTCTCCACCTCGGTGCGGACGGCCTGGTTCTTCGGGCCCATGTAGACCGGCTTGAGGCTCTTCGCGCCGGTGCCGAAGATCGAGCCGACGGGCGCCCCGGAGAAGTACGTGTTGGTCGCGCCGGTGATCGCCGGGTCGTCGAGCGCCTGCGGGGACGAAGGCAGCGGGCCCTTGGCCTTGAACGCGCCGATCTGACCCTTGGCGCTGGTGAGGAACTTCGCCAGCTCGATCGCCTTGGCCTGGTGCTTGCTCTGCTTCGGCACGGCGAGGTGCGACCCGCCCCAGTTGCCGCCGTTGCCGGGCACCCGTGCGATGTCCCACTTGCCCTGGGCGGTCGGGCCCGCGTTGGCCTCGATGACGCCGGTCATCCAGGCGGGGCAGGCGATGGTGGCGAACTTCGACTGCTTGAAGGCGGACACCCACTCCTCCGACCAGGAGCCGTACTTGCCGGAGAGGCCCGAGTCGATGATGTCCATGGTGGTGTCGTAGGCCTGTCGCACGGCCGGGTTGCTGTCGACGACCAGCTTCTCGCTGGTGTCGTAGTAGCTGTAGCCGCTGCTGTTGCCGGCGGTCTGCAGCAGGATCGTGTTGAACGTGTTGGTGGCCGCGTCGAGGAAGGACGCCCCGGTCTTGGCCGCGGCGAACTTCTCACCGGTGGCGATGTAGTCCGGCCAGGTGGGCCAGAGCTTGGAAACCTCGTCGCGCTCGGTGGGCAGGCCGGCCTTCTCGAAGAGGTCCTTGCGGTAGCACATGGCGATGCCGCCGACGTCGGTGCCGAGGCCGATGAGCTGCTTGCCGTCGGCGGTCATGCCGGCGTTCCACTTCCATTCGAGGAAGTTGCCCTTGAGGTCGGCGGCGCCGTGGTCCAGCAGGTTGACGAAGTTGCCGGGGTTGGCCTTGTACTCGACCATCAGCCCTTCCTCGATGGCCACCACGTCGCCGGCGCCCCGGCCGGCGGCGAGCCACTGGGTGAGCTTCGGTGAGTACTCGTCGAGGTTGGTGCCGGTGCCGCGCTCGACGATCTTCACGTCGGGATTCGCGGTCATGTACTCCTGGTAGAGCTGCTCGTAACCGAACTGACCGAAGACGTCGACGGTCAGGGTGACGGGCCCGTCCCCGCTCTGCTCGTCGCCGCCACCGCAGCCGGCGGTGACGAGCAGGGCGGTGGTCGCGGCGAGGGCTACCGCGGCGAGCCGGCGGCGCGGGAAGACAGCCATGGGTTTCGACCTCTCTCAAGGTGGTCGGTGGTGGCAGATGGGTAAGAGAGCGCTCTCACGGACAGGGTGCTGGGACGTGTCCGGCCCTGTCAAGAGAGCGCTCTCTTTGATATTCGGACGTGACCCACGACGAGTTCGAGGGCGCCCCCCGTCAATGGGTGACGCCCTCGTCGAAGAGGCCCGCTCAGTCGGGGCGCAGACCCTCCAGCAGGCCCCGGTCGCCGGCGACATCCAGCGTCTCGAAGCTCACCCGGCCCCAGAGCGCCAGCAGCAGGTCGCTCGCGTTGCCGCTGACCTGCGCCCGGGCATGGTGGTCGTCGTGGTCGAAGATGGTCGCGGTGTCGAGCAGCGCCACCCCCTCGCCGCGCAGCCGCAGATACCACTCCTGGGCCGCGTCCGTCGCGGAAAGCTGCACCACCCCGTGCCAGTCGCCCGGCACGTGCCGCCGGCCCGCCGGCAGCCAGGTGTCCAGAACCTCGCTCACCCCGTCGGCCGCCAGCTTCGCCTCGACCGGGTCACCGGCCCCGATGGCGAGCTGGGCGTCCCAGCGGTGCACCGCCGTCTCGTGAGCCATCCGACGTGGCCAGAAGCCGGCCTTCTTCGGCTGCGGCGCCCAGTTCCACGCCGGTGCCTCCGGGTCGAGGCCGTCGAAGACGGTCAACAGCCGGTCGTACCCCTGCTGCCAGAGCTGGAGCGGGCTCACGCCCGGGTCCGCCTCGAGCGGCTCGCGGCGGGCCGGCTGCGCGGTCGCGCCGGAGCCGACGAACGACGACACCCAGTGATAGATGCCAGCGAGATGCAGTGTCAGGTCGTTGACCGTCCAGCCCGGACAGGACAGCACCGGTGTCTCCGGCGGCGCCTCGGCCACCGCCGCCGCGAATGCCGGACCCTCCGCCCGGAGCGCCCCGATCCAAAAATCCTTGCTGCCCTGCAGTCTGCTCATCGCCATCCTCCCGGGGGTGCCGGGCGACCAGTGGGTGCCACGGCTACTACTCAGCCTAAGGTGAAGGGCGTGCCAGACGCCTCCGCCCAGCCGACAACCGCAGCCGATCGTGCCATCCCTGGTCCACTGGCCAGCTACACGACTCTAGGGATGGGTGGGTCGGCCGCGCGCATCGTCGCCACCGGCAGTGCCGAAGAGATCATCCGCGCGGTCCGGGACGCGGACGAGCAGGTCCTGGTCCTGGCCGGTGGCAGCAACCTGGTGATCGGCGATTCCGGCTTCCCCGGCACGGTCGTCCTGGTGCGCTCCCGGGGCCTGCGCGTCGTCGCGGAGGACGCCGGGTCGGTCACCGTACGGGTCGAGGCCGGCGAACCGTGGGACGACCTGGTCGCCGCCACGGTCGCCAACGGCTGGGCCGGTCTGGAATGCCTCTCCGGCATCCCCGGCTCGACCGGGGCAACCCCGATCCAGAACGTCGGCGCGTACGGCCAGGAGGTCGCCGAGACGATTACCGGCGTCGAGGTGTACGACCGGGTCGAGGGCACCCGCCAGATCATCCCCGCCGCCGACTGCGGGTTCGCCTACCGAGGCAGCATCTTCAAGTACGCGGACCGCTGGGTCGTGCTCTCCGTCGACTTCCGGCTCACCCGGTCCCCGCTCTCCGGGCCGGTGCGCTACGCCGAGCTCGCGAGGGCGCTCGGTGTCGAGGTGGGCGACCAGGTGCCGCTGGCGGACGCCCGGGCGACGGTGCTGCGGCTGCGTGCCGGCAAGGGCATGGTGCTCGACGCCACCGACCCGGACACCCGCTCCGTCGGCTCCTTCTTCACCAACCCGGTGCTCGACGGGGCGACGTACGAGCTGCTCCGGGAACGCGCCGCCGACATCGGTGACCCGCCCGCCTGGCCGGGAGCCGACGGCATGGTCAAGGTCAGTGCGGCCTGGCTGATCGACAAGGCCGGCTTCACCAAGGGCCACCCCGGCCCGGGCGGGACGGCCATCTCCAGCAAGCACACGCTCGCCCTCACCAACCGCAGCGGCACCGCCCACACCGCCGACCTGCTGGCCCTGGCCCGCGACATCCGCGACCAGGTCCACGCCCGCTTCGGCGTAACCCTCCACCCCGAACCAGTCCTGGTGAACTGCGCCCTCTAACCGACTCGCGCCGGGAGGGGCCAGGGGAGGGTCAACTCGCCCTGGCGCCAGCGGCTGGGGCCGTCGAGGACGGGCCAGCCGGTTTCGCGGAGCCGGCTGACCGCTCTGAGCCAGCGTTGGCGGGGGCCGAAGGTGGCGTACGGGGCGGCGGCCTGCCAGGCGTCGTCCAGCGCGCGGATCAGATCGTGCACCGGCTCACCGGGAACGTTGCGGTGGATCAGCGCCTTGGGTAACCGCTCGGCCAGCTCCGCGGGGCTGCCCAGCGTGGTGAGCTTCGCCGCGAGAGTCAGCGTCCGGGGGCCGTGGGCGTCGATCAGCAGCCAACTGGCGAGGCGGCCCAACTCGTCGCACGTGCCCTCGACGAGCGCCCCACCCGGGGCGAGCGCGGCGGTCATCGTCCGCCAGGCGTCCGGCACCTCGCTCTCGTCGTACTGTCGGAGCACGTTGAACGCGCGGACCAGCACCGGCCGGAGCCCGGCCAGCTCGAACCCACCCCGGGCGAACGTGAGGCCGGGTGGGTCGGCGGCCGACGCCGCCGCGGCCACCCGGGCCGGGTCGATCTCCAACCCGACCAGCCGTACGTCCGGACGCACCCCGGCCGCCAGCCGAGCGCGCAACTCCACAGCGGTCACCGGGGTGGCGCCGTAGCCGAGGTCGACCACCAGGGGGTCGGCCGCCGCCGACAGCCGGTCGGCACAGGTGGCGACGATCCAGTTGTCCACCCGACGCAGTCGATTCGGGTTGGTCGTGCCCCGGGTGACCACGCCGAGCGGCCGACGCCGCGCCACGCCGCTCATACCCGGCTCACTCCTCGCGCCTCACTGGACCGCTGGTGTTCGCGACTGCGGGGCTCGCAAACCCGGCTCACTCCTCGCGCTTCACTGGCCGACTCGGTGCACCTTGTGCTGGGCGGCCTGCGCCCGTGGCCGGACCACCAGCCGGTCGATGTTGACGTGCTCCGGGCGGGTGGCGCACCAGGCGATGCAGTCGGCGACGTCCTCGGCGACCAGCGGCCCCGGCACCCCGGCGTAGACGGCGGCCGCCCGCTCGGCGTCACCCTCGAAGCGGACCAGCCCGAACTCGTCGGTCTTCACCATGCCCGGGTCGATCTCGATCACCCGCAGCGGCCGGCCGCACAGCTCCAGACGGAGGGTGCCGGCGATGGCGGTCTGCGCGTGCTTCGCCGCCGTGTAGCCGCCCCCACCTTCGTAGACGGTCAGGCCGGCGGTGGAGGAGACCACCACGATGGTGCCGGAACCGGAGGCCTCCAGCGCGGGCAGCAGCGCCTGGGTGACCCGCAGCGTGCCGAGCACGTTCACGTCGTACATCCACTGCCAGTCGGCGACCGAGCCGGACTCCACCGGGTCCAGTCCACGTGCCCCGCCGGCGTTGTTGACCAGCAGGGTGACCGGCCCGGGTGCCTGGGCGGCGGCCTCGGCCAGCGCGGCCACCGACTCGTCCGAGGTGATGTCGCAGGTCACCGCGGTGGCCTGCCCGCCGGCGGCGGTGATCTCGGCGACCAGGTCGGCGAGGCGTTCGGCGCGGCGGGCGGCGGCGAGCACGTGGAAACCCTCGGCGGCGAGCCGACGGGCGGTGGCCGCGCCGATCCCGCTGGATGCTCCGGTGACGATGGCGACAGAGGTCATTTCGACATTGTCCCCCGGCCGCACGACCCGCCCCGACCGGGCGCGGGGGCAGCCATTGACGGCGTCCCGTTGATGAGGTCCGTCACCCGTGGGGGCCGCGCCGGGAATTTCCGAAGCCCGATGGGGAAGATGACATCCGGCGTACAGGTTGACCGAGAAGCGCCGGTCGTGCGGACGGCATCAACCGTGGCAAAGGAGCGGATGTGGCGGAAATGCACACCGGTGTCGGGCGTCAGCGAGGTGCCCAACCGTGGCCCCGGCCTCGCCGCATCGCCACCCTGTCGGTACACACCTCCCCCCTGCACCAGCCCGGCACGGGCGACGCCGGCGGAATGAACGTCTACATCCTCGAAGTCGCCCGGCGGCTCGCCGAGGCCAACGTCGAGGTGGAGATCTTCACCCGGGCCACCTCCGGCGACCTCCCGCCGGTTGTCGAGATGGCGCCCGGCGTGCAGGTCCGGCACATCACCTCCGGGCCCCTGGAGGGCCTCACCAAGGAGGAACTGCCCGGCCAGCTCTGCGCCTTCACCGCCGGGGTGCTGCGCGCGGAGGCGTCCCGCCCGCCCGGGCACTACGACCTGATCCACTCCCACTACTGGCTTTCCGGCCAGGTCGGATGGCTGGCCAAGGAGCGGTGGGGTGTGCCGCTGGTGCACACCGCGCACACCCTCGCGAAGGTCAAGAACGCCCAGCTCGCTGCCGGTGACCGACCAGAGCCGAAGGCTCGGGTGATCGGCGAGGAGCAGGTGGTCGCCGAGGCGGACCGGCTGGTCGCCAACACCCGGGTCGAGGCCAGTGACCTTCTCGATCGGTACGACGCCGACCCCGCCCGCGTGTCCGTCGTACAGCCGGGTGTCGACCTGGGGCGGTTCCGGCCCGCGCCGGGCGAGCGGTCCGCGGCTGCCCGCGAGGCTCGCCGTCGGCTGGGGCTGCCGGCCGAGGGGTACGTCGTCGCCTTCGTCGGTCGGATCCAACCGCTCAAGGCCCCCGACGTGCTGATCCGCGCGATCGCCGCGCTGCGCGAGCGCGACCCGGCACTGGCCGACCAGGTGACAGTGGTGATCTGCGGCGGGCCCAGCGGCAGCGGCCTGGACCGGCCCACCGCCCTGATCGAGCTGGCCGGCACGCTCGGCGTCACCGACGGGGTGCGGTTCCTGCCCCCGCTCACCGGCGACGATCTGCCCGCGTTGTACCGGGCCGCCGATCTGGTCGCCGTGCCGTCACACAACGAATCGTTCGGGCTGGTCGCCCTGGAGGCACAGGCCTGCGGTACGCCGGTGCTGGCCGCCGCCGTCGGAGGACTGGTCACCGCCGTACGGGATCACGTGAGCGGGGTACTGATCGACGGCCACGACCCGGTCGACTGGGCACGTGCGCTGGGCCGCCTGCTGCCGGACCGGGCACTCCGGGCGGTGCTGGCCCGTGGCGCCGAGCAGCACGCCCGGCAGTTCTCCTGGGACCGCACGGTCACCGGCCTGCTCGGCGTGTACGGCGAGGCGATCGCCGGGCACCGCGCCCGACTCGCGGCGGACCTGGCCGGTGATCCGGCGCTGTCCTGCTCCTGGTGACCGGGTACACCGGTCGCCAACCGGTGCGTCGGCCGGGTCGGTCGTAGAGTGGGTCCGGTGAGCCCGAAGAGCGATCTTGCGACCCTGATCGAGTCGGTCTGTGCCGAGCGTGACCTGGCCTGGGAGTCGACCGGCCCCGGCGCGTACGCGGTGACCCTGCCGGGCACCCACAAGCTCAAGACGATCTGCAACCTGATCGTCGGCGAGCACGCGCTGCGCATCGAGGCGTTCGTGATGCGTCAGCCGGACGAGCGCCGCGAGGAGCTGTGGGCCTGGCTGTTGCAGCGCAACGCGCGCATGTACGGCGTCTCCTTCTCCACCGACGCGGTCGGCGACGTGTACCTGACCGGTCGGGTCAACCCGGCCGGCGTGGACGCCGACGAGTTAGACCGGCTGCTCGGTTCCGTGCTCACCTACTCCGACGAGTCGTTCGACACGATGCTGGAGATCGGCTTCGGCAGTTCGATCCGGCGGGAGTACGAGTGGCGGGTCAAGCGCGGCGAGTCGACCGCCAACCTGGCCGCGTTCGCCCATCTCTTCGAGCCCTCCGGCTCCGGCCCCGACCCGGCCTGACCACACAGCGGCACCGCGCTCGGTGCCGCGCCTCCCGCGCCTCCCGACATGAGGGTGGTTCGGACTGCTCCTGACGGGTATGCCGCACCGCGCGGTGCGGCAAGGGACCCCCGCGCGCCGAGGACGGAGTGCCAAGGAGCGGAGCATCTCATGGCTCAGCGGAACAGCTCAGGTCGCGGCGCGACTGCGACCAGGACGAAGCGAGAGGCCGGCAACCAGACGCCGGGTACCCCGGGAGTCTCCGAGTCGGAGATCTCCCGGATGCGGGTGGACGACATCCGCGGGCAACTGCGCAAACGCGGGGTCTCCGGGATCTCCGCGATGCGTAAGCCCGACCTGGTGAAACAGTTGGTGCGCTCGATGGGGGCCGGCGCGGGTCGGAGCAGCACCGGCCCGTCGGGTCGGGCCACCGGCACCAGGGCGTCAGCGGGTCGTGCCGCCGCCACCAAGAAGTCGGCGGCCAGGGCGGCACCGAGCCGGGCGAAGGCCGCGCCGGCGAACAAGAGCGCACCGGCGAAGCGGGCCGCGGCGAAGAAGACGACCGCCGCCCGCAAGTCGACGGCGGCCAAGCGGACGACGGCCGCGAAGAAGACGACAGCCGCGGCGAAGAAGACGACAGCCGCCAAGAAGACGACGGCGGCGACGTCGACGGCCGCGCGCAGGACGGCGACGGCCCGTACGGCGCCAGCCCGCAAGGCGCCGGCAAAGAAGGCACCGGCGCGGCCGGCGGCGAAGCGTACGGCAGCGGCGAAGCGCACGACGGCGAAGCGGGCGGCGCCCGCCAAGCGCACCACGGCAAAGCGTGCGGCCCCTGCCAAGCGCACCGCGCCGGCCGGTGGCGGCGCGGCAGCCGGCGGGATCCGAACCGGACGGGGAACCGGACGGTCGGTCCGCAGCTCACAGGTGATCTCGTCGTTGGCGGATCGGCCGGAGCGGCCCGGGCGGAGCCTGATCACCGCCAATCACGAGGTGATCCAGCGCTGGGCCCGGGAACGCGGGGCAAAGCCGGCGACCATCGCCGGCACCGAGCGGGATGGTCGAGCGGGTGTGTTGACCTTCAACATCCCCGGATACCGGGAAAGCAGCCGGATTCGGGAAATCACCTGGGATGACTGGTTTTATACTTTCGACCTGCGCAAGCTGAACCTGATTTATCAGGAACAGATGCGCGACGGCCGGCAGAGCAACTTCTTCCGGACCGAGTCACCCGATCGGGAAGACGGTTAGGCGTTTGCGGGAATGGCTGCCGGGTACGCGGCTGTTGCCAATGACCGAGGCCGGAACAGCGGATACTCGCCAGTTGTGACGGGCGAGACAGCCGATCTGGGTTGAATCCAGAATCCGGGCGAACTAGCTTTATTGCACCGCACCACGCTTGGAAACGTTCGGGGGAGCGGCGGATCGATCAGATCCGCGCACCAGGCGAGGTGCGAGGGGACGGGTGGACAACCGTTGGGGGACGGTGACCACCTGTTTGGACCGGCGGCGTGAGCGGGCGACGCTTACGGGGGTGAGTGTCTGCCCGCCGCCGCCGGCCCCACCGGCGGGCGCCCACCATGACTTTCGGGTCGTGGTGGGCGCTTTGCCGTGGAATGCCGATTACGCCGTTGGTACGCGGTCTGCGGTTGTCGTCGATTCCGCCCGGGCGGCCTGACGCAGCGCGGCGACGTGTCGTTCCCGGGATGGCCCGGCCAGCAGATGTCCGAGCGCGGCCAGCAGGCCCACCCCACCCACGATCAGCCAGTGCAGGTCGCCGAGGTGCTGAAGGCTCACTCCGCCGAGGGTGGGAGCGATGAAGGCGGCTGCCGGGAACGTCAGGTAGAAGACCGACTGGTAGCGCGCGCGCAACTGCGGCGGTGCCAGGTCGGCGTTGATCTGCGCGTTGGGCGGGGCGGCGAGCATCGAGCCGACCGTCCAGACCACCGCGGCGCCCAGGTAGACGGCCAGTTCGTCGGCGACGGCGAGCACCCCGAAGCCGAGTGCCAGCAGTGCGGTGGAGGCGGCCAGCACGACGTCCTTGCGGTGCCGGTCGATCAGCCGGGGCACGAACAGTTGCCCGATCACGATCAGCGCGCCGCCGAGCGCCACCACCACCCCGTACGCCGACGGGCCCAGGCCGTCCGCCCGCATGGCCAACGGCATGATCGTCGACGTCTGCATGGTGAGTACGGCCAGCACGAAGGTGAGCCCGACGAAGACCAGGAACGTGCGGTCGGTCAGCGCGGTGTGCAGCCCTGGCCGGCGGGGCCGGGCGGACCTGGTGGCCGGACGAGCGGCCGGCGGACGGTCGGCTGTGGGCTTCGCCAGCCGCAGGGTTTCCGGCACCTTCCAGCCGATCACGGCGGCGGCGGTCAGAGTGGCACCGGCGTCGACCAGGAACAGCGCGGTGAAGCTCGCCTCGGCCAGCACCCCGGCGAGCAACGAGGCGACAGCCATGCCCAGGTTGAACGCCCAGAACTGGAGGTTGAAGGCGCGTGAGCGGCGTTCGGCGGGCACCACGTCGACGATCGCCGCGACGAACGCCGGGCTGGGCATCGAGTGGACCACGCCGACGAGCGCGGCGAGCACCGCGATCAGGAGAAGGGGTCGGCTGAAGGCGAGCGCCACCATCAGGGCGGTCGTTGCCAGGTGCGCGGCGAGCAGCGTCGCCCGGCGACCCCACCGGTCGGCGAGCACCCCGCCGAGCAGCACTCCGGCCGCTCCACCGGCCCCGTACGCGCCGACGACAGTGCCGGCCAGCCCGACGCTCGCCCCGCGTACGTCGGTGAGGTACAGCGAGAGGAACAGCATGGCGAAGGCGCCGGCCCGGTTGATCAACAGGCCGGCCCAGAGATACCAGAAGGTGGCGGGGAGTCCGCCTGCGGTGTCGTGCCACCAGCGCCGCGCGGCGTACAACCGACCTCCCTACAGTTCAGCTTCTTAACCGTTTCATTTGCACGGTAGAAAACCCGGGCCGCGTCGCGCCAGTTGAAGCCCGAACCTCGGGCGTGTCGTCAGACGGCGGCCTCGGCGGGCTGGGACCCCCGGGTGGCGGTGACCGGTGTCAGCGCCTCGCCGGAGCGGCGCAGCGCGGCGGCACGCCGCTCCCGGGCCGGCCCCGACACCAGGTGGGCCACCGCGGTCACGACACCGAGCACGGCGCAGCCGTACCAGAGCGCGTCGTTGCCGATGTGCTCACGCACCAGGCCGCCCAGGATCGGCGCGCTGGCCCCGGCGATCTGCCAGGAGAGGGAGAAGACGCCCTGGTAACGGCCGCGCAGCTCGGCGGGGGAGAGCTCAGCGATCAGAGTGGAGTTGGACGGCGAGTTCAGCATCTCGCCCACCGTCCAGATCAGCACGGTCAGCCCGTAGAACCAGGCGGTACCGGCGAACGCGGTCAGCCCGAACCCGACGCCCATCACCACAGATGCCAGCGCGAGCACGTGTGAGCGGCTCCGACCCCGGATCAGTCGGGGCACGAAGAGCTGGCCGACCACGATCAGGATGCCGTTCAGCGCGATCACCGAGCCGTAGGTGGCCGGGCTCAGGCCGTCGTCGCCCATCGCGATCGGCAGCATCGAGATGTGCTGGAGGAAGACCAGCGCGGCAAACAGGTTGAGTGCCACGAAGCCGAGGTAGACCCGGTCGGTGAGGATCGTGCGCAGGGCGCCGCGCGGAGCCGCGGTGGTTGCGGTGGCGGTGACCGAACGGGCCTGTCGGGTCTCCGGCACCCGGCTGAAGATGATCAGCGCGGTGATCAGCATGGTGGCCGCGTCGACCACGAACAGCAGCAGGTAGTCCGCCTGCGCGGCGAGACCGGCGAGGACGGCGGCGCAGGCGAAGCCCAGGTTGATCGCCCAGTAGTTGAGCGAGAACGCCCGCAGCCGGTCCTTCGCCGGCACCACGTCGATCATCATCGCGCCGAACGCGGGTCGGGCCGCCTCGGCGAACATGCCGAGCAGCAGGGCGCCCAGCGCCACCGCCCAGAGGTCCCGGGCCAGGCCGAGGCCGAGCATCATCGCGGCGGCGCCCACGTGTGCGGTGAGCAACGTCGGTCGCCGGCCCCACCGGTCCGCGAGAGTGCCGCCGGCGGTGGTGCCGAACGCGCCGCCGACGCCCCACAGGCCGATCACCAGCCCGGCCTGCGAGGCCGAGAAGCCGCGTTCCTGGGTCAGGTAGATGGCGAGGAACACGAGGACGAACGAGCCGAGCCGGTTGATCAGGGTGCCCGACCACAGGTACCAGAAGGTGGTGGGCAGGCCGCCGGTGGTGTCCCGGAACCAGCTCCGCATCGTCCGCATATGGCGCCCCGCTTGCAAGTAATGACCGATATGACTGTCGCGCCTTACAACCCTAGTGGCGGGCGGAGTCGCTGGTCACCCGGATTTTCACGTGGTGGTCGTCACGACGGCTGCCCGCGTGTCCCCTCGGCGGTTGAGGCAGGATGATCCGCATGACTGCGAGCGAAGGGCCCACCGTCGGGACGCTGGTCCTGCTGCGACACGGTGAGAGCGACTGGAATGCCAAGAACCTCTTCACCGGTTGGGTGGACGTCGACCTGACCGAGAAGGGCGAGGGCGAGGCGAGGCGCGGCGGTGAGCTGATGCGCGAGCACAGCCTGCTGCCGGATGTCGTGCACACCAGCGTCATGCGCCGTGCGATCCGCACCGCCGAGCTGGCGCTCAACGCCGCCGACCGGCACTGGATCGCGGTGCGCCGGTCGTGGCGGCTCAACGAGCGGCACTACGGCGCCCTGCAGGGCAAGAACAAGAAGCAGACCCTCGACGAGTACGGCGAGGAGCAGTTCATGCTCTGGCGCCGGTCGTACGACACGCCGCCGCCGCCGATCGCGGACGACGACGAGTGGTCGCAGGTGGGTGACCCCCGCTACGCGCTGCTGCCGACCGAGCTGATGCCGCGTACGGAGTGCCTCAAGGACGTCGTCGACCGGATGCTGCCCTACTGGTACGACTCGATCGTGCCGGACATCCTGGCCGGCCGGACGGTGCTGGTGGCCGCGCACGGCAACTCGCTGCGCGCCCTGGTCAAGCACCTCGACCAGATCTCCGACGAGGCGATCGCCAAGCTCAACATCCCGACGGGCATCCCGCTGCGCTACGACCTCGACCCGCAGCTGCGCCCGCTCACGTTGGGCGGCACCTACCTCGACCCGACCGCCGCGAAGGCAGCCGCCGCGGCGGTGGCCAACCAGGGCCGCTGAACTGTCGGAAAGGGCCCCCGGTCACGCGCGAAGCGATGACCGGGGGCCTTTCTCGTCTCGTACGTCAGTTGCTGGTGGGCGCGCTCTGCCCGGTGATCAGGTAGATCACGTGCTCGCCGGCGTTGACCGCGTGGTCGGCGAAGCGCTCGTAGAAGCGACCCAGCAGGGTGGCGTCGATCGCGGTCTCCACCCCGTACGGCCAGTCGTCGCCGAGCAGCACCGCGAACAGGTTCTTGTGCAGCTCGTCCATGGCGTCGTCGTCGCCGTCCAGCTCGCTGGCGAGGTCGACGTCGGGCTTCGCCAGCACCGAGCCGATCTTCACCGCCATCCGGTCGGCGATCTCGGACATCTCGGTGAAGACCGTCCGTAGCTCGGCCGGGACGGCCGGGGAGGGGTGCCGGCGCAGCGCGGTCTTCGCCACGTGCTCGGCCAGGTCGCCCATCCGTTCGAGATCAGCGGCCACGTGCAGCGCGGTGATCATCGCCCGGAGGTCGGAGGCGACCGGCGCCTGTCGGGCGAGCAGGTCACAGACCCGCTCCTCGACGTGCCGGTAGAGGTCGTCGATCTCGGCGTCCCGCTCGATGACCGTCTCGGCGGCCTGCCGGTCGGCGGTGAGCAGGGCCCGGGTGGCCTGGCGCATGGCGGCGCGGACGCCCTCCGCCATGTCCACCAGCAGTTGGCTGACGATCTGGAGGTCGGCCCGGAACTCGTCGCGCATCATCACGTCCTGTGGTCGGTCGCCGCCGACGGGTGCCGGCGCAGGGGGTTGAGCAGGTGCGACGCCAACGGTAGGGCGCTCGGACGGACCCCGGATGAACCACGGTGAACGACGCCAGACGCGGGGGTGAACAGTTCTCAAAGTGAGGGTGGTTCGTCCCGATCTGTGTGGTAGCCAGGTTAACAATGACCCTACGATCGCCGGGTGGAGTGGGCAGTGGCGGTCGTGGTCGCCGTGGCGTTGGTGGCCGGGTTGGCCGCCGGTTTCCTGCTGCCCCGGTTCCTGCCCGCGCGGGACGGCCGCTCCACGTCGACGGGCAGCGCGAGCTCCCGCTGGAGCAGGGGGAGGCCCGCGATAGCCGACGAGCAGCAGACCGGGCTCGGCCGCCGGACGATCGACTCGCTCCGGGCCGGTGTCGTGGTACTCGACAACGACGACGAGCCCGTGCTGATCAACCCGGCGGCCCGCGCGATGGGGCTTCTGCGTGCCGGCAGCAGCCCCGGCTCGATAGCCGCGCACCCGCTGATCCGTACCCTTGCCGGTCAGGTGCGACGCACCGGCGTGCGGCGCGAGATCGAGCTTGACCTGCCCCGAGGTCGCGACAGCGCGGGCGAGAACCCGCTCGGCGTGCACCTGCGGGCGATGGGTCTGGGCAACGGTTTCATCGCAGTCGAGGCGGTCGACGTGACCGAGTCGCACCGGCTGACCCGGGTGCGACGCGACTTCGTGGCCAACGTGAGCCACGAGCTGAAGACCCCGATCGGCGCGCTTCAACTGCTGGCCGAGGCCCTGCTGGACGCGACCGAACCGGCCGACGCGGCGGCGCCCGACCTCTCCGAGGACCTGGTGGCCGCCCGCCGATTCGCCGAACGGATCCAGCACGAGTCGACCCGGCTGGGCCGGCTGGTGCAGGAGTTGTTGGAGTTGACCCGGTTGCAGGGCGCCGAACCGCAGCCGCCACCGGAGCCGGTCGCGCTGGACTGGGTGATCGCCGAGGTGGTCGATCGGACCCGCACCACCGCCTCCGCCCGAGGTGTCGAGGTGACCGTGGACGGTCAGCGGGGCCTCACGGCGTACGGCAGCGACTCGCAACTCGCCACGGCGGTGGCGAACCTTGTGGAGAACGCCATCAACTACTCCGGCGCGGACACCGCGGTGCGGGTCACCCTGCGCGGCGACGACGAGCACGTCGAGATCGCCGTCGCTGACCAGGGCATCGGCATCGCGCCCACCGACGTGGACCGGATCTTCGAACGGTTCTACCGGGCCGACCAGGCCCGCTCGCGTGCCACCGGTGGCACCGGGCTCGGGCTGGCGATCGTGAAACACATCGCGAGCAACCATGGCGGACGGGTCGAGGTGTCGAGCACTCTTGGTGGTGGATCGACGTTCACCCTCCGGCTGCCTGCCAGTCCACCAGACGACCTCCTGGCGACACTGCCGCCGGTTGGGATCGAGTCCGGTCCGGCTGGGCTACGGCAGGTCTGACAGCAATGGAAAGGAAACCCCCGTTGAGCCGCGTTCTCGTGGTCGAGGACGAGGAGTCGTTCTCCGACGCCTTGTCGTACATGCTCCGTAAGGAGGGTTTCGAGGTTTCGGTCGCCGCGACCGGAACCGACGCCCTCACCGAGTTCGACCGGACCGGCGCCGACATCGTGCTGCTCGACCTGATGTTGCCCGAGATGTCGGGGACCGAGGTCTGCCGGCAACTGCGGCAGCGCTCGGCCGTGCCGATCATCATGGTCACCGCCCGGGACAGCGAGATCGACAAGGTGGTCGGGCTGGAGATCGGCGCCGACGACTACGTCACCAAGCCGTACTCGCCGCGGGAACTGGTCGCCCGGATCCGGGCGGTGCTGCGCCGGCAGAGCCCGGAGGTGGCCGAGGCGGGTGCCCCGACGCTGGCCGCCGGGCCGGTGCGGATGGACATCGAGCGGCACGTGGTGACAGTCGACGGCGGCGCTGTGCAGCTGCCGTTGAAGGAGTTCGAGCTGCTGGAGCTGCTGCTGCGCAACGCGGGCCGGGTGCTGACCCGTGGGCAGCTCATCGACCGGGTCTGGGGGGCCGACTACGTCGGTGACACCAAGACGTTGGACGTGCACGTCAAGCGGCTGCGCTCCAAGATCGAGCCGGAGCCGTCCGCGCCGCGCTTCATCGTCACCGTGCGGGGTCTGGGCTACAAGTTCGAGCCGTGATCGGCGTACCTGAAGGGGCCTGCGCTCGGCGCGGGCCCCTTCAGGCTGTCCGCCGATGTCGTAGACGAGTCAGCTCCAAAGGCGTCCCACCCGATGCCCCGGGCTCCTCGTCCGCAGCCGTCGTGGCGTCGCTCTCCAAGCGAGCGAGCAGCGCGGCGTGGCGGTTGATGATCTCGTCCGCGAGGCCGCCGAAGTCGGTGGCGTCTCGCCGTGCCGGGTCGTCGTCGCGTGGCCGCGTCACAGTTGGTCGGCGGGGTGCGGGGCGACCATGCCCTGCTTCGTCCGGGCCGCGCACAGCTCGGCCAGCCGCTCGTACGCGGCAGCGCCGATCAGCGCGGTCAGCTCCGGCCCGTACGACAAATACATCGGCTCGGCGCCGACGTGCGCGTCTGTCGAGGAGGTGCACCACCAGTCCAGATCGTGCCCGCCCGCTCCCCAGCCCCGCCGGTCGAACTCGGACAGGGTGGAGACCAGCACCTTGGAGTTGTCCGGGCGCTTGACCCAGTCCTGATCGCGGCGGATCGGCAACTGCCAACAGACGTCCGGCTTGTATTCCAACGGGTGCACGCCGTCGCGCAACGCCTGGCCGTGCAGAGCGCAGCCACCGCCGCCGGCGAAGTCGGCGTCGTTGAGGAACACGCACGGGCCCTCGGCGCCCTGGGTGGCGGTGCGGCGGGCCGCGTTCTTGCCGTCGATGGTGTCCTCGTCGGTCCAGTTCTTGAACCCGCGCCGGAAGTGCTGCCAGGTCTCCGGGGTGAGCCGCTTGACGGCGTTGCGGACCCGCTTCTCGTCGTCCGAGTCGGTGAAGAACGCCCCGTGCGAGCAGCAACCGTCGGAGGCCCGACCGGCGATGATCCCGTGGCAGCCCTTGCCGAAGATGCAGGTCCAGCGGGAGAGCAGCCAGGTCAGGTCGGCCCGGATCAGGTGCGTCTCGTCAGCCGGGTCGGCGAACTCGATCCACTCCCGGGGAAAATCCAGTGGCACCTCGCGACTGCGCGGATCGCCCGGGTCGTCCACCAGCACACGGAGCTCCATCGTCACCCGGCCCAGCGTACGCGCGGTGACGTCCGCAGGCCGGCGAGCCGCGCAAACGTGTTGCGCCTAGGGTCTTCACCATGCGACTGGGTGTCCTCGACGTTGGATCCAACACGGTGCACCTCCTCGTGGTTGACGCGCACCACGGCGCGCACCCGTGGCCGGCGCACTCCGAGAAGGTGGTGCTCCGGCTGGCCGAGCAGATCGGCCCCGACGGTGCGCTGACCGAGGCGGGCGCCGACGGGCTGGTCAAGGCCGTCGGCATGGCGAAGGCGGCGGCCGCCGGGCTGGAGGCCGACGACCTCATCGCGTTCGCCACGTCCGCGGTGCGCGACGCCACCAACGCGGCTGACGTGCTGGCCCGGGTCCGGGACGAGACCGGCGTACGGCTGGCGGTGCTCTCCGGCGCGGACGAGGCGCGGATGACGTTCCTGGCCGTGCGGCGGTGGTTCGGCTGGTCGGCTGGTCGGCTACTGGTGCTGGACATCGGCGGTGGCTCCCTGGAGATCGCCGCCGGGATCGACGAGGACCCTGCCGCCGCGGTCTCGCTGCCGCTCGGCGCCGGCCGGCTGACCCGGGAGCGACTGCGGGTCGACCCGGCCAGCGCGGCCCCGCCGTCGGCGGAGGCCGTCGAGAAGCTCCGCGAGTACGTGGACGGCCGGCTGGACAAGGTGGTCGACCAGATGACCGAGGTCGGCTGGGATCGGACGGTGGCCACCTCGAAGACGTTCCGCACCCTGGCCCGACTGGCCGGGGCGGCACCGTCCGGTTCGGGGCTCTGGATGCGTCGCAGCCTGACCCGCGCCGGGTTGCGGCAGGTCATCGGGTTCATTCGGCACATCCCACCGGCGCAGCTCATGGAGCTGGAGGGTGTCAGTGCGGGTCGGGCCCACCAGTTGCTGGCCGGCGCGGTGGTCGCCGAGGCGGTGATGCGCCGCCTGGATCTGGACTCGCTGGACATCTGTCCGTGGGCGCTGCGCGAGGGGGTCATCCTCCGTCGGCTGGATCAACTCGAACCGATCTGAGCGGGCTCCCGGTTTCGGTCGATTTGCCGGCGCTCGTCACGATGTCCCGGGCGCTGCCGGGCTACGCTGGTTGATGTGACTTCCCGCGTTCCCGTGCTCCTGTCCAGCTCGTCGGTCTTTCCCGAGCCGACCGCGGCGGCGTTCCAACTGGCTGCTGCACTCGGCTACGACGGCGTCGAGGTGATGGTCTGGACCGACGTGGTCAGCCAGGACGTTGGCGCGCTGCGCGGCCTCTCGGAGCACTACGGCGTGCCGGTGCTCTCGGTGCACGCGCCCTGCCTGCTGGTCACCCAGCGGGTGTGGAGCCCGGACCCGTGGGAGCGGCTGCGCAAGGCCGCCGAGCTGGCCGAGACGCTGGAGGCGCCGACCGTCGTGGTGCACCCGCCGTTCACCTGGCAGCGGGACTACGCGCGCAACTTCACCGAGGGCTTGGCCACCGTCGGGGACCGGTTCCCCGGGCTGCGCTTCGCCGTGGAGAACATGTATCCGGTGCGGATGGCAGGCCGGCAGTTCGTCCCGTACGTCCCGGGTTGGGATCCCACCGACACCGGCTACCCGTCGTACACCCTGGATCTGTCGCACTGCGCGGCCTCGCACAGCGACCCGCTGGAGATGGCCGACCGGATGGGTGCCGGCCTGGCGCACGTGCACCTCGGCGACGGCACCGGTGAGGGCCGCGACGAGCACCTGGTGCCCGGTCGTGGCACCCAGCCGTGCGGTGAGCTGCTCTCCTCGCTGGCCGGGCGTGGCTTCACCGGCTCGGTGGCGGTGGAGGTCGCCACCCGGGGCGCGAAGAGCCGCGCGGTGCGCGAGGCCGACCTGCGCGCCGCGCTGGAGTTCGCCCGCCAGCACCTGACCGCGCCGTCACCTGTCGACGTCTGACCCGTCCGCCCGAACCGGGCGGTGGCGGTGTCAGCTGACCGGCGAGAGCGAGTCGACGCCGGCGGTCGGCTGCGCGGCGACCGTCACCTGCTCGCCGATTGCCGCCCGCTTGCGGGCCCGGTGCGCCGCCACGTGCGAGCGGGTGGCGCACCGCTCCGAGCAGAACCGGCGGCAGCAGTTGGACGACGTGTCCAGGTAGACGTTGCCGCACCGCTCGTCGGCGCAGACCCCGAACCGGGCGCTGCCGTACTCGCAGAGCCAGACCGACAGCCCCCAGACCGCGCCGGCCAGGTATTCGGCACTGACCGAGGCGCCCCGGCTGGTGACGTGCATGTGCCAGTCGCTGGAGTCGTGCCCGGAGATGCGCGGCTGCACCGGAAACGCCTCCAGCAGCGCGTTCAGCTCGGTGACCGCCTGGCCGTCACGCCCGGAGGTGCCGTACTCGAAGACGTCGCGCAACCGTTTCTGGGCCCGTCGGAAGATCGCGACGTCCCGGTCCGCGACCTCGTCGCGCATCCAGGCGTTGTCGTCGGGGAAGAGGGCCCGCAGGTCGTCGAGGTCGTCCAGGCGGGCGTTGACCAGGTCAACACCGGTCCGGGCGTACGCGTCGAAGTTCACGCCCCCAACGGTAGACGACTCACGGGGTGCGCGGCGCGTCGATGTAGTGCGGCAGGAACCGCGCGTAGCCGTCGGTGATCAGGCTGGCGCTCTCCCGCACCCCCACCCCGGCCGATTCGCCGTCGACGATCCAACTGCCCAGCACCATCCGGTTGCCCTCGAACTGCGGCAGCGCCCGGAACTCCTGGTAGCACCAGCCCTCGTCGCCGTAGATCCCCGGGTTGGTGATCTCCTCGTCGGCGGTGACGATGCGCACCGAGCCGCCCTCCCGGCCGAGCAGGGGCTTGGCCACGTACTCGGACATGCCGCGCGGCGAGTCGAGGTACGCCGGGAGCAGGTACTCGTGGTCGGGGTACAGCTCCCACAGGACGGCGAGCAGCGCCTTGTTGGACAGCAGCAGCTTCCAGGCCGGCTCGATCCAGGTGGTCGGGGTGCCCGGGGCCAGCGCCGCTGGCCCGTACGGCTCGGCCAGCATCCACTCCCACGGGTAGAGCTTGAAGCACGTGGTCACCGGAAGGTCGTCGGCGTCGACGAAACGCCGGCCGTCCCAGCCGATCTTCTGAATGGGGAGCAGCTCGACGTCGAGGCCGGCCTGTCGGGCGGTCTCGGCGAGGTAGCCGGCGGTCATGTGGTCCTCGCCGGACTCCTCCTCGTTCGACCAGAGCACGTGCACCCGGCGCTCGTGCAACCCGGCCCCGATCTTGGCCCAGGCGCCGACCAGCCGTTCGTGCAGGCTGTTCCACTGATCCAGCTCCGGCCGGGTCTCCTCCAGCCAGTACCACTGGATGATGCTCGCCTCGACCAGCGCGGTCGGGGTGTCCGCGTTGTATTCCAGCATCTTCGGTGGCCAGGTGCCGTCGTACGCCAGGTCGAAGCGCCCGTAGAGGGTGGGTGGCGCCTCGCGCAGTGACCGGGCCACCGCGTCGGCCGCCCACTCCGGGATGCCGAACTCGGCGTACCGGCGGTGGGTCACCACGTGCTCGGCGGCGGCCACGGACATCCGGTGCAGCTCCTCGGTGGCTTCCTCCAGGCGCAGCACCTCGTCCAGGTCGAAGGCGTACGCGGCGGTCTCGTCCCAGTACGACATGATCCCGCCGTCCGGCAGCTCGGTGTCGACGTAGACCAGCCCCTGCTCCCGGATGGTGGTGTCCCAGTCGGGTCGGGGTGTGACCGTCACACGGCGCATGTCAGCCGCCGCAGGAGGCGAGGTGGGTGCCGAACCCGCCGCGATCGGGCAGAGCCGCGGTGGTCGGCTCCGGGGCGGCACGACCGGCGGCGGAGTCGGGGACCCGCATCGCCAGCGCGACAGTGTCGCCGCCGCCGACGGGCCCGAGGGCGCAGTCGTCGTCATCGTCGTCGTCCGAGGTCATGTTGCAGCCGGAAAGGGCGAGCGCGAGAGCGGTGAGCGCGCCAAGCTGCACGGAGGCCGACCGGAGCCGGCGGCGGGGGCGTTGGTCCACGGCATCGTTGTAGCCGATCGGCGCCACCGCCGCCGTCCCGCCCCTGGGTCAGGAGGGATTTTGTTGTGGAACGGACCCTTCCCGGCATCCGGGCGGGCCGTACCGCCGCCCCTCGGCGGGGGCCCTGGCAGGGGCGATACGCTCGGCTCATGCTCCGTTCCGTCATCCTCGCCGCCTCCCGGTCATCCCAGGTCGAGCGGCTCGTCGCGACTGCCCCGTACACCCGGGACGTCGTCCGCCGGTTCGTCGCCGGCGCTGCCACCGACGACGCGTTGCGCGCGACCCGCGGGCTCGTCGACGACGGTCTCGCGGTCACCCTCGACCACCTCGGTGAGGACACCGTCACCCCCGAGCAGGCCGTCGCCACCCGCGACGAATACCTGAAGCTGCTGAAGATGCTCGCCGCCGCGGGGCTGACCCCGGCCGCCGAGGTGAGTGTGAAGCTGTCCGCGCTCGGCCAGATGTTCGACGAGCAGTTGGCGTACGACAACGCGCGGGCGATCTGCGCGGCGGCCGACGCGGCGGGCACCACTGTCACCCTGGACATGGAGGACCACACCACCACCGACTCGACGCTGGAGGTGCTGGGCAGGCTGCGCAAGGACTTCCCGTCGACCGGCGCGGTGCTCCAGGCGTACCTGCGCCGGACCGAGTCGGACTGCCGGGAGCTGTCCTCGGCCGGGTCGCGGGTGCGGCTGTGCAAGGGCGCCTACAAGGAGCCGGAGTCGGTGGCCTACCAGTCGGCCCGTGAGGTGGACAAGTCGTACGTGCGCTGCATGAACATCCTGATGTCCGGCGACGGCTACCCGATGCTGGCCACCCACGACCCCCGGATGATCGCCATCGGTGAGGACCGGGCCCGGTGGTTCGACCGGGGGCCGGAGCGCTTCGAGTTCCAGATGCTCTACGGCATCCGCCCCGAGGAGCAGGCGCGCCTCGCGGGCGAGGGCTACACAGTGCGGACCTACGTCCCGTACGGCGACGAGTGGTACGGCTACCTGATGCGCCGGCTCGCCGAGCGCCCGGCCAACCTGGTCTTCTTCGGCCGCGCCCTGATCTCCAAGAAGTAACCCGACATCGGTCGACGGGCCGGCGGTGACCCCCGGGGTCGCCGCCGGCCCGTTTCGCGTGATCCGGGTGACGACCTTGACCAGGAGCCCTAGCTTCTGAGCTGTGACAAGTGGCCAGGTGCGGCGCGACGGCGGACACATCGCGTACGAGGCGCGCGGGCAGGGCCCGCTGGTCGTCCTCGTGCACGGCATGGGGGAGAACCGGGCGAGCTTCCGGCACCTCACGCCACTGCTGGTGGCAGCCGGTTACCGGGTCGCCCAAGTCGACGTCCGGGGGCACGGGGAGTCCAGTGCCGGCTGGCCCACGTACGCACCGGCAGAGGTCGGCGCCGACCTGTTGGCCGTGGTCCGCGACCTCGATGCCGGGCCGGCCGTGCTGGTCGGCAGCTCGTCCGGCGCAGCGGCGGTGGTCTTCGCCGCCACCGACGCCCCGGAGCTGGTCTCCGGCATCGTGCAGATCGGCGCTTTCGTCGGTCAGCCGAAGCTCAACCCGCTGCTGCGGCTGACGCAGGCCGCAGTGCTGCGCAGCCCGCGACTGTTCGGGAGGTTCCACAACACGCTCTTCCCGGTGCACCGGCCCACCGACGACGCCGCGTACCGCCGGTCGATGGTGGCCAACCTGCGTGAACCTGGCCGGATGGCCGCGACGCGCGGCGTGATCGCGCCGGCCGAGCCGCGCTGGACGGCCCGCGCCCCCCAGGTCCGGCAACCCGTGCTGGTGCTGATGGGTTCCAAGGATCCGGACTTCCCCGACCCGGGCGCGGAGGCCCGGGCCGCCCGCCGGCTCTTCCGCACCGCCGAGGCCCGGATGATCGAGGAGTCCGGCCACTACCCGCACGCCGACCGGCCGCAGCGCACCGCGGAGGAGCTGCTCGGCTTCCTGGCGGTGTGCACCGGTGTCTAGGGTCGGCCTCGCCCCTCTCAGCAATTGGTCGTACCCTTCGGCGGGTGACTGACGGGGTGCAGCAGCCAGCACCACGGCGGCTCTGGCCGCTGTGGACGGTGCTCGTGGTGGTCTTCCTGCTGCTGGGCTGTGGCCTGCCGGCGCTGCTCGTCGTCGGAGTGATCCGGGAGAACGGCACCCGGTCCACGATCAGCCGGGCCGGCGTCTCGACGGCCGACGATCCCGCCACCACGGTGGCCCGAGGGCTGGCCGACCGGATGACCGCCCAGCTCCAACGGCAGTCCACGGCCCTGCTCGGCGGCGACCGCGCTGGTTTCCTCGCCGTCGCCGACCCCGCCGCGCACAGTGACCTGCGCCGCCGCTTCGCCGCCCTACGCGGGCTGAAGGTCACCGTCTGGCGGGCCGAGCCGAGCGGTCTGCCCGCGCCGATCACCGACAAGCCGGGCGAGTGGCGGCTCCTGGTGCGTTTCCAGTACTGCTTCGTCGCACCGAACTGCCAGCCCAGCCCGGTGCTGATCGGCACCCGCTGGCGGGAGAACGGCGACCAGCCCCGGTTGGTCGCCATGGAGGAATCCAGGTCGGTGGAGACCGGCACCCGCCCCTGGGAGATCAGCGACCTGGCCGTGGCGATCGGCGCGCGGACCATCGTCGCCACCACCCCGGCGCTGCGCGGCAAGCTGCCCGGCCTGCTCGCCCAGGCCGAGGCGGCGGCCAGGGTCGCCGACGGATACGCGGTGACCGGCTCGCCGCCGGACCGCTACCGGATCTTCTACGCCGGCCGGAACGAGTGGAAACGCTGGTACGGCGGCGACCGGCCAGAATGGACCGGCGGTTACGCCGTGACAGTGGGCGGCGGGCACCACGAGGTGGTGCTCAACGCCGACGGGCTCTCCAGCAGCGGCACCGACGACCTGCTCCGGCACGAGTTGACCCACGCGGCCACACTGCCGGAGCGCGGCTACCCGGGCAAGGACACCTGGTGGCTGGTGGAAGGGCTGGCCGAGTTCGCCGGCGCCGGCGGCCAGGCGGTCGACCGGTACGAGGGGATCGCCGACGTACGGAAACTGGTCCGGGGCGGCTGGGATGGCCAGTTGGAGGGCATCAACCCCGCCGACGACGCCTCCGCCGAGCGCGTCGGCGGCAGTTACGGCGTCGGCTACCTGGCCGTCCGGCACCTCGTCGACCGGTACGGGCCGCTGCGGTTGCTCACCTTCTTCAAGACCGTGGTGCACGATCGCAGGACCCTCGACGTGGCCGCCGAGAAGGCGTTCGGCGAGCAGTGGTCGACGTTGCACGACGAGTGCGTCGCGTACGTCCGCGCCGCCGCCGGCTGACCGACACCTCGCCGTCCAGGGCCTTCGGGCGGGAGCAACCGAGCGGCTCGCGGTCGCCGGGACGGCTGGTCGTACCATCGATGGGTGCGCCGCCCTCAGTTGCCGCGGCCCGCCAGCACCACGCGGCCCCGCCTGCTCATCGCCCTGACCGCCGTCGCCGTCCTCACCGCCACCACCGCCGCCTCGTGCGGTGACGACCAGCCGCCTGTCGCGCTCGCCTCGGCCGCCCGCAACCCGGTGAGCGAGGTGATCGACGCGCCGGCGACGGTGACGGCCCGGGCCGCAGCCACCCTGACCGCTCCCGCCGACGGCACCCTGTCCAACCTGCGTGTCCAACCGGGACAGTCGGTGAAGCGTGGCCAGGTTCTCGCCGTTGTCGACTCGCCCTCCGCCCAGCAGCGGCTGCGGCAGGCGAAGGAGGCGTTGGACGCGGCGAAGCGCGCCGGGCGGGGTGTCTCGACGGGTGACCTGACCGGCAGCCGGCGCGACACCGACAAGGCCGCGAACGAGGCGTTCGACGCCGCCCGGAAGGCCGCCGAGAAGATCGCCGACCCGCAGTTGAAGAACGCGCTGCTGACCCAGGTGACGTCCGCCCAGCGGCAGTACGCTGCCGCCGCCCGGAGCGCCGACCAGGCCGTCCGCGCGGTGCAGCGGGGGATCAGCGGGCTGAACTCCGCCGTCGGCGCGCTGTCCGCGGCGCAGCGGCTCCAGGCACAGCAGGGGTACGACCTGGCGAAGGCGACAGTCGACGCGCTGACCCTGCGCACTCCGATCGCCGGTGTGGTGCAACCCGGCGGCACCCGGGCCGGCGGCGGCGCGACCGGAGGCCTCGCCGGGCTGTTGGAGCAGGCCGGTGGCGCTCAGGCCGCCGGCCTCGACCCGTCGGTGCTGGCTCCCAGCCAGGGTGGACCGCCGGCCGGGGTGGACGACGCGGTCGCGGTCGGCGGCCGGGTCACCGCCGGCACGCCGGTGCTGACCGTGGTCGACACCGGGCAGTTGGGGCTGCTCGCCGAGGTGGACGAGACCGACGTGCTGCTGGTCAAGGCCGGTGTGACGGCCACTGTCGAGCTGGACGCCGTCACCGGCGCCAGCTACGACGCCACCGTCCGCTCGGTCGACGTGCTGCCCACCAGCTCCGCGCAGGGCGGGGTCAGCTACCGGGTGCGCCTCGCACTGGGCGCCGGGAAGCTCGCCGAGGACGAGCCGGCCCCCACGCCCCGCCCGGGCATGAACGCGATCGTCCACCTGCGGGTCCGCGAGGCAGCCGACGCGGTGACCGTTCCCGCCTCTGCGGTGTTCTCCGCCGACGGCCGGGACGCGGTCTGGGTGGTCCGCGACGGCAGGGCCGGCCGGGCGGCGGTGACAGTGGGCGTCCAGGGGTCGGATCTGGTGCAGATCCTCAACGGTGTCCACCCTGGTGACCGGATCGTGGTGCGCGGCACCGACCAGGTGCGCGACGGCCAGGAGGTGCGGTGACCGGCGGCCCGCCGGCGATCGAGGCGGTGGACGTGTCCCGGACGTACCACCTCGACGGGGTGTCCGTGGAGGCGTTGCGCGGGGTGTCGCTGGTCGTGCAACCGGGGGACTACGTGGCCCTGGTCGGCCCGTCCGGCTCGGGCAAGTCCACGCTCATGCACCTCCTCGGTGGGCTGGACCGGCCGACCGGTGGCCGTCTGGTGATCGGCGGGCGGGACGTCAACGCGCTGGCCCCGCCGGAGATGGCGACCCTGCGCAACGAGACGATCGGGTTCGTCTTCCAGGCGTTCCACCTGCTGCCGCGTACCTCGGCGGTGGAGAACGTGGCCCTGCCGCTGGTCTACCGGGGTGTGTCGGCCCGCCAGCGCCGGGAGCGGGCGGCGGCGATGCTCGGCCGGGTCGGCCTCGGGCACCGGCTGGACCACCGGCCCAACCAGATGTCCGGCGGTGAGCAGCAACGGGTCGCGATCGCCCGCGCGCTGGTCACCGAACCGACGGTGCTGTTGGCCGACGAGCCCACCGGCAACCTGGACAGCGTCACCGGCGCGGCGGTGCTGGAGCTGTTGGAGCGACTGAACGCGGAGTCCGGGGTGGCGCTGGTGATGGTCACCCACGATCAGGAGGTGGCGGCGCGGGCGCGTCGCCGGATCACGATGCGCGACGGCGCGGTCGTGGCGGACAGCGCCGCAGCCGACGGCGCCGCGGCCGCACGCCCGGCAGACGCGGACGGCGACGACCCGCACTCCGACCATGATCGACCGCCGTCCGTTGATCACGGTCGACCTGCGACACTGGTCCCCGCTCCCAGCGCGGAGCCCCGGTCCGCGTCCGGAAGCGGTCCGGGGCACCCGTCCGGTGGCTCCGGTGGCGCCGCCGGAGCCACCGGGCGCCTTCCGCGCGGGGCCGACCCGGGCGAGCCCGGTGTCCAGCGGCCCGGAGGTGCGACGTGAGGGTCGCCGAGGCGTGGCGGGTGGCACTGGACGCCCTACGGGCCAACCGGCTGCGCAGCGCGCTGACCATGCTCGGGGTGATCATCGGGGTGGCCTCGGTGGTCCTGCTGGTGGCCATCGGCACCGGCACCAAGCAGAAGGTCGAGCAACAGGTCGAGGGCCTCGGCTCCAACCTGCTGCTGGTCGTCCCCGGCCGGATCGAGGTGGGCAACGCGCCGGTGGTCTCGCCGCTGACCCTCAAGGACGTGGACGCCGTCACCAGGGTGGTCGGCGACCCGGACCGGGTGGCGGTCACCGTCGCCTCCGGTGCGACAGCGCGAGCCGGCGCCCGCTCGGACTTCACGACTGTGCAGGGGGTGCTGGAAACCACCCCGGCGGTGTTCACCCGGTCGCTGGCCCGGGGCCGCTACCTCACCGGCACCGACGTGGACACCAGTCGGCGGGTGGCGGTGCTCGGCGACTCGGTGGCCCGCGCGCTCTTCCCCGACCGGGACCCGCTCGGCCAGCAGGTGGCGCTGGCCGGGGTGCGGTTCCGGGTGATCGGCGTCTTCGCGCCACTGGGGCAGAGCCTCGGTGTCGACCGGGACGACGAGGTGCACGTACCGGTGACCGCCGCACAGCGACTGTGGGGCACCCAGCGGGTGGACGGCATCGCGGTGAAGGCACCCGACCGGGAGCGCATCGACGAACTGGGCGAACGGATCGTCGCCGAACTCAACCGCCGCCACCCCGACACCGAGTTCAGCGCGGTCACCCAACAGCAGATCCTCGGTGTGCTCGGCGACATCCTCGGCGTCCTCACCGGCGTCCTGGCCGCCATCGCCGGCATCTCGTTGCTCGTCGGCGGCGTCGGCGTCTCCAACATCATGCTGGTCAGCGTCCGGGAGCGGACCCGGGAGATCGGGCTCCGCAAGGCCGTCGGCGCGCGCCCGCGCGACATCGGGGTGCAGTTCCTGCTCGAAGCGGTGCTGCTCACCACGATCGGCGGGCTGACCGGGATGGCGCTGGGCGTGGGGACCGCCCTGCTGGTCAACGCGCTGTCGCCGATCCCCGCCGCGATCACCTGGTGGTCGTTGGCGCTCGCCTTCGGCGTCTCGGCGGTGGTGGGCATCGTCTTCGGGGTCGTACCCGCGCAGCGCGCCGGCCGGCTCGACCCGGTGGTCGCGCTGCGCGCCGAATGAGCAGGATCGGAGCAACCGGACGGCCGTCGCAGGCGGGCAGATACCGGGAGCACGGATCGGGTGAACCAGCGATCGAAGCATGATCAGTTGTACGAAGGGATCGCGCCGGTCACAACCGCCCCGCTACCGTACTGGTAACACGCGCGTCGCCGGCCCGGCCCGGAGCATCCGTCGGGTTGGCACGCGCCGGGCATGGGATGGGTCGGTGAGCCATGGCCGGGTCGCAGTCCGACGGACGGCTGTCGGAGGTCAAGTTCCTGACCGTCGCTGAGGTGGCGACGGTCATGCGGGTGTCGAAGATGACGGTCTATCGACTGGTGCACAGTGGTGAGCTCACCGCCGTCCGGGTCGGCCGCTCATTCCGGGTGCCCGAGCATGCGGTGCACGAATATCTTCGGGGTGCCTTTCAGGAAACCGCCTGAGCCACCGTTCCGCCCTCCAGGTGCCTTGTGACCGGCATCGGTGAGCGCGAGGAGTGAGCTTGCGAGCCCCCCAGTCGCGAGCGAAAGGTGGCCCCGACGGGGGCGCGTTGGTCCGGCTGACGCTCTGCGGCTACCCTGGAGCCCGACCGAGACCCCACCGGTGCGTCCCGCCGCCCAGACTGGTCCGGTCCGTTGTCCGCAAGCGGTCGCCGTCGCCACCTGCGTGGTGTCATCCGGTCCGCCCCGAACGTTGTATCGAAAGGCTGTCGTATGGGCTCGGTGGTCAAGAAGCGCCGTAAGCGCATGGCTAAGAAGAAGCACCGCAAGCTGCTGCGCAAGACCCGCGTCCAGCGTCGCCGTCTCGGCAAGTGATCGCCGCCGGGCTCAGAGCCCGGCGTTCGGCGTCACTTGCCAAACTGTCGACCCCCGGAGGCTCAGGTGATCAGGCCGTGGTCGTCCCGGCTCGGTCCATCCTGCCGGGGTAGGTGCGTCAGATGACCCCCGGTGGCACCTCTGGTGCTCCGGGGGTCGTCGTCGTCACCGGGGTCGGCCGCTATCTGGGTGCCCACGTGGCGGCCCGACTCGCCGCCGACCCGCGGATCGAGCGGGTCATCGGCGTGGACGCACCGGACTCGGGCACCGAGTTCACCGACCTGCTCGACCGGGTCGAACGGATCCGCGTCGACAACGATGCGCTCGGTGGGCTCCTCGCCGACCTGGACGTCGACGCGGTGGTGCACCTCGCGCTGGTCAGCTCTCCCGACCCGCAGCACGGTGGCCGGTCGGCCATGAAGGACCAGAACGTCATCGGCACCATGCACCTGCTGGCCGCGTGCCAACGGGCACCCCGGCTGCGCAAGATCGTGGTCCGCTCGTCCACCGCCGCGTACGGGGTGTCGTTCCGGGACCCGGCGGTCTTCACCGAGGAGACCGAGCCACGCGAGGTCCCGCGCGGCGGTTTCGGCCGCGACATCCTCGACCTTGAAGGCTACGTCCGCGGTTTCCGGCGCCGTCGGTCCGACGTCACCGCGACGGTGCTGCGCTTCGCGCCGTTCATCGGCTCGACCGCCGACACCACGTTGACCCGCTACTTCGCGCAGCCCTTCGTGCCGACCGTCTTCGGCCGTGACCCCCGTCTGCAGTTCCTGCACTTCGACGACGCGTTGGAGGTGCTGCACCGGTCGATCGTGGAAGATCACCCGGGCACGTACAACGTCGCCGGCCCAGGGGTGTTGTCGCTGTCCCAGGCGATCCGGCGAGCCGGACGGGTGGCCGTGCCGGTGTTGGAACCGGGCCTCTCCGGTGCCGCCGCGCTGGCCCGCTCCATGGGCTTCGGCCGTTACGGCCTGGACCAGGTCGACCTCTTCGTACACGGCCGGGTTGTCGACACCAGCCGGCTTGAGCAGGAGTACGGCTTCACGCCCCGCTCCACCGCCAAGGCGTTCGAGGACTTCATCCGCGCCCACCAGGGTGGGGTGGTGGTCACCCGGGGTCAGCTGGCCGTTGCCGAGCAACTCGTCCTGGACGGCATCCGGCAGGTCCGCTCCGCGGTTCAGGAGCGGCCATGAGCGCGAGGAGTCAGCCGGTTGTACGAGCCGCGCAGTCGCGAACCGAGGTGGCGTCATGACCGGGCCGACAGAGGGGCGTGACCCGCAGGGGGTCGGGCGCTTCGACGTACCCCAGCAGTCGCCCGCAGCGGACGCGGACCCGGCGCGGCGCAACGGTCATCGGCCGGCGGCGCAGGTCGCCCCGACGCCGACGCCCACGCCGGCCGACGAGGTCGACACCGCGGCCACCGACGAGCCCGTCGGCGCGGACGCGGACGCCTCGGTCGACGCATCGACGCCGGGTGGCACCCCGCCGGCCGTGGCGGACCGGCCGGGGGACCACTGGGACCGCAAGGTCGCCAACGGCCTGGCGTTCCTGCGCCGACGGCTCGCCGGCGACTACGAGGTCGACGAGTTCGGCTTCGACCCGGAGTTGACCGACGCGGTCTTCCACCCGCTGCTGAGGCTGCTCTACCGGGACTGGTTCCGCACCGAGGTCAGTGGGGTGGAGCATGTGCCGGTCGACGGGCCCGCACTGGTGGTCGGCAACCACTCGGGGACGGTGGCGCTGGACGCGTTGATCCTCTCGGCTGCGCTGCACGACAAGCACCCTGCCCACCGCTACCTACGGCTGCTCGGCGCTGACCTGGTCTTCCGGATGCCGGTGGTGTCCGAGCTCGCCCGCAAGACCGGCGGCACTGTGGCCTGCAACCCGGACGCCGAGCGGCTGCTCGGTGGGGGAGACCTGGTCGGTGTGTTCCCCGAGGGCTTCAAGGGGATCGGCAAGCTCTACGCCGACCGGTACAAGCTGCAACGGTTCGGGCGGGGCGGTTTCGTCTCGGCGGCGCTGCGCACGGGCACCCCGATCGTGCCGGTCGCCATCGTCGGTGGCGAGGAGATCTACCCGATGCTCGCCGACATCAAGCCCCTGGCCCGACTGCTCAAGCTGCCCTACTTCCCGGTCACGCCGACCTTCCCGTGGCTCGGCCCGCTGGGCATGGTGCCGCTGCCCAGCAAGTGGCTGATCGAGTTCTGCCCGCCCATCCCGACGGCCCACCTGACCGACTCGGCGGACGACCCGCTGGTGGTGTTCAACCTCGCCGACCAGGTGCGGGAGACCATCCAGCAGACCCTGCACACGTTGCTGGAGCGACGGCCCGACCCGTTCGGTCCCTGAGTCAGTCGGCGCGGCGGCGGCGCTGCAACGCCAGGCCGGCGGTGACCGCGCCGGCGACCAGACCGGCCGCCGCGGTCGACGGCACGGCGATCTTGACCGCGCGCCGGCCGGTGCGGAAGTCCCGTACCTCCCAGCCGTGCTGGCGGGCCTGCCGCAGCAGGCTGCCGTCCGGGTTGACGGCCACCGCCCTGCCCACCGCACGGAGCAGCGGCAGGTCGTTGGCCGAGTCGCTGTAGGCCGCGCAGCGGGTCAGGTCGAGCCCTTCCACAGCGGCGAGCTGGGTGACCGCCTCGGCCTTCGCCGGCCCGTGCATCAGGTCACCCACCAACCTCCCGGTGTACGCCCCGTCGACGATCTCGGCCACCGTGCCGATGGCACCGGTCAGGCCGAGCCGGGCGGCGATCACCCGGCCGATCTCCACCGGGGCCGCGCTGACCAGCCACACCCGCTGGCCGGCGCCCAGGTGACCTCGGGCGAGCTGGTGGGTGCCCGCCCAGATCCGGGGAGCCATCATCTCGTCGAAGATCTCCTCGGCGAGGTGCTCCACCTCGTCGACCCGCCAGCCCTGGACGAAGGCCAGCGCGGCCTCCTTGGCCAGCGACATGTCACCGGCGTGCTCCCTGGCCAGCAGCCGGAACCGGAGCTGCTGCCAGGCGAACCGGGCCAGGTCGGAGGTGGTGACGTAGTTGCGGGAGGCGAGCCCACGGGCGAACCAGTAGATCGAGGCGCCCTGCATCATGGTGTTGTCCACGTCGAAGAACGCCGCGGCCGTCGAATCCGGCGCGGTGGCCGGGGCCAGGTCGGTCTCCGCCCAGCCCGCGGTGTGCCCCTCGGCGTCGGTGCTGACCGTCACCTTACGGCTGCGCGCCACGCGACTCCCTTCCTCACCGGTACGACGGATGCCTTTCAGCGAAGGGTAGCCGCCGGATACGGCCGACCGGCCGAGCACAGAACGAACTGTGGCGCGGCCGGTCGGACCTGCGGTATAGGGGGTGCGGGTCAGCGCGCCCCGGGGCAGGCGCTCGGGTTGGGGCCGAGGGTGTCGCTGGCGGTCGGGGCCGGGAGGCCGCAGGCGATTGCCGCACGCAGTGCATCCGAACGTTCCCGGATGGTGTCCAGGAGGACCAGCGACCGCTGGGTCCGGGCCCGGTCGGCGCGGGTGCCCCCGTCGAGCAGGCCACTCACCGCCCGGCGTTGCCCCGAGACGAAGGTGTTGAGTGTGTCCAGGCTGCCCGGCTCGGCCCGCTGCACGGCGGCGGCGGTCAGCAGGCGTACGCCCTGCCGGGTGTCGGCGTCCATGTCGTCGAGGACCGCGCTGTAGCCGATCCGGTCGCCGCGCAGCTTGGCTGCCTCACCGACCCGGGTCCGGGCGAAGTCCAGGAAGAGCTGGCCGCGGCTGATGTCCGAGCTGGCCAGGGCGAGTTGCGCGCGTTCGGTCGAGCGCTTCATGCCGTAGAGCGCGTCGCCGGGCACGGCGTTCTCGCTGGCGGCGGAGATGCCGGAGACCGCGATGGCGCCGGCCGCGATGCCGATCAGGATCGCGCCCCGAGCTCGCGCCCGCCGAGCGGTGACCGCCGGCAGCAGCCGCCCCCGGGTCGTCGTCGTGGTGGTTGGTTCGCTGGCCGCCGGTGCGGTGCCCAGTCCTTCGCGTTCGGCGGTCGCGAGCAGCATTGCCCGCAGGCCGGTACGGAAGTCCGGGTTCACCTCGACAGCCGGAGGGTCGACGGTGAGCTGCTGACCCACCGCGACGAGCGGCGCGAGTTGACCGTCCACCCCGGATCGCACGTGGTGTCGTCGAGCGCCGTTGGCCTCGTCGAGAAGCTGCGCGAAGCGCTCGGCGCGCCGGCGGGAGAAGAGGATGTTGTCCACCGCAGGCACCTCCCTCTCGCTGGTCACGGCCGGTCGGCCGCGGTCGTTGCCAGCGACCGGGCGGCAGTGTGACACCACGGAGGTGAGGTTCCGCCGGCGTGCCGGTCGGACCTCGGTGTCCCGGGCCTGCCAGGACATCCACCGGTCGCACCCGGAGAAACGCGGCGGACCGGGCACGGGTTACGGGCCTGGCGGGCTGGAAATTACAGAAAGTGATCGTCGTCACCGGGCGGGACCGACTCTGACCTGCAAGGACGTTGATCGGCGTCCATCGGCCCCGCCGAAACAATCTACGGCTGGAAGCCGTCGGGAAGGAGGCGGGCCAGGGCGCGAACCGCCCGGTACTGGAGGGCCTTGATGGCGCCCTCGTTCTTGCCCATCGCACGGGCCGTCTCGGCGACCGAGAAGCCCTGGAGGAAGCGGAGCACGATGCACTCCTGCTGCTCCGGGTTGAGCTGTTTCACGGCGGTGAGCAGCGCGACGTTGGTGATGTGCTCCACCACCGCGGCCTCCGGGCTGCCCTCCGGGCCCCGGTCCTCCCGGTCGGCGTCGAGCACGTCGCCGGTGGTGACCTCCAGCCGGTAGCGGCCCGACTTGAAGTGGTCCGCGACCAGGTTGCGGGCGATCGTCACCAGCCAGGCGCCGAGGTCGCGGCCCTGCCAGGTGAAGCTGCCGATCCGCTTGAGCGCGCGCAGGAAGGTGTCCGAGGTGAGGTCCTCGGCGAGTTGCCGGTTGCCGACCCGGAAGTAGACGAACCGGAACACGGTGTCCACGTACCGGTCGTAGATCAGACCGAACGCCTCGGACTCGCCGGCCTGGGCCCGCTCGATCAGCGTCCAGACCTCGGTGGCCGGGTCGGACGGGTCCGGGCGGCTCGGGAAGCCGGTCGGGGTGGTGGCGGTGGTCGCCGGCACCGCCGGGATCACCGCTGTCTCACCCGCCGCCGGGTCGGTGGTCACCGCTGGTGTGTCGCTGACCCGTCGACCCTGCGCTGGCAGCGGCCGGGGCGGTACGGCGACGCGACTCCCGGGCGGTCCACCGTTTCCGCCCGGCACCGCGGGCCGTGGCGTCGGTTCGTTGTGGTGTGGCCGGCTGCGTGTCCGATGCGCCGCGCCGTCGCCCCGCACGGCGGTGCCGTTTGATTCGTCCAGCGGGGAACGGGCCATCGGCCGCTCGTTGACGTGGGAGCGGGCCGGCTGACCTGTCAGGCCGAGCGGGCGTTCCGCGTAACCGAAGGTGGTCACCGGGCTGCCCCCGTCCCGTTGGCCACGGGACGGGCCGGTCTGTAGGTCAGCGGGACGGGCCGACCGGGATCCCGGTCGGGCAGGACGGTCATGGGAGTTGCCGGCGGGCGGCAATTCCCCTGGAGGTGCTGGTCCAATGCGCTCACAGGCACGGGGGCCTCCTCGGGCTGAGGGGTGTCGACTCACGGCAAATGGGGTGAGCCGACCCGAGTGATGATAGGGCCAACGTCACCCGCGCGTGGCAAGTCCGTTACACAAGGCGGAAGTATTTCCCCCTCCGCCGCACCGATGGCGGACCGGTTGTCCGTCGTGTGCGTTTGACTTTGCATCGGCGCGGTGTTCCAGGATGGATCACCTGGTCGGGGGCTGATTGCCCGTTCGGCTGGGCGCCGCGTCGAGTGGCGCGCCTGCTTGGCCGAGGCGTCTGTGGACGGTGCCGCCCGTCCCATCGACAGGACCTGGCCGGCCCGCCGATGGCACACAGGTGAGTCCCGTTCATGGGACTTTCGAAGTGCGGCGCCGGTGGAGCTCGCCGCCGCGGCGCGCTTCGCCGTAGGTCACCGGTCATCAGGTGCTCACCGGGCACCCCGGGGTGGCCGAGTCGGCGGTACGGGGTGTGCCGCACCCGAGGACCGGCGAGACTGTGCGGGCGTACGTGGTGCCGGCGCCCTGCCGCCGTGCTCGGCAAGGTAAAAAGGTCCAGCTCCGGCCGGCGACGCCAGCCGACCCACCCGCACCCGCCGACACCCGCACGGAGGTAACCGATGGCCACTGACGCCCGGCTCGCCCTGATCACCCGACCCGGCTGCCACCTGTGCGACGACGCCAAGGCCGCACTCGACCGGGTGGTGGCGGTCACCGGCGACAAGTGGGTCGAGTGGGACGTCACCGGCGACGAGGGGCTGGAGCGGGAGTACGGGGACCGGCTGCCCGTGGTGATGCTCGACGGCAAGGAGCACGGCTACTGGCGGGTCGAGGAGGACCGGCTGCTGCGGGACCTGACCACCCCGCAGCTCTGAGCGGTGCCTAAGGTGCTCTGATGACCCCTGCGCACCCCCACCTCGTGTGGGACTGGAACGGCACCCTGCTCAACGACCTCAGCCTGGTGGTGTCCGCCACCAACGTCGTGTTCGCGAGCCTGGGCGGGCCGACGGTCACCCTGGACGAGCACCGGGTGCGGTTCCGCCGACCGATCGCCGAGTACTACGCCGAGGTGCTCGGCCAGGCCGTCGACGACGACGAGTTCGGCCGACTGGACCGGATCTTCCACGACGCGTACCGCACCGGGTTGACCACCTGTGAGCTGGCCGCCGACGCGCGCACCGCGATGGCCGCCTGGCCGGGCGGCCAGAGCCTGCTCTCCATGTGGTTCCACGAGGAGCTGGTGCCGACCGTGCACACGTACGGGCTGACCGGCCACTTCGCCCGGGTCGACGGGCTGCGGGCCACGGTCGGCGGCGGCCGTAAGGCCGAGTCGCTCCAGCTGCACCTCACCGAGCTGGGCGTGGACGGCGCCTCGGTGGTGCTGATCGGTGACTCCATCGACGACGCGGACGCGGCCCTCGCGGTGGGCGGCCGTGCGGTGCTCTACACCGGCGGGTTCACCGACCCGGCACGGCTGCGTGACTCCGGTCACCCGGTGGCCGACACGCTCACCGACGCGGTGACCCTGGCCCGGGAGATCAGTTCCGCAGGTAGGTGAGGACGGCCAGCACCCGCCGGTGCTGCTCGGTGTCGGGCGGCAGGGTGAGCTTGGTGAAGATGTTGCGCACGTGCTTCTCCACCGCGCCGTCGCTGACCACCAGGGAACGGGCGATGGCGGTGTTCGAGCGGCCCTCGGCCATCAGGGCGAGCACCTCGCGCTCGCGGGGGGTCAGCTCGCTCAGCGGGTCGTCGCGGCGGCGTCGGGCGAAGAGCTGACCGACCACCTCCGGGTCGAGCACCGTGCCGCCGGCCGCCACCCTGCGCAGCGCGTCCAGGAACTCGTCGATCGCGGCCACCCGGTCCTTGAGCAGGTAGCCGATCCCGCCGCCGGCACCGCCGGTGGTAGCGAGCAGATCATCGGCGTACGAGACCTCGACGTACTGGGAGAGCACCAGGATCGGGGTACGCGGCACCAACCGGCGTGCCTCCACCGCTGCCCGCAGCCCCTCGTCGGTGTGCGACGGCGGCATCCGGACGTCAACGATCGACACGTCCGGGCGGTGCTCCACCACCGCCTCGACCAGCGCGTCGCCGTCGCCGACGGCAGCCACCACCTGGTGGCCGCTCTCGGTGAGCAGCCGGACCAGCCCCTCCCGGAGCAGGACGGCGTCGTCCGCGATCACGATGCGCATGGCTGTGTTGTCTACCACGTCCGGCCCGTGGTGGGGGCGCGGCGCGGGACTGATCACAGCGGGAGCTCAGCGCGGATCTCGGTGGGGCCGCCGGCCGGGCTGACCACCACCAGTTCACCGCCGGCGGCCCGGACCCGGTCGGCGATGCCAGCCAGCCCGTGCCCCTTGGCCAGGTGTGCGCCGCCCTGACCATCGTCGCCCACCCGCACCTGGAGGTGGGCGCCCTGCCGGGCGACGGCCACCACGGCCTCGGTGGCCCGGGCGTGCTTGGCGACGTTGGTCAGCGCCTCGGACACCACGAAGTACGCGGTGTTCTCCACCGCCGGGTCGAGCCGCCCGCCCGGTGTGCCGAGCTGCGGATCCACCTGGAGCTCGATCGGGATCAGCCCACGCGCGGCGATCGCGGCCAGGGCGCTGGGCAGGCCCCGGTCGACCAGGATCGGCGGGGCGATGCCCCGGGACAGCGCCCGCAGCTCGGCCAGCGTGTCCCGGGTCTGGGTGACCGCCTCGTCGATGGTCCGGCCGGCCGCCTCCGGGTCGGACGCGAGCTGCATCCGGGCCCGGCTGAGGTCCATCGCCAGGCGTACCAGGCGCTGCTGGGGGCCGTCGTGGATGTCGCGTTCCAACCGGCGCAGCGCGGACGCCTCGGCGGACACGGCGGCCCGTTTCTGCTCCTCCAGCACTGTGATCCGGTCGCGCATCTCGGCCACCCCGGTCAGCATGGCCTTGGCGAAGCTGGCCTGGAGAAGCGCGCAACCCCGGATCACGATCGGCAGGGTGATCAGGAAGAACACCCCGATCGCGGTGTTCAGGCCGATCCGGGCGGTGGTCGAGTCGCCCAGGCCGAGCAGTTGGGCCAGGTCCTTGTCGCCCTCGCCGTCGGCTCGGGGAAGGGCCCAGTCGTAGGCCCAGTACAGCGAGCCGGCGATCGCACCGGCCCACCAGACCAGGGCCACCACGAAGGTGCTGGCCGCCGCGATCAGCCGCAGGATGCCGTGCGCCAGGTCGAGCCAGGACTGGGCGTCCCGCATCGGCACGAAGATCCGTCGCCAGGCGTTCGCGCCCGCCTCGGGCAGCCGGTAGTGCGGCCGGATCCGGGGCTGCCGGAGCACCGCGGGCAGCCGCAGCCGCTCGATGTCGGCGAGCCCACGGGCGGCGTACAGGGTGCCGCTGAGGATCGGCAGGCCGACCACCGTCACCACCAGGCCGATGCCGACCGCGGTGCCGACGATGAGGACCACGAAGCTGGCCACCGCCAGGGGCAGGCCGAGCAGCACGTACCCGGAGTCGACGAAGAGTTGGCGGGGGATGCTCGGTGCCAGCGTCGGTTGGTCGCTGGTGGCGGCAACGGCGGTCATGCCCAAAAGGCTAGGCATTCGGGCTTCGGGTCCCCATCCCGAAGCCCTGCCTCTCCCCCGTAGTGCTGCCCCTACCACCTGGGGGGACGGTCCCTGTGAGGCTCGGCGCGGGATTGGTCAGAGAAGTCGGGATTGAGCAATAATCGCCCGGGTGGCGTGAGCGGATGCCCGTCGGATCGATCTTGCGGAATGGAGGTGCTGGTGAGGTTGCGTGGCGCAGCGGCAAGATCGCGATTTGTGCACGTCTTCACAAGCGCCTACTCTGTGACTCCGACGCGCCCTGCTAGCACAGCCGGCAATCTCGGTCGCCAGCGGGAGTCCATAAGCGGCCGACCAGCGGAGTTGGCCGAGGATCGCACCGCACGGAGTCTCATGAGTCAGCACCGTCACCCAGGCGCGCCCGGCCGCGCCGGTGCCGTACCGGCGCTACCGGATCTGCCCGAGGCGACCGTCGCTCGGCTCCCGGAGTACCTGCGCGCGCTGCACAACCTCGCCGACACCGGGCACGAGACTGTCTCCAGCGAGGGCCTCTCCGCCGCCGCCGGTGTCAACTCCGCCAAGCTCCGCAAGGACCTCTCCCACCTCGGCTCGTACGGCACCCGGGGCGTCGGCTACGACGTCGCGCTGCTGATCGAGCAGATCGAGTTTGTGCTCGGGCTCACTCAACGCCGGGCGGTCGCCCTGGTCGGCGTGGGTAATCTCGGTCACGCCCTGGCCGGCTACGACGGCTTCGCGAGCCGGGGCTTCCGGATCGCCGCACTGCTCGACGCCGATCCCTCCCGGGTCGGTGAGGAGATCAACGGCCTGGTTGTCCGGCATGTCGACGACCTGCCGACGGTCGCCGCGGAGGAATCCCTGGCGATCGGCGTGATCGCCACCCCGGCCGCAGCCGCCCAGCAGGTCGCCGACCAACTGGTCGCCGTCGGCGTGACGAGCATCCTCAACTTCGCACCGTGCGTACTCTCGGTTCCGGAGGGGGTCGACCTACGCAAGGTCGACCTCGCCATCGAGCTGCAGATTCTGTCCTTCCACGAGCACCGCAAGGCATCGCTGACCGCGCTGCCCGCCACCGGCGGGTCCGCTCTCACCGCCCTGCCGGGCGGGTTCGCGGCCACCGACACCCAGGAGGCGATCGGCACGTGAAACTGCTCGTCGTCGGCGCGTCCTATCGGACCGCCCCGGTCGCCACGCTGGAGCAGCTGGCTGTGCCCCCCGCCGACCTGACCCGCACCCTGGACCGCCTGATCGCCCAGCCGTACGTGGCCGAGGCGGTGATCGTCTCCACCTGCAACCGGGTGGAGGTCTACGCCGCCGTGTCCGGTTTCCACGGCGGGCTCGGCGACGTCTGCGCCGTCCTGGCCGAGCAGGCCGGCAGCCCGCCGGCGGCGCTCGCCAGCCACCTGTACGTGCACTACGACACCGCCGCCGTCGACCATGTCTTCCGGGTCGCCACCGGCCTGGACTCGATGGTCGTCGGTGAGGCGCAGATCCTCGGGCAGCTGCGCGACGCGTACCACTGGGCCACCGGCGCCGACTCGGCCGGCCGGCTGCTGCACGAGCTGATGCAGCAGGCGTTGCGGGTCGGCAAGCGGGCCCACGCCGAGACCGGCATCGACCGGGCCGGCCAGAGCGTCGTCACCGCCGCGCTGGAGCTCGCCGCCGGGCACCTCGACGGCGACCTCGCCGGCCACCCGGCCCTGGTGGTCGGTGCCGGCGCGATGGGCTCTCTCGGGGTGGCCACGCTGTCCCGGCTGGGCGCCGGACCCCTCACCGTCAGCAACCGGGGCGCCGACCGGGCCGTCCGGCTCGCCGAGTCGTACGGGGCGAGTGCGGCGCCGATGACCGAGCTGGCCGACACCCTTTCCACAGTGGACATCGTAGTGGCCGCCACCGCGTCCACTGAACCGGTCCTCACCCGTCCGGTGGTCAGCGCGGCGCTGGCCGAGCGGGACCCGGCCCGGGGCCCGCTGGTCCTGCTCGACCTGGCCGTCCCGCGCGACGTCGAGGATGGTGTCGCCGAGCTGCCCGGCGTCGAGGTGATCGACATCGACCGGATGGCAGCGCTGCTCGCCGACGGTCCGGCGGCTGCCGACGCCGCCGCCGTCGAACGGATCGTGCTGGCCGAGGTGGAGGGCTTCCTCACCTGGCTGCGCGGCGCCGACGTGGCACCCACCGTCGCCGCGCTGCGCGGCCGGGCCGACGACGTGGTCACCGCCGAGCTGCGCCGGCTCGCCCAGCGCCGCCCCGACCTCGGCGACGACCTGCGGGCCGAGGTGGCCCGCACCGTGCACCGGGTGGTGCAGCGACTGCTGCACCAGCCCACCGTCAAGGTGCGACAGTTGGCCGCGGAGCCCGGCGGCGACCAGTACGCGGCCCTGCTGCGCGAGCTGTTCGACCTCGAGGTCCCGCAGACCTCTCCGGTGGACACCGTCCCGGACGTGCTGACCCCCGACCTCGGCGCGGCACTGCTCGGCACCGACCCGGTGTCCGGAGCCGACGCCACCGAGCCGACCCCGCCCACCGGAGGTGCGCGATGACCGCCCCCCTGCGCCTCGGCACCCGGGGCAGCGCCCTGGCGATGGCCCAGTCCAGCCAGATCGCCGAGGCGTTGACCGCCGCCACCGGCCGCCCGGTCGAGCTGGTCGAGGTGATCACCGCTGGCGACCGCTCCAACGCGCCGGTGCACCGGCTCGGCGTCGGGGTGTTCGTCTCCGCGCTGCGCGACGCGCTGACCGCCGGGACGATCGACTTCGCGGTGCACTCCTACAAGGATCTGCCCACGGCCGCCGCCGCCGGGCTGCACATCGCGGCGGTGCCGGCCCGACAGGACCCGCGCGACGCGCTGATTGCCCAGGGCGGGCGGACGCTCGCCGAGCTGCCGCCCGGTGCCACAGTGGGCACCGGCGCGCTGCGCCGCATCGCCCAGCTGCACGCCCTCGGGCTGCAACTGGAGGTCACCCCGATCCGCGGCAACATCGACACCCGCCTGGCGCGGGTGCTCGGCCCCGAGGCCGACCTCGACGCGGTCGTGCTGGCCCGGGCCGGGCTGGCCCGGATCGGTCGGACCGACACGATCACCGAGACCCTCGACCCGATGCTCATGCTGCCCGCACCCGCCCAGGGTGCGCTGGCGGTCGAGTGCCGGGTCGATGACCAGGACCTGGTCGAGCTGCTCGCGCTGCTTGACCACGCACCGTCGCGCGCCGCGGTCACCGCGGAACGCGCGTTGCTGGCGACACTGGAGGCCGGGTGCAGTGCACCCGTCGCCGCCTACGCCGAACTCGCCGAAGGTGACGACGGCGATGAGATCTACCTGCGCGGGGCGGTGATCAGCCCGGACGGCACTCGTGACCTCCGGCTGTCCCGCACCGGAACGCCCGCCGACGCGGCGGAGATCGGTAAGGCACTCGCCGCCGAACTCCTCGACCTCGGCGCCGACTCGATCCTCGGCCACGAAGGACACACCGGCCCGGGGACCCAGCAATTTGGGAGCACAGAATGACCCGCACCCGTAAGCCCGTCGGCCGTATCGCGTTCGTCGGGGCTGGCCCCGGTGACCCAGGTCTGCTGACCCGTCGGGCACACGACGCCCTGGTCGACGCCGACCAGGTGATCTACGACCGGGGAGTCCCGGAGTCGTTGCTCGCCGTCGTTCGTGCCGATGCCAGGGACGATGCCGAGTTCACGCCGGCCGAGGGCGCGCCCGGGGACGTGGCGAAGGTGCTCATCTCCGCGGCCCGTTCCGGGTTGAACGCGGTGCACCTCGTCGCCGGCGACCCGTTCGGCCACGACTCGGTGGTCAAGGAGGTGCAGGCCGTCGCCCGCACCGCCGCCCACTTCGAGGTGGTGCCCGGCGTCGGCCAGGCCGAGGGTGTGGCCACCTACGCCGGTGTGCCGCTGCCGGGTGTGCGGACGGCTGCCGACGTCGAGGACGTCAGCGCACTGGACTTCGAGGCGCTGGCCACGGCCGTCGGCCGGGGTTCGCTCGCGCTCGCCGTGGACGCCGGTGACCTCGCCGCCGTCCGGGACGGGCTGCTCGCCGCCGGGGTCGATGGCACCACCGGCGTCGGCGTGACCGGCGACGGCACCGGCGAGACCCAGTACACGACCACGTCGACAGTGGACAGCTTCGTGGCCGCCGCGCTCGGCTTCACCGGCCGCGTGGTGCTCACCGTCGGTGTCGGGGTGGGTCAGCGCGACAAGCTGAGCTGGTGGGAGAACCGCCCGCTGTACGGCTGGAAGGTGCTCGTACCCCGCACCAAGGAGCAGGCCGGCGTGATGAGCGCCCGACTGCGCGCGTACGGGGCGATCCCGTGTGAGGTGCCGACCATCGCGGTCGAGCCGCCGCGCACCCCGGCGCAGATGGAGCGTGCGGTCAAGGGCCTGGTCGACGGCCGGTACGCCTGGGTGATCTTCACCTCGGTGAACGCGGTCCGCGCGGTCTGGGAGAAGTTCGCCGAGCACGGTCTGGACGCCCGGCACTTCGGCGGCGTCAAGATCGCCTGCATCGGTGAGGCGACGGCGGACGCGGTCCGCGCGTTCGGCATCCAGCCGGAGCTGATCCCCACCGGGGAGCAGTCCTCCGAGGGGCTGCTGGCCGAGTTCTCCCCGCACGACGAGATCCTCGACCCGGTGGGCCGGGTGCTGCTGCCACGCGCCGACATCGCCACCGAGACGCTCGCCGCCGGGCTCACCGAGCGCGGCTGGGAGGTCGACGACGTGACCGCGTACCGGACGGTGCGGGCCGCGCCGCCGCCCGCCGAGATCCGGGACGCCATCAAGTCGGGCGGCTTCGACGCGGTGCTCTTCACCTCGTCCTCCACCGTGCGCAACCTGGTCGGCATCGCCGGGAAGCCGCACGCCCGGACCGTTGTTGCCGTCATTGGGCCCAAGACGGCGGAGACCGCGACGGAGTTCGGCCTGCGGGTCGACGTCCAGCCGCCACACGCCTCGGTGCCCGACCTGGTGGAGGCGCTCGCCGCCTACGCCGTCGAGCTGCGCGAGAAGCTGGCCGCCATGCCGGCCAAGCAGCGCCGCGGCTCGAAGGTGCAGGGCCCGACCGCTCTGCGCTTCCGGTAGTCGTTCGAGGAGGCCCTTCCATGTCGTACCCCGAGATCCGGCCCCGCCGGCTGCGCCGCACCCCGGCGATGCGCCGGCTGGTGTCGGAGACCCGAGTCGACCCGGCCGAGCTGGTCGTGCCGATGTTCGTCAAGGAAGGGCTGACCGAGCCGCGGGCCATCGGTTCGCTCCCGGGGGTGCTCCAGCACTCCCGGGATTCGCTGCGCAAGGCGGCGGCCGAGGCGGTCCAGGCCGGCGTCGGCGGGATCATGCTCTTCGGTGTGCCGGAACGGCGGGACCCGACCGGCTCCGGCGGCATCGACCCGAACGGCATCCTCAACGTCGCCATCCGCGACGTGGTGGCCGAGGTGGGTGACGGCACCGTGGTGATGAGCGACCTGTGCCTGGACGAGTTCACCTCGCACGGGCACTGCGGCCTGCTCACCCCCGACGGCGAGGTGGACAACGACTCCACCCTGGCCGCGTACGCCGAGATGGCGGTGGCCCAGGCCGCCGCCGGGGCCGGCATGGTCGGGCCGTCCGGGATGATGGACGGCCAGGTCGGCGTGGTGCGCCGGGCGCTCGACGCCGCCGGGCACCAGGATGTCGCCGTGCTGGCGTACGCCGTGAAGTACGCCTCCGCCTTCTACGGCCCGTTCCGGGAGGCGGTGGAGTCGGCGCTGGAGGGCGACCGACGCACCTACCAGCAGGACCCGGCCAACCTGCGCGAGTCGCTGCGTGAGGTGGCGCTGGACGTCGCCGAGGGCGCCGACCTGGTGATGGTCAAGCCGGCGCTGCCCTACCTCGACGTGGTGTCGGCGGTGCGGGCCGCGGTGGACGTCCCGGTCGCCGCCTACCAGGTCTCCGGTGAGTACGCGATGGTCGAGGCTGCCGCCGCAAATGGCTGGATCGACCGGGAGCGCGTGATGTTGGAGACGCTCACCTCGATCAAGCGGGCCGGCGCGCAGGTCATCCTCACCTACTGGGCGGTCGAGGCCGCAGGGCTGCTGCGCCAGCGCTACTGACCCCAGGTTCAACTCTGGCCGCGCTGTCTTCCTAGCTCCGGGGGCGGGCGCGGCACCGGCTCGCGCACGGCCGGCGCGTCCTGACCGCGTGTCCCGTCGGCGGGCGGCGCGGTCGAGCTTCCCGGCCGTTCCGGCTCGTGGACCGACCAACCTGCTGACCCACCGACCTGCGGTCCTGCCCGGCCATAACGGCTAGCGGAGCGTAACCATCTGACGAGCCGCCACCACCACCTCCCCTCCCGCCTTTGCTCTGCACCCACGACGGCGACGCTCACCCTCCGCTCTCGGCGCATATTGAGCTGCAGAGCAAAGGGGGCGAGCGGTGGGTGGGGTGCCTGCTGGCGAGGTTGGGATTTCCCTGGTCAGCCCGTTGGCGTGTCTGGCCTGGTCTGCGCTGCTCGACGGGGCAGCGCAAAGCCCTGTGACGCGCTGTAGTGGCGGTGCAATTGGTGCCGCGTGCACGGAAAGTGATCCGCCGGGCGGTGGACGATGTCCACAGGTCAGCTGGTTATCCACAGGCCCGGTAAGCGGGATTGCGGCCAGCTCCACCAGGCGGGACGGTGGCGGCATGAGTGATTCGTCAGCCTCAGCCGAGCCGGTCCTGCTCAGCGAGCCTTCGGACGCGCCCTGGCCTGCCGCCGGTATCGTCCGGGCGGTCCGTCGTCGCGCCGACCTGAGCCAGCGCGAGCTGGCCCGGTGGGCGGGTGTGCACCATGCCACCATTGGCCGGATCGAGGCCGGCCGCATGGTGCCGAGCATCGTCCTGCTCCGGCGCATCATCGGTGTGCTCGGCTGCCGGCTGGCCGTGGTGGACGAGTTCGGCCGGGTGCTCAAACCGATGCAGGACTGGCAGGACACGTACAACGGCGCGGAGCGTCGCTACCCGTCGCACCTCGACACCATTCTCGACCCTGAGCCGGGCGAATGGTGGGCGGACATCTACGGGCTGGCCCGCCCGCCCGAGACGTTCTACCGCAACCGGGCAGTTCGGGACGCGATGCGGCGCCGAAGCCAGTGGGAGGTGCGTGTGGCTCAACACCGGCACCTGCCCCGACCGCCGTGGCCCCCGCGCGGGGTGGTCTCACCTTGACACCAGCGAGGCCCGCAGATCCGGAACGGATCTGCGGGCCTCGCCGGGAAAACGCGACGTCAGTCGTCGTTGGTGATCGTGCCGACCGCGAGCGGGTCGGTCAGCCGGAGGCCGGGAACCCCGGCCACCAGCAGCGTCAGCTTCTCGTCCGCCTCCCGCTTACGGTCACCGCGCACCGACACCGGGAACGCCACCGACGTCTGCCCGGCCGCCAACACCTTGCAACCGGCGTACGGGTCGAAGTCCGCACCACCCTGCGCCGTGAGGCCGACCGTCGCGGCGCAGAGCAGCACCGGCTGGGACAGCGGCCGGGACACCGTGGCGGTGAAGGTGAGCTGCCTGGTGCCCTGGTTGCCCTCGACCACCGCCGTGTCGGCGACGGTCAATGACGCCCGGGACCGGAACCGGGCCACCTGCGGGTCGTGGTCGCTGGAACCCCGCGACCCGTCGCCGGTGAACTCGGCCGGCCAGTCGGCGTTGACGTGCGCGGCCCGCACCTGCACCAGGTCGCCGTAGAGCGCGTCGTTGACGAACAGGTGGTCGAGCGTCTGCGCCTGCCCCTCGAAGCTGTACGAGTACGCGGACGCCGGCACGTCCGCCACCAGGTTGTCCCACAGGTTGTGCAGGCCCGCCTCGTAGAGCGGTGCGAGCTGGTCCGAGGGAGTGGGCTGGCTGCCGGTTGCGATGGGATCGTCCGGGCGGGGGAAGACGTTCAGGTCCCCTCCGTAGACCACCCGGGCGGTCTGGTCGGCCGCCTCGATCGCGGTGACGATCGCCGCGCCGTAGCGCGCCTGCTCCCGCCGCTGCCCGACCCGGCTGTCCGGGCCCGAGGAGTAGTGGTTGCTGAGCGCGTACAGGGTGAACCGCTCCGTCGAGCCGGGTGCGGCGGCCACTGTGAACTTGCCCAACTGGGGAGCGCGGGTGAAGACGTTGCTGCCGTCCCGACCGGTTGACGTGTCCACGTCCGACGGCAGCACCGCGTTGAGGGCCTTCGGGTTCTGCACGTCCGCGTTGGCCGGCAACCCCGCAGCTCGGTACTGGACGGTCGGTGCCGAACCCAGCAGCGGGTCGTCCGCCGTCGCGGCCGCCAGCGACAACCGGTCCGTGCGGTACAGGAAGGCTGCGGTGATCCCGCGGGCGTCCGCGCCCGTCCGGTCATAGGCAGCGGCGTACGCCGGCCCACCGGCTGCCGCCACCGCCAGCGCCAACTCCTGGATGCTGTCCGGAGCGCCGTCCGCGTTGTCGGTGTCACCGCAGCCCAACGTGGTGCCGGAGATTGTGCAGATGTCCTGGTCCTCGGCCTCCTGCACCAGGATCAGGTCCGGTGCGTGCAGATCCTTGACGATCTGGTCGGCGAGAGCACCGAGCTGCTGCCGGTAGTCCGCCTCACTGCTCGGCACGTAGTCGAACGGCGGGTTGACGCCCGGGCAGCCGGCATTGCCGGTGAAGTCACAGCCGTCGAACGGGTCGTCCCGGTAGTCGTACAGGTTCTCCACGTTGTAGGTGGCGACGGCCACCTCCTGCGACCGGTCGGCCGGCTTGGGCGGGTTGTTCTTCGACGGGTCGGCCCCGGCGTCGAACTCCGCCCGCTCGACCTGGACGCCGTACTTCTCGAACGAGTAGTAGACCCCGCCCACCGCGTCCGCGCGCAGCGTGTCGAAGGTGTGCGCCGGCGGGAGCAGCGCGGCGCTGTCCCCGGCGGTGGCCTTCACACCCATGCTGCCGAGCAGCGTCCGCTGGCCGTTGCCGTCGTCGAAACGGCGGGTCGGGTCGTTGTCCAGCGGGTGCGAATCACGGAAGACCCGCCGGGTGTACGGGTCGGCGCGGTCCAGCAGTGGATCGTCCCGGTCCACCACCCACAGCTCGGCGTCGGCAGTGGACGAGAAGACGTCCCGTCCGCTCACCGCGCCGCTGCCCGCGCGTACCCGCATCCGGGCACCCTCGTGCCGCTCCCAGAAACGCTGCGCGTCGGTCACCTCGACCGGTGGCACCGCGTCGGTGACCTCGACCGCGGTGTCCACGGCCAGCCCGCCGGCGATCCGGCGGACCAGTGAGGCGCCGGAGAGCTGGGTGAAGCCGAAGTACTCCGACACCCGGGCCCGCAGCACCACCTCGTCGCCGACCGTCGGGACATAACCGCCGACCAGTGAGGTGAACGTGCCCATGAACACGAAGATGCCGTCGGAACTGGTCGGGTCGCCGTCGGTGTCGCCCGTGCGGCTCTGGAGGAAGAAGCCGTGCTGCTCCGCCCCCGCCGAGGTACGCGCCAGGGTCAACTGGGTGATCACGCCGCGGACGTCGTACATCGTGCTGCTCGTGCCGTTGCCGCTCGCCGGTGCGAGCGGCGACCGGTCGGCCGGACCGGACTCGGCGTCGGTGGTCGGGCCCTGCACCTCGCCGACGGTCAACTCCCGGGTCACCTGCACGACCAGCGCGCAGCTGGCGGTGCCACCGTCCGCGTCGGTCGCGGTCAGGGTGACGGTGTACGCCCCGGCGGTCAGGTCGGCGCTGGTGCCGACCGTTGCGCGGGCGGTGCCGCCCAGCCCCTCTGCGGGGGTGAACGCGGTGCGGGTGATCGAGCCGGTGGTCGGCGTCGGGCTGACCCCCGTCACCGCCAGATCGACGACCGTGTCATCGGGGTCGGTGGCGGTGACCTCGCGCGTCGCGGCCGTGCCCGCCGCGGTGACCAACGGCCCCCCGCAGGTCAGCGTGGCCGGCACGTCGACCGGGCCTCCGCCGCCGACTGTGTGCGCGCCGAGCCCGTCGAAGGTGTCGACCGGGAAGCCCGCCCACTGCGCGGCCGGGTCGAACGCGTCCGACGGGTCCGTGTCGCCGGCGGCCACGGTCGGCAGCCGGCGCAGGGTGTTGTCGGCGGTGCTGGTCGTGCCGGCCCCCCACTCGGTGCCCGGGTCGACCCCGACCTGCCCGATCGAGTCGAGCACTGTGGTGCCCCGGCGCAGCACTATCGCGTCGTCACCGTTGAACAGGCTCGCCCCGGTGGTCTGGTCGGCCTGGGCGAGGATGGCGGCCCCGGCCGAGGCGCTCGCGAACACGAACGCGTCACCAGCGGCCACGCTCCCGGTCAGCGCGATCGTGGTGGCCGTGGTGGAGCCGTTGAAGTAGAGCTGCAACTGGTAGCCGCCGGCCGTCAGGTCCACGGCGGCGCCGGTGCCGTTGAACAGCTCGATCGCCTTGTTGTTCGACGAGCCTTCGACGTACTCCGAGATGAACAGGTCGGTGGGCGCGGCGCTGGCCGCGGTGGGTGCGACGCCGAGCGCCGTGATGGTCACGGCGGCGGTGGCGGTCGCGAGCGCGGCGATTGAGCGGCGCGGGCGCATAGGGCCTCCACGATGGGTGGATGGGGGTCGAACGCACGTTAAGGTGCGCGGCTGTCCGCCGTCCATCCCCAAGTGGACAGTTTCGTGAATTCCCTCAGCGGGGTGGGTCGAGGCGGTGCACCAGCTCAGCGACGTCCACGCTGTATTCGCACCAGTCCCGGTCGGACCGGTAACCCAACTCCGCGTTGACCTTCAACATCGCCTCGTTGGCCTGCGCGTTCCAGGTCTGCACCTCGATCAGCTCCGGCTCGGCGGAGCGCAGCTCCAACAGCATCCGAGCCTTGATCGCCCGGTCGATGCCGTAGCCCCGGTGGTCCTGCGCGACGATCGTGTCGTACTGGTCGGCACGGGTGGGGTGCTGCGCCGGGACCACCACCTCGGTCAGGCCGGCCACCTCGCCGCTCTGCTCGTGCCGGGCGAGCACGATGTACGGCTTCATGCCCCGCCGGTGCAGGGTATCGAGGCTGTCGCGCAGCCGCTCCGGATCGTAGGAGCTGGGGCGCAGCTCACCGTCGTCGACGTCGCGCACCTCGGCCTTCGCCCGCGCGTACGCCTCGATCAGGTCATCCGGTGGCCCGCCGGGGAAGAACTCCAGGTGGTAACCCGCCCCGATGCCGGTCGCCATCTCGGCCAGCTCGGCCCAGTCGACAGCGTTCAGGTCGAGCACGCTGCGGGTCTCCACGTATTCCCGGGCGAAGCCGAGCGACTCGTAGAAGGCCACCGCCGGCGTGTCGCCGACCACCTCCACCCCGATCGACTGGAAGCCCTCCTGGTAGACCCGGCGGGCGGCGCGCGACACCAGGTCACGACCGAGACCGCTGCGCCGCACGGACGGGTGCACCAGCACCTCGAGCACGCCGATGTCACCGAGGAGCAGCACGTGCACCTGGCCGAGCACCGCGCCCGGATCGCCGGGGTCGGTCGGCTCAGCCTGGGCGATCCAGGAGATCCGCCGCTCGCCGGGCATCACCTCGGCGAGGTATTCCCGCAGCGAGGTCTCCCGCCACGGCGGGTCCTGCGGCAGATCGGCCGCCAGGACCGCGTTCAGCGTCGCCAGCAGCGACGCGATCTCGGCGGACGACGCGGTCCTGGGGTCCCACTCGCGCACCATCACCCGTCTAGCTTGCCGCTAACAGAGGCTGGGGGGAAGTGTCCAGTTCTCCAACGTATCGAGACGATCACTTCACTAGCGGCTGGCCCGTCCGTACTGGTTCGCGGTGTCGTAGACGGCCTGGGCGTAGCGCCGCACGTCGTTGTAGGAGAGGATCGCGTTCCACCAGTCGCCCGGAATGCTCAGGTTTCGGCCACCCTTGCAGAGGTAGTTTCCCGCTGCCAGGGCGGCGTCGTCCAGGTCGTGCGGGTCCTTCTTGCCGTCGTTGTCGGCGTCCGCGCCGATCTCCTGCCAGGTGGTCGGGATGAACTGCATCGGCCCGATCGCCTTGTCGAGGTCCGGGTCTCCGTCGAGCGCCCCACGATCGGTGTCGATGATGCGCATCCGGCCGTCCTTGCCGTCCAGAGGCAGCCCGATGATCTTCGGCAGCGCCATACCGTCCGGCCCCAACCGCGCGCCGTTGGCCGAGCCGTGCCCCGACTCGACCTTGCCGATCGCGGCCAGCGTGGTCCAGCTCAACGCGCAGCTGCGGTTGGTCTGGGCGAGCACCAGCTCGGCGTACCCGTACGCCTGCATGGCGGTCGCGGGGACACCGACCTTGGCACCGACCTGCTGAGCCCAACCGGCCAGAGCGTCCGACGGTCGACCCCCGACCACCGGGCCTACGGCGGGCCCGGTCGGCAGCCCACTGCCAGGGAGGCCGCCACCGGGCAGCCCACCGCTGGGCAGCGGGCCGGTCGGCACCGGTCCGGTGGGCAGCGGGCCGGTGGGCAGCGGGCCGGTGGGGAAGCCGGACGGGGCCGCTGGCGGTACGGCCGGCGTGGCGGAGGAGTCGGCCGCGACCGGGCGCGGTGCGCGGATGGTGGCCGGCACGAGCAGCGCACCGGCCGCCGCGGTCGCGGCCACCAGCGCCAGCAGGAACACACCGGGCAGGGTGAGCCGACCGCTCGGCCGACGAGCCCAGGCGCGGGTGGCATGGGCCGCGGAGGCCGCTGCCCGGCGTGGCTCCAGCCGTACCGCGTGCGCGAACGGCACCCGCCGCCGCCGGGCGGGATCGGACGCCGGCACAACGGGTACGCCGTCCACCATGGTCTTCGCCGGATCCGCGGTGGCCACGGCGGCGGCCTTCGCATCGTCGGCCACGGCGTCCGCCTTCGCGTCCTCCACCTTGGCGTCCGCGGTCTTCTGGTCCGCGGTCTTCGGGTCCGCCGTCTTCGGGTCCGCCGTCTTCGGGTCCGCGACCGTGGTGGCCTCGACCTTCGCGGCCGGGTCGGGGGCGGTCGGTGCGGGTGTGGCCGCTGGTGTGGTCGGCCCAGCCCCGGACCGTCCGCTCAGCCAGGGCCTGCGGGGACGGGGCACCGCGCGCACAGGATCGGGCGCGGCCCCCGAGCCCTCCAGTGGGCCGTCCAGCGGCGCGGCCGGTCGTAACGGTTGCACACGCGTGTCGTCCTCACCGTCCACCACCCTTCGAGTATCACCCATGCCCCGCCGAATGCCAGATCCACGTACGCTGGGTGCCATGCCCCGGTACGAGTTCCGCTGCCGCGCCTGCGGAGACACCTTCGAGGTCAACCGTTCGATGGCTGCGGCCGGTGAACCGGCCACCTGCCCACAGGGACACGCCGACACGGTCAAGCTGCTTTCCGCCGTCGCGGTCACCGGCCGGGGTGGTTCCGCCGGTGGTGCTCCGGCACCCGCCGGTGGTGGCTGCTGCGGTGGCGCCTGCGGCTGCTGATCGGGGCAGTTCTCCGCCGCCTGGTGGACAGTCCTTGCCGGGAGCGGGTCCGAGTGGCACCTTGAGGCGGCACCTGCCCGGCCGTTCTCACGATGCGTGATCGCTCGGATTCAGGCAGCATGAATCCGACGTCACGGGCGGAGGTTCCACGCATGTCGCCACGGATCCAGCTCCCGACCGGTTGGGTGACTTTCGTGTTCACCGATATCGAGGGCTCGACCCGGCTGGCCCAACTGCTCGGTCCGGACTACCGACCGGTGCTCGCTGAGCATCGGCGGTTGCTGCGCCGGACGCTGGCCAGCACGGGTGGCGCGGAGCTGCTGACCGAGGGCGACTCGTTCTTCCTGGCCTTCGAGGACCCGGCCTCGGCGCTGACCGCCTGCCTGACCGCCCAACGGGCATTGTCCAACCACGACTGGCCCACAGCGGAAGCCGCACCCAGGGTGCGGATGGGCCTGCACACCGGTTACGCCGAGCCGCGCGACGGCGAGTACGCCAGCCCCGAGGTGCACCGGGCCGCCCGGGTGGCCGCCGCCGCCCACGGTGGGCAGGTGCTCTGCTCGGCGTCCACCGCCCGTCGGGCCGAGCCGTTGCCGCCCGGCGCGACCCTGCTCGACCTGGGCCTGCACCGGTTGCGCGGCTTCGACGACCGGGAGCGGCTGTTCCAACTCATCGCACCGGGTCTGGAGCGGCAGTTCCCCCGGCCCCGCACCGCCGACACGGTGCCGCACAACCTGCCGACCCAGGTGACGTCGTTCGTCGGTCGGCAGACCGAGCGCGTCGAGCTGGGCCTGTTGGTGCGACAACACCGCCTGGTCACCGTGCTGGGGGCGGGCGGCGCGGGCAAGACCCGCCTCGCTGTGGAGCTGGCCAGCGGCGTCGTCGAGGCGTACCCGGACGGGGTCTGGTTCGTCGACATCGCCGCGGTGACCGACCCGGGGCTGGTGGCGTTCGCGGTCGCCGCGGTGCTCGGCCTGCGACCCGAGCCGGGCCGGCCGATGCTGGACACCCTGGTCGAGTACGCGGCCAACCGCCGCATGCTGGTCGTACTGGACACCTGCGACACCCAACCGGCCGCCTGCGCGGAGGTGATCGCGCGGCTGCTGTCCGGTGGGAGCGGCGTACGGGTGCTGGCCACCAGTCGGGAGTCGTTCAGCCTGCCGGGCGAGGTGGTGTGGCGGATCCCGCCGCTCTCGGTCGACCCACGGCCGGACGGCGCGGAGAGCGACGCGGTGGCGCTCCTGCTGGACCGGACGGCGGCGGCGCGCGGCGGTCGGCAGCCGGACCCGGCCGAGTCGGCCGATCTGCGTCGGGTGGTGCAGCGGCTCGACGGGTTGCCGCTCGCCATCGAGTTGGCCGCCGCCCGACTGCGGGTGCTCTCCGTCGGCCAGCTCGCCGAGCGACTGGACGACGTGCTCGGCACCTTGGACGCCGGCCGGGACGACCCGGAGCCGCCGCCGGTGGAGCGGGGCTGGTCCGGCAACCAGCAGGACACCGTGGACCTGGTCGCGGCGGCGGCCGGCGCGACACCGCCCAGCCCGGCGGCCAGGGCGGTGCATCGCTCGGCCACCGAGCGGCACCTGACCATGCAGGCCACCGTCACCTGGTCGTACCGGACGCTGGGGCCCCGGGCCGCCCGCCTGCTGCGCTGGCTGGCGGTCTTCGCCGGGCCGGTTGACCTCGGCACGGTGGAGTGGCTGCTGGGCGACGACCCGCTGGACCCGCTGTCGGTGCTGGTGGACAAATCGATGGTCCTGGCCGAGCCGCGTGCGGCGGGCAGCACCTACCGGATGCTCGATCCCATCCGGGCGTACGCGGCGCGGCGGTTGGCCGAGGCGGGTGAGGAGCAGGCCGCCCGGAACCGGCACGTGGCCTGGTCGGCGCATGCGCTGGGCCAGGCACACCTGGGCCAGGACGGCCGGCCCGTCACGTTGTCGTTGTACGCCCTGGACCCGTTGGCCGGGGAGTTGCGCGCCGCGCTGCGATGGTGCGCCACCGGTGGCAGTGCCCGTGCCGGTCTCGGTCTGGCTGGTGGCCTGGACCAGTGGTGGCTTGAGCGGGGCCTGGCCCGGGAGGGGCGGCTGTGGTTGTTCCGGCTGTACGGGCGGATCGCCGAAACGGGCGAGCGGATCCCGGAGGCGGAGCTGGCGGCGGCGTACCACATGCACTCGCTGCACGCCGGTGCCGACGGCGAGTTCGCGGAGGAGCTGCGCTACTCCCAGCGCGCGGAGGCAGCCGCCCGTCAGGCCGGTGACGCCGGGTTGCTGGCCCGGGTGCTCGCCGGCAGGGCCGCGCCACTGGTGGACATGGGGCAGTTCGTCGAGGCCGAGCGGGTGTGCCGGGAGGTCATCGACTGGGCGCACGGGCAGGACGTGGTCGGCGAAGCGCTGTTCGCGGTGTTCAGCCTGGCCGAGCTGCTGTGGCGGCGGGGTGCCCTGGAGGAGGCGGCCGACCTGCTCGGGGCGGTCCGTCCGGTGGAGGCGGCCCGGCCTGTGGAGCGGGGTCGGCGTTCGGTGGACATGCTGCTCGGGATGGTCGCGCTGGCCCGGGGAGACGTCGTCGCCGCACACGAGCACCTGCTGGTGGCGCTGCGTTCCCGGATGGGTCACGGCTACCACGGCCGGGCGTGCGACACGTTGAACGCGGTCGCGGTGCGCTGCGCCATCGGCGGGGACCGGTTGACCGCGGCTCGCCTGTTCGGGGCGGCGCAGGCCACCCGGGCGAGCATGCGGGCGACCCCGGGCATCTACGGCGGCTACTGGGCGGAGCAGCAGGCACAGCTGCGTACGGTGCTGGGCGACGCGGCCTTCGACGACGCCTACGGCGAGGGTGCCGAGTTGGGGCTGGACGAGGCGGCGGCGCTGGCCCTCGACGTGGAACACCCGGACCTGGCGGCCGACTCGACCCGCTTCAGCACCGGCCTGTCCCAGCCAACCCCACGCCGTCCCGTCGACCCGGACCGCCACCCGGCAACCCGAACCGAACGCGCCTAACCCCACCCGGCCCCACGCACACGCACCCCCACCCCTCAGCTTTGTTGATCAAGAGATTTGCGTCAGGAAGCAGGCTCCCGGTGACCGAAACCTCTTGATCAACGCCGCCAAGGGGGTTGGGGGGTGGGGTTAGGCGCGGGCGGCGGCTGCGGCTTCGGCCTTGGCCTTCATTTTCGCGGCGCGGTCGATGTCGGCCTGCTGTACGGCGGCCACGGAACCGAAGACGCTGACCGCCTGGTAGTAGGTCCAGGCGAGGCTGTAGCAGGCCGGTCGGACGACTGCGTTGTACCTGGTGCAGACGCGCTTCAGGTCCTCGTAGAAGGCGCTGTCCAGTCGGGACTTGTTGGCGGGGAACTGGCCGACAGCCTTGTAGTTGCGGTAGCCGAAGTCGTGCCGGTAGCAGCCCAGGTTGAAGGTGAACCCGAGCGGGTTGTCCGGGCTGGACGAGCAGTAGTCGGTGGACCAGTTGAAGTTGTACTCGGCCCAGGGGGCCCGGTTGACCCGGGCGCTGTTCCAGGCGTTGTAGCTGGACGAGCTGGTCTGCGTCCAACTGGACAGCACGGACAGCTTCTCTGCGGGGGTGACGGCGGCGGCGGGGGAGGCGATGGCGAGGGTGGCGAGCAGCGCGAGCGCGCCCGAGGCGAACAGGGTGGCGAGACGTCGGGGCACGGGTTACCTCCGCGGGGGTGGGCGGGTGGGACGGAAGTTACCGGCGGGTCACCGGATGTAGATCAGTTTCGATCAACTGATCAACTGCTCGGTATGTGCCTCGCCAACTATTGGTGACATGCGTTCAAACAGACGAATGCCCCGGGCACACGAGGTGCCCGGGGCATTCGGGAGAACGGGTCAGCGCAGGACGAATGCCGGCGGGCTGGCCGGGCTCTCGTTGGCCGACCGGTCCAGCGCGGTCACCTGGTAGGTGTAGCGCTTACCGGGCACGGCCGAGGTGTCCACCCAGGACTGCGCCCCACCGGGCGTGGCCCGGACGGTGTCGACCAGGTGCGCGGCGTCCGCCGTGCCACACCGGCCGGGCACTGTGGTGCCGTCGAAACGGTAGATCGCGTACGAGGTGGCGGTGCCGAATGGTCCGGCGCCGTCCGCCGGCTGGCGCCAGGTCAGCCGTACTCCGTCTGCCTGTCGGGCCGCCTTGGTGACCACCGGGAAGAGCAGTGGCTTGGCCGGCAGGTGCGTCATGGCCGGCACCAGCGCGGGCCGGGAGTAGTGCTCGGCCGCGTAGATGTCGGTGGCGCCGAGGCGGTTGGCCCGCACCTGGACGGCGGAGAAGTGCACGTTGCCCTGCACCTCCGGGTACGACCGGTTGAGCGTCAGGTGGTCGGACAGCTCGCGCGGGTTCTGCCAGAACGGCCCGTACGCGGGGTCGCCGCTCTTGTAGTCGGCCTGGCCGATGTAGAGCTGCACGCGGGTGCCGCGCACCGTCTCGGCCCACCACGGCACGAGCCGCGCGTAGTCGGCGGCCGGGTACTGGCCGATGTACCAGTAGAGCTGCGGCACCACGTAGTCGATCCACTCCTGCTTGACCCACTTGCGGGTGTCGGCGGAGATGATGTCGTACGACTGGCTGCCGGTGGTGTCCGAGCCGAGCGGGTCGGCGGTCTGGTTGCGCCAGATGCCGAACGGGCTGACCCCGAACTTCACCCACGGCTTCGCCGCCTTGATCTTGCCGTTCATCTCCTGGATCAGCAGGTTGATGTTGTCCCGCCGCCAGTCCGCCCGGTCGGTGAAGCCCCGGTTGTGCGCGGCGAAGGCGGCGTCGTCGGGCACCTGGTAGCTGCCACTGGGGTAGGGGTAGAAGTAGTCGTCGAAGTGCACGCCGTCGACGTCGTACCGGCTGACCGCGTCCATCATCGCGGTCTGCACGAACTCGCGTACCTCGGGGAGTCCGGGGTTGTAGTAGAGCCGGCTGCCGGCCACGCCGGCCGGCGGGTAGGCGAAGGTCCAGTCGGGGTGCTGCCGGGCCGGGTGGCCGGGGGCGAGCAGGTTGAGGTCCGCGCCGGCGCCGCCGGGGGCCGGCATGGAGACGCGGTACGGGTTGAACCACGCGTGGAATTCCAGGTTGCGCTTGTGCGACTCGTTGACCAGGAACGCCAGCGGGTCCCAGCCCGGGTCCTGCCCACGGGTGCCGGTCAGGTATTCCGACCAGGGCTCGTACGGCGACGGCCAGAGCGCGTCGGCGGTCGGCCGGGCCTGCACCACGACGGCGTTGTGGTTGAGCCGCTCGGCGAGGTCGAGCAGTTCCCGATATTCGGCCTGCTGGGCGGCGACCCGGTCCGGGCTGGTCTGGGACGCCTTGCTGGGCCAGTCGATGTTGACCACCGAGGAGATCCACATGGCCCGGAACTGCCGCTTCGGTGTGGCGGGGTCGGTGGTGCAACTGGTGCTGGAGGTGCTGGTGGCGCTGGCCGTGTCGGGCGCCGCGTTCGCGGGGGCGGCGGCGACGAGGCTGCCGAGCAGGGTGGTGATCAGCCCGGCGGCTGCGAGGCGAGTTGGCTTCATGCGGTGTGTCCCTCCGTTGGGGCTCCCGTGTGATGAGCGCGGCACCCTCGGCAAGATTCGCCGACGGCTATCTACCGCTGGTAGGAAATTTTCACAGTCGGGCCGTTACCGCAAGGGCTCGTGGTTGACCATTCCCGTCGCTGGGTAGCAACGCCGGTCACCGGCCGCCACGGGGGTGGTCGCACGGTGGTGGGAGGGGTGAGCGCATGTCCGTGCTGCGCACAAAACCGATCAAGGACGTGATAGCTCAAGGTGAGGCGGACGGCAGCGACGGCCAGCTGGGACTGAAGAGGCGGCTCGGTGCGACCGACCTCACCGGCTTCGGCATCGGCATCGTGATCGGCACCGGCATCTTCACCCTCACCGGAATCGAGGCCCGCGACAGCGCCGGCCCGGGCGTGGTGATCTCCTTCGCCATCGCCGGCATGGTCGCCCTGCTGGCCGCGCTCTGCTACGCCGAGCTGGCCTCCAGCGTGCCGACCGCCGGCAGCGCCTACACCTACGCGTACGCCACGATGGGCGAGATCGTGGCCTGGATCATCGGCTGGGACCTGCTGCTGGAGTTCGCGCTCGGCGCCGCCGTGGTGGCCCGAGGCTGGTCCGGCTACCTGGCCGAACTGCTCGACCTGCCGACCCGCTGGTTCGGCGAGGAGGGCAGCACTGTCAACATCGGCGCCATCGCCATCGTGCTGATCCTCGGCATCGTCGCGATCGTCGGCATCCGGGAGTCCGCCCGGATCACCAACCTGCTGGTGCTGGTCAAGGTGGCCATCTGCGTCTTCGTGGTGGTCGCCGGCCTCTTCTTCGTCAAGGCCGCCAACCTCACCCCGTTCATCCCACCGGCCGAGCCCGCCGGCAGCGGCGACGACGGCATCAAGCAGCCGGTCACGCAGGCGCTCTTCGGGCTGGAGCCGTCGGTCTTCGGCTTCGTCGGGGTGCTCAGCGCCGCCGCGGTGGTCTTCTTCGCGTACACCGGCTTCGAAGCCGTGGCCAACCTGGGTGAGGAGACCCGGAAGCCCAAGCGGGACCTCACCCTGGGTCTGCTCGGCACGCTGTTGATCTCCACAGTGCTCTACATCGGTGTCTCGCTCGTGGTGGTTGGGATGGTGCCGTACACCGAGATCGACCGGGGCGCCCCGATCGCGTCGGCGTTCGAGTCGGTCGGCGCGGGCTGGGCGGCGGTGCTGGTCTCCATCGCCGCGGTCGCCGGCCTGACCAGCGTCATCCTGGTCGACCTGGTGGCGATGGGCCGGATCGGGTTCGCCATCGCCCGGGACGGGCTGATCCCGCCCTCGATCGCGAAGGTGCACCCGCGCTGGGGCACCCCGTACCGGATCTCCGCGATCATGACGGTGGCGGTCGCGTTGCTGGCCGGTTTCCTGCCGCTGTCCGCGTTGGCCGACCTGGTCAGCATCGGCGCGCTCTGCGCGTTCGTGCTCGTGTCGGTCGCGGTGCCGATCCTGCGTCGCAAGCGCCCCGACCTGGAGCGGCCGTTCCGGGTGCCGTTCTCCCCGGTGCTGCCGATCGTCTCCGCGCTGGCCTGCTTCTATCTGATGCTCAACCTGTCGGTGGAGACCTGGCTGCGGTTCCTGGCCTGGATGCTGCTCGGCGCGATCATCTACTTCGGCTACGGCCACCGCCGCAACCGGCTGGCCCAGCACGAGCCGGCGGTTGCCCCGGCCCCGCGCGAGCCGACCGCCTGACCGACACGTGCGGAAGGGCCCCAGCTTCGGGACCCTTCCGCACGGCCAGCTCAGGGGCGGGGTTGCGGCGTGGCCGTCGGGCCCTTGACGACCGGCTTGCCGTCGGCCCAGGTCACCTCGTCGAGCCACACCTGCCGACCCGGGTCGGTGCTGCCCTCCTGGCCCGGCGGCCAGGCGTGGTACAGCAGCCAGGTCCGCCCGTCCTTGACCACCATCGACGCGTGGCCGGGGCCCGAGGCCACCTCGTTGCTCTTCAGGATCGGGTTCTCGCCTGCCTTCACGCACGGGCCGGCCGGGCCCTCGCAGACCGCGTAGCCCTCGGCGTACTCCGCCCGGTCGTACGCGTTGGCGGCGAAGAAGAGCAGCAGCCGACCGTCCTGACGGTGGAAGAACGGCCCCTCGATCAGAGTGCCCTCCCACGGCTCGGTCTGCTTCAGCAGCTTCGTCGGCTCACCGACGAGGGTCAGGCCGTCGTCGGCGAGGCGCTGCGACCACAGCCAGGTGTCCACCCCGATCGCGTTGCCGTCGTTCTTCCACAGCAGCCACAGGCTGCCGTCGGTGTCCCGGTACGGGCTGGCGTCGATCGCCCCGCCCAGGTCGGCCTGGCAGATCAGCGGGCCGGCCGCGTCGTCGGAGTACGGCCCCTGCGGCGCGCTGGCCACCGCCCGTCCGACGCACTGCCGGCCGGACTCCCGGCCGGCGACCGTGTAGTAGAGCAGGAACCGGTCCGGTGCGAGCTGGATCGCCTCAGGTGCCCAGGTCTTCCCGGCGTCCGCCCAGTCCGGCAGCGTCGGCAGGGCATCCCCGGCCTCGGTCCAGTCGACCAGGTCGGTCGAGGTGAGCACCGGGACGTTGCGGCCGCCGGAGTTGGTGTGGAACAGGTACCAGGTGTCGCCCACCTGGATCGCCTGCGGGTCCGGGGCGTCGGTCTTCACGACCGGGTTGGTGAACACGCTGGAATCGCTCCCGCTGCTCGTGGGGGTGGGTTCGGTGCCGTCGGAGCAGCCCGCGACGAGCAACGCGGCGGCGAGAACGATCGCCGCCGCGCCACGTCGCCGGGCGGTCGTACGCGTCATCCCTTCAGACCGCTGCGGGAGACACCCTGGATGATGTGCCGCTGGGCCAGCACGAAGAGGATCAGCACCGGCAGGCTGGCCAGCACCGCGCCCGCCATGATCACCGGGTAGTCGGTGACGTACGAGCCCTGGAGCAGGCCCAGGCCCGGCGGAAGGGTGAGATTCTCCGGGCTGAACAGCACGAAGATCGGCCAGAGGAAGTCGTTCCAGTTGGTGAGGAACGACAGCACGGCCAGGGTGGCCAGCGCCGGCCTGGACAGCGGCAGCACCACCTTGTAGAAGATCTGCCACTGGTTGGCGCCGTCCAGCGTGGCGGCCTCCTCCAGTTCGTTCGGCAGGGAGAGGAAGAACTGCCGCAGGAAGAACACCCCGAACGCGCTGGCCGCGCCGGGCACAACGACCACGGCGAGGGTGTCGATCCAGTTGAGCTGGTCGACGATCAGGAAGTTCGGGATGATCAGCGAGGTCGGCGGGATGAACAGCGTCCCGACGATCAGTGCGAAGGTCACCCCACGACCCCGGAACTTCAGCCGGGCCAGGGAGTACGCGGCCATCGAGGCGGTCACCAGCACCAACGCCGAGTGCAGCGTGGCGGCCACCATGCTGTTGAGGAACCAGCGCAGCACCGGGTTCGCCGAGTTGTTGAGGATCTGCTCGTAGCCGTACCCGGCGAGCGGGTTCGGCAGCCAGCTCGGTGGGATCTGCTGGGCGGCCGTGTAGGTCTTCAGCGAGGTGATGACCATCCACACCAGCGGGACCAGGAAGATCAGGGCCAGGGCGACCAGGGTGGCGTAGAGCCCGACCCGACGCAGCCCCGGTGCGGAGCCGTCGGTGGTCGGCGTGGGCGTCGTCATGGCGGTCCCCTCAGTCTTCCTTGTAGCGGAAGAGGCGGAAGTTGGCGATGCTCACGACCGCCAGCAGCAGGGCGAACACGATGCTCATTGCGGCGGCACGACCGGCGTTGTTGTTGCGCAGGCCCTCCTCGACGATGAACCACACCACAGTGCGGGTCTCCGTGCCGGGCGTCCCCTGGGTGATCAGGAACGACTGGCCGAACATGTTTGCCGAGGCGAGCACTGTCGTCGTGATCACGAAGAGCAGCACCGGCCGCAGCCCGGGCAGCGTGACGTTGCGGAACCGCTGCCACGCGTTCGCGCCGTCCATCCGGGCCGCCTCGTACAGCTCCGGCGAGATGTCCTGGAGGCCGGCCAGGTAGATCACCGCGTTGAAGCCGGAGGTCCACCACACGGTCACCCCTACCAGCGAGATCCACGCCCACGGCATGTTCGTCACCCAGGGGGTGTCCGACGGCAGCCCGACCACGCCGAGGAGCCGGTTGACCAGGCCCAGGTTGGCGTCGAGCAGAAACCGCCAGAGCAGGCCGATCACCGCGACACCCAGCACGTACGGAGCGAAGTAGATCGCCCGGAAGAACGTCCGGCCCGGGAAGGACCGGTTGAGCAGCAGCGCCAACCCCAGCGGTACGACCACCAGCAGCGGCACCGACAGCACAGTGAAGATCGCGGTGGCCCGGATGCTCTGCCACCAGTCGCCGTAGACGGCGGAGTCGCTGGAGAAGAGCTGCTTGTAGTTGTCCAACCCGACGAACGGCCGGTTGGGCAGCTGGAAGTCCCACTGGTGCACGCTCAGCCAGAGACCGAGGATGATCGGCAGCAGGCCGAACACCCCGAACAGGACCAGGTAGGGGGCGAGGAACAGATATGGCGTCGCCCGTCCGGTCCGACCCGCCGAGGCGGCCCGACGGGCTGCCTTGGCCGCCGGGGGCGGCGCGTCACCGCGCGCCGCCCCGACCTCGATCACGTCCGCCACGGGTTATCAGCTCCCGTACTTCTTGCGGTTGTCCTCGAGCTGCTTGTTGGCCTTCGCCACACCGTCGTCCAGCGCCTGCTTGGGCGACTTCTTGCCCAGCGCCGCCTCGTTGAAGGAGTTGTAGAAGGTGGTCATGACCTCGCCGAGACCCGGGGCCGCCGGCGGGAACGCCGCGTACTCCAGCTCGGGGGCGAGCGACGAGATCTCCGGCAGCGCCTTGAACTCGGCGCCCTCGCGGACGGCCTTACGGGCCGGGATCTGGCCGCCCTTCGCCCAGTCCAGCGAGTGCTCGCTGAGCCAGTTGATGAAGACCTTGGCACCGGAGACCTTGTTGGCGTCGTTGGCCCGCTGCTTCACGATGGTGAAGTTGTGCGAGTTGGCCCAGGCCGCCGGCTTGCTGCCGATCTGGGGGAGCGGGGCGACGCCCCACTGCACCTCGGGGCTCTTCTTCAGATCGTTGATCTGCCAGATGCCGTTCCAGGTGAAGGCGTTCTTGCCGCTCTTGAACGACAGGTAGTCGGCGTCCTGACCGACGTTGGCCGGCGAGAAGCCCTGCTTGATCATGTCGACCAGCCAGGTGCACGCCTCGACCGCCGGGTCCGAGTTGAAGGTGGCCTTGGCGACCTCGGCGTCGAACAGGGTGGCGCCCCACTGGTTGAGCAGCGAGTAGAAGGTCATGCCGCCGGTGAACTGGAACGGGCTGACCCAGAAGCCCTGGATGCCGGCCTTCTTCAGCTCGGTCAGCGCGGCGACGTAGTCGTCCTTCGTCGTCGGCGGCTTGTTCGGGTCCAGGCCGGCCTTCTGCATGACGGACTTGTTGTAGTAGAAGCCCAGCGGATGCATGTCCAGCGGGATGCCGTACCGCTTGTTGTTGTAGAGCCCGCCCTTCCACACGGTGGGGGCGAAGTCGCCCTCGGCGAGCTCCAGGTTCTTGGCGACGTCGTCCAGCTCGGTGATCACGCCGCGGGCGGCGAAGGTGGCGAGCTGGTCCATGTGCATGACCGCGATGTCCGGGCCGTTGCCGCTGGAGGCCGCGCCGGGGAGCTTGTTGTAGTAGTCCTCCCACTGGTACGTGGCCACCGACACGGCGATGTTCTTGTGCTCGGTGTTGAACTGGTTGACCAGCGTCTTGAAGATCTCGCCGTCACCGCCGGTGAAGCCGTTCCACAGCTTCAGGTCCACCTTGGGGCCGGTGTACTCCTTGCCCCCGTTGCCCGCGGCCGGGCCGGAGGCGCTGTCGTCGCCGCCACCGCAGCCCGCGAGGGTCAGCGAGGCCGCGGCGCCGAGTCCGAGACCGAGGCCGAGCAGGCGACGCCGGCTCATGTCGTTCTGGATCATGCTTTATCTCTCCTTGTGGGGGACGGATGAATTGTGCCTGCTCAGAACCGGTGTGACACCTACGCGTTGGCCGGGCCGAAGCGGAGCACGCTCCAGGACACGGCGGGCAGGCGCACTGTGCACCGGCCGCCGTCGGGGGTGGGGGTGGGCAGGTCCCGAGGAGTCACCCGGTCGGGCTCGGCCTCGGTGTTCGTCGCCGACGGGTCAGACCCGGCAGCGATGCTCTGGAAGGACAGGCCGGACATACCCGGCAGCCCGCGCAGATCGATCTCCAGCGGGAGATCGGTGGAGCCCCGGTTGACCGCGAAGATGGTCAACTCGCCGGTCTCCTCGTCGTGCACGGCGACGGTGTCGAGCACCGGCACGTCCCCGTACTTCTTCGTGTCGTAGCGCGGCGACACCGGGTCGGTGCGCAGCACGGTGCCCCGGGCGTACCGGGCGGTCAGTGCGAACGGGTGGAAGATGCTCTGCCGCCAGGCCGGGCCGCCGTTGCGGGTGCGGATCGGCGCGATCACGTTGGCGAGCTGGGCCTGCGCGGCCACCCCGACCCGGTCCGCGTGGCGGAGCAGGGTGATCAGCAGGTCGCCGACGACCACCGCGTCGACCGCTGTGAAGTCGTCCTCGATCAGCGCCGGAGCCTCGACCCAGCCGCGCCGGTCCAGGTCGGCCTGGAGGCGGGACTCGTACCAGACGTTCCACTCGTCGAAGGAGATCTTCAGCTTGCGCTTGTGCCGCTGCTTGGCGGCCACGTGGTCGGCGGTCGCGACGACCTCGGTGATGAAGTTGTCCATGTCGACGGCCGAGGCCAGGATGCTGGCCTGGTCGCCGTCGGACGGGTCGTAGTAGGTGTGCGCCGAGATGTAGTCGACGTGCTCGTAGGTGTGCTCCAGCACCGTCGCCTCCCAGGAGGCGAAGGTGGGCATCCGCCGGTTGGAGCTGCCGCAGGCGATCAGGCTGATCGACGGGTCGATCATCTTCATCGCGCGGGCGGCCTCGGCGGCGACGCGCCCGTACTCGTCGGCGGTCTTGTGGCCGACCTGCCACGGGCCGTCCATCTCGTTGCCCAGGCACCACAGCCGCACCCCGTACGGGTCCTCGGCGCCGTGCTTGCGCCGCAGGTCGGAGAGCTCCGTGCCGCCCGGGTGGTTGGCGTACTCCAGCAGGTCCAGTGCCTCCTGGACCCCGCGGGTGCCGAGGTTGACCGCCATCATCGGTTCGACGCCGGCCTCGGCGGCCCAGGTCATGAACTCGTCCAGCCCGAAGGCGTTGGTCTCGATCGTCTTCCAGGCCAGGTCGAGTCGGCGGGGCCGGTTGCCGACGGGGCCGACCCCGTCCTCCCAGCGGTAGCCGGAGACGAAGTTGCCGCCCGGGTAGCGGACCACCGAGACGCCCAGCTCACGGGTCAGGTCCAGCACGTCGCGGCGCAGGCCCCGGGAGTCGGCGCTGGGGTGGCCGGGCTCGTAGATGCCGCCGTAGACGCACCGCCCCATGTGCTCGACGAATGAGCCGAAGAGGCGTCGGTCGGCCGGGCCGATGGAGAAGGCGGGGTCGATCGTCAGCTGCGCGGTCCGCAAGGGGGTGCCACCTTTCCTCGTGCCGATGCCGGGTGAGCGCGGTCACCGTTCACCCGGTGTCCATCGTTTCTACAACGTTGTAGGCAACGTTGTAAAGAGCTGATGACGAGGTATGGTGCGCTGGGTTACATCGGGGAGGTTGCGGAGTGCGACACAGGCTCAAGGACGTGGCTGAACGGGCCGGGGTGTCGGTGAAGACCGTCTCCAACGTCGTCAACGGCTACGTGCACGTTCGCCCGGACACCCGTGCCCGCGTCGAGGAGGCGATCGCCGAACTCAACTACCGGCCCAACCTCTCGGCCCGCCACCTGCGCAAGGGCCGCACCGGCGTGATCGCGCTGGCCGTTCCGGAACTCGACATCCCGTACTTCGCCGAGCTGGCCCGCTACGTGGTCAACGCCGCCGCCGCCTACGGCTGGACGGTGCTGATCGACCAGACCGGCGGTCGGCGCGAGCAGGAACGGGTGGTCGCCTCCGGCATCACCGACCACCTGATCGACGGGCTCATCTTCAGCCCGTTGGCGCTGACCGCTGAGGACCTGGCCGGCCTGGACGGCACACCCATGGTGCTGCTCGGCGAGCGGGTCGAACACGGCCCCGCCGACCGAGTGGTGATCGACAACGTGACCGCGGCCCGGGAGATCACCGCTCACCTGATTCAGCTCGGCCACCGCCGGATCGCCGCCATCGGCTCCCAGCGCACCGACGAGGGCGCCAGCGCCCGGCTGCGCCTGGCCGGCTACGCCGACGCGCTGCGCGCCGCCGGGCTCGACTACGACGAAACCCTGGTGGCGCCCGCGTCGGCCTGGCACCGCGCCGACGGCGCGGCCGCCATGCAGGGCCTGCTCACCTCCGGCGTACGCCCCGACGCCGTCTTCTGCTTCAACGACACGCTCGCCCTGGGTGCCCTACGCGCCCTGCACGAGGCGGGTCTGCGGGTGCCCGAGGACGTGGCGGTGGTCGGCTTCGACGACATCGAGGACGGCCGGTTCTCCATCCCCACCCTGAGCACCGTCGCCCCGGACAAGGAGAAGATCGCCCAACTGGCGGTCGAACTCCTGGCCAACCGCCTGGACGGCGACCGCACGGCGCCGGCGAAGGAGGTCTCCGCCCCCTACCGCCTGGAAATCCGCGAATCCACCCGGACCCAGTAAGCCGGTCGCCGGGCCGGTCAGTCGAAGAAGCGGGCCAGGTGGGACTTCGGGGCGGTGTCGGCGTCCGGTGGGAGCGGAGTCAGGTCGGCGAAGATCGAGGCGCCGTCGCAGCCGGCGTGCAGGGGATACCACCGTGGGGTGCCCGGTGGGCGGCCCTGGCAGATCCCCTTGAACGTCTGCACGTCCATCAGCCGGACGTGGGTCGGGTCGGCCACCGCGTTCACGTGCCCCCACCAGGGACTCATCACGTGCAGCACGCCACCCGGGCGGAGCACCCGGTGACACTCGTCCACCAGCGGCAGGAAGTCGATCAGGTGCTCCAGGATGTGCACCGCGAACAGGACGTCCACCGAGTTGTCCGCGAGTGGCAGCGAGCCGGACAGGTCCGCGACCGCGTTCACCCCCGGCGCCGGATAGATGTCCAGCCCCAGGTTGCTCGACCACTGCTTGGTCGGCCCGCAACCGAGGTCCACGACCACCGGCGCCCGCCCACCGATGCCGACCCGGCACCAGATGCCGTAGACGCCGGCCAGCCGGCCCACCAGGTCCCGTACCAGCCGTAACTGGCTCGGTTCGGCGACGTCCCCGCTGAGATGGGCCACCCCCCGGTCGAACCGCACCTCCACGGCGAGGCCCCGCAGCCGGTCGTCGTGTCGAGCCTGGTCCGCCCATGCCTGGGCGAGGGAATCGTCGATCGCCCGCAGCCGGTCGGCCGAGGGCGGAGTCAGTGCCAAAGCGACCATTCGGGCCACCTCCCGCCGCGCGATACCCGCAATCGCGCCCGGTATGCCCTGCTCGTCCGCGTTGTCGCCTGCTCCGGCGCGGCGGGCCATGGGCGTGTCGCGGGATGCGGGGCAGGACGGCAATCGTCGTGATGCCACACAGGCATCAAGATGACTGTGTGGCATCACGCTCGAAGGAGCCACCGCTGGCACGGGAGCCCAGCCGGCCAGCTGGCTCGGGTCAGCCCGAGAGGGTACGGCGACCGCCGCGCATCCGTTGGCGGGGCGGCGGCTCGGCGGGCTTCGGCCGCTTGAGGTGATAGCGGTGCAGCTCGTTGTTGCCGGGCAGGGACGGGTCCTCGCTCATCGCGACCAACTCCCAGCCCTGGTCACCGGCCCGGTTCAGGTGGGCCAGGGCGGTGTCGCCGTACGGCGTCACGTCGACCATCGAGCCGTCCGGGCCGTACCAGACGAAGACGACCTCCCAGCCGAGGTCGTTGGTCGCGGCCTGGCGGCGGCGGACCAGCAGGGCGTACTCCCACTTGAGCATGGCGTCATTCTCACCCCGCGCTGGCCCGCCGGCACGGATCAATCCTCGGCGATCCGCCCGCCGTCGACGCGGAGCCGCCGGTTCGTCTCGATCGCGGCCAGCATCCGCCGGTCGTGGGTGACCAGCAGCAGCGTTCCGGGGTAGCTGGCCAGCGCCGACTCAAGCTGCTCGATGGCGGGCAGATCCAGGTGGTTGGTGGGCTCGTCGAGCACCAGCAGGTTGACCCCGCGACCCTGGAGCAGGGCCAGCGCCGCCCGGGTCCGCTCGCCGGGGGAGAGGGTGGCCGCCGGTCGCGGCACGTGCGCCGAACGCAGCCCGAACTTGGCCAGCAGGGTCCGCGCGTCCGCCGGCGACATGTGGGGTACGGCCGCGTGGAACGCGTCGATCAGCGGCGCGTCGCCGAGGAACAGCCCTCGGGCCTGGTCCACCTCGCCGATCACCACCCCGGGCCCGAGTGTGGCGGTGCCCGCGTCCAGCGGCAGCCGCCCCAGCAGCGCGGCCAGCAGGGTGGACTTGCCCGAGCCGTTCGCCCCGGTCACCGCCACCCGGTCCGCCCAGTCGATCTGGAGGTCGACCGGGCCGAAGGTGAATCCGCCTCGGCGTACCACAGCACCTCGCAGCGTGGCCACGACGGCGCCGGCGCGGGGGGCGGCGGCGATCTCCATCCGCAGCTCCCATTCCTTGCGCGGCTCCTCGACCACGTCGAGCCGTTCGATCAGCCGCTCGGTCTGCTTGGCCTTGGCGGCCTGCTTCTCGCTCGACTCACTGCGGAACTTGCGGCCGATCTTGTCGTTGTCGGTGGCCTTGCGGCGGGCGTTCTTCACGCCCTTCTCCATCCACCCACGCTGGGTGCGGGCACGCGCCTCCAGGCCGGACTTGGTGTCGGCGTACTCCTCGAAGTCCGCGCGGGCGTGTCGGCGCGCCACCTCGCGCTCCTCCAGGTAGGCCGCGTAGCCACCGCCGTAGTGGTGCACCTGCTGCTGGGGCAGGTCCAACTCCAGGATCCGGGTCACCGTGCGGGTGAGGAATTCGCGGTCGTGGCTGACCAGCACCGTGCCGGCGCGCAGCCCCGTGACGAACTCCTCCAGGCGCTCCAACCCGGCCAGGTCCAGGTCGTTGGTCGGCTCGTCGAGCAGGAACACGTCGTAGCGGCTGAGCAGCAGCGACGCCAGCCCGGCCCGGGCCGCCTGACCGCCGGACAACCCGGTCGTCGGGTGGTCCAGGTCGACCGCGAGGCCCAGGTCGGCGCTCACCTGCTCGGCGCGCTCGTCCAGGTCCGCGCCGCCGAGGGCGAGCCAGCGCTCCAACGCGTCGGCGTACGCGTCGTCAGCACCCGCCGCCCCGGCGGTCAACGCCTCGGTCGCCGCGTCCAACGCCGCCTGCGCGGCGGTCACCCCGGTCCGTCGGGCGAGGAAGTCCCGTACCGTCTCGCCCGGCCGCCGTTCCGGCTCCTGCGGCAGGTGCCCGACGCTCGCGGAGGGCGGGCTGAGTCGCACGGTGCCGGCCTCGACCGGCAGCAATCCGGCGAGGGTACGCAGCAGCGTCGACTTGCCGGCCCCGTTCGGCCCGACCAGGCCGATCACGTCACCGGGGGCGACCACCAGGTCCAATCCGGCGAAAAGCGGGCGGTCGCCGTGCCCGGCTGCCAGGTCCTTGACGATCATCGTGGCGCTCATCAGGACGGCAGCCTATCCGGCCCCGCGCATACGAGCGGCCGGCAGCGGGCAGACTCAACGACGTGGTGACCACACTCGCGATCGACTGCGGCGGCGGAGGCATCAAGGCCTCCGTGCTCGACGAGGCGGGAACGATGCGGGCCCGGCCGTTGCGGGTGCCCACGCCGTACCCGTTGCCGCCTGAGCTCTTCGTCCGGACCCTGCTCGATCTGGGCGGGCGCCTGCCGACGGCGGACCGCCTGACCGTCGGCGTACCCGGAATGATCCGGCACGGGGTGGTGGTCGCCACGCCGCACTACGTGACCCGCAGCGGCCCCCGCAGTCGCGTCGACCCGGATCTGCTCGCCGAGTGGTCCGGCTGGGACGCGCGGGGCGCGCTGGCCGACGCGTTCGGGGTGCCGGCGCTGGTGCTCAACGACGCCGAGGTGCACGGCGCCGGGGTGGTCGCCGGCACCGGCTGCGAGCTGGTGCTGACCCTGGGCACCGGGCTGGGCAGCGCGCTCTTCGACGGCGGGATCCTCGCACCGCACCTGGAGCTGTCACACGCGCCGGTGCGGTGGGGCACCACCTACGACACGTACGTGGGTGAGCCGGAACGCCGGCGGCTCGGCGACGCCTTCTGGTCTCGCCGGATCCGGCAGGTGGTCGACGGGCTCCGCCCGGTGTTCCGCTGGGACCGGCTCTACCTGGGAGGGGGCAACTCCCGGCTGATCCGACCCGAGCAGCTGGCCCGGATGGGCGACGACGTGGTGGTGGTGCCGAACACCGCCGGGATCGTCGGCGGTGTCCGCGCGTGGGAGCTGTCCGTCGGTCGCCGGGACGCCCGGACCTGACCTTGTCGGTGTCGCAACTGACCCGATCGCGACTGCCGGGAACAGTCGCCAAACGCCCGGTGTTGTGCCAGCGTCGGAACAGGTGACGGTGCGACCCGAGGGGGTGGGGCAGATGGATCTTCTGGCGGACTACCGGCGGGCGACCATGTTCTTCGAAACCGGTGACCCGAGCGGAGCGGCCCGACTGCTGGAGCCGATCATCGACGCCGAACCCGGCAACACGGCAGTACGGCAGTTGCTGGCCCGGGCGTACTTCCAGTCGGCGCAGCTCAACCGCGCCGAGGAGCACCTGCGGGAGCTGGTCGACCGGGACCCGAGCGACCACTACTCGCACCACGTGCTCGGTCGGACGCTGGAGCGGCTCAACCGGCACAACGATGCGCTGCGGCACCTGCGGATCGCCGCGGCGATGTACGCGACCAACGACGACTACCGGATCGCGCTGGAGCGGGTGGAGACCCGGGTGGGCGGCACACGCTGAGCGCGGACGGTGACATGGCAGGGGCGGTCCTCCGGGGCCGCCCCTCCGTCGTCCGGCGGGTGGAGTGCCGGACGTGCCTAGGATGGCGGGCATGGGACCTGACCGGCCGGGGACTGCGGCATGAAGCTCAAGCTGGACCTGCACGAGATCTTCAACAAGGGCCAGGACATCGACCGCGCGTTGCGCGGGATCATGGACGAGGCGGTGGCGAAGAAGGCCACCCTCGTCGAGATCATCCCCGGCAAGGGGTCCGGTCAGCTCAAGAAGCGCGTGCTGCGGTTCCTCGACCAGAAGGACGTCAAGCAGCTCTACCACCGCGTGGAGAAGGACTCGAAGAACTTCGGCCGCCTCTTCGTGCATTTCCGGTGGAAGTAGCAACGGCATTAGCGGCCTGTGCTTTAGATAGACCGCTCCGAAGTAAGATTCAATCGACGCGCCATCTCCAGTCCTGGTGATCACGGCTGGGACGCCTGAGTGGCCGCGCCGGTCCTAGGATCGGGATGATGCAGGAGTCACCGCTGACGGTTCGGCCGGCGCGCTTGGCGGACGTTGCTTCGCTGGTGGAGTTGCGCCTCTCCAACGCTCAAGCGCACCTTGCTCTCGACGCCGCCATTTACCGCGTTCCGCAACGTGACGCGGTAGTGCGCCACTTCACCGCGATGCTGACCGACGAGGCCGGACAAGATGGCGTCCTCGTTGCTGAGGCTCGTGACGGCCAGATCGTCGGGATGGTCGAGGTGCTGCGGCATTCCGACCCGCCCGAGCATCAGATCCTGCGTCCTGAGCCGTCGGCCCAGGTGCACACGGTTGTGCTGTCCGATGCCAGAGGACTTGGCGTCGGATCAGCGTTGCTGGCGGCGGCCGAGCGGTGGGCAAGCGGCCGGGGGATCACGTATTTGTCGGCCGGCATCCACCACCGCAACGTCGATGCCGTGCGCTTCTACAGCCGGCACGGCTACACCGACGCCGGTCTTTCCCTCGGTAAGAGAGTGGATTAGCGACTGCGGTCTCGGTCATCCGAGCGAGATGATGGCGGCGACGAGCAGTAACGAGGGCAGGGATCCGCGTGGCTACCAGGTTTCGGGGCACGTCAAGTGGACCGCCGCGCCGCCGCCCCGGATTTGGGTGGGTGGCCCGCAGGCTGCCGACCCGTGCGGTTGAGGCGGCGTCCCACCTGCAGGCGTTCGTGCTCTCCGGTGTGGTCACCGTGCTGGCCTTGCGGGCATACCTGGAGGCCACCAACTATCCGCAGCTCGGCGGCGGTGGGCTGCACATCGCGCACGTGCTCTGGGGCGGCCTGCTGCTCGCGGTCGGCCTGGGGATCCCGCTGGTCTTCCTCGGCGAATGGCCGCGTACCGCCGGGGCGGTGGTCGGCGGCGTCGGGTTCGGGCTGTTCATCGACGAGGTGGGCAAGTTCGTCACCACCGGCACCGACTACTTCTACGCCCCGGCCGCCGCCATCATCTACGTCGCGTTCGCCCTGCTCGTCCTGCTCACCCAGGCGGTACGCGGGCGTACCGGCCGGTCCCGGCTGACTTCGGCCGAGCGCACCGCCAACGCGCTGGACATGGTGCTCAGCGGTCTGCCCGCCGGGCTGACCGACCGGCGCCGGGCGGACGTACGGCGTCTCGTGCGGGGCGCCGGACCGGCCACCGAGGCGGCCATGGAGCAGTTGCTGGACACGGTGCCTCGGCGGGAACCGTCCCCGGTCCGGTTCTGGCAGCGCGCGGCGGACCGATTCCGGCATCTCGCCGTCTGGGCGACAAGGCAGCGCTGGCTGGTCTGGCTGGTGGTGGCCTACCTGGTGGTGGAGCCGGTGCTGATCATGGTGGCGGTGCTGCTGGACGGTGTGACCGGAGAGCTGGACCAGGAGCGCGAGTGGGGTGCGGTGGTCGGTGTCACCGCCACTGCGCTGGTCACGGCGGTGCTCAGCCTGCGGGCGGCGTGGCTGCTGCGCCCGAACCGGCCCGAGGCGTTCCGCTTCTTCAAGCTCGCGCTGCTGGTCAACCTGCTGTTCGGGCAGGTTTTCAACTTCACTGTCAACCAGTTCGGTGCGGTTGCCGTGGTCGCGCTCGACCTGGCCCTGCTGGGGGTGGTGACCGCCGAACACCGCCGGCTGCGACGCGCCGCCGACCCCGGTGACCATCCACCGCGCTGACGTGGGCGGACCCCGCCACTGACGCAGAGGGCATCGGCGAAGGATGGCCGGCGAAGCTCCATAGGATGGCTCACCGACGACGGTCGTAGTGAAGGGCGTTTCCCATGGTGAACAGAAACGACGTCGAGGCGGCGGCCGCGTTGGTGCAGGGGCGGGTGCGGGAAACCCCGGTCATCGCAGTCGACGGCGCCGACCTGGGCGTGCCCGGGAGGCTCAGCCTAAAGTTGGAGTTGCACCAGCACACCGGCTCGTTCAAGCCGCGAGGCGCGTTCAACCGGATGCTCCAGGGGCCGCTGCCGCCGACGGGGGTGATCGCCGCTTCGGGCGGAAACCATGGCCTCGCGGTCGCGTACGCGGCCCGGTCGCTGGGCGTGCCGGCGGAGGTCTTCGTGCCGGTGACCTCCTCGCCGGTGAAGGTGCAGCGGTTGGCCGGGCTGGGCGCCCAGGTGCGGCAGGTGGGCCAGCACTACGCCGAGGCGTTGGCGGCGAGCACCCAGCGGGCCGACGAGACCGGCGCGGTGGTCGTGCACGCGTACGACCAGCCGGAGGTGGTGGCCGGTCAGGGCACCGTCGGCCGGGAGCTGGAACGGCAGGTGGACGGGATCGACACCGTGCTGGTGGCGGTCGGCGGCGGCGGGTTGGTGTCCGGCATCGCCAGTTGGTTCGACGGGTCGGTACGTGTCGTCGCCGTCGAGCCCGAGCAGATCCCCACGCTGCACTCCGCGCTGAAGGCGGGTGGACCGGTCGACATCGAGGTGGGCGGCATCGCCACGGACTCGCTGGGCGCCCGCCGGATCGGCGACATCGCGTTCGACACCGCCAGCCGGACCGGCGTGGTGTCCGTGCTGGTCAGCGACGAGGACCTGGTGTGGGCGCGTCGGCTGCTCTGGTCGGAGCTGAGGGTCGCCGCCGAGTTCGGTGGCGCCACCGCGTTGGCCGCGCTGGTCGGCGGCGCGTACGTGCCGCAGGCGGGGGAGCGGGTGGCAGTGATCGTCTGCGGCGGCAACACCGACCCCAGCGACCTGGGCCCGGCCGCGCCGCACTGACGCCGAAGAGCGGCGGCCCGGCGGAGGAGGAACTCCGCCGGGCCGCTTCGGGTCAGATCGGATAGGTGCGGGCGACCGCCAGCATCTCGGAGCTGTGCGACCCGACGACGCCGACGGCCGGCGGCCGGGCGCGGAAGCCGGGCAGCGCGTCCAACCCGTCACTGGCGTCCATGGCCCGCAACGCCACCTGCCCGGCGATGGGCCGTACTGTCAACGTGACCTCGATGCCCTCGGTGGGCGGGGCGTGGAACACCAGACCGAAGCCCCACTTGCCCTCGCGGGGCTCCACCGGCACCGGCCGTCCGGCGACCTCGGCCCGCAGCACGGTGGCGGTCGACGTGTCGACGTGCAGGGTGGCGAGCCGGGCGGCCCGCTGCGGGGTGAGCCGCAGTCGCAACGTGCGTTCTCCACCAGCCGTGGCGTCGGCCACCACGTCCAGCTTCGGGGCCGGCAGGTTCGCCGGCTGTGCCGGTCCGGCCCGCAGCTCACTGTCGCCGAGCCCGGGGAAGTCGTCGCCGACGTCGGCCGTCCCGTCCACGTAGCCGTCCGTCCACGACTGCGGGTCACTCTCGTGGCTGAGCCAGCGGGCCTGGCCGGTGCCGGCGTCCATGGCGTACATCAGGTGGGTGGGCGCGGGATGGTCGGCGTCGAAGCGGTCGACGCCCAGCCCGACCCCGGCGAGCACCACCGCCGCCACGGCCGTGGCGGCGGCCGGGAGCACGCCGAGCCGTCGGGCCCGCAGTGCCAGCAGGCCGCGCTGGCCGCCGGCCTGCGGGTGCAGCAGGTCGACCACCGGCAGGGCGGTCAGGCCGAGCAGCACCGCGACCAGCGCGGCAACCCCGCCCATGCCCATCCCCAGCGCGGGGAAGAGCAGCACCACGGTGGGCAGCAGGATGACCACACCAACGGCCGCGGCGGCGGTCACGGCCACCACCGGCCACGGCCCGGTCTGCCGGGTACGCAGCGCGACCAGCCCACCGAGGGCGCCGGCCAGCGCCGGCACTGTGGTGAGGTACGCCCCGCCGGGCACCGCCACGGCGAGCAGCACTCCGAGCAGCGCCAGCCAGGCCAGCCCGCCGACCGCGAGTGCGGCCGGGCCGATCCGGCGGCGGGTCAGCGCGTACCAGGCGAACAGAATGGCGGCGGCGAGCGCCACGACGGCCAGGCGGTACCAGATCGGCCGGTACGGGTCGAGCAGCTCCGCGTACCCCGGTCGGATCGCGGTGATCGCAAGCCAGAGCAGCTGGGCGGCGACCGGCGCGACCACGATCGGCACCAGGGCCAGCCCGAAGCCGGCGGCGAGCCGGCCGATGCTGGCCCGGCCCTGCCGACGGGTCAGCCAGCCCAGCGCGGCGACCGCCGCCACCGCGAGCAGGGCCAGTGGCAGGGTGAGCGTGCCCGGGTAGCGGACGAGGCCGCCGGGGACCGGGAAGTAGGTCGCGTCGTGCCCGGAGCGCAGCTCGGTCAGGTCGGTGCGGCCGAACTCCCGGGCCAGGCCCAGCGCGTTGTCCCCGTGCTGTTGGAGGCTGCCCCGGTCCATGGCCTCCGGCGTGTCCAACGGTGTGTGGTAGATCGCGCCACCGTCGATGTACGCCGAGTTCAGCCCGATGAACTTCTGGTCCAGGAACGCTGTGAAGTCGGTGTCGTTGGGCAGCGCCCGGTAGATCTCCACCGCGAACGAGGTGCCGACCGGGTGCGGTGCGGCCCGGCCAAAGATGTCCACCAGTTTCGCGTTGTTGCGGGACGTCTCGAACATGATCACCGGCCCGGTGGAGCCCCGCGCCTCCAGGTTGAGCACCACCCCGCCGTCGGCGGCCAGCGGGTGACTGCTGGCGAACGCCGCAGCGCCGCACAGGCACGCCTCCTCGGCGTCGGTGAGCACGAAGACGATGTCGTTGCGTGGCCGGGGGCCGGTGGTCAGCGCGCGGGCCACCTCCAGGATGGCCGACGTGCCGGCGGCGTCGTCGTTGCCACCCGGCCCGGTCTGCACCGAGTCGTAGTGGGCGGCCAGGAAGACCCGACCGGTCGAGTCGGTGCCGGGCAGCCGGGCCACCACGTTGCGTACGCGGGCCACTGTCGCCCCGCCCGCCGCCCCGCTGAGCTGGCCGGCCTCCGGTGCCACGGTGTCCTGCACCTCGGTTTCCAGGCCCAGGCCGCGCAACTGCTGCTCAAGGTGCGTGCGGACCTGGTCGTTGGCCGGGCTGCCGGCGACGTGCGTCCGGGCGGCGATCACCTGGACGTCCTCGTACGCCCGGCTGGCGCTGAACTCACCCGCCGGCGCGTCCGCCGGCTTCGGTGCCGGGGTGCGCAGGTCGAGCAGGCTGCCGGCGCCGACGGCGGCCAGCGCGACCAGAGCCGCAGCGGCGGCCAGGAGCCGCCGGCGAGGTCGCGTCAGGGCCCGGTCGGCAGGGGGGACGCCTGGAGCCGGACGGGCCGGCGTGCCCGTCGTGGCCGGGGTGGTGGGTGCGCCCACGGGAACTCCTTGGGGGGTGGTGGGGCCTGGGGTGGCACCATCCTGCCCGTCAGCGGCTTCCGATGGGACGGCCGGTAGGCCCCCCATCGACCGCCCGCCCGGTTTGTCATCCGACGGGCAGTGATCCGCACCGCCCCCGCCCGCGCCGGAGCCATCGTGTTGTGTGCGACCGTTGTCTAATACAGGATCAGCAGGGCACTCGGAAGGAGCCCGACATCACCAGCGAACTCCCGCGCCTCGCGGCGGTGACCCGGCCGACCCGGGGAGCCGGTCTGACCGGTTCCCCAGTAGTGCCGTACCCGCACGGCGGTCTGGCGCGGCACGCCAACCTGCCACCTGGCGAGCGGTTGCGGGTGCTGCTGGTGGAGGACGACGAGGGCGACGCCTTCCTGGTCTCCGAGCTGCTCGCCGAGACCAACTCGATGATCGATCTGACGGTCGCCACCAGCCTTCGGGAGGCGCGACAGCGGATCGTCGACGTCGACTGCGTCCTGCTAGACCTGGGCCTGCCCGACGCGCAGGGGTTGGACGGGCTGCGCCAGGTGCTGGAGATGTCCAGCGGCGCCGCGGTCTGTGTGCTGACCGGCCGTTCGGACGAGCACCTGGGTGTCGTGGCGGTCGCCGAGGGCGCACAGGACTACCTGGTCAAGGGTCAGGTCGACGGGGTGCTGCTGACCCGGGCGCTGCGCTACGCCGTTGAGCGTAAGCGCGCCGACGAGAACGCCCGACGGCTGCGCGAGGTCGAGTTGCGTCAGGCCGAGTCGGCGCGACTCGAACGCGGCCTGCTGCCCCAGCCGCTGATGACGACCGACCAGGTGGCGGTGCACACCTTCTACCGGCCCGGCCGGCACGCCGCGTTGATCGGCGGGGACTTCTTCGACGTGGTGCAGACCCGCCCGGACCGCATCGACCTGATCGTCGGTGACGTCTGCGGGCACGGGGTGGACGAGGCCGCGCTCGGCGTCGAGTTGCGGGTGGCCTGGCGTGCCCTGGTGCTCGCCGGAGTGCCGGACGACGAGGTGCTGCCCGCGCTGGAGCAGGTGCTGATGAGTGAGCGCCGCCTCCAGGAGATCTTCGCGACGGTGGCCACCACCAGACTGGACCTGGACGCCAACCGGGCCACCGTCCGACTCGCCGGGCACCCGCCGCCGCTGCTGCTCTCCGGCGGCCGGGTCGCCCCGGTGCCCGCGCCCGGCGGCCGACTGCTGGGCGTACGACCCCGCCGGCCGATCGCCTACGACCTGGAGTTCGACACCGATGACTGGTCCCTGCTGATGTACACCGACGGCCTCATCGAGGGGCGGGTGGGAGCGGGCAACGAACGCCTCGACGTGCCGGGGCTGACCGGGCTGCTCCACGAGCCGGCCAACCGGTCGGTGTCGCTGCCCGAGCTGCCGGCCTGGCTGGTCGGCCGGGCCGAGCGGCTCAACGGTGGCGCGCTCGCCGACGACGTGGCCATGCTGCTGGTCAGCCGGGGTGGTGGCCGGTGAAGCCGGTGGTCGGCGGCTGGAGTCTGCGCCGCCGGGTCATCAGCCTGCTCACCGTCGTGGGCTTCCTGTTGATCGCCCTGGCCGGCGCGGAAGCGGCGATGGCCGCCCGCAACCGCACCCAGATCGACGCCGTCCTGAACGAGACCGGCCCGTTGCGGGTGCAGTCCCAGGAACTGCTCAACGCGCTGCTCGACCAGGAGACGGCGATCCGCGGCTACGCGGTCAGCGGTGACCAGGACGACCTGATCCCCTATCGGGAGGGGCTCGACCAGGAGAAGAGCGTCACTGCCTCGATGCGAGGGCTGCTCGACAACTATCCGCAGATCAGCCAGGAGCTGCGGACCGTCGAGGACCGCATCGCGCAGTGGCGGCAGTCGGTCGCCGAGCCGGTGATCACCACCACCGAGCGCAGCGGCACCAGCGCGGGCCAGGCACTGGTCACCGAGCAGGCCCGGCAGCAGTTCGACGACGTGCGCACGGCGGTCAACGACCTACAGGAGGAGGTCCTTGCCGCCCGGGAACAGACTGCCAGGAACGTCCGCACCAGCAGCAACGTGCTGGTCGTCCTGCTGATCGTCGCCGCCCTGGTGGTGGTCCTGGCCGGTGCGGTCCTGCTGCTGTCGCTGGACCGGATGGTGGTCCGGCCACTGACCGCCCTGGCCATCCAGGTCCGCGAGGTCGCCGAGGGCGACTACCAGCACCGCATCGCCACCGTCGGCCCGCCGGAGTTCATCCAGCTCGGCGAGGACGTGGACGCGATGCGTCAGAAGATCGCCGCCGACCTGGCCGAGGTGCGGGCTGCCCGCGAGCGCATCGAGTGGGTCAACAGCCAGCTCCAGAAGCAGGCCGAGGAGCTGACCCGGTCCAACCGTGACCTGGAGCAGTTCGCGTACGTGGCCTCGCACGATCTCCAGGAGCCGCTGCGCAAGGTGGCCAGCTTCTGCCAGTTGCTCCAGCGCCGCTATGCCGGGCAGCTCGACGAGCGGGCCGACCAGTACATCGCCTTCGCGGTGGACGGCGCGCAACGCATGCAGCGCCTGATCAACGACCTGCTCGCGTTCTCCCGGATCGGCCGGCTCACCACCGGTTTCGTCGAGGTCGACCTCAACAAGGTGATGGGCGACGTGGCCGGCCAGACCGAGGCCGCGCGGCAGTACGCCGACGCCGAGCTGACCTGGACGGACCTGCCGGTGATCTCGGGTGAGGAACCGCTGCTCACCAACCTGCTGGCCAACCTGGTCAGCAACTCGATCAAGTTCCGGCGCGCGGACGTCGCGCCCAAGGTGCACATCTCGGCCCGGTTGGTGGGCGCCGAGTGGGAGATCTCCTGTCAGGACAACGGCATCGGGATCGAGCCGGAGTTCGCCGACAAGATCTTCGTGATCTTCCAGCGGCTGCACTCGAAGGACGCGTACCCGGGCACCGGGATCGGGCTGGCCATCGTCAAGAAGATCGTCGAATACCACGGTGGCCGGGTGTGGGTGGACACCGACGTACCGGAGGGCACCGCGATCCGCTTCACCCTGCCGGCGCTCCCGGCGGACGTGGAGGCGGCTGCCGCTGTCGACTCGGCCGAGGCGCCGCCGGCCCTGGCGGCGGGCGACACGACGGCCTCGAACGAGGATCCGGCAGACTCGGCGGAGCAGTCCGGAGGGTCGGACCAGCCGGACCGGGCCGACGGGGCGCCGGAAAGCGGTAGAACGGGTGACATGAGGGAGACGGTGGGATGACCGCGCCGGCGGATGGCAAGAGCCCGATCGAGGTCCTGCTCGTGGAGGACGACCCGGGTGACGTGTTGATGACCCAGGAGGCGTTCGAGGAGCACAAGCTGCGTAACCGGCTGACCGTCGTCTCCGACGGCGCCGAGGCGCTCGCCTACCTGCGGCGGGAGGGCCAGTACGCCGACGCGGTGGCCCCCGACCTGATCCTGCTCGACCTCAACCTGCCCCGCCGCGACGGCCGGGAGGTGCTGGAAGAGATCAAGAAGGACGAGGAACTGCGCCGGATCCCGGTCGTGGTGCTCACCACCTCGCAAGCCGACGAGGACATCCTGCGCAGCTACCAGCTGCACGCCAACGCCTACGTGACCAAGCCGGTGGACTTCGAGCGCTTCATAGCGGTGGTCCGCCAGATCGACGAGTTCTTCGTCAGCGTGGTCAAGTTGCCGCCGCGTGGCTGACACCCTGCTCGACGACGTTGGCGACCTGCTCCGGGAGGCCGCCGACCAGGCCGTGCTGCCACTGTTCCGCAAGCTCGACGACGCGGACGTTTCGGAGAAGGCGCACGGTGAGGTGGTCACCGTCGCCGACCAGCGGGCCGAGGAGCTGCTGTCGGCGGGGTTGCGCCGACTGCGTCCGGGCTCGATGGTGGTCGGCGAGGAGGGCGTCGCCGACGACCCGGCGCTCCTGCGCCACCTGGGCGACGGTGGGGACGTCTGGTTGGTCGACCCGGTCGACGGCACCGCCAACTTCGCCGCTGGTCGCCGGCCGTTCGCCCTGATGGTGTCGCTGCTGACCGACGGGCGGCCGAACGCCGGCTGGATCCTCGACCCGCTCGCCGACACCCTCGCCGTGGGCTCGGCGGACGACGGCACCCTGCTCAACGGCCGACCCGTCGACACCACCGCCTCGCTGCCGCCGCTCGGCGAGCTGCGGGGCGCGGCGATGACCAAGTTCCTGCCGCCGGAGATCCGGGACCGGGTCCGCGCCGGCGGTCGACACCTCGGTGAGCTGCTGCCCGGCCAGCACTGCGCCGGCCGCGAATACCTGGACATCCTCACCGGTGAGCAGCAGTTCGTCCTCTTCTGGCGCACCCTGCCGTGGGACCACGCCCCGGGCACCCTTCTGGTCCGCGCGGCCGGTGGCGTCGCCCGCAGGTTCGACGGCGCCGACTACCACCCCTCCGACGACGGCCGCGGGCTGCTCGTCGCGGCCAACGAGCAGATCTGGGACGAGGTACGCGACGCCCTGCTCAGCCCCTGATCCGACGCTGCGCGGGCTCCTGGACGCTCTGCGCGAGGCTTCTGGACGCTCTGCGCGACGGCGCTGGAACGCTCTGTCGACATCTGGGCGGCCCGGAGGTCAGGGGGATGGTCAGCAGCCCACAGTCCGGTATCGTGACCGGCGGTCTCCGCCAGCAGGCCGCCGACCGGCGCCGGCGGGGACGCCGCCGCGCAGTGGTTCACCGGGGGCCGGCGGTCGACGGAAGGACGCTTTCGTGCCCAGGACCATGCTCCGCCCGCGGCTCGGTCGCCGCGCTCTGTTCGCTCTGCTCGCCGCCGTCGCGCTCGTGCTCGGCGGTGCCGCCGTGCCCGCGTACGCGGAGCCCGGCGAGGGGGGCAGCAAGAAGCTGCAGGACGCGTTGGAGCTGACCGCCAAGGGGCACATCGAGGCGAAGGCCAAACTGGACAACTCCAAGCGTCGCCAGACGGCGCTGACCGGTGAGTTGGCGGCGGTCGAGGGTCGACTGGTCGGGTTGAGCGCCCAGGTCGGCGAGGTGGCCGCCCAGTCGTACCGGGTCGGCCGGCTCACCCCGGCGACCATGCTGCTCAACACCAGCACGCCGCAGGCGTTCCTGGAACGCGTCAGCGACCTCGACATGATGGCCCAGCGGGACAGCAAGCGGCTGCGTGACCTCGTCGAGACTCGGGAGCAGGCGCAGCAGGCCAAGATCGCCATCGACGCCGAGGTCCGTGAGCAGCAGAAGCAGCTCGCCGTGATGGCGAAGAAGAAGAAGGAGGCCGAGGCGGCGCTCGCCGAGGTCAGCTCGGGCAGCAGCAACGGGTTCAGCGGCGGCAGTTCCACCTCGGCTAAGCCGGCCCCGCGCAACTCGGACGGGTCCTGGCCGTCGGAGTCGTGCTCGGTGAAGGACCCGACCACCTCCGGCTGCATCACCCCGCGCACCCTGAACGCGCTCAAGCAGACCCAGGCGGCCGGCTACAAGCGGCACGTCTCCTGTAAGCGTGAGGGCGGCGGCGGCGAGCACCCGAAGGGGCGTGCCTGCGACTTCGCGGCCGCCACGAACGGCTTCGAGGATCGCAACGCGACCGGTGGCGACAAGGCGTACGGTGACAGCCTCGCCGCCTGGCACGTGCGAAACGCCGACCGTCTCGGCGTGCTCTACGTGATCTGGTACAGGCAGATTTGGCACCCCGGCACCGGGTGGCGTTCGTACAGCGGCAGCGGCAGCCCCGCCGCATCCCACACGAACCATGTTCATCTCTCGATGTACTGACCCGGAGCACCAGCTTCGCTGCGTACCATCGCGACGATGAGCACCCCACCGTCCGACGTAGCGGCCCCGCCGGCGTCCTCGGCCCCGCCCGTTGCGGTCACCGGCCGGGCGCTGCCCAACGGCCTGGCCGCCTTCCTGGTCTTCTTCTCCAGCGGCGCCGTACTGGTGCTGGAAACCGTCGCGTTGCGCCTGGTCGGCCCCTACGTCGGGGTGACCCTCCAGGTGACCAGCTCGGTGATCGGCATCGCGTTGGCAGCGATCGCGTACGGGGCGTGGTCCGGTGGTTGGCTGGCGGACCGGCGCAACCCGCGTGGCCTGCTGGCACCGGCGCTGGTGCTGGCCGGCATCGCCACCGCCATCACCCTGCCCGTCGTCCGGTACGCCGGTGAGGTGCTGCGGGGCGGCGCGGCCAGCGCGATCCTGCTGCTGGTGGCGCTGGCCGTGTTCGTGCCGGCCGCGTTGCTGGCGGCGGTCACCCCGCTGGTCGTGAAGCTCCAGCTCGCCGACCTGCGCCGCACCGGCCAGGTGGTCGGTCGACTCTCCGGGATCGGCACGCTGGGCGGCATCACCGCCACGCTGCTCACCGGCTTCGTGCTGGTCGCCGCGCTGCGCAGCACCGTCATCCTGCTGACCCTCGCGGTCGCGCTCGGGCTGGTCGGTCTCGGCCTCGGCTGGTACCTGCGCCGGCAGGAGCCCACCGAGCTGCCCGGTCCGGCCCGGACCCGGGCCGCGCTGGCCGTGCTCGGCCTGGTCGGGGCAGGGCTGACCACCGTGGCGCCGAACCCGTGCGACATCGAGACGGCCTACCACTGCGCCCGGGTCACCGCCGACCCGGACCGGCCCACCGGACGGACGCTGCTGCTCAACTCGGCCCACCACTCGTACGTGGACCTCGCCGACCCGAAACACCTGGAGTACGCGTACACGAAGTGGATCGGCGCCGTCGCCGACGTCGCCGCGCCAGCCGGTCAGCGGCTGGACGCGCTGCACCTGGGCGGCGGCGGGTTCACCGTGCCGACCTACCTGACCGCGACCCGGCCGGGCACCGAGAACGTCGTGTTCGAGATCGACGGCGGGCTGGTCGAGTTGGGCGAGCGGGAGCTGGGCGTACGCCCGGGGCCGCAGCTGCGGACGGTGGTGGGCGACGCCCGCATGCTGGTCGTCGGCGAGCCGACGGACAGCCGCGACCTGGTGGTCGGTGACGCGTTCGGTCACCTCGTGGTGCCCTGGCACCTGGCCACCCGGGAGATGGCCGCCGAGGTCCGGCGGGTCACCCGCCCCGGCGGCGTGTACGTGCAGAACGTCATCGACTACCCGCCGCTGCGGTTCATCCGTGCCGAGCTGGCCACCGTGGCGGCCGAGTTCCGGCACGTCGCGTTGATCGCGCCGCCGGAGGCGCTCGCCGAGGAACAGGGTTCCAACTTCCTCATCGTCGGCTCCGACGCGCCGCTGCCGCTGGACGCCGTCCGCACCCGACTGAGCGAGGTGGACCCCAAGGTCAGCCTGCTGTCCGGCGCGGAGCTGACGGATTTCGTCGGTGGGGCGATGGTGTTGACCGACGACTACGCCCCGGTGGACCAACTGCTGGCTACCGCCTGAACGAGTGACAATCCTGACCGATTCCGATCCTCCGGGTGTAGGTCGGTTGCTTGTGGGCAACAACGCACACCATGGGTGGTGGGGACCGGAACGGCGCGCAACTGCTCGATCAGCGGTACCGGCTGATCGAGCAGCTCGGCGCGGGCGGCATGTCGGTGGTCTGGCGCGGGTACGACGAGGTGCTCGGCCGCCAGGTCGCGGTGAAGGTGCTGGCCTCCCGGTTGGCCAGCGACCGGGCCTTCCGCCACCGGATTCGGATCGAGGCGCAGGCCGCCGCGCGGCTCTGCCACCCCAACATCACCAACGTGTACGACTACGGCGAGTCCGAGCAGGTCGGGCTGACCGTGCCGTACGTGGTGATGGAACTGATCGACGGCACCTCCCTGGCCAGCCGGCTGGGCCGGGAGAGCCAGCTTCCCTGGCGGGAGGCCATGACCATCGGCGCGGAGGTCAGCTCGGCGCTGGCCACCGCGCACGCCCGCGGTGTGGTGCACCGTGACGTGACACCGGGCAACGTGATGCTCACGTCGACCGGGGTCAAGGTTGTCGACTTCGGTATCTCCGCGCTGGTGGGGGAGAGCGAGAAGGGGCCGGACGGCACGCTGCTGGGCACCCCCGCGTACCTCGCCCCGGAACGGCTGGACAACGGTCAGGTGTCCCCGGCCACCGACGTGTACGCCGTCGGGCTGCTGCTCTACCGGATGCTCACCGGCCGGCTGCCGTGGCAGGCCAACACCACGACCCAGATGTTGCGGGCGCACATGTACACCGACCCGGATCCGATGCCGGAGGTGCCGGGGCTGCCCGATGAGGTGACCGACCTGGTGCGGCGCTGCCTGGCCAAGCAACCCGCGGACCGGCCGGCGACCGCCGAGGTGGCCAGGACCCTCGCCGACGCGGCCGGGATGCTGGCGGCGGTGCCGGTCTCCCCGGCCGGAGGGCCGCTGGACCCGGCCGCGCTCGCCAGCGCGGGCACCACGATCCTGCCCTGGTCGGCGGAGACCGACGCGTTGCCGATCTCCCGTACCCGCCAGCGGGACCAGAGGGTCCGCCAGCGGGTGAGCCGTCGTCGGCGGGTGGAGGCCGGGGTGGCCGCTGTCGGGCTGATCGCGGTCACCGGCGTGATGTGGGGGTTCACCTCGCGTACCCCGGCCAGCGGCGAGGGCCGGCCGACCACCGAGGCCCGGATGGGCCTGCCGGAGAAGGTGCCGTGCGAGGTGGCGTACGCGCTGCGCACGGACTCCGGCACCGACTTCGCCGCCGAGCTGACGTTGACCAACACCGGTGAGAGTGAGCTGCGGGACTGGGCGATGAGTTTCACTTTCCCCGGTCAGCAGACGGTCACGAAGGCGGAGCCCGCGCCGGTGCAGCAGCAGGGCAGCACCGTGCTGGTCCGGCCGGTGGCCGAGCGCACCACGCTGGCGCCCGGCGCGGCCGAGAAGCTCACCCTCACCGGCACGTACAGCGGGGCGAACCAGCTGCCGGTCGAGTTCCGGCTCGGCGACGTGGCCTGCGGCGTACGCGTCTCCGGGGTGGCCGGCAGCACGCCGTCCACCGCCCCGGCGCGCACAGCCGCCACCACGACGAAGACCCAACCCAAGGCCCCGCCGAAGGCGGCGACAGCTGGCGGCGGCCCGGGTTCGGGTGGCCCCAAGGCCAAGCCTGAGAAGCCCGGCAAGGGCAAAGGGCCGGGTGGTGGTCCGGGAAAAGCGGGAAAGTGACAAAGGGCAAGGGGAAGGGGCCTGGCGGTAAGAAGTGACGGTCAGCGTCGCCCCGCGAACCGTTGCACCTGGTCGATCCCACCCTCCACGACCAACAGCCCACCCTGCGCCAGCGCTGTGTCGTCCGAGGCGTACCGGAAACGCTCACCGGGTGCCTTCGCGCCGATCACCCGGACCCCGGAACGCTCCTCCGGGCGCAGATCGAGCAGGCTGCGCCCGACGAGCGACTCCGGCACCCGGACGGTGGCGATCGCGAAGTCGTCGTCGAACTCGATGAAGTCGAGCAGCCGGCTGACGATCAGGTGCGCCACCCGCTCGCCGGTCTCCGCCTCCGGGAAGATCACGTGGTGCGCGCCGACCGACGACAGGATCTTGGCGTGTTTCTGCGAGGTGGCACGCGCCCAGATCTGCGGCACACCCAGCTCGACCAACGCCAGCACGGTGAGGACGCTCGCCTCCACCGACGCCCCGATGGCCACCACCGCCCGGCCGAAGCTGGTGACGCCGAGCTGCCGCAGCGCACCGTCCTCCGTCGCGTCGGCCTGGACCACCCGGTCGAGCTGCGCCGAGAAGCGCTGCACCTGATCCGGGTTGCGGTCGACGGCCAGCACCTCGCGGTCCATCCGGTTGAGCGACGCGGCCAGATGGCAGCCGAAGCGACCCAACCCGATCACCACGATGCCGCCGCCGTCCGATCGTCTCGCCGACACCTCGACCCTCCTCGCTCCTAGCCGACAATGGGTTGTTCCTGGGGGTAGCGGTAGAGCCTGCGCCGGGTGTTCAGGGCGATCGCCGAGCCGAGGGTGAGCGGCCCGACCCGGCCGATGAACATCAGCACGGTCAGCACCAGCTGGCCGCTGGCCGGCAGCTCGCTGGCCAGACCGACGCTGAGCCCGGTGGTGCTGAACGCGGAGGTGACCTCGAACAGGGCCGCGACGAACCGCACGCCCTCGGTGAGCAGCAGCAGGAGCATGGTCCCGGCCGTCACCAGCGCGACGCTGAGCAGGGCCACCGTCACGGCCTGCCGCTGACTCGCGGTGGCCACCCGGCGGTGCCCGACCGTCACGTCGGGCTCGCCGCGCAACTCGGCCCAGATGGTGAACGCGAGCAGGAAGAACGTAGACACCTTGATGCCGCCGGCCGTGCTGGCGCTGCCACCGCCGATGAACATCAGCACGATCAGCAGCGGGTAGCTCTCCTCCTGGAGGTCGGCGATGTTCAGCACGTTGAAGCCCCCGGTGCGGCTCAACGCGATCTGGGTGAACGACGCGAGCACCTTGCCCCCGACGTCGTACGAGCCGATGGTGCTGGCGTTGGTCCACTCGGCGGCGAGCAGGCCGACGAAGCCGAGCAGCAGCAGGACCACGCTGCCCCAGATGGTCAACTTGGTGGCCACCGCCCAGCCGGCCGGCTTGCGCCATTCCCGGGCGGCCTCGAACAGGGCCGGAAACCCCAGCCCGCCGACGATGGCCCCGAACGCCAGCGGCAGCGACACCCACGGATCACGGTCGAAGGCCAGCAGACCCTCGGTGTAGAGCGCGAAACCACCGTTGTTGAACGCCTGGACGGCGTGGAACACGCCCGACCACAGGGCCCGTCCGGGCGGATAGTCGTACGCCCACCAGAGGCGGCCGGCGACCACAGCCGTCATCACCGCCTCGCAGGCGAAGACGGTGATCGCGATCCGGCGCAGCAGCCGGCCCACGTCACCGATGCCGAACTCCGCCGTCTCTGCCTGCACCAGCAGCCGGTTACGCAGGCCGAGCTGGCGTGAGACCACCAGGATGACCAGCGCCGCCGCCGTGAGGATGCCGAGACCACCGAGCTGGGTGAGCACGGTGATCACCACAAGGCCGGCGCCGGACCAGTAGTTGGGGGTGTCGTTGATCGCCATCCCCGTCACCGACACCGCCGACGTGGCGGTGAACAACGCGGTGACCAGGGGTGGGCGCTGATGCTCGATGGTCGACCAGCGGGTCATCAGCAGCCCGGTGCCCAGCAGGATCGGCACCAGGAACCCCAGCGGCACGAGCCGCACGGGGTTGCGGAAAAACCGGCGCACCAGACAATCTTCCTTTCCCGCCCGTCGCCCGGAGCGGGAACGCTCATTCCGGAGATTCACCTCCCGGCCAACCCTCGACCAACTGCCGGCCAATCCGGGGCGGTCTCCTGAAGCGGTTCACCCCCACGACAGGAGACGGCGTTGCGACGTACCCTTTCGACCCTCGGCCTGGCCGGCGTGCTGCTCGCCGCCGCCGCCATGGCCGTGCCCACCATCGCCGCCGCCGAGCCCTCGACCGGCGTGGACCGCACCCGGGCGAACGACCGGCCGATCGTGATCGGTCACCGAGGTGCCAGCGGCTACCGGCCGGAACACACCCTGGAGGCGTACCGGCTGGCGATCCGGATGGGCGCCGACTACATCGAGCCGGACCTGGTGTCCACCTCCGACGGCGTCCTGGTCGCCCGGCACGAGAACGAGATCTCCGGCACCACCGACGTGTCGACGCACCCGGAGTTCGCGGCCCGCAAGGCCACCAAGACCATCGACGGTGTCGCCGTGACCGGCTGGTTCACCGATGACTTCACACTGGCCGAGCTGAAGACGCTGCGGGCCAAGGAACGACTGCCGCAGGTCCGGGTGGCGAACACCGCGTTCGACGGCCGCTTCGAGGTGCCCACCCTCCAGGAGGTCATCGACCTGGCCCGGACCGAAGGGCGGACACGGGGCCGCACCATCGGCATCTACCCGGAGACCAAGCACCCGACCTACTTCACGTCGGTCGGCCTGCCGTTGGAGGAGCCGCTGCTGCGGGTGCTGCGGCAGAACAAGCTGGACCGCAGGAACTCGCCGGTCTTCATCCAGTCGTTCGAGACGGCCAACCTGCGCAAGCTGAGCCGGATCACCGACGTGAAGCTGGTCCAACTGCTCGACGCCGCCGGCCGCCCGTACGACTTCACCGTCGCCGGTGACACGCGCGGCTACCAGGACCTCGTCACGCCCGCCGGGCTGAAGTGGATCGCCGGGTACGCCGACGGCATCGGGGCGAACAAGAACCTGCTCGTGCCCCGGGACGCCACCGGTGCCCTGCTCGCCCCCACCAACGTGGTGCGCGACGCGCACCGTGAGCGGCTGCTCGTGCACTCCTGGACGTTCCGCGCGGAGAACCAGTTCCTCCCGGTGGACTTCCGGATCGGCACCGACCCCAACGCGCGCGGCGACATCACCGCCGAGTACGAACTCTTCCTCGGCCTGGGCCTGGACGGCGTCTTCAGCGGCCATCCGGACACCGCCGTCGCCGCCCTAGCCGGGCTCTCTGCGCGCTGACACCGTCCGCCCCTCGGCGGGTTTCCCCCGCCGGTTGGCCTCGGCTGGGAGCTGATCCGCTCCGAGCCGACCGCCGGGCCGATCACGCCCGGCGGCATCGGGGGCGGGATACGTCAGGCGGACCGGCGATGGTATCGGGGTGTTCTGCCGATGGTCTTGAGGCAAGTACGATTCCCGCCGTCGTCGCCAGATGAGCCGTGCAGGAGCAGCTGATGATCACAGATGAGACGCTCGCCCGCATCAACCAAGGGGTGCAGTTGCATCATCATCAAGGTCAGCGTGAAGCTGCTCGCGGTTTGTTTGCGCAGATCTGGGATGAGATCGGCGGTGAGCAAGGCGATCCCTTGCATGTTTGCGTCCTCGCGCACTCGATGGCCGATGTGCAGGACGACGCCCACCAGGAGTTGATCTGGGATCAGCGAGCGCTGGCGGCGGCTGACTTGCTCACCGATGATCGGGTTGCGCAGGCTGGGGTGCCGATGTCGGTGGCTGGTCTGTATCCGTCGTTGCATCTCAATCTGGGCGAGTGCTACCGCAAGCTGGGCGATCTCGGCCGCGCCCGCGAGTGCCTCCAACGTGCGCAGGCGGGGATCGGCGCACTTGGTGATGACGACTACGCGCAGCTGATCAAGGGGGGCTTGGATCGGCTGGCGCAGCAGCTGACCTCCAAGTAGGCGCGCTTCCGAAGAGACCAGCCGGTAGCTGATGGCCGGTCCTGTCAGTTGATCTGTCCCGCGTCCGCGTTTCGGGTTGGGTCTCTCATGCTTCTGTTCCGGGGAACGCGTTGGCTGCGGATCTTCTGGGTGATGTAGTGGCAGACGGAGCCGGAGAGGTCGGCACCGTGTTCGTCGACAGGGGCCAGGTGTGTCGCGGGTGCGAGCAGGTGGCCTCGCGTGCGCGGGCAACGCCTCGCGGACGCTATGGAGCTGATGCCGTAAACGAATCGCACTCGCTTCGAGGATCGCCCTCGATCGATCGAGCAGAATCTTGATGAGCCGAGAGGGTCTGCGGCAGCAGATTCCTTGATGGTGCCGTCTCGCGGTGGGCCGAGGCAACGACATCGGTGAAGCTTCGAATGATCTTCGGACGCGCAGGTCTCAATCGGTCTGGCGCGCAGTCTGTCCTGCGTGCTTGCCGGCGCCTGGCTGGCGGCCTCGTAGCCAGCGAAGATGGCGGGCCGACACGCCGCGCAACCCTTCCCATGCGTACGGTTGTTCGACAGTATTGGCCCGTCGAGTGGAAGGAGGGGCGCATGGCGGACAAAAGCGCCATCGAGTGGACGGAAGCAACCTGGAACCCCACCACCGGTTGTGACCGCATCTCGTCGGGCTGCGACAACTGCTATGCGATGACTCTGGCCAAGCGGCTCAAGGCGATGGGCTCGATTAAGTATCAGACGGACGGAGACCCGCGCACCTCCGGCCCGGGTTTCGGCGTCGCCCTTCACCCTGATGCTCTCGATATTCCTCGTCGCTGGCGTGACCCCCGGACCGTCTTCGTCAACTCCATGTCGGATCTGTTCCACGCCCGGGTGCCTCTCACCTACGTGCAACGGGTGTTCGCCGTCATGCGCGAGACCCCGAGGCACACCTTCCAGGTGCTCACCAAGCGCGCCTCCAGGCTGGCGAAGGTCGCCCATCAGATCGACTGGCCGGCGAACGTCTGGATGGGCGTGAGCGTCGAGGACCACACTCATCGGGGGCGGGTCGCCCAGCTCCGCGACGTGCCGGCTGCGGTACGTTTCATCTCGGCTGAGCCGCTGCTGGGGCCACTGGTCGACCTGGATCTCGACGGCATCGACTGGCTGATCGCGGGGGGCGAGTCGGGGCAGGGCTGCCGCGCGATGGATCCGGCGTGGGTGCGTGACCTCCGGGATCAGTGCGCGGCTGCTGGCACCGCCTTCTTCTTCAAGCAGTGGGGCGGGCGTACGCCGAAGGTTGGCGGCCGGCACCTCGACGGTCGGACGTGGGATGAGATGCCGGCCCCGCGCCTACTCGTGCAGGCATAGGGGGCTGCCGCGGGTGGGGCGCCAGCTCAAGGCCGCCAGAGGACTTCCTTCCAGAAGTCACCCGTGCCGGGGCTGCTGATCCGGCCCTGCCGATGCAGCGACTTGACGGCCTGTCGTACGTGTGGTGCCCAGGCATGCCCGAGCACGTCACCGTAGATCTCTGGCACGCGATCGACGATCTTGATCGTAGAGTTCCGTTCGACCACCTTGATGATGTTTCGCTCGATCGCACCTGACCAGCGCGGGGCGTTCTCGGCCTTGTACTGCTCGGCGTCGAAGACAGGACCGTCGCCGAACAGCGTCTCGGCCACGTGGTCGCCCCGGCGGATCTGTTCCCGGACCCACGCCTCCTCCCATTCGACGCCAGCCTTGCCGAGGGTGTCGGCGAAATGCCAGGCACCTTCTCCATGGGTGGTGAACAGGGCGAGGACGTACTTCGGGGCGAGACCGGGGCGTGGACGCACCGGCATCTGCACCGCCTGGTAGTCGGACCCCTGGGTGAGATCTTGGGCGTACCTGTCCGCAACCCTGAGTGCGACGTCCGTGGCGCGCTGGTCATCGCCCGCATCCGACACCTCGGCGAAATAGCTGCGCCACCAGCCGCCACCCAGGAACCGATCCAATCGTGCGGCGGTCCTCCGGTCGCTCTCCGATAGCCCACCCGATCGATGCTCGGCGACGTGGACGGCACGTCCCATCCGAGCCACGGTGGAGACGCTGAAATGCAGCAGTACTTCGGTCGGCGGCCAACTCGGGCGCCCGAGCAGCCGCGTCCGGATCAGATCGAAGTCGAGAGCCGGACCGAAGGGATCGAGAAAGGCGAAGAGCGAGGCACCCTTCGCTCGGGCCAGCACCTCGGGCAGGTGCTGGTCGAGGGTGCCTTGGCGAAGTTCACGTCGAACCGCCCCGCCCTTATCGCGGAGCACCTGCTCCAGGTTCGCGTAGCTGTCCGGATCCTGCTCGACGAAGAACGCGAGCACGTCGCGGAAGCCTTGGACGAACTCGGCGCACCGGGTCAACAGCAGCGGAGACCCGGGCTCTCCGCCGTCGTACTCGCCTCTGCCGGCGTAGCCGTCGAGGAAGACGATCGGGTTCCCCTGCCCTGTCTTGGAGGCGAATACCACGGGATAGCGCTTGAGGATGCCGTGCTTCAGCACAGCCGCAGCCTTCTTCGACCGGAAAAATTCGTCGTTGTTGGACAACGGCCCTCCCCGCATCGCTCACTTCCGGTCATGAGAAGGTAGCGCTGCGTTGTTGGGTCTGCTGTCCGCGAAGGGGGCACTCGGAGCGGATTTTGCTCGGGGGAACGCCCAGTGAGCAGCGCCGACGGCTCCCTGGTGATTGGTCGTCGCGCCGTCCTCAGTCCATAATCTGACACAGGCGCAGCGCTGACGCGTGATTCGGTGCGCTGGAGCCCTCGTTGGTCAGTTGGTGGGTTGCCGGGGTGGGGTCGTTCGGCCACGTAGGTGCCCCGGCCCTGCTGACCGATGATTAGTCGGCGGTCGTTGGCGGTGTCCGCGCCCGGCCGGCCACGACGGGCCCTGCACCTTACCGAGCCGGGCAGATGGGGCGAGGCGACACAGACCTCGGGTGGTCCGTGGAGGTTCAGGCCACCGGGAGCGCCGGCTCTCCGGTGACCGTGCGGCCCGTTGTAACCCCCGGCCACCTCATTCCTGTTACTTGTGTGTTTCCGCCACATAGCTCGTGGGTGACGTCACTTCTAGCGTGAGCCGTCACGAAGAAGTTCTCTCCCTCCGAGTCCTCATGTGGAGTCGCAATGACGGTCCGGACGACGCGGCGGGTGTTCCTCTCCGCCGCCACGATGATGGCCGCGGCGCTGGCCGCCACGGCCTGTGGTAGCCCGCAGGACACCGCCACCGGCGGCGGCGACAACGCCGCGCCGGTCAAGGTCGGCCTGGTGTACTCCCAGTCGGGTGCCCTGGCCAGCTACGGAAAGCAGTACATCGAGGGTTTCAAGGCGGGGCTGGACTTCGCCACCAAGGGCACCGGCAAGGTCGGTGACCGGAAGATCGAGTTGACCGAGGTCGACGACGCGGGCGACCCGGCCAAGGCGGTCTCCGCCGCGAAGGACCTGATCGGCAAGGGCGCGAAGATCATTGCCGGTTCCACCGCCTCGGGCGTGGCGCTCCAGGTCGCGCCGATCGCCGCGCAGAACAAGGTGCTGTTCATCTCCGGCCCTGCCGCCACCGACGCGGTGACCGGCGCGAACAAGTACACGTTCCGCTCCGGCCGGCAGTCCTACCAGGACGTGGTGACCGCCAAGTCCTTCATCGGCGACCCGGCCGGCAAGAAGGTCGTGGTCTTCGCCCAGGACGGCGCGTTCGGTGACGCCAACGAGGCAGCCGTGAAGGCCGTCATCGGCAGCGCGGGCGCCACCGTGAGCAGTGTCCGGGCGCCGGCCAGCGCCACCGAGTTCACCCCGTTCGCCAGCCAGATCAAGGCGGCGAAGCCGGACCTGCTGTTTGTGGCCTGGGCGGGCACCACCGCCCCGGCGATGTGGCAGACCCTCGACCAGCAGGGCGTGCTCTCGTCCACCACTGTCGTCACGGGCCTGGACATCCGCGCCTCGTGGCAGACCTTCGGCACCGCTGGCGCCAAGATCTCTTTCCTGTCGCACTACTTCGACGGTGCCAGCGACACTGAGGCCAGCAAGGCCCTGAAGGCGAAGGTCACCACCATCGACCTGTTCCACCCGGACGGCTTCGCCGCCGCCCAGATGGTGGTCCGCGCGGCGCAGGAGGGCGGGGACGACGTCGACAAGATGGTCACCGCCCTGGAGGGCTGGAGCTTCGACGGGGTCAAGGGCAAGATGACCATCCGGGCCGCCGACCACGCGCTGCTCCAGCCGATGTTCCAGGCCAAGCTGACCGGCAGCGGCACCGAGTTCACGGCCACCGCGCAGAAGAGCCTCACCGGTGACGAGTCCGCGCCACCGGCCGTGGCGATGAAGGGCTGACCCATGCTCGCCACCCGCGGTCTGACCTGGCGGATCGGTGAGGTCGCCATCGTCGACAGCGTCTACCTCGACCTCGCGCCCGGGGAGTTCCTGGGTGTGATCGGGCCGAACGGCGCCGGCAAGACCTCACTGTTCAACCTGATCACTGGCCTGCGCCGGGCCACGGAGGGCCGGATAGTTCTGGACGGTCAGGACATCGGGGCGCTCCCGCCGCACCGGCGGGCCCGCCTCGGACTGGGCCGTACCTTCCAGGCGTCCTCGGTCTTCGGCTCGCTCAGCGTGCGGGAGAACGTCCGGCTCGCCGTGCAGGCGCACCGCGGGGGCTCGATGGCACTGTGGCGGCGGGCGGCGGCCGACCGGGAGGTCGCCGCCGCCGCCGACGCGGCGCTCGACCGGGTCGGTCTCGCCCACCGGGGTACGGCACTCGCCGGCACCCTGGCCCACGGCGAGAAGCGCAAGTTGGAGATCGCCCTGCTGCTCGCCGGTGAACCGCGGGTGATGCTGCTGGACGAACCGATGGCCGGCGTCAGCGCCGAGGACATCCCCGAACTGGTGGCCGTCATCAAGTCGCTGACCGGCGACAGCGGCCGGGCGGTGCTGATGGTCGAGCACCACATGGACGTCATCCTGGAGCTGGCCGACCGGATCGCCGTCATGCACCACGGCGCGCTGCTGGCCTGCGACACCCCGGAGACGGTGATGGCGAACCCCACGGTGCAAGAGGCCTACCTGGGGGAGTCGCTGTGAGCGCGGGCCTGATGGAACCAGTTCTCACTGTGGAGGACCTGTCGGTCCGGATCTCCGGGCTGCACATCCTCCAGGGGGTGTCCTTCGCGGTCGCCCCGACCGGCGTGACCGTCCTGCTCGGTCGCAACGGCGTCGGCAAGACCACCACGTTGCGCGCGATCGTCGGCCTCACCCCGCCCGCCGGGGAGGTCCGCGGCACCATCCGGATGGGTGCGCAGAACCTGCTGGCCCAGCGCACGCACCGGCTGGTCCGCGGTGGGCTCGGCTATGTGCCCGAGGACCGCTGCGTGTTCGCCGGCCTCACCGTCGCCGAGAACCTGCGGCTCGCCGAGCGGCGCGGCACCAGCCCGGCGTACGACAAGGTTTTCGCGCTCTTCCCGGAGCTGGACCGGCGCGGACGGCAACGGGCGGGTTCGCTGTCCGGCGGGCAGCAGCAGATGCTCGCGATCGGGCGGGTGCTGCTCAACGACAACCGGCTGCTGCTGGTCGACGAGCCGACCAAGGGGTTGGCGCCGAAGGTGGTGACCGAGGTGGCCGAGGTGTTGGAACGGGTCGCGGAGTCGGTGCCGGTGCTGCTCGTCGAGCAGAACCTGGCCGTCGTACGCCGACTGGCCCGCGACGCGGTGGTGCTGGCCGCCGGCAAGGTGGCCTGGACCGGCGACGCCCGTGAACTGTTGTTGGAGACGGCGCTGACGAAGTCGTTGCTGGGTGTCGGCTCGGCGGAGGTGTCCCACTGATGGGGACCGTGATTCTGTTGGCGTTGACCGGGCTGGGCCTGGCAGCGCTGTACTTCCTTGTCGCGTCGGGCCTGTCCCTGGTCTTCGGTCTGGCCGACGTGCTCAACTTCGCGCACGGGCTGTTCCTCGGCGTGGGCGCGTACGGCACCTGGTGGGCGGCGGGCAACCTGCCGGGCGCGGGCTCCGACGGGTTCGGCTTCGTGCTCGCTGTCGCCTTCGGGGTGGCCGCCGGCACGCTGGTCGCGATCCTGGTCGAGCTGGTGCTGATCCGCCCGCTCTACTCCCGCACCATCGAGCAGGTGCTGGTGACCGTCGGCCTGTCCCTGGCCGGGGTGGCGTTGTTGCAGGCCACCTGGGGTGCGGACGCACGCCCGTTCCCGCGTCCCGACTGGACTCGGCAGGTTACCGGGATCCTCGGCGCGCAGGTGCCCAACGGCGGCCTGCTGCTGATCATCGCGGCGGTGCTGGTGCTCGGCGCGATCCTGGCGTTCCTGCGGTGGACCCGGTACGGACTGGTGATCCGGGCCGGGGTGGAGAACCGGGAGATGGTGACCGCCCTCGGCATCGACGTACGCAAGGCGTTCACGCTGGTCTTCGCGATCGGTGGGGCGGCCGCCGCGCTCGCCGGTGCGCTCGGCGGGGTCTACTTCGGCACCGTCTCGCCCGGTCAGGGCAGCTCGCTGCTGATCTTCGCGTTCATCGTGGTGGTGATCGGCGGGATGGGCTCGGTGGTCGGCTCCGCGTACGCGGCGGTCGTGGTCGGCCTGGTGCAGCAGTTCGTCAACTACTACGGCACGTCCGGGCTGGGCGACATCTGCGTGGTCGGGCTGCTGGCCGTGGTGCTGCTGCTGCGCCCGCAGGGCATCGCCGGAAAGGTGGCAACGGCATGACGGTGATCGACGCGCCTCCCGCACAGGTGCCCGACGAGTTGACCCCGCAGCGGGGGCGGTGGCACCGGGTCCGCCCGTTCCTGCCGCTGGTCGCGCTGGTCGTGCTGGCGATCCTGCCGTACTCGACGATCTCCCTGCCGGGGATCTTCGAGGGGCCGGTCAACTCGCCCGGCACCCTGCAACTGCTCGCCATCTGCCTGATCTTCGGCGGTCTGGCGGCCGGGTACGACCTGCTCTTCGGCCGGACCGGCATGCTCTCCTTCGGGCACGCGCTGTACTTCGCGGCCGGTGTGTACGGCACCGACATCCTCATCACCCGGGCCGGTCTGCCGCTGTGGCAGGCGGCGTTGCTGACCATCACCGGCGGGACGATCCTCGCCGCGCTGCTCGGCGCGGTGGCGCTGCGCACCGTGGGCATCGCGTTCGCCATGGTCACGTTGGCCTTCGCCCAGGTCGGCGCGATCCTGGTGGCCCGGGACTTCGGTGGGCTCACCGGCGGCGAGGAGGGTCTGCCGCTGGACGTGTCCGGGCTGCCCGCCGGGCTGGTGGGGGTGACGAACACCGTCAACCTGTACTGGCTGGCGCTCGCGTACCTGACGCTGGTGGTCTTCGTGGTGCACCGGGTGAGCGGTTCCCCGACCGGTCGGGTGCTCGCCGGGCTGCGTGACGACGAGCGGCGGATCGGTGTGCTCGGGCTGGACCCGTACCGCTACAAGCTGGTGGCGTTCACCCTCGCCGGCGGGCTGGCGTCGACGGGCGGGGTGGTCTACGTCCTCATCGTCGGCGGCGCGTCGCCGCACATCACGTCCTCCGAGCTGACCCTGTCGCTGTTGGTCATGGTGGTGCTCGGCGGGCCGGGCACCCGGTGGGGGCCGGTGCTCGGCGGTGTCCTCTACATGTACCTGGACCACCGGCTCACCGCGTTCGGCACGAGCGACGCGGTGGACAACCTGCCGGCCGTCCTCAGCCACCCGCTGAGCCAACCGCTGTTCGTCCTGGGCACTGTCTTCATCCTGGCCGTCTACTTCTTCCCAGGAGGCCTGACGAGCCTGGCCCCCCGCCTGTCCCACCTAACCCGCACCCTCCGCCCCCCACGCTGACCCCAACCCCAACCCCCCTTCTGCCCCCGTCGATCATGAAGTTATAGCCACGACACGCCGTGGCGGATGGCGATAACTTCATGATCGACGGGGTGTTGTCGCGGAGGGGGAGGCTGGGGAGATGGACTCTCGGGTTGCTGTTGTCAGTGGGGGTGGGACCGGGATCGGGGTCGCCGTTGCGGAGGCGCTCGTTCGGGACGGGTACGACGTTCTGATCGTCGGACGGCGGTCGGACGTGCTGTCGGCCGCTGCCGAGCGGATCTCCGCCGAGTGTGGTCGGGCCGACGCCGTCAACGCGGTGACAGCCGACCTGACCGACCCGGAGCAGCTCGACCGGGTGCTCGCGGCGGTCGACGGTCGGCCGGTCGACGTGGTGGTCAACAACGCAGGCGGCTACCTGGGCGGGGACACCGGCACCCTCGCCGGGGCCGCCGCACACTGGCGGGCCAACCTGGACGCCAACGTGCTCACCGCCGTACTGCTGACCGAGGCGTTGCGGCCGGCACTGCGTCGCCCCGGCGGGCGGGTGATCCTGGTCAGCTCGATCGCCGCCCAGCGCGGCGGCGGCGGGGCGTACTCGGCGGCGAAGGCGGCCCTGCACGGCTGGGCGTACGACCTGGCGGCTCAGCTCGGCCCGGACCAGATCACGGTCAACGTGGTGAGCCCCGGTTATGTCGCAGAGACCGAGTTCTTCGGCGACCGGATGACCGCCGAGGGGCACGCGAAGCGGATCGCGGCGACCCTGGTCGGGAGGGCCGGCCTGCCGGACGACATCGCCGAGGCCGTCCGCTATCTCGCCAGCCCGGCCGCCGGTTACGTCACCGGCCAGGTCCTCGGCGTCAACGGGGGCTCGGTCCTCGGCCGTTGATGCACGCCCCCATGAACGACTGAAGGGCGGCGGCCCCCCGTGTGGCCGCCGCCCTCCTGCGTCGTGGGTCAGCCGTTCAGCATCTCGTAGGCCATCGCCGGCGCCTTCGTCGCGGCGGAACCGGTCGGCACGCTGATCTTCGGCGAGGTGCCGTAGTCGGCGTAGGTGACGACGTAGTCGTACGCCTTCGCCTTGCCGGCGGCCGGGATCTTCAGCGTCAGCGAGGTCAGGTGCTTGTCCGCGTCGACAACTGCGGTGAACGGCACCGACTTGGCAGCTTCGCCGAGCGCTGCCGCCTCGCCCTCCTCCAGCACCTGGGCCGCGTTGCCAGTGCTCACGTCGACGACCCCGGCGTACTGCCCGGGGCTCTGCTCCTTGACGGAGGTGGCCGCCTCGATGAGCGGGCCGGCGTTGCCCTGGTCCGCACCGTCGTAGGCCGGGATGGTGTCGCTCTCGGCCAGCTTCGTGCGGTCCAGCTTCATCCACTTGTCCGGGAACTTCGGCAGGCCCGGCTGGCCGCTGAACTTCGCCTTCAGCCAGACCTCCTCACCGATGAGCAGGAACGACATCTTCGTGGTGATGCCGTCGGAGCCCGGTGCGCCAGTGGTGTTGATCTCGACAGCCTTCGAGGCCGGGTCGACCCGTCCGCTGTGCGTGTTGGAGGAGTCCTTGCCACTGAACTTGAACGTCCCCTCGGTGCCGTCCGGGACGGCGTCGAGGAGCGCCTGCTTCGGGTCGACGGTCGGGCTGGCGCTCGGGCGGCTCTGCGGTGCCGAGGTCGGTTCGCTCTTGGGCCCGCACCCAACCACCAGGGTGGTCGTGGCCAGCATGGCGGTGACCACGCCCACCGTCCGTCGGATGGTGCTCGCGCTGCCCGTTGCCTGTGTCATCACATTTCTCTTTCTCGCTGCGTGGCTTGTGCCGATGACCATGATGTGGGCGGGCACGGCGGTACCGCTGCCGATATGCTGCCGTCCGGCTGCCGGGCACTGCCGTCCGGCGATCGTCGGGGGTGTCAGGAGCGGAAATTCGCATGTCAGGAACGCTGCGTTTCGAGATCCTCGGGCTTCAGCGGGCCTGGTACGCCGACCGTGAAATCGACCTCGGTCCCGGCAAGCAGCGTGCGGTGCTGGCCGTGCTGCTGCTCTCCACGGGTCGCCCGGTGGCCACCGGGCAGATCGTCGAGGCGGTCTGGCCGGACGATCCGCCCGCGAACGGCCCCAACGTGGTGCAGAAGTACGTCGCCGGGCTGCGCCGGGTGCTGGAGCCGGACCGGTCGCCGCGTACACCGGGGCAGGTGCTCAGCCTGACCGACGCCGGCTATCTGCTGCGCGTGGATCCCGAGGCGGTGGACGCGGTCCGTTTCGAGCGGGGCGTCCAGGCCGCCCGGCGGCGGCACGAGTCCGGCGTCACGGAGCAGGCGCTCGCCGAGCTGACCGCCGCTCTGGACCTGTGGCACGGGGAGCCGTTCACCGGCTTCTCCGGTGCGGTGTTCGAGGCTGCCCGGCACCGCCTGGTGGAGTTGCGGGCCGTCGCCCTGGAGACCCGCGCGGAGCTGAAACTGGAAAGCGGGCGGCACCGCGAGCTGGTCGGCGAGTTGGTCGAGTTGGTGGCCGAGTTCCCGGTCCGGGAGCGGCTGCGCCACCAGTACATGCTGGCGCTCTACCGCAGCGGACGGCAGGCCGAGGCGTTGGCCGCTTACCGGGACATCGACAGCCTGCTCCGGGAGGAATACGGCATCGGGCCCGGCGAGGCGTTACGCGAGTTGCACGGTCGGATCCTGCGCGCCGACCCGACCCTCACCGCCGGCGTTCCGGAAACAGGGTGGCCAGCTTCGGCTTCCGCCGCGCGGCAGGCGGAGAACAGGGTGCCGGCGGACCCGTCCGCCGACTTACATCCGGCTGCCCCGGCCGCACCGCCCTCCGCACCGCCGCCCGCCCAGGCCGTCCCGGCCCAGGCGTCGACCCCACCGCCCCCGGCCTCGGGCCCATCGCCTCAAGCGTCGGGCCCGCTGCCCCAGGCGGCCGTCCCGCCGTACGCGGATCTGCCCTCGCCGCTGTACCCCGCTCTGGCCGGCCTGCCCACCGGGCCGCCGTCCCCGTTCGCGGTCGACCAGTCGCGCCGGGAGCGGCAGCCGCTGCCGACGTGGGTGAGCACCACGGCCACCGTCGCCGGCACCCTCCTGCCACTGCTCTCGTTCGGCACCGGCACCTGGCTGGTGATGCTGGCGTACGCGGTGCGGCGCCGCAGTCGACGGCTCGGCCTCGCGGCCGTCGGCTATCTCCTCACCGCGGTGTTGCTGGTCTTCATGATCGCCACCGACGACCTGGAGAAGGAGGACTCGGCGGCCGAGGCGTTCCTCGGGCTCGGCGTGCTCTGCCTCTGCTGGCTGGTGGGCGCCCTGCACGTGCTCCTGCTCAACCGCTGGGTCTGGGGGCGGGTCACCGGTCGGCCGCAGGCGGCCCAAGCATGCGACGAGGAGCGCCGGGTGCGCCGCGAGCAGGCGCGCAACCTGCTGCACCGCTATCCCTCGGCGCGTCTGGAGTTCGCGATCGGCCGCCCCGACCTGCCCCGCGGCTTCGACGACGGCGGGCTCGTGGACATCAACGCCGTACCCGACCACGTGCTCGCCACACTGCCCGGGCTCACCGACGCGCAACGCCGGCAGGTGGCGATGGACCGGTGGGTACGCGGCCCGTACGCGTCGATGGAGGAGTTGGCCGCGCGCTGCGCGCTGCCCCTCGCGGTTGTCGACGGTCTCCGCGGCGTCCTGCTGTTCCTGCCGCTGCCCGTCCTGCCGACGGACACGCCGGCAGCGGTGGAGGCGGGGCCCACTGTGCCCCGCTGATCGTGGGGGTTTTGCGGCGTGGGCTGGTAGAAATGCCGGGTGGAGACAGCAGAGCGGGCGGCAATCCGGGAGCGGGCCGAGGCGGTGCTGCGCCGGCTGGCCGGTGACCACGCCCGTCTGCGTGAGGACCAGTGGCGGGCCATCGAGGCACTGGTCGTCGACCGGCGACGGGTGCTCTGTGTGCAGCGGACCGGTTGGGGCAAGTCGGCGGTCTACTTCGTGGCCACCGCCCTGCTGCGCGAGCGCGGGGAGCACGGCCCGACCGTCATCGTCTCGCCGCTGCTGGCGCTGATGCGTAACCAGGTCGAGGCGGCGGCCCGGGCGGGCATCAAGGCCCGCACGATCAACTCGGCGAACCTCGACGAGTGGGACGAGATCACCGCGGAGATCCAGACCGGTGCCGTGGACGTGCTGCTGATCAGCCCGGAGCGGCTCAACAACCCGGACTTCCGCGACGGGGTGCTGCCGAAGCTGGCCGCCACCACCGGGCTGCTGGTGGTCGACGAGGCACACTGCGTCTCCGACTGGGGGCACGACTTCCGGCCGGACTACCGGCGGCTGCGCACCTTCCTCGCCGAGCTGCCCGAGCGCACCCCGGTGCTGGCGACCACCGCCACCGCCAACTCGCGGGTCACCCAGGACGTGGCGGAGCAGTTGGGCGACGCCCTCATCCTGCGCGGCACCCTGGATCGCGAGTCGTTGCGCCTCGGGGTCCTCGACCTGCCCAGCCCGGCACACCGGCTGGCCTGGCTCGCCGACCACCTCGATCAGCTCCCCGGCTCGGGCATCGTCTACACGTTGACCGTCGCGGCAGCGGGGGAGACGGCCGAGTTCCTGCGCTCCCGGGGTTACCCGGTGGCGTCGTACACCGGGCAGGCCGACGACGCCGACCGGCGCGCCGCCGAGCAGGACCTGCTCGACAACAAGATCAAGGCGTTGGTCGCGACGAGCGCTCTCGGCATGGGCTTCGACAAGCCTGACCTGGGCTTCGTCGTCCACCTCGGCGCGCCGCCCTCGCCGATTGCGTACTACCAGCAGGTCGGCCGCGCCGGCCGCGCCGTCGAGCACGCCGAGGTGCTGCTGCTGCCCGGCGTCGAGGACGCCGCCATCTGGCGATACTTCGCCTCGCTGGCGTTCCCACCGGAGCAGCAGGTGCGCGCCGTGCTGGCCGCCCTGCACCCCGACCGCCCTCTCTCCACCCAGGCCCTCGAACCGCTCGTCGACCTGCGCCGTACCCGCCTGGAGCTGATGCTCAAGGTGCTCGACGTGGACGGCGCGGTCCGCCGGGTGCGCGGTGGATGGCTCGCCACCGGCGAGCCCTGGGTCTACGACGAGGCCCGGTTGCGCCGCGTCGCCGAGGCGCGCACCGTCGAGCAGCAGGCCATGCGGGAGTACGCGACCACGTCCGACTGCCGGATGCGGTATCTACGGGAACGCCTGGACGACACCGGGGCGACCGACTGCGGCCGGTGCGACAGGTGCGCCGACCCGCTCTTCTCCGCCGACGTGTCGACAGCCGCGCTCGCCGCCGCGCAGACCTTCCTCGGCCGCCCCGGCGTGGAGATCGCCCCGAAGAAGCTCTGGCCGACCGGGTTGGACGCGGTGGGCGTACCCCTCAAGGGCCGGATCGCCCCCGCGGAGCAGGCGTTGCCGGGCCGTGCCGTCGGGCGCCTCTCGGACCTCGGTTGGGGTGGCCGGTTGCGTGATCTCGTCGGCCCGGAGGCGCCGGACGCGCCGGTGCCCGACGACGTCGTCGGCGCGGTGGTGGAGGTGTTGAAGGCGTGGGCGCACGGCGACGACCCGTGGCCCCGCCGGCCGGTGGGGGTGGTCGCGGTCGGTTCGCGGCGACGGCCCCGACTGGTCGGGTCGCTCGCCGAGCGGATCGCCGCCGTGGGCCGGCTGCCGCTGCTCGGCGAGGTCGTCCCGGCCGGTCCGGGCGGTCCGGCCGGGCCACGAGGCAACAGCGCCCAACGGGTACGCGCGCTGCACGACACCTTCACCGTGCCGACCGACCTGGCGGACACCCTGACGGGCCTGGACGGCCCGGTGCTGCTCGTCGACGACCTGATCGACTCGGGTTGGACGATGACGCTGGTCGCTCGGGCCCTGCGCCGGGCCGGTGCGCCCGACGTGCTCCCGCTCGCCCTCGCCGTCGCCGGCTGACCCGCCGAGCGCGGGGCCGGTGGGAAAGTTCCCGGGCGGCGTCAAATGCGACCGTCGCCACGCCGTCCGGGCGTCGGCCCGGGCCGCCCCGACGCGGCGGTACCGTGGGCCGTATGACCGACCAGCAGCCCGTCACCCGCGCGCACGACGTCACGGGTAGGACCGCCGTCGCGGAGGCGGGCCATGTGCTGGGCGTCGGCGGTGCCTGACCAGGTCTCCGCCGCGCCGGACCGGAGCACGCTCCGGCTGGCGCTGGTGGTCGGTGGGCTGGTGCTGGCGGTGCTGCTCGGTTTCGGCCTCGGCCGGATGAACACGACAGGCACCGCCACCGGCAGCCCGTCGTTGGCCGCCGATCACACCGACCCACCGGGGACCGGGCCGCACAACCACGGCAGCGCCGCGAGCACCGATCAGGGCACGGCCACCGAACCGGGCGGTCTGGCGGTCAGCTCAGCAGGGTTCACCCTGGCGCCCCTGACAACCGAGTTCGCGGCCGGCAGGCCCGGTCAGCTCCGCTTCCAGGTACGCGACGTGCAGCGCCGGCCCGTCACCCGCTTCGCCGTCGTGCACGACAAGCCGATGCACCTCATCGTCGTCCGCCGGGACCTGACCGGTTACCAGCACCTGCACCCGACCATGGCGGCGGACGGCACCTGGTCGGTGCCGTTGACCCTCGCGCAGTCCGGGGTCTGGCGCGCGTACGCCGATTTCACCGTCGTCGCCGACAACGGCGCGCAGACCGCGGTGACCCTCGGCGCGGACCTGGTCGTGCCCGGTGACTACCAGCCCCGTTCGCTGCCGGGTCCGGCCACCTCGACGACAGTGGACCGGTTCACGGTCGGCTACCAGGGCACCCCGCAGGCGGGGGCGACAGTGCCGCTGACGTTCCAGGTCGACGGTGCTGGCGGCGCCGCCCAGCTGGAGCGGTACCTCGGGGCGTACGGGCATCTGGTGGCGTTGCGCGAGGGCGACCTCGGCTACCTGCACGTGCACCCGGAACCAGAGCTGGTGGACGGCCAGGTCAAGTTCTGGCTGACCACCCCCGGCCCCGGCCGCTACCGCCTGTACCTGGACTTCCAGGTAGGGACCGAAGTCCACACCGCCGAGTTCACCCTCACGGTCCCCTAACCCCACCCGGGCCCCTCCGCCCCGGGGGGTTAGCCGGCTCGGCGGATCGGGCGGCGGGCCAGGTAGCGGAGCAGGTCGCGGATGTGGTGCTTCTCCTCGGCGGGGACCGTTGGGTCGGCCAGCCGGTCCAGGATGGCGCGGACGTCGGCTTCGACGGGGCCGTCGTCATGACGTCGACGGGGGGTGGGGCCGGCGTCGGGCAGCCCGAGCGCGCGGAACGCGGCAGCGACCGGTAGGTCCAGTGCTGCGCAGAAGCCGCGTACCTTGGCCAGCTCGGGATAATCCTGCCAGTCACCCGCCAACCAGCGGAACACGGTGGAGCGTCCCACGCCCGTGTGCGAGGCAAGATCGGTCACGGTCCAGCCACGTTCGTCACGAGCGTCATCGATGGCGCGCCGGACGAAGCGGGCGAAGGCCATCTGCGGTGATACCTCGGCTGATCCCATCCCTGTGTGTCTTTCCCCCTGCCGCAGCACCGGGACGATGCGCTTTTCCGAGGGTAGTACGCCCACAGCTGGAAACAATTGACTGACCGCACAATCTGTCCCGTGGACGAGACTTTTCCGCGACAGCATGACGCCGACCAAAAATTGCATCAAGCGATCACCATCGTTCTTCCACTAAGCTCGGTGCCCGTCCCGGCATGTGTCCTGTCTGCCGCGTCCGAGCGCACCACCGCCCGAGGAGCACCATGGCCGAACTGAGCCGTCCCCAGCCGTACCAGCCTGGTGCGGTGAGCCTGTTCTTCGTTGCCAATGCCGGCGTCTTCGCTGCCGCGTTCTGGATCTGGCTGCTGGTTCAGGTGCTCCGCACCAGTTCCGCGACCGGTCTCCAGGTGCTGGCCGCCACTGGCGCGATCACCACCACGCTGGTCGGGGTGGTGCTGGGTGCCCGGATGGCGTTGCAGCACAGCGCGGCCATCCGGCACGCCGAGACCAAGAGGCTGCTGGTGGACATCTCCTGGAACGCCTTCGCCGCCGCCGGCAACGCCGAGAGCGCGGGCAAGGTCGTGCCCTTCCCGATCACCCTGGGCGACGGTGAGCGGGTCACCCAGCGCAACGGCGGCGACCGGAGATCGGTCCTCGACCACCGTGCCGGCGAGCGCAACGGTGCCCGGGACCGCAGTGGCGGCAGCGATCGCCGTCGCTAGGCGGCGGGTTCCTCGGCGGTGGAGAGCAGGGTCTCCAGTCGGGGTGTGACCTGCCACTGGTCCACCAGTTCGCGATACTCCGCGTTCTGCTGTTCGCTGGCCTCGCCACCGGTGCGGCGGGCACGGATCAGCAGGTTGCGTGGCGTGTGCTGGGAGTCGACGAACTCCACCACCTCGGCCCGGTACCCGTGCACCCGCAACAACCCGGCGCGCAGTGCGTCGGTGAGCACGTCGGCGAACCGCTCGCGCAGGATGCCCTGCCGGGTCAGCAGCTCGTACGGTGCCGGGGTGGGGTGGGCGCGGAGCTGCTTCGCCAGGTCGTGGTGGCAGCACGGCGCGGCCAGCACCCAGCGTGCCTCCCAGCGCACCGCGCGGGCCAACGCCTCGTCCGTGGCGGTGTCGCAGGCGTGCAGCGCCAGCACCAGGTCGGGTGCGGGGTCGACGACGGCGTCGGCGATCGTGCCGGCGACGAAGCTGATCTGGTCGGCCCAGCCCAGCCGCTGCGCCAGCTCGGTGTTGCGTCGCCGCTGGTCCTCCCGGACGTCCACGCCGATCAGTTGGACGTCGAGCCCTCGACTCGCCAGGTAGCGGTACGCGGCGAACGTGAGGTACGCGTTGCCGCAGCCCAGATCGACCACCCGCAGCGAACCGGTCAGATCGTCGGGCAGGGTCGCGGCCAGGGCACGCAGGAACGCGTCCACCTGGCGGCGTTTGGCCGCCGAGCCGCCGATCTCGGCGAAGATCGGGTCACCGGGGTCGAGCAGGTATTCCTTCGCCCGGTCGTTCCCGCTCGGTGTGGCCGCCGGGCGGGACGTCGCGGCGCGGTGCACCTGCGCCTCGCCGGACTTGGTCACCCGGAGTTGGAGCGTCGCGTCGGCCGTCTCCACGTGCCAGTTGCCGAACGGTTCGGCCAGCAGCTCGTCGATCGCCTGGATCGCCTCCGGACCGGGGGCGACGTTGCGGGTGTACGGGCGCGTGCCGTCGGAGGTGGCGATCTGCAGTCGCGGGCCGGCCTTGAGCCGCACCGGCCGCAGTTCGGCCCGAGCCACCACGGGATGGCGCCCACGGCGTCGTCCGGCGGCGACCGCCCGGGTCAGCGCGGGGTCGAGCAGCAGCGCCCGAACCTCGGTCAGGGCAACATCCAGTGGTTCCGGCATCGTTCCATCTTCGGCAGGTGGGGTGGGAAGGGAACATCCCCCGTACCGCGCGAGGCGGTGCGGGGGATGTCAGGTGTGGCTGTGGGTCAGTCCGCGGTCGCCTCGGCCGGCGTACCCGCACCGGAACCGCCACCACGGCGGCGCCGGCGGCGGCGCGGCTTCGACGGCTCGCCGTCGGACGCGGCGGCCGGCTCGGCGTCACTGCCAGGCTCGGCGGAGATCACCGCGGTCGGCTCGCCCACGACCGCCTCACCGGCCCGGCGGCGACGCCGGCGGCGGGGGGTACGGGTGCCTTCGTCGGCGGTGTCGCCAGCCTCGGCGATCGCCGGTGCCTCGGCCTCGGCCGCTGCCGGCGCGCCGGCGTCGGAGCGGTCGCGGCGGCTGTCGCCCCGACCACGGCGCTCGCCTCGCCCCTCGCCACGGCTCTCACCGCGTCGGGGGCTCCGGCCGCCACCGCTGTCGCCCCGACGGGAGCGCGTCGTCCCGCCCAGGTCCTCTTCGATCTCGGCGGACAGCCCGGCGCGGGTGCGCTCGGCCGTCGGCAGGGTGCCGCTGACCTCGGTCGGGATGTGCAGGTCGGTGTAGAGGTGCGGCGACGTGTGGTACGTCTCCGGCGGCTCCGGCATCTCCAGACCCAGGGTCTTGTCGATGATCCGCCAGCGCGGCATGTCGTCCCAGTCGACGAAGGTCACCGCGACACCCGTCGCGCCGGCCCGGCCGGTACGACCGATCCGGTGGGTGTAGGTGTCCTGGTCTTCGGGGCAGTCGTAGTTGATGACGTGGGTGACGCCGGTGACGTCCAGCCCTCGGGCCGCCACGTCGGTGGCGACCAGAATGTCGATCTTGCCGGCCCGGAAGGCCCGCAGCGCCCGCTCGCGGGCACCCTGGCCGAGGTCACCGTGCACCGCGGCGACCGCGAACCCGCGGAAGTCGAGGTCCTCGGCGACGCGGTCGGCGGCCCGCTTGGTGCGGGTGAAGATCATGGTCAGCCCACGCCCCTCCGCCTGGAGGATGCGCGCCACCACCTCGACCTTGTTCATCGAGTGGGTGCGGTAGACCAGCTGCTGGGTCTGCGGCGACGGACCGGTCTCGGCGGTGTGCCCGGCGTGGATCGTCATCGGCTGGCGCAGGAAGCGCCGGGACAGGGTGACGATCGGGTCCGGCATGGTGGCCGAGAAGAGCATCGTCTGCCGGTCTTCCGGAAGCATCGCGAGGATCTTCTCGACGTCGTCGAGGAAGCCCAGGTCGAGCATCCGGTCGGCCTCGTCGAGGACGAGCGCGTGCACCCGGTCCAGACGGAGGTGCTTCTGCTTCTGCAGGTCCATCAGCCGGCCCGGGGTGCCGACCAGGATCTCGACGCCCTTGCGCAGCGCGTCGATCTGCGGCTCGTACGCGACGCCGCCGTAGATCGGCAGCACCCGGACGCCCCGCGTCCGGCCGGCGGCGGCCAGGTCCTTGGCGACCTGGATGCCCAGCTCACGGGTGGGGACGACGACCAGCGCCTGGGGGACGCCGTCGCTGCCCTCGCCCGGCGCGAAGACGCGATCCAGCAGGGGCACGCCGAAGCCGAGGGTCTTGCCTGTGCCGGTGGGCGCCTGACCGATCAGGTCGACGCCGCGCAGCGCGATCGGGATCGCGTATTCCTGGATGGCGAAGGCGCGGGTGATGCCCGCCGCGGCCAGGGCCTCGACGGTCTCGGCGCGGGCGCCGAGTGCGGCGAACGTGGGGGCCTCCGGTCGAACCGGGGCAGTGGGGGCCAGTTCCTGGCCGTCCATCAAATGTTGAGTCAGGTCGCTCATGTGGATGTGGGGGTGCCCTCTCGTGGGTGCGCCCGTCATGTCCTCAGGGCGCGTTCGGTATGACGCGGGCCACACGGTCGGCGGCAGATTGCCGAGCCGGACCGGGCCGCACGCGCGCCGCGGGCTGAGCTTCGATCAGATCGGCGCCCACGGCAACTGCTCCATGCTACCTGAACAGGGATGCGCCCGTCCCGATTCCCACCCGGCCACTCGCCACGCGGGGCAAGTAATTGTGACCTACGTCACGTCTATCCGCCTCGGGGGATGCCGTTGGCCTGCGCTCGTGTCCACGTCGAGCATCCCCGGTCCCGTGCTTGCAGAACCGGACCGGGCGGCTGGTGCTGGGCGTCCTGCACGACTCCCGTTACGCGGCTCTCCATCTGGGCGCGGCGGCTGGTCGGCGAGGCGTTGTCCCAGGCGAGCCGGTTCCGCCGCCGAGCGGGTCACAATCACCGCGCTGATCGCGCGGGGCGACCGGGTCGACGTGCCGGGGCTGTTCGGCAGGCTCACCGCCGCGCACACAGCGCGGATGGCCGCCGCCGGGCTGAACAACTGACCGCCCGGGAAGCCGGTGCCGGCCTGCGGCAGGTGGGCCAACGCCGACCTGCCGCGATGGCCGGACCGGTCAGCGGACGGTGAAACCGACCGCCCGGGACGACGCCTCGGCGATCTCGACGTAGGCGACCTTCTCGACCGGCACGATGACCCGTCGGCCCTTCTCGTCGGTCAGGGAGAGCGTGCCGCCGTTACCGGCGAAGGCGTCGGTCACGATCTGCTCGATCTCGGCCGGCGACTGCGCGCTGTCTACTACCAGCTCACGCGGCGCGTACTGCACGCCGATCTTGACCTCCACTGTGCCTCCTCAACTGGGGCGAAAGAACCGCCCTGCGAAGGCTATCCGATCACGGGGTCGGCGGTCAGGCTGACTCACCTTGCAGCGGGAAGCTCGCGATGCCCCGCCACGACAGCGCGGCCACCAGCGCCTCGGCCTCGGCCTTCGGCACCTGCCGGCCACCGGCCAGCCAGAACTGCGCGGCCGTCTCCGCGGCGCCGACCAGCCCGGAGGCGAGCAGCTCGGCGTGCGACCGGCTCACGCCGGTGTCCGAGATGATGGTGTCGGTGATCGCCGCGATGCAGCCCTGCTCGACCCGTTCCACCCGTTGCCGCACCGCCGGGTCGTTGCGCAGGTCCGACTCGAAGACGAGCCGGAACGCCTCGCTCTCGTGGTCGACGAAGTCGAAGTACGCCCGTACCGACGCGCTGACCCGTTCCTTGTTGTCGCTGGTGCCGTGCATCGCGTCCTGCACCTGAGCGACGATGGCGTCACAGTGCGTGTCGAGCAGCGCCAGGTAGAGATCCATCTTTCCGGGAAAGTGTTGGTAGAGCACGGGCTTCGAAACCCCGGCCCGCTCGGCGATGTCGTCCATCGCGGCGGCGTGGTAACCCTGTGCGACGAACACCTCCTGCGCCGCAGCGAGAAGCTGCTTACGACGCGCGGAGCGGGGCAGACGGGTGGGTCGTCCAGCGGTCTGTGCACCGTTGCCCGCAGCGGTCATGGGTTCCTCCGAGTTCTCCGTACGAGCCGGCATTTTCCCCCCAGACCGGGCGAGGCCCGCGACCACCGTCGTGGAAATGGCCCGCCGCTGTAACTTATCGCCACTCTCGGCACACGGTAGCCTCAGCGGGGGCGACCAAGGAGCGCGCGGTGAGTGAAACAGGTCAACCCGGAGCCGCTACCCCGGGAGAGCACGGTGACGGCGCGGGTCAGCACGACGACCCGAGCCGTTCCGTCAGCGGGTGGGCACCCCCGACGGGTGGGTGGCCCCGAGCCGCCGATCACGAGGATGCCCGGGAGCAGGCGCCGCGTTGGCAGCCGGACCCCGCGTCCGGCTGGCGCACCTCCTCCACCAGGCATGGCGACCTGCCGTCGCCGCTGGCCGGGCTGCCGAGTGACCTCGATCCGCCGACCCGGGTCAACGGCCACAACGCCAACGGTGTGCACCATCCCGATGACGCCAACGGCGTCCGTCGCCCCGGCCCCGAACCGACATTGGGACGTCCCACGCCGGTGAGCGCACCCCCCGGGCTGCCCGTCGAGGGCCGCCCCGAGCCGGCCAGCGACCGACTGGTGGTGCCCGCCCAACGTCCCGCCCCGCGTGTGGAGCAGGGGGTCGACGAGCCCGACCGCTCCGCCGCCGATCCGGCCGCCGCCCACCGCGCCCGCTGGGCCGAGCCCGGCCTGCCCACCTCCGCGCCGCCTGCGGTCCAGGTGCCGCCCGTCGGCACCGCCGCGTCGGGTTTCGAGGTGCCGCCCGGCTTCCACGCGCCCAACGCCGAGCGGCTGGCCGCCGAGGACCCACCGGCCGCCGGGTCACGCGACCGGCGGGACCCGCTCGCTCCGGAGCACCAGGCAGCACCGGGACGCACCTCGGGGCCGGCCGGGCACGCCGACGCGACCGAGCCGGCTCGCGCCGCCGAAGGCCCCCGCCCGGGTGACGCGCACCGGGCCGGGGAATCGTCGGCCATCGAGCCGGACTGGTCGGGGCCGAGCTGGAACCGCCCGAGTTGGGGCGGCGGCTGGGCGCCGCCCTGGTCCCGTCCGGACGACGAGCCGGCTGGTCCGCCGACCACCGACGAGTCCGCGCCGGGTTGGGTCGCCGAGCCCATCCAGCCGTACGAGCCGGTGCGGGCCGAGTCACCCCGCCCGTACGAGCCGGTCCGCGCCGAGCCGCCCCGCGGGTACGACCCCGTCCGGAGCGACGTCGCGTCCGAGGCGGCGCCGGAGCGCCCGGCCGAACCGACCAGCGGACCGCCGGCCGACCGGCCGACCTGGGCAGCCCCGCCCGCTGTCCCGCCCGCCGATCGCCCGCTCCGGGCTGTCGACCCGGACCAGCCCCCGACCGGCGAGCCGGGCGTGCCGTCGTCAGGCACGCCGCCGCTGGTCCCGCCGGGCACGCCGCCACCGGCCGTGGAGCGCCCGGCCTGGGCAGGCGGCCCGACGCCGACCAGCGGTCCGCCGGCCAACCGGCCGTCCTGGGCCGGGTCCGGCGCCAGCCGTACGCCGCGGATCGACCGGCCGTCCTGGGCTGGCGGTGCGGCCGATCCCGAGCCCACCAGTGGCCCGCCGGCGCGGCCGTCCTGGGCCGGGGGTTCCGACCCGGCATCGACCGGTACGCCGTCGGTCCGCCCGTCGTGGGCTGGCGGTGCCGCCGAGTCCGAGCCGACCAGTGCGCCACCGGCGCGGCCGTCCTGGGCCGGGGGTTCCGACCCGGCATCGACCGGTACGCCGTCGGTCCGCCCGTCGTGGGCTGGCGGTGCGGCCGAGTCCGAGCCGACCAGTGCGCCGCCGACGCGGCCCTCCTGGGCTGCCAGCGCGGCATCGACCGACGCGCCACCGCCGGCGCCAGCCGGGCCACCTCCCGCACTGGCCGAGGCGCCACCGGCTCCGGAGGGCCCGCCCCTGGTCGCCGAGCGCCCCACCTGGGCTGGCGGGCCGCCCACCAGCCCGGTGAGCAACGCGCGGGAAGAACGGCCGGACTGGTCCGAGGGCCGCATCCCCGCCACCCCCGTCGACCGTCCCTCGTGGGGGGCGATCCAGTCGTCCATGCCCCGTGGGGGTGACGACGGCGAGACCCCGGGCATGCCACGGCCCGAGATCCGACCGGCCACCGCGCCATTCCGGCTCCGCCCGGCGACACCAGACCTGCCCGGCCCGTCTCCCGTCGACTCGCACCGCCCGACCGCGCCGACCAACGCTCCGTCACCCGGTGACCTCACGTCGTCCTCGACGGCCTCGACTCCGCCCCCTGCCACGAACGGGTCCGAGCCCCACGACCGGCCAGGACCCGTGTCCGCCTCCCCCTATGCGGCTCGCCGATCCGCACCCGACCCGACGTCGTCGTCCGAACCGGCCGAAGACGCCCGGCAGTCGGACCCGAAAGCGGTGGTGCTGCCGCAGCGCGTCCCCGCAGAACCGGACGTGCCCGTCGTGCCGGAGCCGCCAGCTGTGGAGCCACCCGCCGAAACTCCGGAACTCGCCCGCATCGCCACCCACCTTCGTCGGGACGACGAGCCAGCCCCGTTGCGGGAGCGCCCCGAGGGGTTCGACGTCAACGCGATCCTGGACGCCGTCCGCGAGGTGGCCGGTGTCCGCGACGCTGCGCTGCGTCGTACCCCGGCGGGAGCGCACAGTCTCCGACTCGACCTGGCCGACGGCGCCGACCCGGCCGAGGTGAGCCGACAGGTGGCCCGGCTGCTTCAGGATCGGATGGGGCTGGCCGCCGCCCCGCAGAACGTGCCCGGTCTGCCCAGCACGCCGCCCCCGCCGGTTCGCCGTCGCGTTGCCGAACCCCGGGCCGCCGAACGGCGTACCCCGGAGCAGAGCGTGACCGCACGCGATGCCGGCGCCGAAGCGCGTACCGGTGAGGTGCGGGCGGTCGAGACGCCGACGAGCGGTCGTCCGTCGGGTGCTCGGGTGGAGGCCATGCCGGCAGGCATTGAGCAGAGGCCCGCCAGCGACATCTCGCGCCGCCGCCGGTCGAACGCCCCACACCGGGGTCGCGCCACTGTCGAGGAGCCGGGATCGGTCTCGGCCGCGCCGGCCGGTGGCGCGACCGGGAGCCCGGCGACGCTCGGCACGTCGTACTCCGGTGGTCAGGTGACCACGACGGAGTCGGCGCCGTCCCGACCGCTGGACACCGGCGGCACGCCGGGGCCCCGGGTGGTGATCGACCATGTGCAGGTCAGCACCTTCGGCCTGGACGCGAACGTGGAGGTCCGGCTGCTGGCCGGGGGCGACAGCGCCTCCGGGTACGCGACCGGGCCGGCGGTGGACGGCTACGTGCTGCGGCTCTGCGCGGTCGCGGCCGCCGCCGCGGTGGACGAGTTGCTGCGCGGCGCCGAGAACGCCGAGCGGGGGCGCTGCTTCGTCGAGCACGCGGCGGTGGTGCCGTTCGGCAACTGCGAGGTGGCCACCGTGGTGGCACTGCTCGTCTGTGAGGGCTGGGTCGAGCAGCTCGCCGGCTCGGCTCTGGTCGCCGGTGATCCCCGGCAGGCGGTGGTCCGGGCGACCCTCGCGGCGGTGAACCGTCGGCTGGAGGCGCTGCTGTCCTGAGTGGTCCGAGGCAGACTGGAACGATGAGACGCGCCACCCTCTGGCCGGACCACCTGCTTCCCGACCACCATGTCCCGCCACCGTGGCCGGGCAGGGAGGTCCGCCTCGACGGCCGGGTCACCTACGTACGGGACACCCCGGCCACCGCCGCCGGCGCGGAGCCGGCACTGTACGTGCACGGGCTGGGCGGGTCGTCGCAGAACTGGACCGACCTGGCCGGGTTGCTTGCCGACCGGCTCGATGGTCAGGCCATCGACCTGCCCGGCTTCGGCCGTAGCGAGCCGGGCCCCCGCTACACGATTCCGGCGTTCGCTGATCTGGTGGTCCGCTGGATCGAGCACTCTGGTCGGGGCCCGGTTCACCTGTTCGGCAACTCGCTGGGCGGCACGGTCGCGGTCCAGGTGGCCGGGCTGCGGCCCGACCTGGTCCGTACGCTCACCCTGATCTCCCCGGCGCTGCCGTTCCTCGACTTCCGTCGCTCGTTGCAGGGGCGGATGCTGCCGGTGCTCGCCATCCCGCGCGGCGAACGGCTGGTCGCCCGGCACCTCACCCAGCTCGCTCCCGAGGTGATGGCCCAGCAGGTGCTGGAGGCGTGCGTCGCCGATCTGAGCCGCATCTGCGACCAGCGCCGGGCCGAGGCGCTGGAGGAGATCCGGGTCCGGTACGAGGCGGAGCACTACGCCGCCGCGTACGTCCGGACGTTCCGCGGTCTGGTCTCCAGCTTTCTGCGGGCGTACCTGCCCGGGCCGGGTTCGCTGTGGCGCCTCGCCGAGTCGGTGCGCGCACCGACCCTGGTGGTGGGCGGCCGAGCGGATCGCCTGGTCGACGTACGGGTCGCGCCGCAGACCGCCCGGGTCATCCCGGACAGTCGGCTGATGATGCTCGACGGTGTCGGTCATGTGGCGCAGTTGGAGGTGCCCCGGCTGGTTGCCCGGGCGGTGGTCGGCCTGCTCGCCGAAACGGGGGACACCGCCAGGCGGTCTGATCTGGCAGGCTGACGTGGATGCCCAGCTCAGCCCCCCTCTCCGGTCGCCGTCAGCGACGCTTCGCGCTGTTCGCCCAACTGGTGGCGGTGGTGTTGGCTGTCGGCGCGGTGGTAACAGTGATCGCCGAAGGGCCGGGTGGGCATCCCGCTGCCGACCGGTTGGCCGCCGACGAGATCGCCTCGCTGCCGCCGCTGGTGGCCGCGCCACTGCCGCCGTCGGTCAGCCCGTCGCCCTCCGAGGCGGTTGCGTCCAGCCCGTCTCCGGTGCTGCGGGCGCCCGGTGCGGTTCCGAGTGCCGGCACGGGGGGTTTCGGCTACGACGCCCGTTCCGGCCCGGTGCTGGGTCGTGCGGGTGAGCTGCGGCGTTACCGGGTCGCTGTGGAGTCGGGCAGCAACGAGGACGCCGCCGAGTTCGCGCTGGCGGTGCAGACGGCGCTCGCCGGGCCGGGCAGTTGGGTCGACAGCGGCAGGTTGCGGCTTCAGCAGGTGCCCGGGGCCGCGCCTCGCGACTTCACCGTCTACCTGGCCACCGCCCGTACGGCGGGTCGGATGTGCGCCGACGGTGGGGTGGACATCCGGGTCGGGGGTCGGCCGTACACGTCCTGCCGCGCCCGGCCAGGTGATCATCAATCTGGATCGGTGGCGGCTGTCCGTGCCGCACTTCGTCTCGGCCGGCGTGCCGCTGGCGGTCTACCGGACGTACGTGGTGAACCACGAGGTGGGTCACCAGCTCGGGCATCGGCACGAGCGCTGCCCGGGGGCGGGCAGGCCGGCGCCGGTGATGATGCAGCAGACGCTGTTCCTCAACGGGTGCCGGGTCAACCAGTGGCCGTACCTCGACGGGCGTCGTTACGCCGGTCCTGCCCTCTGACCGACGGGCCGACGCGCCGACCTTCCAGCCCTCCATCAGGCGTCTTGCGGCAATAGCGGCGAATTCGGAGAAATGCCCGAATAATCTGGCAGGCTCGACGTCATGACGCCGTCGTCCCGTTACGGCCCACCCCAGCCGCCCGACCCGTCGGGCCGTCCGGCGTACGTGCGTCCCACGCTCGTCCGGATGCGCCGACGCCGCCGCCGCAGCCTGCTGCTCGGCCTGCTCGTCCTCGCCACCGCGATCGGCGTGACGTTCTACCGCACCGGCGAGCCGCCAGCTGAGACTCCCGCCACGACCCAGGGCGGCATGGGTCACGGGGGCGGTGTGCCCGCGCACCCGGTGCCCACCAGCTATCCGTCGGTCGGAGCGGGACGATTCACCGCAGCCGACGGCGAGACACCCGAGCACGGTGCGGACGGTCCGCTGCGCCGTTACCGGGTCGCTGTCGAACGTGGCACCGGCCAGGACGCCGACGCGTTCGCCGCCACTGTCGACGAGGTGCTGGGCGACCCACGCAGTTGGATCGCCTCCGGCGACCTGCGGGTGCAACGGGTGGCCGACGCGGGGGCCGCCGACTTCACCATCTACCTGGCCACCCCGGTCACGTCCGAGCGGATGTGCGCCGAGGGCGGGCTGACCACCGAGCGCTACACCTCCTGCCGCCTGCCCGGCCAGGTCATCATCAACCTGGCCCGCTGGATGGAGGCGGTCCCCGACTACGGCGCCTCGCTGGACACCTACCGCACCTATGTGATCAACCACGAGGTGGGCCACGAGTTCGGCGAGGAGCACGAGGCCTGCCCCGGGCCGGGGGAGCCCGCGCCGGTGATGCAGCAGCAGACGTACGGCCTGAACGGCTGCGTCGCCAACGCCTGGCCCTACCTCGACGGCCGTCGCTACGCGGGTGACATCGTCCCCTGATCGACCGGGTCGTCGGTTATTCCCGCTCCCGTATCGCGGACCACGTGTCGTCCCTCATGGCCGAGCAGGGCTCCGGCGAGCAACAATGGCGCGGTTCACACCGCCGATCCCGGGGAGTCCACCGTGTCGTTGCCCCCGCTCGTCGAGCCCGCCGCCGAGCTGACCGTTGACGAGATCCGCCGCTACTCGCGCCACCTGATCATCCCGGATGTCGGGGTGACCGGGCAGAAGCGGCTGAAGAACGCCCGGGTGCTCTGTGTCGGCGCCGGTGGCCTCGGGTCACCCGCCCTGATGTACCTCGCCGCGGCCGGGGTCGGCACCCTCGGCATCATCGACTTCGACACCGTCGACGAGTCCAACCTCCAGCGTCAGATCATCCACGGCGTGTCCGACATCGGCCGGTCCAAGGCCGAGTCCGCCGCCGCGTCGATCCGTGAGATCAACCCGCTGGTCAACGTGGAGATCCACAACACCGCGCTGGACCGGGAGAACGTCCGCGAGATCTTCGCGCAGTACGACCTGATCGTCGACGGCACCGACAACTTCGCCACCCGCTACATGGTCAACGACGCGGCGGTGCTGCTCGGCAAGCCGTACGTCTGGGGCTCGATCTACCGCTTCGACGGCCAGGCCTCGGTGTTCTGGGCCGAGCACGGCCCCTGCTACCGCTGCCTCTACCCGGAGCCGCCGCCGCCCGGCATGGTCCCCTCCTGCGCCGAGGGTGGCGTGCTCGGTGTGCTCTGCGCGTCGATCGGCTCGATCCAGGTGAACGAGGCGATCAAGCTGCTCACCGGCATCGGTGAGCCGCTGGTCGGCCGCCTGATGGTCTACGACGCCCTGGAGATGGAATACCGCAAGATCAAGGTCCGTAAGGACCCGAACTGCGCGCTCTGCGGCGAGAACCCGACGGTCACCGACCTGCTGGAAGACTACGAGGACTTCTGCGGCGCGGTCTCCGAGGAGGCCCAGGAAGCGACGCTCGACGCGACGATCACGGCACTCGAACTCAAGGAGTGGCAGGACGCCGGCAAGGACATCTTCCTGGTCGACGTCCGGGAGCCGGCCGAGTACGAGATCGTCCGCATCCCCGGTTCCACGCTGATCCCCAAGGGCGACATCATCTCCGGCGAGGCCCTCGCGAAGCTGCCGCAAGACCGGCAGATCGTGCTGCACTGCAAGTCCGGCGTCCGGTCCGCGGAGGCGCTCGCCGCGCTCAAGGCGGCGGGTTTCCGGGACGCCGTGCACGTGCAGGGCGGCGTGCTCTCCTGGATCAAGCAGATCGACCCGGCGCTGCCCGCGTACTGATCGATGTGCCGGGGTGGCCCACACCGCTGCCCCGGCAAATCGACGCGCGTGACACCGCCCGGCCCTGGCACCCGGAGCGACGCAGCTACCCCGGGCCAACCGATTCTCCGAGGCGGGATCGCGTCTGCGCAGGTAGCGTTCCCGCCGTGGTCGACTTGGAAGCGGCGATCGGGTTCGTCGTGGCGCATGGGGACGCGGTGGAACGAGCCCGCCTCTCCTGGCTTCGCAACGGCACCGCCGTGCCCCCCGAGCTGCTGGAGACGGCCGAGATCGGCCAGTCACCCGACGGCGGGTGGCCGGCCACCTGGGGCGGTGCGATGGCCTCGATCGACGCCACCTGTTTCCGGCTCGCCGAGTTGGACGACCTGGGTGCGCTCGGCCGCCCCGCCGCTCGCCGGGCGCTCGACTGGCTGGCGTCGCGACAGCAGGCCGACGGCAGTTGGGACGAGGACGCGTCGCTGGCCGACTCGGCCCCGGAATGGGCCCGGCCCGGCGATCCGGAGGCCGGGTTCCTCCAGACGGCCAACGCCGGTTTCTGGCTCACCGTCGCCGGCCTGGACGCCCGCGCGTCGGGCCCGCTCGACCATCGGGTCGGTGGGGCGTACGCCGGGGTGGTGCAGGCGGCGGCCCACTCGCTCGCCGCGCGGCTGCGCCCGGACGGTAGCTGGCCCTCGTACCTCGCCGCCGGCTGGCTGAGCGCGGCCGTGCTGCACCGGCAGGAGATGTTCCAGGAGTCGGCGCGGATCCAGGTGGTGCTCGCCGAACGGATGCCGAAGATGTCCCCGGGGGACGTGGCGTGGTTGGCATCCACGCTGCGCCGGGCCGGCATCGACCCGCAGGACTGGATCATGGTGCGGGCGTTGCGCCGGCTGACCGAGACGCAGCGCAGCGACGGCGGCTGGGAGAGCGACGACGGCCATCAGTTCGACGTGCACGCCACGTTGTCCGCGATCCGGGCCGCCCGGCCCGCGACGGCCGGAGCCGCCTCGCAGTCGGGCTGAGGCCGGCCTACAGCCTGCCAAGGTCCTCGGTCGGGCCGAGGACCTTGACGCAGGCCTCAGCGCAGGTGCCCGTCCCCGGTGACGACGTACTTGGTGCTGGTCAGCTCGGGCAGACCCATCGGGCCGCGGGCGTGCAGCTTCTGGGTGGAGATGCCGATCTCCGCGCCGAACCCGAACTCGCCCCCGTCGGTGAACCGGGTGGAGGCGTTCACCATCACCGCCGCCGCGTCCACCCGGGCGACGAAGTCGCGGGCCGCGCTCGCCGAGTCGGTGAGGATCGCCTCGGTGTGCCCGGTGCCGAAGCGGCGGATGTGCGCGACCGCCGCGTCCAGCGAGTCGACCACGGCGACCGAGATGTCGGCCGACAGGTATTCGGTGGCGAAGTCCTCCTCCGTGGCCGGGACCACGGCGGCGGAGTAGGCGGCCACCTCGGGGGAGCCGTGCACTGTCACCCCGGCCTCGGCGAGAGCGGCCAGCATCGGCGGCAGGAACGCGTCGGCGACGCTCGCGTGCACCAGCAGTGACTCGGCTGTGTTGCAGGTGGAGAGGCGCTGCGTCTTGGCGTTTAGCGTCACCGCGACGGCCTTAGCCACATCGGCGGCGGCGTCGACGTAGACGTGGCAGTTGCCCACCCCGGTCTCGATCACCGGAACGGTCGACTCCTCGACCACCGTGCGGATCAGCGACGCGCCCCCGCGCGGAATCAGCACGTCGACGAGGCCACGGGCGCGCATCAGCTCCTTGACCGAGTCGCGGGAGCTGGCGTCGAGCAGCTGCACCGCGTCGGCCGGCAGCCCGGCGTCGGCGACCGCGTCCCGCAGCACCGCGACCAGCGCGGCGTTGGAGTGCGCCGCCGAGGACGACCCGCGCAGCAGCGCCGCGTTGCCGGACTTGAGGCAGATCCCGGCGGCGTCCACTGTCACGTTTGGTCGCGCCTCGTAGATGATGCCGACCACGCCGAACGGCACCCGGATCTGGCGCAGCTCCAGCCCGTTGGGCAGGGTCGAGCCGCGGACCACCTCACCGACCGGGTCGGGCAGCGCGGCCATCTGGCGCAGCGCGTCGGCGATGCCGGCCACCCGGCCCGCGTCGAGGGCGAGCCGGTCCAGCACGGCCGCGCTCAGCCCGGCCTCCCGGCCGGCCGCCAGGTCCGTCTCGTTCGCGGCCAGGATCTCCGGGGTACGCGCCACCAGCGCGTCGGCCATCGCCACCAGTGCGGCGTCCTTGGCCGTACGCGTGGCCACGGCCAACGTCTCCGCCGCCACCCGGGCGCGTCGGGCCTGCTCGCTGACGCTCATGCCGGCACTCCGCTGCGCTCAGTGCCGCCCTGAGGCACCACCGCCCTGAGCCGATGATCCGTTCGCTGACGCTCACTCACTGTTGACTCCTTAGAGCAGCACCAGGTCATCGCGGTGGACGACCTCTCGTTCGTACGCCGGGCCGAGCGCCGCGGCGAGTTCGGAGGTGGAGCGGCCGAGCAGCCCGGGCAGCTCCACCGCGTCGTAGTTGACCAGCCCTCGGGCGACCGACGCGCCGGCGGTGTCCACCAGATCCACCGGGTCGCCAGCGGTGAACGTGCCGTCCACGGCGGTGATGCCGGCGGGCAGCAGCGACTTGCGCCGCCCGACGACGGCGGCCACCGCCCCCGGGTCGAGGTGCAGCCGCCCTCGGGGCGAGGTGGCGTGGGCCAGCCAGAACAGCCGGGCCGTCGGGCGCTGCCGCTGCGGGTGGAACAGGGTGCCGACCGGCTCGCCGGCCAACGCCGCACCGGCCAGGTCGGCGGCGGTGAGCACCACCGGGATGCCGAAACCGGTGGCGATCCGGGCGGCCTCGACCTTGGTCACCATGCCGCCCGTGCCGACACCGGACCGGCCGGCCCCGCCGATGGTGATTCCGGCGAGATCCGCGTCGCCGTGGACCTCGGTGATCCGGGTCGACTGCGGCTTGGCGGGGTCGCCGGTCCAGAGCGCGTCCACGTCGGAGAGGAGCACCAGCAGGTCGGCGTGCACCAGGGCGGCCACCAGCGCGGCCAGCCGGTCGTTGTCGCCGAACCGGATCTCCTGGGTGGCCACCGTGTCGTTCTCGTTGACGATCGGCACCGCCCGCAGGTCGAGCAGCTTGCGCAGGGTCCGGTACGCGTTGCGGTAGTGCGCGCGCCGGGTCACGTCGTCGACGGTGAGCAGCACCTGCCCGACAGTGCGGCCGTGCCGGGCGAAGCTGGCCGCGTACCGGCCGATCAGCAGGCCCTGCCCGACGCTGGCGGCGGCCTGCTGGGTGGCCAGGTCGCGCGGGCGTCGGATCAGGCCGAGTGGGGCGAGGCCGGCGGCGATCGCGCCGGAGGACACCAGCACCACCTCGCGGCCTTCGGCGGTGAGCCGACCGAGGGTGTCGACCAGCGTGTCGACGCGCTCGTCGGCCAGGCCGCCGGTGGCGGTGGTCAACGAGGAGGATCCGATCTTGACGACGACCCGCCGGGCCGTCGTGACTGCGTCGCGCACCCGCCCATTCTGCGTGGTCACGGCCGCATCGCCCGGCGGCGTTCCCATATGGTGGCCGATTGTGACACCTGACGAGTACGTCGAGGCGGTACTCGACCTGGTCGAGCGGATCCCGGAAGGCCGGGTGATGTCGTACGGCGGGGTCGCCGACGCCCTGGCCGAGCGCTCGGGCCGTGCCTCGGCTCGGCTGGTGGGCAACATCATGGCCCGCCACGGCGGTTCGGTGCCCTGGCACCGGGTGGTGACCTCCGCCGGCCGGCTGCCGCCGGGCCACGAGAGGGAGGCGCGGGCCCGACTGCGCGCCGAGGGGGTGCCGCTGCGCGGCGAGCGCGTGGACATCGCGGCGGCCGGTTGGTCTCCGGACCGGGAAGGGTGACCGACGCGGAACGTGCTTGACGGCCACTCTGCGCGGACCTGCCCGGCGCGACAGCACCCCGTCCGGCCGGGACGGGGGAGGCCCGGCGGCTTGATCGCCAGATGAGGGATGTGACGTCCGGCATAACGTGAGTAACATTCGGCCCCATGAAAACGCCGCCGGGCACCGGCTCGTCAGCCGCCGGCTCGCTGCCTCGACCGGTGCACGCCGGTTACGCGCTCGGCTCACTGGCGACCGGCGCGTTCGGCACCGTGCCCGGTCTGTTGCTGCTGCCGTACCTCACCGACACGCTGGGCGTGGCCGCCGGCATGGCCGCGCTGCTGGTGCTGCTGCCCAAGGCGTGGGACGTGCTGGTCAACCCGGTCGCCGGGCGGATCTCCGACCGGACGCGGTCGCGCTGGGGCGCCCGCCGGCCGTACCTGCTCATCGCCGGCCTCGCGCTCGCCATCCTGTTCGCTTCGATCTTCGCCGCGCCGTTCGGCAACGGTCCGGCCGCCGCCGCCTACGTGGCCTTCGCCTTCCTCGCCACGGCCACCGCGTTCGCCTTCTTCCAGGTGCCGTACGTGGCGATGCCGGCGGAGTTGACCGACGACTACGCCGAGCGCACCCGCCTGATGACCTGGCGGATCGCGGTGCTGGCGCTGGCCATCCTGGTGTCCGGCGCGGTCGCCCCGCTGGTGGTCAGCGCCGGCGGCGACGGCGTGGCCGGGCACCGGTGGATGGGCCTGTTCGTGGCGGCGCTGATCGCCCTCGGTGCTCTCGGCGCGTTCCTCGGCACCCGGTCCGCGCCCACCGGCACCGTGGGCGGCAGCGAGCCGACGCTACGCGCCCAACTCGCCGTGGCGGGCGCCAACCGCCCGTTCCGGGCTCTGCTGATCTGCTTCGTGGTGCAGTCCGCCGGGGTGGCGACGATCCTGGCCGGGGTCAACTACTTCGCGGGGCAGATCCTGCGCGACGACGAGAGCGGGCCGACCCTGCTCTTCGTCTGCTTCGTCGGGCCGGCGCTGCTGGTGATGCCGATCTGGACCCGCGTCGGTGCCCGGCTGGGCAAGCGCACCGCGCTGGTCGTCGCCTCGGTCATCCTCGCCGCCGGGGCGCTGGCCCTGGTCGCCGCGCCAGTGCTGCCGGCGGTCGTGGTCTACCTGGTGGTCGCGGCGATCGGCGTCGGTTACGCGGGGCAGCAGGTCTTCGCGCTGGCGATGCTGCCGGACTGCATCGCGTACGACACGGCGCGGACCGGTCGACGGCAGGCGGGCGTCTTCACCGGCCTGTGGACCGCCGGGGAGACGTTCGGCCTGGCGCTCGGCCCGGGCATCTACGGGCTGGTGCTCCAGATCTCCGGCTACGTCTCGTCCGACACCGGCTCGGCGGCCGCCCAGTCGGACTCGGCCCGGCTGGGCGTCCTCCTCGGCTTCACGCTGATCCCGGCCCTGCTGATAGCGCCCCCGATCCTCCTGCTACGCCGATACACCCTGAGTCCCGCCGCGCTGACCGCCGCACTCGCCGCCCCGGTCGATCGGGTCGATCATGGAGTTGTGGTGGGGGACGAAAGCCATTGACCGTCACGAGAAGGGCACCATAACCCCATGATCGACGAGACCAGGGCCGGGTTGCCTGCCGGGGTTGCGGCCGAGGTCGCGCTCGACGAGGTTCGGCAGTTGCGCGCCGGGGACCGGCCGACCCACGGTGGACGGCTGTTCGCGTACGTCTACGACCCGGCGGTGCCAGGGCTGGACGAGCTGGCCGCCGCCGCACACCGGGAGAGCGCGCACGTCAACGGGCTGGACCCGACAGCGTTTCCGTCCCTGCTGGCCATGGAGAACGCGCTGGTGGGCGCCGCCGGCCGGGTGCTCGGCGCCGGCCCGGGCACGACCGCACCGGACGTCGTCGGCAGCGTCTCCAGCGGTGGCACCGAGTCGCTGATCCTCGCCGTCAAGACGGCCCGGGACGCCCACCCGGAGATCACCGCGCCCCGGATCGTGGTGCCGTCGAGCGCCCACGCCGCGTTCGCCAAGGCGGCGCACTACCTGCGGGTGGCGATGGACGTCGTGCCCGTCTCCCTGGACACACTGCGTCCCGACCCGGCTGCGATGGCCGCCGCCATCCGCCCGGAGACGGTGCTGGTCGCCTGCTCCGCGCCGTCGTACGCGCACGGGGTGGTGGACCCGGTCGCGGAGATCGCCGCCGCCGCGGCCGCCGCCGGGGTGCGCTGCCACGTGGACGCCTGCTTCGGCGGCTGGACCCTGCCGTACCTGCGTCGTCTCGGTGAGCCGGTGCCGGCGTTCGACTTCGCAGTGCCCGGGGTCACGTCCATCTCGGTGGACCTGCACAAGTACGCGTACGCGCCGAAGGGCGTGTCGGTGCTGCTGCACCGTGACGCCTCGCTGCGAGCGCCGCAGTACTTCGCGTACGCCGACTGGCCCGGCTACACGATGATCAACCCGGTGATCGCGTCCACCCGGTCGGGCGGGCCGATCGCCGCCGCGTACGCCACCGTGCGGCACCTCGGCGACGACGGTTACCTGCGACTGGCCACCGTCACCCGGGACGCGGTCGCCGGCCTGGCCGACGCGGTCCGCGCCGTCGACGGGCTGCGGCTGATGGCCGAGCCGGAGTCGACAGTGGTGTGCTTCACCGCCACCGAGGATGGCCCCGACCTGTTCGTCCTGGTGGACGAGCTGACCGCGCGTGGCTGGCACACCCAACCCCAACTGTCGTACGCGGGCCTGCCGGCGAGCGTGCACCTCACGGTGACCGCCTCGGTGGCGCCCCGCGTCGGCGACTTCGGCCCGGACCTGGCCGACGCGGTGGCCGCGGCCCTGGTCGCGGGTCCGGTGCGGCTGCCCGCCGAGCTGGCGGCCCTGGTCGGCGCCCTCACCCCGGACGCGCTGACCCCGGAGCTGGTCGAGGGCCTGGCCGCCGGGTTGGGCATGGGCGGCGAGCCGGGTGGTGCGCCGCTGCCGGAGCGGATGGCGGTGGTCAACACGCTGCTCGACGCCGCGCCGCCGGCGCTGCGGGAGCGGCTGCTGGTCGAGTTCGTCGGCCTGCTGCAACGTCCCACCTGGTGACGCCACACGGTCCGGCCCGCCGTCAAATGACGGCGGACCGGGCCGGACCGGCTCAACGGTAGGTGATAACGACCGTGTTGTCCGGATCGTAGACCTCGTCCACGAAGTCGAACTTCGCGTCCATGGGCCGCGCGTCCACGTCTGCCTTGCCCGAAGCCACTGTGGTGCCCGCCGCGACCCGGAAGCCCAGCGTGAGCACGACCTCCTTGCCGCCGTCGAGCCCGTTCAGGTCGCAGGTCACCGGTTCCCGGGTCGTCTCCGGATCGTTGCGGCAGGCCGCCCAGCCATCGCCGTCCGGGCGCACCGTCGCCGGCAGGCCGAGCCGCAGGGCCACGTAGGAGGCCAGTCCGGTTGTGTTGCGGACGCGCACGTTCACCGTGCCGGCCCGAGAGCCGTCCGGCGTCTCGGCCAGCACCAGGTTCGTGGCGGTGACGACAAGGTTGACGTCGTGCCGGTTCTGACCGAAGGTCGTCGGCCCGGAAACCTGGGTGAAGGTCTCGCCGTTCCAGCGGTAGCCCCGCCACTGCCGCTGTGACCACTCGGCGGGCCAGCCGCCCCCGGGAGCGATGTCACCGACCTGCACGCGGACCGTGCCGTCGCCCACCACGTCGAGTGCGAACAACCACTGCGGCTTGTCGATGGTGGTCGCGACCACCCGGCCGAGCGTGACCACCTTCCCTTCCTCGTTCCGGTCGAAGGCGACCACCTGCATCGGCCCCTTGGTGCCGAGCACGCACTGCACGAGCGCCACGGTCTCCACCGCGCCGTCCCCGTCGACGTCGCCGTGGTCGAGCGCCACGAGCCAGTTGACGCCTTCGCGGTCGTCGCCGCTGATCCGTACGGCCGACGTCGGGCACCCCCGTCCGGCCCGCCACGCCGGCAGGGTCACCGACGCGCCGAGCAACTGTGCCCGGCTGATCCGGCCGTCGGGCGCGGCGGAGGCGGGGCCGCTACTGGTCACGGAAGGACTGGGAGTCGGGCTCGCCAGGCCGCTCGGCGTGGGCGACACCGACACGCTCGGTGTGGGCTCGACCGGACCCGGCCGGTGGTCCGGGCCGCTCATCGCCGCGTACCCGATGGCCGAGCCGCCGAGCAACGCGAGCGCGGTCGTGGCGGTGGCCCCCCACCGGCGCCGGTTGCGGCCTCGTACCGTCCGCCGGACGGCGGCGGGACCGGGCACCTCGACCTTGTCCAGCACGGTACGGCGGTAGTGGGCGAATTCCTCGGCGAGGCCGAGGGTCTCCTGCTCAGACATCTCGCACCTCCTCAAAGGTGTCGCGTAGGTGCGTCGCCAGCGCCGCGCGTCCCCGGTGCAGCCAGGATTTGACGGTGCCCTCGGCGACCCGTTCCTGGGCGGCGATCTCGGCGATCGACAGGTCGGCGAGGTAGTGCAGGACGACTGCCCGCCGCTGCTTCGGCGGCAACTTCGCCAACGCGGTATCGAGGGCCACCCGGTCGGGGCTGGGCTCGGCGACGTGCGTCTCCCGCTGCCGCAGCAGCCACGCCTGGGCGGTCCGCAGTCGCCGCCATCGGTTGTGGCCGAGGTTCCAGGCGACCTTGCGTACCCAGGCCAGCGGGTCCTCGTATCCGGCCAGCCGGTCCCAGCGGGCGTACGCCCGACAGAACGCTTCCTGGACCAGGTCCTGGGCCTGCCCGCGGTCACCGGTGTAGGCGGTGAGCTGCACGACCAGCCCACGGAAGTGGGCGTGGTAGAAGTCGTCGAAGACCAGTTCGGCAGCCGCCGGTGCGGAGCTGCCCGGGGGGTCCGGTGGCCGTCCGCCCACCTGTACTTCTCTTGTCACAAGCACTCGTCCTCCCCGTGGTGGCCGCGGGCGGCGTGGTCGCCAGCATCGGTCACACACTCGGGCGCGTCGGCAGGTTGCGGGGTGGGCTGTTCGCGTTGCTGTCGTGCCCAGGACACGCGTGCCCGGGACGAGCCACGAACGAGGCTCGGAGCTGCTGTGGTTGACTGTCGGGTGGGGGACGGAAGGGGGCGGTCGTGCAGCTACCGGCAGTGCTGGGTGAGCCGATCCGGTTCGTGCTGAACTGGGGGCGCCGCTACTCGCTCTGGGTGTTCAACTTCGGTCTGGCCTGCTGCGCGATCGAGTTCATCGCCACCAGCATGGGTCGGCACGACTTCATTCGGCTCGGTGTGATCCCGTTCGCCCACGGCCCCCGGCAGGCCGATCTGATGGTGGTGTCCGGCACGGTGACCGACAAGATGGCACCGGCCATCAAGCGGCTCTACGACCAGATGCCCGAGCCGAAGTACGTGATCTCGTTCGGCGCCTGCTCCAACTGCGGCGGCCCCTACTGGGACTCGTACTCGGTGACCAAGGGTGTCGACCAGCTCATCCCGGTCGACGTCTACGTGCCCGGCTGCCCGCCCCGGCCGGAGGCGCTGCTGCACGGCATCCTGCGCCTGCAGGAGAAGATCGCCGCCGAGCAGTCGGGCATCGGCGGTGTGCCGCAACGCGATGTGCTGGCCGCGCCGCTGGACGCACCGCCCCGCGAGGCCGCCGCCCCACGCTCCGTCGACTCCCTGACCGCCGCGCCGGTGCGCCCGCCCGCCGCCACCTGACGGCGGCCCGGCCACCGCCTGGACGAGCCCGAGCGGCGGCCGGGAGCAACCGGTCAGCCGTAGGCGGCGACGGCCAGCGTGGTCTCTGAGTAGGGTCCCCGTTTTTTGGACACGTGTATCTGGTCCTCCCGTGATGGCGGCTGGCGCCGATCAGGCCGGTTGCTTCGCGTCGGTCCAGCATCGGTGACGAGATTGCCCGTAGCTGCCCTTGTCGGCCTTCCGGTCGAAGGGGACAAGTCGGTTGTCCGACGTCCGGGGTGGCCGGGCCGGGCTAGCCTGCGCATCATGAGCAGCTCAGTGGACCAGCGGTCCGCCCACATCATCGACGTGCTCACCGAGGAGTTCGGCGCGTCGATGGCTGTCGACCCGGCCGCCTTCCGCCGCAAGTTTCGCAAGATGGCCGCGTCGCCGTTCGCCTTCTACCGGGGCAGCGCGGCGTTGTTCTACGCCGACCAGCTCGGCGACTTCGCCGACGACCGGTTCCTGGACGGGCGGACCAGCCGGGTGTGGATCCACGGTGACCTGCACGCGGAGAACTTCGGCACCTACATGAACGCCTCCGGGCAGCTGGTGTTCAACGTCAACGACTTCGACGAGGCGTACGTCGGGCCGTTCACCTGGGATCTGCGGCGGCTCGCGGCCAGCGTGGCGCTGCTCGGCTACGGCAAGGCGCTCTCCGACACGGCGATCGGCGATCTGGTGGCTGGCTTCGCCCGGTCGTACCTGACCGAGCTACGGGCGATCGCCGCCGGAGGGGACGACGCGATCGGCTCGATCACCCTGGAGAACGCCGACGGTGTGCTGCGCCGGGTGCTCCAGCAGGCCCGGCTCAACACCCGCGTCGACCTGCTGGCCGCGCAGACCACCATCGATAACTACGAGCGACGGTTCTCCATCGGCGACGGGGTCTTCGAGATCGACGACGCCACCCGGGACCGGGTGCGTGCCGCCTTCCAGGACTACCTGGGCACCCTGCCGAACGCTTCGACGCAGCTTCGGCCGGTGGCGGCGCGGATCAAGGACGTGGTGCTGCGCAAGGGGGTGGGCATCGGCTCGGCCGGGCTGCCGTCGTACAACCTGCTGCTGGAGGGGCACACCCAGGCCCTGGAGAACGACGTCGTCATCTACATGAAGCAGGCGCAGGTGCCAGCGGTGGCGCGGTACGTCACCGACGAGTCGGTCCGCGGCTACTTCCAGCACCAGGGTCACCGGACAGCCGAGTCGCAGCGGGCGTTGCAGGCGCACGCCGACCCGTGGCTGGGCTTCACAGAGCTGGACGGGGCCGGGCAGCTCGTCGCCGAGGTCTCCCCGTACGCCGCGGACCTGGACTGGTCGGACGTCAACGAGCCGGAGGAACTGACCGGGGTGCTCGTCGACCTCGGTCGGGCGGTGGCCCGGATGCACTCGGTCGCCGACGACGAGTCCAGTCACGACCTGGTGGACTATTCCACCGAGGAGGCGATCGTCGCGGCGGTGGACGCCGACGAGCCGGGCTTCGTCGCCCACCTGGTGGACTTCGCCCACGCGTACGGGGTGCGCGCCCGGCAGGACCACCAGCTCTTCGTCGACCTGTTCCGCAACGGCCGGCTGCCGGGCATCTGATCGGGCGTGGCGTCGCTCAGGACGCGAACTCCAGCACCACCTTGATGTCGTCCGGCCCCGGGGTGTACGCGTCGGCGTACCTGTTCACCGGCACCCGACGGGTGATCAGCGACTCGAGCCAGACCTGGTCGGCGCCGGCCAGCGCCTGCGCGGCCATGTCCCAGTGCCGCCGGTTGGCGTTCACCGAGCCGAACACCACGTTGTTCTCCAGCACCAGCTCCCGGTTGAGTGCGCCGGCGTCGAAGTTGATGGTCCGGCCGCCGCTGGACACTCCGGCCAGGCAGACGATCCCGGTGGGGCCCGCCTTGCACATGACGTCGAGGACCACGGTGGGCGCACCGGTGCACTCGATCACCACGTCCGGCTCGAAGGGCAGGTCGTTGACCGGCACCGTGTGGTAGGTGGCGCCGAGCCCGGCGACCAGCTCCGGCTTCGGCCCGTCGGTGTTCCGGTCCAGCACGTGGACGGTGAGCCCGCGCTGAGTGGCGAGCAACGCGGCCAGCAGCCCGATCGGCCCGGCCCCGGTCACCAGGACGGTCTGCGGCTGCCACTCGGCCCGGTGCCCGATCCGCTCGATGTGGTCCCAGGCCTTAGCCACCACACTGGTCGGTTCCAACAGCACGCCGACCTGGGCCAGCGCCGGGTCGAGCGCGACCGCGAACCGGGGCTCGATCCGCCAGCGGTCGCGGGCGAACCCGGGTAGCGCCTTGATGCCGTGTTCGGTGTACTGGCCGTTGCGGCACATGTCCCACTCGCCGACCGCGCAGTTGGGGCAGGGGACCGGGTCGGGATGCCGGACGATGCCGGCCACCAGGTCGCCGGGTTGCATGGTGCCGCTCGGGTCCTCGATCACCCGGCCCAGTGACTCGTGCCCGATGACCAGGTGGTCCCGCCCCGGTGGCGCCTCGCCGTACTCTCCGGCGATGATCTCGTGGTCGGTGCCGCAGATCCCCACCGCCAGCGCCTCGACCAGGACCGAGCCTTCCTCGGCAGCCGGCTCCGGCTGATCCTCGACGAGGTTCAGCGAGTTGGCGACCCCGGGTTTCACAGTCACAGCGCGCACGCCCTCATCTTTCCCCGCCGGGGGCTGCGCCGCGCCCAAAGCCGGCAGATCATCTGGCATCGGCGGCGGCCCGGGCCCGGGCCCGGTCGGCACTAGGATCAGCGGCATGACTCCCGAAGCCCTCGGTGCTCGGCTGGTGGCGCTGCTCGCGCCGGTCGAGGCGACCCCGTCGGTCTCCGGCGGGCAGCGGTTCGCCCGGGCCACCGTCGACGTGCCGCCGGAGAGCTGGCTGGTCGCCGTTCGCGCGGCCCGCGACGACACCGAGCTGGCCTGCGACTTCTTCGACTGGCTCTCCGCCGTCGACGAGTTGGCCGAGGGCTTCGACGTGGTGGCGCATCTCTGGTCGACGCGGCTGCGGCACGGTGTGCTGCTGCGTACCCGGTTGCCGCGTGCCGAGGCCACTGTCGCCTCTGTGGTGGACGTCTACCCGGGTGCCGCCTGGCACGAGCGGGAGACGCACGAGATGTTCGGCATCGGCTTCGCCGGCCACGGCGAGTTGCGTCCGCTGCTGCTGCCCCCGGAGTTCGAGGGTCACCCGCTGCGCAAGGAGTTCGTGCTCGCTTCCCGGGTGGCCAAGCCCTGGCCGGGCGCGAAGGAACCGGGCGAGTCGGAGGCCGGCGGTGGGCGTCGACCGATCCGCCCGCCGGGTGTTCCGGCTCCGGGTGAGTGGGGCCCCACCCCCACCCCGGCCGGCGCGGGTGGAGTGGGGGAGGGGCCGCGTGGCGGCACCCCGGCCAGACCCGCCGGTGACCGTCCGGCGCGGCCCGCTCCGGGGGCCCGTCCGGCGCGTACTCCCCGGTCTGCCGCGGCCGACGACGGCCCGGCCGTGCCCGAGCAGCCCGCGCCCGCTGCCGGCCCGGGCTCACCCGACCAGCCGGCGCCCGGCCCGGTCGCGGACCCGCCGGCCCGCGCCGAGCGCACCGACGACGACGGGGGTACGACCTGATGCCGCTCTGGGTGGAGCTGGTGCTGCGGGTGGGTGGCGTGCTGGTCGCGTTCCTCACCCTGCCGTTGCTGGTGGGCCAGGCCGAGCACAAGGTGATGGCGCACATGCAGGGCCGGCTCGGCCCGATGTACGCGGGCGGCTTCCACGGTTGGGCCCAGCTTGTCGCGGACGGGGTCAAGTTCGTGCAGAAGGAGGACGTGACCCCACGCGAGGCGGACCGGGCGGTGTTCCGGCTGGCCCCGGTGGTGGCCCTGGTGCCCTACCTGCTGGTGCTGCTGGTCATCCCGCTCGGCCCGAACGACCTGGTCGGGCAACCTCTGGACATCGGCTTGTTCTTCGTGCTGGCCGTGGTCGGTGTCGGGGTGGTGGCGGTGCTGATGTCGGCGTGGGCGTCGGCCAACAAGTACAGCCTGCTCGGTGGGTTGCGCGGTGCCGCACAGCTGCTCGGTTACGAGCTGCCGCTGGTGCTCGCCGCCGCGTCGGTGGCGATGGCGGCGGGCACGCTCAGCCTGTCGGGCATCGTCGAGGCGTGGCAACCGTGGTGGCTGCTCTGGCAGGCGCCCGCGATGATCATCTTCTTCGTCGCCGGGGTGGCCGAGATCCGCCGGCCGCCGTTCGACATGCCGGTGGCCGACTCGGAGCTGGTCTTCGGTTACATGACCGAATACACCGGGCTGCGTTTCGCGTTCTTCCTGCTCGCCGAGTACGTCGGCATCGTGGTGATCGCCGCGCTGACCACTGTGCTGTTCCTCGGCGGATGGCAGGGCCCGTTCGCCGACGACCAGTTGGGTTGGCTCTGGACGCTGCTGAAGGTCTTCGCCGTGTCCTTCGTGATCATCTGGCTCCGGGTGTCCTACCCCCGACTGCGTGAGGACCAGCTCCAGCGGCTCTGCTGGCTGGTGCTGGTGCCAGCGTCCCTCGCCCAACTGGTCCTCACGGCAGCCGTCCGCGTCGCCCTGTAGGGGCGCCGCTCAGCGCAGCGGGGTGTGGGCGGGGTCGACGGGCTCGGCCGGCGGCGGGGGCGGGGTGCCGTCGCCGAACGGGCGGCCACCCAGCGTTTCCCGGCCGTGCGGGGTGAGCCAGTTCGACAGGTCGGGGCCGAGCGGCACGATCCCGGTCGGGTTGATGTCGCGGTGCACCTCGTAGTAGTGCCGCTTGATGTGGTCGAAGTCGATGGTGTCGCCGAAACCGGGGGTCTGGAACAGGTCCCGGGCGTACGCCCACAGCACCGGCATCTCGCTCAGCTTCTGCCTGTTGCACTTGAAGTGACCGTGGTAGACGGGGTCGAAGCGGACCAGGGTGGTGAACAGCCGCACGTCGGCCTCGGTGATGGTGTCACCGACCAGGTAACGCTGGTCGGTCAGCCGCTCGGTCAACCAGTCCAGCCGGTCGAAGAGCTGGTGGTACGCCTTGTCGTACGCCTCCTGGTTGCCGGCGAAGCCGCACCGGTAGACGCCGTTGTTGACGTCCCGGAACACCACGGCGTTGACCTCGTCGATCTGCGCCCGCAGGTGCTCCGGGTAGAGCTGCGGAGCGCCGTCGCGGTGGTATGCGCGCCACTGCGTCGACAGGTCGAGGCTCATCTGCGCGTAGTCGTTGGTCACCACCTGCCCGGTCGGCACGTCCACGATCGCCGGCACGGTGATGCCGCGCTCGTAGCCGGGGAAGCGCTTGAAGTACGCCTCCTGGATGCGCTCGATGCCGAGCACCGGGTCCCGCCCGTCCGGGTCGAGGTCGAAGGTCCAGCTCCGTGCGTCGTGGGTCGGGCCGGCCACCGCCATCGAGATGGCGTCCTCCAGGCCGAGCAGCCGTCGCACGATGATCAGGCGGTTGGCCCACGGGCAGGCCCGACTGACCGCCAGCCGGTACCGGCCCGGCTCCACCGGGTACCCGTCCCGCCCGTCCTCGGTGATCCGAGTGGCGATGTACCGCTGGTCGCGGGTGAACTCGCCACCCGGCTCGACGTACTTCCCGCCTGTTTCCTCGCCCACGTCACCCTCCCGGTCTGGTCAGTGTCTCTACCCCATCCTTACGGATCTACCGCTCAGCGACGCGGAGTGGACCCGGTTACCCTGCCGGCATGACGGATGTGGAGGCCGCGGCCCGCCGGTTCATCGCCGACGTGTGGAACGCGCGCCGGGAGGAGTCCGCGTACGAGTTGATCGCCGACGACTGCCCGGGGCTGGGCGGCACCGGGCCGGAGGCGATGCTGGCCTGGCACCGCGAGCGGCGGGCGGCCTTCCCGGACCTGCGCTACAAGATCGTGGACGTGGTGGCGGCCGGCGAGCGGGTGGCCGTGCACTGGCGGGCGGCCGGCACGCACGCCGGGCAGTTCGGGCCGGTGCCACCGACCGGGCAGGTCGTGAGTTACTCCGGTGCGACGTTCCTGCGCTTCGACGCGGCGGGCCGGATCGTCGAGGTGTGGAGCTGCAACGAGCTGTTCCAACTGCTCCAACAACTCGGAGTCGAAATGCTGCCCCCGACCGGCGTCAGCGGACCCGGGGCGTGATCCGACTGATCGCCAGGTTGATCGGGAAGGGCTCGCCGGTGTCGACGAACTTCGTCCACCGCCCCGTCTCGCTGTAGACCTCGTTCACCGCGTCGATCCGGTAGGTGACGACCTCCAGCGCGCCACCCTGCGTCTCGATCCGCCAGTAGAACGGGATGCCGGCCTGGGCGTACAGCGCCGGCTTCAACACCCGGTCGATCGAGCGGGTGTTCGGTGAGACGATCTCGATGGCAAGGACCACCTCGTGTGGCTCGTACTTCGACGGCTCCCGCGCCGCCGCGGTGGCCGTGGTGATCAGCACGTCGGGGATGAAGGACCGCGTGCGGTTGATCCGCACCTCGACGCCCTGGGTCACGTCATAGCCGTCGGGGCAGTCGTCGTCGAGCGCGGTGCCAAGAAGCATCGCGATTTTCTGGTGGGTGCGGGTGGGGGAGGGGGACATCAGCAGCACTCCATCGAGCAGTTCCCGGCGGCGGCCATCCTCGGGCAGCGCATCCAGATCGTCAGTCGTCCACCCGCCGTCGGGCGGGTAGTCGCTCTGCAGCGCGGCGGTCATGGCAGGTCCTTCCAGGTGCGTTCGTTCTCCCCGCGACCACGGTATCGCCCTGGACCTGTGGGTGGTGGTCGCGCGCGCCGGGGCCACAGGGCAGGATGGTCGGCATGAGCGACCCCAGCGAGCACGGCGACCCGGCCAGCGCCACCGGTGCGCGTGGCCTGCCCGGCGCGGGCCTGGTGAAGGGGCTGGCGGTCACCCTCAAGACGATGACCAGCCGGACGACCACCCAGCAGTACCCGGACGTCGCCCCTGAGCTGCCGCCCCGCTCGCGTGGCGTGATCGCGTTGTCCGAGGAGAACTGCACGGTCTGCATGCTCTGCGCCCGCGAGTGTCCGGACTGGTGCATCTACATCGACTCGCACAAGGAGGAGGTGGCGGTGCCCGGCGCCGCCCGCCCCCGCCAGCGCAACGTGCTCGACAAGTTCGACATCGACTTCTCGCTCTGCATGTACTGCGGCATCTGCATCGAGGTCTGCCCGTTCGACGCGCTCTACTGGTCACCGGAATTCGAGTACGCCGAGTACGACATCAAGGACCTGCTGCACGACAAGGACCACCTGGGTCAGTGGATGGCCACGGTTCCGCCGCCGCCCGCGCACGACCCGAACGGTGAGCCGGCCAAGGAGGAGACCGCCGCCGCGCGCAAGGCGGCCGCCGCCCGTCCGGCCCCTCCATCGGTACGCTCCGACGCCGACCAGGACCCGGCGTCGTGACCGCCCGAGCCGGAGAGGCGGCCCGGTGACCGGAGCGGATGTGCTGCTGCTCGCCCTCGGCGCGGTGGCGGTTGGCGCCGGCGTGCTGGTGGTGACCACGAAACACCTGGTCCGGGCCGGGCTCTACCTGGTGGTGTGCCTGGGCGCGCTGGCCGGTGACTTCCTGGTGCTCAGCGCCGAGCTGGTGGCCTGGGTGCAGGTGCTGATCTACGTCGGCGCGGTGGTGGTCCTGCTGCTGTTCGCGGTGATGCTGACCCGGGCCCCGATCGGTGCCTCCGACGACCTGGACCGGCCCGGCTGGCCGGCCGCCCTGATCGGTGGCGGCGCCGGGCTCGGGCTGACCGTCCTGCTGATCGACGCGTACCGCTGGAACAGCGTCGCGCTTCCGGCCGCGGGCACCGCGGAGCGTCTGGGGGAGCAGATCTTCCAGTCCTGGGTGCTGCCGTTCGAGGTGCTGTCCGTGCTGCTGCTCTCCGCGCTGGTGGGCGCGATCGTGCTGTCCCGGCCGGACATCGGTCGACCCGCCCCGCAACGCGACGCCACGGCAGCACCGGATGCCCGGGTCGACGTCGAGCCCGGGGGGCGCCGGTGAGGCCGGTCATCCCGTACGTCACCGCCGCGCTGCTGTTCGGCCTCGGCGTCTACGGCGTGTTGCGCCGCCGCAACGCGGTGCTGGTGCTGATGTCGGTCGAGTTGATGCTCAACGCGGTCAACCTGATCCTGGTCACCGCGGACACCACCGCCCGCGCCGTGCTGCCGCACTCGGGGCAGGTCTTCGCGTTGTTCGTCATCGTCCTCGCCGCCGCCGAGATCGGCGTGGGGCTGGCGATCGTCCTCCAGCTCTACCGGTTGCGGGCCACCGTCGCGGTGGATGACGTGCCGCTGACCGAGCCGGCGCAGCCCTTCGACGGGCGAGAGCCGGCCGTCCTGGACACGGAGGCTCGCCGGTGACCGGGCTGATCGGGGCGCTGCTGCCCGCCGTACCGCTGGCCGCCGGCCTGCTCGGCCTGCTGCTGCCACCGGCCCCACGGGGCAACAGCGCGACCGGCGGCGATCGGGCCCGCAACGCGGCCGTCGCGCTCGGCGTCAGCGGTGCGGCCGTCGCGCTGGCGTTGGCCGTCGCGCTGCTGCTGACCGTCGACGGGCCGACGGAGACGTCGACCACCTGGGTCGACGTCGGCGGGCTGATGGTGACCCTCGGCGTACGGCTGGACGGCGCCGCCGCACTGGTCGCGGTGGCGGTCACCGCGGTCGCCCTTGCGGTGCAGGTCTACTCGATCGGCTATCTGCGACGCGGCCCGCACGACGACATCGACGTCGACCACCGCTACCCGCCGTACGCGGCCCAGATCAGCCTCTTCACCGGTGCGATGCTGCTGGTGGTGGTCGCCGGCGACCTGATCATGCTGCTGGTCGGCTGGGAGGTGATGGGCCTCTGTTCGTACCTGCTCATCGCCCACGACCGTCGACTGCCCGGCGCGCCGGCCGCCGCGATGAAGGCGTTCCTGGTGACCCGGGTGGGTGACGTCGGGTTCCTGCTCGGCATCGCGCTGCTGGGCGTGTCGACGGGCAGCTTCCGGATCGCCGACGTGCTCGCCCACGACCACTCCGGCGTGACGCTGACCGCTGCCGGCTTGCTGCTGCTCGCCGGTGTCGCCGGTAAGAGCGCGCAGTTCCCGCTGCACACGTGGCTGCCGGACGCGATGGCCGGTCCGACGCCGATCTCGGCGCTGATCCACGCCGCCACGATGGTCGCCGCCGGCGTGTACGCCGTGGCCCGCCTCTACCCGCTGTTCACGGCCGCGCCGGTGACGCTGACCGTGCTCGGGGTGGTCGGCGCGATCACCCTGCTGCTCGGTGCGCACGCCGCCACCGCCCAGGACGACATCAAGCGCGTGCTGGCCTGGTCGACGGTGTCCCAGTTGGGTTACATGACCGGCGCGCTGGCGGTCGGCTCTCCGTCTGCGGCGCTGTTCCACCTGCTCACCCACGCCGCGTTCAAGGCGCTGCTGTTCCTCGCCGCCGGCGTGGTCATCCACGCGGTCGGCACGACCCTGATGTCGGAGATGGGCGGGCTGCGGCGCAGCATGCCGGTGACGTTCTGGTGCACCGTGGTGGGCCTGGGTGCGCTGGCCGGGGTGCCGCCGCTCGCCGGTTTCTGGAGCAAGGACGGCGTGTTGACGGTCGCCGAGTCCGCCGCGTTGGAGGGCACCGGCCCGGCACCGTCGTGGGTGGGCTGGCTGGTGTGGATGGCCGGGCTGCTCGGCGTGGCGATCACCGCCTGGTACGCCGGCCGGCTGCTGCTGCGCGCCTTCTTCGGCACACCACGCCTGCCGCTGGTCCGCCCGCACGACCCGCCGGCGGTGCTGCGCTGGCCGGTGCTGCTGCTGGCCGTGCCGGCCGCGCTGCTCGGTCTGGCCGGGTTCGTCGGGGCGTTCGCCGACCGCCTGCGCTTCCCGACCGTGCCGGTGGCGGGCTCCGAGGACGGCCTGGTCCACGTGGGGCCGGGGATGCTGCTGCCGCTCGCGTTGCTGCTGGTCGGCGCCGGGCTGGTCACGCTGGGCTGGCGTCGGGACCCGACCGCCGACCCGGCGGTCGCGCTGGGCCCGCTGCGGCCGGTCTTCGCCCGCGCGTTCCGGCTCGACGACGTCCAGCACACCCTTGTCGTACGTCCCGTCCGCGCGCTGGCCCGCGTAGCGCGCACCGGCGACGAGGTGGTGGTGGACGGCGCGGTCGAGGGCAGCGGCCGGGCCGCGTCCGGTCTGGGCGCGGGGCTGGCCACGCTGCACCGAGCGGCGTTGCCCCGGGCCGCCGCCGGTGTGCTGGCCGGCGCGCTGCTGATCGGGCTGGCCGCCGTAATAGGGGTGAAGCTGTGAGCGCGAGGAGTGAGCCGGGTTTGCGAGCCCCGCAGTCGCGAGCGAAGGCGATCCAATGACGTTTGGGCAGGTGTTGCTGGTCGCCGTCCTGGCGGTGCCGGCGCTCGGCGCGGTCGCGGTGGCGGCGACTCCCCGGGACCGGGCGGCCCGGCTGGTCGGCACTGTCGCGGCGGCCCTGACTCTGCTGGCCGCGGTGCCGCTGGTGTTCGGCGGACGGGGTTGGGTCGCCTGGTCGGCCGGGGCGCCGGCAGTACGCCCGTGGCACCAACTGGACCTGCCCTGGGTGCCCGGCCTGGAGTTGCGCTTCCACCTCGGCGTGGACGGCATCTCGTGGCCGCTGGTGGTGTTGACCGCGCTGCTCACGCTGCTCTGCTGCGCGTACACGATGTGGCGGGTTCCGGACGGCGGCAGTGGCCGGGCGTTGGTCGCGTTGCTGCTGGTGGTCGAGGTGGGCATCCTGGGCACCTTCCTCGCCCTGGACCTGGTGCTGTTCTTCCTGTTCTTCGAGGTCGTCCTGCTGCCGATGTACGCGATCATCGCCGGCTGGGGTGGCGCGGACCGGCGTCGGGCGGCCCGCAAGTTCGCGCTCTACACCCTGTTCGGCTCGGTATTGCTGCTGGTCGGCGTGTACGTGGTGGTCGCCGCCGCCGGCACCGCCGACGTGGTGGCCCTGACCGGCGGTGCGGGGATGTCCAGGGGCACCCAGCTGGCCGCGTTCACCCTGCTGGCGTTGGCCTTCGCGGTGAAGAGCCCGCTGTGGCCGTTGCACTCCTGGCTGCCCGACGCGCACACCCAGGCGCCAACGGTGGGCAGTGTGGTGCTGGCCGGCGTGCTGTTGAAGATGGGCACCTACGGTCTGATCCGGGTGGCGGTGGGGGTGGCGCCGGAGGGCGCCCACTGGGCGGCGCCGGTGCTCGGCGTGCTGGCCGTTGCCGCGATCCTGGTCGGCTCACTGGTCTGCCTGGCCCAGTCCGACGTGAAGCGGCTGATCGCGTACTCCAGCGTGGGGCACATGGGCTTCGTGCTGCTGGGCGTCGCCACGCTGACCACCATCGGCATCCAGGCGGCGTTGATCGGCAACATCGCGCACGGGGTGATCACTGCTCTGCTGTTCTTCCTGGCCGGGGCTGTGAAGGACCGGACCGGCACGGGCACCATCGCCGAGTTGTCCGGGCTGCGGGAGACCGCGCCCCGGTTGGCCGGTCTGCTGGCGTTCGCGGCTGTCGCGTCGCTCGGTCTGCCCGGGCTGGCCGGTTTCTGGGGTGAGGCGTTCGCGGTGATCGCGGCCGTCCAGGTGGGCGGCCCGCTCTGGACCACCCTCGGGGTGCTGGCCGCGATCGGCGGTGCGCTCACTGCGGCGTACTTCCTGCGGTTGCTGCGCCAGGTCACCCACAACCGTCCGAGCCCCGCCGTGGGGCGGGTCGGCCCCGGCCTGGCCGGTGCGGAGCTGACCGCGTGGGTGCCGCTGGTGCTGCTCGCGTTGGCCATCGGGCTGGCCCCGGCGCTGGTCCTCGGCGTCGCCGAGGCTCCCGTCGACGCCCTGATCGGGGTGGTCTCCCGGTGAGCGCCAGGCGTACGGCGAAGCGGAGCCCCGCAGTCGCGAACAGAGGCAGGCTCACATGAACGTGGTGCAGAGCGTGGACAGCGTCGCGCTGCTGCCGGCCTACCTGGCCGCCGGCACCGCAGTGCTCGTGCTCCTCACCGACCTGCTGCTGGCCCGGCCACGGGCCACCATCGTGGTGGCCGCGCTGGGCGCGCTCGGCACCGCCGTCGGCGCCGCCCTGGTCGGCGCGGCTGGGGAGCGGCGGACGTTCTGTGTCGGCTCGGACTGCTCCTGGATCTTCGGCGGCCGGGCCGCCCTGGTCGGCGCGGTGGTGGCCCTGCTCACCCTGGGCGTGCTCGGGCTCTCCGCACCCGCGTTGCGGGCGGGGCGGTCGCCGGTGGGGGAATACTGCTTCCTGCTGGCCTGCTCGATGACCGGCGGCGTGGTGCTCGGCGCGGCCGGCGACCTGATCACCCTGATCGTCGCCCTGGAGACGCTGACCCTGCCGCTGTACGTGCTGGTGGGCCTGCGTCGGGGGAGCCTCGCCAGCGCCGAGGCGGCGGTGACGTTCTTCGTGGTCAGCGTGGTGGCGACCACGCTGACCCTGCTCGGCGCGGCGCTGCTGTACGCGGTGACCGGTGGGCTGCACCTGGACCGGCTCGGCGCGTTGCTCGCCGAACGGCCGGAGTTGCGCGACCTGCCGCTGACCACGGCCGCGGTGGCGGTGCTGCTGGTCGGGCTGGCCTTCAAGGTGGCGGCGGTGCCGTTCCACGCGTGGGCGCCGGCCACCTACGACGGCGCGCCGCTGCCGGTGGCCGCGTATCTGTCGACGGCGTCGAAGCTGGGCGGCCTTGTCGCACTGCTCGCCGTCGTGCAGCGGGCACTCCCGCCGGATCAGACCGGCCCGGTGCTCGCCCTGCTCGCGGTGCTCACCATGACCGTCGGCAACCTGGTCGCGCTGCGCCAGCGGCGTACCGTCCGGCTGCTGGCCTGGTCGTCCGTCGCGCAGGCCGGCTACATTCTCGCCCCGTTGGGGGCGTTGGCGCTGGCCGCCGGCCGCACCGACGAGGCACGCTCCGCCGCGTACGCGGCCGCGATGGCGTACGCCGTCTTCTTCGTGGTGTTGGAGTTGGCCGCGTTCGCCGGGGTGACCGCGCTGCGCCCGGCCGGCGCGGACGGCGGCACGCTGGACGACCTCCGTGGGGCGGCCCGCAGGCACCCCTGGCGGGCCGCGGCGCTCGGTCTCGCGCTGGTGGGCCTGGCCGGCCTGCCGCCGGGGCTCGCCGGCCTGTTCGCGAAGGTGACAGTGGTCCGGGCACTGCTCGACGGTGGGGCGGCCTGGCTGGCGCTCGTGGTGGCGCTGAACGCGGTGATCGGGCTCGCCTACTACCTGCGGGTGACCGCCGCGCTCTGGGCACCGGCGACGACGACGCCCGGCCCAGCTGCGGCGCAAGCCGGTGGCGGTGCGGCTGCCGTACCCGTGGTGGGTGTGGTGGCCGTGGTGCTGGCGGTGGCGACGGTGGCCGCCGTTGTGCTCGGCGTCGCCCCGCAGTTGGTGCTCGACCTGGCCGGCCGCTGACCTGACCTGGCACTTCAGTCTCAGTGAACTCTCAGCGTTGAGACGGATGGTTGGTGGGTACCGGGTTGTTGAACCGGTCAGCGGATCCCGGCGATCCGTGCACCGAAGGAGACATCGTGCACCACAACCGTCTGAAGACCGCAGCGCTGCTTGGCCTGCTCAGCGCCCTGATCCTCGCGGTGGGCTACTGGTTCGGCGGCAGTGGCGGTCTGGTCATCGCTGTCGTCGTCTCACTGGTCATGAACGGCGTCACCTACTTCTACTCCGACAAGCTCGCACTGCGCTCGATGAGGGCGCAACCGGTCACCGAGGCACAGTTCCCCGAGCTGTACCGGATGGTGCGGGAGTTGGCTACCGACGCCCGGCAGCCGATGCCGCGCCTCTACGTGAGCCCGACCTCGCAGCCCAACGCGTTCGCCACGGGTCGTAACCCCCAGCACGCGGCGGTGTGTGTCACTCAGGGGATCACCGAGATCCTCGACTACCGCGAGCTGCGCGGTGTGATCGGGCACGAGCTGTCACACGTCTACAACCGGGACATCCTGATCTCCAGCGTGGCGGCGGGTCTGGCCAGCATCATCACCCTGCTGGCGAACCTCGCCTTCTTCATCCCGCTGGGCGGCGGGGACGACGAGGACCGACCGAACCCGGCTGTGCTGCTGCTCACCCTGATCCTCGGCCCGATCGCGGCCACGGTGATCCAGTTGGCGATCAGCCGGAGCCGTGAGTTCCAGGCGGACGCCTCGGGTGCCGAGTTGAGCCGCGACCCGCTGGCCCTGGCCAGCGCACTCCGCAAGATCGACGCGGTGGCCCGCCGTCGGCCGTTGCCGGCCCAGGGCCAGCTCACCAGCACCGCCCACCTCATGATCGCCAACCCGTTCCGGGGCGGCGGCATGGCGGCGCTCTTCTCCACCCACCCCAAGATGGAGGACCGGGTCGCCCGGCTGGAGCAGATGGCCGCCAACGCAGGGCCGGTGCAGTTCCAGCGCTGACCCACTGATTCACGCCTCCGCCCGTACCCGGTCACGCCGGGTACGGGCGGAGCGCTGTGTCGAGGCTGATATCCGGTGCCGTCCCGTCCGGCGGCGGCGTTAGGGTCGTAACGGCTCACGCTCATTACATTTTCGGAGGTTTCGGTGGCCGCGCTGCGTCAGTACCTGGGTGTGTGGCGGATCCCCGGCGCACCGATGCTGCTGATCACCGGCATCATCGGGCGACTCGGGATCGGCATGACCCCACTGGCGCTGCTCCTGGTGGTCGAGCAGGTGACCGGGCGGTACGCGCTGGCGGCCATCGCGGGCGGGATCTACGCCGTCGCCGGCGCCGCGCTCAGCCCCGTGGCCGGGCGGGTCGCCGACCGGGTCGGCCCCACCCCCGTCCTGCTGGTCACCGCCGTGGCCCACCCAGTGGCGCTCATCGCGCTGCTGCTGGCCAGCCGCTCGGGTGACGACGCCCTACCCACCATCTACCTCGCCAGCGCCGTGGCCGGCGCTACGTACCCGCCGCTCACCGCCGCCATCCGTAACGCCTGGAACGACCTGACCAGCCCCAGCTCCGGCCGGTACGCCCTGCGCAACACCGCGCTGGCCGCCGAGACGTCGCTGTTCGAGATCGTCTTCGTGCTCGGCCCGCTGCTCGTCGCCGGCTTCGTGCTGTTCGCCGACGCGGCAGCCGCGCTGATCGGCGCGGCAGTGGTTACCCTGGTCGGCACGACCGCCGTGGCCCTCGGCGAGGTGATGCGCGGCTGGCGCCCGCACCCGAAGGAGCACCACGCCAGAGGGCTCGGGCCGCTGCGGGTCGGTGGATTCCCGGCCCTGCTGGTCTGCGTGGCCAGCCTCGGCATCGCGTTCGGCGCCGCCGGGGTGATCGTCCCGGCGTACGCGAGCGGCCACACCACCGACGACCCGGAGAGCCTGGCCGGCATTCTGCTCGCCGTCTGGGGGGTCGGCAGCGCCATCGGCGGGTTCTGGTTCGGCGTCCGCAAGCCGGCACCGAACATGACCCGCCAGTTCGCCCTGCTGCTCTCCGCCGTGGCCGGCACCTTCGTGGTGTTCGCGGTGATGCCCACCCCGCTGGCGCTGGGCGTCGCGTTGGTCGTCGGAGGGGCCGCCATCGCGCCCGCGCTGACCCTGGAGAACACCCTGGTCGGCCGGATCGCCCCGGCCGGAATGCTGAACGAGGCGTACACCTGGGTGGTCACCGTGGCGGTCGCGTCGAGCGCGGCCGGCGGCTCGGTGGCCGGCCTGATCGTGGACCACACCGGCGGCGTCAGCTGGGCGTTCCTCTTCGCCGGAGCGGCCGTCGCAGTCGGGGCCGTGGTCGCCGCGCTGCCCGCCGGGCCCATCGCCCGTGCGGAAAACACGGCGGTACGCGCCGAACAGCCCGTGGCGGTCTGACCCCGCCGTCTTCCATGCGGGCGTGCCTTCCGTGCGGGCTTGATCCACTCGGGTTACCGGCCGGCTTGATCCACTCGGGTTCCTTGAAGTCGGGGTGTTCCTGCGCGGCGGATACCCCGACTTCAAGGAACCCGAGTTCCGCCGCCTACCCTGGGCGCATGGCCAAGGTTCTATATTCGGCGACGGCGTCACTCGACGGCTACATCGCCGGCCCCGGCGGCGACATGTCCTGGCTGACCGACCACCTCGGCGGCGAAAACCCGACGGCGGAGCGCCTGCTGCACAGCGTCGGCGCGATCCTGGCCGGCAATGGCACCTTCGGCGGCGACGACCCCAACCGCGGCACCGACAGCGAAGGCGCGTTCGGCGGCCAATACCACGGGCCGGTGTTCGTCCTCACCCACCAACCACCGGCCGAGCCACCCGCCGACGTCACGTTCGTCGGTGACCTGCACACCGCCGTCGCCCAGGCCAAGGGGGCCGCCGGGGACCGGTACGTCAACATCCTCGGCGCGAATGTCGCCAAGCAGTGCATCGAGGCTGGTCTGCTCGACGAGATCCTGATGTTCTTCGCCCCGGTGCTGCTCGGCGACGGGGTGCGCATGTTCGACCACCCGGGCGGCACCAAGGTGCGGTTGGTGCCACTGCCCGGCGAGACCGAGCACTGGTACAGCGTCGTCTACTGAACCCGACTGTCCATGCCTTGTCGATGGACTCCCGCCTGACGAGCGGAGCGAGCCGCCGCCGGGCTGGGGCGGTCGACGCCGACCCGGTGGTTGACGACGGCCTGGGTGAGTCCATGCCGACCCGGAGGTTCATGCCTGCATGAGCGTTTCGACGGCCGAGCGCTGAACCCCGCCGCTCGGCAACTGGATCCGTTTCAGGTCGTGTATCCCGGGAACGACGTTGCCATGCCCGACCCCGACCCCGATCCCATGGAAGAGCGTGCGAAGAGCGCGGTGCGCAAGGTCCATCGGGCCGCTACCCGGCATCAGGACGACGACCTGCACCAGGCGGCGGTGGAGATCAGCCGCATGGCTGGTGAACTGGGGCACGATCCGGGCTCGATCGAGGATTGGCGGCGCTGCCCGGTGTGCGGGGCAGAGCCGGGGGCGCTCTGCATCCAGGTGCCGGGGCACGGCATGGTCGACGGTGTGCATCCGGAGCGGATCAGGCAGTAGGACACGGCGGCACGGAGCGCGGTCGGCGCCGTCACGGTGATCGGCGATCAGCCGTACCCGCTCTGAGACGTGTGGGTCGACGATTCCGAGCATCCGGCGCGGGAACTGCGCCGGCTGCACGGCGTCTTTCGGGAAGAGGTGCTGCCGACCATCCGGGGGATGCCGACACGCGACGACCCCATGGGCGAACCGCCCGGCAGGCGCTCGGGGCAGAGATAGGGCAGCGACCAGTTGGCGTCAGGGCAGGAACGTGAAGATGGTTCCCGCAGGGTCCAGAAGCTGCGGAGAACCTTCGAACCGGTGAACGCCCACCGAGAATTGCACATCGTCCGGAGCGTGGAATGCCTGCTCCACGAAGCCGGCATCCCGGAGCCACTCCCGTACAGCTGGCGTCAGGTCCGGGTTTCGCCGGGTCCTGGTCCAGATCACGGTGGCGCCCTCGGCACACAGCCGGGGCAGGGCAGCAACGGTTCGCTCCACGTCTGCGTCTGAGATGTTGCCGAAGACCCCGACCATGAGCACCAGGTCGGCCGGAACGGTCCCCGCATACGCAGAGAGTTGGCCCGCGTCAGCCTGCCTGATCACGATGTTGGAGATCCCGGCCTGGTTGGCGGCGGCCTGAGCGGCAGTCACATTGCCCGAGTCGAGCTCAAGCAGGGTTCCGCGGACACGATGAGCATCAGCCCTTGAGGCGAGGACGCCGACAAGGTCATGACCCTGCCCCGCGCACACGCTTATCGCAGTGAGCCGTTCGTCGAAGCGCTGATCAAGCCACGAGACAATGTGCTGCTGGACCAGCCGCAGCCGACGAGACAGCGGGGAGTTTTCGTCGGCGTACGGCTCATGCCATGCCTGCCAGTGAGTCCGGGCGGTCATCTGGGCCAGCTTGGCAGAGCGCCGACGGCTCGGCCAGGGGGCCTGTCCGGGCCGTGACCAAGCCGTCGGGAGCCGATCGCGAGCGACCGATACCGACCAGAAGTGACGGCGTACGCCCAGGTGACTGGCACGGTCGACCCGCTGACCAGGCCGGCGGTCGCCGCCTTACCTGTAGTTGTTGAACTGGAGGGCGACGCCGAAGTCCTCGCCCTTGAGCAGCGAGATGACCGCCTGGAGGTCGTCCCTCTTCTTGCCGGTGACCCGCAGCTGGTCGCCCTGGATCTGCGCCTGCACGCCCTTGGGGCCCTCGTCGCGGATCTTCTTGCTGATCGCCTTGGCCTTGTCCGTCTCGATGCCCTGGATCACCTTGCAGTCGATCTTGAAAATCTTGCCGGACGGGCGCGGCTCGCCAGCGTCCAGCGACTTCAGCGAAATGTTCCGCTTGACCAGCTTCTCCTTGAACACGTCCAGTGCGGCGAGGACCCGCTCCTCGGTCTCCGCCTGAAGACCGATCGCCTCCTCGCCGGACCAGGAGATCTCCGCACCAGTGCCGCGGAAGTCGAACCGCGTCGCGAGCTCCTTTTCCGCCTGCCGAAGGGCGTTGTCGACCTCCTGGCGGTCAACCTTGCTCACGATGTCGAACGACGGGTTCGCTGCCATGTTTCTGCTCCTGCTGTCCGGCGGTCTGGGCTTGCCGTCGGCCACCGACCAGCGGCACGACCCCCTGACCGTACCCGGTTGCGGAGGTCCCGGGGGAAGCCGCTATCCTTGCTTCCGCCGCCGCGTTACGACGCGGTGGGGTGCCCTGGCGGGTTGCCCGAGCGGCCAATGGGAGCGGACTGTAAATCCGTCGCGAAAGCTTCAGAGGTTCGAATCCTCTACCCGCCACCAGGTGCAGAAACGGCCCCTGACCAGCAGAGATGCTGATCGGGGGCCGTTGTCGTTTGTCTGGTCGAGTCCGGCTGAGTCCAGGCGTTGGCGACTGGTTGTGGGCAGATGGTGGGCAGGTCGATCTTGCCTCTCAGGGCTTCTCTGGGGCTGCGAACGCTCGTGCCCTGGGGAGAGGCCGGCCCGGTGCGAACCCGCCTGGAGCGACCGGTTACGGGTGCCGTGGGGCTTGCCTGGCCGCGGAGGTAGGCCGGGGGCAAGCCAGTCCCGGGGTTGGACTGGCGCGGCAGCCGGAAGCCCTGGCCCTCGGTTAGGTCGACCTGACGGCTTCCGTACCGCCTAGCCGTGGTCGTGCTGCGTCTAGTCAATGGATGTTCGGGGCGGCGGTCCGGCGGCAGTCGGTGGCTCTCCGTCCCGGCGCCGGAGGCGGCCGGGGCGGCTTGCCGCCGGCCGGCTCACCGCCCGCGGCGCGCGGAGCGCGGCGCCTTGATCCAGAACAGAGAAATTCGGCAGCGGGGCGAATCACCGGCGGGCTAGGACGTCAGCACACCGGCCGCGAGGCTAGTTCCGTCTGCCGACCCAGGCGTTAGCCACTCCTGTTATCGAACAAGAGTGCAAGACGGGAGCTGCGACGTGCGGAAAGATTGCCCGGGTGGGCCCCGAAAGGGGCGCTAAGGCTTCGCTTAAGCCGCCCAGTAACCCTCGTCGCTTCGCTGCAAAGTAGAAAGCAATCTGAAGCATGGCCTGCCCCCTATATGGCGCTGTAGGAGCCCGACCGGTCCACATGATTACCCCAGCCCAGAAACTCCCTCTCACCTTGAACAGCCTGATCGGGCCTCAGGAACACAACAATCGGTTCATCTCGGGAATCGCCCAAATCTCGGAGGTCCAAGCCTTCGCTGCAGCCTCGAATGTCTAGATCGCTTAACTGTTTAAGGCCGGCAAGTGGTCGAAGGCTACGGAGGTTGGACGACTCGTAGAGTGTCAAGGAGCTCAATTGCTCGCAGCCTTCGACGAAAGAAAGATCGTCCGTCGTCGTGCGGTCTAGGTAAAGGGTGTCAAGTCGTGGCAGTTCCCATACGTCCCGGCCGATCTGCAGCGAACCGCAGTGATCCATCGCAAGGAATTCCAAGTTACGAGGAAGTGATGTGATGCTCACGAGGCCCGAACAGCCCGTTAAATTAAGGTGGCGGAGAGCCTCCAACCGCCCCAGATCGGGCAAGTTGGAAAGGGAGATGCAATCCACGCAACTAAGAGTACTTAAATGCGTCATTTCTGTTATTGCATCTACGTGTTGAAGTTCCTCGCACCCAGAAATGTCGAGGTTATTAATCGTTCTTGCGGAACTAATCAATGGGTCAAGCGACGCAATCTCCGTCCCTTCCAATGCGATGATCTTTAGGGCGGTCATCTCCGACAGAGGCCCAAGGTCGGTGATATTAGTTGCGGTTAGGTAAAGCTGCGTCAGTGACTTCAGCGCCTGTAGTGGCGTCCAGTCTGCGACGCGACCACAAAAAGATGCGTTTAAGTACTGAAGCCTGGGCGCGCCCCGCAGACCTGCAACATCAACCAAGCCAGAACAGCCCTGGATCGTCAGCCGCCCAAGATTCACTGACTCACCAAGGAAGTCTAGATTTTCAATCGATCCGCAACGAGACATGATCAGCGTCTTCAGCTCCGGCGAACGACGAAGGTGTTCGAGGTAACGTAGCCGCGGAGAGTCGGAAACATCAAGGAATGTAAGGGCCGGGGTAGGCGGTATTTCGTCGATTGGCGAACCGGGCACACGGGCGCGGACGTCGGCTGCACCGCGGAGAATATGGACAAAGGGCAGAAGGTTGGAATCTGTAATGACAACGGAACCCCTGGCAAAGGGCGTGTCAGCAAGGACCCTGCGGGCGAACTCCTCGGAGTTCTCGGCAAGTCCCCAAGCGCGAATCAGTTCTTTCTGCACGGTAATTCGTCGATCGCTCCCGAATGAAGCCAGAACTTCGGTCGCGAGATCCCCCCCGACGAGCGCTGCGGTTCTTACACATGCTGCAGCGATAGGCGCGCGCTCGCGCGCGTAACGACCGAGGAGGGTCAGTGCGAGGTCGCCTGCGGACGACAAGTCCCTAGCATCAGTAAAGTTGCCTGGGGGAAGAAGCTCGTAGAGGCATTGGGTAATTCGATCGGCGAGGGCGGGCGGCAACTCTCTGGCCGTTTCCAAGCAAGCCACCGCGAGCAAATGCAAGCGGTGTCGGTTTGCTGGCTCCTCGTTCCCGCGGTCTATGATCCCATCAAGCAGCAACTCCTTTTGTCTGACACTGCAGTGGCCGGATGCCAGAATGACCACCTCTCGCCACTGATCCTCATTCGCCTTACTGATCAGGAATGGGATGTTTCCTAACTCGGCAATCTCAATCGCGGCTAGATATTCTTGGAAGGTTCGATGAATGAAGTCAACCCTACCCGGGATAGGCTCCCGAAGTAGTCCGCTCCGTACGAGCAGATATCTCGTAACTTCGGGGGCGGAGTCCGGGATCCCGGGCATATTCCGCAGCCTGTACTCGATCCGATCACCAGCAATTGATAGCTCCGTATCAGATTGGTCATTAAGCATCAACCAGTAAGCGAGCTCGCGCAACAATATAATCTTCTGAGGAAGCGATAGTTGAGGGTAGGCAGTATGGTCGATTTGCCGCTCTATATCTCGCCTCTCCAATAAAGTTTCAAGGGCAATCCGGTAAAGTTCGACGCGATCTCTTGGAAGGTGCGTGCGCCGATCTCTATTCAGGGCGCAGAGCATTGCACAAAGGAGTGGAGTCGTAGCCAGATTTCTGATCTGGCGATTTGTTCTGACAGATCGCAAAAGAGCAATCTTATATCCCTCGAGTTCGGCTAGAGCCTCTGAGTCATCTATGCCCCGAGCGGCTGCCTCGTGCCAGTGTGAAACGAATGCGTGAATGTCGCTTCCGGTCATCGGCTGTAAATCCATTGGTTCGAACTCTGAAGATCGTAACCAGTTTTCTGGCACGGCCGCAGGGCGGCTTGTTACTACGTATCGGCAGTCTGGGTACGTATCCATTAGGTCCTCTAGCCAGCGACGAACACTTGGACGCGCGCTCTCAGGAACCTCATCCACGCCATCGACCATAACCAGCGCCCGACCATGGCGCAAAGTTTCATCAATCCACCCATCAGGCGCTTCCTCGGCAATAGAAACGCTCGTTTGCTTGAGGAAGTCTCGTGGGCCTGGAAGGTTGCCCGGATCAAGCCTTCTCAGCGGAAGAAATATTGGGACTATCCCGTTCCATTCGGCGAGCGGTCCTTCGAAATCCTCACGCGCCGCCTTCACTGCAAGCCATTGAAGTAGAGTGGTCTTGCCGCACCCTGCTGGCCCTCTAACGAAAATTCGTTCAGTCCGACCGATCGCCTCATCGACACGTAGGTAATCTTGATCCCCGTCGGGGTTTTCGTCTATGAGGTCGTCTTCCGCGCTTCGGTCCGCGACCGCCGTGGTGGTCCTCTGCTTTACGGAAAGCGTGATGTAAGCGACGCTCAGAGCATACCGCCGGCCCAGTTCGGATACTGACAAGCCGAACAACTCGAGGCGGTCGAACTTTCGAGCCATGAGGCGTCGATAGCTTGTCTCGTACTCGGCGAGGTGACTCTTCGAATGAGATTGCAATGCCCGCGGGTCTGGGAGCCGTTGATATACTTCGCGAACGAGGTCGATTAGGGCTGTATCACGACGCAACAATTCGATATATGCAGACGTGGCCGCCTGTGGAAGCGTCAATGCGACTTCCACTATGTAGGTGCAGGATTCCGAAAGCACAAGGTCGTATAGCCGTGCGGCTGATCCGGACAATGCAGCTCGCTCTACCCTATGCCGATCAATTAGCTTCAACTCCTTGTAAAGGCGCAAAGGGTCGAAGTCTAGTTCGGCAAGGTTAATGCGCCCGATACCTGCCTCCAGGGAATCAGACGCAGCGATGACTGCGGCGCTTCTCTCATTCTCGGGAGTGTTTCTGAACTCCTGCTCAATCAGAGCCGAGAGCTTCTCGCCGGAGGTTTCGGCCACTTGTTCGAGTTGTCGATTGAGTCGCCGTTGTGCGAAGAACTCTGGGACACGCTGACCAACGAGGTCGTAGGCGCCGCCCGCCAGTTCCGAGCGCAGGCCGTCCCCGAGCCACGCCTTGGTGATCCACTTCGTGATCGACACACCGATGTTGATGGTGAGTACTTCTGCAAGGGCCATCAGGTGGTTATACCTGTACGCTCCCGCCCTTGGTAACCCACCAATGGCTGGCCTAGCCGCTGAGAGCGTTGAGGCACAGCCGACGGCAAAGGGGCAGTCGCCGAGATGTCGCCCGTGGCAGCGGACCGTTATTGCAGGTCAAGTCGGTTGGGGGACGCAGTGGCCTCGGTGAGGCTCTAGCGCAGCACTCCGTCCCGACCGCTACTGTCTCGTTCGAAACAGTCGGTAGCTTCTGATGACTTTGCCGACCGCTCCGTTTGTTCGGGTAACGCTCTCTTGCTCGACTAGCGCAGTGCCGACTTCGACAGCGAAGAGGGCTGCCAGCTCCGGGTCGGCCTTGACCTGGCGTCGTCGCGTCTCCGTCTCGGAATCCTCGTCTGGCCTGCTCTCGCGTCGGCGCGGAACCACATGCGTACCTCGACCATGTGCCGTAACAACGGCACCCGCCTCACGCAAGATCGCTATGGCTTGGCGAATCGTGCCGCGACTCACCCGGAACTCGGCGGTGAGGGCGCTTTCGGCTGGCAGGAGACTACCCGGCGGGATGATTCCGGCCTCGATTCGTTCCCTTAGTTCATTAGCGATCATGCGGTAGCGGGGCTGTCCGTAGTGCGGGGTGGGCACTTGCTCACCGTACCTGGCACTTGTCTTACCAAGTGCCAACCAAATGACCTGTTTCGACGTCTGGACAACTCGTCCACTTGTAGATACGTTTCCCTGTGTGCGGTTGGGCTGACGATTCGTGTCAGGGATGGTCACGCGCCAGCCTTGGTCGCACCTGATGCGCGGCGTCCTGTCGGACCGGTTGCGGTAGCCGCGCGTACAAGTTGGCTCGGCGATACCCGACCCGTCCGGCGTCGGACGGTGTGCCGTGCCTTCATCCGGGCCGGTGGCCGGCCGCATTCCCCCGTGGCTGGCCACCGGTCCCCGCCTACCCGTGGAGGTGCGATGTCCGGCTCTCATCGTCGACACCATTGGCTCTCGTCCTGGTGGTCTCGGAGGCGCCCACCTGCCCGGGGGATCACCAGCAACGTTCAGTCGAGTCCACGCGCGGGATCTACTACCTCCTCGCCGCGGTGGTCGACGGGTGCCACCCGCGAACTGCCTGCGCTCCGGTACGCACCTTTGATGACGCGAGCCCAGCTCTTCCGAGGCAACGGCGGGCGGTGGCCGCGATGAGTCGTCCGAACAAGCCGGCTCCCGTCACAAGTCACCCGGACTGGTGCGCCCCGGATCGCTGCGGCTACTTGGTGCCACCGGTGATGACGCACATGGCTCGCCGTCATCGCGGCCCATTACAGCGGGCAGGCGACAGTCGGGCGGGCGGACTCGTCGTTACCTACCTCATCAGCAGTGAGGCTCTGGGTGGCCCCATGGTCGGTGTTCACGTGACGTGCCGAGCCGGGAACGCCTGGGCGGAACTGTCCTTGCCGCAGGCAGCCCAACTGGTCGAGCAACTTCGCGAATCGTTGGCGCAGGCCACCGGACAACAGGGGGCCGGCGATGAGTAAGGGTGCTGACACCCCAGAGGGCCCGTCGCCGTCATCGATCGCACCTGTTGTGTGCCCGGTCTGGTGTCGAGGCTGTGGACCGAACGACCCGATGCACCGCGGGCTTCTCTCCACCATCGGACGGGAGCGGACCGGCTGGGTCACCGTCCAACTGGTCGTTGACCGGTTCGCCCGCCGGGACCTGGCCGTGAAGCTCGACGCGACCCGATACGGCGCGACGCAGACCGTACTCCTGTCGCCCGCGCAGGTGGACCGGCTCATTGACGAGTTGGTATACGCCCAGCTGGAGATGCTGACACCGGCAGATGGCGGCGAGCGGGTCGGAGAGACGGGGTGAACGCCAACACCCGTCGGGGCTCAGCCGTTCCTGTTACACCTGGCCTGCGCTCTGCGCGGCCACCGCGTGCAGCGGTAGCTGTGCCGCCGGTTCCTGAGCGGCCCGCCGGCGGCACCACCTGGCAGACGTTGGAACGTCTAGGGGGTACGGTGACCGGTGTGCAAGGCCGGGACTGGCGCCCTCGCTACCTGCAACTCGCGGAAGAGTTGCGGGCGAAGATCGTGAGCGGCGAACTGGCCCCCGGCACTCTCATGCCCAGCGAAACCGAGTTGGCCGACACCTCGGGCCTGTCGCGCACGAGCGTCCGCAACGCCATCCGGCAGCTCCGCGAATGGGGCCTGGTCCGCGCGGAGCAGGGGCGCGGCACCTACGTGAGGGCACCCCGTCAACGGGTACGCCGTCGCAACACCGAGCGGTACCAGTGGGAGAAGGATCGCGTCCTGCTCGACGAGGACGAGCGGTTAAAGACTGGCGCCACCGAACATGACACCGGCCTGACCGTCGATGACCTGAAGTTCCACGCCGAGTACTCCCAGGTGGAGGCTGATGCGGAGATGGCGGCGGCCTTGCAGGTCGAGCCGGGCACTCCGCTGCTGCGCCGGGTCTACTGGACGTCGTCGCGGCATGAGAACGCGCCGCTGACCGTGTCGTACTCCTACCTGCCCTACGACCTGGTGGCCGCGAACCCGGACCTGCTCGACGCGGGCAAGGAACCGTGGCCGGGCGGCACGCAGCACCAGCTCTACACGCTCGGCATCGAGCTGGACCGGATCGACGACGAGATCCGTGCCCGCCCGCCGTCGCCCGATGAGGCCGAGTTGCTGGACATCGACCCGGGCGTCTCCGTGCTCACCGTGCGAAAGACCTCAACCGACACCACGGGTCGCGTCGTCGAGGTCGCCGACGTGGTGATGCCGGGCGACCGCACCGAGCTTGTCTACTCCCACAAACTCCAGCGGTGGAAAACTTGACGCAGCTCGTCTCGGTCATCACCCCGGTCCACGCGCCCAGCATCGAGCACCTGCCTAGCGCCTACGAGTCGTTGGCCAAGCAGGAAATGCCTGTCGGTTGGGACTGGGAATGGCTCGTCCAGGAGGACGGGCAGACCGGCGCCCTGGTCGACGCGCTGCCTGACGATCCCCGGATCAGTCTCGGCACTGGCCGTCCCGGTGGGCCCGGTGTTGCCCGTACCCTCGCGCTCGCCCGAGTCTCCGGGCAACTCATCAAGGTCCTGGACGCCGACGACCAGTTGACCCCCGGCGCGCTCGCCCGAGACATTGCCGCGTTCGACGCGCACCCGCAGATCGGCTGGACCACCTCGCGGGTACTCGACCTGCTGCCCGACGGGTCGACCGCCGGATGGGACAAGGACCCTTCCGGCGGGGTCATCGACCGCGGTTCTGTCCTATCGTTCTGGCAGGCCAACGACTACCGGGCATCGGTGCACCCGGCAACCCTGTGCCTGCGGCGGGATCTCGTCTTCGCCCTGGGCGGCTGGATGGCGCTGCCCGCCTCCGAGGACACCGGCCTCCTGCTCGCTGCCAACGCGGTCAGCGCGGGCTACTTCACCCGGGAGTACGGCCTGCTCTACCGCAAGTGGCCCGGCCAGGTGACCAGCCAGGCTGCGCACCGGGAACCGGCCGAGTACCAGGCACGGATGAGGATCATCGAGGCACGGGCCACCGCCTTGGCCTCGATGATCCCGAACGGCTTCGGCGGCAGCGCTACGGCGTAGCTTCGTGCCCCGGCATCCCGTGGGTACGCCGCCGCTCCTTCATCTCCGCCTCGAAGATGTGCCGCCGACCGCCGGCCAGCGTCTCCCGCGCGTCCCGCTCGATCTCCTGGAACGCGGCGTAGTAGCCGTCGTCGAACTCCTCCACGATCTGGAACGTCCACCGGCCGGGCAGCACGTTGCGTCCCAACAGCTCGTGCTCGACCCGATCAGCCATCTCGTCGTGTCCGGCTTCGCGGAGTAGCTTCACGACCCGGTCAAGTGTGAGGTCCGCCCCGCCGACGAGTTGGTGCGCCGAGTACAGGTGACCGCGCACCCGGTGGATCGTTTCGAGCGCCTTGCTCAATTCGCCCAAGGCCTCAACGGTTATGTCTTCCATCTTTCCCGGCCGCGCATGCGACTCATCAACCGGTGTTGTGTGTTCCCTTCCTACCATGCTGGGCCTCTACCCAGAAAAATCGCTCCTACGCATCGTTCCGTGCATCGGTGTCCATCGCGCCGGCAAGGGTTAGCGGCGACCCAAATCCGGAGATCACTTCTATGGCCACCACTCGCAACAGCTCTAGGTCTGGCTGCATGGCATTCGCTTCGCGATCTCCTGGGAAGATTGCTTCAATGCCTTCCTTGCCGCCACCGGCTTTGGAGTGGACTATGCGGCACCTGACGTCGTAAATGCGATTTGCGACTTGCTTGACGATGTCTCGCGATGTGTCCTTGGACGAGAGGGTGGTGACATGCTTGATGGGCCCTCTCTTTGTAAAGTGCTCTGGCACGGATCGTTCGAGTTGTGTCAACCAGTTCATTATCCTGTCGGAACCTACGGAGTCGGCAACCAAGTCTACGAAAGAATCGCGCTCGCTCTTGGATGACTGCCTGCCTAGAATGCCAATCAAGCTAAGCACGTCTTCGTCGTCGGACAGGCTAAAGAGTGGGGAGTGCAAGGTTCGTCGAATCTGTTGGATGGCTGCCTTCCGGTCATGCAGCGGTAGGTAGTATTCGACGCTTTGGTAGTAAAGAATGTAACGGTTTAGGACGGTCTGGTTGAAACGATCGGAGGCGAGTTGGAAGAGGGCGGCAGCCTGATCATTGAACCGTGCGACAGGAAAGCGCAGAGTGGCAAGGCGCGAAGCTATACGGGCATGATACGACCCTCGCTCCATCCTGGGGATGAGGCTCGTCGACGTTCGCAATGAAGCGGCGGCTTCAAAGAGCAGGGATCGAGCCAGTTCTTCTGCCACGTGTAGGGCTACCGGGCGACCGAGATCGTTTTCAAATCGAATCTTGATCGAATAGAATCGCGTTAGCTCTCGGCCGTCTCTCGACCAAGGGGATCCCCAGCGAGCCTCCGCCTCAAGCATTTGAAATGCCATGCTCGCGCTCGCGGCTGAAATCTCGATGCAGGTCCTCGCGCGCGGACTGTGCACGTGGGCCCAGATTGCAGGGCCGGGCTCTGCCATGCCTAGATGAGTTCGTGCATTCGGGAAGAGCGAAGGATGGTCGTTGCTTCTGAGTGCATGCGAACAGCCGACATCGAGGTGGATTTGGCCCCGCCCAAATCTGCTTTCGACAGCTTTGAGGGCAAATTCAACGTATCGGTTGTCGGCGGATATATGTCCGACATGCTTGTCGGTCGGCGTAAATCCGAAGGAATGTTCGTGTGCAAGTAATCTGACGCTAACCGAACTGCATTTGGCGGCCGCTTCCGCTTGAGGATTGCTCTTTATCTCATAGCGGTCCCCATCGTCATGGGAAATGGACCATCCGGAAGCGGAAAGGAGTTCAGTCGCCACGTTAATGGAGGGGAGGTGGGGATGTGCTCTAAGTTGAGAATCTTGATTCTCGATTTCCACCTCTGGCGTAAAGTCTGCCTCGCTGCCCCCGATTTCAGTCGGGGAGTCTTCGATGCTCAAGGGATAATGCTTCCAATCAAATGCGATTGATTATCCTGGGTTCTCCATCCTAAGTGAACATTGCGCTGGGCGATACGTACAGCAGGGCCGGGAAGTTAGAGCTCGTTGCTGGGCAAGCTGTGCCATAGGGGTCTTATCCCGCACTGAGCGGCTCCAAGGTCTACGGCTGCGTCGCCGACGACTCCGCGGGTTGCCTCATAGGTTGTTGACTTGTCTGCCAAGTGCCGTCTACCTTGGACGCAACTTGGCAGACAAGTTAACAAGTTGGAGGTTGAGCGATGGCTCTGCGAGGCGGCACGAGGTTCGCGGTGCGGTGTGAGGACGTGTTCCCGGCGGGGTGCGCGTTGGTGCCCGAGTCTCTGGGCGAGGTCGAGGACTACGACGAGAAGACCGGTCGGCGTAGCCCGGCGAAGGACAAGCTGACCGGCCAGCGGGTGTGGCAGGTCCGGGTGATGGACCTGGATCCGGAGCTGGGGAAGCGGTCGCGGGAGACGACGGTGAAGATCTCGGCGGACTACCAGCCGGTGCCGCCGACGGGTGGCCTGTTCGAGGCGGTGGAGTTCGACGGCATGACTGTCACACCGTATGTGGGCAACAACGGTCGGATGGCGTATTCGCTGCGGGCGACCGGGATGCGTGCCCCGGCGGGCGTGGCGACGAAGGCGGCGCAGTAGCCGCATCTGGTGGGGGCGGGGCTGTCAGGTCTTGGCGGACGGCAGCCCCGCCCTCTGTCTCTTTCCCCTGCTCTGTCGAGAGAGGTAGTGACATGTCCAAGCGTATGCCTGCCGTCCTGCGGCGGCCCACAGTGGCGGGTGCGCGATGATCCGCCGGCCGCGGGGCGAGGTCGTGATGACCACCGCCGGGGATCTGATGGTGATCCGGCCGCGTCGCCTGGAGCTGCCGGTCTGGCTGATCGCGATCGGCCTGGTGCTGCGATGGCTGTGGCGGGGCCTGTGGTGGTGTCTTCGCCACCCGGTCGCCGTCGGCCTGGTCGTGGCTGGGGTGAGCCTCTACCGCGAGTTCGGCCGGTCCGGCGTGATCGTGCCCGTGGTCCTGGCCGCCGGCGTGTCGGCGCTATGGCGGTGGCGGCACGAGTCGTCCTGGTGGACCTGGTGCGCAGGCCCGATCCTCGGCCGGTTCCGTCAGCTCTTCGTCTACCGGCGGGCCTGGCGCGAGGCAATGACCCTCTGCGGCCTGGCCAAGGTGTACGACCACCGCACGGTCCTGCCGGAGCTGCTGCGGGTCCGCTCAGATCAGGCGCTCGACGTGCTGACCATCCGCATGGTCCGCGGCCAGACACCCGAGGAGTTCCAGAAGGCAACGGCGAACCTGGCGTACGCCTTCGGCCGGCGGCACGCCCGGGTCTACTCCGAGCGCCCCGACGACCCGCCGACCCGGTCGGGCTACTGGGCACTGGTCCTGGGCGCGGTGGACCGGCTGCGGTTCCGGGACCGGCCGTCGGTGGTCTACCTGGTAGTGGTCCGCACGGACGCGCTACGCACCATGGTCGACCCGTTCGACGTCCCGTCGGTGCCCGACTTCACCGCGCTACCTCTGGCGCGGCGGGAAGACCTGCGGCACTGGTGCCTCCACCTGCTCGCCACCCACGTACTCATCGGCGGCGCCACCCGCTCCGGGAAGGGCTCCGTGCTGTGGTCGCTGGTCCGGGTCCTGGCCGGCGGGATCTCCTCCGGGCTGGTCCGGCTCTGGGTGATCGACCCCAAGGGCGGCATGGAATTCGCCATGGGCCGGCCGCTGTTCGCCCGGTTCGCCTGCAAGTCGTTCGAGGCCATGGCCGACCTGCTCGACGAGGCCGTCACCGTGATGCGGGAACGGCAGACCCGCCTTGCCGGCGCGGTGCGGGTCCACACGCCGACCCTGGCTGATCCCCTGGTCGTGGTCGTCATCGACGAGATGGCGGCACTGACCGCGTACCTCCAGGACGTAGACCTGCGCAAGCGCATCGCCGGCTCGCTCGGGCTGCTGCTGTCGCAGGGTGCCGGCGTCGGTGTTCTGGTGGTGGCCGCGTTGCAGGACCCCCGCAAGGAGGTGCTGCCGTTCCGGGACCTGTTCCCGACTCGGATCGCACTCGGCCTGACCGAGGCCGCTCAGGTCGACCTCGTGTTGGGCGACGGTGCCCGCAACCGGGGTGCCCTCGCCGACCAGATGCCCCGCTGGGCCAAGGGCGTCGGCTACGTGATCCTCGACGGCACCCCCGAGCCGGCACGCGTCCGGTTCTCCTACATCTCCGACGACCACATCCGGGAACTGGCCGCCGAATACCCAGCACCGGCCGACGCGGCGGACATCCTCGCTCAGGTCGGCCGCGAAACCGCCACCGAGCCAACCCGGCCGCCTCTGCCCCGGCAACGTCGCGGACCACTGCTGCCGGACTCTCTGCTGAACATCCTCGACCGGGACACCGACGGGGGCGAGCCGCAGTGACCGCCCCGCCTGACGGCCGCACCTTCTACCGGCTCCGCGCCCCCAGCAACGACGGTGCCACCAGCACTGCCGTGTCCGTGCGCGTCGACCCTGCTCGGCCCGATGCGTACCCGGTCTATCTCGCGGTCGGCGGCGGCCGGCGCCGCATGTACCTGACCCCCGACGAGGCGTGGGCGCTGTGGCGCTGCCTCTCCGAAGCGGTGGCCTCCCTCGGCGAGCCACCCGACCACATCCGTACCCGCGTCGCCCCGGCCCGGAGGTAACCGATGTCCCTCAAGAGCTTCTTCCTCGGCACCCACCGCCTCAAGCCGCTGCACGTCGAGCTGGACGGTTCCCCGGACCGGCTCGCCGGTGCCCTGCACGGCCTGGCGCACATGGTCAACCGCCGCCGCGACCTCAACGGCCAACAGATCAGCATCACCCTGACCATCCGTGACAACGGCAGCGGCCGATGATCCGCGAACGCGCCGAGTCCGGCGTCCGGGTGCTGATCCTGATCGCCATCGGCACCATGGCCGGCGCCGCCGCCTTCACCCACGTCCACGACCTAACCGTCGCCCACGGACAGCCCGACTGGATCGGCTGGGCCAACGCCGTAGCCGTCGAGCTGATGGCCATCTACCTCGGCCTGGAGATCCGTGCCCGCCGTCGCACTGGTCGACCCGCCGGTTTGGTCGGCGTGCTCCTGATTGCGTTCGCGCTGCTCTCCCTCGCCGCGCAGGTCGCCGAAGCTGAACCGTCCGTCTGGGGCTGGATCGTCGCGGCGGTGCCGTCGCTCGCCTTCCTCGCCCTGGTCAAGGTCGTCCTGTCCAGTGAACCCGCCACCCCGGCAGCATCCGAGCCCGATCAGCCGCAGGACGATTGGTACGACGAGCCGCAGCCGGTCGAACCCGCGCCACCGGCTTCGGTGATGCCGCCGGCATCAGTCGCGGTGCTGCCTCCGGTTGGCGTTGTCCAGCACAACCGGCCCCAGGTCGTCGGGATCATCCGATGACGGCTCCGACACTGCCCGGTCTCGAACCCGCCCCGACCCCGGTTGCTCCTCGGCCGGGGTCGCGGGCGGCCCGCATGGCGCTACCCCGCTCGATCGACGTCCTCAAGGACATCGCCATCGAGTACGGCGTCTGCGTCCGTCCGCTCGCCATGCGCCGCACCGACCTCGACACCGGCCTGACCGAAGTCATCGACCTGCCCTGCGGCGCGACCCGCGAGGACAAGTGCCCGCCGTGCGCCAAGAAGAACCGCCGGCTACGGCAGGCGCAGATCCGTGAGGGCTGGCATCGCGACGACGAGCCGCTACCCGGCCCGGAACCCGCAACCGAGGCACAGAAGTCCCTGATCCTGTTCCGAGCGCACCTGGAGTTCTCCCGCGACGAGGCCGTACGCGCCGCCCAGTGGGACCAGGTGACCGACCTCGACGAGGCGATCCGCGAGGTAGAGGAAGCCATCGCCGCTGAGGGCCTGCGCGGGCGCGTCGGACCACCCCACGCCAGCGACGACGAGGACCAGGACGACGAGCCCGGCCCACGGCGCAAGCGCTCCACCAAGCGGCGCCAGGATGCCCCCGAACTGCCCCGGCGCAAGGTCGACCGGCGCACCGTCGGCAAGACGTACATTGCCCCGGACGGCTCCACCTACCAACCGTCGATGTGGCTCACGCTCACCCTCGACTCGTACGGCCCGGTCCGCCCCGACGGCACTCCGGTAAACCCGGCCAGGTACGACTACCGCCGCGCCGCCTGGGACGCCGTGCACTTCCCTCGTCTGCTGGACCGGTTCTGGCAGAACCTTCGGCGGTGCGAGGGCTGGAACGTCCAGTACGCCGGCTGCGTCGAGCCGCAACGCCGTCTCGCCCCGCACGCCCACTTCGCCATCCGGGGCACCATCCCTCGGGACGTGCTCCGCACCGTGGCGGCGGCGACATATCACCAGGTGTGGTGGCCCTCGGTCGACGTCCAGCGCTACACCCTTGACCGGCGCCCGGTCTGGGACGAGCAGGCGGCGACATGGGCCGACCCGGGCACCCGCGAGCCGCTGACCACTTGGACGGAAGCCCTCGACGCCATCGACGACGACCCGGACGGCGAGCCGGTGCACGTCGTCCGCTTCGGCGCCCAGGTCGACGCCCGCGGTGTCATGCCCGGCACCGAGGACGCCGAACGGACCATCCGGTACGTCACGAAATACATCACCAAGCACACCGGCGACTGCCACAAGGCGACCACTGACCGGCAACGCAAGCACCTCGACCGCCTCTGGCAGCAACTCCAGCTGACGCCGTGCACCGACCGCTGTGCCAACTGGCTGCTGTACGGCGTCCAGCCCAAGAAGGCGCACGCCAAGCTCAAGCCCGGCCGCTGCAAGGGCAAGGTCCACCAGCGCGACACCCTCGGCATCGGCGGCCGGCGCATCCTCATCTCCCGCGACTGGTCCGGCAAGACCCTCGCCGACCACAAGCACGACGCGCGGGCCTGGGTCCGGGCACTGCTCGGCGTCACCACCGACGGCACGCAGCTCGTCGACGACCAGGGCGACACCGCCGAACGGGTCCGGCACGCCTGGGAGTTGGCCCGACCCGATGACCCGGACGTCGGCCCGATAACCCACCGACTCATGCGCTCCATCAGCGAACGCGCCCGCTGGCGATCTGAACTGCTCGCCGCCAAAGACAGGGCTGCGCAGGGGTCCTCAGATCTTTCGGCAACTCAGCACAGCGCACAGCACGACGGGGAGGAACCGCAGTGACCGAGGAGTTGTTGACCGTGCCGGAAGTGCTCGCCGAGCTGCGCGTACCGCGCTCGACCTGGTTCTACTGGCGGCAGACCGGCAAGGGACCACGGGTGATCAAGCTCCCGAACGGGCAGCTTCGGGTCCGTAGGTCGGCGCTCGGTCGGTGGCTCGGGGACCTGGAGCAGGACGCCGCATGAAGAGCTACGAGGTCCAGATCTGGGAGATCGTTAAGCGCGCTGACCGGAAAGCTCGGCCGTGGCGCGTCCGTTGGGCGGTGAGTGGCCAGCGTTTCGAGGACATGTTCCGTACCAAAGCCCTGGCGCACTCATTCCGCGCCGAGCTGGTCCAGGCGGCCAACGCGGGGGAGCCGTTCGACCCGGCCACCGGCCGCCCGCTCTCCGAGGCCAGAACCAAGAACCCCACCACTTGGTACGCCCACAGCCGCGCGTACGTCCAGATGAAATGGCCCCGGGCGGCGGCCAAGACTCGGCGCTCAATCGTCGAAGCGCTGACCTCCATCACGGTGACCCTGACTCGGCCGACAAAACGGGGCCGACCGACTGACGCCCTGCTCCGTGAGGCGCTGTACCTGTACGGCCTCAACCCCCGCCGCTGGACCGACGAGATCCCCACCGAGCACGCGGCGGCCCTCGCCTGGCTGGAAACCGCCTCACTCCCGGTCGTCGAGCTGGACTCGCCCGCGATGGTCCGCCGCGTCCTCGACAGCCTGTGCGTACGCCTCGACGGGAAGCCCGCGGCTGCCTCCACCGTCCAGCGGAAGCGGGCCACCTTCTACAACGTGCTCGGGTACGCCGTCGAGCTGGAGCTGATCGACTCCAATCCGGTCGACCGGGTTCAGTGGACCGCCCCCGAGGTCGCTCAGTCGATCGACCGGCGGGTAGTGGCGAACCCGGCCCAGGTCGCCACGCTGCTGGAGGCGGTGAAATCTCTCGGCAAACGCGCCGACAAGGTCACCGCTTTCTTCGGCTGCCTCTACTACGCCGGAATGCGGCCCTCGGAAGCCGCGGACCTACGGCGGGAGGACTGCGACCTTGCCAGTCGGTGCACCGACTGCGGGGCCGACTTCGACGACCTGGCGGCGGTCAAGCCTTCCCGGTCCTGCGAGCACGAGAAGATCGAATATCGCTGGGGCCGCCTGGTGCTGGCCGGCACCTCGCCGCGAGCCGGGTCGCACTGGACCGATGATGGCGGCTCCCACGAGCGGCGTGGCCTCAAGCACCGGGGGAGGGCTGAGACTCGTACGGTCCCGATTCCGCCCCGGCTCGTCGAGCTGCTGTGCACGCACGTCGAGAATCACGGGGTCGGCCCAGACGGCCGGTTCTTCCGCGGCCTGCACGGTGGGCCGCTCTCCGAGTCGGTCTACGACCGGTGGTGGAAGCTTGCCCGCGAAAAGGCGCTGACCGAATCGCAGGTCGCCTCGCCGCTCGTCCGCCGGCCCTACGACCTGCGGCACGCGGCGGCCTCGCTCTGGCTGAATGCCGGCGTCCCGCCGACGGAGGTCGCCCGGCGCCTGGGCCACGGGGTCGCTGTCCTGCTCCGCGTCTACGCCAACTGCATCGACGGCGGAGACGAGACCATGAATGACAAGATCGGTGACGCACTCGGTTGAAGGGTTGGAGCTTATGGGGCAGAGGGATGACGAGAGCGCGCCGCTGAGACTGGAAACGCTTGAGCGTGGTCAGGTTGCCACAGGCGTCGTAGTCGACATCAAGAACTTCGGGGTCTTCGTAGACATCGGCAGTGTCACCGGCATGGTTAATTGCCCAGAGCTGACCTGGAAGCACTTTGATCACCCCACAGATGTTGTGGGTCTTGGAGACCGGCTCACCGTGATGGTTCTGGACGTCGACCTCGACCGCGAGCGGGTAGCGCTGTCGCTCAAGGCGCTGGAGCCCGACCCGATGGCGGAGTTCGCGCGGGCGAATCTCGGTGCCGTCCTGCGCGGTCTGGTGACCCGCATCGTGCCGTTCGGTGTCTTCGTCGCTGTGGGGGATGGCATCCAAGGGCTGGTCCACGAGTCCGCCCTTGACGGCATCCCTGAACCAGGTGACACGCTGTGGGTGGAGGTCGTCGACATCAACCTTGTCCACCGGCGGGTCCGGCTCATACCGACCGACGGTGAGCTTCGATGACCTACCGGGGCATGGGTGTCAAGGCGGAGGTTGCATGAACACTCGGCTCGCTCGAACGGCGATGGCGGGAGCCCTCGCTGGGGTCCTCGCCGTCGCTGGCTGTGATACACCGTTCCTGACCTCTGATCATCCTGGCGACGATGTGTTTGCCCAGCGGAGCAGCTACGGCTGGGCAGGCTCCTACGACGTCGGCTATCGGCTCACCGACGGTGTCACAACCGTCCGGATCGGCAAGGGACCGGTAACGATCAAGAGCATCGAACCGGTCATGCACGGCGACTCGGCTCGTCTGCTTGGCGCCCAGGTACGAGTGCTCACCGCGACCCGAGGATCGGTGATGGACTCCGAAGGCTGGCCACCGACCCATCCTGACCTCAATGGTGCGCAGGATCCGGCCGGGCTTGCTCTTCCCGATCCGGGCACCGCTGATCCGAGCGAGCATCCGGATGGCGCGGTAGATATCGAGATCCTGCTCGGCTACGAGCTCGTGGGCGAAGGCCGGACGGTTCGTCGCGGGGTGAACGTCACGTACGAGATCGGCGGCAGGCAGCAGAAAGTCTTCCTGGGGAGCTACATGGCGGTCTGCGCGCCTGCGGCAGTGCAGTGCCAGCACGAGGACGAGAACGGGCCGGTTCCACTCGACACTTCATCGCCTGACGTGGTGGTGGGGGCGTGGGCAGATGGTGGGCGAAAGCCTGCACGGCGTCTGCGTAGCGGAGCAAAACGGCAGGTGGCAGGCCCTGAGGCTGTCAAGATCGCGGACGCCCTGTAAATCCGTCGCGAAAGCTTCAGAGGTTCGAATCCTCTACCCGCCACCAGGTGCAGACACGGCCCCTGACAAGCAGAGATGCTGGTCAGGGGCCGTTGTCGTTGGTCGAGCCGAATCCAGCAGATGACGACCGGTTATGGGCAGGTCGACCATGCTGCCGAGGTTCTTCTGAGGCTGTGACGCTGGCGCTATGAAATCTTGCCGGGCTGACCTTGGTGGCTCTCCGCCTCGGCGCCGGAGGCGGCCGGACCGGCTTCCGCCGGCCGGCTCACCGAAACTCGTGAACCACCTCGATCAGTCCGACGATGTGAGCGTTGAACTCGTCCAGCTCCTCTGCCGGCACCCACAGCTCCAGGATGGTCTTTCCTCCTGCCTGGCGTACCGGGTAGCGGCTCAGGAACTCCGACTCCACCCGGAAGCGGGTCACGTAGCCGATGCCGGACGCGGGCACGTTCCAGTCCCGGGCGATCGTCACCGCGTAGTCCTCGTTCAACACCGGGTAGAAGATCGGCTGATCCGGCAGACGCGGTGGCCACGCCCGCCATCCGGACTCGCGGACGAGAGCCAGCTCTTTCGGCCCGGTTGGGCGCCACAGCACCGTCGTACCGTCATCGCTGTTCATGTCGACCTCGCCGTTCGGGTTCCTGGTGAGCCCGGACGGTACCGGCGGACCTGCATCCCGGACCACCGCATTCGACCTCGCCGTAGGGGCCGTGGCTCGGCAACCTGGAGCAGGACGCCACGTGAAGAGCTACGCGGCGCAGATTTGCGAGATCGGTAGGCGCGCTGACCGGAAGGCTCCACCGTGGCGGGTCCGTTGGGCGGTGAGCAACCAACGCTTCGGGGACATGTTTCGTACCAAAGCCCTGGCGCACTCGTTCCGCGCCGATCTGGTCCAGGCAGCCAGCGCGGGAGAGCCCTTCGACCCGGCCACCGGTCGCCCGGTCTCCGCGTTGGTACTGGGAGTTCGGCCGGTTCCAGGCCGCCGGTCAGGCTCCTCCTCCGGTCACGGTTCCGGTCGGCTTCGCGACGTTCCCCGGGGAGATCTGGGCCGCCCCGCGCAGTTGCGTCGAGGCGGTCTACCCCGGCGTCGCGTACTTCAACGAAGTCGACAGTGGTGGCCACTTCGCAGTTTGGGAGGAGCCGGAGCTCTTCTCCGCCGAGGTGCGGGCCGCGTTCCGCCCGCTGCGAACATCCTGACGGCGGTCGCGATACAACCGTCGCGCACTCTTTAAGAAGTCGCCGTACGCACACCGTGCTGTCGACGCCGGCCCAGAGGCGGCCGACCCGTAGGACCGGACGGCTGGGCAGACCGGGTTGTCCGGGTGCTCGCCGTGACCCCATCGAAGTGAGGTTCGGGTCGTCTCGCAAGGCGCGATAACGGTCACGATATAGATGACAGTAACCTGTTGCGGCGAGGTAGCGGCGAGTAGTGTGCGAAGCCGAGGCGGAGGGGCCGCGCAGTTCGTATCAACTGATACGTCTGGTGGGGGTGCTTTCCTCCGCTAGGTCGTTTCTTGAGCATCTGAGTGTGGGTTGATCAGCGGATGATCTGGCCGGACGATGTGCGGGCCCGGCCGACCGGGTCGGCCTGCGGGGCGGTCGGTCTGATTGCGGGTGGGGGAACTTTCCAGGCGGACGCCGCTGTGGCACCATCGTGGAATCTCCATCCCCTCACAGGCCCCCCTGCCGATAGGAGCTCCAAATGTCTGGTCGAAGGTATGGCCGGCTGCGTTTGGCGTCCATCGCCCTCGCTGTGCTGGCCGTTGGCCTCCTCGGCGCGCACATCGGCGAGGACTACCAAGCCACCGGCATCGAGTGGGGCGCCCCCGCCAGCCACAGCGTTTCGATTTCGAGTGGAGAGCAGTCAGCCGTCGGTCGGTGATCCTGGTGCCAACACGGCGCGAACGATGACAGGGCAGTGCGGTGGCATCTGAGGCCCGCCGACGTCGGACGACCGAACACGCCTGGCTGATCACGGCTCCCCTCGCCGGGATCGCGTTGGTGGGCATGTTGGTCCTCGCGCTGTCGGAGCCGATCCGCCTCGCGGACTGGCCGATCGCCGTAGTGCTGCTGATGGTGATGGTCGCCGCCGGGATACCGACGCTCAACTTCGTGGTCCGCCGTCAGGCGGTCGTGGTGACCCTCACCGAGATCCCGCTCGTGCTCGCGCTGTATTGGTTGTCGCCGCTGCTCGTCATCGTCACCGCCACGGTGGCCGAGGTGTTCACCCAGATGCATCGCGGCTACGCGCCGCCGAAGGTCTGGTTCAACGTGGCCCGGGCTGCGGCCGGCGTCTCGGTGGCCGGCCTTGTGCTGGCCGCGTCGCCGCAGCTGACCTCGGTACGGCCGTCCACCTGGGGCGTGCTCTTCGCGGCCGTCACCGCCAACTCACTCATCAGCCTGGTGGCTGTGGTCGGCGTGATCACCCTCCTGCAGGGCTGGCAGGGCACCCGGGAGACGTTGAGCACCGTCGTTCAGGTCCTGCTGACCTCGGCGCTGAACGTAGCGGTCGGGATGCTCATCCTCATTGCGTTGGTGACGACCCTCTGGTCGAGTTTGCTCCTGCTCTCGCTGGCGGTGGCTGGCGTGTTGCTCTACCGCTCCTACTCCCAGTTCCTTCGCCAGCACCGGACCCTGGGCGACATGTACGAACTGACCCGGGCCATGAGCGAGGCGGGCCATGAGGGCAACCTGGCGGACGTGCTGCTCGGCCGGATCCGCTCTCTGATGCAGGCGGAGTATGCGACGCTGTGGCTTCCGGCGCAGGGTCGGCACCCGGAAGTCCTGCTGACGTCACGCCTCGACGACCTGGGTCTGCTCGACGTCGCCCAGACCCCGCCGCTGTTGCGGGAGACCGTCCGTGAGTCGGGCCACACAGTTGCCAGCGGTCGGGCCTTCGGCGGTGACCCGGCGCTGCGGTCCGCACTTGCCGGCTCGAAGGTCAAGGATGTGATCGCGGTGCCGCTGCGGTCCGGCCAGGCGGTGATCGGCACCCTCGAAGTGGTCAACCGGCTCAGTGACGTCGGCCATTTCACGGCCGCTGACATCCCTGTCTTCGAGACCGTGGCCGCCCACGTCGCCGTTGCGTTGGAAAACTCGCGGCTGGTCGACCGACTGCGGCACGACGCGTACCATGACACGTTGACCGGGCTGCCCAATCGGCGGCGGATCACCGGGGCACTGGACGAGTCGGTCAAGATCCGCCTTCCCGGCGAGGTGGTGGCGCTGCTGCTGTTCGACGTGGACGGGTTGCGGCAGGTCAACGAGTCGTTGGGCCACGCCGCGGGGGACAAGGTCCTGGCCGAGGTTGCCAACCGGTTGCGCGCCAATGCTCCGTCGTCGGCGCTGGTCGGCCGCGCGAGCGGCGACGAGTTCCTGGTGACGTTGCGGTTGGAGAGTGCCGAGGCGGCACTTGAGCTGGCCGGCCAGTTGCGTGAGCAGATTCGCGACGAGATGGTCTTCAATTCGCTGACCCTCGACGTCAACACCGCTGTCGGGGTGGCCGTACACCCGGATCACGGCAGCGACGCGGCGACCCTGCTGCTCCGGGTCGACCTTGCCGCCACCGCGGCCAAGTCGGTGCCGGGCAGCGTGCAGCTGTTCAACCCGGCGCTGGAGTCCCGATCGCTGCGCCGGCTGGGTCTGGCCGGCGATCTGCGCCGAGCACTGGACGACGACGAGCTGGAGGTCTACTTCCAGCCCAAGGTGACTCTGCGGGATCGGCGCCTGGTGGGTGTCGAGTGCCTGGCCCGGTGGGAGCACCCGACGCACGGCGCTGTCGCCCCCGAGGACTTCGTGGCGGTGGCCGAGCACACCGGCCAGTTGAGCCGGCTCACGGAGGTGGTGCTCCGCGAAGGGCTGCGCCGCAGCCGGGACTGGGCGCTGGCCGATCAGCCGCTGCCCATCGCGGTCAACCTCGCCGCCCGTACGCTCACTGACCAGCACTTCCCGGACCGGGTCCAGGAGCTGCTGACCGAGTACGGGGTGCCGGCGCAGCGCCTTACCCTGGAGATCACCGAGTCGGGGGTGCTGGACGGCACGGACCGGCCGATCCCCACCCTGCAACGGCTGCGGGATCTCGGCGTACGGCTGTCGGTGGACGACTTCGGCACGGGTGACTCGTCCCTGGCGCACCTGCGCCGGCTGCCGGTGCACGAGGTGAAGGTGGACCGCTCCTTCGTGCAGGGCATGGCGACCGACCCGGGGGACCTGGCGATCGTCAACGCGGTGGTCACCCTTTCCCAGCAGTTCGGCCTGGCGGTGGTGGCCGAGGGCGTGGAGAGCGAGTTGACCCTGGAGCTTCTCCAGGACATCGGCTGTGAGATCGGGCAGGGCTTCCTGTTCAGCAGGCCACTGCCGTACGAGCGGTTGGCCGCCTGGTTCGGTGCCCAGGTCGAGCCGGAGACGGTCGCCAGCGGGGAGCTTCCGCGCCTGCGTGTCGTGCCCTGAGCAGGGCGCAGACGATCACCGGGGATCCGATTTCACCTGTCGAGCCGGGCCGTGTACTCTTACTCCTGCGCGCCCCACGGGGAGATCGCGCAGGCCCCCTTAGCTCAGTCGGCAGAGCGTCTCCATGGTAAGGAGAAGGTCTACGGTTCGATTCCGTAAGGGGGCTCGAGGGTTCAGCTGGACCCATCGCAGCGGTGTAGCTCAGATGGTAGAGCAAGCGGCTCATAATCGCTGTGTCGCCGGTTCAAGTCCGGCCACCGCTACTCTCGTCTTCCGGGCTCGTTGCCGGTGGTCGTAAGAAAATGGGCGCTTCTGGCGCCCACTTTGCATGTCCGCGCTGTCAGCGTCTAGGCTGGCGCGTCGTAGTTGTTTCCGTTAGCGAGGAAGGCACTCCGCCGTGGCGAAGGCTACCGATGTCCGGCCGAAGATCACTTTGGCGTGTGTGGAGTGCAAGGAGCGCAACTACATCACGCGCAAGAACCGGCGTAACGACCCCGACCGCATCGAGCTGAAGAAGTTCTGCCCGCGCGACGGTCGGCACACGGTCCACCGCGAGACCCGCTGATCCGGGGCCGGCCTCGCGCCGGCCACTGTCGAAGCTTTCAATCGCCGATCTGACCGGTTTGGCGCGGCTCCGCCGCCACCTGCCGATCAGATCGGCGATTGTGCTTTCCGTGTAGGTTCGCGGCATGTCTCTGGACCCTTCCTTCGTCGGCCGGACCTATCCGCCGACCGCCCCCTATCAGGTGGGCCGAGAAAAGATCCGTGAGTTCGCGAGCGCCATCGGCGCCACCGACCCGGCTCATCACGACCCGGAGGCCGCTCGGGCGCTGGGCCACTCCGACGTGGTGGCCCCGCCGACCTTTCCGGTGATCATCACAATGGCCGCTAGCAGCCAGATCATCGAGGATTCGGCCCTGGGCGTGGACTACAGCCGGGTGGTGCACGGCGACCAGCGGTTCGCGTACACCCGGCCGGTGGTCGCCGGCGACGAGCTGGTCTGCACCAACACCATCGAGGACGTCAGCACCCGGGGTGGGCACGGTTTCCTGACCACCCGCACCGACGTGAGCACCGTCGGCGGTGACCCGGTCGTGTCCGTCTGGGCCAAGTACGTCGTACGCGGGGAGGCCTGAGATGGAGTTGGCAGCACAGACGTTCCGGGTGACCCGCGCGGACCTGGTCCGCTACGCCGGCGCCTCGGGCGACTTCAACCCGATCCACTGGAGCGACCGGGTCGCCACCAAGGTGGGTCTGCCCGGCGTGATCGCCCATGGCATGTTCACCATGGCGCTGGTCGGCCGGGCGATCACCGAGTGGGCCGGGGCACCGGACGCGGTGGTCGAGTACAACGTCCGTTTCACCCGGCCCGTGGTGGTCCCCGACGACGACCAGGGGACCGAGATCGAGGTCACCGCGCGGGTCCGTGAGGTGACCGAGGACGGCCTGACCCGAATCGATGTGACGGCGGTCTGCGGGGGCGAGAAGGTGCTCTCACAGGCACGGGCGACCATCCGTTCGACCCGCTGAACTCTCCCCGCCACGCGTGGCGGGGAGACCGGTTGGGAAAGTCGGGTGGCTACCCGTACACTGGTCCGCCGTGGGGCAAGTGACCCCTGCTCGGTCGTCTGTGGCCGCGTGGGGCGAGTGTTGCCACATAGGGGTGTAGCTCAATTGGCAGAGCAGCGGTCTCCAAAACCGCAGGCTGCAGGTTCAAGTCCTGTCACCCCTGCGCCTCAGGCCTGACCGTTCCCGTGGGTCGCGCCGCCAGCTTGGCGGCGTCCGGCCCGTGGTGGTGGCATCGGCGGGGTGGTTCCGAGGCAATCGGGGCTCTCCGGATGATCCACCGGCCGCGGCCCGTCGCGGGACGGTTGGGCCCGGCCGGCGTGACCAGCGCCGCGTACGCCACTCGGCGTGCGACCCGAGATTCCGCGACGGAGGGCGAAGTGGCCGACAACAAGCGGCACGGCGAGGACGCCGGCGACGATCGTCTGGACGACGAGGTCGTCGACGACGTAGCCGACGACGACGCCTCCAGCGCGGACGAGCCGGTATCCCGGGGAGGCACCGCCACGCGGTCCCGCGCCCGGGCAGAGTCGGCAGACAGCCGACCGACCACCCGGTCGGAAACGGGTCGGGTGGGCGTGTTCGGCCGCATCGCCCGGTTCTTCCGCGAGGTCGTAGCCGAACTGCGTAAGGTCATCTGGCCGACCCGCAAGGAGTTGCTGACCTACACCGCCGTGGTGGTGACGTTCGTCGCGGTCATGCTGACGATCGTCGGTGTGCTGGACTACGGCTTCGCCAAGGTCGTGCTGTTTGTCTTCGGCAACTCGGACTGACCGGCTGCCTCCAGCCGATAGTGACGGAAGTGAGCGAGCGTGCCTGAGTACGACGAGACCGCCGGACAGGTGGACGAGCAGTCCACGGTCGCGACGGCGGCTGGTGACGAGTCGGTTGAGGCCGCCAGCGAGCCGGAGTTCCCAACGACCGAGCCCGCACCGGACGAGGAGTTCGACGCAGTTGCCGAGCTGAGGCAGAAGCTGCGCTACGCGCCGGGTGACTGGTATGTGGTGCACTCTTACGCCGGCTACGAGAACAAGGTCAAGACCAACCTCGAGACCCGGATCACGAGCCTCGACATGGAGGACTTCATCTACCAGGTCGAGGTGCCGACCCGGGAAGAGGTCGAGGTCAAGAACGGTAAGCGTTCCCAGATCCAGGCCAAGGTCTTCCCGGGCTACATCCTGGTCCGGATGGAGCTGACCGCCGAGTCGTACTCCTGCGTCCGTAACACCCCGGGCGTGACCGGCTTCGTCGGCGCGACCGACCGGGCCGACCGGCCCGCCCCGCTCTCCCTCGACGAGGTGCTGAAGTGGCTGGCACCGGCCGTCGAGACCGAGCAGAAGAAGTCGAAGCCGGAGATCAAGGTCCTCGACTTCGAGGTGGGCGACTCCGTCACCGTCACCGACGGCGCGTTCGCATCGCTGCCGGCCACCATCAGCGAGATCAACGCCGACCAGCAGAAGCTCAAGGTGCTGGTGTCGATCTTCGGTCGTGAGACCCCGGTGGAGCTCAACTTCAACCAGGTCGCCAAGATCTGACTGGTCGTCGGCGGCGGGCCTGGCCCGCCGCCGACGTCGGCGTATGCCCTCCCGCTCGACCTCGGCGGACGAGTGGGCTGCGGCCTGCGCTACTCTTGAATGTCGCCGCTGTCGCACCGCGCTGACCGTGCGCGCTCGAGGGCGGCGACAGCCGCATTTTCCCAGCTCCAAGCCCCAGGAAGTGACATGCCTCCGAAGAAGAAGCTCGTCAAGACGTTCACGCTTCAGCTGCCGGCGGGCCAGGCCACGCCGGCGCCGCCGGTCGGCCCCGCGCTCGGCCAGCACGGCGTGAACATCATGGAGTTCTGCAAGTCCTACAACTCGCAGACCGAGTCCCAGCGGGGCGACATCGTCCCCGCCGAGATCAGCGTCTACGAGGACCGGTCCTTCACCTTCGTGCTGAAGACCCCGCCCGCTGCCCGGCTGCTGATCAAGGCCGCCGGTGTGCAGAAGGGCTCGGGTGTTCCGCAGTCCGAGAAGGTCGGCTCGGTCAGCCGCGCCCAGCTGCGTGAGATCGCCGAGAAGAAGATGGCCGACCTCAACGCCAACGACCTGGCCCAGGCCGAGAAGATCATCGCCGGCACCGCCCGGTCGATGGGCATCACCGTCAACGACTGACGTCGGCCAAGCCTTCGACCCGACCGTGGGAGGGCTCGCGCCGAGCGGCCCGCCAGAGACCACAGGAGTAATCAGCAATGCAGCGCAGCAAGAGCTACCGCAAGGCCGCCGATGTCATCGACCGGTCGAAGCTCTACACCCCCTCCGAGGCCGTGAAGCTGGCCAAGGAGACCACCAACGTCAAGTTCGACGCCACGGTCGAGGTCGCCATGCGCCTCGGCGTCGACCCCCGCAAGGCGGACCAGATGGTCCGCGGCGTGGTCAACCTGCCGCACGGCACCGGTAAGACCGCCCGCGTGATCGTGTTCGCCAGCGGCGCGAAGGCCGAAGAGGCCGCCGCCGCGGGTGCTGACGAGGTGGGCACCGACGAGCTGGTCGCCCGGATTCAGGGTGGTTGGCTGGACTTCGACGCGGCGATCGCCACGCCGGACCAGATGGCCAAGATCGGCCGGATCGCGCGGATCCTGGGCCCGCGCGGTCTCATGCCGAACCCGAAGACCGGCACTGTGACCATGGACGTCACCAAGGCGGTGCAGGACATCAAGGGCGGCAAGATCACCTTCCGGGTGGACAAGCACTCCAACCTGCACCTGATCATCGGCAAGGCCTCCTTCACGGAGACCCAGCTGGTGGACAACTACGCTGCGGTGCTCGACGAGGTGCTGCGTGCCAAGCCGTCCGCGTCCAAGGGCAAGTACCTCCGCAAGGTCATCCTGACCACCACGATGGGCCCGGGCGTCCCGGTCGACCCGAACCTGGTGAAGAACCTCCGGGAGGACCAGGCCGAGGCCTGAGCCGACAGTTCGCTCCGCCGGGGCGCCGCCACGACTGTGGCGGCGCCCCGGCGCGTTTGAGATGTGGCAGGCTCGGCCCATGCGGCTGGAAGATGTCTGGTTGCGGTACCACCGGCGCGGGCCGTGGGTGCTGCGAGGCATCGACGTGCACATCGGTCCGGGCGAGGCGGCTGTCGTGCTGGGCCGCAACGGGGTGGGCAAGTCGACACTGCTCCAGGTGGCCGCCGGCGTGCTCCGGCCGGGCCGGGGCCGGGTCACCGGCCGCCCGACGCGGGTGGGCTGGGTGCCGGAGCGTTTCCCGGCCGACCAGCCGTTCACCGTGGCCCGCTATCTCACCGGGATGGCCCGGGTGGCGGGGTTGCGCGGAGCGGTGGCCGACGAGGCGGTGACCTCCTGGACCGACCGGCTCGGGTTGTCCGCCTTCCGTTCGGTCCGACTGCCCGAGCTGTCCAAGGGCACCGCGCAGAAGGTGGGCCTGGCCCAGGCGATGCTGCGCCCGCCCGGTCTGCTGGTGCTCGACGAGCCGTGGGAGGGGCTGGACGCCGCCACCCGCGAGCTGGTTCCCGAGCTGATCGCCGAGGTGCTCGCCGCCGACGGCACCGTTCTGGTCAGCGACCACCGTGGCGAGACGATCCGGCTGCCGGCCGCGCGCCGCTGGCTGGTGGCCGACGGTTCGTTGACCGAGGAGACGTCGTCGGCGGACGAGACGTTCGCCGTGGTCGAGGTCGCGGTGCCGGCCGCGCGGGTCGCCGGCACCGTCGCCCGGTTGCGCGCCGAGGGCCACCACGTGCTGGGAGTACGCGCCGATGCCTCCACCGCCGCGGCACAGGCGCGACCCGCCGTACCGTCGATCCGATCGGCGACCGGTGAGCCGACACCCGCGCAGTCCGGGGCCGACCAGGGCGTCGACCCGATGATCGAGCCAGCAGCGGGGGAGGCCCGGTGATCCCCCTGGTGCGGATGAGGTTGGCCGGTTTCCTGCGGACCGGGCGTGCGGTGGCCCCGTTGCTCGCCGGCCTGGTCGTTCTCGGCACCCTCTACGGCGGTGGCCGCGCGCAGCCGGCGGAGGCGTACGGCGTCTCGGCCGTGGTCCTCTTCCCGGTCGTCGCCTGGCAGACCAAGATCCTTCTGGACGTGGAGCCGGACGTGCAGCGCCGCCTGGCGCAGGTGGCGGTCGGGGTGGCCCGCGAGCGGCTGGCCGGGCTCCTCGCCGCCGGTGTGGCGGCTCTGGTGACGGTGGCCGTGGCGCTGCTCTTTCCGTGGCTGGTCGGCGGGGTCTCCGGCCCGGTCGACCCGGGGGACCGGTCGATCCCGGTCGGGCTCGCGCTGGGAGTGTGGGCGCACCTGCTCGCCGTACCCGCTGCGGTTGCCCTTGGCGCGCTGGCCAGCCGGGCGTCGGTGGGCGGTGCCGGGTACGGCGTCGCGGTGCTGGCCCTCGGCGGGGTCGGCGCGGTGGTGCTCGGCCTGAGTGGGTCGGTGGCCCCCTGGCTGGCGCCGCCGATCATGGCCGCCGCACGCACCACCGGCGGCGACGCGGCCGCGCTGACCCTGCTGGGGTTGAGCGGGTGGGCGCTGGCCTGGAGCGCTGCGGTGCTCGGCGGCTATCTGTGGCGGCGGCGGGCCCAGGGCTGACTGCTGCCAGCGTCCGTGGCGCGGCTCACCGACCGCGATTTGGCGCTGGTGGCCGGGGCGCGTACTCTTCAACCGTCATCCGTGTTCTCACGGATGAGGAACCACCCAGAGACCGCTGGTCACCGTGCTTCGGCACGGTCGAAGGCCCCGCGACATCGGGCGACCCGCGTAGGGCGGCAAGCGTAACTCGGCAGTGTTCATGGTCCGCCGACCGTGATGATCTGCCGGCCCTCGCCCCGTGCGCCCTGCGCCGGGGCTTTTCGTTGTCGTGCTGCCTCCGCCCCCGTTCCCGCCTCGGCGGTGACGGGGACCAGCCTCGAGTAACGAGAGAGGAGGGACATGGCGGACAAGCCGATCCGGGCCGACAAGGCCACGGCCGTTGCTGAGCTGACCGAGAGCTTCCGCAGCTCGGGCGCCACCGTGCTGACCGAGTACCGCGGTCTGACGGTTTCCCAGCTCACCCAGCTTCGGCGCTCGCTCGGCGCCGACACCAGCTACACGGTCGCGAAGAACACGCTCGCGAAGCGTGCTGCGACGGACGCGGGCATCACCGGCCTCGACGAGCTGTTCACCGGTCCTACCGCGCTGACTTTCGTTTCGGGCGACGTCGTCGAGGCGGCGAAGGGCCTTCGCGACTTCGCGAAGGCCAACCCGAAGCTCGTCATCAAGGGCGGTGTCTTCGAGGGCAAGGCCATTTCTGCGGCCGAGGTCACGAAGCTTGCCGACCTGGAGTCCCGCGAGGTGCTGCTGGCCAAGCTGGCCGGCGCGATGAAGGGCAACCTGAGCAAGGCCGCAGCCCTGTTCCAGGCCCCGCTGTCGAAGACCGCCCGCCTGGCGGCAGCTCTGCAGGACAAGCGCGAGAAGGAGGGCGCCGAGGCGGCCTGATGGCCCCCACGGCGCACCAGTTCTTACTTAACAGAATCAGGAAAGGACGCCAGATATGGCGAAGCTCAGCACTGTCGAGCTGCTCGACGCGTTCAAGGAGATGACGCTGATCGAGCTCTCTGAGTTCGTGAAGCAGTTCGAGGAGACCTTCGAGGTCACCGCCGCGGCTCCGGTCGCCATGGCGGGCCCGGGTGGCGGCGGCGGCGCTGCTGCTGCTCCGGTCGAGGAGGAGAAGGACGAGTTCGACGTCATCCTCGAGGCTGACGGCGGCAAGAAGATCCAGGTCATCAAGGTCGTGCGTGAGCTGACCGGCCTGGGCCTCAAGGAGGCCAAGGACGCGGTCGAGTCCGCGCCGAAGGCCATCCTGGAGAAGGTCAACAAGGAGACCGCCGACAAGGCGAAGGCCAAGCTCGAGGGCGAAGGCGCCAAGGTCACCCTCAAGTGACCTGAGTTCCACCAGCGCGCGTGTCCCGGCTCGTGAGCCGGGACACGATCGCATCGCGGCGGGCGGTGATCCGACACGGATCGCCGCCCGCCGTGTTGGTGGATCCGGCGCCGACCGGCCCTGAGCTGGGCTCGGACCACCGGTGCCGGCGATCCGAACGAGCGCGGAGGGTCGCTCTCCGGTGGGAAACAAGGGACAACCCGGATACCGGCTCTTGACGCGGCCCGGGCTGCCAGGCACGCTGACACCAGCAAGACACCGCGCTTGCGACGGCCATGATGTGGGTATGACAGCGGCGGCACCATCGCCGCAGTAACCCGAGCGGCCCAGTGGGGACGTTGCGTTCTGAGCGGCCCGGCAGACCCCGGTTGACGGGGGCCGAGGCACGTTCCGCAAACGACCTGCGGGGTGGGCTGGACAGCGGTTAGCCTCTCGGCTACACTGCTAGTTTGCGCTGCCTTCCGACTTGACCCCTGCTCGGAAATGTCCGTTTACGGATATTTCTGGTGGGGTCATTGGAGTGCACGCGTACCAGCCGTTCTGCAGCACCGGTCCTCGGAAGGACGCATCTTGGCAGCTTCCCGCCCTGCGAAGACCAGTCGTACGTCGAGCGCATTCGCTCCCCGCCGAGTTTCATTCGGCAGGATCACCGAACACCTCGAGGTCCCCAACCTCCTTGCCATCCAGAACGAGTCCTTCGACTGGCTCGTCGGCAACGAGGCTTGGCAGGGCCGGTCGGCGGACGACCCGCACGCACGCTCGGGTCTCGCGGAGATCCTTGAAGAGATCAGTCCCATTGAGGACTTCTCCGGCACCATGTCGCTCTCCTTCTCTGCGCCACGCTTCGACGAGGTCAAGGCCTCGATCGAGGAGTGCAAGGAGAAGGACCTGACCTACTGCGCTCCGCTCTTCGTGACCGCGGAGTTCACCAACAACACCACTGGCGAGATCAAGAGCCAGACGGTGTTCATGGGTGACTTCCCGATGATGACGCCCAAGGGCACCTTCGTCATCAACGGCACCGAGCGCGTCGTGGTGAGCCAGCTCGTCCGGTCCCCGGGCGTGTACTTCTCCAAGGAGCCGGACAAGACCTCCGACCGCGACCTCTCCAGCGTCAAGGTCATCCCGAGTCGGGGTGCCTGGCTGGAGTTTGACATTGACAAGCGCGACACGGTCGGCGTTCGTATCGACCGTAAGCGTCGGCAGGCCGTCACGGTCCTGCTCAAGGCCGTCGGATGGTCGGCTGAGCGGATCCGCGAGCGGTTCGGCTGGTCCGAGCTGATGATGACCACGCTCGAGAAGGACCACATCGCCGGCGCCGACGAGGCCCTGCTCGATATCTACCGCAAGCTGCGCCCTGGCGAGCCGCCGACGCGCGAGAACGCCCAGACCCTGCTCGACAACCTCTTCTTCAACCCGAAGAGGTACGACGTCGCCAAGGTCGGGCGCTACAAGTTCAACAAGAAGCTCGAAGTTGGCGTGCCGATCACCACTGGCACGCTGACCGAGGACGACATCGTCGCCACCGTGGAATACCTGTGCCGGCTGCACGCCGGTGAGGACGGCTACGAGGCCGACGACATCGACCACTTCGGCAACCGTCGCCTGCGCACCGTGGGTGAGCTGATCCAGAACCAGGTTCGGGTCGGCCTGTCCCGCATGGAGCGGGTCGTCCGCGAGCGGATGACCACGCAGGACGTCGAGGCGATCACGCCGCAGACCCTGATCAACATCCGCCCGGTGGTGGCGGCGATCAAGGAGTTCTTCGGTACGTCGCAGCTGTCCCAGTTCATGGACCAGACCAACCCGCTGGCGGGCTTGACCCACCGGCGCCGGCTGAGCGCGCTCGGCCCGGGTGGTCTGTCCCGCGAGCGGGCCGGCTTCGAGGTCCGCGACGTGCACCCGTCCCACTACGGCCGGATGTGCCCGATCGAGACGCCGGAAGGCCCGAACATCGGCCTGATCGGCGCCCTGTCCACCTTCGCCCGGGTCAACCCGTTCGGCTTCATCGAGACGCCGTACCGGAAGGTCGTCGAGGGTCGGGTCACCGACCAGATCGACTACCTGACCGCGGACGAGGAGGACCGGTTCGTCAAGGCCCAGGCCAACGCGCGCCTGAAGGCTGACGGCACGTTCGCCGAGGAGCGGGTGCTCTGCCGTCGTAAGGGCGGCGAGACCGAGGACGTCGTCCCCGGTGCCGTCGACTACATGGACGTCTCGCCCCGGCAGATGACCTCGGTCGCGACCGCCATGATCCCGTTCCTCGAGCACGACGACGCCAACCGGGCACTGATGGGCGCGAACATGCAGCGCCAGGCGGTGCCGCTGGTCAAGGCCGAGGCGCCGCTCGTGGGTACGGGCATGGAATACCGGGCCGCGGTCGACGCTGGCGACGTGGTTGTCGCCGAGGTCGGCGGTGTGATCGAGGATCTCTGCGCCGACTACGTCACCATCCACCAGGATGACGGCCACCGCCGGACGTACCTGCTGCACAAGTTCCGCCGCTCCAACGCCGGCTCCTGCGTCAACCAGAAGCCGGTGGTCTTCGAGGGCGACCGCGTCGAGGCCGGTCAGGTCATCGCCGACGGTCCGTGCACCGACGAAGGCGAGATGGCACTCGGACGCAACCTGCTGGTGGCGTTCATGTGCTGGGAGGGCCACAACTACGAGGACGCGATCATCCTGTCGCAGCGCCTCGTGCAGCAGGACGTGCTCACCTCGATCCACATCGAGGAGCACGAGGTCGACGCCCGGGACACCAAGCTCGGTCCGGAGGAGATCACCCGCGACATCCCGAACGTCAGCGAGGAAATGCTCGCTGACCTCGACGAGCGCGGCATCATCCGGATCGGTGCCGAGGTCGTCCCCGGTGACATCCTGGTCGGCAAGGTCACGCCCAAGGGTGAGACCGAGCTGACCCCGGAGGAGCGACTGCTCCGCGCGATCTTCGGTGAGAAGGCGCGTGAGGTTCGGGACACCTCGCTGAAGGTGCCGCACGGCGAGACCGGCACGGTCATCGGTGTGCGCACGTTCTCCCGCGAGGACGGCGACGAGTTGCCGCCGGGTGTCAACGAGCTGGTCCGGGTCTACGTCGCCCAGAAGCGCAAGATCCAGGACGGCGACAAGCTCGCCGGCCGGCACGGCAACAAGGGCGTCATCTCGAAGATCCTTCCGATCGAGGACATGCCGTTCCTTGAGGACGGCACCCCGGTCGACATCGTGCTCAACCCGCTCGGTGTGCCGAGCCGGATGAACATCGGCCAGGTTCTGGAGACCCACCTCGGTTGGGTCGCCAAGACCGGTTGGAAGGTCGAGGGTGACGACGCCGACTGGAAGCGCCAGCTCCGCTCGATCGACGCGCACGAGTCCGAGGGGGACACCAACGTGGCCACCCCGGTCTTCGACGGTGCCCGCGAGGAGGAGATCTCCGGTCTGCTCGAGTCGAGCCTGCCCAACCGGGACGGCAAGCAGCTGATCGGGCGTACCGGCAAGGCGCAGCTGTTCGACGGTCGTTCCGGCGAGCCGCTGCCCGACCCGATCGCGGTCGGCTACGTCTACATCCTGAAGCTCAACCACCTGGTCGACGACAAGATCCACGCTCGTTCGACCGGGCCGTACTCGATGATCACGCAGCAGCCGCTGGGTGGTAAGGCGCAGTTCGGTGGTCAGCGTTTCGGTGAGATGGAGTGCTGGGCGATGCAGGCGTACGGCGCCGCGTACGCCCTGCAGGAGCTGCTCACGATCAAGTCCGACGACGTGCTCGGCCGGGTGAAGGTCTACGAGGCCATCGTCAAGGGCGAGAACATCCCGGAGCCGGGCATCCCGGAGTCGTTCAAGGTGCTGCTCAAGGAGCTGCAGTCGCTGTGCCTCAACGTTGAGGTGCTCTCCAGCGACGGTGTGGCCCTGGAAATGCGCGAGACCGACGACGAGGTGTTCCGGGCCGCTGAGGAGCTGGGCATCGACCTGTCCCGGCGCGAGCCGAGCTCGGTCGAAGAGGTCTGAGGTGAGCGGTCGGGGGCCGGTTCGCCGGCCCCCGACCCCGCCCGAGAATTAGCAGTACAGACGACGACATAGGGGACATAGTGCTCGACGTCAACTTCTTCGACGAGCTGCGCATTGGTCTCGCCACCGCCGACGACATCCGTCAGTGGTCGCACGGCGAGGTCAAGAAGCCTGAGACGATCAACTACCGCACCCTGAAGCCGGAGAAGGACGGGCTCTTCTGCGAGAAGATCTTCGGTCCGCAGCGCGACTGGGAGTGCTACTGCGGTAAGTACAAGCGCGTTCGGTTCAAGGGCATCATCTGTGAGCGCTGCGGCGTCGAGGTGACTCGCTCCAAGGTCCGTCGTGAGCGGATGGGGCACATCGAGCTCGCTGCTCCGGTGACCCACATCTGGTACTTCAAGGGCGTTCCGAGCCGGCTGGGCTACCTGCTGGATCTCGCCCCCAAGGACCTCGAAAAGATCATCTACTTCGCCTCGTACGTCGTGACGAGCGTGGACGCGGAGTCGCGTCACCGTGACCTCTCGACGATCGAGAACGAGATCCTGGCCGAGAAGCGGCAGTCCGAGAACAGCCGCGACTCGGAGATCGAGAAGCGCGCCGCCAAGCTCGAGGCCGACCTGGCCGAGCTGGAGGCCGAGGGCGCGAAGGCGGACGTCCGGCGCAAGGTCAAGGAGGGCGGAGAGCGCGAAATGCGCCAGATCCGCGACCGGGCCCAGCGCGAGATCGACCGCCTGGACGAGGTGCTGGACACCTTCCGCAAGCTGGAGCCGAAGCAGCTGGTCACCGACGAGCTGCTCTACCGCGAGCTGCGCGACCGGTTCGGTGAGTACTTCACCGGTTCCATGGGCGCGGAGGCGATCAAGGCGCTGGTCCAGAACATGGACCTCGACGCCGAGGCCGAGAGCCTGCGGGAGACCATCCGGTCCGGCAAAGGCCAGCGGAAGATCCGGGCGCTCAAGCGGCTCAAGGTCGTGGCGGCGTTCCTGAACACCCGCAACTCGCCGCTCGGCATGGTGCTGGACTGCGTCCCGGTCATCCCGCCGGACCTGCGCCCGATGGTGCAGCTCGACGGTGGCCGGTTCGCGACCTCCGACCTGAACGACCTGTACCGCCGCGTGATCAACCGGAACAACCGCCTCAAGCGGCTGATCGACCTCGGTGCTCCCGAGATCATCGTCAACAACGAGAAGCGGATGCTCCAGGAGGCCGTCGACGCGCTGTTCGACAACGGCCGTCGCGGCCGGCCGGTCACCGGCCCGGGTAACCGCCCGCTCAAGTCGCTGTCCGACATGCTCAAGGGCAAGCAGGGCCGGTTCCGCCAGAACCTGCTGGGCAAGCGCGTCGACTACTCCGGCCGTTCGGTCATCGTGGTCGGCCCGAAGCTCAAGCTGCACCAGTGCGGTCTGCCCAAGCAGATGGCCCTGGAGCTGTTCAAGCCGTTCGTCATGAAGCGGCTGGTGGACCTCAACCACGCGCAGAACATCAAGTCCGCCAAGCGGATGGTCGAGCGTCAGCGCCCGGTCGTGTGGGACGTGCTGGAAGAGGTCATCGGCGAGCACCCGGTGCTGCTCAACCGGGCGCCGACCCTGCACCGCCTGGGCATCCAGGCCTTCGAGCCGCAGCTGGTCGAGGGCAAGGCCATCCAGATCCACCCGCTGGTCTGCACGGCGTTCAACGCCGACTTCGACGGTGACCAGATGGCGGTGCACGTGCCGCTGTCCGCCGAGGCTCAGGCCGAGGCTCGGATCCTGATGCTGTCGTCGAACAACATTCTCAAGCCGGCCGACGGTAAGCCGGTCACCATGCCCACCCAGGACATGGTCATCGGTCTCTACCACCTCACACACCTCACCGCCGGTGAGAAGGGCGAGGGCCGGGCGTTCAGCTCGGACGCCGAGGCGCGGATGGCCTTCGACAACGGTGAGCTGCACCTGCAGGCGCCCGTCAAGATCCGCCTTCGTGGTGTGGTCGAGGTCGACAACGGTGCCGGCGCCGAGGCGTGGTCCGCTCCGGAGGGCTTCGTCGAGGGTGACGCGCTGACCGTGGAGACCACCCTGGGTCGGGTGCTGTTCAACGAGACGCTGCCGCAGGGCTACCGCTTTGTGAACTACGAGATCCGCAAGGGTCAGCTCTCCGCGATCGTCAACGACCTCGCCGAGCGCTTCCCCAAGGTGGCGCTGGCCGCCACCCTGGACGGGCTCAAGGAGGCCGGTTTCCACTGGGCCACCTGGTCCGGCGTGACGATCGGCATGGAGGACGTCATCGCTCCGCCGCGCAAGGCGGAGATCCTGGCGAAGTACGAGAAGGAAGCCGACCGGATCGACAAGCAGTACCAGCGTGGTCTGATGACCGCCGAGGAGCGTCGCGGCGAGCTCATCGAGATCTGGACCAAGGCGACCAACGAGGTCGCCAAGGAGATGGACACCGCGCTGCCGCAGGAGAACCCACTGTGGAAGATGATCCACTCGGGTGCCCGCGGTAACCTGCTCCAGCTCCGGCAGATCGCGGCGATCCGTGGTCTGGTGGCCAACCCGAAGGGCGAGATCATCCCGCGGCCGATCAAGGCCAGCTACCGGGAGGGTCTGTCCGTGCTGGAGTACTTCATCTCCACGCACGGTGCCCGTAAGGGTCTCGCCGACACCGCGCTGCGGACCGCCGACTCGGGTTACCTGACCCGTCGTCTGGTGGACGTCTCGCAGGACGTCATCATCCGTGAAGAGGACTGCGGCACCGACCGGGCGATCCCGATGCAGATCGGCGAGAAGCTGGACGGCAAGATGGTCGTCCACACCCACGCCGAGACCAGCGTGCACGCCCGGACGCTGGCAGACGACATCAAGGGGCCGGACGGCACCGTGGTGGCCGAGCGCGGCCAGGACATCAACTCCATCGGTGTCGACAAGATCGTCGCCGCCGGTGTGGAGACGGTCCGGGTGCGCAGCGTGCTCACCTGCGAGTCCAAGCTGGGTGTCTGCGCGGCCTGCTACGGCCGGTCGCTGCCGACCGGTAAGTCGGTCGACATCGGCGAGGCGGTCGGCATCATCGCCGCCCAGTCCATCGGTGAGCCCGGTACGCAGCTGACGATGCGTACCTTCCACACCGGTGGTGTCGCTGGTGAGGACATCACCCAGGGTCTGCCGCGTGTTCAGGAAATCTTCGAGGCTCGGGTCCCGAAGGGTAAGGCGCCCATCGCCGACACCCCCGGCCGGATCCGGATCGAGGACGGCGAGCGCTCGCGCAAGATCATCGTGGTGCCGGACGACGGCAGCGAAGAGATCGTCTACGACAAGATCTCGAAGCGCGTCAAGCTCCGGACCCACGACGGCGGTCACGTCGCGGTCGGCGAGAAGCTGACCGAGGGCACCATCGACCCGCACGAGCTTCTGCGGATCATGGGTCCGCGGGCGGTCCAGGTCCACCTGACCAGTGAGGTCCAGGAGGTCTACCGCTCGCAGGGTGTGCTCATCCACGACAAGCACATCGAGATCATCATCCGCCAGATGCTCAAGCGGGTGACGGTCATCGACTCCGGCTCGACCGAGTTCCTGCCGGGTGTGCTGGTCGACCGGGCGCTGTTCGAGTCGGAGAACCGCCGACTCGTCTCGGAGGGCGGCGAGCCCGCCGCTGGTCGTCCGGTGCTGATGGGTATCACCAAGGCCTCGCTGGCCACGGACTCCTGGCTCTCGGCGGCCTCCTTCCAGGAGACCACCCGGGTGCTGACCGACGCTGCGATCAACTCGCGCAGCGACTCGCTGGTCGGCCTCAAGGAGAACGTGATCATCGGAAAGCTCATCCCGGCCGGTACGGGCATCAGCAAGTACCGCAACGTCCGGGTGGAGCCGACCGAGGAGGCCAAGGCCAAGGTCTACTCGATGACCGGGTACCCGGAAACCGACTACGGCTTCGGGCCGGCCGGCGGGCAGGCTGTGCCGCTGGACGACTTCGACTTCGGGTCGTACCGCTAAGCACCAATCGCACGACGAGGCCCCCGGTTTCCGCCGGGGGCCTCGTCGTGTCCGGACCCACCCACCCCCGGGCCGAGTTCGGCATGATGGGGGTATGACGACCGCACCCGGGCAGGTGCCCGTCGCGCAGCAGGGCCTGCGCCACCCGCTGGACCCGGATCTGGCCCGTGCCACGAAGGCGCGGGCGGTCTTCGCGCTGGGGTTGCTCGGCATGCTGACCGGGCTCTTCATCGGCGGGGTGGTGCCGGCGACGGTGGCGCTGCAACTGGCCCGGCAGGCGCGCCGTGAGGCGTACGCCTCGGGGGGGTTCCTGACCGGCGGCGCCTGGCTGCGGCGGGGGGAGCGGATGGCCTGGACCGGCCTCGTGCTGGTCGCGGTCACCGTGGTGGCCGCGGTGGTGATCGGGGTGGTGCGGTTGGCCGGCGCGCCGTTCGGCCACGACTACCCTCCGAACATGGACTGAGCCGCCCGTGGCCGCGCCGGGCGCGGACGGCGGCGCCCTCGGCGGTAGCCTGGCCGGTGTCCGCCGTGCGGCGGCGGTGCCCTTTCGACAGGAGGACCTCGTGACGGAACCGGCGCGGCCTCCTGCGGACGAACCGGCCGGTCATCCGGACGCGCCGACCCCGCCCGAGCCGACTGACTGGGCGCGACCGGACCCGAGCAGCGAGCCGCACCCGCCCGCGGCCACGCCGAGCGCGCCGTCATCGCCGGCGCCGTCATCCCCCGTGCCGCACCCCGGCTGGGGCCCGACCACCCCGACCGGCTCCAGCCAGCAGTACCCGGTCTCCGGTGCGCCGCCCCCGCCGGGTTGGGGTCCACCTCCGTCTGGGCCTGGCGCACGTCCCGGCTGGGGTCCGCCGTCGTCCGCGCCTGGCGCGCCTGCGGGCTGGGGTCCGCCGTCGTCCGGGCCTGGTTCGCCTGCGGGGTGGGGTCCGCCGTCGTCCGGGCCCGGCGCGCCTGCGGGTTGGGGGCCGCCGCCACCGGGTCACGCGCCCGGTTGGGGTGGCATGACCGGGCATCCGGTGCCGCCGCCCACTGATGACCAACGCCGGCCGCCGAAGCGGGTGGAGATGGTGCCCGGCACGCCGTTCGGTGTCGTGCACCTGGACGTGGCGCCGGTCACCTCCGGGTTGGCCGTCGGGGCGCTGGTGGCCGGGGTGGCCTCGGTCCTGGTCTCGCTGCTGGTGATCTGCTTCGGGGTGAGCTTCAAGGACGACGGCGGGGCCTGGGCCTCCGGAGCGTTCACCGTGCTCGGGGTGCTGGCCGGCGTGGCGGCGATCGTCACCGGTCTGCTCGGTCAGCGGCAGATCCGTCGGCCGGTGGCGCCTCCCGCGGTCCGGTTCACCGGCCGTGGGCTTGCCGTGGCCGGAATCAGCTGTGGCGTGGCGGGAGGGGTGCTCAGCCTCCTGGGCCTGGGCCTGGCACTGCTTCTCACCCTGGCCTGAGGCCCGTCACCGTCCGGCGCCGCGATGCCGAGGCCCCGCGGTGACTGCCCGGTGCCGGCCTGAGGCCGGCCCGGGGCCGACGGGTGGCCGCGCGGGGAAGCCGGTACACTTGTGTCTGCAGGTGCCCATCGCGGGCGACGGGGCAGGACGAGATCCGGCCGGCGGATGTGAGACAGTCGCCGGGCCATTCCGTTTTGACCTGGGCGGTTGTGGTAGGTACTCTTTCCCCTTGTGCCCGGGCATGCCCGGGCAACTCGTGCGTGCGCTGTCCCCGGAGTCCGGGCGGCGGCACGACAAGCCAAAGATCCGGGGCGGGGCGACCCGCGCACCGGTGAACAAACCCGGTACGCACGCGAAAGCGTCGCAACGGGGCCGTGACGAGGGCGACACGCCCGACCGCGGGTGCCGGGGTCTCCGCAAGGTGACCCTGGTCGGAATGTAGGAGAGCCGGTCATCAGGCCGGCTAACGAGCGACGGCGCGGCCGCGAATGCGGCCGAAGGGAGCGGAGAAACCCGGTGCCCACGATCCAGCAGCTGGTCCGAAAGGGCCGCCAGGCGAAGACGACCAAGACCAAGACCCCGGCGCTGAAGGGTTCCCCTCAGCGGCGCGGCGTGTGCACCCGCGTGTACACCACCACTCCCAAGAAGCCGAACTCGGCGCTGCGCAAGGTCGCTCGCGTGAAGCTCAGCAGCCAGATCGAGGTGACCGCCTACATCCCGGGCGTCGGTCACAACCTCCAGGAGCACTCGATCGTGCTCGTGCGCGGTGGCCGGGTGAAGGACCTCCCCGGCGTGCGTTACAAGATCGTTCGCGGCTCGCTGGACACCCAGGGTGTCCGCAACCGCAAGCAGGCGCGCAGCCGTTACGGCGCGAAGAAGGAGAAGAGCTGACATGCCGCGTAAGGGACCCGCTCCGCGGCGGCCACTGGTCGCTGACCCGGTGTACAACTCGCCGCTGGTCACCCAGCTGGTGAACAAGATCCTGCTCCGCGGCAAGCGTCAGCTCGCCGAGTCGATCGTCTACGCGGCCCTCGAGGGCTGCCGCGAGAAGTCCGGCACCGACCCGGTCGTCACCCTCAAGCGGGCGATGGACAACGTCAAGCCGACCCTCGAGGTACGCAGCCGTCGTGTCGGTGGCGCCACCTACCAGGTGCCGGTCGAGGTCCGCCCGACCCGGGCGACCACGCTGGGCCTGCGCTGGCTGGTCACCTACTCCCGCGCTCGTCGCGAGAAGACCATGGTCGAGCGGCTGATGAACGAGCTGCTGGACGCGAGCAACGGCCTCGGTGCCGCCGTCAAGCGGCGCGAGGACACGCACAAGATGGCCGAGTCGAACAAGGCCTTCGCGCACTACCGCTGGTAACACCCTGGTTCCGGCGCCCTCGCGGCGCCGGAACCGCCACCAGTTGAGTCGAGACGACGATAAGTAGGGATTGAAGTGGCCGCCGCAGACGCGCTCGCCAACGTACGCAACATCGGCATCATGGCGCACATCGATGCCGGTAAGACCACGACCACCGAGCGGATCCTGTTCTACACCGGCATCACGTACAAGATCGGTGAGGTCCACGAGGGCGCTGCCGTCATGGACTGGATGGAGCAGGAGCAGGAGCGTGGCATCACCATCACCTCCGCTGCTACCAAGTGTGAGTGGAAGGGCCACACGATCCAGATCATCGACACGCCGGGCCACGTCGACTTCACGGTCGAGGTCGAGCGGTCGCTGCGGGTTCTGGATGGTGCGGTCGCGGTCTACGACGGTGTCGCCGGCGTGGAGCCGCAGACGGAGAACGTCTGGCGGCAGGCCGACAAGTACAACGTCCCGCGTATGTGTTTCGTCAACAAGCTCGACCGGACCGGCGCCGACTTCTTCCGCTGCGTGCAGATGATGATCGACCGGCTGAACGCCACCCCGCTGGTGCTCCAGATCCCGATCGGGCTCGAGGGCGACCACATCGGTGTCGTCGACCTGATCGGCATGCGCGCTCTCACCTGGCGTGGGGAGACCCAGAAGGGTGACGACTACGCGATCGAGGAGATCCCGGCCGAGCTGGCCGACTCCGCGGCCGAGTGGCGCGAGAAGCTGATGGAGACCCTGGCCGACGTCGACGACTCGGTGATGGAGAAGTACCTGGAAGGCGAGGAGGTCTCCCCCGAGGAGATCAAGGCCGCCATCCGGCGTGCCACCATCGCCGGCAAGGCCAACCCGGTGCTGTGCGGCTCGGCGTTCAAGAACAAGGGCGTCCAGCCCATGCTCGACGCCGTGGTCGACTTCCTGCCGTCGCCGCTGGACGTTCCGGCCATCGAGGGCACCGCGCCGGACGGCGAGACGCCGCTGCTCCGCAAGCCTTCCAAGTCGGAGCCGTTCTCCGGTCTGGCCTTCAAGATCCAGACGGACAAGCACCTCGGCAAGCTCACCTACGTCCGGGTCTACTCCGGTCTTCTCGAGTCCGGTTCCCAGGTGGTCAACTCCACCAAGGACCGCAAGGAGCGGATCGGCAAGATCTACCAGATGCACGCCAACAAGCGCGAAGAGCGTCCGACGGCGCAGGCCGGCGACATCATCGCCGTGCAGGGTCTCAAGCAGACCACCACCGGCGACACGCTCTCCGACCCGGCGAACCCGGTGATCCTGGAGTCGATGACCTTCCCGGAGCCGGTCATCTCGGTGGCGATCGAGCCGAAGACCAAGTCCGACCAGGAAAAGCTCGGCACCGCGATCCAGCGGCTGGCCGAAGAGGACCCGACCTTCCGCGTCCGCTTGGACGAGGAGACCGGTCAGACGGTCATCTCCGGCATGGGCGAGCTGCACCTGGACATCCTGGTCGACCGGATGCGGCGTGAGTTCAACGTCGAGGCCAACGTCGGCAAGCCGCAGGTGGCATACCGCGAGACCATCCGCCGCAAGGTGGACAAGGTCGAGTACACCCACAAGAAGCAGACCGGTGGTTCCGGCCAGTACGCCCGCGTCATCGTGAGCGTCGAGCCGCTGCCGCTGGACAACGAATCGCCGACCTACGAGTTCGCCAACGCCGTCAGCGGTGGCCGCATCCCCCGGGAGTTCATCCCGTCGGTGGACGCCGGTGCGCAGGACGCGCTTCAGTACGGCATCCTGGCGGGCTTCCCGCTGGTGGGTGTGAAGCTGACGCTGCTCGACGGCCAGTACCACGAGGTCGACTCGTCGGAAATGGCATTCAAGATCGCCGGCTCGATGGTGATGAAGGACGCGGCCCGCAAGGCCGATCCCGCGCTGCTCGAGCCGATGATGGCCGTTGAAGTCACCACTCCTGAGGAGAACATGGGTGACGTCATCGGTGACCTCAACTCCCGCCGCGGCATCATCCAGGCGATGGAGGAGCGCAGCGGCGCCCGCATCGTCCGGGCTCTGGTGCCGTTGTCGGAGATGTTCGGCTACGTCGGCGACCTGCGGTCGAAGACCCAGGGCCGGGCTAGCTACAGCATGCAGTTCGACTCCTACGCCGAGGTTCCGCAGAGCGTCGCGAAGGAGATCATCGCCAAGGCAACGGGCGAGTAACGCCCTGAGCAGGTGATTCGTGGTTGGTCGCGGGAGGTTTCACCCGCCCGCGGCCACCACGATCGGATCGCGTGAGACCGGGCCTGTAGGCTTCATCGCCGCAGAACCCACAATGGCTTCCCGGCCTTCTGGCCGGAAAGGCTGTCGACAGAGTCCTAAGCGCCGACCGGCGCGCCGGGCGTACGAACCAAGAAGTCCACAGGAGGACACCAGTGGCGAAGGCTAAGTTCGAGCGGACTAAGCCGCACGTCAACATCGGCACCATTGGTCACATCGACCACGGTAAGACGACGCTGACGGCGGCCATCACCAAGGTCCTGCACGACCAGTACCCGGACCTGAACCCTTACACGCCGTTCGACGAGATCGACAAGGCGCCGGAGGAGAAGGCCCGCGGCATCACGATCTCGATCGCGCACGTCGAGTACCAGACCGAGTCGCGGCACTACGCGCACGTCGACTGCCCTGGGCACGCCGACTACATCAAGAACATGATCACCGGTGCCGCGCAGATGGACGGCGCGATCCTGGTGGTCGCGGCGACCGACGGCCCGATGCCGCAGACCCGCGAGCACGTGCTGCTGGCCCGTCAGGTTGGTGTGCCGTACATCGTCGTGGCGCTCAACAAGAGCGACATGGTCGATGACGAGGAGCTCCTGGAGCTCGTCGAGCTCGAGGTCCGTGAGCTGCTCTCGTCGCAGGAGTACCCGGGCGACGACCTGCCGGTGGTTCGGGTTTCGGCGCTGAAGGCCCTCGAGGGTGACCCCGAGTGGACCGGCAAGCTGCTGGACCTGATGACCGCGGTCGACACCTCGATCCCGCAGCCGGAGCGCGAGGTCGACATGCCGTTCCTGATGCCGGTTGAGGACGTCTTCACGATCACCGGTCGTGGCACCGTCGTCACCGGTCGCGTGGAGCGCGGCGTTCTCCTGCCGAACGAGGATGTTGAGCTCGTCGGTATCAAGGAGAAGAGCTTCAAGACCAAGGTCACCGCGATCGAGATGTTCCGGAAGACCCTGGACGACGCCCGCGCAGGCGAGAACGTCGGCCTGCTGCTGCGTGGCACCAAGCGCGACGAGGTCGAGCGCGGCATGGTCGTCGTGAAGCCGGGCTCGAACACCCCGCACACGGAGTTCGAGGCGACGGTCTACATCCTCTCCAAGGAGGAGGGCGGCCGGCACACCCCGTTCTTCCAGAACTACCGCCCGCAGTTCTACTTCCGGACCACGGACGTCACCGGTGTCGTCACCCTTCCCGAGGGCACCGAGATGGTCATGCCGGGCGACAACACCACCATGTCGGTGAAGCTGATCCAGCCCATCGCCATGGAGGAGAACCTCAAGTTCGCGATCCGCGAGGGTGGCCGCACCGTCGGCGCCGGGTTCGTCACCAAGATCATCAAGTGAACTAGGTAACCCCGATTAGACCCGCCGCCGGTCGTGCGGCATACTAGTCAGGTTGCGTAACGACAGTTCGTCGCCTGTGTTCGGCTTTCGCTGAACCTCCGGGTGGCGAGGCAGTCGAGCGTAGGGTGGTTGGCGGCCCAGTCGCCAACCACCCTCGCACGGCGTTCAGGTCGCGGTAATGCGATCGGCGCCTTGACCCACCGCGCGGTCAGCACCGCTCCGGAACCACGGGGCGGAGCCCGATCCGAGGGCGCGACACGCCCGACCGCGGGGGTCGGCGAAGTGGGCCTGTACCAGCCGGTACAGGCGCCCGCAACACAGCGGCATCGAGAGAAGGAACAGAAGCCACCATGGCGGGACAGAAGATCCGCATCCGGCTCAAGGCCTATGACCACGAGGTCGTCGACTCCTCGGCTCGGAAGATCGTCGAGACGGTGACGCGCACCGGGGCGCAGGTCGCGGGCCCGGTGCCGCTGCCCACGGAGATCAACCGTTTCTGCGTTATCCGCTCGCCGCACAAGTACAAGGACTCGCGCGAGCACTTCGAGATGCGCACGCACAAGCGGCTGATCGACATCATCGACCCGACCCCGAAGACGGTCGACTCGCTCATGCGCCTCGACCTGCCGGCTGGCGTCGACATCGAGATCAAGCTGTAGGGACCGGACAAATGGACAGGCAAGTCAAGGGGATCCTGGGCGCCAAGCTCGGCATGACCCAGGTCTGGGACAACAACCGTGTTGTTCCCGTGACCGTGGTCGAGGCCGGCCCGTGCGTCATCAGCCAGGTTCGTAGCGCCGAGAAGGACGGTTACTCAGCGGTCCAGCTGGCGTACGGCATCATCGACCCGCGCAAGGTCAAGAAGCCGATCAGCGGCCACTACGCCAAGGCGGACGTGGCGCCGCGCCGGCACATCGTCGAGCTGCGCACCACGGACGCTGGGGAATACTCGCTCGGCCAGGAAGTCACGGTCGAGGAGTTCCCGGCCGGCGTCACCATCGACGTCACCGGCAAGACCAAGGGCAAGGGCTACGCCGGCCCGATGAAGCGGCACGGCTTCCACGGTCTGGGTGCCGGTCACGGTGTCGAGCGCAAGCACCGCTCGCCCGGCTCCATCGGCGCCTGCGCCACTCCGGGTCGTGTCTTCAAGGGCACCCGGATGGCCGGCCGGATGGGTGGCGTGCGGTACACCGTGCAGAACCTCACCGTCCAGGCGGTCGACACCGAGAACAACCTGCTGCTCGTCCGGGGTGCCATTCCTGGTCCCAAGGGCGCGCTGGTTCTGGTCCGGACCGCGGCCAAGAGCAAGGTGAAGAAGGGCGGTGCGGCCAAGTGACCACCGTTGACGTGCGCACCGTCGAAGGCACCACCAGCAGCTCGGTCGAGCTGCCGGCGGACATCTTCGACGTGCAGGCCAACGTCGCGCTGATGCACCAGGTCGTGGTGGCCCAGCTCGCGGCGGCCCGACAGGGCACGCACAAGGCCAAGACCCGCGGCGAGGTCGCCGGTGGCGGCAAGAAGCCGTACAAGCAGAAGGGCACCGGTCGCGCCCGCCAGGGCTCGATCCGCGCGCCGCAGTTCGCCGGCGGTGGCGTCGTGCACGGTCCCGTGCCGCGCGACTACAGCCAGCGGACCCCGAAGAAGATGAAGGCCGCCGCTCTGCGGGGTGCCCTCTCCGACCGGGCACGCGCCGGGCAGGTGCACGTCGTCGAGGCGTTCGTCTCGGGCGAGAAGCCGTCGACCAAGGCGGCTCTGGCCACGCTGACCAAGCTCACCGAGGCCCGTCGGGTCCTGGTCGTGCTGAGCAGCACCGACGAACTGAACTGGGTGTCGCTGCGCAACGAGCCGCGGGTGCACCTGATCGAGTCCGGCCAGCTGAACACGTACGACGTGCTGGTGGCCGACGACGTGGTCTTCACCAAGGACGCCCTGGACGAGTTCCTGGGCGTGCCCGCCGAGACCACCGAGGAGGGTGGCAAGTGAGCACCATCGCCGACCCGCGCGACATCATCGTCGCGCCGGTCGTCTCGGAGAAGAGCTACAGCGAGCTGAACCGGAACTGGTACACCTTCCTGGTGCACCCGGACGCGAACAAGACCGAGATCAAGATCGCTATCCAGCAGATCTTCAACGTCCGCGTCCTGACGGTCAACACGCTCAACCGCCAGGGTAAGCGCAAGCGCACCAAGACCGGCTTCGGTCAGCGCAAGGCGACCAAGCGGGCGATCGTGAAGCTGGCTGACGGTGACCGCATCGAGGCCTTCGGCGGCCCGGTCAGCTGAGGGGTGTAGACAATGGCTATCCGTAAGTACAAGCCGACGACGCCGGGCCGACGTGGCTCCAGCGTCGCTGACTTCGCCGAGATCACCCGGTCCACGCCGGAGAAGTCGCTGCTGGCTCCGTTGCCGAAGAAGGGCGGGCGTAACGCCCACGGCCGGATCACCACGCGGCACCACGGCGGCGGTCACAAGCGCCAGTACCGTCTGATCGACTTCAAGCGGGTCGACAAGGACGGCGTGCCGGCGAAGGTCGCTCACATCGAGTACGACCCGAACCGCACGGCGCGCATTGCGCTGCTGCACTACGCCGACGGCGAGAAGCGGTACATCATCGCGCCGAAGGACATGAAGCAGGGCGACCGCGTCGAGTCCGGTCCGGGCGCCGACATCAAGCCCGGCAACAACCTGCCGCTGCGCAACATCCCGGTCGGCACCACGATCCACAACGTGGAGCTGCGTCCGGGTGGCGGGGCCAAGCTGGCCCGTTCCGCCGGCGTCGGCATCCAGCTGCTCGGCCGCGAGGGCGCGTACGCGACCCTGCGTATGCCGTCCGGCGAGATCCGGCGTGTGGACGTGCGCTGCCGCGCGAGCGTCGGCGAGATCGGCAACGCCGATCAGTCGAACATCAACTGGGGCAAGGCCGGCCGGATGCGGTGGAAGGGCAAGCGCCCGACCGTCCGTGGTGTCGCCATGAACCCGGTCGACCACCCGCACGGTGGTGGTGAGGGTAAGACCTCCGGTGGTCGCCACCCGGTCAACCCGCAGGGTAAGCCCGAGGGCCGCACCCGCCGTAAGGGCCAGCCGAGTGACCGGCTGATCGTCCGCCGCCGCTACGCCACGCGTAAGCGCGGCTGAGGGAGATAAGACATGCCTCGCAGCCTGAAGAAGGGCCCGTTCGTCGACGACCACCTGCTCAAGAAGGTGGAAGTACAGAACGACAAGGGTTCCAAGAACGTGATCAAGACCTGGTCGCGGCGCTCGACGATCATCCCCGAGATGCTGGGGCACACGATCGCCGTGCACGACGGACGTAAGCACGTCCCGGTGTTCGTGACCGAGGCGATGGTCGGGCACAAGCTCGGCGAGTTCGCGCTGACCCGCACGTTCAAGGGTCACGAGAAGGACGACCGGAAGAGCCGTCGGCGCTGACGCCGCGGGCATACGGATAGAGGGAACAAGGGGTTACAGCGATGCCAGGAAAGGGCGACGCTCCGGTGCTTCCGGGCGCGCGGGCGGTTGCGCGGCACGTGCGCATCTCGCCGATGAAGGCGCGCCGGGTGGTCAACCTCGTCCGCGGCCTGCCCGCGAAGGAGGCGCTAACGGTGCTGCAGTTCGCGCCGCAGGCTGCGAGCGAGCAGGTGTACAAGGTGCTCGCTAGCGCGATCGCCAACGCGGAGAACAACGAGCGGCTGGACCCTGACGCGCTGCTCGTCAGCGAGGCCTTCGTTGACGAGGGCCCGACGATGAAGCGGTTCCAGCCGCGGGCGCAGGGTCGGGCGTACCGAATCCGCAAGCGCACCTGCCACATCACTGTGGCGGTCGAAGCGGTCGCGCCGGCAGCGCCGAGGAAGGCCGCGGCGAAGAAGGCCGCCCCGGCCACGGAGGCCGCACCGGCCGAAGCGCAGAGCAAGACGGAGGACGCCGAGTAATGGGTCAGAAGGTTCACCCCACTGGGTTCCGGCTCGGCATCTCGACCGACTGGAAGTCCCGCTGGTTCGCGGACAAGCTCTACAAGGACTACATCGGCGAGGATGTCAAGATCCGCCGCATGATGTCCAAGGGCCTCGAGCGTGCCGGGATTTCCAAGGTCGACATCGAGCGCACCCGCGACCGTGTTCGCGTCGACATCCACACCGCCCGGCCGGGCATTGTCATCGGCCGTAAGGGTGCGGAGGCCGACCGGATCCGCGGCGAGCTGGAGAAGCTCACCGGCAAGCAGGTTCAGCTGAACATCATCGAGGTGAAGAACCCCGAGTCGGACGCCCAGCTGGTTGCGCAGGGCGTGGCCGAGCAGCTGTCCAGCCGGGTCAGCTTCCGTCGGGCGATGCGCAAGGCCATGCAGTCGGCGATGAAGAACCCGGTCTGCAAGGGCATTCGGGTTCAGGTCTCGGGTCGCCTCGGCGGCGCCGAGATGAGCCGGACCGAGTTCTACCGTGAGGGCCGGGTTCCGCTGCACACGCTGCGGGCCAACATCGAGTACGGCTTCTTCGAGGCCCGTACGACGTTCGGCCGGATCGGTGTCAAGGTCTGGATCTACAAGGGCGACGCCGTTCCGGGCCGGGAGGCTCCGGCCGAGGCCGGTCCGTCCCGCCCGCGTCGTGGTGAGCGTGGCGACCGTCCCGAGCGTCCGCGCCGTGGTCGGTCGGGTTCGTCCGGCACCACGGCTGGTGGCACCGAGGCCGGCCGGGCTGCTGCGACCACCATCGCGCAGCAGGCCGAGACGCCGAGTGGCGAGCCGGTCGACAGCGCAGCTGTCGCCGCAACGGCTACCGCTCCGGCCGCGACTCAGCCGGCAGAAACGCAGCAGGAGGGCTGACAGATGCTGATGCCGCGCAAGCCCCCGAAGGGCTTCCGCAAGCCGCACCACCCGGACCGCAGTGGCGCGTCCAAGGGTGGTAACCGGGTGGTTTTCGGCGAGTTCGGGATCCAGGCTCTCGAGCCGGCGTACGTGACGAACCGGCAGATCGAGTCGGCACGTATCGCGATGACTCGCCACATCAAGCGTGGTGGCAAGGTCTGGATCACGATCTTCCCGGACCAGGCCCTCACCAAGAAGCCTGCCGAGACCCGGATGGGTTCCGGTAAGGGTTCGCCCGAGTGGTGGGTCGCCAACGTCAAGCCGGGGCGGGTTCTCTTCGAGATGTCCTTCCCCAACGAGCAGATCGCGCGAGAGGCCATGCGTCGCGCGATCCACAAGCTCCCGATGAAGTGCCGCATTGTTACGCGCGAAGTGGGTGAATCCTGATGGCAGCGGGCGTTAAGGCGACCGAGCTGCGTGAGCTCTCCGAAGAGGAGCTGGTCACGAAGCTGCGGGAGGCCAAGGCGGAGCTGTTCAACCTCCGCGTGCAGGCCGCAACCGGGCAGCTGGACAACAACCGGCGGCTGCAGGTCATCCGTCGGGAGATTGCCCGGATCTACACGATCATGCGTGAGCGTGAGCTGGGGCTCTCGGCCGCGCCGACTGAGGTGACTGCATCATGACCGAAGAGACCGCCACCGCCGCCGCGCGGTCGCGCCGCAAGGTCCGCGAGGGCCTGGTGATCAGCGACAAGATGGACAAGACCGTCGTGGTCGAGGTCGAGGACCGGGTTCGGCACGCGCTGTACGGCAAGATCATGCGCCGTACGGCCAAGCTGAAGGTGCACGACGAGCAGAACGCCGCTGGCACCGGCGACCGGGTTCTCATCATGGAGACCCGGCCGCTGAGCGCCACCAAGCGTTGGCGGATCGTGGAGATCCTGGAAAAGGCCAAGTAGCGAAGGCTCGAGCCCGGCGTTGCGTCGGGCGTAGGTTCCGCCAGGCTCCGGCCGGCCGCTACGGCGGCCGGAGAACCGGCAGACATAGGAGATAGACGTGATTCAGCAGGAGTCGCGACTGCGCGTCGCCGACAACACGGGTGCTCGGGAGATCCTTTGCATCCGGGTTCTCGGTGGCTCGGGTCGGCGCTACGCGAGCATCGGCGACGTCATCGTGGCCACGGTCAAGGACGCGATCCCGGGTGCCGGTGTGAAGAAGGGCGACGTCGTCAAGGCGGTCGTCGTTCGCACCGCCAAGGAGAGGCGTCGGCCGGACGGCTCGTACATCCGCTTCGACGAGAACGCCGCCGTCATCATCAAGGACGGCGGGGACCCGCGTGGTACCCGCATCTTCGGCCCGGTGGGCCGGGAGCTGCGGGACAAGCGGTTCATGAAGATTATCTCCCTCGCGCCGGAGGTGTTGTGACCGTGAAGGTCAAGAAGGGCGACACGGTCGTCATCATCGCCGGCAAGGACAAGGGTGCCAAGGGCAAGGTCATCGCGGCCTACCCGCGGCAGGACAAGGTCCTGGTCGAGGGCGTGAACCGGGTCAAGAAGCACACCCGTATCAGCACCACCCAGCGTGGCGCCAAGACCGGCGGCATCGTCACTCAGGAGGCCCCGATCCACGTCTCGAACGTGCAGGTCCTGGACTCCGACGGCAAGCCGACCCGCGTCGGTTACCGGATCGACGACAACGGCCAGAAGGTCCGCATCGCGCGTAGCACCGGTAAGGACCTGTGATGACCACGGCTACCGAAAAGACCCTGCCGCGCCTCAAGGAGCGGTACCGCAACGAGATCGTGGCCCAGCTGCGTGAGCAGCACAGCTACGGCAACCCCATGCAGGTGCCGCGGCTGGTCAAGGTCGTCGTCAACATGGGTGTCGGCGAGGCTGCTCGCGACGCCAAGCTGATCGACGGCGCGGTCCGCGACCTCGCCACGATCACCGGCCAGAAGCCGCAGGTGCGGCGGGCGACCAAGTCCATCGCGCAGTTCAAGCTCCGCGAGGGCATGCCGATCGGCGCGAAGGTCACCCTTCGTGGCGACCGGATGTGGGAGTTCCTGGACCGGCTGCTCTCCATCGCGCTGCCGCGTATCCGCGACTTCCGCGGCCTGGACGGGCGCAAGCTGGACGGGCACGGCAACTACACGTTCGGTCTGACCGAGCAGTCGGTGTTCCACGAGATCGACCAGGACCGGATCGATCGCCAGCGGGGCATGGACATCACGGTGGTCACGACCGCCACGACCGACGACGAGGGCCGGGCGCTGCTCAAGCTCCTGGGCTTCCCGTTCAAGGAGAACTGAGATGGCCAAGAAGGCGCTGATCATCAAGGCGGCCGCGAAGCCGAAGTTCTCGGTTCGCGCGTACACCCGCTGCCAGCGGTGCGGGCGTCCGAAGGCGGTCTACCGCAAGTTCGGGCTCTGCCGGGTCTGCATCCGGGAGATGGCTCACCGCGGTGAGCTGCCGGGCGTGTCCAAGGCTTCCTGGTAAGGGCGACCGCGTCCCGGCCGTCGGCCGGGAACTCCTGCACCGATTAGGTATTGCTCTTCGCCGTAGGCCCGGGGCTGATGCCCGGGGAACCCCGGCGAGAAAGGCTGACGAAATCCATGACGATGACCGACCCGATCGCAGACATGCTCACGCGTCTGCGTAACGCCAACCAGGCGTACCACGATCAGGTGAAGATGCCCTACTCCAAGATCAAGGCGAACATCGCCGAGGTCTTGAAGGCCGAGGGTTACATCGCTGCCTGGTCGGTCGAGGAGCCCGAAGAGGGCGCCGTCGGCAAGCGACTGGTCGTCGAGCTGAAGTACGGCCAGAGCCGCGAGCGGAGCCTGGCCGGCATCAAGCGCGTGTCCAAGCCCGGTCTCCGGGTGTACGCCAAGTCGGACGGGCTCCCGCGGGTGCTCGGTGGGCTGGGCGTGGCGATCATTTCGACGTCCCAGGGGCTGCTGACCGACCGGCAGGCCCGCAAGCGGAGTGTTGGCGGGGAAGTCCTCGCCTTCGTCTGGTAACGGGAGACTGGTAGAAATGTCGCGAATTGGACGTAAGTCGATCCCGGTGCCAGCCGGCGTCGACATCACGATCGACGGGCAGACCGTCAAGGTCAAGGGCCCCAAGGGCCAGCTTGAGCACACCCTCGCCGAGCCGATCACGGTCGAGCGGGCCGAGGATGGGCAGCTGAGCGTCAACCGGCCGAACGACGAGCGCAAGGCCAAGGAACTCCACGGCCTGAGCCGTACGCTGGTTGCCAACATGATCGTCGGTGTCACCGAGGGCTACCGCAAGAGCCTGGAGATCGCCGGCACCGGTTACCGGGTCACCGCCAAGGGTTCGGACCTCGAGTTCGCGCTCGGGTTCTCGCACCCGGTGGTCGTCCCCGCCCCGGCGGGCATCACCTTCACGGTGGAGCGGCCGACCCTGTTCCACGTGGCTGGCATCGACAAGCAGCAGGTCGGTGAGGTCGCCGCCAACATCCGGAAGATCCGCCCGCCGGAGCCCTACAAGGGCAAGGGCGTGAAGTACCAGGGCGAGGTCATCCGCCGCAAGGCTGGAAAGGCAGGTAAGAAGTGAGCGCCACGCTGCTCAAGCGCCGCCGCGGCGTTGCCGCCAAGCGCGCCGTCGGGCGTGCGCGTCGGCACTTCCGCGTCCGCAAGAACGTCAGTGGTACGGCCGAGCGTCCGCGCCTGGTCGTCACCCGCTCGCTGCGGCACATGGTTGCCCAGGTCGTCGACGACACCAAGGGTCACACCCTGGCGTCGGCGTCGAGCCTGGACGCCTCGCTGCGTGGTACGGAGGGCGACAAGAGCGCCCTGGCTGGCAAGGTGGGCGCGCTGCTCGCCGAGCGGGCCAAGGCCGCCGGCGTCTCCAAGGTCGTCTTCGACCGCGGTGGCAACCGGTACGCGGGGCGAGTCGCCGCGCTTGCCGACGCCGCCCGCGAAGCCGGGCTCGAGTTCTAACAACCCCGTCACGAGAGATAAGGAAGGCTGCTGATGCCAGGTCAACAGCGCCGTGGCGGCGGGTCCGGTGGCAACGAGGGTGGTCGCCGCGACAACCGCCGTGAGGGCGGCCGCGGAAACGCGCCCGTCGAGAAGACCCCGCACCTTGAGCGGGTCGTCGCGATCAACCGCGTCGCCAAGGTCGTGAAGGGTGGTCGTCGCTTCAGCTTCACCGCCCTGGTGATCGTGGGCGACGGCGACGGCACGGTCGGCGTGGGCTACGGAAAGGCCAAGGAGGTGCCCGCGGCCATCGCCAAGGGTGTCGAGGAGGCCAAGAAGCACTTCTTCAAGGTTCCGCGGATCGGCCAGTCGATCCCGCACCCGATCACGGGTGAGGACGCCGCTGGCGTCGTGCTGCTCAAGCCGGCCTCGGCCGGTACGGGTGTCATCGCCGGTGGTCCGGTGCGCGCCGTGCTGGAGTGCGCCGGGATCCACGACGTGCTCTCGAAGAGCCTCGGCTCGTCGAACCCGATCAACATCGTGCACGCCACCGTGGCGGCCCTGAAGGGGCTTGAGTCCCCCGAGCAGGTCGCGGCGCGTCGTGGTCTGCCGGTGGAGGACGTCGCGCCGGCAGCCATGCTGGCGTCGCGTGCGGGGGTGGCTCGCTGATGGCACGTCTGAAGGTCACCCAGCTCCGGTCCGGTATCGGGACCAAGCACAACCAGCGTGAGTCGCTGCGTTCGCTCGGTCTCAAGCGGATCAACGACGTGGTGGTCAAGGAGGACCGGCCCGAGATCCGCGGCATGATCTTCACTGTGAGCCACCTCGTGAAGGTCGAGGAGGTCGAGTAATGACGATCAAGGTTCACCACCTGCGCCCGGCGCCCGGTTCCAAGACCGCGAAGACCCGTGTGGGTCGCGGTGAGGGTTCCAAGGGCAAGACCGCTGGTCGCGGTACCAAGGGTTCCAAGGCCCGTAAGAACATCTCGGCGGCGTTCGAGGGTGGGCAGATGCCCATCCACATGCGCCTTCCGAAGATGAAGGGCTTCAAGAACAAGTTCAAGGTCGTCTTCCAGGTGGTCAACCTGGACCGGCTCGCTGAGCTGTTCCCGAATGGTGGTCAGGTCGGCCCGCTGGAGCTCGTCGAGTCCGGCGCGGTCCGCAAGGGTCACCCGGTCAAGGTCCTCGGCACCGGGGATCTCGGCGGTGTGGCGCTCCAGGTGTCTGCGCACGCGTTCAGTGCGTCGGCCAAGGAGAAGATCGCTGCTGCCGGTGGCTCCGTCACCGAGCTGTAAGGCGTACAACCCATGGCGCCCGTCCAGTTGTGAGCAACTGGCGGGCGCCATGGTCTGCCTGGGGCCTGAGCGCCCGGTAATATCGGAATCGATTTATGTAGTCGGGCGCATCTGCCCGGACCGGGGTGGGGCTGTTAGAGTCCCATCCCAGCCATGGATTGCGGGCGCTCGCCCGTGATCCACCCCGACCCGCCAGGGATCACCGGCGGCCCGCCTCGCGCAGGAGGAAGAAGTTGCTGTCCGCCTTTCTCAGTGCGTTCCGTACGCCTGACCTGCGCAAGAAGCTGCTGTTCACAGTAGGCATCATTGCGGTCTACCGGCTGGGCGCGACGCTCCCCAGCCCGGGCGTCTCGTACGGCAACGTGCAGAAGTGCCTCGACACCATCCAGGGGGACACCACCGGGGTGGTGAACCTGCTCAACCTCTTCTCCGGCGGAGCGCTGCTACAGCTCTCGGTCTTCGCGCTGGGCATCATGCCCTACATCACCGCGTCGATCATCCTGCAGCTGCTGACCGTCGTGATCCCGCGTCTGGAGCAGCTCCGCAAGGAGGGCCAGGCCGGTCAGGCGAAGATCACGCAGTACACGCGCTACCTGACCCTCGGCCTCGGTGTGCTCCAGGCCTCGGCCTTCGTGGCCCTGGCCCGCTCCGGGCAGCTGTTCCAGAACAAGTGCGACCAGTTCCCGATCATCCCCACCGGCACCGGCATCCCGGACTGGCTGACCCTGACCATCCTGGTGATGACGATGACCGCCGGCACCGGCATGGTCATGTGGCTCGGTGAGCTGATCACCGACCGCGGCGTCGGCAACGGCATGTCCGTCCTGATCTTCACCTCGATCGCGGCGCGGCTGCCCAGCGAGGGCTGGCAGATCAAGACCAGCAAGGGCTGGGACATGTTCGCCCTGGTCATCGCGCTGGTCCTGGTGGTCATCACCGCTGTCACCTTCATCGAGCAGGCCCAGCGCCGCATTCCGGTGCAGTACGCCAAGCGGATGATCGGCCGGCGGATGTACGGCGGCACCTCGACCTACATCCCGTTGAAGGTCAACCAGGCGGGTGTCATCCCGGTCATCTTCGGCTCGTCGCTGCTCTACCTGCCGCAGCTGGCCCTGCAGTTCTTCGACCAGACCGACCCGGGCAAGACCCAGGCGTGGATCCAGAACAACCTGGTCAACCCGAGCAGCCCGATCTACATCGCGGTCTACTTCCTGCTGATCATCTTCTTCACGTACTTCTACGTCTCGATCACGTTCAACCCGACCGAGGTCGCGGACAACATGAAGAAGTACGGCGGGTTCGTGCCGGGCATTCGCCCGGGCAAGCCGACCGCCGACTACCTGGACTTCATCCTCAGTCGGATCACCCTGCCGGGCGCGCTCTACCTGGGCGTCATCTCGATCCTGCCGAACTTCTTCTTCATCTGGCTGGACAACCAGCAGTACCAGAACTTCCCGTTCGGCGGCACCGCTGTGCTCATCATGGTCGGCGTCGGTCTGGAGACCGTGAAGCAGATCGAGAGCCAACTCATGCAGCGGAACTACGAAGGGTTCCTGCGGTAGATGAGACTCGTTCTGGTTGGCCCGCCGGGGGCGGGCAAGGGCACACAGGCCGAGTTCATCGCCGCGCACCTCTCGGTGCCGAAGATCTCGACCGGAGACATCTTCCGGTCGAACGTCACCCAGGGCACGCCGCTCGGGGTCGAGGCGAAGCGCTACATGGACGCGGGCGAGCTGGTTCCGGACGAGGTCACCATCAACATGGTCCGGGACCGGCTGGCCGAGCCCGACGCCAGCGAGGGTTTCCTTCTCGACGGTTTCCCGCGGACCACTCCGCAGGCGGCCGCTCTGGACAAGCTCCTCGCTGACCTGGGCACCGCGCTCGATCTGGTCCTGGAGCTGGTGGTCGACGACGACGAGGTGATCCGGCGGCTCTCCGGCCGGCGCACCTGCCGGGGTTGCGGCAAGATCTGGCACGTCGAGTTCGACGCCACGACCCGGCCCGGCATCTGTGACCGGTGCGGCGCCGAGCTGTTCCAGCGCGACGACGACAAGCCGGAGACGATCGCGACGCGGCTCCGCGAATACAGCGAGAAGACCGCACCCCTGGTCGACTACTACGGCGCTCAGGGCAAGCTGGTCGGGATCGACGCCACCGGCCCGGTGGAGGACGTGACCACCCGGGCCATCGACGCCCTGCGGTCGTACGGCGGCTGAGGTCCGGCCGGGCCACGGCGGATAGAGTGCGAACAGCGGGGTACGCGTTATGTGCCCCGCTGTTCGGCAACGAAAGGTAATCGCTCCATGCGTCGTCCCCAGCTGGACATCCAGCTGAAGACCCCTGACCAGATCGAGAAGATGCGGGCCGCCGGGCTGGTGGTCGCCGAGGCGCTTCGCCGGATGCGGGAGGCTGTCGCCCCCGGGGTGAGCACCGCCGATCTGGATGCCATCGCCGAGTCGACCATCCGCGAGGCGGGTGGCGTTCCGTCGTTCAAGGGCTACCACGGTTTCCCGGCGTCGATCTGCTCCTCGGTCAACGAGCAGATCGTGCATGCCATCCCGTCGCCGAAGCAGGTGCTCCAGGCCGGTGACCTGATCTCGATCGACTGCGGTGCGGTCCTGGACGGGTGGCACGGCGACTCTGCGATCACCGTCGGGGTCGGCGAGGTCGACCCGGCTCTGCTGAAGATGGCCGCGGTGGCCGAGGACGCGATGTGGGCCGGCATCGCCGCCGCCGCCCGCGGTGCGGCCAGCGGCAAGGGCCGACTCACCGACATCTCGCACGCGGTGGAGACCGCCGTCCGCAAGGGTGGCCGGTACGGCATCGTCGACGGCTATGGCGGGCACGGCATCGGCACCGAGATGCACCAGGACCCGCACGTGCTCAACCACGGTCGGCCGGGCAAGGGCCCACGCCTGGTCCCCGGCATGGCGTTGGCCATCGAGCCGATGATCACGATGGCGTCCCCGCGTACTGTCGAGTTGTCCGACGGGTGGACGGTGGTGACCCGCGACGGCTCGGTGGCGGCGCACGTCGAGCATTCGATGGCTCTGCTGCCGGACGGGGTCTGGGTGCTGACCGCGTTCGACGGCGGCCGGGCCCGCCTGGGCGACCTGGTGACCGCCCGCCAACCTGCTGCCTCCAAAACCCCCTGAAACCTCCCACCCCCAGGGCCTCCACCCCCCGGCACCGCCCGTTGATCATGAAGTTGTGGTCACGACACGCCGGCGTCGGTGGCGATAACCTCATGATCGACCGAGCCCTGGGGTGGGGCATGACTGGCGTGACGGTGGCATGCTTGCCGGCATGGACGGGCGCGACGGGATGCGAGCCTCGGACTCGGACCGTACGGCGGTGGCCGACCGGTTACGGGTCGCCCTCAACGAGGGTCGGCTGGATTTGCACGAGTATGACGAGCGGTTGCAGCGGGCCTACGCCGCGCGCACGTACGCCGAGTTGGACGGGCTGCTGACCGACCTGCCGCCGGTTGCGCCGGTGGAGCGTTCGGCGCTGTCGCCGCTCACCCCGGCTGCCCCGCCGAGTGTCGGTGACCAGCCCGCCCCGGTGGCGCGCGGCGTCACGGCCCGCTGGCTGGCCGAGGTGTGGCTGCCGTACCTGAAGGTGATCGCCATCGTGGTGACCATCTGGGCGGTGACGTCGCTGCTCAGCCAGGACCTGCTCTACTTCTGGCCGGCCTGGGTGGCGGGGCCGTGGGGCGCGGTGCTGGCGGTCCAGACGGTCACTGGGTTGGCCGGGGGAGAGCCAAGGCGCCAAGCGGTCAAGCGACAGCGCAAACGGGCAAAGCGCAACCCCCCCACCACCAACCCAGAAAATCCCCCACCAACCCCCTGACGCCCAACCCCAACCCCGCCCCCAGGCCCACCCCCGCCCGTTGATCATGAGGTTATCGCCGCCGTTCCCGGCGTGTCGTGACGCTAACTTCATGATCAACGGGGCTGGGGGTGGGTTCTGGGGGTGGGGGACAGGGGTGGGTGGGTGGCCGGTTTGGCGTGCGAGTGCAGGCCGGCGTACACTTTCAGATCGGCGCACAGCGTCCACTCCGGCATGCCCACCCTGCGCTTCGGTGGGACCTGGAGCCGCGGCTGGCGCGGTCTTCTGATTCTGATCAGATTTCCGTGTAAGACGTTGTGGGCCGCCCGGAGCAATCGACGTCAGGACAGCGGAGGACATGCCGAAAAAAGACGGAGCCATTGAGATCGAGGGTCGGGTCATCGAGCCCCTGCCGAACGCCATGTTCCGGGTGGAGCTCGCGAACGGCCACAAGGTGTTGGCTCACATCAGCGGCAAGATGCGGCAGCACTACATCCGCATCCTTCCGGAGGACCGGGTCGTCGTCGAACTTTCGCCGTACGACCTGACCCGCGGGCGCATCGTCTACCGCTACAAGTAGTCCTGACGACGACCGGGAAGTCCCGTGTCCGTCTTCGACGTCTGGTGTCGTGCAACGCGCGTCCCCGGGCCAGATGGGAAGTAAGGCAACCGTGAAGGTCAAGCCGAGCGTCAAGAGGATCTGCCAGAAGTGCCGGGTTATCCGCCGGCACGGCCGGGTCATGGTCATCTGCAGCGACCCGCGCCACAAGCAGCGCCAGGGCTGACTCAGCCCGTCCGGCCGTAACACCGGCCGGGTGGCGTTGGTCCAGGCGGATCCTCAGCGACACACACATCACACATGCTCGTCCCAGCCACGAGCGGTACGCGAGACGTACTCCTGCGTGGCTGACCCCCGGTCGGAGGCCGGGGCCCGCTCGGGCAGCGACCGTTCCCGGTCGCCGGCGCTCACCGCGTCGGAAGGACGGGACAGTCGGTAGCGGGATGGGACGGGTCCACACCTCCGCCACACATCATGAGGAGTACGCCCGCACATGGCACGTCTAGTCGGCGTGGATCTCCCCCGCGAGAAGCGGATGGAAATCGCGCTCACCTACATCTTCGGGCTCGGTCGCACCCGCGCCCAGGAGACACTCGCCGCTACCGGCATCTCGCCGGACAAGCGCGCTCGGGACCTCACGGACGAGGAGCTCGTGCAGCTCCGCGACCACATCGAGGGCAACTACAAGGTTGAAGGCGACCTGCGCCGCGAGGTCGCCGCTGACATCCGCCGCAAGGTTGAGATCGGCTGCTACGCCGGCATCCGGCACCGCCGGGGTCTGCCCGTGCGTGGCCAGCGGACCAAGACCAATGCACGGACCCGCAAGGGCCCGAAGCGGACCGTCGCCGGCAAGAAGAAGCCCGGCAAGAAGTAGTTCTTAACCGGATGACGGGGTCGGCCGCCGCCGAGGTGGGTCAGGCCGCAACCCAATCCGGAAAGTCAACTAGGAGCGCACAGACTTATGCCACCGAAGGCTCGTGCCGGAGCCGCTGTCAAGAAGGTCCGGCGCAAGGAACGCAAGAACGTCGCCCACGGGCAGGCGCACATCAAGAGCACGTTCAACAACACCATCGTGTCCATCACGGACCCGACCGGTGCGGTCATCTCCTGGGCCTCCGCTGGCCAGGTGGGCTTCAAGGGCTCCCGCAAGTCGACTCCGTTCGCCGCGCAGCTGGCCGCCGAGGCTGCCGCGCGTCGCGCCATGGAGCACGGCATGCGCAAGGTCGACGTGTTCGTCAAGGGCCCCGGCTCCGGCCGGGAAACCGCCATCCGTTCGCTGCAGGCCGTGGGCCTCGAGGTCGGGCAGATCGCCGACGTCACCCCGCAGCCGCACAACGGGTGCCGTCCGCCGAAGCGTCGCCGGGTCTGAGAGGTAGAGAGAGATGGCTCGTTACACCGGTGCAGACTGCCGCCGTTGCCGGCGGGAGAAGATGAAGCTGTTCCTCAAGGGCAGCAAGTGCGATGGTCCGAAGTGCCCGTTCGAGTCCCGGCCGTTCCCGCCCGGGCAGCACGGCCGCGGCCGCACGAAGGAGACGGAGTACCTGCTCCAGCTCCGTGAGAAGCAGAAGGCCCGTCGTGTCTACGGCGTGCTGGAGAAGCAGTTCCGCGGTTACTACGAGGAAGCCGTTGGCAAGCAGGCCAAGACCGGTGAGGTCCTCCTGCAGATCCTCGAGTCGCGGCTGGACAACGTCGTTTACCGGGCCGGCTATGCCCACTCGCGGGACATGGCCCGCCAGTTGGTCAAGCACGGTCACTTCACGGTGAACGGCAAGAAGGTCGACATCCCGTCGTACCGCGTCAAGGAGCACGACATCATCGAGGTTCGGGGCAAGAGCAAGGAGCTCACCCCGTTCATCGTCGCGCAGGCTCAGGCCGGCTCGAAGACGGTTCCGGCGTGGCTTGAGGCCATCCCGAGCCAGATGAAGGTGCTCGTGCACTCCCTCCCGGCCCGGCAGGTCATCGACACGCAGGTCCAGGAACAGCTGATCGTCGAGCTCTACTCCAAGTAGTTCGAGCTCGTTCGGTGGCCCGCCCTCCCGGGGGCGGGCCACCGGAACAGTTTGTGTCGTGGGCGTCAAATAGCGGGCGCCCCGGAAGAGAAGAGAAAAGATGCTCATCAGCCAGCGACCCTCCCTGTCCGAGGAGTCGATCAACGAGACCCGGTCCCGGTTCGCCATCGAGCCGCTGGAGCCGGGCTTCGGCTACACCCTGGGCAACTCGCTGCGGCGCACGCTGCTGTCGTCGATCCCGGGCGCGGCCGTCACCTCGATCAAGATCGACGGCGTGCTGCACGAGTTCACCACGATCCCCGGTGTCAAGGAGGACGTGGTCGAGCTCGTCATGAACATCAAGGAGCTGTGCGTCAGCTCCGAGCACGACGAGCCGGTCAGCATGTACCTGCGCAAGCAGGGCCCGGGCGACGTGACCGCGGGGGACATCCAGCCGCCGGCCGGCGTCTCGGTGCACAACCCGGATCTCAAGCTCGCCACCCTCAACGGCAAGGGCCGGCTCGACATGGAGCTGACCGTCGAGCGGGGCCGGGGCTACGTGACGGCGGCGCAGAACAAGCAGTCCGGCGCCGAGATCGGCCGCATCCCGGTCGACTCGATCTACTCGCCGGTGCTGAAGGTGACCTACCGCGTCGAGGCGACCCGTGTCGAGCAGCGCACCGACTTCGACCGGCTGATCATCGACGTCGAGACCAAGCCGTCGATGGGTCCGCGTACCGCGCTGGCCTCCGCCGGTTCGACGCTGGTCGAGCTGTTCGGGCTGGCCCGGGAGCTGGACGAGACCGCCGAGGGCATCGACATCGGGCCGTCCCCGCAGGACGCCCAGCTGGCGGCGGACCTCGCACTGCCGATCGAGGAGCTGGACCTCACCGTCCGCTCCTACAACTGCCTCAAGCGCGAGGGCATCAACTCCGTTGGTGAGCTCATCGGGCGTACCGAGGCCGACCTCCTCGACATCCGCAACTTCGGGCAGAAGTCGATCGACGAGGTCAAGATGAAGCTCGCCGGGATGGGTCTCGGGCTGAAGGACTCGGCTCCGAACTTCGACCCGGCGCACGTCGTGGACACCTTCGGCGAGGCCGACTACGACACCGACGACTACCGCGAGACCGAGCAGCTCTAGTCCGCGCTGCCGCCACAACTGAGGAGCACCAAAAATGCCCACGCCCACCAAGGGCCCCCGCCTCGGCGGCAGCCCCTCGCACGAGCGGCTGATGCTCGCCAACCTGGCGACCGCGCTGTTCCAGCACGGCAAGATCCAGACGACCGAGACGAAGGCTCGGCGGCTGCGTCCGCTGGCCGAGCAGCTCATCACCAAGGCCAAGCGCGGTGACCTCGCCTCGCGGCGGCGGGTGCTGGGTGTCGTCAAGGACAAGGACGTGGTCTACGCCCTGTTCGACCAGATCGCGCCCCGGTACTCCAACCGCCCCGGCGGTTACACCCGGATCGTGAAGACCGGTCCGCGCAAGGGTGACAACGCGCCGATGGCCATCATCGAGCTGGTGGAGGAGCTTCAGGTCGCCGAGCCGAAGGCGAACAAGAAGACCGCCGCCCGCAAGGCCGCGCAGCAGGACAAGGTCGAGGCGCTCGCCCCGGCCGACGAGACCCCGAAGTCGGCCCCGGCCGACCAGGACTCCGAGGCGCCGGTGTCGGCGTCCGGTGACACCGACGCCGCCCGTGAGGACAGCGACGAGGCCACCGAGAACAAGGCCTGATCAAGGGCAACGTCGGGCCCGGCACCCCATCGGGGTGTCGGGCCCGACCCATGACAGGAGGTACGAGGTGGACGAGCGGATCCGGCTGCGGCTGGACGTCTCGTACGACGGCACGGGCTTCTCCGGCTGGGCCGCCCAGCCGACCCGGCGCACCGTCGCGGGGGTGCTGGTCGAGACCCTGGACCTCGTCCTCGGCGCCGGTACGGCCACCGGGCTGACGGTGGCCGGGCGGACCGACGCGGGAGTCCACGCCACCGGGCAGGTGTGCCACCTGGACCTGCCCGTCGACGTGTGGCGGGAGCACGAGGGGCGGCTGCTGCGTCGGCTGGCCCGCCTGCTCCCCACCGACGTACGCGTACGGGCGATGACCGAGGTGCCGTCCGACTTCGACGCCCGGTTCTCGGCTACCTTCCGGCGCTACGAGTACCGGGTCACCGACGCGCCCTTTGGTGCGGAGCCGCTGCGGCGGCACGAGGTGCTGGCCTGGCCCAAGCCCCTGGACCTGGCCGCGCTGAACGCCGCGGCGAGCGGTCTGGTCGGTGAGCACGACTTCGCCGCGTACTGCCGGCGCAAGGAGAACGCGACCACACTGCGCGAGGTGACCCGGCTGGACTGGCGTCGGGACCCGGACGGCATCCTGGTGGCCACCGTGCAGGCCGACGCGTTCTGCCAGGCGATGGTGCGCAGCCTGGTGGGGGCGATGCTGGTCGCGGGCGACGGCCGCCGCCCGGTCGAATGGCCGGGCAGCCTGCTCACCAGTGAGGTTCGCTCCAGTGAGGTGACAGTGGCCCCGGCGCGCGGGTTGACCCTCGTCGCGGTCGGCTACCCGGCCGACCCGGCCGATTACGCCCGCCGTGCCGACCTCACCCGCCGGCTGCGGGTCCCGGTCGAGGGCTGACCGTCGACGGCGTGCCGGTCAGTTGCCCGGCAGTTCGCCGTCGTCGGTGCTGCCACCCTGGGTTCCGCTGCTGCCGGTCGGCGCCGCCGTCGGCTGTCCGGCGCTGCCACCGTCGGCCCGCTGTTGCAGCACCCCCCGGCTGAGGTGCAGCTCGATCATGTCGAACAGGATCTCGCCGACCTTGGCGTCTCCCGCCTTGATCGCCGAACCGTCCTTCTGGACCACCAGCGCGTACGCCAGGTAGTGGCCCCGGACCTGCCAGCCCACCCGCGCCGGGGCGCTGGCCAGCACGTCGGTGCCGTCGCCCTCGCCGGAGGTGAGGCCACGGAACCGGCCCTGCCGTTCGTCGAGCAGCGGCCGGATCCGGTCCCGGGCCCGTTCCGCGCTGACCTTGTCGGTGAGGTTGAACAGGCCGGCGGTGACCAGGTGGTCCCCGTCGGGTGTCCGCAGCGTGGCCCGGACGATCTGGTTGCAGCCGAGTCGGACCAGCAGGTCGGCGACCTCGCCGGTGGCGGCGACGGCACAGCTGGCGCTGGACTGGGTCTTGAGGACCTGGTAGCTCGGCTGGCCGTCGTTGAGCTTCAACTCCTTGCCGGCGAAGAGTTCCTTGGCGGTGAGCGGGGCCTGGTCGGTGTCCCGGGAGTCCAGGGTGAGCCGTTGTGCCGCGGCGGACGTCGGGGCGGCGTTCGGCTGGAACGTCGGGGTGGCCTGCGGTTGCTGGTCGCGGTTGTCGAGCAGCGCGGCGGCGCCCAGGCCGCAGAGGGCGAGCAGCACCAGGACGGCTGCGCCGCCGATCAGCACCTGCCACAGTCGGCCGCCGCCGCGTCGGGCTGATGGCTCGATCGGCGACGCGGAGCTGTAGACGTGGCCACGGGGCGTGGCGGGCGGCGTCTCGGCACGAGTCGGCCGTGGCGGTGGCGGCGGCGGTGGCGACGACGACGGCAGCGAGAGCTGGTTCGCTCGCGGCAGCGACGGCGTGGGGAAGCGCGACGGAGAGGGCCCGGCGGGCGGGGGCGGACCGGCGCTGAGCACCGACAGGTCGGACCCGGGCTCCGGGTACTCCTCGAAAGCGTCCTCATCGGACTCGTACCGATACACCATGTCGCCCAGAGTAAGAGCCATTGTCCCTTTTGGGGATAATATCCAGGAAATGTGTGCGTAGGCCGTGTCATGGCCGGCCCGGGCCGGTGCGAGAATTGCCGGCGTGACCGGCGACCACTACTTCACTGCGCAGCCTGCCAGCGACGCCCCGGCGCGCGAGATCGAGTTCTCTGTCGCCGACCGCGACTACCGGCTCGCCTCGGCCGGCGGGGTCTTCTCCGCCAGCCGGCTCGACCCGGGCACGGCGGTCCTGCTGCGCAAGGCCGAGCTGCCCGCAGCCGACACCAGCGGCGACCTGCTCGACCTGGGCTGCGGATTCGGGCCGATCAGCTGCGTGCTGGCCGACCTCGCGCCCGCGAGCACCGTCTGGGCCGTCGACGTCAACGCCCGGGCCCGTGAGCTGACCGCCGCCAACGCGGTCCGGATCGGCGCCGGCGACCGGGTCCGGGTCAGCGCGCCGGACGACGTGCCGGCCGACGTCTCGTTCGCCCAGATCTGGTCCAACCCTCCCATTCGGATCGGTAAGGACGGGCTGCACGACCTGCTGCTGCGGTGGCTGCCCCGCCTCGCGCCGGACGGTGTCGGCTGGCTGGTCGTCGCCCGGCACCTCGGCGGCGACTCGCTGCAACGCTGGCTCACCGAGCAGAGCTGGCAGGTGGAGCGGCACGCCAGCCAGAAGGGCTTCCGGGTGCTGCGAGTCACCCGGTAATTGGATATACCCTCCGCCCCTCGCTGGGGCAGGATCCCCGCGTGGGATACGTGGACGTGGCAGGGGTCGGGCACATCCTGCCCGACGGTAGGGAACTCTTCACCGACGTGTCGTTCCGGGTCGGGGAGGGCGCCAAGGTCGCCCTGGTCGGCCCGAACGGCGCGGGGAAGACGACGCTGCTGCGAATGGTCGCCGGTGACCTGCCGGTGCGGAGCGGCGTCGTCGCGCGCGCCGGTGGGCTGGGCGTCATGCGCCAGTTCATCGGCATGATCGGGGACGAGTCGACGCTCGCCGACCTCGCCCTGTCGCTGGCCCCGCCCGCGCTGCGCGACGCCGGCCGCCGGCTCGGCGAGACCGAGATGGCCATGCGGGCGGCCGAGGCCCACGGCAAGTTCAGCAACGCCGCGGGCAAGGCACAGTTGGCGTACGCCGACGCGCTCGGCGCCTGGGGCGAGGCCGGCGGGTACGACGCCGAGGTGCTCTTCGACACCGTCGCGACAATCGTGCTCGGCCTGCCCTGGGACACCGTGGGGGACCGGCCGGTGCGCACCCTCTCCGGTGGCCAGCAGAAGCGCTTCGCGTTGGAGCTGCTGCTGCGCGGCTCGGACGAGGTGCTGCTGCTCGACGAGCCGGACAACTTCCTCGACGTGCCCGGCAAACGCTGGCTGGAGGCGCGACTGCGCGAGTCGACCAAGTCGGTGCTCTACGTGTCGCACGACCGCGAGCTGCTGGCCCAGAGCGCCGACCGGGTGGTCGCCGTCGAGGGCGGCAGCGCCTGGGTGCACCCGGGTGGCTTCGCCAGTTGGCACTCCGCCCGGGTGGCCCGGCACGCCCGCCTGGACGAGCTGCGTCGTCGCTGGGACGAGGAGCACCAGAAGCTGCGCGAGCTGATGCTGATGTACAAGCAGAAGGCCGCGTACAACGACGGGTTGGCCTCGCGCTACCAGGCAGCGCAGACCAGGCTGCGCAAGTTCGAGGAGGCCGGGCCGCCCCCCGTACCGCCGAAGGACCAGGACATCCGGATGCGGCTGAGCGGCGGGCGGACCGGCAAGCGCGCGGTCATCTGCGAGCAGCTTGAGCTCGACGGCCTGACCTTCCCCTTCGACCTGGAGATCTGGTACGGCGACCGGGTGGCGGTGCTCGGTGCCAACGGCAGTGGCAAGTCGCACTTCCTGCGGTTGCTGGCCCGGGGCGGCACCGACCCCGACCCGGCGAACGGGCCGGTCGACGGGGCGGGCGCGCTCGCCCCGGTGGCGCACGACGGCACAGCCCGCCTCGGTGCCCGGGTCCGACCCGGTCACTTCTCCCAGACCCACGACCGGCCAGAGCTGATGTCGAAGACGCTGGTCGAGATCCTCTGGCGGGGTGACGAGCATCGCACCGGGATGGACCGGCACGCGGCGATGGGGGTGCTCAGCCGCTACGAGTTGGCCGCGCAGGGCGACCAGCGCTTCGGCACGCTCTCCGGTGGGCAGCAGGCCCGGTTCCTGGTGCTGCTGCTGGAGCTGTCCGGGGCGACCCTGCTGCTGCTCGACGAACCCACCGACAACCTCGACCTGGCCAGCGCGGAGGCACTGGAGGCGGGCCTGAACGCGTTCGACGGGACGGTGATCGCGGTCACCCACGACCGCTGGTTCACCCGGTCCTTCGACCGGTTCGTGCTGTTCCGGGGCGACAACGAGGTGGTCGAGACCCCGGAACCGGTCTGGGACGTGGGCTGAGCCGTCCCCGGGCCCGCCGCGTCCGGCGGGCATAGGGTGGATCTCGTGACTGAGATGACCTATCGCCGGTTGGGCGACTCCGGGCTCGTGGTGTCCGTGGTCGGCATCGGCTGCAACAACTTTGGCCGCAAGCTCGACCTCGACGGCACGCGCGCGGTGGTGGACGCCGCTCTGGACGCCGGGATCACCCTGTTCGACACCGCTGACATCTACGGCGAACCGCAGGGCGGCTCCGAGGAGCTGCTCGGGCAGGCGCTCAAGGGACGCCGGGACGACGTGGTGGTGGCCACCAAGTTCGGCATGGACATGAACGGCCTCAACGGGCCGGACTTCGGTGCCCGGGGTTCGCGGCGCTACATCGCCCGTGCCGTGGAGGCGTCGCTGCGCCGGCTCGGCACCGACCACATCGACCTCTACCAGATGCACGAGCCCGACCCGGGCACCCCGATCGACGAGACCCTCGCCGCCCTGGACGACCTGGTCCGCGACGGCAAGGTGCGTTATCTGGGCAACTCCAACTTCGCCGGCTGGCAGATCGCCGACGCGGACTGGGTCGCGTCGTCCAACGGTCGGGCCCGCTTCATCAGCGCCCAGAACCACTACAGCCTGTTGGAGCGTTCGGTGGAGACCGAGGTCATCCCGGCCTGCGAGCGGTTCGGCCTTGGCATGCTGCCGTTCTTCCCGCTCGCCAACGGGCTGCTCACCGGTAAGTACAAGCGCTCGGGTCAGCCGCCGGCCGGCAGCCGACTCTCCGGCGGTGGCCGGTACGCGGAGCGGCTCGCCGCAGCCGACTGGGACACCATCGAGGCGATCGAGGCGTACGCGGCCGAGCGGGGTCTCACGATGCTGCAGGTGGCGATCGGCGGGCTGGCCGCCCAGCCGGCGGTGACCTCGGTGATCGCTGGTGCCACCACGCCCGAGCAGGTGGTGGCCAACGCCGCCGCCGGCACCTGGGAACCCAGCGACGAGGATCTGACGGCGCTGCGCGCCATCCTCTGAGCGAGGCGGGCGCCCGCCGGCGCGTGATCCACTCGCGTTCCTTGAAGTCGGGGCGTCCTGCGGTCCGGGAAGCCCCGACTTCAAGGATGTCGAGTCGATCAGTCGTTCTGCGTACCGGTGCGGCGGCGGCCGAAGAGCATGGCCACCCCCATCGCCGCGGCGACGAGCACGAGGCCGGCCGCCGCGAACGGCCACCAGCCGGCACCCGCCCCGCGGTCTCCGTCAGTCGTTCTGGTCACCGCGACCGGTGCGGGCACCGGCGGTGACTGTGCTGCCCGGGCCTGCACAGTGGCCGTGGCCTCGCTCTTGAGCGGAGCGGGGGAGCTCACCGTCACCTTCCACGTGCCGGTGGAGAGCACCCGGCCGCTGCTGTAGAAGCCCTGCCCCTCGGGCTGTGGCTCCAGTTGCACCGGCCCGACCTTCTGCCCGTCCGGGCCGGTGGCGGTGAGGACCAACCGCACCACCCGGTCCAGCCGGCGGCCGTCGGCGTAGACGGCCTGGATGGTGACCCCCTCAGCCCCGTCACCGGCCACCGTCAGTTTGAGCTTGTCGGCCTGAGCGGCCGCCGGGGCAGCGGAGAACAGGGTCAGGGCCAGCCCGACGAGAACGGCGGCCAACACCTTGCGGATACCCGTCACGGACATCTCCTCACTACCTACGAGGGAGGCCCCTCCCCGACGTCGTGACGTCGGGGAGGGGCCTCGTCGGATCAGAGCTGGCGACCGGGTGCGAGCCGGGTGGCATCCTCACCCAGGCGTCCGGTGCCCTTGATCGGAGCGCCGTCGTTCGCCTTCACCCCGGCCTTGCTGGCCGCGCCGCCGAGCCGGACGATCATGGCGTCGGCGTCCCGGATCAGGACGTCCCGGATCTCCGCCTCGGCCACCAGTGTGGCGTCGGCGGCCAGCGTACGGAAGGCGGTCAACTGCTTGATCGCCTTGTTGTCGTTGCCGGCCGCCTCGGCCTGACGGGCCGCGTCCAGCTTCGCCGTCAACTGCTTGTGCGCCTTGGCCGAGAGTCGACCCGTCGCCTTGAACCGGTCCAGCAGGCCCTGCATGTCCCGGAACGAGGTGGTGACGAAGAACCGGACCGCAGAGGTGGTCTGGTTGCCCGCCTTGTCGGTCGCGGTCACGGTCAGCTCGTGCAGGCCGAGCGGCAGCTCGTACATGGCCTGGAGAGTGCCGCTGGCGTACGCCCTGCCGTCCAGCTGGCCGACCACGGACGCGATGCCCGAGGTCGGGTCGACGGCCTGCCAGGACACCCGAACGTCCTGGCTGTCACCGTAGAGCTGGCCGTCGGCGATCCCGGACACCAGCAGCGTCGGCTTCGTGCCGTCGATGCGCAGCACCGCCGACTTGAGCGTCTCGGCGTTGCCCGCCTTGTCGGTCGAGCGGAACAGCAGCTCGTGCTGGCCGTCACCGGTCACCTCGACCGGCGTCGTGTACGGCGTCCAGGTGCCACCGTCCAGGGACCACTCCACCGTCTTGACGCCGGAACCGGCGTCGGTCGAGGCCAGCACGACCGGGATCGTCCCGTTGTGCCAGCCGGCGTCGTTCGCCGGAGCGAACGTCGCCGTGGTGACCGGCGCTGTGGTGTCGATCTTGACCGAGACGGTCTTCGTCGACTCCACGTTGCCCGCCTGGTCGGTCGAGCGGAACCGCACCTCGTGCTCGCCGTCCCCGCTGACCGCCACCGGAGCGGTGTAGGCCGTCCAGGTGGTGGCACCGTCCAACTGGTACTCGGTGCTGGCCAGCCCGCTACCGCCGGCCTCGTCGGTGGCGGCGAGGGTCACCGTCACCGGCCCCGTGTACCACCCCTCGGTCGGGGTGCCGGACACCGTCGCCGTGGTGACCGGCGCGGTCTCGTCGGCGACCTTCGTGCTCAACCGGAAGTAGTCGAACGCGGCGGTCTTCGAGGCGGTCTGGTTGGCGCCGAGGGTGAACAACCCGACCTTCGGGGTGGCACCCACCGCGCTGTTCGTCAGCGCCTCCAACGCGGTCCAGGTCGTCCCGTCGGCCGAGTACGACGCGGTGAACGTGTCACCGGTGCGGGCCAGCCGCAGGTGCCACACCGCCGAGGTGAGGCTGGCCGCCTCCGGCTGCGGGTTCTGCACCGTCCCGGCGATCTCGCTGCGGAACTCGATCCGCCGCGTCACCGCCTGGCCGGCCTGGTTGTCCGCGATGAAGTCCAACTTCAGGTAGTTGTCGTCGTCGGCCTGCACGAGCAGACCGGCCTGCTGGTACTGCTCGTTCAGCAGACTGCCGTCGACCTTCGTCTCCAGGGTCCAGTCGCCGGACGGCGCGGTCTGGAGGATGAAGTTCTTCGGCCCGGTGTTGTCGGTGCCGTAGATGTCACCGTTGGGCACGTCGATCCGCAGCGCGCCACCGGTGACCCGGTAACCGTTCGGGTCCTCCCGCGTGATGGCGTCCCAGCGGCACTTGTCCAACGTGGAACCGGTGAACTCGTCCGACGGGTCGACCGGGCCGGCCGGGGCGTCCGGCGTGACCTGGAACGAGTCGAACGCGGCGTCGACCACGGGCGCCTCGGTGCCTCCGTTGAGCGCGAAGACCCCGATCCGCGGGTTGGTGATACCGGCGAGCGGTGCCGACTGGCCGACCGGGGTGAAGGTCTGCCCGTCGCCCGAGGCGGCGGCGGTCAGGTTCGTCCCGTCGCTGGTGATCCGCAGGTACCCGGTGTCACCCGCCGGCGCGGCGGCACTGTCGGCGGCCTCGTTGCGAGGCGTACCGGCCGTCTCCCGGATGAACTCCACCCGCCGGCTGCCGTTGTACAGCAGGTCCAGCTTGGCGTAGTTGTCGTCGTCGCCGTACACCAGCACGCCAGCCTGCTGGTAGTTCGCCGTCACCGGCAGCGTGACCTTGGTGGTCATCTCCCAGGCGCCGGTCGGAGCCGCCTGCAGCACCAGGTTGGTGGCGTCGTTGCGAGCGCCGTAGAGGTCGCCCACCGCGGTGGGCAGCCGCAGCGCGCCGCCGCTGAGCGAGTAGAGCTGGTTCTCCCGGACCACGCTGGTCCAGCGCTCCTTGTCGAGGCTGTTGCCGTTGAAGTCGTCCGAACGCGCCCCGAAGCAGGACGTATCCGGAGCGTCGACCCGCACCGGCACCGTGGCGTACGACTTGGCGCCCTTGCTGTCGGTCACCGTGAGGGTGGCCGTGAAGGTGCCCGCGTTGGTGTAGGTGTGGCTGGCGTCGAGGGTGGTCGCCGAGCCTCCGTCACCGAAGTCCCAGGCGTACGTCAGCGGGGTGTCGCCCTCGGCGTCGGTGGCCGTGCCGTCGAACTCGACGGTGACCGGCACGGTGCCGGTGGCCGGGGTCGCGGTGGCGGTGACCACCGGCGGCCCGTTCTCGGTGACGCCGCGGCCGATGAAGTCCATCCAGTTGACGTTGAACAGCGAACCCGTTCCGCCGTTCGGGTCGCGGGCCACGAAGTACAGCGAGCCGCTCGCGGCACCGGTCACCGGCGCGCTCACGTCCGTGTACGTCTGCCACGCGCCGGTCGTCGGAACGGTGGCCGTGGCCACGACCGGTCCGTCGACGGCGCCCGCGTGGACCTCGATCCGACCGCCGGCGGCGGCCGAGGCGGCCCGGAACCGGATCTCGGTGATGTTCGTCAGGTCCGCCGGGACGACCGACCACCAGTCGCCGTCCTCGATGAACGCGATGCTCTGGCCGCCACCGGCGGTGTCGGCGCCGGCCTCTCGTTGCACGCCGGCGTCTCCGCCGCCGGTGCCGCCCGGCACCCGTCCGGTGGCCGTGAAGTACTCGGCCTGCTTCTGCTTGGGCTGCAGGATCTCGATGTCCCGGCCGGTGAGCGCGCCCGCGCCACCGGCACCACCTTCGTCGGTGTAGGTGGCCTCGAAGACAGCGAAGACGTTCGCCTCGGCGCCGTGCCCGGAGGCGAGCGACGTCTGGACCGTGCCGGTGCACCCGGTGTGCTGCTCCAGCGGGTGGGCGTGCTCGTCGTGACCCAGCAGCACCTGGAGCTGCACCTTGTCGCAGTCGACCTGCCCGTCCTCGGGGTCGGTCACCTTGACGGAGTAGCGGACCTGGTCACCCCAGTTGAAAAAGCCACCGTCCGGCGGGAACTCGATGCTCACCGTCGGTGCGGTGTTGCCCACGGTGACCGGCACGTTCGCCACCGCGGTACGGCCCTTCGGGTTGGTCACCGTGAGCTGGGCGGTGTAGCTGCCGGCCGTCGCGTACGTGTGCGTCGGGTTGGCCTCGGTCGAGGTCTGCCCGTCGCCGAAGGTCCACGAGTAGGTGAGCGCGCCGCCGTCCGGGTCCCGGGAGCCGGCGCTGGAGAAGGTGACAGTCAGCGGCGCCGGGCCCGAGGTCGGGTTGGCGGACGCCGCGGCGATCGGTGCGCGGTCACCGGCGGTGTAGTCGATCCGGTAGATGCCGGAGTCGTCGTTGTTGCCGCCGAACCCGGTGCCCCACTCGATCAGATAGAGCGCGCCGTCCGGACCGAACTCGAAGTCCATCGGCCGGACCATCTTCATGCCGGTGAGCAGCTGATTGATGTCCACCAACGATTTGCCGTCGGGGGTCACCTGCATGGTGTACATCTTGTTCTGGTTCCACTCGCCGAGCAGAGCCTTGCCGTCGTAGTACGCCGGCCACTTGCGGTTGGAGTTGAGGTCCGCGTCGTAGCGGTAGGCCGGGCCGCCCATCGGCGCGCCACCGCCGCCGATCTCCGGGTAGCGCGCGTCACCGGCGTACCCGTAGTCGACGGTGGCCGGGACGACCGGCGGGAGGTTGGTCAGGCCCGTGTTGTTGGGCGAGTTGTTCACCGGGGCGGCGCAGTCGAACTTCGGGCCGCTCGGCCCGGATGGGAACGTGTAGTCGTTGTACGCCTCGTTCGTCCCGGTGCAGTACGGCCAGCCGTAGTTGCCGGGGGTCACGACGTTCCACTCGACCAGGCCCCGGGGGCCCCGGTCCGGGTTGTTCGCGTTGGCGTCCGGCCCGTAGTCCCCGACGTACAGGGTGTCGGTCTTCGGGTCGGTGCCGATCCGGAACGGGTTGCGGAAGCCCATCGCGTAGATCTCGGGGCGGGTCTTCTCAGTGCCCGGCGCGAAGAGGTTGCCCGTCGGGACGGTGTACGTGCCGTCGTCCTCCGGGTGGATCCGGATCACCTTGCCGCGCAGGTCGTTGGCGTTGGCCGAGGTGCGCTGCGAGTCGTAGTCCTGGCGGCCCGGCCGCTCGTCGAGCGGCGAGTACGCGCTCGACTCGAACGGGTTGGTGTTGTCACCGGTGGCCAGGTAGAGGTTGCCGGCGCTGTCGAAGGCCATGCTGCCGCCAGCGTGGCAGCAGGTGTTGCGCTGGGTGTCGACCCGCAGCACCTGCTTCTCGCTGGCCGGGTCGATGGTGTCGCCGGTGACCGTGAAGCGGGACAGCAGGTTGCGGGTGACCCCGTCGTTCGGGGCGTAGTAGAGATACACCCACTTGTTGGTGGCGAAGTCCGGGTCGAGCCGGATGCCGATCAGGCCGTCCTCGTTGCCGGTGAAGACGTCCAGGTCGACGGCGGTGACGGTGCTGCCGGTGTCCGGCTTGACGATCTGCACGCGACCGTCGCGCTCGATGTAGAAGACCCGCCCGTCTCCGGCGATGTCCAGCTCCATCGGGTTGCTGGTGTTGCTGTCCAGCGCGACCTTCTCGAAGTTCGAGGTCTTCGAGGCGCCGCAGTCGGCGTTCTCGACACCGGCCGCGGTCCGGATGCCGCCGAGCAGGTGGGACACGAACTCGGGCTCGGCGTACGACTCCCGGGTGTGGCCGCCCCCGGTGTACCAGGATCGGCCGCCGTCGAAGTCCTGACACCAGGCGATCGGGTGGTCGGCGCCCATGGCACCGGCGCCCGCGGTGTAGCTCTTCTCGTCCAGGCTGGCGAGCACGTGCACGTCCGGCCGGGGGTTGGTCTGGTAGTTGTACCACTCGTCGAACCGGGACCAGCGGTCCGGCAGCCCGGTCGTGGACGGGTGGGCGTGGTCCTCCACCTTGACCGTGGCCTGCTGGTTCTGCGGGTGGTTGGCGAAGTACGCGCCGACCAGGTCGCCGTACCAGGCCCAGCTGTACTCGGTGTCCGATGCGGCGTGGATGCCGACGTAGCCGCCGCCCGCCTTCACGTAGCGCTCGAACGCCGCCTGCTGATCGGCGTCGAGCACGTCACCGGTGGTGGAGAGCCAGATAACCGCCTTGTACTTCGCGAGGTTGGCGTCGTTGAATGCGGCGCCGTCCTCGGAGTTGTCCACTGTGAATCCGTTGGCCACACCGAGCTGTTGGATGGCAGCGATGCCGGTGGGGATGGAGTCGTGCCGGAAGCCGGCGGTCTTGGAGAAGACGAGGACGGAGAAGGGATCGGCCGCGGCCTTTGGCGCCTTCGGCACCACCTGGCTGACCGGGGCTGCGGCTTTCGCATCCCGTGGGGGGACCTGGGCGGCCGCCTGGGCGGGCGTGCCGAACAGCGTGGTAGAGGCCATGGCCAGGGAGATCAGGGTTGCGGTGATGGGTACGCGGGCACGACGAGAACGGGACACGCCGCCTCCTATGTCGTAGTGACAGGGATCGCGGGAGCCGGCTCGCCGAAGACCCTCCCAGATGGAGCCGGTGGTGACACCGCGTCACGGTGCCCCCGCCAACATTTTGTCGAATCGCTGAACAAATTAATTCGGCTGGCTCAATGTCCGGCAAGATGCCGGCAGGTAACGGTTCTGCAACGGGGGGCGACATTCCGAATAGGACCGGGATGAAGCGCCCAACCTAATCCGCCATTCCGGCCCGTCGACACCCGCCTTGGCAGACCGGCGGATCTGTCGTACGGTGACACGCAAGTAACCCACGGGAGCCCGGTGCACCGGGCTGAGAGGGGGGCTGACAGCCCCCGACCGTCGAACCTGATCCGGATAATGCCGGCGCAGGGAGGAGCGTTGCCATGCCGTCCCTGGGGCGACTGCATCTGATCACCGACACCCGACCCGGCCGAGACCCGCTCACCGTGGTCCGGGCCGCCCTCGCTGTGGCCCGAGCCGAGCTGGTGGTGCAGGTCCGGGTCGAGGATTCCGCCACCGACCGCGAGGCGTACGAGCTGGCCCAGCGGGTGCTGGCGCTCTGCGTGCCGTACGGGGCGACCTGCCTGGTCAACGACCGGCTGCACGTGGCGCTGGCGGTCGGTGCCGCCGGTGGGCACGTCGGGGCAGACGACCTGCCGGTCGCCGCCGCCCGTCGGGTGCTCGGCCCGGCCGGCGTGCTGGGCGCCACCGCCCGCGCGCCGGGAACAGCGACCGCGGCGGTCGCGGCGGGAGCCAGCTACCTGGGCGTCGGGCCGTGCCACGCCACCAGCACCAAGTCCGGCCTGCCGGACCCCATCGGGCCAGTGGGCGTACGTGCCGTCGTCGACGCCGTCGACGTGCCGGTCATCGCGATCGGCGGCGTGACCGCCGAGCGGGTGCCGGAGCTGCGGGCCGCCGGGGCGTACGGGGTGGCGGTCGTCGGGGCGGTCTCGGCTGCCGCCGACCCGGCGCGGGCGACCGCCGAGCTGATCGAGGCACTGGCGTGCTGACCGGCCGGTCGGAGTCAGCGCGATCGAGTGACCGGGCCCGGCCGGACGTCGCGGTGGTGGGGGCGGGGCCGATCGGGCTGGCGATCGCCTGGCGCTGCGCCGCCCGGGGGCTGCGCGTGGTGGTGCACGATCCGGAGCCCGGCTCGGGGGCGTCGGCGGTGGCCGCCGGCATGCTCTCGCCGGTCGCCGAGGCGTACTTCGGTGAGCGGCAGCTGACCGGGCTGCTGCTGGCGTCCGCCGCCCGCTGGCCGGCGTTCGCCGCCGAGCTGACCGCAGCGAGCGGCACCGGGATCGGCTACCGGACCGAGGGCACCCTGATGGTCGGGCTGACCGGCGACGACCTGGCCGAGGCGCGCCGGCTCTGGGCGTACCAGCAGGGGTTGGGCCTGCCGGTGACCCCACTGCGCCCCAGCGAGCTGCGCGACCGCGAGCCGGCGCTCGCACCACGGCTGCGCGGCGGCGCACTCGCGCCCACCGACCACCAGGTCGACCCCCGGCGGCTGGTGCCGGCGCTGCGCACGGCCGCCCAGCGGGCCGGCGCGGTGCTGGTGCCGCAGGCGGTCGCGCATCTGTCTGATGTGGATGCTGCGGTCACGGTTGTCGCCGCCGGCTGTGGGGCCGCCGCCCTCACTGGCCTGCCCGTCCGGCCGGTGAAGGGCCAGATCCTCCGGCTCCGCGCGCCCGACGGCGTCGCGCCGGGCTTCCGGCACGTGATCCGGGGGTACGCCGACGGCGAACCCGTCTACCTGGTGCCCCGCGCCGACGGCGAGGTCGTGCTCGGCGCGACGGTCGAGGAACGGGCGGACACCACTGTCACCGCCGGTGCGGTGCAGCGCCTGCTCCGCGCCGGAGTCGACCTGCTGCCCGAGCTGGCCGAGTACGACCTGGTCGAGGCGGTCGCCGGGCTGCGCCCGGGCACGCCGGACAACGCACCGATCCTCGGGCCGCTGCCCGACCGGCCGGACGTGCTTGCCGCCACCGGGCACCACCGGCACGGCATCGTGCTCACCCCGATCACCGCCGACCTGATCACCGAGCTGGTGCTCGACGGCGTGCCCGACCCACTGCTCGCGCCCTTCGGACCCGAACGGTTCGTCGGTGCCGGATCGGCCGCTCGCACACCGGCCGCAGCGGGTGGACCTGAACCGACGATGGAGGGGGACCGGTGGAGTTGACGGTGAACGGGGCCGGACGCAGCGTCCCCGGCGGCGCGTCGGTGGCCGACCTGGTGCGCGACGTCGTGCCCGAACAGCGGGGGGTGGCGGTCGCGGTCAACGGCGAGGTCGTGCCCCGGGCCGGCTGGCCGGCCACTGTGCTGCGTGACGGCGACCGGGTCGAGGTCCTCACCGCGGCGCAGGGCGGGTGAGCGGCGTGACGTTCGAGCTGGGTGGGGAGACGTTCACCTCGCGGTTGATCCTCGGCACCGGCGGCGCCGCGAACCTGCACGTGCTGGAACAGGCGATCCGGGCGTCCGGCACCGAGCTGGTCACGCTGGCGCTGCGCCGGGTGGGCACCGCGCCGGGCTCCACCGGTGGGCTGCTGGAGCTGCTGGACCGATGCGGGGTGCGGCTGCTGCCGAACACCGCCGGCTGCCACACCGCGACCGAGGCGGTGAAGGTGGCCCGGCTGGCCCGGGACGCGTTCGACACCGACTGGGTCAAGCTGGAGGTGATCGGCGACGAGCGGACGCTACTGCCCGACGGGGTCGAACTGCTCCACGCCGCCGAGGAACTGGTGGCCGACGGCTTCACCGTCCTGCCGTACACCAGCGACGATCCGGTGCTCGCCCGCCGGCTCGCCGACGTGGGCTGTGCCGCGGTGATGCCGGCCGGTTCCCCGATCGGCTCCGGGCTCGGCATCGGCAACCCCCACCACATCCGGCTCATCCGGCAGGGGGTGGACGTGCCGGTGATCCTCGACGCGGGCATCGGCACCGCCTCCGACGCGGCCCTGGCCATGGAGCTGGGCTGCGACGCGGTGCTGCTGGCCAGCGCCGTGACCCGGGCCGAGGACCCGGTGGCGATGGCGACCGCGATGCGGTACGCGGTCGAGGCGGGCCGGCTGGCGGCAGGTGCCGGCCGGATCGCCCGGCGCTTCCACGCGCTGCCCTCCACATCCGACGAGGGAAGACCGGACCTGTGACCCCGCCGTCCGGTGTTGTCCTGTTGACCGACCGGCTCGTCGCGCGGGGCGGGCTCGACCGGGTCGTGGCGGGAGCCGTGGCCGGGGGAGTGCGCTGGGTGGTGCTGCGGGAGAAGGACCTGCCTCGCGCCGAGCGCGCCGCTCTCGCCGTCGACCTGCGGGCGGTCCTCGCCGACGTCGGCGGAACTCTCGTCGTGGCCGGCCCCGACCCGCTCGGCGGCGACGCCGTGCACCTGCCCGCCGCCGGCCCGTACCCGCCGCCGACCCACAGCCTGGTCGGCCGCTCCTGCCACGACGAAGCCGAGCTGAACCGCCTGACCACCGAGCACTACGCGACCGTCTCCCCGGTCTGGCCCACAAAGACAAAACCGGGCTACGGCCCACCCCTGGGACCGGACGGCCTGCGAAAGCTGATCAGGATCAGCAACGTGCCGGTCCTGGCGCTGGGCGGAGTGGAAACCCCAGAACAGGTAACCGCCTGCGTCAAGGCGGGAGCCACCGGAGTAGCCGTACTGGGCGCACTCATGCGATCCGCGAACCCGGCCGAAACAGCCGCCGCCCTGACCAACGCCTATGTCGAGGCGGTCACCCCTGTGCTGACCCAAACCCGGCGCGGGGCCACCCAGGTCTCCACGTCAGGGCTGCGGCCGACCGTGCCCACGCAGGGATCAAGCCTGACCGCCCGGAGTGGGCACGGTCGGCCGCAGCCCCCAACCGCAACCAAAGGCCAGGGAAAATGACCCCGCGAACACTGCTGACAATCGCAGGCTCAGACTCCGGCGGCGGCGCGGGCATCCAGGCCGACCTGAAGGTCTTCGCCGCGCTGGGCGCGTACGGCACCAGCGTCATCACGGCGGTCACCGCACAGAACACCCGAGGCGTCGACGCCGTCCTGCCGTTGCCTCCGCGCACCGTCACCGAGCAGTTGGACAGCGTGCTCGCCGACTTCACCGTCTCGGCGGTCAAGACGGGGATGCTCGGCACCCCGGCGGTCGCCGACGTGGTGGCGGAGGCCGCACGTGCCGGCCGGCTGCCCCAACTCGTCGTCGACCCGGTGCTCGTCGCCACGAGCGGCCACCGGCTCGGCGTGGTGGGCGCGGTCGAGCGGCTGCTCCCGTACGCCACTGTGGCGACGCCGAACTGCGCGGAGGCCGCGGCCATCACCGGACGCCCGGTGGACGACGTGGCCGGGATGGTCGTGGCCGCCGAGGCGCTCGCGGCCGGCGGCCCGGACCACGTCGTGGTCACCGGGGGTGATCTGGACGGCGGCGAGGCGGTCGACGTGCTGCACGGCGGCGGTGTCACCACGCTGCTGCGCGCCCCCCGGGTGACGACCCGGCACACCCACGGGACCGGGTGTTCGTTCTCGGCGGCGATCGCCGTGCGGCTCGCGCTGGGTGATCCGGTGCCGGCGGCGGTGGGTGCCGCCAAGGAGTACGTGCTCCGGGCGCTGACCGGCGCGCGGGGTTGGGAGCTGGGCGCGGGGCGCGGACCGCTGAACCACTTCGGCTGGTCCGCTTGATCACCAGGGAGGCTGTCATGCACGCACGAGGCAAGGTGTACGTCGAGGGTTCGCGACCGGACGTCCGGGTGCCGTTCGCGGAGGTGGGGCTGACCGGGGATCTTCCGCCGGTACGGCTCTACGACACGTCCGGCCCCGGGTCGGACCCGGAGGTCGGGTTGCCGCCGCTGCGGGGACCGTGGATCGCCGAGCGTGGTGACGTGGCGCCGGTACGGGGTGCGAGCACGCCACTCGCCGGGGTGGACGGTCGCCGGCCCACGCAACTCGCGTACGCGCGGGCGGGTGTGGTGACGCCGGAGATGGAGTTCGTGGCGATCCGGGAGAACGTCGACCCGGAACTCGTACGGGCCGAGATCGCCGCCGGCCGGGCGGTGCTGCCGCTCAACGTGAACCATCCGGAGTGTGAGCCGGCGATCATCGGTAAGGCGTTCCTGGTCAAGGTGAACGCCAACATCGGCACCTCGGCGGTCAGCTCATCGGTCGCCGAGGAGGTGGAGAAGCTCACCTGGGCCACCCGTTGGGGTGCGGACACCGTGATGGACCTGTCCACCGGGAAGCGGATCCACGAGACCCGCGAGGCGATCGTGCGGAACTCCCCGGTGCCGATCGGGACGGTGCCGATCTACCAGGCGTTGGAGAAGGTCGGCGGTGACCCGGTGAAGCTGAGCTGGGAGGTGTTCCGGGACACCGTGATCGAGCAGGCCGAGCAGGGCGTGGACTACATGACGGTGCACGCCGGGGTGCTGCTGCCGTACGTGCCGCTGGCCGTGGACCGGGTCACCGGGATCGTCTCCCGGGGTGGCTCGATCATGGCGGCCTGGTGCCTGGCGCACCACGAGGAGAACTTCCTCTACACCAACTTCGCGGAGCTGTGCGCGCTGCTCGCCAAGTACGACGTGACGTTCTCCCTCGGCGACGGGCTGCGCCCCGGCTCGATCGCGGACGCCAACGACGAGGCGCAGTTCGCCGAGCTGCGCACCCTCGGCGAGCTGACGACTGTCGCCTGGGAGTACGACGTCCAAGTGATGATCGAGGGCCCAGGCCACGTGCCGATGCACAAGATCAAGGAGAACGTGGACCTCCAGCAGGAGTGGTGCCACGAGGCGCCCTTCTACACGCTCGGTCCGCTGACCACCGACATCGCGCCGGCGTACGACCACATCACCTCGGCGATCGGCGCCGCGATGATCGGCATGTTCGGCACCGCGATGCTCTGCTACGTGACCCCGAAGGAGCACCTCGGCCTGCCGGACCGGGACGACGTGAAGGCGGGCGTGATCGCGTACAAGATCGCCGCGCACGCGGCCGACCTGGCCAAGGGCCACCCTGGCGCGCAGGAGTGGGACGACGCGCTGTCGAAGGCGCGGTTCGAGTTCCGCTGGGAGGACCAGTTCAACCTCTCGCTGGACCCGGAGACCGCTCGGTCGTACCACGACGCGACCCTGCCCGCCGAGCCGGCGAAGACGGCGCACTTCTGCTCGATGTGCGGCCCGAAGTTCTGCTCCATGAAGATCACCCAGGAGCTGAAGGAGTACGCGGCCCGCGGCATGAAAGACAAGTCGGAGGAGTTCGTCTCCGGCGGCGGCCGGGTGTATCTGCCGCTGGCCTGAACCGGCGCGGTGCGCACGCTTGGGCGATCAGGCAGGTAGGCAGGTCGATCGGCGTTTCGACGTGCCCGTGGGTGGGGTCACTCGCGGTGGTGCCGACCGGTGGAGCGCAGCGACCGGCGACCGTTGTCCTGCTCCGGCTCGTTGTCCGACACCGGCTTGCTCAGCCCGGCTACCCAGTCGACGAACTCCTCGTCCTTTGCAGGCAGCGGCTCCACGTTGTTTGCCGCCTCCTGGCTCTCCTCGTCGGCCCGGGATCGGTTGCGGCGGAAGAGGCCACCGAGCCGTCCTCGGCGGGAAGGCTGCTCGGCAACCTTGCCCGGCTTCGACGCGGCCGGTGTGGCTTCGGTGCTCGCCGACTCGTCGGTGCCGGCGTCGGAGGGCGTGCCCGCCGCGCCCGGCACGAGCGGTGCGTCCGGCTGACTCGGGCTTCCAACGCGGGCGGCTGTCTCGCCGGTCGCGGCCGGGCTGGTCGGCGTAGTCCGATCCGCCGAACTGTCCGCTGCCTCCGCCTGTCCGGCGCGCCCGGTGGTGTCGAAGGCGTTCCAGGAGCTGGCCCGGCTCAGGTCCGGCAACGGCGCCCGGTGTCGGGGCCTCGGCGTCGGCCCGGTCGCCGTGTCCGACCCGGTCGGCGTCTGCGATGTCGCTGGCCCCGGTGCGGAGGTCTGCGGCGGCACCGTCCAGGCCGCGCTGACCGGCCAGGCCGAAGGTGCTGGTGTCCATCGGTCGGCGTCCGGGTCACCGGCGGCAGTGCTCCCGAACAACCCGGTGCCGGGACCGTCCTCGGTGGCGGACGGCTCGTCGTCGGCTCCGCCCGCCCGCTCGGTTGCGGATGCGCTGGCCGGGTCGGCGGTGTTGGCCTTCGGGCTGGTTGCGGTGGTCGGGGTGCGCGGCGGGCTGGCGGCGTCGGTCTTCGAGCTGGTTGCGGCGGCCTCGCTGCGCGGCAGGTCGGCTGCCCCCGCCACTGCGCTACTCGCGGCGGCCGAGGCGCGGGGAGGCTTGTTCGCTTCCGCCTTCGGGTCGGCTACTTCCGCCTTCGGACTGGGTGCTTCCGCCTTCGAGCTGGTCGCTTCCGCCTTCGGGCGGGGTGCTTCCTTCGGCACGGGCGCCTCGGCCGGGACGCGGGACGACTGGGCTGCTTCCGCCGTCGGGTCGGCTGCTTCCGTTCCGGCGGTTGCGGCCCGGGTGCGGGGCGGCTTGACCGCCTCGGCCTTGGCGCCGGCCGGTGTCGCCGTCGAACCGCTTGCGGCGGTCGGGGTGGCTGTCGTCGAACCGGTTACGGCGATCGGGCCGGCTGCCGTCGCGCCGCTCGTGGTGGTCGGGGCGGTTTCGGTGGTCGGATCGGCGTCGGTGCCCGGCCTCTGCTTGCTCGGAACGGGAGCGGCGGTGACCGTGCCAGAACCGGTGCTGTCGGCGGACCTGCCCGCCCGGGTGACCTTCCTGGTGCGGCCGGTGGCCGCCTCGTCGGCGGTATCCGACTCGGATGGCGCGGCGTCATCGACCGGGTCAGAGATCGCGGCACCCGGGCTGACCTTCGGCTTACGGACCCGGCGCGGCTTGCTCGGCACCGCCGCATCACCCGTACCGGCGTCGGCCGCGCTTGCGCTGGTCGTGCCGGTGCTGGCCGCTTCGGTGGCTGTCGTGCCGGTGCTGGTGGTTCCGGTGCTGCCCGTTCCCGCACCAGGCGCGCCCGTGGCGGTCGTGAGCGTGTTTGTTGCGCTGTCGGTCGGGGCGCTGGCAGGGCCGACTGTCGGGGTGGCGGCATCGGCGTGGCCGGCCTTGGCGCTGGCCGGGGTGGCGTCGGTGGGGCTGCTGACGCTGGTCGCGGCTGAGCGCTCGCTCTCGACCGGGGAGGTGACATCGCCCGGGATCGACCGGCGCGTCTGCTCTCCAGCGGTGAACTCGCCGGTCGGATCGGTCAGCCAGGCTGCGGGTTTCGCCGCAACGGCGGGGGTCGGGCCATCCTGGCCGCCCGTGGTGGACGCCGGCCAGTCCCAGTGGGCCGGGGCGGTGCGTACGCCATCGGAGCCGGCTGCGGCCCTCGGGCCTGCGACGACACCACCGGCGGGCTTGGTGTCGGCGGTCGGGCCCGCGTCGGTGCGGTCGGTGGTGTCCGGGTCGTTCGTCGAGTTCGCCGACGCGGTGCCCGGCAGGGCCGGGCCGGGGGGCAGTGGGCGCAGGATGTCGGACGGCTCGATCGCCTGCGAATCCGCGCTGCGAGCGCCGGTCGGCCAGCGCAGCAGCGCTGCGGCCGCCGCGCCGAGCGCACCGGCGAGGATCGCGATCAACGAGCCGTAATAGGGAGTGGCCTGGTAGCGGTCCACGGCGTCACCCGGCCCGGCGGTCAGGTACGCGAATGCCACCAGCACCGGACCGGCGACCCCGGTGGCCCCGCTGATCAGGGGTGCCTGGCCCCGCCAGCGAGCCAGTCCGGCGGTCGCCACGCCGGCCAGCAGCGCCACGATGGGCAGCAGGAGCAGCGACAGCCGTTGCGCGGCGTCGTCGGCCAGCCAGCTCGGCTCTAGGACACCGAGCCGCACGGTCGGCAGCGGGCCGGCCGTGCCGAGCGACGGCAGGACCGAGATCAGCGCCAGCAGCCAGACCGCGCCGGCCACCGCGGCCATGTTCCAGCCCAGCTCGGGCCGGAGCAGAACGGCGATCGCCGCGCCCGCCCCGATGACCGCACCGAGCACGGCGCAGATGCCCACCGCCCACACCGGGTCGACGGAGATCAACTCGGCGGCGCGGGCGGGCTGCATGCAGAGGGGAGCGATGACGGTGGCACCGAGCGCCGCCGCGCCACCGATCGCCAACTGGCGGCCGGTGCTGACCGCCGGTGCGTCGCGGCGAGCGAGGCGTCCGGTCAGGACGGCGCCGACGACGGCGGCGTTCGCGGCGAACCAGCCCACCCAGACGAGCTGGGTCGGCCACTGGTTGACGGTCGTACCGGTGAAGGCGCCGGTCAGCCGGACGATGCCGAAACCGTACGCGACGCCGAGCTGGCCGGCTCCGGCCAGCACGCTCACCCCGAGCGCCGTGAGCAGCAGTCTGCCCCAGGTCCGAAAGGCCATGTCGGGCACGTTACGCACCCGGTACACCGAATCGCCACCGGCACGCCGCGCGACGCGCAGGCCCGCGCTCGGCGGGTCTACTTGAGTTCGACCAGCCGAGCCAGGTAAGTCGTGTCTCCGACATTGGTGAGCATATGTACCGCGCCCGGATCCCGGTAGACCACGCCGCCGGTGGGCTCGTCGGCGTCGATCCGGGTGCCGTCGATGGTCTGCACGACGTTCTTCGCGCCCTCGATCGCCACCACCAGGTAGGGGTGGTCGTGCCGGTGCAGCGGCTGCCGCTCGCCGGGTTCGAGGCGGATGTGCCAGACCCGGACCCGGTCGTTCTCGTACACGATCTCCTGGCCCACCGGCCCGAGTTCGGTTCCGTCGATCACGTCGGTCATCGTTCTCCGTCCAGTTGGGGGAGCACCTCGGCGGCGATCAGTTCGAGGTGGTCGAGGTCATCGAAGTCGATCAGGCGCAGGTGGACCCGGGTGGCGCCGGCTGCGGCGAACTCGCCGATCCGCTGCGCGAGCTGCGCGGGTGAGCCGACCACCGGGTCCTCCGGCGGCAGCGCGCTCTTCTCGTGCAGGGGTGCGGCCCGCCGCTGGGCTTCGGCGTCGGTCCGGCCGATGGCCACGACGATCCCGGCGGAGAGCACCAGCGGGTCGCGCCCGGACTCCGCCCGCCCGGTGCGCTCGCATGCCTCAAGCACCCGGTCGTACGCCTTGGCGGTGTCCGCCACAGACTTGAACGGCATGTTGAACTCGGCGGCGTACCGGGCGGCCAGTTCGGGGGTGCGCTTGGGACCGCGACCGCCCACGATGATCGGGGGCCCGGGCACCTGCACCGGCTTGGGCAGGGCGGGCGCGTCCACGAGCCGGTAGTGGTCGCCGGTGAAGCTGTAGGTCTCGCCGGACGGGGTGCTCCACAGCCCGGTGATGACCTCAAGCTGCTCGGCCAGCCGGTCGAAGCGCTCGCCGACCGGCGGGAACGGGATGCCGTACGAGGTGTGCTCGCGCTCGTACCAGCCGGCGCCGATGCCCAGGTCGACCCGGCCGCCGCTCATCTGGTCGACCTGCGCGACCATCACCGCGAGCGGGCCGGGCAGGCGGAAGGTGGCCGACGTCACCAGGGTGCCGAGCCGGATCCGCTCGGTCTCCCGGGCCAGCGCGGCGAGGGTCAGCCAGGCATCCGTGGGGCCGGGGAGGCCCGGGTCGGCGCCCATCGACTGGTAGTGGTCGGCTCGGAGGAAGCCTTCGTACCCGCAGGCCTCGACCAGCCGCGCGAACCGGAGTTGGGTGTCGTAGGTGGCACCCCGGTTGGGTTCGGTGAAGACCGACACCCGCATGCTCATCGTCCTTCCGTGCTGGCCGTGGCCGGTTCGTCGCGTTCCATCAACAGCTCGTGCAGGTCGGCGCTGACTCGCGCGACGTCAGCCAGGTGGGCGTTGCGGCCGAGGGTGCGGGGCCGGGGGATGTCGACGTCGAGCACCTTGCGGATCCGGCCGGGGCGAGGGCTCAGCACGACCACCCGGTCGGCGAGCAGCACCGCCTCGTCGATGGAGTGGGTGACGAAGACGATGGTCGGCTTGTTCTCCATGTGCACCCGCTGGAGTTCGCCGGAGAGTTCCTCGCGGGTGAGCGCGTCCAGCGCGGAGAACGGCTCGTCCATCAGCATCACGCGGGGCTCACCGATCAGCGACCGGCACAGCGAGACCCGCTGCTGCATGCCGCCGGAGAGTTCGTGCGGCAGCCGCTTCTCGAACCCGGCCAACCCGGCCACGTCGAGCAGTCGCCGGGCCCGCTCGCGGTGCTTGGCGCGGCTCCAGCCGAAGATCTCCACCGGCAGGAGGACGTTGTCCAGCACGGTGCGCCAGGGCAGCAGCGCCGGCTTCTGGAACAGCATGGCGATGTCCTGGCGAGGGCGGGTGATCGGCGTACCGGCCACGGTGATCTCGCCAGCGGTCAGCGGGAGCAGCCCGGCGATCAGCCGCAGCAGGGTGGACTTGCCGCAGCCGGAGCGGCCGAGCACGGCGACGAACTCACCCTCGGCGACGTCGAGGTCGATGCCGCGCAGCGCCTCCACCCGGCCGGATCGGCCATCGAAGGTACGGGACACCCCGGACAGTCGGATCATCTCCGGCGCACCTCCGCTGAGTGGACGGTCAGGAATCCGACAAAGGCTAGCGGGCGTGTCTACGTATCGCACCGTCCGGGGTGGTCGTCAGGTTGTTTCCGTTCCGCAACCCGATATGCCTGGCGTCGCAACTGTGGGTTTCTCGTACGCTGTGCCCGCGAAGAGTCCCCTCACGACGGCGGTGCCCGGCTTCCACCCCTCCTGCCGGCCCGTCACGACAACCCCCTCCGGTGGCCCGTCGGCCCCGGTAGGAAAGGACATGGTGCTACTGATGAGAAGGCTGACCCGTACGGTCGCTACGGCCGCGCTGGCCACTGCCCTCGCTCTCGTTTCCGCCTGCAGCAGCGGGTCGGACTCGTCAGACGACGCCAAGGGCGGCAACGGCGGTTCGCTGGAGAAGGTGACCTACCTCACCTCTTTCGGTAACTTCGGTCGTGACTCCTACGCCTGGGTGGCAAAGGAGAAGGGCTTCTTCAAGGACGCCGGTTTCGACGTCGAGATCAAGCCCGGTCAGGGCACCGGTGGTGTGATCCAGACCATCGTCGGTGGCCAGGCCCAGTTCGGCCCGATCGACCTCACCGGCGGTCTGCTCCAGGTCGGCAACGGCCAGGCGAAGGACTTCACCGTGGTGGCCGCGATCCAGCAGCGCACCATGGCCGGCATCGCCACCGTCGAGGGCAAGAACATCGCCTCCCCGAAGGACCTGGAGGGCAAGAAGCTCGCCGACACCCCCGGGTCCGTGGTCCGCAACCTGTTCCCGACGTACGCCCGGCTCGCCGGTGTTGACGAGAAAAAGGTGACCTGGGTCAACGGTGAGGCGCAGAACCTGATCAGCACGCTGGCCACCGGCCAGGTGGACGGCATCGGCCAGTTCGTCGTCGGTCAGCCGACGATCGAGGCGGTGGCCAAGAAGAAGGCCGTCATGCTGCCGTACAGCAACGTGATGCAGGACCTCTACGGCAACGTGCTGATCACCTCCTCCAAGATCGCCAAGGAGAAGCCCGAGATGGTGAAGAAGTTCACCGCGGCGCTGCTCAAGGGCCTGGAGTACAGCCTGGCCAACTCCAAGGAGGCCGGCGAGATCCTGAAGAAGAACGTAGAGGGCGCCAACCCGGTCGCCGCCGCCGCCGAGCTTGAGCTGATGGCCGCGTACGTGCGCTCCGGCAACACCGGCACCGCGATCGGCACCCTGGACAGCGGTCGGGTCGCCAAGAGCATCGCCATCCTGCAGGGCGCTGGCGCGCTGAAGCAGAACATCACCCCCGAGCAGATCATCGACTTCAGCCTCGCGCCGAAGGCCTGATCGTCCGGTCGTCACCAGGGGGTACGTTCCGCCGACTCCGGTGGGACGTACCCCCGTCGCTCGTCAGCCCCCTGGGGCCGAGGATTTCGAGGAGGACAAGATGACCGACGTCCGGTCAGCGGATCCGGCGGTGGCGGCATCCCCACCCCCGGGCGCCGGCCCCGAGGCGGGGCGCGCGGGTCGAGGTGCCAGCCTCCGGGCCGTGGCCGGGGCGGCGCTGCCCGCGGCCGGCCTCCTGATCGCCCTGGCGGCGTGGTGGCTGATCGCCCGGTTTGAGCTGGTCCACCCCGCGGCTCTGCCACCGCCCGGTGGTGTGCTCGCCGCGTTCGTCGACAAGCCCGCCCAGATGCTGGAGCACACCTGGGACACCCTGCTGGAGATCCTGATCGGCTTCGCGCTCTCGGCGGCGGCCGGTGTCCTGATCGGACTCTCCCTGGCCAGCTCCCGCACGGTGGAGCGGATGTTCACCCCGCTGCTGGTCGCGGTGAACGCGGTGCCGAAGATCACGCTGGGCCCGTTGTTGGTGGTGGCACTCGGCTGGGGTCAGAAGCCGATCCTGACCATGGTGTTCCTGCTCTGCTTCTTCCCGATCGTGCTCTCGACCGCGACCGGGCTCACCACCACGCCGGCTGACCTGGCCGAACTGGTGCGCTCCTGGAACGCCTCCCGCTGGCAGGCGTTCCGTAAGGTGCGCTTCCCGGCCGCACTGCCGCAGATCTTCGTCGGGCTCAAGGTGGCCATGCCACTGGCCGCGATCGGCGCGGTGATCGGTGAGTTCCAGGCCGGCGAGAGTGGTCTCGGCTTCGTGATCACGCAGTACGCCGGTATCGGCGACACCGCCACCGCGTGGGCGGCGATCATGTTGGTGGCGCTGGTGAGCATCCTGCTCTACTCGGCGCTCGTGCTGAGCGAACGGATCGCCCTGCCCTGGGTCCGCGAAACCACCAGCAGCCGCTGACCCGCCGCACGCCGGAACGAAGAGGGCCGGCCTCCCCGTCGGGAGGCCGGCCCTCTTCATGCGTCGAGGCCGGGAAGCGTTACCCCGCCAGGCGCCAGCGCCCGTTACGGGCGACCAACGTGGTGAGCGCCTGCGGCATCAGGCCGCTGTGGTTGTCCGGCGTCATTCGGATCGGGCCGGACAGGCCATCCATCTGGGACGTTTCGAGCACGTCCCGAAGGCCGTCGCGGTCCACCTTGCCGACCTCACCGCCGGCGCGCAGTTCCGCGTCGGTGATCAACTGCATGGCGTCCGCGGCGAAGGACGACGACCCGTTGTAGCCGCCGAAACGTGCCGTGTAGTCCTGGAACCACTGTCGTCGCGCCGCCTTGGCCGGCGTCGTCGCGATCACGTCGTCGATCACCATGGTCTGGGTGAAGATCAGCGTGGCCCGCTCGGTGGCCCTGGCTGCCTCGCCGAGGAAGAGGTCACCGGCCGCGCCCGCGTCGAAGAACAGCGACCCGCGGAAGGTGGTCTGCGAAGCGCTGGTGGCCGCCAGCGTCGCCTGCTCCGGCGGCGTCCAGAAGACGAGCGCGTCGGGCTTGCCCGACGTCAGCTGCCGGACCTGCTGCCTGACGTCGGTGTCGGTGGTCTTGACCTTCTGCTCGCGCAGCGTGATTTTGGCCTTGTTCAGCTCGCTCCTGAGTGCGGTCGCGCCCTCCCGGCCGTAGTCGTCGTCGCTGACGAGCATCCCCACCTTGCGGAGGTTGTTGCGACGCAGTTCGGTGGTGAGTGCGGCGGCGCTGTCCACGGCGTTGGGGCCGAGCTTGAACACGTAGCGCCGCTCGGCGACCGGGCTGGCGATCGCGCCGGAAGCGGCGAGCGCAATGGTGGGAATCCGCTTCTCGTTGATGGTGCCGACCGCACCGACCGCGCATTCGTTACAGCCGCCCATGATGATGGCGCTGACTTGGGAATCGCTGCTGAAGTCGACGATGTTGCGAAGTGACTCGGCCGAGTCGGAACGGTTGTCCTTCACCTTCAGCTCGATCTTCCGGTTGTTCAGTGCTCCGGAGGAGTTCAACTGGTCCCTCTTGAGTTCCAGTGCGCGCTGGTATGCCCGCCCGACGGGGGCGGCGGCGCCGGAGAGTTCGAGGTCGGCAGCGATCACGATCGGACTCGTGTCCTGCTCCGCCCCGCCAAACTGGCAGCCGGTGAGCGTGGTGGCCACTACGGCCGATGCGAGCGCCGCGATGGTCGCGGAGCGGATGGGGCTCAACTCAGTCCTCCAGGTGCGGGCGCGGGCGCTGCCCGGTCACCGCCGCTAATCCGTCCTCAGTGGAGGACGGTATCTCCTCTGCCGTACGGTGTGCGCGAAGCCTGCAAAACCTTGCCAATGGCCGGCGCTGTGGTCAAGCGCGGACCCCGGCAGCATTTTCGGGACGGTCATCCCACATGCTGGGGTAACGCAATGTTTGCAAAAGCTCACTTTGCACACACGCGTGACCACTCTGGAGTTACATGCCCTGTTCAGGGGCTTGCGGAAATGAAGGTATCAGTTGCCCGGATCACGGGATGCGCTCCGTCCGACCGTTTCCTACCTCACTGCGGCTTCCCAAACCCGATCTTCTCTGATGAAATCGCGGCCGTGCCGCGCGTGGTCCCCTCCGCTTACGGCATGGCTCGGCGGCTCAGGCGGGGAAGAAACGACGGAGGCGATGTCGTGAGCACCGGACCGACGACCCTGCCCGCGCTCGGCGACAGCGCTCGGCGTCCCCGCCGAGGGTTGCCGAGACTGCGCGACGCCCGGATCCGGTCCAAGCTGGCCCTGATCCTGGTTGTCCCGGTGGCGGCGGTGATCGCGCTGGCGACGGTCCGCCTGATCTCCATTGGCGAGGGTGCCTTCGACGCCACCCAGGCCCGATCGCTGACGGCCCTCTCCATCGACGTCAGCGCCCTCACTCAGGACCTTCAGGCCGAGCGGATGGCCGCCGCGGCCTACCTGGCCACATCGCAGCAGGAGGTGGACAAATACCGCACTGCGTACAACCTGCGGGTCCGCCAGACGCAGCAGCAGGTGGACGAGTACCGCGCCGAGCGGGGCCGGGTGGGCGAGGTGCCGACCGCCCTGCGCGAGCGGCTGGTCGCCATCGACGACCACCTGGCAACCCTGGACGGCACCCGCCAGGAGGTGCTCGACGGCCGGCAGATGGCCGTTGCCGAAGCGGTTCTCCGCTACGGCGTGATCCTCACCGACCTGGTCTCGTACGGTGACGGCCTGGCCCAGTTGCCCGGCGACGAGAGCCTGGGGGACAGCCGGCGTGCGGTCTCCGCCTTCGCCCGCGCCAAGGCCTCCGTCGCCGAGGAGCAGGCGGTCGCCTACACCGCGTTGACGGCGGGTCAGCTCGACTCGGAGCAGTTCTCCTCCTTCGTGGCGACGCTGACCGGTCAGCAGGAAGCCCTGGTCGCGTTCTCGCTGGCCGCCGACCCGGCGCAGCGCGCCCTGGTCGACAGCACCGTCTCCGGTGACGCGGTCGGCCTGGCCGACCGGGTGGCCACCGACATCACCCGCTCGGTCGGGCAGCGCCCGCTGGTCACCGCGCAGGACGCCACCGCCGCCATCGGCGCGGTCAACGACCTGATGCGCTGGGCCGAGATCCAACTGCAGGACCGCCTGCTCCAGCAGGCCGACGAGGCACGCTCGGACGTCATCCGGCAGGCCGTGGTCGAGTCGATCCTGGTGCTGCTGACCCTGATCATCGCCATTTCGCTGGCAGTGGTGCTGGCCCGCTCGCTCAACCACTCGCTGCGCCGGCTGCGTGAGGGCGCCCTCTCGGTGGCCAACCACGACCTGCCGGACGCGGTGCAGCGGCTGCAGACCATGGGCAGCGTGGGCGACGGCGGGGTGGAGGAGATCGTCCGCCAGGTCCGGGACCCGATCCAGCTCAACACCCGCGACGAGGTCGGTCAGGTGGCGTTGGCCTTCAACGTCGTCCACCGCGAGGCGGTACGGGTCGCCGCCGAGCAGGCTGCGCTGCGTACCAGCGTCTCGGCGATGTTCCTCAACCTGGCACGTCGTAGTCAGACCCTGGTCGACCGGATGATCGGCGAGCTGGACGCGATCGAGCGCGGCGAGGAGGACCCGAAGCGGCTCGCGCAGCTCTTCGAGCTCGACCACCTGGCCACCCGAATGCGCCGCAACGACGAGAACCTGCTGGTCCTGGCCGGCGCCGACTCCGCCGCACCGCGCCACGACAACGCGCTGGTGGTGGACGTCCTGCGCGCTGCCCAGTCCGAGGTCGAGCTGTACAACCGCATCGAGTTCGGGACGGTCGACACCGACATCTCGGTGGCCGCGCACGCTGTCAACGACGTGGTACGCCTCGTCGCCGAGCTGCTCGACAACGCCACCCGGTTCTCGCCACCGAACACCACTGTGGTGGCCGACGGTCGCCGCATCCGTGACTACGTCCTGATCCAGATCGAGGACCGCGGGCTCGGCCTCACCGACGAACAGCTCGACTCGCTCAACCGTCGGTTGGCCGCCCCGCCGAGCGTCGACGTCGCCGCGTTCCGGCTGATGGGTCTGGCCGTGGTGAGTCGGCTCGCCTCCCGCTACGGCATCCGGGTCGAGCTGCGCCGCAACGTCGAGGGCGGCACCGTCGCCCAGGTGACGCTGCCCGCCGCCACTGTGGTGCTGCCCAGCAACCGGGGACGCGACCAGGCGCTCACGCGGCCGCGTCAACCGATGGCCGTGGAGCAGACGCCGCTCACGCCGGTCGGTCACAGCGAGCAGTTCGCCGGTGCCGCGACCTCGGCGGCGACGCTGCCCGACCAGTGGCGGAGCAGCCCACCGGCACCCGCCCAGTGGCAGTCCCCGCTGGACTCGCGGGACACCAACTCTCCGGTACAGGCGGGTGGCTACGCCGGCACCCGCTCGGCAGCTCCGGCGGCACCGGCCCCCGTCGCCCCGCTCCCGCCGGCGCGGCCCGCGTACAGCAACGGCGCGGGCGCCTCGGCGGGCAGCCCGACAGTGGCCTACCCGACCATCGATCCGCTGCCCCGGCGCGGCTCGACCCCGGACACCGCCGACGGGCGTGGCGCGACGCCGGGTCTGCCGGTAGGGCCGGTCGCCGGCCTCGGCGCGGTGGCACCGCCCGCCGCGCCCCCGGCACCCGCTGCTCCGCCGGTACCCGCCGCACCGGTCAGCACCCGGCCGGACTTCCCGGCCGAGGCGCCGATCTTCCGGGAGATGGAGGCGGTCTGGTTCCGGTCGCACGGCGACGACGCCACCGCGATCTTCACCCGACCGAATTTCGACGCTCCGGCCGACGCCGGCCTGCGCTCGGGCAACGGCGCTCAGTCGAGTGCCGGGTCCGTGCCGCCCGCCGCGCCGGCCCGGCCGAAACTGCCGACCCGTACCCCGGGCAGTTCCAACACCGACGGCACCAGCACGCCGGATGGCGCAGGCCATGGCACCAGCACGTCGGGTGCCGCAGGCCATGGCACCGCGACCGGCGGCGGCTTCGGCGCGCCGCCCGCAGCGCCGCCGTCGTACACGCCGCCTCCGGCGGCCCGACCGGCACCGGCCGCGCCCAGTGCGCCCTCGGTGGACCCGGGCGCCTGGCGGACTGCGGCCGACGAGGGCTGGTCCCGTGCGAGCAGGGCGGCCGAGCCGGCTCCCGCCGGGACCACCCGTTCCGGGTTGCCCAAGCGGGTGCCGCAGCAACAGCTCGTGCCGGGCGGCATCGAACCGAAGAGCGGCCGGGACCGCAGCCGGCGGACCCCGGATGAAGTACGAGGTCTGCTGTCGGCCTACCACCGCGGTGTGCAGCGCGGTCGGACGGCCGGGACGGACCTGAACAGCACCTCGACCAAGGAGAGCCGATGAACAGGCCAGCTGCCATGCAGGACATGGGTTGGCTGCTCACCAACTTCGCCGACAGCGTGGCGGGTATCGCCCACGTGGTGGCGGTGTCCGCCGACGGGCTGCTGCTCGCGTCCTCCCGGGACCTGCCGGGGGACCGGGCGGATCAGCTCGCCGCGATCACCTCCGGTGTGGTGAGCCTGACCGAGGGCGCAGCCCGGATGTTCAGCGCGGGCGGGGTGTTGCAGACAGTCATCGAGATGGACAGCGGGTATCTCTTCCTGATGTCGATCAGCGACGGATCGTCGATGGCCGTGCTGGCCGCGCGCAGCTGCGACGTGGGCCAGGTGGGCTACGAGATGGCCCTGCTGGTCGAGCGGGTGGGTGCCGCGCTGGTGCCGCTGCCGCGTGACGCGGTGCGCTCCTAGCACCGGAAGACGGCGCTCGAACCGCGCGCCGAAGCAGGACGAAAGGCGGCACTGGCCGAGCTCTACAGTGGACGGGGAGGTGATCGGGAATGGACCAACGGCGCGTTGACCCGCGTGGCGCGCTGGTGCGTCCGTACGCGGTCACCCGGGGTCGTACCGAACCTCGACAGGACATCGCCCTGGAGGCCGTCCTGACCGCGTCGCTCACCCAGGTTGCCGAGTCCCGCTTCGCCGGGCATGACAAGCACCGAATCGCCACGGTCTGTGAGGGCCGAGCACAGTCGCTGGCGGAGATCGCCGCGTACACCCGGATGCCGCTGGGCGTCGCCCGGGTGTTGGTCGCCGACATGGTGGCCGAGAGCCTGCTGACGTTACACACTGCTGCTCCCGCCGAGGGGTTCGAGGAGCGGATGGAACTGCTTGGAAGGGTGCTAAGTGGACTTCGCAGGCTATGACCCCGCTAGGGGGCGGCCGGGCCGGGGAATCGTCTCCGCGAAGATCGTCGTCGCGGGCGGCTTCGGCGTCGGTAAGACGACACTGGTCGGGGCGATCTCCGAGATCACACCGCTGACCACAGAGGCGTTGATGACAGCGGCGGGTGTCGGCATCGACGACCCGTCCAAGGTGCCGGGCAAGGAGACCACCACGGTCGCCATGGACTTCGGCCGTATCACGATGGCCCAGGACCTGATCCTGTACCTCTTCGGTACACCGGGTCAGACTCGGTTCTGGTTCATGTGGGACGAGATCATCCGAGGGGCGGTGGGTGCCGCCGTGCTGGTGGACACGCGCCGGATCACCGACGCGTTCGCCCCGCTGGACTACTTCGAGAACCGCAACCTGCCGTACGTGGTGGCCCTGAACCGGTTCGACGGTGCTCCCCAGTACGAGCTGGAGGAGGTCCGCGAGGCGCTGGCCATCTCGCCGCAGGTGCCGCTGGTGATGACCGACGCCCGGCACCGGGACTCGGTCAAGCAGGTGCTGGTGACGGTGGTCGAGCACGCCATGCTCCGCCTTGAGGCCGAGCACGGGCGGGGTTTTCCCACGCCTGTCGGCTGAGCCGTCGGGTCATGGCCGGCCGGCGCACGCCGGTCGGCCATGACGCGTCAGTCCACCCGGAGTCGGTAGCCGCGCTTCACCACGGTCTGCACCACGCGGGGCGCGCGCAGGCCGGCCCGTAGACGGGCCACCGCCATCTCCACCGCGTGCTCGTCCGCGCCCCGGGGCAGCGTCCGCAGCAGCGCCGTGCGGGACAGCACCCGACCAGGCGACTGGGCCAGGGCGCGCAACACGGCCATCGGGGCGGGGGCGAGCGGTCGCAACTCGCCGTCGATCACCGCGGCGTGCCCGCGCAGCGTGAGAAGGTGCCCGCCGGCCTTGAACGTCACGGTCCTGCGGGGCAGCTCGTCGACGATCGTCCGCACCAGCGCCCCCAGCCGGGCCCGGCCCGGGGCGCTCACCGGCACCCCGCGCCGGAGCAGCGGCTCGGCGGTCACCGCGCCGACGCAGCTGGCGAGCACGTCGCCGCGGAACGCGGTGAGCAGCGCGTCGGTGCGGTCGCCGGCTGCCCGCAGCAGCGCCTCGGCCGCCGGCGCCGAGGTGAAGGTCACCGCGTCCACCAGTCGGCCGGCGATCAGGTCGATCAGCCGGTGCAGCGGCGCCGGGTCGCTCGGTGGGGCCCAGCGATAGACGGGCACCTCGATGACTGTGGCACCGGCCGCCTCCAGCGCGAGGGTGCACTCGGGCTGTCGCTCACCGTGCAGCTGCATGGCGATCACCTGCCCGGCCACACCTCGCCGGCGCAGGTGGTCGACCACCTCGTCGCAGCTCTCCGAGGCCGGTGACCACTGGTCGTGCAGCCCGGCCGCACGGATCGCGCCACGTGCCTTCGGGCCACGGGCAACCACGTACGAGCTGGCCAGCACCGAACGCAGCGGCTCGGCCAGCCCCCAACCCTCGGCCGCCTCCAGCCACCCGCGCATGCCGATGCCGGTGTTTGCCATCAGAATGTCCGGCGGCTGGTCGAGGCACGCGCGGGTCGCCTCGCGCAGCTCGGTGTCGTCGGACAGCGGCACGATCCGCAACGCCGGGGCGAGCACCACCCGGGCGCCCCGGCGTTCGAGCAGCGCGGCCAACTCGTCGCGCCGCCGGTCGGCGGTCACCCCGATGGTGAAGCCCGCCAGTTCTTCCCGCATCAAGCCTCCTGTCGCAGCCGCACCTCGACCAGCCCGTCGCGGCAACGCGCGTCGTGCCGTGCCACGGCCACCCCGGGCAGGTCGAGGCAGTGCCCGCTGCGCAGGTCGTACACCTGCTTGTGCAGCGGCGAGGCGACCGTCGGCACTCCGCCGCGGCTGCCGACGATGCCCCGGGACAGCACGTACGCCCCGGAGACCGGATCGCGGTTGTCGATCGCGAACAACCCGTCCTCGGTGTGGAAGAGGGCGATCTGTGCCCCGTCGACCAGGGCGGCGACCCCTCGGTCCGGTTCCAGGCGGTCGAGGGGGCAGACAGCGGTCCAGCTCAGCGTGGTGGTCAGGTTCATCGCCGTACCTCCGGTAGGCCCAGGGTGACCGGTTGCCGACGGTGCTCGAATCCGCCCGGGGGGTGCTCGCGCACCGGCACCGGTTGGCCGCGTTCCCGGGCGAAGGTGATGGACGGGTCGGGCACGTCGGGCGCGTTGACGAAGGAGGTGTAGCGGCGGAGCCGGTCCGGGTCGTCGAGCACGTCGCGCCACTCGTCGGAGTACGACGACACGTGCTGGGCCATTGCCGCGTCCAGTTCGGCGCAGAGCCCGAGCGAGTCGTCCACGATCACCGCGCGCAGGTGGTCGAGGCCGCCGTCCATCGCCTCGATCCAACCGGCCGTGCGTTGCAACCGGTCGGCCGTGCGGATGTAGTAGATGAGGAACCTGTCGATCAGCGAGATCAGCGTTTCCGTGGACAGGTCGGTGGCGAACAGGTCGGCGTGCCGGGGGCGGAAGCCGCCGTTGCCGCCGACGTAGAGGTTCCAGCCGGTCTCGGTGGCGATGATGCCGAAGTCCTTGCTGCGCGCCTCGGCGCATTCGCGGGCGCAGCCGGACACCGCTGACTTGATCTTGTGTGGAGCCCGTAGCCCTCGGTAACGCAGCTCCAACGCGACAGCCAGCCCAACCGAGTCCTGTACGCCGTACCGGCACCAGGTCTCGCCCACGCAGGACTTCACCGTCCGCAGCGCCTTGCCGTACGCGTGACCGGACTCGAAGCCGGCGTCCACCAGCCGCCGCCAGATCTGCGGCAACTGCTCCACCCGCGCCCCGAACAGGTCGATGCGCTGCCCACCGGTGATCTTCGTGTAGAGCTGGAAGTCCCGGGCCACCTCACCGATCACGATCAGCTTCTCCGGGGTGATCTCACCGCCCGGGATCCGGGGCACCACCGAATAGCTGCCGTCGCGTTGCAGATTGGCCAGGAAGTGGTCATTGGTGTCCTGCAACGACGCCTGCTCACCGTCGAGCACGTGGCCGCTGCCCAGCGAGGCGAGGATCGACGCCACCACCGGCTTGCAGATGTCGCAGCCGCGCCCCCGGCCGTGCTCGGCGACCAGTCGGGAGAAGGTGCGGATCCCGCGTACGCGGACGATCTCGAACAGCTCCCGTCGGCTGACGTCGAAGTGCTCGCAGAGGGCGCTGGACTGCGCCACACCGGCCGCGTCCAGGAGCTGCTTGAGCATCGGCACGCAGGAACCGCAGCTGGTGCCGGCCCTGGTGCACGCCTTCAACGCCGGCACGTCCGCGCAGCCGTCGGCGATGGCGGCGTCCACGTCGCCCCGGGTCACCGCGTTGCAGGAGCAGACCTGGGCGGCGGCGGGCAGCGCACCCGCGTCCGCCCCACCGCCGTCCGGGGCGAGCAACGCCAGCGGCGCGGCCGGCAGCGGGCCGCCCACGCTGGCCCGCAACGTCGGGTACGCGCTGGCATCACCGACCAGCACCCCGCCGAGCAGCGTGTGCGCGTCGTCGGAGAGCACCAGCTTCGCGTAGACCCGGGTGGCCGGATCGGTGAACGTGACGTCCAGACAGCCCGGGGTGGTGCCGTGGGCGTCGCCGAACGAGGCCACGTCGACGCCGAGCAGCTTGAGCTTGGTGGCGGTGTCCGCGCCCGGGAAGGTGGCCGCGCCACCGACCAGCCGGTCGGCCACCACCTCGGCCGTCGCGTACCCGGGTGCGACCAGGCCGTGGCAGGTGCCGTCGACCGCCGCGCACTCGCCGACCGCCCAGATCCGCTCGTCGGCGCTGCGGCAGGTCGCGTCGACCAGCACCCCGCCGCGCGGGCCCAGCGGCAGCTCGGCGTCCCGGGCCAGCTGGTCCCGGGGCCGGATGCCGGCGGCCACCACCACCAGCTCGGCGTCGAGCACGCCACCGTCGGACAACTCCAGTGCGGCGACCGCCCCGTCCGGGCCGGGTCGGATCGCGCTGGTCGCCACCCCGAGGTGGGTCCGTACGCCCAACTCGTCGACGTAGCGCCGCAGCATCGCGCCACCGGCCTGGTCCACCTGAACCGGCATCAGCCGGGGCGCGAACTCGACCACGTCGGTGCTCAGGCCGAGCAGCCGCAGCGCGTTCGCCGCCTCCAACCCGAGCAGCCCGCCACCGATCACCGCGCCGACCCGCCGGCCGGAGGCGTACGCCCGGATCGCCGCCAGGTCGTCCAGGGTCCGGTAGACGAACACCCCGGGCAGCTCCGCGCCGGGCACCGGTGGCACGAACGCGTACGAGCCGGTGGCCAGCACCAGCGCGTCGTAGTGGCACTCGCCGACGCCGGTGGTCACCACCTGCCGGGCCCGGTCGATGGAGGTGGCCGGCTCGCCCAGACGCAGCCGCACCCCGTCGTGCGGTGTGTACAGGTTGAGTTCGCTCTCACCCACCCCGTCGAAGTACGCCGAGAGTCGCACCCGGTCGTACGCCGGGCGCCGCTCCTCGGCCAGCACTGTCACCCGCCAGCGACCCTCCGGGTCACGGGCGCGCAGCGCGTCGACGAAGCGCTGCCCGACCATTCCGTTGCCGATGACGACCAGATCGCCGCCGCTCATCGCGTCACCTCCACCGATTCCGCCTGGCTCAGCCAGTCGACGATGCCGCCCACCGCGTCCCGGCACCCGCCGCATCCGGTGCCGGCGCGGGTCGCCGCCACCACCGCGTCGACGGTCCGGGCCCCGGAGCGCCAGCTCCGTACGAGTGCGCCCTTGCTCACCGTGTTGCACTGACAGACAGTGGCCGCGTCCGGCATCAGCGCCGGTGAGGCGGCCGGAGTCGCGCCGACCGTGCCGAGTGCCCGGCCGAGCAGGAGCGCCCGCCGGTCGGCCGGCACGGGATGACCACGGTCGAAGAGCTGGATCACCGTGCCGACGGCCGGGTTGTCGCCGAGCAGGATCGCGCCGATCAGCCGCTCGTCGCGGATCCGCAGCCGGGCGTACGTGCCCCGGGCCGGGTCGGTGAAGGTCAGCTCCTCACCCGGCCCGCCACTGACCGCGTCACCCATCGAGGCCAGGTCGATCCCGGCGGCCTTGAGCCGGGTCACCACCGGCTGGGGCCGGTACCGCGCGAGCGGGTCCGTCCCGGTCAGCACGTCGGCGAGCACCCGTGCCTGGGCCCAGGCAGGTGCGACCAGCCCGGTGAGCACACCGTCGTGCTCGGCGCAGTCGCCGATCGCCGAGATGGCCCGGTCGTCGGTGCGGAGCCGGTCGTCCACCACCACGCCGCGCCGGACGTTCAGCCCGGCGGCCCGCGCGAGGGCGGTGTCCGGGCGTACGCCGCAGGAGAGCACCAGCAGGTCGGCGCGCAACGTCCGGCCGTCGGCCAGGTCGAGGCGGACGCCGGTGGCGTCGGCGGCCACACCGGTCGCCGGCACCGCGAGCTGCACGGTGACGCCGAATCCGGCGAGGGTGCCGGCGAGCACCGCACCGGCCGTCGGGTCGAGCTGCCGTTCCATCAGGTGTTCCCTCGGGTGCACCACTGTGGTGGCGAGCCCTCGGCTGGCCAGCCCTCGGGCGGCCTCCAGGCCGAGCAGCCCCCCGCCGAGCACCAGCGCGGTGCGTGCGCCGTCAGCCGCGGCGAGGATCCGCCGGCAGTCGTCCAGGGTCCGGAACGGGACGACCCGCTCCGGCAGGTCCGCCGAGTCGAGGCCGGGCAGTGGCGGCACCACCGCCCGTGCGCCCGTGGCCAGCACCAGGTGGTCGTAGGAGATGCGTTCGCCGTCGTTGGTGCGTACCTCCCGGGCGTACCGGTCGATCGCGGCCACCGGTACGCCGCTGCGCAGGTCGATGCCGTGCCCGGCGGCCTCGGTCAGCTCCACGTCCGGCTCGTCGATCCGGCCGGCCAGCAGGGTGGAGAGCAGGATCCGGTTGTACGCGCGGTGCGGCTCCGCCCCGAGCACTGTGACCTTCCGGTCCCCTTCGCGGGCGTGCAGCTCGCCGGCGAGGCGGGCGCCCGCCATCCCGTTGCCGACGATCACCACCCGGGCCGTCATGCCTTCTCCACCCGTACCGCGCAGATCTTGAACTCGGGCATCCCGGAGATCGGGTCCACCGCGTCGTTGGTGACCGAGTTGGCCCGTCCCGCACCCGGGTAGTGGAACGGCGCGAACACGGTGTCCGGTCGGATCCCGGCGCTGAGGCGCGCCGGGGCGCACAGCTCACCCCGGCGTGAGGTCACCCGCACCGGGTCGCCGTCGCCGATGCCCAGCCGGGCGGCCAGGTCGGGGTGCAGCTCGACGAACGCCTCCGGGGCGGCGCGCCGCAGCGCGGGCACCCGGCGGGTCTGGGTGCCGGACTGGTACTGCGCCAGCACCCGGCCGGTGGTGAAGTGCAACGGGTACGCGGAGCAGACCTCCTCGGCGGCCGGCCGGTGGTCGACGGGGTGGAACCGGGCCCGGCCGTCCGGGGTCGCGAACCGTTCGGCGAACAGCCGTGGTGTGTCCGGCCCGTCCTCGGTCGGGCAGGGCCACCAGACGCCGTCGTCGCCGTCGATCCGGGCCCAGCTGATGCCGGCGTAGTCGGCGATCCCGCCGGCGGAGGCGCGGCGCAGCTCGGCGAAGACGGCGGCCGGGTCGGCCGGGAACCGGGCTGCAGCCTCGGTGGCCGCGGCCTCGTCGGGGGCCAGTCTCGCCGCGAGGGCGGAGATGATGTCCAGGTCGGTCCGGACGTCCGGTGGGGGTGGGCGCAGCGCCCGGCGACGCAGCACCCGACCCTCCAGGTTGGTCATGGTGCCGTCCTCCTCCGCCCACTGCGCGGTGGGCAGCACCACGTCAGCCAGCGCGGCCGTCTCGGAGAGCAGCAGGTCGGCGACGACCAGCAGGTCGAGATCGCGCAACCGGCCCTCGATCCGGGACGCCCGGGGTGCGGAGACCACCGGGTTGGAGCCGAACACCAGCAACGCGCGGGGGCCGTTCGGTGTGCCGAGCGAGTCGAGCAGCTGGTAGGCCGGCACACCCGGGCCGGGCAGCTCGTCGGCCGGCACCCCCCAGACACCGGCCACGTGCTCCCGGGCCGCCGGGTCGTCGATCCGCCGGTAGCCGGGGAGCTGGTCGGCCTTCTGCCCGTGCTCCCGCCCGCCCTGGCCGTTGCCCTGGCCGGTGAGGCAGCCGTACCCCGAACCGTCGCGGCCGGGCAGGCCGAGGGCGAGGGCGAGATTGACGTACGCGGTGACCGTGTCGACGCCCTTGGCGTGCTGCTCGGCGCCGCGCGCGGTCAGGATGATCACGCGACCGCCGGTGCCCAACGCGCGGGCGGTCTCTTCCAGGTCGGCCACCGGCACACCGGAGAGCTGCTCTGTGCGGGCCGGCCACCAGGCGGCGACGCTGCGGCGAACCGCCTCGAAGGCGGTGGTGCGTTCGGCCACGTAGGACCGGTCGACCCACCCCTCGGTGAGGGCGATGTGCAGCAACGCGTTGGCCACCGCGAGATCGGTGCCGGGCAGCGGTTGCAGGTGCAGGTCGGCCTGGCGGGCCGTGGCGGTGACCCGGGGGTCGACGACGATCAGCCGGCCGCCGCCCCGGCGCTGTTCGGTGAGCCAGCGCACCAGCGGCGGCATGGTCTCCGCCGGGTTCGCGCCGACCAGCAGCAGAGTGTCGGCCCGGCCCAGGTCGGCCAGCGGGAACGGCAGCCCACGGTCGATGCCGAAGGCGCGCATCCCGGCCGCCGCCGCCGAGGACATGCAGAACCGTCCGTTGTAGTCGATGTGCCGGGTGCGCAGCCCGATCCGGGCGAACTTTCCCAGCGCGTACGCCTTCTCGTTGGTCAGGCCGCCGCCACCGAAGACGGCGACCGCGTCCCGGCCGGCGTCCTGCTGGACCGCGCGGATGCCGGTGACGACCCGGTCGAGCGCGGCGTCCCAGCTCGCCGGGCGCAGCTCACCGGTGGCCGGGTCGCGCAGCAGGGGAGTGGTCAGCCGCTCCGGGTGGTCGAGCAGCTCGGCGGCGGTCCAACCCTTCTGGCAGAGCCCGCCCCGGTTGGTGGGGAACTGGCGGGGGTGGACCGAGACCCCGGTGTCGTCCTCGCGCAGCGTCATGCCGCACTGCAGCGCGCAGTACGGGCAGTGCGTCGCCACCTCCCGGGGCGCCAGCCCCGGTCGAGTTGCCGACCATGCACCGTCTGTCATGTCGGCAAAGCGTGCCGCCGGGCGGTTTCCGGTCCGGGTCTCTTCTGTTTCGGTCCTGTCAAGTGGGGCTCACACCGCACGCGGGCACGGCAGAGGACGGATGGTCGCCAGCGATCGCCCCGGACGGACGCTCGACCAGCGCGGCGGTAGCGGACCTCATCTCGCGGGGGCGGTCAGCGCAAGTCGACGCGGTGTGGTCGGCGGGTCAGGGACAGCCAGCCCAGGAAGCGGGCGTGAAGTGCTCGCGGGTCAGGACGAACGCCCACGGAGTACAGGTCGTCGAGCGCGTCCTGCATGTTCGCTGCCAGATAGAACGCCAGGGCGATCGAATGGCCGTAGAACTCGGTTGCGAGGTGTAGCTGAGCCGGCGAGCACGGCCAGGGAGCGGCGCAGTTACGGCAGAGCCACGCCGGGCGCATCGGATGGTGAGGGCGAGGGCGGCGGGTCATCCGACTTTCACCGGACCGCGCTTGACGGGCGTGCGGATGGTGGGGCGACGGGCGGGCGGGTCCGGCCAGATCAGGCCTGCGGGCATCACGAACAGGGACCGGCGCGCGACCGCGTCACCATTCCCGGCCAGCTCGTAACCGTCGATCCACAGCCACCCGTCGTACGTCGGCCAGTCGAGAACGCGAATCACGCGGACGAAGATCGGGCGCATGAACTGGACACTCGTGGCGCGGGTCAGGTGCAGGACGTCACCCGTGCGCGGCTTCCGCGGTTTGGACTCCGGCTCGGGGCTCCAATCGGGCGGTGTGTCCGGCACGGTGCGCTCCCCTGGTCGTCGCTGTGGGAAGGAGCCGCCCCGTGCGTGCTCGCCTGTGGAGATCTTGGACAGTTTCCGTTCTGGCGTAACTGTCGTGTCCCGAGACATGTGTCAAGGGGAAGTCCCGATAGATGTGTCATGAGTTGTTGATCAGGCTGCTCGGGTGAGGCTGATGTAGGTCCGGTCGGGGTTGAGGTGGAAGTGGCCGAGGGGTTGTCCGTCGCGGTTGTAGATGGTGATTCGGTTTTGGTCGCGGATGGCGGTGACGGTGGCGCCGGCGTGGGTGGTGCCGACGCTGGTGCGGTGCCCGGCGACGGTGATGGCGCCGGTGCTGCCTACGAGGCAGCGGTGCAGGGTGGCGTCGGTTTGCCTGGGCAGGCTGGTCGGCCCGCCGAGGCTGGGGGCGTCTGTCCATGCCTGGGCGGGGGTGGCGCGTCGCGGCAGGGCGCTGTGGCGTCGTTCGGTGTTGTAGTAGCGGCGGTAGGCGTCTAGCAGGTTCTGCAGTTCGGGGCAGGTGTTGGGGGTGGGTTGGGTGCTCAGCCATTTCTTGAGGGTTTGGTGGTGGCGTTCGACCTTGCCGCAGGTCTGGGGGTGGTAGGGGCTGGAGTTGATCGGCCGGACATTGTGTTGCAGGAGGTACTGGACGAACGTGGAGATCGATCCGGGTCGGGTCAGGCGGCTGGTGAACGCGGTGCCGTTGTCGGACAACACGATCGCCGGGGCCCCGTACTCGGTGAACGCCTGCCTGACCGCGGTGACCGCGCCTTCGGCGGTCTCCGCGGTCGTGGTGTGACAGCCGACGAGGGTTCGGGTGCAGTCGTCCAAGACGTCGAAGACCGCGGCGAGGCTGCCGTCGGCGAGCCGGACGTTCGTGGCGTCGATCTGGTAGCAGTCTCGGGGCCGGGCGTAGACGAAGCGTCGAAACGAGCTGCGCGGCCGTTTCGCCGGGTTCCGTTCGAGCAGGTCATGCCGGCCCAGGACCCGGTTGATCGTCGACCTTGAGGGCACCCGCCACGCCGGAGCAGTAGCGTTGTGCAGCTCGATCAGGGCGTCGTGGATGAAGTCGGCCCCGTTGTCCAGGCCGAGTTCGACGCGCAGCTTGCAGATCCACGCATCCAGCTCCGGTGGCGTCACCCGCGGACTGATACGCGGCCGCCGGGACCGCTCCTGCCATTCGCCCACGTCCCGGATCCGCGCCTGATGCCGGTACACGGTACGGACCGACACACCATGCTCGCGCGCGAACTCAGCGGCGTTGACCCGCACCCCAGCAGCCAACTGGGCATCGAGCAGGTTCATGACACGCCGCCGAGAAGCCATGCCAGGCACCATTCACCAGCACGCCCAAGATCCCTACCAAGTGACACATGTATCGGGATTTCAACACTGACAGATGTCATGGGACTGAATAGTTCTGGCGTAACGGAAACTGTCCAAGATCTCTGGCAGGCCGAGGGCGGCCCCGATACGAACGCGTCCGCCGGGTTCCGTGATCCCTGCCGGCCGCGCCGCCTGAACCCACCTTGCGGCCAGTGATGGGACAAAAACAGCCCGTATCGATATGGTCGCGAGACATTCCGCGCATCCGATGGGGGAGCCGTGAACGATGCGCTACGCGCCGCGCTAACCGAGACGGGGCACTCGATTGAGTCCCTGGCAGGGCTGGTCGGGGTCGATCGAAAGACGGTCGCGCGCTGGCTGAACCACGACCACATTCCGCACCCCCGACACCGGGAGGCGGCGGCGAGTGCGCTCCGACGGCCCATAGGAGACATCTGGCCGGACACTTCAAGACGCCGCGAGCCAATTTGGTTCCGACCATGGCAAGAGATCGAGCGCGAGGCGATCTCGCTGCGGTCGTTTCAGTCGACCGTCCTCCCCGGCCTGCTCCAGACCGAGGCATACGCTCGCGCCGTGCTGGCCGGAGCCGACGTCATCGCCCGCAGCGACGTCGAGCGGCACCTGGCCTCACGACTCGCCCGGCAAAGCATCCTGGCCCGTGAAGACCCGCCACACTTCACCGCCGTTGTTGACGAGGGCGTGTTGCGGCGGCCAGTCGGCGGGCGAGCCATCATGCGTGAGCAGGTGCAGGCCCTCATCACCGCCTGCGAGGCCCCGCACGTCCGTGTGCACATCGTCCCCTCTACCGTCGGCGCGTACGCTGGCCTGAACGGTCCCTTCGTGATCGCCGTGGGGCCCGAGCATCGCATTGCCGGCTACCTCGACAATCAGCTTCAGGGGCAAGTCGTCACCGGTGCCGAGGACATTGCGGCGATGCTGGCCGCGTGGGAGAACGTGCGCGGCGAGGCGCTGTCCCACTGGCAATCCGTCGATCTACTTACGGAGATGGCGAAGACATGGAACTGACCGGCGCGCGGTGGCGTAAGAGCACCCGCAGCAGCGGCAATGGCGGCGACTGCGTCGAGGTTGCGGACAACCTGCCTGGCATCGTCGGCGTGCGGGACTCGAAGGACCCGGCAGGGCCGGCGTTGGTCTTCGGGTCAGCGGCCTGGCGGGCGTTCGTCGGCATGGCGAAGGCACACGACCCGGCCTGATCAGCATCACGCAGAGGCCCCCGGTTCGCCGGGGGCCTTCGTGTGTCCGGGATCAGTCCCCGCCAGGAAACGCAGGCGCGACCGGACTGACCACACCAACCGTTCCGGCTCCGTTGCGGCGGAATCCGCTGTGACTTTGCGTGCGGTGGGAGGTGCGAGCCGGATCCTTTGGAGCTGAATCGCTGACGACATCAGCGTCGTTCATTGGCTTATAATGTGGGAAAGTTGTCTCAATAATTGGGAGAGCGCGATGAGCGTGACGGACGTCTTCGACGCGGTGGCCGGCACCTACGACGAGGCGCGCAGGCGGCTCGTACCCTGCTTCGACGCCTTCTACGGCACGGCGGTCGAGGTGGCCGCGCCACCGCTGCGGGCCGCGCTCGCCGCCGGTCGTACGCCGGAGGTGTTGGACCTGGGCGCCGGCACCGGCCTGCTCTCGCTGCTGCTGGCCGCCGCGGTGCCCGGTGTCCGGCTGACCCTGGTCGACGGGGCGCCGGCGATGCTCGCCCGCGCCACCGAGCAGTTGGACGCCCGGTCGGTGCCGCACGGGACGGTCCGGGCCGACCTGGCCGATCCGCTGCCCGCCGGCCGGTACGACGCGGTGGTCAGCGCGCTGGCGATCCACCACCTCAACGAGGAGGGCAAGCGGACGCTCTACCGGAGGGCTGCCGGCGCACTCGCGCCCGGCGGGGTGTTCGTCAACGCCGAGCAGGTCGCCGGCCCGACTCCGGAGTTGGACCGTCGCTATGACGAGGTGTGGATGCAGCGGATCACCGAGCTGGGCGCGTCCGGTGAGGAGATTGCCGCATCCCGGGAGCGGATGCGGCACGACCGGCCGGCGACGGTCGCCGACCAGTGTCGGTGGCTCGCCGAGGCGGGCCTGGTCGACGTCGACTGCTACTTCAAGGAGTGGCGCTTCGCGGTGTTCGGCGGCCGGGCCCGGTGAACACCGCCGGTATGTGCGTTTCTACGTCGGGGGGCGAGCCGGCGGTCGCGTGGATGACTGTCGGTCACACCGGTGGGTAGTCTCAGCGACATGACTGCCAAGGTGACTCTGTCGTTTACCGACGAGACGATCGAGGAGGCCCGGCGGTTCGCCAAGCGCGAAGGGCTGTCGCTCTCCGCATGGATGGACCAGGCCGCCCGCGAGAAGGCGCTGCGCGAGGTGTTCACCGCGCACGCCGCAGCCGTGGGCCGTGCCGGTCTGGACCTGGAGTCCGCCGCTCTCGCCGACGCCCGCGAGGCGGGCATGGTCAACGACCTGCTCTCCGGCGGACGACCGCGTGCTGCGTAGGGGAGAGGTCTGGCGCATCGAGGGCGCCCGGGAACGCCTCGGCCTCGTGGTCAGCTCGGACGTCTACAACTCCACCGACGTACCCATCGTGATCGTGGTCGAGGTGGTGGAGGAGTCGCTGCTGCGCGACTCGCCGCTCGCCGTGTCGATGGGCCGGTACGTGGTGATGCCCGACCGCATCTCCTCGCCCATGAAGAAGTGGTTCACCGACTGCGTGGACGTCGCCGACACCGACACCATGATCCGGGTCGGCCGCGCGCTGCGCATCCTGCAACAGCTCTGAGCACGACCTCACCACCGCCGTCGGCCCGTGGTGCGGTCCCCGTTTCCGGGCCGACCCGCGACGGGCACTGCCAGGTAACCGGGCATTCCTAGCGTTCCTCCTCGTCACATCGACGAGGAGGAGCCGCCGTGAGCACGCTCACCAGCACCGCAGTCACCACCCGGCCGCCGGCTGCCACCGGGCGCGCGCGCCGGCTCGACGACTGGCGCCCCGAGGACCCCGACTTCTGGCGGGTGACGGGCGCGCCCATCGCCCGGCGCAACCTCTGGGTCTCGATCTTCGCCGAGCATGTCGGCTTCTCGGTGTGGAGCCTCTGGTCGGTCACCGTGCTCTTCCTCGGCCCCGCGTACGGCATCGACCCGGCCGGGAAGTTCCTGCTCACCGCCGTGCCGGCCGCGCTGGGCGCGGTGCTGCGCCTGCCGTACACGCTGGCGGTGGCCCGCTTCGGCGGGCGGCGCTGGACGATCATCAGCGCGCTCCTGCTGCTGGTGCCCACGGTGCCGATGACGGTGCTGCTGGAACCCGGGGTGTCCTACTCCACGCTGATGGTGCTCGCCTGCCTGACCGGCGTCGGTGGCGGCAACTTCGCCTCCTCCATGGCGAACATCAACCTGTTCTACCCACAGCGACTCAAGGGCCGGGCCCTCGGGCTCAACGCCGGCGGCGGCAACCTCGGCGTACCCGCGGTGCAACTGGTCGGGTTGGCGGTCCTCGCCACCGCCGGTGCCGCGTACCCCCGTCTGGTGCCGGCGGTCTACCTGCCGCTGATCGTGCTGGCCGCGCTGGCCGCGGCCCGCTGGTTGGACACCGTGCCCGGGGCGCGCAACGAGCCGGGCGCGCTGCGTGAGGCGGCCCGCGACCCGCACACCTGGGTCATGTCGGTGCTCTACGTCGGCACCTTCGGCTCGTTCATCGGGTTCGGTTTCGCCTTCGGTCAGGTGCTCCAGCTCCAGTTCGCCGAGCGGTTCCCCACCCCGGTCGACGCCGCCTGGCTGACCTTCCTCGGCCCGCTGGTCGGTTCGCTGATCCGCCCGCTGGGCGGGCACCTGGCCGACCGGTTGGGCGGTGCCCGGGTTACCTTCTGGAACTTCGTGGCGATGGCGGCCGGCGCGGGCACCGTGCTGTACGCCGCCCGGGAACGGTCGTTCGGGCTCTACCTGGCCGGGTTCCTCGCCCTGTTCGTCTTCTCCGGCATCGGCAACGGCTCCACCTACAAGATGATCCCGGCGATCTTCCGGGCCCGGGCGGCGGACGCCGTGACGTCGGGTCGCCGCGATCCGGAGGCCGCCGCGCGGTGGGCGCGGCGGATGACCGGCGCGCTGATCGGCATCGCGGGTGCCGTCGGGGCGTCCGGCGGGGTGCTGGTCAACATCTCGTTCCGACAGTCGTTCCTGAGCTCCGGCAACGCCGACGCCGCCTACCTGGCCTTCATCGGCTGGTACGCGTTGTGTTTCGCGGTCACCTGGGTCGTCTACCTCCGGCCGAGGGCCGATCGGCTCGCCAACGTGTGAGCTGGACCACGGCTGGCGTGTCGCCGCGCACGAGCGCACCCCCGTTTTGACCTGCGGACGGGGCGCCGGGTATCGTTGCCTGCTGTTGTACGACATCCAGAGGCGTGCCCCATCAGGTACGCTTGGTCGTTCGTGCGCGCTGGTCCGGCCTGCAAGATCTGGTCACCTCGGCGCGCGACCCCAGACCGACGACGAGACAAGGTAGACCTGTGCGTACGTACAGCCCGAAGCCGGGTGAGATCGAGCGTCAGTGGCACGTCATCGACGCCTCTGATGTCGTGCTGGGCCGCCTGGCCACCCACGCCGCCACGTTGCTGCGTGGTAAGCACAAGCCGACTTTCGCGCCGCACGTCGACACGGGCGACTTTGTCGTCATCGTGAACGCGGGCAAGGTTGCGTTGACCGGCAACAAGCGCCAGACCAAGGTTGCTTACCGCCACTCCGGTTACCCGGGTGGTCTGAAGCAGATTGGCTACGAGGAGCTGCTGACCAAGCGCCCCGAGCGGGCCATCGAGCTGGCCGTGAAGGGGATGCTCCCGCACAACAAGCTCGGCCGTCAGCTGATCAAGAAGCTGAAGGTCTACGCCGGTGCCGAGCACCCGCACCTCGCGCAGCAGCCGGTGCCGTTCGAGATCAAGCAGATCGCGCAGTGAGCGCGGGCGAAGGAAGCAGCATGACCGACATCACCGAGACCGAGGTCGCCCCGGAAGCCCCTGAGGCCACCGAGGCGCCGGCGCCCGTCGCCCGCGCGCCTCGCGGTGACCGGCCGATCCAGACCGTGGGCCGCCGCAAGCAGGCCATCGTCCGGGTCCGTATCGTCCCGGGCACCGGCAAGATCACCTGCAATGGCCAGGACCTCGAGGCGTACTTCCCGAGCAAGGTGCACCAGCAGCTCATCAAGGACCCGCTGGTCACCGCCGAGAAGCCCGAGCAGTTCGACGTCATCGCCAACCTGCATGGCGGCGGCACCACCGGGCAGGCCGGCGCGCTTCGGCTGGGCATCGCCCGTGCGCTGATCATCAACGACCCGGACGACCGCCCGGCCCTGAAGAAGGCCGGCTTCCTGACCCGGGACGCCCGGGTCAAGGAGAGCAAGAAGTACGGCCTCAAGAAGGCCCGTAAGGCTCCTCAGTACTCGAAGCGCTGATCTTCAACAGCGCGTTGTACTTCTGACGGACGGCCGGTCCGCCTCCCCGCTAGGGGGAGGTGGGTCGGCCGTTCCGCTTTCTCCTCATTGGCAGTGCTCATCGGAGGTTGGCGGGTATGGGTCGGTTGTTCGGCACGGACGGCGTACGCGGGCGGGCAAACGCGGATCTCACCCCAGAGTTGGCGTTGGCGCTCGCTGTGGCCGCCGCGCACACGCTCGCCGAGACGGACCGCAGCCACCCGCCGCTCGCCGTCGTCGGTCGGGACACCCGGGCCAGCGGCGAGATGCTGGAGGCGGCCGTGGTCGCCGGTCTGACCAGCGCCGGCGCTGACGTGGTGCGGGTCGGCGTGCTGCCGACCCCCGCGGTGGCGTTCCTCACGGCAGAGACCAAGGCCGACCTCGGGGTGATGCTCTCCGCGTCGCACAACCCGATGCCGGACAACGGCATCAAGCTCTTCGCCGCGGGCGGGCACAAGTTGCCCGACGAGATCGAGATGCAGATCGAGGCGGCCGTCGAGACGAACGCCACCACCGCCTGGGACCGCCCGGTGGGTGCCGGCGTCGGCCGCGTGCATGACCTTCTCGACGGCGCCGACCACTACGTCCAGCACCTGGTCAGCACCGTGCCGCACCGGCTCGAAGGCATCAAGGTCGTGGTCGACTGCGCCAACGGCGCCGCCGCCGAGGTCGCCCCGGTCGCCTACCAGGAGGCCGGCGCGGAGGTCATCGCGATCCATGCCGAGCCGAACGGCCTGAACATCAACGACGAGTGCGGCTCCAACCACATCGAGGCGCTGCGTGAGGCCGTGGTCGAGCACGGCGCCCACCTGGGCATCGCCCACGACGGCGACGCCGACCGTTGTCTGGCGGTCACCGCCGACGGCGACGAGGTGGACGGCGACGAGGTGATGGCGATCCTCGCGCTGGCCATGCGGGATGCCGGCACGCTCACCCAGGACACCCTGGTGGCCACCGTGATGAGCAACCTCGGGCTGCGGCTCGCGATGTCCGCGCAGGGCATCCGGCTGATCGAGACCAAGGTCGGTGACCGGTACGTGCTGGAGGAGCTGCGCGCCTCCGGGCTGGCGCTCGGCGGTGAGCAGAGCGGTCACATCGTGATGCCCGCCCACGCCACCACCGGCGACGGGGTGCTCACCGGCCTGCACCTGATGGCCCGGATGGCGGCCACCGGCAAGTCCCTCGCCGAGCTGGCGTCGGTGGTCACCAAGCTGCCCCAGGTGCTGATCAACGTGCCGGTCGGCGACCGGACCGTCGGTGCCGCTGCGCCGGCCGTGCGCGCCGAGGTCGAGCGGGCCGAGACGGAGCTGGGTGAGACCGGCCGGGTGCTGCTGCGCCCGTCGGGCACCGAGCCGCTGGTCCGGGTGATGGTCGAGGCGGCCACCGAGGCGACCGCCCGTGAGGTCGCCGAGCGGATCGCCGAGCTGGTCCGCACGGCCAGCCCCGTCGGCTGAAACCGCCGGCCCGGCTACGGCTGTGCCGTCACAGCCGTAGCCGGGCCGCCCGTTCGTACGTCTCGGCCGGGTCCTCGCCGTCGGTGAGGTCGAGGTCCTCGGTGACACGTCCGTCGTTCAGGCGGATCAACCGGTCGCAGCGGGCGGCGATGGCCTGTTCGTGGGTGGCGAGCAGGATGGTCATGCCGTGCCGGTCGCGAAGGTCGAGCAGCAGGTCGAGGATCTGCCCGCCGGTGGTGGAGTCGAGGTTGCCGGTGGGCTCGTCGGCCAGCAGCAGACCCGGTGCGCCCATCAGTGCCCGGGCGATGGCCACCCGTTGCTGCTGGCCACCGGAGAGTTGCACCGGGAGGGCCCGCTCCCGCCCGGTCAGACCGACCGCGTCGAGCAGCTCCCGGGCCCGTGCCGCGTGGTCGGCCCGGCCGCGCTGCGGCAGCACCGGGGCGATCACGTTGTCCAGCACGGTGAGCGCCGGCAGCAGGTGGTAGCGCTGGAAGACGAACCCCACCCGCTGCCGGTAACGGGCCAGCGCGGCGCGGCGCAGGTTGTTGACCACCACGCCGTCGACGACGACGGAGCCCTCGTCGGGTTGCTCGATCGCACCGATGAGGTGCAGCAACGTCGATTTTCCCGACCCGCTCGGCCCGGTCAGCGCCACCACCGAGCCGGCCGCGATGGTCAGGGACACGTCGTCGACCGCCGTCAACCGGTCCGCACCGCTGCCGAATCCTCGTGCCAGGTGGTCGACCGAGATCGCACTGCCGCTCTGCTCGCTCATGGTCTGCTACTCCTCTGCCAGTAGTCGGGCGGGCCGCAGACGCGGCAACAGGGCGGCGGGCACCAGCGCGGCGACAGTGCTCACCAGGGCGCCCGCCAGCGCGACCAGCGCGGCCACCAGGAGCAGCGCTCCCGGAATGGTGCCGATCAGCCAACCCGCGCTGGCCAGGCCGACCGCCGCGCCGGTCGTCGACCCCACGAGCCCCAGCGCCAGCCCCTCGTAGCCGACCAGCCGGCCGAGTTCGGCGTCCGTCCAGCCGATCGCCCGCAGGGTCGCCAGCTCGGCGGCCCGGTCACGGATGTTCAGGTAGAGCACGTCCGCGACCGCCGCGGCGCCGAGCAGCACGGTGGCCGCGGCGGCCACGGTGTCCGCGCCGCGGACGCTCAGCGAGACCACATCGCCGAGCAGACTGCCGACGATCGCACCCCGGAACGCCCACGCGGCGGCACTGACCAGCGTCAGCGCGGCCACCCCGATCGCCAGCGCGCCGGCGCCGAGGAACGTGCGTCCGGGGGTGCGGGCCAGGTTGACCAGGGCCAACCCGAAGAGGGTGCGGGGCCGGCGTACCCAGCCGGCGGGAGCGACGATCGGGCGGAGGGCGGCGGCCGGGTGGGCGCGCGCGGCCCGCAGCGCCGGCACCAGGCCGGCGGCCAGCGAGAGCAGCAGGGCAATGGGTACGGCCAGGGCCGACCGCCGCCAGTCGACGTCGATGCCGAGCGCGATCCCGAGCGGGACCGCGAGGGCCAGTGAGAGCAGACCCGCGATGAGCCCGAGGAGAGCGACCTCGCCCAGGATCAGCGCCGCGATGCGGCGGACCGGCCAGCCGAGACAGGAGAGCACCGCCAGCTCGGAGCGTCGGTCCCGGACGGCCGCGCTGACCGCGTTGGCGAGGAACAGCACGCAGACCACCAGCACCAGCACAAAGAGCACCAGGCTCTTGCGGTCCACCGCCTGGGTGATGATCGAGGCCACGCCGAGTGCCGACCAGCTCTCGGTCAGCCGCAGCATCGGCCGGCCGAACGAGCCCGCGGGCAGCTCCACGGTCTGCGGTGCGGGCGACGAGCCGAGGGTGATGTCGACGTCCAGCCCGGTGCGTGCCGCGATCTGCTCGGCGATCAGCCGGACCCGTTCGGCCGAGCGCTCGCTGTAGCCGCCGACGTCGGCCACCCGTACCCGGATCGCGCTGATCGGGGCCGTGGCCTGTGCCCCGCCGCCGCCCTCCAGGAGTTTCGGGACGCTGCCGAGGTTGGTGAGGAGCAGCGGTGGCGCCGACAGGTAGCCGGCGGGGTTTCCGCTGGGTGCCAGCGGCTGACCGCCCAGCGCTGCCCGGCTGCGGTCGTCGGCACCCTGTGCCGTCGGCGCCTGGTAGGTCTCCAGCGGCAGTTGGCCGAGGTCACTGAAGCCGGCCAGCCGGCCCGGGTCGAAGACACCGACGGCCCGCCAGAAACGATTGGCCGTGCTTCCGCCGGTGGGTAGCGGCAGCGCCCGTATCGACCGGGAACCGGTGTCGTCGGCCAGCCAGGGCCGGGGCAGTGGGTTGTACGCCTTCTCCTGGCCGTACACCTCAGGGTTGCCGGGCGGCTGCGCGCGGGCCCGCAGGGTGCCGTCGGGCAGCCGGTCGTACTGCACGTCGCTCGACTGCACGACGCTCTGGAGTTGACCGACGCAGCACCCGCCCGGCGACAGCTCCTCGGTCAGCATCGCCTGGTGCCCGGCGGTGAGGTCGTACCGACCGGACCCGGCCGGAGTCCCGCCAGGGCGGCTCAACGTCTTCTCCAGGTCGATCGCCTCCACCCCGGCCGGGCTGATCGCGAGTCGGGTGAACCTGGCTGCCAGCGACTCGTCGATGAAGGGTCGGTTGGTGACGAGGACCGGGACCTCGTAGTTGTCCGCTGTGCCTCGGCGGTTGACGGCGACCGTGTCGTCGGTGCGCACGGCCCGACCGGTGACCACGGCCTCGTCGAGGCCGACAAGTTGTTCCTCGGCCACGGGGTCGACCGCAGCCAGGAGGAACGGCACGGTCAGGTCGTACGCCATCACCAGCCGGTCGGAGGGTGTGGAGGAGCCGTCCCGGTCGGTCGCGAGGATGTAGGAGTCGGCTTGGAACCGGCCGTCGGGCAGCAGTTGGACGGCGTGCAGGGACCAGTCCTCGCGCTCGGAGTAGGTGCCCGGGTTGCCCAGCAGCCCGTATCCCGGGTCGCAGATGGGAAGGCTGCGCCCGTCCGGCTGCACCTCGCGCGGGGTCGGTCCGCAGGTGTCCGACCAGGAATAGGACCGCCCGTCGGAGTACGGTACGGCGTCACCGTCGGTTCCCCAGTCGATCCGGGGGTAGATCAACGGCTTCGTGGTCACGTACACGTACCGGGGTTTGCCCGGTGCGCTGGAGAGACCACGTTCGGCGTGGAAGGTCGGGTCGACCCGGATGACCTGGCGATCCAGCGAGCGGTCGACGGCCTCGGTGAGGTCGATCGGCGTCGGCAGCAGGGTGGTGGAATAGCCGAGCATCGCGATCGGTGCCGCCACCTCGATGCCGGGGACTGCCCTCACCTGCTCGTACTGCTGCGCGGTGATGCCGCCGAAGAGCCCGGAGAGATAGTTGGGGCGGACCAGCCCACGCTCGGCTTCGAGCGGAGTGCGGGTCCCCTTCGGACGGACCAGGATCTCGTAGGCGACCCGGGTGTTGCGCTCGACAGTGCCGGTGACGTCCAGGCGAGAGGTGGTGGTGGCGCCCGTCAGGACCACGAAGCCGGTGGTGGCCACCAGCACGCCGATCACCAGCGCCACCGACCGCCCCGCACGGCCGCGCAGCTGTCTCCAGATGAAGCCGAGCATGTCGCGCCTCCCCGTGTGCTGTCTCCCACTCTGCGCGATACATTGTGACAATGCAAGACCCGTACCGGAGGTGACATGGCGATCCAGCACGCTGTCCTCGCCCTGCTCGCTGGTGGCCCCAGCCACGGCTACCAGCTCAAGGGATCGTTCGAGGCCGCCGTCGGCCCGCAGTGGGGGCCGCTGAACATCGGCCACCTCTACCAGATCCTCGACCGGCTCTCCCGGGACGAGCTGGTCGTCGCCGAACGGCAGCCGCAACCGATCAAGCCGGACCGGGTGGTCTACGAAATCACCCAGGCCGGCCGCGCGGAGCTGGCACGGTGGCTGGCCGAGCCGAGCCCACGCAGCGGGGGATTCCGGGACGACTTCTTCCTCAAGGTCACCGCCGCCGCCCGGTCCGGCTCCGCGGCCACCGTGCGCGCGGTGCTCAGCAACCAACGCGGGCACCTGCTGCGCGAGTTGCGCAATCTGGACGGCCTCCGGCGTGCCGCCGAGGACCCGGTGGTCGGGTTGCTGCTCACCGCGGCGAGCCGGCACGTGACGGCCGACCTGTCGTTCGTGGACGACGCCGAGTCGGTGCTGCTCGGCGACGGGGGCCAACTGCTGACCCGGCTCGCGACACCGCCGGCGTCTCAGTCGTCGAGCGACCCCGGATCAGCCCTCGGCGGACCGGTCAGTGGCTCGGGCTCAGAGCGCGCAGCCGGCTGACCGCCTCGGTCAGCACCTCGGGGCGCTTGCAGAACGCGAACCGGACCAGCCGTCGGCCCGCCTCCACATCGTCGTAGAAGACCTGCGTCGGCACCGCCACCACACCACAGCGCTCCGGCAGCGAACGGCAGAACTCCACCCCGTCCCGGCCGCCGAGCGCGGTGATGTCGGCGGTGACGAAGTATGTCCCCTCCGAGTCGAGCACCTCGAACCCGGCGTCGGTGAGACCACCGACGAGCTGGTCACGGCGCTGCTGGAGCCCGTCGCGGAAGCCGGTGTAGTAGTCGTCCGGCAGCGCCAACGCCACTGCCACCGCCGGTTGCAGCGGTGCCGCGTTGACGAAGGTGAGGAACTGCTTCACCCGCAGCACCGCCGAGACCAGCGCCGCCGGGCCGCTCGCCCAGCCGACCTTCCACCCCGTGCAGGAGAACGTCTTGCCGGCCGAGGAGATGCGCAGCGTCCGCTCCCGCATCCCGGGCAGGCCGGCCAACGACACGTGCGGGCTCGACGCGTCGGTGAAGACCAGGTGCTCGTACACCTCGTCGGTGACCGCGTACGCGCCGAACTCCTGACACAGCTCGGCGACCAGCGCCAACTCCGCCGGGGTGAAGACCTTGCCGGTCGGGTTGTGCGGTGAGTTGAGCAGCACCAGTCGGGTGCGCGGGCCGAACGCCGCGCGCAGCGCCGCCGGGTCGAAGGCGTACCGGCCGTCGGCCGCGGGCCGCAGGGTCACCGGTCGCCGGACCGCGCCGGCCAGGGCGATCGAGGCAGCGTACGAGTCGTAGTACGGCTCGAAGCACACCACCTCGTCACCCGGTTCGCAGAGGGCGAGGATGCTGGCCGCGACCGCCTCGGTGGCACCCGCGGTGATGACGATCTCGCCGTCCGGGTCGTACGACAGGTCCTGGAACCGCTGCTGGTGGGCCGCGACCGCCGCGCGCATGGCGGGAATCCCCGGGCCGGGCGGGTACTGGTTCTGCCCGCCGCGCAGCGCCTCGGCGGCGGCGGCCAGCATCTCCGGCGGACCGTCGGTGTCCGGGAAGCCCTGCCCGAGGTTGACCGCGCCGGTGCGCACGGCGAGGGCGGACATCTCGGCGAAGATCGTCGTGCCGAACGGCCGCATCCGGGCCACCAGCGGGTCGACATCGGTGCTCGTCACCTGCGCCAGCCTAAGGCCACACCAGGGCCGAACCCCAGCCTCACTCGGGCGCGCACCAGATGCTGCCGTAGCTCCGCTCCTTGAGGACCACCGGCGTGCCGGTGCCGCTGATCGTGACGGTGCATTCGAGGAGACCCTCGTATTCCATATCGACCCAGTCGGCCTCCAACCTGACCCGGCTCGCGCCGTTTGTCCGGATGGTGGTGCGCCAGGGGAGCTTCGCGCTGTCGACGTGGATCAGGTCGCTCTCGGCGTCGAAGTACGCGATGTCGGCCTCGCCCGATCCGGTGACCTCGTAGACCACCGTCACCGGGGCCGGCCCCGACGTCGGTCGGGTGACCGGCTGCTTGCTCGGGGTCGGGGGCGCGGGGCTGGGTCGCTCCGGAATGGGCGTACGTGTGGTGGGTGCGGTCCAACCGTCGTCGGGAACAACCCACGGCTCCTCGGCGATCGGCTCCGAGCCGGGTCTGTCCAACAGGAAACCACTCGCGCAGAGGCAACCGCAGACGGCCAGGACCAGTGCCACGAAGACCGCGACGACGATGCCGACGATCCGGCCGCTGCTCGTGGTCGGGCTGCCGCTGGCACGCGGCTGGCCGGGGTAGGTGTACGGCGGCGGATAGCCGTGGGGCGGCCATCCGGCTGACGGCGGCCAGTGCGCGGGCGGTGGCGCACCGGTAGGCGTGGGCCATCCTGCTGCCGGAGGCGGCCCGGCGGCCGTCGGATCCGTCGGATCGGGCGGGGACGGCGACCACGGCGACGCCGGTGGCCCGGGCGTCCACGGGGTCGGCGGCGGTTGGGGCGTCCACTGGGTCGGGGGCGGCGACGGGGTCCACGGCGCGGCCGGGGTCCACGGGGCTGGCGCCCACGGCGCCGGCGGTGCCCACGGCTGAGCCGGTGCCAGTGGGTCGGGCGCCGGGAGCCCAGCGGGGGAGGGCGGTGCCGTCGGATCCGGTGGCAACGGAGAGGCCGGGCGCAGCGGGGACGGCTCGGGTGACGGCCCCGACGTGCCGCCGGGTGCCGGGTCCGATGGCGAGGTGGGGGACGGATCGGGCGGGGGCGCGTCGGACATGGCTGCTCCGGGCGGGAGTGGGTATGGAACGAACGGGCCGAGGGCGGGCGCGCCGAACCCGCCGAGAGACTGTCGTACCCGACGGCGCGCCGCAACCCCCGTCACCTCCGGGCGGCCCCGCCCGGCCTGCGATGCTCGTCCCGTTGCGCCCCGCCAACCCCCGATCGCTCAGATTCCGTGATTGATAACCCGACTTTCGAGCACCCATCATGAGTGAAACTGGGTTAGGCTGCGGGCCATGTGTGGAATCGTGGGATACGCGGGCGCGCGCCCCGCACTCAGCATCGTGCTCGACGGGCTGCGGCGGCTGGAATACCGCGGCTACGACTCGGCGGGCGTCGCGATCGTCTGCGACGACCGGCTGCTGACCGAGAAGAAGGCCGGCAAGCTGGCCAACCTTGAGAAGGTGCTGTCCGAGCGGGCCGCCGACGACCCGACCTCCTGCGCGGCCAGCCCGATCGGCATCGGTGACGGCACCACCGGCATCGGGCACACCCGGTGGGCCACCCACGGTGGCCCGACCGACCGCAACGCCCACCCGCACGTCGCCCCCGACGGCCGGGTCGCGGTGATCCACAACGGCATCATCGAAAACTTCGCCAAGCTCCGTAACGAGCTGGAGGCCGACGGCGTCCAGTTCACCAGCGACACCGACACCGAGTGCGCCGCGCACCTGCTCGCCGCCGCGCTGGCCGACCTGCGCGCCGCCGGCCAGCCGGACAGCCCGCAGCTGCTCGCCGCCGGCATGCGGGTGGTCTGCCAGCGGCTGGAGGGCGCGTTCACCCTGCTCGCGGTGGACGCCGGCGTGCCCGGTGCGGTTGTCGGCGCCCGGCGCAACTCGCCGCTGGTCGTCGGCCGCGGCGACGGCGAGAACTACCTGGCCAGCGACGTGGCCGCGTTCATCGAGCACACCCGGGAAGCGGTCGAGCTGGGCCAGGACCAGATCGTCCTGATCACCGGTGACAGCATCGAGATCACCGACTTCGACGGCCAGCCCGCCGCCGGCAAGGACTTCCACATCGACTGGGACTCCTCGGCCGCCGAGAAGGGTGGCTACGACTGGTTCATGCTCAAGGAGATCGAGGAGCAGCCGCAGGCCATCGCCGACACGCTGCTCGGCCGGCTCACCGAGACCGGCGAGATCGCCCTCGACGAGGTCCGCCTCAGCGACCAGGACCTGCGCGACGTCGACAAGATCTTCATCGTGGCCTGCGGCACGGCGTACCACGCCGGCATGGTCGCCAAGTACGCCATCGAGCACTGGACCCGGATCCCCTGCGAGGTGGAGCTGGCCAGCGAGTTCCGCTACCGCGACCCGGTCCTCGACCGGTCCACGCTGATCGTGGTGATCTCGCAGTCCGGCGAGACGATGGACACCCTGATGGCGCTGCGCCACGCCAAGGAGCAGAAGGCCCGGGTGCTGGCGATCTGCAACACCAACGGCTCGACCATCCCCCGTGAGTCGGACGCCGTGCTCTACACCCACGGCGGGCCGGAGATCGCCGTCGCCTCCACCAAGGCGTTCCTCACCCAGGTCGTCGCCTGCTACCTGATTGGCCTGCACCTGGCCCAGGTGCGCGGCATCAAGTTCGCCGACGAGGTGGGCGCGGTGGTCGCGCAGTTGCAGGAGATCCCCGGCAAGCTGCGCGAGCTGCTCGACCGGATCGAGCCCGTCCGCGAGCTCGCCCGGGAGCTGAAGTCCGAGCCGACAGTGCTGTTCATCGGCCGGCACGTCGGCTACCCGGTGGCCCTGGAGGGCGCGCTGAAGCTCAAGGAACTGGCGTACATGCACGCCGAGGGCTTCGCCGCCGGCGAGCTGAAGCACGGCCCGATCGCCCTGATCGACAAGGGCACCCCGGTCATCTGCGTGGTGCCCTCGCCGGTCGGCCGGGGCATGCTGCACGACAAGGTCGTCTCCAACATCCAGGAGGTCCGGGCGCGCGGTGCGCGGACCATCGTGATCGCGGAGGAGGGCGACGAGGCGGTCGTCCGGTATGCCGACCACCTCATCTACGTGCCGCGTACGCCGACGCTGCTGGCCCCGCTCGTCACCACGGTGCCGTTGCAGGTGCTGGCCGCCGAGATCGCCGCCGCCCGTGGACACGACGTGGACCAGCCCCGCAACCTGGCCAAGTCGGTCACCGTCGAGTAGGCCCCTCAACGACCTGGCCCAGCACGACCCGGGCCATCCCGTCCAGCGCGGGATTGCCCGGGTCCCAGTAACCGGTGTGGCCTCCTCGCCCACTGCCGAAGACCCGACCGCCGAACCCGGGGTCCGACGGGTCGTGACCGAACCACAGCTCGTGGCCGGTCCGGTCGGGCCAGGCCAGCGCGGCGGCCAGCGGAGCCGCGCCGGACAGCGCACGTCGGCCCATCTCGTCCACCGGAAGGGCCCCGCGGATCACGTCGTCGGGAGCGCTGCTCGCCCAGACCTCCCGGGCGGGCACGCCCAGCTCGGCGGCGTGCGACGCACCGACCCCGGGGGAACCGACAAAGACCAGCGCGTCGGCGGCCAGCCCGTGCTCCCGGGCGGCCATGCCCACCACCAGTGACCCGTAGCTGTGCCCGAGCACGGTCTGCCGGGCCGGTGGCCCCTCGTGGGTGGCCCGCAGCCCCTCCTGGAAGCGGTGCAGAGCCGGGCCGGCATCGCGTGCCAGACCTGCCGAAGTCGCGTCGGTCACGAAATCCGGGGCGTCGTAGTCCAACCAGAGCACCGCCGCGCTGCGTTCGGTCGGGGCGAGCGTGGCGCACCGGTCCAGCACCCGCGCCGCCCTGCCCAGCTCACCGGGGGCGTCGTCCAGCCCGGAACCCATCCCCGGCACGTAGGTGAGCACCCGGTCGGCCTGGTCCGGGTCGCCGAGCGCCAGCACCACCCGACCCTCACCGGCAGTATCCAGCCCCAGCAGGTATGCCCGCGGCTCCCCGCCGCCCGCCAGTCGTCCGCCCAGCGCGTCCAGACCGGCCAACCGCTCAGCCACCCCGCGCAGCCGGAGCGACGCCAATGCCCCCGGCGGCACCCGGGTCAGCAACCGCCGCCGCTCCGCCATCAGCTCCTCCCGCCAGACCCCGAGCCGCAGCCGGTTGGCCTGGTCGCGGGCGGCCACCGGCACCCCGTCCAATCGGCCGACCAACGCCGGCTCGTGCCCGATCAGCCACCGTCGCTGCGCCGGTGTCAGACCCGCCCACCAGGCGCGGACCAGGGTCGGCGCCGCACCGGGGGCCGGCCGGTCGGGCGGTGGCGGGGAGGCCCAGCCGGTGCCGGCGGCCCGGGCCAGCTCGTCCAACCGGTCGGCGGCGGCCCGGTCCGCGGCACCGGCCTCGTCGAGCGCGTCCCGCAGGTCTGCCGCCACCCGGGCCGCTGCCACGCCGGCCCGCTCGGTCGGCCGGGCCCGGGCGGGATCGACGTGCACCCCACCCTCGCGGTCCACCAGCAGGCCGGCCGCGTCCGCCAGGGCGACCGCATCGGCGAGCCGTGCCTTCGCCACGGCCAGCCGGCCGGCCAGCTCGGCCAGCACCTGGTCGACCTCGATCAACACGGGCGCGACCGACGTCAGCTCGTCACGCAGACCGACGAGCCGGGCGTCCGCCGCCGTGGCCGCCGCGCCCGACCAACCGCCCCGCAAGCGCCCGTCCGCCGTACGCAGCTCACCGACGCGTCGGTCGACCAGCCCGGTCAACCCCGCCCAGGCCGTCCCGGCGGCCCGCCACCCGCTCGGATCGGCTGCCCACAGGTGTCGGTAGGCGACGCTGCTCACCGGTGCAGGGTGGCGAACCGGTCGGCCGCCCGGTCGTCGACCGACTCGTACGCCTCGGCCGCGGCCCGCACCCCGGCGGAGGCCGCCGTGACCCGAGCACCCACCAGGCACAACCAGGAGTGCACGGCTGCCTCCACCCCGGCCAGGGCCGCGCCGGCTCGCCACTCGGGTGCCGTCACCAGCAACCCGGGCACCCCCGCGAGGCCCAGTGCCAGCCGGTGCGCCCCGTCGTCGAGCACCACGGCGACCGCGCGCAGCTCCTCCGGCCGGACGACGAACGGCTTATCGGTCATGACCACACCCCCACCGACGATCGGGATCGACGCGCTGACGCTAGGCGCGTACCGGAGGTCGTCGAGTGCCCTGTGGACAGCCGGCGTTGAGGCGTACCCCGGCCTGTCCACAGGCGTTGCCCACCGCGGGCCCGACGGCTAATCTGCGGCCCCGGCCGCCGGTAGGGTGAAGTGGTGATCGTCGCTGTCGGCATCGACGTCGTCCTGGTCGACCGGTTCGCCCGGGCCCTGGCACGGACGCCGCTGCTCGCCGACCGGCTCTTCACCACTGCCGAGCGACACACGCGCGCCGGTGCCCCGCGATCGCCGGAGTCCCTTGCCGCCCGCTTCGCCGCCAAGGAGGCCGTGGCCAAGGCGCTCGGCGCTCCGGCCGGGCTGAGCTGGCACGACTGCGAGATCGTGCCCGACCCGGACGGCCGTCCCTGGCTCGCCGTCTCCGGCACGGTCGCGGCGGCGGCCGACGCGCGTGGGGTCAACCGCTGGCATCTCTCGTTGTCGCACGACGGGGGGATCGCGTCGGCGATGGTGGTCGCGGAACGGTGATGTCGGCTGGGCGGGCCGACCCGGTCCACCCGCGAACGAATGGGACACGGTGGCATGAGATCGGTGTGGCGGGTGGCCGACGTACGGGCGGCCGAGGCAGGGCTGATGGGCACGCTGCCGGATGGGACGCTGATGCAGCGGGCCGCCGCCGGGCTGGCCCGCCGGGCCGCGCTGCTGCTCGCCGAGCGGGGCCGGGTCTACGGCGCCCGGGTGCTGCTGCTGGTCGGTTCCGGTGACAACGGTGGCGACGCGCTGTACGCGGGGGAGCGGCTGGCCCGCCGGGGAGTCCAGGTGTCCGCCCTGCTGCTCACCCCAGGGCGTGCGCACGCCGCCGGGCTGGCCGCCCTGCGAGCGGCCGGTGGCCGGCTGGTGCCGCAGCCGGCCGGCCCGGTCGACCTGGTCCTGGACGGCATCGTCGGCATCGGCGGCACCGGTGGGCTGCGGGCGAGCGCGGACGAGGTGGTCCAACGCCTCGGCGAGTTGCGTGGGCGCGACGGCGAGCGCGCCACCATCCTGGCGGTGGACGTGCCGAGCGGGGTCGCGGTGGACACCGGCCACGTGCCGCTGTCCGCGTCCGGCCGACCGACAGCGGTCCGCGCCGACGTGACGGTGGCGTTCGGCGCGCTCAAGCCCGCACTGGTGGTCGGGCCGGCAGCCGCCCTGGCCGGGCAGGTGGAGTTGGTCGACATCGGGCTGCGCCCGTGGCTGCGAGGCTCCCCGGCGCTGCGGGTCACCGAGTGGTCCGACCTGGTCGACTGGTGGCCGGAGCTGGCCCCGGCGTCGGAGAAGTACAGCCGGGGCGTGGTGGGGGTGTCGACCGGCTCGGCGACCTACCCGGGCGCGGCGGTGCTCTCCGTCGGCGGCGCTCTGGCCGGGCCGACCGGCCTGGTCCGCTATGCCGGCGGTGCCCGGTCCGAGGTGCTGCACCAGCACCCCTCGGTGATCGCCAGTGGGCGGGTCGCCGACGCGGGCCGGGTGCAGGCCTGGGTCTGCGGCTCCGGCCTGGGCACCGGAGAGGACGCGGCGGCAGAGCTGCGCGCCGTGCTGGCCTCCCCGGTGCCGGTGGTGCTCGACGCTGACGCGTTGACCCTGCTGGTGGACGGCTCACTCGCCGACCGGCTGCGCGGGCGGGACGCGCCGATCGTGGTCACCCCGCACGACCGGGAGTTCACCCGGCTGTGCGGGGAGGAGCCCGGCGCCGACCGCGTCGGCTCCGCACTGCGGCTGGCCGCCTGGATGAACGCGGTGGTGCTGCTCAAGGGGGACCGCACGGTGATCGGCACGCCGGACGGCCGGGCGTACGTCAACCCGACCGGCACCCCGGCGCTGGCCACCGGCGGCACGGGTGACGTGCTGGCCGGGCTGCTCGGCTCGTTGCTGGCGGCCGGGGTGCCCGCCGATCGGGCCGCCGCCTCGGCCGCGTACCTGCACGGGCTCGCCGGCCGGGAGGCGGCCCGGGGTGGGCCGGTGACCGCGCCCGACGTGGTCACCGCACTTCGCCCGGTTGTCGCCCGGCTGGGCTGATCGGCCCGTTCCGGCCGGGTCGTCGACCGGGGGCGTGCGTCGCCGCCCCCGGTGATCACGGCGGAAAGTAGGCTGGGCGTATGTGGCAGGCCGAGGTACGCGTCGATCTTGACGCGATCCGCGAGAACGTGAGCAGGCTCCGCTCCGGCACCAGCGCCGAGCTGATGGCGGTGGTGAAGGGCGACGGGTACGGCCATGGCATGCTTCCGGCCGCCCGCGCCGCGCTCGACGCCGGCGCGGACTGGCTCGGTGTCTGCACCCTCGACGAGGCGCTCACCCTGCGGCGGGCCGGAGTGGCAGTGCCGGTGCTGGCCTGGCTGCTCGCGCCGGGGTTGCCGCTGCACGAGGGGGTCACCGCCGGGGTGGACCTGGGCGCGGCCAGTCTGCCGCAGCTGGACGAGATGATCGAGGCGGGCCGGCTCGCCGGGCGCCCCGCCCGTCTGCACCTGAAGATCGACACCGGGCTGTCGCGGGGCGGTGCGACCGTCGCCGACTGGCCGGCGCTCCTGGACGCCGCCGCGAAGGCGCAGGCCGATGGCCTGGTCGAGGTGGTCGGCGTGTGGAGCCACTTCGTGTACGCGGACAGCCCCGGCCACCCCACCACCGATCGCCAACTGGCCGTCTTCCACGAAGGGCTGGCCATGGTCGAGCGGGCCGGGCTGCGCCCGCGCTGGCGGCACCTCGCCAACTCGGCGGCCACCCTGACCCGCCCGGACACCCACTTCGACCTGGTCCGCCCCGGCCTGGCCATCTACGGGCTCTCCCCGGTGGCCGGCGAGACGTACGGGCTGCGGCCGGCGATGACCGCACGCGCCCGGGTGATGCTCACCAAGCGGGTGCCCGCCGGCACCGGCGTCTCCTACGGGCACGCCTACACCACCGAGGCGGACGCGAACCTGGCCGTGGTGCCGCTCGGGTACGCCGACGGGGTTCCCCGGCACGCGTCCAACACCGGCCCGGTCCAGCTCGCCGGCGCACGGCGGACGATCTCGGGACGGGTCTGCATGGACCAGTTCGTGATCGACTGCGGGGACGACCCGGTGGCCGACGGCGACGTGGCGACCCTGTTCGGCAGTGGTGCCGACGGTGAGCCGACCGCCGACGACTGGGCCGAGGCGGTCGGCACGATCAACTACGAGATCGTCACCCGGTTCGGCAGCACACGCGTGCCTCGGATCTATGACGGCGAGCGGCCATGAGCTACCGCATTCCGCGTCCGCGGACCGCGGCGGGCCGGGTCGCGGGGATCCTCGGGGCCGCGGTCGGGGTCGCGGCCGCGGGCCTGGCGGCCGGCGTCGCGACCGAGCGCACCCTGGTCCGCCGGCTCAAGGCAGACCCGGCCGACCGCTACGCGCACGAGGCGTTCGGCGAGCAGCGGTACGACGAGGCGTTCCGTCTGGAGCTGCCGGACGGCACGGACATCCACGTCGAGGTGGTCGAGCCGACCAGGCCGGTGCCGGGGCATCCGACGGTGGTGCTGGTGCACGGCTTCTGCCTGGACATGGGGACGTTCCACTTCCAGCGCCAGATGCTCGCGGCCCGAGGTGACTACCGGGTCGTGGCGTACGACCAGCCCGGTCATGGTCGGTCCGGCCGGTTGGAGACCGGGGAGTACGACCTCGCGGTGCTCGGCCGGACGCTGCGCCAGGTGATCGACCGCACCGCCCCGGACGGGCCGCTGGTGCTGGTCGGTCACTCGATGGGCGGCATGACCATCATGGCGTTCGCCGAGTTGTTCCCGGAGCTGTTCGGTGACCGGGTGGTGGGCACGGTCCTGATGGCCACCTCGGGCGGGCTCATCGCCGAGACCAAGCTGGTCGCGCCCGCGCTGCTCGGCCGGGTCGGTGGCCCGGTGCTGTACATGGTCAGCAACGCCACCCGGTACGGCGGGCCGGTGATCGACAAGGCCCGCAAGTCGACGTCGAACGTGGCCTGGCTGCTGACCCGCAAGTACGGCTTCGGCACCCGCAAGCCCAGCCCGTCGCTGGTGTCCTACGTGGAGACGATGAACTCCCGGACGTCGGCCGACACGGTGACCCGCTACCTGCGGACCCTGGCCACCCACTCGCGCTTCCCGGCTCTCGCGGCGTTGGCCGCGACGCCGGTGCTGGTGGTGGTCGGTGACAAGGACATGATCACTCCGGTGACCCACTCGGAGGAGATCGTCCGGCGGTTGCCGCACGCCGAGTTCGTCAAGATCAAAGACAGTGGACACGTGGTGATGCTGGAGCACGCCGACGAGGTCAACGCCGCGCTCGCGCGGTTCCTCGAATCACTCGCAGAGCCGGAGGAACGGTGAGTCACGTCGTCAAGCTGCCGACCGTCGAGGACACCCGGGAGTTCGGCCGACGCCTGGCCGGGCTGCTGCGCGCCGGCGACCTGGTGCTGCTGACCGGCCCGCTGGGCGCCGGCAAGACCGCGCTCACCCAGGGCGTCGGCGCCGGGCTCGGTGTACTCGGCGACATCACCTCGCCGACGTTCGTGATCGCCCGGGTGCACCGCCCCGATCCGGCCCGGGGTGGCCGGGTCGCCCTGGTGCACGCCGACGCGTACCGGCTGGGCGCCGCCACCGACCCCCGTGCCGAGATCGACGACCTGGACCTCGACGCATCGGTCGAGGACTCGGTGACAGTGGTGGAGTGGGGTGAAGGCCTGGTGGAGCAGTTGGTCGACGCGCACCTGCGGGTCCGGATCGACCGCCGCGACGACGACACCCGCATCGTCGAGCTGGACCCGATCGGTGGCGACTGGGCCCGTCGGCTCGCCGGCCTGGGCTAGGGCGGTCGCTGTCGTACCCGATGCCTAGAGTGCGGGGGACCGACCCGCGCTGTGTGAGAGGTTCCTGATGCCCGACGACGCCCCCGCCCTGGATCTGCTGGCCCTGCTGCCGGAGCAGTGGCGTGCCGTGCTCACCCCACACCTGGATGCGGCGCGCACCGCCGCGCTGGCCGAGTTCGTCGCTCGGGAATACGCGACGCAGACCGTCTTCCCTCCCCTGGAGGACCTGTTCTCGGCCTACCGGCTCTGCCCGCCGCAGGGCACCCGGGTGCTGATCCTCGGGCAGGACCCCTACCACCGGGCCGGGCAGGCACACGGGTTGAGCTTCAGCGTCCGCGACGGTGTGACGGTGCCGCCGTCGTTGCGCAACGTCTTCAAGGAGTTGGGCGAGGACGTCGGCGTTCCCAAGCCGCGCAGCGGCAACCTCGACGGGTGGGCCGCCCAGGGCGTGCTGCTGCTCAACGCGGTGCTGACCGTCCGTCAGGCCACCCCGGGCTCGCACGCCAACGCCGGCTGGGAGGAGTTCACCGACGCCACCATCCGGGCACTGGACGCCTCGCCGGACCGGGTGGTCTTCCTGCTCTGGGGCGGCTACGCCCGCAAGAAGGCGGCCCTGGTCACCAACCCGCAGCACGTCGTGCTGGAGGCCGGCCACCCCAGCCCGATGAACCCGCGTGGCTTCCTCGGCAGCCGCCCGTTCAGCGCGGCCAACAAGGCGCTCGCCGACGCCGGCCTGCCCACCATCGACTGGGAGCGCACCGCCGGCTGACCTCTGCGGCTCGCGGCTCCCGGTCACCGCCCTGCTGTTGGCGTGGCTGGCGGGTGGCTCAGCTTCCGCTGGCCAGCTGCCGGTCACGGTAGCGGCGTAACAGCTCGCCGGCGCGCGGCTCGGTCAGCTCCAATTCGACGAGCGGCACCACCTGGTAGCCCCGACCGCCGTGGCGCACCTCGATCGTCTCGGGCAGCTCGTCGCACATCGTGGCCCTGATCTCGCCGTACCTGGTCGACCAACGGTGCTCGCCCGGCTCCTCGGGCTCCAGCCACACACCGCCGAACTCGCCCCAGCGAGCGTTCCACCGCTGCCCGTAGTTCCTTTCCAGCCAACGGGTCAACACCTTCGAGTCCTGCCACCGCACGGCGATCTCCAGCGCGTCCACCGGCACCGGCGCACCCTGCAACAGGGCAGCCGTGCTCCCGGTGAGCACCTGCGGGAGATCGCTGAGCCGGTCCAGCAGCCGATCCAGGCCCAGTTCGTCGATCCGCTCGGCGAGCGGCCGAGCGGCCAGGTCGTCCATCCGGGCGTCAAGGTGCGCGTCCAGCGGCTCCACCCCGACGGCCAGCTGCACATCCATCGCAGCGAGCATCCGTTCCAGCACCGGGATGGTCGGCGCACGCTCGCCACGTTCGATCCTGGCCACGGCAGCCTGGCTGACCCCGGCCAGCGCGGCCAACTGACGCTGGCTCAGCTCGCGCAGGTGTCGTTGCTGCCGCACGGTAGCGCCGAGAAGGGTGACAAGGCGAGTGGATGGCATCCCCGCATGGTGGACCAGGGCCAGATGCCGGCGATACCTCTGCGGCATATTGACGACTCGCCGCTGATCCGGCCCAGGACCGCCGCGGTCGATGGCCTGGCGGCTGGCGGCGGGCCTCATCCCAGTGAGCGTGATGCCTGTGAGTCATCAAGATGACTCACAGGCATCACGCTCAAAAGGAAATGTGGCGTCGTCGCACCCGGCCGCTTCGCTCCCCGGCCGCTTCGCCGCCCGGCGGGGTTGCGGGGTGCGGGTGGGCGGGCGTCCGGAGGACCGCGGTGGGTGGGGCGGGCCTGGGGGCGGTGACCGGGGCGGGGCGTGACCGGGGGCGGTGGCGGGGCGGCTAGGCTGGCTAACCGTGCTCGTACTCGTGGTGGACAGCTCGACCCCTGCGGTGACCGCAGCGCTGGTGGAGGTCTCGGCGGACGGTGTCGTGTCCCGGGCGCACCGGTGCACGGTCGATGCCCGCGCGCACGGCGAACTGCTCGCTCCCCAGGTGGATGCGGTCCTCGCCGACGCCGACGCGCGCCCACGGGACCTGAGCGCCATCGTCGCCGGGCTCGGCCCGGGTCCGTTCACCGGGCTGCGGGTCGGCCTGGTCACCGCTGCGACGATGGGTCAGGTGCTCGGCATCCCCACGTACGGCGTCTGCTCGCTGGACGCCATCGGCTACCCGGCGGCGTCCGGCGAGCCGGTGCTGGCCGCCAGCGATGCCCGGCGCAAGGAGCTCTACTGGGCTGTCTACGACGGTGCGGGCCAGCGGATCGTCGGGCCTGAGGTGTCCACGCCGTCGGTGGCCGCCGCGCGCGCCCGGGAGTTGGGCGCGACGATCGCGGTCGGGGACGGGGCACACCGGTACGCCGAGATCCTGGACCTGCCCGTGCGGGTCGAGCCCAGGTACCCGGACGCCACCGTGCTGGCGCTGCTCGCGGCCGAGCGGATCCGGGCGGGAGCGTCCAGTGAGCGGCTCACCCCGCTCTACCTGCGCCGTCCCGACGCGGTGGCGGCTGTCGGCCGCAAACCGGTCCTGCCATGACAGCGGTACGGCTCGTCCCGTTCCGCTGGTGGCACATCGACGACGTGCTCCCGATCGAGGCGGACCTCTTCGGCGCCGAGCAGTGGTCGCCGGCCATGTTCTGGAACGAGCTGGCCAACGGGCACCACTACCGGGTCGCCGTCGACGGGGATGGCGCGGTGCTCGGTTACGCCGGTCTCGCCGGGGCTCCTCCGGACGAGGTGTGGGTGCAGAACATCGCCGTGCGCCGGGACGCCCAGCGGCGGGGCGTGGGCCGCGTCCTGCTGGAGGAACTGCTCGCCGAGGCGGGCCGGCGGGATGCCCGCAGCACCCTGTTGGAGGTCGCCGTGGACAACGCCGCCGCCCAGCGGCTCTACGCGACGTACGGGTTCGAGCCGATCGGGGTGCGGCGCGGCTACTACCAACCGAGCAACACCGACGCGCTGGTCATGCGGCGCGACGCCGAGCCGACCGGGGACGGACCACACGACCATGGCTGACGAACCGCTGATCCTGGGTATCGAGACCTCCTGCGACGAGACCGGCGTCGGCATCGTGCGGGGGCACACCCTGCTGGCCGACGCGCTCGCCTCCAGCGTCGAGGAGCACGCCCGATTCGGGGGTGTGGTGCCCGAGGTGGCCAGCCGGGCACACCTGGAGGCCATCGTGCCCACCATGGACCGGGCCCTGACCGAGGCCGGCGTCACCCTGGCGGACATCGACGCGATCGCCGTCACCTCCGGGCCTGGTCTGGCCGGTGCGCTGCTGGTCGGTGTCGCCGCCGCCAAGGGGTACGCGCTCGCCGCCGAGAAGCCCGTGTACGGCGTGAACCATCTTGCCGCCCACGTCGCGGTGGACACCCTTGAGCACGGCCCGCTGCCCGAACCCGCCATCGCGCTGCTGGTGTCCGGCGGTCACTCGTCCCTGCTGCTCGTCGACGACCTGGCCCGGGGCGTCACCCCGCTGGGCGCCACCATCGACGACGCCGCTGGTGAGGCGTTCGACAAGGTTGCCCGGCTGCTCGGGCTGCCGTTCCCGGGCGGCCCGCCGATCGACCGGGAGGCCCGGGCCGGCGACGCCGCCGCGATCGCCTTCCCACGCGGCCTGACCGCCGCCAAGGATCTCGCCGCCCACCGGTACGACTTCTCGTTCTCCGGCCTGAAGACGGCGGTGGCCCGGTGGGTCGAGGCGCGTCAGCGTGCCGGTGAGCCGGTGCCGGTGGCCGACGTGTCCGCGTCCTTCCAGGAGGCGGTCTGTGACGTCCTGACCAGCAAGGCGCTCGCCGCCTGCCGCGCTCAGGGCATCGACACCCTGGTGATCGGCGGGGGAGTGGCGGCGAACTCGCGGCTGCGGGCGATGGCCGAGCAGCGGGCCGAGAAGTACGGCATCCGGGTCCGGGTGCCCCGTCCGAAGCTCTGCACCGACAACGGTGCGATGGTGGCCGCGCTCGGTTCGCACCTGGTCGCGGCTGGGGTCGCGCCGAGCCGACTGGACCTGCCTGCCGATTCGGCACTGCCGTTGACCACGGTCAGCGTGTGACGGGGGCGGCGGACATGATCGTGCGGATGTGGGAGGCGCGCGCCGAGGCGTACGGCGTCGCCGACCTGATCACCTGGGTGTGCGATACCGCCCTGCCCGAGTTGGAGCACGACCCGCTGCACGTCTCCAGCGAGGTCTTCTCCTCCACCGACCATCGCGTGGTGGTCATCTCCAAGTGGCGCAGCAACCCGCGACCGCTGCCCGATCCGCCTGCCCTGCTGGTGGCCCGCGCTCCGCACTCCTGGGATTTCACCCAGGTCGACCGCTGACGCGAGCCACCAACGAGGCCATCGCCGACGGTCAACTGCGGCGCAGCATCCGGTAGGTGGCGATTCCACCGGTGCCCAGCGCGGCGAGGAAGACCAGCCAGACGACTGTGCTGCTGACCCCGACCTGCGGGCCGGCGTTGGCCGCTGCGGCGGCCAACAGGCCGTCGTCACCGGGGGCGGGCAGCGCCGCCGGGGGCAGCTCCGGCCAGCGGACCAGGCCCGTGCTCTCCAGCATCTGCATGTGGTGCATGACGAAGCCGTTGGAGTCGTCGCAGAGCTTGCGGACGGTGGCGTCCCGGGTGCTGGCGCGGACCGCGCCGATCACCGGGAAAATCTTGCCGTGGGCGACCCGGAGCCGGGTGACGAAGATCTGGTCGAACCGGGCGCCGGACGCCTTCTGCATCTCGGCCAGCCAGCCCTTCTGCTCGGCCGTCGGCTCGCTGGGGATCGTCGCGCGCAACTTGTTGGCTGCTTCGACCACGAGCTCGTCGAGCTTCTGGTGCTCGGTGGCGATGCCGGCGCCGATCTCCCGGACCTTCGCCGACTGTCCTTTCTCCGCGGCCATCTGACCGGCTGGCATCTCCCACAGCCCGGCCAGCCGTACCCCGTTGAGCAGTGTCATGTCGGCGGCGTTGAGCTGCTGCCCGCCGCCGGCGGGCGCGGCCATGGCCACGCCGGGCAGGACACCGATCCCCGCGACGATCGCGATGAGCAGCATCGCCGCTCGGTGGGTCCGGTTGCCCAGCCGGCGATGGGCGGATCTGAGCGGTGCCATGTCTGTGGTGCCTCCTCGGTCCGGACCGAAACGCGTCTGGACCGGACAGCCATACGCTCCCGGCTGCCCGTCCGCCCACTGATACGGACTGATCGCGCGATCAGTTCACCGTCTGGCGACGTGGATCAGCGGGTGATGGCGAGGAAGCCGCCGAGCAGCAGTAGGGTGAGCGCCGCGGCGGCGAAGAGCATCAGCAGCTCGCGGTGCCCGTGTCCGACGGTGTCGCGGTCGCCGGGCGGGTCGGAAAGCGCCGGCAGATCGCGGGTCAGCGCGGCCAGGTCACCGAGGGTGCGTGCCGTCCACACTGCACCCGCCCGATCGGAAAACTCGTCGAGGGTCAGCCGGCCCGCTGCGGTGTGCCGGTGCAGCTCGGCGACCACCCGGTTGCGGTCGTCGTCGGAGGCGCGCAGCTCGACATCCACGCCGGACAGCGTACGCGGATCAGCCCACGTCGAGGGGGTCCGCGAGGAGTCGTTCGAAGGCCAACTCGGCGGCCCCGATCAGGGGGGCGTCCGCGCCCAGCTTGGGCGTGCGCAGCCGGACGTGCTCCAGGCAGGCTCCGAGCGCGTTGGAGTTGAGCCGGCTGCGGATCTGGGCCGCCGCCGCGAGGTAGAGGTCGCGCATGGTGCCGCCGAAGATGACCATTTCGGGGTTGAAGATGTTCACCAGGTTGGCGACGCCGAAGCCGAGCCAGTCGCCGGCCTGGCGGACCGCCGTCTGGGCCCGGGCGTCGCCCCGGTCGGCGGCGTCGAAGACGGCCAGCAGGGCGTCGCGACCCCGGGCGTCGGAACGTCCGGCAGCGCGCAGCAGACCGTGCTCGCCGATCTCGGTCTCCCAGCAACCCCGGGAGCCGCACTCACAGGGCCGGCCGTCGCGGACCACCTTCATGTGGCCGACCTCGCCGCCGTACCCACCGTGCCCGGTCAGCCGACGTCCACCGGCGATGATGCCGGCACCCACGCCGACGTCGCCGTACAGGTAGAGGACGTTGTCGCAACCGGCCGCAACACCCCGTGCGTGCTCGGCGAACGCGGCGACGTCGGCCACGTTGCCCACCGTGACTGGTACGTCGATGCCCAACTCGTCGGCGAGGGCCGAGCCGATCGGCTCGTCCACCCAGCCGGTGGTGGGGCCGAGCCGGACCAGGCCGTCGTCCCGGCGGACCATGCCGCAGACCGCGACGCCGGCGCCGACGCAGATCGCGTCGGCCGGGACCAACTGCTGCATCTCCTTGACCGCGCCGGCCAGCAGCGGCGCGGCTTCCGCGGCCAGCAGCCCGCGTGGCCGGTCCAGGTCGCGGCGGTCCAGGACCGCCCCGCCCAACCCGATCCGGGCCGCGCGCAGTCGGTCCACCTCCACCGAGTACGCGTACGCGTAGACCCGGGCCGACTCGGGCCGGACGACCAGTGACGGTCGCCCGGCCCGGCCGGTCTCCTTCGGCGCGCCTTCGCTGACCAGCCCCACCGCGGACAGGTCGGCGGTGAGCGCGCCGATGGTGCTGCGGTTGAGGCCGAGCGTGGTGGTCAGTTCCGCGCGGGTGGTCGCCCCGTGGACGTGCACATGCCTCAGCAGAGCCCCGAGGTTCTGCCGTCGGACGTCGTCCTGGCTCGGTCCTGGGCGCATGCTGGTGCTACCTTCCGCGCGGTCAGCGGGTGCCGGTGGCTGCCGCGCGGCGGCGGGAGAGCGCGTCGACGCTGGCGGCGAGCAGCAGCACGACGCCGGTGACCACGTACTTGACTCCTGCGGTGTACCCCATCAGGCCCATTCCGTTTTCGATGACCGCGACTACCGCGCCGCCGAGGACGGCGTCGAGGACGCGGCCCTTGCCACCGAAGAGGCTGGTGCCGCCGATCACCGCCGCGCCGACCGCGTAGAGCAGTACGTTACTGCCCCCGGTGTTCGGGTCGACCGAGTTGGCCCGGCTGGCCGCCACGATGCCACCGATGGCGGCCATGGACGAGCAGATCACGAAGACGGAGATCCGGATCCGGTCGACGCCGATGCCGGCCCGGCGGGCCGCTTCCCGGTTGCCGCCCACGGCGTAGATGTGCCGGCCGTAGCTGGTGCGTTGGAGCACGAAGGTCCAGATGATCAGCAGCACCGCGATGATCGGCACCACGATCGGCACACCCTTGAGTGAGCTGATCAGGACGTTGCGGCTGCGCTCCAGGTTGAGCACGTACACAGCGGTGCCGAGGATGACGGCGAGCCCGCCGATCCGCAGCGCCACCACCGCGATCGGGTCGGTGATCAGACCGCGGGCCGCCCGGGTGCGGTGGCGCAGCAGTTGCACCGCCGCGTAGCCGACGACCGCGAGGGCGGTCAGCGCCCAGCCCAACGTGGGGCCGAGGTTGCGGTTGGCGATGGCGACCAGCACGTCGTCGCGGACGGAGATGTTGGTGCCATCCTTGACGAGCAGTAGCACGACGCCCTGGAAGGCGAGGAAGCCGGCGAGGGTGACCACGAAGGACGGAATACCGATCTTCGCGACGAGCATGCCGAGCGTGGTGCCGATGACCACACCGGTGGCGACGGCGGCGAGCACGGCGACCCACCAGGGGTAGCCGAGCACTGTGACCACATTGGCCAGCACCGCCGCGCAGACGCCGCTGGCGAAGCCGGCGGACAGGTCGATCTCGCCGAGCAGCAGCACGAAGACCAGGCCCATCGCGATCAGCGTGACCGCCGCGCCCTGGGTGAAGAGGTTGGCGAAGTTGCCGGCCGACAGGAACGACGACGGCCGCATGATCGCGAAGACGGTGCAGAGCACGATCAGGCCGAGTACGGCTGGCAGTGCGCCGACGTCGCCACCGCGTACCCGACTCAGGTAGTTGCGGAAGTGGCCTCCGATGGTCGGCGTCGGTGTGACGGCGGCGGGGCCGTCCTTCCGCACGGCGGTGGTGGTCATCGGACGCCTCCTGAGGTCGAGTCGGCCGGCTGCGGGCCGTCGCCGTTGCTGCCCGGGTCGGTGGCGAGGCCGAGCCCGCCCGAGCGCCCGGCGGTGATCAGCTCGACCACCTGGGCGTGAGTGATGTCGGTGGTCTTCACCTGAGCGACCATCTGGCCGAGGTACAGCGCGGCGATCCGGTCGGAGACGGCGAAGACGTCGTTCATGTTGTGCGAGATGAGCACCACGGCCAGGCCGTTGTCGGCGAGGCGGCGGACCAGTTCGAGCACCTGGGCGGTCTGTGCCACGCCGAGCGCCGCGGTCGGCTCGTCCAGGATGACGAGCTTGCTGTTCCACAGCACCGCCTTCGCGATGGCCACGGTCTGGCGCTGGCCACCGGAGAGGCTGGACACGTGCTGACGCAGCGAGGTGACGGTGCGGATGGAGAGCCCCGCCAGCGTCTCGGCGGCGAGCTGTTCCATGGTCGGCTCGTCGAGGACGATGCCGCTGCGCCTCTCCCGGCCCAGGAACATGTTCTGCACGATGTCCAGGTTGTCGCAGAGCGCGAGGTCCTGGTAGACGACCTCGATGCCGAGCGTGGCGGCGTCGCGGGGGCTGCCGATGTGCACCGGTTCACCGTTGAACAGGAACTCTCCGGCGTCGGTGGGGTGGATGCCGCTGATGCACTTCACCAGGGTCGACTTGCCGGCGCCGTTGTCGCCGACCAGTGCGGTCACTTCGCCCGGGTGGACGGTCAGGGCGACGTCGCGGAGCACCTGGACAGGACCGAAGCTCTTGTCGATCCCGCGGAGTTCCAGCAAGGGGGTCGGGGACACGGGGGTCTCCTTCTCAAGGGAGGGTCGGGGCCCGTCCGGCGGGCGCCGCCCGGCACGGAAGGGTGCTCCCGTGCCGGGCGGCGATGGTCGTTCCGGCGGGTACTGCGGCGTCGGTCAGCTGATGCCGGCTTCGGCGCAGAACTTGGCGTACGCCGCGGTGCAGACCTCTTCCTTGGTCACGTAGCCGTCGGCGATGACGTCCTTGACGGTCTCCTTGGTGATGGCCTTCGGGGTGAGCAGCACCGAGGGAACGTCCCGGTCACCGTCCTTGACCGTCTGGCCGGTGTCCTTCTTCTCGCCCTTGGCGAGGGCGATGGCCAGGTCGGAGGCGGCCTTGGCCTCTTCCCGGACCGCCTTGTAGACGGTCATGCACTGGTCACCGGCGAGGATGTTCTGCAGGCCCTCGGTGCTGGCGTCCTGCCCGGTCACCGGCACCTTGCCGTTGAGCTTGTTCTTCTTCAGGATCGAGATGGCCGCGTTGCCGAGACCGTCGTTGGCGGCCAGCACGCCGTCGATCTTGCCGTTGGCCTTGGTGAGCTGCTGCTCGAAGATCGTCGCGGCCTGCGCGTTGTCCCACGCCGGCACCGCGTCCTCAGGGCCCTTGACGTATTCCTTGGCGTCGAACTTCGGCTTGAGGACCGAGTCGTAGCCGGCCTTGAACAGGGTGGCGTTGTTGTCGGTGGGGGAGCCGTTCAGGTACGCCACGACGGGGTTCTTGGCGCCCTTCTCGGTCAGGCACTTCGACAGACCCTCGCCCTGGAGCTTGCCGACGGTCTCGTTGTCGAAGCTGACGTAGTACTGGGCCGAGCCACCGAGGGTGAGCCGGTCGTAGTCGATGGTGGCGACGCCCTGCGACTTGGCCTTGTCCAGCACGGCCTTGCCGGTGCCGGAGTCCAGGTTGACGATCATCAGGGCGGTCACGCCACCGGTGATCATCTGGTCGGCGATGGTCTGGAAGGCGGTCTTGTCGTTCTGGGCGTTCTGGATGTCGTACTGGACACCGGCGGCCTTGAACGCCTCCTCCAGGAACCGGCGGTCCGCCGTTTCCCAACGGGCCGAGGACTTGCTGTCCGGGAGGATCACGCCGATCTTGGGGGTCTTGGCGGAGGCGGCCTTGTCGCCGGAGTCGTCGCCACAGGCGGTCAAGCCGCCGGTCGTGAGCAGGCCCACGGCGGCGATGGTGAGGATCCCCTTACGCATGTGCAGGGTCCTTTCGGAGGTGGGGGAGGTGTTGTTTTGTTGTGTCCGGCAACGTATTTCGCGTCACACCGGCTCCACAAGACCGCGCAGGTGCATAGTTTGTTGGGAGCGATAACAATTCAGCAACGCGACTGTTACTCCGCGGGTATCCCACGAGGGAGTCGACGTAACGAAGGTCGTCAGTGGGTCTGCAACGGCGCGGTGCGGGCGTCGGTCAGCGCCACCAGATCCGCCGCGGCCAGTTCGAGTTGCAGACCGCGCCGACCAGCCGAGACGTAGATCGTCGGAAATGTCAGCGCGGAGTCGTCCAGCACTGTGGGCAGTCGCTTGCGCTGCCCGAGCGGGCTGATCCCACCGCGTACGTAGCCGGTTGCCCGCTCGGCGACCGCCCGGTCGGCCAGCGCCGCCCGCTTGCCACCGACGGCCGCGGCGAGCGCCTTCAGATCCAGCTCGCCGGTGACCGGAACGACCGCCACGGTCAGTGCGCCGTCGACCTCGGTCACCAGCGACTTGAACACGCGCTCCGGTGGCACGCCGAGCGCCACCGCCACCAACGCGCCGTAGTTCGGGGCGTCCGGTGCCACCCGGTACGGATGGGTGCGGTGCGCCACCCCACGCTTGACCACCAGTGCCGTCGCCGGAGTGCCCTGTCCTGCCACACCGGCGACGCTAGTCGACCGGCCTACCGATCAGCACTGTCGGTGCGCCGGCGACCCGGGTGAGCACCAGGCTCGCCGCCTCGCCGCCGGCCAGCCGCAGGTCCCGTCGAAGCTGCTCCGGGGTGAGCGCGGAACCCCGCTTGAGGATCTCCACCCGGCCCACCCGACGATCCCGCAGCAGCGCCCGCAGGCGCTTGAGCGAGAACGGCAGCACGTCGGTGATCTCCAGGCAGCGTGCGTACGGGGTGCGGATCGGCTGGTCGGCGTAGAGGTAGGCGATGCTCGGATCGCCGAGGGTGGCGTCCAGTTCGGTGGCCAGTTCGGCCACGAGGTGCGCGCGCACCACCGCCGCGTCCGGGTCGTACAGGTAGCGACGCGGCGGCCCGACCGGCGCCTCGTCGGCACCCGAGCCGCTGAGCTGGTGGCGGCGTGTCTCGACGCCCCGCTGGCGGTAGAGGGTGGCGCGGCGGGGCACCTCAGCCAGGTCACCACACCAGAGCGCGGCCTCGACCAGGTCGCCATCGACGCCGACCCACTCGGCCTCCGCGCCGGCCGGAATGAGCGCGTGGTCCAGGCCCGGCGCCACCTTCACCACGGTGCGCGGCACCCGCTCGGCCAGCCCGGTCACGAAGTCCCACGGTGGTGAGTAGGCGCGCGGGTCGAAGATCCGTCGCCCGGTGCCGGTGGTGCGGCGGGCCGGGTCGCAGAAGACCCCGTCGACCCGGGAGACGTCGAACGCTGTGGCATCCCCGCACTCGACAGTGAACAGGTCAGCCAGCCCGGCCGCGTCGGCGTTGGCGGCGGCCATCGCGGCGGTCACCGGGTCGGCCTCCACCCCGTACACCCGGATGCCGGCGCGGGCGGCGGCCAGCGCGTCGGCGCCGAGGCCGCATCCGAGGTCGGCCAGGGTGCGCACGCCGGCCGCGTGGAGCCGGGCGGCCCGCCGGTCGGCGACCACCCGGCGGGTGGCCTGCTCCAGCCCCGGGCGGGTGAGGAACATCCCAGCGGCTGCCGGGCCGAACTTGCCGGTCGCCCGGTGGCGCAGCTCAGCCTGGGTGAGCGCGGCCGCGGCGAGCGTCGGCGGCACCCCGGCCGCGCGCAGGGCCGACGCCGCAGCCAGTGGATCACCGCCGGCCAGCCCGGCCGCCGCCGTGAGCGCGGCCGACCCCTCGGGGGTACGCAGCGCCGCCAGCTGATCGAGATCCACCCGGTCATTGTCCGGGTGGACCCGGAAATCCGGGCTGGCGGGGCGCGACTCGCTGGCACTCTCCTTGACGGAGTGCTAGCCACGGAATAACCTGCGATTAGCACTCTCACCCTGAGGGTGCCAGCTTCCGGGTCTCACGACCCGGGGGCGCACGCCAGGCGGACCGGCACCCGCGACGACGGCCCCGCCCGGTGGCATGAGGCAGATTGACGCTGGTCGGCCCCGCCGGCCAGCAACGAAACCAGTACCCCAGGAGGGTATGCCCGTGACTACCGCGACCAAGGTTGCGATCAAGCCGCTCGAGGACCGCATCGTGGTCCAGGCGAACGAGGCTGAGACCACCACGGCGTCGGGCATCGTGATCCCCGACACCGCCAAGGAGAAGCCGCAGGAGGGCACTGTCCTCGCTGTCGGCCCGGGCCGCGTCGACGACAACGGCAACCGGGTTCCGGTTGACGTGCAGGTCGGCGACACCGTCCTCTACTCGAAGTACGGCGGCACCGAGGTCAAGTACGCCGGCGAGGAGTACCTGGTGCTCTCCGCCCGCGACGTCCTCGCGGTCATCGAGAAGTAAGCAACCGATCAGTGCCATTGCCCCGGTCCGGCTCGCCGGGCCGGGGCAATGGCGCTTCGAAGGGACATAAATGGCGAAGATCCTGAGCTTCTCGGACGACGCCCGGCACCTGCTGGAGCACGGTGTCAACGCCCTCGCGGACGTGGTCAAGGTCACCCTCGGCCCGCGCGGGCGCAACGTCGTCCTGGACAAGAAATTCGGTGCGCCGACGATCACCAACGATGGTGTGACCATCGCCAAGGAGATCGAGCTCACCAACCCGTACGAGAACCTTGGCGCGCAGCTGGTCAAGGAGGTGGCGACCAAGACCAACGACGTCGCCGGCGACGGGACCACCACCGCGACCGTGCTGGCCCAGGCGATGGTTCGCGAGGGTCTGCGCAACGTGACCGCCGGGACCAACCCGGCCGGCCTCAAGCGGGGCATCGACGCGGCGGCCGCCAAGGTCTCCGAGGCGCTGCTCGGCCGTGCCGCCGAGGTCACCAGCAAGGAGTCGATCGCGAACGTGGCGACGATCTCCGCGCAGGACGCCACGATCGGCGACCTGATCGCCGAGGCGATGGAGCGGGTCGGCCGCGACGGTGTCATCACCGTCGAGGAAGGCTCCATGCTCACCACCGAGCTGGAAGTGACCGAGGGTCTCCAGTTCGACAAGGGCTTCATCTCGCCGAACTTCGTCACCGACCTGGAGAGCCAGGAGTCCGTCCTTGAGGACGCGTACATCCTGGTCACCACCCAGAAGATCTCGGCGATCGAAGAGCTGCTGCCGCTGCTGGAGAAGATCCTGCAGAACAGCAAGCCCCTGCTGATCATCGCCGAGGACGTGGACGGCCAGGCGCTCTCCACCCTGGTGGTCAACTCGCTGCGCAAGACCCTCAAGGTCTGCGCGGTCAAGGCCCCGGGCTTCGGTGACCGGCGCAAGGCGATGCTCCAGGACATCGCGATCTCCACGGGTGCCGAGTTGGTCGCCCCGGAGCTGGGCTACAAGATCGACCAGGTCGGCCTGGAGGTGCTCGGCACCGCTCGGCGCGTCGTGGTCGACAAGGAGAACACCACGATCGTCGACGGCGGCGGCCAGAAGGCCGACGTCGCCGACCGGGTGTCCCAGATCCGCAAGGAGATCGAGGCCTCCGACTCCGACTGGGACCGGGAGAAGCTGGCCGAGCGGCTGGCGAAGCTCTCCGGTGGCATCGCCGTCATCAAGGCTGGCGCGGCCACCGAGGTCGAGATGAAGGAGCGCAAGCACCGCATCGAGGACGCCATCGCGGCGACCAAGGCTGCGGTCGAGGAGGGCACTGTGCCCGGCGGCGGCGCCGCCCTGGTGCAGATCCGTTCGGTGCTCGACGACGACCTGGGCTTCACCGGCGACGAGAAGATCGGTGTCTCGGTCGTGCGCAAGTCGCTCGTCGAGCCGCTGCGCTGGATCGCCCAGAACGCCGGTCACGACGGCTACGTCGTGACGCAGAAGGTCGCCGACCTGGAGTGGGGCAACGGCCTCGACGCCGCCAAGGGCGAGTACGTCGACCTCGTCAAGGCCGGCATCATCGACCCGGTGAAGGTGACCCGCAACGCGGTCACCAACGCCGCCTCGATCGCCGGTCTGCTGCTCACCACGGAGAGCCTCGTGGTCGAGAAGCCGGAGCAGGCGGAGCAGTCCGCCGGCGGCGGCCACGGCCACGGTCACGGCCACCAGCACGGCCCGGGCTTCTGACCCGGTAGCAACACCCGTCCCGGGGCACACCGTCGCACGACGGTGTGCCCCGGCTCGTCTTATGGGTCTGTTACCGACGCCGCCGTTGTTGGCGAGTGGACCGGATGATCGCGCACACTGGGCCGATGAGCACCACGTCGCGGCGCTACGCCGCGCTGGCCGGGATCACCGCCGCCGCCGTCGCGATCGGAATCGCCGAACCGGTGGCGGTCCTGACCGGCCCCCGGTCGGCACCGCTGGTCGCGGTCGGTGGGGTGGTCGTCGACGCCGTCCCCGAGTCGCTGAAGCAACTCGCCATCGACCTCTTCGGCACCGCCGACAAGATCGCGCTGCTGGTCGGTACGGGCCTGTTGCTGGGAGGGTTCGCGGCGCTGTTCGGTGTGCTGGCGGTCCGACGGCTGGCATTCGGCCTGGCCGGCATCGCCGCGTTCGGCGTCATCGGTGTGGCCGCCGCGCTGACCCGTTCCGGTGCGGACGCCGCCGACGCGCTGCCGTCGCTTGTCGGCGCCGGCCTCGGCGGCCTGGTGCTCTGGCTGTTCATCGACGGCCCGTTCGAGCTGGACCCCTGGCCATGGTCACCGCCCACGCCGATCGCGCCGCCCGCTGGGTCGGTGCCGCCTGCTGGGTCGGTGCCGCCTGTCGGTCCGGTGCCGCCTGCGGGCCCGGCGCGAGGGTCGCGGGCCGAGCCGCCCTCGCCGACGCCGGAGGGCCTGCCGGTGCCGGTGACTCCCGCCGCGCCGATGTCGCCTGCTGGCCCGGTGGCGCCCGCTGCGCCGGTGGCTCCGGGCGGGCAACCCACGGCCGGGGCTGCGGAAGTCGACCCCGAGTCGCGGCGGCGGTTCCTCACCAGCAGCGGGGTTCTGCTCGGCACCGCCGTGGCGGCAGGTCTCGGTGGGCGCTGGCTGGCCGGTCGACGCGGGGTGTCCGCCGCTCGGGACGCGATCCGGCTGCCCGCGCCGGTCGCCCCCGCAGCGGCCGTACCAGCAGGCGCGGACCTCTCGCTGGCGCAACTCGCGCCGTACGTCACCTCGAACCTCGGGTTCTACCGGATCGACACCGCGCTGGTGGTACCCCAGGTGGACCCGGACAGCTGGCGGCTGCGGATCCACGGGCGGGTCGGCACCGAGCGCACCTACACCTACGCCGACCTGCTGGCCCGGCCGCTGGTCGAGCGGTACGTCACGTTGGCCTGCGTCTCCAACGAGGTGGGCGGTGACCTGATCGGCAACGCCCGCTGGCTCGGCGTACCCCTGCGGGAACTGCTCGACGAGGTCGAGCCGGACGCGGACGCCGACCAGGTCGTCGGCCGGTCGGTCGACGGCTGGACCTGCGGCACCCCCACCGCCGCGCTGCGCGACGGGCGGGACGCGCTGCTGGCGGTCGGCATGAACGGCGAGCCTCTGCCGGTCGAGCACGGCTTCCCGGTCCGGATGGTGGTGCCCGGCCTCTACGGCTACGTGTCGGCGTGCAAGTGGGTGACCGAGCTGGAGCTGACCCGATTCGCGGACTTCGACGCGTACTGGGTGCCGCGCGGCTGGTCGGTCGAAGGGCCCATCAAGACGCAGTCGAGGATCGACACGCCCCGGGGACGTAACCGGCTGACCACGGGGCCGGTGACCATCGCCGGTGTGGCGTGGGCGCAGCACCGGGGCATCCGCCAGGTCGAGGTCCGCGTCGACGACGGCGAGTGGCAGCAGGCCGAGCTGGCCCCAGCCGTGTCGGTGGACACCTGGGTGCAGTGGTCGTGGCGCTGGGCCGCCACGCCAGGCGAGCACCGGCTCCAGGTCCGGGCAACGGACGCCACCGGCGAAACCCAGACCGAGCGTACGCAGGATGTCGTCCCGGACGGCGCCACCGGCTGGCACACGGTCACTGTCACCGTCCGCTGATCCGGCAGTGCCGGGCGGTCCGCCCCGGTCGGAAGCCGTTGGAGTGCTGTCGGCCCAGCCCGGCCCAGCCCGGCCCGGCCGGGCGGCCCGCCCGCCCGCTTGGGTCGATCAAGGAGTTGTGGTGCTGGACAGACCACCCGAACCATCCTCAGTCCGGCACCACAAGTCCGTGATCGACCCGGGCCAGGGACGCGGGTGGTGCGGATATGCCGCTGGCCGGCACCCCGGGTTGGGGTGCCGGCCAGCGGTCGGGTAGTCCAGTGTTTGTGTTGGTGTCAGCTGTTCCAGTGCTGGCCGACCAGGTCGGTGGCCTGCTGCTCCCACTGGGCGTAGGCATCCGGGTAGGCCGACACCTGGACGGTCTGCGCGGCGTCGGTCAGCGCCATGTCCTGCCACCCGTCGACCTGGCGGAGGCCCTTGAGGAACGCGGTGGTGGAGTAGGCGGGGTCGGTGATTTGCTCCGGCGTGCCCCAACCACTGGTCGGGCGCTGTTGGAACAGGCCCAGCGAGTCGTGGTCGTTGGCGTCGCCGAGGTGGCCCAGGTTTTCCAGCTTCGACTCCTGCAGGCTCGTCGCGATCGAGATGACCGCGGCGCGCTCGGGCAGGCCGGCCTTCTTCGTCGCGGCGATGATCGCCTTGACGTTGGCGGTCTGCTCGTCGTTGAGGGTGATGTGGGACTGCTCGCCCTGCGGCTTCGGGGCGGCCGACTGCACCGCCACCGCAACCGGCTTGCCATCCACGGGGTTGGCAGCGTGGGCGGCGATCGGGCCGGCGAAGACACCACCGGCGAACGCGAGACCAGCAACAGACAACATGCTCTTACGAATGATCGTGTTCATGGGGGTAGCTCCTTCGGGGGTAGGAACACCCGGGCCGCCAAGGGGGGTCGGCGACACAGGGGTGTGAGCACCTCGTCCGGCGCTGCATCAAAACCAAGGGAAAAGTCTGGGAAGGTCGGCACCGTCAAGCGGAAGGGCTTGGGGGCCGGGTTGGCGGCCTGCGAGCGGGGGCTCGGGCGCCGGGGTCGGCGGTGACAAGCGCGGGCTTGTGGCGCCGGGTCCATGTGTAACGACCGCCGTCCGGGGATCATTCCCGGTGGGCCCATCCGCCGACGTCCGCTCGGGTGAAGCGGTGGCGGGGTGGTTGCTCGTGGGGACTGCAACGACCGGGGCCCGGGGTCATTCCGGGGGCCCGGCCATCCCGTGGAGCGCGGGTGCTGGGAGGCTTCAACCATGCGGGCCGGGGCGGCATTCCAACCCCGCTACCAGCTGTTCCAACCCCGGTCGGGCGGGGCGGTGAGCCGGTGGTCCTGCGATCGTCAGGGTTTTCAACGACCCCGGCCCGGCCATCATTCCGACCCACCGGTGCGACCGGTCACAGGCCAAACGCCCCGAAGGCCGCAACCCTCGTACCGGGGCCATCGGCGCTCTCGCCTTAACCCCTCAGACCGGACAAACCTCCCATACGGAGGCGGGGCCGGCCTCAGCCCGTTCCGTTCTGGGCATGATCCACTCGGCTTTGCCAATATCGGGGTGTCCGAGGCGGCGGGACACCCCGACATCATTGAACTCGTGTCGATCATGCGGATGTTGGAGCTTTCCACGGGCCCGGGCGGGGGAGGCCGAGCCGCCTAGGACCCGGGGACGTCGAGACCGTCGAGGGTCGGGACGTCGAAACCGCGCCCCCGAACCAGGGACGCGGTTTCGCGGACGTCAGGTATGTGTCGGGTCAGGCGACGTTGCGTTGGGCCGGGACGGTCGACTTGTGCGGGTGACCCAGTCGGGCCTCCAGCCGTGCAACGTCGACCCGGGCGTGCCGCCGGTCTGCCAGGTCCTCCCAGCCGACGGCGAGCAGTCGCAGTCGTTCCGACTCGCTGAAGCCGCCCCACACGCCGTACGGCTCACGGACCGACAGCGCGTGTGCGGCGCACTCGGCCCGGACCGGGCAGGCGCGACAGACCGACTTGGCGGCGGACTCGCGACGCAGTCGGGAGGAGCCACGCTCGCCGTCCGGGTGGAAGAACTGGGCGCTGTCCCGGCCTCGGCAGGCACCGAGCCGTTGCCAGTCCCAGAGATCGACGATGGGTCCGGGCAGTCTACGTACGTTCGACATCAGCACCCCTCCTCCCGCGCGGCTCCGCGAGAATCCTTGTGGCCGGCATCCGTGCGGCGGGCCGCGCAGGCGCACCGTTCCCGGCCTGGACCTCCCGGTACCCGGGCTGCAGCCGACTCACACGTGTGTGATCGAAAACGTCCTACAAATTGCGGCTTTTGCCCTATCTGTCGGAAAAGTTCGAAGGATTGCCGGGAACCCCCTCCCGAGCCGACCCCGTCATGGTCTGCTCGTTGGCGGAGAGGAGACCACAGTGCGTACCGTCCTTGTGTGCGTTCGGACACCACTCGCGGCCCAGCACCTTGCTTCTGCTGCCGCGCGGCTGGGGTTGTCAGCAATTGTTCGTACCGCAGTCTCCGATCCTGAGGTGATGCTGCGGCTGGCCGAGCGACCGGCCGACGTGGTGTTGGCCGACACGGCCCTCACCCGGCCGGACAGCGCCGGCTTCGTTCGTCGGGTCCTGGCCCGCGCGCCGCAGGCCGCGGTGCTGCTGCTCGGCACCGAAGAGTCCGAGGCGGCGGCGGCCACCATCAGCGCCGGCGCCCGCGGTCTCATTCAGAACGTCGACCACGACCTGACCAGCGCGGTGGCCAAGGCCCTCCTGCTGCTCACAGCGCCCGGTCGGGCCTCCCGGCAGAGGATCACCGATCCGGCACGGGATGCCGCGGCGGTGGGCGGTTCTGGTCGCTCCGGGCCGTCGCCGCGTGGCTCCGGCGAGCCCGGCTGGCCGGCAACGCCCGGCGACGGGTCGGCGGGGATGCCGTCGGTGCCGGTGCAGCGGGGGGACGACGAGGCCGAGTCGGCGACCGGCGAGTCGTCGGCGGATCAGACCGATCCGGCCCGGCCCGCTGCGAACGCCCGGCCCACCCGGGCGTCGATCGGCCTCACCGAGCGCGAGCTTCAGGTGCTGCTCGGCATGGCCGAGGGTAAGAGCAACGCGGAGATCGGCCGGGAGCTGTTCGTCTCGGAGGACACGGTCAAGACGCACGCTCGCCGGTTGTTCCGCAAGCTTGGGGCCCGGGACCGGGCGCACGCGGTGGCAGCCGGCTTCCGCGCCGGGCTGGTCGCCTGAGGGAAAGGTCGCACGCCACGGTCACCGGCATGCGCCGCACGCCACCATCAAACGGCGTCCACGCACCCGACCGTCACTGCGTTGCGGTCGGGGTGCCCGGCTCGTCCTCGGTGCCCTCGGTCAGGGTGTCGTGCACGCCGTCGGCGTAGCCCCGGGCGTAGTCCCAGGTCACGTAGTGGTCCGGGTCGGGGTCGTACGCGGGCTCGTGCACGCGGGGGCGGCCGGAGTTGAGCAGGTGACGCAGGTTGCCCCGGAGCAGGTCCCAGTCGAAGTAGTGCGGCTCTCGGCAGTCCTCGCATTCGATCACCAGGCCACGGACCCCGATCGGGGCGAGCAGGGCCTGGTAGATCTCCAGGTCGGCGAGGTCTTCCAGCACGTCCTGCCGCTCGACGTCGGTCAGCGGATCCGGCGTCGGGTCATCGCCCGGCTCATCCAGACCCGCTGTGGGATCGGCCGGGTCGCCATTGAACGGGTCGATGGGCTCGTCGTGCACCCCTTCACCGTAGACCCAACGCGGCACGGACGTCCGCCCCCCGGGCCGCGCGCCGGGCCGGGCCGCCACAGACGGGTCGCCCAGGTCACTGGGTACGATGAGGCGACGTGCCGGCACCGTGGCGCGCTCCGGTGCCCGCCCGCGCCACCTCGCTGAAGCCCATCCGAGCAGCTCAGGGGAGCAATCGTGGAAAATTCGCCCAGCACCGATCTTCCGGCCGGCGTGGAGCACGCCGACCTGGGCGGCCACCTGCCCGAGCTGCCGGCCGGCTCCGCCCGGGTGGTTCCGCTCGGCCTCACCTTCGACGACGTGCTGCTCCAGCCGGGCGAGTCGGACGTGGTGCCCAGTCGGGTCAACACCCGGACGAAGCTCACCCGCAACGTCGAGTTGTCCATTCCGCTGCTCTCCAGCGCGATGGACACGGTGACCGAGGCCCGGATGGCGATCGCCATGGCCCGCCAGGGCGGCATCGGCGTGTTGCACCGCAACCTCTCCATGGAGGACCAGGCGCTCCAGGTCGACCTGGTCAAGCGCTCCGAGTCCGGCATGATCACCAACCCGGTGACCGCCAGCCCTGACGACACGCTGCGCGAAGTCGACGAGCTGTGCGGGCGTTACCGCATTTCCGGCGTCCCCGTGGTGGACGGCGACGGCCAGCTGGTCGGCATCGTCACCAACCGCGACATGCGTTTCGTCTCCGAGCCGGACACCCCGGTCCGCGAGATCATGACCCACACCCCGCTGGTCACCGCCCGGGTGGGCGTGAGCAAGGACGACGCTCTCGCGCTGCTGCGCCAGCACAAGGTCGAGAAGCTGCCGATCGTCGACGAGTCGGGCCGGCTGCGTGGCCTGATCACCGTGAAGGACTTCACCAAGAGCGAGCAGTACCCGGACGCCAGCAAGGACGACGCCGGCCGCCTCCGGGTCGCCGCCGCCATCGGTGTCGGCGAGGACTCGTACAAGCGGGCCCGTGCCCTGGTCGACGCGGGCGTCGACGTGCTGATCGTGGACACCGCGCACGGTCACCAGCGGGCCGTGCTGGACATGGTCCGCCGGCTCAAGGCCGACGTCACTGTCGACATCATGGGCGGCAACGTGGCCACGTACGCCGGCGCGAAGGCGCTGGTCGACGCCGGCGCCGACGGCGTCAAGGTGGGCGTGGGTCCGGGCGCGATCTGCACCACCCGGATCGTCGCCGGGGTCGGCGTGCCGCAGGTGACCGCGATCATGGAGGCAGCCCGTGCCGCCCGGCCGGCCGGCGTGCCGGTCATCGGCGACGGTGGCATCCAATACTCCGGCGACATCGCCAAGGCCCTGGTGGCCGGTGCCGACACGGTGATGCTCGGCAGCCTGCTGGCCGGCTGCGAGGAGAGCCCCGGCGAGCTGATCTTCGTCAACGGCAAGCAGTTCAAGACCTACCGCGGGATGGGGTCGCTCGGCGCGATGCAGTCCCGGGGGCAGGCCAAGTCGTACAGCAAGGACCGCTACTTCCAGCAGGACGTGCTCAGCGACGACAAGCTCGTCCCGGAGGGCGTCGAGGGCCAGGTGCCCTACCGGGGGCCGCTCTCCCGGGTCGCCCACCAGCTGGTCGGCGGTTTGCGACTGGCCATGGGATACGCCGGTGCGGAGAACATCCCCGATCTGCACCGCCGGGGCCAGCTCATCCGGATCACCGCGGCCGGGCTGAAGGAGAGCCACCCGCACGACATCCAGATGACCGTCGAGGCGCCCAACTACCACACCCGCTGACCCACCACCCCCAACCATCTGGAGTCCCCCATGCGTGACGTGGTCGAGATCGGGCTGGGCAAGACCGCGCAGCGCGGCTACCACCTGGACGACATCGCCATCGTGCCGAGCCGCCGGACCAGGGACGTCGACGACGTCTCCACCTCCTGGCAGCTCGACGCGTACCCGTTCGGTATCCCGTGCGTCGGCCACCCCTCCGACGCCACCATGAGCCCGGCGTCGGCGGTGCGGCTCGGTGAGCTCGGCGGCCTCGGTGTGCTCAACGTCGAGGGGCTCTGGACCCGCTACGAGAACCCGACCAAGGTGCTGGAGGAGCTGGCCGGCCTCGACGAGGACGCCCGCGCCACCAAGAAGCTCCAGGAGGTGTACGCCGAGCCGATCCGCCCGGACCTGATCGCCGAGCGGGTTCGTGAGCTGCGCGCCGGTGGCGGCACTGTGGCGGTGCGGGTCTCCCCGCAGCACACCCTGGCGCTGGCTCCGGTGATCCTGGACGCCGGGGTGGACATCCTGGTCATCCAAGGCACCATCGTCTCGGCCGAGCACGTGTCGACCACCGATGAGCCGTTGAACCTCAAGGAGTTCATCGCCGACCTCGACCTGCCGGTGATCGTCGGCGGTTGCACGGACTACAAGACCGCTCTGCACCTGATGCGTACCGGTGCGGCCGGGGTCATCGTGGGCATCGGTGGCGACGAGTGGTCGACCACCGAGTCGGTGCTGGGGATCCGGGTGCCGATGGCGACCGCGATCGCGGATGCGGCGGCGGCCCGCCGCGACTATCTGGACGAGACGGGCGGCCGGTACGTGCACCTCATCGCCGACGGTGACATCCAGACCTCGGGTGACATCGCCAAGGCGCTCGGCTGCGGTGCGGACGCGGTGATGCTCGGTGAGCCGCTGTCGCTCTGCGAGGAGGCCCCCGCCGGTGGTGCCTGGTGGCACTCGGCGGCGAGTCACCCGTCGCTGCCTCGGGGCGCGTTCGAGGTTGCCGGTGAGCCGCTCGGTTCGATGGAGGAGCTGCTCTTCGGGCCGGCTGACGAGGCCGACGGCCAGCTCAACCTGTTCGGTGGGCTGCGTCGGGCGATGGCCAAGTGCGGTTACCGCGACCTGAAGGAGTTCCAGAAGGTCGGCCTGGTCCTCGACCGCTGACCCTTCTCTCAGACGCCGGAAGGCCGGCCCCGCGGTGCTGCGGGGCCGGCCTTCGTCGCGTTCAGCTGGGAGTCACTTGTCCAGGTAGATGGTCAGGTCGGACATGTTGCGGTAGCTGGTCGCCGCGAAGTCCAGTGACTGGCCCTTGTTGTCGGCACCGCCGGGGGCGGTGTCCATCTCCCAGTTGGCGTGGTGGAAGTTCCGCTCGCCGATGGTCTGGAAGAACTGCTGGAAGTTGAGGTCACCCTCGCCCAGCGGGGTCATCTGGTACCCGTTGGGAACGCTGGTGTCCCGGTCGCCGTCCTTGGCGTGGAAGAGCGGGAACCGGGTGGTCCGGTCGGCCACGGTGAGGATCGGGTCGAACAGGTCGGTCACTTCCTGGCCGGCCGGGTCGACGTACTTCTGGTGCTTGTAGCGGGCCACGTAGGCCCAGTAGATGTCGAGCTCGAAGAAGACGTACCGCGGGTCGGTGATCTCGAAGAAGTACTCCAGCCGGCGGATGCCGGACGACCGGGTCTGCCGGCCCTGCGCGTCGCGCGGGCCACGGTCGATCAGGAAGCTGTACGCGGCGTCGTGGTTGTGCGTGTACAGCCGCATGCCCCGGGCCCGTGCCTGCCGGCCCAGCTCGTTCCAGATGTCGGCGGCGGCGTCCCACTCGGCCTTGTACGCGCTGCTGGTCGGGTCGCTGCCGGTGCCGATGTTCTTCATGCCGAGTTCCTCGGCGATGTCGAGCTGCTGCTGGAAGGTGGCCGGCTGGATCGAGGCGTGGGTGCCGTTGGCCACCAGACCGTTGTCGTCGAGGATCTTGCGGATCTCGGTGGGGGTGATCTGCCGGCCGAGGATCTCGGTGCTCTGTGTGTAGCCGGCGAACTCGATCTCCTTGTAGCCGATCTCGGCGAGTCGGGCGAGGACGCGCTCGAAGCCGTAGGGCACTCCACTGTCGTCGGGCGCGGCAGTGATCCGGTCGCGGACGCTGTAGAGGATGATGCCGCGGTTCTTCGCCGGGATCAGCGGCTCGACCCGCAGCTTGCTCTTGGGTTTGGCGAGCGCGGGGGTGCCGGTGGCGAGGACCGGCAGGCCGGCCGCGCCGATCGCGGCGGCTGCGCCGGCGGACGCGGCGAGCAGGGACCGACGGCTGAGTCGGCCGGTTGGGGTGGCGTCGGGTGCGGTGTGGTCTGGCATGGTTCCACCTTTCGCGACGGTGGTCGGAGATCGACACTAACGTCGGTCAAAGTCGAAAGAAAGTATCGATCGACGGCTACTTTTGTTTGATTCAACGAAAGTAACTGATGATCGTCAATACGGGCCGTGTCGTCTGCGGCGCTGACTACGCTCGTCCTGACCGGAGGTATCGCAGGGGGGTGTGCATGGTCCGGACCGGACGGAGATCGGCCGGCAGTCGGTTGGCCGCCATCGCCGCCACGCTGACCTGCGTCGTCGGACTGGCCGCGACCGGTTGTACGGGCGACAGCGACGGGTTCCGCGCCGGCGCGGCCGACGCGGGCGACCCGTACGTGCCGGGGCGCGGCAACGGCGGCTACGACGTCTCGCACTACGACCTCGACGTCCGCTACGACCCGTCGACGGACCGGCTGACCGGTCGCGCTGTCATCACGGCCACGGCCACCCAGGACCTGTCCCGGTTCAACCTGGACCTGGCCGGCCTGACCGTCAGCGCGGTCACCGTTGCCGACGCACGAGCCGACCACCGGCGCGGCGACGGCGAGCTGGTGGTGACCCCGCGCGCCGGGCTCCCGCGCGGCCGCCAGTTCACCGTGGCGGTCGACTACGCGGGTGTGCCCACGGCTGTGGTTGACGGGTCGTTGGGCAGCGGGGGTTTCCTGCACACCGCCGACGGCGCTGTCGCGCTCGGCCAACCCGACTCGGCCGCCACCTGGTTCCCGGTCAACGACCACCCGTCGGACAAGGCCACCTACGACCTGGCGGTGACCGTCCCGGACGGCCTGGCCGCACTGAGCAACGGTGTGCCCGGCCCGAAGAGCAGCGCCGACGGCTGGACCACCTGGCACTGGTCGGAGCGCGCCCCGATGGCCAGTTACCTGAGCACCCTGGTGATCGGCGACTACCGGGTGGTGACCGGCACGCACGCCGGCCGACCGATGGTCACGGCGGTGGCGGCGAGCCTGCCCGCGAACGGCGGCGCGGCGAGCTCACTGGCCCGCACCGGGGCGATCGTCGACTTCCTGGCCAGCCGGTTCGGCCCGTACCCGTTCGACTCGTACGGCGGGATCGTGGTCGCCGACGACCGGATCGGGTACGCGCTGGAGACCCAGTCCCGCCCGGTCTACGGGCCCGCATTCTTCGCGGACGACCAACCCAACCCGAGCGTGGTGGCGCACGAGCTGGCCCACCAGTGGTTTGGCGACAGTGTGTCGCTGACCTGGTGGAGCGACATCTGGCTCAACGAGGGCTTCGCCAGCTACGCGGAGTGGCTGTGGGAGGAGCACGACGGCGGCCGGACCGCGCAACGCAACTTCGAGCTCCAGTACGCGGCGACCGACTGGTCGCAGCCGTCGGTCGAGCCGGGCCGGGAATCGATGTTCGGCACGGCCGTCTACAAGCGGGGGGCGCTCGCGGTGCACGCCCTGCGCCGGACCGTCGGTGACGACACGTTCTTCCGCCTCCTGCGGACCTGGACGAGTGAGCGGGCGGCGGGCAACGCGACCACCTCGGACCTCGTCGCGCTCGCCGAGCGGGTGGCGGGTCGGCAGCTTCGACCGCTCTTCGACGCCTGGTTGGTGGGTGGATCAGCGCCCACACTGCCGTGACGGAGCCGTGATCACCGGTCGATATGCTCCCGCCTGCGGACGGCGGGGGACCGTCCGTGCGCGCGGAGCGGTGGACGCCGTCACCGCGACTGTACCGGGGAGGGTTCGAGATGCGGGTGACGCGGCACGACCTACGGATGGGCGCCGGTCTGCTGGTGGCCGGGGCGCTCGCACTGTCCGGATGCGACTCGTCGGCCCCGGAGGCGGCGTCGGCGCCGAGCGCGTCGCCCACCCCGGCGCGGACGTTCAACGCCGGTGCCGAGGGGGTCGGGGACGCCTACTTCCCGACCTACGGCAACGGCGGCTACGACGTCGGGCGGTACACGGTCAAGGTGCGCTACGACCCGGCGAAGGACCGGTTGACCGGTACGACCACGGTGCAGGCCACCGCGACGACCGACCTGTCGACGTTCAACCTCGACCTGGCCGGCCTGACGGTCACCACGGTCACCGTGGACGGCGCGCCGGCGACCCATGAGCGGAAGCGGAACGAGCTGGTGGTCAAGCCGGCCTCCGGCCTGATCAACGGCAACGGGTTCGTCGCCGAGGTCACTTACGAGGGTGTGCCGAAGCCGCTGAAGAACGAGACTCTCGGTGAGGGCGGGTTCCTGCACACCCCGGACGGTGCCATCGCCCTGGGTCAGCCCGAGTCGGCCAGCACCTGGTACCCGGTCAACGACCACCCGTCCGACAAGGCGGCGTACGACTTCGAGGTCACAGTGCCCGACGGTCTGACCGCGGTCAGCAACGGCGTGCCGGGCGGCAAGGCCAGCAAGGACGGCTGGACCACCTGGAAGTGGTCGGAGAAGTCGCCGATGGCGAGCTATCTGAGCACGCTGGTGATCGGCAAGTTCCGGATCACCACCGGCGAGCACAAGGGTCGCCCGGTCTACAACGCGGTCGCCACCAACGTGGCCAAGGGCGCGGCCGACACGTCGATCGCCCAGACCGTCAAGGTGGCCGACTATCTGGAGAGCGTGTTCGGGCCGTACCCGTTCGACGCGTACGGCGGTGTGGTGGTCACCGACAGCCGGATCTCGTACGCCCTGGAGACACAGAGCCGCCCGGTCTACTCCGCCGGCTTCTTCCGGCAGGGCGAGAACACCGAGGTGGTCGCGCACGAGCTGGCGCACCAGTGGTTCGGTGACAGTGTCGCGCTGGCCAGGTGGGAGGACATCTGGCTCAACGAGGGCTTCGCGACGTACGCGGAGTGGCTCTGGGCCGAGCACACCAGGACGTACACGGCCAAGGAGGCCTTCGACAACCGGTACGCCCGGATGTCCGCTCAGGTGTGGAAGACGCCGCCGGGCAAGCCTGGTGCCAAGGAGTTGTTCAGCGAGTCTGTCTACCAGCGCGGCGGCATGACCCTGCACGCCCTGCGGGTGGCTGTGGGCGACAAGGCGTTCTTCGAGATCGTCAAGACCTGGGCGGCGGAGAAGCGCAACGGCACCGCCACCACTGCGGAGTTCGTCGCCCTCGCCGAGCGCGTCTCCGGCAAGCAGCTCGACGCGCTCTTCGACGCCTGGTTGTACGGCACGAAGAAGCCGGCCGTGCCCAAGCGGCTCTGAGCGGGGTCAGTTCTTGACGACCAGGGTGGGGTTGGCGGCGAGGTAGGCGTCGGCGCGGCCGGCGCGGAGTTCGGTGATGAACTTCCGGCCGACGGCGGTGAGCTGTTCGCCGCGGTAGGCGCTGCCCTTGCCGACGCCGGACCCGGGCAGGCCGACGAGCACGAACTTGTTCTCCGGCATCCCACCGAGGGCGTACGCGATGTCGACGATCCGCCGCCCACCCACGTAGATCAGCGTGTTACCCAGCGCCGCGACGACCTGGTCGACCCGCTCCGGTTGCCGGGCCAGGCCCTCGTCCAGGATCTTGCTGGTCATCGCCTTGATCAGTTGCTGCTGGTGACGCTGCCGGGCGTAGTCGCCGCCGGTGATGTAGCGCTGCCGCGCGTAGTCCAGTGCCTGCCAGCCGTTGAGGTGCTGCTCGCCCTTCTCGTAGACCTGCTGCGGCCCGGTGTAACCGCCCGGCACGCTCTCCCGGTATTTGCCGTCCGGTCGGCGGTGCATCGACTCGACCCGCTGGTCGACGTAGATGTCCACCCCGCCCAGCGCGTTGACCAGCTTGTCGAACCCGTTGAACGTGAGCACCGCACCGGCGTCGATCCGCAGCCCGGTGTACCCGGCGACCGTGCTGCGCAGCAGCTCGTACCCCTGGGCGGTGCTCGGCTCCTTGGGTTTGCCCGGCACCCGGCTGCCGAAGCTCATCGCGTGGGTGAGCTTGGTCTTGCCGCCCTTGTAGCCGGCCTTCGGGAACGCCGGGATGTCCACCAGCAGGTCGCGGGGGAGCGAGAAGAGGTACGCCCGGCCCAACCCCTTCGGCACGTGCAGCACCAGCACGGCGTCCGAGTGCGGTTCCCATCCGGGCACGCTGACCCGGGTGTCCACACCGACCAGCAGCAGGTTGAGCGGGCCGGTGATGTCCGCGCCCGGCGGTGGGCCGCTGGGGCTCGGGGTGGGCGTCGGAATCGGCGTCGGCGTCGGCGAGCCGGCCACCGGAGCGCCGCCCGGCTTGTTGTCGCTGGTCAGCCGGGTGATCACCACCGCCCCGGCCGCGATCAGCGCGACGGCCGCGAGGACCGTCAACCCCAGCAACAACCACCGTCGGCGCGGTGCCATCGACCCGAGGACCATCTGAAACTTCCCTCCACCCGTCTGGTGAACAACGCTCCGACGGGTGCTCCGGGTTGCGGCCGGAAGGCGCCGGGTCGGTCGGCCGGAGCATGATCGCGCGAAATCGGGCGCTAGCGCGAGCGCTACTGGCGAGTAATGATGCATCCATGCGGTATGACGTGGTCGTCATCGGGTCCGGCTTCGGTGGCAGCGTCACCGCGCTCCGCCTCTCCGAAAAGGGCTATTCCGTCGCTGTGCTGGAAGCCGGCCGGCGCTTCGCCGACGACGAGTTCCCGCAGACGTCCTGGCGCGCCCGCCGGTTCCTGTGGGCACCGAAGCTGGGCTGCTACGGCATCCAGCGGATCACCCTGCTCCGCCCGGCCGCGAAGCGCTCCGGCGGTGGTGTGCTGGTGCTCTCCGGAGCCGGGGTGGGCGGCGGCTCACTGGTCTACGCGAACACCCTCTACGAGCCGCTGCCGCCCTTCTACACCGACCCACAGTGGCGGGACATCACCGACTGGCGCGACGAGTTGGCTCGCCACTACGACCAGGCGAAGCGGATGCTCGGCGTCACCACGTACCCGGTGAACACCGGCGCGGACCGGGCCATGCGGGCGGTGGCCGAGCGGATGGGGGTGGGGCACACCTTCCACGCCACCCCGGTGGGCGTGCACATCGGCCGCCCCGGCGAGCGGGTCGCCGACCCGTACTTCGGCGGCGCCGGCCCGGAGCGCACCGGCTGCTCGCACTGCGGCGGGTGCATGACCGGCTGCCGGCACGGGGCGAAGAACACCCTGGTCAAGAACTATCTCTGGCTCGCCGAGCGGCTGGGCGCCGTCGTGCACCCGCTGACCACGGTGACCGCCGTCAAACCCGCCGCGGAGGGCGGGTACGAGGTGCAAACCGTCCGCACCGGCGCCTGGGTGCGTCATCGCCGCCAGGTGATCCACGCCGACCAGGTGGTGTTCGCCGCCGGAGCGCTCGGCACCCAACGGCTGCTGCACGCGATGAAGGACGACGGTGTGCTGCCCGGGCTCTCGCCCCGCCTGGGCGAGCTGACCCGGACCAACTCCGAGGCGATCCTGGGTGCCTCGGTGGCACGCCAGCAGGCCCGGGCCGAAGGGCTGGACTTCACCGACGGCGTGGCGATCACCAGCTCGTTCCACCCCGACCCGCAGACCCACATCGAACCGGTCCGCTACGGGCGCGGCTCCAACGCGATGGGGCTGCTCCAGTCGCTGCTGGTCGACGGCGGTCCCCACCGGGTACGCCGCTGGCTAGGCAGCATCGTGCGCCAGCCACGGCTGGCCGCCCGGATGCTGTCCGTGCGCGGCTGGTCGGAGCGGACGGTGATCGCCCTGGTGATGCAGTCGGTGGACAACTCCCTGACCACCCGGTGGCGGCGCGGCCTGTTCGGTCGTCGACTGGTCACCGGCCCGGGCCACGGCACCCCGAGCCCGACCTGGATCCCGGCCGGCAACACCGCGGCCCGACTGCTCGCCGACGAGATCGGCGGCACCCCCGGCGGCTCACTCACCGAGCCGTTCGACATCCCGGTGACCGCGCACATCCTCGGCGGGGCGCCCATCGGCGCCACCCCGGACGACGGGGTGGTCGACCCCTGGCACCGGGTGTACGGGCACCCCGGGCTGCACGTCGTCGACGGCGCTGCGGTCTCGGCCAACCTCGGCGTGAACCCGTCGCTGACGATCACCGCGCAGGCGGAACGGGCGATGTCCTTCTGGCCCAACCGGGGCGAGGAGGACCTCCGCCCGACGCTCGGGTCCCCGTACCGCCGGCTGGCACCCGTACCCCCGCACCACCCGGCGGTGCCGGCGGACGCCCCGGGCGCGCTGCGGCAGTGAGGCCGGCGGGCGCGGGGGCGAGCCGGTGCCGGGCGTGGCCGTGACTGTCGGTAGGATTTGCGCACATGAGCCTGCCTCGCCCCGTCCTCGTGGTGGACTTCGGAGCCCAGTACGCCCAGCTCATCGCGCGCCGGGTCCGTGAGGCGAAGGTCTACTCCGAGATCGTGCCGCACTCGATGCCGATCGCCGAGATGCTGGCGAAGAACCCCGCCGCGATCATCCTCTCCGGTGGCCCCGCCAGCGTCTACGCAGTCGACGCACCGCAGATCGACGCGGGCGTGTTCAGCGCCGACGTGCCGGTCTTCGGCATCTGCTACGGCTTCCAGGCGATGGCCCAGGCGCTCGGCGGCACTGTCGCGAAGACCGGCAACCGCGAGTACGGCGGCACGCCGCTGCGCCCCCGCCTGCTCGAACCCGGTGTGCTGCTGCGCGATCTGCCGGCGGACCTGCCCGTCTGGATGAGCCACGGTGACGCCGTCACCGAGGCCCCTGCGGGCTTCACGGTGACCGCCGAGTCGGCGGGCGCGCCGGTCGCCGCCTTCGAGGACCTGGCCGGCCGGCGTGCCGGCGTGCAGTTCCACCCGGAGGTCGGGCACACCGCGCACGGCCAGGAGATGCTGACCCGCTTCCTGTACGACATCGCCGGCATCGAGCCGACCTGGACGCCCGAGAACATCATCGACGAGCAGGTTGCCCGGATCCGCGCCCAGGTCGGCGACAAGGAGGTCATCTGCGGCCTGTCCGGCGGGGTGGACTCCGCGGTCGCCGCCGCGCTGGTGCACAAGGCGGTCGGTGATCAGCTCACCTGCGTCTTCGTCGACCACGGTCTGCTGCGCGCCGGTGAGGCCGAGCAGGTGGAGAAGGACTACGTCGCCGCCACCGGCATCAAGCTGAAGGTGGTCGACGCCACCGACCGGTTCCTCGGCGCGCTGGCCGACGTGACCGACCCGGAGCAGAAGCGCAAGATCATTGGCCGGGAGTTCATCCGGGTCTTCGAGGCCGCCGCCCGCGAGATCGCCTCGCACGGCGACGTCGAGTTCCTCGTCCAGGGCACCCTCTACCCCGACGTGGTGGAGTCTGGCGGCGGCACCGGCACCGCCAACATCAAGAGTCACCACAACGTCGGCGGTCTGCCCGAGGACCTGAAGTTCGCCCTGGTCGAGCCGCTGCGCACCCTCTTCAAGGACGAGGTCCGGGCGCTCGGCCTCCAGCTGGGCCTGCCCGAGGCGATGGTCTGGCGGCACCCGTTCCCCGGCCCCGGCCTGGCCATCCGGATCATCGGCGCGGTCAACCAGGAGCGCCTCGACCTGCTCCGCGAGGCCGACCTGATCGCCCGCGAGGAGCTGACCGCCGCCGGTCTGGATCGCGGCGTCTGGCAGTTCCCGGTGGTGCTGCTCGCCGACGTCCGCAGCGTCGGTGTGCAGGGAGACGGGCGCAGTTACGGGCACCCCGTGGTGCTGCGCCCCGTCTCCAGCGAGGACGCCATGACCGCTGACTGGTCACGACTGCCCTACGAGGTGGTTGCTCGGATCTCCACCCGGATCACCAACGAGGTGGCTGAGGTGAACCGGGTGGTCCTGGACGTGACCAGCAAGCCGCCGGGCACCATCGAGTGGGAGTAGGCGCCGCTCAGGCGGCCGGAGGCGTGTTGAACGGGGTCGTCGGCGGGTAGGGCGGCGTCGGGGCGGTGGGCTGCGGCGCGGTGCCCGCCGGGTGCGGCCAGGCCGGCGCGCCGGTTGGCTCCTCCGGCATCAGAAACCACATGATCGGGTACGCGAACAGCGCCAGCCCGCCGGTGAGCAGGCCGCTGACCGCGAAGAGCACCCGGACCAGTGTGGGATCGATGGAGAAGTAGCGGCCGATGCCGCTGGCGACCCCCGCGACCATGCGGTCGGTGGTGGGTCGCCGGAGCTGCTTGTACGGGGCGTGGGGAGCGGTGGTCGATGTCATGACCCCACTGTCCGCGCTGGCGACCGGCCCGCCCTCGGTGACCGCCCGGATCCTTACCCTGACCGATCCCTGATCGGTGTCAGACAGTCAGGAATCCGACTCTTTTCCGTTCCGGTAACCAGGCGCGGGGAGAATTTGGTCCCGTGACCACCTTGCTGGAGCCGCTCCGCAGGATCGCGGCATACGCAGTTTGTGCTGATTCAAGAGGCCGAGTCTTGCTGGTCCGCGCATCGGAGCGCTCCGGCACCCCCGGCACGTGGTCGCTGCCTGGCGGGGCGGTCGACCACGGCGAGGACCCGAACCACACTGTCGTCCGTGAAACCGCCGCCGAAACCGGCCTCTCGGTCGCCGTCTCCGGCCTGGCCGACGTGCTCGCCGACATGCGCGCACTGCCGGACCGCGGGATCACCATCCACACCGACCGGTTGATCTACCGGGTGGCGGTGCGTGGCGGCACACTGGCCGACCGGGTCGGCGAGCGTCCCACCGACCTGGCCCGCTGGTACACGCTCGACGAGGCGCGCGAACTGCCCCTGCGCTCGTTCACCGCACGCGCCCTCGGGCTGCCCGCCTCCTCGGCCGACGTGGTGCCCGACGAGGCACCCGAGTTCCCCTCGTTCTACGCGGTGCCCGGCCCGGACGGGCTGCACCGGGCGCAGCGCTTCGCCGCGTACGCCGTCTGCACCGACCCGGCCGGCCGGGTGCTGCTCACCCGGGTCTCCGACGGCTACCCCGGCGCCGGCTGCTGGCACCTGCCCGGCGGCGGCACCGACTACGGCGAGCAGCCTGGAGCGGCCCTCATCCGCGAGCTGGTCGAGGAGACCGGGCAGACCGGCCGCCTGGTCGAGCTTCTCGGAGTGGCCAGCCACCGCGACGCCGCCTCGCTCGGCCCCGAGGGCTACCCGATCGACTGGCACGGGGTGCGCGCCTTCTACCGCGTCGTCGTCGACCAACCCAACCCGCTGACCGTGGCCGACGTGGGCGGCTCCACCTGCGAGGCCCGCTGGTTCGGGCGCGAGGAGCTGGGCGCTCTCCCCACCCACCACCTCACCGAGGTGACCGCCGAAGCAGTCCAAGCCGCCCAGCTCACCTGACCCGTGGTCATCCGGACCAATTTCTGGCGCCGGTGTGACCTGCGGTGATGCGGGCTCGGTGGATCTCGCGTCAGGCGCGCGCAGGTGACCGCGGCCGCGTTGCCTGGCGTCGGGGATGTCCTTGCTGCGTGCTGCCGGCGGTTTTGCGGGCGTGTGGTGGTGTGGTCTTGCGCGCTCAGCAGGCCGATCGGGTGTGGATACCCGGCAATCCCGCGGCGAAGTGCTGCGGCCGAATGATCGACTCGGTTTCATTGAAGTCGCGGTATCCCAGCACCAGGACACCCCGATTTCCGCAAAACCGAGTCGATCGTCGCTTGAGCGGCGTCGTAGCCGCGCGGTGACCCGACGCAGCACGGACATATCCGCAGAAAAGGCCCCTTCGGCAAAGGGGCGGTCCTTCGGACCTGAGGCCGGTTTGAACGCAGCCCGGTGCGGAGGGTCGGCGCCACAGGTCGAGGTCGTCGGGGCGCCCCTCCTGCCCGCCTCGCCCAGTTGATCATGAAGTTATTGTCAGGACACGCCGCGATGGACGGCTATAACTTCATGATCGACGGGTTTGGTGGGCGGGCGGGAGTGGGCGGGATGGGGTTCTTGCGGCGGGTTGGGGTTTATGGGGTTCTCTGGGATGGCGATCGGGTGCTGGTGGTTCGGGACGGGGTGGGCGGTGAGTTTCCCGGGGTGTGGCGGCTGCCTGGAGGTGCTGTCGCGCACGCCGAGCATCCCGAGCGTGCCGTGGTTCGTGCCGTCGCCGAGCAGACCGGGCTGACGGTTGCGGCGGGTCGACTGCGGGCGGTGGTCGCGGACGTGACCAGCTATCCGGAGGACGTCTCGCTGCACACCGACCGGCTGTTCTTCGAGTTGGCCCAGCGTGACGGGCCGGTGGCTGAGGCTGGTGGTGGGTTGGTTGATCGCGTTGCTTGGCTCACCCTGGCCGAGGCGGCGGGGTTGTCGCTGACACCGTTCACCGCCGAAATGCTCGGCCTGCCGGTCACGCCGCTGCCGCCCGGGTCAAACCGGCCGGGTCAGTCGTTTCCGCCGCGGCACCCCGATCGCCGGCTGCGCTTCGGGGCGTACGGGCTGGTGACCGATCCGGCCGGGCGGATCCTGCTCACGCAGATCGCGGACGGCTATCCGGGGGCTGGCTTGTGGCACCTGCCCGGTGGGGGTACCGATCACGGTGAGCAGCCGACCACCGGGTTGCTCCGGGAGCTGGTCGAGGAGGGTGGTCAGCTCGGTCGGGTGGTGGAGCTCCTCGGGGTGGACAATCTGCACAACCCTGCCGCGCTCGGCCCGGAGGGTCGGCCGTTGGACTGGCACGGCGTACGGGTGATCTATCGGGTGCTGGTGGACGTACCTACCGATGCGGTGGTCACCGAATCCGCAGGGGGCTCGACGGCGAGGGCCGGCTGGTTCACCCGCACCGAAGCTGTTCACCTGCCGTTGAGCGACATCGCTGCGCTGGCAATCGGACAGAGTGGCCGATAGCACGCCGCTCGGTGAGCCGAACTGGTGACCCTCCGGTACAGTCAAAGGCGGGAATGGTGGAGGAAACGGGCGATGAAGCCCGGGATGGGAACAAGCGAGCGGTTCGAGCGGTTTAAGCCAGATATAAGTACCGCCGGCAGCTATCGCCAAGCCATGTTCTCCCATGCGATGGTGTACTCCGCAAAACGGCTGCCGGGCCACGCAAGGTCCGGCACGAGATAGCCGGACACCCGCCCCCCACGGCGGTCAGCCGATCCGGTGATGGAGGAAACGTGCCGAGAGCCCCATGGCGCCGGCGTCGTACTACTGACAGTCCGCGCCCCGCAGGGCGTCGCTGGGCGGGCAGGTTGCGCCGCAGCAGCACGTTCGCCCGCCAGGTGCTCCTGGTCCGGGTCGGTCGTCGTGACGACGACCTGCACGGGACCGACCTGGCTCCTACCGAGCACCGGTACGCCGACCGGCAGCGCCGTCGTTACGGCCTGGACCGGCTCAACCGGCCGCCTGTCAACGTCGGTCGGGCGGAGATCGAGGCGGTGATGCCGGTCAGCCCGGCGATGCCGCCGATGGCGTACGCCGACGAGGCGTCCGCCGCGACCATCCCGCTGCTTCCCGGCGAGCCCACCATCGCCCGTCGGATGAAGTTCGGCCTGGTCAACGCCTGCACGCTGGCCAGCCTGATGCTCGGCATGCTGGCCATCTTCCTGGCCATGCAGGGCGAGGTGCGCATCGCCGCGCTCTGCCTGATCGCCTGCGTCGCCTTCGACGGTCTGGACGGCGCACTGGCCCGCCGACTCGGGGTGGCCAGCCCGTTCGGCGCGCAGATGGACTCGCTCGCCGACATGTGCTCGTTCGGTCTCGCCGCGCCGGTCGTGGTCTACGCCTCGCTCGCCGGCTCCGTCTCCACCGCCGCGGCGGCGGTGGCGTGCGCCCTGGTCGCGGCCTGTGCCGCTATTCGACTGGCCCGCTTCAACGTCTCGCCGAAGGACGGCCGCTTCTTCTGCGGCGTGCCGACCACGATGGCGGCGGCGGTGCTCGCCCTGACCGTGGCGATCGGCCTGCCGGTGCCCGGGGCCGTGCTGGTCGCCGGGGTGGCGCTGCTGGCCTTCGCGATGGTTTCGAGCTTCCCGTACGCCAAGCTCGCCCGCCTGGTGAAGCTGCCCCCGTGGCTCTGGCTGGCTCCGGTGATCGGCGCGCTGGTCGACATCCGGATCACGTTCGCGCTGATCGTGGTGGGTTACCTGGTCAGCGGGCCGGTGCTCTGGCTGCGGCAGCGTCGCACCGCCTGAGCCCAGCACATCGCGGCAAATGAGCACAGCACATCGCGCCAGATGAGCACCGCACCACGTACCGCTTGATTGCAGCAACGAGAAAGGGGCGCCGCGGACAGCGGCGCCCCTTTCCTCGTTCGTGGGTCAGCGCCAGCGGGCGATGACCGTGGAACCGCCGACGACCTTGTCGCCCGGCCCGACCAGCGGGTCAGCGGCATCGGCCGGCAGGTAGACGTCGGTCCGGGAGCCGAACCGGATCAGCCCGAAGCGCTCGCCCCTGGCCAGCAGCGCGCCGATGGGCGCGCGCTGCACGATCCGGCGGGCGATGAGCCCGGTGCGCTGCGCGACCACCACCGTGCCGCGAGCGGTGTCCAGCACGGTGTACGCCGCCACATTGTGCTCGGCGTCCGGCTTCATCGCGTTGACGAAGCCGCCGTCGGCGACGAAGTAGTCCACCACCTTGCCGGCGACCGGGGACCGGTTGACGTGCACGTCCAGCACCGACAGGAAGACCGCGACCCGGAGCCAGTCGCCGTCGCCGAAACGCTCGTCGTGCAGCCGCTGCACCGACAGGACCTTGCCGTCCGCGCTGGCGACCACGGCGCTCGGGTCTTCCGGCACGTCCCGCTCGGGGTCGCGGAAGAACGCGGCGACCGGCCCGGCGGCCAGCGCCGGCAGCAGCCAGAGCTTGGACGACGGACGAGCCACCCGGGCCAGCGCCGCGAGGCCCAGCGCGATGCCCGCCGCGGCCACGCCGTTGGAGTCGATGTGCATGCCGCGGGTCAGCGGCACGCTCGACGGGCGGTGTGCGGGGGCCAACCTGTCGGCCTTGGCCGGGCTGGCCGGGGTGAACCGCAGCCGGTAGACCCGCACCGGTGGCGAGTTGCGCAGCACCAGGTCGGCGCCGACGCCGTAGAGGGCGTCCTGTCGAGCCAGCTCGGTGGCCGCGCCGGTGGTCCGGCCCGGCATGGCGATGGTCGCCACGCTCAACACCGCGCCGTCGGAGAGGTATTTGGCCAGGCCCTCGATGCCGCTGCGGGTCTCCTCGGCGGTGCCGGCGAACACCTCGCCGGCGATGACGACCCCGGCGGGCTCGGCCTCAGCCAGCGAGTCGACGACGCTCACCCGGTCGGCGACCCAGCGACCCTGGGCGGTGATGTGCTCGCGGAGCGCGGCAGCGCCGAACGGCTCGGCGGGCACCGCGGTGAGCCGGTCACCGGGGAGCAGCGCGTCGATCGCCGCGGCCAGCACCGCGGACTCCGGGCTCGCCCCGACCAGCAGGGCGGCCTTGGGATCGTTGATTCGGGCCAGCTCGGTGACGAGGGTACGGGCGGCTCGCTCGCCGATGCGGACCGGACCGGACCGGCCGGTGGTACGCACGGCGGGGGACTGGGTCATGTCGGGCGGGCTCCTGACGGGGTAGAGACGGGAATCGCGGCGGGACCGCCATGGCGGGACGGGCCGGCCGGCGGAGGCGAGATCTCCACCGGCCAGCATATGCGTCCGTTCGCGTCAGCCGCACCGCCGTAGCGGTGGAGTACGCCGACGCCGGCAGGCGCCCAAGGTCACCCCTGCCCGCGCCGGCCGTCCCGCTCGTCGGCCGACTGGTCGCCGACGGCCTCGACCGGGTGGTCGGAGCGGGTCGACTCGTCCCCCTCCGCCGGGGCCGGTCGGGTGTCGATCCCGAGGGTCGGCTCCTCGTTCCGGTCGTCGGGCGGGCCGGAGACCGGTGCGGTCTGCTCCTCGGAGGGCGGATGAGCCAGCCAGGCGGGGTGGATCACCTCGGCGGTCGGCGCCTCCGGTGTGGGACCCGAGGGGGGAACGTCCCAGGTGGACCGTTCGGCCTCCCAGACCGGCAGCGGGGCGCCGGAGGTCGGTACGGCGGCACCAGCGGTCGGTGCGGCCGCGCCGGAGACGGGTGCGTTCGCGCCGGAGACGGGAGCAGCGGTCTCGGTGGCAGCGGCCTCGGTGGCCGCCTCCGGTTGCGGCGACCTACCTGAGCGCAGCGCTCCGACCAGCCCGAAGACCCCGATCAGGATGAGTGCGCTGGCCAGGAACCAGCCGACCGCGGGGAGCGCGAGCCCGAGCAGTTGGGCGAGCAACCACCAGCCGGACAGCGCCAGGAACACGAGCCCGAAGGCGAAAGACACCAGATCAGTGCGGTGAGCCTTCACCGGGTCACCTCCAGATTGCCGGCATTGACGTGGACGTAGAGGCGCAGGGTCCCGCCGCCGGGCCCGTCCGCGCCGACATCGGTGGTCTCCCGCAGGCGACCGTCCAACCCGCCGGACCGGTTGCCGAAGATGTTGGCGTCGCCGGCGTTGACGTCGGCCACCGTGGTGACGTCGACGTTCGGCGGTACGACAACGGTCGCCTGGCCGAAGTTGATGGCGACGGTGACCTGGCTGTCCCGTTTCGTGAAGTCGATGCCGCGCAGGTCGAGCACGGCGTCACCGAAGCTGTTCTCGTATCGGTCGGCGAGGTCCCGATAGTCGGTGGGCGCCCAGGTCACCGCACCGTCGACTCCTCGGATCCGGTCGTAGGACTCGGCGACCGTCGCCGTGCCCAGCGCCGCCGCGGTCACCAGGCCGAGCGCGATGAGCCAGCGGGCGCGGCCGAACCACGTGCCGACCAGCAGCCCCAGCGCGATCGTGGCCAACGCGGCCGCGAAGTATGACGAGGCGCTGATGGCGAAGACGTCCAGCAGGTCGAGCAGGGCTACCACACCGAGGACCAGGAAGATCAACGAGAAGGTCACCGCGCCGAGTGGCGAACGCTCCTTGGGGCGCTTCGGCGGCTTGGGTGGCTTGGGCGGAGGGGGCGCGGCCGGAGTCGGCGAGGCGTACGGGCCGTGCGGCGCGAACGGAGGCCGGTATCCGGACGGCGGAGGGGCGGTCGGATAGCCGGACGGGGCAGCGGGTGCGCCGGTCACGGGTGCCGACGGCCAGCCGACGCTGGGGGCGGCGGTGCTCGGCCAGCCGGTGGAAGGCGTCGGCCAGTCGGGCTGGACAGCCGTCGTGCCGGCCGGTTGCCCCGACACGGGACCGACTCCGGACACGGGACCTACCCCGGACACCGGCTGCGTGGGGGCGGAGAGCTGCGGACCAGCGGTCGGCTGCACGTCGTACGCCATGGTGGGTGTTCCCCCCATCGTCGCGGTGACGTACGCGGGATCGCCGCCGGCCCCCGGTGTCGTCGTCAGCGGGCCGGTCGACGGCGCGACGCCGTACGACGGAGCTGGCCAGGTCACCGGCGGAACGGGACCGGGCGGGGAGCCGGTCGGCGCGGACGGCGCCGGCCCGCTCGGAGCACCGGGCTGCGAGTTGCGGCTGTCCCGGTTGAGCAGCAGCGCGCCGGCGACCAGGATGGCCGCGCCGAGCAGCACCGCACGGAAGGCGTCGGTGACGATGTAGCCGAAGCTGGCCGCGACCAGGATGCCCAGGACGATCACGGTTACCGGCGACATGCTGGAACGCCCGCGCCCGAGCATCGACTCGACCGGGGACGCGGTGTCGCCCTCGTTCGGGATGATCAGCCAGGCGGCGACGTACACCAGGATGCCGATGCCCCCGAAGAACCCGAGCACCGCGAGCAGCACCCGCCACAGCACCGGATCGGTGTTGGTGGCTCGCCCGATCGCCGCGCAGACGCCGGCCAGATACCGTCCCTCGCGTGGCCGGACCAGCCCGTACCGCGAGGTGAAGCCGGTGCCGCCCAGCGGTGGTGGCGGCGCGGACGGGCCGGGACCGCCACCCTGCCCGGGTGGTGTGCCCGCGGCGCCGCCGGCTCCGTAACCGGTACCGGCCGCGAAGCTGGGGCCCGGGCCGGTGGGCGGCGGGTAGCCGCCGTACGGATCGGTAGGTGCGGCGCCGGGGTGCGGACCGGACGTGCCGGGCTCGGTCCATCCGCCGGCCGTCGCGGCCGGCGTGGGCGGCGATGTGCCTCCCGGTTGTGCCGACCCGGGACGGGGTGGCGGGGCAGCTTCCTCGGTCATGCTTCGATCCTGCTGCCCGGTGCACCCGTTCGACCTCAGGACCCGACCCTGACCCCACCCTGAGATCCGGCGGCCGGAATGTCGGGGGCGTCCCCGTGGTCGTGAGCGCCGCAGCGTGTGACGATCGAATCACCGACCTCGACCATCCCGCCACCGTGACAGGGAGCCTCCGATCAGCACCGTGACTTCGCCTCCGCGCCTCTACCGCGCACCGGAGCACCGGATGGCCGCCGGCGTCGCCGCCGGTATCGCCGACCATCTCGGCATCTCGGTGCTGCGGGTGCGCGTCGCGTTCATGGTGCTGCTCGGGCTGAGTGGGCTCGGCCTGCTGCTCTACGCGGCCTTCTGGGCCGTGGTGCCGCTGCGGCCCGGTGACACCGCGGTGCCGCCCCGCCGCGACGTGGCCCAGCTCCTGCCGTTCGTGGGGATCGGGCTCGGTGTGCTGTTGATCCAGGTGATGGTCTTCGACTCGGTCGGCGCTGCGGGCACCGCCGGCTGGCTGGTGGCCATCATCGCGGTCGGCGCCGGGGTCATCTGGCACCAGTCCGCGCCCGAACGGCGGCGGCAGTGGGGCGACACGATGCCGGTGCCATGGCTCGGCGCGGTCGTCGAGGAGAGTGACCGGCGGGCCTTCGTGCTCCGGTTCATCGGCGGGGGAGTGCTGGTCGCGGTCGGCATCATCGGCGTCGCGGCGGTCTACTCGCCGGCGCAGAACTTCGACGCGGTGATCAATGGCGTGATCTTCGCGCTGGTCGGGCTGGCCGGGGTCGGCGTGGTCGCCGCGCCGGTGCTCTGGCGGACGTACAGCCAGCTCCGCTCGGAGCGCGAGGGGCGCATCCGCGAGCAGGAGCGGGCCGAGTTGGCCGCGATGGTGCACGACCAGGTGCTGCACACGTTGGCGCTGATCCAGCGCAACGCCGGTGACGTCAAGACGGTGCAGCGGCTGGCCCGAGGGCAGGAGCGTTCCCTGCGCAACTGGCTCTACAAGCCCACCGCGTCGCCCAGCGAGCGCTTCGCCGCCGCTTTGGAGCAGGCCGCCGCCGAGGTCGAGGACACCTTCGCGATCACCGTGGAGACCGTCGTGGTGGGGGACCGGGAGACCGACGAGAAGGTCGGGGCGCTGGTCGCGGCCGCGCGGGAGGCGCTGGTGAACGCGGCCCGGCACGCCGGCGTGGAGACCGTTTCGCTCTACGCCGAGGTGGAGCCGGATCAGGTCAGCGTCTTCGTCCGGGACCGGGGCAAGGGCTTCGATCCGGATACCGTGGAGGACCACCGGCACGGCGTACGCGGCTCGATCATCGGGCGGATGAAGCGGCACGGCGGACGGGCCGAGATCCGGTCCGGCCCGGGGGAGGGGACCGAGGTTCGGTTGATCCTGCCGATCTCCCGGGACTCGTCCGCAGCGGAGAGGAACAGATGACCATGGCCGAGCAGCCGACCGAGCACCTCGACCCGGCGGAGGCCCGCCCCGAGCGGCTGCGGGTGTTCCTGGTGGACGACCACGCCATGTTCCGGGCCGGGGTGCGCGCGGAGCTGGGCGCCCACGTCGAGGTGGTGGGCGAGGCGAGCACTGTGGCCGAGGCGGTCACGCGGATCGCCGCCGTCGGACCGGACGTGGTGCTGCTCGACGTGCACATGCCCGACGGCGGCGGACGCGCGGTGCTGGAGGCGATGCGCCGCACCCACCCGCAGGTCAAGTTCCTCGCGTTGAGTGTCTCCGACGCGGCGGAGGACGTGATCGGGCTGATCCGCGCCGGTGCCCGGGGGTATGTCACCAAGACCATCTCCCCGGACGAGCTGGCTGCGGCGATCCGCCGGGTGGCGGACGGGGACGCGGTGTTCAGCCCGCGGCTGGCCGGCTTCGTGCTGGACGCCTTCGCGGCCCGACCGGACGCACCGGTGGCCGACCCCGAGCTGGACCAGCTCACCAACCGTGAGCGGGAGGTGCTGCGGCTGCTGGCCCGGGGGTACGCGTACAAGGAGATCGCGAAGGAGCTGTTCATCTCCATCAAGACGGTGGAGACGCACGTGTCGAACGTGCTGCGCAAGCTCCAGATGTCCAACCGGTACGAGCTCTCCCGTTGGGCGGCGGACCGCCGGCTCGTGTGACAACACGTCACCGGGCCGGAGGATCAGACAGACGATCTTTGCGCCCTCGTCCACCCAGCCGTGTGATGGTGCCCGTGCAGCCGTAGTAGACCTCATCCGGACGGGTCGAAAAACGGATGGTGACGTACGTCCCATCGGGCAGAGGTGAAGCCCGCCCTGTACGTGCCGGCCGAACCCAGGTTCACGGGTGGCGCAACGTATTTCCTGCTCAATGCTGCCTGCACCGACCGTTTTATGATCATTTTTCAAGTATCGGCAACGTGGCGGGCAACTAACGGCTTGATAACGGCACCTTCACGGAAGAGGCCAGTTGGTGTCACAGTGGCAGCACCTCACCATCGGTGTGTGGCACTCCGTACGGCCAACGACCACGTCCCTCGCCGCTCGCGGCGATTCGTGGCTGTGCCTCCTGCGTCGTGTCGCGCCTCGTCGGTGAGGGAGCCCGGCGGATCGGAACATCAGGGTGTCCCCAAATTCCCTGTGGTCCCGGCGACCCGCGCCTCGGGGTGGTCGGGCGGTGTCACCCCCAAACGTGCGTGAAACCCACGACGGAACCTGGTTAGAAAGAGGAGGCCCCTCGGAATGAGAGTCTCGAAGCGGGCGACGAGCGCAATCGCGCTCAGCGCGGCTGCCGCGCTTGTCGCGAGCGGTTGCTCGAGCGGTGACAGCAACGACGACGCTGCCGCCAGCAAGGACGGCGCGATCACCGTCCACGGCGTCCAGCCGGAGAACCCGCTGGTCCCGTCGAACACCACGGAGACTGGCGGCGGCAAGGTGATCGACTGGCTGTTCACCGGCCTGGTCGAGTACCCGAACGACGGTGGGGCCCCGCGCAACGCGCTGGCCGAGTCCATCAACACCACGGACTCCAAGGTCTTCACGATCAAGATCAAGAAGGGCACGAAGTTCCACGACGGCACCGAGGTGAAGTCGAAGAACTTCGTTGACGCCTGGAACTGGGCCGCCTACTCGCCGAACGGCGCGCAGAACGGCACCTTCTTCTCGGACATCCTGGGCTTCGAGGACACCTACACCACGGACCCGGACGGCCCGGACGGCCCGCAGAAGGCCCCGGCACCGAAGTCCGACAAGATGTCCGGCCTGAAGGTCGTCGACGAGCAGACCTTCGAGGTCACCCTGGGTGCGCCGACCGCGGTCTTCCCCACCAAGCTCGGCTACAGCGCCTTCATGCCGCTGCCGGACGTCTTCTTCACCCAGAAGCCGGAAGAGTTCGGCAAGAAGCCGGTCGGCAACGGCCCGGTCAAGTTCGTGTCGTGGGAGGACAACGTCCTCATCAAGCTGACGCGCTTCGACGACTACAACCTTCGCGACAAGATGAAGGTCAAGGACGTCGACGTCAAGCTGTACCAGGACGAGACGGCCGCCTACGCCGACCTGCTGGCGAACAACCTCGACTTCATGGAGGTTGTCCCCACCTCGGCGCTCGCCGGTGACAAGTGGAAGACCGACCTCGGTGACCGGGGCCTGTCGACCGTCACGCCGTCGACCGCGCTGATCGCGTTCCCGACCTACGACAAGCGCTTCCAGAACCCGAAGCTGCGTCGTGCCGTGTCGCTGTCGATCAACCGGCAGGAGATCTCGGACAAGATCTTCTTCGGTACCCGTAAGCCGGCCGACAGCTGGGCGAACCCGCTGACCCCGGGCGCCAAGCCGGGCAACTGCACCGCCTGCAAGTTCGACCCGGCCACGGCCAAGACGCTGCTGACCGAGGCCGGTGGCTTCACCGGTGAGATGGTCTTCTACTACAACTCGGACTCCAGCCACAAGGACTGGATGGACGCCGTTGCGCAGCAGGTCAAGACCAACCTGGGCATCAACGCTCGGGCCGAGGGCGTGCCGACCTTCGCGGTCTTCCGCCAGAGCATCAACGCCCACCAGATGAAGGGCCCGTACCGCGCCGCCTGGCAGCAGGACTACCCGGACGTCGAGAACTGGGTCAACCCGCTGTACGTCACCAACGGCTCCTCGAACGATGGTCTGTACAGCAGCAAGGAGGTCGACGCCCTGGCGAAGCAGGCCAGCTCCGCGCCGACTCTGGAGGCTTCCCACGAGGCGTTCTCCAAGGCCGTCGAGCTGGTCGACCAGGACGTTCCGAGCATCCCGATCTACTTCTACGGCCAGCAGTCCGGCCACTCGGAGAAGATCAAGAAGCTCGAGCTGAACAACGTCGGCGAACTCGACATCACCTCGGTCGAGCTCTGATCCGAACGGTCTGACCCCGGGTCGGGCTCGCCACATCCGGTGAGCCCGACCCGGGGCCGTTCCGCGACTGGGTGTTACAACACTCCACTCGCACGTTGTCACCACCGTGTCGGCCGTCCGACGCGCCCCCTGTCTGGAGGACCACCCCATGGGCCGTTATCTGTTGAGACGGCTGCTCCAACTCGTGCCGGTCTTCATCGGTACGACGTTCCTGATCTACTGGCTCGTCTGGGCCGTTCCGGGCGATCCGTTCGCCGGCAAGTGCGGCGAGCGACGCTGCCCGGACCAGTACATCGCCTTCATGACCGAGAAGTACCACCTCGACCAGAACGTCTTCGTGCAGTACGCCAACTACATGAAGAACCTGCTCCAGGGTGACTTCGGTCAGACGTTCTCGCAGCGCGAGATCGGTGACATCATCGCCACGGCGTACCCGAACACGCTGAAGCTGGCCCTGGTGGCACTCGCCATCGAGGCCGTGATCGGCCTCGGCGCCGGCGTGCTGACCGGTCTGCGCCGCAACGGCTTCCTGGACAACCTGGTCCTGGTCTCCACGCTCTTCCTGATCGCGCTGCCGGTCTTCGTCGTCGGCTTCGTGCTCCAGTGGCTCCTGGGCGTGCAGTGGGGCATCGTCAAGCCGACCGTCTCCTCCGAGATGCGGTGGTCCGAGCTGATCGTGCCGGGCTTCGTGCTGGGCAGTGCGTCAGTGGCCTACATCGCCCGGGTTGCACGTACGAGCATCGCGGAGAACCGCCGCGCCGACTACGTGCGCACCGCGATCGCCAAGGGTCTGCCGATGCGCCGGGTGGTGGGCGTACACCTGCTGCGTAACTCGCTCATCCCGGTGGTCACCCTGCTCGGCACCGACCTCGGTGCCCTGATGGGCGGCGCGATCGTCACCGAGGGGATCTTCGGCATCAACGGGATCGGCCGTGCGGTGTACCGCGCGATCGTGACCAAGGAGAGCGCCACCGTGGTGGGCATTGTGGTCGTCCTGGTGCTGGTCTATCTCGTGATGAACCTGCTGGTTGACCTGCTCTACGCCGCCCTGGACCCGAGGATCCGTTATGAGTGACCCGAGTACCGCATCAATCGTCAGCACCCCTGGCGCGCACCCGACCGACTCCGCCGCCCCTGCCACCGCAGGTCAGCCGCAGAGCAACGAAAAGCCCCGTGGCCTGCTCGGTGACGCCTGGCGGGACCTTCGCCGCAAGCCGTTGTTCTGGATCGCCAGCGTCCTGATTCTGATCTTCCTGCTGATGGCGGCCTTCCCGGCGCTGTTCGCCCCGGGTGACGCGGTCAACGGATCGCTGTCCCGCAGCCTCGACAAGCCGTCCGCCAATGGCTGGTTCGGCTACGACGTGCAGGGCCGCGACGTCTACGCGCGGGTCATCTACGGCGCGCGGGCATCCGTCATCGTCGCCGTGCTGTCCGTGGTCGGCACCCTGCTCGTCGGTGGTGCCATGGGCATCATCTCCGGCTACCGCGGTGGCTGGGTGGACGGGCTGCTGAGCCGGATCGCCGACGTCTTCTTCGGTCTGCCCTTCGTGCTCGGCGCGATCGTCATCCTGACGACGTTCAACGGTTCGGGCTCCGGCAACAGCAAGGCCCAGATCATGGGCCTGGTGATCGCCTCGCTGATCGTGCTGAGCTGGCCGGTCGTGATGCGCCTCATGCGTTCCTCGGTGCTCGCCACCAAGGAAGCCGACTACATCGTCGCGGCCCGCGCCCTGGGCGCCGGCACCGGCCGGATCATCCTCAAGCACCTGCTGCCGAACTGCCTGGCACCGCTGCTGGTCTACGGCACGATCATGGTCGGCTCGTTCATCGGCGCCGAGGCCACCCTGTCGTTCCTGGGCGTCGGTCTGAAGTCTCCGGTGGTGTCCTGGGGCATCATGATCAGCGACGGTAAGGATTTCCTCCGAGTCGCGCCAGGGCTGGTCTTCTTCCCCGCCGCGTTCCTCGTCACCGCAGTGCTGAGCTTCGTGATGCTCGGTGAGGCGGTCCGCGAGGCCCTCGATCCGAAACTCCGCTAGGGGATATCCAGTGTCCGACATTCTCGTGTCCGAGCAGTCCGCGCCGGGACCCGGCGGGTCCGGACGTCCCTCCGGCCGGCTGCTCGAGGTCGACGACCTGCGGGTGGAGTTCCGCACCCGGGACGGCGTCGCAAAGGTCATCAACGGGGTCACGTACCACGTCGACGCGGGGGAGACCCTCGCCGTGCTCGGCGAGTCCGGCTCCGGTAAGAGCGTCACGGCGCAGACCATCATGGGCATCCTCGACACGCCGCCCGGCTTCGTCACCGGTGGCCAGGTCCGCTTCCACGGCAAGGACATGCTCCGCATGTCCGACGAGGAGCGCCGCCGCATCCGCGGCGAGGGCATCGCGATGATCTTCCAGGACGCGCTCTCCGCGCTGAACCCCGTCTTCACCGTCGGGTTCCAGATCGCCGAGCAGTTCCGGGTCCGGCGGGGCATGGGTCGCGCGGAGGCCAAGAAGCGCGCGATCGACATGCTCGACCAGGTCAAGATCCCGAACGCCAAGAGCCGGTTCAACAACTACCCGCACCAGTTCTCCGGCGGTATGCGGCAGCGCGCGATGATCGCGATGTCGTTGGCGCTCGACCCGGAGGTGCTGATCGCGGACGAGCCGACCACCGCTCTCGACGTGACAGTGCAGGCCCAGATCATGGACCTGCTCGCCGAGCTTCAGCGTGAGCGGCAGATGGGCATGATCCTGATCACCCACGACCTCGGCGTGGTCGCCGACGTCGCGGACCGGATCGCGGTCATGTACGCGGGCCGGATCGTCGAGGAAGCCAACGTGTACGACTTGTACGCCAAGCCGGCGCACCCGTACACCATCGGTCTGATCGAATCGATCCCGCGCCTGGACGAGAAGGGGCAGCAGCTCCGGACGATCAAGGGCCTCCCGCCGAACCTGATGAACATCCCGCCGGGCTGCCCGTTCAACCCGCGCTGCCCGATGGCTCAGCCGGTGTGCCGGGAGAAGGTCCCGCCGCTGCTGCAGGTCGGCCGCGACCGGGCCAGCGCCTGCCACTTCGCCGAGGAGCTGGTGAACCGTGTCTGAGAACATCCTCGAGGTCAACGACCTGGTCAAGCACTACCCCGTCACGCAGGGCGTGGTGTTCAGGAAGACCGTCGGTCAGGTCAAGGCGGTCGACGGGGTCTCGTTCGGTCTGCGCGCCGGCGAGACGCTCGGTGTGGTCGGCGAGTCCGGCTGTGGCAAGTCGACCCTCGCCCGGGTGCTGATGAACCTGGAGAAGCCGACCGCAGGCAGCGTGGTCTACAAGGGCCAGGACACCTCCAAGCTGTCCGGTGCGGCGCTGCGACGCCTCCGCCGGCAGATCCAGCTGGTCATGCAGGACCCGTACACCTCGCTGAACCCGCGGATGACCGTCGGTGACCTGCTCGGTGAGCCGTTCGAGATCCACCCGGAGGTGGCACCGAAGGGCAGCCGCCGGGCCAAGGTCCGCGAACTGCTCGACCTGGTGGGGCTCAACCCGGAGCACATCAACCGGTACCCGCACCAGTTCTCCGGCGGTCAGCGTCAGCGCATCGGCATCGCCCGCGCGCTCGCGCTGCGGCCCGAGATCATCGTCTGCGACGAGCCGGTGTCGGCGCTGGACGTCTCCATCCAGGCTCAGGTGATGAACCTGCTGGAGCAGCTCCAGGGCGAGTTCGGGTTGTCGTACGTCTTCATCGCGCACGACCTGTCGGTGGTTCGCCACCTCTCGGACCGGGTCGCGGTGATGTACCTCGGCAAGATCGTCGAGATCGGCACCGAGGACGAGATCTACGAGCGGCCGACCCACCCGTACACCCAGGCACTGCTCTCCGCGGTGCCGGTGCCGGACCCGACGCAGCGGAACAACAAGACGATCATCCGGCTCACGGGTGACGTGCCGTCGCCGATCAGCCCGCCCTCGGGCTGCCGGTTCCGGACCCGCTGCTGGAAGGCGCAGGACGTCTGCGCCGAGCAGGTCCCGCTGCTGGAGATCCGACGGGACTCGGACCACCCGAGCGCCTGCCACTTCGCGGAGCGTCGCCAGATCGTCGCCACCCACGAGGCGTGAGTCACCGGAACCGCCTGCCGACGTCACCACGACGACGGCAGGCGGTTTCGTCTGGTCCGTGCCCCGGGGCCGGCGCCGCGTGGCGCAGCGAAGGTCACGAGGGGCGCACGGGCCTGGTGAGTCGCCGTGGGCCGGCGCGGCTCACAGTGGGCCGCGGCCCGCGCGGAGCAGCAGCAGGGCCAACTGGGTGCCGTCGGCGCCGAGCGCGACCCGGAAGCGCTCCAGGATCTCGCGTTCGCGGGAGAGCACCAGGCGAGTCCCGCCGGACGCCATCCGGGTCACCCCGACCTCCTGGGACAACGCGGCCCGCTCCTGCCAGAGCGTGATCAGGGCGTGGTCGATCTCGTCGATCCGTTCTCTGATCTGCACGATCCGAGCGGAGGCGGACGGCTCCTCGGTGCCGGTCCGTGCCTCTGGCGGCCCGGCGGCCTCGGCCGTCGGCGACAGGGGTGCCGCCGGCTCGCTCCCGTTGGCCGCGGGCTGCTCGGCCTTCGGTCGGGTCGGGCCGCCGCTCTGCTCCATCACGTCTGTCATCATCGGGTACCTCTCGCACTGTGGTGCCCGGTGCCCGGAACCCGGGACGGAAAAAGCCCCGGACTCCAGGAGCCCGGGGCTTTCGTAGGTCTGAATCGATCAGGCGCGACCTACGGCAGCCGGACTCCCGGTGCCGTAGTAAAAGTAGTAGCGCGCAGCGATCACGCCGTCGAGTATGCCCACGTCGACGCCGGGTGCGCAAGCATTCCGTGGGGAGACGCCGATCTTTGCCCGACTGGCGCGCAGTGCGGTGGGAGCACGCGGTCGGGCACGAGCTGCCGAGCGCCAGAGACCGTAGTGTCCGACTGGCGGCATAGACTTGTCGGGCGATGCATCCTCTCTTCGACATTCCCGCGTCCCCGCCTGCGCCGGAGTCCGCGCCGGCCCGCCCGGACCGGCCCCGGCCCGCCGCCGTCCGCCTCGATCCGCAGCAGCTGCTCGCCGGGCTCAACGGGCCGCAGCGCGACGCGGTCAGCCACGCCGGCTCGCCGCTGCTGATCGTGGCCGGCGCCGGGTCCGGCAAGACCCGGGTGCTCACGCACCGGATCGCCTACCTGCTCGCCGCACGGGACGTCCATCCCGGCGAGATCATCGCGATCACCTTCACCAACAAGGCAGCCGGCGAGATGAAGGAGCGCGTCGCCGCGCTCGTCGGTCCGCGGGCGCGCCTGATGTGGGTGTCGACGTTCCACTCCGCGTGTGTCCGGATCCTGCGCGCCGAGCACGAGCACGCCGGCCTCAAGTCGACCTTCTCCATCTACGACGCGGACGACTCCCGGCGACTGATGCAGCTGGTCACCCGCGAGCTGGATCTCGACCCGAAGCGCTACCCGGCGCGGGGGTTGGCCGCCCAGGTCTCCAACCTCAAGAACGAGCTGGTCGACCCGGAGCAGTTCGCCGCACGGGCCACCGGGCCCAACGAGCGGGCGCTGGCCGAGGCGTACACGCTCTACCAGCGCCGGCTGCGCGAGGCGCACGCACTGGACTTCGACGACCTGATCATGACCACGGTGCACCTGCTCCAGTCGCACCCGCACGTCGCGGAGAGCTACCGTCGGCGGTTCCGCCACGTGCTCGTGGACGAATATCAGGACACCAACCATGCCCAGTACACGCTGATCAAGGAGCTGGTCTCCGGCACCGACGGGCTGGAGCCCGCCGAGCTGTGCGTGGTCGGCGACGCGGACCAGTCGATCTACGCGTTCCGCGGTGCGACGATCCGCAACATCCTGGAGTTCGAACGCGACTTCACCGACGCTCGGACGATCCTGCTGGAGCAGAACTACCGCTCCACCCAGACCATCCTCAACGCGGCCAACGCGGTGATCGACCGCAACACCTCCCGCAAGCCGAAGCGGCTGTGGAGCGAGGCCGGTGCTGGCGAGCGGATCGTCGGTTACGTGGCCGACACCGAGCACGCCGAGGCCGACTGGGTGGCCCGGGAGATCGACCGGCTGGTCGACGCCGACGAGACCCGCCCCGGCGATGTCGCGGTCTTCTACCGCACCAACGCCCAGTCCCGTGTGTTCGAAGAGGTGTTCATCCGCGTCGGCCTGCCCTACAAGGTGGTCGGCGGGGTGCGCTTCTACGAGCGCAAGGAGGTCCGCGACGCACTGGCGTACCTGCGTTCGGTGGTCAACGACGACGACACGGTGAGCCTGCGGCGGGTGCTCAACACCCCGCGCCGGGGGATCGGCGACCGCGCCGAGGCGTGCGTCGAGGCGCTCTCCAGCCGGGACCGGATCTCGTTCGGCGCGGCGCTGCGACGAGCCCGGGAGGCGCCGGGCATCTCCAGCCGGGCAGCCAATGGCATCGCCGACTTCGTGGCGCTGCTCGACGGGGCCCGGGAGCTGTCCGAGACCGGCACCCCGGAAGAGGTGTTGGAAGCACTGCTGACCCGCTCGGGCTACCTCACCGAGCTGGAGGAGAGCCTGGACCCGCAGGACGCCGGCCGGGTGGACAACCTCCAGGAGCTGGTCAGCGTCGCCCGGGAGTACACCGAGCGGATCGAGGCGCTGGGCGAGGAGGGGGAGCGGGCCACCCTGGCCGGTTTCCTGGAGCAGGTGGCGCTGGTCGCCGACGCCGACCAGATCCCCTCCGACGACCCCGACCACCAGGGGGTGGTCACCCTGATGACGCTGCACACCGCCAAAGGGCTGGAATTCCCGGTGGTCTTCCTGACCGGGCTGGAGGACGGCGTCTTCCCGCACCTGCGCTCGCTGGGTGACACCCGCGAGCTGGAGGAGGAGCGCCGGCTGGCGTACGTCGGCATCACCCGCGCCAGGCAGCGGCTCTACCTCTCCCGGGCGGTGACCCGCTCGGCCTGGGGGCAGCCGTCCTACAACCCGCCGTCGCGGTTCCTGGAGGAGCTGCCGACCGAGTTGGTGCACTGGGAGCGCACCGAAGGGTCGTACACCTCGTGGGCCGGCGGGGGCGGCGGCGTCGGAGGCCGCGCGGACCGCGCGCCCGGCGTGCGTGGCAACTTCACCGGGGGTACGCCGAAGGCGGCCCAGTTGGCGCAGCGGCTCGGCGTGGACGCCAGCCGGCTGACCACGGCCAGCGAGCTGCCGCAGGGGCCCAAGGTGGCGGCCGGGGACCGGGTCAACCACCAGCGGTACGGGCTGGGGCGGGTGCTCGCCGTCGAGGGGCACGGCCCGGGTGCTCGCGCGCAGATCGACTTCGGTGACCAGACCATGTGGCTGGTGCTCCGGCACGCCCCGGTCGACAAGCTCTGACCGGCGCGGCGGGCAGCAGCGCCGAAGGTATAGGGATGTGAACCAAGGTCTATTTCAGTTCCTCGGGCGTTTCCGGCAACGCATCCGGCCCGGATAGTGGGAGCGTGAGCCTGGACATCAGAGGTATCTCGTACGTCGCCGGCTATACCTCCGGCGAGGCGGTGCGCCGGGACATGCGCGCCATCCGCGAGGACCTGCACTGCACGACCGTGATGGTGATTGACACCGATACCCGGACGCAGATGGAAGCCGCGCGGCGCGCCTTGGAAGTCGGGCTCGATGTCTACATCCGACCGTATGTCGCCGACCGCCCGCACCGAGAGATCCTGGCCCATCTCTCGGCGACGGCCGCCGCGGCCGAGGAACTGCGCGTCCAGTATCCGGGTCGAGTCACGCTGTTGCTCGGCAGCGAGTTCTCCCTCACCTCCCCGGGGATGCTGCCGGGACCGCGTGTCTTCATCCGGCTACAGGTGCTGGTGCGGTGGCGACGCTTCTTCGACCGCCGGATCACCCGCAAGCTCAACGCCCTGCTCGGCACCGCCCTGCCTGTCGCCCGAGCCGCATTCGGCGGCCCGATCAGCTACGCCGCGGGCTTCTGGGAGAAGGTCGACTGGTCCGGCTTCGACCTCGTCGGCGTCAACCTCTACCGTCTCGGCCCCGACCCGGCCGCCTACCAGCAACGGCTGCGTGCCCTGCTACGCGAGGCGGACAAGCCGGTGGTCATCACCGAGTTCGGGTGCGGCGCCCACCTCGGGGCCGAGCGCCGGGGGCCCGGCTCGTTTCGGATCGTGAACTGGTTCACCCAACCGCCCCAGGTCAGGGACGGGCACGTACGCGACGAGCCCACCCAGGCGGCGTATCTGGCCGAGCTCATCGACCTCTACGCCGCACACAACGTGCACGGCTGCTTCGTCTACACCTTTGCCATGCCGGACTTCCCGCACCGCGCGGACCCGCGTCACGACCTGGACATGGCGGGCTTCGGCGTGGTGCGGGTGCCGCCCGAGGACCCGTCACAGTGGGAGCCCAAGGAAGCCTTCCACCAGGTGGCGCGGTGTTACGAAGCAGCCGAGCGCGGCGTCGCTGCCAGTGGGACGGGCGGGCCGGTGGGGTGAACCGACGTTTCTGGCTCAGCAGCCGAGGTCCACGCCGCGGGTCCGCATGAACGGGGCCGGGTCGATCTGGTTCCACATGCCCTGGTGCACCTCGAAGTGCAGGTGCGGGCCGGTGGCGTCGCCGGTCGCGCCCTCGTATCCGATGACCTGGCCGGCCTTCACCTTCTGGCCGACGGTGACCGCGATGCGGCTCTGGTGGGCGTAGTGGGTCAGGTACCCGTTGCCGTGGTCGATGAAGACGGAGTTGCCGTACCCGTCGGAGGCGTCGCCGGCCTGGGTCACGGTGCCTGCGGCTGCGGCGCGGAGTGGCGTGCCGGAGGGCAGCGCCAGGTCGATACCGGCGTGCAGGGTGCCCCATCGCTGCCCGTAGCAGGAGGTGACGGCTGCGCCCGGCATCGGGTTGACCCAGGCGGGCGTGGGCTTGGTGGTCTTCTTCGGCTTCGGCTTCGGCTTGGCCTTGGCGGTGGCCGTCTTCGCGGGCGTCGGGCTGGCGCTGGCCGCGGACGGGCTCGGTGTCTGGCTGGGCGAGGCGACCGGTGTGCTCGACTCGCGGGCGGAGCGGTCCGCCCGGCTGGCGGCTTCGGCCCGGCTCTGCGCGTCGAGGGAGACGGCTGCGGGTGCCGGGTGGTCGCCGCCGGTGGTGGCGACCGCGACGCCACCGAGGCCGAGGGCCACCAGGGCGGCGGCGCTGAGCACGATGAGGCGGTTCCGCCGGCCGGCGCGCTGCGGTTGCCCGGTATGGGGGGCGTCGGTCTTGTTCTGGACGGGGCTGTCTTCCTGCACGGCGGACCTTCACAGTCGAGGGGCACTTGACCTCGAAATACTGGTGTCGAACCGAGCTGGGGTGGGCGCGGGGACCGGGTGACCGCGCGGCGCGTGGAGTGATGGCTGCCCAGATATGACCCGCTCTACGGCGTTCTATCCGGAAAAGTGATCATGCTCCGTGGTGTCGCCGGTCACAATCGTGGCTGTGACCCGGGATACATCCATCCGGCCGGGGCAACGAAAAACCGCCCGGATCGACAGATCCGGGCGGTTAACGGTCGTTACGGAAAGTCAGGAGGCGGCTACCTCGTTGTAGAGTGCCTCGACTTGCAGCTTGATGTCCACTCCGCGGTCCTGGAGGAACGGCACCGGGTCGACCGGCTGGCCCTTGACATGGATCTCCAGGTGCAGGTGCGTGCCGTAGGCGTGGCCCGTCTGGCCCACCAGACCAAGCTGGTCGCCGGCCTTGATCTGCTGGCCTTCCTTCACGCTCACCGAGGAGGAGTGGCCGTAGATGGCCTCGCTACCGTCGGCGTGCTGGACGATCACCGCGTTGCCGTACCCGCCGAACCAGCCGGCCTTGGTGACCAGCCCGTCGTGGATCGCCACGTAGGGCGTGCCCTCGCCGGCGACCAGGTCGACGCCGGTGTGCATCTTGCCCCAGCGGAGCCCGTAGGGGGAGTTGAAGTCGTAGCCCTGCAGCGGCAGCAGCCAGACCTCGGGCTCGGCGCTGTCCTTGCTGCGACTGTCCCGCGAGGCGCGTTCGGCGTTCTCGGCACGGGCCGCAGCGTCCTGACTGGTGACCGACGCCTGCTTGAGCTCGTCGAGCACCGACGGGCTGACGTCCTTGGCGTCGGGCAGAGCGCTCGCGCCGAGGGCGACGATGCCGGCCCCGACGAACGCCGTGGTGACGACAGCGGCGTAACGGCTGCGCGGTGGGGTGGGCACACGGCGACGACCGCGATATCGATCGGGCTCAGACGACAGGCGCTGGCGCACGCACACCCTCCGTTGTCGGGGTTCCGAAGCGGCCGGTGGGCGTTCGTGAAGCTCGAATGAACGTCCGCTGACCGCGTCGTCACCCGTCCATGGACCTGATGACAACCGTGGACACGTTAGCCAACCACCAGGCGAGTCACAAGCTAGACCGCCAAACTGGCGTGTCGATCTGTCCGTTTGCGTCCATGATTGTCACGCATCGCGCCCCTAAACGGTGCCCCTGATGCTGCCCGTTCGTCGCCGAGCGTGACCGATCCGGCGGAGTCGTCCGACTTGACTCGGGGCAGTGCCAGAGTGCCTTGGTGAGCCTCCCCGGATCTGGCTCGGCGGCTTCCCCGGACGGCCCCCGGTCCGCTGCCCGCCACTTCGGGTACGCCCGTACGACAATGCCGGGCAGGGATCGGCGGCTGAGCCCGGTTTCCGGCCCCGATTTCCTGGGCCGGGCCCGTCGGGTTACCGTTCGTTCAGGTGAAGGCCCGTGAAGCCGGTGAAAGGTGTGCGCTGATGAGCTCTCGTATTCGGGTCGTCGTCGCCAAGCCCGGCCTGGACGGCCATGACCGGGGCGCGAAGGTCGTCGCACGCGCTCTGCGGGACGCGGGCATGGAGGTCGTCTACACCGGCCTGCACCAGACTCCCGAGCAGATCGTGGAGACCGCCATCCAGGAGGACGCCGACGCGGTCGGCCTGTCCGTCCTCTCCGGCGCGCACATGACGCTCTTCCGGCGGGTGCTGGAACTGCTCAGTGAGCGGGACGCCCGCGACATCGTCGTGTTCGGCGGCGGCATCATTCCGAACGGCGACATTCCGGAGTTGGAGAAGCTGGGCGTCGCGAAGATCTTCACGCCGGGCGCCACCACTCAGTCGATTGTCGAGTGGGTCCGGCAGAACGTGGCGCAGCCGGTTTCCTGAGTCTCGTTGCTCAGCGCCCGGATTTGGGCACGGGGGAGGGGCCGGACGCACCCCTCACACGTCCGGCCCCTCTATGCACGATGCCCCGCCGCCACCCCTCGACCGACAGGGCATCGGCCGTCTCCCGTCGTCACGCTTCTCAGCGCTCCGACACCTGACTCAACGACGCCCCCACGGCCGGGTTACGCAAGCCGGACAACATCGCCCGGATGGTTGATGCCATCCGTGTCGTGGCCGCAAACCGGCCGCGTCTGATGTCCGGTTGTGCATTACCGCACACCGCGCACCCGCTCGGTTGCCGGTGGTGCCGACCTCGCTAGGCTGCGGCCAATGGCCTGTTTCAACTGATGACAGGCGTCAAACTGTTTTTTTGAACGCTGGTGGCGGCGCGACGGCGCGCCGCGGAGACGGGACGGGACGCGCAATCGTGGACCTGTACGAGTACCAGGGGCGGGACCTGTTCGAACGGCACGGCTTGCCCGTGCTGGCCGGCGGCGTCGCCACTACCCCGGAAGAGGCCCGTGCGATCGCCGAACGCCTCGGCGGTCGCGTGGTCGTCAAGGCGCAGGTGAAGGTCGGCGGCCGAGGTAAGGCCGGCGGCGTCAAGCTCGCCGAGGGCGCCGAGGAGACGGTGGCCCGCGCCACCGACATCCTCGGCATGGACATCAAGGGTCACACCGTCCACAAGGTCATGATCACGGTGACCGCGGACGTGGCCGAGGAGTACTACTTCTCGTACCTGCTCGACCGAGCGAACCGCACCTTCCTCTGCATCGCCAGCGTCGCCGGCGGCATGGACATCGAGCAGGTCGCCGCCGACACCCCCGACAAGGTTGTGAAGGCCCCGATCGACGCCGTTAAGGGCGTGGACGAGGCCAAGGCCCGCGAGATCGTGACCGCCGCCGGCTTCCCGGCCGAGGTCGCCGACCAGGTGGTCGAGATCGCCGTCGGCCTGTGGCAGGCGTTCGTCGCCGAGGACGCCACCCTGGTCGAGGTCAACCCGCTCGCCAAGAACGGCGACGGCCGGATGCTCCTGCTCGACGCCAAGATCAGCCTGGACGAGAACGCGGCGTTCCGGCACCCGGACCACGAGGCGCTGGTCGACCAGGCCGCGGTGGACCCGCTGGAGCAGGCCGCCAAGGCCAAGGACCTCAACTACGTCAAGCTCGACGGCGAGGTCGGCATCATCGGCAACGGCGCGGGTCTGGTCATGTCGACCCTCGACGTGGTCGCGTACGCCGGTGAGCGGCACGGCAACGTCAAGCCGGCCAACTTCCTCGACATCGGCGGTGGCGCGAGCGCCGCGGTGATGGCGAACGGGCTGGAGATCGTGCTCTCCGACCCGGCCGTGAAGAGCGTCTTCGTCAACGTCTTCGGCGGCATCACCGCCTGTGACGAGGTCGCCAACGGCATCATCCAGGCGTTGGCGCTGCTGGAGCAGCGGGGCGAGCAGGTCAGCAAGCCGCTCGTCGTCCGTCTCGACGGCAACAACGCCGAGGCTGGCCGGGCGATCCTGGACAGCGCGAACAACCCGCTCGTGCAGCGGGTGGACACCATGGACGGTGCGGCCGAGCGGGCCGCCGAGCTGGCAGCTGCGGGGGTCTGATCATGGCTATCTGGCTGACCAAGGACTCGAAGGTCATCGTCCAGGGGATGACCGGTTCCGAGGGTTCCAAGCACACCCGGCGGATGCTGGCCGCCGGCACGAACGTGGTGGGCGGCGTCAACCCGCGCAAGGCGGGCCAGAAGGTCGACTTCGACGGCACCGAGCTGCCGGTCTTCGCGTCCGTCGCGGACGCGATGGCCGAGACCGGGGCCGACGTCACTGTCATCTTCGTGCCGCCGCAGTTCACCAAGGCCGCAGTGGTCGAGGCGATCGACGCCGCGATCCCGCTGGCCGTGGTGATCACCGAGGGCGTGCCGGTGCACGACACCGCATCGTTCTGGGCGTACAACGTGGCGAAGGGCGAGCAGACCCGGATCATCGGGCCGAACTGTCCCGGCATCGCCTCGCCCGGCGCGTCCAACGCCGGCATCATCCCGGCCGACATCACCGGCTCCGGCCGGATCGGCCTGGTCAGCAAGAGCGGCACGCTGACCTACCAGATGATGTACGAGCTGCGCGACATCGGCTTCTCCACCTGCGTCGGCATCGGCGGTGACCCGATCATCGGGACCACCCACATCGACGCCCTGGCGGCGTTCGAGGCCGACCCGGAGACCGACGCCATCGTCATGATCGGTGAGATCGGTGGCGACGCCGAGGAGCGGGCCGCCGAGTTCATCAAGACCAACGTCACCAAGCCGGTGGTCGGCTACATCGCCGGCTTCACCGCTCCTCCCGGCAAGACCATGGGTCACGCAGGGGCGATCATCTCCGGCTCGGCCGGCACCGCCGAGGCGAAGCAGGCGGCGCTGGAGGCTGTCGGCGTCAAGGTCGGCAAGACGCCGACCGAGACCGCGAAGCTGATGCGGGAGATCATGTCCGGCAACTGAGCCGGTCAGGCAACACCGAAGGGGGTCGACCGCAGCCGGTCGGCCCCCTTCGGCGTACCTGCGCTGCCGGCGCGTCCCGCTGGTGGCGCAGCCCGCTCAGTCGTTGTTCCAGAACGGGTAGTTGCCGGTGGCGCGCAGGATCGCGCCGCCGATGATGTTGATCACGCCGAACACGATGGCGAGGTAGCCCAGTAGCGGTGACTGCCCGTACCGACGGGCGTCGCGGATGGACAGGTAGCCGAAGATGATGCCCAGGATGCCGCAGCAGATCAGCCCCAGCACGATGCCCAGCACGCCCCAGAGCGTGGTCCGGTCCCGTCCCCGGGCCGGTGGGGGCGGGGATGGCGCGTACGGCGTTGTCACGGCGTCCTCCGGGCGGTCGTGGGCGGCGAGCCGGCCGGACCGCGACCGGCGGACCCGACCCGGGTGGCGGCGACTCGCGCCCCCTCTGGCCGAGGCTAGACCGGGCCGGATGGCCTGGGCCCCGGTTCGGTCAACTCGCCGCCCTTCGGGCGGCTTAACGGACTGCCACCGCCCGCGCGACGTGCCAGAGTAGAGCGGATGTCCCCCGTCACCCCTGACCGTCCCAGCCGTCCCGGCGGTGTGAGCGCCGACGACCGGCCGGTCGATCGTGCCGCCCGGGCCCGACGGGTGCCCGCGCCCCGCGCGGGCGGGGCGCCACGCGGGCGCGCGCCGTTGCCCGTCGCCGCGGGGGTGGCGGCCGGCTGGGCCGCCCTCACCTCCTACCTGCCGGTCGCCATCGTGCTCGGCCTGGTCCAGCTCGGCACGGATTCGACGACACTGGTCAGCACCCTGCGCACGGCGCTGGCCGGCTGGCTGCTCGGCCACGGCGTGCCGCTGCACACCGACTCCGGCCCGCTCGGGCTCGCCCCGCTGGCGCTGACCGTGCTCGCGCTCTGGCGGCTCAGCCGGGCCGGTGTGCACGTCAGCCGCGCGATCGGCGCCCGGGACACCCGCTCACCGCGCCGCGCGCTGCTCGCCGCAGGCGCTGTCGGCATCGCGTACGCGCTGCTGGGCGCACTCGCGGCAGTGCTGGTGGGAGCCGGTGGGCCGACGGTGTCCCCGATTCGTGCGGGCGCCACGTTCGCGGTGGTCGGCACACTCGCCGCACTGATCGGCGCCACCCGCATCACCGCCGTGACCCGGCTGCTCGTCACCCGGCTGTCAAACCCGGTGCGGGACGGCATTCGCACCGGCCTGGTGGCCGGGCTGCTGCTGCTCGGCGCGGGTGCCGGTGCGGCCGGTCTGGCGGTGGCCACCGGCGGCGGCGACGCGGCGGACATGATCGGGGCGTACCGGACGGGGGTCGCCGGGCAGGCCGGGATCACCCTGGTCAGCGTCGCGTACGCGCCGAACGCGGCGATCTGGTCGGCCAGCTATCTGCTCGGGCCGGGCTTCGCGGTCGGCACCGACACCGCGGTTCGCACCAGCGAGGTGTCGGTCGGCGCACTGCCAGCCGTGCCACTGCTCGCCGGTCTGCCACGAGGCCCGGTGGACGGCTTTGGCGCCCTGCTGCTCGCGGTGCCGGTGCTGGCCGGAATGGTGGCCGGCTGCCTGCTCGCCCGCCGGGTGGCCCGACTCGCCGGGCCGGAGCGGGCCCCGCAGCGCTGGGCCGAGGTGCTGGCCCCGGCGGTGCTGGCCGGGCTGGTGGCCGGCGTGCTGCTCGGTGTGGCCGCCGCGGTCTCCGGCGGGTCACTGGGCGCCGGCCGGCTGGCACAGGTCGGGCCGGTGGGCTGGCAGGTCGGTGCGGTGGCCGCTGTCGTCATCGCGGTCGGCGCACTGCTCGGCGCCGCCGCCACGCGGGCCCTCACCCGCACCCCCGCCCAGTAGACGCGCGCGGGGCGCCCCGGACGAATCCGGAGCGCCCCGTCGAATCCGAGCTTGTCAGGGCTGGGTGGGCAGGGCCACGTTCGCCACGATGCCGAGGATGATCAGGATGATGCCCAACCCGACACCGATCGCGCCGCAGATCAGGCCGGCCTTGGCCTGCCCGGCGTTGTTCGCCTGGCCCTGGGCGACCTTCTGCCGGGCGAGGTAACCGGTCACCACGGCCGCGATGCCGACCGGGATGCCCAGGTAGAAGCAGCAGATCAGCGGGATCGACGCGATACCGAGGATCATCGACACCAGGCCGAGGGTGTTGTTCTGCCCCTGGCCCCCCTGCGGGTAGCCGGCGTTCGGGTACGTCGGACCGCCGCCGCCGTACTGGGGCTGCTGCTGGCCGTACGGGTCCTGGCCGTACGGCTGACCCGAGGTCGGCTGCTGGCCGTACGGGGCCGCCGGCGGCTGGCCGTACTGCGGCGGCTGGGGTGCGTTCGGGTCCTGGTTGGGCTGCTGGCCGTACGGGTCCTGGCCGGGGTTACCGGGTTGCATTCGAGAGCTCCTTGAACTGGTTCCGTCAGTTACTGCTGTTGTTGCCACCCATGATCGCTGTCAGTCCTCGGATTGCACAGCGCGGCAGGACCACGACATCGTCACGGTGCTGCCGATCGACGGTTGCCGTTCGGGTGGTGACCGGGCGACACGCGGTGCTCCTCAGTGCAGCGACACCGCTGGTGTGCCGATCGGTGCGGGGGTTCGGACCGACGAGGTGTCAAGTCCGAGCGAGCGGCAGCGTACCGGGTCGATGCACGTCGGCACTGTCAAAGATCGGCGCGCCGCCCAGCCGGAGGGCTCCCTGACCTGCCCGATAGGGTGGCCCGGTGACCGAGCCCGCGCCTGTCGCCCGCATCGTCGTCCTCATCTCCGGCTCCGGTAGCAACCTCCAGTCGCTGCTGGATGCCGCCGTCGACCCCGCGTACGGTGCGCAGGTTGTCGCGGTCGGCGCGGACCGTGACGGCATCGCGGGCCTGGACCGGGCCGAGGCCGCGGGGGTGCCGACCTTCGTCGAGCGGGTCCGTGATCACGACACCCGGGAGGACTGGGACCGTGCGCTCACCGCGCACGTCGCGAAGCACCAACCCGACCTGGTCATCTCCGCCGGTTTCCTCAAGCTGGTCGGCCCGCACTTCCTCGCTGCCTTCGGCGACCGCTACCTGAACACCCACAACACCCTGCTGCCGGCGTTTCCCGGCATCCACGGCCCGCGTGACGCCCTCGCCTACGGCGTGAAGCTCACCGGTGCCACCCTCTTCTTCGTCGACGCCGGCATGGACACCGGGCCGATCGTCGCGCAGGTCGCGGTGCCGGTGCTCGACGACGACGACGTGGACAAGCTCACCGAGCGCATCAAGGAAGCCGAGCGGCGCCAGCTCGTCGAGCAGGTCGGTCGCCTGGTCCGCGAAGGCTGGACCATCACCGGAAGGAAGGTCACGGTTCCGTGAGTCCCACTCAGGACGGGCGCCGCCCGATCAGGCGGGCGCTGGTCAGCGTCTACGACAAGACCGGGCTGGTCGAGCTGGCTCAGGCCCTGCACGCCGCCGGTGTGGAGATCGTGTCGACCGGAAGCACGGCGGGCACCATCGCCGCCGCCGGTGTGCCGGTGACGCCGGTGGAGACGGTGACCGGGTTCCCCGAGGTGCTCGACGGCCGGGTGAAGACCCTGCACCCGAAGGTGCACGCGGGTCTCCTCGCGGACCTGCGCAAGGACACGCATGTCGCGCAGCTCGACGAGCTGGGGGTTGCGGCGTTCGACCTGCTGGTCTCCAACCTCTACCCCTTCCAGGCGACCGTCGCCTCCGGCGCCGACGTCGAGGAGTGCGTGGAGCAGATCGACATCGGTGGCCCGGCCATGGTGCGGGCCGCCGCCAAGAACCACGCCTCGGTCGCCGTGCTCACCGACCCGGCCGGTTACCCGGCGCTGATCGGCGCGCTCGGCGAGGGGGGCTTCACCCTGGCTCAGCGGCGCGCGCTGGCCGCCCGGGCGTTCGCCGACATCGCCGAGTACGACGTGGCCGTGGCCCGGTGGTGCGCGCAGGAGCTGGCGCCCGCCGACGACTGGTGGCCGCAGTTCGCGGGGCTGGCGCTGCGCAGGTCGGCGGCGCTGCGCTACGGCGAGAACCCGCACCAGCCGGCTGCGCTCTACACCGACCCGGACGCCCCGGCGGGGCTGGCCCAGGCCGAGCAGCTGCACGGCAAGGAGATGTCCTACAACAACTACGTCGACGCGGACGCCGCCTGGCGGGCGGCGAACGACTTCGCCGACCAGCCGGCCGTCGCGATCATCAAGCACGCCAACCCGTGCGGCATCGCGGTGGGCGTGGACGTGGCCGAGGCACACCGCAGGGCGCACGCCTGCGACCCGGTGTCGGCGTTCGGCGGCGTCATCGCGGTCAACCGGCCGGTCTCGGTCGAGCTGGCGCGGCAGGTGGCCGAGATCTTCACCGAGGTGGTGGTCGCGCCCGGCTTCGACGAGGGCGCGGTCGAGGTGTTGCAGGCCAAGAAGAACATCCGGCTGCTGCGGGCGCCGGCCTGGACGCCGGCGCTGGTGGAGTTGCGGCCGGTGACCGGTGGCGTGCTGGCCCAGGTCGCCGACCGGGTGGACGCCCCGGGCGACGACCCGGCGACCTGGCAGTTGGCGACCGGCGAGGCCGCCGACGAGGAGCTGCTGCGGGACCTGGCGTTCGCGTGGCGGGCGGTCCGTGCCGTGAAGAGCAACGCGATCCTGCTCGCGAAGGACGGCGCCACCGTCGGGGTCGGTATGGGTCAGGTCAACCGGGTCGACTCGGCGCAGCTCGCGGTCAACCGCGCCGGCGCCGAGCGGGCTCGGGGTTCGGTCGCCGCCTCGGACGCGTTCTTCCCGTTCGCCGACGGTCCGCAGATCCTCATCGACGCCGGCGTCCGCGCCATCGTGCAGCCCGGTGGCTCGATCCGCGACGAAGAAGTCATCGCAGCGGCCAAGAAGGCAAACGTAACGATGTACCTGACGAAAACCCGCCACTTCTTCCACTAGGCCGCCAACCCCCGTCCGCGTCGATCATGGAGTTGTGGCGCCCCGCAAAAGGGGTGCCGGCCAAGAAATCGGCCACCACAACTCCATGATCGACGTGTGAGGCGGGCGGGCGCGGGCGGGTCAGGCCGTTGGGGTTGTGGGGCGGAGTTCGGCGAAGTGGCACGCGGACGGGTGGGGGTCCGCCGCTCTCGGGACCGTTTTCGGGTCCTCCACGGCGCAAATCTCCTGGGCCTTCCAGCAGCGGGTGCGGAAGTGGCAGCCGCTCGGCGGGTCGGCCGGGCTGGGCACGTCGCCGACCAGCCGGATCATGTTGCGCTGGTCGCGGGCCTCCGGGTCGGGCACCGGCACCGCCGAGAGCAGAGCCTGGGTGTACGGGTGGGTGGCCCGCTCGTAGATTTCGTCCTCGGTGCCGATCTCGACGATCCGGCCGAGGTACATCACCGCCACCCGGTCGGCGATGTGCCGCACCACGGACAGGTCGTGGGCGATGAAGATGTACGACAGCCCCAGCTCGTTCTGCAACTGCTTCAGCAGGTTGATCACCTGAGCCTGGATGGAGACGTCCAGCGCCGACACCGGCTCGTCGCAGACGATCACCTCGGGTCGCAGCGCGAGCGCGCGGGCGATGCCGATGCGCTGACGCTGACCGCCGGAGAACTGGTGCGGGTACCGGTTGATGTGCTCCGGGTTGAGCCCGACCACGTCGAGCAGTTCCTGGACTCGCTTCTGCTTGCTGCCCTTGGGCGCGGCATCCGGGTGGATCTCGAACGGTTCGCCGATGATGTCGCCGACGGTCATCCGCGGGTTCAGCGACGTGTACGGATCCTGCATCACCATCTGCATGTTGCGGCGCACCCGGCGCAGTTCACCCCCGGAGGCCTTGAACAGGTCCTTGCCCTCCAGGGTCGCGCCTCCGGAGGTGGGCGTCTCCAGGCGCATCAGCAGCCGGGCGAGGGTGGACTTGCCGCAGCCGGACTCGCCGACCACACCCAGCGTCTCGCCCCGACGCAGCTCGAAACTCACCCCGTCGACGGCCTTCACCGCGCCGACCTGCCGCTGGAACAGCACCCCCTGCGTGATCGGGAAGTGCTTCACCAGGTTGTCGACGGAGAGGATCGTCTCGCCGCGGACCTTGCTGGGGCTAGCGGGCGGCGCTGTCATCACGGACCTCCTGCGCGAAGTGGCAAGCGCTGGTCCGGCCGTCGCCGAGGACCAGGTCGTGCGGCACGACGTCCACGCAGACCTGCTGGACGTACGGGCACCGGGGGTGGAACGGGCAGCCGGACGGGATGCGCATCAGGTTCGGCGGCAACCCCTTGATCGTCGACAGTTCCTCGCCGCGGACGTCCAGGCGCGGGATCGACTCCAACAAACCCTTGGTGTACGGGTGGGCGGGCGCCTTGTAGAGCGAGCGGACGTCGGCGTGCTCGACGATCCGGCCGGCGTACATGACCGCGATCCGGTCCGCGACACCGGCTACCACGCCCAGGTCGTGGGTGATCAGGATCATCGCCATGTTGCGTTCCTGGCGCAGGTCCGCCAGCAGGTCCATGATCTGGGCCTGGACGGTCACGTCGAGCGCCGTGGTGGGCTCGTCGGCGATGAGCACCTTCGGGTCCAGCGCCAGCGCCATAGCGATCATGACGCGCTGCCGCATGCCGCCGGAGAACTGGTGCGGGTAGTCGCCGATCCGCTTGGCGGCGCCGGGGATCTTGACCAGGTCCATCAGCTCGATGGCACGGCGTCGGGCGTCGGACCGGGAAAGGCCGGAGCGCTGACGCAGCGTCTCACCGATCTGCCAGCCGACCGGAAACACCGGGTTCAGGGCCGAGAGCGCGTCCTGGAAGATCATCGCGATCTCCTTGCCGCGTACCTGCCGGCGCTGTTCCTCGGAGCGGGTGAGCAGGTCCTGACCCTGGTATAGGATCTGGCCGGAGCGGACGAACGCGGGCGGGGTGTCCAGGATGCCCATGATCGCCTGGGCGGTGACCGACTTGCCCGAGCCGGATTCGCCGAGCACGGCCAGTGTCTCGCCGGCGTCCAGGTGGTATGACACGCCGTTGATCACCCGGGCCACGCCCTCGTTGGTGCGGAACTCGACGTGCAGGTCCCGCAACTCCAGCAGGTGGCCGCCCTCGGGCGTGGCGGAGGCGGGCGTCGGTTGAACGGTCATGGCTGTGCCTGCCTTTCGCTCGCGACTGCGGGGCTCGCTTCGCTCACTCCTCGCGCTCGCATGAGTCACCGCAGCTTCGGGTCGAAGGCGTCACGGATCGCGTCGCCGAGCATGATGAACGCCAGCACGGTCAGCGCGAGGAATGCCGACGGGACGATCAGCGGCGTGGCCGCCTCCCGCATGTGGATGCGGCCGGTGTCGATGTCCTGGCCCCACGAGATGGTGGGCGCCTTCAGGCCGATGCCCAGGAAGGAGAGCGTCGCCTCGGCCGCGATGAACGAGCCGAGCGCGATGGTCAGCACGACGATGACCGGGGCCAGCGAGTTCGGCAGGATGTGCCGCCACATGATCCGGCTGTTGCCGGCGCCGAGCATCCGGGCTGCCGCGACGTAGTCCTGCTCCTTTGCGGTGATCACCGAGGAGCGGACCACGCGGGCGGCGGTGGTCCAGCCGAGCAGGGCGAGCACGAAGACGACAGCGCCGATCCGTGCCCACTGGCTGTCACTGGAGACCCGCTTGAGCAGCACGATCGCGGCCAGCAGCAGCGGGATGCCGAGCACCACGTCGATCACCCGGGAGAGCACCGCGTCGACCCACCGGCCGAAGTAACCGGCCAGCATGCCGATCACCAGCGCGATGATCCCGGTGCCGAGAGCGGCGAGCGCGCCGACCAGCAGCGAGGCGCGGGTGCCGTAGACCGCACGGGAGTACGTGTCGCAGCCCTGGAAGTCGTACCCGAAGATGGCCCCACCGGACGGCCCGGCGTGCTGCCGGGAGAGCAGGCAGTCGTTCGGGTTGTTGGCGGTGAACACCCCGGGGAGCAGCGCCATCAGGGTGAAGATGACGACCAGCGTCAGCGAGATCCAGAAGATCGGGTTGCGGCGCAGGTCCCGCCAGGCGTCTCCGGCCAGGCTGCGGGGCTTGTTCGCGGCGCCGACCTGATTGGGTGTGCCCGGCTCGCCCGAGGGGCCACGCCGCGCGGCCTGGTTCTCGGTCGCCGCCACAGTTTCAAAATCACTCATAGCGGATCCTCGGGTCGAGTACGGCGTACAGGACGTCCACCACCAGGTTCGAGACCAGGTAGACCACGACGAGCACGCTGACGATGCCCACCACGAGGGGGCCGTCCTCGGTGCGGATGCCGCGGAAGAGGTTGAAGCCGACGCCGGGGATGTTGAAGACGCCCTCGGTGATGATCGCGCCGCTCATCAGGTTGCCCAGCTCCACACCGAGGAAGGTGACCACCGGGATCAGTGAGTTGCGCAGCACGTGGACGATGACGATGCGGCGCTTGACCAGGCCCTTGGACCGGGCGGTCCGGACGTAGTCCGCGCGCAGGTTCTCCGCCACCGAGGCCCGGGTGAGCCGCAGCGCGGTGGCCAGCGACAGCGAGCCGAGCACGATGCCCGGCAGCAGGAGCGCGTAGAACGTCGGGTCCGAGCCGGCGGTGGGCGGGAACAGCTGCCACTTGACGCCCAGGAAATACTGCGCCAGCGGCGCCAGCACGATCGTCGGGATGCCCAGCACCAGCAGGGTCAGCACCAGGGTCGAGTTGTCGAAGATGCTGGCTCGGCGGATACCGGCGATCACGCCCGCGCTGACTCCGAAGATGATCGCCACGGCGAGGGCGATGAGCGCGAGCCGCACGGTGACCGGCCAGGCCTGCTGGAGGATGTCACCGATGCTCCGACCGGTGAGCGACTCGCCCAGGTTGCCTTGGAGCAGGTCCTTCACGTAGTCGAAGTAGCGGTAGAAGAAGCCGCCGACGCCCGTCTGATCCAGGTTGTACTTCTCGGTCAGGTAGGCCCGTTGGGCTGGCGTCACCGGCCGCTCACCGGCGAGCGCCTGGATCGGGTCGCCCTGTCCGGCGAATGTCAGCGCGTAGACGATCAGGGTGGTCCCGAAGAACGCCAGGACCATCTGCAGTAGGCGCCGCAAGATGTAGCGGAACATGCTTAGCAGTCTCTCCGGAAATGTGCGAAAGGGTCGCAGGACGGCATCTCTGGTCGTACCCGAAATATCCGAGACGTGCCGTCAGGCCCGGGGGAGCCGGCACCACCGACGCCGGGTCCGCTGCTGCGGCCCGGCTCCGGTGGCGCGATTTGGGCCACCCGGGCGTCGTCGCCCGGGTGGCCCGCACCGTGGTCAGCTCAGCTGGCCGCTTCGATCTTGACGAGGTTGACCCGCTGGAACAGGTCCATCTGCACGTTCTTGACCTTGGACGAGTGGCCGAACACGTTCTCGCCGAAGCGGAGCGGGATCACCGGCATGTCCTTGGCCAGGATGTCCTCCGCCTGCTGGTACTTGGCGATCGCCTCGTCCTGCGTCTTGGCGGCGGAACCCTCCTTGACCAGCTTGTCGAACTCCGGGTTGCTGTAGCCGTAGTAGTTCGACGAGCCGTTCGTGCTGTACAGCGGGCCGAGGTAGTCCTCCATGGTCGGGTAGTCCATGACCCAACCCATCCGGAACGCACCCACCGGCGTCTTCTTCTCGACCTTGGTCAGCAGGTCGGCGAACTTCGGCTCGGCCGAGCCGACGGCGTCGACACCCAGGTTGGCCTTGAGCTGGTTGACAGTGGCGTCGACCCAGTCCTTGTGGCCGCCGTCGCCGTTGTACGAGATGACGACCTTCGACGGACCACCCGCGGCCTGGTAGAGCTTCTTGGCCTCGGTCGGGTTGAACTCGCCGGCCGTGCCCGCGGTGTTCTCCCGGTAGCCCGGCAGGACCGGCGAGACGAAGGAGCGCGCCGACTGCTGAGAGCCCTTGAAGACCGACTTGGTGATCTCGTCACGGTCGATCGCCATCGAGATGGCCTTACGCACGTCCGGGTTGCTGTAGTCCTTGTCGAACGTCGGGAACGCGAGGAACTGGAACGACGACATCGGGCTGGTCTGGTACCGGTCGCCCAGGTCGCTCGGCGCGGTGCTCAGGCTCTCGGTCGGGATCGTCGGCAGCACGTCCAGGTTGTCCGCCAGGACGTCCGCGTAGGCCGCGGTCAGCTGCTGGTAGATCCGGAACTCAACGTTCTTGACCTTGGGCTTCTCACCCGGGTACGCGTCGTAGCGCTCGACCTCGATCTTGCTGTCGTGCTGCCAGGTGCCCTTCATCTTGAAGGGGCCCTGCCCGATCGGCGCCTGCTCGTAGGAGTCCTTGAGCACGCCCGGGGCCGAGAACGCGGCGTCCGGCATCGGGTAGAACGCGTTGTAGCCGAGCACCGTCTTGAAGTCGATGTACGGCTCGGAGAGCGTCACGGTGAAGGTGAGGTCGTCGACCTTCTTCAGACCGGACATCTCCTTGGCCTTCGGCGCCTTGCCCTGGAGGTCGTCGTAGCCAGCGATCTTCTCGAAGAAGTAGTTGCTGTCCTGACCGTTGGGGGCGTACGCGCCGTAGTTCCAGGCGTTGACGTAGTCCTCGGACGTGACCTTCTCACCGTTGTGGAAGGTGAAGCCGTCCTTGAGCTTGATCGTCCAGACCTTGTTGTCCGACGAGGTCACCGACTGGGCCGCGACCTCGTAAGGCTTGTTCTGGGCGTCGTAGTCGACGAGCGGGCTGAACAGGCCGGCGATCACCTGCGAGCCGGACGTCTCGGTGGTGTTGGTGGGAACCAGGTGCTTCGGCTCGCCGATCTGGATGCTGACCGCCGAATTGCCGTTGCCGCTGGATCCACCGTCTCCGCCGCTGCCGCAGGCCGCGAGGCCCAGCGTCACCGCGAGCGGGAGGGCGGTCCAGGCGGCGAGTCTACGAACTCGCATTGAGCCTCCTCATCTCCTCACGCTGCGCAGTCAGGCCCGACGCTGGGTTACGCTGCGCAACAAGCGGCAACGGTAGGTCGGCGATAGGCCTTTGACAACGACGCGGTTGCGGGTGGGTAACGGTCCGGGGGTGGTCCCCTTGTCGAAGGCGGGTCCGCCTGCTAGCGAAAACCGCCGTAAACCTCGCCAGCCTGCAAAAGTCTTGTCGTTCGTGGGGGCGGCAGTGCCGGTCTGAGGCGGGATAGGGCTCTCCGGATGGGCCATCCGATCTCCGTCGTGCTCGGCCCGACTGTCTGGTTCGACGGTGACCGAATGAACAAACAGTGACTGAGAGTGACGTGCAACACGTTACGCACGGTCATGTACAACGGTGGTGGCCGAGGTGGCGACGAGCCGCGCGGGCGAGGTCCGTCGGAACTGCGGCCGGTGGCCGTGAGACGATCTGGACGTGACGGCGACGCTTCTGGACGGCAAGGCAACCGCGGCGGAGATCAAGGACGAGCTGCGAATCCGGGTGAAGGCACTCGCGGAACGCGGCATCACCCCCGGGCTGGGCACGGTGCTGGTCGGGGCGGACCCGGGCAGCCAGGCGTACGTCAACGGAAAACACCGCGACTGCGCCGAGGTGGGCATCGCCTCGATCCGCCGGGAGTTGCCGGCCGACGCCACCCAGCAGCAGGTCGACGACGTGCTGGCCGAGCTGAACGCCGACCCGGCGTGCCACGGCTACATCGTCCAGCTGCCCCTGCCGGCCCATCTCGACACCCAGCGGGTGCTGGAGCTGATCGACCCGGACAAGGACGCCGACGGCCTGCACCCGATCAACCTGGGCCGGCTCGTCCTCGGCTACGACGGCCCGCTGCCCTGCACCCCGCGCGGCATCGTCGAGCTGCTGCGCCGGCACGACGTGGCGCTGCGCGGCGCGACCGTCGCAGTGGTCGGTCGGGGCAACACCGTCGGCCGACCGCTCGGCCTGCTGCTCACCCGCCGCTCCGAGAACGCCACCGTCACCCTCTGCCACACCGGCACCCTGGACCTCGCCTCGCACACCCGGGCCGCCGACATCGTCATCGTCGCGGCCGGCGTGCCGGGCCTGCTCACCACCGACATGATCAACCCCGGCGCCGTTGTGGTGGACGTCGGCATCACGCGCGTGATCGGCGCGGACGGCAAGGGCCGCTACACCGGCGACGTCGACCCGGAGGTGGCCGAGACGGCCGGCGCCCTGGTCCCCATGCCCGGTGGTGTCGGGCCGATGACCCGGGCCATGCTGCTCACCAACGTCGTCGAGCGCGCCGAGCGCGGCTGAGCCCGCGCGCCGGTAGCGCCGAACCAGGACGGCGGTGACGTTCGCCCCATCCCGGCGATGGCCGCCGCCCCTGGCCTGATCGGTGCCAGGATGACTGATACGGTCCGGAAAACCGACTGGTATCAGGGAGTGGGACGACCATGGGTAAGAAGGTCACTGTCGTCGGGGCTGGCTTCTACGGCTCCACCACCGCACAGCGCCTGGCCGAGTACGACGTCTTCGACACCGTAGTGATCACCGACATCGTGGAGGGCAAGCCCGCGGGCCTCGCGCTCGACCTCAACCAGTCCCGGGCCATCGAGGGCTTCGAGACCAAGGTGGTCGGTGTCACCACCGGCCCCAACGGTGAGGGCTACGAGCAGATCGAGGGCTCCGACGTCGTCGTGATCACCGCTGGTCTGCCGCGTAAGCCCGGCATGAGCCGGATGGACCTGCTGGAGACCAACGCCAAGATCGTCCGCCAGGTCGCCGAGAACGTCGCCAAGTACGCCCCGAACGCCGTCGTCATCGTGGTCTCCAACCCGCTGGACGAGATGACCGCGCTGGCGCAGCTCGCCACCCAGTTCCCGAAGAACCGGGTGCTCGGCCAGGCCGGCATGCTCGACACCGCCCGGTTCAGCAACTTCGTCGCCGAGGCGTTGAACGTGCCGGTGGCGTCGGTACGCACGCTGACCCTGGGCTCGCACGGCGACACCATGGTCCCGGTGCCCTCCAAGAGCACCGTCAACGGCAAGCCGCTGCGTGACGCGATGCCGGCCGAGCAGATCGAGGAGCTGGTCGTCAAGACCCGCAACGGTGGCGCCGAGGTGGTCGCGCTGCTCAAGACTGGTTCGGCCTACTACGCCCCCTCCGCCGCCGCGGCTCGGATGGCGAAGGCCGTCGCCGAGGACTCGGGCGAGGTCATGCCGGTCTGCGCCTGGGTCGACGGCGAGTACGGCATCTCCGGTGTCTACCTGGGTGTCGAGGCCGAGATCGGCGCCGAGGGCGTCAAGCGGGTCGTCGAGACCGACCTGGACGCCGACGAGCGCGCCAGCCTCCTGGAGGCGGCCGAAGCCGTCCGCGCCAAGCAGGGTGACATCTCCAGCATGTAGTTCCCCCGAACCAGAACCACCCGAAGGGCCCGCCGGCAAACCGGCGGGCCCTTCCCCGTCCCCCGGGGCTCCCACCCCCCTGTCTGCGGTTGATCATGAGGTTGGCGGCAGTGATGGAGATCGAAAACCCCGTCAACCTCATGATCAACCAACTCGGAGGGTGGGTTAGGGGTGGGAAAGCGGGGTGAAGGGGGTGGCCAGGTGGGGGGTGGCCAGGACGGTGGGGGAGTGGGTGCGCAGGGCGGTTCGCCGGGAGGTGCGGGCCAGGTCCGGGTCCACCTCGTGGGCGTACGCCAGGTCGGGGTCGACGAGTTGCACGGCGTGCACCAGCAGGTCGCCGGTGACCAGCATCCGTTCGTCGGCCGAGGTCAGGAGCACCGACTGGTGGCCCGGGGTGTGGCCGGGGGTGGGCAGCAGTCGTACCGCCGGGGTGAGAGTGGTCTCGCCGTCGACCACCCGGAGCTGGCCAGCGGCGCGCAGGGGTGCGATCAGGCCGGCCGGCAGTCCGGGGTTGAGCGTCTCCGCCGCGTCCAGCTCGGCGCGCTGCACCAGATAGCTGGCGTTCGGGAAGTACGGCCGGCCCGGCGTGCCGGTGACGGCCCAACCGATGTGGTCGCTGTGCAGGTGGGTCAGCACCACGGTTTCGACGTCGGCCGGGTCGATGCCCGCCGCGGCCAGCTCGGCGGGCATCCGGCCGGGCACGGGCGCCCAGCTCGCGGCCGGCGCGTCGACGGGCCCGATCCCGGCGTCGACCAGGGTGACCGGCCCGTCGCCGGGGCGGATCGCAAAACTGCGGAACGGCAGCCACCACTGCCCGTCGGCGGTCACCGAGCCTGGGTCGCGCCGGTCGGCCTCCGCCCAATGCGCCGCCGTGGCCTGCGGGAACGCCTCCGCGCGGGGCTGGAAGAAGGCACCCTCACCGTCGGTGAGTGCGGTGACCGTGATAGACCCAAGGGTGCGGTTCAGTGGCATCGGGCGATGATTCCAGGGCATTCCTGTTCCGCGCAGCCCGGTTTCCGCCGGTCGGTCGAGGCCGGCTGGGGGCTGCCGGCCCAATTGCAGTACGCTCGTACTGCTTGAGCACGTGTCCCCCGAGAGGAGCGCCGGTCGATGGCGAAGATCAAGGTAAACAACCCGGTCGTTGAACTCGACGGCGACGAGATGACCCGGATCATCTGGAAGCAGATCCGGGAGCAGTTGATCCTGCCCTACCTCGACGTCGACCTGCACTACTACGACCTGTCGATCCAGCACCGCGACGAGACCGACGACCAGGTGACGATCGACGCCGCCAACGCCATCAAGGAGCACGGCGTCGGCGTCAAGTGCGCGACCATCACCCCGGACGAGGCCCGGGTCGAGGAGTTCGGCCTGAAGAAGATGTGGCGGTCGCCCAACGGCACCATCCGCAACATCCTCGGCGGCGTCGTCTTCCGTGAGCCGATCATCATGTCCAACGTGCCGCGGCTCGTCCCCGGCTGGACCAAGCCGATCATCATCGGCCGGCACGCCCACGGTGACCAGTACAAGGCCACCGACTTCGTCGTCCCCGGCCCGGGCACGGTGACCATCACCTACACCCCCGCCGACGGTGGCGCGCCGATGGAGATGGAGGTCGCCAACTTCCCCGGCGGCGGCATCGCCATGGGCATGTACAACTACGACGAGTCGATCCGGGACTTCGCCCGGGCGTCGTTCCGCTACGGGCTGGACCGCAACTACCCGGTCTACCTGTCCACCAAGAACACCATCCTCAAGGCGTACGACGGTCGGTTCAAGGACCTCTTCGCCGAGGTGTTCGAGGCCGAGTTCAAGGCCGAGTTCGACGCCGCCGGCATCACCTACGAGCACCGGCTGATCGACGACATGGTCGCCGCAGCGCTCAAGTGGGAGGGCGGCTACGTCTGGGCCTGCAAGAACTACGACGGCGACGTGCAGTCCGACACCGTCGCGCAGGGCTTCGGCTCGCTGGGTCTGATGACCTCCGTCCTGCTCTCCCCGGACGGTCGTACCGTCGAGGCCGAGGCCGCCCACGGCACTGTCACCCGGCACTACCGGCAGTACCAGAAGGGTGAGAAGACGTCGACCAACCCGATCGCGTCGATCTACGCCTGGACCCGGGGTCTGGCCCACCGGGGCAAGCTGGACGGCACGCCGGCGGTCACCGAGTTCGCCAACACCCTGGAGCAGGTCATCGTCGACACCGTCGAAGGCGGCCAGATGACCAAGGACCTCTCGCTGCTCATCTCGCGGGACGCCCCGTGGCTGACCACCGACGAGTTCATGAACGCGCTCGACGAGAACCTGGCCCGAAAGATCGCCGCCTGATCCAGGCGTACCGCATCATCGGAGCCCGCCGGCGTCTCAGCCGGCGGGCTTCGGCGTGTCCGGGGCTGACGCGCCGAGGGTCGTCACCGCCGTCGGCGCGCCTCGTTGACCAGGATGGACGAGATGCCAGTCGCGTCCAGGAAGGTTGACCTCGGTCGACCCGCGGCAACCGTGCGCCGATCAGCCAGCCTTCCCGGCTGTGCCGTGCACAGCCAGCCGTCCCTTCCCTGCGGGGGGCCCTGTCCCGGGCCCCCCGCGCCCTGTTTCGCAGCGCTCAGCGCGGGGGTTTCGCAGCGCTCACCGCGGGGTTTCGCAGCGCTCAGCGCGGGGTTTCGCAGCGCTCACTGCAGGGCGGGAAAGCAGCGCGGCTCAGGCGGCGCGCAGCAGCTCGGCGGCGCGTTCCGGGGAGATGTCGTTGATGAAGACACCCATCCCGGACTCGGAGCCCGCCAGATACTTCAGCTTGTCCTTGGCGCGTCGGATGCTGAACAGCTGAAGGTGCAGGTGGCCGAGCTCCCGGTCGATGCGCACCGGCGCCTGGTGCCAGGCCGAGATGTACGGCATCGGCATGTCGAACAGGCCGTCGAAGCGGCGCAGCAGATCCAGGTAGAGCGGCCCGAAGGCGTCCCGCTCGCTGTCGCTGAGCGCCGGGATGTCCGGCACCACCCGGCGCGGCGCGACGTGCACCTCGAATGGCCAACGGGCCGCCGCCGGGACGAACGCCGTCCAGTGTTCGTTCTCGGTGACCACCCGGTCGCCGGTGGCGCGCTCGGCGGCCAGCACGTCCGCGTACAGGTTGCCCCCGCCGGTCCGCTCGGCGTGCCGGCGGGCCGCGGCCAGCAGCGCGCGGGTGCGCGGCGTCACGAAGGGGTACGCGTAGATCTGCCCGTGCGGGTGGTGCAGCGTGACGCCGATTTCGACGCCCCGGTTCTCGAAGCAGAAGACCTGCTCCACGCCGGGCAGGTCACCGAGCACCTCGGTGCGGTCTGCGAGCGCGTCCAGCACCGTGCGGACCCGGCGCGGGGGCAGGCTGGCGAAGGACGCGTTGTGGTCCGAGGTGAAGCAGACCACCTCGCACCGCCCGAGGCCCGGCCGGACCGACGTGAACGGGGTGATCTGCCCGGGCTCGTCGGCGACCCGGCCGCTCAGCGACGGGAACCGGTTCTCGAAGACCACCACGTCGTAGTCGGGCGCGGGGATCTCGGTCAGCCGGTCGCCCACCGACGGGTCGAGCGGGCACTCGTTCGCCGGCGGGAGGAAGATGCGGGTCTGCCGGTGCACGGCGACCGCCACCCACTCGTCGGTCAGCGGGTCGTAGCGCAGTTGGGACGCGGGAGGCGGCGGCGGCAGGTCGCGGCGGTCCGGCTGGTCGCGGACGGCGTCGTCGCGCTCGTCGAAGTAGATCAGCTCCCGGCCGTCGGCCAGGTCGATCGCTGTGCGCTTCACGGCGCCGTCCCCTCACTCGTCGGCGTGCGCGTCGCGCGGCCCGCCCCTGTTGCCTTCACCATGATCAATTCGCCCACGTGTTCGCCGAGTACCCGTCGGGCGGGCGGAGGCAACCGGTCGTCGCTGACCAGTACGTGTGCGGCGGCCAGCTCGACGATCGAGGAGATGCCCACCGTGCCCCACTTGGTGTGGTCGGCGAGCACCACCAACCGGTCCGCCGCGGCCACGAGCGCCCGGTCGGTCTCCGCCTCCATGAGGTTCGGGGTGGTGAAGCCGGCCCGCTCGGTGATGCCGTGCACGCCCAGGAAGAGCAGATCCAGGTGCAGCGACCGGACCGCACCGACCGCGAGTGGACCGACCAGCGCGTCCGACGGTGTGCGTACGCCGCCGGTGAGCACCACCGTCTGGTCCGGTCGACCTCCGGCGTGCAGGATCTCGGCCACCGGCAGCGAGTTGGTCACCACTGTCAGGCCGGGCACGTCCACCAACCTCCGGGCCAGCTCGGCGGTGGTGGTGCCGGCGGAGAGGGCGACCGCCGCGCCCGGCCGGACGAGCTGGGCGGCCCGGTCCGCGATGGCGGCCTTCTCGGGCAGCTGGCGGACCGACTTGGCGTGGAACCCCGGCTCGTCGGTCGACCCCGGCCCGGCTGTGGTGGCGCCGCCGTGCACCTTGGCCAGCAGGCCGCGCTCGTGCAGCGCCTCCAGGTCACGGCGGATGGTCATGTCGGAGACACCGAACTCGGTGGCCAGCTCGCTCACCCGGACGCCGCCGGTCGACCGGACCCGCTCCAGGATGGCCACCTGCCGCTGCTGAGCGAGCATTGCCGTGCCTCCCGGGGGTCCCCGTACTCTCACGCGGTCAAACGTGTTCCAACAAAGATGAACACTAGCGCGTAGCGGGCAGCTGTGGAAGGAACGGGGGCACGGCGACGCCTCAGGCGGAGGCGATCTTCAGCTCCACCCAGCCGGTCTCGGTCAGGTGGTGCAGCACCGCCTGCACCGCGTCCGGGACGCTCAGGTCGGTGGTGTCGAGCACCAGGTCGGCGTCGGTCGGCTCCTCGTACGGGTCGTCGATGCCGGTCATCCCGGTGAGCAGGCCCGCCCGCGCCCGCGCGTACAGGCCCTTGCGGTCGCGCCGCTCGCACACCTCCAGCGGGGTGGCGACGTGCACCAGCACGAAACCCGCACCGGCGGCCAGGGCCATCTCCCGGGCAGTGGCGCGGGCGGCCGCGTACGGGGCGATCGGGCAGCAGATGCCCACCCCGTGGTGCCGGGCGACCTCGGCGGCCACCCAGCCGATCCGTCGGACGTTGAGATCCCGGTCGGCCTTGCTGAAGCCCAGCCCGGCGGAGAGTTCCCGCCGCACCACGTCCCCGTCGAGCAGTGTCACGGTCCGGTCGCCGCTCTCGCGCAACGCGTCCGCCAACCCTCGGGCGATCGTCGACTTGCCGGAACCGGAGAGGCCGGTCATGAAGACCACCAGCCCTCGGTGCCGGCGCGGCGGCCGGGCCCGGGCCAGCTCCCTCGCCACGGCTGGCGGGGTGTGCCACTCCGGCAACGGGAAACCCCGGTCGAGCAGGTCGTCGATCTCCTGCTGGGTCAACGCGAGCCGGCGGTTGCGCGGTGGGATGTCCTCCCGCCAGCGCCACTGCCCGTCCCGGTTGTCGTACGCCAGCTCGCGCGGCACCAGCACCCGCAGCCCGGCACCGGAGAGCATCTCGCCGGTGGAGAGCAGGTGCGTGACCCCGTACGAGGCGGAGACCCGCGCGCGCAGCAGCGCGTCGCTGATCTCCTCCTGTCGGTGCGACAACGGCACCGCGACCAGGGTGGCGGGCGGCATCCGGTCGCGGGCGGCGAAGACGGCGCGTACCAGCGCCTCCGGCGGGAGCCCGCCGACGCCACCCTCACCGACCGGGATCATCACGAGCAGGTGCGCGGCCAGGGTGCGGGCGGCATGGGCGATCTGGGCGAGCTGCGGACGATGCAGCGGCCGATCGGCGACGACGCCGAGCACCCGGCCCGGGGGCAGCAGCGCGCGGACCTCTTCCGGGCTGCGGCGCAGCCGTTGGAACGGGCCGTGACCACCGTCGCCCAGTCGTCGGACCTGGCCGCCGACCCCCGCCACGCCCTCGCGGACCGGCCAGACGTCCGCCACGTCCAGGGCAGCCGTCGGGGCGCCCTCGCCGTCGGTGAGCACCAGCGCCCGACGGGCCGGGTCGCGCGGATCGAAACTCTGCGCCAGGGCGGCCGGCACCTGGAGGGTCACCGCGACCTGCCACGGCGAGCCGTCGGCCAGCCGGCCGCGTCGGCTCACCGAGACCAGGTCAGCGCGGGTCATGAAGCCGTTCAGAGGGGCGTACGCGCCGGTCAGCAGCAGCTCCAGATCCGCGAGCTCACCCGGACGTGGCGTGTACGCCGGTGCGTCCCGCAGCACCTCGTCGGGCAGCACCCAGCTGTTGCTCATCCACACCCCCCACTCGCTGACCGGCACACAGTTTCGCAGCCGACCGCCGATCGGTCGAGGGCGCCACTCCACGACCTCGACGGGCCGGAGCAGCGCCGGATCCGCCAGCGCTCACTGACGACCGCCCGATTACTGCCCGTTGAACGGAACGTGAATCGTCCCACCCCCGATGGGCTTTTTCTGAGGCGGGGTGGCGCCGGGCGCGGGACTGCGGAAAAACCTCCCCAGCAGCAGGGCAGGGGACCTTAGGGGTCCGCTACGCCAAGGATCAGGGAAGCGCCGGGGGCGCGCCGGTGTCTCAGGCAGGCCCGCACTCCCTACGCTGGGCACCGTGACACTGATCGCGACCCAGTCGCTCACCAAGACGTACGGAGGTCGGGTCACCGCGCTCGCCGACCTCACCGTCGCCGTCGAGCCCGGGATCATCGGCCTGGTGGGCGCGAACGGCGCCGGTAAATCCACCTTGATCAAGATTCTGCTCGGCCTGATCGCACCAACCAGCGGTCAGGTCTCGGTGCTCGGCATCGACCCGACCGCAGACCCGGCGGCTGTCCGCAACCGGGTCGGCTACATGCCGGAGCACGACTGCCTCCCACCGGACCTGTCCGCCGCCGAACTGGTCACCCATCTTGGCCGGATGAGCGGCCTGCCCCGCACCGCGGCTCGCGAGCGGGCCTCGGAGGCGCTACGGCACGTGGGGCTCTATGAGGAGCGCTACCGCCCGGTCGGTGGCTACTCGACCGGCATGAAGCAGCGGGTCAAGCTGGCCCAGGCGCTGGTGCACGACCCCGACCTGCTGCTGCTCGACGAGCCGACCAACGGCCTTGACCCGGCCGGCCGCGACGCCATGCTGGCCCTGGTGCACCGGATCGGCACCGAGTTCGGCATCTCCGTGCTGGTGTGCTCGCACCTGCTCGGGGAGGTGGAGCGGATCTGCGACACGTTGATCGCCATCGACGGCGGCAAACTGCTGCGCGCCGACCACATCTCCGCGATGACCTCGGCCACCGACGTGCTCGCCGTCGAGGTGAGCGAGGGCACCGAGGAGCTTGCCGCCCGGCTCGCCGAGCTCAAACTGCCGGTGGCGCGGGACGGGCGACTGCTCCTCGTGCCACTCGCCGACGACGGCACCTACGACCTGATCCTCGGCGCGGTCGCCGAACTGGACCTGCCACTGCACCGACTGGACCAGCGCCGGCACCGGGTGGCCGAACTCTTCGCCACGAGGGAGCTCTCCCATGCCTGAGCCGACCGCCTCCGCCGTGCGCCCCGCGCCGACAGGCGTCATCCACGACATCGGCTACCAGCGCTACGAGGGCCCGAGGCTGGGCCGCCGGCAGGTCTTCGGCGCCCTCTACCTGCACGGGTTGCGCACCGCGTTCGGGTTCGGGCGCAGCGCCAAGGCCAAGATCTTCCCGTGGCTGGTGGTCGGCATCGTCTCCCTGGTCGCGGTGGCCCTGGCCGCGGTACGCAGCCAGATCGGCGAGCCGGTCGCCACGTACGCCCAGTTCGCCGACGCGATGAGCTGGCTTGTCATCTTCTTCGTCGCTGTCGTCGCTCCGGAGTTGGTCTCTCGGGACCTGCGCAGCGGTGTGCTGCCGCTGTACTTCTCCCGGCCGCTGCCGCGCAGCGACTACGCGCTGGCGAAGCTGCTGGCGCTGGTCACCGCCCTCTGGCTGCTGCTCGGCGGGCCACAGCTGCTGATGTTCCTGGGTGCCGCCTTCACCACCAAGCAGGGCATGCGCGGGGTGTGGAACGAGTTGCTCGACCTGCTGCCCGGGCTGCTCTACGCCGGGCTGTGGGCGGTGGTCTTCGCCTCGGTCGGGCTGCTGGTCGCCTCGCTGACCGGCAAGCGCGCCTTCGCCGCCGGTGGGGTGGTGGCGGTCTTCCTGATGACCACCCCGATCGTCGGGGTGCTGAGCATCCTGCCGTCGCGCGCCGCCAACGAGCTGGCCGGGCTGGCCTCGCCCTCCACGCTGGTGCAGGGGGTGGGCATCTGGTCGCTGGGTGACCTGCTGGTCGAGGGCGATCCGGGCGAGATGATGATCGGCGGGTTCGGCCCGGTCTACGCCCTGGCCGCGGTGCTGTTGGTCGCCGGCGCGACCGCCCTCCTGCTGGCTCGCTACCGGAAGGTCGCCTCCTGATGAGCACGCTGAGCCTGACCGGGGTGTCCCGGTGGTACGGCAACGTGGTCGCGGTCAACGACATCAGCATGGCCCTGGGGCCGGGCGTGACCGGGCTGCTCGGCCCGAACGGCGCCGGCAAGACCACCCTGCTGCACATGATGGCCGGCTTCCTGTCCCCGTCACGCGGCACGGTCACGCTCGACGACGAGCCGACCTGGCGCAACCCCGACGTCTACCGGCGGCTGGGGCTGGTCAGCGAGCGGGAGGCGGTGCAGGGCTTCCTCACCGCGTACGAGTTCGTGCATGCCAGCGCGAAGCTGCACCGGCTGCCCGACCCGGCGGCGGCGACCCGGCGGGCGATCGACCTGGTGGAGCTGGAGTCGGCGCAGGACCGCCGGATCGGCACGTACTCCAAGGGCATGCGACAGCGGGCCCGGGTGGCCGCCGCGATGGTGCACGACCCGCAGGTGCTGTTGCTCGACGAGCCGTTCAACGGGATGGACCCGCGCCAGCGGCTGCACATGATGGAGCTGCTGCACAGCCTGGGCGACGCCGGCCGGACGATCCTGTTCAGCTCGCACATCCTGGAGGAGGTCGAGCAGGTCTCCGGGACGGTGCAGGTGATGGTGGCCGGGCGGTTGGCGGCCTCCGGCGACTTCCGGACCATCCGTCGGTTGATGACCAATCGCCCGCACGTGTTCGCGGTGCGGTCGACGAACGACAGGGCGCTGGCCGTCGCGCTGATCGCCGAGCCGTCGGTGAGCGGAGTCGAGCTGGACCCGACGGGCCTGACCGTGCGCGCCGGTGACTATGGCGCCTTCACCCGGGCGCTACCCCGGATCGCGCTCAAGCAAGGCATCCGGGTGCGCCAGCTGGTGCCGTCCGACGAGTCTCTGGAGAGCGTCTTCTCCTACCTGGTGGAGGCCTGACATGTCGACCATTACCTGGATCACCGCACGCGGGCTGTTCGGCCGGCGTCGGTTCCTGCTGCTGCTCCCGTTGCCGTTGGTGCTGCTCGGGCTGGCAGTGCTCTGCCGGTCGCTGGGGGTGGACCCGGGCGAGTGGGGGCCTCCGGTGCTGGTCGGCCTCGGGCTGGCCGTGGTGCTGCCGGTGGTCGCGCTGATCATCGGCACCGGCGTGCTGGGCGCCGAGATCGACGACGGCACTGTGGTGCACATCCTGACCAAGCCGCTGCCGCGCTGGCAGATCGTGCTGCCGAAGCTCGCGGTGGCCGCCGGGGTCACCGCGGCCACCGTGGTGGTGCCGCTCTACGTCGCGGGCGTGCTGGCCGCTTCGGTACGCCTCGGACTGGCACTGGCGGTCGCTGCGGCGCTCGGCGCGCTGGCGTACTCGGCGTTGTTCCTCGCCCTCAGTCTGGTCACCAGGCGGCCGGTGCTGCTCGGCCTGGTCTACGTGCTGATCTGGGAGGGGCTGCTGGGCAACTTCGTCAGCGGCACCAAGGTGCTCTCCATCCAGCAGTACGTGATCGCCCTCGCCGACCGGCTCGCCCCCACCGGGCTGCTGGAGACCAGCGTGTCGGTGCCGGTGGCGTCGGTGATGACCGCTCTGGTCAGTGTCGGTTTCACAGTGCTGGCCATCGACCGTCTGCGCTCGTTCAGCGTGGCCGGCGAGACGAGCTGACACCGGTGCGAAGCGCTGTTCCGGCCAGCCCCCGCCTGGCGGTAGGGCTGGCCGGATGGACCGGTCAGGCCACCTCAGGCCAGGCTGATGGGCGTGAGCGTCGAAGCGGAGCAGACGTCGTTGGCTGAGCCGTACTCCCGGAGCAGCCGGCCATGGCTGACCAGTCTGGCCGTCGCCGGGCTGGCCTGCGCCACGGTCGCCACGGCCGCTCAGGGCACCGGCCAGTTCCACTGGTGGGCCGTGTTCATCCTGATCCCGGCCGCCCTGATCGCGGCCAGCGGCGGGCCGTTGCTGGCCCGGGGTGGTGGCCGGGCGTTCGCCGGTTACATGCTCGCCTGCATCGGCACCCTGGTGTTCGCGGTGGGCGCGCTGCTGATGTTCGGCGTGATGGGGCGGGGTTGGCCCCTGCTGGTGGTGCTGCCCTGTCTGGCGGTCGCCGGCACCTACTACTGGCGGGCGGCCCACCCGCTGGCCCGTGGCCTGCACCGGGCGGTGGCCCTGCTCGCGCTGACCGGCGCCCTGCTCGGTCTGACGCTGCAACTGATCCGGGTGGACCTGATCGACCTGGAGACCGGCTGGTGGGGTGCGTTCCTGATGCTGGCCGGGGCCATCGTGCTGGGCAACGCGGGCGAGCTGACCCGGCACCGGATGCCGTACCGCCTCCAGGCGATCACCCTGCTGGTGGGGCCCGCGGTGGTCGCGTTCCTGCTCGGGCTGCGCTTCCTGCGCGGTTGGTGACACCGGTCCGCCGCCGCCTCGGGGGGTGGGCGGCGGCGGACACGGGTCAGAAGGCGCAGGCGATCACCAGCTCCGGGGTGCGGTCGGGGAGCAGGTCGAGCTTGCCGATCCGGCCGGCTGCCCGCAGGTCGTCGGCGACCAGGGTGAGCTGTTCCAGGAGCGCCGCCGGGCCGAGCGCCTCGGCCAGCGGCACCTCCGCCCTCATCGACAGCTTCCGCTCCGACTTGGCCCGCCGCACCTGGCTCAACGCGTCGCCGGCGAGGCGCAGCAGCGCCGGGTCACCCGACCCCTCGATCGTCCGGGCCACCTCGTAGGTGGTGGGCCACGGCGCACGGTGCACCGAGCCGTACCGCCACCACGACCAGACCTCCTCGGTCACGTACGGCAGGAACGGGGCGAACAGTCGCAGCTGCACCGACAGCGCCGAGGCCAGCGCCGCCCGCGCCGAGTCGGCCCCCGCACCGGTGCCATAGGCGCGTTCCTTGACCAGCTCGATGTAGTCGTCGCAGAACCGCCAGAAGAACGCCTCGGTGGCCTGCAACGCCGCCGTGTGGTCGTACGAGTCGAAGGCGGTGCTGGCGGCGGTGACCACGGTGGCCAGCTCGGCGAGCATGGCCCGGTCCAGCGCACTGGTCGCCGGTGCGCGTAACGCGTCCGCCGCACCCAGCCCGAGCGCGAACTTGGACGCGTTGAGCAGCTTGGTTGCCAGCCGCCGGCCGATCTTGATCTGTGCCGGGTCGTAGGCCAGATCCATGCCGGGCTTGCCGCTGGCCGCCCAGTAGCGCACCGCGTCCGAGCCGTGCTGCTCCAACAGCGCCAGCGGGGTGACCACGTTGCCCTTGGCCTTGGACATCTTCTTGTGGTCCGGGTCGAGGATCCAGCCGGAGAGCACGGTGTCCCGCCAGGGCAGCACCCCGTGCTCGAAGTGCGACCGGACCACTGTGTCGAAGAGCCAGGTCCGGATGATCTCCTGCCCCTGGGGGCGGAGGTCCATCGGGAAGACCGTGGCGAACAGGTCCGGGTCGGTCTCCCAGCCGCCGACGATCTGCGGGGTCAACGACGAGGTGGCCCAGGTGTCCAACACGTCCGGGTCGCCGATGAAGCCACCCGGACGGCCACGCTGCGACTCGTCGTAGCCGGGCGCCGGATCGCTGGATGGATCGACTGGCAGCGCGGACTCGTCCGGCGTGAGAGGGTGGGACCAGTCCGGCTCGCCAGTGTCGTCGAGCCGGTACCAGACCGGCACCGGCACCCCGAAGAAGCGCTGGCGACTGACCAGCCAGTCCCCGGTCAGGCCGCCCACCCAGTTGTCGTAGCGGTGCTTCATGTGCCCCGGCACCCAGTGCAGCTCCCCGCCCCGGGCCAGCAGCGTCGCCCGGAGCTCGGCATCCCGGCCGCCGTTGCGCAGATACCACTGTCGAGTCGAGACGATCTCCAGTGGCCGGTCGCCGCGTTCGTAGAACTTGACCGGGTGGGTGATCGGGCGCGGCTCACCGATCAGGTCACCCGCGTCGGCCAGCATCCCGACGATCTCCCGGCGGGCGCCGTTGACGGTCTGCCCGGCCAGCGCCGCGTACGGCTGGGCCGGCACCCCGGCCGGCGGCTCGGGCAGCAGACGGCCGTCCCGGCCGATCACCACCCGGGTGTCCAGTTGCAGCTCACGCCACCAGGTCACGTCGGTCAGGTCACCGAACGTGCAGACCATCGCGACGCCGGTGCCCTTGGCCGGGTCGGCGAGGGGGTGGGAATAGACCGGCACCTCGACGGCGAACAACGGGCTGCGCACCGTGCCGCCGACCAGGTCGGCGTACCGCTCGTCGTCGGGGTGACAGACCAGCGCCACGCAGGCCGGCAGCAGCTCGGGTCGGGTGGTGTCGATGAGCACCTCACGCCCGTCGGGCGTGGCGAACCGCAGCCGGTGGTACGCGCCGGGGCGCTCCCGGTCCTCCAACTCCGCCTGGGCGACCGCGGTGGCGAAGCCGACGTCCCAGAGCGTCGGTGCCTCCGACTGGTACGCCTCGCCCCGCAGCAGGTTGCGCACGAAAGCCCGCTGACTGGTGGCCCGGGCGACCCGGCCGATCGTCGTGTAGGTCAACGACCAATCCACCGAGAGCCCGAGCCGCCGCCACAACGCCTCGAACACCTGCTCGTCGGTGACCGTCAGTCGTTCGCACAGCTCGATGAAGTTGCGTCGGGAGATCGGGGTGGGGTCACGGCGGGCCGCGTCGTCGACCGGGGCCGCCGGTGGCCGCCACACCGGGTCGTACGCCAGCGCCGGATCGCAGCGCACCCCGTACACGTTCTGCACGCGCCGCTCGGTGGGCAGGCCGTTGTCGTCCCAGCCCATCGGGTAGAAGACGGCCTTGCCGCGCATCCGCTGGTAGCGCGCGACGGTGTCGGTGTGCGTGTACGAGAAGACGTGCCCCATGTGCAGCTCGCCCGATACGGTCGGCGGCGGGGTGTCGATGGCGTACACGTCCTTACGCTCTTTCGAGCGGTCGAACGCGTACGTGCCCTCCTCCTGCCAGCGGCGTGCCCAGCTCTTCTCGAGCCCGTCCAGGGTCGGACGCTCGGGAACGCCGGCGCGGGCCGTCCTCGCCGTTTCGGTCATCATGCGATCGTAGGCACCTCCCGGGTGCCCGGCCACGTAGTTGCCGCCGAACACACCGGCGGGCAGACGGGCGGGCATCGACCGGGGACAGGCAGTCAGATCAGCGAGTCGCGCCACTGCCGGTGCAGGGCCGCGTACCGGCCGTCGGCCTCGGCCAGCACGGCGGGCGGGCCGTCCTCGACGACCTTGCCGTCGTCGAGGACCAGCACCCGGTCGGCGGTTTCCACAGTGGAGAGCCGGTGCGCGATCACCAGGGCGGTGCGGTCGCGCAGGATGGTGCCGAGGGCCCGCTGCACCAGCCGCTCGGTCGGCACGTCCAGCGACGACGTGGCCTCGTCCAGGATCAGCACTGCCGGGTCGGCCAGGAAGGCCCGGGCGAACGCGACGAGCTGCCGTTGCCCGGCGGAGAGTCGGCCGCCGCGCCGGTGCACCTGGGTGGCGTACCCCTCAGGCAGTGCGGCGATGAAGCTGTGCGCGCCGATCGCCCGCGCCGCGGCCTGGACCTCGGCGTCGTCCGCGCCCGGGCGACCGAATCGGATGTTCTCCGCGACTGTCCCACTGAACAGGTGGTTCTCCTGCGTCACCAGCACCACCGCCCTGCGCAGGTCGGCGTCGCGCACGTCGCGCAGGTCGACCCCGTCCAGCCGTACCGTGCCGGTGTCCGGGTCGTGGAACCGGGCGACCAGCTTGGCGATGGTCGACTTGCCCGCGCCGGTCGGCCCGATCAGCGCCACGGTCTGCCCGGCCGGCACGGTCAGCTCCAGCTCGGCGAGGATCGGCGTGTCCGGGCGGTAGCCGAAGGACACCGCCCGGAAGGTCAGCTCACCGCGACCGGGACCGGTCGGCAGCGGGGTGGGTCGGGCCGGCTCGGCGACGGCCGGTCGTTCGTCGAGCACCCCGGCCAGCTTCTCCAGAGCCGCGGTGGCCGACTGGAGCGAGTTGTAGAACTGGCTCAGCTCCTGCATCGGCTCGAAGAAGCGGCGCAGGTAGAGCAGGAACGCGGCGAGCACCCCGACCTCGGTCTGCCCGCCGAGCACCCGCCAACCGCCGTAGCAGAGCACCACCGCCACTGTGATGTTGCCGATCAGCTTGATCGCGGGCGAGTACGTGGCGATCAGCCGGAACGCGTGCAGGCTGGTGCGGCGGTAGTCGTCGCCGAGCGCCACGAAGATCCGTTGGTTGCGCGGCTCCCGGCGGAACGCCTGCACCGCCCGGATGCCCCGCATCGACTCGACGAAATGCACGATGACCAGCGCGACAGCGTCCCGGGTCCGCCGGTACGCGCTGGCCGAGGACCGGGCGAACCAGCGGGAGATCCAGAACAGGAACGGGAAGGCGAGCAGCGTCACGGCGGCCAGCGGCAGGTCCAGCCAGAGCAGGATGGCGGCCACCGACAGGATGGACAGCCCGGCCAGCACCAGGCTGTCGATCCCGCCGTCGACCAGTTCGGCGATCGAGTCCAGGTCACTGGTGAGCCGGGAGACCATCCGGCCGGAGGTGTAGCGCTCGTGGAAACCCACCGACAGCCGCAGGAAGTGCCCGAACACCTGCTGCCGCAGGTCCAGCAGGACGGCCTGGCCGATGCGCGCGGAGAGGGTGAGGAACCCGCGACGGGCCACGTACTCGATCACCGAGGCCGCCGCGAACGCCCCGGCGACGGCGACCAACGGGCCGGGGTCGCCAGCCCGCAGCGGCGGGATGGCCCGGTCGATGCCGATCATGACCAGGTACGGGCCGGCCATCGCCGCGGCGTTCTGGGCCAGCAGGAGGCCGACCGCGACGGTGAGTCGCCCCCGGTGCGGGCGCAGCAGGTTGGCCAGCAGGACCCGGCTGAGCCGGCGTAGCCGGGCTACCGCCTCGGGCGCGGTGTCCTCGGCCCGGCTCCGGTCGGCCTCCGGGTCGGTGGCGGTTCCGCGCCAGCGGGTGAGTTCGGGCTCCTCCTCGGGCGGTGGGTCGGCCTGCTTCGGGACGGTCACGAGTGCACCAGCCCCCAGCCGTCGGAAGCGGACGGGCTCGACCCGGTGGCTCCGGACGACGGCGGGTGCCCGACGGACGGCTCGCCGGTCCTGGGTGGCGGTTCGGCGGCGAGCAGCGCCCGGTAGGCCGGCGTTGTGGCGAGCAGCTCGGAGTGCCGGCCGATCGCGGTGATCCGGCCGTCCTGGAGCAGCGCCACCCGGTCGGCCAGCGCGATCGTCGACGGCCGGTGCACGACCAACAGCGCGGTGCTGTCGCGCAGGACCCGACGCAGCGCCGCCTCGACCAGTGCCTCGGTGTGCACGTCGAGCGCGGACAGCGGGTCGTCCAACACCAGCACCGGCGGCCGGCCGAGCACGGCGCGCGCCAACGCGAGCCGCTGCCGTTGCCCGCCGGAGAGGGACAGCCCCTGCTCACCCACGCGGGTGGCCAACCCCCACGGCAGGTCGTAGGCGAAGTCGGCCTGAGCCAGCGCGAGAGCGGCGCGTACGTCGTCGTCGCCGGCGTCCGGGTGACCCAGGGTGAGGTTCTCGCGGACCGACATGGAGAACAGCGTGGGTTCCTCGAACGCCACCCCGACCAGCCGGCGCAGCGAGGCCAGTCGCAGCTCGCGCAGGTCGTGCCCGTCGAGGGTGATCCGGCCGGCGGTGACGTCGTGCAGCCGGGGCACCAGGGACAGCAGTGTGCTTTTGCCGGACCCGGTGGCCCCGACCAGGGCCAGCGTCTCACCCGGCTCGATGGTCAGGTCGATCTCGTGCAGCACCGGCGCGGTGGCACCCGGGTAGCTGAACGCGACGCGCTCGAAGCGGAGCCGCCCGTGGACCGCGTCGCGGGGGAGCGCGAGCGCGCCGGGGGAGTCCACGATCCGGGGTGGGGTGTCCAGCACCTCCTGGATCCGGTCGGCGGCGGTGGCTGCCTCCTGGCCGTTGGCGATGATCCAACCCAGCGACTGCACCGGCCAGATGAGCATCAGTTGGAGGCTGACGAACGCGACCAGCTCGCCGATGGTGAGCGCGCCTCCGGCGGCGGCGGCCGCCCCGGCCACCAGCACCACGCCCAGGGTCACGTTCGGCACCAGGTCGAGCAACGCCGAGGTGTTGGCCAGCAGCCGACCCTTGCCGACGCCCGTGTCGTGCAACCTCCGGGCCCCACCGGCGAAGCGGGCGGCGAGTTCGGGCCCCCGGCCGTACGCCTTCATGGTGCGCAGGCCCTGCGCGGTCTCCTCGACCAGGGTCGCCACGTCGCCCTGCTGGTCCTGCATCCGTCGGGACGCGGCGTGGTAGTGCCGCCCGAACCGGCGACTGATCAGCAGCAGTGGCACCGCGCTGGCCGCCACAAGCACCCCGAGTGCCGTGTGCAGGTTGATCAGCAGCACCACCACGACCACGTAGGTGGTCAGGTTGAGCACCAGGAAGAACACGCCGAAGGAGAGGAACCGGCGGATCACCGACAGGTCGCTGGTGATCCGGGAGAGCAACTGCCCGGACTGCCAGCGGTCATGGAAGCTCGTCGGCAACCGTTGCAGGTGGGCGTAGACGTCGGCGCGCAGCGCCGCCTCCATGCCCACCGCCGAGGAGGACTGCACCCACCGGCGGATGAAGATGAGCACCGCCTCGGCCACGCCGAGCAGCAGCGCCAGGCCCCCGAGCTGGAGCAGCCCGGCAGGTTCGTGGCGGGCCACCGGCCCGTCCACCACCCGCTGCACGACCAGCGGTACGGCGATCCCGGCCGCCGTGCCGGCGAGCCCCGCGAGGAGCAACCAGGCGAACTCAGCCGCGTACGGGCGCAGGTAGGGGCGCAGCCGCCAGAGGTTGTGCACGGGGTGGCTGCCCGCGGCGACCCGGGCGGCCGGGTCGCCGTCGCTCTCCACAGGCACTACCAGACGGTAGCGTCTAACAGGTGTCGATGCCTCTGTCAGCTTGCTGTCAAGCGCCGCTCATGACCGAGAAGCCACTTCTTCACGTCCAGCCCCCAGCGGTAACCGCCGAGCGTCCCGTCGGTGCGGAGCACCCGGTGGCAGGGCACGAACAGTGCCGCCGCGTTCCGGGCGCAGGCTGCGGCGGCGGCCCGCACCGCCGGTGGCCGGCCGGCCAGTGCCGCGTACCCGGTGTAGGTGACCGGGGTGCCCGGCGGCACCTCACGCAGCACCTGCCAGGCGTGCGCCATGAACTCTCCGCCGGTGAGCTGACGGACCGGCACCGTGTCGATGGCGGCGAGGTCGCCGTCCAGGTAGGACCGGACTGCCGTGCTCACCGGGCCGAGGTCGGCCAGCTGTCGCAGTGGCGCCCGCAGGGTGGGGTGGACCAGGGGCAGCAGCGCCGCCGGGTCCGGGGTGAAGCCGGCCGCCCGTACGTCGCCGTCCGGGCCGATGAGGATGCTCAGCGGGCCGGTCGGTGTGCTCAGGACGGTGCTGTCAATGGTCATGCCGCTCTCCAGAGTCTGATCGTGGCGTAGGACCGCCAGGGACGCCAACGGTCGGCGTACCCGTCGAGGGTTTGTTGGGTGTCCGGCAGGCCGAGCGCGGCGGCGCCGCGCCGGACCGCGAGGTCGGTGCTGAGCAGGATGTCGGGGTCGCCGAAGGCGCGCATGGCCAGGTAGTTGGCGGTCCACGGGCCGATGCCGGGCAGGGCGAGCAGCCGCCGCACGGCTTCCTCCCGATCCACCCCAGGCGCCAGGTCGACCGTCCCGTCGGTGACGGCCCGCGCCAGCCCTCGCAAGGTCTCCCGCCGCCCCACCGGCATCCCGAACCCGGAGTCCGGCACGCCCAGCAGCTCGTCGGCGCTCAAGAACCCCCGCAGCCCGCCCTCGCCGCGTTGATCATGAGGTTGGCCTGGAGTTTGATCTCCATCGGCCTCGTCAACCTCATGATCAACGGGGTCATGGGCGGCCAGGAGGCGGGTCAGGGTCTTTTGGGCTGCGGTTACCGAGATCTGTTGGCCGATGACGGCACGGACGGCCATTTCGAAGCCGTCCACCGCGCGGGGCACCCGAATGCCGGGCTCGGCGGCGACCGCCGGCGCCAGCGCCGGGTCCGCCGCGAGCGTGCCGTCGATCGCCACCGGGTCCGCGTCCAGGTCGAGCAGCCGGCGACAGCGGGCCACAGCGGGTGCCAGGTCGCGCAGGTCGGTCAGCCGCAGCGTCGCCGCCACGTGCCCGTCCGCCGGGGTCAGCGCCACCTCGCCGGTGCCGTGTGGCAACCGCAGACCCCGGTGGTACGTCCCGTCGCGAACCTCCTCCACGCCGGGCAACGCCCGCACCGTGAGGAAGTCCAGCAGCGCCCGGGCGTGCAGCGGCGGGCGGTACGCCAGCCGGAGCGCGATGGTCCCCGCCCCGACCGCCGCCTGCTGGCGCCCACGGGCCGCGCGCAGGTCGGACGGGGCGCTCGCGTACACCTCGCGGAGCGTGTCGTTGAACTGCCGCACGCTGCCGAAGCCCGCGGCGAACGCGATCTCGGCCATCCCGAGGTCGGTCGTCTCGATCAGGATCCGGGCGGTCTGCGCTCGCTGGGCCCGGGCCAGCGCCAGCGGCCCGGCGCCCATCTCGGCGCTCAGCATCCGGTGCAGGTGCCGTTCGGTGTAGCCCAGACGGGAGGCCAACCCCGGTACGCCATCCCGGTCGATCACGCCGTCCGCGATCAACCGCATCGCCCGGCCGACCACGTCGGCGCGGATGTCCCACTGCGGCGAGCCGGGAGCGGCGTCGGGCCGGCAGCGGCGACAGGCGCGCAGCCCGGCACCCTGCGCCGCGGCGGCGGACGGGAAGAACCGGACGTTCTTCCGCTTCGGCGTGATCGCCGGACAGGACGGCCGGCAGTAGATGCCGGTGGACGTCACGCCGGTGTAGAACCAGCCGTCGAACCGCTGGTCACGGCTGTCCACAGCCCGGTAACACCGCTCGAAGTCCATCTCCATGTCACCGATGATGCCCCGCTCGGTGCGTCGTCGGCTGGCGGGAATCGGACCTCGGCGTACGCCCGGCGTGGTCAGCGGCGACGCCGGTGAGGCTGGCCGGACCGGGCGGACTGCCCGGCGCGGCTGGGCTGGCCGGAGCGGGCCTGCTGGCCTGCGCGGGTGGACTGGCCGGACCGGTTGGGTTGGCCGGTCAGCAGGGCCGACCGGAACACGCCGTCCGGGTCGTAGCGCTTCCACAGCCGCCGCACCCGGGCCCCGGTCTCGCCCGGGTAGATCCGGGCGAACGCGGCCGGGTCCGGTCGGCTCTCGAAGTTGACGTACGCGCCGTCGGCGCGGGCACCGACGGCCCGCCAGACCGCGTCCAACGCCCCGGCGCCCTGCGGCGGGAAAACCGACGCGACCACCATCGTGTTCTGGTGGCGATGGGAGTACGCGGTCGCGTCGGGCGCGACGTCGTTGACCGCCCCACCCAACGAGCGGAGTTGGACCACCGCCCGCCCCGGCCCGGTCACCGCTCGCGTCACGGCCCGCGCGCCGGCGTCGTCCAGCCCGGTGAACAGACCGTTGGTGGTCGTGCCCCGCTGCTGCCCGATGTTCGGGTGCAGGTGCGCGGTCGGCACCAGCGTCGGGTAGGGCAGCAGGTCGGTCCGGTGTTCGAGCACCTTGCCGATGGCGAGCAGTGGCTCCACCGCCGGTCGGGCCCGGCGCAGGCTCTCGGCGGCAACCACGGCGGTGATGGACATGAGGACCGAGCGACCCTCGGCGTACACCACGGCGGCCGCGGACAGCTCCCGTGGGGCCTGCGCGAGGTAACTCGTCCACTCCCGGATGGTGCGACCGTCCGGGTGCGCCTCGACGACCAGCTGCGCCACGCCGACGTTGCGCTGCTCGGCCGCTTCGACCTCGAAGGCCACCACGATCCCCGCGCCTGCTCCGGCACCCCGGACCAGCCAGAACAGCTCCGGCTCGTGCGAGGCGTCGGCACGCACCAGCGTCCCGTCGGCGAGCACCACCTCGACCGCGCGGACGCGGTCGATGGTGAGGCCGTGGGCACGGACCAGCCACCCCACACCGCCGCCGGTGGCCAGGCCGCCGACGCCCACGCCGCCGTAGTCACCCGAGCTGACCACCAGGCCGTACGGGGCCAGCGCCTTCGCGACGTTCGCCCAGCGGGCACCGGCCTCGATGCGGACCAGCCCGGCCCGCTCGTCGAGGACCTGCACCCGGTTGAGCATGGACAGGTCGATGACCACGCCACCGTTGTTGGACGACGCCCCGGAGAAGCCGTGCCCGCCGCTGCGGACGGCGATGGGCAGCCGCTGTTCCCGCGCGTACCGGAGCGCGTCGACCACCTGCGCGGTGGTCTTCGGCAGCAGGACGGCGGCCGGCGACGCCGACGTGGTGTACGTCGAGCGCAGTTGCGCGTACCGGCGGTCGCCGGGTGTGACGATCTGCCCCCGGAGGGAGTCGGGCACCCGGGCCATGGCGGTGGTCATCGCTGCCCCTGAGCCGCTCGGCCGTCGTGGTCGGTCATGGCCCCAGGATGAGCGGGCATGCCGGCCCCGACAAACTCGGTGGACCGATGCGTCGTGTTCGCCAGCACGCGCGGCGCTCGCCGGTACGGGGAGCGCCGCGCGATGGTGACCGGGATCTCCGACCGATTCCCTGCCCTGCGGCTCACGGACGTCAATTGCGTCGTGGCACCGCCGGGGCCGGAGATGACCGTGGGGCGGCCGGTCAGGCCGGTGCCGGGACGCCGCCGGCCTGACCGGTCCTGCTCATCCGGACGGGGTCGGACTGACAGTGGGCCGGCCCGGTACGCCGGGTGGGCCTCCCGGAACCGGGGTGACAGTGGGCCGGCCCGGTACGCCGGGTGGGCCTCCCGGAACCGGGGTGACAGTGGGCCGGCCCGGTACGCCGGGTGGGCCTCCCGGAACCGGCGTGACCGTCGGTCGGCCCGGCACGCCGGGCGGGCTCGGCACCGCTGTGGGGTCGGCGGGGCTTGGTGTGACGATCGGCACGCCGGGCGGCGGCCCGGACGGGACGGGGACGGCTGCCGGGCCCGCCGGGCTCGGCGCAGCTGGCGGAGGCCCGTCCGAGCCGCTCGCGGCCAGGGCGATCGGCGTCGCGATCAGGATCGCCGCGAGCGTGCCCACCGCCCCCATGGTCACCGTGGCGCGGCGTCTGTTGCGGACCCGCCGTTCCGCTCGGTTCAACTGGTCATGCACGATCGGTGCCTCCTCGGCCAGGTCGGTGAGGGTGGAGCGGATGAGGCTCTCGAAGGGATCGATCATCGCCGTACCTCCAGCAACTCGATCTCCGGCAGCAGGTCGCGCAGGCGCTTGACCGCCCGGTGCGCACGGCTGCGGACGGTGCCCACCGAGCAACCGAGCAGCTCGGCCACCCGGGCTTCGGGCAGGTCCTCGTAGTAGCGCAGGACCACCACCGCCCGCTGCGCCGGTGGCAGGTGGCGCAGCGCGGCACGCATCGCCAGCCGTACGTCGGAGCCACCGCTCGGGTCGGCGCCAACGGGCTCGTCGGCCGGGTTGAGCGGCGTCTCCCGCCGTCGGCGAAGTCGCCGCCACCAGCTGATCTGCTCGCGGTACATCACCACGCGGAGATACCCCTCGGGATCGGCGTGCCGGATGGTCTCCCACTTCGGGATGGTTCGCGCCAACGCCGACTGGAACAGGTCCTCGGCGGCGTTGCGGTCCCCGGTCAGCAGGTACGCGACCCGCATCAACGCCGGTGTCCGGCTGCCGACGAACTCGGCCAGCCGAGCGCGTTCGTCCTCGTCCACCCACCACCCCCGTTTCGTTGTCACCCATACAGACGCCCCAGGTCATCGTCGCTATCCGCGATCCGGGGTGTTTTTCGGTCCGGAAGTGTCGGTCGTGACGGGTACCGTCCGGCAACCAACTGAAGAAGGGGTGCGGGACATGACGAGCGTGGCGGGTTGGGCGGCGGCGTCGACACCGGGCGCGTTCCCGGCGCTGCCCCGCGCGGTGGCGCAGTCCTTCTACCGGCGGATGCGGGCCGTCGCACCGGCCGCCGTCGGCGCCATCGAACGGGACCGGGCGGTCGACCCCGATCAGGCCTTCTCCGACACCGCCTGCGGTCGGCTGGTCGGCTCACTCGACGACGCGGGCCTGCGGGCACTCGGGATGTGGACCCACCACTGGTGCATGCGCTTCTACGACGACGACACCCGCGTCGGCCGGCGGTTGGTGCGCGAGATCGCCGCGCGAGCCGGCTTGGGCTGGACGGCCGACGAGGTGCGCTGGATGCTGCGCGAGTCGTTCTCGGCAGGCCCGGCCGCCGCCGACCGGTTCACCCTGCCCCGCGCAGCCGCGGCGCAACTGCCCCCGGCCGACCGGCCGCCCGAGGCCCAGTGGCCCGAGGTCGAGGTGCCCCGCCAGCGCCGCGGCCGGCACGCGGGCGGGTGACCGGCCGCCTCGTGGCTGCGGCAGGATGGACGCCGCACCGCCCCGACGGAAGGACGCCCCGATGCCCGCCAGCGAACCGACCATCATCGCCACCAGCATGGGCTTCTCCCGGGGCGACCGAGGGCCGTACGACATGCGCCCCAGCCCGGTCTTCGAGCTGGCGGCGGAGCTCGCCGAGGCTGGTCCGCAGCCACGCATCTGCTACCTCGGGCAGGCCGTCGGTGACCAGCCCACCTCGCTGACCGCCGTCTACGGCGCGTTCGCCGACACCCGGTTCCGGCTGTCGCACCTCGCCCTCTTCCCCATGCCGAACGTCGAGGACGTCCGCGCCCACCTGCTCGCCCAGGACGTGATCTGGGTCGGTGGCGGCAGCGTGGCCAACCTGGTCGCCGTCTGGCGGGTGCACGGGCTCGACGACATCCTGCACGAGTGCTGGCAGGCCGGTGTGGTGCTGGCCGGTGTCTCCGCCGGCTCGATCTGCTGGCACGTCGGCGGTGCCACCGACAGCTTCGGCCCCCGACTGCGCGGCTTCACCGAGGGGTTGGCCTGGTTGCCGTACGGCAACGGGGTGCACTACGACAGCGAGGGCCAGCGCCGCCCGCTGATGCACGAGCTGGTGGGCAACGGGACGCTCCCGACCAGCCACTGCACCGACGACGGGGTCGGTCTGGTCTACCGGGGCATCCGCCTGGTCGAGGCAATCGCGGACCGCGAGGGTGTCTCGGCGTACGAGGTCAGCCGTGGCGCGGACGGCAGCGTCCGCGAGGCGGTCATCGCCCCACGCCTGCTCGGCTGACGACCGGTCATCGCTGCCCCTCGCCGGGGGCCGTGCCGTCGGAAACCGAGCCGCCTGGACCGGTCCGGTCGACACCCGCGTAAGCTGGCCGGTCGTGAGTCTTTCCATCGGCATCGTCGGCCTGCCCAACGTCGGCAAGAGCACGCTTTTCAACGCGTTGACCAAGAACGACGTGCTGGCGGCGAACTACCCGTTCGCCACCATCGAGCCCAACGTCGGCGTGGTCGGGCTGCCCGACGAGCGGCTGGGCAAGCTGGCCGAGATCTTCTCCTCGCAGAAGGTGCTGCCGGCCCCGGTGTCGTTCGTCGACATCGCCGGCCTGGTCCGCGGCGCCTCCAAGGGGCAGGGCCGGGGCAACGCCTTCCTGGCCAACATCCGGGACGCTTCGGCGATCTGCCAGGTCGTGCGGGCCTTCTCCGACCCGAACGTGGTGCACGTCGACGGCAAGATCTCCCCGGCCGACGACATCGAGACGATCAACACCGAGCTGATCCTCGCCGACCTGCAGACCCTGGACAAGGCGCTGCCCCGGTTGGAGAAGGAAGCCAAGCTCCGCAAGGACAGGGCCGCCGCGGTCGCCGCCGCGAAGGCCGCGATCGAGGTGCTCGACGGCGGCACCACCCTCTATTCCGGGGCCGCTGCCGCCAAGATCGAGCTGGAGCACCTGCGCGAGCTGCACCTGCTCACCACCAAGCCCTTCCTGTACGTCTTCAACGTCGACGAGGCCGAACTGGCCAACGAGTCGTTCCTCGACGAGCTGCGCGCCCTGGTCGCCCCCGCCGAGGCGGTCTTCATGGATGCCAAGATCGAATCTGAGCTGGTGGACCTGCCCGAGGAGGAGGCCCGCGAACTACTGGAGTCGATCGGGCAGAACGAGCCCGGCCTCAACCAGCTCGTCCGGGTCGGCTTCCGCACGCTCGGCCTCCAGACGTACCTCACGGCCGGCCCCAAGGAAGCACGCGCCTGGACCGTCCCGGTCGGCGCCACCGCGCCGGAGGCCGCGGGTGTCATCCACAGCGACTTCCAGCGCGGCTTCATCAAGGCCGAGGTCGTCTCGTACAACGACCTGGTTGAGTACGGTTCCATGGCGGCGGCCAAGGCGGCGGGCAAGGTCCGCATCGAGGGCAAGGATTACGTTATGCAGGACGGCGACGTGGTGGAGTTCCGCTTCAACGTCTGACCCCTGTGGTTCAAGCCGTCCAGCCGGGCAGGTCTGGCTGACACGCGGACGTCGGGCGCTCAGAGGGCGACGGCGAGCCAGGTGACGATCGCGGCGACCGCGGCCAGAACCAGGTTCAGCCACACGTCCTTCCGTTCGCCTCGGGAGAGGTGGAATCCGGCCCCGAGGACCTGCAGGATCGTCAGCCCGGCGGCTGCCGCGACTGCGAGGACGGGTGCGATTCCCGTGAGCGGCGGCAGGATGAGGCCGAGGGCGCCGAGCACCTCTGCCACGCCGATGGCGCGTACGCCGGCCATCGGGACCGCGGTGCCTGCCCACGCCATCATCGGTGCGAGCTGTGCCTGGCTCCGGACCATCTTCATGCCGCCCGAGTACAGGTAGAACAGCGCGAGCAGCCCGCTGACGATCCAGTACGCGATCTCCATCAGTCCCCCGTGGTCACGAGTAGTAAGTAACCAGATCCTCGGGCATGATCGAGGGCTCTACAAAAGGCACATCCCTGTGCCCTACCCACATCGAGGGGTCATGTCGAAGTACGGGAAGTCGTGTCTGATCCGTGGCGACGGCGGCCGTGTCATTCGCGGCATCCTCAACCGGATCGGGGACAAGTGGAGCCTGCTGGTCGTGGCGACCCTCGACGGCGAACGCATGCGCTTCAGCGAGTTGCAGCAGCGCATCCCGGGGGTTTCTCAGCGCATGCTGACCCGGACCCTTCGGCACCTGGAACGCGACGGCCTCGTCTCCCGGCACGTCTTCGCCGAGGTGCCTCCGCGCGTCGAGTACCAGCTCACCGACACCGGCCGCACCCTGATCGGGCCCGCCGTGACCCTCGCCGAGTGGGCTGTCGAACACAACGCCGACATCGAGCGCAATCAGCACACCTACGACCTGCGCGAGCACTGACCGACTCCGGCCGCGCCGACGAGCTGTCTCCGGTCACGGTGTGGCGGGTCCCGCGCCTCCGGCGGGCTCCCGCTCCAGGATGACCGGGGGCGGCTCTCAGTTCCGCTTCGACGTCTGACTCCTGCGGTCCCCGGTTGGGTGGCCACGCTCTTTTGAGGCTGATGCCTGTGAGTCATATTGATGACTCACAGGCATCGCGCTCGTCGCAGCGGATGACCCGGTCGAGATACAGAGTCTTGTCGCCCGCACCTTCGTGTCGGCCGACCGACGCGGCAGCAAAGGCGCTAGCGGACGACATTGGTGTCGCCGTGGAGTCAGTGCCTTCCTCGGGGCATGCTGCGACGTCAGGGACGGACGGCCTTCAAGCCATGCACGGCGGTGTACTCCGCTGCGAGCCACGGCCCCAGGTCGTCGATGAGCTGGCGTAGGACAGCCGGATCCGCCGACGGTGCACGGCCGATCCTGGCAGCCCCGAGCATCTGCTCGGCACGTGCCGGGTAGTAGGTGCCGAACGCCTCGGCGGACTCGGTGAGGTCGCTCGTCCAACCTCCCCAACGAGGCATGACCAGAGTGAATCCGGTCCTGACGATGCGACGAGCGACGAGCCTGCTGAGGCCCCTACGTTGGTTGTCAGTGGTCGCCCTGGCCGCCTGCCTGCCCCATTCCGGCAGCGCCGATGACAGGTCGCCGTTCGTCTCCCGGGCGAGCAGGGCAGTGGGCCGGTAACGGGGAAGTTCCTCGGCGAGGTCGTCGCCGAGCAGTGGAGTGCACAGGCAGGCGACGAAGAAGCCGAGGTCATGACGTTCGAGCTCGCTGAGCAGGGTGCGTGTGCTGAACAGCAGGATCCCCACGCCGTCGATCTGGTCGAAGGCCTGGTCGAGGGATTGCTCGATCCTCGCCGCATCCAGCCGGTCGGTCTCGGTCGGCTCGGCGTGCAGGGCGAGCAGCAGGTCGAGATCGGAGATCCCGGGCCTGGCGGTGCCGCGCGGGATGCTGCCGTAGACGTAGGCGCTGTGCAGCTGACCGTCGCCGAAACGCCTGGCTATCCGATCGCGTGCGGCGTCGACAACATCGGCGAATGCGCCGGGAACCCGACTCAGGGCCCCTTCACGGGCAATCGATCCGTCGACGCGCAGTCCTCTTCCGGTCACACGACCACTCTGCCGGAGCTTGCGATCTCCGCGAACCGGTTAACGGGCGTCGAGTGGTACGGAGATGGCGTCCCGGATCATGGCTACGGCCCGCTCGACCTCCCGCCCTGTGGCGGAGGAGTCGTCCTGTTCGGACTCGTGCACGAATGCGGTGACGCCACGGCGGCTGCCGCAGTAGTCCACGATCCCGTGTTCGATCTGCGTCCGCAGCGCCTGCCCGTACCCGTGGCGCTCGTAGAGCCCCGCGTCGTCACCGGCGATGGGGAGCAGGTGGGTGGTGAGCTGTTGCAGCTTGGGTTGGATGCCGGTGGAGGGGGCGTAGTCGAAGGCCCAGCCGTTGATGAAGACTCGGTCGATCCATCCCTTGAGCAGGGCCGGCATCGACCACCAGTAGACCGGGAAGACCAGCACGAGGTCGGTGGCGCGGTCGAGGCGCTGCTGCTCGCGGCGCACGTCGGGCGGGGGCTCGCCACGCTGCTGGTATGCCCGACGGTCGGCCACACCGAACCTCGGGTCGAAGTCCTCGTCCGCCAGGTCGGCGATCTCGACCGAGCCCGGGCGCAGCGCCGCCGCGAGCTGCCGAACCGTGTGGTGCGTGAGGGACCCGGGCTCCGGGTGCACGGCTACCAGCAGGGTGTGCACGGGTGCGCGTCCCTACCGCTCGGCCCAGACGCCCAGCTCGTTGCCGCTGGTGTCGGTGAAGTGGAACCGGCGGCCACCGGGGAACTCGTACGGGCCGTTCACCACCTGCCCGCCGGCCTCCTTCACGGCTTGGACGGAGCGGTCGAGGTCGGCCGAGTAGAGCAGCACCAGCGGCCCGCCCGCCTGGACGGCCTGATCCTCGCGGAGACCGCCGACCTCGGCCGCGGAGTCGCCGTGCGGGCTGCGGATGCCGGCGTACGCCGGCCCGTAGTCGTTGAACTCCCAGCCGAACGCGTCGGCGTAGAAGCGCTTGGCCTCGGCGAGGTTGGTCACCGTGAACTCGACGTAGTCGATGGCGTGGTGCCGGTGCGGCGATGGCTCAGACATGCACGGCATTGTGCTCCCCGGGTACGACGCGACCGCAACATGCAACTAAAGGTTGCGCGAGAGCGCGGGACTGTCGTAGGTTGAGTGCAACCAAAGGTTGCGAAAGGTTGAGGCTCATGGAGCAGGGAACCATCGAACGCGACATCCACGTCGACGCGTCACCCGAGGTGGTCTTCGAGGTGGTCAGTCAGCCCGAGCACATGCGGGAGTGGTGGCCCGACGACGCGCGGTTCGAGTCGGTCGCGGGCGCGCCCGGCGAGCTGGTTTGGCGCGACGCTGACACCGGTGAGACGAAGACCGTCGCGCTCGCGGTCGTCGAGGTCGACCCGCCGAAGCGATTCTCCTTCCGGTGGTGCTTCACCGAGCCGGACCGCAGTGGGCAGGCGCTGCTCGTCACCTTCGACCTGATCCCCGACGGCACGGGGACGCAGATCCGGATGACCGAGACCGGGTTCCGCGAGATGGGCTGGGAGATCGCCGTTCTGGAGGCGCAGTACCAGGACCACGAGAACGGGTGGGACCACTACATGCCCCGGCTGGGCGCGTACGTCGCGCGGCTGGTCTCCACCCCATGAGTACGGCGGTCGACGACGAGTTGTGGTCGGCGATCGGCGACCCGATTCGGCGTACGATGATCGATCTTCTTCTCGCTGACGGGCCGGGCACGGCCACTTCGTTGAGCAGGCGGCTACCCGTCACCCGCCAGGCCGTCTCGAAGCACCTGGCCGTCCTGGACCGGGTCGGGCTGATCCACGCCGAGTCGGCCGGTCGCGAGCGTCACTACCAGGTCGACGAGGCACAGCTCGCCCGCGCCGTCGCGCAGCTGTCGGCTGTGGGCTCCACCTGGGACGTCCGACTCCGCCGGATCAAGCGGATCGCCGAGGCGATCGAACGCACCCGCACCAACGACGAAGGAGAATGAGAATGGTCGACATCCTGCACCGGGTCGGCGTCGTCGCACCGCTCGACGACGTCTACCGAGCGGTGGCAACGCCGGAGGGCCTCGCCGCCTGGTGGACCACCGACACGGTGGGCAAGAGCGAAGTCGGTGGAAAGCTGGCCTTCCGGTTCGGCGATGCCGGCGGCTTCGACATGGAGGTCCTGGAGCTGAACCCCGCCGGGCGGGTGCGGTGGCGCGTCGTCGACGGCCCCGAGGAGTGGGTCGGCACCGAGGTCGACTGGCGTCTCGACCAGCGCGGCGAGTACACGATCGTCCAGTTCGCGCACCAGGGCTGGCGCGAGCCGGTCGAGTTCATGCACCACTGCAGCACCAAGTGGGCGCTGTTCCTGATGAGCCTCAAGGAGCAGGTCGAGACCGGCCACGGCCGACCGGCCCCGGACGACGTCCGGATCAGCGACTGGCACTGACCTCGGTGACGGCTGCATCGCCGGGCAATCGCGAGCTCCGCCTGGGGATAGCGATTGCCCCGGCGATCAGGCCGAGGGCCACGATCGCCACGGCGCAGAGCAGCAGCGTCGGTCGGGGGCCGATGGCACCCACCAGCGGCCCGCCCAGCATGGTGCCCAGCGGCACCGCCAGCACGAGGATGGCACCGTTCGCGGCGAGCACCGCGGGCAGTTGGGCGGTCGACGTGCTGCGCTGGAACAGCGCCATCGACGTGGACATGTACGGCGCCCAGATGAAGCCCGCCAGGGCGAACGCCGGCAACGACACACCGACCGGTGCGCCCAGGCCGAGCGGCAGCATGGCGACGCCGAACGCGACGACGATGCCGATGGTGGTGGCTCGCAGTGGCCAGCGGCGGAGGTAACCGGCGACCAGACCTCCGGTGAGGCCGCCGACGCCGAACGCGGTGTAGTAGGCCCCGAGCAGCGTCGCGGAGGCGTGCAGGTCGTCGGTGATGTGGATCGGCATCGCCACGTACACCGGTCCGAAGAGGAAGAAGAACCCGAGGCTCAGCACCAGCAGGCCCAGTAGGGCCGGGTTCTGGCGGATGACCGCGAAGCCGGCCGTTCGCGAAGCGCCGCTCTCGGACCGTGCGGGTCCGTCGTTGGCGGGGAGGGCGAGACGGTACGTGAGGGCCAGCGCGGCGAAGGTGGCGGCGTCGATGGCGATGATCCAGACCGGCCCCACCCAGCCGATCAGGATGCCCGCCAGTGGCGGGCCGACGATGGTGGCGAACCCTCCGATGGTGCTGAGCACGGCATTGGCCGGCAGATGGTGTTGCTGCGGCAGTAGTTCGGCGATCAGGGTGAACCGGCCGGCGGAGCCCCACGAGTGCAGCAGCGCCGACGCGGCCAGCAGGGCCACGTACAGCCCGATGGTGAGCACGCCGGCCAGGTGGGCGAGGGGAATCGCCGCGAGGGCGGAGGCCCGCAGGATCGCGTCCCACCCGGCGAGCTGCGCGCCGCCGCGCCCACGCAGCAACCGCCCGAAGACGACCGTCCCGGCCGCGCTGGGCAGTGTGTACGCCGCCATGGCCACCGCGATCCAGGTGCCGCGCTGACCGTGCGGGGCGAGTTGGATGGCGAGCCACGTCACCGCGACCACCGCCATGCCGTCGCCCAACGCGGACACGGCGAGCCCGGGCAGGACGCGCCGGAGTTGTGGGTGACTGACCACCGGCCAGTACGGCGAGGAGCGTGAGAAACGTGCGGCGTCTGTTGGCATGCTGCCAGCTCACCCGGCGCGGGCCCGACGATTCAAGAAAGGCTGCCGGCAGCAGAATCAGCCGAGCGCGAAACGTGCGAACTACCGGTCCGGGTGGGTGTCCTCGGCGCGAGGCTGGCCCGGGCGCTCGTCTGCAACGGGTGCGGTGTCGCCGTGGAGCAGTACCGCTCGTAGTCGGTTGTTCTCGCGCCTGGCGCGGCGAGCGGGGCCGATACCGGCGATCATGCCGCAGATGTAGCCGAGCGGCACCAGCACCCGGCCGACCGTTGCGGCCGTGCCGTGCACGTCGTCCCGCAGGATGTAACCGACGATCAACAGGCCGAGCGCCAGCGCCAGGACGGCCAGATCGGCTCGTTTGAACATCATGGGCAGTCGCTTCCGCTGGCGGAGATCGACCCCGTCCCCTCGGTGGCGGGGCGTCGTGCCCACAGTGACACATCCACGCCCGTGCCCTTGGGGACCGAAATCCATCTACCGCTGCGCTGACCGCGCTGTCCTCATCGGCCCGGACGCGCAGCTCGTTGCCGCTGGGATCCGTCTGATCGGGCAACGCGACAGCCGGATCACCGGTGCGGGCTGTCGTCCTCGCGGGCAGCGCGGAAGGACGAGCCGATGGCGGCCACGATCGAACCCACCGAGGCGAGCGACACCGCCACCGTGCCGGCGGTGTCGGCGCCGCCGTCGCCGGTCACTTTGAGGATGATGCCGGTGGCCATCAGGACGACCGACAGGGCCAGGACTGCCTGGATGGCTCGTTTGCTCATGGCGGCACCTCACTTTCGACCAAACCGTTACTCCGCCCGGTAGACGGAGATGTGCGACGGGCTGTCGGCGTGGAACGGTCGCCGCTGCCAGTCGGCGTACCTTTCGGTGAGCCGGAGCCCCGCCTGCTGCGCCATCTCGTCGATCTGGTGTGGCCAGGCGTACCGCATGGCGAACGGCTTGAGGTGCACACCCTCGGCGTCGAAGGTGATGGTCTGCCGGATGAACCGCTGCGCCGGCCGGTCGTACTTGTGCAGCCGGATCGTCGCGGAGTCCTCGGTCACGGACCGCACCTGCACCTGCTCGTCCGAGTCGAAGTCGCGCGGGTCGGGCACGAACGTCTCGATGACGAACGCGCCGCCGGGCGACAGCACGCGGGCGACGTTGCGGAAGCAGTCCGCCTGCCGCTCGGCGTCCACCAGGTTGAACAGCGTGTTGAAGACCAGGTACGCGAGCCGGAACTCACCCTTCACCGGCACGTCCGCCATGTCGGCGATGACGACCGGGATCTGGTCGCCGCCGGGCTTGGCCCGCAACTGCGCCACCATCTCCTCGGACGCCTCGACACCGTGCACGGTGAGACCGCGCTCGGCCAGCGGAAGTGCGACCCGGCCGGTGCCGATCGCCAGTTCGAGAACCGGACCCCCGTCGGCAAGATCGGCCAGGAAGTCCACCGCTGGCGCCGGGTCGGGGTTGCCGGGGCCGTCGTAGTCGGTGGCCCAGAGCCGGCCGAACAGGCCGGGATCGTCGAAGACCGACATCAGCGGCCTCCGGGGTTGGGTTCAGTGGCGCTCAGCGCCAGGGGAGCGGTAGTGCTCACGAAGTCTCGATTCCTCAGGTCGGATGACGGTGGGTTCGTGGGACCTCGTCGTGTCTGGCATGGTGGCTGCTCCCTTCGCACGGCTGTCGACCGAGGACACCAGAGACGCCGCAGGCCCGGCAAGGCAATTACGCCAGCCGGGCCCAGGACGGGACGTGCGGTCAGGAGATGTGGTGCAGGATCACGTTGTGCACGTGGTGGCTCTTCTGCGCGCCACGGAACTCCACCTCGTAGGTGTGCGTGCCGACGTGGATCGCGATCGCTCCGGTGGAGAAGAACGAGCCACCCCAGGACTTGTTGCTGACCACACTCACGCTGGTGATCTTCGAGTACGGGATGCTGGTGATCGCGAACCGCTTCCCGACGAAGGAACGGTCCTGGATGATCACCCGGCGGTCGGTCAGCCCGATGAACCCGGTGCCGGTGCCGACCGCGTCGTAGACGGCGATGATCTGCTCACCCTCGAGAAGGCCACTCTCGATCTGCTGGACCTGCTCTTTGCGGTCGTACGCGATGTTCGCCATGAGATCCAGGCTAGAAAACCGGTGCCAACGTGCCGGCGTTCGCGTCGGTTGCGGCGCGGACGAACTCGCGTACCCGGGTGGTGGTGTTGCTGGGCAGCCAGACCGGCCCTCGCTCGATCGGCGGCGCGTCGTGGATGGGCACGTACGCCACGTCGGGGCGGGGATAGTAGCGCCTCGTGTGCTCACCCACCGGCAGGACGCCCCGGCCCAGTGCGACCAGGGACAGCATCTCGGAGAAGGTGTTCCCGGCGGGTCCCTTCGGCACCGGCCGGCCGGCCGGGGTGCGCTCCGGGGTGCGGTCCCGTTTGAACTCCACCGAGGTCACTGCCGGGTACTGAACCACCGGGTGGTCGGCGAGGACCTCCAGCGACACCGAGCGTTCCCGGGTGAGCGGGTGACCCGCCGCGACCGCCAGCGCCCGGTCCTCGGAGAGCAGCGCCGGGCCGGTGGCCATCCCGTCGAAGGGAAACGAGGCGATGAGGACGTCGGTGGAGCCGTCCAGGAGGCCGGACCGCGTGTTGGCCAGCTGCGCCTCCCGCACCTCGACCTGGCAGTCGGGATGCCGCTCGGTGAACAGGGCCACGGCCCGCAGCAGCACCGGTGCGGTCCACTCGCCGAGGAACGCCACCCGTAGGGTCCCGGTCACGCCCCGGCCGGCGTCGACGGCTCGGCGGACGGCCTCGTCCATCCCGGCAACCAGTGGGGCCAGCTCGTCGGCGAGTTGCCGGCCGATCGGGGTGAGCCGGACGACCCGGCTGGTGCGGGCGAACAGCGGTGCGCCGATCCGACGCTCCAGCTTCTTGATCACGTGGCTGACCCGGCCGGTGCTGACGGTCAGTCGCTCGGCGGTGCGGCCGAAGTGCAGCTCCTCGGCGAGGGTCAGGAACGTCTCGACCTCGTACCGCTCCAGCACGTCCGCCCCCATCGTTGACCTGTGGGCAACGATCGTAGCGATATCGGCTCTTGGTCGGCGTCTCCCGTCCGGGGATCGTGAACGCGGCAGGGAACACCGAGCGAAAGGCTGCGACATGAGCATCCACGAAAAGCGGGCCGACGTCAGCGCGGTACGGGTAACCGGCTTCGACCACCTGGTGCTGACCGTCGCCGACGTGGAACGGGCACTGGACTTCTACTGCGGCCGACTCGGCCTGGAGCCGGTGCGGGTCGACGAGTGGCGCGCGGGCACCGTCCCGTTCCCGTCCGTGCGGATCAGCCGCGACAGCATCATCGACCTGGTCCGTGGCGAGCGGCAGGGCACGAACGTCGACCACTTCTGCCTGGTGGTGGCACCGCTGGACTGGGCCGAAGTAACCGGATCAGGGGTCTTCACGGTGCTGACCGGGCCGGTCGGGCGGTTCGGCGCCCGCGGGTCGGCGACGTCCATCTACGTGCAGGACCCGGACGGCAACTCCGTGGAGCTGCGCTGGTACCCGCAGGACGCCGTAGCCGACCGGTGAGCCCCGGCTGCCTGACGGACATGCGGAAGCCCCGCGCCTGCCTGTCGGAAACGGGCGGGCGCGGGGCTTCGGCGACAGGTCAGTGGTCGCTGCGCGGGTCGTGGTCCGTGCTGCGGCTGCCGGCCTTGGCCAGACCCCGGCTCACCAGGTAGCCGATGGTGAGCAGGGTGATGTACCACCAGGCCTTGTCGGCCGCGAAGTAGTCGCCGCCGTCGTTCGCGGCGCCGTCGCCGACGGCGTTCGAGGCGATCAGCACACCGATGACGGCGAGCACGTAGATCGCCAGCTCGCTGGTCTTCCAGGACGGCTTGGTCTCGTCGCCGCGGCGGTTCACGCGGCGGACGTCGTGGTCGCCGGCGTGCTCGACGTGGTCGTTGGCGCGGTTCTGCGTGGGGGTGGTCATGTCAGCTCCTGAAAAGCACGGTTTGAGTAGTTCGGTCCGTCGCGAGAGCTTTGTCAACTCCCGCGCAGAACTGGTACCCCAGTGCTTCTCAGGAAAACCTCAGACTTACCAACCAGTAGAAGCTCAGGACTCGGTGACCGCCCGGTACGCGTCCTCGATGCGGGCGGCCAACAGGACCTCGCCCTCGGTCAGCGGTTCACCGTTGCCGTGCCCGACCCGGATCTGGGTGCTGTCGGACTGCCGGCTGATCTCCGGGCGAAGGCGCAGCGCATCCGCGACCACCTTGACCCGTTCAGTTAGTGCCGCGTGTTGGGTATCGTCGATCGCGAGCGTCCGTCGGATCTGCTCCCCCTCGCGTGTCCAACCAGACAGCAAGGTCAACGCGTCGGCAAGGTAGTCGTGCTTGGCCCTGCTGTTGAACAGCACGCGCATCACCGCACCCCCCAAGCGCCGTTGCCGGCTCGTGGCCAAATCGTCGCCATCCCGTGTCTTGTCGGTGTCCTCTAGTCTCTCGCCGCGTGGATGGGGTGTCCACGCCCACACTTCCGTGTTCTGTTGGCCTAGCGGACGGCTACGGTACCCAAACCGCCGATTGATCTGGCACCCTGGACGCCCGTGCGGACCGAACGGGCGAATGGTGGCGGGCAGGTCGAACGACGGGACCTGAAGGTGATCGTCGGCGCGGCGATAATCCGGGACGGGCGGGTGCTCGCCTGCGCGCGTTCCGCCCCACCCGAAGTGGCAGGAATGTGGGAGTTTCCGGGCGGAAAGGTCGAGCCGGGCGAGGCGGAGATCGACGCGCTGATCCGGGAGTGCGTCGAGGAGCTGGCCGTACGCGTCGAGATCGGCGACCGGGTCGGCCGTGACGTACGGATGGCGCACGGCCGTTCGGTGCTCAAGGTGTACGCGGCCCGCCTGCTCGACGGCGAGGAGCCCGAGGCGTTGGAACACGAGGCGCTGCGCTGGCTCACGGCCGACGAACTGGACTCGGTCACCTGGCTCCCCGCCGACGCCCCCATAGTCGCCGCCCTCCGCCCCCTCCTGCGGCCCCCCAGCTCCCGTTGACCATGAAGTTATTGCCGCGACACGCCGACTGAGCTGGCAATAACTTCATGATCGACCGGGGGTGGGGTCGGGGCCGGGGCCGGGGCCGGGGCCGGGGCCGGGCCGGGGTGGGTGGGGGCGGGGGTGGGGGTATGCGGACGGGGGCCGCGGCTATAGCCGCGGCCCCCTTCTTCGTTGAGGTTTCTAGTGCTTGTTGTCCTGGTCCGGGTGCGCGAAGTTCAGGTGCTCCGGAGGCAGCGGGAACGTCACGTCGTCACCGAACGGCGACGGCGCGGCAGCCCGGTCGAAGGTGAGCTCGGTCAGCGGAAGCTTGCCCCGGTCGTCCACCGCCGGAGCGGTCGGGTGGGGCACCTCCCGGTGCCAGTTGACGCCGCTCTGCGCCTGCGCCTCAGCCTGCGAGTCGTGGGAGCCACCCGCATGCGAGTGCAGCCCACCACGGGCTGAGCCCGGCGTCGGCGAGCCCTGACGGGCGGTGGTCACGCTGGTCTGGGGCGTCTCGCCCCGACGGAAGATCTTGCTACCAAGCCACACAAGGGGATCGTACCTGCGGTCGACGACCCGTTCCTTCATGGGGATGATCCCGTTGTCAGTGATCTTGATGTGCTCGGGGCAGACCTCGGTGCAGCACTTGGTGATGTTGCAGAAACCGAGGCCCTGTTCGGCCTGTGCGTACTCCTTGCGGTCCGTCCGGGCGTCCAGCGGGTGCATGTCCAGCTCGGCGGCCCGAATGAAGTACCGCGGGCCGGAGAACGCCTGCTTGTTCTCCTCGTGGTCACGGATCACGTGGCAGACCGTCTGGCACAGGAAGCACTCGATGCACTTGCGGAACTCCTGCGAGCGCTCGACGTCGACCTGCTGCATCCGGTAGTCACCCGGGGCGACGTCCGCAGGCGGGGCGAACGCGGGCGTCTCCCGTGCCTTCTCGTAGTTGAACGAGACGTCGGTGACCAGGTCCCGGATGACCGGGAAGGTACGCAGCGGGGTGACCGTGACCGTCTCCTCGTCGCCGAAGGTCGACATCCGGGTCATGCAGCCCAGTCGCGGCTTGCCGTTGATCTCCATGGAGCAGGAGCCGCACTTGCCGGCCTTGCAGTTCCACCGGCAGGCCAGGTCGGGAGCGTCGGTGGCCTGCAAGCGGTGGATGACGTCGAGGACCACCTCGCCCTCGTTCACCTCCACCATGTAGTCCTGCAGGTCCCCGCCGGTCTCGTCGCCCCGCCAGATCCGGAACTGACGCTTCGCGCTCATCGGTTGTCCGCCTCTCCAGCGTCGGCGACGAGGGCGTCGAAGTCGCCCAGCTCCTCGTCGGTGAGGTACTTGGAAAGCTCCGCACGGTCGAAGAGGCCGATCAGCTCCGGCCGCATCGTCGGCAGCGGCTTACGCGTCAGCCGTACGCTGTCGCCGTCCAGCGAGCAGACCAGGTTGACCTGCCGCCACTTCGGCTCCATCGCCGGGTAGTCCTCCCGGGTGTGCCCGCCGCGCGACTCCTGCCGCTCCAGCGCCGCCTTCGCGGTGCACTCCGAAACCACCAGCATGTTGCGCAGGTCCAGGGCCAGGTGCCAGCCCGGGTTGTAGCGCCGGCCGCCGAACGCGCTCACCTTGGCGACCCGCTCGCGCAGCTCGGCCAGTCGCACCAGCGCGTCGGCCAGCTCGCCCTCGCGCCGGATGATTCCGACCAGGTCGCCCATGACCGCCTGGAGGTCCTGCTGAAGGGTGTACGGGTTCTCGCCGGTGTCGCGCTGGAGCGGGGCGAGTGCGGTCTCCACGGCGGCCTCGACCGCGTCCACGGCCACCTTCGGCCGAGCGGCGAGCCCGTCGGCGTAGCTGGCCGCGTGCCCGCCCGCCCGCTTGCCGAAGACCAGCAGGTCGGACAGGGAGTTGCCGCCCAGACGGTTGGAGCCGTGCATGCCGCCGGAGACCTCACCGGCGGCGAACAGCCCGCGTACGTGGCCGAAGGCGGCACCCGAATCCGGGTCGACCTCGACGCCGCCCATCACGTAGTGGCAGGTCGGCCCGACCTCCATCGCCTCGGCGGTGATGTCGACGTCGGCCAGCTCCTTGAACTGGTGGTACATCGACGGCAGCCGCCGGCGGATCTCCTCGGCCGAACGCCGGCTCGCGATGTCCAGGAAGACGCCACCGGCGGGGGAGCCCCGACCGGCCTTGACCTCGCTGTTGATTGCGCGGGCCACCTCGTCACGGGGCAGCAGCTCCGGCGGACGCCGGTTGTTGTCCGGGTCGGTGTACCAGCGGTCCGCCTCCTCCTCGGTCTCCGCGTACTGCTTGCGGAAGACATCGGGGACGTAGTCGAACATGAACCGCTTGCCGTCGGAGTTCTTCAGGACGCCACCGTCACCACGCACCGACTCGGTGACCAGGATGCCCTTCACCGACGGCGGCCAGACCATGCCGGTCGGGTGGAACTGGAGGAACTCCATGTTGATCAGCGTCGCCCCGGCGCGCAGCGCCAACGCGTGCCCGTCCCCGGTGTACTCCCAGGAGTTCGAGGTGACCTTGTAGGAGCGACCGACGCCGCCGGTGGCCAGCACGACGGCCGGCGCCTCGAAGAGGATGAACTCGCCCGACTCGCGGTAGTAGCCGAACGCGCCGGCCACCCGGTCACCGTCGAGCAGCAGCTCGGTGATGGTGGTCTCGGAGAACACCTTGATCCGGGCGTCGTACGAGCCGAACTCCCGTTGGTCCTCCTGCTGGAGCGACACGATCTTCTGCTGGAGGGTGCGGATCAGCTCCAGGCCGGTCCGGTCGCCCACGTGCGCCAGGCGCGGGTACTCGTGGCCACCGAAGTTGCGCTGCGAGATCTTGCCGTCCTTGGTGCGGTCGAAGAGCGCACCGTACGTCTCCAGCTCCCAGATCCGCTGCGGCGACTCCTTCGCGTGCAGCTCGGCCATCCGGAAGTTGTTCAGGAACTTGCCGCCGCGCATGGTGTCGCGGAAGTGCACCTGCCAGTTGTCCCGGCTGTTCACGTTGCCCATCGCGGCGGCCGCGCCGCCCTCGGCCATCACCGTGTGCGCCTTGCCGAAGAGCGACTTGGAGATGATCGCGGTCTTCTTGCCGGCCAGCCGGGCCTCGATCGCCGCGCGCAGACCGGCGCCGCCGGCCCCGATGACGACGACGTCGTAGTGGTGTCGTTCGATGCGAGTGGTTGTGGTCATGTCAGGGGCCCTTTAGTTGATGAACCGCAGGTCGGAGAACCAGCCGGCCGCGAGCGCCATGATGTAGAAGTCGGCCAGCGCCAGGGTGCCGAGGGTGATCCAGGCGAGCTGCATGTGGCGAACGTTCAGGGCCGAGACGAACGTCCAGGCCTTGTAGCGCACCGGGTGCTTGGAGAAGTGCTTGAGCCGGCCGCCGATGATGTGCCGGCAGGAGTGGCAGGAGATCGTGTACGCCCAGAGCATCACCACGTTCAGCAGCAGGATGATGTTGCCCAGCCCGAAGCCGAAGCCCTTGGGCGAGTGGAAGGCGAGGATCGCGTCCCAGGTGTTGATCAGCGAGATGATCGCGGCGGCGTAGAAGAAGTAGCGGTGCAGGTTCTGCCCGAGCAGCGGGAAGCGGGTCTCACCGCCGTACTCCTTGTGGCCGTCCGGGACGGCGCACGCCGGCGGCGACAGCCAGAACGACCGGTAGTAGGCCTTGCGGTAGTAGTAGCAGGTCAGCCGGAACAGCAGCAGGAACGGCAGGGTCAGCGCCGCGTCCGGAATGATCCACCAGCCGGGCAGGAACCGGCCGAAGTGCGAGGCGCCCTCGATGCACCGCTCGGTGACGCAGGGCGAGTAGAACGGGGTCAGGTAGTGGTAATCCGCGACCCAGTAGAAGTCGTGCATGAAGACCCGGACCGTCGCGTACGCGACCCAGGCGCTCAGCCCGATCACGGTGATCAGCGGGGCGAACCACCAGCGGTCGGTACGCAACGTCTTCGCCGCGATCGCGGCGCGCGCCCGCGCTCCCCGCGGCCTCGTTGCCGTTGAAGTCATTCGAGTCGTCTCCTCGACGGGCCCGTACGGGCGGGCGGATCTTTCTCCGGTCGGCACGCGGACCGGCGAACCCGCACCCGCTGCCACGTCATGCGCACACCAACGACCACGCCGGATCGACCGACGCAGCTAAGTGACACACGTTACGCCGATCTCTGCGAGCCGTCCGCGCAAGGGAGTGTCCCGAGCGTCTGGCCTGCGGAAATACCCCGACACGGCGGTCGGCGGCGGATCGTCGTGCACATCGCCGCGTTCAGCCCGAGGCGCCCCCGGTGAAGTGCCACGACGCCAGCCGCACCGAGGGCGCCGACCACCATGCACCGTCCACCCGATCCGGTTGGCGCACCGCCCGCGCTCCCAGGCCGAGCACGGCCCCGGGCCCCAGCGCCCGCGGGTACGACTCGGTGAACCGCAGGTCGCGGACCGCCCGCACCACAGTGCCGTCCTCGATGAGCCAGACACCGTTGCGGGTCAACCCGGTGACGACGAGGCTCTTCGGGTCCAGCACCCGGGTGTACCAGAGGTCGCTGACCAGCAGCCCACGGCGTACGCCGGCGACGAGCGCGGCGGTGTCCGCGTCGACGACCGCCCCGGCCGCCGCGCCGGTGGTGCTCCGACCGGTCGCGCTGGCCGGGCCGGCCGTCGCGCCGGACAGCCGCAGGTTGCGGGCCATCGGGCCCCAGGTGGCGCCACCCGCGACCGCGTGCCCGGTGGACTGCGCACCCGCCTCGGCCGCCGTCCGCCGATCGTGGGCGACCGCCCGGGTGGTGCCCGCCTCGACCAGGGTCAGCGCCCCTCGCGCGGTGCCCTCCGCGTCGAACGGCAGGCCGGACGCGCCCAGCGGGTCGTCCACCAGGGTCACCGCCCGGTCGAACTGGGCCGCCCCCGGCTCGGCGAAGGACTGCCGCTCGGCGTACCGCTTGCCGTTGAAGCCATACCAGGACAGGTTCTGCAACAGGTCCGCCACGGCGGCCGGCTCGAACACCACCTCGTAACGCCCCGGCGGCAGCTCCACCGGGTCGGCCGCCGCCTGCGCCTTCGCCGCGGCGTGCGCGCCCAGCTCGGCACCGTCGAGGTTGGAGAGCCGGTCGCTGGCGAACCGGGCCACCCCGTCCGCGCCGTCGCTGCGCGCGATGCCGTCCATCGCCGCCTCCGCCGATCGGCCGGAAGCCGTGTGCCCGGCCGAGTTGGCGAACGCCGACGAGCGGTGCGCGGTGCGGCAGTAGCCGGCGGTGCTGAGGCCACCGGCGGCGGCCACGAACGCACCAACCCGGTCGGCCCGCTGGTCCGGCTCGGCGTACGCGGTCGCCTCGTCGACGGGCGGCGCGGCCGGCACGGGCGTCGGTGCGACCAGCCCCGGCCAGCCCGGGTCCGGCGGGCAGAGGCGCGCCGCCGCCAGGGTGCGCTCCACGAGCGCGTGCAGCCCGTCGGCGGTGACCACGCTGCCGCTGCCGGCGGCGGTCCGACCGTCGATGTGCAGCCGCAGCCGGACCCCGACTGTCGACTCCGCGACGTTCTGGTGGATGGCCGAGTTGGCGAACCGGGTCAGCGCCAGGTCCGCCCGGGTCACCACCGCATCGGCCTGCGCGGCCGGACCGCCGAGACGCCGAACCAGCTCGACGACCTGCCCGGCCAGCTCCAACTCGGTCATGCTGAAACCCCCACCCGGACGTTGCGGAACCGGGCCGGCGCGGCCGGGTGGCCGGTGTGGCCGATCTGGCCGGGCTGGCCCTTGCCGCAGTTGGGCGTGCCCCAGGAGACCGTCTCACTGGAGAGCATGTCCATCGAGCGCCAGAAGAGCGGGCCGATCCCGGTGTACGTGGGATTGCGCAGCATCCGCCCCCGCCGCCCCTTCTTGATCTCCCAGCCGACCTCGCAGCCGAACTGGAAGTTGAGCCGCTTGTCGTCGATCGACCAGGACCGGTTGAGGTCCATCAGCACGCCGTCGTCGGTGGCCGCGATGATCTCCTCCAGGGTGTGCGGGCCCGGTTCCAGACCGACGTTGGTCATCCGCACCATCGGCAGTCGGGCCCACCCGTCGGCCCGTACGCTGCCGCCGTAGTCGAGGTTGGCCATGGCGGCGGAGTCCCGGCCGGCGAGCACCCCCACCCAGCGACCGTCGCGCACCGCGTCCCGCTTGACCGCCGGGGAACCCTCGTCGTCGAAGCCGAAGCTGCCCAGCGCGCCGGGGATCGTGGGGTCGATGGTGATGTTCATCAGCTCGGAGCCGTAGCGCAGCGAGCCGAGCTGCGCCAGGTCCAGCCAGGACGTGCCGGCGAACGCCGCCTCCCAGCCGAGGATCCGGTCCAACTCGATGGCGTGCCCGACCGACTCGTGGATCTGGAGGGCCAACTGCTCGCCGCCGAGGATCAGATCGGTCTCGCCCGCGGGGCAGAGCGGCGCGGTCAGCAGCGCCCGGGACTCCTCGGCGATCTGCGCGGCGTGCGCGGCCAGGTCGAGCGACTCGACCAGCTCCCATCCCGTGGTGCCGTACTGCCCCCGGTAGCTCGGCCAGGACCGGCGCTGCGTCTCGCCGTCACCGATGGAGGTGGCGGAGATGCCGCCGCCGCACTCGCGGATCCGCTGGTCGATCCGGTGGCCCTCACTGGAGACGAACCACTTCGCGGTGTCCCAGACCTGGTAGAGGCCCTCGGCCAGGTCGGCGCCGTGCTCGGCCATCGTGCGGGTCGCGCCGACCAGCAGGTCACCCTTGTCCGACAGGGGCACCCCGAGCGGGTCGATCTGGCAGCCGGAGGCCCAGCTCGCGGTGACCGCCTCCGCCGGAACCAGGCCGACAGGCGGGCCTGGCACCCGCGCGCTCGCCATGGCCGTCCGCGTCGCGCGCCGGCCTGCGTCGCGGGCGGCGGCGTCGGATAGATCGGGTACGGCGTAGAAGCCCCAACTCGCACCGACAAGTGCCCGGACACCGATGCCGATGCTCTCGTCCTGGGTCAGCTCCTCCACGTCGCCGTTGCGCGCGGTCATCGACTCGTAGCGGCGGTGCATCACCCGCGCGTCGGCGTACCGGGCGCCCGCGTCGAGGGCGGCCTGGACGGCGGCACTGGCCGCGTCGAATTCGGTCATGCGACCGACCCTAGGCCAGCCGACCGACACCCGTCAGGGGACGAGGTCCTCCGGCCGGATCGTGGCCTTCACCGGCTCGGTAAGCACCAGCAGATCGCCCGGTCTGGTTACGGACTGCTCGGTGTAGTGACCGCCCCGCCGCTGGTACAGATGCATGGTTCCACTGTCCTGCTCCACCAGGAGATACCACTCGATGCCGGCGGCCGCGTAGTAGTGCATCTTGAGGACTTTGTCGGTCGAGGCGTTGCTCGGCGAGATGATCTCGCAAACCAGCCGCACGTCACCCGCCTCGACGTTGAGTTCGTCGAAGTCGATCGGACCGGTGATAACAAGATCGGGGATCGGGATCCGGCCGGGCCTGAGGCGGACGTTCACCGCTTCCAAGACGTGCAGGCCGGCTTCGCGCACCGGGGCTCGTAGCACTGCGCGTAGTTCGCCGGAGATGTTCTGGTGTCGAGGGGTGGGGGCTGGGGTCACGTGGAGGCTCCCGTCGAAGAGTTCGACGCGTTGCTGCGTCTCGCCGAGGGCGAGGTACTCCTCTTCGGTCCACGGGCCTTCGTGGTTGAACACCGCCGCGGTCATCGTCACCTCCACCTCGTGCCGGCGGGAATCCTCCCGGTGCTGCCGACACCATGGTCGCACCCAAGGTGCGATCGCGGCATGAATGGGCGTGGATGGCGAGGTGAGGGGGGTGCGCGGCCGATGCCGACTCGTTACGCTCGGGCCCGCTGACACGTGCCGACTTTGTAGCTTATTTTCACCCTCGGGACTTTCATGTAAGTTCCCTTCGTCACTGAGGGAGGTGGCCGTGGACAGCTCGGAACCGTTGCCGTCCGGCGATCCGGACGACCGTCCCGCCGTGCCGGCACAGCGCTCCGACGAGGATGCCTATCTGCGGGTGCGTGACCTGCGGGTCCGGTTCGACACCGAGGACGGCGTGGTGCGCGCGGTCGACGGCGTGTCGTTCGCCGTCGAGCGGGGCCGCACCCTCGGCATCGTGGGTGAGTCCGGTTCCGGCAAGAGCGTCACCTCGCTGGCCATCCTGGGCCTGCACGACCCCAAGCGGACCACCATCACCGGGGAGATCTCCGTCGGTGGCCGTCAGGTGGTCGGCCTCGGCGACGAGGAGGTACGCCGGCTGCGCGGCCGGGACATGGCGATGATCTTCCAGGATCCACTGTCGGCGCTGCACCCGTACTACACGGTGGGTCGGCAGATCGCCGAGGCGTACCGGGTGCACCACCCGAAGGCCAACCGGCGCGAGGCCCGCCAGCGGGCGGTCGACATGCTGGATCGGGTGGGCATCCCCCAGCCGTCGCGCCGCTTCGACCAGTACCCGCACGAGTTCTCCGGTGGTATGCGCCAGCGGGCGATGATCGCGATGTCCCTGGTCAACGACCCGGCGCTGCTGATCGCCGACGAGCCGACCACCGCACTGGACGTCACCGTGCAGGCGCAGATCCTGGACCTGCTCGCCGACCTCCAGGCCGAGTTCCACTCCGCGATCATCCTGATCACCCACGACCTTGGCGTGGTCGGTCAGGTCGCCGACGACGTGCTGGTCATGTACGGGGGTCGCGCCATCGAGCGGGGCACGGTCGAGCAGGTGCTCCGCTCGCCGCAGCACCCGTACACCTGGGGGTTGCTCTCCAGCGTGCCGTCGCTGCACGGTGACGCGGACGCGGACCTGGTGCCGATCCCCGGCAACCCGCCCAGCCTGATCAACCTGCCGTCCGGCTGCGCGTTCCACCCCCGCTGTCGGTACGCGGACCGCGCCGGCAGCCGCTCCCGCAGCGAGGTGCCCGAGCTGCGAGCGGCCGGGGCGGACGGCCACCTGGTCGCCTGCCACCTGAGCGCGGAGGAGCGGGCCGCGTTCTACGCCGAGGACGTCGCATCCGTGGGGGTGGCCCGATGACCGACGAACCACTGTTGCGGGTGCGCGGGCTGACCAAGCACTTCCCGGTACGCCAGGGGCTGCGCGCAACCGGCCTGGTGCGGGCGGTGGACGGCCTCGACTTCGACGTGCGACCCGGCGAGACGCTCGGGTTGGTGGGGGAGTCGGGCTGTGGCAAGACGACCACCGGTCGGATGCTGGTGCGGCTGCTGGAGCCGACGAGCGGCAGCATCGAGTTCGACGGGCGGGACATCACGCACGCCGGCCGGCGGGAGCTGCGTCCGCTGCGTCAGGAACTCCAGATCATCTTCCAGGACCCGTACGCCTCGTTGAACCCCCGGCACACCGTGGGCCGGATCGTGGCGATGCCGTTGCAGGTCAACGGCATCAAGCCGCCGGGTGGCGTGAAGGCCCGGGTGCAGGAGTTGCTGGAGCTGGTCGGGTTGAACCCGGAGCACTACAACCGGTACCCGCACGAGTTCTCCGGTGGTCAACGTCAGCGCATCGGCATCGCCCGCGCGCTGGCCCTGCGGCCGAAGCTGATCGTCGCCGACGAGCCGGTCTCCGCGCTGGATGTCTCGATCCAGGCGCAGGTGGTCAACCTGCTGCGCAACCTGCAACGGGAGCTGGGCCTGGCGTTCGTGTTCATCGCGCACGACCTGGCGGTGATCCGGCACTTCAGCCAGCGGGTCGCGGTCATGTACCTGGGTCGGATCGTGGAGATCGGCGACCGGGCGGACATCTACGAACGACCCCAGCACCCGTACACCCGGGCGCTGCTCTCGGCGATCCCGGACGTCACCCAGCTCGGCCCGGCGGGTCGGATCCGGTTGACCGGTGACGTGCCGACCCCGCTCGACCCGCCGTCGGGCTGCCGGTTCCGCACCCGCTGCTGGAAGGCGCAGGACGTCTGCGCCGCCGAGGAGCCGGCGCTGGTGCCGCGCGACGGTGGTCGGCAGGCCACCGCGTGCCACTTCCCCGAGGTGGCGGCTCCGATCTTCGAGGAGGTGCCGTCGTGAGCCTGTCCCCGGTGGAGGGTCTGGCGCTGGCCGAGATCGAGTCCGACCCGGACGCGACCACGCCCGCCGCGAAGGGCGTCGTCGGCCGCTCACCCGGTCAGCTGGCCTGGATGCGACTGCGTCGTGACCGGACGGCCGTGGTCAGCGGCGTACTCCTGGTCTTCTTCATGGTGTTGGGGTTGGCCGCCCCGCTGATCGAGATGGCCTACGGGATCGGGCCGCGGGAGCAGTTCCAGAACCTGCTGGACGGTTTCGGCATGCCACTGGGCTACGCCGGCGGTGTCACCGGGGACCACTGGTTCGGCCTGGAGCCGAACCTGGGTCGGGACATCTTCATCCGGTTGATCTACGGGTTGCGGACGTCGCTGTTCATCGCGTTCGCGGCGGCGCTGATCACCGCGACCATCGGGGTCGTGCTGGGCGCGCTCGCCGGCTACCTCGGCGGCTGGCTCGACGCGGTGATCAACTGGATCACGGACCTGACCCTGGCCATGCCCTTCCTGATCATCGCGCTGGCGCTCACCCCCACCGTCACGCTGCGCTTCTACGGTGAGCGGGGGCAGGTGTCGTCCGCCTTCGGGGTGGGCGTGCTGATCGCCGTCTTCGCCATCTTCGGCTGGACCAGCACGGCCCGGCTGGTTCGCGGGCAGGTGATCGCGCTGCGCGAGCGGGAGTTCGTGGAGGCGGCCAGGGCCAGCGGGGCCGGGCTGGGGCACATGCTCTTCCGGCAGCTGCTGCCCAACATCTGGGCGCCGATCCTGGTGTCGTTCTCCCTGGCGGTGCCGCAGTTCATCACCAGCGAGGCCGCGCTGTCGTTCATCGGTGTCGGTCTCAGCGACGAGACCCCGAGCTTCGGCCGGATGATCTACGACAGTCTGGACTTCCTCCAGACCGACCCGGCGTACGTGTTCTTCCCGGGCATCATGATCTTCGCGCTGGTGTTCGCCTTCAACCTCTTCGGCGACGCGTTGCGTGACGCGCTCGACCCGAAGTCGTCCCGGTAGGGGTCAAAATCATGGCGCGATTTCTGCTCAAGCGACTCTTCTCCGCCACGCTGACCCTCTTCGCGGTGAGCGTGTTGACCTTCCTGATGTTCTTCGCCCTGCCGCGCGACCCGGTCAGCAGCATCTGCTCGAAGAACTGCAACCCGGAGCGGTTGGAGCGGGTCCGCGACGACCTGGGCCTGAACGACCCCCTGGTCAGCCAGTACGCCGGCTACATGAAGGGCATCGTCACCGGTCGCGACCTGGGCAGCGCCCAGGGTGGCCGGTGTGACGCGCCCTGCCTGGGCTGGTCGTACGTCACCAACGAGGCCGTCTCGGACACCATCGCCCGGGTGCTGCCGGTGACGCTGAGCATCGTGATCCCGGCGGCGATCCTCTGGTTGCTGCTCGGGGTCGGCCTCGGCATGGTCTCCGCGTTGCGGCGGGGCACCTGGCTGGACCGCCTGGCCATCGGCTTCTCGCTGACCGGGGCCTCGTTGCAGCTCTACTTCGTGGGCGCGGTGCTGCTGTTGGTCTTCGTCTACAACCTGCGGCTGCTGCCGGTGCCGAGCTACACGTCCCTCTTCGACAATCCGGCGAAGTGGGCCAGTGGGCTGGTGCTCGCCTGGGTGGCGCTGGCCTTCCTCTTCTCGGCGATCTACGCCCGGCTGTCCCGCGCGCAGATGTTGGAGACGCTGTCCGAGGACTTCGTCCGGACCGCGCGGGCCAAGGGCCTGGCCAAACCCAAGGTGTACGGGAGACACGCGCTGCGCGCGGCGATCACCCCGGTGGTGACCATCGCCGGGCTGGACGTGGGCGGGGCGCTGGGCGGCACGGTGATCACCGAGACGACGTTCGGCATCCAGGGGTTGGGGCGTACGGCGGTGGACGCGGTGCGCTCGGGTGACCTGCCCACGATCATGGCCACGGTGCTGATCGCGGCCGTCTTCGTGGTGCTGGCGAACGTGCTGGTGGACCTGCTCTACGCGGCCATCGACCCACGGGTGCGGTTGCGCTGACGGCCGGGTGTCCGCTATACGCACCGATGGCAAAATTTATCGACAACTGTTACACAACTCGTAGGTTTTCTTCCTTACGATCCTCGGGACGTCGGCGGTTCTCGCCCCGACGAAACCGCACGGCACATGGGTGAAGGGGGTACTTCATGAGACCACGCGTGGTGGCTGCCGCAGGCGGCGCGATCGCTCTGGTTGTGGCATTGGGTGCGTGCTCGGAGAACACGGGCGAGGGCACCACGGTGAACACTGACCGGAAGCAGACCGGGGTCATCGCGACCGACCCCAAGGACTCGCAGGGGCCGGCGGCCGAGGTGAGCGGCGCTGCGAAGGGCGGCGTCTTCAGCGTCATCCGGGAGTCGCCGATCTCCCACCTCGACCCGCAGCGGACGTACTCGTTCGCCGGTCTGATGGCGAACCCCCTCTGGTCCCGCTACCTGACCACCTGGAAGGACGACGGCAAGGGCGGCCTGGTCCTGGTGGGCGACCTGGCCGAGACGCCGGGCAAGAACGTCAACAACGACTGCAAGGTCTGGGAATTCACCGTCAAGGACGGGGTGAAGTTCGAGGACGGCCGGCCGATCACCTCCAAGGAGATCGCGTACGGCATCGCCCGCTCCTTCGACCCGGACCTCTCCGGCGGCCCGACCTACATCCAGGAGTGGCTGGCCGACACTCCGCAGTTCGACACCAAGTGGGACTTCAAGAAGAACAAGACGTCGCTGCCGCCGGGCCTGAGCACGCCGGACGCAAAGACTCTGCGCTTCGAGTTCGCCAAGCCCCGCTGTGACCTGCCGTTCGCGGTCTCGCTGCCGACCACCGCGCCGCTGCCCGCCGACAAGGACACCGGCGTCGACCTGGACAAGCAGCCGTTCTCGTCCGGCCCGTACAAGGTCGCCAAGAACCAGGTCGGCGTGCAGATCACCCTGGACCGCAACCCCAACTGGGACCCGAACACCGACCCGGTCCGCCACCAGTACCCGGACCAGTTCGTCTGGAGCTTCGGCCCGACCGCGGACGCCGCCAACAACCGGGTGATCGCCGACAACGGCGCCGACCAGAGCGCGCTCGCCTTCAACACCGTGCCCGCCTCGCTGGTCGCCAAGGTTGCCGGGGACGCGTCGCTCAAGTCGCGGACGCTCCTCTCGCCGACTCCGAGCGCCAACCAGCTCGTCATCAACAACCAGCGGGTCACCGACCTGAAGGTGCGTCAGGCGCTCAACTACGCCATCGATCGCGAAGGCATGATCAAGGCGCTCGGCGGTCAGACCGTCGCAGCGCCGCTGACCACGCTGATGCCGCCGGCCACCATCGGCTACAAGGCGTACGACGCGTACCCGGCGGGCGCAAACGGCAACCTGGACAAGGTCAAGGAGCTGCTCGGCGGCAAGACGCCGGAGCTGGTTCTCGGTGTCGCCGACAACTCGACCGAGCAGCAGCAGGGTGCCCAGCTCAAGGCGAACCTGGAGCGGGCCGGCTTCAAGATCACCGTCCGGAACATCTCGGACGACGCGAAGCTCGACGAGATCAAGAAGAAGAACAACCCCTGGGACCTGTACATCGGTAACTGGGCGGCGGACTGGCCCAGCGGGGCGTCGATCCTGCCGGTGCTCTACGACGGCCGCACCATCAAGGCCGAGGGCAACAGCAACCAGTCCTACTTCAACGACCCGGCGATCAACACCGAGATGGACCGCATCCTGGCCCTGCCCCCGGCCGACCAGGGACCGGAGTGGGCCAAGCTCGACGAGCGGATCATGAAGGAGCACGCGCCGGTGGTGCCGTTCTACGTCGACGTGGCCTACAACGTGCACGGGTCCAAGGCCGGCGGGATCTTCATCTCCAGCGTCTTCGGCTACCCGTCGTTCGTGAACGCGCACGTCAAGCCGTAACTCACACCGCAGACAGGGGTCCCCTCCCGACAACGCCGTCGGGGAGGGGACTTTCTGTTTCTGCCGGACGGGTCACTTGGTGCGGCCCTGCCGTTTCATCTGGCCAGATCGGCGGGACGCTGTCAGATTGAATGGATCGTGATGAGGTCTTCGAGACCGGCGAGGTCATCGGCATTGCGGGTGTAGATGGCGGCGTCATGAGCATGCGCGGTTGCGGCGATGAGCAGGTCCATCACCCTGGCTCGTGGCTGACGGCCGATCTCGACGACGCGGGCAGCCAGTCGCGCGTAGCTGTCGGTGATGGCATCGTCGATGGGAAGCGGATCAAATCGGCGTTGGATCGCGCTCAACCGCGCCAGACGGAGGGCTCTCGCCTCGGCGGTCTTCGCGACCAGGACACCGAACTGAAGTTCGGCGAGGCTGGCGACGCTGATGGCCAATTCACCCGGAATCGGGGTCACGTCGGTAGCGATGAGGACGCTGGTGTCGAGGATCCCGCGGCTCACCGCTCAACCCACGGATCGGTGACGGCATCGTCGAGGAGGTCCCGATCGGCTGCCCATCCTGGGTCGGTGGGTTGGTCAAACACGCCGGCGAGATCGTCCCATTCGCGCCAGGTTCGAGGACTGACCGGGCCGAGTACGGCTGCCGGTCGGCCGGCGACAGTGATCGTCACGCGTTCACCCGCTTGCGCCCTGCGCACCAGATCGCTGGCGTTCTGCCGCATCTCCCGCAACCCGACTTCATGCATACGCCCTACTGTAGCACTTGTGCTACCACTGTCGGAGGTCGTCGGCTCTCGCTCTGGCCTCGCGCCGGGGGCCGGGGGCCGCCGAGGGCCTCGCAGCTCAAGCAAGATCAGTTGTACTGCTACGCGCGCTCGACGAAGCCGAGCTGACGCGTGCCCTCACCGCGGCCGCGCTGATCGCGGAACTCACGCTGGCCGACGCGGCCTCGCGGCCCGGCTCGCCGCCACCCTCAGCGACCTGCGCGACGACGCTTATCCGGTCGTGGATCTCCAGGCCGGCTGTTAGCGTCGCGGCATGTTCGCCACCGACCGGATCCGACTGCGCCCGCCCACGCCCGACGACGCGCCGAACATGCTCCGCCTCTACGGCGATCCCGAGCTGCACCTGATCACAGACGGCGAGCCGTTCCTGCCGCGCCACGTCGGCCAGGTCCGGGCCCGACTGGAGAAGCAGGTCACCGAGCCGCCCGACGGCCAGGCCGAGGTGTCGCTGTTGGCCGAAACCACGGCCGACGGCACGTTCCTCGGTGGCGGCTCGCTGTGGGGGATCAACGCGTTCAACCAGTACGCCCACCTCGGCATCTCGCTGCTACCCGAGGCGCGTGGCCAGGGGTACGGGACCGAGGTGATCCAACTGCTCTGCCGGTACGGTTTCCGCAACCGCAACCTCCGCCGTCTGGAACTGGAGACGCTGGCCAGCAACACCGCCATGCGGCGGACCGCGGAGACCTGCGGCTTCACGCACGAAGGCACCCAGCGGGAGCGCGAGTACGATGGCGACGGCTTCAAAGACATGGTGATCTACGGTCTGCTGCGGCGCGACTGGACGCCGTAGTCGGCCGTGGATCAGGGCTGGGCTGCGCCTTCGATTGTGGTGCTTTGCCGCGGACGAAGCGCGGTCAGCAGACTGTCGAGTTGACCCCAGGCCCGCGCAGTGGAGATGTGGTCGATGTAGTCGCGCGACTCGATGATGAGCCCGTCGCGGATGCGCATCACGAAGACACACGGCACCGTGAACGCCTCGCCTGTCTCGTTGACCCGCCCCTGATAGGCGAACTCGGCGACAATCACCTCCGGGTCGGCCGTTTCATGAATCGTCACGTCTACCGGCTTACGGTTCAGCGTCCGGGCGACCGGAGGGGGCGCGGTGAAGTGCTCGTGCAGCTCAGCGCGGCTGCGCAGCGGAGGCGGGTTGAGCGGGTGGAACGGATGCGTGACATGGGTCTGTTCGGCATATAGGTCAGCCAGGCCTTCGTACGGACCGGCGCAGACACCGTTCACCAGCCGGAGGAAGGTTTCGCGTGGGCTACTCATGCCGGGCTTCCTTCGAATCGGTGGATGTCACGTGGGGCGTGCCGAGGACCGCGTCCGGGAATAGCCGGCACGCCATCGACGGCACCCTAGCGACCCCAGCCCTCATCTGACTGCCCCGAAGCGCTTTCGTCGGGCGACGTGTTGTACCGGTCGAGCGTCGCCTTGGACGTGGAAGCATCCCGGAAGGTCAGCTCCCAGGGGCCGGTGTTGACGTCCATGTCCTTGCCGAACCCGACCCACTTCCCGGCCATCCGTCGGCCGGTGGGTTCGACAAGTAGTTGGATTGCGCCGTGGTATCGGGCTCCCCGGTAGTAGCCGGCGGGATCGGTCTGCTCCACCCACGTGCCGGTGACCACGGCACCGTCCAGGGTTAGATCCATCGACAGCGACGATGCCGCCGAGCCGGGCAGGCTGCGCACAGTCAGCCGGTCACCGTGCTGGAGTACGACCACGAAGTGCTGCCCGGCGAACGAATCTCCCCGGCTGCTGGAGTGGAATTGGTATCTGCTGAGCCAGACGCCCTCGTACGACCCCTGAACAGCGAGTGGCTTTGGCGTTGGCGTGGCCAGGCTGGACATGGGTGAGGCCAGGTCGTGCCCGCCGTGTTGGTCATCGACGACCTGGCCATTGGGTATCGCGGCGAAGCCGAGCAGCGAGACCGGCAGGCCGGTGACGACCTCCAGGGCACGGGCGTACACCGGCCGCGGTGCGGCGATCCCGCCGGATTCCCAGCGTTGGACGAGTCTCTTGTTGGCGTCGTTGGGCTCACCGACGCGGCGGCCAGCCGCCTGGAGCGCGCGGGCGAAGTCGTCCTGGCTCATGCGCATCCCGGTGCGGACCGCGCGGAGGGCGGTGTTCGGGGCATTCATGTTGGCCACAATAGCGATGTGTCGTCTTAATGTCGCCCCTAATGTGCCCGGTATGCCGGAGGCTGTGCCGTCGCGCCCGGAGACAACAAGGCGTCATTGTGGACGGCACGCGACGGCCGAGCCTGCCGATGCGCCCAGCAGCGGAGGTGATGATGCCCAGTTCTGACGAAGAGCCGGTCAACCGTGGCGAGCAGATCGACGCCGCCGAACGGGAAGAAGCCAAGCGCCGGTTGCTCGCGCAGGCCGAGGCGGAGCGGATACCGGCGCAGGAGACGACTCGGGCGTTGCCGGATCGGCGGTGGCGCGATGGGCGGTGACCCGGTGCCGATCGGTCGACGCGTGGCATACCTACGGGTGCGGCGAAGGTTGTCGCAGCAGTCGTTCGCCGATCGGTTGGGCAAGTCGAAGAGCTGGGTGGACAAGGTCGAGCGTGGGGTCCGTTCCCTGGAACGGGTGTCGACCATCCGGGACATCGCGGCGGTGCTGAGGGTCGACGTCTCTGCGCTGCTCGGTCGTGATGTCCAGCCTGTTGGGGTGGCCGAGCAGCGCGGGGGCGTCGCCCGGATTCGGGCGGCGCTGTCGGCGTACGAAATGGCTTTTGGTCGCCCGACGGACCGGGAGGTGATGTCGCCCGATCGGTTGGCTCGGGAGGTGCGGCACGCGTGGATGACCTACCAGCACGCGCGGTACCCGCGTCTGGTCGAGCTGCTGCCCACGTTGGTGACCGAGGTTCATCGCGCCCACACACAGGACCCGGTGGCTGCTCGGGCAGCGGTGGTGGAGGCATATCGGGTGACGGCTGCGCTGCTGGTCAAGCTGGACGAGGGGAGCCTCGCCTGGTTGGCTGCTGATCGGGCGATGTCCGCCGCTGCCGGTGACCCGGTGCTGCTGGCCTGCGCGGCGGTGCAGTTGGGTCAGGTGCTGCGCGCGTCGGCGCGGGCAGGGCCGGTGCTGCTGGCCGCCGCTTCCCAGATTGCTCCTGGCAAACCGGAGGAATTGTCGCTGCGTGGATCGCTGCTCGTGCAGGCCGCTCTGATCGCGGCCAGGGCCGGTGACGACAGGGTGGTCGGTGAGCTGCTGGACGAGGCCGCCGAGCTGGCCGCTCAGGTGGGCGACGGCCACGACCATCACCGGACGGCGTTCGGTCCGACGGCCGTCGAGCTGGCGCGGGTCGCCGCCGCGGTGGAGGTGGGTGACGGGCCGCAGGCGGTCGCCCGACACGAGAAGGCGATCGGGTGGGAGGGGTGGCGAGGGCTGCCGGTCGAGCACCGCGCCGCGCACCTGATCGACGCGGCGCGCGCCTACCTCCAGACGGACGACCCCGCCAATGCGGCCCGGGTCCTGTTGCGTGCCGAACGCCTCGCACCCGCCGAGATCCGCGAGCGGCCAGCCGTCCGGGACGTGGTTGCCCAGGCCGCCCGCGACCCGGACGCCCCACCGACGATCACCCAGCTCGCCATCGGCCTCGGGGTGCTGTGAAAAGGGCGGTTAACCTACGGCATTGCGCCAATCACGGAACGAGCACCACGCCGCCGCGTACGCCACCTCGGGCCAGCCGGTCATGGGCGGCCGCCGCGTCGGCGAAGGGGTACACGCCAGCTACCCGGAGCGGGATGTCGCCGCTGGTGACTAGTTTGACCAGCTCGCCCAGCCGGGATCCGTCCGGTAGCACCTCCAGCGCGAAGGTCCGGATTCCCCGCACCGGCTCCGGGCGAAGTGGGGGTGACGCGGCCACGTAACCGCCGCTGTCCCGGACGAGGTCCAGCAGCGAGGAGCCGATCACCGCCAGGTCGATGACCGCGTCGAACGTCCCCGTCGGATCGTCGTCGCGCGACAGGAACGCCGCGCCCAGCGACTCGATGAAATCGCGGTCGTCGGGTCCGGCGAGTCCCGTGGCGTGCAGACCGGTCGCCCGGGCCAGCGCCAGGACGAACCCACCGACCTGCCCGGCGGCACCGGTGACGAGCACTGTCGAACCCGCGGGGAGCGCGAGCAGGTCGAGGGCCTGGGCGGCGGCGAGGCCATTGGTCGGCAGGGTCGCCGATTCGGTCGCGGGGACGCCGGCGGGCGCGGAGGTCAGCCAGGCGGCGTCGAGGAGTACGTACTCCGCGTGGGCGCCGACAGTGGTTTGCAGCCACGGCGAGAAGCCGATGACCTCGTCGTCGATCCTGAACTCCTCGACCGACGGGCCGACCGCGTCGACGCTGCCGGCAACGTCCCAGCCGGGCGTGTACGGCAGACCGGTCGGCAACGGGGCCGGGAACCGACCGGAGCGGACCATCAGATCGACCGGATGGACGACCGACGCCGCGACCCGCACCCGGACCTGCCCCGGCCCGGGCTCGGGCACCGGCACCTCGGCCACGTGCAGGACCTCCGGCCCTCCGAACTCTGCATAGCTGACTGCGCGCATCGCCGACTCCTTCGTGGGATTTCGTGATCACCACGACCGTACGAATCATCGGCACTGTCAGTAAGTAGGTACCGTGAAGTGCCTAGGGCACCCAGAGGAGGCGGCATGGCGACGACGAGTGCGGAGCAACGTCGTGAGCAGGCCAAACGCGACTACGACGCGTTCCTGGAACAGTGCCCCACCCGTGAACTGTTGAGCAGGCTCACCGACAAGTGGGTCGCGTTGGTGATCCCAGCGCTCGTCGACGGTCCGCAGCGGCACGGCGAGCTCGCCCGCCGCATCGCCGGCGTCAGCCAGAAGATGCTCACCCAGACCCTGCGCACCCTGGAACGCGACGGCCTGGTCACCCGCACTGTCACGGCCTCGGTGCCGGTCCGCGTCGACTACGCGCTCACCCCGCTCGGCCATGAGCTGTTCCCGGTCATGATCGCGATCAAGAACTGGGCGGAGACGCACATGGACCGCGTCTTCGACGCCCGGGTTGAATTCGACGCGCGCCCCTGAACGCGCGGGCAGGGCGCTGTCGCAGCTGGCGCAGGGCCCGCCAGATTGTCGCTGGCGACGGCTAGGGGCCGGGCCGTGAATGGCACCTCGACGGCCCGCCAGACGGCCCACGCCCACGTCGAATTTCTGGGCTGACCGGGCGCAGTGGCAAGTGGCTGCTGGGCTCTGGCACCATTGCTCGACCATTACCAAGCAAAGGTCACCGGCGCCGAAATCTGCAAGGGCGGTCCGCTGAACCTGACTTTCACCGGCGATGCGGTCCTCCTCGTCGAGCCGGACGACCGATACGAGGCGTTCACCGTCGCGGGCGAGCTGCCGTCGACGTCACGGCGCTTCCTTTTCGTCGCCGTACCCGGTGGTGTCCTCGCTTGCTGGTAGCGCTTGCCTCATTGGTCGGACCGATTGTGGGCGCTGCGGCCACTGCGCTTTGGCTGCTTGGCCATTGACCCCGACTCATCGACCTGCTTGGCTGCCTTCGCGATGACCTTGAGAACCCCTCGATCGACCGGAGATAGTTGTGTCCTTCATTGCCGCAGTCAAGTCCGTCTTTAGTCAGTACGTCGGCTTCACGGGCCGCGCCCGCCGGTCTGAGTACTGGTGGTTCGCCTTGTTCGCAGTCATTGTCGGCATCGTCGCGGCCATCCTGGACAGCGCGTTGGGACTGACCTTCGAGAACGGCTCCACGACCGGTTTTATCGGTCTCGTTGTCAACCTGGCGCTGCTGCTGCCGACGCTGGCGGTCGCGGTGCGACGCCTGCACGACACCGACCGGACGGGATGGTGGGTGCTGATCGGCCTGGTGCCGCTCGTGGGCGCCATCGTCCTCATCGTGTTCTTTGTGTCGGACAGCACGCACGGCGCGAACCGTTTCGGCCCTAGCCCCAAGAGCTGACCGCTGTCCGCGTTGTAACGTCCGCGGATTCAAGATCGGGCAGGTTGGTCCCCTTCCGGCAGCGCTGTCGGAAGGGGACTGCTTCCGTTCTCCGCCGCTGGGCGTAGGCCTAGATTCCCTACGCTCGGCAGCCAAGAACCGGAAGGCGTCTCCAATGGTCGTGCCTGCGCGAATGGACCTGCGAGGGCGGCGGCCTTCTCGACCAATTCTCTCCTGCTGCGACGGCCGCCGTTCGAGCTGTCGAACACGGTGGCTATTTCAGTCGAACCTCAGCCGGCGGGGAGTGCTAGGACCCCGACCGGTTCGATGAGCACGTCCGACCCGACGCCGCACCCTTCCCGATTCCTGCCTTCACGGAGCGTTGGTGATCAAGGCGTTCACAGCAGGTGGGTGCGGAGGAAGTCCAGCTCCAGAGGCAGCAGACGCTCGGCGGTGCCGTTCGCGGCCATGTGCGTGGCACCGGTCAACGGCAGCACGGCGTGCGGGCGGCCGGCGCTCAGCAGGGCCGCGGAGAGCCGCAGCGTGTGCGCCGCCACCACGTTGTCATCGGCCAGACCGTGCACCAGCAGCAACGGGCGGGCCTGGTCCGGGCCGGTGACCGGTTCGGCGGCCATCTCGACCAGCGAATGGTGCGCGTAGACGTCCGTGCCGTCCTCCGGCAACCCCAGATAACGCTCGGTGTACGCGGTGTCGTAGAGCGCCCAGTCGGTCACCGGGGCGCCCGCGATGCCGCATTTGAACAGTTCCGGGTGGCGCAGCACCGCCAACCCGGCCAGCCACCCGCCGAACGACCAGCCCCGCACCCCCACCCGATCCAGGTCCAGGTCGGGGTGCTTGCCGGCGAGTGCGGTCAGCGCGTCGATCTGGTCGGTCAGGATCACGTCGGCCACCCGACGGTGGATCGCCTTCTCGAACGACGGGGCCACTCCCGGCGTACCCCGGTTGTCGATGGTGACCACCGCGAACCCGGCGTCGGCCCACCACTGCCGCTCCAACCACGCGGCCCGCGCCGCCACGACCTCCTGGTGCCCTGGGCCGCCGTAGATGTCCAGCAGCACCGGCAGCCGCCGGCCCGTCACGTGGTTGTCCGGGTAGAGGACCGCCGCCGGCAGCCGCCGGTCGGTCACCCGTTCCAGCAACGGCAGCGGAGAGTACGGGGGAGTCGCGGCGAACGACCGCAGCTCAGCGATCTCCTGACCGCCGCGACGCACCGTCCAGCGCACCCCGGCATGGTCCAGCGACGCGACACCGATCGCCAGCACGTCCCCGCTCACGGCGGCCGTGTACCAGCCCGAGTCGGTGGTGAGCCGACGCGCGTCCACCCCACCGCCGATGGTGGTGCGGACCCGGAACAGGTGCCGCTCGCTCGGCTCGCCGTCGCTCGCCTCCACCAGCAGGTCCGCCGGGCCGCTGGCCGCAGCCAGCCGACCCACCACCCGCCGTACGTACAGCGACGGCGGGGTGAGCAGGGTGCCGTCGGCGAACAGGCACCGTGCGTCGTACCCGTCGTGTGCCAACTCCCCGCCAACCAGCACCCGGCCGTCCGGCAGGTGCGCCGGGGTGCCGGCGATCGGCTCCACCCAGCGCGGGTCGGCCAGCTCCGCGTGCACCTGCGTCTCGCCGGTGCGCGGGTCCACCGCCAGGACCAGCCCGTGCTGCTGCGAGCGGCGCAGCACCGTGATCAACGGGCTGCCCTCGGCCCAGCTGACGGCGGTCAGGTACGGGTAAGTCTCCCGGTCCCAGTGCACGTCGACCCAGCCGTCGTCCAGGTCCAGCAGGTGCAGGCTGACCTCGGCGTTCGGCCCACCAGCCCGGGGGTACGCGACGGCGGTCGGCGGACTGGCCGGCTGGGCCGGGTCGTGCAGGTGCCAGCGTTCCAGGCGGGACTCGTCGACCCGGGCGGCGAGCACCATGCGCCCGTCCGGCGCCCACCAGTAGCCCCGGTACCGGCCGAACTCCTCCGCCGCGATGTGCTCGGCCAGGCCCCAGCTCACCCCGGCGTCCTCACCGGCCAGCAGGGTGTCGGTGCCGTCGGCCTCGATCACCCGCAGCTCACCCCGGCGGACACCCTCGGCCGCGTCGGTCACGTACGCCAGCCGTTGCCCGGTCGGGTCCGGACGGGGGTCGAGCACCGGGCCGACGGTGGCCACCTCGACCACGTCGCCGTGCACCAGATCGGCCCGGAACAGCCGCCCCGCCAGCGCGAAGACAGCGACCCGACCGGGGGCGTCCAACGCGTACGAGCCGATGCCCGCGGCGCTCAGCCGCAGCCGCTCCCGTAGCGCGCGCTCACCGGGGGAGAGTGACCGGACGTCCCCGCCCTCGCCGAGCAGCGTTGCCGGGTCGGCGACCAGGCGCTCCTCGGCGGTGGCCACGTCCAGCAGCCAGAGCGCGTCCGCTGGGTCCTCCGGCCCCGCGGAGCGCAGAAAGATCACTCGGGAGCCGTCGTCAGCCACGGAGACAGCGCGTGGCGCGCCGTGGCTGAACCGGCGTGTGCGGGCGGCCAGCTCCGGAAAGTCCACAGACCAAATCGTAGAGCCGGACCGGAGGTGATGTGGCCGACCTGGGCGGACGCGTCCACGTCGGCCGGAGCAGAACGCCGGTTAGAGTGACCGTCGTGACGATGCTGCCCGACCGCCGCCTGCTGCTGGTCCACGCGCACCCCGACGACGAGTCGATCGGCACCGGCTCGACGATGGCCCACTACGTCGCGAACGGCGCGCACGTCACGCTGGTGACCTGCACCCTCGGCGAGGAGGGCGAGATCCACGTGCCCGCGCTGGCCCAGCTCGCCGCCGCCGAGGCCGACCAGCTCGGCGGGTACCGGATCGCCGAGCTGGCCGCCGCGTGCGCCGCGCTCGGCGTCAGCGACCACCGCTTCCTCGGCGGCGCCGGCCGCTACCGCGACTCCGGGATGATGGGGCTCGCGACCAATGACCACCCCCGCGCCTTCTGGCAGGCCGACCTCGACGAGGCCGCCGGGCATCTTGTGGAGATCATGCGAGAGGTACGCCCGCAGGTGCTGGTCACGTACGACCCGAACGGCTTCTACGGCCACCCCGACCACATCCAGGCGCACCGGGTGGCGATGCGTGCCGTCGAGCTGGCCGCCGCCGAGGGCTGCGCCCCGCTCAAGGTCTACTGGACGGCCATGCCGCTCAGCGTGCTGGAGGCCGGCATGGCTCACTTCGCCGAGTCCGCCGACAACCCGTTCGGCGGCATCGAGGACATCGCCGACCTGCCCTTCGGCACCCCGGACGCCCAGATCGCCGCCCGCATCGACGGCACCGACCAGCACCTGGCCAAGGAAACCGCGATGCGGGCGCACGCCACCCAGATCCCGGCCAACTCGTGGCTCTACTCGATCGCCGGCAACTTCGGCGGCGAGTTCATGGGCGTGGAGTTCTTCACCCTCGCCGTCGGCGAGAAGGGCCCGGGCGCCGGGCCGTACGGCTGGGAGGACGACCTCTTCGCCGGGCTGCCCGAGGAGACCGCCCCGGACCGGTCTCCGGTCGCGGCGGCTGGTCTCCGGTGACAGTGCCCGCCGCGTCGATGACGGTCGTGGACGATCAGGACACCCCGCCTCCGGCGGGGCCGCCGCCGCGACTGCTGGACCTGGGCCTGCGGCTGGTCGGCGCGATCGTCGTGGTGATCGCCGGAGTGGTGACCGGGGTGCTGGAGCTGCTGCTCGCCACGGTCCGCGTCGGTGGGCAGCTGATCGGCGTGTCGGCCGTTCTCGCGGTCGGCGCCAACATCGTGCTGAGCTGGTTCGCGTACGAGGCGGTGGGCCGCAGGTGGGCTGTCGCACTGCCGGCGGTGCCGTGGTTCGCGTTGATGGCGGTGGGCGCCATCCGGACCACCGAAGGCGACCTCCTGCTGTCCGGCGACAACTGGGTCGGCCTGGCGATGATCGTCGCCGGTGCCATGACCTTCGCGGTGATGGGCTTCCGGCAGATCCTCGCCCCGCCACACACGCTCGGCGGCTGATGACGCCACCCAGGTAGGGGTGGTAAATATTCCTGCCAGAGATGCGGGCCCCGCGACGGGGCGTACGGCAGGAGGTCCTGCGATGGACAGACGGTGGCGTGACGTCGGGGTGCTCGTTGCAGCACTGTTCGCGGTCAACGTGGTCGCCCGACTGATCATCCGGTTCGGTTTCGAGGGTGACGACACCGCAGCCGACCGGGTGTCACTGGCGATGTTCGCGGTGATCGGGCTGATCCTGGCCGTGGTCGCCTTCCGCTGGGCTCGTCGTCGGCCACTGGCGGGCTGGGGAGCCGACATGGCCCTCGTCGTACTGGTCGCGATGCTGTTGACCGTGCTGGTCGGGCCCCTGCTGGTCGGTCACAACCCGTTCGCGGGCGGTGCGGCGACGTTCTTCGCCCAGATCTGGCTCTACCTGCTCGCTGCGGGCGCCGGGGTGCTGGTCGGTTACCTGCTGCTCACCGCACTCGGACGTGACTACCGCTCGCAACAGCTCAAGCGGTACGCCGAGGTCAAGGCCGCGAAGCCCCGCCGCGTCGTACGCCGCTGACCCTGCCGCCACGCGCCGCCTGACAGCCGGTCGATCAGTCAGGCGTACGGCCGGGCAGGTGTCCGCCTGCCAGGCCGGTCCGGTGTGCGCGCCTTGATCGACTCGGGTTCCGTGAAATCGCGGTGTCCGGGGCCGTGATCGACTCGCGTTTCGTGAAGTCGCGGTGTCCGGGGCGTGTGGATGCCGCGACTTCCTGAAAGCCGAGTGGATCAGCAAGGCCGAGTCGATGGGCGAGTCTGTCGAGCCGCCAGGGGTGGTTGGGCTCAGTGCGGGGCGACCCGGGTCAGGTAGGTGTGGTGAGTGACGAAGCCGAGCCGCTGGTAGAGCGCGACCGCCGCGGTGTTGTGCTGCTCGACCTGGAGGAACGCGCGCGTCGCACCGGCGGACACGCCCCAGGCGGCCAGCTCGTCGATCACCTGGCGGGCCAACCCCTGCCGGCGGGCCTCCGGTGACACCTCGATCAGGCTGAGGCCCAACCAGCGCCCCTGGCCGGTCACCGTGGCCCGGCCGACCGCCACCAGCGTGCCGTCGACGTGCCCGTGGGCGAAGCGGACCTGGTCCACGGCGGTGAGCACGTGCCGGGCGGCGTCCGGCAGGCCGCCCTTGCGGCCGGCGGCCACGGCCAGCCACCCCTCGCTCGGCGCGGTGGCCAGCTCAACGACCACACTTTCCCACCGGCCGGCCTGCCCGCCAGCGGCGCCGGCCTGCCCACCAGCGGCGCCAGCCTGGCCACCAGCCGCGCCGGCCTGCCCGCCAGCGGCGCTGGCCTGTCCGCCGGCCAGGTCGACGCGCCCGGCAGCGGGTGGGGTGTCGACGGACGACGGCGCAGGCAGGGGGAGTGGCGCGGTCTGCACCAGTGTCGGCGGGCGGGCGGTCCAGCCACGGGCGTCCAGCTCGGTGCCCACCGGTGCGGCGAGTGGGAGCGGCGTGTTGATCATCGCGGGTTGGCCCTGCTCTGCGTACCAGCGCTCGACCTCGTCCACGGCGGCGGCCAACGGGCGGTCCGGGTCGCCGATCGGCAGCGCGGAGTTGGCTCGTCCGGTCCAGCCGTCCGCCGAGCGGAGCAGCCAGTCACCGATGCGGCCCCGCGTCGGTGCCGGCCAGGCCTCGTCGGCGGCGCGTTCCAGCGCCACCACTGCTGCCGCGGTCGGCCGACGGGTCGGTGGCACCCGCTTGGCGCGGTGGACCTGTGTCACCGGGACTCGCAGCGGGCCGTGCGCCGTGGCCAGCGTGAGATGAGTCTCGCTCAGCTCCACCAGCTCGCCGAGAGCATCGGAGAATAGCGGCCGACCTTCGCGAATCCCCACAATCCGGCGAACCACGATCCGGTGTCCCACATCCTGCTGTCGGAGCACGATCGACCCCCTCCCCGGCGAGATACTAGGCTCTTACCGTCGCGGGAGATCGCGACGTGTCTTGCGGAGGAGAAGACCGGTGACCTACATCATCGCCGAGCCGTGCGTGGATGTGCTCGACAAGGCATGCATCGAGGAGTGCCCGGTCGACTGCATTTACGAGGGCAATCGGATGCTCTACATCCACCCCGACGAGTGCGTCGACTGTGGTGCCTGTGAGCCCGTCTGCCCCGTGGAGGCGATCTTCTACGAGGACGACGTCCCGGAGCAGTGGAAGGACTACACCGGCGCCAACTACGAGTTCTTCGAGGAGCTGGGCTCGCCCGGTGGTGCCTCGAAGATCGGCAAGGTGGAGAAGGACGCCACCTTCGTCGCCGCGCAGCCGCCGCGCGGCGAGGGCCACTGAACCGGCACGCGCCGGTCTCGTCGCGGCTGCCCGAGTTCACCTGGGACACCCTGGACGCCGCGGCCACCCTGGCCGCGGCGCATCCGGAGGGCCTGATCAACCTCTCCATGGGTACGCCGGTCGACCCGGTGCCCGAGGTGATCCGGCGGGCGTTGGCTGACGCGTCCGACGCTCCCGGTTACCCGCTGACCGCCGGCACGCCGGCACTGCGGGCCGCCATCGCGGCGTGGGTGTCCCGAGCCTGTGGCGCCGGCGTCGACGGTCTCGGCGTGCTGCCGACCATCGGCTCGAAGGAGCTGGTCGCCTGGCTGCCCACCCTGCTCGGCATCGGCCCGGGTGACGTGGTGGTGGTGCCGTCGATCGCGTACCCCACCTACGAGGACGGGGCCCGGCTGGCCGGTGCCACCGTTGTTCGTACCGACTCGCTCACCTCGGTCGGGCCGACCTCGCGGGTCCGGTTGGTCTGGGTCAACTCGCCCGGCAACCCGACCGGCCGGGTGCTGCCCGCGGCGCACCTCAAGAAGGTGGTCGACTGGGCGCGGGAACGCGGCGCGGTGGTCGCCAGCGACGAGTGCTACCTGCCGCTGGGCTGGTCGGCCGAGCCTGTCTCGGTGCTGTCCCCGCAGGTCAGCGGCGGCAGTTACGCCGGGGTGCTCGCTGTGCACTCGCTGTCCAAGCGTTCCAACCTGGCCGGCTACCGGGCCGGTTTCGTCGCCGGTGACCCGGCGCTCGTCGCGGAGCTGCTGAAGGTCCGCAAGCACGCCGGCATGATCGTGCCCGCACCCGTGCAGGCGGCGATGGTGGCGGCACTGGAGGACGAGCGACACGCCGACGAGCAGCGGGAGCGCTACCGCGCCCGGCGAGAGGTGCTCGCGGCCGCGTTCACCGGTGCCGGGTTCACCGTCGAGCATTCCGAGGCGGGTCTCTACCTCTGGCTCAGCCGAGGTGAGGACTGCTGGGACACGGTCGACTGGCTGGCTCGGCGGGGCATCCTGGTCGCCGCCGGCATCTTCTACGGCCCCACCGCCGGGCAGCACGTCCGCGTTGCGCTGACCGAGTCCGACGAGCATGTCGCGGCGGTCGCCGGCCGGCTGCGGGCCTGACCCCGGGCGGCCGGCGATGACCGACGGCACGACCGGGCGGTACGCCGGGGTGCGGGCGGCGGTGATCGGTACTGGCCTGATCGGCGGCTCGGCGCTGTTACGCCTGGCCGAGGCCGGCCTGGACGTCGTCGGATGGGATCCCGACCCGACTACCCGGGAGCGGGCCCAGGACCGGGGAGTGGTCGCCCCGGCCACCATCGAGCAGGCCGTGGCCGGGCGGGACGTGGTGTTCCTCTGCGGCCCGTTGCCCACTCTTGCGGGCACCCTGGCCCTGGTGGCCGAGCTGACCGCGCCCGGCTGTGTGCTCACCGACGTCGGCAGCACCAAGGTCGCGGTGGCCGCGGCGGCCGACCGACTCGGGCTCACCGACCGGTTCGTCCCCGGGCATCCGATGGCCGGTGCGGAGTCCGCCGGTCTGACCGCCGCCTCGCCGACCCTGCTGGCGGGTGCCGCCTGGGTGCTCTGCCCGGCGCCGGGCACCGCGACCGACGCCTTCCGCTGGCTGACCGGGCTGCTGGTGGAGCTGTTCGAGGCCCGGGTCGTGCCGATGTCCGCGTCGGCGCACGACTCGGCGGCCGCGCTCGCCTCGCACGTGCCGCACCTGCTGGCCGGCGCGCTGGCCGGGGCGACGCAGCGGGCGCCGCTGCGCGACGCGGTGCTCACGCTGGCGGCGGGCAGTTTCTCCGACGGCACGCGGGTCGCCGGCACACCGGCGGAGCGGACCGCGAACATGCTGCTCGGCAACCGCGACCGGGTCCTGCACGAGTTGGACGAGGTCCGCGCCTTCCTGGACGGGCTGGCCGCTGCCCTGCGGGCCGACGACGCGCCAGCGCTCATCGCCCGGTACGCGGAGGCGAGAGCGGCCCGGTCGGCGCTGTCGGGTCGGCGGTTGGCCGGTCAGACCCGGGAGTTCGCTGTCGACGGCGACCACGACGTCGAGGTGACCTGGCTGCGCGGGTTGGGCGACGTCGGCGGGCACCTGACCGGGTGTCAGGTCGGCTCCGGGACGGTTTCCTACACCGCGTGGCTTCCCGTGGCTGACTAGGCTGACAGGCATGGCGATGGACGGCCCGGTGGTGCAGGTGCGCGGGGAGGTGACCCGGGAGGTGCCGCCCGAGCTCGCCCGGTTCGCGGTCACGGTGACGGCCCGTGGTCGGGACCGGGAGGCGACGTTGACGCAGCTCGCCGAGCGGGCCGCCGCCGTCCGGGTGCTGTTGGACGGTTCCGAGCCGGCGGTGGCCCGGCGGGAGACCGGGGACCTGTGGGTCCGGCCGCAGACCAAGCGCTCCGGCGAGCGTGTGGTGGGATGGCTTGGCAGCGTCACCACGACGGTCACGGTCACCGACTTCACCGCCCTCGGTGAGCTGATGCTCCGGCTGGCCGACCAGGACCAGGTCTCGGTGAGCGGTCCCTGGTGGGAGCTTCGTCCGGACAGCCTCGTGCACCGCGAGGCGCGACACGCCGCGATCCGCGACGCTCTGCTGCGGGCCCGGGAGTACGCGGAGGCGCTCGGCGCCCGGGTCACCGCTCTGATCGAGCTGTCCGACACCGGCCCGGCCGACCGGCCGATGTTCGCCCGGGCGGCGTTCGCCGGGGGTGGCGGCGCGGGTGGTGGCCCGCCGGAGCTTGAGCTGGACCCGCAGCCGCAGACCGTGCAGGCGGCGGTGCAGGCACGGTTCACCATCAGCGATCCGGTTCTCGACTGATGCCGCCGGCCGAGGTGCTGTCCGTCGACGATCTGGTGGGACGGGCGTTGGTGCTGGCCGAGGCGGGCCCACGGCAACTGCTCGGCATTGCCGGGGCACCGGGTGCCGGGAAGTCCACGCTGGCCGAGTTGATCGTGCGCGAGGTCGGGCCGACCGCCCGCCTGGTGCCGATGGACGGCTTCCACCTGGCCCAGTCGCAGCTGGACCGGCTGGGTCGCGCCGACCGCAAGGGCGCGGCGGACACCTTCGACGCCAACGGGTACGTCTCGATGCTGCGCCGGTTACACCGCCTGGAGCCGACCTCGGTCTACGCGCCGGAGTTCCGGCGTGAGCTGGAGGAACCGGTGGCCGGGGCGATCGAGGTGCCGCCGTCGGTGCGGCTGGTGGTGACCGAGGGCAACTACCTGCTCCTGCCGGACTACCCGTGGCAGGAGATCCGGCCGCTGCTGCACGAGGCGTGGTTCCTGGACCTGGACGCCGAGCTGCGCCAGCGCCGGTTGACGGCCCGGCACGAGGCGTACGGTCGATCACCGGAGCAGGCGCGGGCCTGGGCGTTGGGCAGCGACGAGTCGAACGCGGCCCTCATCATCCCCACCGCCGACCGGGCCGATCTGGTGGTCCGCCTGTCGGAGCCCCCGGCGGCCTGACCGGTCGGCGCGGCCTGAGCGTCCGGGCCGGACTCGGCTTGACCGGCCCGTCGAGGGCCGCCGCAGTCAGTCCAGTTCGCGGACTGGCCGGGCCGGGTTGCCGACCGCGACCACGTTGGCCGGTAGGTCCCGGGTGACCACCGCGCCCGCGCCGACGACGGTGTTCGCGCCGATCGTCACGCCGGCCAGCACGGTCGCACCACCGCCGAGCCACACGTTGTCGCCGATGGTGATCGGCTTGGCGGCCTCCCACTTGTCCCGTCGCGGACCGGGCTCGACCGGATGCGTCGGGGTCAGCAGTTGGACGTTCGGTCCGATCTGGACGTCGGCACCGATGGTGATCGGTGCGACGTCGAGGAAGACGCACTGGTAGTTGACGAAGCTGCGGGGCCCGATGCGGGTCTGCCAGCCGTAGTCGCAGTAGAACGGCGGGCGGATCCAGGTGTCCTCGCCCAGTTCGCCGAGGAGTTCACCCAGTGCCGCGATCCGGGCCTGTGGATCGGCCGCGGGACTGGTGTTGAAGCGTTCCATCAGTCGGGCGGCGCGGTCCAGGTCGGCGATGATCTCGGGATCGTCAGCGATGTATGGATCGCCAGCGAGCATCTTGTCCTTCATGGAGGTCACCGCCCGATCATGCCGGCCCGGTTCGTCGGCTCGTGGCGGGTCCGTCATTTTTAGGACTTCATTCTGCATACCCAGTATGCAATTCTGGGTTGTCAATGTGACTCTCATCCATCAAGACGCTTGACGAGGAGGATCCGTTGCACCAGGGAAGAAGATTGGCCGCCCTCGGCCTCGTGTTCACGCTTGCGCTCTCCGCGCCGGCTCCCGTCTCAGCCGCAGCCGCCGTGCCCGCCCCACCGGGTGGCACCGACCAACAGTCCACTCCGGGTGGACCCACCGCCAACCGCTCGGTCACCGTCACGCTGATCACCGGTGACCGGGTCACCGTCACCGCCTCGGGCGCCTCGGTCCGGCGCGGTCCCGGCCGCGAGGACGTGCAGTTCCTGGTTCGGCGCGAGCGCGGTCGACTCACTGTGACACCGACGGACGCGCTGCCGTTGCTGCGTTCGGGCCGGGTGGACCGGCGACTCTTCGACGTCACCGGCCTGGTCGAGGCGGGTTACGACGACGCCCACCGCAAGACCCTGCCGCTGCTGGTGGCGTACGGCTCGACGGGCGCCGCCCGGCGTGCCACGGCCGCTCTTCCCGGCACGAGGGTGACCCGCGACCTGCCGGTGATCGGCGGCGCCGCCCTGAGCAGCGACAAGTCTTCCCTCGACGCGGTCTGGGAGACGGTCACCACCGGTCCCGCTGAGGCCCGGCTCGACGCGGCGGGGGGCGTCGAGCGGATCTGGCTGGACGGCCATCGGCGGGTGACCCTCGACCACAGCGTGCCGCAGATCGGCGCGCCCGCGGCCTGGGCGGCCGGTTTCACCGGCGCGGGAGTGTCCGTCGCGGTGCTGGACACCGGCGTCGACGCGACCCACCCGGACCTGGCCGGCAAGGTGGCCGAGGCGCGCAACTTCACCGAGGTCGCCGACGCCCGGGACACGGTCGGCCACGGCACCCACGTGGCCTCGACCATCGCGGGCACCGGCGCCGCCTCCGGCGGCAAGTACCGGGGTGTGGCGCCGGACGCGACGCTGCTGGACGGCAAGGTCTGTGAGGACGCGGGCTGCACCGACTCGGCGATCCTCGCCGGCATGCAGTGGGCCGCAGTGGAGAAGAAGGCCGCAGTGGTCAACATGAGCCTCAGCGGCTGGGACACCCCGGAGGTCGACCCGGTCGAGGAGGCCGTGCAGACCCTGACCGCGCAGACCGGCACGCTGTTCGTCCTCGCCGCCGGCAACGACGGCTCGGACGGTTCGGTCGGCTCACCGGCCAGCGCCGACGCCGGGCTCGCTGTGGGTGCTGTGGACCGCGACGACGAGTTGGCCGACTTCTCCAGCCGAGGGCCGCGAGTCGGCGACGACGCGTTGAAGCCGGACATCACGGCGCCGGGCGTCGACATCGTCGCCGCGCGGTCCGCCAACGGCGTCATCGGCGACCCGGTGGGGGACCGCTACGTCACCCTCTCCGGCACCTCGATGGCCACCCCGCACGTGGCCGGGTCGGCCGCGCTGCTGGCCCAGCAGCACCCGGGATGGCGGGCCGACCGGCTCAAGGCCACCCTGATGGCGGCAGCCAAGCCACACCCGGACCAGACCGCGTACCAGCAGGGTGCCGGGCGGGTCGACGTCGCACACGCGATCACCCAACAGATCACCAGCGACCCGGTGAGCGTCTCGTTCGGGCGTACGCTCTGGCCGCACGGTGACGACACCCCGATCACCCGCACGGTGACCTGGCGCAACGACGGTCCGGCCCCGGTCACCGTGGACCTGAGCATCGAGGGCGCCGGCCCCGGCGGCCGCGCGCTACCGGCCGGCCTGTTCGTCCTGGGCGCCAACCAACTCACCGTGCCGGCGGGCGGCACTGCCGCCACGACCGTCACCACGGACACCCGGCTCGGCGACGCCGACGGTTACTGGACCGGGCGGATCGTGGCCCGGTCCGGTGCGGCGGTCGCGGTCACCCCGCTGGCCGTGAACCGGGAGGTGGAGAGCTACACGCTCACCGTGGAGCACCTGAACCGCGCCGGCGCGCGCACCGCGGACCACTGGACCCTCCTGCTCGGGATGGACACCTATGGCTCCTGGAACCTCGTCAGTTCCGACGGGGTGGCCACCGTTCGGGTGCCCAAGGGCCACTACGGCCTGAGCGGTCTCGTCTTCGAGCCCGGACCGGACGATGAGCAGCCCGGGATGTCCCTGTTGATGCAGCCCGTGCTGACCATCGAGCGGGACACCCGCATCGTCGTGGACGCTCGCCGGGCCAAGCCGGTACGAACGACAGTGCCGGACCGGACCGCCGTCCCGCAACTGATCGACCTCAGCGGCAACTTCACCGCCGACGACGGCAGTGGGTACGGCGTCGGGCTCTGGGCGGAGACGTTCACCGGCCTGACCAGCGGTCAGATCGGCAAGCCGGTCCCCGCCGACAAGTTCGTCGCCACCGTCAGCAGCCAGTGGACCCCGGCGGAAACGGCCAACAGCCCGTACCTGTACGCGCTGGCCGAAGCGGTCCCCGGCCGGATGCCCACGGGGTTCGTCCGCGACTACACCCGACGGGACCTGGCCACCGTCGTGCACCGGTTCCGTGGTGACTACCCGGGCATGGTGGCCGAGCGGATCGTGTTCCCCGTGCTGGAGTACAACGTCGGCGGCTCCGCCCTGATCCTCCCCACCGCCGTGCCCGGCCAGCGGGTCGAGTACTACAACACCAAGGGTGTGCAGTGGGAGTCCGAGATCGACTTCGGAAAGCGGGACGAGGAAGGCTGGTTGAACGTGCAGGCGGCGCTCTTCTCCGTCCCCACCGCCTACCGGGCCGGGCGGACGGTGCAGGAGATCTGGAACCAGGCGCCGTACTCGCCGTCCTTCCCGAAACCGCGCTGGCCGGAACAGAGCGTCAGCCGGGTCGGCGACACCATCCTGGTCGGCGTGCCGATGTTCAGCGACGCGGCCGGGCACCCGGGCGCCTCGCTGACCGACAGCGAGCACACCACGCTGTGGCGCAACGGCAAGCTGGTCGGTGAGAGTGAGTACGCCGGCTCCGGAGAGTTCGCCGTGCCACCGGGCGCGGCGGACTACCGGCTCGTCACGTCGGCGAAGCGGAGCTTCACCGACCTGAGCACCGAGGTGGAGTCCAGCTGGACCTTCCGGTCGAGGCACGTCGCCGGTGAGACGCCGGCCCGACTGCCCCTGTCGGCGGTGCGCTTCGCGCCGCCGTTGCGGGTCGACAACAGCGCTCCGGCCGGGCAGGGCTTCGTCGTACCGGTCCAGGTGCAGCGGCAGCCCGGCGCTCCGACCGCCCGGGTGGAGAAGCTCACCGTCGACGTCTCCTACGACGGTGGGAAGACCTGGGGCAAGGCGAAGCTGGTCCGCACCTCGGCCGACGGCTGGTCGGCAGTGTTGCGGCATCCGGCCGGTGCCGGCTACGTGTCGCTGCGGGCCACCGCCCGGGACACCGCCGGCAACACGGTGTCCCAACGGATCATCCAGGCGTACCGGTTGCGCTGAGGCGTACCCCGTCCGGGTCCGCGGCCGAGTGCCGCGGACCCGGCGGGTCCGTCAGTCGTTGGCGTGCAGGGCGGCGTTCAGCTCGATGCCCCGGCCGGTGCGCGGCCGGGCCTCCAACGCGCCGTTCACGGAGTTGCGCCAGAACAACAGGCCGTCGACGCCGGACAACTCCCGGGCCTTGACCACCCGGCCGTCCGGCAGGGTGATCTTCGACGCGGCGGTGATGTAGCAGCCCGCCTCGACCACGCAGTCGTCGCCGAGCGAGATGCCGACACCGGCGTTCGCGCCGATCAGGCTGCGCTCGCCGATGCTCACCTTCTCGGTGCCGCCACCGGAGAGGGTGCCCATGATCGAGGCGCCGCCGCCGACGTCGGAACCGTCGCCGACCAGCACGCCCTGCACGATGCGCCCCTCCACCATCGAGGTGCCCACGGTGCCGGCGTTGAAGTTGACGAAGCCCTCGTGCATCACCGTGGTGCCGGCGGCCAGGTGCGCGCCGAGACGGACCCGGTCGGCGTCTGCGATCCGCACACCGGAGGGCACCACGTAGTCCGTCATCCGGGGGAACTTGTCCACCCCGTACACGGACAGGTGCCGGCCGGCCGCGCGCTCGATCACCCGCAGCTCGTCCACCCGCTCCGGCGGGCACGGCCCGGCGGACGTCCAGGCCACGTTGGCCAGCTTGCCGAAGATGCCGTCGAGGTTGAGCTGGTTGGGTCGCACCAGGCGGTGCGAGAGCAGGTGCAACCGGAGGTACGCGTCGGAGGCGTCCTTGATCGGGTCGTCCAGCGAGCCGATCACGGTGACCACCTGGACGGTACGCAGACCGGGCAGCGACCGGTCACCGAGCGCGGCCGGCGGCAGGTCGAGCACGTCCGCCTTGTCCTCGCCGGAGACCAGCGGCAGCTCACCCAGGCCCAGCTTGCCGGTCGGGTACCAGGTGTCGAGCACCTGCTCGTCGGCGGTGACCGTGGCCAGGCCGATGCCCCAGGCGGAATCTGCGGACGTCACTGTTACACCTCTCGGTCACGGCCGAGCTGACCTCGGCTCGCTCCTCGCGCTGACAGACCTGAAGGTACCGTGCGATTCATGGAGAACCCGCTGACCCCCGAGGTCCTCGCCGATCCGGTGCAGCTGACCCGCGCTCTGGTCGACATAGAGTCCGTGTCCCTCAACGAGAAGGCGATCGCCGACTGTGTCGAAGAGGTGCTGCGGGGCGTACCGCACCTGACCACCCACCGACACGGCAACACGGTGATGGCGCGCACCGACCTCGGTCGGTCGCAGCGTGTCGTGTTGGCCGGGCACCTCGACACGGTGCCCCTGAACAACAACTTCCCGTCGACCATGCGTGGCGACCTGATGTACGGCTGCGGCACCTCCGACATGAAGTCCGGCACCGCGTACGCGCTGCACCTGGCGGTGACGCTGCCCAACCCGCGCTACGACGTGACGTACTTCTTCTATGAGGCCGAGGAGATCGAGTCGCGGTACAACGGGCTCAACCTCGTCGCCCAGGCGTTCCCGGAGTGGCTGGAGGCGGACTTCGCGGTGCTGCTGGAGCCGACGTACGGCATCGTCGAGGCGGGCTGTCAGGGCACCATGCGCTCGGTGGTCACCACGACCGGTGTACGCGCCCACTCGGCGCGCTCCTGGCACGGGGTGAACGCCATCCACGCCGCTGGTGAGGTGCTGCGGCGGCTCCAGACGTACGAGGCGCGGCGGGTCACCATCGACGGCTGCGACTACCGCGAGGGCATGAACGCGGTGCGGATCAACGGTGGGGTCGCCGGCAACGTGGTCCCCGACCACTGTGAGGTCGAGGTCAACTACCGGTTCGCCCCGGACCGCAGCCCGGCCGAGGCGGAGGCGCACCTGCGAGAGGTGTTCGCCGGCTTCGAGGTGGTGGTGACCGACACCGCGCCGGGCGCTGCCCCCGGGCTGGAGGCGGCCCCGGCGAAGGAGTTCCTGGCGGCGGTCGGTGCCGCGCCGATCGGCAAGCTGGGCTGGACGGACGTGGCCCGGTTCGCGGCCATGGGCATCCCGGCGCTGAACTTCGGCCCCGGCGACCCGAATCTCGCCCACCACCCCGACGAGCACGTCGAGATCAGCAAGATCCGCGACGGCGCGGCAACCCTGCACCGCTGGCTGGCAGCAGCCTGACCCGGCCGCCCCGTCTCGCGCCTGCTGGCGCTCTGCCGGTGATCAAGAGGTTTGCGTCAGCCTGGCCCGTTGTCGGCGACGCAAACCTCTTGATCAGCTCCGGGTGGTGCGGGGGTTGTGGGGGAGACGGGGGTCGGATCCTGGTCGCGGGTGCGGCGGCGCTCGGCCACCACGTCTCGGATCCGTCGCTGCATCTGGCGACGGATCCGGATCATCTCGTTGTTGCTGATCACGCTGTCTCCTCCCCCGAAGGCGCGCGCCCGGGCATACCCGGTATGTGAATAGTAAGACGTACGGGGGAGCCGAATAGTTGCCCATGATCCCGAACTATTTCTCGGCGTCCCCGCCCCGCACACCCGGCCGGTGTCGCTCCACTACGGTTGCCCCATGAGCCAGAACAACGGGCGGGAGGCCGGTCGCGGTCCGGGACAGGAGCGGCACCGGGGCGCTGTCACACTGCGCAGAGGGTCGATTCCGAGCAGCACCGCCGACCAGCGGTTGCTGGATTCACGTGGGCGGGGCGACTGGAAGACCAAGGACGCCTGGCGTGCGCTGCGCATCCTCTCCGAGTTCGTCGAAGGCTTCGACACCCTCGCCGACCTGCCGCCGGCGGTCAGCGTGTTCGGCTCCGCCCGCAGCGGACCGGACAGCGCGGAGTGCCAGCTGGCCGAGCAGTTGGGCGGCGCGCTGGCCCGGGCCGGCTACGCGGTGATCACCGGGGGTGGGCCGGGGGTGATGGAGGCCGCCAACCGCGGTGCCAGCGAGGCCGGTGGGCTCTCCGTCGGGCTCGGCATCGAGCTTCCGTTCGAGCAGGGCATCAACGAGTGGGTCGACCTCGCCATCGACTTCCGCTACTTCTTCGCCCGCAAGACCATGTTCGTGAAGTACGCGCAGGCGTTCGTCGTGCTGCCCGGTGGCTTCGGAACGATGGACGAGCTGTTCGAGTCGCTCACGCTGGTGCAGACCGGCAAGGTGACCCGGTTCCCGGTCGTGCTGATGGGGGTCGCGTACTGGCAGGGGCTGCTCGACTGGATGCGCGACACGATGGCCGCCGACGGCAAGATCGGCCCGGTCGACCTGGAACTGATCTGTCTCACCGATGACGTCAACGCCGCGGTCCGGCACATCGTCGAGGCGGAGGCCGCGCTCTCCGTCGAGCAGGAAGCGGTCCGTGACGAGGCCGTCGCCCGCACCGGCGCCGACCAGCAGGCCGCCGCCGAGCAGGCCGCCGACCAGCCACGGGACAACTGATGGCGGCGATCTGCGTCTTCTGCGCCTCGTCCCGCACCCTCGACCAGCGTTGGTTGGACCTGGCCGCCGAGACCGGCGCGGAGCTGGCCCGGCGCGGGCACACGCTGGTCAGTGGTGGCGGCTGCGTCGGCATGATGGGCGCGCTGGCCGACGGTGCCCGATCCGCCGGTGGGCGCACCGTCGGGGTGATCCCACAGTCGCTGGTCGATCTGGAGGTCGCCGACCTGGCCTCGGACGAGCTGCTGGTGACCGACTCGATGGACAGCCGCAAGACCCTGATGATCGAGAAGTCGGACGCGTTCCTCACCCTGCCCGGCGGGCTGGGCACCCTGGACGAGCTGTTCGAGGTCTGGACCACCGCAACCCTCGCCCTGCACACCAAGCCGATGGTGCTGATCGACACCGACGGGTTCTACCGCCCCCTGCTGGACTGGCTCGACGCCCTGGCCGATCAGAACTTCCTCAAACCCGCCGGCCGCAACCTCCTGACAGTGACCACCACGGTCCCCGAAGCCCTGAACGCCCTAGAGTCCCGCCTAACCTGACTCCCGCCCTGCCCCCACCCCCCGGCCCGGGCGTCCTCAACCGGTTGATCATGACGTTGGCGTCACCGCCGTCGGCGTGTCGCGCCGCTAACGTCATGATCGACGGAGGTGGATGGGGTGGGGTTGGGTGGGAGGGTGGGGGTTGGGTGGGTTGGGGTGGGTGTCGTACGGGTCTGATGGGATGAGCTGATGCAGGCGTACCGGTTGGTGCGGCGGTCCGGGGGGCCGGCGCGGGGGGACGGGGCAGCGCCTTCCGGCGCTTCCGTGCCCGCCGGCAGCGCGCCCAGGGGCGGTGTCGGCGAGTCGGGTGGGCCAGAGCGCACGGGTGGGCCTGAGCGCGGGGCGCGGCCTGAGTCGGTCGCCGGGTCGGCAGGTGTGGCCGGGTCTGAGCTGGCGGCCGGGCGCGAGCTGGCCGGCGGCGGCGGTTGGCGGGTCGATCCGGTGCAGGCCGAGGTGGTCGGGCACACCGACGGGCCGATGCTCGTGCTCGGCGGTCCGGGCACCGGCAAGACCAGCACGCTCGTCGAGGCGGTCGCCGCCCGGGTGGCCGAGGGGGTCGACCCCGAACACATCCTGGTGCTGACCTTCGGCCGCCGAGGCGCGACCGCGCTACGCCAGCGCATCGAGGCCCGGATCGCCCAGGACGGCCACCGGGTGCTGCGCGAGCCGCTGGTGCGCACCTTCCCGGCGTACGCCTTCGGGTTGCTCCGCCGAGCCGCCGCAGAACGGGGTGAGCCCTCACCCCGGCTGCTCACCGGCCCCGAGCAGGATCTGATCATCCGCGAGCTGCTGAACGTGGTGGGTGAGGAGCCCGAGGACGACCCGGTCGGTTGGCCGACCGACCTGCGTCCCGCCCTGCGCACCCGGGCGTTCGCCGGTCAGCTGCGCGACCTGCTCATGCGCGCCGCCGAGCGGGGCGTGGGCCCTGTCGACCTGGCCCGGCTGGGCGAGAAGCTCGGCCGCGAGGACTGGCCGGCCGCCGCCCGCTTCCTCCGGGAGTACGTGGCAGTGCTCGCGCTGCGGGACGTCAGCAACCGGGGCTCCATCGCGTACGACCCGGCCGAGCTGGTCCGGGCGGCCACCGGGCTGCTGCGCGACGACGAGGAGCTGCTGGCCGCCGAGCGTCGCCGCCTCACCCACGTCTACCTCGACGAGCTGGCGGACACCGACCCCGCCCAGGTGGAGCTGCTCTCGGTCATCGCGGGCGGAGGCAAGTCACTTGTCGCGTTCGCCGACCCGGATTCCTCCACGTACGCCTTCCGGGGCGCCGACCCGGCCGGGGTGGCCACCTTCCCGCACCGCTTCCGGACCGCCTCCGGGGCGCCGGCCGCACAGGTGCTGCTGACCACGTCGTACCGGGCCGGGCCGGGTCTGCTCGCGGCGATCGCCCGGCTGGGTCGCCGGCTGCGCGGCCCGGCGGCGCACCGGCGGCTGCACCCGCTGCCGGACGCGCCGCCCGGGGTGGTCGAGGTGCACACGTTCCGCTCGGCGACCAGCGAGGCGGCCTGGCTGGCCCACGCGCTGCGCTCGGCCCACCTGCTCGACGGCGTGCCGTGGTCGCGGATGGCGGTGCTGGTGCGGTCCACCGCGTTGCAGTTGCCCACCCTGCGGCGGGCACTGCACGCTGCCGGCGTACCCACTGTGGTGCACGGCGAGGACCTGCCCCTGCACCTGCAACCGGCGGTCGCGCCGCTGCTGCTCCTGCTGCGCTGCGCGCTCGAACCAGACCGCCTGGACGAGGAGGCGGCGGTCGCGCTGCTGCACTCGCCGCTGGGCGGAGCCGACCCGCTGGCCGAGCGGCGGCTGCGGCAGGGCCTGCGTGCGCTCGCGCTGGCCGGCGGTGACCGACGCCCCTCCGGGGAGCTGATCGTCGAGGCGTTGCGCGACCCGACGGAGCTGGCCGACATCGACCGGCGCTGGGCGGAGCCGGCGCAGGCGGTGGCCGGGCTGCTGGCCACCGCACGGGATGCCGCCGCCCAACCAGGGGCGACCGCCGAGGACGTGCTCTGGGCGGTCTGGGACGCCAGTGGTCTCGCCGAGCGTTGGGCGGGCGCGATCATCCAGGGGCGGCCGGCGGCCGGCGAGGGAGACCTGGCCCGGCGGCGGCGGGCCGAGGCGGCCGACCGTGACCTGGACGCCGTGCTGGTGCTCTTCGACGCGGCGGCACGGTTCACCGACCGACTGCCCGGTGCCCGCACCGAGGTCTTCCTCGACCACGTGCTCGCTCAGGACCTGCCGGCCGACACCATCGCCCCGACCGCCGACCGGGGCGCGGCGGTGCGCCTGCTCACCGCGCACGCCGCGAAGGGCCTGGAATGGGACCTGGTCGCGGTGGCCGGCGTGCAGGAGGGCATCTGGCCGGACCTGCGACTGCGCGGCAGCCTGCTCGGCTCCGAGCGCCTCGTCGACGTGTTGGCGGGTCGATCGGCCGGCGGCGCAGCCGTGGCGAACGTGGTGGGTCAGACCTCGGCGTTGCTGGACGAGGAACGCCGGCTCTTCCATGTGGCCATCAGCCGGGCCCGGCACCGACTGCTGGTCAGTGCCGTGGCATCGGCCGCAGTCGGCGGTGACGACCACGAGGAACAGCCGAGCCGGTTCCTGCACGAGCTGGGCCCGACCGCACCACCCACCCCGCCACCCGGTCCACCCACCCCGCCCACCGCGCCACCCGGGCCGCGCACCGGCCCGCCGCCCGCCGACCCCACTGGCGCGACGGGAGAGGACGGGGACGGCGAGCCGGACCGCCCTGGCGCACTGCCGGTCACCCGTCCACCCCGGGCGCTCACCCTGCCGGCGCTGGTCGCCGAGCTGCGTACCGCCATCACCGACCCGGCTGCCCCCGCGGCCCGGCGGCGCGCCGCGGCGGCCGAGCTGGCGCGGCTCGCCGCCGCCGGTGTCCCCGGCGCGCACCCCGACGACTGGTGGGGGTTGCGCGGCCTCTCCGACGACCGGCCGCTGGTCGACGAGGGCAAGCCGGTGCGGGTCACCCCGTCGGCGATGGAGAGCGCCCTGCGGTGCAGCCTGCGGTGGCTGCTGGAACGGCACGGTGGCAGCGGCCCGACCAGCACGGCGCAGGGCGTGGGCAACCTGGTCCACGCCGCCGCGATGCTCGCCGAGGACGCCAGCGCCGACCGGGGCGCGCTGCTCGACTACGTGGCCGCGCGGTTCGACGCGATCGAGCTGGCGGCCCGGTGGATGGCCGGGCCGGAGCGTGAACGCGCCGAGGCGATGGTCGACAAGCTGCTGCGCTGGCTGGCCACCAACCCGCGTCGGCTGCTCGCGATCGAGCACGAGTTCGCCGTCCGCCTGGACGACCCGAACCGGCCGGTCGACCTGACCGGTCGGGTGGACCGGCTGGAGGTCGACGAGGCCGGGCGGCTCGTGGTGATCGACCTGAAGACCGGCAAGTCGACAGCTGTCACCGGCGCCGAGCTTGCCGAGCATCCGCAGCTCGGCGCCTACCAGGCGGCGGTGGAGGCGGGGGCGTTCGCCGAGTTCGGAGACGAGTCGGGAGGTGCTGCGCTGGTGCAGCTCGGCACCTCCGCCAAGGACGCCCGGGAGCAGAATCAGCCGGCGCCCGGTGAGGGGCCGGCGGCCGGCTGGGCGACCGCGCTGGTCCGGCGGACCGCCGATACGATGGCAGCCGCGACGTTCGCCGCGGTGGCCAACTCGAAGTGCCGGGTCTGCCCGGTGCGGACCAGCTGCCCGGTCTCCGGGCAGGGGCGCCAGGTGGTCGAGCCGCCAACCGTGCGACGTCCGGAGACCCCATGACCCAGCCCACCCTGTTCGGCGCGGGCCCCGCGCCGACGCCCCGGCTGGCGGACTCCGGCCCCCGCTACACACCGGTCGAGCTGGCCAAGCTGCTGCGGTTGCCGGCGCCCACCCGGGAGCAGGCCGCGATCATCGCCGCCCCGGTGGAGCCGTTGCTGGTGGTCGCGGGCGCCGGGTCCGGCAAGACCGAGACGATGGCCGCGCGGGTGGTCTGGTTGGTGGCCAACTCGTACGTGCGCCCCGAGCAGATCCTCGGGCTGACCTTCACCCGGAAGGCGGCCGGCGAGCTGGCCCACCGGGTACGGACCCGGCTCGACCAGCTGATCCGCCGCGTCGGCCGACAGGGTCGGGACCCGCTGGACGACCCGCTCGCCGGTGAACCCACCGTCTCCACGTACCACTCCTACGCGGGGCGGATCGTCACCGAGCACGGGCTGCGGGCCGGTTACGAGCCGTCCACCCGGCTGCTCACCGAGGCCTCCCGCTGGCAGTTGGTCGACCTGCTGGTGCGCAACTACGACGGTGACATGTCCGAGGTGGACCGGATGCCGAGCACCATCACCGACGCGGTGCTGGCGCTCGCCGGTGAGCTGGACGAGCACCTGGTCGCGCCGGACCAGCTGGCGGCCTGGACCGGCCGGTTCTTCGCCGAGGTGCAGTCCCGGCCGGGCCGGGTGTACGCCGACGTGCGCAAGGCGCTCACCCTCCAGCAGACCCGGCTGCGCCTGCTGCCGCTGGTGCGGGCGTACGCCCGGCGCAAGGAGGACTTCGAGGCGATGGACTTCGCCGACCAGCTCGCCCGGGCGGCCCGGGTGGCCCGGGACCACCCGGGGGTCGGTCAGATCGAGCGGGACCGTTTCCGGGTGGTGCTGCTCGACGAGTACCAGGACACCAGCCACGCCCAGGTGGTGCTGCTCAACGCGTTGTTCGGTGGCGGGCACCCGGTGACGGCGGTGGGGGACCCGTGCCAGTCCATCTACGGCTGGCGGGGGGCCAGCGCGGGCACACTGGACCGGTTCCCCACCGAGTTCGCCCGCGCCGACGGTCAGCCCGCCCAGGCGCTCGGGCTCACCACGAGCTGGCGCAACCGCCCCGAGATCCTCCGGGTGGCGAACGCGCTGTCCACACCACTGCGTGCGGCGGGTGCCCAGGTGCCGGAGCTGCGCTCCGCGCTGACCGTCCGGGACCCGATCCCACACCGCAGCCCCGGCGGCGCGGCCGGCGGCACTGTGCACTGCGCGATGCTGCCCACGTACGCCGACGAGGCCGACTGGATCGCCGACAGCGTGCTCGCGGCCTGGCGTGGGGCGGCCCGGCTGCCGGGCGCGGCCCCCGAGCACATCCCGGTGGCGCAACGCCCGACGACGGCAGTGCTGGTGCGCGTCCGCAGCCAGATCCCGGCGATCGAGTCGGCACTGCGGGAGCGCGGTCTCCCGGTCGAGGTTGTCGGGCTGGGTGGCCTGCTGGACACCCCCGAGGTACGCGACGTGGTCTGCACGCTGCGGGTGCTGGCCGACCCGACCGACGGTGCCGCGTTGCTGCGGTTGCTCACCGGCGCCCGTTGGCGGATCGGGCCGCGTGACCTGGTGGCGTTGCACAAGCGGGCCCGGGCCATCGCCAACGCCCGACGACAGGTTGCCGCCGACGACACCTCGGAGATCAGCCCCGACCTGCTGGACGAGGCGACCCTGGTGGAGGCGCTGGCCGATCTCGGCCCGGCGCAGGCGTACTCGGCGGAGGGCTTCGCGCGGCTACGCGCGTACGGGCTGGAGTTGGCGCTGCTGCGCTACCGGCTGGACCAGGCACTGCCGGACCTGATCGCGGACATCGAGCGGACCATCGGCCTGGACGTGGAGGTCGCGGTCCGGGCCGGCCGGGACGGCGCCGGCGACGCGGGCCTGGCCCGGGGTCACCTGGACGCCCTGGGGGACGTGGCGGCCCGCTTCAGCGGGGAGACCCCGGGGGCGACGCTCTCCGGCTTCCTGTCCTACCTGGCCGCGGCCGAGGACGAGGAGCGCGGTCTGGCGCCGGGCGAGGTCGAGGTGGTGGAGGGCGCGGTGCAGGTGGTCACCGCGCACGCCGCCAAGGGCCTGGAGTGGGACGTGGTGGCCGTGGCCGGGCTGAGCCGTGGGCTGTGGCCGGGTCCGGTCCGCAACTCCGACCACTGGTTGGGTGGGCTCGGGGTGCTGCCGTTCCCGCTGCGCGGCGACGCCGACGGGTTGCCCGAGCTGGCGCTCGACGAGGCGGCCGACCAGCGGGCGGTCGCCCGGGCGGTGACCGACTTCACCGACGCCTGGCGGGCCCACGACGAGCGGGAGGAACGCCGGCTGACGTACGTGGCGGTCACCCGGCCGCGCCGGCTGCTGCTCTGCTCCGGCTACTGGTGGGGGGAGGGCACGAAGCGGCCACGAGGTCCGTCGGTCTTCCTGCGTGAGGTGTACGACGCCTGCCTCGACGGCGGACCGGGGCACCTGATCGACGTGTGGGCGCCCGAGCCGACCCCGGATGCGACGAACCCGACGGCCGAGGTGGTGCTCCGCGCGGAGTGGCCGGCCGACCCGTTGGGCGGTCGCCGACCGGCACTGGCCGAGGCGGCCGGGTTGGTGCGCCGCCTGATGACCGACGGGCCGGCCTCGGTGGTCGCCGGGCCGGTCGGCTCGGTGCTGGACGGGCCGCTGGTGACCGTCGAGCCGGAGGTGGACCCGGAGGTGGCGCGCTGGCAGCGCGAGGCGGATCTGCTGCTGGCCGAACGGGCCGAGCTGACCAGGCTCTCCGGTGCGGTCGAGGTGGCCCTGCCCGGGCAGTTGAGCGTCACCCAGCTGGTGGCGTTGCGGCGTGACCCGGCCGGGCTGGCCCGTACGCTGCGCCGTCCGGTGCCGACCGAGCCCAACCCGTACGCCCGTCGGGGCACCGCGTTCCATGCCTGGTTGGAGCAGCGCTTCGGCGCCGACCGCCTGCTGGACCTGGACGAGTTGCCCGGTGCGGCCGACGCGGATGCCGCGCCCGACGAGGCGCTGGTCGAGTTGCAGGAGCGGTTCCTGGCCAGCGAGTGGGCCGACCGGTCACCGGTGGAGGTGGAGGTGCCGTTCGCCACAGTGATCGCCGGAGTGGTGGTGCGGGGGCGGATGGACGCGGTCTTCGCCCGGCCGGGTGGGCGGTTCGACGTGGTCGACTGGAAGACCGGCGCGCAGCCGACCGGGCCGGCGGCGGACGTGGCCGCCGTGCAGTTGGCGGTGTACCGGTTGGCCTGGGCGGAGCTGGCTGGTGTGCCGGTCGACCGGGTGGGCGCGGCCTTCCACTACGTCCGGCACGGCGTGACGGTTCGGCCCGCCGATCTGCTGGATGTGACGGGGCTCACGGCCATGATCGCCCAGTTGCCCGAAGATTCCGCCCAAGCTTGACCGCTGGCGGGAAAACCATGATACGTTGACCGGGTTGCAGTTTTGGTTACCAGAGACTCTGTGTGCGCCTGGCGGGATTGTGGCCCCAGGCGCTCTTTGTTGTGTCCGGAGTTCTCCGGGCGGGGCGACCAGAAGCGACAGGCGATTCGCGCATCCCCGCGCGGAGCGCTCCTCTTCGGGCACGCAACAAGTGCGAGTCCGACGTTCCGTCAAGGAGACGAAACACATGGCTATTGGCACCGTGAAGTGGTTCAACGCTGACAAGGGCTTCGGCTTCATCACCCCCGACGGCGGCGGCGCTGACGTCTTCGCCCACTTCTCGGCGATCCAGTCCTCCGGCTACCGGAGCCTGGACGAGAACCAGCGGGTCGAGTTCGAGGTGACCCAGGGCCAGAAGGGCCCGCAGGCGGAGAACATCCGCCCGCTCTGATCTTCGGATCGGCCAGCAGTACCTGTCGCGCCCTCCGGGTGTGACGGTGACGGGACCGGCCCGCCTCGCCGTCGCCTGCCTCCGCAGGTGACGGCCCGGTGGCGGGCCGGCCCGTACTCCAATCGGTTCGTGCTTGTGAGTCCTGGCTGCCTTTTTGCCGCCGGTGACAGCGCCGACTTCGGCGCCCTCCCTCGACACGTGCCGCGTCGAGGAAGGCTCCCGCATGACCACAGTTATTCCTTCTTTCGCTCATACCGGGCTGGCACCGGCGCTGCTCACCGCGTTGACCGCGCAGGGCATCAACGAGCCGTTCCCGATCCAGTCGGCGACGCTGCCCGACTCGCTCGCCGGCCGCGACGTGCTGGGCCGGGGTCGTACCGGCTCCGGCAAGACCCTCGCCTTCGGGCTTGCGCTGCTGTCCCGCACCGCCGGCCGTAAGGCCCGGCCGGGTCGCCCGCTCGCCCTGGTGCTGGTGCCGACCCGTGAGCTGGCCCAGCAGGTCACCACCGCGCTCGCCCCGTACGCCCGCGCTGTCGGGCTGCGCTGCACCACCGTCGTCGGCGGGCTGTCGTTGCAGCGGCAGGCCGACGCTCTGCGCGCTGGCGCCGAGGTGGTTGTCGCCACCCCCGGCCGGCTGCACGACCTGATCAACCGCGGCGACGCCCGGCTCGACCAGGTCGAGATCACCGTGCTGGACGAGGCCGACCAGATGGCCGACATGGGCTTCCTGCCGCAGGTCACCAAGCTGCTGGAGCAGGTCGCGCCGCAGGGCCAGCGGATGCTCTTCTCCGCCACTCTGGACGGCGGTGTGGACCGGCTGGTCCGCCGCTTCCTGAGCAACCCGGTCACCCACTCGGTCGACCCGGGCACCGCCACCGTGACGGCGATGACCCACCACGTGCTGCACGTCGACGCCCTGGACAAGCCCGACGCGTTGACCCGGATCGCCGCCCGTGAGGGCCGCACCATCCTGTTCATGGGCACCAAGCACCGCGCCGACCGCCTTGCCCGTCAGCTGCTGTCCAAGGGCGTACGCGCGGCCGCACTGCACGGCGGAAAGTCCCAGCCGCAGCGCACCCGGATCCTGGAGCAGTTCCGCAACGGCCAGGTGACCGCTCTGGTCGCCACCGACGTCGCGGCTCGGGGCATTCACGTGGACGGCCTGGACATGGTCGTCAACGTGGACCCGCCGACCGAGGCGAAGGACTACCTGCACCGGGGCGGCCGTACCGCCCGGGCCGGCGAGTCCGGCTCTGTGGTCACCCTGGTCCTGCCCGAGCAGCGTCGGGACATGTCCCGACTGATGGCCACCGCCGGCATCCGGCCCGAGTCGGTCCAGGTGCGCTCCGATGGCGAGGCGTTGGCCCGGGTCACCGGTGCGCGTGAGCCGTCCGGGGTGCCGGTGACCATCGTCGCGCCTCCGGCGCCCGCCGCTCGTGGGGGACGCGGTGCCGGTGGCACTGCCACCGATGGCGGCGCCCGCCCCACGCACCGGGCGTCGGGTCGGTCCCGCCGTCCGCGCCGCCCCCGTACCGTCTGATCTTCCGCGCCTCGACCAACCGACCGACCCGCCCCGCTTCGGCGAGGCGGGTCGGTCTGTCTTCGGCCCTGGCCGGCCAGACTTCTGAGTCGGTAATCAGCCTCTGCTCGGTCGGCTGGCCGACTGCGTCATGGCTGACCGTGGTCAAGGCTGACCACCGGGGGAAAGCCGGGCGGGGGGCCCGGCACGGGAGGGGTGACCATGGCGGGCGAAGCCGGCTCGGGTGCACTACGCGAACTGATCCTGGTGGTCGCGGTCGCGCTCGCCGGGCTGTTGCTCGCCATGGTTGCGGCCTTCGCACCCTGGCACGCCACCCCGGCGGGTAACGCTCCCGCCGGTCTGGTGGAGCTGCACGGCCCTGGCGACCAGGGCTCCGGCCCGGCGGTCGCCCACGTGGGTTGAGCAGCGACCGGCCGACCGGTGCCGGCGGAGGGGCAGGCCCGGTCAGGATCGGTACGAGATGTGGTCGGGTCGGCGGGGCACAGACCCGACCACATCACCTCCGTCGTTTCACGAGGTGGTGGGGGCGTGGTCGGTCGAGTTGCGGGTGAGCAGGTCGGCCAGGGTGGTGCTGTCGACCACCGTGGCGATCGCCCCGTGCACCGCCAGCCAGACGTCGGTGAGGCCGGCGGCCACTCCGTGATAGCCGGCCCGATCGGCCGGCAGACCGCGGACCGTCGTGAGCGAGCCGCCGACCGCACGCAGCACGTCGCCGACGGTGATCTCGTCGGGTGGGCGGGTCAGCGCGTACCCGCCGTCGGCGCCGCGATGGCTGTGCAGCAGACCGGCCCGGCGCAGGTCGAGCAGGATGCCCTGCAGGAAGCTGAGCGGGATGTCCTGCACCTCGGCCAGGCTGGCCGCCTTCACCAACTCACCGACCCGGTCGCCGTCACCGCCACCACCGGCGGCGGCGACGGCGAGCATCGCCCGGAGCGCGTAGTCGCTGCGCGCGGAGACGTACACCGGTCAGTTGCCCGCCTGGTCGAGTACGCCCCAGCGACGCCGGATGGCCTTGTCCGCCGCGCCGAACGCGGCGTCCACCACTATGCCGACGACCAGGATAACGATCATGACGGCCATCAGCCGTTCCGCATCCGAGAAATCCCTGGCGTAGGTGAGCTGAGCGCCGATCGACGTCCGCGCGGCGATGACCACGAGCAGTTCACCGGCCATCAGACTGCGCCACGCAAAGGCCCAGCCCTGCTTGAGGCCGGCGACGATCGCGGGCAGCGCGGCGGGCGCGATGACGTATCGGTACAGGTTGAGACCTCGGGCACCCAGGTTGCGGCCGGCGCGCTTCAGCAGCGGCGGGACGTAGTCCACGCCATGGATGACACCATTGGCGATGGACGGCGCGGCACCGAGCACCACCACGAAGAAGATCGCCTGTTCGCTGAGGTTGAACAGCAGGATTGCCAGGGGGAACCAGGCAATCGACGGCATCGTCTGCAGCGCCGTGATCATGGACCCGATGGCTGCGCGGAGCACCTTCGACCGAGAGACGCCGAGGCCGAGCAGTAGTCCGACGACTACTGCGGCGGCAAAGCCGAAAACCGCACGTCGTGCCGTGGTGGCCAGCCCGTCCCAGAGCGCCTGACTCATGAAGTAGTCGGCGAGGTCGGCGAAGACCGGCCCCGGGCCGGGCAGGGCCCACGGCTCCTTCCAGCCGGTCCAGACCACTGCCTGCCAGATTCCGATGGCGATGGCCAGCGCGGCGAGCTTGGGCCAGGTGGCCGCCCAGATCCGGGCGCCCCGGGAGACCTCCTTGTCCCGGCCGGCGATCTCCAGCGCGTCGAGGCCGGAGATCTCCGCGTCGGTACGCGCCGAACTGGTGAGGGTGTCACTGGCCATGGCGGCCCACCTCCGTACGGAGCCGCTCGGTGACGTCGGCGGCGATGGCGGCGACCTCGGGGGAGTCGATCCGACGAGGGCGCGGGATGTTCACCTCGGTGGAGTAGATGATCCGACCGGGTCGGCTGGAGAGCAGGATGATCCGGTCGGCCAGCCGGGCCGCCTCGCGGACGTTGTGCGTCACGAAGAGCACCGAGAGCTTGCGCTCGGACCAGATGCGTTCCAACTCGTCGTGCAGGATGTCCCGGGTCATCGCGTCCAGCGCACCGAACGGCTCGTCCATCAGCAGCACCGGAGTGTCCAGGGCCAGGGTGCGGGCCAGCGCGACCCGCTGCCGCATCCCCCCGGAGAGCTCGTGCGGGCGCTTGCGGCCGAAGTCGGCCAGGTGCACCGTCCGTAGCAGTTCGGCCACCCGCTTGCGCCGCTCGGTCCGCGGCAGCCGGCGCAGCTTCAGTGGCACCTCGACGTTGCCGTCGACGGTCAGCCACGGAAACAGCGCCGGCTCCTGGAACATCAGGCCCGGGTTGGCCTCGCCAGCCAGGGTGATCTGCCCGCCGCTGGGCTGGTCCAGCCCGGCGACCAGGTTGAGCAGGGTGCTCTTGCCGCAACCGGACGCGCCGACCAGGCAGACGAACTCGCCGGGAGCTACGTCCAGCGACACACCGTCCAGGGCCAGGACGGCGTTCGCCCCGCGCCCGTACACCTTTGTCACGCCGGAGAGCGCGACCGCTGTGGTCGCGCTCTCCGGCGTCGTCGTGGTCGACGTCATGGCTGGACGACCTCGGGCTTGCCGGCCGCCTTGAGTGCGTTGTTGAGGTACTTCAGGTCGTACAGGCCCTTGAGGTCGACCGGTTCGGTCAGCTTGACCTCGACGGCGTGGTCGAGGCCGGCCTTGAGCGAGGTCGCGATCGGGTCGTTGGTGAATTCCAACGTCGGCCACGCCTGCTTGATGAGCTTCAGGTCCAGCGGCTTTCCGGTGATCTTGCCGATCGCCTCGGAGATGGCCTGCTGAGCTTCCTCGGGCTTGGTGTTGACGAACTCGTTCGCGGCCACCTGACCGTCGACCAGCTTCTGCACCACGTCCGGGTGTGCCTTGAGGAACTTCGTGCTGACCAGCAGGTTGGTGATGACGAACTTCTTGTCCGGCCACAGGTCGCGCTCGTCGACGAGCACCTTGCCGCCGGCGTTGACCAGGCGGGAGACGAACGGCTCAGGCACCCAGGCACCGTCGATCGCGCCGCTGTTGAACGTCTCAACCGTCTGGGCGTTCTCCTGCGGGACGATCTTGACGTCGCCGCCACCCTCCTTGGTGGTGGTCAGACCCTGCTGCTTGAGCCAGTAGCGGATCGCCACGTCCTGGGTGTTGCCCAGCTGCGGGGTTGCGATCTTCTTGCCCTTCAGGTCCTGCGCGCCGGCGATGCCGGGCTTGACCACCAGCGCCACGCCGCCGGAGGCCGCGCCGGAGATGACCCGGACGGCCTCACCCTTGGACTTGGAGAAGGCGTTCACTGTCGGGTTCGGACCGATGTAGGTGGCGTCCAGCGCCCCGGAGAAGACGGCCTCGATGGCGGCCGGGCCGGCGTTGAAGGTCTTCGGGTCCAGCTTGACGTCGGCGCCGAGCTTCTCGGCGAAGATGCCCTTCTCCACGCCGACGACGGCCGGCGCGTGCGTGATGTTGGGGAAGTAGCCGAGGCGCAGCGTCACCGGGCCGGAGCTGCCGCCCGTGCCCTCGCTGTCGTCGCCGCACGCGGCGGTGCTGCCCAGGGTCGCCGCACCGAGGGCGGCGAGAGTGGCCAGGGTGACCAACCGGCGCATGGGAAGCCGTCTCATCGTCCATCCAATCCGCAGTATTCCTACTTAGTTGGTAGGAAGACTGGGCCAGGCCGCGGTCAGCGTCAAGACCCATCCACATGGCGGGATGACGCGTCTCAGTTATGTCGGCATTTCCTACCAGCTTGCTAGGTTAAACCGGACACGGTGATCGGCAGAGAGGCGAATTCGCGATGAGCTTCCACTGGTTCCTGCCCACCTCCGGCGACGGCGACCAGGTCGGTGCCGCCACCGTCACCGCGGGCGCCGCCCGGCACGACCGGGCCGCCACCGTGGCCTACCTGGCCGAGGTCGGCCGGGCCGCCGAGACGCACGGCTTCACCGCCGTGCTCACGCCCGTGGGCGCCGGCTGCCCCGACCCGTGGATCGTCTGCGCGGCGGTCGCCCAGCACACCGAGCGGCTCGGCATGCTGGTCGCCGTTCGGGCCGGCTTCGCGCTGCCCACCCTCATCGCCCAACAGGCCGAGGCGTTCCAGGCCGTCTCCGGTGGCCGGCTGTCGCTCAACATCGTCACCGCCGGCGACCCGGCCGAGCAGCGGGCGTACGGCGACTTCCTCGGGCACGACGACCGCTACGCGCGCACCGGCGAGTTCATCGAGGTGCTCCGCCGCGCCTGGGCCGGCCGGCCCTTCGACTACGCCGGGAGGCACTACCGGGTCGACCAGGGCGGCCTGGCCACCCCGCTCGCCGAGCCACCGCCGGTCTACTTCGGCGGCGCGTCCCCGGCCGCCGAGACGGTGGCCGCCCGACAGGCCGACGTGTACCTGATGTGGGGCGAACCGCCGACGTCGATCGCCGCCCGGGTCGCCCAGGTCCGGGCGCTCGCCGCCGAGCAGGGCCGCACCCTGCGCACCGGTCTGCGGCTGCACGTCATCGCCCGACCCACCGGCGCCGAGGCGTGGGCGGAGGCCGACCGGCTGCTGGCCGGGATGAGTCCCGAGCGGATCGCCGCCGCACAGGCCAGGTTCCGCCGGATGGACTCGGTGGGTCAGGCCCGGATGGCCGCGCTCAACGCCGGTCGCACCGACGGGCTCACCGTCGCGCCGAACCTCTGGGCCGGCGTCGGCCTGGTCCGCGAGGGCGCAGGCACCGCGCTGGTCGGCAGCTACGCCGAGGTGGCGGCCCGCATCGACGAGTACGCGGCACTCGGCGTCGACGAGTTCGTCCTCTCCGGCTGGCCGCACCGGGAGGAGGCCGAGCGGGTCGGCGCCGAGGTGCTGCCCCGTGTCCGCCCGACACCCGAGCGGCATCACGCGGCGGGCGATGAACGGCGCGTGGGGGCGCGGTAAGCCTCGCTCGACGTGGTCGCGCCGGCGCGGGTTATCCCTCGGCGGTGGGTCGGCTGTGCACCACCAGCTCGTCGATCTCCAACCGGCCGACGCGCAGCTCCCGCACGACCGCCCGGCGGATCGCCAGCCGCCCGATGACCAGCGCCCCGACGGCCACGGCCCCGACGGCCACCGCCCCCACGGCGAGGGCGCCGAACGACGCCGCTCCCACAGCCCGCGCGCCGGTCGCCGCCGCGCCGGTAGCCCGCGCGCCGGTCGCCGCCGCGCCCGTCGCCGCCGCGCCGCTCGCGCGCGCCCCGGTCAACCGCATCAGGCGTGTCTCTCGTTTCATCTCCCCATTGTCCCCGCACGGCCGGTCGCCCGCTTCCCACCGGTCCCGGATGTCACCCCAGCGCCCGACACACCCGCCGTCTCACCCTCGCGGTGGCGGCGGCTCCGGGAGGTCGCGGGTGGCGGGGGTGTCGACGCGCTAGGGTCGATCCCGTGGCGGCGCGGAGATCCAGAATTCCAGCGACGAAGTATCCGGTCGAGCGGTTCACCCTCGACAACGGCCTGCGGGTGGTGCTCACCCCTGATCGCAGTGCCCCGGTGATCGGGGTGGCGGTGGTCTACGACGTCGGCATCCGCTCGGAGCCGGAGGGGCGCACGGGCTTCGCCCATCTCTTCGAGCACCTCATGTTCCAGGGTTCGGAAAACCTGGAGAAGCTGGCCCACTTCCGGCACGTGCAGGGCGCTGGTGGCACCTTCAACGGCTCCACCCACCTGGACTACACCGACTACTTCGAGACGCTGCCGAGCAACGCGCTGGAACGCGCGCTGTTCCTGGAGGCGGACCGGATGCGTGGCCCCCGACTGACCGAGGAGAACCTGCGCAACCAGGTCGACGTGGTCAAGGAGGAGATCCGGGTCAACGTCCTCAACCGGCCGTACGGCGGCTTCCCCTGGCTGACCCTGCCGCCGGTCATGTTCGACACCTTCCCGAACGCGCACGACGGCTACGGCTCCTTCGACGACCTGGAGTCGGCGACCGTCGCCGACGCGGCGGACTTCTTCCGCCGCTACTACGCCAGCGGCAACGCGGTCCTCGCCGTCAGCGGCGACATCGACGTGGCCGAGGCGACCGAGCTGGTCACCCGGCACTTCGGTGACGTGCCAGCCCGACCGGCGCCGAAACGGCCCGACTTCACCGAGCCCGAGCTGACCGCCGAGCGGCGCACCTCGTACACCGATGCCCTGGCGCCGCTGCCGGCGGTGGCCAGCGCCTGGCGCGTGCCCGACCCGGTCACCGACTTCGCCGGCTACCTGCCGTACGTGGTGCTGGCCGAGGTGCTCACCGACGGCGACGCGTCGCGGCTGGTCGAGCGGCTGGTGCAGCGCGACCGCACGGTGACCAGCCTCGGCGGATACCTCGGTTTCATGGGTGACCCGTTCGACGTCCGCGACCCCACAGCGCTGCTGTTGCAGGCGCATCTCCCACCCGGGGGCGACGTGGACAAGGTGCTGCGCACCATGGACGAGGAGTTGGACCGGCTGGCCACCGACGGGCTGACCGACGGTGAGCTGGCCCGCACCCAGGCCCGGATGGCGACCCATCTGCTGCGGGACACCGACGCGGTTCTCGGCCGGGCGCTGCGGATGGCCGTGCTGGAGCAGCAACGCGGCGAACCGGGCCTGCTCAACGAGTTGCCCCGGCTGGTCGGCGACGTCACCGAGGACCAGGTCCGGGCCGCCGCGGCCACTCTGCGGCCGGAGCGCCGGGCCGCCATCGAGGTCATTGCCGGAGGCGCCCGGTGAGCGCGAGGAGTGAGCCGGTTTTGCGAGCCCCGCAGTCGCGAACGAAGGTGGCACAGTGACTACGACCACCGCTCCCGTCGGGCCGCGTACGCTGCCGCCGCTGGGGCCGACCCGCAAGCTCAAGGTGCCCAAGCAGGCCGAACGTACGCTGCGCAACGGTCTCACCGTGATCGCCGTACGCCGGCCCGCCGTGCCGCTGGTCGAGTTGCGGCTCTGGGTTCCGTTCGGTCGGGTGCACCTGGCTCGCGGCGCGATGCTCTCGCAGACGATGCTCTCCGGCACCGAGTCGATGACGAGCGTGCAGCTCGCCGCCGAGTTGCAGAAGGTGGGTGGCGGGCTCTCCGCAGGCGTCGACCCGGACCGGCTGATGCTCTCGGGCGCCGGGCTGGTCACCGGCCTGGACCGGATGCTGGAGCTGCTGGCCGAGGTACTGACCAGCGCCAGCTACCCGAGTGACGAGGTGGCCACCGAACGGGACCGACTGGTCGACCGGATCCAGGTGGCGCAGAGTCAGCCGGCGCACCTGGCCCGGGAGGCGCTGCTGAAGCGGATCTACGGCCGGCACCCGTACGCGACGCAGACCCCGGAGCCGGGCCAGATCCGCGCCGTCCGACCGGCGGCGTTGCGCACCCTGCACGCGGAGCGGGTCCACCCGGCCGGCGCGCAGTTGGTGCTGGTCGGTGACGTGCAGCCGGAGAAGGCACTGGACGCCGCCGAGCGGGCGCTCGGCGGTTGGGCCGGCGCCGGGCGTGTGGCCGAGCTGCCGGCGACGCCGCCGCTGGAGCCGGGCCCACTGCTGCTGGTCGACCGGCCGGGCTCGGTGCAGTCCTCGCTGCGGATCGCGCTTCCGGCCGTGTCCCGCACCGACCCCGACCACGCCCCGCTGCAACTGGCCAACCTGATCTTCGGCGGTTACTTCTCCTCCCGTTGGGTGGAGAACATCCGGGAGGACAAGGGCTACACGTACGGCCCGCACTCGGGGATCGAGCACTCGGTGGCCGGGTCGGTCCTGGTGGCCTCCGCCGAGGTGGCCACCGAGGTCACCGGGCCGGCGCTGCTGGAGACGACGTACGAGTTGGGCCGGTTGGCGTCGCTGCCACCGAAGCCCGAGGAGTTGGAGCAGGCCCGTCAGTACGCCCTGGGCACTCTCCAGCTCGGCATGTCCACCCAGGCCGGGTTGGCGGCGTTGACCAGCGCGTACGCGGGCAACGGGCTGCGTCTCGACTTCCTCGCCGAGTATGCGGCGAGGTTGGCGAAGGCGAGCATCGACGATGTCGCGCGTGCCGGCGCCCGGTACCTGGCACCGGCACGGGCGGCCATCGTGGTGCTCGGTGACGCCGAGCGGGTCACCCCGGGCCTCGCCGCGCTGACTCCGGTCCAGACCGAGTCCAAGCTGTGAGCGAGCGCAGCGAGCGAGCCATGGGGCTCAGCAGTGGGCCGTCTCACGGCGGCGTGGAGCGAAGCGGAGCGCTGGCGTGAGTGGGGAGGCGGCGCCGCCGTTGGCGCGGTCCACGCTGGATCGGGCTGCCCACCGGCGGGGCGACTCGCAGTGGCTGACCGAGGCGTGGCTGCGTGGCCGGGTGCTACTGCTCGACTCGACCGACGAGGGTCGCACGTTGGCCCGCACCGACACGTCGCCACCGGTGTTGGTGCTGTTCGGTGCGGCCGACGTGCCGGCCGGGTCCGAGTCGACGGCGATGTTCCTCGGTGTCGAACCGGACGGGGTGCCGGTCTTCGCGGTCGACGCGCCGCTGCCGGCGTTGCCGGGGACCCGCGCGGTCAACCTGCGCGAGGTGGGCCACCTGCTGGCCGACCGGGAGGCCGGCATCTTCACCACGGCGTTGGCGCTGCTCAACTGGCACACCCGGCACGGTTACTCGACGAGCACCGGGGCGCCGACCGCGATGGACGAGGCGGGCTGGTCCCGGGTGGACCGCAACGGTGGGCGGATCTGGCCGCGTACCGACCCGGCAATGATCGTGCTGGTGCACGACGGTGTGGACGGCCCGGACGGTCGCTGCCTGCTCGGCAACAACGCCGGTTGGCCGGGCACCCCGGGCGGCCGGCGCTATTCCTGCCTGGCCGGCTACGTCGAGCCCGGCGAGTCGGCGGAGGCCGCCGTGCTGCGCGAGGTCCGCGAGGAGGTGGGCATCGGGGTCGAGCGCATCGGGTACGTGGGCAGCCAGGCGTGGCCGTTCCCCGGCTCGCTGATGCTGGGTTTCCTGGCCACCGCGAACCCGGACGATCCGGTGCGGGTCGATCCCTCCGAGATCGCGTACGCCCGGTGGTTCTCGCGCTTGGAGATCGGGGCGGCGCTGGCCGGGCGGACGGTGGACGTGGGTGACGGTGCCCAGCTGATCCTGCCGCCGCCGTCGTCGATCGCGCTGTTCCTCATCCACCGGTGGCTGGACGGCTGGGTGGACGCCGACAGGTGAAGCACGGTCCCGACCCGTGGCCGCCGTTGCCGCGGCGGTCACGGGCCGGGAACACGGGCCGTCGTGGTCGGTGGGTGCGATAAACGCGGCGGGGGAGCCGATCCGACCACGACGGACGTCTTGTCGAGTCAGGTGCCGTTGCGGCCCGGTCTGTGTCGGAAGGCCGCGCGGGGCTCGATCAGCGGTACGACCTTGACCCGTTGCTTGCCGGCGCGGACCGCGCCGACAGTGGCCAGAGCGCGGGCCAGCAGCAGTGCGGCGTCCCGGTCCTCGGCGTGCACGGTCTGCCGTCGTGGCTCGGGGGTGGTCGTCTCGTCGCGGAGTCGGTGGCCGTCTGCCCAGGCAGCGGCGATGTCCCCGTCGGCGACGGCGCGGATTTCGGTGCGAACGATCAGGAACCGCATGAGGGTCTCCGGATGAGCCGCGGTGGATAAGCCAGTGTGGAAGTTCCACGTATCCGAGGGCCATGTTACGCCCCGTGTTCGTCCCAGCAACTGAAACGCGCCTATCAGTTCGGAGCGTCGTCCGATCGGCCGATGCAGCTCAGTGGGGTGGAGGGGCGCGTACAGCGACGGGGCCGCCGGCAGTGCGCCGACGGCCCCGTACCTGTCACCGGATCAGTTCAGATCGAACTGGCCCTTCTTGGCTCCGGTGATGAAACCGAGCCACCCAGCGCGGTTGAACAGCAGCACCGGGCCGCCTCGGTCCTTGCTGTCGCGCAGGGCGACCGCCGACGGGCCGGCGTTGAGTGGGGCGACCTCCACGCAGTTGGAGGTCTGGCTGCGTGTGCTGGTACGCCACGGGGCATCCGCCAGCGAGTGAGCGGAGACGGACGGCGTGTTACGGATGTCGTTCATGGTTCTGCTCCTGATGTGAAGCGATCCGATGGGACGAGTGGTGCCGCACGCCCCGACGGAGGGTCGGTCCCCCGTGGATCACCGATCGGTCAGCCGCCCCGAGGCCCGGCGGCGCTGGGTCGGCGCCGTTGCCGGCCCGAACGCCACTGTGGATGGGGGCGCCGCCTCGGTCAGCCGTCCCGTTGACTCGATCAGCCAGGAGAGGGTGTCCTCGGCGTTTAGTGCCGACGTGCATAGCCACTCGAACACCACTTTATAGCGATTTAGCGTGATTGCCTCGGTCGACATGACGTCGGTGAAGCCACCTTCGATGGCCAATGTCTCCGGATCGAGGGGATCGGCGAACCGGTAGACCGAGAACGCGGTCGGCGGGAGGTACCAATTGCCGATCTGGGTGTCGCGAGGCAGCACGTGCAGCGTCACGTTCGGCAGCAGGGCCAGCTCACAGAGCTGGAGCAGTTGTTCGTGCAGCACCTCGGGCGGCCCGGCGCGGCGGCCGAGAGCGGCCTCCTCCAGCACGGCGGTGTAGCGGGGCGCGTGCGGCTCACGGGTCAGCAACGACTGACGGGCCATCCGCGCCTGCACCTCGGTCTCCGGCTCGTCGTCGGGCTCGGGCTCGCCAGCGCCCGCGCCCACCTGCCGGGCGGAGACGATCCGGACCTGGGCGTAGCCCGGGGTCTGCAACAGGCCGGGCACCAGCACCGGGTTGTACTCGGAGATCTCGGCGCAGCCCGCCTCCAGCTCGGCCCAACTGCGCTGCTGCTGCGTCATCACCGGGAAGTTCTTCAGCCAGCCGCGCATGTCGCCGGCCTCGCCGGTGATGCCGAGCAACTCGTCGTGCACCGCCTGGTCGACGCCGTAGAGATCCAACAGGTCGCCGACGTCCTGCGGGTCCGGTCGGCTGCGGCCGTTCTCCAGGCGGGACAGTTTGGACGCGGAGGCCCAACCGATACGCTCGATCACCTGGTCGCCGGTGAGGCCCGCGGCCTCACGCAGGCGGCGCAGCTCGACGCCCAATCGGCGACGACGCAGGATCGGGCTGGGTGCGGCAGGAGGCACAGTGTCCTCTTTCCCGTCGACCGCCGCTGGCGCGACGGTAACTGTATGAAATTCGCCCCCCACGGTCAGTATGGACGGCGCGACCGGTGTCGGAGGTTCCGGCGGGGGCGTGTCCTGCAAAAATCGGACCACGGGAATGCCGGGCGATGACGGACCCGCGGTCGCGGCCCACGTCGACCTCGCCCAGCCGGGCAGGCCATCCCGCCGGAGGGACCCATGCGCACGATCCTGCGCCGACCCGACTTCCGCCTGCTCTTCGGCGGTCTGCTGGCCAGCATGACCGCCGAGTCGATCCTGCTGCTCGCGCTCGCCATCTGGGTCAAGGATCTGACCGGCTCGAACGGGCTGGCCGGTGCCACGATCTTCGCCGTCATCGCGCCGATGATGCTGGCACCGCTGGTCGGCTGGTTCGTCGACCGGTACCCGCGACGGCCGTTCTTCCTGGCCGCGAACGTGCTCACCGCCGCCCTGCTCACCCCGTTGTTCGCCGTCCGGCACGCGGGCGACGTCTGGATCGTCTACCTGGTGGCCGCCCTCTACGGGCTGTCGTCCATCACGCTCGGCGCGGCGCTCAGCGGGTTGATCCGGGAGATGGTGCCGGTCGAGCTGCTGGCCGAGGCGAACGGCCTGCTCCAGACCGTACGGCAGGGGATGCGGCTGATCGGCCCGCTGGCCGGCGCGGCGCTCTACGCGGCGCTCGGTGGGTGGGCGCTGGCCGGGATCGGGATCGTCGGATTTCTGACCGCCGCAGCGGTGGTCACCGCCCTACCCACTCCGCAACAGGCGCCACCGCCCGTGCGGCTGCGCTGGCCAGCCGAGCTGGGCGCGGGCCTGCGGCACCTGGCCGGCGAGCCGGCCCTGCGCCGGGCACTGCTCGGCTACGGGCTGGGATCACTGGTGATGGGCTTCAGCGAGTCGCTCATCTTCGCGTACGTCGACCAGGGGTTGAACCGGGACGCCGCGTTCGTGGGCGTGCTGGTCACCGTGCAGGGCGTGGGCGGGCTGCTCGGCGGGCTCTGCTCACCGGCGCTGGTCCGCAGGCTCGGTGAGGTCGGCACACTGGCCGCCGGTGTCGCGTTCTTCTCCCCGGCCGCGCTCGCGCTCGCGTACCCCGACATCCGGCTCGGGTTTGCGGCGGTGCTGCTGGCCGGCGTTTCGCTCCCGCTGACGATGGTCGGGCTGCACACGCTGATCCAGCGTCGGACCCCGCCCACGCTGGTCGGCCGGGTCGCCGCGGCCACGCAGGCGGTGGTCAGCGGCCCGCAGGCGTTCTCCATCGGGGCGGGCGCCCTGCTGGTCGGGTTCCTGGACTACCGGCTGCTCTTCGCGCTGGTCGGGGTGGCCACGCTGATCGCCGGTGGCTACCTCTGGCGGGGCCGGCACCTGAGCGCGCCGCCCGGCACCCGCCCGCCCACGCCGGCCCTCCCGGTGCTCCCGGCACCCCGGCGACCGGCAGAGGACGCCGACCGGCCGCTGGCGACCGGCACCCACCTTCCGCCGCCACGATGACCGACCTCGGAACACGACGAGCGGCCGCCCCGAGTGGGGCGGCCGCTCGTCGACGGTCATCTGGCCGGTCAGGCGGTGAGGGTCTCCAGGTGCTGCTTGACCTGGGTGATCGAGGGATTCGTCAGGGCGCTGCCGTCGTCGAAGCGCAGGGTCGGCACCGTCTGGTTGCCGCCGTTGACGCTCATCACGAACTCCGCGGCCTTCGGGTCCTCCTCGATGTCGACCACCTCGTAACCGATGCCCTCCCGGTCGAGCTGCGACTTCAGCCGGTGGCAGTAGCCGCACCAGGGGGTGGAATACATCGTCAACATGGTCGGATCCTCCAACTCCTCCGGCCGCGGCTTGCGGATCAAGCCGAGGCTGTTCGCTGCAACGCTGAGGGGAGCTGAGATGATTCCTGGTTGTGGCGGTTCACTCAGCGTCGGAACACGTGCTCGCCGGGCTGGACCCTGAGCAGCGCTCCGCGGTGACCGCGCCCGCCGGCCCGGTCTGCATCCTTGCCGGCGCCGGCACCGGCAAGACCAGGGCGATCACCTCCCGGATCGCCCACCGGGCACTCTCCGGTGAGATATCCCCCCGGCACGTGCTCGCGGTCACCTTCACCGCCCGTGCCGCCGCCGAGATGCGACACCGTCTCACTCTGCTCGGGGCGCACGGTGTCCAGGCGCGGACCTTCCACGCCGCTGCGTTGCGGCAGGTGCGGTACTTCGCGCCCCGCCTGCTGTCCGGCCGGGCCATGCCCGAGCTGCTGGACAGCAAGGTGCGGCTGGTCACCCTCGCCGCGGCCCGGGTCGGCCTGCGCACCGACCGGGCCGCCGCGCGCGACCTGGCCGGCGAGATCGAGTGGGCCAAGTCGTCGCTGGTCGAGCCGACGGACTACGTGGTGGCCGCCGCCCGGGCGCTGCGCGACACACCGCACGAGCCGGCGAAGGTGGCCGAGGTGTTCACCGCGTACGAGCAGCTCAAACGCTCGAACGGCGTGATCGACTTCGAGGACATGCTGCGTGCCGCGGTGTGGGGCATCGAGGAGCACCCGGACGTCGGCGAGCAGATCCGCACCCAGTACCGGCACTTCGTGGTCGACGAGTACCAGGACGTCAACCCACTCCAGCAGCGGTTGCTGGACGCCTGGCTGGCCGGCCGCAACGACCTGACCGTGGTCGGCGACGCCAGCCAGACGATCTACTCGTTCACCGGGGCCACCTCGGCGTACCTGGTCGACTTCCCCCGCCGGCACCGCAACGCCACGGTGGTCCGGCTGGTCCGCGACTACCGCTCCACCCCGCAGGTGGTTGGGCTGGCCAACGCGGTGATCTCCCAGGCCCGGGGCACCGAGGCGCGGTTGCGGCTGGAGCTGAGCGGGCAGCGCCCACCCGGCCCCGAGCCGGATCTGCGGATCTTCACCGACGAGCCGGCCGAGGCGAACGCGGTCGCCGCGCGCTGCCGCGCCCTGATCGACGCGGGCACGCCGGCGAAGGAGATCGCCGTGCTGTTCCGGGTCAACGCGCAGTCCGAGGCGTACGAGAAGGCGCTCACCGAGGCCGCGGTGCCGTACGTCGTGCAGGGCGCCGAGCGCTTCTTCGAGCGGACCGAGGTACGCCAGGCGATGGTCGCGCTTCGCGCCGCCACCCGCTCGATCCCCGGGGAGACGCCGCTGCCGGCCGCCGTCGTCGAGGCGCTCACCGCGGTCGGCTGGGCCCCGGACGCACCCCCGGCCGGTGGCGCCGCCCGCGAGCGGTGGGAGGCGCTGTCCGCGCTGGTCCAGCTCTCCGAGGAGTACGCGGCCAGCCCCGAGGTGGTGCCGATCGGCGAGGCCGCGTCGGTGGAACGTCCCGTCACGCTCACCGACTTCACCGAGGAGCTCGCCCGCCGGGCCGCCCAGCAGCACGTACCGACTGTGGACGGGGTGACCCTCGCCTCGCTGCACTCCGCCAAGGGGCTGGAGTGGGACGCGGTCTTCCTGGTCGGCCTCGCCGAGGGCACCATGCCCACCACGTATGCCAAGACCGTCGAGCAGGTCGAGGAGGAGCGTCGGCTGCTCTACGTCGGGATCACCCGAGCGCGGCAGTGGCTCTGGCTGTCGTACGCCGCAGCACGCTCGCCGGGCGGACGGGCCCGGCGGCCGTCGCGGTTCCTGCCCCAGCTGGACCGCTCCGGCGGCACCGAACGGGCGTCCGGCGGCGGCGCCGGTCCGGCGGCCAAACGCACCGAGCGGCGTCGAACCCAGATCGTCTCCTGCCGGATCTGCGGCGCCACCCTCCTCGCCGGCCCGGACCGCAAGCTGGGTCGGTGCCCCACCTGCCCGTCCGACATCGACGATGAGCTGCACGAACGGCTGCGCGAGTGGCGGCAGCGGGTGGCCGGGGCGCAGAAGGTCCCCGCCTACGTGGTGTTCACCGACGCGACGCTGATCGCGCTGGCCGAGCGGCGGCCCGAGCGGTCGGAGGAACTGATCGCCATCGCCGGTATCGGCCCCCGCAAGCTGGGCCTCTACGGGGAGTCGGTGCTGGCGCTGGTGGGGGGCGCTGGTGTGGACGATGTCTGCCCTGAGAAAACTTTCGAAATCTCGTCGTAAATTCGTTTGCCCTCGCCCCGGCGCGAGGAATAGCCTCAGGACACACCACGCGAGCGGCGCCATTCCGGCTGCTCACGGGGGTTGGTCCAGTCGATCCGAGGAACGTGAGGGAGGTGGGTCCCGTGGAGATCTTCACCTATGAGCGTCTGGCGGCGATGCCGTCTGTCCACGCTCCGCTGTCGGCTGTCCGGGTGGCCCTCACGGCTGCACGACCGTCGGTTCCGCAGGTGCACCAGGTTCAGACCGAGCTGAGCCTGACCCTCGCACCAGTCGGAGTCGAGGGGACCAGTGGCTTCACGGGCAATGGCATCCAGGTCGCCAAGAAGCGCATGGATGTCCGCGGCGTTCCACCTCGAGGTAAACCGGTCTGACCATCAGACACCGGCTCACCTCGAGGCCGCGGAACCCGCTTACCGGGATCCGCGGCCTCAGTTTTTTGCCCGCCGTAAGTACGTCGGAATGCGATCCACGAGATCGAATGTGAGAGAGAGGTGACCGGGAGATGAGTCTGGCGTTGGCCCCACTCGACATGAGCATCGAGATGGAGGCGAACCTGCCCTGCCGGAAGTTCGACCCTGACCTGTGGTTCTCCGACTCGCCCACCGAGCTCGAGCTGGCCAAGTCGCTCTGCGGGGACTGCCCGCTGCGTGTCGAATGCCTGGCCGGAGCCGTTGAGCGAGCGGAGCCGTGGGGCGTCTGGGGCGGCGAGATCTTCGAGCGTGGCGCGGTCGTCCCGCGTAAGCGGCCCCGTGGCCGTCCGCGTAAGGAGGACGTCGCTCGTGACGCCGAGCTTCGGGTCGAGGCCGAGGCGCGCCTGGCGGCCAGTGGGCTGTCCGAGGTGCGTGGCGCGGTCCGGCTGGCAGCCTGACGTGTTCCCGATCCGTACCAACTACGCCGGTGTCACACCGGCAGTGAGTGAGAAGACGATGTTCAACGTCCCGAGTGGAGCCTTCGAGATGCAACTACTCCACGAAGCGTTGTCCCGGGCTCGAATGCGCCGGCCTCAGGCCGGTCGTACCACCACGAGCACTGAGGCAACCCGATCCGCCCGTACCGTCGCCATGAACAGCCGCAACCAGACGGCACGCGACCTGGGCGTTCTCTAGTACCACCGCACACAGAAGGGCGGGTGCCGACCGGCACCCGCCCTTCTGGACGTCCTCAGGCGACCGGGGCGAAGCCGGGCAGCCAACGCTCCAGGATGCTGCGGTACGGAGCCTTCGCCTCCAACTGGCAGAGAATTCCGATCGAGCCGAGCGTCACCCGGTGGATCAGCAGGTACGACGGCGGCAGGTTGAGCTGCCTGCTCAGCTGGTACGTGGGGGAGCGCGGGCTGGCGAGTCGACCCGCCTCGGCCCGCAGCCAGGCCCTGGTGAACCGGAACCCGTCCGCCGCGATGGGCTCCAGCATCGGACGGATGAAGTCGAGCACCCCCTCGGCGTCGATCTGCTCGGTGGCGCCGATGAACCCCTCCGAGCGCAGCCCCGCCACCACCTCGTCGGCGTCGCCGCGCAGCGCCATCGCGGCGATGCGACCGATCGGCTCCGGCGTTCCCTCCGGCATCCGGGCCACCGCGCCGAAATCGATCACCCCGAGTCGGCCGTCGGGCAGCAGCCGGAAGTTTCCCGGGTGCGGGTCGGCGTGCAGCAACCCGGCCCGCTGCGGAGCGGAGAGGTGCAGGGTGGCCATCAGCCGGCCCGCCTCGTCCCGCTCCTCCTCGGTGCCCTCGCGGATGATGTCGGCCAACGGGGTGCCCGTCACCCACTCGGTGACCAGCACCCGGGGTGCCGCGTTGATCACCTGCGGGATGTAGATCTCCGGGTCGTCGGCGTACGCGGCCGCGAAGGCGCGCTGCGACTCGGCCTCCAGCTCGTAGTCCAGTTCCTCGGTGATCCGCTCGCGCAGCTCGACCAGGAGCGGCTTGACGTCCAGACCGGGTTGGATGGCCCGGAACATCCCGCCCAGCCGGGAGAGCTGCTTGAGGTCGGAGAGCAGCGCTTCACCTGCGCCCGGATATTGGATCTTGACCGCCACGTCGCGGCTGTTCGGTGCGCCGGACTCGTCGAACCCCGGCTCCCGCCACCGTGCCCGGTGCACCTGGCCGATGCTGGCGGCGGCGGCCGGGGTGTCGTTGAACTCGACGAACAGGTCCCGCCAGTCGGGGCCGAGCTGCTCGGCCAGCACCTTGTGCACGCTGGCGATCGGTAGCGGCGGCGCCGCCTCCTGGAGCTTCGTGAGCGCCTGGCGGTAGGGCGCGGCGATCTCCTCCGGCAGTGCCGCCTCGAAGACCGACAGCGCCTGGCCGAACTTCATCGCCCCACCCTTGAGCTGGCCCAACACGCTGAACAGCTGCTCGGCGGTGCGCTGCTGGATCTCCGCAGAGATCACGTCGGAGGCGAGCCCGGTGACGCGCTTTCCCATGCCGAGAACGGTCCGGCCGGCGAAGCCGAGCGGCAGGGCGGCGAGCTTGGCGGTGCGGGACACGGCGCGGCGCGGTATGTCGGTCACACGGTCATTGTTACCGACCGGAGGGCTCCGCTGCTGCTCTGCGGCCGGGCTGGTGCGGACACTCGACCTCGCGAGCACCCGCACGCCGGGTGTGGCGGCCAGCCCCGGCGGCGGAAGCGGCCCGCGTCGGTGATCTCCATGGCCCCACCGAGGGTCTCCGGCTGACCGCCGTCGAGCTGCGTCAGCGCCTCGGCCAGCGCGTACCCGATGGCTGCCAGCAGCGTGCTGGTCGCGCCGGCGGCGACCGGGTCGGTGGCGGCGAGCTGGGCGGCGAGCCGCGGCCAGTCCGGGTCGCGGTCGGCCCGGTGCAGCTCGACGCAGTGCAGGCAGGGCCCGGCCGGTGGGCGGACCAGCGGCCCGACGACCGGTACGCCCTCGCGCAGCGTGACCAGCAGGTGTGGCTGCCGGCGTTGGGCCAGACCGGCGGCCACCAGCGCGGGTGGCCGGTCCGTGCCGAGCTGGATCACCAGGTCCACCCGGGTCGACCGGCCCCGCTGGGTGCCGGTGCCCGGTGCGACGCGGTTGACCGCCGCCCGCACAGCCGGTGCCAGCGGGTGACCCAGCTCGGTGGCGGGGATGCCCGTGCCGACCAGGTCGACGGGGCGGACCGGGCCGGTGAGGTGGGGGATCACCTGCCCGACGCCGGCCTGGGCCAACGCCACCGTCAGCGGTCCGCCGAGCGCCCCGGCGCCGGTGAGCACGACCCGGGTGGTCCGCCGCCGGCGCAGGATCTGTGCGGGGGTGCCGGGCAGTCGAGCGGCGGCCAGGGCCAGCGCGCCGGCCTCCGCCGCCAGCCGGGCGCGGACCGGGCCGGCCAGGTCACGGGGGAGCAGGCTGTGCGCGGGCACCAGCAGGCCGGCCGTACGCAGGGCGTCGAGCAGCGCACGTGCCTCGTCGGCGGTGACCCGGACGGTGGCCGCCTGCGTCAGGACAGAGCGTTCGCTGCGGGTGCCGTCGAGCAGGTCGAGCAGATGGGCGGCTCGGGGATTGGCCAGCTCCAGCAGCACGGCGGGCCCCGGGCCGACGCCGAGCTGGAGGGTGTGCCGGTCCCGCCAGAGCCGGTTGAGGCCGGGCAGCAGGGTGGGACGGGGCAGTACGGTGCGACTCATGGTCACCAACCGTGACCGTGACTTCGCGTTCGGTCGATCGTTGTCCACAGGCGCCCAGGCCGCTGTCCAGCGTTGTCCACAGGCTTTGCCGGGTTTTCCACAGGCTGCCGACGAGGCTGTCGGTCACCCGACAGGCCGTCGACGACCTGCCGACCGCCTGAGACGGCAACGGGGCGGGGTGACCACCGGCCACCCCGCCCCCGTCACCCGTACGGTCAGACCTTGGCCTTGCCCAGGATGCGGTTCACTGTTGTCCCGCAAACCGGACACTTGCCCTTGGCCATGTTCATTCCGGTCTTCGAGACCTCGACGTGTCCCTCGAAGTCCCGCTTCTCCTTGCACTTGACGCAGTAACCGTTGTAGGTCGTCTGGGCCTGGTCGGCCACGGTGCCCTCCTCGTCTCGTCCGCCGGTCAATGCCGTCCCGGCGGGGTGCCCGGCGGCGGGCCACACGGGGCGCCGGCGCTGGGTCTCACTCCGCGGCCACCTTCGTGACCGCTGGTTCGCGGACCCTACCCAGGTCTGGGCAGTTCCATGTCAGCTGTGCATCGACACTGTGAGCAAGTCGACGTCGAGAGTGTGCATGGCGAAATAGGTCGGATAAGTCAGTTTGGCGGGGACACGCCGACCAAACCCTCACAGCCACCCGTGCGAGTGCCCCCGGCGCGGCTTCCAGGCGGTGATCACCTACGGTGGAGAGGCGTCGTGTGACACCGCCATCGGCCTTCACGAAGGGTGACGAGATGGCGTGCCGGGGACGTCGTCAAGAAATTTTCCGGACGCCTGGCGACCAATCACCATTTTCTGGGCGCGTGTCGGGTGGTTGACCCTTGCGGACCCCTGGTCAGTACGCATTAGCTTTCCTTCGTGACACGTAGCCGAGGCTGCGCGGGCCAGTGATGGCGGGGACGCGCAAGCCGGTCGTCGAGGTGCGGCGCAGCCAGCGCCGACGACGCACGGTGTCTGCGTACCGTGACGGTGAGCGGGTCGTCGTCCTCATCCCGGACCAGTTCTCCCGAGCCGAGGAGAGCGAGTGGGTCGACCGCATGCTCGCCCGGCTCGCCGCCCGGGAGGGGCGCCTGGCCCGCTCCGACGCCGAGCTGCTGGCCCGGGCGCGCCGGCTCATCGACCTCTACCTGGCCGAGTACCCCACGAAGGCCGTGCCGGCCAGCGTCCGATGGGTCACCAACCAGAACGGCCGGTGGGGCTCCTGCACCCCTGCCGACCGCAGCATCCGGATCTCGCACCGCGTTCAGGAAATGCCCGACTGGGTGATCGACTACGTGCTGCTGCACGAGTTGGCGCACCTCATCGTGCCCAGCCACAACGCCCGGTTCTGGGCGTTGGTCGGCCGCTACCCGAAGGCGGAACGCGCCCGCGGCTACCTCGAAGGCGTGGCCGCAGCCTCCTGCGCACCGCTCCCCACCTGATCCAGAGACCCCGAGTCTCCGGGCTGCCGCGCGCCGAGCCCTTCGGAAAGCCCCGCGCGTCGTTTGAGAGCGCGGTCGGCCTAGATCGACTCGCCTTCCTGGAAACCGCGCTCTCGATGCCCTGCGGACACCGCGACTTCCATGAACCCGAGTCGATCATGCCCGCGCGCGCCATGCGAGACGGCCGTTCGGCGTGCTGGGGCCTGCGGGGTGGTCGGGCGTGCGGGGTCGCTGTTCGGCGCGGCGCGGCCGTGCGGGTGAGCGGGTGGTCGGGGCGGCCGGGGTGGGCGCTAGGGTCGGGGGGTGGCACGACGGGTGGTAGTGGCGTTGCTCGGACCGGTTCCCTGGTCGCCGCCGGGCGTCGACCGGGCCGAATGGCGAGCGGCGCTCGCGGAAGACGTCATCGACCTGCTCGCCACGCTCAACGAGGTGGAGATCGCCGTCGCGGTCACGCCGGCCGACCGAGCCCTCGCGGACGCGCTGGTCTGGCCCGGCACCGCGGTCTACGAGGTCGCCGAGCCGACGCCGAACGCCGTGTTCGCCGCGCTGGAGGGCTACGACCAGGCGGCGGTGCTGGTCGGGGACGTGCCTGACCTGCCCGCGCTGACTGTCGGCAAGCTGCTGCGCCCGCTCACCACCCGACCCGTCGCGGTGGCTCCGGTCGACGGCGGCGGTCCGGGCCTGCTCGGGGTGGCTGTGCGGCTGCCCGTGCCGGGTTGGCTACCCCCGCTGAACCTGGACACGGCAACGCCGACGGACGTTCGTTCCGGTGCCCCTCGACCGGGGGACGTGGCGGTCACCGCCGGCTGGCGGCGACTGCGCGGCCCGGCCGACCTGGCCACGCTGGATCCGGCCTTCGAGGGTTGGGAGGCGACCCGCGCCCTGCTCTCCGGCTCGGGCCGCCCCGCCTGACCGGCGCACTTCCCGCCCGAGGGCCGTCACCTGCTGCCCATCCAGGGCCACCTGCACGCTGGGCGCCCGCCGTCGAGCAGCGCGGGCACCCGGCTTCAACCATCACGGCCCCAGGGCATCGCGACCCAGGTTTCAGGACTTGGTGTCGTCCTCGCCGTCGGTCTCGTCGGCCTGGCCCGGGGACTTCTCCTCCACCCCACCGGGAGCGGTGAAGTCGAAGCTGTCCAGCTCGCTGAGGTCCATGTCGTTCATCGCGAAGGCGACCGGGTCGGCGAAGTCGTCGTCCGACGGGAGCAGGTCCGGGTGGCCCCACACGGCGTCGCGGCCCTCGATGCCACGGTGCTGGGTGAGCGCCGCCCAGAGTGCCGCGGCCTCGCGAAGGCGCCGTGGGCGCAGCTCCAGGCCGACGAGTGCGGCGAAGGTCTGCTCGGCGGGGCCACCGGCGGCACGGCGACGGCGGAACGCCTCACCGAGCCGGACGACGTTGGGCAGCCGGTCGCTGGCGGCGCTGTCCACGACGTGGCAGACCCAGCCCTCGACCAGGGCGAGTGCGGTCTCCAGCCGGGCCAGTGATGCCTTCTGCGCCGGAGTGTCCTCCGGTGTGAAGATGCCCTCCAGGGCGATCGCCTGCATCGACTCCGGGTCGGTCGGGTCGACCCGGCCCATCGCCTCCTCGATCGCTTCCCGGTTGACCCGGATGCCCGAGGCGTACATCTCGACTGCGCTGAGCACGTGACCGCGCAGCCACGGGACGTGCTGGAACAGCCGCTGGTGGGCGGCCTCACGCAGCGCCACGTAGAGGCGGACCTCGTCCTCGGGAAGCTCCAGGCCCTCGCCGTACGCCCGGATGTTGGCCGGGATCAGCGCGGCCGTGCCGGCCGGGCCGAGCGGCAGCCCGATGTCGCCGGCTGAGAGCACCTCCGCGGCGAGCGAACCGAGGGCCTGGCCCAGCTGACCGCCGAAGAGTGCGCCGCCGAGGGACGCCACCATCGACTGCATCGGGCCGAGTTGGGCGCGGGCCTCCGGTGGCACCAGGTCGCCCATCGCGCCGACCATGCGGCTGGCCACCGGGTCGCACAGCTTGCGCCACACGTCCAGCGTCTTGAAGATCCACTCATTGCGGTTCCAGGCGACCGGGGACTGGATGCCGGACGGCCACGCCGAGGCGGGCTCCAACCACAGGTCGGCCAGGCGCAGCGCCTCCTCGACGGCGTTGCGCTCATACGGTGACACCGCCGGGTCGCCGGCGGCCGCGAGCTGGCTGGCTGCTACCTGCCGGGCCAGGTCCCAGTTGACCGGCCCGCTGCCCGGCGCGGAGAGCAGGTGCTGCAACTGCGACATGAACTGCTGCATCTGCGCGGGATCGTTGGGGTCTGGTGGTTGACCACCCGGGAGCGCGAAACCGAACGGAATATCAGGCACGACGTCTACGGTACGCGGGCCGCGCCCCAGGTCGCCGCCGCTGGCGTTGCGCTGAGGGCGAAGTCGCGTGCGCATCCGGCAGGAGGCGTCCAGTCGGTCGGTACGCTCTGCGGCATGAGACGTCGTGGCCTGACGGTCCTGCTCGGTGCCCTGTTCACCGCCCTGCTGAGCATCGGGGTGCTCCGGGTTCCGATCCCGTACGTGGTGCTGGGCCCGGGGCCGACGGTCAACACCCTGGGTACGGCCGACGGCAAGGAGGTCATCCAGGTCACCGGGCGGGAGACCTCGACCTCCGCCGGTCAGTTGCGGTTGACCACGGTGGGTGTGCAGCCCACGGTGCGGTTGCGGGGGGCGATCGCGGGTTGGTTCTCCGACGACGAGGCGGTGGTGCCGCGCGAGCTGGTCTACCCGCCGGGGGAGTCGACGGAGCAGGTCGAGCAGCGCAACGCCGAGGACTTCAAGGCGTCCCAGACCAGCGCGGAGACCGCCGCGCTGCGGGAGTTGGGCTTTCCGGTGCAGGTGGTGATCAAGACGGTGTCCGGTGACGGGCCGGCCGCCGGCGAGTTGAAGGCTGGCGACGTGATCACCTCCGTCGACGGTCAGCCGGTGCCGGTGGCCGCGAAGGTCACCGAACTGGTCCGGGCCAAGCCGGCCGGGACGGCGTTGACCATCGGCTACACCCGGGACGGCGTGCCCGCCACGGTGAAAGTGACCAGCCAGGAGCAGGACGGTCGGCCGCGGATCGGCGTCGAGATCGACCAGCAGCAGCCGCACCCGTTCACCCTCGGCATCGACCTGGAGGACATCGGTGGGCCGAGCGCCGGTCTGATGTTCGCCCTGGGGATCGTGGACAAGCTGACCCCGGCCGACCTCACCGGCGGTCAGATCATCGCCGGCACCGGCACCATCGACGACGAGGGCACCGTCGGCCCGATCGGCGGGATCGCCCAGAAGCTGGTCGGCGCCAAGCGCGCCGGGGCCAAGGTGTTCCTCGTGCCGGCGGACAACTGCGCCGAGGCGGTCCGCAATCCGCAGCCGGGTCTGCCCCTGCTGCGGGTGGGTTCGTTGGACGAGGCGATGACCGCTCTGGAGGCGTTGCGCGCGGGTGGTCAGCCGACGCGTTGCTGACCGGTGTGACCGTGCCCCGACACGCTCAGGAACACCCCGTACTCTGGGTGCCTGGTCGGAGCCGATCACATCGAGCGTGCGGAGCCAACAGTGGTAATGCGTAGCAGCAGCCCCCTTCCGAGGATGAGCCGGCGCGGGCGCGTCACCATCGCTGTCCTGGTTGGGGTGTTCGTGCTCTTCACCCTGCTCGGGTGGGGTGTTCAGGCGTGGACCGACTGGCTCTGGTTCGACGAGGTGCGCTACACCGAGGTCTTCACCGGTGTCCTGCTCACCCGGCTGGTGCTCTTCCTGGCCGTCGGTCTCGGCATGGCGGTGATCGTCGGTGGCAACCTGTGGCTGGCCTACCGGTTGCGTCCGCGGCTGCGTCCGCACTCGGTGGAGCAGGCGACGCTGGAGCGCTACCGGATGGTGCTCAGCCCGCGGTTGGGCACCTGGATCGCGTTGACCGCCGCTGTGGTCGGGCTCTTCGCCGGCCTCTCCGCGCAGAACCGGTGGAACCAGTGGCTGCTCTTCCGCAACGGCGGTGACTTCGGGATCAAGGACCCGGAGTTCGGGGTGGACATCGGCTTCTACGTCTTCCAGCTGCCGTTCTGGCGTTACCTGCTCGGCGTCGCCTTCACCGCTGTGGTGCTGGCGGTGATCGGCGCGCTGGCGGTGCACTACCTCTTCGGCGGGGTCCGCCTGCAGGGCGTCGGTGACCGGATGAGCAACGCCGCCCGCGCGCACCTGAGCAGCCTGGTCGCGGTCTTCGTGCTGTTGAAGGCCGTCGCGTACGTGCTGGACCGGCGGGCGATGCTGCTGGAGTACAACGAGGGCGCCAAGTTGTACGGCGCCGGCTACGCCGACGTCAACGCGCTGCTGCCGGCGAAGGAGATCCTGGCCTACATCTCGATCGTGGTGGCGATCGCGATCATCGTCTTCTCCAACGCCTGGATGCGGAACCTGGTCTGGCCGGGGATCTCGCTGGCGCTGCTCGGTGTGTCCGCGGTGGCCATCGGCGGCATCTACCCCTGGGCCGTGCAGACCTTCGAGGTCAAGCCGAGCGCCAAGGACAAGGAAGCGCCGTACATCCAGCGCAGCATCGACGCGACACGAGCGGCGTTCGGGTTGGGGGTCACCGAGACGACCCCGTACGCGGCGAACAACCTCACCCCACCGGCGAACCTGGCCACCGACACCTCGGTGGTGTCGAACGTGCGTCTGCTCGACCCGCAGCTGGTCAGCGAGACGTACACCCAGCTCCAGCAGGTGCGTGGCTTCTACGACTTCGGCCCCAAGCTGGACATCGACCGGTACGGGGTGAACGGGAACGTCTCCGACTACGTGGTCGGCGTCCGGGAGATCAACTACGGCGAGCTGACCGACCAGCAGAACACCTGGATCAACCGGCACACCGTCTACACCCACGGGTACGGGCTGGTGGCCGCCCCGGCGAACCAGGTGGTCTGCGGCGGGCAGCCGTTCTTCGTCTCCGGCTTCCTGGGCGAGAAGACCCAGGAGGCGTGCTCCTCGCAGACCGAGCAGATCCCGGCCAAGCAGCCGCGGATCTACTACGGCGAGCGGATGGCGGCCGACGACTACGCGATCGTCGGGCAGTCCGACCCGAACAAGAAGGCCGAGTTCGACCGGCCGGTCGGTGAGGGTGGCGGCGAGTCCTACACCTACACCGGTGAGGGCGGCGTGGAGATCGGCTCCTTCGCCCGGCGGCTGCTGTACGCCATCAAGGAGCAGGAGTCGAACTTCCTGCTGTCCGAGGCGGTCAACAAGGACTCCAAGCTGCTCTACGTGCGTAACCCGCGCGACCGGGTGGAGAAGGTCGCGCCGTTCCTCACGCTGGACGGCGACCCGTACCCGGCGGTTGTCGACGGTCGGGTGCAGTGGATCGTCGACGGCTACACCACGGCGGCCACCTACCCGTACGCCGAGAAGGTCAACCTCCAGACCGAGACCACCGACGAGTTGACGAACCGGGGCACCTTCCAGCTGGCCCGGGAGGACGTCAACTACATGCGCAACTCGGTGAAGGCCACCGTCGACGCGTACGACGGCACCGTGAAGCTCTACGAGTACGACGACACCGACCCGGTGCTCAAGGCGTGGAACAAGGCGTTCGGTGGTGACCTGGTGCTGCCGAAGGCGGATATCCCGGTCGAGCTGACCGAGCATCTGCGCTACCCGGCGGACATGTTCAAGGTGCAGCGCAACCTGCTCACCAAGTTCCACGTGACCAACCCGGGTGACTTCTACTCCGCTCAGGACTTCTGGCAGGTGCCCAACGTGCCGGACGCCCCGGACAGCGGCCAGAAGCAGCCTCCGTACTACCTGTTCACGCAGTTCCCTGGGCAGGAGAGCCCGCGGTTCCAGCTCACCTCGGCGGTCACCCCGAACGGCCGGCAGAACCTCGCCGCGCTGATCTCCGGGTCGTACGTCGAGGGGAAGCCCCGCCTGCAGGTGCTGGAGTTGCCGGACCAGACCCGGATCTCGGGCCCGGTGCAGGTGCACCAGCAGATGACCAACAACGCGAACATCCGCCAGCAGCTCAACCTGCTCTCCAGCAACCAGGCCCAGGTGCAGTACGGCAACCTGCTGTCGTTGCCCTTCGCCGACGGCATGCTCTACGTCGAGCCGGTCTACGTGAAGAGCAACCAGCAGGACGCGTACCCGCTGTTGCAGAAGGTGCTGCTCTCCTACGGTGACGGTGGCTCCTTCGTGGCGCTGGCCGACAACATCAACGACGGCATCAAGCAGCTGGTCGAGCAGGGTAAGAAGGCCGGGCAGGGCACGTCGCCGCCTCCGACCACCGGGGGCAACCCCACGACGCCGACGCCGACGCCGACGCCCAGCGGGACCGCCACGCCGGCGCCGACGCCGAGCGCCAGCATCCCGCCGCCGACCGGTGACCTGGCCGTCGCCGCGGACCGGGTGCAGACCGCGATCACCGAGGTCCGGTCGGCGCAGACGTCCGGTGACTTCGAGCGGTACGGGCGTGCGCTGAAGGCCTTGGACGAGGCGCTCACCGCGTTCCAGCAGGCGCAGCAGGCCGCCGGCACTGCCAGTGGTGGCCCGTCGCCGAGCCCCGGCGGCTGATCCACCACAGCCGGGAGCACGTCTCGGAGCCCTCGTCGTCGGACCCACCGGTCCGGACGGCGGGGGCTCCGTCGTGTCCGGTGGTGTCACTGTCTGTCACCTCACCGACAGGTGCGGTCGGGCCGCAACCTGCGGCACCTGTTCGCCGTCCTCATTTGCAACGGGGTGGGATGAGGGGGAGCAGTCGTGAGGGACGCGGAGAGCTTCGATGACTTCTACCGCGGCACGGTGCGGCGGATGGTGCGGTACGGCTATGCGGTCACCGCCGTGAAGGTCTGGCTCGGCTGACCTCGGTGGCCGGGTCGCGATCCGGCGGATTCGGATGTCGTTTTGCGGGGGCCGGGGGTGGTGCGCTACGGTTAGCGAGCCGACGCGGGGTGGAGCAGCTCGGTAGCTCGCTGGGCTCATAACCCAGAGGTCGCAGGTTCAAATCCTGTCCCCGCTACGACAGAAAGCCCGTCTCCGGTTCGCCGGAGGCGGGCTTTCGACATTCTGCGGTGTCGGCCGCAGCGGTTGGTGACCCCCGCTGATCATCGCCGGGACGCATGGGTTAGTCTTAACCAGTCGACGCGGGGTGGAGCAGCTCGGTAGCTCGCTGGGCTCATAACCCAGAGGTCGCAGGTTCAAATCCTGTCCCCGCTACAAATGAAATGACATGAGTCCGGCCCCCACAATGTGGGGGCCGGACTTGTTTGGCGCCTCAGCGGGGAGGAGCGACTCCCGGAGGGCCGGCACCTCGCAGGCACCGGCCCCTCGCGGGTGCTACCTCAGGCCGGAAAGATCTCAGTTCCGTGATTCGGCGTGGACCGACGTGCCGGTGTTGCGTCCTTCGGCGAGGATGGGCGTATGTCTTCATTCGGTAAGTGGTGGGGCCGACTCAGCGCGGTCCTCGGTGCGGCCGTTCTGGCGGTCTTCGTGCCCGTCGCGGCCTGGGCGTCCACGGGCACCGGCGAGCTGGTGGTGGAAGCCGCCCGGCGTCGGGGTCGCGGCGGCTTCGGGATCCTTCCGCTGCTCTGCTGCCTGGTGGTGGTCGCGATCGTCGTGTTCCTCGTGCTGCGTCTGATGCGCAACCGCCGCGGCGGCCCGCCGCGCTGACCCGGCAGCCGGTCAGGTCGGTCCACGGCGGCGGGCCGTGGGCCGACCTCCGGTCGTCACGCCGCCAGGGCGGCGTTGGCCTGCGCGATGAAACGTGAGGCGGCCGCCCGCGTGCCGGTCCGCTTGACGCGGATGCTCTCCGCGGTGGCGACCAGCAGGGTCCGCACCTTCGCGTGCCCCTTCGGGGGCGGCACCGGGGCCGGCCCGAGCTGGTCGGCGATGGCCGCGCCGAACGCGGCGGCCCGCTGCTGGGCCGGATCGGTGATGCTGCCCTCGGCGTAGCGGCGGACGGCGAGACTGGCGTTCAGACCGCGTTCGTGGCCGAGGACGGTGCCGGCCTCGCCATTCGTGGTCAGGAAATTGATCACGTCGGTGACGGTGTCCGGGTGGCGGGTGCCCCGGAACGCGGCCCAGAACATCGAGGCGCGCGCCCACTGCGCACCGGTCGGCCCCGGCAAGCCGACAATGCCCAGCTCGGCCCCGGTGAGCCGCTGCAACTCGGGCAGTTGGTGGGACCACGCGAACGACGCGGCGGTCAACCCGGTCACCACCAGTTGCCGGGACGGCTCACCGCTGTCGGCCTGCTCGACCAGCGCCGCACCCGGCGTGGCCCGCGCCCTGCGGGCCCGCTGCCACAGCTCGAACCAGGAGATCAGCTGTTCCACGCCGAAACCGAGCTGCTTACCCCGGTAGAGCTCGCCGCCCTGTGACCGCAACCAGAGCCAGAGCGCCCGGTAGTCACCGGAGCCGTCCATGGTGCCGGCCACCTGGCCGTCGCTGGCCTCGGTGACCTCTTCCGCCCAGGAGATGTACTCGGCCCAGCTCATCCCGGCGCGCGGTTCCGGCACCTGCAGCTCCCGCAACAACTCCCGGTTGAAGACCACACCCGCGTGGGTCTGCCCGCCGGCCACCGCCATCGTCTGCCCCTCCACCGTGCCGTAGCGGATCAGCCCCTCCGGCAGGCCCCGCAGATCCAAACTGTGGTCGGCGACCCGGTCGGTGAGGTCGAGGATGATCTGGCGTTGGGCGTACTCGGTCAGCATGGCGTCGTCGATCTGGACCAGGTCCGGTACGTTGCCGCCGGCCGCCTGGGTGGCCAGGCGCTCGTAGTAGCCGTCGGCGCCCTGCCAGGTGACCCGGAAGGTGACCTGGGGGTTGCGCTCCGAGTAGAGCCGCAGGACCTTCTCGGTGAGCGCCGCCCGCCTGGGACCGCCCCACCAGAAGACCGACAGCTCGACCGGCCCGTCCTGGGTCGAGGTGGCGGCGTCGTCGCTGCACCCGGCCAGCCCACCGGAGGCGAGCAGAGGTGCGCCGAGCGCCGCGGTCAGCAGTCGGCGCCGGCCCGGGTCGGCGCCGAGGCGGTCGAACGGGGGTCGAACAACGGGCACGGGGGTCTCCTGGACCTGCGAGGGCGGCGGTCGGACCATTCACGCAGGCAGCGCACGAAGGTGTCAACGTCCGTCCGGTCACCCCCGGCGTGGGTGGTCGAATCAGGCCTTCCGATGTCGCATGGTGTACTAGGGCGCGTGGAACTTCTGCACTCGGGCAAGGTTCGGGACGTCTACGCGGACGGCGACGACCTGATCCTGGTCGCCTCCGACCGCATCTCGATCTACGACGTGGCGCTGCCGACGCCGATCCCGGACAAGGGTCGCCTGCTCACCGCGCTCTCGCTCTGGTGGTTCGAGCAGCTCGCCGACCTGGTGCCGAACCACGTCATCTCGGCAACCGACGTGCCCGCCGAGTTCGCCGGGCGGGCGATCCGCTGCCAGCGGCTGGACATGGTCCCGGTCGAGTGCGTGGCCCGGGGTTACCTCACCGGCGGCGGCCTGCGGGAGTACGAGCAGACCGGCGCCGTGTCCGGCATAACCCTGCCCCGAGGGCTCGGCGAGGCGTCGATCCTGCCCGAGCCGATCTTCACACCGTCGAGCAAGGCGCCGATGGGTGAGCACGACGAGCCGATCACGTACGACGACGTGGTGGACAAGGTGGGCGAGGCCACCGCCGAGCGGCTGCGGCAGATCACCCTCGACGTCTACCGTCGCGGCGCCGAGCTGGCCGCCGACCGGGGCATCCTGATCGCCGACACCAAGCTCGAGCTGGGTTGGGCACCGGACGGCACCCTGGTCCTCGCCGACGAACTGCTCACCTCCGACTCGTCGCGGTTCTGGCCCGCCGAGTCGTACCAGCCGGGCCGTGTGCAGTTCTCCTACGACAAGCAGTACGTGCGGGACTGGGCCACCGGCAGCGGCTGGAACAAGCAGGCCCCCGCGCCGGACGTGCCCGACGAGGTCGTCGAGGCGACCCGCGCCCGCTACATCGAGGTGTACGAGAAGCTCACCGGCAACCGCTGGGAGTGACAGCCGCGTCGGCGGTCACTCCACCCAGTCGAGGGTGCGCTGCACGGCCTTGCGCCAGTTGTGCAGCTCCCGGTCGCGCAGCTCCGGGGCCATGGTGGACTCCCACTGGGCATCGGAGCGCCACTTCGCCCGCAGGGTGGCCAGATCCGGCCAGAAGCCGACCGCCAGGCCGGCCGCGTACGCGGCACCCAGACAGGTGGTCTCGGTGATCCGGGACCGAACCACCGGCACGTCGAGCACATCGGCGAGGAACTGCATGAGCAGACCGTTGGCGGTCATCCCGCCGTCCACCCGGAGCCGGCGCAGTGCCACGTCGGAGTCGGCATCCATCGCGTCGACCACCTCGCGGGTCTGCCAGGCCGACGCCTCCAGCGCGGCCCGCGCCAGGTGCCCTTTGGTGATGTAACCGGTCAGACCGGCGATAACCCCACGGGCGTCGGTGCGCCAGTGCGGGGCGAACAGCCCGGAGAACGCGGGCACCACGTAGCAGCCGCCGTTGTCGTCCACGGTGCGGGCCAAATCCTCCACCTCCGCGGCCGTGGAGATCAGCCCGAGGTTGTCGCGCAGCCACTGCACCAACGAGCCGGTGACCGCGATCGCGCCCTCCAGGGCGTACGCCGGCGGTTGCCCCTTGATCTGGTAGGCGACCGTGGTGAGCAGGCCGTGCGTGGACGGGACCGGGGTGGCGCCGGTGTTGAGCAGCAGGAAGCTCCCGGTGCCGTAGGTGCACTTCGCCTCGCCCGGCTGGAAGCAGGTCTGCCCGAACAGGGCGGCCTGCTGGTCTCCGAGCGCGCTGGCCACCGGCACCCCGGCGAGCACGCCGGTGGCGGTGCCGTACACCTCGGCGGAGCAGCGGATCTCCGGCAGCATCGCCGCCGGGACGCCCATCGCGTCCAGCAGGTCCGGAGCCCAGTCGAGGGTGGTGAGGTCCATGAGCATGGTCCGGCTGGCGTTGGTCACGTCGGTGACGTGCTCCCCGGTCAGCTTCCAGATCAGCCAGCTGTCCATGGTGCCGAAGAGCACCTCGCCGCGCTCCGCGCGCTCGCGCAGGCCGTCGACCTCGTCCAGCAGCCAGCGCAGTTTCGGGCCGGCGAAGTAGGTGGCCAACGGCAGGCCGGTGCGGGCCCGGAACCGCTCCTCGCCGTACGCCGAGGCCAGCTCGCGCAGCAGCGGCCCGGTCCGGGTGTCCTGCCAGACGATGGCATTGGCCACCGGGCGACCGGTGGCCCGGTCCCAGACGAGGGTGGTCTCCCGCTGGTTGGTGATGCCGACGGCGGCCAGGCCGGCCAGGTCGGTGCCGGCGGACCGCAGCGCCTCGGAGACCACCTGCTGGACGTTGTCCCAGATCTCTTCGGCGTCGTGTTCCACCCAGCCTGGTTGGGGGAAGATCTGCCGGTGTTCGCGCTGGGCAACGGCGACGATGTCCCCGGCGGAGTCGAAGACGAGGCACCGCGAGGAGGTGGTGCCCTGGTCGATGGCGGCGACGTACTGGGGGGTCACCGCAGCACCGTACCCGGACCGGCGTTCGGTGCGACAGGCGTCACGGCCGGTTTCGGCCCGCCGCCGAAGGCCGCCGCCCGGGTCGCCTACGATGTGCGAACGTGCGCGACATCGCCGTTTTCAGTGGAACTGCCCATCCCGACCTGGCCGCCGAGATCTGTGCCCACCTCGGGGTGCCGCTGCATCCGGTGCGGGTCTCCCGATTCGCGAACGACTGTCTGGAAGTGCAGTTGCAGGCCAACTGCCGGGAGCGGGACGTCTTCCTGATCCAGCCGCTGGTGCCGCCCGTGCAGGAGAATCTGGTCGAGCTGCTGCTGATGATCGACGCGGCGCGGGGCGCCTCGGCCGGCCGGATCACTGTGGTGCTGCCGCACTACGCGTACGCCCGCTCCGACAAGAAGGACGCCCCGCGGATCTCGATCGGCGCCCGGCTCGTCGCCGATCTGCTCGTGTCGGCCGGCGCGGACCGGGTGCTCGCGATGACCCTGCACTCGCCGCAGGTGCACGGCTTCTTCAGCGTCCCGGTGGATCACCTGCACGCGCTGCGGGAGCTGGCCACCCACTTCCAGCGCTACGACCTGAGCAACACCGTGGTGGTCTCACCCGACCTCGGCAACGCCAAGGAGGCGGCGGCCTTCGCCCGGTTGCTCGGCACACCGGTCGCGGCCGGCGCGAAGCAGCGGTTCAGTGACGACCTGGTCAAGATCAGCGCGGTGATCGGCGAGGTGGCCGACCGGGACGTCATCGTGCTGGACGACGAGATCGCCAAGGGCAGCACTGTTGTCGAGTTGATGGAGCATCTGCGGGGCCTGAAGGTCCGGTCGATCCGGCTGGCGTGCACGCACGGGCTGTTCTCCGGCGACGCCCTCCAGCGGCTCAGCGACCAGGAGGGCGTCCTGGAGATCGTCTGCACCAACACGGTGCCCATCGCGGACGCCAAGCGGGTGCCGAAGTTGCAGGTCCTGTCGGTGGCGCCCGCCCTGTCCGAGGCGATGCGCCGGATCCACAACGGGGAGTCCGTCTCGGCGCTGTTCGCCTGAGCCGCAGCCGCAAGCCGTCCTCCGCTGCCGCAAGCCGCTCCCCGCAGCCGCTCCCCGCAGTCGCAGATTGCAGCCGCGGGGAGCGGCTGCGGAAGATCAGCGCGTGGTGCGGTCGTGGCTGACGAGGCCAGCGGTGATCCGGACGGTGGTGCCGGCGGAGCTGGAGACGACCTCCATGGCGTCGGTCAGCTCGCGGGCCAGCCAGAGGCCCCACCCACCGGCGGTGTCCGGGGCCGGCCGACTGCGGTCGCCCAGCCGCAGCGGGCTGATCCCGTGCCCGTGGTCGGCCACCTCGCAGACCAGCAGGCTGGACTCGTGCCAGAGGCGCAACCATCCGCGCCCGCCGCCGTGTCGGACCGCATTGGTGATCAACTCGTTGATCGCGAGCACGAAGTCGTCCAACCGTTGGCCGGTGAGTCCGCAGGCATGCGCGCATGAGGTGACCGAGTGTCGAATCTCGGTCACCTGGGCCTGGTCGAAGGCCTCGGCGATCAGGAGGGCAGGTTCGATGGGCACAACCGTACGCGGTGCGTGCGGATCTGCGTTCGTCATGGGCCCGTCCCGGCGGCGGATCTCGGAGTATTTCGCGGCTTTTCCACCGTACGTCAGGGTTTCCCGAACCGCACTCGCTGCTCGCCGTGCGGTGGACGGGTTATGGCATCCTGACCGCCATGCCGTCGCCGCCGGGTGGATTCGAGGTGCCGCTGTGGCGTGCGCTGGCGGTGTTCCGGCTGGCGTCCCTGGCATACGTCTGCGTGCTCGCGGTGCGCGACGCCGACCGGTATGACCACCCGTACGCCGTCGGCGCCCTGACCCTGGTGATGGCGGCCTGGACCGCGGCGACCGCGGTCGGATACGCCCGGCCGGCCTGGCGGCGCTGGCCGCTGCTGCTGGCCGACCTCGGGGTGGTGCTCGCCATCGTGCTGGCCACCCCGTGGGTGGTCGGTCGGGCGGCGCTCGCCACCGGCGTACCCACCATGGGGGTCGCCTGGATGGCCGGCCCGGTGCTGGCCTGGGCCGTCTCCGGTGGTCGGCGGCGGGGCACGGTCGCCGCACTGCTGGTCGCCGGCGCGGACCTGACCACCCGGGAGCGGATCGGCCAGTCCTCGTTCACCGGGGTCATCCTGATGCTGCTCGCCGGGGTGGTGGTCGGGCACGTGGCCCGGCTCGCGGCGAGCGCCGAGGAACGGCTGCAACGCGCTGTGGAGTTGGAGGCCGCCACCCGGGAGCGGGAGCGGCTGGCCCGGGGCATCCACGACTCGGTGCTCCAGGTGCTGGCGATGGTGCAGCGGCGGGGTGCCGACCTGCCCGGTGAGGCGGGCGAGCTGGCCCGGTTGGCCGGCGAGCAGGAGGCCGCGTTGCGGGCACTGATCGCCGGCACCAGCCCGGCGAGCGCTGCCGTGCTCCCCGACGGCACCGAGGCGGCGGCGGTGGACCTGCGGACCCTGCTCGGCCGGTACGCCTCGGCGGCGGTGGTGCTCTCCGCCCCGGCCACCCCGGTGCCGCTGCCTCGCCGGGTGGCGGGGGAGTTGGCCGCCGCGACCGGCGCGGCCCTGGACAACGTGGGGCGGCACGCCAGCGGGCGGGCCTGGGTGTTGATCGAGGATGAGGGGGCGACGGTGACCGTGTCGATCCGCGACGAGGGGCCGGGCATCCCGGAAGGCCGGTTGACCGAGGCGGCCGCACAGGGTCGGCTCGGCGTGAGCCAGTCGATTCGGGGTCGGGTGGCCGACGTGGGCGGGACGGTTCGGATCGTGTCCGCCCCCGACGCCGGCACCGAGATCGAGCTGACAGTGCCGAGGGCACAGCGGTGACCCCGACCCGGGTGATGGTGGTCGACGACCATCCGATGTGGCGGGAGGGGGTGGCCCGCGACCTCACGGAGGCGGGCTTCCTGGTGGTGGCGACCAGCGGCGAGGGCCGGCAGGCCGTACGGGTGGCCGCCGCAGCCCGGCCCGACGTGGTCGTCCTCGACCTGCAACTACCGGACATCTCCGGCGTAGAGGTGATCCTGGGTCTGCGCGCGGCACTGCCCGACGTGCGGGTGCTGATGCTCAGCGCCAGCGGCGAACAGCAGAGCGTGCTGGACGCGGTCAAGGCAGGGGCCACCGGTTACCTGGTGAAGTCCACAGCGCCCGCCGAGTTCCTCGACGCGGTCCGCCGCACCGCGGCCGGCGAGGCGGTCTTCACCCCCGGCCTGGCCGGGCTCGTCCTCGGCGAGTACCGCCGGCTGGCCGCCCGGCCGGGGCAGCCGGCCGACCCTGCCGGCGGTGCGCAGTCCGCAGCGCCCCGGCTCACCGAGCGGGAGACGGAGGTGCTGCGGCAGGTGGCGAGAGGGCTGTCGTACAAGCAGATCGCGCAGCGGCTCGGGCTGTCGCACCGCACGGTGCAGAACCACGTGCAGAACACCCTGGGCAAGCTGCAACTGCACAACCGGGTCGAACTGACCCGGTACGCCATCGAACGTGGCCTGGACGACTGACCCCGGTCAGACCGAGCGCGGCGGCTCCGTCTCGTGCATGGCCAACTCCTCGGCGGTCGCCCCGCCGCCAGCCGAACCGGCGTCGTACGCCACCGAGTCGGTCTCCTGGTCGGTGTGCGCCCCCTCGTCCGGCTCGACCAGCCGGCCGACGGTGGCGTCGGCCACGGTGCCGAGCTGACCGTGGTCGTAGAGGGAGACCGGTGAGTTCGGGTCCGAGGTGGGCCCCGGATCCATCACGTCGGCGTCCAGCTGGGCCTCCGCCGCGGCTTCCAGATTGTCCGCCTCGAAGGCGATCTTCGGGTCGATCGTCCCGGCCAGCGGGTCGTCGGCCGGGCGCTCGTAGACCTCCCGGGCGAGCTTGTAGTCCAACGACTCACCGTCGAGCTGCTCCTCGGCGGTCGTCCCGAACCGGTCCACCGCCACCGGCGTACGGTCGCCGGGCAGTTGGGCCGGGTCCGGGCCGTCCGCCTCGCGCCCGGTGAGGACGTCGTCGTTGGCGGTCGAGTCGTCATCGGCGGTGTCGGGCAGGCCTTGCGCCTCGGTGTCGGACACGGGGGTCGGGTACTCGTTGTCGCGCATGTCTGATCACTACCCGCTGCCCTCCCGCCATAACCGGAGCAGCGCAGGCTGTGCGGTGGCGAAACCGGCACCGGCGGCGAAACGCCCCGTCAGCCGAGGTGGGCGACCTCGTCGTCCGGGTGCAGGACGCACCAGACGACCTTGCCGTCCGGTATCGCGCTGCTGCCCCAGCGGCGGGCCACCGTGTCGATCAGCAGCAGGCCGCGGCCGCCGGCCCGGTTCGGCGGGGACAGCCCGGCGAACGTCGGCAGACGCGAGGAGTGGTCGCGGACCGCCAGGTGCAGGGTGCTGTCCTGCGGAGCGAGCCGAACGGTCATCGGGGTCCGGGCGTGTGCCACCACGTTGTTCACCATCTCGGTGAGCGCGATGCAGGCCGGGTCGACCAGCATCGGCATGCCCCAGCGTTGGCAGCCGGTGGTGACCAGCTCGCGGGCCTGCCGGGCGGCTCCCACCGTCGGGCCCAGGTCGGCGGTGAGCACCGCCGCCAGCGGCGTCGCCGCGACCGCGGCCAGCGCGCGGTCGAGCGTCGGAAAGGCGGGCACGCCAGCGAGCGCGGGGTCCGGGGGGGTGGGCCCGTCGACCGCAGGGTCACACAGCAGCAGATCCGCGGCGGGCCAGTCGGCCACCTCCCGGCGAACCTCGGCGAAGACGCCCCGACCGACCTCATCGAGGACGCGCAGCCCGGTCACGTCGGCCACCACCGGGCCCGGCCGGTCCGCGAGTCTGGCGAGCAGCGCGCCGCGTACCGCCTCGGCTCCGGCGGCGTCGAGCACACCGGTCAGCCGGACCACCGCCGACGACTCGTCGATCTCCACGAGACAGTTCGACATGATCGCCTCATTGTGCGCGCCGGTCACCGTTCGCGCATTCGGGCGGTCGAGGCCGGTCATCAGCGGACCGACCGGGATCGACGGTTGATCGCGGCCATGGTGCCGACAGCGGTGCCGGCTGCGGCGAGACCGAACGCGGCGGTCATCCGCACCAACTGACGCCGTCGGCCGTTCCAGCCGCCGTCCCGGCGGGCCTGGGCGTCGGCGTGGAACACGTTGCCGCTGCTGTCCACCCGGGCGCCCGGACCGAACTGGGTCCGCTGGAGGTACCAGCCGAGGGTGCGTTCCACCAACGCGGGCGCCAGCCGCCACTGCAGGCCGATCAGCCGGGCCGCGCCACCGGCGTACGCCTCCCGGCGGGGCCGGCGCAGCAGCCGGACGATGGTCTCGGCGACCACCTCCGGCGGGTAGATCGGAGGTGGTGGCAGCAACTCCCGGCCGGTGTGGTTGGCCGTGTGCCGGAAGAACGGGGTGTCGATGGTGGCCGGCAGCACGGTGCAGACCGAGATCTGACCACGGCCGGTGACCCGCAGCTCCTGCCGGACCGTGTCGGCGAGCCCTCGGATGCCGTGCTTGCTGGCGTTGTACGCCGACTGGTACGGCATGGCCACCTCGGCCAGCACCGAGGCGTTGTTGACCAGGACACCGCCACCGGCCGCCCCCAGGTGGGGCAGGGCAGCCTTGATGCCGTGCACCGCTCCGAGCAGGTTGACCTCCAGCACCCGCCGGAACTCGGCGACCGGGATCTCGTCGAACAGGCCCACCGCGCTCACCGCGGCGTTGTTCACCCAGGCGTCGATCTGGCCGAACTCGGCCGCCGCCCGCTCGGCCAGTCGTTGCACCGACTCCAGATCGGTCACATCGGTCGGTACGACCAGCGCCTGGCCGCCCAACTCCCGGCAGCGCTGCGCGACCTGCCGTAGGGCCGGCTCGCTGCGGGCGGCCAGCACGACGGCGGCACCCCGGCGGGCCAGGGCATACGCGGTCGCCGTGCCGATCCCGCTGGAAGCGCCGGTGATCACCACGGTCGAATCGTCGAGGGTGCGGGTCAGCGGCATTCTTGAGCGGTACCCCCGCCCGGGCCAGGTCATACCACTCAGAGCTTGTCGATCATCGTCGAACTTGGCTGCCTGTGCCGCTTGTGATTGCTGTGCCGCAAGTGTCGGTGGCACTCGGGGGGACTCTTCCTGATCTGCCAGGTTTCGACTCCGGGTCGCGGGGTTAATGGGACGCTCTGACCGGGAGGACCACTGCCGAGGAAAGATCGCAGGGAGGTGACCCATGCGCGTCGGCCTCGTCTGCGCGCACGCCAGTTCGTACCGCCACGCCGACGGCCCACCGGTCGGCACCCGACAGCACGTTGCGCGGGTTGCCGCCGAGTTGGCCGAACGAGGCCACGACGTACGGCTCTACGAGCGCCGGGACGATCCCGGCCTGCCGGCGACGGTCACCGTCGACGGCTACCAGGTGCACCAGGTGCCCGCTGGCCCGCCCACCCCACTGCCCACCGCCGAGCTGATCCGGTACGTGACGGAGTTCGGCCGCTGGTTGACCGACGAGTGGGCCGGTGCCTGGCGGCCCGAGGTGGTGCACGGGCACTACTGGGTCGGGGGCCTGGCCGCCGCGCACGCCGTTCGCGAGACCGACATTCCGGTGGTGCAGACGTTCCACTCACTCGGCATCGAGCAGTTGCGCCACCTGGGCGGCCGCTACGACGGGCCGGGGGAGCGGATCACACTGGAACGCGCGCTGACCCGCGCTGTGGACATCGCTGTGGCGCAGTCGAACGACGAGGTCGACGAGCTGACCCGGATGGGTCTGCAACGCAGCTCGGTGGCCCTCGTGCCCCCGGGGGTGGACATCGAGCAGTTCCATCCCGACGGCGAGGCGGCACCACGCGAGCAGCGGGCCCGCATCCTCTCGGTCGGCTCGCTGTCCGCGGGGCACGGGCAGGAGGACCTGATCCGGGCAATGCGGCTGGTCGGCAACGCCGAGCTGGTGATCGCCGGTGGGCCACCGGCGGACCAACTGGCCAACCACGCCGAGGCACGACGGCTGCGCGAGCTGGCCGAGCAGGCCGGCGTCGTCGACCAGGTGCGGCTCGTCGGGGCGGTGCCGCACGACCAGATGGCCACCTGGTACCGGTCGGCGGACGTGGTCGCCTGCACCCCGCACTACTCCTCGGCGGGGCGGGTCTCGCTGGAGGCGATGGCCTGCGGCGTGCCGGTGATCGGCTACGCGATGGGTGGCCTGGCCGACGCCGTCGTCGACGAGGTCACCGGCAAGCTCGTGCCCCCCGGCGACGTGCGGGCACTCGCGGTCTCGATTCGTCGGCTGCTCGCCGACAACGCCGGTCGTTTCGCGTACGGGCACGCCGCGGTGGACCGGGTCCGCAGCAGCTACACCTGGGAGCGGACCGCCGGTGCGCTGGAGCGCCTCTACGAGCGGGTGGTGAGCCGCCGCAAGCCGGTCGAGGCCTGAGCGGCAGGTCGGGCGGCCCGGTCGGTCAGCCGGGACGGGTCGCCGCGACCATGGCCCGGTCACGACGGCGCGTCGCCGGGCGCTGCTGCTGCGGCTGCGCGTACCGGGTCAGCCCGATCACCGCGGCCAGGGTGACCAGGAAACCGACCGCCGCCAGCCACTCCCGGCCCGGCCAGATCTTGTCGTTGAGCAGCAGCAGGCCGACGATCGCGGCCGGCACCGCACCGGCGGCGTCCATCGCGGCGACCGCGGCGGTCGTCGAGCCGCGCTGCATGGCCAGGCCGAGCAGCAGCTGACCGACGATCGAGTGGGCGATCAGCAGGTAGAACAGCGGGTGGGCGAGGAACGCCTCGGCGGACGACGCGGATGCCAGTGGCCGGGCCGCGACCGCGGCCGAGCTGAACGCCAACCCGGCCAGCGAGCCGAGGGCCACCGAACCTTGCGCCCCGTGCAGCCGGACGGCGAAGACCCCGAGCACCGCGATGACACCGAGCGCCACCAGCAGGGCGATCGAGCCGGCGGTGCCGAGCTGCTTCGACGGCGCCGGGCGGGCAGACAGCACCAGGGCGGTGATCCCGGCGAAGAGCAGCGCCAGCAGCACCACCTCCGCCGCCGGTAGTCGCCACTTCAGCACCAGCACACCGAGGATGGCTGTCACCCCGAGCCCGGCCGCGACGCTGGCCTGCACGAGGAACAGCGGAAGGTCCCGGCGGGCCAGGAAGGCGAACACGAAACCGCCGATCTGGCAGCCCAGACCGATCAGGTACGTCCGGTGCCCGGCGAGGCGGAGCAGCAGGCCCGGATCGAAGGTGTGGTGAACCGTGGTGCGGGCCGCCGCCACCGACTGGAGAAGGTTGGCGAAGCCGTACGCGACGATCATCGTCGCGAGAAAACACCAGCCGGAGGAGACCACCTGGCGAGGATAGAGGTTGCCGGGGGTCAGCGCTCGGCTGGGCGATCGAGCCTGGTGAGGATGTCGCGGTGCAGCACACCGTTGGTGGCCACCACACTGCTGTCGGTGCCCGGCGCGCCGGCCGGGGCCGGTCGACCGAACAGATCCGTGACCGTGCCACCCGCCTCGGTGATGATCGGGACCAGCGCCGCCACGTCCCACAGGGACAGTTCCGGCTCGACCATCACGTCCAGTGCGCCCTCGGCCAGCAGCATGTAGCCGTAGAAGTCGCCGTACGCCCGACTGCGCCAGGTGGCCCGCATCAGATCCAGCATCGCGTCGAGCCGACCGGCGCGCTCCCAGCCGTCGAGTGACGAGTAGCAGAAGCTGGCGTCCGCGATGTCCCGCACCGCGGAAACCCCGATCCGCTCGCCGGCGGCCGGGCCGTGACCGGCGTACGCGCCCGCGCCCGCGCTGGCCCACCAGCGCCGCCCCAGCGCCGGGGCGGACACCACGCCGACCGCTGGCCGGTCGCCGTCGTAGAGCGCGATCAGGGTGGCCCAGACCGGCACGCCCCGGACGAAGTTCTTGGTGCCGTCGATCGGGTCGATGATCCACCGGCGGCCGTCCGGGTCGGTGGACGGCCCGGCGCCGTACTCCTCACCGAGCAGCCCGTCCGCCGGCCGGTGCTCGGCCAGCAGGCCACGGATCTCCCGCTCCACGGCGGTGTCCGCGTCGGAGACCGGGGTCAGGTCGGGCTTCGCCTCGACCCGCAGGTCGAGCGCGCGGAACCGGGCTGTGGAGATGGCGTCGGCCCGGTCGGCGAGCAGGTGGGCGAGGGCGAGGTCGTCGGCGTACCCGGTCATCCCGGCAACCTAGCCGACGCCCGCCGACTCACTCGTCGGGGCCGCGCCGGTCACCCTCGCCGGGCCCGCGCTGGTCGCTCTCGCCGCGCGAGTCACCCTCGCCGGCGCGGGAGGCGAGCAACCGGCGGTACGACGCCAACCGGCGCGGGTCGGCCTTGCCGGCGGCCACCCAGGCGTCCAGCCCACAGGCGGCCTCGTCGGTCGTGTGCTGACAGTTGGGCGGGCAGTCGACGGTGCCCTCGACCAGATCCGGGAAGCCATGCAGCAGGCTGTCGGCCGAGACGTGGGCCAGACCGAAGCTGCGGATGCCGGGGGTGTCGATGATCCAGCCGGGGTCGGTGTCGACGCCGGGCACCGGTGGCAGCCGCAGCGCCACCGCGCTGGTGGAGGTGTGCCGCCCACGGCCAATCGCGCTGACCACACCGACCGCGCGCAGCGCGTCCGGGACGAGGCGATTGACCAGCGTCGACTTGCCCACCCCGGAGTGTCCGACCAGCACCGACACCTTGCCGCTCAGCAGCGCGCGCAGCGCGGACAGGTCGGAGTCGGGGCGGTTGAGCACGTACGGCAGCTCCAGCTCGGTGTAGTAGCCCAGCACCTCCTCCGGCCCGGCCAGGTCGGCCTTGGTGAGGCAGAGCAGCGGCTCGACGTCCGCGTCGTACGCGGCCACCAGGCAGCGGTCGATGAACCCGGTGCGCGGCGGTGGGTCAGCCAGCGCGCTGACGATCACCAACTGATCGGCGTTGGCCACCACCACCCGTTCCAGTCGACCCTCGGCGGTGGTCTCGTCGTCGTCGGCGGTGCGGCGCAGCACCGAGCGTCGCTCGGCGATCCGGACGATGCGGGCCAGGGCGCCCTCCGCGCCGGACGTGTCCCCGACCAGGCTGACCCGGTCACCCACCACCACCGACTTGCGGCCCAGCTCGCGGGCCCGCATCGCGGTGACCGTGGGCAGCTCGGCCCCGACCACGCCGCGCTCGGCTCCGGACAGAACGCAGGTGTAGCGCCCGCGGTCGACGGCGATGACGAACCCGTCGACGGCGTCGGAGTGCTGGGGTCGGGTGCGCGTACGCGGGCGCGACGACTTTCCGGGCCGTACCCGTACGTCGTCCTCGTCGTACTCGCGCCGTTTGGTCGCCAGGACCTGTCCTCTTCTCGCGTCAGCTCTTGCCGGTCACCATCGCTGACCATAGTGCCGGGAACTCGGGCATGGTCTTGGAGGTACACCCCACGTCGTCGACCTCGATGCCGGGCACGGCGAGACCGGTCACCGCTGCGGCGTGCGCCATCCGGTGGTCGTGGTAGGTGCGGAACACCCCGCCGCGCAGTGGCCGGGGCCGGATCTCCAGCCCGTCCGGCGACTCGGTGACGTCCGCCCCGAGTGCGGTGAACTCGCGCGCGAGCGCGGTCAGCCGGTCGGTCTCGTGGCCACGGATGTGCCCGACGCCGGTGAACACCGACGGCGAGTCGGCCAGCATAGCGAGCGCGGTCAGCGCCGGGGTCAGCTCACTGACGTCGGAGAGGTCGGCGGTCAGGCCGTGCACCACGCCGGTGCCCCGGACGGTCAGCCCGCTGGTGGAGAGGGTGACCTCGCCGCCCATTCGCTGGAGCAGCGAGCGGAGCTGCTCGACCGGCTGCGAGCTGCTGCGCGGCCAGCCCTGCAGGGTCACCTCGCCGCCGGTGACCAGGGCCGCGGCGAAGAACGGCACCGCTCCGGAGAGGTCTGGCTCGATCTCCCAGCCGCGCCCGGTGAGGGGGCCGGGCTCGACGGTCCAGACGTCGGGCGTGCTGTCGTCGACGGCCGCGCCGGCTGCCCTCAGCATCTGCACCGTCATCCGGAGATGCGGCGCGGACGGCACCGGCGGGCCGACGTGGCGCACCACGACGCCCCTGTCGAAGCGCGGGGCGGCCAGCAGCAACCCGGAGACGAGCTGGCTGGAGGCGGACGCGTCGATCACCACCTCACCGCCGGTGACCCGGCCGGTGCCGAGCACTGTCAGCGGCAGGCTGCCCGAGCCGGTGACGTCGATGCGGACAGCCAGCGACCGCAGTGCCTCGATCAGCGGACCGAGCGGTCGGGTGCGGACGTAGGGGTCGCCGTCGAAGGTGACCTGCCCGTCGGCCAGCCCGGCCACCGGCGGCACGAACCGCATCACGGTGCCGGCCAGGCCCACGTCCACGTGCGCGGGGCCGACCAGCGGGTGCGGTCGGACCAGCCACTGCTCGTCGTCGCTGATCGACACGTGCGCGCCCATCGCGCGCAGGCCGGCGGCCATCAACTCGGTGTCGCGGGCGCGGAGCGGCCCGGCCAGCGTCGACGGGCCGGCGGCCAGTGCGCTGAGCACCAGGGCGCGTGCGGTCATCGACTTGGAACCGGGCAGGCGCAGCGTCGCCGCCACCGGGTCGGACGCGGTCGGTGCGGTCCACGGCTGCGGCGGCCGGGTCGCTGTCAGGTTCCCCACGGTTACATTCTGCCGTGCCGGCTGGTGGATAGTGTGGCCCGGCGGGTCGTACTCCCGGTTGGCGGGACAGCCGACGGGGCCTCCGACGCGTTAGCGTGTGGCCCATGTGCGGCAGGTACGCGACGACCCGGAGCTCCGGCGAGCTCGGCGCGCTGTTCGAGTCGTCCGACGACACCGAGGGCGTGGTCCGTCCGGACCACAACGTCGCGCCGACCGACCGGGTGCCCCTGGTCCGGGTGAGCCCGGAGGGACATCGCAGTCTCTGTGTCGGTCGCTGGGGTCTGTTGCCGCACTGGTCCCGTTCCGCCGCCGGGGCCGCCCGCATGATCAACGCGCGAGCGGAGACGGTGGCCACCAGCCGGGCGTACGCCGGGTCGTTCGCCCGCCGCCGCTGCCTGGTCCCGGCCGATGGCTGGTACGAGTGGGTCCGTCAGCCCGACGGCCGGCGACAGGCCTACTACATGACTCCCACCGACGGCTCGGTTCTCGCCCTGGCCGGCATCTGGTCGGTCTGGGAGTCCGGTGCCGACTCCCGGCTCACCTTCAGCGTGCTGACCACCGCGGCGCTCGGCGATCTGGCCGAGGTGCACGACCGGATGCCGGTGCTGTTGCCGCCCGAGCGTTGGTCGTCGTGGCTGGCGCCGACCGACGAGCCGGAGCGGTTGCTCGTTCCGGCGTCGGCGGAGCGGCTGGCGGGGTTGGAGATCCGACCGGTGGGGGCGGCGGTGGGCGACGTTCGCAACGACGGGCCACAGCTGATCGCCCGCGTGTCGGTGCCGCCGACGGTGACACCGCAGGAGCTGACCCTGTTCTGACGCCGCCGCGCATTGTCAGGCGCCGATTTGACAGGGTTGCGCGCGATTCGTCTCCTGGCTGTTCAGTCATGTTCCCGGCAGACCCTTGTCCCGATGTTGCGAAGTGCGATAGAACACAGCGCCGGTAGTGGCTGTCGATTCGCACGGGGCGGATGACGTCCACCGTTTTTGCCGGTCCCACGGGGGAGGTGGGTGGATTGACACGAGCGCGTATGCCCCGCCCGCACGAGGTGGCTGCGGCGCGGCGAGATCCGCGACTGCTGCGAGCGGTGCGGGAACGGCAACAGGACGATGCATGGCGCACCAGAGGCACCTGTCAGAGCGTCGATCCGGAGACATTCTTTCCGGCACCGAACGAGCCGGCGGACGCCGCTGTCGCGCTGTGCCGCGGCTGCGACGTGCAGGGGTCCTGTCTGGCCTGGGCCCTCGACGTCGGTGACTGCCACGGTGTGTGGGGTGCGACCACGCCCCGCGAGCGGCGGGCGATGCTGGTCGCCTGGCGTGGCGAGGTCGAGCCGGACCCGGACGCCGTCGACGATCCCGGCCCGCCGGTACGGGACCGGCTGCTCACCCTGGTTCCGCTGAGCTGACCAACGGCCCGGTCCGTCACGCGTCGTCTGCCAGGCGGCGCAGAATGGGTCGGTGCCAACCAGCGACGAGATCGACACTCCGCGCGGTCCGGCGGGGATCACCACCGACCTGCCGGACCGCCCTGCCACCGCTCTGCTCGTGCTCGGGCACGGAGCGGGCGGCAGCATCGACGCGCCCGACCTGCTCGCGGTACGCGACGCGTCGGTCGAGGCCGGCCTGGCGGTGGTCCGGGTGACCCAGCCCTACCGGGTCGCGGGTCGACGTGCCCCGGCACCGGCGGGTCATCTCGACGAGGCGTGGACGGCGGTGCTCGCCGTGCTGCGCGACCGGCACGCCGACGTGCCGTCGGTGCTGGTCGGCGGTCGTTCCAGCGGCGCGCGGGTCGCCTGCCGGACGGCGGGCGCGGTGGGGGCGGTCGGTGTGGTCGCACTGGCCTTTCCGCTGCACCCGCCCGGGCGGCCGGAGCGTTCGCGTGCCGCCGAACTGGCCACCGGCCTGCCGACGCTGGTCGTCAACGGCGACCGGGACCCGTTCGGGACGCCGGAGCCGTCGCCGGCCGTGCAGGTGGTGAGCCGCCCCGGGGAGACGCACGACCTCCGGCGGGACCCGGCCGGCACCGCGGGCGTCGTCCGGGACTGGCTACGGGCCCGGGGCTGGACGGCCGACTGACCCGGCTCGCCCGCCCGACCGTTTCCGGTGCCGGGCGAGGGTCGTTGCATCCGATGGTGGCACCGGCCCGATCCGGACCGACGGCACCAGTCCTCCCAGGCCCTTCCTGGTCCCAGCGCCGGCCGCCGTCGGGGCCGGGACCAGGAACGGGAGGGCCGGGTGGAATGCCCCAGTGGTCATCTCGCGTTACCAACCCTGGACGACTTTTCTGCGAGGGGGGTGACCGGTGCCGACCGAGACACGGAGCCTGGAACGGGACGAACGGGACGCCCGGCAGCTGAAGCAGCTGCTGGATGGGCCGGAGTGGCCGGCGACGGCGGGACCGGGCGGGGCGGGTGTGGTGAGCACGGGCACACCGGCCGGAAGTGAATCTGCGGGCAGGTCCGTGCGCGTATCCTCGGCGGGAAAGCATCCGACGCGAGGGGATGTGCGGTTGACCACCGAGAAGACGGACGAGCGCAGGGCCCGGTTCGAACGGGACGCGATGCCATTCGTCGATCAGCTCTACGCTGCTGGGCTGCGGATGACGCGCAACCCGGCGGATGCCGAGGACCTGGTTCAGGAGACCTACCTGAAGGCGTACGCCGCCTTCCACCAGTTCGAGCAGGGCACGAACCTGAAGGCCTGGCTCTACCGGATCCTGACCAACACCTACATCAACTCCTACCGCAAGCGGCAGCGCCAGCCGATCCAGGCGCCCACCGAGGAGATCACCGACTGGCAGCTCGCCGAGGCCGAGTCGCACACCTCCAGTGGGCTGCGCTCCGCCGAGACGGAGGCACTGGACCGGCTGCCGGACAGCGACGTGAAGGAGGCCCTCCAGCAGCTGCCGGAGGAGTTCCGCCTGGCCGTCTACCTGACCGATGTCGAGGGCTTCTCCTACAAGGAGGTCGCGGACATCATGGGCACGCCGATCGGCACCGTGATGTCGCGTCTGCACCGGGGCCGTCGTAATCTGCGGAAGCTGCTCGAGCGCTACGCCGGGGAGCGGGGCTTCAGTGCGGCCCGCTCGGCGAAGGGCTCGAACGCCGCTGCCGGCCGGGAGGTGTGACGTGAGCTGTGGGGAGCCGCACGAGACGGATTGCCGCGAAGTGCTCGCGGAGGTCTACCTCTACCTGGATCTGGAGTGCGCCGACGAGCGGCGCTCGCTGATCCGGCACCACTTGGACGAGTGCGGGCCCTGCCTGCGCGAGTACGGGCTGGAGCAGGAGGTGCGGGCGTTGGTGGCTCGTTGCTGCGGCAACGAGACAGCGCCGGACGAGCTGCGCGAGCGGCTGCGGGTCAAGCTCACCGAGCTGGTGGTCTTCGAGACCACTGAATCCCGAGAGTTGGCCGACTGAGCGTCGGCGCGGCACAGCTTCAAGACCGGTGGCCCGGGTCGATGTCGACCCGGGCCACCGGTGTACCCGGCGTCGGCCGGGTCGGGCTGAGCGGTGACGGGCCGTGGGCCCGTCGACGCGTTCAGGAGTTGGGACGCTTGCCGTGGTTGGCGGCGTTCTTCTTACGAGCCTTCTTCTTCCGGGACTTCTTCGCCATGCTGACCTCCTCGTGATGGGTCGGATCCGTCCTGCGCACGACCTCGGCGCCAGTGCACCCACCGGCGGTCCGGCGTCGGGTCCGACCCGCTGATGGTAGTGCGGTCGACACCCGCCGCCTTCCCCAGGGCGGGGCGTGCCATCCCGGCCGTGCCGCTGCGCGCCCACCACCGGGCGACGCATGATTGGATACGACGGCAGACACATCGCGATGAGGGAGGGCCCGGACATGGCCGAGGAGATCCGCGCCGAGATGGTGGCGAACGTCTGGAAGGTCGTCGCCACGGCAGGTGACACGGTGGCCGAGGGCGACACCCTGGTGATCCTCGAGTCGATGAAGATGGAGATCCCGGTCATCGCCGAGTCCGATGGTGTGATCCAGCAGCTCGCCGTGAACGAGGGCGACGTCGTGCAGGACGGTGACCTCATCGCGGTGATCGCTTGACCGGCTTGCGGGTTCGCCCTGCCGAGCCGGCCGACTTCCCGGCGGTGGCCCGGCTGACAGTGGCCGCGTACGAGGCGGACGGGCAGCTCAAGGGCGAACACGGGTACGGCGAGGTGCTGGCCGACGTGTCGAGCCGGGCTGCCAGCGGTGAGGTGCTGGTCGCGGTCGACGAGGTGACCGATGCGGTGCTGGGCTCGGTGACCTTCGTGCTGCCGGGCACGCCGTTCGCCGAGCTGTCCGGGCCGGGCGAGGCGGAGTTCCGGATGCTCGCGGTCGACCCGGGTGCCCAGGGTCGGGGCGTCGGCGCGGCGTTGGCGCAGGCATGCGTGGCGCGTGCTGTGGAGCTGGGTTGCACGGCGCTGGTGATCTGCGTCCGGGCCGGGATGGCCGATTCGGCGCACCGGCTCTACTCACGGCTCGGCTTCGTCCGCGCGCCGGAGAAGGACTGGGCGCCGGCGGCGGGCGTGGACCTGCTCGGCCTGCGACTGGCCCTCACCCGCGGCTGAACCGCCGACCGATCAGCCGCGCGGGCTGCCCGAGGTGGCCTCCGCCGCACTCTCGTCGGGCTCCGCTGAGGCACCCGCGCCGATCGCGCCGAGCAGCTCGTCGGCCACCTCCAACGCGAGCCGGCGACGCTCCTCGTTGGTGATGCCCGGTGCCCGTACGGCGAACCAACTCGTGTGCACGGCGAACAGTGACAGTGCGGCGCGCAGCTGGGCGGCGGGGGAGTCGTCGCCCCGGCAGAGGGCGCTGGCGAGCTGCATCATCCGGCCGCGCATCTGCTGGCCGGAGGCGAGGCTCTTGAGCACTGTCTGGTTCTGCTCGAAGAAGCGCATCACGGACGGCTGGTCGCCGCCGAACATCGTGTCGGCGTAGCGGGTGATCAGCTCGCGCCGGGTGGCCAGGGTGGCCGGCTGCGTCGCCGCCCAGGCGTTGAGGGCGTCCATCTGCTCCAGCCGGTCCTCGACGAAGCTGGCGACGATGTCGTCCTTGCTCTTGAAGTGGTAATAGAGCGCCGCCTTGGTGACGTTGAGACGCTCGGCGATCTCCCGGAGCGAGGTCTTCTCGTACCCCTGCTCGGTGAAGAGCTCGAGCGCGACGGCCTTGATCCGGTCCCGCGTCCCGCCTGTGCTCTCCCTCACGCGTGCCCTCCAATTGGCTTGACCGTTGCTTGTACCGAACTTACCGTGCGGCTAGTAAGGTGACTAGCCGGGCGGCAAGTAAGTGTGGCAATCTTCGGGGGGAGCTTACCCATGACTCAGGCAACCCAGGCCGGCGTGCGACCCAACAACATCAGGGTCGTGCTGTTCGGGCTGATGATCGCGATGATGCTCGCGATGCTCGACAACATGATCGTCAGCACCGCGTTACCGCGGATCGTCGGCGAGTTCGGCGGGCTCAACCACTTCACCTGGGTGGTTACCGCGTACGTCCTGGGCACCACCGTCTCCACCCCGATCTGGGGCAAGCTCGGTGACCTCTACGGCCGCAAGTCGGTCTTCCTGACCTCGGTGGTCGTCTTCCTCGTCGGCTCCGCACTCTGCGGCATGGCCGGCTCCGGCATGCTCGGCGGCCCGCAGGACGGCATGGTCCAGCTGATCGCCTTCCGGGCCGTGCAGGGCCTCGGCGCCGGTGGCCTCATGGTCGGCGTCATGGCGATCATCGGTGACCTGGTTCCGCCCCGCGAGCGTGGGCGCTACCAGGGCATGATCGCCGGCATCATGGCCATCGCCATGGTCGCCGGTCCGCTTGCCGGTGGCTTCATCACCGACCACCTGTCCTGGCGCTGGGCGTTCTACGTGAACCTGCCGCTGGGCGGGATCGCGCTGCTCGTGCTGATGACCACCATGCACCTGCCGAAGTACCGCACCGAGCACCGGATCGACTGGCTCGGCGCTGGTCTGCTCTCGGTCGGCATCACCGCGATCGTGCTCATCACCACCTGGGGCGGCAACGAGTACGACTGGACGTCGCCGCAGATCTTCGGCCTGGCCGTCCTGGCCGTGCTCGCGCTGGTGGCGTTCGGCCTGGTGGAACGCCGCGTCCAGGAGCCGATCCTGCCGTTGGCGCTCTTCGCCAACCGCAACTTCGCGTTGATCTCGGTGATCGGCTTCCTGCTCGGCTTCGCGATGTTCGGCGCGATGAACTTCCTGCCGCTCTACCAGCAGACCGTGCAGGGGACGTCGGCGACCAACAGCGGTCTGCTGTTGCTGCCCCTGATGTTCGGCATGCTGGTGGTCTCGCTGGTCATCGGGCGGGCGATCACCCGCAACGGCAGGTACCGGGCGTACCCGATCATCGGTGGTGTCGTGATGACAGCGGGCATGGCTCTGCTGTCCATGCTCGACACCGATACCAGCAAGCTGATGTCCTCGCTGTACATGGTCGTGCTCGGCGTCGGCATGGGCTTCCTCATGCAGACGTCCATGCTGATCGCGCAGAACAGCGTGGAGCAGAAGGACCTCGGCGCGGCCAGTGGCGCGGCGACCTTCTTCCGGTCGATCGGCGGCTCGTTCGGCATCTCGCTGTTCGGCGCGATCTTCGCCAACCGGCTGGCCAGCTCCGAGGGCGGCCGGGCCTTCGGCGGCGAGTCCGGCGGCTCGGGAATGGATCTGGAGAAGCTCAAGGACCTGCCCGCCCAGGCCCGTGACATGGTGCTCGGCGGCCTCTCCGACGCGATCTCGCACGTCTTTCTCTGGGCGGTGCTGTTCACCATCGTGATCCCGGTGCTCGCCTGGTTCATCAAGGAGATCCCGCTGCGGACCGCCAACGAGGCGCCGCCGCAGGCCACTCCGGAGGAGGAGGCCGAGGTCGCTCTCGGCAAGGCGGCCCCGGTCGCCTGACCCTGACATCCTCACCGCGCGCCGCGTCGTCCCGTCCGGGCCGGCGCGGCGCGCCTTTTCCCGCGACCGTGCGCCTAACGGGTGCGTGCGCCGCGCAGTAGTTGCCAGAGGCGGCGTAGCGGGTTGCGGGGGCGGGGGACCTGGGGGGAGAGCGGGCCGAGCAGTTCGCCGGCCAGTGCCGCGGTGGCAGGGTCCAGATCCGGGGCGGCAAGTGCCAGGTGGGCCAGCGAGGCGGCGATCGGGACCGGTCGGGTCCGTGCCACGGCGGCCGCGTCGGCGAGCCGCTCCGCCACCACCCGCGCCACGTCCGACCGCACCGAGGGATCCACCCAGGCCGCGGTGACCAGGGCGAACAGCGCCGCCTCGGTGACCCAGTCCTCGACACCCCAGATCAGGTCGAGCAGCACGCGGCGGCGGGTCGAGCCCTCCCACGGCTCGTCGGTGCGGTGGTGCAGCAGCCCCAGGCAGGCCCACACCTGCACACCACGAACCCAGACCGACGGGTCGTGGGCGGCCAGCAGCCGACCCACCGCGTTGGCCGGTGCGGCCGGCGGGTGCACCAGCAGACCGAGCAGGTCGGTCACGTCGAGGCCGGCCAGGCCCACCGCGGCGTCGTACGCCGCCGGTGGGTGCGGCCACGCCGGGTGTGCGACCTGCCCGATCCGTTCGACCGCTGTCGCCGAGGGCGCCGGCAGCGCGGGCGTGGGCACGTCGTCCGCGTAGCGCCACAACCGTTGGGCGGACGCCCGCCGGGGCTCGCGCGGGTCCGGCTCCTGCGCGCCCCCGACGACCTCGATCCGGAGCCCGGGCGCGGTGGACGTCGCCGTCCGGACGGCGCTCGGCGGAGCGGCGACGGGCAGGCGTACGGCGCCGCCGAGACCGTTGTCGTCGTCGGCCACCGCCTGGCGCATCGCGTCCACCAGTGGACCGCCGGCCGGAGTCAGTTGGCCGAGCCAGGGCCGCGCGCGGCAGCACTGGGCCAGGTCGCCGTGCTCGTGGCTGTCGTCGGGGTGGTCGCGGACGAAGTCCGCGAGCGCCACCAGGTGGGCCAGGTCGCCGTCGCGCAGGTGCCGCAGGCGGTGTGCGGTGTGCACGGCGCAGTCGAAAGACGGGTCGCGCGCGAGCGCCCGCTCGGTCCACTCCAGTGCCTCGTCGAGGCGGCCGATGTCGGCCAGGGTGCCGGCGATGTCCGCGTAGATCGCCAGGTCGTCGGGGTCCAGCTCGACGGCCCGACCGAGGGCCGCGAGGCCTTCGCGGGTCCGGCCCGCGCTGCGGTACGCGTACCCGAGCCAGACCTCGCCCATCTTCGAGGGTTGTGCGCGTACGCCTCGGGTGGCCCAGCGGACGGCGAGGGCGACTTCGCCGAGACGCCGGGCCAGCGCGGACGCCGCGCCCAGCAGCAGACCGTGCTCGGGGTGCACGGTGACCGCGTTGCGGGCCAGCGTGAGGTACGGCGTCAGGGCGCCCCGACCGACCCGGGGCACCGGGTCGGACAGCGCCGCGCAGACCTGCATGAGGACGCGGGCGAGGTGGTCCGGGTCCAGCCGTTCGACCAGTTCGGGCGCGGTGACCCAGGGGACGCCGGCCCACGGGCTGCCGGGTGAGTACGCGGTCGCCGCGGCCAGCAGCTCCAGCCCTTCGGCGGGGCGGCCGGCGGTGGCGAGCAGGTGGGCGCGGGCGACGACCGCCCCCACGAAGGTGTGGTGGTTGATCGGGAAGAGGTCGAGGCCGCCACCGCTCGCCGCGGCGAGTCGGGTCAGCGTCTCGTGCACCTCCGGCAGGGTGGGTGCTCGCGCCAGCGCGCCGGCTAGGTGCCCCGCGGCGTGGTGCAGGTCGCCCTCGTCGAGTGCCAGCCGGGCGAGCGCCAGCTCCTCCGTCGCGGAGAGTGCGGGATCGTCCGTTCCCTCGGGCACGTCGTCCTCTCGTCGCTGGGCCAGGCGGATGCAGCGCTCCCAGCGTAGTTGATGTTGAGATCAACTGGTGATCACCTGCGCAGTCCTGCTCGTTCGATTGCTGAGATACGGTTAAAAGTGCAAGACTGAGCAAGAATCGCGCGGCAATCGCGCAGGGGAGGGGTTTTCGTGACTCGTGCAGGGGCCGGCATGGCCGCCGACATCGATGAGCAGCCGGCTGGCTACGCCCGCCTGCTCTCGACCGCCAACGCCGCCGAGATCGCCCGGGTGGCGGCGATCATCGCCGAACGCCGCCCGCGGCACGTCGTCTTCACCGCCCGGGGCACCTCGGACCACGCGGCCCTCTACGGGGCGTACCTCACCGAGATCCGTCTCGGCCTGCCCGCCGGGCTCGCCTCGCCCAGCGCGGTCACCCTGTTCGGGGCCCGCCCCGACCTGTCCGACGCGCTGGTCGTCGGGGTCAGCCAGAGCGGCGGTTCGCCCGACCTCGCCGAGGTGCTGCGCGCCGCCCGCGCCTCCGGGGCACTGACCCTCGCGGTGACCAACGCCCCCGACTCGCCGCTGGTCGAGGTCGCCGAGCTGAGCGTCGACATCGCCGCCGGGCACGAGCGGGCGGTCGCCGCCACCAAGACGTACACCGCCGAGCTGCTCGCTCTGCTGATGCTCGTGGAGGGAATCCGGGCCGGCGACGGCGTGCTCCCGACGGCCGAGCGGGAGGCGCTCGACGCGCTGCCCGAGCTGGCCGCCCGCACCCTGGCCGACGACACCCCGGCCCGGCTCGCGCCCCGCTACCGCTTCGCCCGGCAACTGGTCACCACCGGGCGGGGGTACGCCTACCCGACCGCCCGGGAGGCCGCGCTGAAGCTGATGGAGACGTCGTACCTGCCGGCGCTCGCCTTCTCCGGCGCCGACCTGCTGCACGGCCCGCTCGCGATGACCGACCCGGAGGTCCCGGTGCTCGCGGTCGTCGGTTCCGGTCCGGGTGGACGGTCGATGGGCGAGGTTCTGCCCCGCCTCGGCGAACGCCGCGCCGACGTCGTGGTGGTCGGCTCCGCCGAGGTGCCGGGCGCCACCCGGCTGGCCGTTCCCGAGGTCGACGAGCGGTACGCCCCACTGCTGGACATCCTGCCGTTGCAGCGGTTGGCGCTGGCCCTGGCGCTGACCCGAGGTGAGGACCCGGACGCGCCGCGCGGGTTGAAGAAGGTCACCGCGACGATGTGAGGCGCGGCGTGGCACCCTGGTCACCGTGTCCACGCTGCGCGACCTCGCCGAGGAGCACACCCACCTCCGTCCGGCCGACATCGACCACCTCCACCGGATCGCCGGCGACTGGCAGCTGCTCTCCGATCTGTCCTTCGCTGACCTGCTGCTCTGGGTGCCGGTCGACGCCGACGGCACGTTCCTCTGCGTCGCCCAGGTCCGGCCGACCACCGCACCCACCGCCTACCAGGACGACCAGGTGGGGCGCATCGTTGGCGGGCCGGAGGTGGCCCACCTGGGCGTCGCGTACTCCCAGGGCCGGATCTGGCGGGAGGGCGACCCGGTCTGGTACGGCGACGTGCCGGCCCGGCACGAGGCGATCCCGGTCCGGCTGCGGACCGCCGAGGGGGAGGCCGGTGAGGTGATCGCCGTGGTGGGGCGGGACACCAACCTCTCCACCGCGCGCACCCCCAGCCAGTTGGAACTCAACTACCTGACCACCGCCGACGACCTGGCGCAGATGATCGCGGACGGCACCTTCCCGCCGCCCCGGCATCCGGGCGAGACCACCTCCGCGCCCCGGGTCGGCGACGGCCTGGTCCGGCTCGATGCCGGCGGCAAGGTCACCTACGCCAGCCCGAACGCGCAGTCCGCGTACCGCCGACTGGGCTACGCCTCCCACCTGGTGGGCGAAGACCTGGCCGCGCTGCACCGCCGGCTGGCCGGTGACCCGCTGGACGGCACCGAGGCCTCGAACGGCATCCTGGCCGCGCTGCGCGGTGAGGCGCCACCCCGACGGGAGATCGACGCCCGCGGTGCCACGATGCTCACCCGAGCACTGCCGCTGATGCCCGCCGGCGTGCCGATCGGCGCGCTGGTGCTCGTGCGGGACATCACCGAGGTCCGTCGCCGGGACCGAGCCCTGATCACCAAGGACGCCACCATCCGGGAGATCCACCACCGGGTGAAGAACAACCTCCAGACCGTCGCCGCGCTGCTGCGGCTGCAGGCCCGCCGGGTGTCCATGCCGGAGGCCCGGGTCGCGCTGGAGGAGTCGGTCCGGCGGGTCGCGTCCATCGCCCTGGTGCACGAGACGCTCTCCATGTCCAGCGACGAGGCGGTCGAGTTCGACGGCATCGTCGACCGGGTGGCCAGCGCGGCGACGGAGGTCGCGGCGACCGAGGTGAGCGTCGGCATGCGACGGCGGGGCAGCTTCGGCGTGCTGCCGGCGGAGATCGCCACCTCGCTGGTGATGGTCCTCAACGAGTTGCTGCTCAACGCCGTCGAGCACGGCTTTCCGCCGGCCGACGAGGCGGAGGAGCCTCCCGTACCTGCCGCCTCGGGCATGGTGCCGGTCGCCGCTCCCGAGGTCGACCCGTCGCTGCGACCCGAGGTGGTCGTCTCGGCGCACCGGTTCCGCAAGATGCTGCACGTCTCGGTGGCCGACAACGGGCGCGGGCTGCCACCGGGCTTCGACGCGGAGCGCGCCAGCCGGCTCGGTCTCCAGATCGTCCGGGCCCTGGTCACCGGCGAACTGCGCGGCACCATCGAGCTGCGGGCCGGCGCCAACGGCGGCACCGAGGCCGTGCTGGTCGTCCCGCTGGCTCGCAACGCCCACGACGGCCGCTCACAGGCCTGACCGCCGGCCTGCCCGGGGTGGTCCGGTCAGCGGTCGGGGCGGCTGGTCAGCAGGGCGACGGTGAGGCCGGGGCGCTGCCAGACCTGGGTGACGGTGAACTGCGCGCGGAGCGCGTCGCCCTTGGCGCCCGGCACGGCTGCCAGCGGCTCGGCGTGCCGGCCGGCGACGACCAACCACACCCTGGAGGTGCCGGCCAGGCACTGCGCCGGCCGCGGGCACTCGGCGGCCCACAGATCGCCGCGGCGGACCTCGTCCTCGGTGACCAGCACGTCGCGTGGCGGGTCGCCGAGCTGGTACTCGATGCCGAGATCGAGGAAGAGCCAGCTGTGCCGGGGCGAGTAGACCACCGCGTCGCCCGGCCGTTGACCGTCGCCGATCACCCGCGCCGCGCCCGCGTAGTCCACCGGCGCGCTGCGCGGCCACTCGTGGGTCCGCCGCAGCGCGGCCTGGTCGGGTAGGCCGAGCAGCCCGGCCAGCACCACCACGACGAGCGCGGCCGGAGCGGCCACCGCGGCCAGCGCCGCGCCCGCCAGCAGGCACGCGAAGGGCACCACGAAGACCAGGTACCGGGGCACCCACAGCGGTACGACAGTGCCGGCGGCGAAGAGCAGCAGTACGGGCAGCAACACCGCGCTGACCGGCAGCAGTGCGCGTCGCCCGAGTCGGGCCGCACCCAGCGCCGCGACCCCGACCAGCAGGCCGCCCACCACGCTGCTCTGGGCCACCCCGCCGGGCAGCGCGGTGAGGTCGTCCAACCGCGCCAGGTTGACCCAGTTCAACTGCCGGGACTGCTGGGTCCGGGCCTTGACCAGCAGCGGGCCGGCCAGCAGCGCGACCGGCACCACGGCGACCAGCCACCGCCACACCCGTCGGTCGCGTTCGGCGTCGAGGTGCGCCGGGGTGGCGACCCCGGCCGCAGCCGGGCCGCGCCACCAGGCGATGAGGACGACCAGCGCGTGGGCGGCGAGCAGCGTGAGCGCGATCAGGTGGATGAGCCCGAGAGCGACCACCGCGGCGGCGTAGCCGGCCCACCGGGCCCAGCTCGGCCGGCGCAGCGCGGTCACCAGCAGCACTGTGGCGAGCACCGCGAGCATGGTGGCCAGCGCGTACGGGCGGGCCTCCTGACCGTAGCGGGAGGTGCCGGGGAGCACCGCGAACAGCAGCCCCGCGAAGAGGCCGCCGCGCCGGTCGACGAGCCGTGCGCCGAGCACCGCGAGCAGCCCGGCGGCCACTGTCATCGCCAGCACAGCCGGCGCGCGCAGGGCGATCGTGGAGTCGCCGAAGACAGTGGTCCAGCCGTGCATCAGCAGGTAGTACGGCCCGGTGGCAGCGTCGATGGTGTCGGCCAGTCGGGCCAGGTCGCCGGGCGACCGGGTGGCCGCGCTCCAGGTCGCCAGTTCGTCGCGCCACAGCTGGGCCGAGCCGAGCCCGGTCAGGGTCACCGCCAGGGTCAACAGCGCCGGGGGGAGCCAGACCGGCAGACGGCGCAGGTGCTCCCACGCCGTCCCAGCCGACCTCTCGGACAATTGCCCCACGGTCCGAGCCTGCCACGGCCACCCCCCTCGTGGGCGTCAGCCGGCCGCAGGTGGTGGGCGCCAGGCGGGCATCACATCGTTCGGCCGGGCGGTCTTCGCCGGATCGCGCTCCACCAGTTCGTCGAGCACGGCGTCGATCCGAGCCATCAGCTCGTCGTCGAGCCGTACCGTGGCGGCCTTGGCCGTCTCGGCGAGCTGCTCGGGCCGGGACGCGCCGACGATCGCGCCCGCCACGGTCGGCCGGCGCAGCACCCACGCCACCGCCAACTGGGCCATCGTGCAGCCGGCGGCCTCGGCGATCGGTCGGAGCCGGCGTACCCGGGAGAGCAGCAGATCCGAGGAGTAGCGGGCGATGAACGAGCCACCAAAACCGTCGGCGGCCCGGGAACCTGCGGGCGGACGTCGGCCAGGTTCGTACCGACCGGTCAGCACGCCCATCGCGAGTGGCGACCAGGCGAGCTGACCCAGACCGAGATCGGCGCAGGCGGGCGACACCTCGGCCTCCACCACCCGCCACAGCATTGAGTACTGCGGCTGGTTGGCGATGAACGGGATGTGCAGCTCGGCGGCGAGCCGCAGGCCCGCGCGCAGCTGCGGGGCGGTCCACTCGGAGGCGCCGACGTAGAGCACCTTGCCCTGGCGGACCAGGTCGGCGAAGGCGAGCATCGTCTCCTCCAGCGGCACGCTGGCGTCGTACCGGTGCGCCTGATAGAGGTCGAGGTAGTCGGTGCCCAGCCGGCTCAGTGAGGCGTGACAGCCCTCGATGATGTGCTTGCGGGACAGCCCGGCGTCGTTGGCCCCCGGCCCGACCGGCAGGCACACCTTCGTGCACAGCTCGATCGAGCTGCGCCGGACGCCGCTCAGCGCCTTGCCCAACGACTCCTCGGCCCGCCCCTGGGCGTACCGGTCGGCGGTGTCGAACGTGGTGATGCCCGCGTCCAGGGCCGCGGCCACGCACGCGGCCGCCGCGTCGTCGTCGAGCTGGTTGCCGTGGGTGACCCAGTTGCCGTACGCGACCGCGCTGACGCGCAGGCCCGACCGGCCCAGTTGCCTGTACTCCATACGAGGATCGTCGGGCCGCCCCGCGCTGTCGCCGAACCGTTCGAACGTGGTCGAATCCGTGGGTGATCGAGGTTCGGTTCTCGCCCGACGACCTGAGCCGGGTCCGGTTCGTGCACTCGCCCCTGGCCGAGTTGGTGGCCAGCTCCTGGGCGTTACGCAAGCCGGCGAAGTACTGGATGCACCGTCCGTGGCGGGAACGCGCGGAGCGGCTGCTGCCGGATGCCGGCCTGGAACCGCTGTTGGCGGTGCTCAGGTCGTCCAACGGTTACGTGCCGGATTTCCTCACCCCGATCGGGGTGGCGCCGAACCTCGCCGCCGAGTTGCGGGCGGTCGCCGGCACCCACCCGTCCAGGGTGCGCCGGCAACTGGAGCGGGCCGGCGCACCCCGGCTGGCCCCGGACGAGCTGGTCGCGCAGCTCCACCGGTACTTCACTCTGCTGATCGCACCGGACTGGCCCCGGCTGCGGGCGCTCGCGCTGGCCGACATTCGGCGGCGGACGCTGCTCGCCGCCGAGCAGGGCGGACGCACCCTGCTGCGCGAGGTGCACCCGTTGATCCGGTGGGACGGCGCTGCGCTGCGGGTTGCCGTCGGCACGACCCTGCCGGCCGACCTGGACGGGCGCCCGTGGACGCTGCTGCCCACCGCGTTCTCCGGGCCGACGGTGCACGCGATCATGGAGGGCGATGCCGGGCCCGCCCTCTGCTATCCGCCCGTCGGGTTGGGTGGGCTGTGGGATTCGCCGGCGCCCAGAGCGGCGCTGGGCGCCCTGCTGGGCGGTACCCGGGCGGCGGCGCTATCCCTGCTCGACTCGCCGCTGAGCACCGGCGAGCTGGCCGCGATGCTGGGTCTCGCGCCGGCGACGGCGTCGCACCACCTCACCACGCTGCGGGACAACGGGCTGATCGTCGGCGTACGACAGGGGCGGGTGGTGCGTTATGCCCGAACTATCCTCGGTGACCAGCTGGTCGGCTGACCCCCGGCCCGTGATGTGGGATCCAGCACGCGGACATTGGCCGGCCCCCATGGGGTGTGGCAGCATGAGCCCCATGACCGCCGCAGTCGTCCGCCGCTTCGTGGCTCGTCGCCACGTCGATTACGGCCGCGTGCGCAGCGCGATCTGTCCGGCCTACTGACGACGCCCGACCAATCCGTCTCGGGCGCGCTCCGCGCCGGCTGTCTCAGACACCGTTGTCCCGCCCGCTTCGCCGGGTCGGCCGCCGCGCCCCGCGTGCCCCGAGGCACAGCAGACAACGGAGGACGCCGCGATGGCGGTCAGCAGCACGCCGGCCCGATCCGAGGACCCGACGACCCGCCCGGCCCGGGCGCCGCGCCGGCCCCGGGGTGAGGGTCAATGGGCGCTCGGCCACCGCGAGCCCCTCAACCCCAACGAGCGGATCAAGAAGGACGACGACCCGCTCAACGTCCGGGCCCGGATCGAAACCATCTACGCGCACCGCGGCTTCGCCTCCATCGACCCGCAGGATCTGCGCGGCCGGTTCCGCTGGTGGGGCCTCTACACCCAGCGCAAGGCGGGCATCGACGGCGGGCGCACCGCCGTGCTGGAGCCGCACGAGCTGGAGGACGAGTTCTTCATGCTCCGGGTCCGCATCGACGGCGGCCAGCTCAGCCTGGCCCAGCTGCGGGTGATCGCGGACATCTCCCGGGAGTTCGCGCGGGACACCGCCGACATCACCGACCGGCAGAACATCCAGTACCACTGGATCCGCGTCGAGGACATGCCGGAGATCTGGCGCCGGCTGGAGTCGGTCGGCCTGCAGACCACCGAGGCGTGCGGCGACTGCCCGCGGATCGTGCTGGGCAGCCCGGTCGCCGGGGTCGCCCGCGACGAGCTGCTCGACCCGACCCCGGCGGTCGACGAGATCGTCGCCCGGTACGTCGGCGACAAGCAGTTCTCCAACCTGCCCCGCAAGTTCAAGACGTCGATCTCCTGGCTGGTCGACACCCCGTACGAGTCGAACGACATCGCCTTCCTCGGTGTCGACCACCCCGAGCACGGCCCCGGCTTCGACGTCTGGGTGGGCGGTGGTCTCTCCACCAACCCGATGCTCGCCCAGCGGCTCGGCGTCTGGGTGCCGATGGCCGAGATTCCGGACGTGTGGGCCGGTGTGGTGGGGATCTTCCGCGACTACGGCTACCGCCGGCTGCGCAACCGGGCCCGGCTGAAGTTCCTGGTGGCCGACTGGGGTGTGGAGCGGTTCCGCGAGGTCCTGGAGAAGGACTACCTCGGTCGCACGTTGCTCGACGGTCCGGCGCCGACCCTGCCGTCGAAGCCGATCGACCACGTGGGCGTGCACGAACAGGCCGACGGGCGGCACTACGTGGGCGCCGCACCGGTGGTCGGGCGGGTCTCCGGCACGCAGCTCGCCCAACTGGCCGACGTGGTGGAGGCGCACGGCAGCGACCGGGTGCGGCTCACCCCGTACCAGAAGCTGCTGGTGCTCGACGTGCCGTCGGAGCGGACGGAGTCGCTGGTCGACGCGCTGCGCGGGATCGGTCTGGAGGCCCGGCCGTCGGCCTGGCGGCGCGGCACCATGGCGTGCACCGGCATCGAGTACTGCAAGTTGGCCATCGTCGAGACGAAGGCCCGCGGTGAGGAGTTGGTGGCCCGGCTGGAGCAGCGGCTGCGCGACTTCGACGCGGACATCTCGATCCACATCAACGGCTGCCCGAACGCCTGCGCACGGACCCAGGTGGCCGACATCGGGCTCAAGGGTCAACTGGTGGTCGGCCCGGACGGGCAGCAGGTGGAGGGCTTCCAGGTGCACCTGGGCGGCGGGTTGGGCATGGCCCAGGGTCAGACCGCCGGTTTCGGCCGCAAGCTGCGCGGCCTGAAGACCACCGCGGACGAGCTTCCGGAGTACGTGGAACGGCTGGCCCGTCGCTACCTGGCCGGTCGGAGCGAGGGCGAGACGTTCGCCAACTGGGTGATCAGAGTCGACGAGGAGGAACTGCGGTGAGCAGCGAGAACCGAGCGGCACCCCTGTACTGCCCGTACTGCGGCGAGGAGGACCTGCGGCCGAACGAGGCGGGGCACGGCGCCTGGGAGTGCCGCGCCTGCACCCGGGTCTTCTCGGTGAAGTTCTCCGGGCTGCTCTCCCGGTCGGTGACCCGATGAGCCTCGTCTCCGCAGCGAACCTGCGCCTGGTCGGGCCGGGTGGCCCGACGCCGACCGATCCGGCCCGGCGCGACCCGGACGAGCTTCGCGTCCTGGCCGAGCAGGCTGCCCGGGACCTGGAAGGCGCCCCGGCGTTGGAGATCGCCCGCTGGGCCGCGCAGACCTTCGGCGACCGGTTCTGCGTCACCAGCTCGATGGCCGACGCCGTGCTGGCCCACCTGGTGTCCCGGGTGGCCCCGGGCGTGGACGTGGTCTTCCTCGACACCGGCCTGCACTTTCCCGAGACGCTCCGGGTGCGCGACGAGGTCGCCCGGACGCTGCCGGTGAACGTCCGGTCGATCCGGCCCCGGCTCACCGTCGGCCAGCAGGACGGCCAGTACGGCCCCCGGCTGTTCAACAAGTCGCCGGACGACTGCTGCCAGCTCCGCAAGGTGGAGCCGCTGGAGCGGGCCCTGACCGGGTACGACGCCTGGGCGGCGGGTCTGCGCCGGGACGAGTCGCCGACCCGGGCGAACACGCCGGTGGTGACCTTCGACGCGCGGCGCGGCAAGGTCAAGGTCAACCCGATCGCGGCGTGGTCGCAGCGGGACGTGGACGCCTACATCGCCCGCTTCAACGTGCCGGTCAACGAGCTGTTCAAGCAGGGGTACGGGTCGATCGGCTGCTGGCCGTGCACCCGCCGCACGAAGGCCGGCGAGGACGCGCGGGCCGGCCGGTGGGCCATGTTCGAGAAGACCGAGTGCGGGCTGCACGTCTGACCTCGCCAACGACGACCCCGACCGGCCCTGGCGCGGCCGGCGGGGTGACTCCGGTGGTGCTGGTCGCGCACGGCAGTCGTGATCCACGAGCGGCCGATGCCACCCGGGCGCTCGCGCGAGCCGTGTCGGCGGCCCGACCGGGCACACCGGTCCGGGCGAGTTGGCTGGACCACACCGAGCCAGGGCCGACAGCGGTCCTGCGCGACCTGGCCCTGGCCGGTCACCGTCAGGCGGTGCTGGTGCCGCTGCTGCTGACCGCCGCGTACCACCATCGGGTGGACATTCCGGCGGCGGTCGCCGCGGCGGCGCAGGCCGGGCCACCCCTGACGGTACGGGTGACCGACGTGCTCGGCCCGGCGGACGGCACTGTCGATGCCGGGCTGCTGGGCGGGCTGCGCCGCAGGCTCGGTGAGGCGGACCCGGGCCGCTTCGACGCGTTGGTGCTGGCCGCCGCTGGCACTCGGGACGCGCGGGCGCGTCGCTCGGTGGGCCAGGTCGCGGACGCGCTCGCTGTGGAGTTCGGGGTGCCCTGCCGGGTGGCGTACGCCTCGGCGGCTCCGCCGGCGGCCGGCGTGGCGGTGTCCCGGCTGCGGGCGGCCGGCGCGCGTCGGGTCGCGGTGTGCGCGTACTTCCTGGCGCCGGGCCTCTTCCATGATGTGGTGGCCGAGGCGGCCCGGGCGGCCGGCGCCGTGTCGGTCGCCGCGCCGTTGACCGACGCGCCGGAGCTGGTCGAGTTGGTGCTGCGCCGGGTCGACGACCGGCCCTGCCGGCCGATGGTCACGCCGATCGGGTGACCTGTGTCGGCGCGGTGATCCTGCGTCGGACAGCGGAACGCCCCGGTGGGCGAACCCACCGGGGCGTACAGCTGTGTGTTGGGGATCAGGCGGAGTGAGCGCGCAGCACCCGGAGACCGCCGCGCCGCTTGACAGCGCGCCGCTCCTCCTCGCTCATTCCGCCCCAGACGCCAGCGTCCTGACCAGACTCGAGTGCCCACTGCAGGCACTGGTCGGTCACGGAGCAGCGCCTGCAGACGGCCTTTGCCTGCTCGACCTGCAGGAGAGCCGGTCCGGACGTCCCGATCGGGAAGAACAGCTCCGGGTCCTCGTCGCGGCAGACACTATGGTGACGCCAGTCCATGGCGGCAACACTCCTCATTCTGGATGGGTGGCAACAATTGCTTGGTCGTGCTTTTCCTATATGCATCCGCGTGCCGATGGTGACAGTTAGCGTCCGACCATTCGGCAGTGCGTGAGCAGGCAGTTAGTGCCGGGGACCTGCTGGAACAGCTCAACCTGACGAGCATATCCAGGCAATGTCCCGGTAACTCAAGTTCGCTTGTGAATACTTTCACGAACGCTCGTGATGTCAAGGGTGACGCTCGGAAAAACTCCGGGCGGTGAGCAAGCCCACAACCCATTTGTCCGGGTTCCAGTGCTTTCCTGGTTACCCGCCGTGCCACAGTCGAGGATCAATATAGTACAGTCCGCGTGACATTGCTGACATTTCCGGCACCTGCCCCTCGGTGTGGCGGTGATCGGCCGGTGTGGCTGCGGTCACCGTGTCGACCTACGGCAGTACCCGAGACCTAGCAGATTACTCTCAGTGCGGCGGGAACGGAGGTGAATCTGACTTTTTCCCGTTCGCCGAGATAGTCGCCGTCCAGCTGGAACGCCTGCGGACGACTGGAGAGCAGGGTGAACTCCGCCGTGTCATGGAGTCGTAACACCTGCCGACCCCGTGGATCAGGCTGCCGACCCAGGAACTGCGTCACTGTCCGTGTTGTGCTAGCCACCCGGAGCTGACGCAGTGCCAGCACATCGAGCCCGAGGTCGAACGACGCGGACGGGTTCGGGTTGACCTCCCGGTCGCCCAGGTACGTCCACGGCGCCGTGTTCTGGATGATGACGGTGGCCAGCTCCGCCTCCGCCTGCTCGCCTGGGCGCTCCAACGTGATCGCGGGATGCCGGCGGTCCGAGGCGAAGAAATACTGGTTCATGATCGAGCGCAGGTAGAGCGACGGCGTGGACACCCGCCCCTTGCGCCGGGCCTGCTCCACCCGGTGGATCACCGCGGCGTCCAGGCCGAACCCGGCGCAGAAGGTGAAGTAGCGGTCGTCCGCAAGGCCCAGCCCGACCGTCCGGCTCCGACCCAGCCGCAGCCCTTCCAGGATCATGCTGGTCGCCTCCGGCCACTCCCGGGGCAGACCCACGGCGCGGGCGAAGACATTGGTGGATCCGCCCGGAACGGTCGCCAGCGCCGGCAGTCGCTCGGCCATCGGGGCGTCGTCGGCACCGGTCGGCGGGTCGGCCGTCATCAGGCCGTTCACCACCTCGTTCACCGTGCCGTCGCCACCCAGGGTGACGACCAGGTCGACCCCCTCCGCGGCGGCCTCCCGGGCCAACGCCATGGCGTGCCCGCGTCGGCGGGTGTAGCGCACGCTGAGATCGACTTCGCTGCGCAGCGCCCGGACAAGCACGTCCCGGCTGCGTTCGCTGGTGGTGGTGGCCTTTGGATTGACCACCAGGACGGCCCGCATGGGCGGCACTGTACCTCCCGAAAGCCCGGGTATCGTGGCGCGCGTGACCATCGACTCGGCCCCGTTTCCCGTCACGCTCCGCTGGGCGGTCCGGCTGCTGTGGGCGGAGGCCGCCGTCGTCGGGTTGATCGCCGTGTGGCTGATCTGGGCCGACCTCACGGCCACCACCACCGATCTGCTGTCGGCGCTGCTGGTGACGGTGTTCGCCATCGGGGCTGCGGTGGTGCTCTGGGCGCTGGGCCGGGCCCTGCTGCGCCTCCAGGCGGGCGCACGGGCCCCCGCGATCGTGCTCCAGCTCATGCTGCTGCCGATCGGGTGGTTCATGATTCAGGCCGGGCTGGCCTGGCTGGGTGTGCCGTTGATGGCGCTCGGCTTGGGCGTGGGCTGGCTGCTGGTCAGCCCTCCGACGACCCGGGCGCTCGGCTTCGAGTGACTGCCGGCTCGGTCGGGTCGGTCAGTAACTGCCGGAGCGGCGGGTGAGCAGCGCGATCGTGGCCCGACCGTCGGCGGCCGTGGCCGATGCCGAGGTGGTCAGCGCGGTGAGCACCTTCCAGGCGAAGGACGACTCGCCGGGCAGCGTGGCGCCCCGCACGGTCGGCACTGTCACCTCGACGGTCAGCGCGTCCTCGGTGACCGCGAAGCGGCACTCCAGCTCGGCGTCGCGGGTGGCAATGGCGAGCAGCATGGCGCACGCCTCATCGACCGCGATCCGGAGATCCTCGATCTCGTCGAGCGCGAACTGCAACCGGGCCGCCAGACCGGCGGTGGCGGTGCGGAGCACGCCGAGGTAACCGCCGTCGGCGGGCACCGTGAGGTGCACCACGTCGTCGTCGGTTGCTGCCTGGCCAGTCAGTTGAGTCACGCCTCATCCCCCCGGTCGGGGACTCTACCCGGTCAGTCGCCCGTACGCGTGCCGACGTTGGTGGCCTGGCCGGCCAACCGGCTCAGGGCGTCCCCGCTGAGTCGGTAGGGGACCCACTCGCTCATCTGCTCGGCCCCGATCGAGGCGTAGAACCCGGCGGCCGGGTTCCAGTTGATCATCCACCACTCCAGTCGCCGGTATCCGCGTCGTACGCAGATGTCGGCCAGGGTGGCGAGCAGCAGCCGACCGGCCCCGGAGCCGCGAGCGGCCGGCCGGACGTAGAGATCTTCCAGGTAGATGCCGTGCACCCCGGCCCAGGTGGAGAAGTTGAGGAACCACAGCGCGAAGCCGATCGGCTCGTCGCGCTCGTCCAACGCGACGTGCCCGAAGAGCGCTGGAACAGTCGCGAACAGGGCCGAGGTCAGTTGGTCGACGCTCAGGTGGCACTGCTCCGGGGCACGTTCGTACTCCGCCAGCTCGTGCACCATGGCGACGACGGCCGGTACGTCCTCGGGACGTACCGGCCGGATCGTCGGGATGACCGGGGTGGTCACGCCTTCTTGGTCTCCCAGAAGATCTTCGAGATCTCGTCGATCTTCCCGAGCAGCTTGTCGGCGGTGGCCGGGTCGAGGCTGCCCTTGACGCCACCGGCGCCGGCGAGCTTGGTGGCCTCGTTGAACAGGGTGTGCAGGTTCGGGTACTTCTCGAAGTGCGGCGCCTTGAAGTAGTCGGTCCAGAGCACCCACAGGTGGTGCTTGACCAGCTCGGCGCGCTGCTCCTTGATGATGATGGCGCGGGTGCGGAACTCCGGGTCGGTGTTCGCCTGGTACTTCTCGCAGATCATTTTGACCGATTCGGCCTCGATCCGAGCCTGAGCCGGATCGTAGACACCGCACGGCAGGTCGCAGTGAGCGCTCGCGGTGACGCGGGGCGCAAGGATGCGCGGAAGTCGCATCGGGATCCTCCATGGGAAGTTTGCGATGATCAAAGGCGACATTACTCCTGGGAATGCTCCCCGAACCGGGTGGAGGTGAAACCAGTGGGCACCGATCACCCGGGTGAGGCGGCCCGCTTGCGGAGACCGCTCACCGCCGTTCTGGTGACCGGACCGTCCATGGCACCGACGCTGCGCCACGGCGACGCGGTGCTGGTACGCCCCGGTGGCCGCCCGATCCGACCCGGGGACGTGGTGGTCGCGGTCTTCCGGACCCGTCCCGAGCTGCTGGTGGTGAAGCGCGCGGTCCGGCCGCAGGACGGCGGCTGGTGGCTGCACGGGGACAACGACCTGATCACCGACGACTCCCGGGCGTACGGGGTGGCCGACGTGCGGGGGCGGGTGGTGGCCCGTTACTGGCCGCGTCCGGGGAGGGTTCCTCGTCGTCGGATATGACCCTGCTCACATCCGACGGGCAGTGCCGACACTATGCTCGGAAAGTGCCCGGGTGACCCCCCGCACAGCGTGCCACCGCTCGCCGCCCACCTCGCGGCAGGGCCGGCCGCCCCGTCTGCTCGACAGATACTGGAGTCACCACCATGTCTTCGTCCACCGTGGACCCCGCTGATCCCGTCTTCCTGCTGCACCGGGGCGGCAAGATGGCCGTCGCCTCGACCGTGCCGCTCACCAGCCGGGAAGACCTCTCCCTGGCGTACACCCCGGGGGTGGCCCGGGTGTGTGAGGCGATCGCCGCCGACCCCGACCTGGCCGACGACTACACCTGGGCGGCGCACGCCGTCGCGGTGGTCACCGACGGCTCGGCGGTGCTCGGGCTCGGCAACATCGGCCCCCGCGCGGCGCTGCCGGTGATGGAGGGCAAGGCGGTGCTGTTCAAGCAGTTCGGCGGGGTGGACGCGGTGCCGATCTGTCTGGACACCCAGGACGTGGACGAGATCGTCGCCGTGGTGCGGGCGCTGGCCCCGTCGTTCGGCGGGATCAACCTGGAGGACATCAGTGCGCCGCGCTGCTTCGAGGTGGAGCGCCGGCTCGACGAGGCGCTGGACATCCCGGTCTTCCACGACGACCAGCACGGCACCGCGATCGTGGTGCTCGCCGCGCTGCGCAACGCTGCCACTCTGCTCAACCGCAAGCTGGGTGACCTGCGGGTCGCGGTGAGCGGTGCGGGCGCGGCCGGGGTGGCCGTGACGAAGATGCTGATCGCCGGGGGCGTCAACCCCGACCAGGTGGTGGTCTGCGACTCCAAGGGGATCATCGGCCGGCACCGCACCGAGCTGACCGGCACCAAGGCCGAGCTGGCGGCGAGCACCAACGCCGACGGTCGCCACGGCGACATCACCGAGGCGCTGCGCGGCGCGGACGTGCTGATCGGGGTCTCCGGTGGGCAGATCCCCGAGAGCGCGGTGGCCGGCATGGCACCCGACGGGATCGTGTTCGCACTGGCCAACCCGACCCCGGAGGTGCACCCCGAGGTGGCGGCCCGGCACGTCGCGGTGGTCGCCACCGGGCGCAGTGACTACCCCAACCAGATCAACAACGTGCTGGCCTTCCCCGGGGTGTTCCGCGGCGCGCTCGACGCCGGCGCCACCCGGATCACCGAGGCGATGAAGGTCGCCGCCGCGGACGCCATCGCCGGCGTGGTGGCCGAGTCGCTGACCGTCGACGCGATCGTCCCGTCTCCGCTCGACCCGCGCGTCGCGCCGGCCGTGGCCGAGGCGGTCGCCGAGGCAGCCCGCCGCGACGGCGTCGCCCGCCGCTGAGGACGCACGGGCCGGGGGAGCGCAGCATGCGCCGCCGGTGTGTGCGCACGCATGGGCCGGGGGCGCTTCGGCGCAGCATGCGCCGCCGGCCTGTGCGCACGGCTTCTTAACGGGCGCTCAGCTTGTTACCGTGCCGATCATGCGTGCTGCCTTCGCCTCCCGCTTCAACGACGCCGACCCGCTCACCGCGCTCACTGTCGGTGAGCAGCCCGAGCCGACCCACCCGGCCGACGACTGGGTGACCGTGCAGTTGCGCGCCACCTCGCTCAACCACCACGACCTCTGGTCATTGCGCGGGGTGGGCCTCACCGAGGCCCAGCTGCCGATGATCCTCGGCTGCGACGCGGTCGGGCTGGACCCGGAGGGACGCCCGGTGGTCGTGTACCCGGTGGTCGTCACCCCCGGTGACCCGCGCGGGGTCTCCATCCTCTCCGAGCACTTCGCCGGGACGCTCGCCGAGCGGGTCGCCGTACCCCGGTCGAACCTGATCCCGCTGCCCGACGGCATGTCGGCGACCGACGCGGCGTGCCTGCCCACGGCCTGGCTGACCGCGTGGCGGATGCTGACCACCAAGGGCCGTGTCGCGGACGCCGACAGCGTGCTGGTGCAGGGGGCGGGAGGTGGCGTCGCCACCGCGGCCGTCGCGCTCGCTGTCGCGATGGGCAAGCGGGTGTACGCGACCAGCCGCGACGCCGCCAAGCGGGAACGGATCTCCGCCCTCGGCGCCACCGCCGTGGAACCCGGTGCCCGGCTGCCGGAACGGGTCGACGTGGTGATCGAGACGGTCGGTGCGGCCACCTTCGACCACTCGCTGAAGTCGGCCGCGCCGATGGCCCGGATCGTGGTCTCCGGGGCGACCGCCGGGCACCAGCCGGCGGTCAACCTGCGCCGGCTCTTCGCGATGCAGCTGGAGATCCTGGGCACGTCGATGGGCACGCCGGGGGAGCTGTACGAGCTGCTGGCGTTCTGTTCCGAGAACGAGGTGCGCCCGGTGGTGGACAGCGTGGTGCCGTTCAGCCGCGTCGAGGACGCCTTCGCCCGGCTGCACTCCGGCGACGCCTTCGGCAAGATCGTCATCGACCACACAGCCTGACGCTGCCGTCATGATCCGCGCAACATCAGGGAAACTGCTGCCTCGGGGCGCGCTGAGGCAGCAACATCCCTGATGTTGCGCGGATCTTCGCCGTTTTCGGCCCGGTCGGGTCAGAGGTGGTCGTCGAAGGTGGCTATGTCGCCGCGTGTTGCGTCGGTGGGGATGCGCTTCCTGGCCGCCGGGTCGCCGTAGAGCGACCAGCGCAGGAACTCGACCGACGTGTCCGAGACCACCCGCAGCGTGGCGCCGTCGCTGAGCAGCGCCCGCCCGTGGTCGCCCTTGGGCAGGCTCAGCATCGCCTTCGGCCAGGGCACCTTGTCGTACGCGGCCTTGCCCGCCGCGTACTCGACCACCTCGTCCAACTCGCCGTGCACGAACAGTTGCGGTGCTGCCGCGCCGGCGAACGCGGTGCCCACACCGAGCGCCGTGCCGGCGAACACCACACCCGCGTCCAGCCGCTCGTCCCTGCTCGCGGTGAACAGACCGATGGTGGTTACCCCGCCCGCCGAGTGCCCGGCCGCGGCCACCCGCTCGCCGTCCAACCGGCCGCGCAACGCGTCGCCGGCCTTGCCGTCCAACGCCAGCACCTGATCCAACGCGTACGACACGTCAGCCGGTTGGTTGAGCACGTCGAGGACGTTGTTGTCCGCGCCCCGGGAGGTGTGCGGGAACGTCGGCGCGGCCACCACGAAACCCGCCGCCGCCCAGCGGGTCAGCAGGGTGGCGTAGTCGTCCGGCCGCCCACCCAGACCGTGACTGAACATCACCACCGGGAACCGGCCCTCCGCCGCCGCCGCCGACCGCTTGGCAGCGCCGCCGGACTGCCCGGCCGCCGGGTACCAGAGCGTCGTCGGCAGCGCGCGGCCGTCCCGGTCCAGCTTCAGTTGGCGTACGCCGACCGCGAAAGCGCGCTGCGGGGCCTTTCCGGAGGGGACCTGCGGTGTCGGCGTGGCGGCGGCCTTCGGCTCGACCGGCGGTGCCTGCCCGCTCTGACTCGGGCGGGTGTCCGCTGAGCAGCCGACCAGACCGGCCATCAGTACGGTGCTGGCCATCAGTGCGGGAGTGACGCGACGCGACATGAATCCAATTGTGCCCTGCCCGACGGATCCGCCCGGCGGGCTTCGGCGCGCTGTGCCCACCCGATCACCGACCGCTGCGTCCCGGCGTCAGGCTCACTCAGGCTGCGGCACGGTCGGCGAGAGGGCGTCGCCGCAGCGCCGTGTCGGTCAGGGAACGCTGCCGGAAGGCGGCGTTCGGGTTGTACAGGTTGGTGCCGGGCGGCACTATCTCGTCGATCCGGTCGAGTGTCGCGTCGTCCAGGGTGAGTGCGGCGCCCTTGAGCAGGTCCTCCAGTTGCGGCACGGTCCGCGGTCCGATGATCGCCGAGGTGACGGCCGGATGGGCCACGGTGAAGGCGATGGCGAGCTGTGGAAGCGTGCACCCGATGCTGGCCGCGAGGTCGACGAGCTGCTCGACGGCGTCGAGCTTGGCGGCGTTCTCGGCGATCGTGGGATCGAACTGCGCCGGCCGCAGGGCGGCACGTCCGGTCGACAGGTCGACGGGCTGGTCCCTGCGGTACTTCCCGCTGAGAAACCCGAAGGCGAGCGGGCTCCAGACCAGCACCCCCATGCCGTACCGGCGGCAGACCGGCAGGGTCGAGGCCTCGACGCCGCGGGCCAGGATCGAGTATGGCGGCTGCTCGGTGCGCAGGCGTCCGAGGCCGCGGCGCTCGGAGACCTGGTGTGCCTCGACGATCTCCTCGGCGGGGAACGTCGAGCAGCCGAAGGCGCGGATCTTGCCTTCGCGGACGAGGTCGGTGAGCACCGAGAGTGTCTCCTCGATGTCGGTCGAGGGGTCGGGACGGTGCACCTGGTAGAGGTCGATCCAGTCGGTGTCCAACCGCCGGAGGCTCCCCTCGACCGCCTTGAGGATCCAGCGCCGCGAGTTGCCACCCTGGTTCGGGCCTTCGCCCATCGGGAAGTGCACCTTGGTGGCGAGCACGACGTCGTCGCGGCGCCCGCGCAGCGCCTTGCCCACGATCTGTTCGGACTCGCCGCGGCCGTACATGTCGGCGGTGTCGACGACGTTGATGCCCTGGTCGAGGGCGGAGTGGACGATGCGGACGCAGTCGTCGTGGTCGGGGTTTCCGACGGCACCGAACATCATGGTTCCGAGGCAGTGGGTGCTCACCTCGATGCCGGTGCCGCCGAGGGTGCGATAGCGCATGCCGATGCTCCTAGGTGATTCAGTGGTGATCACCTGGCACCGTAGGAGCTAGAGTCGGCTCTAGGTCAACCCTCGCTACCCTGCTCGGCATGGCTGAGGTCACCGCGAGTCTGAGCATCGGACAGGTCGCCGAACGCACCGGCTTGAGCGTGCACGCGCTCCGCTTCTACGAGCAGCAGGGTGTCTTCGTCAGCCCCGTACGCCGTGGGCCCGCCGGGCGTCGCGTCTACAGCCAGGACGACGTCGACTGGCTGGAGGTCTGCATCATTCTCCGCGCCTCCGGCATGCCGCTGCCCGCGCTCCGCCGCTACGCCGACCTCGTTCGCGAGGGCGAGGGCAACGAGGAGGAACGACTCGCGCTGCTGCGCGAGCACCACGGGCGCGTCACCGACCAGCTCGGCCGGCTCGCCCAGTGCCTGGACCTGATCACCTTCAAGGTCGGGGTGTACGAGGATCTGCTCGACCAGAACCGGCGCGCAGCCGGGCCAGGTCCTCGCCGTCCTTCGGGCGACGGGGACGTTCCGGCATCCAGACCGGGTACATCTGCTTGAACTCGATCTGGGCCGCCACCGAGATGGTCGGCGCGGTGAGCGGGCCGATCCGGCCGGGTGGGGCGTCCAGCATCCGGGCTGGCAGCGGGGTGCCGGCCCAGGACCCGGCACCCACCGTCGGTCGCCCGGCGGCATCGCGACCCAGGTACGCGAAGCTGACCTCCACGTCGGCGGCGAACAGGTCCAACTGCGACTCCACCGGCATTCTCGGGTCGGGAAGCCAGCCCCGGGCCAGCAACAGGTCGGCCAGCCGGTCCGCGTCGTCGCGCCAGCAGTACCAGTCGACGTCCAGGTGCGGACGGGTCACCGTGCCGAGCTGGAAGTCCATCGCCCAGCCACCGCGCAGCCACACCGGGATACCGTCCGCCCCGGTCACCGCGACCACCTCGGCAATGCTCGCCAACTGCCGGCGCGCAAGCTCGTCCATCTGACGACCGTAACGACTCGGCCGGGTTCAGTGGGCGGGACGGAACTCGTAGCGGGTCAGGGGAGTGCGGGCGTCGGCCGGGAGACGGGCTCCCGCCGCCTTGTCTCCGTACAGCGTCCAGCGCAGGAAATCGGTGGTGGTGGCGAGGACCGGGGCGAAACCCGGATGGCCCGGCGTGAGGTACGCGCCGTGGTCCTGGCCGAGCAGGCTGAGGAACGCGGCCGGGCCGGGGGTACGCCCGTAGGCCGCCCGTCCGACCGTCAGCGGCACCACGGCGTCGGCTGTGCCGTGCACGAAGAGCACCGGCGCGACCGGCCCCGCGAAGCTGCCGGGCAACCCGCCCCCGGCGATCACGATCCCGGCGCGTAACCGGGCCGGGTGCCCCTCGCTGAACATGCCGGAGGTGGTGAAACCGCCCGCCGAGTGCCCTGCGGCGCCGACCGACGTCAGGTCCAGGTGACCGGCGAGCGGATCCTCGCGGTTGCGGTCGAGCCGCCCGAGGTGCCGGATCAGCCGCCACGCGTCGGCCGGCTGGTTGCGGACGTCGGCCCGGGTGAAGTGGGCGGCGCCCTGCCAGGTGTGCGGGTACGCGGGAGCGGCCACCACGAACCCCGCCGCCGCCCAGCGGGTGGTCAGGCCGGCGTGCAGATCGGGGCGGCTGCCCAGCCCGTGGCTGTAGACCACCACCGGGAACCGCCCGGCCGCCACCCTGTCCGCCGATGCCGGAAACCAGATCGTCACCGGCAGTGGGCGCGCCGAGCGCGGATCGAAGGTGAGCGTACGCACGCCGACGGCGTACGACCCCTCGGGCGCCCGACGCGCCGACACCGGCCCGGTGGCCTCGTCGATCGTGGCGGTGGCCGGCGCGCAACCAGCCAGCAGCGCCGTCACCAGTACGGCGACCAGCCGTCGCGCCCCCATGGTTCCACGGTAGGTGCCCGAGTGTGCGCAACGACCCCGCCGACCGGCCCGGCTGTGCCCGCCACCCGGTCGGGTCCGCTCCGCCGGGCGGGTCGACCCGAGCGGGCGGTGCGGGCGGGGGCGGTGCGTCTGGACCGGCTTCGCTAGGGTCACCGGCATGCCTGAGAACTACACCGACCCCAGTGGCAACACCGAGGCGTTCCGCGCGTTCAGCCAGACGCCGGAGGCCGCCGCGCCGGCGGCGTCGCCGTCCCGCCTGCCGCTGATCATCGGCGCGGCGGTCGTCGTGGTCGTGCTGGTCGCCCTCGTCGCCTGGCTCGCGACGAGCTGAGCGTGCCGGACCGGGCCGACGCGCCCAGCCGGCGGCCGGCGGACGACCCGTCGGCGTCCCTGCTGACCAGGCTCCGGAGCATCCGCCGCGGTCCGGCTGTCATGGGCGCCCTGCTCCTGCTCACCAGCCTCGCGTACGCGACAAGCGTCGCCGCTTACAAGTGGCACCTGCACACCAAGGCTGAGCGGTTACGGGCCGAGGGCGTGCCGGTTCTGGCTGACGTGAGCGACCGCCGGGACACCACCGGACGTGGCGGCGGCACCGACACCATCCAGGTCGGATACGACTACGAGGGTGTCCGGTACTCCGAGCGGATCCTCTGTGGCTCGGCCGGCGGCTGCATGGAGGAACCGCCGGCGGTGCTACGGGTGTGGGTCGACCCGGTGCACCCCGAGGAGTTCCTCGCCGAGAACGGCAACACCGATGATTCGGTGTTCGTCCTCAACGCCTGGGGCGGCATCCCCTTCGGTCTGGCCTTCGCCGTGATCGGTGGGAGCATGGTCTGGTCGGCCACCCTGCCGGACCGGGCTTCCGGCCCGACGCGGGCCAGACGCGGGCCCGGCCGGGACCGGGTCCGCCGTACCGTCAGTGCCCGGCGTCGGCGCAACGCCCGCCGCTGACGCGTCGTCAGCCCCGCGCGACCACGTCCCGGGTCTGCCGGGCGATCTCCCGTTCCTCATCGGTGCGGATGACACAGACACTCACCTCGGCGCCGTCGGGTGAGATCACCCGGTCGCCCTCGCCGCCGTTGCGGACATCGTCGACGGCGATGCCGAGCCGGTCCAGGCCGGCCAGCGCGGCAGCCCGGACCGGCGCCGCGTGTTCGCCGACCCCGGCGGTGAAGGTGATCGCGTCGACGTGGCCGAGCAGCGCGTAGTACGCCCCGACGTAGCCGGTGATGCGCCGGCAGTACACGTCGAAGGCCAGCTCCGCCGCCCGGTCACCGGCCGCCCGGCGCTGGAGCACCTCGCGCATGTCGTTCACGCCGGTCAACCCGAGTAGACCGCTGCGGTGGTTGAGCAGGTCGTCGATCTCGTCGACCGACAGCCCGCCCTCCCGGCGCAGGTGGAAGATCACCGTGGGGTCGAGGTCACCGCTGCGGGTGCCCATCACCAGCCCCTGCAACGGGGACATGCCCATCGAGGTGGCGACGCTGCGACCGTTCGCCACCGCGCAGGCGCTCGCCCCGTTGCCCAGGTGCAGGGTGATCGTGTTGAGCTGCTCGTACGGGCGGCCCAGCAGCTGCGCGGTGCGGCGGGACACGTACGCGTGCGAGGTGCCGTGGAAGCCGTACCGGCGGATGCCGTACCGCTCGGCGACCTCGCGGTCGATCGCGTACGTCGCGGCGGCCTCCGGCAGGGTGTGGTGGAACGCGGTGTCGAAGACGGCGACCTGCGGGATGTCCGGCAGCGCCGCGCGGGCCACCTCGATGCCGGCCAGGTTGGCCGGGTTGTGCAGCGGGGCGAGCGGCACCAGGTCCTTGATGGCGGCCAGGACCGCGTCGTCGACCAGCACCGGTGCGCTGAACTTCCGGCCGCCGTGCACCACCCGGTGCCCGACCGCCGTCAGGCCGGTCAGGTCCAGCCCGTCCAGGATCTGCCGGACGGCGCTGGCGTGGTCCGCCGGGCCGCCACCGGGCTCACCGACCCGCTCGACCGTGCCGTGGTCGAGCACCTGCTCACCGTCGTAGCGGCGCCACTTCACCGACGACGACCCACAGTTGAGCACCAGCACCCGACTCACGACGCCTCCTCGGTGGCCGCCTGGATGGCGGTGATCGCCACGGTGTTGACGATGTCCGGCACCATGGCGCCGCGGGACAGGTCGTTGACCGGCCGCCGCAGGCCCTGCATGACCGGGCCGACGGCGACCGCCCCGGCCGAGCGCTGCACCGCCTTGTAGGTGTTGTTGCCCGTGTTCAGGTCCGGGAAGATGAAGACTGTGGCGTGCCCGGCGACCGGGCTTCCCGGCAGCTTCGTGGCCGCCACCGCCGGGTCGATCGCCGCGTCGTACTGGATGGGCCCCTCGACCAGCAGGTCGGGCCGGCGTTCGCGGACCAGCGCGGTGGCCGCGGCGACCTTCTCCACGTCCGCGCCGGCACCGGAGCTGCCGGTGGAGTACGACAGCATGGCCACCCGGGGTTCGATGCCGAACCGGGCGGCGGTGTCGGCCGACGAGATCGCGATGTCGGCGAGCTGCGCGGCGTCCGGGTCGCGGTTGACCGCGCAGTCTCCGTAAACCAGCACCCGGTCCGCCAGCAGCATGAAGAAGACGCTGGATGCGACAGAGACCTCCGGCACGGTACGGATGATCTCGAACGCCGGTCGGATGGTCGCGGCGGTGGTGTGCGTGGCGCCGGAGACCATGCCGTCGGCTCGTCCGGTCGCCACCATCAGGGTTCCGAAGTAGTTGGGCTGGGCCACGATGTCGTGCGCCAGCTCGGCGGTCATACCCCGATGGGCGCGCAGCCGCGCGTACTCGGCCGCGAAGTCGTCCCGCCAGTCGCTGGTGACCGGGTCGACCATGTTTGCGTCGCCGAGGTCGATGCCCAGCTCGCGGGTGCGCCGGGTGATGTCGTCCGGTCGGCCCAGCAGCGTCAGCTCGGCCACCCCACGGCGGAGCAGGATCTCCGCCGCGCGCAGGATCCGGTCGTCGGCGCCCTCCGGCAGCACCAGGTGCCGGCGTTGCGAGCGGGCCCGGTCGATCAGCTCGTTCTCGAACATCAGTGGGGTGACCCGGGTCGACCGGCTGACCCGCAACCGGCGGGCCAGGTCGTCGGTGTCCACGCAGCGCTCGAAGGCGCCCAGCGCGGCCTCCACCTTGCGCGGGTTGGCCGCGCTGGGCCGGCCCTCGATCCGGCTGGACGCGGCCACCGTGTCGTAGCTGTCGCTGCGTACGGACAGCACCGCGAGCCCGGTGTTCAGCCCCTCCACCAGCCGCATGGCGCGGGGGTCGGGCTGCTCGCCGAGTGTGAGCACCAGCCCGGCCACCGACACCTGCCCGGCCACGTGCGCGGCGCTCGCGGCGACGAGCAGGTCGGCCCGGTCCCCGGGGGTGATCACCAGGGCGCCCTCGGTGAGGTGGTCCAGCAGGGTCGGCACGTGTGCCGCGCCGACCACGAAGTCCAGCACGTCCCGGCCGAGCGCGGCGTCGTCCCCGGCCAGCAGGGTGGCGTCGAGCGCCGCCGCCACCTCGGCCACCGTCGGCGCCGACACCGTCGGCACCTCCGGGATGGCGTACGCGGGGACCGGCAGGTCGGGCAGCGTCATCGGCCCGGCCACCCGGTTGGCCATCACCGCGAGCACTGTCGCTCCCAGGTCGGCCAGATCGTGGTACGCGCCCCGCATGGCCGCCGCGACGGCCGCCGGCTCCTGCTCGAAACCGTCCACCACCGGCACCACCACACTGCCGAACTCGGTGGCCAGCCGGGCGTTGAAGGCCAGCTCCCGGGGATGGGCCGGGTCACCCGGGTCGTCGAAGTCGCTGCCCACCACGACCACCGCCGGGCACTGCCGCTCGACCGCCCGGTACCGCTCGACGACCCGGGAGATCAGCTCCTCCCGGCGCCCGTCGGCGACGAGCGCTGCCGCTTCGGCGTATGTCATGCCGGTCAGGTCGGCCTCGGGCAGGTCGACCCGGTAGCGGTCGTGCAACAGGGCGAGGATCGGGTCGGGGCCGGTGCCGGAGACCAGCGGCCGGAACACGCCGATCCGCCCGACCTGTCGGGACAACAGCTCCGCCAGCCCGAGGGCGATGGTCGACTTGCCCCCGCCCGAACCGACGCTGGTCAGATACACGCTGCGAGCCACGTACCCACCCTAGAAGATCGCGAGATCCGCCACCCAGGCCCAATGGCCCTCGTCCACCGCCTGATCCGACAGGTGGTCATTTCTGGCGGAGGGCTGCGATGCCGGCCAGGAAGATGTCGATGCCGGCCAGGAACTGCTCACGGTCGTCATGTTCGCGTAGCTGCGTCACCGTCGCGTGCACGAACGGGTACCTGGCGGGGTCCAGTTGCGCCCACTGCGCGGCGGTGGTGTTGAGGAACGCCTGCCGGTCCGCGTCGCTGCCAGTGAGGTGTCGGGCGTTCGCGGCGTTCTGCACGGCGACGCCGAGGACGTAGTTCACGAGCGTCCCGGCCGCGTCGAAGCGCGCCTCCTCGGGGACGGCGAGCGCGTCCAGCAGTCTGCCGATGCTCTCGTAGAAGTCCAGTAGCGCGGGCCGCCACGGTTGCCGGGAGAGTTCCGCACCGACCCAGGGGTGGGTGTGGATCGCGTCGAACAGGCCCTGGGCGAGGAGGCGCAGGGTGTCGCGCGGGCCTGCGGCGGTGGCCGTGCCGGACAGGACGCGGCTGATGACGTCGTCGGTGGCGGCCGCGAGCAGGTCGCCCTTGTCCGCGACGTGGTGGTAGATCGCGCCGTAGCCGGTCTTCAGGCGAACGGTGAGCGCACGCAGCGTCAGCGCGCTCTCGCCGTCGCTGTCCAGGATCTCGATCGCGGTCTGGATGATCAGCTCCCTGGACAGGCTGTCCGTGCGCCGCCGGGAGTGCACGGATCCGTTCGCCGTTCTCTTTGCCATGCCCCTAGTGTCGCACCCATTGGATCGCCGCTCCAACCGCGTGTTAACGTCGTTTGGAGCGGCGATCCAAAAGGGTCGCCCATCAGATCTGGAGGACCACCATGACGACACCGATCACGATCATCGGAGCGGGTCTGGGCGGCCTGGTGCTGGCCCGCGTGCTGCACGTGCGCGGCGTCCCGTGCACGGTCTACGAGGCGGAGACGTCCCCGGCGACGCGGGCCCAGGGCGGCCTGCTGGACATCCGCGACTACAACGGCCAGCCGGCGCTGGAGATGGCGGGCCTGACCGGGGAGTTCCGCAAACTCATCCTGGAGGGGCGTCAGGCGATGCGGATCCTGGACCGGCGCAGGACCCTCCTGCTCGACGTGCCCGACGACGGCACGGGTGGCAGCCCCGAGGTGCAGCGCGGTGAACTGCGGCAGATGTTGCTCGACTCGCTTCCCGCCGGCACCGTCAGCTGGGGCCACAAGGTCAGCGGCGTCCGGACCCTTGGTGAGGGCCGCCACGAGGTGTCCTTCGCCGACGGCACTGCCGTCGTCACGAACATGCTGGTCGGCGCGGACGGCGCCTGGTCCCGGGTCCGACCGTTGCTCTCCGACGCGACACCCGAATACACCGGCTTCTCGTTCATCGAGACCCACCTGTTCGATGGGGATGCCCGGCACCCGACCAGCGCGGAAACCGTTGGCGGCGGAGCGATGATGGTGCTGGAGCCGGGCAAGGGAATCCTGGCCCACCGGGAGCGCGACGGGAACCTGCACACCTGGGTGATGCTCGCCAGGCCGCAGGACTGGTTCGCCACCATCGACTTCACCGACCCCGACGTCGCCACCGCTCGGATCGTGCAGGAGTTCGACGGGTGGGCGCCTGAGCTCACCGCTCTGGTCACCGACGGCGAGACCCCACCGGTCCTGCGCCACATCTTCACCCTGCCCGCCGAGCACCGGTGGGACCGGACGCCCGGGGTGACCCTGCTCGGCGACGCCGCACACCTGGCGGCCCCCAACGGCGAAGGTGCCAACCTGGCCCTGTTGGACGGCGCAGAACTGGGCGAGGCCATCGCCGCGCACCCCGACGACGTGGAGACGGCGCTCGCCGAATACGAGCGGGCAATGTTCGTGCGTAGCGTCGGGGCGAACGCCGAGGGTCCCGACCTTGAGGACATGCTGGGCGACGGCACACCCCACAAGCTGATCAACGCCTTCATCGGCGGCTGACGCTGACTCGTCCGGCTGCCGGGCAAGGTGGTCGCGGCGGCCCGGCGCGGCCCGACGGTGCGGTCGGCGTCTCATTCAGTGAGCCATCGTCAGAGCTGAGAAAAATTCACGCTTAGACTCCCACCCCATGACCACCCGGGGCTTGAGCAGCGACGATACGCCGACCGGGAAGCTGACGCCGGCAGGCATGGACGGCGTTTCCCGGGCCCGCCCGGCGGCACCGCTCGACGAGCCCACCATGGTGGTCAACCGCTCCGACGACCCCACCGCGCTGATCGCCGCCGTGCCCCAACCGCCTCCGGTCTTCGTCGACCCCAGCGGCCGACGCCGCTCCCGCCTGCGCTGGCTCGCGTACGTCGTCGGTCTACTGGGTCTGACCTACACCGGGCTGGTGGCCGTCAGCTTCGCCGGCGGCATGGTGGAGCCGCACACGGTGCTCCCCTTCCTGGACGAGGTCGAGCAGTCTGAACGGCCCCAGTCGCCGCAGGCCGAGGCGATCACCGCCATCCCCGAGCCCTCGACAGCCGTCCCCCGTACGCCGGCGGCCACTGTGGCACCCACCGTCGCCCCGGCTCCCCGTTCGCCTGCCCCCACACGGTCACCGAGCGCCACCCGCCCGGCGAGCGGTGACCCCGCCGGTGTGCCGACCTCGCCCAGCCCGGGGCGGACCACCTCGGCGGCTCCGACACCCGCAGACTCACCCTCGACCGAGGACCCGCCGCCCCCGCCCGAGGAAACCATCGACATCGAGCCCGGCGGTTCCCCCACCGACGGACTCCCCGCGGATGGCTGAGCCGGCGATCACGGCCCGCCGCCGCCGGGCCGTACCGCCACCGCGCTGGGTCCTGCTCGGCATGCTTCTGGCGGTCCTGACCGGCGTGCTCCTGGTCAACGCGTACACCAACGCCTTCTTCACCCCGGACCACCAGCACAGCAACCAGGGGCAACGCGAGGTCCCCACCTCGGTGGTGAACGGGGGGCCGATCATCAGCGCCAACAGCGAGCAGGTCCGCTCCTACCGCCTGCCCGAACGGACCATCGCGCTCACCTTCGACGACGGCCCCGACCCGGTCTGGACCCCCGAGGTTCTGCGCGTCCTGGACGCCCACCAGGTCAAGGGCACGTTCTTCGTGCTGGGTTCGCAGGTCGCCCGGCACCCCGACATGGCCCGCAACCTGGTCGAGGGCAGCCACGAGCTCGGCGTGCACACGTTCACCCACCCCGACCTCAGCGAGCTGTCCGGATGGCGGCGAGACCTGGAATACGCCCAGACCCAGCTCGCCCTCGCCGCCGTCACCGGCGTGCGCACCTCACTGGTCCGGTTTCCGTACTCCTCGCATGCCGACGCGATCGACAACCAGGACTGGCCGGTGCTGATCGCCGCCGGTGACCTCGGGTACCTGACCGTGCTGAACGACACCGACAGCCAGGACTGGGCGCTGCCCGGCGTCGACAGGATCGTCGAGAACGCCACCCCGGACGGTGCCTCGGGCGCGATCACCCTCTGGCACGACGCCGGCGGTGACCGCGCACAGACCGTCGCCGCCCTCGATCGCTTCATCCCCATGATGAAGGAACGGGGATACCGCTTCGTCACCGCGACCGAGGGACTGAACCTCGCCTTCGCCGCCGCCGGTGTCGACCACCGGGCGGAATCCGGTGCCGCAGCCACCGCGGGGGACCGCTGGCGCGGCCGGATGCTGGTCTGGGCGGTACGGGGCGCCGACCACGTGCTGAGCGTGTTCGGGATCCTCTTCGTGCTCGTCGGGGTGCTCACGCTGGGGCGTACCGCCGTGCTGTTCCTGCTCGCCGGGCGACACGCCCGGCGCCGTCGAGCCGGGGACTGGACGTGGGGGCCGCCGGTCACCGCGCCGGTGTCGGTGATCGTCCCGGCGTACAACGAGAAGGAGGGGATCGCCGCGGCGGTCCGTTCACTCGCCGGCGGCGACCATCCCGGCGGAATCGAGGTGGTCGTCGTCGACGACGGCTCCACCGACGGGACCGCGGACATCGTCGACGCCCTCCGCCTGCCCAATGTCCGGGTGGTGCGCAAGCCCAACGGTGGCAAACCCAGCGCGTTGAACACCGGCGTGGCGCTGGCCCGGCACGACCTGATCGTCATGGTCGACGGGGACACCGTCTTCGAACCCGACGCCGTCCGTCGGCTCGTGCAGCCCTTCGCCGACCCGCAGGTGGGCGCGGTGGCAGGCAATGTGAAGGTCGGCAACCGGCGCAGCCTGATCGCCAAGTGGCAGCACATCGAGTACGTCATCGGATTCAACCTGGACCGGCGCCTCTACGAGACGCTGCGCTGCATGCCGACGGTGCCCGGGGCGATCGGCGGCTTCCGGCGGCAGGCGCTGCGGTACGCCGGGGGAATGACCGATGACACCCTGGCCGAGGACACCGACGTCACCATGGCGCTCGGCCGGGCCGGCTGGAAGGTCGTCTACGAGGAGACGGCCCGCGCCTGGACCGAGGCGCCGACGAGCATCGGCCAGCTCTGGAAACAGCGCTACCGGTGGAGCTACGGCACCATGCAGGCGATGTGGAAGCATCGCCGCTCCGTGTTCGACAGGGGTGCGTCCGGCCGGTTCACCCGGCGTTGCCTGTTCTTCCTCAGCCTCTTCGGCGTGCTGTTGCCGCTGCTCGCGCCGGTGATCGACCTGCTGGCCCTGTACGGCCTCTTCTTCCTCGACCGGACCGCCACGGCGGTGGCCTGGCTGGTCATGCTCGGCGTGCAGCTGGTCACCGCGGTGGTGGCGTTCCGGCTGGACCGGGAGAAGCTGGGCGTGCTGTGGGTGTTGCCGCTCCAGCAGTTCGTCTACCGGCAGTTGATGTATCTGGTGATGATCCAGGCCGTGGTCACCGCGTTGACCGGCGGCCGGCTGGGCTGGCAGAAACTGCGACGCACCGGCCTGGAACCCGTCGCCTCCCGTACCGGCTGACCGGCAGGCGCCGGCCAGCGGCCAGTCGCCGGCGGCCAGCCGTCAGCCGCCCGTCAGATGCCCAGCCGGGCGGCGCTTCCCGGCACCGGGTGGCTCAGTCCTCGTCGATGTCGTCGAGCCGGGCCAGCCAGGTGGCGAACCGCTCGATCGGCGTCTCGAAGTCGGGGTTGAGGTCGACGAAGTCGCGCAGGCGTTCACCCAGCCACTCCAGGGTCACCTGCTCGTCGCCCCGGCGCTCGACCAGCTCCTCGATGCCACGGTCGGTGAAGTACATGGGTACGTCCTCCTACTCGGCCCGGCAGGGCCGGGCGGGTGGTCAAGTGGACCGACGGAGCCGGGGCAGGACCGTGGTGAACGGCCCTGCCCCGGCTCTCGCGGTGCGGTCAGGTCACGGGCGGGGGAGAGCCGCCTCGATCAGCGCGTTCTGCTCGACCTCGTGGGTCTTGGCCGAGCCGACCGCCGGGGCGGCCGCGGCCGGGCGGGAGATCCGCCGCAGCCGGACGTCCGTGAGGTGCTCCAGCAGGTTGAGCGCGACGAACGACCAGGCACCCTGGTTGGCCGGCTCCTCCTGCACCCAGGCGAAGTCCTCCGCGTTCGGGAACTGCGCGAGGGCGGCCCGGATCTCCTCCACCGGCAGCGGGTAGAGCTGCTCGATCCGGAGGATCGCGGTGTCGGTGACGCCGCGCTCCTGCCGGGCCTGGAACAGGTCGTAGTAGACCTTGCCCGAGCAGAGCAGCACCCGCTTCACCGCCTCCGGTGCCGGGGCGGCCGTGTCGCGCAGCACCGGCTGGAAGGTGCCGGTGGTGAAGTCCTCCACCGACGAGACGCAGAGCTTGTGCCGCAGCAGCGACTTCGGCGTGAACACCACCAGCGGCTTGCGCTTGGGCGACAGCGCCTGGCGGCGCAGCAGGTGGAAGTAGTTCGCCGGGGTCGTCGGGATGGACACCCGCATGTTGTCCTCGGCGCACATCTGCAGGAACCGCTCCGGCCGGCCGGAGGTGTGGTCCGGGCCCTGGCCCTCGTGGCCGTGCGGCAGCAGCAGGGTGACGGCGGAGCGCTGGCCCCACTTCACCTCGCCGGACGAGATGAACTCGTCGATCACCGACTGGGCACCGTTGACGAAGTCACCGAACTGGGCCTCCCAGGCGACCAGCGCGTTGATGTTCTCCACCGAGTAGCCGTACTCGAAGCCCATCGCCGCGTACTCGCTGAGCAGCGAGTCGTGCACGAAGAACCGGGAGCGCTCGCCGTCGCCGGTGAGCGACTTGAGTGGCAGATAGTCCTCGCCGGTGCGGGAGTCGACCACCGAAGCGTGCCGCTGGACGAACGTGCCGCGACGCGAGTCCTGGCCGGCCAGCCGGACCGTGACCCCGTCGTGCAGCAGCGCACCGAGCGCGATGATCTCGCCGAAGCCCCAGTCGATGTTGCCCTCGACGGACATCTTCGCCCGCCGGTCCAGCAGTTGCTGGATCCGCTTGTGCGGGGTGAAGCCCTCCGGCAGGTTGATGTGCGCCTCGCCGACCGCCTTGACCACTGACGCGTCGGTGGCGGTGTCGACCTGCGGCTCCGGCTCCTCCTCGCGGCGCGGCCGGTTGAGCTGGCGCGGTGCCGCCGCGGCGTCCCGGGTGGCCTTGAAGACCTTCTCCAGCTGCGCCTGGTAGTCGCGCAGCAGCTCTTCCGCGTCCTCCACGGTGATGTCGCCGCGGCCGATCAGCTCCTCGGTGTAGAGCTTGCGGACCGAGCGCTTCGAGTCAATGATCTTGTACATCTGGGGGTTGGACATCGACGGGTCGTCGCCCTCGTTGTGCCCGCGCCGCCGGTAGCAGACCATGTCGATCACGACGTCCTTGTTGAACGTCTGCCGGTATTCGAAGGCCAGCCGGGCCACCCGGACCACGGCCTCCGGGTCGTCGCCGTTGACGTGGAAGATCGGCGCCTGGATCATCCGGGCCACGTCGGTGCTGTAGAGGCTGGACCGGCTGTATTCCGGGGCGGTGGTGAAGCCGACCTGGTTGTTGACCACCACGTGCACGGTGCCGCCGGTGCGGTAGCCGCGCAGCTGCGACAGGTTGAGCGTCTCGGCGACCACGCCCTGCCCGGCGAACGCGGCGTCACCGTGCACCGCCAGCGGCAGCACTGTGTAACCCTCGAGCTTGAGGTCGATCCGGTCCTGCTTGGCCCGGACGATGCCCTCCAGCACCGGGTCCACGGCCTCCAGGTGCGACGGGTTGGCCACCACCGACACCTTGACCGAGTGCTCGCCGTCGGGGGTGGTGAACTTGCCGTTCTGACCCAGGTGGTATTTCACGTCGCCGGAGCCCTGCGTCGAGCGCGGGTCCAGGTGGCCCTCGAACTCCGAGAAGATCTTCTCGTAGGGCTTGCCGACGATGTTCGCCAGCACGTTGAGCCGACCCCGGTGGGCCATGCCGATGACGACCTCGTCCAGGCCGTTCTCGGCCGAGGACTCCAGCACCTCACCGAGCAGCGGGATGAGCGACTCGCCGCCCTCCAGCGAGAAGCGCTTCTGGCCGACGTACTTGGTCTGCAGGAAGGTCTCGAACGCCTCGGCGGCGTTCAGCCGGTTGAGCACGTGCTTCTGCTCGTCGGCGGCTGGCTTCTCGTACTTGCGCTCGATCCGCTCCTGGACCCAGCGACGCTCCTCCGGGTCCTGGATGTGCATGTACTCGATGCCGACCCGGCGGCAGTAGGAGTCGCGCAGCACGCCGAGGATCTCGCGCAGCTTCATCCGCTGCCGGCCGGCGAAGCCGTTGACCGGGAACTCGCGGTCGAGGTCCCACAGGGTGAGCCCGTGCTGGAGGACGTCCAGGTCGGGGTGCTTGCGGATCTTGAATTCCAGCGGGTCGGTGTCGGCCATCAGGTGACCGCGCACCCGGTACGCGTGGATCAGCTCGTGCACCCGGGCGGTCTTGTTGATCTGACCCTCGGAGTTGACGGCGACGTCGCGCACCCAGCGCACCGGCTCGTACGGGATGCGCAGCGAGGTGAAGACCTGGTCGTAGAAACCGTGCTCACCCAGGATCAGCTCGTGCATCACCTTGAGGAACTCGCCGGACTGGGCGCCCTGGATGATCCGGTGGTCGTACGTGCTGGTCAGCGTGATGATCTTGCTGACGGCCAGCTCGGCCAGGGTGGTCTCGGACATGCCCTGGTAGGGGGCCGGGTATTCCATCGCGCCGACGCCGATGATCGCGCTCTGGCCCTGCATCAGCCGCGGCATCGAGTGCACGGTGCCGATGCCGCCCGGGTTGGTCAGCGAGATCGTGGTGCCGGAGTAGTCCTCCATGGTCAGCTCGTTGCGCCGCGCCCGTCGGACCACGTCCTCGTACGCCTGCCAGAACTGCCGGAAGTCCATCGTCTCGCAGCCCTTGATGGAGGGGACCACCAGGTTGCGGCTGCCGTCCGGCTTGGCCAGGTCGATCGCGATGCCGAGGTTGACGTGCGCCGGCCGGAGCACGGCGGGCTTGCCGTTGGCCTCGGCGAAGGAGTTGTTCATCTCCGGGTGCTGGACCAGCGCCCGGACCAGCGCGTAACCGACCAGGTGGGTGAAGCTGACCTTGCCACCGCGCCCCCGGGCGAGGTGGTTGTTGATCACGATGCGGTTGTCGACCAGCAGCTTGGCCGGGACCGCGCGGACGCTGGTCGCGGTGGGCACGCTCAGCGAGGCGTCCATGTTCTGGACGATCTTCGCGGCGACGCCGCGCAGCGGCGTGGTCTGCGGACCGTCAGCGGCCGGCGCGGCGGCCTTGGCGGCCGGCTTGGCCGGTGCGGCCTTCTCCGGCGCGGCCTTGGGCGTGGCCGGAGCGGCGGCGGGCTTGGCCGGTGCCGACTGCGCGGCGGCCGGCTTCGTGGCGGTCGCCGGCTTCGCCTTGGCGCTCGGCTGGCCCACCTCCGCGGCTGCCTCCGGCTGGCCGTCGGGCTCGGGAGCGGCGGCTGGCTTGTTCGACGACTCGGTGCCGCGCGGGGTGGCCGCTCCGGGCGCCGGGCGGTAGTCGGCGAAGAAGTCGTGCCAGGCCGAATCGACGCTCGTTGGGTCGGCGAGGTAACGCTGGTACATCTCCTCGACGATCCACTCATTCGGGCCGAAACCCGCTAGTGGGTTCTCCTGCGAAGTCTGCTGGGTCGACACGGCCGGTAATCGCCTCTTTCACGCGGGTTTGTGTGGCACGCGGTGTGTTCCTCCCGCCCGGTCAGGGGCACGGAGGGTACGGCTCCCAGGCTACGCCGTACCGATCCCGCAGGCATTTCCGCCTCGGTCCCGTGGCCGGTTTCACAGAAGATGCCAGAAGTTCAGCAACGCCTGCGCGCACCGTGTCGAACTGGTAACCGCCGGCCCTCGCGCGGCCGGTCGCCGAGGGTGACGCCCGACCCCGGAGCGGCCAACCTGTCGTTGCCGCCCCGGGGTCGCAGACGCCATCAGGCGATGTCGCGCCGCCGGGTGAGCAGAACTCCGGCAATTCCGCTGACCAGCGCGTAGCCGATCAGCACGAGGGCACCGACCCACCAGGACGGTGTGAACTCCGAGGTGCCCTCAGTGATCATGACCTGGGATGCCACAGCGGGCCAGACGACCTGCCACTTGAGAACCGCCTCGCTGTCGAGGAGGTTCGACAGGAGCAGGAAGAGCAGACCCACCACCTGGGTGCCGATCAGATAGAGCACCGCCGCCGTGATCACCGCACCGAGCTGGTTGGTGATCAGCGTGCCGATGCCCACACCGAGGATCGTCCAGATGGCGTAGGCCAGCAGGTTGAACAGCAGTGCCCGCTGCACCGGCCACTCACCGAGCTGAGTGCCGTAGTCGTTGGCGGACAGGAAGATCGCGCCGGCGGCCAGGTCGATCAGCGTGGTGGCCAGCCAGAACATGAAGCCGAGCAGGCTGGCGGCGACGAGCTTGCTGACGATGACCGACGTTCGCCGGGGAGTCGTCAGGAACGTCGTGGTCGCGGTCTGGTGGAAGAACTCGTTGGTGACCATCAGGATGCCGATGAGCATCACGAACATCAGCCCGAGGTACTGGCCCGAGGTGTAGAGGTTCGCCGCCTGCGCCGGCGCTGTCGCCTGATCGGCGCTGACGCCGATCTCCTCGGCGTCGCCGCCGAGCGCCGTGACCGCCAACCACGCGTTGACAGCGAAGGCCAGTGCGATCGAGAGGAACGCGCCGATAGCCAGCCACCACCAGGTGCTGGTGGTACGGATCTTGAGCAGCTCGGATCGGACCAGGTTCATCGGATGCCCGCCTTTCCGGCCGTCAGCTCCAGGAAGACCCGTTCCAGGTCGGGCCGTTCGGTGGACAGTTCGTGCAGTTCCACCCCGGCGGCCAAGGCAGCCCGGCCGACAGTGGGTGCGTCGACCCCGGCGACCAGCAGGGTGCCGTGCTCGTCGGTGTCGACGGTGGCCGACTGCGCCTTCAGCGCGGCGGTCAGCGCCTCGGCCTGCGGGGTGCGGACCCGGACCAGGGCGCCCTGCGCCATCGACCCGAGGACCTGGTCGACCGGCCCCTGCCGGATGAGCTGACCGGCCGCGATGATCACCACGTCGTCGGCGAGCAACTGCATCTCCGACAGCAGGTGGCTGGAGACCAGCACGGTGCGGCCCTCGTGGGCGAGGTTCTTGAGGAATCCACGCATCCACCGGATGCCCTCCGGGTCCAGCCCGTTGGCCGGCTCGTCGAGGATCAGCACGCGGGGGTCACCGAGCATCGCGGCGGCGATGCCGAGCCGCTGCTTCATGCCCAGCGAGTAACCCTTGAACTTGCGCTTCGCCGCCGGGGTCAGGCCGACCAGGGCCAACGCCTCGTCGGCCCGCTGCTTGGGCAGCCCGGCCGCAGCGCAGATGACCCGCAGGTGGTTGATGCCGGTGCGGCCCTTGTGCGCGCTGGACGCCTCCAGCACCGCGCCGACCTGCCGCAGCGGGGTGGCGAGGTCGGCGTACCGCTGGCCGCTGATGGTGGCCGTGCCGGCGGTGGGGGTGACCAGATTCAGCAGCATGCGCAGCGTGGTGGTCTTGCCTGCGCCGTTCGGGCCGAGGAAGCCGGTCACCCGCCCCGGCGCCACGGTGAAGGACAGGTTGTTCACCGCCCGGACGTTCTTGTACTGCTTCGTCAGACCGGACACCACGATCTGACCGTCGCTGGTGGGGCTTCTCTGCCCGTCAGTCATCGTTCTCCTCCCGTGTGTGGCGTCGAGGTACGCCGTGGCACAGCGTGACGGCCCGTGGCAACAAGGTCAATCAGGCGCGGTCGGTACGTTTGCCTCCGTCGCGGGGTGGAGGCGACTCATCCCTGCGGACTACGGCCCGGGTTCAGCGGGCGATCCAGGTTGCCCGTGCCGCGCCGAGCAACGACCCGTGCGGGCCGTACAGACTGGTGTGCACGAGCGCCTTGCGCCCATCGAAGCGCAGCAACGCCCCGGTCACCACGCACTCGTCGCCCGGTCCGGGTAGCGCCGTGACCACGGCGGCGATCCGGCCCAGCAGGTACGGGCGACCGGGCGCGAGCACCGCCCAACCGCCGGGGCAGTCCAGCGCCGCCCAGACCGTGGCCTCGCTGACCTGCTCGGGTGCCCGGAACGGCGCCGCGGTCCGCCCATCGGGCAGCCGGCCAGGAAAGATCCGCAACCCGTCCGCCCGCTGCGGCCCGCAGACGTAACAGCCGGGGAACGGATGCTCGACCAGGCCGGGGAAGTGGGCCGCCGCGGCCACCGCCGTGGCCAGGTCCACCGGGGGTACGACGGCAACGACGACCTCGGCCGGGCGCACCTCGGCCACCAACTCGCCGGACGGGTCACGGACCGCACCGTCGACCAGCGTCAACTCGGTCTCCAGCGGTGGTGGCCGGCGCAGCGTCACCTCGACCGGTTCGCTGCCGCCGGCCTCGGTGGCGAACACTCCCGCGCTCCAGCCGCCGTTGCCGGAACCCGGGGGCCCGTTGTAGCGGGACTCGATGCGCATCGTCGACCTCCGGTGGGCGTACCGGCGCCTTCGCCGGCCTGCCCGGGCAGCCTCGCACGGTCTTCGCCGGGTGCCGCGAGCGGTCTCGCCGGCCGGCGTTCACCCGATCGACACCGGTGGTCCCCGTGGATGGCAACCCGGGCACCTACACAGATCCCATGGCCGTTCTGCATGCCGCTGGCACATCCCTGAAGACCAGCGGATACACCCTGCTGATCGCCGACGACCCCACCCAGGTCGCGGCCGCGCAACGCCTGCGCCACGAGGTGTTCGCCACCGAACTCGGCGCCACCCTCCTTCCCGGCGAGGCCGGGTTGGACGTGGACCCCTTCGACGCGTACTGCGACCACCTGATCGTCCGCGAGGACAGCACCGGCGAGGTGGTCGGCACCTACCGGCTGCTACCGCCCGGACGCACCGACCAGCGGTACGCCGAGGAGGAGTTCGACCTCTCCGCGCTCGACCCGCTCGGCGACGACCTCGTCGAGGCGGGTCGGTCGTGCGTGCACCCGGACCACCGCTCGGGCGCGGTGATCAATCTGATGTGGGCCGGCATCACCCGGTACCTGCACCTGCGTGGCTCCCGCTGGCTCGGTGGCTGTGCCTCGGTGCCGGTGGCCGACGGTGGGCGCACGGTCGCCGAGGTGTGGAGCCAGGCCCAGGCCCGGCACCTGTCACCGCCGCCGTTGCGGGTCCGCCCACGGCGACCCTGGTTCGCCGAGTCGGCCACGGCTCCCGGCCCGGCCGCCGCCGCGCCGGTGGCCGCTGTTGGACCGGCGGGGCGCGTCGTGGTGCCACCGCTGCTGCGGGGCTACCTCCGGCTCGGCGCGTGGATCTGCGGCGAGCCGGCGTACGACCCCGACTTCGGGTGCGCGGACTTCTACGTGCTCTTCTCCCTGGACCGGATGAACCCGCGCTACCTGCGCCACTTCCTGGGCGGGGAGCAGCGGTGACCACCGGGGCGCACGATCTGTGGCGGCCCTCCTCAGGCTGTGACGACGACTGCCTGCCGGCGGCCGGCGAGGTGCCCACCGTGCCGGTGGCCCGCCGGGTGCTGCGGTTGGTCGCCGCGACCGGAATGCTGGTCGCCGGGGTCGGCCTGGTGCTGCTGCTGCCCGTGCTTCCGACCCGGGAGCGGCAGGCGGCGGTACGCGGCTGGGCCCGGGCGACCACGCGGGCGTTCGGCGTCCGGCTGGTGATCCGGGGTCGGTTGCCCCGACGGCGGGCGCTGCTGGTCGCCAACCACGTCTCCTGGCTGGACATCCTCGCGGTGCTGGCGGTCGCGCCCACCCGGATGGTCGCGAAGCGGGAGATCCGCTCCTGGCCGGTGGTCGGGCTGCTGGCCGCGGCGGCGGGCACGGTCTTCGTGGACCGGTCCCGGCCGCGGGCACTGCCGATGAGCGTCGGGCGGGTCGCCGAGACGCTGCGCGCCGGCCGGTTGGTGGCGGTCTTTCCGGAGGGTACGACCTGGTGCGCTGGTGACGGCGCTGCCGACTGCCGACCCGGCGGCGGTTTCCGGCCCGCGATGTTCCAGGCGGCGATCGACGCGGGCAGCCCGGTGGTGCCGCTGCGGCTCGCCTACCACTGCGAGGCCATCGGCTCCACCACCACAGCAACGGCCTTCCTCGGTGCGGACACCCTGCTGCGCTCGGTGGCCCGGGTGGTCGCGGCGCGGGACATCGTGGTGTCGGTGACGATCGCCGCCGCGCTGCACCCGGCCCGTGCTGCGGACCGACGGTTGCTGGCCCGGGCGGCCGAGTCGGCCGTACACCTGCTGCCGGCAGGCGGCGTGGCGCGGACTCGGCTGCGTCCGGTGCCCACGGTGACCCCGGCGGTCGCCGTGTCCATGCCGGTCCCGGTCGTGCCGGTGCAGGCGTCCGGCCGGGAGCTGGACCTGGCGGCCTGAGGGGAGCGGGGTCGCCGTTCGGCGACCCCGCCCGGCGCAGGGCGACCAATACGCGACCTGTCTTGTGCTATCGCGATGTATCGCGTTACTGTCCTCCCTGTCAGGCGCGTGTCCGCGCGTCGTCGAGGGGAGGAAACCCATGGCCGGATGGACGGTCGAGAGCCCGCAGCGGCTGACCGTGGACGGCCCGGTCACCCGGCTGGACGTCCGCCTGGTGAGCGGCCGGCTCAACGTGGTCGCCACCGACGGCCCGACCCGGATCGACGTCACCCAGGTCGGTCGCCGGCCGGTCCTGATCGACCACTCCGACGGCCGGCTCACCGTCCGTCAGGAGCGCGGCCACGGCTGGACGGACGTCCTGCGCTGGTTCCGGATGATCCACCGCTACCCCCGGGTGGACGTCTCGCTCGCCGTGCCCGCCGAGGTTCTGGCCGACCTGGGGCTGGTAGCGGGCTCGGTGGTCGCCTCCGGTCTGCGCCGGCAGACCACTGTGCATGTCACCGCCGGTCAGATCACCCTGATGGGCCTGCGCGGCAACACCTCCGCGACGATCACCTCCGGGCCGGTGGAGGCGCTCGGCGTCCGGGGCGACCTCACTCTGGAGACGGTCTCCGGGGAGGTGATCCTCGCCGACAGCGCCGCCGAGCGGGTGCGTGCGCAGACCGTCTCCGGGGCGATCACCTGCGACCTGGACAACCCCCGGCGCAGCGAGATCCGGTTGACCACCATCTCGGGCAGCATCACCGTCCGGGTCCGCGAGGACAGCGACCTCGCCGTCCAGATGCACACCGCCTCCGGCCGGATCACCAGCGGCTTTCCGCAGGTCCGCACCTCGACGTTCCCACTGCGCAGCAGCGAGGGAGTGCTCGGTGCCGGCGAAGGTAAGCTCTGGGCTTCCGCGACCTCGGGCAGCATCGCCCTGCTCGCCCGAGCGGTCGACAACGATTCCGAGGAGCTGCCGTGACCGCCGTGTTCAGCCACGGACGGCTCCGGCTCTATCTCCTCAAGCTCCTCGACGACGGCCCGAAGCACGGGTACGAGCTGATCCGCCTTCTGGAGGACCGGTTCCTCGGGCTCTACGCGCCCAGCGCCGGCACCATCTATCCCCGCCTGCAACGGCTGGAGGCCGAGGGGCTGGTCAGCCACACCGCTGCCGGCGGCCGCAAGACGTACGACATCACCGACGCCGGCCGTGCCGAGCTGCACCAGCGCGCCGGTGAGCTGACCGAGCTGGAATCGGACATCGCAGCCTCGGTGGCCGATCTCTCCAGCCTGGCCGGCGAGATCCGCAGCGAGGTGCGCGGGTCGGTACGCGACCTCAAACGGGAGCTGAGCGAGGCCACCCGGCAGACCCGGCGTAACCGGTGGGAGGCCCCTGCGGCGCCGCCCCGGCCGACGCCGACCGCCGGGCCGCAGGCCGCGCTGCTCGACGAACTCGACCAGCGGCTGGCCGCGTTCACCGCCGAGGTGGGCCGGCTCGTGCATGCCCGACAGTTCAGCGAAACCCAGCTGAGCACCGCGATCCGGCTGCTCGACGGCGCCCTGGACGGGCTGCGCCGCCTGCTGCGCTGAGCAGGGTCAAGGGTCCGGCCACGACTCACAGGCATTTTCCAGGAACCATCCAGCGCCGGCGCAGTGACGTCACCGATGATGGGCCCATGCCCGCTACCCAGACCGAGGCGCGACTCCTCGTCGTCGAGGACGACCCCAACATCCTCGAACTGCTCTCCGCGAGCCTGCGGTTCGCGGGCTTCGACGTGGCCACCGCGACCAGTGGGAGCGCGGCGCTCAACGCCGCCAAGGACCACCGGCCCGACTTGGTGGTGCTCGACGTGATGCTTCCGGATCTCGACGGCTTCGAGGTCATCCGGATGCTCCGCGAGGGCGGCACGCGTACGCCTGTGGTCTTCCTGACCGCCCGGGACGCCACCGACGACAAGATCCGTGGGTTGACCCTGGGCGGCGACGACTACGTCACGAAGCCGTTCAGCCTGGAGGAGCTGACCGCCCGGATCCGCGCCGTGCTGCGCCGCACCACTACCGGCGAGCAGGCCCCGTCCCGGCTCACCTTCGCCGACCTGGAGTTGGACGAGGAGACCCACGAGGTGCACCGGGCCGGCCAGCGCGTCCAGCTCTCGCCGACGGAGTTCAAGCTGCTGCGCTACCTGATGCTCAACGCCAACCGGGTGCTGTCCAAGGCGCAGATCCTCGACCACGTCTGGAACTACGACTTCCGTGGTGACGACAACATCGTCGAGTCCTACATCTCCTACCTGCGACGCAAGGTCGACACCACCCAGCCCCGGCTGATCCACACCCTTCGCGGCGTCGGATACGTGCTGCGCAAGCCGGCGGCGTGAACCGGGTCCAGCAGGCGAAAGGGCGGGTCCGCAGCGTCCCGCTGCGGGTGAAGCTGGTCACTTCGGTGCTGGCGTTGGTCGCCGCCGCCCTGCTGGTGATCAGCGTCTCGACCGCGTACTTCCTGCACAACTACCTGGTCGACCAGATCGACCTGGAGCTGCGCGTCTCCGCCAACCGGATCCAGTCCATCACGCCGTCGTCGAACGGCGTCTCGCTGCCCAGCGACTACCTGGTCGTGCTGACCAACGTGATCACTGCCAAGGCGCAGACCCCCGTGTACGACTCGTCCCGTTTTCGGGTGGACGATCTGCCTTCGTGGCCGAACGACGCGAGCGGTTTCCAGGCGCAGGAGGAGGCCAGCGGCGGTGTTCCGTTCACCGTCCGGGCCCGGGACAGCTCGGTGCGCTGGCGGGTGCTCTACACCGAGCTGCCCAACGGCCAGATGGCCGCGATCGGCCAGCACCTGACCGACGTCGACCAAGCCGTCAAGCGGCTGGCCTGGATCGACCTGCTGGTCGGCGGCGCTGTGCTGATCATGCTGGCCTCGGTCGGCGCGGCGATCGTCCGGACCAGCCTCAAACCGCTGGTGGAGATCGAACGCACCGCCGCCGCCATCGCCGGTGGTGACCTGACCCGCCGGGTGCCCGACCCGGAGCCGGGGGAGGAGCATCCCACCTCCGAACTGGGTCGGCTGTCGCGCGCGCTGAACGCGATGCTCACCCAGATCGAGGCGGCGTTCACCGCCAGAGCCGCCTCGGAGACGTCGGCCCGCTGGGCCGAGAGCGCCGCCCGGGACGCCGCCGCCTCCGCCCAGGCGTCGGAGGCGCGGGCCCGGCGCTCCGAGGAGCGGATGCGGCAGTTCGTCGCGGACGCCTCGCACGAGCTGCGGACCCCGTTGACCACCATTCGCGGCTTCGCCGAGCTGTACCGGCAGGGTGCGGCGCGGGCACCGGAGCAGACCGCCGGCCTGCTGCGCCGGATCGAGGACGAGGCGGCCCGGATGGGGCTGCTGGTGGAGGATCTGCTGCTGCTGGCCCGGTTGGATCGGGAGCGGCCGCTGTCGCTGACCCCGGTGGAGCTGCCGGTGCTGGCCTCCGATGCCGTGCACGCCGCCCGGGCCATGGCCCCGGATCGGCGGATCGAGCTGGAGATCGAGCCGGACGCGGGTCCGCTCGTCGTGTCCGCCGACGACGCGCGGCTGCGCCAGGTGATCGGCAACCTGGTCACCAACGCGCTGACCCACACCCCGCCGGACGCCGAGATCCGCGTGCGGTTGCACAGCGAACCGGGCGGTTTCGCCGTGGTGGAGGTCGCCGACACCGGCCCCGGCCTCTCCCCGGAGCAGGCCGAACGGGTCTTCGAACGGTTCTACCGGGCCGACGCGGCACGGACGCGGCGAGCCGACGGCAACACCGGCACCGGGCTCGGCCTGGCCATCGTGGCGGCGCTCGTCGCCGCCCACCACGGCTCGGTCTCGGTGGCCGAGACGCCCGGTGGTGGCGCCACCTTCCGGGTCCGGATCCCACTGCTGGCACAGATCGACGCGGCGGACGAGTGACTTTCAGCCAACTTCCAGGACGGTTCCAGGTTGATCGCAGTGCGGAGGGAGAAGGTAGTTCCATGACCGAGTTCGAGTCCGACCCGCAGCGCCGGCCGGCCCCCACCGACGCCGAGCCGTCGCACCCCACCGCCGAGCTGCCGCGTGACGAGCGCGCGCAGTCCGACTCCCCGACCACCCCCGTCCAGGTCGTCCCGACCGCCGGTGACGACACGGACGCCACGGCCGTCACTTCCGCCGCGCCCGCCGCTCAGCCGGCCACCCCCCAGCTGACCGGGTACGAGCCGCCGGCCGCCACCCCGTCCGCGCCGCCGTACCCGGTCTCCGGCTACCCGGCGCCCGGCCAGCACGGCTACCCGCAGCCGACCGCCGGCCACCACCCCGGCGCGCCCTGGTACGCGGGCCAGCAGTCCGGCTGGGCGGGCGGGGGTCAGCCGGGCGCCTACCCGCAGCACCAGCAGCACACCCAGCACCTCGGCCAGCACGGCCAGCACCTCGGGCAGCAGCCGGGCCAGCCGGTTCCGCCGTGGGGCCCGCAGGTCGCGCCGCCCGGCAGTGGCCCCCGGCCGAGTCGGATCGCCAAGTTCGCCGGAGCGGGCGTCGCGGTGTTCGCCCTGATGCTCGGTTCGGGCGTCGCCGGCGGTGCCCTCGCCCTCGCCCTCGACGGGGACGGCGGCGGCATCACCCGCACCTACTCGGCGGCACCGGTCATCAACAGCGCCGACCTCCCGAAGATCGCCGCTTCCGTGCAGGACAGCGTCGTCTCGATCACCACCGACAGCGGTGAGGGCTCCGGGGTGGTGCTCAGCGCCGACGGGTACGTGCTGACCAACAACCACGTGGTCGCCAACGCCGCCGGTGGCGCCGTACAGGTGATCTTCGCCGACGGCAAGAAGGCCGACGCGAAGGTCATCGGTACCGACCCGAAGACCGACCTGGCCGTGGTGAAGGCCAACGGGGTCAGCGACCTCAAGCCGGCCAAGTTCGGCGACAGCGACGCCATGCAGGTCGGCGACCAGGTGCTCGCCCTGGGCAGCCCGCTCGGCCTCCAGGGTTCGGTGACCTCCGGCATCCTCAGCGCCCGGGACCGCACCATCCGGGCCGGCGAGGGTCAGCCGCAGGACCCGAGCCAGCAGCAGAGCCAGGCCGTCAGCTCGATCTCCGGTCTGCTCCAGACCGACGCGCCGATCAACCCGGGCAACTCCGGCGGCGCGCTGGTCAACACTCGGGGCGAGGTGATCGGCGTCAACACCGCCATCGCCACCTCCGGGCAGAGCACCGGCAACATCGGCGTCGGTTTCGCCATCCCCAGCAACAAGGCCAAGGACGTCGCGGGCAAGCTCCAGCGTGGCGAGAAGGTCAGCCACCCGTCGCTCGGGGTGGGCGTCAACCAGGCCGAGGGCGGCGGCGCGCTCGTCGCGTCGGTCACCCCGGGCAGCCCGGCCGAGAAGGCCGGCCTCCAGCGTGGCGACGTCGTCACCCGCTTCGGCGACAAGCCGGTCAACGACTCGGACGACCTGGTCGGCGCGGTGCAGGCCGGCAAGGTCGGCGACCGGGTCGAGGTGCAGTTCAAGCGGAACGGCACCGAGAAGTCGGTAACCGTGACGCTCGCCGAGACGTCCTGACGGACAACTGAACCTGCTTCCTCCCTCCAGCGGCGGGTGGCGGGGCCGAGGGGGTCGGCTCCGTCACCCGCCGCTTTTTCCGCCCGGCGGCGGTTCATCCGGATCGGGTGAACCGCCGTCACCCCGGTTTCCGGCACGTTCGGCGGGCGAGTCTCGGCGAGGGGGAACCGGGGGTGGGTGCCATGACCGGGGTGGTGGATGTCCGCGAGGACCAGCGGATCCAACGCGACGTCCTGGCGCAGCTGGCCTGGGACGCCCAGCTGCAACCGAACGAGATCGGCGTGAGCGTCGACCAGGGAGTGGTCACCCTGACCGGCTTCGTGGACGGTGCCGCTCGTAGTTGGGTCGCGACCCGGTCCGCTCAGCGGGTCCGGGGCGTCCGGGCAGTGGCCGACGAGATCGAGGTGCGGCTGCCCGGTACGCCGGGGCGCACCGACGCCGAGGTTGCCCTCGCCGCGTCCCGGGCGTTGGAGTGGGACAGCTTCGTGCCCGCTGAGCGGCTGGACGTGACAGTGGCCAACGGCTGGCTGATGCTGCGCGGTGAGGTCGAGTTCGGCTGGCAGCGGCGCGCCGCCGAGGGGGAGTTGCGCCGGCTCGACGGCGTACGGGGTCTCACCAACCTGATCGAGGTGCGACCTCCGGCAGCACTGGCCGCCGACCGGTTGCGACGGGACGTGGAGGGGGCACTGATGCGCACTCTCGGTGCGGAGCGGGTGACCGTCGAGGTGGACGGCGACACGCTCGTCCTCGCCGGGGTGGTCCGATCCTGGTGGGAACGCGAGCAGGTCGAGCGGGTGGCCTGGTCCGCCCCCGGAGTGCGGGCAGTCCACGACCAGATCCTGGTGGGCGGGTGAGCGTCCGCCTTGTCCGGTTTACCGGGGACGTCACTGGGAAATCGCCGCCGACCGTCCGGACCGGCGGTGACGCCGCACCGGGGATCAACGGGGAGGACTCGTGGCCGTGAACCACTCGCCAGCGGGCCGCCCGGAAGAGCGGTCGTTGCGCATCGCGATGGTGGTTCCACCCTGGTTGTCCGTGCCGCCACCCGGCTACGGCGGCCTCGAACAGGTCGTCGCCGCCCTGGTGGACGCGCTCTGCCGGCAGGGGCACGAGGTCACGTTGTTCGGTGCCGGTGACGACCACGGCACGGCGGCCCACGGCTTCGTCTCCACCGTCCCCGAGGTCCAGTACGAGCGGCTCGGCGAGTCACTGCCGGAGCTGGCTCACCTGGCCCGGGTGAATCGGCTGATCACCGCGGCCGACTTCGACGTCATCCACGACCACACCACGATCGGCCCGCTGGTCGCCGGCCGCCGGGCGGTCCCGACGGTCGCGACCGTGCACGGCAACCCCGTGGGGGAGTACGGGGACGTGCTCAGCGACATCGACTCGGGCGTCGCCCTGGTGGCGATCTCGCACACCCAACGTCGGCTGAACACCGACCTGCCCTGGGCCGGCACTGTGCACAACGCGCTGGACATCCGCGGCTTTCCTCGCAAGACCAGACCCGGGACGGGGCCGGTGCTGTGGCTGGCCCGCTTCAGCCCGGACAAGGGCCCCGAGGTCGCCATCCGGGCGTGCCGGGAGGCAGGGGTGCCCCTGCTGCTGGCCGGCAAGTGCAACGAGCCGGCCGAGCGCCGCTACTACGAGCAGGTCGTCGCGCCGCTGGTCGACGAGAACGTGACAGTCGTGCTCAACGCCGGCCGCGCGGAGACGCTGCGGATGCTCGTCGACGCCCGTTGCCTGATCATGCCGATCCAGTGGGACGAGCCGTTCGGCATGGTGATGCTGGAGGCGATGGCGAGCGGCACACCGGTGGTCGCCCTCAACCGGGGGGCCGTGCCGGAGCTGATCCGGCCCGGGCTGACCGGGCTGGCCTGTGAACGGCCGGAGGAACTGGCGGCAGCGGTGCTCGCGGCGGAGCGGCTCGACCCGGAGGACTGCGTGGCGCACGTCGCGGAGAACTTCTCGGTCGAGCGGATGGCGGACGGCTACGCGGCGATCTACCGACGCTTCGCCGCCGGCCGGTACGACATCCGCGAATCGGCCCGGGTCCCGGCCCGCTGACCCGCCCGTCCCGGCGTGTCCGCGCGGTCAGACCTCGGCACCGCCCAGCTCCACTATGGCGGCGTCGAGCCGAGACGCGTACGCCGGACTGATGCCGCCCTCGCCGAGGCGGACCGCGACCTTCTCGCGCAGCCGGGCCACCGGTGGCGCCAGCTCGTCGCGGCCGGAGCTGACCGCGACGGTCAGGTTGCGCAGCTCGTTGCGCAGGTCGAGACCCACGTCGTCGCGGATCTCCCCCGCGCCCAGCCCGGCGCTGATCAGCCCGTCGACCCGGTTGGCGGCCTCGACGAGGGTGCCCGGATTCGAGGCGGGCGAGCCGGTGCTCGGCTTCGCCGGCGGTGGGGACGCGCTCGGCTGGGACGACGCCGGGACCGGCCTGTCGCTCGGCGGGGTGGTCGCCGGGGCGACCGAGGGCTGCGTCCGGGGTGTCGGCTCATCCTCGGGCAGAAGGGCCACTCCGGCCAGCGTGACACCGACGGCCAGGACGAGCAGCAGCACCAGCCGTCGACGGGACCAGACCGAACCGGCGGCTGTCCCTCCCGCCGCTGCTGGCACGGTGGCCGGCTGCGGCGGCAGGGGCTGGGTGGGCACCCGGATGGTCGCGGCCGGGGGATCGGGAGGCAGCAACTGGTCGCGCAGCACGGCGGCGACCTGCCGTGCGGTCGGCCGGTCGGCCGGGTTGCGGGCGAGGCTGCGCAGGCAGATCCGGGCCACCGGTGGGGGCAGATCCGGCAGGTCGGCGAGCGTGGGCGGCGGGCCGTCGGCCAGCGCGGCGCTGAGTTGCTCCCAGGTGTCCGCCGGGTACGGGACCCGGCCGGTGAGAGCCTCGTGCAGCAGCACGCCGAGCGAGTACACGTCGGTGGACGGCTGGGCCGGCGCGCCGTCGAGGCGTTCCGGGGCGACGTACGCCGGCGTGCCGAACGTCTCGCCGTCCTCGTCCTCATCGGGCGCGCCGATCCGGGTGGCGATGCCGAAGTCGAGCACCTTGACGCCCGTCGCGGTCATCATCACGTTGGCCGGGGTGACGTCCCGGTGCACGATGCCGAGCCGGTGCGCCGCGGCCAGCGCCTCCGCGACCTGGGCACCCACCTCGATCGCCTCCGCCCACGGCAGCGGCCCCTCGGTGAGCCGCAGCTCCAACTCCTCGCCGCTGAGCAGCTCCATCACCACGAACGAGGTGATCGAGCCGTCCGGGTCGACCGTCTCGCCGTAGTCGTGCACCGAGGTCAGATGCGGGTGCACCAACTGGGCGGCGGCCCGGGCCTCCTCGCGCACCATGCCCCGGAACCGCGCGTCGGCGGCCAGCGAGGGGGCGAGCACCTTGAGCGCGACGAGCCGGTCCAGCACCTCGTCCCGGGCACGCCAGATGACCGACATGCCGCCGGCGCCGATCTGGTCGAGAAGTCGGTATCTGCGAGCCAGTAACCGGCCCGGATGCAGTGCTGCCTTCACCGATCGCACCTGCCTCAGGGGTGGGAGCGGTATCAGGTTGCGCGAATGTCTCCGGCCTGTCAACGCCGTCATCGGTCAGCTGTCGGCGGGCGGTGCCTGCCGTGCGCCGACCGCCCGGTGCCGGTGGCCGGCAGGTCGGCTGCGCGCCCGTGCCAGGATGAGAGGCATGGCGGCGGGACCGGTGGCATTCGTGCTCGGCGGCGGGGGCGTGCTCGGCGCGGTCGAGGTGGGCATGTTGCGGGCGCTGTTCCGCGCCGGCATCACACCCGACATGGTGCTCGGCACCTCGATCGGCGCGGTGAACGGCGCGCTGGTCGCCGCCGACCCGACAGAGGCGGTGACCGACCGGCTGGTCCGGCTCTGGGCCTCGCCGGAGGCCAGCGAGGTGTACGGCGACTCGGTCGCCAGGCAGTTGCGCCGCTTCGCCGCCCGTACCCACCTGCACTCTCGCCGGCCGTTGCGCCGGCTGCTGGAGACCGAACTGGGCGTGGACACCACCTTCGCCGACCTGCGGGTGCCGTTCCGCTGCTGCGCCGCGCACATCGAGCGGGCGGCCGAGCACTGGTTCGACAGCGGCCCGGTGGTGCCGGCGGTGCTGGCGTCGGCGTCGGTGCCGGGTCTGCTCCCACCCATGGAGATCGACGGCGCGCACTACGTGGACGGGGGCATCGTCAACTCCATCCCCATCGGCGAGGCGGTGGCAGTCGGCGCCCGCCGGATCTACGTCCTCCAGGTAGGTCGGATCGAACGGGAGCTGACACCGCCCCGCCGGCCGTGGGAGATCGCGCAGGTCGCGTTCGAGATCTCCCGCCGGCACCGCTTCTTCCGGGAGATGGCGGCACTGCCCGAGGGGGTGGAGGTGCACGTCCTGCCGACCGGAGGGCTGAACCCCCGCGACGACACACCGTGGGCGTACCGGGACATGGCGGCGGTGGGGCGGCGGATCAGCCGGGCGTACACCGCCTCGCGGCGCTACCTCGCCACCCATCTGGAGCGATGATGCCGCTGCCCCCCAGGTGGCTGCGTCGGTTGCTGTTCGCCCCCGCCGTGGTGGCGCTCGCGTTCGTCGTGGTCACCACGTTGCCGATCTGGGCGCTGCTCGCCGCTGCCGTGTCCCCGCTGTTCCCGGGTCGGTTGCGTCCGCTGCGGCTGCTCTGGATCGGCTGCGTCTACCTGGTCTGGGATGCCGCCGCGCTGCTCGCGCTGTTCCTGCTCTGGGTCGTCTCCGGCTTCGGCTGGCGGACCCGGTCTCCGGCCTTCCAGCGCGCGCACTACGTGCTGGCCGGCTGGTTCCTGCGGGTGCTGTTCTGGCAGGCCCGCTGGGCCCTGCGGTTGCGCATCGACGTGGTGGGCACCGACCCGGACACGGCGCTGCCCGGCCGGCCCGAGTTGGTGCTCTGCCGGCACGCCGGACCGGGCGACTCGTTCATCCTGATCCACGGGCTGGTCAACTGGTTCAACCGGGAGCCACGGATCGTCCTCAAGGACACCCTCCAGTGGGACCCGGCGATCGACGTGCTGCTCAACCGACTGCCCAACCGGTTCATCGCGCCGACGCCGGAGCGCGGCGAGGAGACCGTACGCCAGGTCGGGCACCTGGCCGCCGGCCTGGACGACAACGACGCGTTCGTGATCTTCCCTGAGGGCGGCAACTTCACCCCCAAGCGACGACTGCGTGCCATCGCCCGGCTGCGTTCCCTCGGGCTGGAACGGATGGCGCTGCGCGCCGAGCGGATGCGTCACGTGCTCGCCCCGCAACCCGGCGGAATGCTCGCCGCGCTGGACGCCGCCCCGGACGCCGGGGTCATCTTCGTCGCCCACACCGGGTTGGACCGGATGCTCACCGTCGCCGACGTCTGGCGGGAACTGCCCATGGACAAGCGGATCGTGATGCGGTTCTGGTCGGTGCCACCGGAGGAGGTGCCGGCCGGGCGGCAGGAACGCATCGACTGGCTCTTCGACTGGTGGGCGCGGATCGATGCCTGGATCGCGTCTAATCGGGACAATGCCGCGTAGGGTGCGGTCGTGGATCAGATCTGCGTGGTGACGACGGTGGTGGATGCGCGTTCGGTCGCCGACGTGCTGGCGGCTGCGGCCGTCGCCGGCAGGCTCGCCGCCTGCGCCCAGGTGGGTGGTCAGGTGGACAGCACCTACTGGTGGAGGTCCGGTGTGGAGACCAGCACCGAGTGGTCGGTGCAGTTCAAGACCGCACCCGACCGGCTCTCCGCGTTGGTGGACCAGATCCGGGTCAGTCATCCGTACGAGGTGCCGGAGATCCTGGTGTCCACTGTGGAGAGCGGCGACCCGGCGTACGCCACCTGGGTGCACGAGCACACCCGGCCCTGAGTACGCGCACTCTGTGCCGCACCCCGGTCGGCTTCCGATGATGACCGGGTGGACGACACCCGCTATCCCTGCCCCGCCTGCGGTGCTCCGGCCGACCTGACCGTCGGTTGCACCGGCTGTTCCCGTGCGCCCGATCCGACCGCCGCCGAGGTGGTCCGGCTGAGCCGCGAGATCGCCCAGCTTGAGCCGCAGGTGCAACGGGCTCGTCACGCGTACACCGAGCTGGCCGGTCGCCTGTCGGCCCTGTCGCGGCGGCGGTCCGAGCTGGCGGCGGTCGTCCGTGCCGGGTTGGCCGCCTCCGCCGGGGCACGCCCGGCGCCCCTCGTCGGGCCGGTGCCAGCTCTCGTCCCGGTCGCGGCGCCGGGCGCGGCCGAAACCTCGACCCGGACCGTCCAGGGTCTGCTCTTCGTCCTCGGTGGACTCCTGCTGGGCACCGCGGCGGTCGTGTTCACCGCGGTGGCCTGGGCGGCGGTGGGAGTCGGCGGACGGGCGTCGATCCTGGCCGCGCTCACCGCGCTCGCGCTCGCCGTGCCGCTGCTGGCGGTCCGTCGAGGGTTGCGGGGCACGGCGGAGACCTTCGCCGCTGTGGGTCTGCTGCTGGTGGTGCTGGACGGTTACGCGGCCTGGTCGGTGGACCTGGCCGGGGTGGCCGGTTGGCCGGGCAGCCGGTACGCCGCGCTGGTCGGGGGGGCCAGCGCGGCGGTCGCCGTCGCGTACGGCCGGTGGAGCGGGTTGACCGGGCCCTGGTTCGCCGCGCTGCTGGCCGCCCAGCCGGTGCTGCCGCTGCTCGCCGTCGGGGCCGAACCGGGTGCCGCCGGTTGGTCACTGGTCCTGCTCGGGGTGGCACTGGTGAACCTGGCCGTGCTGGCCGCGTTGCGCGGCCGGGACGGGGTGGCGCTGCTCGTCGGCAGGGTGTCGGCCGGGATCGGTCACGTCGCCGCTCTCGTCGGTGCCGCTGGGTGTGCCCTGACGCCGCTGATCCTCGGACGGGCGGCAGGGTCGCCACTGCTGGCCGGGCTGCCGCTGCTGCTGGTCGCGTTGACCGGGTTCGGTGCGGCCTGGCTGGTCGGCGGGCGGGCGCTGCGGGCGGTAGCCGCCGGGCTGCTGGTGCCGGTGCTCGCCGCCGCCCTGCTGCGCCCGGTGGCCGAGCTGCGGCCGTCCCTGCTGCTGCTCGCGTCGGCGACGGTGGCGCTCGGGCTGGCCGCCGCGGTGCGGATCCTGCCGGTCAGGTCCGGAGCGGAGGTGGCGGGCGCCGGTGGTTGGTGGACCGGACCGCGCGCCGGGGCGCTGCTGGTCGCGGCGGGCACGGCCCAGGTGGCCGCGCTGGTCACCGTCGCGCTGGCGGTCGCCGCCGCAGGCCGGTCGCTGCCGCCGTGGCGGGGGGCCGGCAGGGGACCGGCCCTGGACTGGGGCTGGCAGCTCGCACCCGCCGTGGCGTTGGGGGTCGGCGCGACGGTGCTGCTGCTGCCCCGGCGGGCCCGAGCGGCGCTCGCCACGGCCGGCGCGGTGGCGGTGCTGCTGGCCCTGCCGGCCGGGTGGTCGGCCACCTGGCCGCAGGTCCTCGCCGTCGACCTGGTCGGCGGGGTCGCGCTGCTGCTCGCCGTCCTGATCCGCCCGGCGACCCACCTGGCCTCCCTGCTCACCCGCGCGCTCGGCGGTGCCGTCCTGCTCGGGCACGGGCTGTTGGTCGCCCTGGCCGCCCCGGCCGGTGTGCTGGTGACGCTCGGCGTCATCGCCGTGGTCGGGCTGGCACTGGCCGTCCGGCGGGGCGCCGGGCCGTACCGGCAGGTGGCCGGCGGCGGTCTGCTGGTCGCGCAGCTCGCGCTGCCCGGGATCGCGGTGGTGGCGTCGTTCGCCGTTGGCGCGCCGCCCTGGTGGCAGGCGAGGTTCGCGCTGATCGCCGCCGGGCTGCCGCTGGTCGCGGTGCTCGCGGCGCGTCGCCAGCGGGTGGAGCTGATCGGGTACGCGGTGACCGGCGCGCTGGTCGCCATGACCGTGCCCGGCCTCGCCCCGCTGGTCCTGGCGGGGAACGAGCCGATCGCGCTGTACGCCGCGCTGGCGGCGCTGGGGGTCGCCCTCGTCGTCCGCTGGGATCGGCAGGAGGACGAGGCCCACCTGTCGGTCCCGGTGGTGGTGGCGGGCGGCGCTCTGGCGGTGGTCGCCGTGCTGGCGGCTCTGCCGAGGGTGCTGACCGCGCTCGTGTCGCCGTACGGCGACCCGGGACGGGTCTGGTCGGGGGTGCCCACCGTCGTCGCCGAGCCGGCAGCGCTGCCCGTCGGGTTGGCACTGGTGGTGCTGGCGGTGGCCGCCGTGGTCGCCGGCCGGCGGGTCCGCCCACCGGTCCTGCCCGCGCTGCCGTTCGCCGCGGCGGCGCTGCCGGTGCTGCTCGTCGCGGTCGGCGCGCCGTGGCCGGTGCTGCCTGCCGCCGTGCTCCTCGCCGGGTCGGCCGCGCTGCTGCTCGCCGCTCTGGCCGCGCCTCACCCGGGGCTCGCACCGATCGCCGTACCGCTGGGTGTGGTGCTGGTCGCCTCCGGTGTGGCAGGGCTGCTGGCCACCCGAGCCGGTTCGCTCGCTGCCGAGGGGGTGCTGTTGGTGGTGGCGGTGGTCGTCGCCGTCGGGGCGCGCACGGTCGAGGTGCGGATCGCCGGTTGTCTCGCGGCGGTGGGTGCCGCGTCCGCGTTGGCGGTGACCGCCTCGTTGGTGGGAGGGCTGCCGCTGCGGGCCGCCGCGTACCCCCTGTTGGCGGTGGCCGCGCTGGTGCTGGCTGTCGCCGCCGCGACCACCCCGGCGCGGGGTCTGGTCGGGCGGGTGCTGGACGCTGCCGCGCAGGCGGTGGCACTGGTGGCGGCGGTGTTCACCGTCGAGGCGGCGCGACACCTCGCCACGGTCTGCGTGCTCTGGGGTGCCGCCGTGGCGCTGCGGCTGCTGCGCCGGGGGGAGCCGGCCGGCCGGCGGTGGGCGTTCGCCGGCATCGCCGCCGCCAGCGAGCTGCTCGGGGCATGGGTGTTGCTGGCAGCCGGCGGGGTGACGGTGCTGGAGGCGTACACCCTGCCGGCTGCGGCGCTCGCCCTCGGCGCGGGCCTGCTGGCGTTGCGGACCCGGCCGGGGCTGACCAGCTGGCCAGCCCTCGGCCCGGGGCTGGTCGCGGCGCTGCTGCCGAGCCTCGTGTCGGTGCTGACCGGGCCGGACCCGCAGCCGGTGCGGCGACTGCTCCTCGGCGCTGCGGCGCTGGGCGCGGTGCTGGCCGGGGCGACCCGCCGATGGCAGGCACCGGTGCTGCTCGGCGGCGGTGTGCTGACGCTGCTGGCGCTGCACGAGTTGGCCCGGGGATGGGATCTGCTGCCCCGGTGGATCTACCTGGGGGTCGGCGGGTTGGCGCTGGTAGGGCTCGCCGCCACCTACGAGCGGCGGCGGCGTGACGTGGCTCGACTGCGCGCCGCGGTAGGCCGGCTGGGCTGAGTCGAACCAGGGGGGGTAGGGCCTGCCCTACCCCCTATTCGGGGGTTGTCGGGGTTACTCACCGCTACCGCGATCGGGAGACTTGACATTAAGCCCGAACCACCCCGGTACGGGCGTAAGCGGAACGGGAGCAGCGATGGCGCTCGGAGCGGTGGCGGAACCGCCGGTACAACGGCGAGGCAGTGACTACGCACAGTTGTCCCGTCGGATCAGCCAGGCAGGCCTGCTGGAGCGGCGCCCCGGCTGGTACGTCGCCCGCATCGTGCTCACCCTCGGGGCCTTCGTGGCCGGCTGGGTGGCCGTGTTCCTGCTCGGCGACTCCTGGTGGCAGCTGCCGCTCGCGGCCCTGATGGCGGTGGCCACCACCCAGGTGGCGTTCCTCGGTCACGACGCCGGGCACCGCCAGATGTTCCGTCGGCGCGGTCCCAGCGAGCTGGTGGGGTTGTTCGCCGGCAACGCGGCGGTGGGAATCAGCTTCGGCTGGTGGGTCGACAAGCACAACCGGCACCACGCCAACCCGAACCACGAGGACGAGGACCCGGACGTCGGCGCGGGCGCGCTGGTGTGGACGCCCGAGCAGGCCCTGGAGACCCGTGGGATCAACCGCTGGATGGCCAAGCGACAGGCGTACCTCTTCTTCCCGATGCTCCTGCTTGAGGGTCTGAGCCTGCACGTGGCGAGCATCCGGGCGATCGTCGGGCGTGAGTCGGACGGCCGGTACACCACCCCGATGCGGCGCCGGGCGGTCGAGGCCGTGCTGCTCGTCGCACACACCGCCGCCTACGTGGCACTGCTGTTGGCGGTCATGTCGCCGGTCAAGGCGCTGCTCTTCGCCGTCGTGCACCAGGCGCTGTGGGGTTTCTACATGGGTTGCTCGTTCGCGCCCAACCACAAGGGCATGCCGATGCCGACCGCCGAGGACGAGCTGGACTTCCTGCGTAAGCAGGTGCTGACCTCCCGCAACGTGCGGGGTAGCTGGCTGGTGGACGCCACGTTGGGCGGGCTCAACTACCAGATCGAGCACCACCTGTTCCCGAACATGCCCCGCGCCAACCTGCGGCGGGCGCAACCGATCGTTCGCGCCTACTGCGCGGAGCAGGGCATCCCGTACGCGGAGACCGGGCTGGTCGAGTCGTACCGGCAGGCGCTCGGTCACCTGCACGAGGTGGGACAGCCGCTGCGCGGCTGAGAAGGAAACGGCCGCTGCGCGGCTACGAGGACTGAACGGTGGGGCGGGCATCTGATGATGCCCGCCCCATCGTGGCACCCGATGTCGGGGCTCTGGCAGAGCGTCTGCGGCTGTAAGAGATTGATCGCCAGCTGAGCTGGCCACCGGTGGCGCGTACGGCCCGTCCTACGCGCCACCGGTAGGGTCTGGTCATGGCAGACCTGCTCACCGCGGACGCGGTGCGAGAAGAGCTGGGCCGGTTGCCCGACTGGTCGGGTGATCCGACCGGCATCGGTCGTACCGCCCAGCTCGGCAGTTTCCCGGCGGCCATCGCGGTGGTGGACCGGGTGGCGACGGTGGCCGAGGAGCTCGACCACCATCCCGACATCGACATCCGATGGCGGACCCTGACCTTCCGCTGTGTCACGCACTCGTCCGGTGGGGTCACCCACCGTGACATCGAGCTGGCTCGGCGGATCGACGACATCGTCCGGAGCGCGGCATGAGATTCGAGATCAGCAAGGTTCTGGACGCCATCGAGGGGCGGGTCTGCACCGACCCGTCGCTGGCGAGGGCGGTCATCGACCTGGCCGAGGTGATCCGCTATCAGGACATCGACGGCGGACGGCCGGCCAGCCTGCTGCGCCTCGGCATGGTCATCGACGCGCTCTCCCGCGAGTTGGAGGAGGACAGCGTCCAGGTCTACGCGGTGGTGCACCGGGCGTTGCTCTCCGACGCCGACCTCACCTCCAACGAGCGGATGGTCGTCCGCCGCTGGGCCGACGACGGGCTCGTCGAGGTGCTCGACAACCCGGGTGACCGGATGTTGGAGGTCGCCGACCTGCTCGGGTTGCCGGTGCTCAGCCGGGTGCGCTTCGACGGGCTGCGCGGTCGGTTCCCGTGGCTGGTCGAGCAGCCCGGTCGGGTGGTCGCGCCGGTGCCGGGCGCCGGCGGGCCGGTGTTCATCGCGCACGTCGGTGGTGGGCACTCGCCGGTTGCCGGCAAGCGTTCGCCGACCGGGGTGAAGCTGCTGGCCCGCCAGTGGCGTTGCCCGGAGTCGGGCTGCGCGCTGTTCGGTGGCGGTGGTGGGGGTGGCGCGTTCGCCGACCTGGCCGGGGGCGCCGACCGCAGCCCCGCCGCACAGCCGCCGCCCGCGCTGCGTAACGGCGTACCAACCTGCCCCCGACACGGCGTACGGCTCGGTGACGGCGGGCCTCGCCCACGTTCGGAGGTGCTCGCGGTGCGGGTCGGCGGCCTGGTCCGGCGGCGGTTCGTGCTGAGCGAGGACCAGCCGGTGGTGGCCGGCCGGGCACCCGAGCAGGAAGGCGGGATCATGCTCGGGCAGTGGCTCAACGACGAGGCGCGGCGATGGATCAGCCGTGGTCACGTCCACTTCGAGCTGCGGGTCGGTGAGGTCATCGTGACCGACGTCAGCACCAACGGCTCGGGCATCCGGCCGGCCGGTTCGATGGCCGAGTCGGACCGGATCCCCCTGGCACCGCAGCAGTCCCGGGTGTTGGGCGAGAACGACATGGTGGAGTTGTACCCCGGGGTGCAGATCGGTCGGGCCGAGGAACTGCCCACCGGTGCCCCGTTCACCCCCACGTCGGTGATGGCCGAGGCTCCGACGATGGCCATGCGCCTACCCCGTCCCTGACGCGAAGGCGGGCGTCGGCACCCCGACGCCCGCCTTCGGCACATCAGTGGTTCAGCTGGCCAGCACCTCGGCCAACTGGGCCACCGCCAGGTCGATCTCGTCCTCGGTGATCACCAGTGGCGGGGCGAGCCGGATGGTGGAGCCGTGGGTGTCCTTGGCGAGCACACCGCGCGCGGCGAGCCGCTCACAGGCCTCCCGGCCGGTCATCAGCGCCGGGTCGATGTCCAGACCGGCCCACAGACCGCGGACGCGTACCCCGACCAGACCCTTGCCGACCAGACCCTCCAGGCCGGCCCGCAGCCGTTCACCCAGCTCAGCGGAGCGGCGCTGGAACTCGCCGGTGGCGAGCAGCCGCACCACCTCGATGGCGACCGCGCAGGCGAGCGGGTTGCCGCCGAAGGTGGAGCCGTGCTGGCCGGGCTTGAGCACGCCCAGCACGTCGGCGTTCGCGGCCACCGCGGAGACCGGCACGATGCCGCCGCCGAGCGCCTTGCCGAGCAGATACATGTCCGGCACGACGCCCTCGTGGTCACAGGCGAAGGTCTTGCCGGTACGCCCCAGACCCGACTGGATCTCGTCCGCGATGAAGAGCACGTCGCGCTCGGTGCAGACCTGGCGTACGCCCGGCAGGTAGCCCTCCGGCGGCACCACCACGCCCTGCTCGCCCTGGATCGGCTCCAGCAGCACGGCAACGGTGTTCTCGTCGATCGCGGCGGTCAGCGCGTCCAGGTCGCCGTAGGGCACGACAGTGAACCCCGGGGTGTACGGCCCGAAGTCGGCGCGGGCGTCCTCGTCGGTGGAGAAGCTCACGATGGTGGTGGTCCGGCCGTGGAAGTTGCCCTCGGCGACCACGATGTTGGCCTGCCCGGCGGGCACGCCCTTGACCTGGTAGCCCCACTTGCGGGCCACCTTGATCCCGGTCTCGACCGCCTCGGCGCCGGTGTTCATCGGCAGCACCAGGTCCTTGCCGCACAGCTCGGCCAGCTCCCGGCAGAAGTCGGCGAACTGGTCGTGGATGAACGCGCGGCTGGTCAGCGTGAGGCGGTCCAGTTGTGCGTGCGCGGCGGCGATCAGCTGTGGGTGCCGGTGGCCGAAGTTCAGCGCCGAGTAGCCGGCCAGGCAGTCCAGGTAACGCCGGCCGTCCACGTCGGTGAGCCAGGCACCCTCCGCGGACGAGATCACCACCGGCAGCGGGTGGTAGTTGTGCGCCGTCCAGCGCTCGGCGTCCCGGACCGCGCCCGGCGTACGCAGCTTGTCATCCACGATCACTTGCTTGCCTTTCCCTGACGGAGTCGCAGCGTGCAGCACTTCGGTCCGCCGCCGGCCTTACGTAGCTCGGACAGGTCGACCCCGATGGTTTCGTAGCCCCGATCGCGCAGCTTGGCGGCCAGGTCAGTGGCCTGCGCGGGCAGCACCACGTGCCGGCCGTCGCTCACCGCGTTCAGGCCCAGCACCTCGGCGTCGGCCATGGTGGCGTGCACCGCGTCGGGGAAGAGCCGGCGCAGCACGGCCTGGCTGCCGGGGGAGAACGCCTCGGGCAGGTACGCCACGGTCCGCTCGTCGAGCACGGTCAGCGCGGTGTCCAGGTGGTAGAAGCGCGGGTCGACCAGCTGCATGGTGATCACCGGGTAGCCGAAGACCTCCTGCAACTGGGCGTGCGAGGCGTGCGCCGTGCGGAAGCCGGTGCCGGCCAGCAGGTGGTCGCCGGCCAGCAGGACGTCGCCCTCGCCCTCGTTGACGTGCTTCGGGTCGTACATCTCGAAGCCAGCGTCCTCGAACCAGGCGCGGTACGCCGGTGCCTCGTCGGCCCGCTGCGGGTCGCGGAACTGCACGGCCATCGCCTTGCCGTCGATCACGGTGCCACCGTTGGCGGCGAAGACCATGTCGGGCAGGCCGGGCACCGGAGTGATCTCCTCGACGGTGTGGCCCAGGTCGCGGTACGTCTGGCGCAGCTGCTCCCACTGCCGGACGGCCAGCGCGGCGTCGACCGGCGCCGTCGGGTCCATCCAGGGGTTGATCGCGTAATCGACGGCGAAGTACGTCGGCCGGCACATCAACAGGCGCTGGCTGGTGGCGTCCATCGTCATTGTCCTGCTCCCAGGGGTCGGGCGCGCCCGGCCACCGTGGCCCACGGGCTGGCGCCGTTGCTCAACGGTATGCGGCGTCAGCGGCAGGATCCACCACTGAGAGTTGCGCGGACCGAACATTCGTTGCGTCTGAGCGACTGCCGGGAGCGATTCGTTGTGTCAGGCGTGCCCGACCCCGGAAACACTTCAGGGGCGGCGAACCGCCGCCCCTGAAAGGGTGTCGCCCGGCCGGTGAACCACCGGAGTGTTCGGGCTGCCGGCGAACCGCCGGCTTTTCGCCGGTGCATCACCGGCGAGCGGAACAGTGCCCGCTAGAAACGATCGACAAACTGTGAGTCAAGCCACTCACGGAAGCGCTGCACCCAGTCGCCGTCGGTGGTGGGCCAGTCAAACTGGCCGGTCATCGCCAGCACCCCGATCACCACGGCGGCCAGCCCGATCAGCACGCCGAAGAGCGCGTCGGTCTTGCCGGCGACGTGCCGGCGGCGGGTGGCCATCAGGCCGAGCACCGAGAGCACCGCGCCGAACGCGCCGAGCCCGATGCCGTACCCGGCCAGGGTGCCGGTCAGCACGAACATCGCACCGGCCACGGCGACGATCAGGCCGAGGGTGGCGAGCAGGCTGGCCCGCGGCTTCGGGCCGCGCGTCACCGGCGGCTCGGGCGCGGTCGTGTCCGGGGTCGGGTCGACCGGGCGGTCGGTGGTGACCCGGTCCGTCGTGTCGGGTCGCGGGGTCGTGCCGTCGAGGTCGGTGTCCCGGTCGGCCGTGCGCCCCGTGGTCGGGTCGGTGCCGGGCCGGGGCTCGGTCAGGACCGGGCTGGCGGCGCCGCTGCGCGGCTCCGTCTCCACCGGACGGGCGGTGGCAGTTGTGCTCTCCGCGGGTCGGGCGGTGGCGGCGCGGGCTACCGCAGCCCGCTCGGCGGCCCGCCGCTCGGCCTCGCCGGGCTGGTTGCCGGCCTGATCGCCGGGCTGGTCGTCGGTTGCGGCGGCGCTGCGGTACGTCGTCTGGTCTGCGTCCCGATCGGTGACCACCGGGCGACTGCGCTCGCCGTCCCCGGGCTGGTCCACGTCGGTCTGAGTTGAGCTGTCCCGGCCGCTGGCGACCGGGGTGTCCCGGTCGTCGATGCGACCGTCGAGGTTCTCGTCCCGCGTCGGTGCCGGCTCGGACCGGCGGGACAGCGAAGGAATCCTGACCACTACACACCTCCTGATGAATGCGTGGTGGCCGACGAAACGGGTGGCACCCACGCGGTGTCGACCCTCGAATACCCACCTGGGCGTTTCCTGACACCAATCCTGGGTACGGGCTCGACGCTCGGCTTTGATCGACTGGGCACGAGCGCCACGGCCGGCCTTGATCGACTCGGTTTCCTGGAGGTCGCGGTGTCCTGCACGCCTGGACACCCCGGTTTTCAGAAACCCGAGTCGATCGCCGTGCCAGCGCGGCTGGCTATCCTTGGCACCCGTGCCAGAGGGACACACGATCCATCGCCTGGCGGCTCGGCACGCCGAGCTGTTCGCCGGGGACAAGCTGCACGCCGCGAGCCCGCAGGGCCGCTTCGCCGACGGCGCCGCCCGGCTCACCGGGACGGTGCTGGAGAGCACCGAGGCGTACGGCAAGCACCTGCTGCACCACTACGCCGGTGAGCTGACCCTGCACGTACACCTCGGGCTGTACGGCAAGTTCACCGACGGCCCGGGGGAGCCGCCGGAGCCGGTCGGTCAGGTGCGGCTGCGACTCGCCAGCGATCGGCACTGGCTCGACCTGCGCGGACCCACGGCCTGCGAGCTGATCACCCCACCCGAGGTGGCCGCACTGCGGGACCGCCTCGGACCGGACCCGCTGCGCACCGACGCCGACCCGGAGCGGGCGTACGCCCGGATCTCGCGCAGCCCCACGCCCCTCGCCGCGCTGCTGCTGGACCAGTCGGTGGTGGCCGGCACCGGGCTGATCTTCGTGACCGAGGCGTTGTTCCGGGCCGGCCTGCCGCCGACGATGCCCGGCCGAGGGCTCACGCGGGCCAACTGGGACGCGCTCTGGGCCGACCTGGTCGGGCTGATGCGACTCGCGGTCGAGCACGGCCGCATCGACACCGTGCGTGACGCGCACCTGCCGGAGGCGATGGGCCGGCCGGCGCGGGTGGACCGGCACGGTGGCGAGGTGTACGTCTACCGCCGCCCCGGCGCGCCCTGCCACGTCTGCGGCACCGAAGTCAGCCGCGGCGAGCTGGCCGGCCGCAACCTGTACTGGTGCCGGACCTGCCAGGCCGTCTGAGCCGCCCGCCCCGACGCATGCACCGCCCCGCCCTTCGGGCGACTCGCGGCGCTGCCGGACCTCAGTCGGCGTCGAGCAGCCAGCGGACCACCTCGACCTGGTGCGGAAAGACGACCGCACCGTCGATGCTCCAGGCCAACGTGTGCCCGATCGTCCAACCCCGGGCCCGCTCGCGGTCCAGCCCCAGCTCGGCGGTGAGCCGGTCCAGCCGGTGCCGGACGGCCGTTGGCGAGTGACCCAACTCCCGACCGCGCACCATCGGCACGACCGAGAACTCCCGCTCGCCGGTCAGCGGCTTCGGGTCGATCGCCAGCCATGGTTCCCGGTCGGCGGCGAGCACGTTGCCGGCGTGCAGGTCCTGGTTGACCAGCACCTGCTCGCCCTGACTCGACGCCAGCCCGGTGAGCAGGTCGAGTGCCGCGTCGAGCAGCCGTCGCTCGTACGGCCGGCCGGCCCGTTCCCAGTTGTCAGGCATCCGGTCGATCCAGCCGGCGGCCTCCTCGGTCAACGGGGTAAACGGCGCGCCGGCCGGTCGCCACAGCCGGGGCAGCAGGGCGGTCATCGCGTCCAGCGCGCGGTCCATCGGAAGCTCGTGCAGCGGAGTGCCGGGCTGGCAGCGTTCCACCAGCAGGGCGCGTCGTTCCGGATCGTGGGCGAGCAGCCGGATCGCCCCGTCGCCGTTCCACTGGGCCAGGGCGTCGGCCTCGTGCCGGCTGTCCTCGTCCGGGTACTGGAGCTTGAGCACCGCCGCCGTGCCGTCGGGCAGGTCCGCGGGCAGTGCCAGGGATGCATAGGCGTAGCGGAAGGGCGGGCCGAGTCGCAGCGACCACCGCTCGGTGCACTCCGCCAGCCACGTCGGGAGGGTGCCGAGCCAGGTCCGGCCCGCCGGTGTCGTACGGACCCAGTCGAGGCCCTCGGGGAGATCCATCCGACCATCCTGGGCCGTCCACCGCTGCGTTGGTGGCCTGTTCCCATGCCGGGTCCACAGTGGCTAGCGTAGGGCCGTGCAGATCGGCGTGAACGTACCGAACTTCGCCCCGGGCACCGACCCCGACGTGCTGCGTCGGTGGGCGCAGACGGTCGAGGGTCTCGGCTTCGATCTGCTGATGGTCTCCGATCACATCGTGGTGACCCCGGACGTGGCCGAGCAGTACCCCGCGCCGTTCTACGAGCCGTTCACCACGCTGTCCTGGCTGGCCGGGGTGACCTCCCGGGTCCGGTTGGGCACCACTGTGCTCATCGTCCCGTACCGGCACCCGCTGCTCATGGCCCGGATGGCGGCGAACCTCAACCGGCTCAGTGGCGGCCGGCTCGTCCTCGGGGTCGGCGTCGGCTGGGCCCGGCAGGAGTTCGAGGCGCTGGGCGTGCCGTTCCAGCGGCGCGGCGCGCTGACCGACGACCACCTGCGGGCCATGCGCGACGCCTGGCAGAACACCGACGACTACGACTCGGGTGCGATCCCGATCTGGGTCGGTGGCAACAGCGAAGCCGGCATGCGCCGCGCGGTCCTGCTCGGTGATGCCTGGCACCCGCTGCGGGTGGCACCCGGACGGCTGGCCGAGGCCGCCGCACGACTGAAGACCATCGCCGCTGACCTGGGCCGCCCGGTGCCCGCGTTGGTGCCGCGCATCGCACTCCAGGAGACCCGGGAGCCGGTCACCGCCCCGGACCGGCTCGCCGGTGTCGGCACCATCGACCAGATCACCGCCGACATCGACCAGATCCGACTGCTCGGCGCCGAGGCGGTGGTGCTCGACCCGTTCAACGGCGACCTGACCGAGATCCGCCAGCCCGAGCGTGCCTGGCGGACACTGGCGGCCGTGGCCGCACATCACAGATCCCAGGAGGGCCGATGACACCCGACGACGAAAGGTTTCTCCGCCGCGCCGTGGAACTCGCAGTCAGGCGGGGGCTTCCGGCGAACGGCCGTTCGGCTCGTTGCTGGTCGATGCCGAGGGCGTCGTCCTGATCGAGGACCACAACACAGTGGTCTCCGAGGCGGACATCACCGCTCATCCGGAGTTGAAGCTGGCCCGCTGGGCGGCTCGGGAGCTTCCCGCCGAGAAGGCTGCCGGCACCACCATGTTCACCAGTTGCCAGCCCTGCCCGATGTGCGCGACCGCCATCGACCGCTCCGGCCTCGGACGCGTGGTGTACGCGCTGTCCAGCGAGCAGTTCGAGGAGGTCAAGCCCGCCACGCCGCCGCTGCCTTTGGTTCGTTACGAGGGGCCGGCGCTCTTCGACGAGGCGCGCCAGCCGATCGACGACTATTACTGACCAGATCCGGCCCGGAGCGGTGTGACGCAACCGGAATTGACAGTCGACCGATCACCGGAGCAGGGTTGGCAAGTGACAACGATGTCAACGGGCAAAAGGGGGGAATCGTACGCATGATCACTCCCGATCGCACCCGCAGCTCGGGGCGTCCCGTTGGCGGTTTTCCGGCGCGGACCCGGTCCGCCCGCCGATCCTGGCCGTATGTCCCTTTCCTACCCGACGGTGACCAGCTGAGATGACCGACGTGCCCCGATCCGACGCCGCAAAGACCCCCGCTCCCGCCGGGTCACCCGACCTGCCCGATCTGGAGGAGTTCCTCGCCGATCAGGCCCGCACACTGCTCGACACGGCCGGCCGGTCGGTTCGGCCCGAGGGCGGCTTCTGGTGGCTCACCGACGACCGCACCCCGGACCGCGGTGAGCCGGTGTTCACCTGGATCACCTGCCGGATGACCCACGTGGCCGCCCTCGCCCACCGCCACGGCGACCCGGACGCCGCCGCTCTCGTCGACCACGGGATCGCCGCGCTCAGCACCCTGCTGCGCGACGATCGGTACGGCGGTTGGTTCAGCGCGGTGGACAAGCAGGGGGCACCCGTCGACGATCGGAAGGCCGGCTACGACCACGCGTTCGTGCTGCTCGCCGCGTCCAGCGCCGCGCGGGCCGGCCGGCCGGGCGCGGAGCGGTTGCTCGCCGACGTGCTGAGCGTGGTGCGGGACCGGTTCTGGGACGACGACGCCGGCGCGGTCCGCGAATCGTGGAACCGGGACTGGACGGTCACCGAGGACTACCGCGGCGCCAACAGCAGCATGCACATGGTCGAGGCGTTCCTCGCCGCCACCGCCGCCACCGGCGACGCGAGCTGGGCCGACCGGGCCCTGCGGATCGCCTCCCACCTGGTGCACGGCGAGGCCGCCCGGCACGACTGGCGGCTGCCCGAGCACTTCACCGCCGACTGGACGCCGCTGCCCGACTACAACCGGGACCAGCCCGCGGACCCGTTCCGCCCGTACGGCTCCACCATCGGCCACTGGCTGGAATGGGCCCGGCTGCTGCTCGAACTGGAGGCTGTCCTTCCGCAGCCTCCTCGGTGGCTGCTCGCCGACGCCCGTGCCCTGTTCGCCGCCTCCGTTCGACGAGGCTGGGCGGTCGACGGCGCCGACGGCTTCGTCTACACGATCGACTGGGATGACCAACCGGTGGTCCGCTCCCGGATGCACTGGGTCCTCGCCGAGGCGGTCGGCGCGGCCATCACCCTGCACCGGCGCACCGGGGACGCGGTCTACGCCGACTGGTACCGGGTCTTCTGGGCGTACGCCCAGCGCACCCTGATCGACGGCACCGGGTGGCGGCACGAGCTGGATGCACAGAACCTGCCCTCCGACACGGTCTGGCACGGCCGGCCGGACGTCTACCACGCCTACCAGGCGGTGCTGCTGTCCCGCGCGGCCGACGGGCTCGGCGGCGCCGGCCCGCTCGCACCGGGCGAGGTGGGCGCGTGATCGTGGTCGCGGGTGAGGCACTGATCGACCTGGTGATCACCGCCGACGGCCAGCGGGCCGTGCCAGGGGGCTCCCCGGCAAACGTGGCGGTCACCCTGGCTCGCCTCGACCAGCCGGTACGACTGCTGGCCCGGCTCGGCACCGACGAGTACGGCCGGCAGGTCGCCGAGCACCTGCGGGCCAACCGGGTGGACCTGGGGTGGGCGGTCCGCGCCGAGGAGCCCACGTCGGTGGCGGTGGCCACGTTGGACGCCAGCGGGCAGGCCAGTTACGAGTTCCGGCTGGCCGGCGCGGCGGACTGGCAGTGGACGCCGCAGGAGCTGCCCGAGCTGGCCGGCTCCACGGCGACAGCCCTGCACACCGGGTCGCTCGCGCTCGCGCTGGCCCCCGGGGCGCAGGTGCTGGAGGACCTGCTCGCCTCCGAACGTCACCGGGACGCGCTCACCCTCTCGATCGACCTCAACCTGCGTCCGAGCATCGTCACGGACCGGGCCGCCGAGCAGGAGCGGGTACGCCGGCAGGTGCCCCTCGCGCACCTGGTCAAGGCCAGCGACGAGGACCTGGCCTGGCTCTACCCGGACCGGTCGGTGGCCGACGTGATGGCGGAGTGGCATGCGGCCGGGGTGTGCTGTGCGGTTGTGACCCGGGGCGGTGAGGGCGCCTGGCTGCTCGCCCCGGACGGCACGCTGCACGAACAACCGGCGGTACGCACCACGGTGGTCGACACGGTAGGCGCCGGCGACTCGTTCACCGGCGGTCTGCTCGCCGCGCTGGCCGACCTCGACGCACTCGGCGACCGGCCGGCCGACCGGCTCACCGCGGTGACCGCGCCGCAGTGGGCTGTGGTGCTCCGGCAGGCCGCCACGGTCGCCGCGCTGACCTGCGGGCGCCGAGGCGCAGACCCGCCCAGCCGCGCCGAGGTCGAAACCCTGCTAACCGCCGCGAGCTAGAACCCCTCGCCCGGTCGATCATGGACTTGTGGTGGGCGTTTGATCGCACTTCGCGGCATATACCCGGCACCACAACTCCATGATCGACGCCCGAGGAGGGAGCAGGGGAGGGGTCAGGGGCGGGTCAGGCCGCGGGGTAGGAGCCTCGTGGGGAGCACTGTGGTCGTCGGTGCGGAGTCGTCGCCGGCTATGCGTTGGAACAGTCGCTCGGTGGCTACCCTCGCCAGCTCCCGGGTGTCGTACCCGACGACGGTCAGCGGCCGGGGCATCAGGTGCGCCAGTTCGAAGTCGTCGAAACCGACCAGCGCGGCGTCACTGCCCCGCCGGTGCAGCTCCTGGAGCGCGCCGACGGTGAGCCGGTTGTTGGCGCAGAAGAACGCGGTGGGCGGGTCCGCCAGGTCGAGCAGCGCGGCGACCGCCCGACCGGCCTCCTCGGGAGCGATGAGCCTCTCGCGAACCAGCGACTCGTCCGGCTCGACCCCGGCCGCCTCCAGCGCCGCGCGTGCCCCGACCAGCCGCTCGCGCATCGTGGGCACGCTCGGCGCGCCCAGCAGGAGGCCCACCCGGCGATGCCCCGCGTCGAGCAGCGCGCCCACCCCGGCATGGCTGCCGCCCCGGTTGTCCAACAGCACAGCGTCGGCGTGCAGCCCCTGCGGCGGCCGGTCCAGGAACACCACCGGCATCCCAAGCTCGACCTCACGACGCAGGAACGAGTGGTCGAGGCCCGCCGGCACCACCAGCAGCCCGTCGACCCGGCGCTGCGTGAAGTCCTGGAGCAGGGCGCGTTCCCGCTCCGGGTCCTCCTCTGACGAGGCGGTGATCAACATGGTGCCGTGGGCGGCGGCGATCTCGGCGGCGACGCTGGCGATGGTCGCGTAGAACGGGTTGGCGATCTCCTCGATGAGCAACCCGACGGTGGCGTTGAGCTGCCGGGAGCGCAGGTTGCGGGCGATGTCGTTGCGCCGGAAGCCCAGCTCGGCGATGGCGGCCAGCACCCGGTTGACCAGTTCCTGCCCCACCGGCTCGTCGTTGACCACCCGGGAGACCGTCTTCAGGCTGACGTCGGCGCGCCGGGCCACGTCGACCATCGTCGGGCGTCGACGCGCTGTCGGCCGGGTCGGGGTCTGGGTCACGGGGTGGTCCTCCACGGCGGACGCGGGTCAGCGGGCGAGCGCGGCGAGCGCATCGACCGCTTTTCGGGCGGCGATGAGCACCGGGTCCCACACCGGCGCGTACGGCGGAGCGTAGCCCAGGTCCAGTGACGTCATATCGTCCACCGTCATGCCGTTCCAGAGTGCCACGGCAAGCGTGTCGATCCGTTTGGCCGCCTCGGACCAGCCGACGATCTGCGCGCCGAGCAACCGGCCGCTGGGACGCTCGGCGAGCAGCTTCACCGTCATCGGCCGGGAACCGGGGTAGTAGCCGGCCCGGTTGGTCGACTCGGCGATCACCGAGACGAAGTCGAAGCCGGCCGTCCTGGCCTCGCCCTCGCGCAGGCCCGTCCGACCCACCTCCAGGTCACAGACCTTGGTCACCGCCGTGCCGATCACGCCGGCGAACGTGGCGTACCCGCCACCGATGTTGATCCCCGCAACCCTGCCCTGCTTGTTGGCGTGCGTGCCCAGCGGCACGTGCACCGGCATTCCGCTGACCCGGTGCAGGGTCTCCACGCAGTCACCGGCAGCCCAGATCCCGGGCAGCCCCGGCACGCGCATCCGGCGGTCCACCCGGACCCCACCGGTCGGCCCGATCGGCAGCCCGGCAGCCTCGGCGAGCGCGGCGTTGGGGCGTACGCCGAGGCCCAGGACCACGACGTCGGTCGGCATCGGCCCCTCGGCCGTGACCACCGCGGACACCCGGCCGTCCCGCTGCTCCAGGCCGGTCACCGGCAGGCCGGTCCGGATTGTGATGCCGAGGCCGCGCATGGCCTCGGCCACCAGCTCGCCCATGTCGGCGTCCACCGTCGCCATCGGCTGGTCGCCCGCCTCGACAAGGGTCACCGAGAGGCCGCGCTGGATCAGCGCCTCGGCGATCTCGACGCCGATGTAGCCGCCGCCGACCACCACGGCCCGGCGCGGCTTCGGCTCGGCGTCCAACCACTCGCGCAGCGCCGCCCCGTCGTCGAGGGTCTGCATGCCGAACACGCCACCCGCGTCGGTGGCCGCCCACGGCGGTTTGACCGGCACCGCACCGGTGGCGTACATCAGGTCGTCGAAGCGCTCGCGGACCTCTCCGTCGCCCTCCAGATCCCGGGCCACCACCTCGCGGCGTTCCAGGTCGATGGCCGTGACCTCGTGGCGCATCCGGACGTCCATCGCGTACTCGGTGCGGAACGTCTGCGGATCCCTGGCGATCAACGCGTCCGGGCCCGGCACCAGGCCACTGATCCAGTACGGGATGCCGCACGCCGAGTAGGAGGTGAAATGGCCCCGCTCGAAGACCACGATCTCCAGGTCGTCGCGGTCGCGGCGGCGTCGGGCCTGGGACGCCGCCGACATTCCGGCGGCGTCTCCGCCGATGACAATCAGGCGTTGCGCCACAGGCTCATCCTGTCACGACGGTGTTCAGCCACGGGTCTGCCGTGCGACGTCCTGCACCACGTCGATGAGTCGTCCGGTGCGCTCGTACACCGCGCGTTGCCGTGCGGCCCCGGTGCCGTGCCGGCGCAGCCCACCCAGCAGATCGGTCACCTCGGCCCAGTCGCCATGCTGCTCCAGCGCAGGTCGCATCCGCTCGACGAACCGGTCCAACAGCTCCCAGGCCGGGCGCAGCTCGCCGTTGGTGACGTCGACGGCCTCGCCTTCCAGGCCGTCGTGGGCGGCCCGCCAGTGCGCGCCGACCAGCAGGTGGTGGTCGGTCTGCAACGCCGGCCGGCCGGCCTCGACATCCGCCATGGCGGTGGCCACCAGGGCCCGGACCAGCGCGGCGACCAGAACCGCGTCGTCCACCGACGGGCAGACGTCGCCGATCCGCAGCTCCACCGTCGGGTACTTCGCCGACAGCCGGGCGTACCAGTAGAGCATCCCCTCGTCGAGCATCACCCCACTGGAGATCAACTGGCGGATCAGCCGCTGGTAGTGCTCGTGCGACTCCAGAAACGGCGTCGGCGCGACCGACGGCCAGCGCTCCCACTCCACGGATCGCCAACTGGCGTAGCCGGTGTCCTCGCCGCGGGAGAACGGGGAGTTGGTGGTGATCGCGTGCAGCATCGGCAGCCACGGTCGTACGTGGTTGAGCACCTGCACGCCGGTGTCCGGGTCGGGCACGCCCACGTGCACGTGCATGCCGTTGTTGCCGGGGCCGGGGACGAGCAGTCGGAACCGCTCGATCATCCGGTCGAAGCGGGGCTTGTCCACCACCGGCGGCACCGGGCCGTCCACCGGGCCGGTGCCGATGGCGAGCAGGGTCACGCCGGCCCGCTCGGCGGCTTCGGCGAGCGCCCGACGCAGTACGCCGAGGGAGTGCCGGATCGACGAGAGCTCAAGGCCGGGCGGGCTGCCGATCTCGATCTGACTGGTCTGGAACTCCCGTTCCACCTGCCCGCGCAGCTCAGCCGGCACCTGCTCCATGACCAGATCGACGGCCGGGACCGCGGCTCCGGTGTGCGGGTCGACGAGCAGGAACTCCTCCTCGACACCCACGGTGAGCAATCCGGTCGCCGCAGCCTCTTCGCTGAGCGCCTCCGCCACCTGACCGGTCATCGACACCACCGCCCGTTTCTGCCGAATCGCGGCCCATCCGCGTCGGTCCGTCGTCTGGTTACCCAACGTGGTGATGCCGGGAAACGTGGCGGTGGCGCGTCGTCCTCGGTGTGCCGGCACCCGGAGGTCGCGATTCGCCCGGACGGCGTGACACCGGGTCCTATGCTGAGCCCGTGCCGGTGCCGCTGGGATTCGTCGGGTTCGCGTGGCTGTACGCGTTCGCCCAGCTCACCCTGCTCGCGGGCCGGCCGGCCGACCTGCTCGCGGGCGCCGCGCTGACCGCCCTGGTGCTGCTCGCCGTGGTGCTGGCGGCTCGGGTGCACGACCGCGCGGGTACGCCTGGCGCCGGCCCCCGGTGGGCCGGGTTGCGCGCCCGTTCCCGTGGTCGACGGGTGCCCCGGCAGATCGACCCGGACGCCGCCGGCCGACCTCGTCCCCGCGCTCCCGGACACCCCTCGGCCGCGTAGCGCCACGCCGCCGCGCGGCCGATCCCGCCGTCACCGGTCCCCCCTGTCGAGCGGACACCGCCCGGGGGAGGGCCCCACCGGAATCGGACCGAGGGGTTTTCCATGCTTGCCTTCGCACCACTGCACGACGTCGTCGGCGCTGCCGGCACGGCACTGTCCTGGCTCACCGACCTGCTCGAACCACTGGCCGGCGGGATGGCGACCGCCGCCGCCATCGTGCTCTTCACCGTCGCCGTCCGACTGCTGATCTCGCCGCTCACCGTCGCGCAGGTCCGCGGCGAGCGGCGCCGCGCGGCGCTCGCCCCACAGGTGCGTGATCTGCAGCAGCGGTACGCGGACGACCCGGCGGCGCTTCAGCGCGAGGTGTTCGCGTTGTACTCCAAGGCCGGGGCGAACCCGATCGCCGGCTGCCTGCCGTTGCTGCTCCAGGCTCCCTTCCTGCTGGTCCTGTACCGGCTGTTCACCACGAGCGAGGGTGGCACCGGGCTGCTCGACGAGCGGCTCGCCGGGGTGCCGCTGGGTCACCATCTCAGCGACGGGTTGGGCGGGGCGGCCGGCCCGCTCTTCGCCGCCCTGCTGGCGGTGCTGCTGGCGGTCGCGTGGTGGTCGTCGCGGCGGGCCCGTCGGGCGTCGGCGGCGGTCGGGACGGTGGCCGGTACGCCCACCGAGGGGCCGGGGGCGGCCGTGCTCGGGCGGCTGCTGCCCCTGCTGCCGTTCACGACGGTGCTGGTGGCGCTGGTGCTGCCGCTCGCCGCGGTGATCTACCTGGTCACCACGAGTGTGTGGTCGGCGGCCGAGCAGGCGGTGCTGCGCCGACCACAGGCACCTCCGGCGTCCGCCGAGACAGATCGACGTTGACAACTGTGTGGACGGGACGTACAACTCTGAGAGAGCGCTCTCTCGATCCGTCCCCGCAGAGAGGCATGTCCATGCCACCTCCCCTGGCGGCCACCGCCGCCCCACCCGTCCGACGCCGCCTGCTGGCGTCCGTCCTGCTCGTCGCAACCACCACCGCACTGGCCGGTGTCACCATGACCGCGCAGGCCGCCGTGCCACCGCCACCTGCCGGTTGGAGCACGGTCTGGAGCGACGACTTCACCGGCGCGGCCGGCACCCTGCCGTCGGCCGCCAACTGGATCATCGACACGGGGCACAACTATCCGGGCGGCCCGGCCAACTGGGGCACCGGCGAGATCCAGAACTACACCGCCAGCACCGCCAACGTCAGCCACGACGGCGGCGGTAACCTGCGGATCACACCGCTGCGCGACGGTGGGGGAGGCTGGACCTCCGCCCGGATCGAGACCGTGCGCAGCGACTTCAAGGCCCCGGCCGGCGGCGTGCTGGCGATCGAGGGTCGGATCCAGATGCCGAACGTCACCGGTGCGGCGGCGGCCGGCTACTGGCCGGCGTTCTGGGCACTGGGCGCGCCCTACCGGGGCAACTACCAAAACTGGCCGGGCATCGGCGAGTTCGACGTGATGGAGAACGTCAACGGCATCAACTCCGTCTGGGGCGTGCTGCACTGCGGCGTCGCACCGGGCGGGCCGTGCAACGAGTCGAACGGCCTCGGCGCGTCCCGGGCCTGCCCGGGCGCCAGCTGCCAGTCGGCGTTCCACACGTACCGGTTCGAGTGGGACGCCTCGAGCAGCCCCCAACAACTGCGCTGGTATGTCGACGGGCAGCTCTACCACACTGTCACGGAGAGTCAGGTCGGTGCGTCCGCCTGGTCGCAGATGACCTCGCACGCCGGCTACTTCCTGCTGCTCAACGTGGCGATGGGTGGCGCCTTCCCGAACGGGGTGGCCGGCAGCGGCACGCCGACCGCGGCAACCGTCCCGGGTCGTCCGATGCTGGTCGACTACGTGGCCGTGTACCGCCGGGGTGGCGGGACCACCCCGCCGCCGACCACCCCGCCGCCGAGCGGGACGAGGGACGCGTACGGGCAGCTCCAGGCCGAGTCGTTCAACGCCCAAAACGGGGTGGCCGTCGAGGCGTGCGCCGAGGGCGGACAGAACATCGCGGCGCTGCGTAACGGGGACTGGGCGCGCTACGACGGCGTCGAGTTCGGCTCCAGCGCGCCGCGCGACTTCGTGGCCCGGGTCGCGTCCGGCGCGGCGGGCGGGGTGAGCGGTCTGGTGGAGGTGCGGCTGGGCAGTCCAACCGCGACTCCCATCGGCAGCTTCGCGGTCGGCAACACCGGCGGCTGGCAGAGCTGGCGCTCGGTGCCCGGCAACGTCGGCGGCGGGGTGACGGGCCGGCACACCGTCTATCTCACCTTCACCAGCGGCCAGCCGAACGACTTCGTCAACGTCAACTGGTTCACCTTCCGCCGCTGACGCGGACGTTCTGCGGCCTCCCGTCGCGCCGCCCCGCGCGACGGGAGGCCGCTCATCCGGGCCACCCCTGGACAGAAACAGTTAACTGTCTTAATAATTAGCGGTGACGTTGACGTCCATGGATGCCCTTTTCCGGGCGCGGAGGGTCGCATGAAGCCTGCCAGATCCCTAGTCCTGTCCCTGGTCACCGCGCTCGCCGCGACGCTCGGCGCGGCCGGGGTGGCCCTCCCGGCGTTCGCCGCCGGACCGACCGCCAGCTTCGTCAAGACCGCCGACTGGGGCTCCGGGTGGGAGGGGAAGTACACCATCACCAACGGCGGCAGCTCGACCATCAACGGCTGGAGCCTCGCCTTCGACCTGCCGTCCGGCACCACCCTCGGCAGCTACTGGGACGCGTTGCTCACCTCCGCCGGCCAGCGGCACACCTTCACCAACCGGTCCTGGAACGGCACCATCGCCCCGGGCGCCTCGGTCTCCTTCGGCTTCCTGGCCAGCGGCTCCGGCTCGCCGAGCGGATGCCAGCTCAACGGCGTGGCCTGCGGTGGCGGCACCCCGCCGCCCACCACGCCGCCGCCCACCACCCCACCGCCCACCACGCCGCCCCCGACGACCCCGCCGCCGACCGACCCGCCCACCGGTGACCTGCCGAAGCACCTGCTCACCGGTTACTGGCACAACTTCGACAACCCCGCCGTCGAGCTGCGGCTGCGCGACGTCCCCAACGAGTACGACCTGGTCGCGGTCGCCTTCGCCGAGGCAACCGCGACGCCCGGCGCGCTCACCTTCGGCATTGACCCCGGCCTGGCCACCGCGCTCGGCGGCTACACCGAAGCGGACTTCACCGCCGACGTGCGCACCCTGCACAGCCGGGGCAAGCGGGTGATCCTCTCGGTCGGCGGCGAGACCGGCCGGGTCACCGTCAACAACGCGGCCTCGGCCACCGCGTTCGCCGACACCGCCGCCGCGCTGATCGCCCGCTACGGCTTCGACGGGATCGACATCGACCTGGAGAACGGGCTCAACCCGACGTACATGGCGCAGGCGCTGCGCGCGCTGCGGGCCAAGGTCGGGTCGAGCCTGATCATTGCGATGGCACCGCAGACCATCGACATGCAGAACCCGGCCGGCGGCTACTTCAAGCTGGCGCTCGACATCAAGGACATCCTCACCGTCGTCAACACCCAGTTCTACAACTCGGGGGCGATGCTCGGCTGCGACCAGAACGCCGCCTACGGGCAGGGCACAGTGAACTTCATCGTCGCGCTGGCCTGCATCCAGTTGGAAGCCGGGCTGCGCCCCGACCAGGTCGGTCTCGGCCTGCCGGCGGGGCCGGGGGCGGCCGGCGGCGGCATCGTCGCGCCCAGCGTGGTCAACGCCGCCCTGGACTGCCTGGCCCGGGGCACCAACTGCGGCAGCTTCCGGCCGCCGCGCACCTACCCCGGCATCCGGGGCGCGATGACCTGGTCGGTGAACTGGGACGTCAGCAACGGCAACGGCTTCGCCAACGCGGTGGGGCCGCACCTGGACACTCTGCCCTGACCATGCTCGCCGGCGTCCGGCCAGGACGCCGGCGGTAAGCGATAACGCGGATCAACGACCGGCGGTCACCGACCGCCGGTCGTCGCGCTCCCGGCGGCGGCGGACCTTACGGATCACCCACATCACCACCATGACGACGAAGACCGCGACGATCGCGTAGTTGAACCAGTCGCTGTAGCGCTCGACGTTCTGCCAACGGCTCCCCAGCGCGTAGCCGGCCCCGACGATGAGACCGTTCCACACCCCGCTGCCGATGGTGGTGAGCAGGATGAACTCGCCCAGCGGCATCCGGTTGGCCCCGGCCGGCACGGAGACCAGGCTGCGGACCACCGGCACCACCCGGCCGATCAGCACCGCCCACCGGCCGTGCCGCTCGAACCAGCGGTCGGCCTTCTCCAGGTCGTCGCGGTCCACCAACGGGATGCGGTCCAGCCAACGCTTCAGCCGTTCCTCGCCGAGAGCCGCGCCGAGCCAGTAGAGCACCAACGCGCCGACCAGGGAGCCGACCGTCGCGGCCAGCACCACGAGGAAGACGTTGAACTGGCCCTCGTGGGCCAGGAAGCCGGCGAGCGCCAACACGATCTCGCTGGGAATCGGCGGGACGATGCTCTCCAACGCCACCAGCAGCGCCACGCCCACCGGGCCCATCGCCTCGATCACCGAGGCCACCCAACCGGTCAGCCCGGTGAACTCGGACGGGTCGCCACTCTGGGCGTACGCCATGGTCGTCCTTCCGGTCGGCTTCGGGGGATCGGAGGGTCATACCCAGCAGGGCCCTCGCTACACCTGCGCTCAGTGCTCCGGGTGCAGCGCGGTGTCCGCCGGCCCCTGCCGCCACCCGGTGAACACCACGGTCAGGCCGGCGCGGGACGGCGCGCAGCAGAACGGCCCGGCCAGCGTCTCGGCCGCCGGGTCCAGCGGGGTGAGCCGGACCAGTCGCCACGGCTCCTCGTCGACCCGGGCGCGGACGGTCAGCGCGTCGCCGGCCCGGCTGGCCCGCACTGTCACCTCCCGGCCCGCCCACTGCGGCACCGGCGCCACCGACCAGTCGGAGAACTCCCGGGTCACCACCGCGCCGAGCTGCGACTCGCCGTCGCTCATCTCGACACCGGCCTTGGTCCACGTCCGTTCGTCGACGCGGACGAGCACACCGGCCTGGTCGAACTGCGCCGAGAAGTCGAGCCGGAAGCTCACCTCCATGGCCGCGCCGACGGGCAGCGGTGCCAGCAGGGCCGGGCCGTCGTCGTGGACGAAGCCGTAGCTGGTCCGCCGCCAGAAGTCGCTCTCCGCAGCCGGTTCGACGACCAGCTCACCGGCCGGGCCCTCCTCGACGCGTACCGGCGGGTGCAGCCAGCTGCCCCGGGACCAGTCCATCGGTTCGCTCGGCGGTACGAGGTCGATCTCCATGACCGGCACGGTAGCCCACCACGCGGTGCGGTCCGCCGGGCTGGTTTGCCGCGGTGATCGAACGGAGATGTTCCTCCGGCATGGGTGACCGTTGGTATTCCGAAGCCGTCGTCTACTGCCTCGACATCGACACGTACGCCGACTCCGACGGCGACGGCGTCGGTGACATTCGTGGGCTGATCGGGAGGCTGGACTACCTGGCCCGTCTCGGGGTGACCTGCCTGTGGCTGCACCCGATCCACCCGTCGCCCAACCGTGACGACGGTTACGACGTCACCGACTTCTACAACGTCGACCCGCGCTTCGGCACGCTGGGCGACTTCGCCGAGCTGCTGCACCAGGCACAGAACCGCGGCATCCGCGTGATCATCGACCTGGTGGTCAACCACACCTCCGACGAGCACCCGTGGTTCCAGTCCGCCCGCTCCTCGCCGGACTCGCCGTACCGGGACTGGTTCGTCTGGTCCGACACCGAGCCGGACGACCGGCACCAGGGCATGGTCTTCCCCGGCGAGCAGAAGGAGACCTGGAGCTACGACCGCACCGCCAAGGCCTGGTTCTACCACCGGTTCTACAAGTTCCAGCCGGACCTCAACTTCGCCAACCCGGAGGTCCGGGCCGAGGTCAAGAAGATCATGTCGTTCTGGCTCCAGCTCGGCGTCTCCGGCTTCCGGATGGACGCGGTGCCGTTCATCATCGAGCTGACCGAGCCGGGCAACCCGAACTCGCCGAAGGACTTCGAGTTCCTCACCGAGATGCGCCAGCACGTGCAGTGGCGCCGCGGCGACGCCGTCCTGCTGGCCGAGGCGAACGTCGAGCCCGACGAGCTGCCGACGTTCTTCGGCGACGGCAGCGGCTCCGGCAACCGGATCCACATGCTCTTCGACTTCATGCTCAACGGTCGGCTCATGCTCGCCCTGGCCCGGCAGGACCCGGAGCCGCTGATCGACGCGTTGCACGACACCCCGAAGCTGCCGGTCGGCGGGCAGTGGGCCACCTTCCTGCGCAACCACGACGAGATCGACCTGTCCCGGCTGACCACCGAACAACGCAACCAGGTGTACGAGCAGTTCGGCCCGGACGAGAACATGCGCATCTACGACCGGGGCATCCGTCGCCGGCTCGCCCCGATGCTCGGCAACGACCGTCGTCGCCTCGAACTGGCGTACGCCCTCCAGTTCTCCATGCGCGGCACGCCGGTGCTGCGCTACGGCGAGGAGATCGGGATGGGCGAGGACCTGTCGCTGCCCGGCCGGGAGGCGATCCGTACCCCGATGCAGTGGTCGTTCCAGCCGAACGCCGGCTTCTCCACGGCGGACCCGGAGAAGCTGGTCCGCCCGGTGATCGACAAGGGTGAGTTCGGCTACCAGAACATCAACGTCACCGCCCAGCGGAGCGACGCCAAGTCGCTGCTCGCCTGGTTCGAGCGCATGATCCGTACGCTGCGGGAGGCCCCGGAGATCGGCTCCGGCTCGACCACCCACATCGACGTGGCGATGCCCGCCGGAGTGCTCGCGCACCGGGCGGACGGGCCGACCGGGACCATGGTCTTCGTGCACAACCTCGGCACCGACGACGTCGAGGTGGACCTGAGCAGTCTGGAGCCGGAGGCCGACCTCCCGGTCGACGTGCTCACCGACCGGGGTTACGGCGAGCTGGGCAAGCTCGGCGCGGTGAAGGTCTCCGGGTACGGATACCGGTGGATTCGCCTATGCCGAGGGTCGGCCTGTTGACGTTAAGCTCCTCCGATCGACCGCACGTTACTGGGAGGTAATCATGTCGGAGGAGCCCCGCGTCGCCATCGTCACCGGAGCCGCACGCGGTATCGGTGCGGCCACCGCCCGGCGGCTGGCCGCCGACGGGATGGCCGTCGCCGTGGTCGACATCGAGGAGTCGGCCACGAAGGAGACGGTGGACGCCATCGCCGCCGACGGTGGCCGGGCGCTCGGTGTGGGCGCCGACGTCTCCGACCGCGATCAGGTCGAGGCGGCGGTGGCCCGTGTCGCCGCCGAGCTGGGCGCGCCCACTGTCCTGGTCAACAACGCCGGCGTGCTGCGCGACAACCTGCTGTTCAAGATGACCAACGCCGACTGGGACACGGTGATGGGCGTGCACCTGCGCGGTGCGTTCCTGTTCAGCCAGGCCGCGCAGAAGCACATGGTGGACCGCAAGTGGGGGCGGATCGTCAACCTCTCCAGCACCTCCGCGCTGGGCAACCGGGGTCAGGCGAACTACGCCGCCGCCAAGGCCGGCCTCCAGGGCTTCACCAAGACGCTCGCCATCGAGCTGGGGCCGTTCGGGGTGACCGTCAACGCGGTCGCACCCGGCTTCATCGTCACCGACATGACCGCTGCCACCGCCGCCCGCATGAAGGTCGACTTCGACGACTTCCAGAAGCACGCCGCGGCCGAGATCCCGGTCCGTCGGCCGGGGCGGCCGGAGGACGTCGCGCACACCATCTCGTTCCTGGCGAGCGAGGGTGCCGGTTTCGTCTCCGGCCAGGTCATCTACGTCGCCGGCGGCCCACGGGACTGACAGGTTCTCCCGACGAGGGCGTTCCTTCGCGCAGGGGACGCCCTCGTCGCCGGGTCAGGCGGGGTCGCGGCGGGTGCGCCAGAGCCAGATCAGGCCGAGCACCGGCAGCACCAGCGGGATGTAGCCGTACCCGCTGCCGAACTGCGACCAGACCGTCTCGTCCGGGAAGAGATCCTTGTCGACCAGGCTGAGGATGCCGACCGCGACCACCCCGACCAGTTCCACGGAGCAGCACGCCAGCGCGACCCGTCGCCCGGTGTGCCCGGCACGGGCGAGCCCGACCGCGGCCACGATGTAGATGAGCGCGGCCAGCGCGGACAGCAGGTACGCCACCGGCGCCTCGTCGAACCTGGTGGCGATCTGGAGGCCGGCCCGACTGGTCGCCGCGATGGCGAAGAGCAGGTAGACCGCGATCAGCAGCCGACCAGGCCCGGTGTTCGTGCGACGCCGGACCGGTTGTGTCTCAACCACCGAGCACCTCCCAGGTCTGCTGCAACCGGACCACCACCACCGGGGTCACCAGGCAGACCGCGCACACGATCGCCGAACCCCATCGGGTCGGTTCCATCCGGGCCAGCACCCACGCCAGCGGTGGCAGGCAGACCAGCGTGACCAGGTAACCGAAGAAGGCGCCGGGCTCGCCGGGCCGATCCCCGCCGCCGACCGCGACGAGCGCCAGCACGCCCAAGACGAGCAACGCCACTTCGAGTACGGCCAGACCGACGAACTGCGCCCGGTCCGGCGGCCGTTGGCGAACCGCCCCCACCAGCGCCCACGCCGCGACGAGCAGCGACAGCACGATCGACACGGTCGCGACGATCCCGTCCACCGGTGAGTCGGCGCTCACGCTGGTCACCGGACCCGCCCGGTCGTTGCCTCGGTCACCGGCACAGCCTACTAACCGTCGTAGTAACGGGATGACCCTGCCTCGCCCTCGCCCTCACCCTCGCCGCCGCCGCCGACCGCGGGCGGACGGCAGGGTGTCCGCCCGCTCGCTGTAGAGCTGCCCGTGAGTGGGGCGCGGCGGGTCGGCCATGGTTGTCGGCTCGTCACCCCCCGCGCGTGGGGCGCGACGCGATTCCATGATCGACTCGCTTTTCTGGAAAGCGGGGTGTCGCGAGCCTCCGGATGCCCCGGAATCAAGGAAAGCGAGTCGATTACGCGTCCGGCGGCCCGTCCCGACGTCCCGCCCAGGCCCAGGCCCAAGCCCAAGCCCAAGCCCAAGCCCAAGCCCAAGCCCAAGCCCAGGCCCAGGCCCCGCCCCACAGGTGGGGCAGCTCGACAGGCGTCGACCGGGTCCCGATGCCGACCGGGTCCCGATGCCGACCGGATCCCCGCGCCGACCGGATCCCGGCCACGCCCGGACCACGGCCACGCCCGGTGGCACAGCATGTGAGCTGCTCCGGTTGGTCGACCCGCCGCCGATGCCCCTGGTGGGGCGACTAGCGTGGATCGCGTCCGTGGCGTTGCCGCGGGGTGGGGAAACAGCGGAGGTACACGTGCTGCGGTTCGGTTTGTTCGGCACCGGTCACTGGGCGATCGAGACGCACGGGAAGGCGTTGCACGCACACCCGGACGCGGAGTTGGTCGGAGTGTGGGGGCGTAACCCGGAGCGGGCATCCGCGCTTGCCGAGCGGTACGGGGTGCCGGCCTACGCCGACGTCGACGCCCTGATCGAGCAGTGCGAGGCGGTCGCCGTCGCGCTGCCGCCGGACGTCCAGGCCGACATCGCGGTCCGGGCCGCCTCCGCCGGACGGCACCTGCTTCTGGACAAGCCGCTGGCGCTCAGCGTGGCCGACGCCGACCGGGTGGTCGCCGCCGCCGAGGAGTCCGGGGTCGCCTCGGTCGTCTTCTTCACCCAGCGGTTCCAGCCGAACGTGACGGCGTTCCTCGCCGCCACCGCTGCCGCCGGGGGGTGGCAGCACGGCCGGACCACCGCCTTCGCCTCGATCTTCCAGGACGGCAGCCCGTACGGCGGCTCGTTGTGGCGCCGGGAGCACGGCGCGCTCTGGGACATCGCCCCGCACGCGCTCTCCATCCTCCTGCCCGTGCTGGGGCGGGTGACCCAGGTGGCGGCGATGGACGGGCCGAGCGGCATGGTGCACCTGCTGCTCACCCACGAGGGCGGTGCCACCAGCAGCGCCTCGCTCTCCCTGGATGCCCCGACCGAGTCGATGGCCCGGGAGTTCGTGTTCTACGGCGAGAACGGCATCGAGAACGTCCCGTTCGGCGAGAACGACGCCGCCACCGCGTTCGGCGTCGCGATCGACCAACTGGTCGAGCAGGTGCGGGCCGGCACCCGCGACCACCGCTGCGACGTCCGCTTCGGCCGTGAGGTCGTCGGCATCCTCGCCGCCGCCGAAACCGCCCGCGCCGAATCCCGCACCGTCGCCCTCGCGTAACCCGAGGGTCGCGGCGCTGGAGGACAACTCAGGAGAGGGTGGTCAGCGCGGCGCTCAGCTCGTCCGGTGAGTCGAACTGATCCGCCGGTAACGCCTGCAACATCTGCAACATCGCCGTGCTGGCCCCGTTCTCCTGGCCCCAGCGGACCAGATCCTCCCGGGAGACCGGGTAGTCGAGCCCGGCCAGATACTCCTGGAACTGAACGCCGGTGACGGTCATGTCGGCCGGCTACCCGCTCGCGGTGGCCGTACACCGGCTTGCTCGGCATGCCCGGCGGCCGGCGTGTCGGCCCGCGGCGCGCCCACGGTTTGCCGCCGCGGCGGCCGGGTAGCCGCTGGCATGCTGGTTCAGCGGCTCGGCGCGCCGAGCGACTTCGACCCGTTGCTGGAGCGCGTTCGCGACGCCCGGGTGGTGATGATCGGAGAGTCCACCCACGGCAGTTACGACTACTACCGGTTGCGTGAGCAGCTCACCCGCCGGTTGATCGCGGAGTGCGGGTTCTCCTTCGTGGCCGTGGAGGGTGACTGGCCGGACTGTGATCGGGTGCACCGGTCGGTGACGGCCGCGCCGGGTGGCGCACTCGAACCGCAGTTCGCCCTGGAGCAGTTCGAGCGGTGGCCGACCTGGATGTGGGCCAACGCCGAGGTGGCCCGGTTCGCCAGTTGGCTGCGGGCCTGGAATGTGGAGCGGCCGGAGGATCAACGGGCCGGGTTCCACGGGCTCGACGTGTACAGCCTCTGGGAGTCGATGCAGGCGATCTTCGACTACCTGGGGGAGGAGGACCCGACGTCGCTGGAGGCGGCGCAGGACGCCTACCGCTGCTTCGAGCCGTACGGTAAGAGGGTCGAGGAGTACGGCGCGGCCAGCAGGTTCGTCTCCGCCCGTTGCGAGGAGGAGGTGGTCCGGCTGCTCGCCCGCACCCGCGAACACGCCCTCTCCGACGGTCCGGATCGCTTCTCGGCCTGGCAGAACGCGGAGGTGGTGGCCGGCGCGGAGCGGTACTACCGCGCGATGGTGGCCGGCGGGCCGGACTCGTGGAACATCCGCGACATCCACATGCAGGACACTCTGGACCGGCTGCTGGACCGGTACGGGCCGGACGCCCGGGGGATCGTCTGGGCCCACAACACGCACGTCGGGGATGCCCGGGCCACCGACATGGCCGCCGACGGGATGGTCAACATCGGTCAGTTGGCCCGGGAACGGCACGGCGATGACGCGGTGGCCCTGATCGGCTTCGGTAGCTACCGGGGCACGGTGATCGCCGCTCCCCGTTGGGGCTCGCCCGCCGAGGCGATGGTGGTGCCTCCGGCGCGGGAAGGGTCGGTCGAGCGGCGGTTGCACGAGCTGATGCCGGAGCGGGCGGTCCTGATCTTCGGCGGTGACGACCAGCCGGGCTGGGTCACCGAGACTGTGGACCACCGGGCGATCGGGGTCGTCTACGACCCGTCGTTCGAGTCCTGGGGCAACTACGTGCCGACGCGACTCGGCGACCGGTACGACGCCTTCATCTGGTGTGACGAGACGACAGCCCTGCACCCGCTGCCGGTGCCGGCCGCCCCTGGCGAAATGGAAACGTACCCGGCCGGGGTCTGACTCGGCCCGGCCGCGCCGATCATGGAATTGTGGCGCCGGACCAACGCCCCGGACCGGGGCGCGGCGGACACCACAACTCCATGATCGACCGGGTGGGGGTCAGACCCTCGTGGGGGTCCGGTCCTTCAGGTGCTCGCGTAGGCCCTCGCCCTCGATGTCCACGTTGGGCAGGGCGCGGTTGAGCCAGCGGGGGAGCCACCAGGCACGGTCGCCGAGCAGGGACATCACGGCCGGCACGATGGTCATCCGGACCACGAACGCGTCGATGGCCACGCCGATGGCGAGCGCGAAGCCCATCGACTTGATGATCGGGTCTTCGAGGAACACGAAGCCGCCGAAGACGGACATCATGATCAGCGCGGCGGCGGTGACCACCCGGGCACCGTGGCCCATGCCGCTGATCGTGGCCTCACGCGCGGTGTCGCCGTGCACGAAGTCCTCCCGCATCCGGGAGACCAGGAACACCTCGTAGTCCATGGCCAGCCCGAACAGGATGCCGATCAGCAGGATGGGCAGGAAGCTGACCAGCGGGGCCGGGGTGTCCAGGCCGACCAGGTTGGCGAGGTGGCCCTGCTGGAAGATCGCCACCGTGATGCCGAACGTGGCGGCCACGGTGAGCAGGAAGCCCAGCGCCGCCTTGAGAGGCACCAGCAGTGAGCGGAACACCAGCATCAGCAGCAGCACCGAGAGCCCGACGACCAGCAGCAGGTAGATCGGCAGCGCGTCGGAGAGCTTCTCCGAGACGTCGATCCCGACCGCGGTGGCGCCGGTGAGCAGCACCTCGACGCCCTGGACCCCGCCGACCGCGTCGCGGACTTCGTGCACCAGGGTCTCGGTGGCCTCGTCGGTCGGGCCGGTCTTCGGCACCACGCCGAGTAGCGCGGTCCGACCGTCCGGGCTCAGCTGCGGCGGTGCCACCGCGAGGACGTTCTCGGTGCGCTGGATCATCGCGGTCACCTGCGGCACTGCGGCCGCGGTCGCCTTCGCGTCGTCGCCCGCCACGACCACCGCGAGTCGGCCGGTGAAGCCCGGACCGAAGCCCTCGGTGGTCAGGTCGCTCGCCACCCGGGCCGGTGAGCCCACCGTCGCCGTGCTGGCGTCGGGCAGGGCCAGCCGCATGTCCGGCGCGGGCAGCGCGAGCAGGCCCAGGCCGAGCAGCGAGACCAGGATGACCGGCACCCGGAAGCGGATGACGAACCGCGCCCAGCGGAAGCCGAACCCGGAGCGGTCCTCGGCCGGCACCGTCTCTTCGCCCACCGGCTCACCAGGCGCGGCGGCGTCGACAGTGGAACGCAGGCGGCGCGGCAGCACCCGGTTGCCGGCGAAGCCGAGCAGTGCGGGCTGGAGGGTGATCGCCACGAGCACGGCGATGGTGACAGTGCCGGCGGCGGCGAGACCCATCACGGTAAGGAACGGAATGTTCACCACGGCCAGGCCTGCGAGGGCGATGACCACCGTGGCACCCGCGAAGACCACGGCGGAACCGGCGGTGCCCACCGCGCGGCCGACCGCCTCCTCCGGTGACAGGCCTTCGAGCAGGTTCTGTCGGTGCCGGGAGGTGATGAACAACGAGTAGTCGATGCCGACGGCGAGGCCGAGCATCAGCGCCAGGATCGGCGCGGTGCTGGTCAACTCGATGACGCCGCTCAGCGCGAACAGACCGGCCATGCCGACGCCGACGCCGATCAGCGCGTTGAGCATGGTCATTCCAGCGGCGACCAGTGAACCGAACGTGATGATCAGGACGATCGCGGCGACCAGTACGCCGAGCGCCTCGGTGGAGCCGATCTCCGGCTCACCACCCAGCACCTCGCCGCCCGGGGCGACCTGCCAACCCTTCGCCTCGACAGCAGCGCCGACCTCCTCGTACGCGGTGCGCTGCTCGTCGGTCACCTCGTCGCCACTCGTGGCGAACTGGACCTGGACCAGCGCGTACCGGCCGTTGGGCGAGACCGCGCCGACCTGGAACGGGTTGACCGCGCCGACCACGCCGGGCAGTGTCGAGGCCTCCTGGACCAGCTCCTGCACCACGGCCTGACCCTCGGGGGTGGCCAGTTGACCGTCGGCCGGCGCCTTGACCGCGATGTTGCCGGTGGCGCCGCTGGCCGCGGGGAACTGCTCGCTGAGCAGGTCGAGCGCGCGCTGGCTCTCGGTGCCGGGCATGGTGAAGTTGCTCGCCGTCGGGCCGCGCAGGGTCGCTGCGGCCAGGCCGGCGACGACGAGTACGACGAGCCAGAGCGCGACGACTAGCCGTCGCCGGCGCAACGCGCCCCGGCCGAGCCGGTAGAGCAGGGTGGCCATCAGGAGTCCTTGTCCTCGGTCGTGGGTTGTTGGGGCAGGGCTGCGTCGACGGGTTCGACGGCCCGCCGGACGAGGGTGAGCAGGGCGGAGCGCAGGTCGTCGTCAGGAATGTCGACGAACTCGGCGCACGCCTCGGGGATGCCGGCCAGCAGCACCAGTGCAGTGACCCGGGCTACCGGCCGGTCCGAGTGGCCGGCCAACGCGTCCCGAAGGCGTTCCGAGATCTGCTGGATGTGTGCGAAGGCCGGCTGGCAGAGCAGTTCTGCGAACTCGCCGCGGAGCAGCGCGATCTCACCTCGGAACCGGACCGCGAGGTCGACGAAGCCGCCGGCGGCGGCCTGCTGGGCGACCGCTCCGGTCAGCCCGGTGAGCTGGTCGTCGAGGTCTCGCAGCACCGCGATCGCCGGGGCCATCAGCTCGGCGAGCAGGGCTTCCTTGCTGGCGAAGTGGTAGAGCACGGTCGCCTTGGAACAGCCGACCTCGCGGGCGATGTCCTGGAGCGAGGTGCCCCGGTAACCGGTCACCGCGAACTGCCGCGCCGCCGCGGCGAGGATCTCGCCGTGCGTCTCGGACACTGCTCTGGCCATCACTGGTCCACCTCCGCAGACCAGCATGCCTGACCGATCGGTCAGACCCTGACCGATCGGTCAGATTGGTGTGGTGGCGTTCCCCACACCGGTGCGCGGTTTAATCGGCGTGCTCGGCGTCGTACCTGGTCCGCGCCTCGGCGATGGCCCGGCGGTGCCGCTCGGCCCAGCTCGTGAGTGCCACCAGCGACTCGTAGAGCTCCAACGCCATCGGGGTCGCCGTGTACTCGACCTTGGGCGGGACGGTCGGATAGACCGTCCGGTGCAGCAGGCCGTCCCGTTCCAGGTTGCGCAGCGTCAGCGTGAGCATCCGACGACTGATCCCCTCGACGTTCCGCTCCAGCTCGGTGAAGCGCACCGGGCCGTGTGAGGCGGACACCAGGATGCTGATGCTCCACTTGCCGCCGACCCGGTCGAGGACCTCGCGGACGGTGCAGGCCCGGGCCTGACCCGGGGTGAACGGCACGTTCTCGGCCGCGCAGGTCAACTCGGCCTTCACCTGCGCGGACACATCGCTGTTCCTCTGGGACACAACAGTGCCTCCTTCCGCTCCGGCTCATGGTCACAGACGATGACCTCGGTAACAAACCGTGCACCAAGGAGGGGTTCCATGGACTGTGTCGTCGCGTCCCGCTGGCCAGCGCTGCTGGTGCTCTGCGCCGGCAGCCTGATGATCATCCTGGACGGCAGCGTGGTCGCCGTGGCACTGCCCGCGGTACAACGCGACCTGGGCTTCACCGCCGCCGGCCTGGCGTGGGTGGTCAACGCCTACCTGGTCGCGTTCGGCGGGCTGCTGCTGCTCGCCGGCCGCCTCGGCGACCTGCTCGGCCGACGGCGGGTCTTCCTGGCCGGCATCACTCTGTTCACAATGGCCTCGCTGGCCTGCGCGGTCGCCACCGGGCCGGCGCTGCTGGTCGCCGCGCGCTTCGGGCAGGGCGTCGGCGGCGCGCTCGCCATGGCGGTCAGTCTCGGCATGATCGTCCGGCTCTACCCCGAGGCGGCCGAGCGGGCCCGTGCGATCGCCGTGTTCAGCTTCACCGGAGCGGCCGGCGCGTCGATCGGCACGGTCGCCGGTGGGGTGCTCACCGAGGCTGCCGGCTGGCGGTCGATCTTCCTGGTCAACCTGCCGATCGGGGCGGTCATCCTCCTCGCCGCCGTCCGCCGACTCCCCGCCGAACGGGGCATCGGCCTGCGGTCCGGCCTGGACGTGCCCGGCGCGCTGCTCGCCACCGCCGGCCTCATGGTCGCTGTGCTGGGCATCGTGGGCACTGCCGAGCACCGCTGGACCAGCCCACGCACCCTCGGTACGGCGGTGCTCGCGGTGCTGCTGCTCGGCGGGTTCGCCGTACGTCAGCGAGTGGCGGCCGTCCCGCTGCTGCCAGCCCGGGTGCTGCGCGTACCGGGCCTGGTCGCGGCGAACACCGTGCAGCTCCTCATGGTCGCCGCGTACTTCGGCTTCCAGTTCCTGCTCGCCGTGGAGCTGCAACTGGTGCTCGGGCTGGACGCGTCGGCCACCGGCTGGGCTTTCCTGCCCACCCCGGTGGTGATCGCGGTGGTGTCGCTCGGCTTCGCCGGTCGGCTGATCGCCCGCTGGGGTGCCCGGAGCGTGCTCCTAGCCGGGCTCGGCTTGGCGACCGTCGGGTTCCTGCTGCTCGCCCGGCTGCCCGCCGACGGTGGCTACGCCGTGGACGTACTCCCCGCCATGCTCGTCTTCGGGGTGGCCGGCGGCCTGACGCTGCCGGCGGTCACCACCCTCGCGATGGCCGGCGCGACCGACACGGACGCCGGGCTCGCCTCCGGCCTCGCCAACACCACCCAGCAGGTCGGCGGCGCGGTCGGCCTGGCCGTGCTGGCCACCCTGGCCGCCGCTCGCAGCGACGCTCTGCGGGCTTCCGGCTGGGCCGAGACGGCAGCGCTCGCCGGCGGCTACCGGACCGCGTTCGCCGTGGCCGCCGGCCTGGTGGTCGCCGCGCTGCTGGTCGCGGTGACGACGGTGCCCCGACACCCGGCCGGCGCCGCGTCCGACGCCGGTCCTGCGGACCCGGTCGGCGCAGGGGCCGGAAACGATCCGCACCGAAGCGCCGCGTCCGGTTGACCGACGGCACTCAGGCCGGGAGGGTGGTCGGGTGAGCGAGGCTGACGAGACCCGGGACGGCGTGGCCCTGACCAACCTGGACCAGCCGTTGTCCGACCGCGACGACGCGACAAAGCGCGACCTGGTCGACTACCTCGACGCGGTCCACGACCCCATCCTCGCGCAACTGCGGGGCCGCCCGCTGTCGGTGATCAGGGTCCGCCCCGGCCAGCCACCGTTCATGCAGAAGAACCTTCCCCGCTACACGCCGGACTGGGTCCGCCGGGTGCCGGTCTGGGCGGAGGCGTCGCACCGGGAAATCTCGTACGCCCTCTGCGACGACCGCCGTACCCTGCTCTGGTTCGCCAACCAGCGGGCGGTGGAGTACCACCCGACGCTGGCCACCGCGGCGGACCCGCACCGCCCGACCCACCTGGTGCTCGACCTGGACCCGCCGGAGGGCGACGGGTTCCGCGCGGCGGTCGCCGCCGCCCTGCTGGTCCGCCAGGCGCTCGCCGACTCCGGCCTTGCCGGCGCCGTCAAGACCAGCGGGGCCAAGGGCGTGCACGTGTTCGTCCCGGTGGCCGACGAACCCACGGCGGAGGAGTTGGCCGCCGCCACCCGGGCGCTCGCCGTCCGCGCCGAGCGGCTCGACCCGGCGTTGGCCACCACGGCGTACATCAAGGAGGACCGGGGTGGCCGGGTCTTCGTGGACGCCACCCGCGCGGGCGGGGCGACCGTGGTCGCCGCGTACAGCCCTCGACTGCGCCCCGGGATGCCGGTCTCCTTCCCTGTCGACTGGGCCGACCTGACCGAGGTGACCCCCGCCGACTTCACCATCCGGACGGTGCCGTCGCTGGTCGCCGACGGCGATCCCTGGGCCGCGCTGATGCCGGCCCCGCAGCCGCTCCCCGCCGACCTGGTCGCCGAGGGGCGGACCATCCCGGTGGCCCGGGTGCAGGCCATGCACGAGGGGAAGCGCCGGGCCCGTGCCCGCCGCGAGGCCGGCTGACCAGGCTCGCCGGCCCTCGCTCGCGCCCGGCGACCGGCTGAATGTCGGTGGGTTGTGGCACGATTTTCCAGGTGAGCAGCAAACTCGACGCGACCCAGCGACTGGGCGACCTGGCGCGGCTGCGCCGGGTCCGCGACCGGATCGACCGGGAGTACGCGCAACCGCTGGACGTCGAGGCGCTCGCGCGTGGCGCGCACATGTCGGCGGGGCACCTCAGCCGCGAGTTCCGGCTCGCCTATGGCGAGTCCCCATACAGCTACCTCATGACACGACGGATCGAGCGGGCCATGGCGCTGCTGCGTCGTGGCGACCTGAGCGTCACCGATGTCTGTTTCGGGGTGGGCTGTTCGTCGCTGGGCACCTTCAGCACCCGTTTCACCGAGTTGGTCGGCGTGCCGCCCAGCGTCTACCGCCGTCAGGCGGCGCAGGCGACGGCGGGGATGCCGTCGTGCGTGGCGAAGCAGGTGACCAGACCGATCAGGAATCGAGAAGCGCGGGTCACGGAGCCGCAACTAGCGTGACGGCCATGGACATCACCATTCACTCCAGCTTCCTCCCGCACACCGATCCGGACGCCTCCCTGGCCTTCTACCGCGACATCCTCGGCTTCGAGGTCCGCCTCGACGTCGGTTACGAGGGGATGCGCTGGATCACGGTCGGGCCGGTCGGCCAGCCCAGCACAGCCATCGTCCTGCACCCTGCGACCGCCAACCCGGGCATCACCGACGCCGAGCGGCAGACCATCCTTGAGCTGATGGCCAAGGGCAGCTACTTCGGTGTCAACCTCGCCACCACCGATCTGGACGCCACGTTCGCGAAGCTGGAGGCCAGCGACGCCGAGGTCGTCCAGGAGCCGACCGAGCAGCCGTACGGCGTACGCGACTGCGCCTTCCGGGACCCCGCCGGCAATATGATCCGGATCCAGGAAGTGCGCTGAGTCGTCCCGCCCGACAGATGGAGACACGATGAGCACGGCCACCCAGCCGTCCGCGCCGCACGTTGCCGACAGCCACGACCTGATCCGGGTGCAGGGCGCGCGCGTCAACAACCTCAGGGACGTCAGCGTCGAGATCCCGAAGCGGCGGCTGACGGTGTTCACGGGCGTCTCCGGCTCCGGCAAGAGCTCGCTGGTGTTCGGCACCATCGCCGCCGAGTCGCAGCGGATGATCAACGAGACGTACAGCGCGTTCGTGCAGGGTTTCATGCCGACGTTGGCGCGGCCCGAGGTCGACCTGCTGGACGGCCTGACCACGGCGATCATCGTGGACCAGGAGCGGATGGGCGCCAACTCCCGGTCCACCGTCGGCACCGCCACCGACGCCAACGCGATGCTGCGCATCCTGTTCAGTCGGCTCGGGCAACCGCAGATCGGCTCGCCCAACGCATACTCCTTCAATGTCCCCTCGGTGAAGGCGACCGGTGCGATCACCGTCGACCGTGGCGCCGGCAGGACGAAGACCGAGAAGGCGACCTTCACCCGTCTCGGCGGCATGTGTCCGCGGTGCGAGGGCATGGGCGCGGTCACCGACATCGACCTGTCGGCGCTGTACGACGACAGCCTCTCGCTCAACGAGGGCGCGATCACGATCCCGGGTTACAGCATGGAGGGCTGGTACGGCCGGATCTTCCGTGGCTGCGGCTACTTCGACCCGGACAAGCCGATCGGCAAATTCACCAAGCGGGAGCAGCACGACCTGCTCCACCGGGAGCCGACCAAGATCAAGATCGACGGCATCAACCTGACGTACGCGGGTCTGATCCCGTCGATCCAGAAGTCCTTCCTCTCCAAGGACATCGACGCGTTGCAGCCGCACATCCGCGCCTTCGTGGAGCGGGCGGTGACCTTCACGACCTGCCCCGACTGTGCCGGCACCCGGCTCAGCAAGGAGGCCCTGTCGTCGAAGATCAAGGGAAAGAACATCGCCGACGCCTGCGCGATGCAGATCAGTGACCTGGCCGCCTGGGTGCGCGGGATCAAGGAGCCGTCGGTGACGCCGTTGCTGGCGGGGCTGCAACACCTCCTCGACTCGTTCGAGGAGATCGGCCTGGGTTACCTGTCCCTCGACCGGCCGTCGGGCACCCTCTCCGGTGGCGAGGCGCAGCGCACCAAGATGATCCGCCACCTGGGCTCCTCGCTCACCGACGTCACCTACGTCTTCGACGAGCCGACGATCGGGCTGCACCCGCACGACATCCAGCGGATGAACGAGCTGCTGCTCCAACTGCGCGACAAGGGCAACACCGTGCTGGTCGTGGAGCACAAGCCGGAGGCCATCGCCATCGCCGACCACGTCGTCGATCTCGGTCCCGGCGCAGGCACGGACGGGGGGACCGTCTGCTACGAGGGCACCCTGGAGGGTCTGCGCGCCAGCGGCACCATCACCGGTCGCCACCTGGACGACCGGGCGACGCTCAAGGAGACGGTCCGCACGCCCACCGGCAAGCTGGAGATCCGTGGCGCGTCGGCCAACAACCTGCGTGACGTCGACGTCGACGTGCCGCTCGGTGTGCTCGTCGTCGTGACCGGCGTCGCCGGCTCCGGCAAGAGCTCCCTGGTGCACGCGTCGATTCCCGCCGGAGCGGGCGTGGTGTCGATCGACCAGGGCGCGATCCGGGGCTCACGGCGGAGCAACCCGGCCACGTACACCGGGCTGTTGGACCCGATCCGTAAGGCGTTCGCGAAGGCCAACGGTGTGAAGCCGGCGCTGTTCAGCGCCAATTCCGAGGGTGCCTGCCCGAGTTGCAACGGTGCCGGTGTCATCTACACCGACCTGGGGATGATGGCCGGCGTCGCCGCTCCCTGCGAGGACTGCGAGGGCAAGCGGTTCCAGGCGTCGGTGCTGGAATACCGTTTCGGCGGTCGTGACATCAGCGAGGTGCTGGCGATGTCGGTGACCGAGGCCGAGAAATTCTTCGGTGCCGGCGAGGCGCGTACGCCCGCCGCGCACGCCATCCTCGACCGGCTCGCCGAGGTCGGGCTCGGCTACCTCAGCCTGGGGCAGCCGCTCACGACCCTGTCCGGCGGCGAGCGGCAGCGGCTCAAGCTGGCCACCCACATGGCCGAGAAGGGCGGCGTCTACGTCCTGGACGAGCCGACCACCGGCCTGCACCTGGCCGACGTCGAGCAGTTGCTCGGCCTGCTCGACCGCCTCGTCGACTCCGGCAAGTCGGTGATCGTCATCGAGCACCATCAGGCGGTCATGGCGCACGCCGACTGGATCATCGACCTCGGTCCCGGCGCCGGTCACGACGGAGGCCGGATCGTCTTCGAGGGCACCCCGGCCGACCTCGTCGCTGGTCGCTCCACCCTCACCGGCGAGCACCTGGCGGCGTACGTCAGCAGGTGAGCCGGCGATCAGCTGTCGGCTCGGCGTGGCCGGCTGATGGGGGCGCTGAGCATTCCGGTGATGGCGTCGACGAGGAAGTCGCCGACCTCGGGCCATCGCGGGTCTTCGCCGTAGCGTTCGGCGCGTGCCTCGACCTCGGCCGTCGTGGTGCTGACGATGCGGGTGATCAGGAGCGCCCGGCCGGCGACCACCTCCGGGTCGAGGTGCCGTAGCCGCGCGGCCAGTGACTCGCGCAGCTCCAGTGCCTGCGGCGTGGTGTCCTGCGCTTCCCGCACGATCGGCAAGGTGGTGGGGTTGTGCAGCATGTGTTCCAGGAACCGGGCCCGCCAGCTCGGGCGCGGTAGCTGGTCGAGGGCGCGCATGCTCGGCTCCACGAGACCGCGGATGTCACCGAGGACGGAGTCCTCGGGTGGGGGCATGCCGATGCGTGCCTGCGCCACCTCGTGCGCGTGGCGGGCCATGAGCGCCTTCAGCAGGCCCTCGCGCCCGCCGAAGTAGTAGCGCACCGCCGAGTGGTTGGTGTTGCCGGCCGCCTCGGCCACCCTGCGGTCGGAGACCTCGGCGACTCCCGACTCGGCGAACAGCCGCTCCGCCGCGTTCAGCAGCGCGGTGCGGGCCGCCTCGGAGCGCCTCATGACCGGCCTCCTCGTGTTTCTCGCCTGGATGTGACTCAGGTCAACCTAGCCGGATTCCCGGTCCCGGCATCCGCCGCCTACAGTTTGTAAGTCAACTGGCGTACAAACCTGAGCTGGAGCGTGCATGGATACCGAAGCCGTGATCGAGGCTGCCGACGTGGTGGACGGCCGCCCGCCCGGCGCGGACCGCAAGGAACAGATCATTCGAATGGTCGCACTGTTCGTGATGCCGTTCCTCATGGTCACCATGATGTTCGCGACCTACATGTCGACCATGCACTCACCGCACCCCCGGGACATGCCGGTCGCGGTCGTCGGCAGCGGCGCCACGGCGCAGGCCGTCGTCGACGGGCTCAACGCCGCTGACAGCACCGAGGCCACCCTGGTGGCCACCCGCGACGACGCGGTCGACCTGCTGCACGACCAGGAAGCCACCGGCGCGCTCATCCTGCCCACCGCGGGCGGCGCCAACGCCACCATCCTCACCGCCTCGGCGGCCGGAGCCTCACAGAACGCCACCGTCCAGCAGTTGCTCGCGCCGGTGGCCTTCCAGAACAGCTGGCAGACCACCACCGAGGACGTCGCGCCGCTGCCCGCCGGTGACTCGGCCGGCATCGCGGTCCTGTTCGCCGCGATGGGCATGATGCTGGCCGGTTACGTGCCACTGAGCATCATGGTGATGGGCGTCCCCCACCTGCTGCGGCTGCGACGGTTCCTGCCCGTGCTGGCCGGCTGGTCCGCGCTCACCAGCTCGATCATCTGGCTCATCCTCGGGCCCGTCGTGGGTGCCGTCGAGGGCCACTACCTCACCTTCCTCGGCGTCGGCATGCTCGCCACCGCGGCCGTCGGCCTCGCCCAGCTGCTGTTCTCCAAAGTGATCGGGCCCCTCGCGGTGCTGCCCGGCATGCTGCTCTGGGTCGTGTTCGGCATGCCCGCGTCAAACCTGGCCCTCTCCGTGCACAACATGCCCGGGTTCTTCCAGTTCCTGCACGGTGTGCTGCCGCTCCCGGCGGCCGGTGAGGCGCTGCGCTCGGTCCTGTACTTCGACGGCAACGGCCTGGGCACCCACCTGATCGTCCTGGCCGTGTGGATCGTGGCCGCCCTCGCGCTCTGCCTGCTCAAGGAGCGCAGCGCGAGCGGGAACATGATCCCCGGCGTCCCGCCGATCGCCGACGCCAACTCGAAGGCCCCCGCTCTGGCCGGCGGGCCGCCGCGCTCCAAGCGATTCCGGTACGTGGCCGCGGCCGGCTTCCCGCTGGCCATCCTGGTGGTCGTCGTGGGCGCCATGGGCTTCTCCATGCACAAACCGCAACCGCACGACATCCCGGTCGTCGTGGTCGCCGCCGCCCCGGGACAGGCTCAGCAGACTGCTGCCGGCCTCAACGCACAGCTCGACGGCATCCTCGACGTCACCGTCGCCGACAACGTGGATGAGGCCACCGAGCAGATCCGCTCCCGCGAGGTGGTCGCCGCCTTCGTCCTGCCGTCGGCACCGGACACTCCGGCGACGCTGTACTCGGCGTCCGCCGCCAACGCCAGCCAGCAGTCCGCGATCCGCGCGATCTTCCAGCCGATCACTGCGGCCCAGGGCCTCCCGCTCACGCTCACCGACGTGCAACCCCTGAGCGAGACCGACACCGGCGGCAGCAACAGCATGTACGTCGGCATGTCCTGGATCATGGCCGGCTTCCTGTTCCTGGCCGTCCTGCGCGGCGGCGCACCGCACGTACGTCGCCTGCGCCAGTTCCTGCCGCTGCTGGGCGGCTGGGCGATCGGCATGTCCGTCTGGCTGTGGTTCCTCTTCGACGTCCTCATCGGCGCGATCAGCGGCAACGCCCTGGAGACGATCGGCTACGGTGCCCTGACCATCTTCTCGGTCTCCCTGGCCACCGGAGTGCTCACCCGCACCGTCGGCCTGGCGGGCATCATCCCGATGATGGTGGTGCTGATGATGGCCGGTGTACCCGCCTCCGGCGGTGGCATGTCGGTGTACCTGGTCCCCGAGGTGTTCCGCCCCCTCCAGGACCTGCTGCCGCTGCCCGCGGCGGTCGACATCGCCCGATCGCTGCGGTATTTCGACGGCGTCGGCGTCGGGCAGAACCTGCTGGTCATCGCCATCTGGGGCGCTGTCGGGCTCGTGCTGAACCTCGTGATCGACCAGTGGCTCAAACGCCGTGAGCGCCGCTCGGACTCCGGCGGCCCGGACGCGGGTACGGCACCCGAGGCGCACCTGAGGTTGGTGCCGGCCGAGGCGCACTGAGCGGCACCGAGGCCCACCGCCGATCCCTCGGGATCGGCGGTGGGCTGCTCCTTCTGGTCAGGCGGGCTTGTACTCGACGGCGACGTCGAGCACCCAGGTGACCCCGAACGGGTCGGTGAGCATGCCGTAGAGGGGAGCCCAGCCGGCGGGCGCGAGGTCGACCAGGACGGTCGAGCCCTCGCCCAGCTTCTTCCAGTAGCCGATGATCTCGTCGGCGTCGCTGCCCCGGACCGAGACGAAGAACGGGCTCTCGCCCTGGCTCCAGGGCCGCGCCGACGGCACGTCGTACGCCATGATCTGGAAGCCCTCGGCGGACGTGACCTGACCCCACATGACATGGTCGGCCTCGTCCGGGTTCTGCACGTTCCGGGCGTCGGCGTAGGTCACCGCGACGAGGTCCCCGCCGAAGACGGCCCGGTAGAAATCGAGGGCGGCCCGCGCGTTGCCCCGAAGGTTGATGTGCGCGACGGTGTTGATGCTCATTGCTGCTCCTCGTGTGACATGACCCGTGGCTGGTGCCCGGGTGCAACGCCGACGATGGCAGGGGTAGCGGTCAGGTTGTGGCCGCTATTGGGGGCAGACTCGGATGCATGGCCACGACCTCCGCGAGACTGCTGTCGCTGCTCTCGCTCCTCCAGGCCCGGCGTGACTGGCCGGGCGGCCTCCTGGCCGAGAGGCTGGACGTGAGCCCGCGTACGGTGCGACGCGACGTCGACCGGCTGCGCGAGCTCGGCTACCCGATCAGAGCCTTCAAGGGGCCGGACGGCGGGTACCGGCTCGACGCCGGCGCCCAACTGCCACCCCTGCTGTTCGACGACGAGCAGGCCGTCGCCATCGCCGTCGCACTCCAGGTGGCAGCCCTCTCCGGGGCGGACATCCAGGAGGGCGCGGCGCGAGCGCTGAACACCATGCGGCAGGTCATGCCCAGCCGACTGCGGCACCGCATCGACGCCCTGCGGGTCACCGCCGTCGGACAACCCGCCACCGGGCCGGACACCCCGGTCGACACCACAGTGCTGACAGCCATCGGCGCGGCCGTCCACGCCCACGAGGTTCTGCGCTTCGACTACGCCTCGACGAGCGCCGCCACCGACGCACCGCCCCGCCGCGTGGAGCCCCACCACCTCGTCACCTGGAAGGGTCGCTGGTATCTCGTCGCCTGGGACCTCGACCGGGACGACTGGCGGACCTTCCGCTGCGACCGGGTCGGCCTGCGTACCCCGACCGGACCACGCTTCACCCCACGCCTACTGCCCATGGGAGACGTGCCCACGTACGTCACGGGCCGCTTCCGAGGTTCCACCGACACCTCGGCGTGGCCCTGCGTGGGGGAGGTCATCCTCGGCCTTCCCGCCGCCGTCGTCGCCACGTACACCCGCGACGGGCTTGTCGAAGAACTCGGCCCCGACCGCTGCAAGCTCGTGCAGGGCTCCTGGTCCTGGGTCGGCCTCGCAGCCGCGCTCGGCAGGTTCGATGCCGGCATCGAGGTGATCGGGCCCGCCGAACTCAAGGACGCCTTTGCGGGGCTCGCCCGCCGCTACGCCGAAGCAGCAGGATGACAACAGGGTCGCGGCGGCGGAAGGGCCGCCGGAAACGCAAAACGGGCGCGGGAGCCAAACTCGCTCCTGCGCCCGGCACTGTCGGGTGAAATCTTTCTTGGTGCCCCCGGCAGGATTCGAACCTGCGCCCCCGCCTCCGGAGGGCGGTGCTCTATCCCCTGAGCTACGGGGGCTCAGCGACTGGAGAAGACTAGCAAACCCTCCCCGCGTACGCCGAATCGGTATCGGGTGAGCCGATCGTGTCGGTAACCGGCCCACCCGGTGCTCAGGCCGCCGCGATCGCCCGCCCGCAACTGGGCAGCGGGTGCAGGACGATTCGCCGGGGGAGCCGACGTGGCCACTCGTTGCGCGGCCAGGAGCCGTCCACGATCAGGTGCACGGTGCGCTGCTCCTCGCCGCTGAGCCGCAGCACGAAGTCGCGGGGGAGCGGCGGGTCCACCGTCGGCGTGGTGATCATGAAGCGCACCCGCCCACGGGACGAGACCGCGGAGATCACGTCCGCCGCCGGCATGGTGCCGCGCAGTCGGACCCGGCCGATCCAGTAGACCTCCGCGAGGTGCTCCTGGGCGGCCCGGGTGATCGCCGGGTACTCACTGCGGACCCAGCGCTCGACCGCGCTGACGCAGAGCCCGCAGGCGCGCTCGCGCGGCTCGCGCGGACCCAACCCCCAGGCCCGCAGGTACGCCCCGACCGCGCCAGGGTCCAACGGCAGGTCGAAGCGCCGTTGGATGAGCGTGGTGAGGCTCTGCCGCGTCCACAGCTCCTCGTCCAAGCCGAACTCGTCGGGGTGGACGCCCCGCAGTGTGTCGATCAGTTCGAGTTCCTGTTCGCGGCTGAGCATTCCCGGCTCGCCCTGCCGCTGTCCGCGACGGACGGCTGCCACCGCCCCGTCACCGCCAATGGTGTGGCGTCGGCACCAACTGGTGACCGAACGCCGTGCGTCTCTGAGTGCAACCCCCACGTCTTGGGCAACGAGCCCGAATCGCAACTGGTCACGATATGTGCGGAGAAAACTCTCTAAGCAACGTAATCGCCCGTGCCTCGCCATTGCCCCACAACGGACAAATCCCATCTTTCAGGACACAAGCCAGTGCGCACGCGCCTTGATCTCCGGGCGTGGGCGGGGGCCGTAGTGGAGCGGGCCCGCGTCCCACCATCGTGTGGCGGTGACGCGGGCCCGGTGTGCCCGTGGGTCGGTCAGCCCTTGGCCTGCGCCTGGAGCTGCCGGAGGTTGTTCAACTCGGTCTGTTGGGTGGCCTTCATCGTCCGAGCCACCCGCAGCACCTCGTCGTTGTCGGTTTCGCCGAGGGCCGCGTCGATCATGTGGATGCCGCCGAGGTGGTGGGCGTACATCAGGGCCAGGAACTGTCGGTCGACCTCGATGCCCTTGGCGTCGCGCAGGGCGGCCATCTGCTGCGGGGTGGCCATCCCCGGCATCAGCCCGTTCTTGACCGTGGCTCCGTCGGACATCCACGACATGGGTGGCTGTGACCCCGTGGGGCTCAGGTCCCATTCGCGCAGCCAGGTCTGCATGGCGCCGATCTCGCCCTGCTGCCCGGTGGCGATGTCGACGGCGATCTGTCGCACCTCGGGGAGGGTGGCCGACCGGTACGCGATCAGGCTCATCTCCACCGCCTGCGCGTGGTGGGACGTCATGTCCCGGGCGAAGCCCGCCTCGACCGACGCGTCACCGGGTCTAGTGAGGCGTGGGGTGAGCAGACCGCCCGCGTACCCGAGGAGCAACCCCACCACCACCATGACGGCGAGCGCCAGCACGCCGTAGCGCGACGCCGGGGCCCGGCCGTCCTCGTTCGGGACGGCCGGGGTGTCGTCGTACTCGTTGTCGGTGGTGGCGGGGGCAGTCATCGCCGTCCTTACTGAGTGGGCTGCTGCTGGAGCTCACGCGGCGTGGTGCCGGTGGCGGTGATGCCCGTGTTGCAGAGCGCCGTCGGGCCCTCGACGGAGGCGTTGACCCGCAGGTCCTTGATGAACTCGTCGATCCGCGAGTCGTCGGCGTTGTCGACCTTGAGCTGGTAGCCCCAGGCCTGCAGCGAGATCGGCTTGTCCAGGCCCTCGTACGGGCTCATCAGCGTCTTCTCGACGCCGCGCACCTTGCCGGCGAGCTTGTCGACCTGGTCCTTGGGGAGGTCGGGCCGGTAGGTGATCCACACGGCGCCGTGCTCCAGGCTGTGCACCGCGTGCTCGTTGGCGATCGGGGCGTCGTAGACGTCGCCCATGCAGTTCTGCCAGGCGGCGTTGTGCACCCCACCCACCGGCGGCGAGTAGTTCCAGGTCAGCGGGCCCGACTTGTGCGACTCGTACTTCAGGCTGTCCGGGTCGGACTTGCGGATGTTGGCGATGCCGTCGATGGCGTTGGCCCGCTTGTCCCACGGCTTGGAGCCCTGGAACGACGCCCAGGCGCCGTAGCCGATGATGCCGGCCGCGAGCACGCCCACCGCGACGAAGAGCGCGATGGGGCCCCAGGCGCGGCCCTGGCTCACCTTGACCGGGGTGACCGGCTTACGAGGGCCCTTGCCACCTGCCCGGGGGGAGCCCGCCGGCTTGCCCGTCGGCTTGCCGGAACCGGCCTTTGCCCCGGCGGCGGGCCGGCCGGCGGCCGGCTTCTTGCCGGTGCTGACCACGGTCGGGCGGCGCTCAGGGCCACCCGGGGTGCTGATGCTCATCGTGCCTCGTCAAGTCGGTCGGTCAGGGGAGTGGCGGGCCGGTAGACGCGCAGGGGAGCCGCCGAGTGCCCGAGTCTACCCCCGATAACATGGTTGGGTGACTCCTGCAGAACTAGCCTCGGTCGTCCTCGCCGCCGCCCACGCCGTCTTCGAGCAGCGTGGGCTCGACCGCGCCGCGCTGCCGGCGAGCACGGTGGTGGAGCGACCGCGCAACCCCGAGCACGGCGACTACGCCTCGACGCTCGCGCTGCAGTTGAGCAAGAAGGTGGGCGTTCCGCCTCGGGAGCTGGCAGCGGCCCTGGCCGACGAGCTGGGCCGGGCATCGGGCGTCAAATCGGTCGAAATTGCCGGGCCGGGCTTCCTGAACATCCGGCTCGACGCGGCTGCGGCCGGTCAGCTCGCCCGGGTGATCGTCGAGGCCGGCGCGGAGTACGGGCGCAGCGACCGGCTGGCCGGGGAGAAGATCAACCTGGAGTTCGTCTCGGCCAACCCGACCGGGCCGGTGCACATCGGCGGGGTCCGCTGGGCGGCCGTCGGTGACGCGCTGAGCCGGCTGCTGCGGGCCACCGGCGCCGACGTCGGCACTGAGTACTACTTCAACGACGCGGGTTCGCAGATCGACCGGTTCGCCAGGTCGCTGCTCGCCGCCGCCAAGGGTGAGCCGGCGCCGGAGGACGGCTACGGCGGGGCGTACATCGCCGAGATCGCCACCGAGGTGCAGGCCCGCCGGCCGGAGGTGCGGACCCTCGACGACGACGCCGCCCAGGAGGTCTTCCGGGTCGAGGGCGTCGCGCTGATGTTCGACGAGATCCGCTCCTCGCTGCGTGACTTCGGGGTGGAGTTCGACACCTACTTCAACGAGAAGGACCTGCACGACCGGGGTGAGCTGGACCTCGCGCTGAACCGGCTACGTCAGCAGGGGCACCTCTACGAGTCCGAGGGCGCGACCTGGCTGCGCACCACCGACTTCGGTGACGACAAGGACCGGGTGCTGCGCAAGTCCAACGGTGAGTGGACGTACTTCGCCGCGGACTGCGCCTACTACCTGGACAAGCGTGAGCGCGGCTTCGAGCGGGTCGTGATCATGCTGGGCGCCGACCACCACGGCTACATCGGTCGGATGAAGGCGATGGCCGCCTGCTTCGGCGACGACCCGGAGCGCAACCTGGAGATCCTCATCGGGCAGCTGGTCAACCTGCTGCGCGACGGCGCCCCGATGCGGATGAGCAAGCGGGCCGGCACCGTGATCACCCTGGAGGACCTGGTCGAGGCGATCGGCGTGGACGCCTCCCGGTACGCGTTGGCCCGCTACTCCAGCGACTCCCCGATCGACATCGACATCGAGCTGTGGACCCGGGCGACCCGCGACAACCCGGTCTACTACGTGCAGTACGTGGCGGCCCGGACCGCGGGCGTGGCCCGCAACGCCGCCGAGGTGGGGCTGGTCCCGGGCGACGGGGACGCGTTCCGTCCCGAGCTGCTCGACCACGAGAAGGAAAACGAGCTGCTCAAGGCGCTCGCCGAGTTCCCCGCCGTGGTGGCCACGGCCGCCGAGCTGCGGGAACCGCACCGGGTGGCCCGTTACCTGGAGGAGAGCGTCGCCGCTTCCTACCACCGGTTCTACGACAACTGCCGGGTGCTGCCGCTGGGCGACGAGGAGGTCACCGACCTGCACCGCGCCCGGCTGTGGCTCAACAACGCCACCCGCACGGTGATCGCCAACGGCCTGCACCTGCTCGGCGTCTCCGCTCCCGAGAGGATGTGACATGCGGGCTCATGAGGCTGGTGCGCTGCACGCGGACATCAGCAAGCAGGGGCCGGCCTGGCTGCGTACCCCCGAGGACGTCAACGCCCTGATGCCGGCGCTGTGGCCGCGCAGCGTGACGCGGGGGGCCGACGGCGCGGTCGCCGTCGCGGGCCTGAGCGTCCTCGACATCGCGGCCGAGTTCGGCACCCCGGTGTACGTCCTGGACGAGGCCGACCTGCGCTCGCGCTGCCGCGACTTCCGGGCGGCCTTCCCGACCGAGGACATCTTCTACGCGGGCAAGGCGTTCCTCTGCCGGGCGGTGGTCCGGATGATCGCCGAGGAGGGCCTGCACCTGGACGTCTGCACCGGAGGTGAGCTGGCCACCGCGTTGTCGGCCGGGATGCCGCCGGAGCGGATCGGCTTCCACGGCAACAACAAGTCGGTCGCCGAGCTGTCCCGGGCGCTGGACGCCGGGGTGGGACGGATCATCGTCGACTCGTTCACCGAGATCGACCGCCTGACCGCGCTGGCCCGCGAGCGGGGGGTCCGGCCGCGGGTGCTGGTGCGGGTCACTGTCGGCGTGGAGGCGCACACCCACGAGTTCATCGCCACCGCCCACGAGGACCAGAAGTTCGGCTTCTCGCTGGCCGGCGGTGCCGCCGCGAACGCCGCGTTCAAGATCCTCGACGAGGGTGTGCTGGAGCTGCGTGGTCTGCACTCGCACATCGGCTCGCAGATCTTTGATGCCAGCGGCTTCGAGGTCTCGGCCCGCCGGGTGCTCGCCCTCCAGGCGCAGATCCGCGACGCGCGCGGGGTGGAGCTGCCCGAGCTGGACCTCGGCGGCGGCTTCGGCATCGCGTACACCTCCCAGGACGACCCGGCGACACCACAGGACCTGGCCAAGCGCCTGCGCAAGATCGTCGACTCGGAGTGCGCGGCGGAGAACCTGGCCGTGCCGCATTTGTCGATCGAGCCGGGGCGGGCCATCGTCGGGCCGGCCGTGTTCACCCTCTACGAGGTCGGCACGGTCAAGGAGCTCGACGGCATCCGGACGTTCGTCAGCGTCGACGGCGGGATGAGCGACAACATCCGCACCGCCCTGTACGACGCGTCCTACTCGGCGACGCTGGCCTCGCGGGCCTCGACCGCGCAGCCGTTGCTCGCCCGCGTGGTGGGAAAGCACTGTGAGTCCGGGGACATCGTGGTGAAGGATGAATTCCTGCCCGCCGACGTGCAGGCCGGAGATCTTGTCGCGGTGCCCGGCACCGGTGCCTACTGCCGGAGCATGGCCAGCAACTACAACCACGTACCCCGGCCACCGGTGGTCGCGGTACGCGACGGCCAGGCGCGCCTGATCGTCCGGCGGGAAACCGAAGAGGACCTGCTCGCATTGGATGTTGGATGACGTCACCTGTGCGCTTGGCGCTGCTCGGCTGCGGCACTGTCGGCCAGGAGGTGGTCCGTCTGCTGCACGAGCAGTCGGCCGACCTGGCCGCGCGGATCGGCGCTCCGCTGGAGATCGCCGGCATCGCCGTCCGTCGGCTCGGCCGTGACCGGGGTGACCTGCCGGTCGACGAGGACCTGTTCACCACCGACGCGCTCGGCCTGATCAAGCGTGACGACGTGGACGTGGTGATCGAGGTGGTCGGCGGCATCGAGCCGGCCCGAGGCTGGCTGGTCGAGGCGCTGCGCGCCGGCAAGAGCGTGGTCACCGCCAACAAGGCGCTGCTCGCCGAGGACGGCGTCGCTCTGCACGAGGCGGCGGCCGAGGGTGGCGGCGACCTCTACTACGAGGCGTCCGTGGCGGGGGCCATCCCGCTGCTGCGCCCGTTGCGGGAGTCGCTGCACGGTGACCGGATCAACCGGGTCACCGGCATCGTCAACGGCACCACCAACTTCATCCTCTCCGCCATGGACGCGACCGGCGCCGGCTTCGCCGAGGCGCTCGAAGAGGCCACCGCACTGGGGTACGCGGAGGCCGACCCAACCGCCGACGTCGAGGGCTTCGACGCGGCGGCGAAGGCGGCGATCCTCGCCTCGCTGGCGTTCCACACCCGGGTCGGTGCGGCCGACGTGCACCGCGAGGGCATCACCGAGGTGACCGCCGCGGACATGGCCAGCGCCCAGGCGATGGGCTGCACGATCAAGTTGCTCTGCATCGCGGCCCGAGGCGTCGACGCCAGCGGTCGGGAGACCGTCAGCGTCCGGGTGCACCCGGCGATGATCCCGCGCAGCCACCCGTTGGCCAGCGTGGGCGACGCGTTCAACGCGGTCTTCGTGGAGGCCGACGCGGCCGGGCAGCTGATGTTCTACGGCCGGGGCGCCGGGGGTGCGCCGACCGCGAGCGCCGTGCTCGGTGACGTGGTCGCGGTGTCCCGCAACCGGCTCGCCGGGGTGCGCGCGGCCAGCGAGAGCGCATACGCGGACCTGTCGGTCCGGCCGATGGGCGAGGCGTTGACCCGTTACCACGTCAGCCTCGACGTGGCCGACCGCCCGGGTGTGCTGGCCTCGGTGGCGAGCGTGTTCGCCCGGCACGACGTGTCGATCGCGACCGTACGGCAGGGCTCGGCGGGCGGGTCCCCGGGTCGGGACGGCGACGCCGAGCTGGTCATCGTCACGCACGTCGCGCCGGACGCCGCGCTCGCCGCGACCGTCGGTGAGCTGCGTGGTCTGGACATCGTCCGGTCGGTGACCAGCGTGCTGCGGGTCGAGGGCGACGCCTGAGTCGTTGGACCATCGACGGGACGGCTCGCGCGTCCCGCCAGGTGGGTAAGCCGGGGTGTGCGACAGACGGCTCGGGCAGGCTGGTCCAAGGTGACCCTGATGCCGGGTCGGCGCGGCGGTAGAGGCGAGGAGAACGACATGTGGCGGGGTCTGATCGAGGCGTACCGGGATCGGCTGCCGGTCACCGCGGCCACGCCGGTCGTCACGCTGCACGAGGGGAACACCCCGCTGTTGCCGGCGCCGGTGCTGTCCGCCCGGACCGGTTGTGACGTGCACCTCAAGGTGGAGGGCGCCAACCCGACCGGCTCGTTCAAGGACCGCGGGATGACCCTCGCGGTGTCCAAGGCGGTCGAGGCCGGCAACAAGGCCATCATCTGCGCCTCCACCGGCAACACCAGCGCCTCCGCCGCGGCGTACGCGGCCCGGGCCGGGTTGACCTGCGCGGTGCTGGTGCCGCAGGGCAAGATCGCGCTGGGCAAGCTGGCCCAGGCGTTGGTGCACGGCGCGAAGCTCCTCCAGGTGAGTGGCAACTTCGACGACTGCCTGTCGCTCGCCGCGAAGCTGGCCCAGGACCACCCGGTCGCGTTGGTCAACTCGGTCAACATCGATCGGCTGCACGGTCAGAAGACTGCCGCCTTCGAGATCGTCGAGGCGCTCGGTGACGCCCCCGACATCCACTGCCTGCCAGTGGGCAACGCCGGCAACATCTCCGCCTACTGGATGGGTTACGCGGAGGAGCGGGACGCCGGCACCACCACCCGGACGCCGAAGATGTACGGCTTCCAGGCCGCCGGGGCGGCCCCGATCGTGACCGGCCAGGTCGTGCCGGAGCCGTCGACCATCGCCACGGCGATCCGGATCGGCAACCCGGCGAGCTGGACCAAGGCGTTGGACGCCCGGGACACCTCCGGTGGCCTGATCGCTGCGGTGACCGACCGGGAGATCCTTTCCGCGTACCGGCTGCTCGCCCGCGAGGTGGGGGTCTTCGTCGAGTTGGGCAGCGCGGCCAGCGTGGCCGGCCTGCTCCAGCAGGCCGCGGCGGGCGCGGTGCCGCCCGGGTCGACAGTGGTCTGCACGGTGACCGGCCACGGTCTGAAGGACCCGGAGTGGGCGATCTCCACCGCGCCGGCGCCGCTGACCATCGCGAACGACCCGATGGCCGCGGCCCGCGCCCTCGACCTGGCCTGAACGCTCCAACGCCCGGTCGGTGACCGGCGGAAGCCGGCCGGTTCTGCGGGACGGGCGTGGGGGCGGCGTGGGTTCTGGTGATCGTGTCGGGCACACTTTCACGTATCCCCGCCCGCATTCTCGTTCAGGAGTGAACCAGGCCGATGTCGCTGCTCGCCAGATTCAGCCTCGCCAACCGAGGGCTTGTCGCCCTCATCGCGGTGGTGATTACGGCGTTCGGAGCGTTCGCCGTGCCGTCGCTGAAGCAGCAACTGCTGCCGTCGCTCGAGTTCCCGGCCGCGTTCATCGTGGCCCCCTACCCCGGTGCCGGCCCCGAGATCGTCGAGTCGCAGGTCACCGAGCCGATCGAGAACGCCCTCCAGGGCATCCCGGGGCTGGACCAGGTCACCTCCACGTCCCGCGAGGGCTCGGCCACCGTCCAGGTGATGTACGAGTTCGGCACCGACCTGGACGACGTGGTCAACAAGATGCAGACCGCGCTGAGCCGGATCGACTCCCAGCTGCCGGAGGACGTCGACCCGCAGGTCATCGCCGGTAGCACCGACGATCTTCCGGCGGTCGTGCTGGCCGCGACCGGCACGGGGGACGAGCGGGCGCTGGCCGAGAAGCTGCGTACGGCTGTGGTGCCGGAGCTGGAGGGCGTCGAGGGGGTTCGCACGGTCGAGGTGACCGGCACCCGCGATGACATCGTGCTGGTCACCCCGGACCCGGCGAAGCTGGCTGCGGCGCGGGTCCAGCCGACGGCGATCGGCGCGGCGCTGAAGACCAACGGCGTGGCGGTTCCCGCCGGCGCGGTGACCGACGGGGCGCTGTCCCTCCCGGTGCAGGTCGGCACGCCGATCGCCACCCTGGACGATCTGCGCGGCATCGTGGTCTCCCCGGGCGCGACGCCCGTGCGTCTCGCTGATGTGGCGAGCGTCGAGCAGCAACTGGCTCCGGCCACCGCGATCACCCGGACCAACGGCAAGGACAGCCTCGGCATCGCGGTCACCGCGGCGCCGGACGGCAACGCGGTACAGATCTCGCACGATATCCGCGACCGGCTCGACGACCTGAAGGACGCCTCCGGCGCGGAGTTGACAGTGGTCTTCGACCAGGCGCCGTTCGTCGAGAAGTCGATCGAGTCGCTGACCACCGAGGGCCTGCTGGGCCTGGTGATGGCGGTCATCGTCATTCTGGTCTTCCTGCTGTCGGTGCGCTCGACGGTGGTCACCGCCGTCTCCATCCCGCTCTCCGTGCTCGTGGCGTTGATCGCCCTGTGGATCGGCGACTACTCGCTCAACCTGCTCACCCTCGGCGCGCTGACAATCGCGGTCGGCCGGGTGGTGGACGACTCGATTGTCGTGTTGGAGAACATCAAACGACATCTGGAGTACGGCGAGGAGAAGCGGCACGCCATCATCACCGGCGTCCGCGAGGTGGCCGGCGCGGTGACCGCGTCAACCCTCACCACCGTGGCGGTGTTCGCGCCGATCGCGTTGGTCGGCGGGTTCGTGGGCCAGCTCTTCGCGCCGTTCGCGATCACCGTGACGGTGGCCCTGCTCGCCTCGCTGCTGGTGTCGCTGACCGTGATCCCGGTCCTCGCGTACTGGTTCCTCAAGCCGCGCGGCGGCACCGCGGACGACGAAGCGGTGCGGCGCGGCGCGGAGGAGAAGGAGCTGCGCAGCCCGTTGCAGCGGGCCTACCTGCCGGTGATCGGGTTCGCCACCCGCAAGCGGTCGACCCGCTGGATCACCGTCGGGCTCGGTCTGCTGGTGCTCTTCGGCACCTTCGGCCTCGCCCAGAAGCTGGAGACCAACTTCCTGGACGACTCCGGCCAGGACACCCTCAACATGAGCCAGGAACTGCCGGCCGGCAGTGGCCTGGCGGCCACCGACGCGGCGGCCAAGCAGGTCGAGTCGGTGCTGTCCCGTACCGAGGGCGTCCAGACGTACCAGGTGACCGCCGGCGGCGGGGACAACCCGTTCGGGGGCGGCGGCAACAACATCGCGACCTGGTCGCTGGCGCTCGACGGCGACACCGACGCGAAGCAGATGCGTGAGGTGCTGCGCGAGGAGTTCGACAAGCTCGGCAGCGGACTGGGCGAGATCAGCTTTGGCGGCGGGCAGGAGGCGTCGACCAGCCAGCTGGAGGTCATCGTCCAGGCCAGTGACCCGGAGGTGCTGACCCGGGCCGCCGAGGAGGCCCGTACGGCGATGGCCGGCGTGCCGGACGTCGAGGATGTCACCACCAGCCTTGCCGCGCAGGTGCCGCGTGTCGACGTGACAGTCGACCGGGTCGCGGCCGGTCGGGCCGGGCTCACCGAGGCCGCCGTGGGCCAGCTCGTGTCGCAGGCGTTCCGGGGAGCGCCGCTGGGTCAGGTCACGCTCGACGGCCAGCAGCAGAACGTGGTGCTGCGGTTGGGTACGCAGCCGCCGATGTCGGTGGAGCAGTTGCGGGCACTGCCGGTCGGGCCGGTCAAGCTGGGTGACATCGCGCAGGTCACGCAGGGCGAGGGGCCGCAACAGGTCAGTCGAATCGACGGTGAGCGCAGTGTGTCGGTGACCGGCGCCGCGACCGGCTCGAACCTGGGTGCGACGAGCCAGGAGCTGCAGAAGCGGCTGGACGGCATCAACGTACCCGGAGCGACCTTCACCATCGGTGGGGTCAGCGCGGACCAGGCGGACGCGTTCGGTGATCTGGGTCTGGCGGTGCTGGCCGCGATCGCGATCGTGTTCCTGATCATGGTGGCCACGTTCCGCAGCCTCACCCAGGCGCTGATTCTGCTGATCTCCATCCCGTTCGCGGCGACCGGCGCGATCGGCCTGCTGCTGGTCACCGGGACGCCGCTCGGCGTGCCGGCGCTGATCGGCGTGCTGATGCTGGTCGGCATCGTGGTGACCAACGCCATCGTGCTGCTCGATCTCATCAACCAGTACCGTGCGCAGGGCATGGGGGTCCAGGAGGCGGTGGTCGAGGGTGGCCGGCGCCGGTTGCGTCCGATCCTGATGACCGCGGTGGCGACCATCTTCGCGCTGCTGCCGATGGCGCTCGGGTTGACCGGTGAGGGCGGCTTCATCTCTCAGCCGCTGGCGGTCGTGGTGATCGGTGGCCTGCTCAGCTCGACGCTGCTCACGCTGATCCTGGTGCCGACGCTCTACACGATGGTGGAGAACACCAAGGAATCGCTGCGGGCTCGGCGTAGTCGGCGGCGCTCAGGTGACCCGGCGGTGCCCACGGCGGACACCGACGAGGCGGCTGCCCCGAATCAGGTAGCGGTGCCGAGCGCCGCGCCTGTCCCGGCGGCGGCCGGGGGTGCGCAGCCGGCCGGGCGTCCCGCCCCGTCGGGTGCGTTGGTGGAGGGCACGGATCAGTTCGAGGTGCTGCGGCTGCCCCGTAGCCGCACCTCGCCGCTGCCTCCGTCCGAGCCGACCGAGTAGGTCGGACCGCATCGCAAAACGCCCCCGGCAGGGTTCTGCCGGGGGCGTTTCCACGTTGATCGGTCGAGACACTCTGATCCGAACCGCGCCGAGGGTTGCGCGGCTACACATTCGTCACGGTCTCCGCGCTGCTGGCAGCAGGTGTAGCCCCCGTACCGAACAGGTAGGGTCGCGCTCCGTGGCGTCCACCCTCTCGGTTCTGACCGGCAATCGGAGCTTCCGTAACCTCTTCCTCGCCGAGTTGGTGGTCTTCGGCGCTGACTGGTTTGTCATGGTGCCGCTGCTGGTGCTGCTGCCCCACCTGACCGGCAGCGGAGTCTGGGGCGCACTGGTGTTGGCCGTGGACACCGGCATCGTGGCGCTGCTGCTGCCGTACACGGGCACGATCGCCGACCGTTTCGACCGGCGCAAGATCATGATCGCCGCGAACGTGGCCGCGCTCGCGGGCGTGTTGCTGCTGCTCGGGGTTCGGGGCGCGGGTACTGCGTGGTTGGCGCTGGTCGCGATCGGCGTGGTGGCGGTCGCCAAGGCGTTCTACTCACCGGCCGCCCAGGCTGCGCTGCCCAATGTGCTGGAGCCCCACGAGCTGGCCGCCGGCAACGCCGTGGCCGGCTCCGCCTGGGGCACCATGACCGTGGTCGGCGCCTCGCTCGGCGGCGTCCTCAGCACCGTCGCCGGCCCGTACGTCTGCTTCTGGGTGGCAGCGGTGGGCCTGGCGCTGGCCGCGGGCCTGGCGACCCGGATCCGCCGGCCCCTGCAGGCGCCCCGGGACACCACCCGACCGGCCCAGCGGACCTGGGCGGCGGTCCGTGAGGCGCTCGGCTACATCGGGCACCGGCCCCGGGTGCTCGCGCTGGTCACTGTCAAGTCGGCGGTCGGCCTGGGCAACGGCGTGCTGACCGTGTTCCCCTTGCTGGCCGGCGTGTACGGCGTCGGCCCGCTCGGTGCCGGCCTGCTCTTCGCGGTGCGGGGCGCCGGGGCGTTGGTGGGGCCGATCCTGATGCGTCGGGTGCTGACCAACCGAGCCTGGCTGCTGCCCGCGCTCGCGCTGTCCATGTCGCTCTACGGCCTGTCCTACCTGGGCGCATCGGTGGTCCGTTGGTTTCCGCTGGTGCTGCTGCTGGTCTTCCTGGCGCACTTCGCGGGCGGCAGCAACTGGGTGATATCGAACTTCGCCCTCCAGGGTGAGGTCCCGGACCACCTGCGGGGGCGCGTCTTCGCCACCGACATGATGCTCGCCACGCTGGCCATCTCGGTGAGCCAACTGGCGGTGGCCATGGTGGTGGACGTGGTGGACGAACGGGTCGTGCTCGCCGGCTGCGGGCTGATCACCCTCGTGTACGCGGTGGGCTGGCGGATCGCCACCCGTCGGCTCTCGCTCACCGACGCGACCCCCGAGCCGGTCGGCTGAACCGGGCGGTCCCAGGCTGCGGACGGGGGACCGGATCGTCGGTCCCTGGCCCTAGGGCCTGTTTCACAAGGACTGGCCGGCCTGCGGCGGGCCCGGACGACGACCGGCGGCGTTGCGGTCTCGTCCAGATACAACACCGGTATCCGGACGAAACCGCGCCTTGCCGGCTCGCCGCCCGGACTCCGCCTCGGCTCGACCGCCCTTATGAAACAGGCCCTACCATGAGCGCGTGCCGACGAACTTCACCGCCGGGCCGGTTCGCGTCCGGGTCCCCGCCACCAGCGCCAACCTGGGCCCTGGCTTCGACGCGTTGGGTCTCGCGCTGGGGCTCCACGACGACCTGGCCGCCGAGGTCACGTCGGCAGGGGTCCGCGTGACGGTGACCGGGCAGGGTGCCGGCGAGCTGCCCGACGATGACCGGCACCTCGTGGTGCGGGCCATGCGCGCCGCCTTCGACGTGCTCGGCGCCCACCCCGGGGGGTTGAGCGTGGAGTGTGTCAACCGGATCCCCCAGGCGCGGGGGCTCGGGTCCTCGTCCGCCGCGATCGTCGCCGGGGTGTTGCTGGCCCGCGCCCTGGTCACCGACGGGGAGCACCGGCTGGACGAGGCGGGCGTGCTCCGGTTGGCCGCCGAGATCGAGGGCCATCCCGACAACGTCGCGCCCTGTCTGCTCGGCGGTTTCACGGTGGCCTGGTCCGAGCCGACCGGTGCGCGGGCGGTGTCCCTGCCGGTCGCCGACGGGGTGCGGCCCATCGTTTTTGTGCCGGCCGAACGCGGATTGACCGCCGCCGCCCGGGCCGCGTTGCCGGCCACCGTGCCGCACGGCGACGCTGCGTTGACCGCCGGGCGGGCGGCTCTGCTGGTGCACGCGCTCACCGCCGACCCGAGCCTGCTGCTGCCGGCCACGGTCGACCGGCTCCATCAGGATTACCGTTCAGCCGGGATGCCAGCGACATCTGCCCTGGTCAACGCGTTGCGAGCGGCCGGTGTGGCGGCTGTGGTCAGTGGGGCCGGGCCCACTGTGCTGGCGCTCAGCGAGCCTCCGGCGAGCTTCCCAGCGGGAACAGACTGGCAGATCTGGCAGTTACCGATAGACGTCAGCGGCGCACGGGTCGCCCGGGGTAGACTTGGACACGCCGAGCGGGACCCTGTTGCCGCAGGTCGGAAGAGTTGATTACGCTCTAGACCTAGCACAGCCGCGAAGCACGCGATCTCCTGCGGGGCGGCGCACCCCCGAAGCTCTCGGCGGTCAGCCCGTCTACCCCTGCCAAGGCCCACGCCGCACCGCAGTTTCCACAGGTCGCCGCAGACGGCGAGACCTGCTCACCGACGTTGGTGAGTCGGGATACCGACCGGCTGCTGTGTCACAGACTCCCGCGACGCGTCCTTGCGAGGCGGGTGCACCGAGGCCGCCCGGCCACCTGAGTTCCGACTCCGGGCAGCCACGGCCTTATCGAGGGAAGGAATCCATTGAGCGACACCACCGACGTGACGTCGGATGTTTCCAACGTCGCTGGCGATGCCACCGCAGCCGCTCCCGCCCGTCGTCGGCGTAGCGGCACCGGTCTGTCGGCGATGCTGCTGCCAGAGCTGCAGAGCCTGGCCGCGTCGCTCGGCATCTCCGGCACGGCTCGCATGCGCAAGGGCGAGCTGATCGCCGCGATTTCCGAGCGGCAGGGCGGCAACGCCGCCGGGACCCCTCGACCACGGGCCGAGGTCGCGGCCGCGGCCGCTCCGACCCGTGAGGGGGTGCGCGCCGAGGTGCGGGAAACCGCCGACCGGCCGGCAGCCGAGGGGCGCAGCGCCGATCAGGCGCCCGCCGAGCCGGCCGCCGAGACCGAAGGTCGCACTCGCACCCGGCGGAGCCGGACCGCAGCAGCGGAGACCCGTCCGACCGAGGCGCGTCCCGCTGAGGCGCGTCCGACCGAGGTCCGCGCCGAGGAGGCGCGTACCGAAGAGGCTGGCGCCGGCGAGCGGACCGACCGCGGCGAGAATCGCCGGGACCGGGCTGAGCGTCCGGAGCGCGCCGAGCGTGCCGAGCGCTCCGACCGGGGCGAGCGTGCCGAGCGGGGCGACCGCGCGGAGCGTTCCGACCGGGGCGACCGTGCCGACCGGGGCGACCGTGCCGACCGGGGCGAGCGTGCTGACCGGGGCGAGCGGGGCGAGCGTGCCGAGCGGGGCGAGCGCAACGACCGGGGCGACCGTGCTGACCGGGGCGAGCGTGCCGAGCGGGGCGAGCGTGCCGAGCGGGGCGAGCGCAACGACCGGGGCGAGCGTTCCGACCGGGGCGAGCGTTCCGAGCGCAACGACCGTCCGGAGCGGGCCGACCGCAATGACCGCGGTGACCGCAACGACCGTGGTCAGCGTGTCGAGCGGGACAGCGACGACGACGACGGCGAGGGTGGCGGCCGGCGCGGCCGGCGCAGCCGTTTCCGGGACCGTCGTCGCGGTCGGGGCGAGCGCACCGAGACCGGTGCCGACACCGGTGGGCGTGAGCCGCAGGTCAGCGAGGACGACGTCCTCGTCCCCGTGGCCGGCATCATCGACGTGCTCGACAACTACGCGTTCGTGCGGACCACCGGCTACCTGGCCGGCCCGAACGACGTCTACGTCTCGATGTCCCAGATCAAGAAGTACGGCCTGCGCCGCGGTGACGCGATCACCGGTGCGGTGCGGGCGGCCCGCGAGGGCGGCAACAGCGGTGACCAGCGGCGCGACAAGTACAACCCGCTGATGCGGCTGGACACGATCAACGGGATGGAGCCGGAGGAGGCCCGGCGTCGACCGGAGTTCTACAAGCTCACTCCGCTCTACCCGCAGGAGCGCCTGCGCCTGGAGACCGAGCCGCACATCCTCACCACCCGGGTCATCGACCTGGTCATGCCGATCGGCAAGGGCCAGCGGGCACTCATCCAGTCACCGCCGAAGGCGGGTAAGACGATGGTGCTGCAGGCGATCGCGAACGCGATCACGCACAACAACCCGGAGTGCCACCTGATGGTGGTGCTGGTGGACGAGCGGCCCGAAGAGGTCACCGACATGCAGCGGTCGATCAAGGGCGAGGTCGTCGCGGCCACGTTCGACCGTCCGCCGCAGGACCACACGACGGTGGCCGAGCTGGCCATCGAGCGGGCCAAGCGCCTGGTTGAGCTGGGGCACGACGTGGTCGTGCTGCTCGACTCGGTGACCCGGCTCGGTCGGTCGTACAACCTGGCGGCGCCGGCCAGCGGCCGGATCATGTCGGGTGGTATCGACTCCACCGCTCTCTACCCGCCGAAGCGCTTCCTCGGCGCGGCTCGCAACATCGAGAACGGTGGCTCGCTGACCATCATCGCCACGGCGCTGGTGGAGACCGGATCCATGGCGGACACGGTCATCTTCGAGGAGTTCAAGGGCACCGGCAACGCGGAGCTGAAGCTGGACCGGAAGATCGCCGACAAGCGCACCTTCCCGGCCATCGACGTCAACCCGTCCGGTACCCGTAAGGAAGAGGTTCTGCTCGCGCCGGAGGAGCTGGCCATCCTCCACAAGCTGCGCAAGGTCCTGCACTCGCTGGACTCGCAGGCGGCGATGGACCTGCTGCTCGACAAGCTCAAGAAGACACGTACCAACATCGAGTTCCTGATGCAGATCGCGAAGTCGACACCGGGGGAGTAACCATCCCCGGGTGAGACGAAGGGGCACGGCCACACCGGTCGTGCCCCTTCGTCATGTCTCCGGGCGGCACGTGATGGAATTTTCCTTCGGTTCAGCCGATAGGTATTGAAACTTCTATTCATTGCCGGGTTGACTGTCGTCCATGCGTACCCGCAGACGAACCGCCCGCCGCACCGGCGTCCTGCTGCTGACGCCGCTGCTCGCCCTGGCCCTGTCGCCACCGGCGACTGCCGCACCCACCATCGCCCCGTCCACCGTCGCCCCACCGTCCCTGGCCTCACCCACGATCGCTGAGGACGCGCCGCCCGCGTCCTCCCGAGCGGCCGGCTCGGTCAGCCTGGCCGCCGCCCCGACAGCCGCGACCGCCCCGACCGCCGTCGCTGGTGGTCTGGAGCCGGCCGGCGGGCTGGAGACCACGAAGGCCACCCGGCCGGTCGCCCCGGGCGTGCAGCTGACGTCCTTCGACAGGTACGACGCCGAGGGCTGGCTGCGCGCCGACGCGCTCACCACCGATCTGGCCGGCGGCTCCACCGTCGACTACGTCAACTCCGGCGCGGTCAGCCGGGCCGAGCCGCTGCGACAGGCGGTCGACCAGTCGCGCGCGGTCGCCGCGGTCAACGGCGACTTCTTCGACATCAACAACTCGGGTGCCGCCCAGGGCGTGGGCGTCCGGGACGGGGAGCTGATCCAGTCCGGGGTCAGCGGTCACCGCAACGCGGTGGCGGTCACCACGAACGGCCTCGGCCGGGTGATCGAGGTGAACTTCGACGGCAGCGCCACCCTGCCCACCGGGCCGGTCCCGCTGACCCAGTTCAACAACATGGTCCAGGCCGACGGCATCGGGGCGTTCACCGAGCTGTGGGGGACGTACACCCGGCAGCGTGCCGTGGAGGGCGCGGCCCGGGTGGTCGAGGTCACAGTGACCAACGGTCGGGTGGCAGCGGTGGGAAGCGTGGCCGGCAGCGGCCCGATCGCCGCAGGCAGCACCGTGCTGCTCGGCCGCGACCTCGGCGCGGACGCGCTGGCCGGCCTGCGCGACGGTGACCCGGTGACGGTGGCCTGGCGGCCGAAGCCCTCCGACGGCAGCACCCTGCACGCGGCGGTCGGGGGCGGCAACGTCCTGGTCCGCGACGGCGTCGTGCAGAGCATCGCCGATCCGACCCTCGCCCCCCGCACCGCTGTCGGGTTCAGCGCCGACGGTCGAAAGATGATCATGCTGACGGTGGACGGTCGTCAGGTCGACAGCCGCGGCGTGACCCAGACCGAGATGGGCCGGATGATGGCCGAGCTGGGCGCCCACCACGCGCTCAACCTGGATGGCGGCGGATCGTCCACGCTGCTGGCCCGGGAGCCGGGCGCGCCCGCCGTGCAGGTGGAGAACGGCCCCTCCGACGGCAGCGAGCGGGCAGTGCCCAACGGCCTGGCCATCTACGCGCCGAAGGGCAGCGGGCGACTCACCGGCTACTGGGTCGAGACGGCCAGCGACCCCACCGCCGCCCCGGGTGTCTCACCGGTGCGAGGTGGACGGCCCGACCGGGTCTTCCCGGGGCTGACCCGCACCCTCACCGCATCCGGCTACGACGAGACGTACGGCCCGGCGGCCGGCGTTCCCACCTGGCGGGCGACCCCGGCGGTACGCGGCCGGATCGACCGTGACGGCGTGTTCCACGCCGGCGCGCCGGGGGCCAGCACGGTCACCGCCGCACGGGGACGGGTCACCGGCTCCCTGAACCTCACAGTGCTCGGCCCGCTGGCCCGGATCGGCACCACCACGCCACGGGTCGGGCTGACCGGGCGGGACGGCAACGCCCTGGTCGGCGTGGTCGGGTACGACGCCGAAGGCAACACCGCGCCGATCGAGCCGGCCGACCTCACCCTCGACTACGACCGGGACCTGCTGCGGATCACCCCCACCGGGGACGGCAACCTGTCCGTCGCCGCGTTGAGGGACACTGGCTCCGGCCTGGTGACCGTTCGCGTCGGCCGCACGAGCGTGGTCCTGCCGGTCACCGTCGGCCTGACCGACGTGCCGGTCGCCGGGTTCGACGACGCCGCTTCCTGGCGGTTCAGCCAGGCCCGCGCCAGCGGGTCGGTCGCGCCCGCGCCGGGGCACACCGGCACCGGCCTGCGCATGTCGTACGACTTCGGCCAGTCCACCGGCACGCGGGCCGCGTACGCCGACCCGCCCGCCTGGATCGAGGTGCCCGGTCAGCCGCAGGCCTTCGGGATGTGGATCCACGGCAACGGCACCGGGGAGTGGCCCAGCCTGCACCTGCACGACGCCCAGGACACCCAGCACGTGCTGCGTGGCCCACTGATCACCTGGACCGGCTGGCGGTACGTGGAGTTCGCGGTGCCGGCCGGGGTGCAGTACCCGGTGCGGGTACGCCGCTTCTACGTGGCCGAGACGAACGCCGCCGCGCAGTACACCAGCGAGGTGATCATCGACGACCTGGTGGCGAAGGTGCCCCCGACTGTCGACGTGCCGGAGGTGGCCCCGCGTACCGATCGGGTGGTGGTCCGCGACGGCACTGTGGACGGCGCGCCGTGGCGGTTCGCGGTGCTCTCCGACGCCCAGTTCGTCGCCGCCGACCCGGACAGCGACCTGGTCGCCCAGGCCCGGCGGACGTTGCGCGAGGTGCGGGCGGCCCGGCCGGACTTCCTCCTGATCAACGGCGACTTCGTGGACACCGCCTACCCGGCCGACTTCGCGCTGGCCCGGCGGATCCTCGACGAGGAGTTGGGCGACGCGCTGCCCTGGTACTACGTGCCCGGCAACCACGAGATCATGGGCGCCCCGATCAGCAACTTCGCTGCCGCGTTCGGTGCCACCTCCCGGGTGTTCGACCACAACGGCACCCGGTTCGTCACGCTGAACTCGTCCACCGGGACGCTGCGCGGCGGCGGCTTCGACCAGGTACGGATGCTCCGCGAGACGCTGGACGCGGCGGCCACCGACCGACGTGTGGGTTCGGTCGTCGTCCTGCACCACCACCCGCCCCGCGACCCCAGCCCGGCGCAGGCCAGCCAGCTCGGCGACCGCAAGGAGGCGGCGCTGCTGGAGCAGTGGCTGGCCGACTTCCAGCACCGCACCGGCAAGGGGGCGCTGTTCGTGGGCGGGCACGTCGGCACCTTCCACGCCGACCGGGTCGACGGTGTGCCGTACGTGATCAACGGCAATGCGGGCAAGACGCCGTCCACCCCTGCCGACCAGGGAGGCTTCACCGGCTGGACGGAGTTCGGCGTGGACCCGGTGACCCCGACCGAGGCGGACCGGGCCCGCCGTGACCCGCTCGCCGAGGGCGCACGCTGGGTGGACGCGGAGTTCCACGCGCACGTCGACCGGCTCACGGTGGCCGCCCCGGCCAGCGTCGCGGTCGGCACCCCCGCGACGGTCACCGCCACACTGGCCCAGCCCAGCGGGCGTACGGTCCCGGTGGCCGCACCGGTCAGCGCCGACTGGTCGGCCTCGCCGGGAGTGCACATCGGCTCGGCGGCCGGGGTACGCCCATGGCACACCGCCCGATTCGACCCGGCCACCGGCACCCTGACGGCACTGCGGCCCGCCGCGCCGGTACGCCTGACGGTCGAGGTCAACGGCACCCGTGCCGAGGCCACCATCACCGTCACCAGGTGAGCTGTCCGGACGGGCCCCCACACGCGGGGCCCGTCCGGACACCTCAGAAGTCGCCGTCGGCCACCTGGAAGACGGTCAGGCCGAGGGCCCGCCACATCTGGACCACCTGGACACGGTCGTCGAAGACGCCGGCCACCCGGTAACGGTCCCTGATCTCCCGGTCGTAGATCTCCCGCTTCACGATCGAGTCCTTCCGGGAGTCGCCGACGGCACGCAGGTGCAGGCCGAGGTAGGGGACCCGGACGTGCCGGGCCAGCCACGCCTCGGTGGCCGCGCGGGCGGAGGCGTCCCTCCCGGAGCAGAAGACCACCCCGTACCCGGCCGCGTGCATCGCCCGGACCGCCGCGATCACCGCCGTGTTCGGCTCGTCCTCGCCCACCCGGGTCATGTCGTACGGGCTGCGGGACACGGCCAGCGCGACGGTGCCGTCGATGTCCACGAGCACGATCTCGGGTGGCTCGGTCGACGGCGGGTGCACGACGGCGGGGCGTCCGGTGCGGGCCTGCGGCACCGGCAGCGGCAGGGTCCGCCCCTCCAGGTACCGCTCGTGCAGCCGACGGATCGCCTCGGCGCCGACCTGTTCGGCGACCGGGCGCGCGGCGTCGCGGCGCAGACACTCGGCCAGCGGCACGTCGGTGAAGTCGTGCACCTCGAAGTCCGCGCCGTGGCGGGCGGCCAGCTCAGCCCAGTCCCGCAACGTTCGTGAGCGCAGGTTGGTGTCGTCCACGCAGACGTCCGCGCGGGCCCTCAGCAACGCCTCGACCTGGGCCCGCTGGACGACTGTCACCTGGGCCTCGGCCCACTGGGTGAACAACCGCTCGCCGTGCAGCATCCGGCGCAGGTCGTCCCGGTTGACCCGGACCACGGAGGGTTGGAGCGTGCGGGCGAACGTCGTCTTGCCCGAGGCGGGCAGTCCCCGGGTGGCGATCAGGCGGGTCATCGACGTCGCACCTCCGGCTCGGCGTGCCGTACCCCCTGCGGGGTACCTGGCGGCGGTCCGCCGGGTGGACGAATGCCCCGTCGGGCGGTGGGAATGCGGACGGGGAGGCACGTGTTGACGATGCCGGACGAGGTGTGCGGCCCGATTACCGGGTCGGCTCAGGCCCATGGCACACTGGTCAATCGGCCACCGGTTCCGGTTCACGCCCGAGCCCGTCGCGTACGGCGCGACGAGCGATGACGGCGACCCGGCGACCACCAACGAGAGGACCGAGGCGATGAAGGCAAACATCCACCCGGAGTACGTGACCACCGAGGTCAGCTGCTCCTGTGGCAACACGTTCACGACCCGCAGCACCGCCAAGGGCGGGGCGATCCACGCCGAGACCTGCAGCGCCTGCCACCCGTTCTACACCGGTAAGCAGCGCGTTCTCGACACCGCCGGCCGGGTCGCGAAGTTCCAGCAGAAGTACGCCAAGGTTCAGGCCAAGAAGGCCAAGTAGTTCCACGTTCGGCGCCCGCGTCCGGTTTTTCGCCGGACGCGGGCGCCGTCCGCATTTCCCCCAGTTTCCGCCCGGCCGCCGGCCTTCCGGCTCTCCCGGCTCGCACCGTCGAAGGAGCATCCGCAGCATGAGCAGCGAGCGTCTGGCCGGCCTCCTCGACGAGTACGCGGAGCTGGAGAAGCGGCTGGCCGATCCGGCCATCCACGCCGACCAGGCCACCGCGCGCAGGGTCGGCCGCCGCTACGCCGAGCTGGTGCCGCTGCACAAGGCCGCCGACGAGCTGGAACAGGCCCGCGCCGACCTGGTGGCGGCCCGCGAGCTTGCCGCGGAGGACCCGTCCTTCGCGAGCGAGGCGGAGTCGCTCGCCGCGACCCTGCCCGTGCTGGAGGAACGCCTCGCCGAGCTGCTCATCCCGCGCGACCCGCACGACGCCAAGGACGTGATCGTCGAGATCAAGGCGGGCGAGGGTGGTGAGGAGTCGGCGCTGTTCGCCGGCGACCTGCTGCGGATGTACACCCGCTATGCCGAGCGCCACGGCTGGGTCACCGAGGTGATCGACGCGCAGGATTCCGACCTCGGCGGGGTCAAGGACGTCTCGCTCGCCATCAAGACCAAGGGTGTGCCGGAGGGCGGCAGCGGCGTCTGGTCCCGACTCAAGTGGGAGGGCGGCGTCCACCGCGTGCAGCGTGTCCCGGTCACCGAGTCGCAGGGCCGGATCCACACCTCCGCCGCCGGGGTGCTGGTGCTGCCGGAGGCCGAGGACGTCGACGTCACCATCGACGCGAACGACCTGCGCATCGACGTGTTCCGCTCGTCCGGCCCGGGCGGCCAGTCGGTCAACACCACCGACTCGGCGGTGCGGATCACCCACCTGCCGACCGGCATCGTCGTCTCCTGCCAGAACGAGAAGTCCCAGTTGCAGAACCGGGAGCAGGCGATGCGGATCATGCGGGCCCGGCTGCTGGCCGCCGCCCAGGAGCAGGCCGACGCCGCCGCCTCGGACGCCCGGAAGGCCCAGGTGCGCACGGTGGACCGCTCGGAGCGGATCCGCACCTACAACTACCCGCAGAACCGGATCACCGACCACCGGATCGGCTACACGGCGTACAACCTCGACCTGGCGCTCGCCGGTGAGCTGGACGGGGTGCTGGACGCCCTGACGGAGGCGGACCGCGCCGCCCGGCTGGCCGGCGACACCGAGCTGACCCGCCGCTGAGCAACCCGGCCGCGCGTCCCGTCGCCGTCGATCATGGGATTGTGGTGGGTGGTTTGTCGCGTCGTGGGCCTTTGGTGAGGCACCACAAGTCCTTGATCGACGCGAGCCCTGGCGGTCAGCTCGCGCGGGGACGGGACTTGGCGCGCAGCATCTCCCGGTCGGCCAGCTCGAAGGCGACGCTGAGCGCGTCGCGCAGCCCACTGCCGCCGGAGACCTCCGCGAAGCCGATGCTCACCCCGACCGGCGTGCCCGGCACCAGCGACTCCCAGTCCTCAAGTCGGACGGCGGCCTCGATCCGGCGGGCCACCTCGGCGGCCTCGGTCATGCCGGTGTCCGGCAGCACCACGACGAACTCGTCACCGCCGTAGCGGGCCACGAAGTCGCCCCGGCGCATCACCCGGTTGATCACCCCGGCGATGCGTTGCAGCACCAGGTCGCCGGAGTGGTGGCCGTGCCGGGTGTTGACCGCCTTGAAGCCGTCCAGATCGCAGACGCCGATCACCACCCGCTCGCCCCGGGTGACCACTGCCGTGATGTACCGCTCCAGCCGGCGTCGGTTGGGCAGCCCGGTGAGCGGGTCGGTCAACGCCTCGCCCTCGAACCGCGCCGCCTCGCGGCGCATCTCCTCGTGGTCGATGCGGGCGGCGATGCCGTCGATGTAGACGTCCCGCAGCCGGTCGTTGCGTTGGGCGGCGAGCCGGAACGCCAGGCGGTCGGCCCGGTGCGCCGCCGGGTGGTCTCCGGCGCGTGTCAGCGCGATGCTGCGCAGCCGGGCCGGCTCGGCCGCTCCGAGCGTCTCGGTGGACACGTGGACGGTGTCCAACCGGGTGACCGCCTCGATCGGCCGCCCAGCGGCCACGGCGAGGCACACCTGCCCGAGCTGCCGCATGTCGCGGGCGCGGGCGCTGTCCCCGCCGTGGCTGATCAACCGGGCCGGCTCGGCCTCCCCGCTGGTCGCCACCTGGTCGCCGAGCGCCGCCTGCCGAGCCGCCGCGTAGCCGTAGGCGGCGAGGCTGCTCGGGCGGAGCTGGCCGGCCCGCCCGGTGCGGACGAAGCGGGCCAGGTCGGCGGCCACGTCCCGAAGCACCCGCAGACACCCGTCGCTGTCGCCGTTGTGGTCCAGTGCCACCGCGTTGCGCAGCCGGATGCCCGGCGCGGCGAACGTCTCCTCGGGGATGCCGGCGGTCAGCCCGAGCTGCCGGGCCCGCTCGATGGCGCCGAGGGCGTAACCGTGGAAGCTGAGGTAGCTGTAGGCCATCGCCAGGTCGTGCCAGCCCCACGCGGTGTCCCGGTCCGGGTCCTCCACCGCGCCCAGGGCGCGGGCGGCTCGGACGAGGTGCATGACGCAGCGGTCCAGTGCGCCCTGGTGGTGGGCGGCGAGCGCGGCCAGCGCGTTGAGGTGCCCGTGCAGGTACGGCTCGGCGAGGTCGCGAACCGCCGCCGACGCCTCCTCGATGGCCCGGGTGAACTCCGCGGTCCGACCGAGATTGATCAGTGCGGAGAGGCGCTGCACCAGCGCGTCCGCTCGCGCGGCCGGGTCGGCCGTGGTGCGGATCACACGCTCCAGCAGGACGTACGACTCCGCGGAACGGCTGGCCTCCTGCAGTGCACGGGCATGCGTGAGGACATCAACCTGGTCATCGACCCGGTCGAGCCAGCCCACCCGCCAACCTCCTGCCGTGCGCCTGGGCGCACCTGTTCGTCGCGTCGCCCGCGACGCTTCATGATTATGTCGTGAGTACTCTGCCGCAACACCCCCCCGGAGGGACAGGCCCCATCCGTCCGTCCGCCGCAGTGGCCCGATCGGCCCGGGTGCTCGCCGCCGCCGGGGTCGGCTCGGCCCGGGTGGAGGCCGAGTTGCTGGCCGCGTACGTGCTCGGGGTGCCCCGGGGTCGGCTGGCGCTCGCCGACGACCTCAGCGACGACCAGCTGGCGCGGCTCGACGACCTGACGCGTCGTCGCGCCGGGCGGGAGCCGTTGCAGTATCTGACCGGTCGCGCCGGGTTCCGGCACCTTGAGTTGCTGGTCGGCCCGGGTGTCTTCGTGCCCCGACCGGAGACCGAGTTGCTGGCCGGGTGGGGCGTCGAGCAGGCCCAGGGCCGGCCCGACCCGGTGGTGGTCGACCTGTGCAGCGGCTCGGGCGCCATCGCGCTGGCGGTCGCCCAGGAGCTGCCGGGGGCGCGGGTGATCGCGGTGGAGCGGTCCCCGGCGGCGTTGGCCTGGCTGCGGCGCAACGCGGCGGAGCGGGCCGCGGCGGGGGACCGGCCGATCGAGGTGGTCGAGGCCGACGTGACAGCGCCGGATCTGCTGGCGGACCTGGTGGGCAGGGTGGACGTGCTGCTCTGCAACCCGCCGTACGTGCCGGACGACGTGGTGGTCCCGCCGGAGGTGGCCGGGCACGACCCGGCGGAGGCGGTCTTCGGCGGCGCGGACGGTCTGGCGGTGATCCGGCCGGTCGTCACCCGGGCGGCGGCGCTGCTGCGCCCCGGCGGCGCGTTCGGGGTCGAGCACGACGACACGCACGGCGCGGCGGTGCCCGGGCTGCTCGCCGGGCACGGCGGGTTCACCGCTGTCACGGAGCATCGGGACCTCACCGGACGGCCCCGCTTCGCCACCGCGTCCCGACGGGCGGACGGCCAGCACGCCCCGATCGGGGCGGCGTGGCAGACTGACTCCCCGTGATGCTCTACGACTGCCGGTCGCCCGCCGATCGGGACCGCGGCATCGCTGCGGCGATCGAGGCGGTCAAGAACGGCGAGCTGGTCGTCCTTCCGACGGACACCGTGTACGGGATCGGCGCGGACGCGTTCACCCCGTACGCGGTCAAGGCGCTGCTCGATGCCAAGGGCCGGGGTCGGCAGATGCCGCCGCCGGTGCTGATCGGCTCGCGGCACACCCTGGACGGGTTGGTCTTCTCGCTGCCCACCGCCGCACGGGATCTCGTGGAGGCGTTCTGGCCGGGTGCCCTGACGATCGTCGTCGAGCACTCGCCGAGCCTCCAGTGGGATCTGGGCGACAAGACGGGCACGGTGGCTGTGCGGATGCCGCTGCACCCGGTGGCGCTGGAGGTGCTGCGCGAGACCGGCCCGATGGCGGTCTCGTCGGCCAACAAGACCGGCCAGCCCGCCGCGGTGACCGCCGAGGAGGCGCGTGACCAGCTCAGTTACTCGGTGCGGGCCTACCTGGAGGCCGGGCCCTGCCCGGACCCGGTGCCCAGCACGATCGTGGATCTGACCGGTGAGGTGCCGCAACTGCTGCGGGCGGGGGCGATCCCGTTGGAGAAGCTGCGCGACGTCGTCCCGGACCTCATCGACGGTCGGGCGGTCTGAGTGCCCCCGTTCACGGTGCTGCACGTGTGCATGGGCAACATCTGCCGCTCGCCGATGGCGGAGCGGCTGCTCGCCCTGGCGGTGCGGGAGCGGTTGACGCGGCGTGCGGAGGACCCGGCCCGCGCCGAGGAGCTGGTGCACAGCCACAGCGCCGGGACGGGTGGTTGGCACGCGGGCGAGGAGATGAACCCGCCGGCGGCGCGGCAGGTGACCGGCCGGGGTGGGGACGTCGAGGGGTTCGCCGCCCGCAAGTTGCGCTCGGACCACATCGACGCCGCCGACCTGGTCCTGACCGCCACGGCGGACCAGCAGGAGTACGTGGTGGCGCTGCGGCCGGACGCTGCGGCCCGCACGTTCGTGCTGGGGGAGTTCGGCCGGCTGCTGGCCGCGGTGGACGCCACCGCGTTGCCGCCGGGTGACGCGACCCCGGAGGCCGTGTACGCCCGGGGTGTGGCTCTGGTGGCGGCGGCCCATGACGTCCGGTTGGGCGCCTCGGCGTTGCCGACCGATGATCTGGACGACCCGTGGGGTCGCGGTGACCAGTGCTTCAGCCGGGTCGCCGACGAGATCGAGGAGACGGTGCACCCGCTGGCCGGCGCACTGCTGCCCTGAGCCTTGGTGCGAGTTTCCTCCGGGTTTGGGGAAAACCAGGGGCGAAAGGGGCGTTTCGGGTCATCCTGAACGGGTCCTAGCGTGACCGGCTCCTGCGGGGAGAGCTGATGATCCGGGCCCATCTCGACAAACTGCTGACTGTGGTGATCGCCGGAGTGCTGGCCGGGTTGGTGCTGGCCGCAGCCGCCCTGCCGGCGGCCCTGGCCTTCGGGATCGGGTTCAGCAACCTGTCCACGCCGTACTCGGAGCTGCCGAACACACTCCGTACGCCGCCGACCGCGCAGCGCTCCAACCTCTACGCCAACGACGGCACCACCCTGATCACCTCCTTCTACCAGGAGGACCGGGTGGACGTGCCGCTGCACGAGGTGGCCCCGGTGATGCGCCAGGCGATAGTGGCCGCCGAGGACGTCCGGTTCTACCAGCACAGCGGCGTGGACCTGCGCGGCGTGGTGCGCGCGTTCACAGTCAACAAGCGGGACGGGCGGACGCGGCAGGGCGCCTCCACGCTGACCATGCAGTACGTCCGCAACGTGCTCAGCAGCGACCCCCGGCTGACCGAGGCGCAGCGGGTGGCCGCCACCGAGGTCACCACAGTGCGCAAGCTCCAGGAGATGCGCTACGCGCTCGCGCTGGAACGGGAACTCGACAAGGAGCAGATCCTCACCCGCTACCTCAACATCGCCTACTTCGGCGCCGGGGCGTACGGCATCGCGGCGGCCAGCAAGCGCTACTTCTCCCGGTCTCCGGCCGACCTGACCCTGTCCCAGGCGGCGCTGCTGGCCGGTCTGGTCCGGTCACCGGACAGCGACGACCCGATCAACGGCGACGCCGACGCCGCGCTGGCCCGACGGTCGTACGTGTTGGAGCGGCTTGTGGAGTCGGGGCAGGTGCCGGCGGACGCGGCGGCGGCGGCCCGGGCCGAACCGTTGCAGCTTCAGCCCAGTGAGACCCCGAACGACTGCACCGGGGTGCCCGAGGCGCACAACGACTGGGGCTTCTTCTGCGACTGGTTCACCCGCTGGTGGAGCAGCCAGTCCGCGTTCGGCGCGACGGCCGACGAGCGGCAGCGCACGCTGCGCCGGGGCGGGTTCTCCATCGTGTCGTCGCTGGACCCGGGGGTGCAGCGGGCCACCACCGAGCAGGTGCTGAAGATCTACCGGCCGACGGACGCCGAGGCGGTGCCGACCGCCGTGGTGCAGCCGGGCACCGGGCGGGTGCTGGCGATGTCGGTGAACCGTGCCTACAGCGTGCAGGACAACCCGGTCGGGCAGAAGAACCGCCCCAACACCGTCAACCAGCTGGTCGCTGGCGGTGGGGCGATCGAGGGGTACCAGGGTGGCTCGACGTTCAAGCTCTTCACCATGCTGGCCGCGCTGGAGTCCGGCCTGCCGCTGTCGACCGACTTCGTGGCACCGACCCAGTTGCTCACCCGCTTCCCGGTCACCGGGGCGGCGAGCTGTGACGGTCACTGGTGCCCGACGAACGCCAGCCCCTCGTCGATGGACGGCCCCCGCACCATGTGGAGCGCGTTCGGCCGCTCGGTGAACACGTACTTCGCCTGGCTCACCGAGAAGGTGGGCGCCGACCGGGTGGTGGAGATGGCCGAGCGGCTCGGCATCGTGCTGCGGGCCGACGCCGACGCCAAGCTGGCCCGCTACGGCGCGAAGAACTGGGGCCCGTTCACCCTGGGCGTGGCCGCGACGACGCCGCTGGACCTGGCCACCGCGTACGCCACCGTGGCGGCCGAGGGGACCTGGTGCGCACCGCTGCCGGTGGTCTCGATCACCGACTCGGGCGGCCGGCCGGTCGACGCCGCCAAGCCGGACTGCCGGCAGGTGCTCGACCCCGACGTGGCCCGGGCGGCCACCGACGCGGCGCGCTGCCCGGTCGGCGACCAGTCGATGTACGGGCGCTGCGACGGCGCCACCGCACCGGGGCTGCGCGCGCGGCTCGGCCGTCCCGTGGCCGGCAAGACGGGCAGCTCGGAGCGGTACGAGACGGAGACCGTGGTGGCGTTCACGCCGCAGTTGGCGGTCGCCTCGATGGCGGCGAACCCGGACGATCCCCGGGACGCGGTCGGCCAGGCGGTGCAGGCTCGGATGGTGGACGCGGTCGGCGAGGTGCTCGCCGTCGCCCTGCGCGACCAACCGGTACGCGACTTCGTCCCGCCGAGCGAACGAACCGCCCTCCAGGTCACCGGAGCCCGCACCGGCAACTGAGACCTGCGGGGATCAGGGGGCCTGTTCGGCGTTGCGCGCAATGTTGCGGGCCATCCCGCCGAAGACCACCGCGTGGAAGGGCGCCACCGACCCCCAGTAGGCGTGGCCGCTCAGCCCGCGTGGCAGGAAGACCGCGCGTTGCTGGTAGCGGCTGCGGCCGTCGTCAGTTGACAGCACCCGCATCTCCAGCCAGGCCCGGCCGGGCAGCCGCATCTCGGCGCGCAGCCGGAGCAACTCGCCCGGGACGATCTCCTCGACCCGCCAGAAGTCCAGCGCCTCACCGACCTGGAGGCGGTGCGGGTCGCGTCGGCCCCGACGCAGCCCGACCCCGCCGACCAGCCGGTCCAGCCAGCCCCGGATCGACCAGGCGAGCGGGAACGAGTACCAGCCGTGTTCGCCGCCGACGCCCTCGACGACCCGCCAGAGCGCCGCCGGTGGGGCGTCCACCACCCTCTCGCGGACGTCGGTGTAGGCGGTGCCGCCGGACCACTTCGGGTCGGTGGGCAACGGCTCGGCGGGCGCGTCCGGGCCGCTCGCGTTCGACCAGCGGGTCTCCACCTGGGCGTCGCGCACCTTGGCGAGCGCCAGCGCCACCGCGTCGTCGAAGCCGGTCAGCCCACCGGGTGGGTCCGGCACGTAGCGGGCGATGTCGTGCTCGTGCGCGACGGCCTCGTGGATCAGGCTCTCCACCAGGGGACGGGCGATGGCATTCGGCACGGGGGTGACCAGGCCGACCCAGTGCGACGAGAGCGACGGGGTGAGCGCGCGGACCGGCACGATGATCCGTCGGCGCAGCCCGGCCACCCGGGCGTAGCGCTGCATCATGTCGAGGAAGGTCAGCACGTCCGGCCCGCCGATGTCGAAGCCCCGGTTGACGTCCGGCGGAAGCGCGATGGAGCCGGCCAGGTAGCGCAGCACGTCGCGGACCGCGATCGGTTGGATCCGGTTGTGGACCCAGCGCGGGGTGATCATGGCGGGTAGCCGCTCGGTCAGGTACCGCAGCATCTCGAACGACGCCGAGCCGGATCCGATGATCACCGCGGCCCGCAACACGGCCGTCGGCACCCCACTGGCCAGCAGGATCCGGCCCACCTCGGCCCGGGACCGCAGGTGCGGGGACGGGACCTCCGCGTCGGACGCCGGCTCCGGCCCACCCAGGTAGACGATCCGGCGTACGCCGGCAGCGCGGGCCGCCGCCGCGAAGTTGGTCGCCGCCGTGCGGTCGGCCTCCTCGAAGTCGGGCCGGCCCAACGAGTGCACCAGGAAGTACGCGACGTCCACGTCGGCGAACGCGGCGGGCAGCGTGTCCGGCCGGCTCAGGTCCCCCTCGACGATCTCGGCCGCCGAGGCCCAGGGCACGTCCCGCAGCCGGACCGCCTTGCGGGCGAGGCAGCGGACGGTGTGCCCGTCGGCCAGCAGCAGCGGCGTCAGCCGCCCGCCGATGTATCCGGTGGCTCCCGTGACGAGGCATCTCACAGGTCCCAGTGTGCGGCCCCCTAGACTCGTTCGCTGTGGAGACCGAGACGAGCACCTTCTGGGGGCCGGATTTCGCGCAGCTCAGGGCCACCGACCCGGAGATCGCCGGGGTGGTCCTCGGCGAGCTGGACCGGTTGCGGGGTGGCCTGCAGCTCATCGCCAGCGAAAACCTGACCTCGCCGGCGGTGCTGGCCGCGCTCGGCTCGACCCTGACCAACAAGTACGCCGAGGGTTACCCGGGCCGGCGCTACTACGGCGGCTGTGCCGAGGTGGACCGGGCCGAGGAGATCGGCATCGCACGGGCCAAGGAGCTCTTCGGGGCCGAGCACGCCAACCTCCAGCCGCACTCCGGTGCGAGCGCCAACCTGGCCGCGTACGCCGCGCTGGTGCAGCCGCGTGACACGGTGCTGGCGATGGACCTGCCGCACGGCGGGCACCTCACCCACGGCAGCCGGGTGAACTTCTCCGGCAAGTGGTTCCGCCCGGTCGGCTACCCGGTGCGGCCGGACACCGAGCAGATCGACTACGACGAGGTACGCGACCTGGCGCGGGCGCACCGACCCAAGCTGATCATCTGTGGTGCCACCGCATACCCCCGGCTGATCGACTTCGCCCGGTTCCGGGAGATCGCCGACGAGGTGGGCGCGTACCTGATGGTGGACGCCGCGCATTTCATCGGCCTGGTCGCCGGCCGGGCCATCCCGTCCCCGGTGCCGTACGCCGACGTCGTCTGCGCCACCACCCACAAGGTGCTGCGCGGTCCGCGCGGCGGCATGATCCTGTGCCGCGAGTCGCTGGCCCAGCGGATCGACAAGGCGGTCTTCCCGTTCACCCAGGGTGGCCCGCTGATGCACGCCGTCGCGGCCAAGGCGGTCGCGCTGCGCGAGGCCGCCCAGCCGGAGTTCCAGACGTACGCCAGGCAGGTCGTCACCAACGCCCAGGCGCTCGCCGCCGGGCTGACCGATGAGGGCATGCGCCCGGTGTCCGGTGGCACCGACACCCACCTGGCCCTGATCGACCTGCGGGAGCTGGGGGTGACCGGCGCCGAGGCCGAGCGACGCTGCGACGCCGCGTCGATCACCCTGAACAAGAACGCCATCCCGTACGACCCGCAGCCGCCGATGGTGGCCTCCGGCATCCGGGTGGGCACGCCGAGCGTCACCACCCAGGGCATGCGCGAGGGGGAGATGCGGCAGGTGGCCTCCCTGATCGCCCGTGCGGTGCGCACCGATCCCGGGGCACCGGGAGGCGCCGACGAGCTGACCCGGCTCGGCGCCGAGGTGGCCGAGCTGGTCGCGACGTTTCCGGCGTATCCCCGTGGCTGAGCCCGGGGTGGTCGAGCCCGACGCCGACCGGCGGTGGCGGCTGCGGCACCTGCCGGTGCTGCTGGCCGCGTCGGCGGCGTTGGCGGTGGTCGCCGCGGTGGTGGGTGCGGTGACCGGCGGCGCGACGGCGGCGCTCGGCGCGGCGGCCGGCGTGGGCGTCACGGTGCTCAGCTACACCCTGACCACGGTGGTGCTGGCCCGGGCCGACCAGGTCAACCCGCAGTTGTTGCTGCCGCTCGGGCTGGGCCTGTACGTGCTGAAGTTCACCCTGCTGGGCGTGGTGATGGTGGCGGTGGCGTCGACCGGCTGGGCCGGGTTGGTCCCGCTCTGCCTCGGCATCGTCTCCGGGGTGGCAGTGTGGACGGCGGTGCACATCTGGTGGCTGACCACGGTGCACGCCCGCCGGCCGCAGGGCTGACCTGGCCGTTGGCCGGTCGTCCCAACCAGCGGACGCGCCGCAATGTGTCGGCCTCCGGTCATTTTCCGACGGGCGGAAGGGGAGTAGCGTGCCCACAGACGACGGCGCCCACGAGAGGCCCACACAACGATGGTTGTGCGGGGGGTGAGGCACAGCCTCGTCTTCCCGGCTGATATCGTTCGCCCCGTCATGGCTGGTGACCAAACCCCCCGTCCCGCCGGTGAACCGGACGATATTCCGTCCGGCGCCGGTCAGGGTTGGACCGCGCTCAGCTACCTCATCGGAGGCATGCTCGTGTGGGGTTTCATCGGCTGGCTGATTGACCAGTGGCTCGACACCGGCGGCGTTGCCACCGGGATCGGCGTCGTGCTCGGTATGGCCGGGGGCATCATCCTGGTCGTCCGCCGACTCGGCACGCCTACTTAGGAAGGGACGCGGTGTTCGGACAGGCGAACGTTCTGGCAGCGGGCCAGGCGGCATTCCCACCCAGTGTGGAGGACTTTTACCTGCCCAGCATCCTGCCCTGGGGTGCGCACGACTCGTACTGGTTCACCAAGATCACGGCAATGGTCTGGGTCGCGGTCGGCCTCCTGATCATCTTCTTCCTGGCGACCTACCGGAAGCCGCAGCTGGTGCCGACCAAGAAGCAGTGGCTCGCCGAGTCGATCTACGGCTTCGTGCGCAACAACATCGCGGTCGACATGATCGGTCACGCGGGGGTGCGGTTCGCTCCCTACTTCACGACGCTCTTCTGCTTCGTGCTGCTGACGAACTTCTTCGCGATCGTGCCGTTCTTCCAGATCTCGCCGAACTCGCACATCGCCTTCCCGGCGTTCCTCGCGATCATCAGCTACGTGCTGTTCAACTACGTCGGCATCAAGAAGCATGGCTTCGTCAAATACTTCAAGAACTCTCTGGTTCCGCCGGCGCCGTGGTTCATCCTGCCGCTGCTGATCCCGATCGAGCTCTTCTCGACGTTCATCGTCCGGCCGTTCTCCCTTGCGGTTCGTCTCTTCGCGAACATGTTCGCCGGCCACATGCTCCTGCTGGTCTTCACGCTCGGTGGCTTCGCCATGCTGAGCGCCAACGCCTGGCTGGCTCCGGTCTCGGTGCTCTCCTGGGTGATGACCATCGCGCTCACCTTCCTCGAGTTCCTGGTGATCTGCCTGCAGGCATACGTCTTCACCGTCCTCACCGCCAGTTACGTGCAGGGCGCGCTCGCCGAAGAGCACTGATCCACCGCACCAACCGTTGTCGTCCCGCGTGAGAGACACGCGTGATAACCAGGAGGAACCACTAATGGATTACGTCGCCGCCGCAGAAGGTGTCGTTGGCAGCACCGCCGCCATCGGCTACGGCCTCGCGGCCATCGGTCCGGGTATCGGCGTCGGCCTGGTCTTCGCCGCCTACATCCAGTCGACCGCCCGTCAGCCGGAGTCGTCGCGGATGACCCTGCCGTACGTCTGGATCGGCTTCGCCGTCATCGAGGCGCTCGCGCTGCTGGGTATCGCCTTCGGCTTCATCTGGCAGGGCCAGCTCTAATCCCGCTCGTCGACCGGGAGGTCACCTATGTACTTCCTCGCCGCTGAGGGTGGTGAGTCGACCCACAACCCGATCATCCCCATCTGGCAGGAGATCGTGGTCGGTGGGATCGCCTTCATCGTTCTCTGCTTCGTGCTGATGAAGTTCGTCTTCCCCCGCATGGAGCAGACGTTCCAGGCTCGGGTCGACGCGATCGAGGGCGGCATCAAGCGCGCCGAGGCCGCTCAGGCCGAGGCGAACCAGCTGCTCGAGCAGTACCGTGCCCAGCTCGCTGAGGCTCGGACCGACGCCGCCAAGATCCGTGACGACGCGCGGGCCGACGCCGAGGGCATCCGTCAGGACATCCTCGCCAAGGCGCGGGAGGAGTCCGACCGGGTCATCCAGGCCGGCAAGGACGCGCTCGCCGCCGAGCGGGCCACCATCGTGCGCGAGCTGCGCACGGAGGTCGGCACGATCGCGGTGGACCTCGCCAGCAAGATCGTTGGCGAGTCGCTGGCCGACGAGGCGCGACGCAAGGGCACCGTCGACCGGTTCCTGAGCGGCCTCGAGAGCACGGGGGCCCGCTGATGCAGGCCGCCAGCCGGGAGTCGTACAAGGTCGGGGCCGAGCACCTCGACGCGTACGTCCGCGGCAATGACGCGGTCGCGGTGGCACACACCGCGAACGACCTGCTCGCTGTCGGCGGGCTGCTGCGACGGGAGCCCCGGCTGCGCCGGGCGCTCTCGGACCCGGCCCGGTCCGGCGCGGATCGCGCCGAACTGCTCGGCGGGATGCTGCGGGGCAAGGTCGGCGAGGGTGCGCTCGAACTGCTCGCCGCGCTGGTGTCCGGCCGTTGGTCGGCACCGTCGGAGTTGCTCGATGCCGTCGAGCGACTCGGCGTGGAAGCGGTGCTCGCCAGCACCGAGGCCTCCGGTGACCTCGGCGAGGTCGAGGACGAGCTGTTCCGTTTCGGGCAGGTCGTCGCCGGCGAGCCGGCGCTCTCGGCGGTGCTGTCCAACTCGGCGGCTCCGGTGGAGCAGCGCGGGGTCCTGGTCGGCCAGCTGCTGGCCGGCAAGACCCGCCTGGCCACCGTTCGCCTCATCGAGGTGGCGCTGTCCGGCTTCGGGGGGCGCTCCTTCAGTGGATCGCTCACCCGGCTCGTGGAACTCGCCGCCGAACGGCGGGACCGTCAGGTGGCGTACGTCACCGTGGCGGCCCCGTTGAGTGACGAGGAGGAGCGCCGGCTGGGTGCGAGCCTCGCTGCGATATACGGTCGAGAGGTCTCCGTCAAGCAGACGGTCGACCCCCACGTCCTGGGCGGCGTGAGCGTGCGGGTCGGCTCCGACCTGTACGACGGCACCGTCCTTCGCCGCCTCAACGAGACCCGCAACGCGCTCGCGAAGCGCTGAACGGCTCGCCGCCCAGCGGCTGAGCGGCCTCGCCGCCCAGCATCGGGGCGGCTGCGCCGCTCAGCGCCCGGATTGACAGACGCCATTCGGACCGGTCGGTACTAGGTATCCCGGGCCCCTGAATTTTAAGGAAGCAGAGGATGGCCGAGCTGACCATCTCGACGGAGGAGATCCGCGGCGCCCTGGAGCGCTACGTCTCTTCCTACTCGTCCGACGTCTCCCGCGAGGAGGTCGGCACCGTCGCCGACACCGGTGACGGTATCGCCCACGTCGAGGGCCTGCCCTCGACCATGACCAACGAGCTCCTCGAGTTCGAGGACGGCACGCTCGGCGTGGCGTTGAACCTCGACGTCCGGGAGATCGGTGTCGTTGTTCTCGGTGACTCCGCCAAGCTGGAGGAGGGGCAGCGCGTCAAGCGCACCGAGCGGGTTCTCTCCGTTCCGGTCGGCGATGCCTTCCTCGGCCGCGTGGTCAACGCGCTCGGCGATCCGATCGACGCGCTCGGCGACATCGCCAACGAGGGCTTCCGCGAGCTGGAGCTTCAGGCTCCGAACGTGATGTCCCGGCAGTCCGTCGACGAGCCGCTGCAGACCGGCATCAAGGCCATCGACGCGATGACCCCGATCGGTCGGGGTCAGCGGCAGCTGATCATCGGTGACCGGAAGACCGGCAAGACCACTGTCGCCCTGGACGCCATCCTCAACCAGCGGGACAACTGGCGCACCGGCGACCCGAAGAAGCAGGTCCGCTGCATCTACGTCGCCATCGGCCAGAAGGCCTCCACCATCGCCTCGATCAAGGGGCAGCTGGAAGAGGCCGGCGCGATGGAGTACACGACGATCGTGGCCTCCCCGGCGTCCGACCCGGCCGGCTTCAAGTACCTCGCCCCGTACACCGGCTCGTCCATCGGGCAGCACTGGATGTACGGCGGCAAGCACGTTCTGATCGTCTTCGACGACCTGAGCAAGCAGGCCGAGGCGTACCGGGCCGTGTCGTTGCTGCTGCGTCGCCCGCCGGGCCGTGAGGCGTACCCGGGTGACGTCTTCTACCTGCACTCCCGCCTGCTGGAGCGCTGCGCGAAGCTCTCCGACGAGCTGGGCGGCGGCTCGATGACCGGTCTGCCGATCATCGAGACGAAGGCCAACGACATCTCGGCCTTCATCCCGACCAACGTCATCTCGATCACCGACGGCCAGATCTTCCTGGAGACCGACCTGTTCAACCAGGGCGTTCGTCCGGCGATCAACGTCGGCACGTCGGTCTCCCGGGTCGGTGGCGCCGCGCAGGTGAAGCCGATGAAGAAGGTCGCCGGTTCGCTGCGGCTCAACCTCGCGCAGTACCGCGAGCTGGAGGCGTTCGCCGCCTTCGCCTCCGACCTGGACCGGGCCTCCCGCGCCCAGCTGGACCGCGGTTCGCGCCTGGTCGAGCTGCTCAAGCAGCCGAACTACTCGCCGTTCCCGGTGCAGGAGCAGGTCGTCTCGGTCTGGGCCGGCACCGAGGGCAAGCTGGACGACATCCCGGTGGGTGAGGTCCGGCGCTTCGAGTCGGAGTTCCTCCAGTACCTGCGGCACAAGCACGAGGGTGTGCTGGCCGGCATCGCCGACAACCAGTGGAACGATGACATCATCGGCTCCCTGGACAGCGCGATCGCCGAGTTCAAGCAGGTCTTCCTCAACAAGGAGGACGAGCGTCGGGTCAACGACGCGCCGGCCGCACCGCTTGAGGGCGACGAGAACCGCGAGACGGTGACCCGCTTCCGCGACAGCGCGACCGACCGCCCGGCCGAGAGCTGATCCCGTGGCGGCCCAGGTACGCGTTCTTCGTCAACGGATCCGCTCGGCGAAGTCGATGAAGAAGATCACCAAGGCGATGGAGCTCGTGGCGACGAGCCGAATCGCCAAGGCTCAGGCCCGGGTGCAGGCGTCCCTGCCGTACGCCCAGGCCATCACCGGTGTGCTCACGGCGCTGGCGTCCAACGCGCGGATCGACCACCCGCTGCTCACCCCGCGCGAGCGGGTGCGGCGGGCCGGCGTCCTGTTGGTCACCAGCGACCGTGGCCTGGCCGGCGGTTACAGCTCCAACGCGATCAGGATGGCGGAGTCGCTGATCGCGCGCCTCAAGGCGGACGGCAAGGAGCCGGTGCTCTACGTCATCGGGCGTAAGGGCGTCGGGTTCTACCGGTTCCGCGAACGGCCGATGGAGGCCAACTGGACCGGGTTCAGCGAGCAGCCGTCGTTCGAGGACGCCCGCACCGTCGGTGAGACGCTGATCAAGGCGTTCACGGCTGGTGCGGACGACGTCGACGGCGGTGCCGGAGCGGACGGCGTGCTCGGCGTCGACGAGTTGCACATCGTCTACACCGAGTTCCACTCGCTGATGACGCAGAACCCGGTCACCAAGGTGATCGGTCCGATGCAGGTGGAGGACCGGCCGCGCTCCGAGGGGCTGCTGCCGGCGTACGAGTTCGAGCCGGAGGCGGAGGCGCTGCTCGACGCGCTCCTGCCGAGGTACATCAACACGCGGATCTACGCGGCGTTGATCGAGTCGGCGGCGAGTGAGTCGGCGGCACGGCGGCGGGCGATGAAGAGCGCCACCGACAACGCCGAAGAGATGATCGAGAAGTACACGCGCGAGATGAACTCGGCTCGCCAGGCCGGGATCACCCAGGAGATCAGCGAGATCGTCGGCGGCGCCAACGCGCTGGCCGCGTCGGGAAGTGAAGTGTGATGACTGCACCAGTAGAGACCAAGACGGCCACGGGTCGCGTGGTCCGGGTCATCGGCCCGGTCGTCGACGCCGAGTTCCCGCGCGACGCCATGCCGGCCCTGTTCAACGCGCTCAACGTTGACGTGAAGCTGTCCGGCGGTGAGAAGACGCTGACCCTGGAGGTCGCCCAGCACCTGGGTGACAACCTGATCCGTGCCATCTCGATGCAGCCGACGGACGGCCTGGTTCGCGGCGCTGAGGTGCGTGACCGCGGCGAGCCGATCACCGTGCCGGTGGGCGACGCGGTCAAGGGCAAGGTGTTCAACGCGATCGGCGAGGTGCTCAACCTCAAAGAGGGCGAGACGTTCGAGGCCGACGACCGGTGGGGCATCCACCGCAAGGCCCCGGCCTTCGCGGACCTGGAGCCGAAGACCGAGATGCTGGAGACCGGCATCAAGGTGATCGACCTGCTCGCCCCGTACGTCAAGGGCGGCAAGATCGGTCTGTTCGGCGGCGCGGGCGTGGGCAAGACGGTGCTCATCCAGGAGATGATCACCCGTGTTGCCCGCAACTTCGGTGGTACCTCGGTGTTCGCCGGCGTGGGTGAGCGCACCCGTGAGGGCAACGACCTCATCGCCGAGATGACCGAGTCCGGCGTCATCGACAAGACCGCGCTGGTCTACGGCCAGATGGACGAGCCGCCGGGCACCCGGCTGCGGGTGGCCCTCTCCGCGCTGACCATGGCGGAGTACTTCCGGGACGTGAAGAAGCAGGAGGTGCTGCTCTTCATCGACAACATCTTCCGCTTCACCCAGGCCGGTTCGGAGGTGTCCACCCTGCTCGGCCGTATGCCGAGCGCCGTGGGTTACCAGCCGACCCTGGCCGACGAGATGGGCGAGCTCCAGGAGCGGATCACCTCCGTCCGGGGCCAGGCCATCACGTCGATGCAGGCGATCTACGTGCCGGCGGACGACTACACCGACCCCGCTCCGGCGACCACGTTCGCTCACCTGGACGCGACCACCAACCTGGAGCGGTCGATCTCCGACAAGGGCATCTACCCGGCCGTGGACCCGCTGGCGTCCTCGTCCCGGATCCTCGCCCCGGAGTTCGTCGGTCAGGAGCACTTCCAGGTCGCCACCGAGGTGAAGCGGATCCTGCAGCGCTACCGCGACCTGCAGGACATCATCGCCATCCTCGGTATCGAGGAGCTCTCCGAGGAAGACAAGATCACCGTGGCTCGGGCCCGGCGGATCGAGCGCTTCCTCTCGCAGAACACGTACGCCGCGGAGCAGTTCACCGGCGTGGCGGGCTCGACGGTCCCGATCAAGGAGACCATCGAGGCGTTCCGCAAGATCAGCGAGGGTGAGTACGATCACTTCCCCGAGCAGGCGTTCTTCATGTGCGGCGGTCTCGAGGACCTCGAGGCCAAGGCTGCGGAGCTGATGAAGGACTGACCAGCTCGATCGGATCTGCAACAAAGAGACTGCCCCGGCAATGCCGGGGCAGTCTTTTGTTCATGTTTGCGTCCTATCATCGTCGCGGTCCGTTACTCGTGGTCGGCACAGACGAGCCACCCGAGATACGGTCGTTCCGCGCTCTTATGTGAAAGAGCTTTGATCTTTGCAACCTTTCGGCGACGTGCGCCCGTCTTCCTCCCGTGGGGCGTAACGAACGGAGAACTCGTGGGTAAGGCCGGCAAGAGTGGCCGCAAGTCGTCGGTCTGGCGGGGTGTGCCGCGCTGGGCCAGGATCTGCACGGTGTTCGGCACCGTGTTGACAGTGCTCAGCGGTGCCGTGCTGGTCGGCACCGAGGTGCTCATGGCCCGCTACGAGGGGGCCGTGGGCAAGGCGGACCTGTTCGGCGACCAGGCGGCCGGTGCCCAGGCGAAGAAGAGCGAGATCAAGGGCCCGCTCAACATCCTGCTGGTCGGCATCGACCCGCGTACGGCGACGGCGGCGCCGCTGGCCGACTCGATCATGGTGCTGCACGTGCCGGCGACGATGGACCGGGCCTACCTCTTCTCACTGCCGCGCGACCTCTACGTGCACATCCCGGCGTTCAAGAAGGCCAACTTCGCGGGCGAGTCCACGAAGATCAACGCCGCCATGTCGTTCGGCAGCCAGGTGCCGGGGGCGAACCCCGACGCCGCCCGGGGCTTCGAGCTGCTGGCCACCACCGTGCAGAACGTGACGGGCATCAAGCGGTTCGACGCTGGCGCGATCATCAACTTCACCGGCTTCCAGAAGATCGTCGATGCCATGGGTGGCGTCAACATGTACGTCGAGCGGGAAGTGAAGTCCGAGCACAAGCAGCCGGATGGCAAGGCCCGGCCGGGCAACACTCGCGGCGAGGGCTACGTCGGGCCGCAGGCGGTCTACAAGAAGGGCAACCAGCACCTGAGTGGGTGGCAGGCGCTGGACTACGTTCGGCAGCGTTACCCGAAGAACGGCGTTCCGGACTCCGACTACGGCCGGCAGCGCCACCAGCAGCAGTTCGTCAAGGCCATGGTCGGCCAGGCGTTCAGCGCCGACGTGGTGTCCAATCCGATCAAGCTGGACAAGGTGCTCCGCGCCGCCGGGCAGTCGCTGATCTTCAACGGGCGGGGCAACAGCGTCGTCGACTTCGGGCTCGCCCTGAAGGACATCCGCCCCAACACGATCCAGATGATCAAACTGCCCGGTGGTGGCGTGTACGACGGCAAGAGATACCTGGGTGAGCAGTTCCAGCCGGGGGTTCCGGACTTCTTCGCCGCGCTGAAGAACGAGCAACTCGACCCGTTCCTGCTGGAGCACCCCGATTTCGTCAACAAGACCAAGTAGCCGGGGCGCGGTTCTCCCCACCCGCGTGGGGCGCGCGCCGGCGTCAGGCTAGACTTTCGGCAATCCGTAGCCGCAGCAAGGAGACAGCGTGGCACAGCAGCTTCACGTCGAGCTCGTCGCCGTCGAGGAGAAGGTCTGGTCGGGTGACGCCGAGATGGTCGTCGCTCGCACGACCGAGGGCGAGCTGGGTGTTCTGCCGGGGCACGCGCCGCTGCTCGGCCAGCTCGCCGAGCCCGGCCAGGTGCGCATCAAGCTCGCCGGTGGTGAGCAGGTCACCTACGAGGTGGCCGGCGGCTTCCTCTCGGTGAGCGCCAACGGTGTGACCGTGCTGGCCGAGAGCGCAACCCCGGTTTCCGCACCGAGCCGCTGAGTCACACCGGGGATGGAGATCGTCGAAGGGTTCGGGATCGGCGTAGTCGTCATCCTCGGCGCGCTTTTCATTCTCTTCGTCCGGCGAGCTCTGGTCACCCGCAGCGGTGGCATCATCCGGCTCAGCGTCCGAGTCTCCACCATGCTCGACGGCCGCGGCTGGTCGCCCGGCTTCGGTCGGTTCGCCGATGACGAGCTTCGTTGGTACCGGATGTTCAGCTTCGCGATCCGCCCCAAGCGGGTGCTGTCGCGCAAAGGGTTGGCGGTGGAGCGCCGCCGATTGCCCGAAGGTCAGGAACGGCTCTCCATGCCGGCCGACTGGGTGATCCTCCGCTGTACCAGTCACCACGCACCGGTGGAGATCGCCATGGCGCGATCGACAGTGACCGGTTTCCTGTCCTGGCTCGAGGCCGCCCCTCCGGGGGCGGTCTCGCCGCGTCTGGCCTCCCAGGACTGGCCGGCTGCCTGAGGGCTGCTGTGGCTGCCTGAGCCGTCTCTGGTCGCCGTTGGGGTTTCCGGGGAGCCCGCCCGGCTCCGGGCGGTCAGGCTTGATCCCTGCGCCGGGCGGGCTCCCCGGAAACCCTTCGTGGGCATCCTGCGCCGTTCTGGCGCGGTTTTTGTCACCTGCCGTTACCGGTGAGGCTGGGTTTCGCCTTTTGCGTCGCTTCTTCGGGTGATCGACTCGGTTTTCGTGATTTCGGGGTGTCCTGCTGGTCTGGATGCCCCTTTTTCTTGAACCCGAGTCGAGCACGTCGCCCACTCGGTTCAAGTAGGCGTGAGGGCGGTCAGATCGGGAAGTCACTGCTCGACGTGGTGCAGAGCCCTCTGGTCAGCGCTTGCCGCCTGGCACCCATAGCACGTCTCCCGCCGGATTTGCCGTTCTTGACAGGATAAAGAGCAGATCGGAGAGCCGGTTGAGATACTTTGCCGGGAGCGTGCTGGTTCGGTCCGGATCGTGGGCCACCAGCGCCCACGCCGCCCGTTCGGCACGCCGGGCGATGGTTCGCGCCACATGCAGCAGCGCCGCGCCTGCGGTGCCGCCGGGGAGGATGAAGGAGTCGAGCTTGCTCAGGCGTGCGTTGTACTCGTCGCACCAGCCTTCCAGGCGCTCGACGTACTCCTCGGTCACCCGCAGCGGCGGGTACTTCGGCTCCGGCTCGACCGGGGTGGACAGGTCGGCGCCGACGTCGAACAGGTCGTTCTGCACCGACCCCAGCACTCCCCGCAGCATCTCGTCGAGCTCGCCCATGGCGATCGCGACGCCGATCGCCGCGTTGCACTCGTCGACATCCGCGTACGCGGCGATGCGTGGATCGGTCTTCGGCACCTGCTCGTTGTTGCTCAGCCTGGTCATGCCGGCATCGCCGGCCTTGGTGTAGATGCGCGTGAGGTGGACGGCCATGACGCACAGCCTACGGATTCCCGACCTGACGATCCCGGCGCGGCCGGACAGCTCCGCCAGTTGGCCTGTGGTGGTGGGCCCCGGCGACGCGGGCGACACGGCGGTCAACGACGTCGACGTCATCCGGGTCCACGGTGACGCCCGCCTGGCCGGCACCGTGCACGTGGTCGGTGCCAAGAACTCGGCGCTGAAGCTGATGGCCGCCGCGCTGCTCGCGCCGGGCCGCAGCGTGATCACGAACGTCCCGCGGATCACCGACATCGCGATCATGGGGGAGGTGCTGCGCCGGCTGGGTTGCGACGTCCGGTTCGAGGCGGACGACCCGGTCGACCCCATGGTCGCCCGCGGTGGGGTGGCCCGGTCCCGCTCGGTGACCATCGACGTGCCCGAGCAGCCTGGTGCCGAGGCCGACTACGACCTGGTCCGGCGGTTGCGCGCGTCGATCTGTGTGCTCGGCCCGCTGCTGGCCCGCCGGGGGTACGTGCGGGTGGCCCATCCTGGCGGCGACGCCATCGGGTCGCGGGGGCTGGACATGCACATCTCCGGGCTGACCCGGATGGGCGCGGAGATCTCCGGTGAGCACGGGTTCGTCATCGCCTCCGCCCCGCACGGGCTGCGCGGCGCGGACATCGTGTTGGACTTCCCCAGCGTCGGCGCGACCGAGAACCTGGTGATGGCGGCGGTGCTCGCCCAGGGCACCACGATGATCGACAACGCGGCCCGCGAGCCGGAGATCGTCGACATCTGCACGATGCTCAACGAGATGGGCGCGCGGATCGTCGGCGCGGGCACGTCCACGTTGCGGATCACCGGGGTCCCCGGTCTGCGCCCGGTGCGCCACGCCACGGTGGGGGACCGGATCGTCGCCGGCACCTGGGCGTTCGGCGCGGCGATGACCCGGGGAGACGTGACGGTGACGGGGCTGGACCCCTCGTACCTGGAGGTCGCGCTGGACAAGGTGGTGGCGGCCGGTGGCCTCGTGGAGACCAGGGGGGACGGCTTCCGCGTACGGATGGACGAGCGGCCCCGGGCGGTGGACGTGGTGACGCTGCCGTACCCCGGCTTCGCCACCGACCTGCTGCCGATGGCGATCGGGCTGGCCGCGGTCAGCGACGGCGCCTCTCTGATCACCGAAAACATCTTCGACGGCCGGTTCATGTTCGCCAACGAGATGATGCGGCTCGGTGCGGACATCAAGACCGATGGGCATCACGCGGTCGTCCGTGGGCGGGGTCGGCTGTCCGGTGCGCCGGTGCGGGCCACCGACATCCGCGCCGGCGCGGGGCTGATCATCGCCGGGCTCTGCGCGCAGGGTGTCACCGAGGTCTCCCACGTGCACCACGTCGACCGGGGGTACCCGGACTTCGTGGCCGACCTGCGAGCACTCGGGGTGGCGATCGAGCGGGGCACCGCACCTGAGGAACCGTCGCTGGAGATCTGACCCGCCGGGAGGCCGTACGTCAGGCCCGGGCAATGCCGCCGGACCGCCGCCATGCCGGGAGGCACCTCCCGGACGCCCCTTAGCCATCGTTCAGGCTCGCCGACTAGGGTGTTTGCAGGCACTCAATCGCAGCGAGGGAGAAGTAGATGGCGGGTCGACTCGCGGTCGTCGGGGCCGGGCTGATGGGCTCCGGCATCGCTCAGGTGGCGGCGCAGGCCGGCTGGCAGGTGACGTTGCGCGACCTGGACGACGCGGCCACCACGCGGGGGCTGGGCGGGATCCGGAAGTCGCTGGAGAAGTTCGCCGAGAAGGGCAAGATCGAGGCGTCCGAGGTCGAGGCGACGCTGGCCCGGATCACCCCGACCACCGACCTGGAGGCGGCGGCGGACGCGGACATCGTGGTCGAGGCGGTCTTCGAGCGGCTGGAGATCAAGCACGAGGTGTTCCGTGCCCTGGACAAGATCTGCAGGGCCGACGCGGTGCTCGCCACCAACACCTCGGCCATCCCGGTCACCCAGATCGCCGCGGTGACCGAGCGACCCGAGTCGGTCGTCGGCACCCACTTCTTCTCCCCGGTGCCGATGATGCAGCTCTGCGAGCTGGTACGCGGTTACAAGACCAGCGACGCCGCGCTGGACACCGCACGGGCCTTCGCCGAGGAGATCGGCAAGACGGTGGTGGTGGTCAACCGGGACATCGCCGGCTTCGTCACGACCCGGCTGATCTCCGCCCTGGTGATGGAGGCGGTCAAGCTGGTGGAGTCCGGCGTGGTGTCCGCCGAGGACCTGGACACGGCCTGCCGCCTCGGCTTCGGGCACGCGATGGGTCCGCTGGCCACCACCGACCTGACCGGTGTGGACGTGCTGCTGCACGCCTCGAAGAACATCTACACCGACACGGCCGACGAGAAGTTCTTCCCGCCGGAGCTGCTCCAGCGCATGGTCACCGCAGGCGACCTGGGCCGCAAGACCGGCAAGGGCTTCTACACGTACTGAGCGGGACATGGAAAGGGGGCGGACGCACAGCGTCCGCCCCCTTTCTCCGCGTCAGCCGTCGCGCTTGGTGGTCCAGCGGAAGGTGGTCATGCAGAGCACCACGCCGATGACGCACCACAGGGCCAGCACCAGCGCGACCCGGCCCAGCTCGAACGAGCCACCCGGTTCCTGGGCGCCGAAGCCGTCGGGCAGGAAGACCGACCGCAGCCCCTGGCACATCCACTTGAGCGGGAACAGCGCCGCCACCTGCTGCATCCAGGTGGGCAGGTCGGTGAAGACGAAGAACACCCCGGAGATGAACTGGAGCACCAGGGCGACCGGGGTGACCACCGCCGAGCCGCTGCGTGCCGTGCGGGCCAGCGACGAGATGGCGATGCCGCACAGGGTGCAGGCGGTCACCCCGAGCCCGGCGACCCAGCCGAAGGTCAACCACTTCCCGGCGGTGCCCGGCAGGTCGAGATCGAACAGCGCCACCGCGACGGCCAGCAGCAGCACGGTCTCGGCGATGCCGATCGCCACCACCATGATCACCTTGCCGGCGAACCAGACCCACTTCGGCATCGGCGTGCCCCGGTAGCGCTTGAGCACCCCCCGGTCCCGCTCGATCGGGATCCAGATGCCCAGGTTCTGGAAGCTGACCGTCATCAGGCCGGTCGCGATCATGCCGGTGATGAAGTACTGGGTGTACTTGACCCCGCCACCGATCTCCCCGCTGAAGATCGACGCGAAGATCAGGATCATGATGATCGGGAAGCCCATGGTGAAGACCACTGACTCCCGGCTGCGCAGGAACTGGGTGATCTCCAGCCGGCCCTGGCGCAGCGCGAGCGCGCCAGCGTTCGGCCGCTGGCCCCGAGGCGCGGCGACCGCGGAGGCGGGTTTTGTCGTGGTCGTCATCGGGCGTGTCCGATCATCGTGAGGTAGACGTCCTCCAGGGTCGGCCGGGTCACCGTGAGGCCGGGAACCTCGCCGCCGTAGCGCGCGGCCAAGCCCGCCACGAGGGCCGTCGGCGTCGCGCTCTGCGCGCTCTCCAGCGTCCCTTCCGGGGTACGCCAGGAGACCGTCGCGAGGGCCTCCTGCCGGTTGCCCAGCCGGTTCGGGGCGGCCACCTCGACCAGCCGGCCGCCGGCGATCACACCGACCCGGTCGGCGAGTGCCTCCGCCTCGTCCAGGTAGTGCGTGGTCAGCACGATGGTGGTGCCGGCCGCGGCGAGGTCGCGGATCAGCTCCCAGAACTCGCGGCGGGCCTCCGGGTCGAAGCCGGTGGTCGGCTCGTCGAGGAAGAGCAGCTCGGGGCGACCGATGATGCCCAGCGCCACGTCCAGGCGGCGCTTCTGCCCGCCGGAGAGGGTGTGCGTACGGGCCTTCGCCTTGGCGCCCAACCCGACCCGCTCGATCACCTTGTCCGGGTCGTCGGCGTCGGGGTAGAAGCCGGAGAAGTGCCGGATCACCTCGGCCACGGTCAGCTCGTCGAACTCGCCGGTGCCCTGGAGCACGATGCCGACACGGGAGCGCCAGTCAGCGTCCGGGTGGGCCGGGTCCGCGCCGAGCACGAAGACCTCGCCGGCATCCCGGTGCCGGTAGCCCTCCAGGATCTCCACCGTGGTGGTCTTGCCGGCGCCGTTCGGGCCGAGCAACGCGAACACCTCACCGCGACGCACGTCGAGGTCCACGCCCGCCACCGCCACGTTGTCGCCGTACGCCTTGCGCAGCCCTCGGACGGAGATGGCCAGCTCGTCATCCATACCGTCCAGTGTGCGTCCTGACCCTGCTGGTCCGGTGCCCGGGGTGTGGCGGTGCGCGCCACTGCGGGCAATTCGCACCCGGATGTCCCCGACATGGACCTGTGTGGTTTTCCACAGCCCCTTTTACTGGGCGGTAACTTAAACTCCGGCCATGGACGAGACGGCATTTCCGGGACGGCTGTCCGAGCGGGACCGCCCGTGGGTGATGCGTACCTACGCCGGCCACTCGTCGGCGACCGCGAGCAACGCCCTCTTCCGACGCAACCTGGCGAAGGGGCAGACCGGCCTCTCGGTCGCCTTCGACCTGCCCACCCAGACCGGGTACGACCCGGACCACGAGCTGGCCTCCGGCGAGGTCGGCCGGGTGGGCGTGCCGGTGGCGCACCTCGGCGACATGCGGGCGCTCTTCGACGGCATCCCGCTCGCCGACACGAACACCTCGATGACCATCAACGCCCCGGCGATGTGGCTGCTCGCTCTCTATGGCACCGTGGCGACGGAGCAGGGCGCCGAGCTGGCCCGCTGCTCGGGCACCACCCAGAACGACATCATCAAGGAGTACCTGTCCCGGGGCACGTACATCTTCCCGCCAGTGGCGTCCCTGCGGCTCACCGCCGACGTGGTGGCGTACACGCTGCGGGAGATGCCCCGGTGGAACCCGGTCAACATCTGCTCGTACCACCTCCAGGAGGCCGGAGCCACGCCCGTGCAGGAGGTCGGCTTCGCGCTGGCCACCGCGGTCGCCGTCCTCGACGCGGTCCGTGACTCCGGCCAGGTGCCGGCCGAGCGGATGGGCGACGTGGTCCAGCGGATCTCGTTCTTCGTCAACGCCGGGGTGCGTTTCGTCGAGGAGATCGCCAAGATGCGCGCCTTCGGCGTGCTCTGGGACGAGATCACCCGGGACCGGTACGGGGTCACCGAGGCCAGACAACGCCGGTTCCGCTACGGGGTGCAGGTCAACTCGCTGGGCCTCACCGAGGCGCAGCCGGAGAACAACATCCAGCGCATCGTGCTGGAGATGCTCGGCGTGACGATGTCCCGCGACGCCCGGGCCCGCGCGGTGCAGCTGCCCGCCTGGAACGAGGCGCTCGGCCTGCCCCGCCCCTGGGACCAGCAGTGGTCGTTGCGGATGCAGCAGGTCCTGGCGTACGAGTCGGATCTGCTCGAATATCCCGACCTCTTCGCCGGCTCGCACGTGATGACCGCGCTGGTCGACGAGATCGTCACCGGGGCGCGGGTCGAGCTGGACAAGGTGCTGGAGCTGGGCGGCGTGGTCGCCGCCGTGGAGACCGGCTACCTCAAGAGCGCGCTGGTCGGGTCGCTGGCCGAACGCCGCAGGCGGATGGAGTCCGGTGCCGACGTGGTGGTCGGGGTCAACCGGTACACCGAAACCGAATCCTCCCCGCTGACCGCCGCCGGGGCGGAAGCCGTCGAGCAGGTCGACCCCGCGGTCGAGGAGGCCGCCACCGAGGGCGTACGCCGGTGGCGGGCCGATCGGGACACGGCCGCCGTCGACGCGGCCCTCGCCCGGCTCCGCGCGGACGCCGCGACCACCACCAACCTGATGCCGGCCACCCTGGAGTGCGTGCGGGCCGGGGTGACCACCGGCGAGTGGTCCGGCGCGCTGCGCCAGGTCTTCGGCGAGTACCGCGCACCGACCGGCCTGGGCGGCGCCACCGGCAGCGGCGGCGACCCCGGCCTGGCCGCCGTCCGCGAGCGGGTCGCCGCCACCGCCCGCGAGCTGGGCAGCGGCCGGCTGCGGCTGCTGGTGGGCAAACCCGGCCTGGACGGGCACTCCAACGGCGCCGAGCAGATCGCCGTACGCGCCCGCGACGCCGGGTTCGAGGTCGTCTACCAGGGCATCCGGCTGACGGCGGGGCAGATCGTCGCCGCCGCCGTCGAGGAGGACGTCGACCTGGTCGGGCTGTCCGTGCTCTCCGGGTCGCACCTGGCCGCCGTGCCGGCGGTGCTCGACGGGCTGCGCGCCGCCGGCCGGGCGGACCTGCCGGTGGTGGTGGGCGGCATCATCCCCGCCGGCGACGCGGACACGCTCCGGGCCGCCGGGGTGGCCCGGGTCTTCACCCCGAAGGACTTCGCCCTCACCGGCATCATCGACGACCTGGTCACCGTCATCCGCCGCGCCAACGACCTGCCCTGACCCGTCGATCAGGCGTCAGACGCGGAAGCCGGCGGCGCGGGCCGCGTCGCGTTCCCGGCGGCGTTCGGAGCGCCGCCGGAAGAACCAGAAGATGAAGACCACCAGGCCCAGCAGGAAAGCCAGCACCAACACCGGCAGGACGATCGCCACCAGCGAGACCACCACGCTGGTGGCGTCCTCGGCGGTGCTCGCGACCGGGGCGCCGAACCCGGCGGTGGTCGCGTTGATGACGGGTCGTGCCGCGGACTTGAGCAGGTGCACACCCAGTGCCAGCAGCACGCCGGTGACGACCGGCACCCACTGGTGGGACGAGAAGAAGCTCCCCGGGTCGCTGACCGTCACGGTCTCCGACGAGGATCCCGCGCCGAAGGCCAGGCCGCCGGCGGTGGGCCGGACCACGGTCTGCACCATGTCGTTGATGTGGTCGACGACGGGCACCTTGTCCGCCACCATCTCGACGGCGAGCAGCACCGCCATGATGAGGATGACCCAGCCGTTGCCGAGCCAGGTCCAGCCACTGGGCAGGTCGATCAGATCGGTGTAACGGCCGAGGAGACCGAGGATGAGCAGGGGTATGTAGGCGTTCAGGCCCGCCGATGCGGCGAGGCCAGTGCCGGTGAGGACTTCGAACACGGTCTCAGCATGGCATCGACGCGCCAGTGCCGCTCGCTGGCGACCGGGGGGTGCTCAGCTACCCTCGTCGGGTGCGGTTGGTCATTGCGAAGTGCTCGGTGGACTACGTCGGACGGCTCTCGGCTCACCTGCCGCTGGCCACCCGGTTGCTGATGGTGAAGGCGGACGGGTCGGTGTCTATTCATGCCGACGACCGGGCGTACAAGCCGTTGAACTGGATGAGCCCGCCATGTCGGCTGGAGGAGGCCCCCGGTGTGTGGCGGGTGGTCAACAAGGCTGGCGAGGAGTTGCGGATCACCCTGGAGGAGATCTTCCAGGACACCTCGTACGAGCTGGGTGTCGACCCCGGCCTGCGTAAGGACGGGGTGGAGGCGCACCTCCAGGAGTTGCTGGCCGCCAACCCCAGCGCGTTGGGTGAGGGGTTCACGCTGGTCCGCCGCGAGTACATGACAGCGATCGGCCCCGTGGACCTGCTGTGCCGGGACGCCAACTCCGGTTCGGTCGCCGTCGAGGTCAAGCGGCGTGGCGACATCGACGGGGTGGAGCAGTTGACCCGGTACCTCGAGTTGATGAACCGTGACCCGCTGCTCAGCCCGGTTGTCGGGGTCTTCGCGGCGCAGGAGATCAAGCCGCAGGCCCGGGTGCTCGCCACCGACCGGGGCATCCGGTGTGTGGTCGTGAACTACGACAAGCTGCGGGGCATCGAGAAGGACGAGCTGACGCTGTTCTGAGCGGCTCAGCTCCCGGTACGCACCGCGATCAGCGACTTGGGCAGGCCGAACACCCGCTCGACCAGCATGGTCGAGTGCGGGAAGTAGTGGCGCATCTGCGAGCGGTCCAGCAGCTCGGTCCAGAGCACCTGGTGGATGGCGGCGTCGTGGCTGCGGGTCGGCTTGTGCCCCAACGGCCACCGCTGGGCGAAGGCGGTGCGCAACCGCACCGGTAGGAACTGCATGCCCGGCGCGATCCAGTGTGGCTCGATGGGGAAGTAGCGGTAGGGCGTCTGCACCCAGTGCCGGTCGGCCAGCGAGCGGACGGCGGCGGCGAAGCGCAACCGGCGTTCGTGCCCGCCCACGTGCTCCAGCACCGAGTTCGAGAAGACCATGTCGAAGCTGCCCCCGGCGAGGCGCGCAGGGAGGTCGCAGGCGTCAGCCTGCTCGACGTGGGCCCACTCCGGCACGACGGCCGGGGGTTTTTCCAGGTTGACGACTGTCACCCGGGCCGGCCGGACGGTGGCGCGGTGCCAGGTGCCGAGCCGCCCGCCGAGATCGACCACGTGCATGTCGCCGATGTCGGGGAAGGTGCGCGCCAGCCAGTCCGAACGGTGCTGACGTCGCCGGGCGCTCCACGACTGGTCACTGTCGACAAGGCGGTAGCGCAATCGATTGGGGCCCATTTAACGCAATGTACCGCCGTAACCACCCGTACACACATGTCGATTCGCCGATCTTCTTTGAAGATCGGCTATCTGACACTCACCTTCCGTACATCACCTTGATCGCCTTGACGAGTCGGGCCACGTCGGTCGGCGTCCGTTCGAAGGTCATCGACGGCAGCAGTGACCGGGCACGACGCCGGGTGATCGCCTTGGCCCGGCCGAACTCGCGCAGCCCGTCCTCCCCGTGGATCCGCCCGAAGCCGGAGTCGCCCACCCCGCCGAACGGCAGGGTGGACATGCCGGCGAACGTCAGGGTCGAGTTGACCGAGGCCATTCCGGAGCGCAGCCGCCGGGCGATGGCCACCGCGCGCCGTCGGCCGAAGACCGAGCCGCCCAGGCCGTACGACAGGGCGTTGGCGCGGGTGACGGCCTCGTCGGCGTCGCGGACCCGGCTGATGGTCAACGTGGGGCCGAAGGTCTCCTCCTGGACGGCGGCCGACTCCTCCGGCACGTCCACGAGCACGGTCGGGTGGACGTACGGCGGTTGCACGGCGCTCGGGCCACCGAGCACGGCGCGCCCGCCGGAGTCGATCGCGGCGTCGATGTGCCGGCGGATCACGTCGATCTGCCGGGGCATGGTGATCGGGCCGATGTCGGTGCCCTCCGGCCCGACGGTCAGTTGACCGGCGCGGGCCACCACCTTGTCGACGAAGGCGTCGAAGACGGAGTCGACGGCGTAGACCCGCTCGATGCCGATGCAGGTCTGGCCCGCGTTGGTCATGCCGCCCCAGACACAGGCCTCCGCGGCGGCGTCCAGGTCGGCGTCGCTGTCGACGATCATGGCGTCCTTGCCGCCGCCCTCGATCAGCACCGGGGTCAGCGTCTCGGCGCACGCGGCCATCACCTTGCGGGCGGTCGCGGTGGAGCCGGTGAAGGCCACCTTGTTGACCCCGGAGCGGCACAGAGCGGCCCCCACGTCGCCCAGCCCGTGCACGGCGGTGAACACCGGGTGCTCGGGCACCACCTCGGCGAAGCTGTCCACCAGCCACTGGCCGACGGCGGGCGTGTATTCGCTGGGCTTGAGCACCACGGCGTTGCCGGCGGCCAGCGCGTACGCGGCGGAGCCGATCGGAGTGAAGACGGGATAGTTCCACGGCCCAATCACGCCGACCACACCGTGCGGCTGGTATTCGAGGTGACCGGAGAACTCGGCGAGGATGAGCCGGGACCGCACCCGGCGTGGGCCGAGCACGCGACCGGCGTTGCGGGCGGCCCAGTCGATGTGCTCGATCGCGGTGACGATCTCGACGATCGCGTCGGCGACCGGCTTGCCGCCCTCGACGTGCACCAGCTCGGCCAACTGCTCGATCCGCTTGGCGAGCAGCGCGCGCCACCGCAGCAGCCGGTCGCGGCGGCCGGTGAAGCCGAGCCCGGCCCACCACTCGCCGGCGGCCCGGGCGCGGTCGACGGCCTGTCGCACCTCGTCGTCGGTGGCGATCGGGAGGCGACCGGCCTCGATGCCGGTGGCCGGGCTGGTCGAAACCAGCTGGCCCTCCTCGATGACCGGGGTCCCCGGGACATGCACAGCCGTCATGACGGAAGTCTAGACCCGAGAACTACTCGCTGGTAGGTCTCCGATCCGAGGCGGCGGGACGGGAGTCGCTCCACCCCGACCGATCGTTGATCAGTGCAGGTCAGGGCAGGGATGGCCGGTGCGGTCCGCCCGAATCGTCGAACGGCAGGTGGCCGGGAGGTGACGAGAGGCTGACCGGCCGGTCGGTATTGACGATTACCGTCTGATGGCAAGCTGACGCGCGGAGTGACGGTGTGGGGTGGAGGGCTGACTGTCCATGGAGGAACATCCGGAACTGATGCCGCTGTTGACGGTCGCGGGTGGGCCGATGCGCGGTGCGAGCTTTCGACTGCGGGGCGAGCCGCAGGTGATCGGTCGGGCGCCGACCGGTCACGTGGTCATCGCCGACCCGCATCTGAGTCGTCGGCACGCCGAGGTGTGGCTGACCCCGGAGGGGCCGTCCCTGCGGGACCTGGGCTCCACCAACGGCACCTGGCTCAACGACCGACGGATCAGCGAGGTCGAGCTGCTCTCCGACGGCGACGTGATCCGGCTCGGCCGGACCGAGCTGCGCCTGTTCGATCCCGGTGTGGCGCTCACCGACCCGGTGGGTCTCAGCTTCGGGCCGTCGCGGCGGGACGTCCGACCGACGCTGCCGCTGCCGTTGGCCGCGCCGCCGAGCGGCCGTCGCTGAGACGGGAGGGCCCCTTCCCTCCCACTCGGCACACGTCGAGTGCTGAGTGCGGCCCACACCCGGTGCGCGCCCCGGGTGTCTGCCGGACACCTGGACCGGCGGGGGCCCGCGTGGCAGCATGCCGCGGATGGAGACCGAGCAGCGGACCGTGACGGCTAACGGCATCACCCAGGCGGTACGGGTGGCCGGCCCGCCGGACGGCACGCCGGTGCTGCTGATCCACGGCAACTGCTCGTCAGCGCTGTTCTGGGAGCCGCTGGTGCGGCGGCTGCCGCCGACGCTGCGGGTGGTCGCCCCCGACCTGCGGGGGTACGGCGACTCCGAGACGGCACCGGTGGACGCCACCCGGGGCCTGCGCGACTTCGCCGACGACGTGGCGGCCCTGCTGGACGACCCGACGCTCTTCGGTGTCGACGCTCGCCCGGTGGTGGTCGGGCACTCCCTCGGTGGCGGGGTGGCGATGCGACTGCTGGTCGACCATCCGCACCGGGTGGGCGCGTTGCTGCTCGCGGCGCCGGTCTCCCCGTACGGCTTCGGCGGCACCCGTGACCTGACCGGCACGCCGACCACCCCCGACTTCGCCGGCACCGGCGCCGGCACGGCCAACCCGGACTTCGTCGCCCGGCTCGCGGCCGGTGACCGCAGCGCGGACGCCCCGGCCAGCCCGCGTGCCGTGCTGCGAGCCACCTACGTGGCCGATCCCGCCTCGCTGGTCGAGGACGAGGATCTGCTGCTGGACACCGTGCTCTCCACCGCCACCGGGGACGACAACTACCCGGGCACGGCGGTGCCCTCGGAGAACTGGCCGGGCACCGCACCGGGGGAGCGCGGCGTGCTCAACGCGCTCGCGCCGACCTTCTTCCGGCTCGCCGACGAGCTGGTGGCCGTCGCCGAGAAGCCCCCGGTCACCTGGGTACGCGGCGACGCCGACGTCATCGTCTCGGACACCTCGCTGTTCGACCTGGCGTACCTGGGCTCGTTGGGTCTCGTGCCCGGCTGGCCGGGCGAGGACGACTGCCCACCGCAGCCGATGGTCGGCCAGACCCGGGCGGTGCTGGAGCGGTACGCGGCGGCCGGCGGCGCGTACCACGAGGTGGTGCTGCCCGGCTGTGGTCACAGCCCGCACCTGGAGCGCCCGGCGGAGTTCGTCGCGGAGCTGCTGGCCCTGACCACCGTGCCCACCGCCTGACGGCGGTCTGACCACCAGGCCCGCCGCGTCCCTGCAGCCTGCGGCGGTGTGGGTGAAATATCCCACGGCGTCTCGACAACCCAGCGTCACGTGGCAGACTCGCGCGCATAACCTTAGCGGCCGTTCAGTGGCCGTGCGGAGTCTCTGGGGAGGCCGGTCGTGGCGCGCGATTTCAGCACCGTTGGCGTGGTGGGGCTGGGCACCATGGGTGCCGGCATCGTCGAGGTCTTCGCCCGTAACGGCATCGACGTGGTGGCCGTCGAGATCTCCGAGCCGGCGCTGGAGCGCGGCCGGGTCACCCTCGCCGGCTCCACCGACCGTGCCGTCGCCAAGGGCAAGCTCGCCGCCGCCGACCGCGACGCCCTGCACGAGCGGGTGCACTTCGCGGTCGGGCTGGACGCGCTGCACTCCGTCGACCTGGTCATCGAGGCGGTGCCCGAGCACCTGGACCTCAAGCAGCGGATCTTCGCGGAGTTGGACCGGGTCTGCCGGCCGGAGACGATCCTCGCCACCAACACCTCCTCGTTGAGCGTCACCGAGATCTCGGTGGCCACCAGCCGGCCCAACCAGGTGATCGGCATCCACTTCTTCAACCCCGCGCCGGTGATGAAGCTGGTCGAGGTGGTCCGCACTGTCGTCACCTCGCCCGAGGTGGTCGCCGACGTCGAGGCGCTGTGCGCCCGGCTCGGCAAGGTCGACGTCACCATCAACGACCGTGCCGGTTTCATCGCCAACGCGCTGCTGTTCGGCTACCTCAACCACGCGGTCGGCATGTTCGAGGCGCACTACGCGACCCGGGAGGACATCGACGCCGCGATGAAGCTCGGCTGCGGCCTGCCGATGGGCCCGCTGGCGCTGATGGACCTGATCGGCCTGGACACCGCGTACGAGATCCTGGACACCATGTACCGGCGCGGCGGGCGGGACCGCCGGCACGCCCCGGTGCCGCTGCTCAAGCAGATGGTCACGGCGGGGCTGCTCGGCCGGAAGTCGGGTCGGGGCTTCTACACCTACGAGCGGCCCGGTTCGCCGGTGGTCGTACCGGACGAGGCGACGCCGCTGGCCACGGAGGCCGCGGTCGCCGACGGCGCGCGGGCCATCACGAAGGTCGGCGTGGTGGGCTCCGGCACGATGGCCACCGGGATCATCGAGGTCTTCGCCAAGGCCGGCTACGAGGTCGTCTCGGTGACCCGCGGCATGGAGAAGTCCGCGAAGGTCTGCGAGGCCGTGAAGACCTCGCTGAACAAGGGCGTGGTGCGGGGCAAGCTCGCCGAGGCCGACCGGGACGCCGCGCTCGGCCGGATCAGCTGGTCGGCCACGCTCGACCACCTCGCCGACGTCGACCTGGTGGTCGAGGCGGTGATCGAGGAGCTGAGCGTCAAGAAGGCCCTCTTCGCGAGCCTCGACGAGATCTGCAAGCCGGGCGTCGTGCTGGCCACCACCACCTCCTCGCTGCCGGTGATCGACGTGGCGATGGCCACCCATCGGCCGGCCGACGTGGTGGGGCTGCACTTCTTCAACCCGGCGCCGGTCATGCCGCTGGTCGAGGTGGTCCGCACCATCCGCACCTCCCCGGAGGCCACCGCCACCGCCCGCGCGGTCTGCGCCACCCTCGGCAAGACCGGCGTGGTCTGCGGCGACCGGTCCGGGTTCATCGTCAACGCGCTGCTCTTCCCGTACCTGAACGACGCGGTGAAGATGCTGGAGGCCAGCTACTCGACGGCCGACGACATCGACCACGCGATGAAGCTGGGCTGCGGCTACCCGATGGGCCCGTTCGAACTGCTCGACGTGGTCGGGCTGGACGTCTCGCTGGCGATCCAGCGCGAGCTGTACCTGGAGCTGCGCGAGCCGGGCTTCGCGCCCGCGCCGCTGCTGGAGCACCTGGTCACCGCCGGCTACCTGGGCCGCAAGACCCGCCGCGGCTTCCGCGACCACTCGCACCGCTGACGGGGGTCAACGCCGGAGGGGCCCGGCCGCGTCTGAGGGATGTGACCTTCGAGGAGTACGTCGGCAGCCGCGGCCCGGCCCTGATCCGGCTGGCGCGGCTGCTGACCGGTGACGAGCACCGGGCCGAGGACCTCACCCAGGAGGTGCTGTCCCGGGCGTACGTGCACTGGCGCAAGATCTCGCGGGCGGACCGGCCCGACGTGTACGTACGTCGGATGCTGGTCAACGCCAACAACTCCTGGTGGCGTCGCCGATCCAACCGTGAGCTGGTCGTCGACACCTTCGCCGACCGGGCGCAGCGTGGCGACCTCGGCCGTGAGGCGGCCGACCGGGACGAGATGTGGCGGCTCATCCTCGGCCTGCCCGAACGTCAGCGGGCGGTGCTGGTGCTGCGCTTCTACGAGGACCTCGACGACGCGACGATCGCCCAGATCCTGGACTGCTCGCCGGTCACCGTCCGCACCCACGCGATGCGGGCGCTCGCCAACCTCCGGGAGCGCTGCGGTGCCCCGGCCACGAACGGGAGCCGACCGTGACAGACCTCGACGAGCGGATCAACGAGACGCTTCGCGAGCGCGCCGAGGGCAGCGTCGATGCAGGCCTGCTGTTGGCCGGCGCGGTCTCCCGGGGCCGTGTACGGGTCCGCCGTCGGCGTACCGCCGTCGGCACCGCGCTGGGCATGGTGGCCGTGCTCGGTGCGGGCGTGGCCATCGGTCCGATGGGGCTCCACGGCTCGGATTCGGACGACGTCCCGCCGGGGCTCGGCCGACCGGCCGACGCCGTGGTTGCCGCGATGCCGCCCCGTGCCGACGGCGTAGCGGGAGCGGCTGACCGTCCGGACCTGGTTGGGGCCGACGCGGGCGTGCTGCACTTCGGGTTCGCCCCGAATGGGCCCCGGTACCTCACCTGGTCGGTGCGGGACGGTGTGGAGACGGCGGAACTCGACGTAGGCGGGCGAACGGTCACCCTGGAGCTGTCCGCGTCGGCCGACGTACTGCGAAGCCGCGGCCAGGGCGTGTCGGCGATGGTGCCAGAGCTGTCCAGGAACGCCGTTTTCGACGGGGCGGTGTCGCGCGACGATGGACTCAACGGAGTGCCGATCTGGCTGCGGCACTGGCAGCCAGCCCCCGGGGTGTACGCCCGGGCGGGCGTGGTCGCCAAGGACCAGAGTGACCTGTTCGACGTCGCCGCCGCGCTGCGGCTCGACCAGGCGTATCGCTGCGGAGGGCCGATGCGGCTCACCGCGCTGCCACCGGGCACCCAGATCACCGCCTGTGAGGCGTGGGTGGGAGAGATTCCGGCCCGGCTCAGTGTTGCGTTGATGGTCGCCCGCGGCAGCGAGCCCGGGATCCGGGTCGATTTGGGTCACACGATCGGCGTCGCCGCGAGCCGCAAAAAGGGCAACCGGACGATCGGCGGCAAACCGATCTACCGCTCTCCCCAGGGCGACTACCTCGAATTGCTGAGCCTCTCCGAGGCTTCTCATCTGAGCGTCGACTTCGGTTGGCCGGCGCAGGGGTACACCGAGGAGGACGCGGCCACCGTGCTGGGCGGGGCGCAGGTGGCCGAGCACCTGGACCAGCCCGACACCTGGTGACCGCCCCCGGGCCGTCCGCTCCGACGGACCGTACGCTTGGTGACTGTGAGCCCCCGTCGCAATCGCCCTCGCCGGGACGAGAACGCCAACCTGGACGCCGACCGCGTCCGGCAGGGCGTCGCCTCGGTGCAGCAGTGGACCGACGGCGCCTGGCAGGTGCGCGGCATCGGGGCGGGCGCGTCGGTCAAGACGTACCGTTGCCCCGGCTGTAACCAGGAGATCCCACCCGGGGTGGCGCACCTGGTGGCCTGGCCGGCAGACGGTCTGGGTGACCTCACCGACCGGCGGCACTGGCACAGTGGCTGCTGGCGGGCCCGGGAGCGACGTGGCCCGGCGGTGCAGCGCGGCCGGGGCGCCCCGCGCTACTGAGCGACTGCCCGGGGCCGCCTCGCGCCACGGCTGAGCGACCCGGCCGGGGCGCCTCGCGCCACGGCTGAGCGACCTGGATCACCCTGTTGCCGCCTGGGCGGGCGGTGGCGGCGACTTCGCGACAGACTTGGGCGGTGAGCATAGCGATCCGCGCGTCGTCGATCCTGCCCGGCCGCCGGGAGGACATCGAGCTGCACACCGCCGATGGTCTGCGGCTGGTCGGCGAGTTGGCACTGCCGGCCGACCGGCCGCCGGTGGCCACCCTGGTCTGCCTGCACCCGCTGCCCACGCACGGCGGGATGATGGACAGCCATGTGTTCCGCAAGGCGGCCTGGCGGCTGCCCGCGCTGGCCGACCTGGCCGTGCTGCGGTTCAACACCCGGGGCACCAGCAGCATGCGCGGCACCAGCGAGGGTGCGTTCGACGGCGCGGTGGGGGAGCGGTACGACGTTGCCGCCGCCATCGAGTACGCGGAGTTCGCCGAGCTGCCCAACATCTGGCTCGTCGGCTGGTCGTTCGGCACCGACCTGGCGTTGAAGTACGGCTGCGACCCGGCGATCGCCGGTGCGATCCTGCTCTCCCCGCCGCTGCGCTTCTCGGCCCCGGAGGACCTGGCCACCTGGGCCGCCTCGGGGCGACCCTTGACGGCGCTGGTGCCGGAGTTCGACGACTACCTGCGCCCGGCCGAGGCGCGGGAGCGGTTCGCTGCGGTGCCGCAGGCCGAGGTGGTCGGCGTCCCGGGTGCCAAGCACCTCTGGGTGGGCGACGCGGAGACGGTGCTCGACGAGATCGTCCGGCGGGTCAACCCGGCCGTCGAGGTGCCACTCCCGACGACCTGGGACGGCCCGATTGAGGCCGGCGACGTCAGCGCCTACGCGGACCGGACGGTGGCCTCGTTCGCGGACACGCCCGTGCCGCAGCCGGGCGACTGACGGCTCAGCGCCGCTCCTGGCGGGGCAGCACCACCTCGCGCAGGATCAGTTGCAGCGCGGCCACCGTGGGGATGGCGATCAACGCGCCCACCACGCCCAGCAGCGCCACCCCGAGCAGTGCGGCGAGCAGGGCGGCCACCTCGTTGACCTCCACCGAGCGCCGCATCACCTTCGGGTAGATCAGGTAGTTCTCCACCTGCTGGTAGATGAGGAAGAAGACCGCACAGGCGATGCCGGTGGGCAGGTCGGACGCGAAGCCGACCAGGCTCACGATCACCGCGCCCAGGGTGGCGCCGATCTGCGGGATGAGGTCGGTCACCGCGACCACCACGGCCAGCGCGAACGGGTACGGCAGGCCGACGATCAACGCGAACACGAAGGTGGTCGCGCCGGCCAGCACCGCGATGCTCAGCGCCCCGACCATGTAGGCGCCGACCTTGGCCAGGATCTCGTCGCCGATCAGCTGCACCCGCTCCCGCCGAGAGTGGGGCACCAGCGAGTAGCCCAGCGAGCGCAACTTGTTGAAGTAGGCCAGGAAGTAGATCGTCAACACCAGCACTGTCAGCGTCCGGAACACCGTGCCGAAGATCAGTTGAGCACCGCCGAGCACCCCGCCGAGGGCCCGCCCGATGGTCTGCGCGTTGGCGGCGCCCTGCACCCGCTCCACCACGTCGTACCGCTCCACCAGGTCGTTGACCGTCGGATTGCGGCGCAACTCGTCGAGCAGGCTCGGGATCTGGTCGATGAACTGCCCCGACTGGGTGACGATCGGCGGGACCAGCGCGACCACGCCGCCGCAGAGCAGCAGCACCACGGTCAACGCGACCCCCGCCACCGCCAGGCCGTGCGGCACGCCCCAGCGGCGTAGCCGGACCACCGCCGGGTTGAGACCGACCGCCAGGAAGAGCGCGATCACCACCAGCACCAGGATGCCGCCGGCATTTCGAATCCCCAGATAAAGGGTGTACGCCAGCAGCACGCCCAACGCGCCGGTGAAGCCGATCAGGAAGCTGCTGCGGCGCAGCGGGCGCCCCGGAGTGCCGAACTTTCCGGACGGGACGGCCGGCGGTTCGTCCGGGTCGATTCCCGGAGCGGGGACCGGCACCGGCGGTGGTGTGTCGACCGGTGCGGTTTCGGTCGACGGGGGATCGGGCGTCGTGTCCGGATCGCCAGCCGACGGGTCGTGCTGTGGCACCAGGGACCTCCCGGCTCAGGCCGTCGGACGACCGGCGGCAGCGACGGCTGTTTCTGATCATCTCTCAGCGCGTCAGCAGCGTAGCGACTTCATGGTCGCTATCGACCACAAGGCCGTCAACCTGGTGCTCCAGGTGCCCGACCAGCCGCCGTCCGTGCCTCGACCCACCACCCGACATCGTCTAGCTCCCGCCGACGCGTAGATCATGGACAGTTTCCGTTAGCGCGTAACGGAGCCTGTCCGAGATCTGGTGGTGTGGTGGCTTCCCGGCGGTGAAAGCTGTTCGGATGCTGCCCGCCGACGACGCTGACGCACTCGACTGGCTCGCCTTCGAGCAGGCGGGCGTGCTGACCACCGCGCAGGTGTCCGGCCTGCTCAGCGAGGGGACGGTGCGCGGGCGAATCCGTTCCGGCCGGTGGCGGTCGATCTGCCGCGGCGTCCTGCTGACCGGTAACGGTCGCCTGAACCGCGACCAACAGCTCTGGGTCGCGGTGCTGGCAGCTGGACCGGGTGCGATGCTGGCGGGGGTGACCGCCGCCACCGAAGCCGGGGTACGAGGGCTGCGCCGCGAGCCACTGCACGTGCTGGTGCCGGCCGTCCGCCGTGCTGCGCGGACCTCGCTGCGTCGCCTCCCGATCGACATGCCCGCAGTGCTGGTGCATCGCACGTCGGTGCTGCCGGACTCGCATCGGCAACTCGCCCGTCCACCACGCACCACGACGGCCAGAGCACTCGTCGACGCGGCGGGATGGGCGGTCCGTGTGGACGAGGCGCAGGGAGTGCTGGCGGCCGGTTGTCAGCAGCGGCGGGTGCTGCCCGAGGAGTTGCAGGCGGTGCTCGACGTCCTTCCCCGAGCACCGCGCCGGCACCTGATCCAACAGACCGTCGATGACATCGCTGGCGGCGCGCAGGCGCTCTCCGAGATCGACTTCCTGCGCCTCTGTCGCCGGCATCGGCTGCCCGTCCCTGATCTTCAGGAACATCGGGTCGACGCGGCGGGCCGCAACCGCTGGCTGGACGCGTACTGGCGACAGTGGCGGGTGCAGGTCGAGATCGACGGCGCGCACCACATGGACGCCCGGCAGTGGGCGGACGACATGCGTCGGCAGAACGACGTCTGGACCAGCGGCGACCGGATCCTGCGCTTTCCGGCCGGGCTGGTCCGCGCCCGCCCCGACGAGGTCGCCGACACCGTCCGGCGGGCCCTCGTCGCAGCCGGCTGGAGTCCCACCCAATCCCAGCGCCGTCCGACGCACAAATAGGCCTTGGACAGTTTCCGTCAACGGGTAACGGACACTGTCCAAGATCTCGATGCTCGCGTGGGTCATGCGGCTGGCGACGCCGGCCGTCAGTCCTTTTCGATGGTGACCTTGCTGGGCTTGGCGCTGCGCTCGTCGGTGGTCGGCTTGCTGGGCCGCTTGCCGTTCTCACCGGTGCTGGTGATCTTGGTCGGCTTGGCGCCTCGGCCACCTTCGCCCGGAACGGCGGCCACGGTGGGCTCCCCGTCCACCCCGGCGCTGGCCGCGCCTCCGTCGACGGTGGTCACCGGCTCGGCCACCGGTCGGGTCGTGGACTGCCCGGCACCCTCGGCCCCGGCGTTCACCGGCTGCCGGGTGTCGGCGGGCTCGGTCTTGAGGCCGGTAGCCGCACCCGACCCGGCCGGCGTGCCCGCATCGACGGTCGCCGCATCTGAGACGGTCGCCGCGCGGGACACGGTCGCGCCGTCGTCCCCGTCGTCGGCCGCGCTCCGGCTCGCACCGTCACCGGCGGCCGGCGCGGTCGGGCCGTCGATCGGCCCCGCGACGCTCTGCAACCGCAGCTCGGCCATCTGCCGCTGGAGCTCGTCGGACTCCTGCCGGGACTTCCACGTCTCCTGCCGTAGGTCAGCGAGCTGCTGCTGGGCCTGGGCGATCTCCAGCATCACCTGGGCGAGCTGCTGCCGGCCCGCCGCCGACTCCTGCTGGGTGGCCGCCAGGTGCTGCTGAGTGGTGGCCAGGTGCTGCTGGGTGGTGGCCGCGTACTCCTCGAACTGCCGGCGGGAGGCCGCGACATGCTCGTCGGCCTTGCGGCGCTTGTCGCCGGCCTCGGTCTCGGCCCGGCGCAGCAGCTCGGCGGCCTCCGCCTCGGACCGCTGGCGCAGCGCCGCCGCGTCCTGCTCGGCAGCCTGCCGGATCCCGGCCGCGCCCTGCTCGATCTCGTTCTTACGGGCCGTGTATGCGGTCTCCAGCTCGTCTTTGCGGCCGGAGTATTCGGCTTCCAGCTCGTCGCGGCGAGCGGTGAAAGCCGTCTCCATCTCCTGCTGACGGCTGGTGAACCCGGTCTCCAGCTCCTGCTGGCGGGACTTGTGCTGCTTTTCCAACTCGTCGCGGCGCTTGGCGTACTCCTGCTCGGCCGTGGCCCGCCGCTGCGCCAGCTCCCGGTCGGCCGCCTCCCGCCGGGAGTTGACCTCCTGCTCCACCCCGGCCCGCCACGCGCCCAGCTCCTGCTGGGTCTGCGCCCGGGCGTGCTTGACGTACCCCTCGGTCTCGGCGCGCATCCGCTGCACGTACGCCTCGGTCTCGGCGCGGTTGCGCTTCGCCGACTCGGAGGCCTGCGTGGTCAGCCGCTCCGCCTCCTGCTGGGCCTTGGCGCGGGTGGCACGGCCAGCCATCGAGGCGTCGTCGATGATCTGCTTGGCCTCCTGCTGGGCCTTGGCGTGGGTGGCACGGCCGGCCTCGGTCGCGGCGTCGGCGAGCCGCTTGGCCTCCTGGAGGGCCTTGGCGTGCACCTCCTTGGCCGCCTCGCGCAGGTCGCTGGCCTCCTGCCGGGCATTGACCAGTGCCTCACGAGCCGACTCGCGCAGCTTGGTCGACTCCTGCTGGGCCCGGGTGTGGATCTCCTTGGCGGAGTCGCGTAGCTGGGTGGCCTCCTGCTGGGCCTTCGCCAGCGCGTCCTGCGCCGCCTTACGTAGCTGTGCCGACTCGTCCTTGGCAGCCCGCAGGGTCGCGTCCGCCTCGGCCCGCTTGGCGGTGCTGTGCCGCTCCTCCTCCGCGCGGCGCGCGGCGAGGGCGATCTCGAAGTCCTTCAGAGCCCGCGATGCCTGCTCGCGGGCCTCTTCGATGATGTGCTCAGCGGCGTTGCGGCGGGCCTCGATCTCCCCGTTCGCGTCGGCCAGGATCTGCTCGGCCTGCTCCTCCGCGAGAGTGAGGATCGACTCGACCCGCGGACCGAGGTGCCGGAACGAGGCGCGGTCCACCACGTTCATCTGCTTGCGCACCTGAGTCAGGTCGCGTTGCAGCACCTCGACCTGGCCGGCGAGCTTGTGGATCTGTGTGTACGCCTGTTCCCGTTCGGAGGCGAGGGTCGCGATCTCGTGCTCGGCACGCGCGACATACCGGTCGACCTGTTTCTTCTCGTACCCCCGCAGAGCGGACTCGAAGCTGGGCTCCGTCGTCACGTCCCCGCCGAGAGCGAACAGTTCCTCGCCGTGCGACATGCCCCCATCCTCACACGCAACGGGCCCTGCTGGGGCGATACGGACGGGCCTTGTGCGAGCTACTTCACTCCGTTGCGAGCGGGAGATTCCACGAACTGGGAAACGCATACGGCGCGAGGTGGAACCGGTCACCCGGTGTCACCTCGCGCCGTTCGATGCCCCGACCTGACGGCCTCGCGTCAGCCAGCGGACTCCGCGGGGACCCGGTCCTGACCGCCCTCGGTCTTCTTGGCCTCCGGCTTGGCTGCGGGAGCGGCAGCGGCCGGCATGCCCGGAACGATGCCGGCGAGCCCGGAAAGCATCTGGCCCAGCTGCGACGTGACCGCGTCCTTCTGCCGGGTGAGGTCATCGACCTCGCGGCGAGCGGCCTGCGTGGTCAGCTCCGCCTCGGTGCGGGCCTCGGTGAGCAGGCGCTGCGACTCGGCCTTGGCCTCGTTGAGCGTCTTCTCGGAGTGCGCCTTGGCCTTGTCGACCGTCTCGGCGGCGTTGCGCTCCGACTCGACCCGCCGGGCCTCGGCGCGCTGCTCGATCTCCTTGGCACGCTCCTGTGCGGCCCGGGCACGCTGCTCGGCCTCGCTGACCAGCTTCTGGGTCTGCGCGACCTGGGCGGCGTGGCGCTCGGACTCCTCGCGCTCGGCCTTCTCCCGCCGCTCGGCGAGCTGGAGCTCCAGGGCCTGAAGGTCCTTGTCGCGCTTGTCCCGCGCGTCGGTCAGCAGCTTGGTCGCCTCGGCGCGCTTCTCCTCAGCCTCGCGGGCGGCCTTGGCCCGCTGCTGGGTGATCTCGCGCTCGGCGGTGGCGCGGAGGGTGGCCACCTCCCGCTCGACTGTCGACTTCAGCTCGGCCACCTCGTGCGCGGTGACGGTGCGAAGCTGCTTGGTCTCGCGGTCGGCGTCCGCGCGCAGCGTGTCGGCCTCGCGGCGGGCCTGCACCCGGACCTCGGCGGCCTCGCGCTCGGCGGCCGTACGCAGGTTGCCGGCCTCGCGCTCGGCGCTGGCCTTCATGGCCGCGGCCTCGGCACGTGCCTTGTCGGTGATCTCGCGAGCCTCGAGGCGGGCGGCGGAGAGGATGCCCTCCGACTCGCGCTTGGCCTCGTTGCGGTGGTCGTTGGCCTGCTCCTCGGCGAGCCGGAGGATCTGCTCGACCCGGGTGCCGAGCCCGGAGAGGGTGGGCCGGCTGTTCTCTTCGAGCTGCTTGTTCGTGTCGGTGAGCTTCTGCTCCAGCGCGCTCATGCGCTGCTCGGCCTGGCGGAGCCGACGCTGGGCGTCGTTCATCCGCTGCTCGGCCTCGGCACGGGCCTGCTCGGACTGGGTCAGCGCGGCGGTCATCCGGCCGAGGAAGTCGTCGACCTGGTGAGTGTTGTATCCGCGTAGGCCTACGGTGAAATCTGGCTGCGAGTTCGCGTTATCGAAGAACGCGAGAGGGGAGGACTGCTGCTGGGGCATTGGGACATACTGGCAGACGCCCCAGGGTGCTTCGCAAGAGCGGTGCGGAGCTTTCGTGCCCTCTTTACATGGTCAACTTCCGCGATCGGCGGAGCCGGACCAATCGGCGATCTTGGCAGGTCCCGGGCGGGACGGGCACCATGCCACGTGATCCGGAAAAGGGCCCCGGGGTTACCCCGAGGCCCTTTCTTCGATCCGAGCAACCGCACGCTAATCGGGTTGGAAGAACAATGGCCGATCACCGCATTGGCCATCCACCGCTCATCCGTCCGGCTGGTGTCCAGGTCAGTGCCCCGAACCGGCGTGCGCCGGTCAGTGCCCGCCAGAACCGGCCCCTGCGCCGGTCAGTGCCCCCGCAACCGGCCGTGCGCCGGTCAGTGCCCCCGGAACCGGTTGATCGCGTCCTCGTGCTGGGCCCGCAACTCCCCGTCGCGTACGCCGAGGCCGTCGGTCGGTGCCAGGCAGCGCACCCCGACCTTGCCCTGGTGGGCGTTGCGGTGCACCTCGTACGCGGCCTGACCGGTCTGCTCCAGCGGGTAGGTGCGGGACACCGTCGGGTGCACCCTGCCCAGCGCGACCAGGCGGTTGGCCTGCCACGCCTCGTGGTAGTTGGCGAAGTGGCTGCCGACGATCCGCTTGAGGTGCATCCACAGGTAGCGGTTGTCGTACTGGTGCTGGAAACCGCTGGTGGACGCGCAGGTGACGATGGTGCCACCGCGCCGGGCCACGTAGACGCTGGCGCCGAAGGTCTCCCGACCCGGGTGTTCGAAGACGATGTCCGGGTCCTCGCCGCCGGTCAGCTCGCGGATCCGCTCGCCCAGGCGCTTCCACTCGTCCGGGTCCTGGGTCTCCTCGTCCTTCCAGAAGCGGAAGCCCTCCGCGGCCCGGTCGATGACCAGGTCCGCGCCCATCCGGCGGCACAGCTCGGCCTTCTCCGGCGAGGAGACGACGCAGACCGGGATCGCACCGCCGTTGAGCGCCATCTGGGTGGCGTACCCGCCGAGGCCACCGGAGGCGCCCCAGATCAGCACCACGTCGCCCTGTTTCATGTTGGCACCGTGGTGCGAGACGAGCTGCCGGTACGCGGTGGAGTTGACCAGCCCCGGGCTGGCCGCCTCCTCCCAGCTCAGGTGTCGCGGCTTCGGCATCAGCTGGTTGGCCTTGACCACCGCCATCTCGGCCAGCCCGCCGAAGTTGGTCTCGAAGCCCCAGATCCGCTGCTGCGGGTCGAGCATGGTGTCGTCGTGCCCGGCCGCGTCCTCCAACTCGACGGAGAGGCAGTGCGCGACCACCTCGTCGCCGGGTGCCCACCGGGTCACCCCGGGGCCGGTGCGCAGCACCACGCCGGCCGCGTCCGAGCCGACCACGTGGTACGGCAGGTCGTGCCGGCGGGTCAGCTCGGAGAGCCGGCCGTAGCGCTGGAGGAACTTGAAGGTGGACACCGGCTCGAAGATGCTGGTCCACACGGTGTTGTAGTTGATCGCGCTGGCCATCACCGCGATCAAGGCCTCGCCCGGCGCCAGCTCCGGCGTCGGCACCTCCTGCACGTGCAGCGCCTTGCGCGGGTCCTTGTCCCGGGTGGCCATGCCGTCGAACATCCGGGACTCCTCGGCGCGGACCACCACACCCCGGTAGCTCTCCGGTACGGGCAGCCCGGCGACGCCGGCGAGCTCGCGGTCCGGGTCGTTCGATTCCTCCGCCGCCATGATCGCTTCGAGGATGTCCTGCACGGTGACCTCCGGTTCGTCCGCACCCGAATGGGCCGGGGTGCTGCCATCGTCGGCGCCGGTGGGGCACGACCACCATGTCGGCATTCGACACATCCGACCCCGGTCGCGCTCCTGTGGGGCCGGACGTTACTGAACGGTAGCTAAAGCCGGAAGTCCTCTGTGAAAAACTGCATCCGCCGATGCGTGAAGCTGCCCGGCCACCCCGCCAACCGAGCACTGACGTGCGCCCCGACCGCAACCCGGCCCCCCAACCGCCCCGGCCCACCCGCCCACAAGCGCACGCCCCGTTGATCAAGAGCTTTCGGTCACCTGCGAGCCGCAGGATGACGCAAACCTCTTGATCAACGGGGCGTGCGGGGCAGGGGGAGGTGGGGGTAGGGGGTCAGTGGGGGGTGGGGGCGGGTTCTACCAGTTCCACCAGGACGCCGCCGGCGTCCTTCGGGTGTACGAAGTTGATGCGGCTGTTCGCGGTGCCGCGTCTCGGGGTCTCGAAGAGCAGCCGCATTCCCCGCTCGCGCAGTGCCGCGCAGGCCTTGTCGATGTCAGCCACGGTGTACGCGACCTGCTGCACGCCCGGCCCGTTGCGGTCCAGGAACTTGGCGATCGTCGACTCCGGCGTCAGCGGGGCGAGCAACTGCACGCAGCCGCCCTCGGTGGTCGGGCCGACGGACAGCATCGCTTCCCGCACGCCCTGCTCGGCGTTGGTCTCGACGTGCACGCAGCGCATCCCGAACGTCCGCTGGTAGAAGTCGATCGCGGCGTCCAGGTCGGCGACCGCGATCCCAACGTGGTCAATCTTGCGAAGCCCGATGTCCGTGACGTAGTCCTCACCGGGCTCGGCGGGGGAGTTCTCAGTCATGGCGTTAGTCTGGCCGAACAAGCGTTAAGGCGTACAGCTCGGCACCCCCCTCGAACAGCTCGGCACCCCCTTCGGAGGCAGGCATGGCTTCGGTGATCATCAGCGGCGCGCGGACCCCGATGGGGCGGCTGCTGGGCAACCTCAAGGACCTTCCGGCCACGAAGCTCGGCGGGATCGCGATCAAGGCGGCGCTGGAGCGGGCCGGCGTCAGCCCGGACCAGGTCCAGTACGTGATCATGGGGCAGGTGCTCCAGGCCGGCGCCGGTCAGATCCCGGCGCGGCAGGCGGCGGTCGAGGCTGGCGTGCCGATGTCGGTGCCGGCGCTGACCATCAACAAGGTCTGCCTCTCCGGCCTGGACGCGATCGCCCTGGCCGACCAGCTGATCCGTGCCGGCGAGTTCGACATCGTGGTGGCCGGCGGCATGGAGTCGATGACCAACGCCCCGCACCTGCTGATGGGCCAGCGCACCGGCTACAAGTACGGCGACGTGGTGGTCAAGGACCACATGGCACACGACGGGCTCAGCGACGCCTGGGACTGCTGCTCGATGGGTGAGTCGACCGAGCGCCTCGGCACCAGGCACGGCATTACCCGCGAAGAGCAGGACGCCTTCGCCGCCGCCAGCCACCAGCGGGCCGCTGCCGCGCAGAAGAACGGCCACTTCGCCGACGAGATCGCCCCGGTGGTGATCCCGCAGCGCAAGGGTGACCCGCTGGTCATCAGCGAGGACGAGGGCATCCGCCCGAACACCACCGTCGAGTCGTTGGCCAAGCTGCGCCCCGCCTTCGCCAAGGACGGCACCATCACCGCCGGCAGCTCGTCGCCGATCTCCGACGGCGCCGCCGCCGTGCTCGTGATGAGCAAGGCCAAGGCCATCGAGCTGGGGCTGACCTGGCTGGCCGAGATCGGTGCGCACGGCAACGTGGCGGGCCCGGACAACTCCCTGCACTCGCAGCCGTCCAACGCGATCAACCACGCCCTGAAGAAGGGCGGCCTGAGCGTCGCGGACCTGGACCTCATCGAGATCAACGAGGCGTTCGCCCAGGTCGGCGTGCAGTCCACTCGGGACCTCGGGATCAGCCCGGACAAGGTCAACGTCAACGGCGGCGCGATCGCGTTGGGGCACCCGATCGGCATGTCCGGCGCGCGTCTCGTCCTCACCCTCGCCCTGGAGCTGAAGCGACGCGGTGGCGGCACCGGCGCGGCGGCCCTCTGTGGCGGCGGTGGCCAGGGCGACGCGCTGATCATCCACGTGCCGGGAAGCGCAGCGGCGGACCGGTGAGCGCGAGGAGCGAGCCGGTTCTGCGAGCACCGCAGTCGCGAACGAAGACGGCACTGTGAGCGAGGCGGCCGAGCAGGTCCCGGCAGCGGGCAGCACGTCGGTGCGCCGCAGTCGGGACGTACCGCAGCTGGTCGAGCGGGCCCGCGCGGGCGACCCCCGCGCGGTGGCCCGGTTGATCACATTGGTGGAGAACGGCGACCCGCTGCTGCCGGCGGTCGCCGCGGCGCTGGCACCGTACGCCGGGCAGGCCCAGGTGGTCGGGTTGACCGGCTCACCCGGGGTGGGCAAGTCGACCACCACGAACGAGCTGGTCCGCTCACTGCGCGCACGCGGGCACCGGGTCGGCGTGCTGGCGGTGGACCCGTCCAGCCCGTTCACCGGCGGCGCGATCCTCGGCGACCGGGTGCGGATGCAGGACCACGCCACCGACCCGGGCGTCTACATCCGGTCCATGTCCAGCCGGGGGCATCTCGGCGGGTTGTCCGCGGCGACGCCGCAGGCGGTCCGGGTGCTGGAGGGCGCCGGCTGCGATGTGGTGCTGGTGGAGACCGTCGGCGTCGGGCAGGCCGAGGTCGAGGTGGCGTCGCTGGCCGACACCACGCTGGTGCTGCTCGCACCCGGGATGGGCGACGCGATCCAGGCGGTCAAGGCCGGCATCCTGGAGATCGCCGACGTCTTCGTGGTCAACAAGGCCGACCGCGACGGCGTCGACGCCACCGTCCGCGACATCCAGGGCATGATCGCGCTTGGTGAGCGCGGCCCCGGGCAGTGGCGACCGCAGGTCGTCCGCGCGGTCGCCTCGCGGGGCGAGGGCATCGACGACATCGCCGCCGCCATCGACAAGCACCGGGGCTGGCTGGTCGAGCACGGCGAGCTGCGCCGCCGCCAGGAGGCACGGGCCGCCGCCGAGGTCGAGGCCATCGCGCTCGGCATACTCCGGGCCCGGATCGGCTCACTACGCGACGGTACGGAGCTGGCCACGCTCGCCGCGAAGGTGGCCGAGGGCGGCCTCGATCCGTACGCGGCGGCGGACACCCTGCTCGCCCAGCTCGTCCGCTGACCCGCCCGCTCGTTGGTCGCCGTCTCGCGCGGTCTGCTGAGCCGAAAACGACCCGGCGGGTCGCGTCCCGGCGGCGTTCCGGCGAGGTGCTGGCAGTCAGGTGCGTGTGAGGGCGTCCCGTTCACACCTGCTGAGCAGCCACGGAAGGTGCGGGACGCCCATCCGCCCACCGCCGAGCGCGGTGAGGACCAGCGTGGTGTCGCCGACGCGCATCACCACCCGGTTGCCGCTGGCGTACGCCTCGTCGCCGATGCCCGGCAGCGGGGTGGCGACGCCGCGCGCGTTCGCCCGCCACGCGATCCGTCCCGCCGTACCGTCCGCCCACGCGGCCCGCAGCACAGTGGAGTCGTCGAGCTCGGAGCGGAAGTCGACGCGCTGCGGGCGGCGTTCCACGCGTACGGGTTGACCGACGAACCGCGCGACGTCCTCGACGGACACCGGAAGCGGCCCGGCCCGCACATGACGTACCTCCCCGAAGACGTCGGTGACCAACGGGCCGGTCAGTTCGCTGTCGGGTCCGGCCGACGGCCGGGGGCCCGGGTCTGCCGGTGCGTGCGCGCTGACCGCGATGACGCGTCGGCTCCACGGCCGAACGGTGATCGTCACGACGTCGGCCTGCCGGCAGCGGTCGCCCCACTCGTGGGGCAGCGCCCAGGCGGTGGTCTCGTCGGCGGTCCCGTCGTCGATCACGAGGTGGCTGACTCGTGGGCTGTCCTGCGCCCGCCGAAGGTGGAGCACCAGCACCTGGCCGGTGATGGTCAGGGACCGCGTCCGGTCCACCAGCGTGCGGATCAGCAGGTAAGCGCCGCCGGTGAGCAGCACGTACCCCGGCAGCGCGTACCAGCCCGCAGGGCCGGCCACGATCAGCACGAGCGTTCCCGCCAGCACGACCAGCAGCGCCTGGAGGAACAGGGCTGGGGTGCCGCTGCCGTACCAGGGCCGTCCTCGCGGATATCGCACCCGGATCCTGCGACAACCGCCGTGGTAGGTCGACCAGAGGTTGCGCCGGACACCGGCGCCGAGGTCGAGGACGTCGCTGGCCTGCCGGGTCACGCCCAGCGCGGCGCCGTACGCGAGGTAGCGGTCCCAGATCGCCACCGCCGACGGCGGCAGCTCGGCGAACTGCTGGTGGTTTCGCAGCCAGGCCCGCACCCCGAGCCAGCGGGCGGTGGCTTCCGACCCGGCCGGCGTGGCGCGCTCGCCGATGCCCTGCACCAGGCCCGCGAGCACAGCGGCGACGGTGAGGGAGACGAGCAACGTCCAGCGGAGGTGGGTGCGGTGCACAGCCACGAGGCCGCAGACCACGCCGACCGCGAGTGCCCCGAGGTACAGCGCGGTCATCATCGTCGGCCCGAATCGGCGTTGCGACAGCCCGGCCGCGCGGGCATCGGCGACCACGGCGGCGCGCAGCCGGCTGTTCCAGGTCCTGGACTCGTTGTCGTCCCGGAAGGTCAACGCCGTCAGCGGCACCACACCGTCGACGGCGAGCTCGCGAACCCGCGCCAGCACCTGCCGTTCGTACGGCCGTAGGCCGCCCTCGTCGGGACGCTCCCCGGCGAGATGGATGGTGGTCCCATAGGGGTCGGCGTCCGGCTGTCGCAGCTCGTAGTAGCCGGCCGCGGCCAGGTCGAGCAGCGTCGAACCCGCTGTGCCCGCGTGAGTCGACCCGCCGTTGACCAGCAGGCCCGCCACGGCGGGCGGCTCCGGGCCGAGATCCATGGTGGCCGGTAGGGCGGCAGGGGGCACTGGGCGGGTGGCGACCCGGCAAGCCGCGTACGCGAGGAGCCAGAGCCCGAGACTGGCACCGGCGAGGAGGAGGTCGGGCACGGCCTAGAAACCGATCGCGATCACTGCACGGTCGGAGTCGGCCACGGCGAACAACTCACGCCGATGGAAGCCGAGCATGCCGGCGACCAGGTTCGTGGGGAAGCTCTCGATCGCCGTGTTGTACTGCTGGACGGCGTACGTCAGGAACTGCCGTGAGTAGGCGATCTTGTCCTCGGTGGTGGCCACCTCGCTCTGCATCGCCGCGAAATTCTCGCTCGCCCGCAGCTGCGGGTATGCCTCGGCAAGTGCGACGAGACGACCCAGAGCCCGGCTCAGCGCGTTCTCGGCGTCGGCCCGCCCCGCGTCGCCGCCACTGTGCGCGATCGCCACACCGCGTGCCGCCACCACGGCGTCCAGGGTGCCGCGCTCGTGCGACGCGTATCCCTTGACGGTTTCGACAAGGTTCGGGACCAGATCGTGCCGTCGCTTGAGCTGCACGTCGATCTGGGACCAGGACGCATCAACCTGGTTGCGCATGCGGACCAGCTTGTTGTAGACCCGGATCAGCCACACCGCGACCAGCAGGACCACCGCCGAGCCCACGAGGCCGGCGGCAAGGATCGATGTCATCTGGGCAAGATAGCGAACGGGGCGTGCCGCACCGACCGGGCGTCCACAGCGGACCTCGCCCTAGTACGCTCGCACGGCCCCACGCCGCCGGCGCGGGGCCGGTGCGACGGGTGGGTGGGAGAGCATGGCTGACGACGCGACCCAGGAGCTGTCGGTGACCCCGGACGCGGTGGCGGGCGGGAGCACGCACGTCTCCGACGAGGTGGTGGAGAAGATCGCGGCGGCCGCCGCCCGAGCGGTGCCCGGGGTGGCCGAGCTGGGCGGCGACGTGGCCCGGTTCTTCAACACGGTGCTCGACAAGATCGGGCTCGACCAGGTGGGCGACGCCCGGCGCGGCTGCTCGGCGCACGTCACCAACGGTGCGGCGGTGATCAACCTGGTCATCGTGATCGACGCTGGCCGTCCGGTGCCGGAGGTGACCGACGCGGTCCGGGCGAGGGTGACCGAGGCGGTCGAGGCGTACGGGCTGCGGGTCGACGAGATCAACATCCGGGTCGACGACGTGGCGATGGGTGCACCCTCGGCTTCGACGGTCTGACCTGAGCGCGCTCCGGTGGGTGCCCTAAGCTCCTGACGTCAAGATCCTCAGTAGAGGGTCCACCGGAATGGAGTAGAGATGCCGAAGATTCTGCGTCGTCCGCGCCGCCGCACCCTCATTGCTGCTGCCGCCCTGGCCGGCGGCATCGTGTTGGGCACCGCGTCGCCCGCTCTCGCGGACTACAACAGCCCGATGTACCCGACGATGTCGGCGTGCAAGGCGGCCCGCCCGACGTACGTCTCGTCGTGGACGTCGCCCCAGCAGTGCTGGCCGATGTACAACAACAGCGGCACCGTGGTGGTTGGTTACCAGTTCCTCGTGAAGACCCGTTACTGAGATCAGTCTCGTGACCTCGGGTGGCGGTGGGCAGCAGGTGCCCGTCGTCGGGGAATGACTGACGTCCGTCGTGCCACCGGGGTCCCCTCGTGCTGGTGCGGCGGTGGCAACGGCCACCGCCGCACCGAAACCGGGCGAGTTGGACGCCGGCGATCCACGCACTCGGCCTGCCGCCGCTCCGGAGTCGGCCCAGCGCACGTTACCCGTCGGTACGACGTGACTTAGCGATCGTTCAGGTGAGGGCCTTACACTCGACGTGCTGTCGAGGAACCGAGGAGGAGCCCTGCTCATGGACGCCGACGAGATCGACGCCGGACGCGCGCGCTGGCAGGCCCGCTACGACGCCGCGCGCAAGCGGGACGCCGACTTCACCACGCTTTCCGGCATGCCGGTGGAACCGGTCTACGGGCCGCCGGAGGGCGCCACCTATCCCGGCTTCGAACGGATCGGCTGGCCGGGCGAATATCCGTACACCCGGGGTCTGTATCCGACCGGATACCGCGGACGGACCTGGACGATCCGGCAGTTCGCCGGCTTCGGCAACGCCCAGCAGACCAACGAGCGTTACAAGATGATCCTCGGCGCCGGCGGCGGAGGCCTCTCGGTCGCGTTCGACATGCCGACGCTGATGGGCCGCGACTCGGACGACCCGCAGGCGCTCGGCGAGGTCGGTCACTGCGGTGTCGCCATCGACACCGCCACCGACATGCAGGCGCTCTTCGACGGCATCGACCTGGCCGACGTCACCACCTCGATGACCATCTCCGGCCCGGCCGTGCCGGTGTTCTGCATGTACCTGGTCGCCGCCGAGCGGCAGGGCGCCGACCTGTCCAAGCTGGACGGCACACTGCAGACCGACATCTTCAAGGAGTACATCGCGCAGAAGGAGTGGCTCTTCGACCCGGAGCCGCACCTGCGCCTGATCGGCGACCTGATGGAATACTGCGCCGCCGAGATCCCGCGCTACAAGCCGCTGTCGGTCTCCGGCTACCACATCCGGGAGGCCGGCTCGACTGCCGCGCAGGAGCTGGCGTACACCCTGGCCGACGGTTTCGGCTACGTGGAGCTGGGTCTCTCGCGCGGGCTGGACGTGAACGTCTTCGCGCCCGGGCTGAGCTTCTTCTTCGACTCGCACCTCGATTTCTTCGAGGAGATCGCCAAGTTCAGGGCCGCCCGCCGGATCTGGGCCCGCTGGCTGCGCGACGTCTACGGCGCGACCAGCGAGAAGGCGCTCTGGCTGCGGTTCCACACGCAGACCGCCGGTGTGTCGCTGACCGCGCAGCAGCCGGTCAACAACGTCGTACGCACCGCCGTCGAGGCCCTCGCGGCGGTGCTCGGCGGCACCAACTCGTTGCACACCAACGCGCTGGACGAGACCCTGGCGCTGCCCACCGACGAGTCCGCCGAGATCGCCCTGCGTACGCAGCAGGTGCTGATGGAGGAGACCGGTGTGGTCAACGTGGCCGACCCGCTCGGCGGCTCCTGGTACGTCGAGGCACTGACCGACAAGATCGAGGCCGAGGCGGAGGAGATCTTCGCCCGGATCCGGCAGCTCGGCGGGGACGGGCCGCACCAGATCGGCCCGATGACCTCGGGCATCCTGCGCGGCATCGAGGACGGCTGGTTCACCGGGCACATCGCCGAGTCGGCCTTCGTCTACCAGCAGGCCCTCGAAAAGGGCGACAAGAAGATCGTCGGGGTCAACTGCCACACCGGCACGGTCGCCAAGGAGCTGGAGATCCTGCGCATCTCGCACGAGGTGGAGCTGGAGCAGCGCCGGGTGCTCGCCGAGCGCAAGGGCGCCCGGGACGAGTCGGCGGTCCGCGCGGCGGTGGCCCGGATGGTCGACGCCAGCCGCACCGACGAGAACATGATCCCCGCCATGCTCGACGCGGTCCGTGCCGAAGCGACCCTGGGGGAGATCTGCGACGCGCTCCGCGCCGAATGGGGCACCTACCGCGAACCCGCCCGCTTCTGACCCATACCACCACCCCCGTCGATCACGCATCCGCTGCCCGCTTCCGGGCGGCAGAAATGGCCGATCGCCGGGGGTGGGGGTGGGGCGTGAGAGTTGCAACGTCGGGGTTGCGGGTGAGCTGAGATCGGGGGCTCACGTGCGAGACTAGGTAACCATGAGCGACCCACGGATCACCTCGTCGATCTTCACCCGCGGCGCGGTCGACCTCAGCACGCTGCGTGGCCCCGCACCAGCAAGTCCCCGCCCCGGCACGCCCCCGCAGGGCGGCCCGTCCAACGGCGCCCCGGGCGCGCCCACCGCAGGCGGTAACACCGCCATCGTGGACGTCACCGAGGCGACAATCCAGTCCGACGTGCTCGAACGGTCGATGGCCATGCCCGTCGTCGTGTTCTTCGGCGCCGCCGGCTTCCCGGAGAGCGACGAGTTCGCCCCGGTGCTGGAACGGCTGAACGCCGAGGGCGACGGCACCTGGGTGCTGGCACGGGTCGACGTGCAGGAAAACCCGCGAATCGCCCAGATGTTCCGGGTCCAGGGCATCCCCATGGTCTACGCGGTCGTCGGCGGGCAGCCCGTCGACGCCTTCTCCGGGGTCGTGCCCGAGGCGCAGCTTCGGCAGTGGCTTCAGGCCGTCCTCAAGGCCGGCGGCGTGGCCGTGGCCGAGCCGGAGGACCCCCGCCTCGACGAGGCGGACGACGCGCTGATGAGCGGGGACCTGGACGCCGCCGAGCAGGCGTACAGGAAGATCCTGGCCGACGCGCCCGCGGACGCCGCGGCCACCGCGGGGCTGGCCCAGGTCGGGGTGGCCCGCCGGGTGGCCGGCGCAGACCCCACCACCGCCATGGCCGCCGCCGAGAGCGCCCCCGACGACGTGGCCGCCCAGCTGCTGGCCGCCGACATCGAGGTGCTCAGCGGCCTGGCCGAGCAGGCGTACGCCCGGCTCGTCGGTCTGGTCCGGCGCACCGCCGGCGAGGACCGCGAGACCGTCCGTCAGCACCTGGTCTCACTCTTCTCCATCGCAGGCCCGGACGACCCGGCGGTCGCCTCGGCACGCCGGGCTCTGGCCAGCGCCCTGTTCTGAGTTCGTAGCACGCCAGCGCGGGCCGGCGTTCCGGCCGGCCCGCCCGACCACCGAGGACGGGAGCTCATGATGCGCCGGATCGCCGTCCTCGACGCGCCGACAAACCTTGGCCTGCGGCCACCGACGTCCACGTCGGTCCCCGGTTGCGGCAAGGCGCCCGGCGCGCTGCGCGACCACGACCTGCTGGCCCGGCTGCGCGCCCGCGACGCCGGCTGCATCACCCCACCCCGGTACGACCCGGGCGACTGGCGGCCCGGCGACGGCGTGTGCCACGCCCGGGAGATCGCCGACTACTCGCTGGCGCTCGCCGAACGGATCGGCTCGATCATCGACCGGGGGGAGTTCCCGGTGGTGCTGGGCGGCGACTGCTCGGTGCTGCTCGGCTCGGCGCTGGCCATGCACCGCCTCGGTGAGGCCGTCGGCGGGCGGATCGGGTTGGTCTTCGTCGACGGGCACTCCGACTTCCGGCACCCCGGCAACGCCTCCTACGTCGGCGCGGCCGCCGGTGAGGACCTTGCCCTCGTCACCGGGCGTGGGCAGGCCGACCTGGCCGCCCTGGAGGGCCGCCGGCCCTACTTCCGCGACATCGACGTGGTGGTGCTCGGCATCCGCGCGCAGGACGAATACCGGCTCGACCTCCAGGCCGCCGGCATCACCACCCGGCCGGTCCCCGCGCTGCGCGCCGAAGGTGCCGCCCGCACGGCCCAGTGGGCGCACGAGCAGCTCGCCGACTGCGCGGGCTACTGGGTGCACATCGACGTGGACGTGCTCGACCCCGCGGTGATGCCCGCCGTGGACGCTCCCGACCCGGGTGGCATCGCCTTCGCCGAGCTGGAGATCCTGCTCGCCGGCCTGGTCGACACCCCGCACTGCCTCGGCGTGGAGCTGACCGTCTTCGACCCCGACTACGACCCGGACGGCTCGTACGCTGCCGAGATCGTCAACACCGTGGTCGCCGGCCTGGCTCCGGTCAGCGCGCCGGAAGCGGTGCCGCCCCGACTGCTCTCGGCCCGGCCGACCCCCGGCCCCCGTCGCGGCAACGGCCGGACCCCGGCCGCCACCGAACGACCCGACCGCTCCCAGCGGCTCGACGGGCCGGACCGTGCCGTCCAGCTCGATGGGCTCGTTCGTGGTGCGCGCCCTGATGGGCTGGAGCGGGGCGAGCGGTTCGATGAGCTCGTTGCTGCCGAGCGGCTCGATGCGCTGCCGAGGGGCGCCATTCATGGCGAGGAGTCGTACGCCGACGTCCCCCCGTGGGACCCGTCCGTCGGCGCCAGGTCGCTCGCGGAAGCCGGATCCTCCGATGTCGGGTCTGCCGGCGACGCACCCTCGGGCTTCGGGTCTGCCGGCTCTGGTTCTTCCGACGGCCGCTTCTTCGGGGGCGCAACACCGCACGACATCGTGGCCGAGGCGGAACCAGCAGTCACCAACGGTCAGGCCCGCTCCGAGCAGTCGAGCGTCGCAGCGGACATCGCCGGCACGTTCGAGCGGGAGCTGGTCGAGCGGGAGTTGGTCGAGCGGGAGTTGGTCGAGCGGGAGCCGGTCGAGCGGGAGCCGGTCGAGCGGGAGCCGGTCGAGCGGGAGCTGGTCGAACCGGAGCCGGTCGGCCCGCCCGCATCGGCCGGCCCCGGCCTGCTGCGGCGACCTTCCGCACCGGCCCAGGACCCCTCGGACCACCACAAAGCCGACACGGCCTGACCCGTCTGGCGGCCCCTCCGGGCCGTGATCGACTCGGTTTCACGGAAGTCGCGGTATCCAGGTGGCTCGGACACCGCAGTTTCCGTGAAACCGAGTCGATCAACGCCTTCGTGGTGCGGGGGCCGCTCGCTGCGGGTGCGCTTGTCGCGCGGGTGTCAGGACTGTGGGAGGGCGCGGAGGAAGCGCTCGGCGATCGGGACGGCCGAGGTAGTGCTGGCCCCGCCCTTCTCCACGAACACGGCGAACGCCACGTCGCCCCGCCAACCGACGAACCAGGCGTGGGTGTGGGCCGGGTTGTCGTCGTACTCGGCGGTGCCGGTCTTGCCGTACACCTCGCCCGGCACATCCTTGAGCGCGCTGCCGGTGCCGCTGGTGACCACCTCGCGCATCATCGAACGCAGCGCCGCGACCGATTCCGGCTTGAGCTGTTCACCCGCCGCGGCCGGCTTGGCCGGCGCCGGGTCGAGCAGGAGCTTCGGCTGCTCGAACCGGCCTCGGGCGACGGCGGCGGTGGCGCCGGCCATGGCCAGCGGGCTGACCAGCGTGGTGCCCTGCCCGAACGATGCCGCGGCCTGCTCGGCCGGGCTGCCGCCCGTGGATACCTTGCCGGTGAAGGCGTCGGTGCCGAGGTCCCATTGACCCTCCAGGCCCAACGCGCGGCCGGCAGCGGCCAGCCCGTCACCGCCGAGCTTCGGGGCCAGCGAGGCGAACGCCGTGTTGCAGGACTTGGCGAAGTCGGTGCGGAACGGCACCGAGCCCAGCTCGAAGTTGTCGGAGTTCTTGAAGGACCGACCGTCGACGGTGAAGGTCTTCGGGCAGGCAACCGGCCCGTCCAGAGTGACAGCGCCCCGGTCCAGCAGGCCCAGCGTGCTGACCACCTTGAACGTGGAGCCCGGCGGCACCTGGGCGGTGAAGGCCAGGTTTTCCCCGGCCGGCCCGGGACCGTTCGCCGCGGCGAGCACCGCGCCATCGCTGATCCGGAGAGCCACCACGGCGGAGCGGCGGGACTCGGCGCGCAGCGCCCCGTCGGCCGCGTTCTGGGCGGCGACGTCCAGCGTGGTCTTCAGCGTCTGGCCGGGCTGCGGCTCCCGACGGAACAGCTCAGTGCCGGTGGACTCCAGTTTGCCGCCCTCGGCCGGCCGCTCGACCACCACCGTCAGCCCGGGCGCGCCGCGCAGCCGTTCGTCGTAGCGGCCCTGCAACCCGCCGTGCCCGACCAGGTCACCGGCGACGTACCGGTCCGGGTGTGCGGTGAGGTCGTCCGCCTGCGCTGGGTCGACAGTGCCGAGCACCGCCCGGGCGAACTCCCGGGTCGGCGCCAGGTCGACCTTGGCGGAGATGAACTTGGTGCCGTCCAGGTCGTAGATCCGGGGCTTGATCTGGAGGTACGCCTCCTCGCGCAGCGACACCACCTCGACGAAGGCACCCGGCTCGGCCTTGGCGACCCGCTCGGGCAGGTCGGCCAGGTCGACGGCGGGCACCAGCGCCGGGCGGATCGCCTTGAACGCCCCGTCGAGGTCCTTGACCAGCTTCTTGATGTCGGTGACCCCGTCGGGCTGCACGCCCACCCGGACCACCGGGCGCGGAGTCACGAGCGGTTGCCCGGCGGCGTCCAACACCGCGGCCCGGGCACCGGCGTCGCGGCGCAGCGCCAACCGGTCACCCTTGGTGAGCTGCTCGTGCACGACCCTGGGCTCCCAGATCACCTGCCACTGGTCGTCATCGCCGTGGGCGAGGCGTAACTCCCGGTCGTACGCCCAGCGGGTCTGACCGGGCAGGTTCCACTCCACCTGGACCGTCGCGGTCGCGATGTCCTTCGTGACCTTCGGCTCGCCGCGCCGCTTCAGCGTGGGCGGGGTGGCCGCCAGCTCACCGGAGAGCTCCTTGATCTCGCGAGTCACCTCGGCCGACGGCAGCTTGTTGCCGGTCGGGTCGATCAGACCGACCGCCTGGAGATCGCCGCTGCGCCAACCGCTGAGGAAGGCGTCGACGCTGCTCTGCGGCCCGTCGTCACCCGAGCAGCCGGCGAGAACACCGGCCGTGAGCAGCGCTGTGGTGAGGGCGGCGGTCAGGCGGCGGGCGTGGTTCGGCCGGTGGGGCCGGGGGTACGACAAGGGCATGGAGCTGGTCCTTCCGATCTCAGACTGCCCTCGCACGGTAGTACGCCGACGCCGTCCCCAACGTCCCGTGGGCGCGCGAGCGCGGGTAAAGAGGGCCGCGCCCGTGTGATGAACATCGCGTGGCGGGTATCCCGCAGCCGGCCAACCTCGGACCCGCAACGGGTGAAAGGACAAAGTCCCGATCCGGACGTCTGGCCAGTGGTCCGCCGACGAAGGCGAAGAACGGCAGGGCCTAGGCTGGGCGGCAGAGTGACCCACAACGCGGTGGGTCGAGGGGAGTGGCACCGATGGACCGGCGTCCGGCGATCAAACCGGAACCCGACCTCCGGCAGGATGACTCCGGCCGGGACGACGACAGCTTCGATTCGGCGACCGACGGGGACGGCTACGGCCGGCTCGACACGGGAGTCACCGGGCTGACCGGGTCGAGCATCGACACCCTCTACGATCTGGGCCTGCCGACCGAGGCGTTGGCCGACGACGTGGAGGACGCCGAGCTCGACGAACCAGTTCCCAACGCGGAGCGCCTGGTGGCCCAGGCTGTCGCGCTCGCCGGGGACGACCACGACGCGGCGACACTTGTCGGCCGTTTCTGGCGGTTCGCCCCGGACGAGGAACTGGTCGGTTTCACGGCAGAGGAGATGCTCGACGCGGCCCGGGCACACCGGGACCTCGCCCAGCAGCGGGTTCCCGGCGAGTTGAAGCTGCGGATCCACGAACCGCACGCGGACCAGCACCACACCGTCGTCGAGATCGTCACTGACGACATGCCGTTCCTGGTCGACTCGGTCACCGCGCTGCTCAACTCGTACCACCTCGACGTGCATCTGCTGGTGCATCCGCTCGTGGTGGTCCGGCGTGAGCCGCTGGGGCGGCTCACCGAGGTCTCCGCGGACGTGGAGCCGGATGACGCGATCTCCGGCGACATCATCGAGAGCTGGATGCGGATCGAGATCGACCCGGTCCGGGACGCGGCCGAGCGGGACCGGCTGCGTCGCGAGTTGCAGCGGGTGCTCACCGATGTGCGGGAGGCTGTCGAGGACTGGCCGAAGATGCGTCAGCGGGCCCTCGCGCTCGCCGACGAGCTGGCCTCGGCCCGCACCTCGGACAATCGCCCCCCGGTGCCGGAAAAGGACATCACGGACTCGGTGGAGCTGCTGCGGTGGCTCGCCCACGACCACTTCACCTTCCTCGGCTACCGCGAGTACCGACTGGTGGACGCCGCCGGGAGTGACACCACCGACCCGGTCGACGGCAAGGCGTTGGAGGCGGTGCTCGGCACCGGGCTGGGCATCCTGCGCTCGGACTCGCCGGACGCACGGTCGTTGTCGTCGATGACGCCCGAGGCGCACGAGAAGGTGCTGGAGAAGCGCCTGCTCATCATCACCAAGGCCAACTCGCGTGCCACCGTGCACCGCTCGGCCTACCTCGACTACATCGGCTTCAAGATCTTCAACACCGACGGCGAGGTGATCGGCGAGCGGCGTTTCCTGGGCCTGTTCTCCACGGCCGCGTACCGGACCAGCGTCCGCGAGCTGCCGGTCGTACGCCGCAAGGTCGCCGAGGTGCTGGACCGCTCCGGCCTGAGTCAGCGCAGCCACTCCGGCAAGGATCTGATCCAGATCCTGGAGACGTACCCGCGCGACGAGCTGTTCCAGATCAAGACCGACGACCTGTACCACGCGGTGGTCGGTGTGCTGCGGATGGCGGGCCGCCGGCAGCTGCGGGTCTTCCTGCGCCGGGACGCGTACGGGCGGTTCATCTCCTGCCTGATCTACCTGCCCCGGGACCGGTTCACCACGCAGAACCGCCTTCGCATGCAGGACATCCTGCTTCGCGAGCTGAACGGTGTCGGGGTGGACTACACCACCCGGGTCACCGAGTCGATGCTGGCCCGGGTGCACTTCATCGTCCGCACCGACCCGACCCGGCCGCCCGGCGACATCGACGCCGACCTGTTGGCCGAGGAGCTGGCCGACGCGACCCGGCTCTGGGACGACGACTACCGGCTGGTGCTGGAGCGCAAGCTCGGCGACGAGCAGGCCAAGCACCTGTTCACCCGGTACGCCGACGCGTTCCCGGAGGGCTACAAGGACGGGCACACGCCGTACGAGGCAATGAAGGACCTGGCGAAGCTGGAGCTGCTGGAGGAGCCCGGCCAGCTGGAGATGCACCTGTTCCGCAAGCAGCTCGCGCCCCGGCCGGGCACCCGGGTGCCCGGTGCGGACCTCGCCGAGGCCATGGACGTCCGGTTCAAGGTCTACCGGTACGGCGAACCGATGATGCTCTCCGCCGTGCTGCCGGTGCTGCACTCACTCGGCGTACGGGTGGTCGACGAGCACCCGTACGAGGTGGACCGGATCGACGGTCGGGTCTACCTGTACGACTTCGGCCTCCTGCTGCCCGAGGGGCACCACGAGCTGTCCGAGGTGCGCCCACACGTGGAGAACGCCTTCGCGGCCGCGTGGCGCGGCGAGGCTGAGGTGGACCGGTTCAACGAGCTGGTGCTGCGCGGCGGGCTGACCTGGCGGCAGGTGGTGGTGCTGCGGGCGTACGCGAAGTACCTGCGGCAGGCCGGCACGGTCTTCTCGCAGGACTACATGGAGCAGACCTTCATCGCGTACCCGAAGATCGCCGCGTTGCTGGTGGATCTGTTCGAGACCCGGTTCGCGCCGGGCGAGCAGACGACCGAGCAGCGGCAGCAGCGCAGCGGTGAGCTGGTGGAGATGATCCGGGAGGCGCTGGACGACGTGGCCAGCCTCGACCAGGATCGGATCCTGCGCTCGTACCTGACGTTGATCGAGGCGACCCTGCGGACCAGCTTCTACCAGAAGCGCGCCGACGGGCGGCCGAAGGCGTACGTGGCGTTCAAGCTCGACCCGCAGGCCATTCCGGACCTGCCGGCGCCGCGACCGAAGTTCGAGATCTTCGTCTACTCGCCCCGCTTCGAGGGTGTGCACCTGCGGTTCGGGCCCGTGGCCCGGGGCGGGTTGCGCTGGTCCGACCGTCGGGAGGACTTCCGGACCGAGGTGCTCGGCCTGGTCAAGGCGCAGATGGTGAAGAACACCGTGATCGTGCCGGTGGGTGCCAAGGGCGGCTTCGTGCTGAAGCAGAAGCCGGGTGACCGGGACGAGGCGGTCGCCTGCTACCAGGAGTTCGTCGGCGCGATGCTGGACGTCACCGACAACATCGTCAGCGGGCAGATCGTGCCTCCCGTGGACGTGGTCCGGCACGACGGCGACGACCCGTACCTGGTGGTGGCCGCCGACAAGGGCACGGCGACGTTCTCCGACGTCGCCAACGAGATCTCCAGGACCCACAAGTTCTGGATGGGCGACGCGTTCGCCTCCGGTGGTTCGGCGGGCTACGACCACAAGAAGATGGGCATCACCGCCCGGGGCGCCTGGGAGTCGGTCAAGCGGCACTTCCGGGAGCTGGGCCTGGACACCCAGACCCAGGACTTCACGGTGGTCGGCGTCGGCGACATGTCCGGCGACGTGTTCGGCAACGGGATGCTGCTCTCCGATCACATCCGCCTGGTGGCCGCCTTCGACCACCGGCACATCTTCCTCGACCCGGACCCGGACGCGGCCACCTCGTACGCGGAGCGGCGGCGGTTGTTCGATCTGCCCCGCTCGTCGTGGGAGGACTACAACCCGGAGCTGATCTCGGCAGGCGGCGGCATCTTCCCGCGTACCGCCAAGTCCATCCCGATCACGCCGCAGGTCCGGGCGGCGATCGGCCTGGACGACGACGTCACGCAGCTGTCGCCGCAGGAGTTGATGAAGGCGATCGTGACCGCCCCGGTGGATCTCTTCTGGAACGGCGGCATCGGCACCTACGTCAAGGCGTCCACCCAGACCAACGCCGAGGTGGGCGACAAGTCCAACGACGCGATCCGGGTGGACGGGCGCAGCCTGCGCTGCCGGGTGGCGGGCGAGGGCGGCAACCTGGGCTGGACCCAGCTCGGCCGGATCGAGTACGCGTTGACCGGTGGCCGGATCTACACGGACTTCATCGACAACGCGGCCGGGGTGGACACCTCCGACCACGAGGTGAACATCAAGATCCTGCTGAACACCGCGGTGGCCGACGGCGAGTTGACCACGGCCGAGCGGGACGAGCTGCTGGCCGGGATGACCGACGAGGTCGCCGAGCTGGTGCTGAGGGACAACTACGACCAGGCGCGGGCGATCAACAACGCCCAGGCCCAGGCCGCCTCGCTGCTGCCGGTGCACCGCCGGATGATCAACGAGTTGGAGCGGTCGGGCGGGTTGGACCGGGCGCTGGAGGCCCTTCCTCCGGACGAGGAGCTGGCGGTCCGCAGCGAATCGGGCCTGACCGCGCCGGAGTTCGCCGTGCTGCTCGCGTACGTGAAGATCGTCCTGGAGCGGGAGATCCTCACCGAAGGGCTGGCCGACGAGGAGTGGACGACCGAGGTCCTGGTCAACTACTTCCCGACGCCGATGCGCGAACGGTTCGCCGACCGGATGGGCAGGCACCGGCTGCGCCGGGACATCGTCACCACAGTGCTCGTCAACGAGGCGATCAACCGGGGTGGCATCTCGTTCATCTTCCGGGTGGTCGAGGAGACCGCGGCCAGCGCGGCGGACGTGATCCGTGCGTACGTGGTGGTCAGCGAGGTGTTCGGCCTGCGGGACCTGTGGGACGCGGTGGAGGCGCTGGACAACAAGGTCGCACCCGAGTTGCAGACCAGCGTCTACCTGGACACCCGCCGTCTGCTCGACCGGGCGGTGCGGTGGCTGGTCTCCAACCGCCGCTCGCCGATCGACGTGCCGGCCGAGATCGCCCGGCTGCGGGACGGGGTGACCCGACTGCTCCCGGGTCTGGAGGACCTGTTCTACGGCGACGAGCGGCAGGGCATCGTCTCGCACATGGACTCGATGACCGAGCGTGGGCTGCCCCGGGAGCTGGCCGAGCGGGCTACCCGACTGATGTACAGCTTCGGTCTGATGGACGTGGTGGAGACCGCGAACGTCAGCGGACGGGACGTCGGCGAGGTGGCCTCGGTCTACTTCGTGCTGTCCGACCTGTTCCGGGTGGACTCGCTGCTGTCGAAGATCTCCCTGCTGCCGCGGGAGGACCGCTGGCAGACGCTGGCCCGGATGGCGCTGCGTTACGACCTGTACGCCGCGCTGGCCGCGCTCACCGCTGAGGTGCTGGAGTCCACCCCGGGCGACCTGCCGCCGCACGAGCGGGTGCAGCAGTGGGAGCAGTCGAACGCCACCTCGATCCACCGCGCTCGACGGGCGATGGGGGAGTTCGACGAGTCGCGGGCGGACCTCGCCGCCCTCTCGGTGCTGCTGCGCCAGATCCGCACCCTGGTGCGGACCTCCGCGGCCGCCTGAGTCAGGCACACCGGACGCGGTCCGGCCGATCGGGTGACCCCGACCGGCCGGACCGCGTTTCGTTTCGTCCCCGCTCAGGCCACCAGGCTGGCGAAGACGACGATGTTGTCCGGGTAGCTCTTGGCGACCGCGTCGAACTGACCGCCGCAGGTGACCACCCGCAGGCCAGGCCGGTCGCTGGGCCCGTACACCAACTCGGTGGGGAAGGCTGTCTTCGGGTACGACTTCACCGAGTCGACGGTGAAGGTGGCCGGCACCCCGTCGGCCCGGCGCACGGTGACGGTGTCACCGGGGATGAGCGCGCCGAGGTCGAAGAAGACGGCCGGACCGAGCACCGCCGAGTCCACATGCCCGACGATGACCGCGTTGCCCGTCTCGCCGGGACTCGCACCCGGCTCGTACCAACCGGCCTTGTCGGCCTGGTCGAGCGGAGGGACCTGGACGGTGCCGTCCGGGTTGGTGCCCAACGACATGATCGTCGCGTCGACACCGATCCGGGGGATCTCGATGCTGGTCGGGGCCGAACGGGCCAGTCCCGCCGGCGCGTCTCCGACCGGCTGCCCGTCGACCGCCGGGGCGTCGTCGGCGGTGCTCGCCGACCCGGTGACCTCGGGACCGGCCTGAGCCAACGGCTGCGGCGGTCGGGGAGCCGGTGTGTCCTTCAGACTGGCGCCGATCATCCCGGCGCCGATCATGGCCATGGTGACGACGACGGCCGCGCCGGCGGCACGCCACGGTCTCCCGTGACGGCCGCCGGCCCGTGTCGTCGTCACGTCAGACGAGCGAACCATCGGTCCGCCGGCGACGCATCAGCACGATCCCGCCCAGCGCGGCAGCGCCGAGCAGGCCCGCCCCGCCGGTGGCCAGGCCACGGTCGGTGCCGGTGCTGGCGCCACCGTCACCACCGTCGACACCGCCGTGCGGCAGCACGACGAGCTCACCCTCGCCGCACGAGCCCTTGAGCTCGTAGCGACCCGGCTTCGCGTCCTTGTCGACCTTGGCCTCGCCGTAGTAGACGAACTCGCGCTCCTTGTCCCAGTCGCGCTCGTCGGAACGGCCCTCTTCCGAGCCGTAACCGCCGTGCTCGTCCTTGGACTCCCAGCCCTTGTCCGAGCCGTACTCGTCGGAGCCGTGCTCGTCCTTGGACTCCCAGCCCTTGTCCGAGCCGTACTCGTCGGAGCCGTGCTCGTCCTTGGACTCCCAGCCCTTGTCCGAGCCGTATTCGTCGGAGCCGTGCTCGTCCTTGGACTCCCAGCCCTTGTCCGAGCCGTACTCGTCGGAGCCGTGCTCGTCCTTGGACTCCCAGCCCTTGTCCGAGCCGTACTCGTCGGAGCCGTGCTCGTCCTTGGACTCCCAGCCCTTGTCCGAGCCGTATTCGCCGGAGCCGTGCTCGTCCTTGGACTCCCAGTCCTTCTTGCCTTCGTCCTTGGAGTCCCAGTCCTTCTTGTCGCGGCTGTCGTCCGCGTCCTGGCCGTGCTCCTCGCCCTTCCAGTCCTTGCTGCCCTCGTCGCCGTAGGCGTCGGCGGCAGCGCCGCCACCCTGGCCGCCGGGCTGGGCGCCGTCGGCGGGCGGCTGCGGCTTGTCCTTGCCGTCTTCGCCCTTGCCCTCTTCGCCCTTGCCGTTTTCGTCCTTGCCCTCGTGGTCCTTGCCCTTGTCGTCCTTGCCCTTGTCGTCCTTGCCGTGCTCGTCCTTGCCGTTTTCGTCCTTGCCCTCGTGGTCCTTGCCCTTGTCGTCCTTGCCGTGCTCGTCCTTGCCCTTGTCGTGGTCCGAGGAGTTCTCCTCCTCGCGCCACTCGCGGTCCTCACCCCGGTCTTCGTGGGCCGGCTTGAGCTTGACCTTGCCGGTGACCTTGGACCACACGTACGCGTGCTCCTGCCGATCCGGGCAGATCTCGAGGAGCTTGACCTCTTCGCCAGCCTTGACGACGTGCGGCTTGGCGTAGACCTTGCCGTCGCGGTCCTTGGCGTCGTCGTGGCCGTCCGCGAACGCGATCCCCGGCGCGAACACCAGGAGCGATGCACCGCCGAGCGCGGCGCCCGCAACGACCTTCCCGAGCATCTTCTTAGCCATGACCTGCGTCACTCCATCCCTGTTGTCCTGTGCCCGGCGACAACCGAGCTAAGACCGACGTTAGACGGTTTCATGACTTATGAAGTGAAAGATTCGCGTTTTGACCTTTGACCCAGGTAAGAGGTAAAGGGGTGCTACGCGGCTTTCGCCACGCTCAGTGTCGTCTCAGGTGCGGGACGCCCTTGCATGCGGCGCACGGCGTTCCGGCCTGCCCGTGCCCAACCCGCGCCGGTCATCCCGGTCGCGGCGGGTCCGGTCCGCAACGTGCTGCCCGAGTGCACTCGGGGGTATCGTCCGAAACGGGTCGAGGGACGGCCGCGCGCGCAACGCATCGAGCCATTGCCATGGAAGCGCTCCCATGCGAGAATCGTCCAACGCGGTGAGGTGAGCCACACCGCGCAGGCTGGGAGTCGAGGGCACCGGTTCACCGGGCGACGTCCCCGCCGCCGATCGACCGGCCGACGCATCGGCCGCGCACCACCACCACCATCGCCCGTCCGGGTCGGGCGCCCCCCAAAGATTCCCGTTGGCGCCGGAGGCCGTCCGTGCAGGACGCCCGCCGGGCCGTCTCGCCGGGCCGTACGCGGGCCCGGTCTCGCCCAAGGAGATCAGTGGCATGAATGTGTGGAGAAGGCTGTCCGGCCCACGCCGGACCATGGCGCTCGCCGGCGCGGGTGTCCTGGTCGCCGGCGGGTTGGTGACGATTCCGGTCACCGCGGCGCAGGCCGCGACTCAGTGCGACATCGCCTACACGAGCAACGAGTGGCCCGGCGGCTTCACCGCCAGCGTCACCATCAAGAACGTCGGTGACCCGCTCAACGGCTGGACGCTGGGCTGGACCTTCCCCAACTCCAGCCAGCGCGTGCAGCAGGGCTGGTCGGCGGAGTTCACCCAGTCCGGCAGCCAGGTCACCGCCAAGAGCCTGTCCTACAACGGCACTCTCGCCACCGGCGCGTCAACGAGCATCGGCTTCAACGGCGCGTGGAGCGGCAGCAACCCGAAGCCGACCTCGTTCACCCTGAACGGCGTGGTCTGCAACGGTGGCACCACCCCGCCGACCACGCCCCCGCCGACCACGCCGCCGCCGACCACGCCTCCGCCCACCGACCCGCCGCCCACCACGCCGCCGCCCGGCACCAAGGTCGACAACCCCTATGCCGGGGCGCGCGGCTACGTGAATCCGGAGTGGAAGGCCAAGGCGGACGCCGAGGCCGGCGGAAGCCGGGTTTCCAACAACCCCACCGCCGTCTGGCTGGACCGGATCGCCGCGATCAACGGCACGCCGGACAGCAGCTCCAACGGCGCCTTCGGTGTGCGTGAGCACCTGGACGAGGCGCTGCGTCAGGGCGCCGGCTACATCCAGTTCGTGATCTACAACCTGCCCGGCCGGGACTGCTCCGCGCTCGCCTCCAACGGTGAGCTGGGCCCGGACGAGCTGCCCAAGTACAAGGCCCAGTACATCGACCCGATCGCCGCGATCCAGGGTGAGTCGAAGTACAGCAGCCTGCGGATCATCAACGTTATCGAGATCGACTCGCTGCCGAACCTGGTCACCAACACGTCCGGTCAGCCTGGCGGCACTGTCATGTGCGACACGGTCAAGGCCAACGGCGCGTACGTCAACGGTGTCGGCTACGCCCTCGCCAAGCTGGGCGCGATCGGCAACGTCTACAACTACATCGACGCCGGTCACCACGGCTGGCTCGGTTGGGACTCCAACTTCGGCCCGACCGCCGACATCCTGAAGACCGCCGCGGTGGCCTCCGGCAGCACTGTCAACAACGTGCACGGGTTCATCACCAACACCGCCAACTACTCGGCGCTGACTGAGCCGTACTTCAAGGTCACGGACAACGTGAACGGTCAGACGGTGCGGCAGTCCAAGTGGGTCGACTGGAACTTCTACGTCGACGAGCTGTCCTTCGCCCAGGCGTTCCGCACGAAGCTGGTCTCGGTCGGCTTCAACTCCAACATCGGCATGCTGATCGACACCTCCCGCAACGGGTGGGGCGGCTCCGCGCGGCCGACCGGGCCGGGCGCCACGACCAGCGTCGACACGTACGTCAACGGAGGTCGCATCGACCGTCGGGCCCACCTCGGCAACTGGTGCAACCAGGCCGGCGCCGGCCTCGGCGAGCGGCCGCGGGCCAACCCGGCGACGGGCATCGACGCCTACGTCTGGGTGAAGCCGCCGGGTGAGTCGGACGGCTCCAGCAAGGAGATCCCGAACAACGAGGGCAAGGGCTTCGACCGGATGTGCGACCCGACGTACGGCGGTAACGCCCGCAACGGCAACAACCCGTCCGGGGCTCTGCCGGACGCGCCGATCTCCGGTGCGTGGTTCTCCGCCCAGTTCCAGGAGCTCATGCGCAACGCGTACCCGGCTCTCTGACCGGAACGCTGCACACCCACCGGCCGCCGGCAGTTGGTGAGGCACTGCCGGCGGCAGGTTCCCCCCGGGTCCCCGGTCCGACCGTTCTGGTCGGGCCGGGGACCCCCCTTGCCCGATCAGGGCACGGTGCGCTCGATCGCCGCCCGGCCCTGCTCGGCCAGGTCACGGCGGGCCTTCTCCAGGTTTTCCGGCGTGAGGTCCTGCCCGCGGGCCATCACCAGGTCCTCCGGCTCCCAGGGCTGTTCGCTCCCGGTGCGGATGTTGTCCCCGCCAGCGCCGGTGCCCGTCCCGGTCGCCCCGGTGCCGGCGGCGTACGGGTCGCCGATCAGCTCGTCGGTGTCCGGAGCGAGGTCGTCCGGTCGGCTGCGGGGCTCGGCGAAGCCCGGAGTGTCCCGGTCGGGCCCACCTCCGGTCCGAAACTGCGAGACGGTGATGTCATCATCCACCGCCGAGGCCACCTCCGGGCTGTCCTCCAGCGGCGGTTGGCGATCGCGATCGGTCATGGTGCTGCCTCCTGGGTCCGACACGGTGCCTGGATTCCCTCGCGTACCCCTTCGTGCCGCGCTCATGCCGCACGGCCCGGCGGTCAGGCCGGGCCGTGCTCATGCCGTGCGGTCAGGCCGTGCGATCAGCTCCCGGGGGCTGCTCGTTCGGGGCCGGCGGGTCCGCGGGACGCAGCCACTGCCAGAGCAGCATGAGCAGGCCGAAGACGAGCATCGACAGCCCGGCCCACAGGTTGATCCGCACACCCTCGGCCTTGTCGATCTCGGCCCGGCTGTCGAAGATGCCGATCAGCGTCACGATGATCCCGTACGCCACGAAGAGGCCACCGATCACCCGGCGGATGTCGAACAGCCGGGCCGCGGCGGACCGCCGTTGCTCCGCCTCCGACTCGTCGATCAGCGGGTCCTGTGCCGGCTGGCTGTGGTTGTCCATCTGCCGACCCCTTTCCTAGAAGACCGGGATGTAGAAGAGGGCGGCCAGCACGACCGCGATCACGCCGAGGAGCACGGGGGAGCGGTACCAGACGGCGTCGCCGGCGAGCACGTCGCCCTTCAGGTCGATGCCGCCCATCCCGTAGACCAGCCCGCGCAGTTCCTCGTCCCGCTTGGGCGCGGTGAGCGGGGTGATGATCGCGGCGACCACCACCGCCGTGACGAAGGCGAGGCCGGCACCCCAGAAGCTCTCCTCCAGGTCGGAGTTGAAATCGATCACTCCGCCCTTGTAGAGCAGGTAGAGGCTCAGCGACACCAGGGTGCCCAGCAACAGCGACCAGAAGCCGGCCAGCGCTGTCATCCGCTTCCAGAACATGCCGATGATGAAGGTGGCGAACAGCGGCGCGTTGAAGACGGAGAAGAGCGCCTGGATGTAGTTCATGATGTTGCTGAACCCGGCCGCAATGAACGCGGTGCCGATCCCGATCACCACGGCGCCGACCGTCGCCCACCGGCCGATCCGCAGGTAGTACTCGTCCGACCGGTCACGGCGGATGTACGCCTGCCAGATGTCATAGGTGAAGACGGTGTTGAAGCCGCTCACGTTGGCCGCCATGCCAGCCATGAACGAGGCGAGCAGGCCGGTGACCGCGACCCCGAGCACGCCGTTGGGGAGCAGGTCGCGCATCAACAGCGGGATGGCGTTGTTGTACTGGAGGTCGCCGCTCTCCGCGCCGAGCCCCTTCACCGTCACCAGGGCCACCAGACCGGGGATGATCGTGACCAGGGGGATGAACAGCTTCGGGTACGCGGCGATGATCGGCGTACGCCGGGCGGCGCTCATGTTCTTGGCCGAGAGGGCCCGCTGCACCTCGGCGAAGTTCGTCGTCCAGTAGCCGAACGACAGGACGAAGCCCAGGCCGAAGACGATGCCGATCCAGTGCGCGCCCAGCGGGTTGGCGGTGCTGCCGGTGTCCTGCCACGCGTGCAGGCCCGCCTCGCCGAGTTTGGTGTCGCCGACCGCGTCCATCAGACCGTTCCACCCGCCGACCTTGACCAGGCCGATCACGGTGACCGGGATGAGACCGGCCAGGATGACGAAGAACTGGAGCACCTCGTTGTAGATCGCCCCGGACAGGCCACCGATGGTGATGTACGCCAGCACGATCGCCGCGCCGACCACGATCGCCGTCCAGAGCGGCCAGCCGAGCAGCGCCTGCATGACGAGGGCCAGCGCGTAGAGGTTGACACCGGCGATCAGCACCTGGGCGACGGCGAAGCTGAGCGCGTTGAGCAGGTGTGTGGGGCGGTTGAACCGCAACCGCAGGTATTCCGGCACGCTGCGGACCTTGGAACCGTAGTAGAAGGGCATCATCACGATGCCCAGGAAGACCATGGCCGGGACGGCACCGATCCAGTAGTAGTGGACCGTCATCACACCGTACTGGGCCCCGTTCGCGGCCATTCCGATGATCTCCAACGCGCCCAGGTTCGCCGAGACGAAGGCGAGACCGGTCACCCAGGCCGGCAGGGAACGGCCGGAGAGGAAGAAGTCGACGCTGGTCCGGATCGCCCGGCGAGCGGCGAAGCCGACCCCGAGGACGGTGACGAAGTACAGCGCCAGAATCAGGTAGTCCAGGCCGTTCATGTTGAGCCGGAGACCGTCGCCGTCCATCCCGTCACCCCTCGTGCCGACGTCCGCGCTGGCTGTACGCGCGCGCCGTATTACCCCGGACGGGCGGTTTCAATCCCCCTGGAGGGATCCGGTGTGTTCGGCTCCGTTCGGCCGATCCGACAGGCTGCCGACGGCAAGGGGCGCCCCGGCCATCCGGCCGGAGCGCCCCTTCGTCGGTCGTGAGAATCAGCGACCCAGTACGCGGTCCAGGAAGTCCCGGTAGTTGCGTACCGCCATCCGCAGTTGCTCGGTGTCGGCCGAGCCGGCGTCCTGCCACCCGCCCAGCGTGGTCTTCTGCGCGGCCAGTGCAGAGGAGAGGGCCTGGATGGCCTCCTCCACCAGCGACTGCGCCTCGCCGGCCGCGGCCTGCGGATCGTCGACGAAGCGCAGCTGCACGTCCCGCCAGCGGTCCCGGAAGCCCTGCGCGGTGTCCGCGTCCAAGAGCGTGGCCGCCCCGGCCGCGACGGTCGACCCGGCGGGCTGCGACGTCCCGGCTGACGCCAGCGAGGTGCTGGTGCCGTCGGTGGTGACCGGTTCGCCGTCCGCGTCGGGGTCGACCATCTCCGGCGTGGCGCTGCCGTAGCCGGCGGTGACGTCCGGGTCGCCGGTCAGGTCGTCGCGCCGCTCGGGGGCGCCGTCCGTGCTCCCCGGCGCTACGAAGGTCCGCGACGAGGTGTCCGCGTCGGCGCGGTCGTCGAGGTCCGCGTCGTCGTCGACATCAGTGTCGCGGCGGTGCAGCTCGGCGGTCGGGTCGGCGCGCAGGCCCTCACGCTCACCGTCCTCGGCGCCGTCACCCGGCTGGGCAGTCCGCTCGGCCCGGGGGTCCGGCTGGTCCTGCGGGCGCGGGCTGGCCAGCGCGGAGGCGGCCACCGCGTCGGCCACCGTGGTGGCGCCGAACGTCGTCGGCAGCGGCCCCGGCTCGTGGAAACCGCCCTCGTCGGTGGACCGGTCGTCCCGCCGCTGGCGCAGGTCGACGTCGTCGGCCCGCTCGTCGTCGACCGGGTCGTACGCGGCATCCCGTTCGGTGCCGTTCGTCCGGTCCGGGTCGGTGGTCTGCTCGTCGAAGGTGTCCCGCTCGTCGAGGGCGTCCTCCGGGGCGTCGGAGCGGTTGGTCCGGTCGCCGGCCGGGGGTACCGGCACGGGTGCGGACCGGACGGCCTCCGGATGGTCGTTGCTCACCTGTTGCTCATCCTGGCGCATCGGTGGCCTCCTCAGCGGCTCGTGGCGTCGTGGTCCGGGTGGTGGCGCTGGTCGGGCGTGTGCTGCCCGAGCGGTTCCTCGCCGAGCAGGTCGGCGAAGAGTGCCCGGTAGTGGACGACCGCCTGCCGGAGCTCCTCGGTGCTGGCCTCGCCTCGGGTGTTGCGCAGGTGGATGTCGTGCGCGTCCCGGTAGTTGCTCAGCGTGCGGGCGTGCTCGACGGAGAGGTGGGCGATCTGGTCGGAGAAGTCGCCGGTCGGGTAGCCCTGCTCCTCGATGAGCCGGGTGACCAGTTCGTCCGCGTCGCCGACGGTCTCGCCGGGTGAGTCGATGAAGCGGACCTGGAGTTCCTCCCAGGCGGCGCTGTAGCGGGCCCGGGACTCCGGGCTGAGCGGGGTGAGCGAGAGCTCGGCGTGCCGGCGTTCCCGATCGCGCAGTTCGCGCTCCGCGGCGGACCGGCTGTCCTGCTCCTCCACCACCCGGTCGTACTCCGGCCCGAACTTGCTGCGCAGCGCGCGACGGCGGCCGAGCTGCCGCACGGCCACGGCGGCCGCCGCGACGAGCACCAGCACGACGAGCACGATGACGATTACCTGAGTGGGCGACATGGGCTCCTCCTTCGTCTCCTGGTATTCCCTCCGCACACTGATCGCCAATCCCGATTCGGGACACTTTCCTGACGAGAGACGCAGCTCACCGTCCCGCTGAAACTTGACTCATTCCAGAAAAGGCGGTTGGGTGGTGTGATGCACCCACAGACCAGTAAGCCGATCCTCACCACCCGGCAGGGTCACCCCGTGCACAACAACCAGCAGCAGCGGACGGTTGGCTCCCGGGGGCCCGCGACGCTGGAGAACTACCACTTCCTGGAGAAGATCAGCCACTTCGACCGGGAGCGGATCCCCGAGCGGGTGGTGCACGCGCGCGGTTTCGTCGCGCACGGCGAGTTCGAGGCGTACGGGACGATCGGCGACGAGCCGGCCGCGACCTACACCCGGGCCAAGCTGTTCCAGACCCGTGGCACGAAGACCCCGGTCAGCCTCCGCTTCTCCACCGTCATCGGCGGACGGGACTCCTCCGAGGCCACCCGCGACCCGCGTGGCTTCGCCGTCAAGTTCCGCACCGAGGACGGCAACTGGGACCTCGTCGGCAACAACCTGCCGGTCTTCTTCATCCGGGACGCGATCAAGTTCCCCGACGTCATCCATTCGCTGAAGCCGGACCCGGTGACCTTCCGGCAGGAGCCGAACCGGATCTTCGACTTCATGTCCAACACTCCCGAGTCAATGCACATGCTGACCTGGCTGTTCAGCCCGCGCGGCATCCCGGCCAACTACCGGACGCAGGACGGCTTCGGCGTGAACACGTACCGCATGGTCAATGCCGCGGGCGAGGGCGTGCTGGTCAAGTACCACTGGAAGTCGCGGCAGGGCATCGAGTCGCTGACCGAGGAGCAGGCCGCCGCCATCCAGGCGCGCGAGTTGGGCCACGCCTCCAAGGACCTCTACGAGGCGATCGAGCGCGGCGAATACCCGCAGTGGGAGCTGAACGTCCAGCTCATGAGCGACGACGAGCACCCGGAGCTGGACTTCGACCCGTTGGACGACACCAAGACCTGGCCCGAGGACGTGTTCCCGCTGCTTCCGGTCGGCCTGATGACCCTCAACCGCAACGTCGGCAACTTCCACAACGAGAGCGAGCAGATCGCGTTCGGCACCGGCGTGCTGGTCGACGGCCTCGACTTCTCCGACGACAAGATGCTGGTCGGGCGCACCTTCTCCTACTCGGACACCCAGCGTTACCGGGTCGGCCCGAACTACCTCCAGTTGCCGATCAACGCCCCCCGCGAGGACGTCCAGGTGAACACCAATCAGGACGGTGGTCAGATGGCGTACGGGGTGGACAGCCGGGGCGGCAACCCCCACATCAACTTCGAGCCGTCCTCGGTGGCCGGTCTGCAGCAGGCTGACGAGTCGTACCGGGAATACCAGCCGTTCGTCTCGGGCCGGGTCATGCGGGCGCCGATCGAGCGGCAGAACAACTACGCCCAGGCCGGTGAGCGCTTCCGCACCATGCCGCAGTGGGAGCGCGACGACCTGGTGAAAAACATGATCAACCTGCTGGGTCAGTGCGACAAGCAGATCCAGGAGAAGATGGTCTGGCACTTCAGCCAGTGCGACGACGCCTACGGCCGGCGGGTCGCCGAGGGCCTCGGCATCGCCGACAACGCCTGACCCACCCCCCAGCACGACGAACGCCCCGCCGGTCCGCCAGCGGGGCGTTCGCCGTCTGCCCGCAGGGCACAGCCTCCGGCGCGGCGCGTCTCGGAGCGTCGATCTCGACGCCGCGCGTCTCGGAGCGTCGATCCCGAGGCGACGGGCGGTAGTGCAACCGCCCCTGATTACGTATCCTGCCCAAGGCGCCCGCGCTGGTGCCCGACGTCGACGCCGGGCACGCAACCGGCCGACGCGTTGCCCGGCGGTGCCGGCACCCCTCCTGCCACCCCTGTACGGGCGAGGTCTGATGAGAACCCGCGACTGGCCGATCCGCTCGAAGCTGACCGCCCTGGTCGTCGCGCCGGTGAGCGCGCTCCTGGCGTTGTGGATCTTCGCGACCACGTTGACCTTCGGGCCGGCCCTCAATTTGCTCTCCGCCCGCACCCTGCTGTACGACCTGGGACGCCCCGGCGAGGCGGTGGTCACCGAGTTGCAGCGGGAACGCCGCCTCTCGGTGGTGCAGCTCGCCGGCAGCGCCGATCTGCCGGCCCTGGCCGAGCAGCGTCAGCGCACCGATCGCGCGGTCGCCGAGCTGCGCCGCCGGGTCGACGGAGAGGCGCTGCGCGACGCCGCCGACGACCTGCTGGAGGACCGCGTCGACCGGCTGGTCACCGCTCTGGCGGCGCTGCCGACCGGCCGGGACTTCATCGACGACCGGATGATGGACCGTCCCGGCGCGATCGGCCTCTACAGCGGCATGGTCACCGCGGCCTTCCAGGCGTTCTCCGCGATGGCCACCCTGACCGATCCCGACATCAACCGGCAGGCGCTGGCGCTCACCGCGCTGGGCCGATCCCGGGAGCTGCTCGGCCAGACCGACGCCATGCTGGCCGGCGTACTGACCGTCGGCCGCTTCGCCGACGGGGAACACGCCCAGCTCGTGCAGTCCATCGGCAACCAGCGGTGGCTCACCGAGAGCGCCGTGGCCGACCTGCCCGAGGCCGGGCGCGTCGCGTACCAGCGACTGACCGAGAGCCCTGCGTTCACCAGTCTGCGCGCCATGCAGGACGCGTTGGTCGGGGCCAACCGGCCCGGCCGGCCGCCGGTGGACGCGGCGTCCTGGCAGGCCAGCCACGACGCCGTGCAGCAGCAGCTGCGTGACTTCGAACTGGCCGAGGCCGACGGTCTCACCGACCGTTCGGTGCCGATGGCGGTCCGGATCCTGGTCCGGCTGGCCGCCGCCGGGGTGCTCGGACTCGCCGCCGTGGTGATCTCGGTGCTCGTGGCGGTGCGGGTCGGCCGCACCCTGGTCCGACGGCTCAGCGGCGTCCGCACCGCCGCGCTGGAGCTGGCCGAGCACCGGCTGCCGGACGTGGTGGCCCGACTGCGCCGAGGTGAGCAGGTCGACGTCGCCCGGGAGGCGCCGCCCCTGGAATACGGCAACGACGAGATCGGCGAGGTCGGGCGCGCCTTCACCGAGGTGCAGCGCACCGCCGTCCAGGCAGCGGTGGACGAGGTCACCCTGCGTCGCGGGCTCAACGAGGTCTTCCTCAACATCGCCCGACGGAGCCAGAGCCTGGTGCACCGTCAGCTGCACCTGCTCGACCGGATGGAGCGGCGCGCGGAGGACCCGGACGAGTTGGCCGAGCTGTTCCAGGTCGACCACCTGGCGACCCGACTCCGCCGGCACGCCGAGGACCTGGTCATCCTCGCGGGCTCCGCGCCCGGCCGCGGGTGGCGAAACCCCGTCGCGATGGTCGACCTGATCCGCGGCGCGATCTCCGAGGTCGAGGCGTACGACCGGGTGGACATCACCGCAGTGCAGCCGGCCGGAGTGCTGGGCCGGGCCGTCGGCGACGTCATCCACCTGCTCGCCGAGCTGGTCGAGAACGCCACCGCCTTCTCTCCGCCGGACACCCGGGTCACCGTCGTCGGGGAGCAGGTGGCCAACGGGTACGCCCTGGAGATCACCGACCAGGGACTGGGCATGTCCGAAGCGGCGTTGGAAACCGCCAACACCCGACTGGCCAGCTCACCCGAGTTCGATCCGGCGCAGAGCGCACGACTCGGCCTGTTCGTGGTGGCCCGGCTGGCGGCCCGCCACCACGTACGGGTGCGGTTGCGGCCCTCCGGCAAGGGTGGAATGACCGCTGTGGTGCTGATCCCCACCGACCTCGTCACCGCCGAGCCTCCGGCCGGCCCCGACCCGGCCACCCTGGGTGCCGCCTCGGCCGACGCGGGCCGACGGCTGGCGCGCCCGGTACGCCGGGGCAGCGTGCCCCGCGCACGCACCCGCCCGTCCACGCCCGCCAAGTCCCCGCCCGCTCCGGCCGCCGTCGCGACGCCGGCCGCCTCCGGCGGGGGTGCTGCCGCAGGCGGCCTGGCGCCTGCCATCGGCGCGTCGGCCCCGGACCCGTCCGCGCCGAAGGGGACCGGCGACGCGGGGCCGGAATCCACCCCCGCGACGACCGACGACGGGCTGGACGGCCTGCCCCGCCGGGTGCGACGCCAGACTCCCGTCGCCCAGCCCCGGTCGACCGTCAGCGACACCCCCTCGCCCCGATCCCCGGAGGAGGTCCGCCGAGTGATGGCCGCCCTCCAGGCCGGCACGGCACGCGGACGCGCCACCGTGATCACCCCGGCGGCGCCGAACGGCCCGGCGACCACGGCTGACCCCACCGACCCGGCGACGACCGCCGAACTCCCCAACCGCGACTGAGAGGGACGCCTAGTGCGGCATTCGACGAAGCAGAGCGCCGGCCTCGACTGGTTGCTCGACGAGCTGGTGCAACGGGTCCCGGCCGCCCGGGAGGCGGTGGTGCTGTCCGCCGACGGTCTGCTGCTCGGCTGCTCGGCTGAGTTGGAGCGCTCCGACGCAGAGCACCTCTGTGCCCTTGCCGCCGGCTTCTCCAGCCTGGCCCGAGGCGCCAGCCGACACGTGGACGGCGGCCCGGTCCGCCAGACCGTGGTGGAGATGGAGGCGGCGTACCTCTTCGTCACCGCCGCCGGACAGGGCGCCTGCCTGGCGGTGGTGAGTGACGCCGACGCGGATATCGGGCTGGTCGCGTACGAGATGGCGATGCTGGTCATCCGGGTGGGGGAGAGCCTCGCCGCGCCGCCCCGATCGTCGGTGGGAACCGGTGATGCGGACTGAGCCGCCCGGGCCGCAGCACGAGTGGCTGGACAGCGACGCCGGCCCGGTGGTGCGGCCGTACACCCTCACCCGAGGGCGGGTACGCTCCGCCGTCGACGGTTTCAACCTGGTCGCGTTCGTGCTGGCCGGCTCGGACGTCGACGCGGCGAGCCATCCGCACCTGCTCCCGGAGCACCGACGGCTGATCGCGTTGTCCCGCCAACCGGTGTCGGTGGCCGAGTTGGCAGCCGAGCTGGACCTCGCGGTCGGTGTGGTCCGGGTCCTGCTCGGTGATCTCCTGACTGAAGGCCTGGTCGCGGTGCACGAGCCGCCGGCCGCCGGCATCCTTCCCGACGACGACATCCTCAAGGCGGTGGTCAGTGGACTCCGTGCGCTATGACCATGTGGGCACCAGCACCACGATCCCGCTGGCACTGAAGATCCTCATCGCGGGAGGCTTCGGCGCTGGCAAGACGACATTGGTGAGCGCCCTGAGCGAGGTCCGCCCGTTGCAGACCGAGGAGGTGTTGACCGGCGCCGGGATCGGCACCGACGACATCTCCGGGGTGGAGGGCAAGTCGACGACCACTGTGGCGATGGACTTCGGCCGGATCACCATCAACGAGGACCTCCAGGTCTACCTGTTCGGCACCCCCGGTCAGGACCGGTTCTGGTTCCTCTGGGACGAGCTGGCCTTCGGTGCGCTCGGGGCGGTGGTGCTCGCCGACACCCGTCGACTGGCGGACTGCTTCCCCTCCATCGACTACTTCGAGCAGCGGGGCATCCCGTTCGTCGTGGGCGTGAACTGCTTCGACGACTCGCGCAGGTTCAACCTGGAGACCGTACGCCGGGCGCTCGACCTGGACCCGGATGTGCCGATGGTGCTCTGCGACGCCCGGGACCGGCAGTCCGGAAAGATGGTGTTGATCTCTCTGGTCGAGCATGTGGCCCGGCAGCGTGGGGAGCCGGTGCCCACGGCCTGAGATCCGGGCCGGAAAGCCGGTTAAGGGCCGGGCAACGCGGGCAGCCTCTGATTGGATCAGCGGGGGACGCCAGCGGAGGAGTCGGACGTGAGTGGTCAGGGTGAGGTCGTCCACATCGGGGGTTACACCGCGCAGAGCGGTGGGCGGGGCAGCGGCATCGTCGCGGCACACCGCGACCCGACGACGGGGGCGCTGACCCCGCTCGGCACGGTTGCGGTGACCGCGTCCCCCTCCTTCCTGGTGCGGCATTCCACCCACCCGGTGCTCTACGCGGTCAACGAGCTGACGGACGGCGAGGTCAGCGCCTGGCGGGTCGGGTCGGAGGGCAGGCTGGACCCGCTCGGCAGCCGGTCGACCGGCGGTGCGGAGCCCTGTCACCTGGCGGTGCTGCCCGACGGCGGTCACCTGGTGGCGGCCAACTACGGCAGCGGCAGCGTCGCGGTCTTCCCGCTCGACGCGCAGGGCGTGCCCGGCGAGCGCACCGACCTGGTGGTGCACGAGGGGCACGGCCCCGACCCGGAGCGCCAGGACGGCGCGCACGCCCACATGGTCTCGCCGGGTGCCGGCCGGGCGCCTCTCCTCGCTGTGGACCTCGGCACCGACTCGGTGTACCGCTACGACCTGGACGACGCGAGCGGGCGCCTGGTGCCCCGTGGACCGCGCATCCGTACGGCACCCGGCACCGGGCCCCGGCACCTGGCCCGACACCCGAACGGACGGCGTTGCTACCTCGTCGGTGAGCTGGACGCCTCGGTCACCGCATACGAGTTCACCGACGACGGCGCGATGCACCAGCGCGGTCGGGTCGAGGCCAGCGAGCGGTCCGGTCATGTCCAGCCGTCGGAGGTCGCGGTGGCCCCGGACGGTCGCTTCCTCTATGTCGCCAACCGGGGGGTGGGGACCCTTGCGGTCTTCACCCTGGCCGGGGATCTGCCCGAGCTGGTGGCTGAAGTGGACACCGGTGGCGAGTGGCCCCGGCACTTCGCGCTGATCGGCGAGCACGTCTACGTCGCCGACGAGCGGGCAGACATGGTGCGCGTTTTCCGGAGAGACATCGAAACCGGTGTCCCGGAGGCGGTCGGGGAACCGGTGCTGGTGCCGAGCCCGACGTGCGTGCTCCCCTGAATCTGCGCCGCCGAAACGCGAAGGCGGCGCTGATTAGGCAACGCCCTGGGGCCGGCACGTAACTCTGTGTCGCTAAATGGAGGTCAACTGTTTCTCCTGCGTAACTTTAGTCCGAACGGATGTGGCAGAGAGGGCACCTTGTACGCAAGATGGTCACCGTGTCAGCAGGCCGCCATCGCATGCGTTCGAAACTCCACCTAGCAGCCGCCGCCGCGACGGCGACGGTGCTCGTCGTCACGACCGGTGTGTGGTTCGGCTATCGGGAGTTGATCCAGCCCGACTGCTCGGGCGAGATCCGGCTCGCCGTGGCGGTCGCCTCCGAGCTGGCCCCCGCTGTGGACGCCGCCGCGTCGCAGTGGGTCAAGGACGGCGCCGCGGTAGGCCCCACCTGCATCCGGGTGGACGTCTCCGCCTCCGACCCGGTGGACGTGGCCGCGGTGGTGGCGGCGAAGCACGGTGCGGTCCTGGCCGGTGTGGGGCAGGCCAGCGGCACCGCCGTCAGCCCTGACGTCTGGGTGCCCGACTCCTCGACCTGGTTGCTGCGCTTGAAGAAGGACGCGACGGCGTTCGCTCCGACCAACGGCGCGTCCATCGCGCGCAGCCCCATCGTCGTGGCGATGCCCGAGCCGATCGCGACCCGGCTGGGCTGGCCGGACAAGAAGTTCAACTGGACCGACCTGCTCAAGCAGGTCAACAACACGAGCGCGCCGCTGCGGACCGGGATCGTCGAGCCGACCCGGGACGCGGCAGGCCTGTCCGGCCTGATGTCGCTCACGGCGGCAGCCAACGGCGCTGGCGGAGCCGACGCCCAGCGCAACACCGTCGGCGCGCTCCGCGCACTGGCCACCGGGCGCTCCTCGCTCCGCAACGACCTGCTGGCCCGCTTCCCGACCGCCAACGACGCGACCTCCATCGCCAGCGGTCTCGGCGCGGCGGCCCTGTCCGAAGAAGACGTGATCGCCTACAACAGCAAGAAGCCACCGGTGCCGCTCGCCGCGCTCTACATGGAGCCGGCGCCGATGCCCCTGGACTACCCGTACGCGGTGCTGCCTGGCATCGAGCCGAGCAAGGCGTCGGCGGCCCGGGTGCTGTTCGAGCTGCTCACCAGCCCCACCTTCCGCAACCGGCTCGCCGCGCAGTCGCTGCGCGCGCCGGACGGCAACTGGGGTGAGGGCTTCAAGGCGCCGCAGGGTGCCCCCAGCCCGTCCGGCGGCGCGCCGACCGCGCCGGCCAACGGTGGCACCGCCGCGGGTGGCCTCGACCCGGCCGCGATCCAGCGGGTCGTCTCCAGCTGGTCGATCGCCACCCAGTCCGGTCGGATGCTGGCCGTCATCGACGTCTCCGGCTCGATGAAGGCGCCGGTGCCCTCCGCCGGCAACCGGAGCCGGGAGGAGGTCACCGTGGACGCGGCACGCCGCGGCCTCGGCCTCTTCGACGACTCCTGGTCGATCGGCCTGTGGACCTTCTCCACGAAGCTGGTCGGCAACCGGGACTACCGACAGCTGATCCCGATCGGACCGCTCTCCGGTCAGCGGGCCCAGCTGGAGGGGGCGCTCGCCACCATCAAGCCCTCCAGCGGCGACACCGGCCTCTACGACACGATGCTGGCCGCGTACCAGGCCGTGCAGGAGGACTGGCAGCCCGGCCGGGTCAACTCGATCGTGCTGTTCACCGATGGCAAGAACGAGGACGACAACGGCCTCAACCAGCAGCAGCTGCTCGCCAAGCTCAAGGAAATCGCCGACCCGGAGCGGCCGGTCCAGGTCATCATGATCGGCATCGGCGAGGGCGTCAGCAAGGCCGAGCTGGAGTCGATCACGAAGGTGACCGGCGGCGACGTCTTCGTCACCAAGGACCCGAGCGAGATCGGCAGCATCTTCCTCAGCGCCATCGCCCGGCGTCCGCCGGCACCGCGCTGATCCGGCGCTCAGACGCCAGAGGGCCTGCCGTACCGTCGATCCGGTGTGGCAGGCCCTTTTTGGCCACCGTGTTGAAGAAAAGTGACGGCAATACGTCCGAAGCAATCGGCCGTCATAGTTGTCAAGGCAGGATGTCGACTGTTCCGGCATAGTCGGTCCGCCTCCGGACCGACCCGTCGGCCGGGGCCATCCTGAACAGAGTGGGAGGGCCGGTGACCGCGGCGACACTGTTGACCCCCGCCACGTCGGCGGGGCCGAAAGGCCGTCCTGCTGGTCTGGTGGCGCGCGCCGACGAACGGTCCTACGTCCGGGTTCTGGTGGTGCTGGACACCACCATCCTCATCATCGCGCTGCTCGTCGGCTACGTCACCCGTTTCGGCGACGACGAGCCGACCGGCTCGGACGTCCCGTACGTGTTGGTCGCCCCCGGGCTGGTGCTGGCCTGGCTGATCTCGCTCAAGTTTCTCGGCTGCTACGACGACCGGGTGATCGGCTACGGGGCGGACGAGTACCGGCGGGTCAGCTCCGCCAGCCTGCGCCTGGCCGGTGCGATCGCCATCGTCGGCTACATCGCCGACTTCGGCGTTTCCCGGGGTTTCCTCGGAATCTCCTTCGCCGTGGGCACCGTCGGGCTGGAGGTGGCGCGGTTCGCCGCCCGTAAGCGCCTGCATCGGGCCCGCTCGCTGGGCGCCGGGTGGTCCCGCAAGGTGCTGGTGGTCGGCGACACCGCCCACGTGTTGGAGTTGGTGCACACGTTGCGCCGCGAGCCGTACGCCGGTTACCAGGTGGTCGGCGCGTGCATCCCGGACGCGCTGCTCGCACCGGTGGCGCAGAGGTTGGGCGACGTGCCCGTGGTGGGGTCCTTCCGGGGCATCCCGGAGGCGGCCACCGCGATCGGCGCGGACACCGTCGCGGTGACCGCGTCGGGCGAGCTGACCGCGACCCGACTGCGTCGCCTCGGCTGGCAGCTGGAGGGGACCGGCGTCGATCTGGTCGTGGCGCCCGCGCTGACCGATGTCGCCGGCCCGCGGATCCACACCCGCCCGGTCGCCGGCCTGCCGCTGATCCACGTCGAGGCCCCCGAGTTCCGCGGGGCACGCAAGCTGGTGAAGGGTCTCGTCGACCGGTCCGTCTCGTCGCTGGCGTTGGCGCTGCTGCTGCCGCTGATCGCGTTCATCGCCCTAGCCATCAAGGTGGACAGTCGGGGTCCGGTGCTGTTCCGGCAGGTCCGCGTCGGCCGGGGCGGGCAGGAGTTCGGCGTGTTCAAGTTCCGCACCATGGTGGTCAACGCCGACGCCATGCTCGCCGAGCTGACCGCTCGCAACGAGACCGACGGCCTGATGTTCAAGATGCGCCACGATCCCCGGGTCACCCGGGTGGGTCGGTTGCTGCGCAAGTGGTCCCTGGACGAGCTGCCGCAGCTCGTCAACGTGCTCTTGGGTCAGATGAGCATGGTCGGGCCCCGCCCGCCGCTGCCCTCGGAGGTGGCCCGCTACGACGGCGACGTGGCCCGGCGGCTGCTGGTCAAGCCGGGCATGACCGGCCTCTGGCAGGTCAGCGGTCGCTCGGATCTGAGCTGGGAGGACGGCATCCGGCTCGATCTCTACTACGTGGAGAACTGGTCCCTCGCCGCCGACCTCACCATCCTCTGGAAGACCTTCGGAGCGGTGCTGAACGGCCGCGGGGCGTACTGACCGCGCCGGTCACGGTTGCGGGCCGTACCAGTCCAGGCAGACGACCACCGCGTCGTCGACCAGGTCACCGGCCACGAACGCGCGCAGGTCACCGATCAGCGACCGGACGGCGTCCAGTGGCGCCATCGGCCCCGTCCGGCGCAGGAACCGGTCCAGTGCCGTCTCGCCGTAGCGCATCTGCTGCCCGGTGGCCTCCAGCACTCCGTCGCTGACGACGAAGAGCCGGTCGTCGCGCTCCAGCGGGAACTTCTGCTCGTGGTAGTCGGTCGCCTCGAACATGCCGAGCGGGAACTGCGCCTCCAGGGGCTGCTCGGTGACCTCCCCGCCGCGCAGCAGGACCAGTCGGGGTGAGCCCGCGTCGACGACGGCCATCGTCCCGGAGCGAAGGTCCAGCTCCATCAGCAACGCCGAGAGGTGCTGCTCGCCCCGGTGCAGGTCGTAGATGGCCTGGTCGGCGAGGGCGGCCTGGTCGGCCAGGCTCAGCCCGGCCCGGCGCGCGTTGCGCAGCGCGTGGGTGGCCAACGAGGTGAGCAGGGAGGCGGCGACCCCCTCACCGGTGCCGTTGATGGTGGCCAGCCAGAGCCGCTCTCCGTCGTCGGACCAGTCGAAGCTGTCGCCGCGCACCGTGTACGCCGGCTCCAACTGCCCGGCCAGGCTGAACGAGGGTCGGATCCGGCTGCGGCCGGGAAGCAGGTCCCACTGCATCTCGGCGGCCAGGGTGAGGCGCTGGCTGCGCCGCGCCGCCCGGTAGACGTCGGTGCCGGAGGATACCGCCGCCACCTCGTGGGCGAGCGCCGTGGCGATCTCGGCGAGCGCGGCGAGGACGTCCGGGTCGTCCGGGACGGGCGACAGGCACAGCACCCCCCGGCGCTCGCCACGCATGCTGACCGGGAACCACCCGTTGCCCTCGGTGAGTATCGGTGACTGGTGGTCGAAGGCCCGCCAGGCGGGGTGCCCGGGGCTGTCGATCGGCTCACCGTCGCCGAGCGGCAGGAGCTCCGCGAGCCGGTAGTCGACCTGGTACAGCTCGACGTCGGTGATCCCGTACGACCGGCCGAGCACCTCGCCGACGCCAATGACGAGCCGGTCGGCCGGTGTCTGGTTCAGGGCGCGCCGTGCCTGACTGACCGGTTCGCTCATCGTCGCTCCCTTGCTAAAGCTCGACCACCAGCGGGTTCGGAGTATTCTCGGCCCACCATGGCCGATGTGAGCGGTCCGACGGACCCCGAGACGAGTATGGCTGCCGCGCTGGACGCGGTGGCCGCAAGCCTGCTGGGCATCTGGGAATCTGCCCGGGAGGGGACCGCCAGTCGTGTCTCCGGCGCCCAGCTACGGGCCGTGATGGTGGTTGAACAGTCCGACGGGATCAACCTGCGTCGGCTCGCCACCCAGCTCGACATGCTGCTCAGCTCCGCCAGTCGCCTCTGCGACCGGCTGGTCGCCGCCGGCATGCTGGAGCGCGAGCCGGGCCGCTTCGACCGGCGGGAGATCTCGCTGCACCTCACCCCGGAGGCCCGCCGGCTCCTCGCCGAGCTGCGGGCGGATCGTCAGGAACAGCTCGGGGCCGTGCTGGCGGGGATGAGCCCGGAGGGTCGCGACGCGCTGCTGCGCGGGATGCGGGAATTCGACGAGGTCGGTCGCCGCCAGCAGGCGCACGCCACGTCGGCACTGGGCGAGCCGGCGGAGCAGGAGGGCTGGCCGGGCCCGGACCGGCCCGGTGGCCGGTCTCTGCCCACTGATCCGGGCCTGCAGACCCGTGGGGCCTGGGCCGGCTCGTCGGGTGACCAGGAACGCTCGGTCGGCCCCACCCGGGACTGGCCGGCCGGCGGCCCACCGGTGGCGCGAACCGCCTGATCGCGCCGCTCCGGCTGGTGTGGCCGTGAGCGGGTCGCGCACATTCCGGCCGGTCCCACTCACGCCGGCACCGACGCACAGACGGCCAGCATCGCGACGTCGTCGTGGGCCTGCCCGTCCAACCAGTCGTCGACCGCCCCGAGCACCCGGTCGATCAGCGCCGCCGGCGGCTGCCCGGCCGCCGCCGCGACCGCCGCACGCAGCCGGGCCTCACCGAACATCACCCCGTCGCGGGGCCCGCGCGCCTCGGTCACCCCATCGGTGTACGCCAGCAGCAGGTCGCCCGGGTAGAGGTGCACCCGGGTCTCGGCGAACCGTGGGGCCGTCAGCGCCCCGACCGGCATGCCACCGACCGGGACCGGGGTGACAGTGCCGTCCGTGGTGACCAGCAGCGGTGCTGGGTGGCCCCCGCCGGCGATCCGGATGTCCACCCCGTCGGGCCCGCGCTGGAGGGAACCGAGCAGCAGAGTTGTGAGCTGGCCGCGCCGCGCCGCGTCCGGCGCGTCGAACAACGCCCGGTTGAGCAGGTCGATCAGCTCCAGCGGGCGCTGCTCGACGAGCCGCAGCGTCTGCAACGACTGGCGGACCCGGCCGGTCAGCACGGCTGCGCCCACGCCCCTGCCGCACACGTCGCCGAGCGCGAACAGGGCGCCGCGCGGGTGCGGGAACACCTCGTAGAAGTCGCCTCCGATGCGCAGGCTGTCTCCGGCGGCCCGGTAGCCGCCGGCCAGGGTCACGCCGGGCACTGAGGGCAGCTCGGGCGGAAGCAGGCTGGCCTGCAGGACCCGGGCCAGATGGGCCTGCTCGCCATGGAGGTCGGCCGTGGCCAGCGCCGCACCCGCCCGGGCGGCGAACTCCCGGGCAAGCTCGATGTCGCGCGGGTCGAAGTCGGCCCGCCCGGCCCGTCGGACGAGCAGCAGAGCGCCGACCGACCCTTCGGCGCCGAGCATCGGGCTGACCAGCACCATGCCGGGGTGGCCGAACCCGGGCGGCAGCATGGCGGCCAGGTCGGCGAGCTCGGTGTCGCGCCAACGGCTCGGCTCGGTGAGGTCGCCGGTCAGCGCCTCGGCGAGCCCGGGCGCGGTGTCGGTCAGCGTCGCCGGGGCCAGCCCGCTGACCGGGGCGGGCTCGCCGTCGGCGTACCGGATCCAGCGGGCGTGCGGCTCGGCCGGCGCGGCCGGTCGGGGCAGGGCCACGGCGACGTCGGCCAGGTAGGGAACCGCGAGGGTGGTGGTTGCCAGGAGCACCTGGTCCCGGTGCAGGGACAGCCCGAGCCGGCTGCCGGCCTGGGCGAGGAAGGCGGTGCGAGAGCGTTCGGCGAGCAGGGCGTCGGCGCGGGCGTGCTCCTCGGTGGCGTCGCGCACGTACCACGCGAAGCGGGAGCCGGCGAGCTGTCGCCGGGCACCGCGCAGTCGTCGGCCGCGGTGGTCGGCGTCGAAGCGGTCGGCGTCGCTGGCGACCGCCCGGGCCAGGGCCGCCACCGGGCAGCGGGACAGCTGGGTGCCGACGGTGATCTCTGGGAGCAGCTCCGCCGCCATGGCGTTGAGCAGGGTGACCCGGCCGGTCTCGTCCGTCGTGAGGACTGCCTCGGCGAGACCGTCGAGCAGCTCGCGGGCCAACGGCGGGTCGGCTGGCAGCGGAGTGCCGCTGGGTTGCCGGGCCGTGGTCACCGCCGGACGCCGGCTCGCGTCTGACGACTCGTGCGCATGCTGCTTCTCGACTCCTCACACGGCATCGTTGCTGAGGGGCAAGGATACCGATCCGCACCGACAGACGCCCAGCGCGCAGTGTCGATCAGCCGGAGCGGGCCAGCCACCCGGCGGGCTGGGCGACGATCCGGCGGACCACCGAGCCGGCTGCGCCCACCGCGGCGGCCTCCGCGCCGAGCGTCGACGGCCGGACCGTGACCGGCGACCAGGCGGCGGTCAGCACCCGGCTGGCGATCTCGGCGAGCACGGGAGGGCACAGCCAGGGCGCGAGCGCCGCGTACCCGCCGCCGAGCACCACGGTGTCCAGGTCGAGCAGGTTCACGACGCCGGCCACCGCGACGCCGAGCGCCGTTCCGGCGTCGTGCAGCGCCCTGAGCGCGTCGGCGTCGCCGGCCTCGGCCAGCTCGGCCAGCCGCGCCGTCGCGGTGTCCGCCGGAAGCTCCGCCCGGGCCAGCCCGGCAGCGGTCACGATCGCCTCCTGGCCGGCGTACTGCTCCAGGCAGCCCTGCCCGCCGCAGCGGCACGGACGGCCCTCGGGGTGGACCGGAAGGTGCCCGATCTCACCGCTCCAACCGCGCACGCCGCGGAACAGCGCCCCGTCCAGCACGATGCCGGCGCCGATGCCCACCTCTCCGGAGATGTGCAGGAAGCTGGACGGGCCGGGTGGCCGGGAGTGCAGCTCACCGAGCGCGGCGAGGTTGGCCTCGTTGTCCACGACCAGGACGGGCACGCCGGGCACCTGCTCGACCAGCGGCGGATGCTCGGCGAGCAGTGCGGGGACGGGCACGTCGCGCCAGCCGAGGTTGGGCGCGAGCCGGACCATCCCGGCGTCGTCCACCAGGCCGGGCACCGCGAGCGCGGCCCCGACCAGGGTGAGGCCCCGCTCGGTGGCGTCGTCGCGGGCCGCCACGGCCATCTCGACCAGCTGGGCCAGCGCATCGGCGGGGGCCACCGGGCGCAGGTCGGCCCGGTGCACGGTGCGGTGGCGGACCTGGCCGGCGAGGTCCACCACGCACACCGCCAGGTAGTCGACGTTGACTTCCAGGCCGAGCCCGGCCGGCCCCTGGTCGGCCAGGACCAGCCCGCGTGCCGGACGGCCGGCGCCGGAGCGGGGCGCCGGGTCGGATTCGCTGACCAGGTGGCCGGCGAGCAGGTCCTCGACCACCGCGGAGACGGTGGCCCTGGTCAGGCCGGTCGCGGTTGCCAGATCGGCCCGGGACGGAGGACGGTGGGCTGCGGCGATGCGGCCGAGCACCAGGGCGAGGTTGAGCTCGCGCAGACTGCCCTGACGGACTGCGCCGGCCGGGGCGTGGGTGAGGCTCACCCCTTGACAGTGCCATAGGGCGAGCAAATAATTCAATGGCTGAACAAATAGCGGACAACACCACCACCCGGAGGTCGCTCATGGCACCCCGTCCCACTCCCGCCGACAAGTTCTCCTTCGGGCTCTGGACCGTCGGATGGCAGGCCCGCGACCCGTTCGGTGACGCGACGCGCCCCGAGCTCGACGCGGTCGAGGCGGTGCACCGGCTCGCCGAGCTGGGCGCGTACGGCATCACCTTCCACGACGACGACCTGATCCCGTTCGGCGCCGACGCCGCCACCCGTGATCAGCACATCGCCCGGTTCCGCAAGGCTCTCGACGAGACCGGCCTCGTGGTGCCCATGGTCACCACCAACCTCTTCACCCACCCGATCTTCAAGGACGGCGGTTTCACCAGCAACGACCGCGACGTCCGCCGGTACGCGCTGCGCAAGGTGCTGCGCAACGTCGACCTGGCCGCCGAGCTGGGCGCGAGCACCTTCGTCATGTGGGGTGGCCGCGAGGGCTCCGAATACGACGTCGCCAAGGACGTCCGCGCCGCGCTGGACCGCTACCGCGAGGCGGTGGACCTGCTCACCCAGTACGTCATCGACAAGGGCTACAACCTGCGGTTCGCCCTGGAGCCCAAGCCCAACGAGCCGCGCGGCGACATCCTGCTGCCGACCATCGGGCATGCGCTCGGTTTCATCTCCCAGCTGGCGCACCCGGAGATGGTCGGCCTCAACCCGGAGGTCGGTCACGAGCAGATGGCCGGGCTCAACTACGCCCACGGCATCGCCCAGGCGCTCTGGCAGGGCAAGCTGTTCCACCTGGACCTCAACGGCCAGCGTGGCATCAAGTACGACCAGGACCTGGTCTTCGGTCACGGTGACCTGATGAACGCGTTCGCCCTGGTGGACCTCCTGGAAAACGGCGGCCCGAACGGCGGGCCGACCTACGACGGCCCCCGGCACTTCGACTACAAGCCCTCCCGCACCGAGGACATGGACGGTGTCTGGGCCTCGGCGGCGGCCAACATGAGCACCTACCTGCTGCTCAAGGAGCGGGCAGCGGCGTTCCGCGCCGACCCCGAGGTCGTCGAGGCACTGGCCGCCAGCAAGGTCGGCGAGCTGAATACGCCGACGCTCGGCGCGGGCGAGAGCTATGACGAGTTCCTGGCCGACCGGTCCGCGTTCGAGGATGTCGACGTCGACGCGGTGGCCGCCCGGGGCTTCGCCTTCGTCCGGCTCAACCAGCTCGCCGTCGAGCACCTGCTCGGCGCCCGCTGAGGCCCCGCCATGCCGTTGGTCGCAGGCGTCGACTCGTCCACCCAGTCCTGCAAGGTGGTCATCCGGGACGCGGAGACCGGTGCCCTGCTCCGGCAGGGCCGGGCGCCGCACCCGGATGGCACCGAGGTCGACCCGGAAGCCTGGTGGCAGGCACTGCGTAGTGCCGCCGACCAGGCCGGTGGGCTGGCCGACGTGGCCGCGATCTCGGTCGCCGGCCAGCAGCACGGCATGGTGTGCCTCGACGAGGACGGCCGGGTGGTCCGCCCGGCGCTGCTGTGGAACGACACCCGATCCGCCGACGCCGCCGCCGACCTCGTCGAGGAGGCCGGCGGCGGCGCGGTCGGGCGTCGGTTCTGGGCCGAGGCCACCGGAAGCGTGCCGGTGGCCAGCTTCACCCTCACCAAGCTGCGCTGGCTGGCCACACACGAGCCGGAGCGGGCAGCCCAGGTGGCGGCCGTCTGCCTGCCGCACGACTGGCTGACCTGGCGGCTGGCCGGCGCACCGGGGCTGGACGCGCTGCGTACAGACCGGGGTGACGCCAGCGGCACCAGCTACTGGTCGCCGGCCACCGGGCAATACCGACTGGACCTGCTGGAGCGGGGCTTCGGCCGGCGGTTGGTGCTGCCCGAGGTGCTCGGTCCGGCGGAGTCGGCGGGAAAGCTGTCCGACGTGCTGGGTGGGCCGGGCGGCGCGCTGCTCGGCGCGGGCACCGGGGACAACGCAGCCGCCGCGCTCGGCGTCGGCGCGGGGCCCGGTGACGTGATCGTTTCGATCGGCACCTCCGGCACCGTGTTCAGCGTCGCCGACGTGCCGGCCGCCGACGAGAGCGGTGCGGTGGCGGGCTTCGCCGACGCGTCCGGTCGCTTTCTGCCGCTGGTCGCCACGCTCAACGCGGCCCGGGTGCTGGACGCCGCCGCCGCGATGCTCGGGGTCAGCCTGGCCGAGCTGGCCGAGCTGGCGCTTTCCGCGCCAGCCGGCGCGGACGGGCTGGTCATGGTGCCCTACCTGGAGGGTGAGCGAACGCCGAACCGTCCGCTCGCCACCGGCGCTGTGCACGGCCTGACCCTGCGCACGTCGACCCCCGCGCACCTGGCCCGGGCCGCCGTGGAGGGCATGCTCTGCGCCCTCGCCGACGGCCTGGACGCGCTGACCGCGCAGGGTGCCACCGCCCGCCGGGTCATCCTGGTCGGCGGTGGAGCCAGGTCGGCCGCGGTCCGTCGGATCGCGCCGCAGGTCTTCGGCTGCCCGGTCGTCGTCCCGCCCGCCGGGGAGTACGTCGCCGACGGCGCCGCCCGGCAGGCCGCCTGGGTCGCCCTGGGCGGTCCCACGCCGCCGGTCTGGGCGGTCGAGGGCACTGAGGAGTACGCCGCCGAGCCCGTCCCCGCGGTGCGTGAGCAGTACGCCGCGGCTCGCGGACTGGTTCTCGACCGGCGCTGACCGTCGGGATCGACGTGGGTGGGTGCCGGTCGACGGTGACCGGCACCCACCCGCGTGACGACCTGCTCGACGGAGTCTGGTTGGCTGCCGGTCATGACGGTGACCAGTGGCGGGCCCGGCCAGGGGCGGGCGCAGTCCGGCCCCCGCCCGCCTGGCCGGGGCGGTGGCCCGGCACACCGGCTGTACAGCGTCGTGGTGTTCGTGCTGCTCGCCTCCCTGGACAACGTGGCGATCGGGCTGGTGCCGCCGCTGTACGGCCCGATCTCCGACGCGTTCGCCGTGTCGGGGCGGCTGCTCGGTCTGGTCACCGCGGTCAGCTTCCTGGTCAGCGCCGTGGCGGCGGTCGGCTGGGCGTACGTCGGCGACCGGACCAACCGCAAGCCGCTGCTCATGGTGGGCACGCTGCTCTGGGCGGCGGGCACCGGCGGCAGCGCGCTCGCCGGCGGCTATTTCACGTTCCTCGCCGCACAACTGGTCGCGGCGGTCGGCCTCGGTGCGGTCGGCTCGGTCGGCTTCTCGGTGGTCACCGACCTGATCTCACCGACCCGGCGCGGGTTGGTGATGAGCTTCTGGGGGCTGTCCCAGGGGATCGGGACCCTGGCCGGCACGCTCGTCGGCGGGCTGCTCGGGGCGGCTGACTGGCGGCGACCGTTCCTGCTCCTGACCGGCGTCGGCCTGGCCGCCACCCTCGCGTACCTGTTCACGTACGACGTCCGCCGTGGCCAGAGCGAGCCGGAACTGGCCGGGAGACTGGACGCCGGCGCCGAGTACGACTATCGGATCAGCCGCGCCGACCTACCGCGCATCCTGGCCCGACGGACCAACCGGTGGCTGATCCTGCAGGGCCTGACCGCGCAGGCCGCCTTCGGCTCGCTGGTCTGGCTGCCGGTGCTCTTCGCCGAACGGGCCGAGGCCCAGGGATATTCGACGTCGACAGCTGTGGTGGTGGGCAGCGTCTTCGCCACACTGTTCCAGCTCGGCGGAGTGCTCTCCATCGTGGGCGGCCTGATCGGTGACGCGGCGCAGCGGCGTACGCCGAGAGGGCGGGCCCTGGTCGCCGCGGTCGGCATCCTCGCGGCGCTGCCGTTCTACCTGGTGTTGTTCTTCGTCCCGGTGACCATCGACGTGCCGGACGGCGCGAGTGGCGGCGCGGTCATCGGCGCGGTACTGGCCAGCGTCTTCACCGAGCCGTCGGTGGGGCTGAGCCTGCTCACCGCGATCGTCGCGCTCGCGCTGACCTCGGCCAACTCGCCGAACTGGTTCGCGCTGATCGCCGACGTCAACCCACCCGAGCACCGGGGGACGGTCTACAGCCTGGGCAACCTGGTCAACGGGGTTGGTCGCGCGGCCGGCAACGGGCTGGTCGGGGTGGCGTTCCAGGGGCTGCGAGCGGCTTTCCCGCCGCCGTTGAACTTTGCCGTCGGGCTGGCCGCGTTCCAGCTCTTCTTCATCCCCACCGGTGTCATGTACTGGCTCGCCTCGCGGACCTCACCCGAGGACATCGACAACGTGCACGACCTGCTGCACACCCGCGCCGACCGCCTCTGAGCCGCGTGCGCCGCCCCCACCGCCCGCCCCGCCCGCACGCCCGCCCTGATCCGCGCAACATCTCCGAAAGTGCTGCCTCAGTCGAGCGTGAGGGGCCAACATCCCTGATGTTGGCCCCTCACGGACTGGGGTCAGGGTCAGCGCAGCCAGACCGTCACGTCGGTCGGGACCGCGTTGTCGTCGTTCAGGGGTGCGCTGGTGGCTAGCACCTCGGCACCGGTCGGCAGCGGCACCGGGGCCGCACCGAAGTTGGTCAGCACGGTCAGCTCACCGTTGCGGAAGGTCAGCGTCTCGTCGCCCGAGGACACCCACTTCAGGGTGCCGCGACCCAGCCCGTGCTCGCGGCGCAGCCGCAGCGCCGCGCGGTACAGCTCGTACGTGGAGCCGGGCACCTCGCGCTGGCGGTCCAGGGCGTACTCCGCCCAGAGCGCGGGCTGCGGCAGCCAGCTCGCGTCGGTGGGCCCGAAACCGTACGACGGGGCGTCGGCCTCCCACGGAATCGGCACCCGGCAGCCGTCCCGGCCACGCTGGGTGTGCCCGCTGCGCTCCCAGGTCGGGTCCTGCCGGGCCTCGTCGGGCAGCGTGGTGTGCTCGGGGAGCCCCAGCTCCTCGCCCTGGTAGAGGTACGCCGAGCCGGGCAGGGCGAGCATCAGCAGGGTGGCTGCCCGGGCCCGGCGCAGGCCGAGGGCCGCGTCCGGCTGCGGGTCGCCGATGCCGATGCCGTTGGGCCGGCCGCCGCCCACCGGCAGGCCGAGCCGGGAGGCATGCCGCACCACGTCGTGGTTGGACAGCACCCAGGTGGTCGGCGCGCCGACCGAGTCGGTTGCCTCCAACGAGCGGGTGATCACCGCGTACTGGGCCGGTGCGGTCCACGCGGCCAGCAGGTACTCGAAGTTGAACGCCTGGTGCATCTCGTCCGGGCGGACGTAGCGGGCCAGCCGCTCGGCCGGCTCCACCCACGCCTCGGCGACGAGCACCGGCTCGCCCGGGTAGCTGTCCAGGACCTGCCGCCACTGCCGGTAGATCTCGTGCACGCCGTCCTGGTCCCACATCGGCGGGCGCGGCTTGTCGATCTCGTTGCCGGAGAGAATCTCCTGCGGCTCCTGCCAGTCGGCCAGGTCGGCCTGCTTGATCAGGCCGTGTGCCACGTCGACCCGGAAGCCGTCCACCCCGCGGTCCAGCCAGAACCGCAGGACGTCCAGGAACTCCGCGTGGACCTCCGGGTTGTCCCAGTTGAGGTCCGGCTGGCCGGTGTCGAACAGGTGCAGGTACCACTGGCCGGGTTTGCCGTCCGGGTCGACCGTCCGGGTCCAGGCCGGGCCGCCGAAGACGCTCTGCCAGTCGTTCGGCGGCTGGTCACCGGTCGGGCCGAGGCCGTCCCGGAAGATGTACCGGGCCCGCTCCGGGCTGCCGGGCGCGGCGGGCAGGGCGGCCTGGAACCAGCGGTGCGCGGACGAGGTGTGGTTCGGCACCAGGTCCACGATCACCCGCAGGCTGCGGGACCGGGCCTCGGCGATCAGCTTGTCCGCGTCGGCGAGGGTGCCGAACAGCGGGTCGATGTCGCGGTAGTCGGCCACGTCGTAGCCGGCGTCGGCCTGCGGCGACGGGTAGAACGGGGAGAGCCACACCGCGTCCACGCCCAGCTCGACGAGGTGGTCGAGGCGGGCGGTGATGCCGGGTAGGTCACCGATGCCGTCCCCGTCCGAGTCGGCGAACGAGCGGGGATAGATCTGGTAGATGGTCGCCTCGGTCCACCAGCCGGTGACCGGGTGACCGGAGGGGGTCTGCTGCGTCGGATCGGTGTTCAGGGTCTTCTCCCGTGTCGAGCTGTGGGTGGACTGCCGGCGGTGCTCCTGCCGGCCGCGTCGCCGCCAGCCGCCGGCCGGCGGCGATGGTTGAAGTTCTTCAGTGTGCCCGGGGTGGTGCGGTCGAGTCCCGGACCACCAGCCGAGTGGGCAGGATCACCGGCGTGGCGCCGTCGGTGCCCTGGTGACCCACGAGGGGGCCCGGAGGTCGGGCTTCGAGCGGGTCGAGCAACATCCGTGCGGCCAGTCTGCCCTGCTCGGCGGCGGGTTGAGCGATGGTGCTGAGCCCGAGCACGCCGGCCAGGTCGTGGTCGTCGATGCCGATGACGCTGACGTCCTGCGGCACCCGCAGTCCGGCGTCGCGCAGCGCGGTCATCGCGCCCATCGCCATCTCGTCGCAGGCGGCGACGATCGCGGTCGGCGGCTCGCCGCGGGCCAGCAGCTCCTCGGTGGCCCGGGTGCCGCCGTCGATGGTGAACGTGGATTCGACGTCCAGGGTCGGGTCGAGCCGCAGACCGGCGGCGCGCAGTGCCGCCTGGTAGCCCCGGCGGCGGTCGAGGTGGGTGGTGAAGGCCAGCTCGTCGTCCGGGTCACCGGAGATGTGCGCGATGCGGTGGTGCCCGAGGTCGAGCAGGTGCCGGGTGGCGGCCCGGGCGGCGGCCACGTCGTCGATGCGGACGCAGGGCCAGTTGGGCACCCTGCTTCCCGAGCTGATGGTCACCCCGGGGAGTTCCAGGGCGGCCAGCGCGGTCATATCGGCCGGCCGCAGTGGCGTGGCGACCAGCATGATGGCGTCGACCCGCTTGTGCAGGTTGGCCGTACGCAGGACCCGCTGGCGGACCTGCTCCCGGCCGCCCAGGTTGTAGAGCAGCAGGTCGTAGCCGGACTCGTGGAGGTATTCCTCGACCGCCTCGACGATGGTGCTGAAGAACCAGCGGGTGATTCGGGGGACCACCACCGCGACCGTGCCGGTCCGGCCCCCGGCCAGCCGGGACGCGCTCGGTGAGACCTCGTAGTCGAGCTGCTCGGCGGCGGCGAGCACCCGGCGTCGGGTGGCGGCCGAGACCGTCGGCAACCCGCGCAGGGCCCGCGAGACGGTGGCCGTGGACACTCCGGCCAGCCGGGCCACATCATCAATCCTCGTCACGGTTCCCCCGCTCGGTGCCCGGAGCGCCCGCCGCCGCCCGAGGGGCCAGGCGGCGGCGGGCAAGCGGGTCAGCCCTTGACGCTGCCGGCGAGCAGACCTCGCACGAAGAAGCGCTGCAGGGACAGGAAAACAATGAGCGGTACGACGATGCTGACGAACGCGCCGGCGGTGAGGCGCTGCCACTCGTTGCCCCGGGTGCCGGCCATCTCGGCGAGCCGGACGGTGAGCGGGGCGGTCTCGTTGCCGCCGCCGGCGAAGATCAGCGCGACCAGCAGGTCGTTCCAGACCCAGAGGAACTGGAAGATACCGAACGCCGCGAGTGCCGGGGTGATCAGCGGCAGCACGATGGTGCGGAAGATCTTCGGGTGGGTGGCCCCGTCGACGCGGGCCGCCTCCATCAGGTCACCCGGCAGTTGCGAGATGAAGTTGTGCAGCAGGAAGACGGCGAACGGAAGCGCGAAGCAGGTGTGCGCGAACCACACCTGGGCGAACTTCTGCTCGTCGACCAGGTCCCAGGCCGGCATCAGGGTGACGCCGCCGAGGCTGACCCCGGTGGAGAAGAACCTCAGCAGCGGCACCAGGGCCATCTGCAGCGGCACGATCTGCAACGCGAAGATCGCGATGTAGACCCAGTCCCGGCCGCGGAAGTTGATCCAGGCCAGCGCGTACGCGGCCAGGCAGGCGAAGGCGAGCGGGAAGAGCACCGACGGGATGGTGATCGCCAGGGAGTTGATGAAGGACCCGGCGAGCTGCCCGGAGGACGACGACCGCCCGAACAGGACCTGCTGGTAGTTCTCGAACGTGAACTGCGGGTTGGTGAAGGCCGTCCACCAGCCGGTGGTCTTGATCTCGTCTTCCGGTCGGAGCGAGGAGACGAGCAGGCCGAAGGTCGGAATGGTCCAGGCCACCGCGATGATGACTGAGACGAGGGTGGCGGTGCGGCTGTTCAGCCGCTTGCGGACCCGTCCGGCAGTGGTGGTCGGGGTGCCGTCGGTGTTCTGGGTGCCAGCGGCGACAGTTGGCGTTGCGGTGGTCATCTCAGCCCTCCCGCTGTTGACGGAGGTTACGGATCTGGTAGATCACGACCGGGATGACCAGGATGAAGAGGAAGACCGCGAGCGCGGAACCCCGCCCGTTCTCGCTGTACCGGAACGCCTGGTTGTACATCTCGTTGGCGATCACGCTGGTGTCGTAGTTGCCGTTCGTCGAGGTCCGGACGATGTCGAAGACCTTGAGCGTGGCGATCGTGAGGGTCACCATCACGACGATCAGCGCCGGTCGGATGCTCGGCATGGTGATCTGCCAGAACATCTGCCACGGGCTGACCCCGTCGAGCCGGGCGGCTTCGACGATGTCGCCGGGGATCGCCTTGATCGCGGCGGAGAGCACCACCATGGCGAAACCGGCCTGGATCCAGATCATGATGACGATCAGCAGCAGCGTGTTCAGGGGCGATTCGAGCAGCCACTGCTTGGGCTCGCCGCCGAGGCTGACCACGATCTGGTTGAGCAGGCCGATCTGGTCGCCCTCACCACGGTAGGCGTAGACGAACTTCCAGATGATGCTGGCGCCCACGAAGGAGATGGCCATCGGCAGGAAGATCAGTGACTTGGCCACGGACTCGAACCGGGCCTTGTCCACGAGTACGGCGTAGATCAGGCCGAACCCGGTTGCCACCAGGGGGACCAGGAGCACCCAGATCAGGGTGTTGATCAGGACCCGGACGATCGCGTCGTCGGAGAACATCCAGCCGAAGTTGTCCAACCCCACCCACTCGGTGCTGTCCCTGTTCATCAGGGAGAGCACCGTGGTGCGGATGGCCGGCACGACCAGGCCGATGGTGAGCAGCAGCAGCGTCGGCAGCAGGAAGAAGAGCGCGAAGATCCCCTCCCGCGGCTTGGTTCGGCGGGGGAGTGGAGCTCCACTCGCCGAGGCGGCGACGAGTTGTGCCTCCCGTCGCCGGGCGAACCAGGCCGGCACCACGTCGAGCAGCAGGAGCAGACCGCCCACCACCACGACGAAGGCGACCAGCCCGTACATCAGCATGAGGAGCTTCGGCTGCTGATCGGCGAAGTCGAACTCCATCAACCCTCCCTCTCGGGTCCACCGCAGTCGGTGGCCCGGCCCGCGGTCACGGGCCGGGCCACCGCCGGGATCACTTAGGCCAGCTGCTCTCGATGCCCTGGAGCACCGGGGCGGTCGCCTTGCCGTTCAGCCACTCGACCATGCCCTTCCAGAACGTTCCCGCGCCGACGGCTGCCGGCATCAGGTCGGAACCGTCGAAGCGGAAGGTGCCGCTCTTGTCCTGGAGGATCTGGACGGAGAGCTTGTCGATCGGGCTGGCCACGTTGGCGATGTCCAGCTTGTTGTTCGCCGTGACCCAGTTGCCGAGCTTCGCGCGGCTGTTGACGTACTCGGCCGAAGCCAGGTAGGTCTGCACCGCCTGGACCTCGGGACGGTCGGCGTAGCCGACGACGAACTCGCCCGCGCCCAGCACCGGCTTGCCCTTGGCGGGGTCGATGGCCGGGAAGTAGAAGGCGAACGCGTCGCCGTCCGCAGCCACCTTGGTGCCCTCGGGGAACTGGTTGGCGTAGAACGACGCCTGCCGGTGCATCGCGCACTTGCCGTTGGTGACCGGCACGCCCGCCTCCTGGAAGGAGGTGGTGGTGATGCTCTTGACGCCGCCGAAGCCGCCGTTCATGTACTTGTCGTTCTTGAGGATGGTGCCGGCGCGGTCGACCGCGTCGACGATCTTCGGGTCGTTGAACGGGATCCCGTGGGTGGTCCACTGGTCGTAGACCTCGGGACCCTGGGTCCGCAGGATCACGTCTTCGATCCAGTCGGTGGCCGGCCAGCCGGTGGCGTCACCGGACTCGACGCCCGCGCACCACGGCTTCATGCCACTGGCGGCGATCTTGTCGCTCAGGGCGATGAGCTGGTCCCAGGTGGTCGGAACCTCCCAGCCCTTCTCCTTGAACGTCTTCGGCGAGTACCACACGAAGGACTTGACGTTGGCGCCGAGCGGCACGCCGTAGAGCGTCCCGTTGACGGTGCCGTACTTCAGCCAGTCGGCCGGCATGTTCTGCTCGGCGAGGGCCTTGGTGTCGGCGCTCAGGGACTTCAGCTTGCCGGCGTCCGCGAAACGCTTCACGAGGCCGGGCTGCGGCACGAAGGCGATGTCGGGGGCGTTGCCGCCGTCGACCCGGACCGGGAGCTGCGCCTCGAACTCGCCGCTGCCCTCGTAGTCGATCTCGATGCCGGTGCACTTGGTGAAGTCCGACCAGGAGCGCTCGAGCAGGTCCGCCTCGGCGTCACGGATGGACGCGTAGATCGAGACCTTCTTGCCGTCGTGGCCCTCGTACTTGTCGTATGCGGCGCACTCCGAGGAGCCCGCGTTGTTGCTCTTCTTGTCGTCGCCGGTACCGCAGGCGGTGGCGCTGAGCGCCAGCCCGAGTACGCCGGCGATCACGAAGGCCTGGCGTGGTCTGGTAAAGACCGCCATGCCGTCCTCCTTCCTAGCCGGCGCGGTCGTGCTGGTGACCCGTCGCCGGTCCGATTGGGCGTGCACACATGTAAGCGCTTGCATCCGGTCCGGTCCACCCCCTGTCAGACACGAGCGAGTAACAATCCGGAAACCTGCGGGCTGCCTCGTGGGCGCGCTCCCGGGGCGGATCTCCGACTCTTTCGAAGATTGACGATATCTGTCAGGCTAGGGCCACCCCATCGAAGGTTTTCGACATAGGAGGAGCTGTATGCGAAAGCGGTGGATCAGCCTGCTGGTGGCGGGTGTGCTCGTCGGAGGAGTCCTGGCACCGGCCAGCCCGGCGCTGGCCGCGCCGACCTTCAAGGTGCCGTTCCCGTGCGGCCAGTCCTGGTCCGGGCAGACCCGATCGGGTCACAGCCCGGCGAACGCCGTCGACTTCAACCGCACCGACGATCAGGGCGACCCGGTGGTGGCGAGCGCGCCCGGCACCGTCGACCGCGTGACCGACCTCGGTGGCACCAGCTACGGCAAATACGTCCGGATCAACCACGGGGGCGGTTACAGCACCTACTACGCCCACCTCAACGGCTTCAACGTCTCCGTCGGGCAGACGGTCGGCTACGGCAAGGTGCTCGGCTGGGTCGGCACCACCGGCGGGTCGACCGGCCCGCACCTGCACTACGAGCAGCGCCTCGACGGCGCCGACATCAAGGTGCGCTTCAACGGCACCCTCGCCCTGTACTGGGGCACCAAGACCTACACCAGTAACAACGGGTGCTCCTCGGGCGGCGGCAACGGCACTGTCGACACCAGCGGCACCGCGCTGACCGTCCGCTCCGGCCCCGGCACCGGGTACGCCTCGGTGGGCACTGTCGCCGACGGCACGCGGGTGACCATCGCCTGCCAGACCAGCGGCACCACGGTCACCGGCACGTACGGCACCAGCTCGATCTGGGACCGGATCGGCAGCGGTCGGTTCATCGCCGACGCGTACGTGTACACCGGATCCGACGGATACATCCCCGGCGTGCCCCGCTGCTGACCTGGGGACGGCAACGGTCCCCGACGGGCGCCGCCGTCGGGGACCGGTCAGGTCAGGAGTTCAGCTGCCAGATCGACAGGTTCAGGGCGGCGGCGAAGGTGACCCAGGCCCAGTAGGGCAGCAGCAGCGCCGCCGCCACCCGCGACACCCGGGCGAACAGCACCACGGTGAGCCCGATCGCCAACCACATCACCACGATCTCGGCGAACGCCAGCCCATACTGCCCCGCGCCGAAGAACAGCGGGGTCCAGATGGCGTTGAGCACCAGTTGGGCGGTCCACGCCCAGAGGGCGGGGCCGAAGCCGACCCGCTGCCACACCAGCCAGGCGGCCACCGCGATCAGTGCGTAGAGCAGCGACCAGACCGGGCCGAACAGCCATGAGGGCGGTGCCCAGCTGGGCTGCTGGAGGCTCGCGTACTCGCCGGTCGTGCCCTGCACCCCCAGACCGCCGATCGCGGCCGCGACGAAGACGGCCGCCGCGAAGCCCACGAGAGCCCACCACCGCCGCTGGCCGGAGGTCCTCGACGCGTCCTGGGATGTCTCCATGGTCGAGATAATTTCCATCCAGCGTCAGGTCAAACCGGTGGTAGGGCGCACAAGACATCCGGCACCGTCATCAGGGGGTGGGAGCGCCCACAAGAAAGCGCCGGGATCGCCCCGGCCGGTGCTCCTGTCGGGAGGACGGAGCTCCGGTCGCGGCGACCCCGGCGGGTCCCGGTTTTTTAGGAGGTACGCACGCTAATTGAAGATGCTGACACCACCCGGGCCGACCAACAGCCCGACAACGATGAGGACGATGCCCCACAGGATCTGCCGGCGGAACAGCGCGAGGATGCCGGCGACCACGAGTACGACTGCGAGAATCCAGAGAATCAGCTCCATGACCTCTGACTACCCGACTGGCCGATCGGGGAAACCTGGTCGGTGTCGAGTTGATCGCCGACGTGGAAGACGCTGTACGCCTGCTTGATCACCGGGTGCGCGACGTTGCGGACGCGTACGCCGCCGGGGGTCGTGCCGCGCTCGGTGCCGGCGTGCGCGTGCCCGTGCAGGGCCAGCGCCGTGGGCGCCGAGTCGATCGCCTGCCCCAACTGGTACGAGCCGAGGAACGGGTAGATCTCCAACGGTTCACCGGCCAGCGTGTCCGGCACCGGGGAGTAGTGGGTGAGCGCGACCAGCATGTCGCAGTCCAGCGAACGGAGCGCCGTGCCGAGAGCCTCGGCGCTCTCGTTGGTGGTCCGGACGAACGCCTTCATCTCCGGCTCGCCGAAGTCGCTGGCGCACCGCCCGGCGAACCCGCCTCCGAAGCCCTTGACGCCGGCGATGCCGAGTCGACCGCCCGCGCAGTCCAGCACGACGCCGTTGCCTTCCAGCACGGTGATGCCCGCGTCCTCGAGGACCTTCACCACCTGCGGCACCTGGTCACACTGGTGGTCGTGGTTGCCCAGCACGGTCACCACCGGCACGGCCAAACCACCGAACTCCTCCGCCACGCAGCGCGCCTCGGCCTCGGTGCCGTGCCGGGTCAGGTCCCCGGCCAGCAGCAGCACGTCGGCGCACTCCGGCAACTCCTCCAACGCGGGGCGGAACCGGCCGACCACGTCCTCGTCCAGATGTACGTCGCCCACGGCGGCGATCCGGATCACCATGGAACCTCCCTCAGGGCAGTTGCTCGATCTCCGTGGGCGCCTCGACGCGGATCACCCCGATGTCGCTCGTGATCGGGACGTCCGGGAAGCGCTCGGACACCCGACGCAGGATCTCCTCGCGCCGGTGTGGGCTCTCCACCTCGCCGTAGAGCACGATGGCGCGTTCCCGCCGCACCACGGTGATCCCCTGTTCGGCGACGGCGGGGTCCTCGGCGAGGAGCCGTTGGATCTCCGCCTCGACGTACTCGTCCGGTGGCCCGGCGCCAATGTCGCGTTGGTGGGTCACGATGTCCCCTCTCCGGTCGGGGTGCCGGCGGCCGGCACCACCTCCAGCCGGTCCAGCAGCACCAGGAACGCCTCGGCGTACGGCGAGTGCTCCGTCTCCTTGCGTACCCGTTCCCAGTCGATCTGCTCCCGCAGGGAGCGGGCCAGCGGCAGGCCGCGGGCGAAGTCGCAGTAGTGCTGGGAGAAGCTGAGCAGTTTGTGCACCATCAGCTGGGAGGCGGACAGGACCGGCATCTGGATCGCGTCCACCGGCCGGATGACCGTGTCGGCGAACGTCTCCTCCGTCACCGGTGTCTCGATCGGCCGGTGGATCAGATCCACCATCCGGCCGTCGTCGAAGACCTTGACCAGCCAGTCCTCCGGGGGGCGCTCGGCGACGAACCCGGCGGCGACCAGGGCCTCCAGTGCCTTCTCCACGTCGACCTCCCGGATCAGGAAGTCGACGTCGTGCTCGCTGGAGTGGCCCCCGTGGGCGTAGACGGCGAAGCTGCCGCCCAGGGCGAACGGGATCTCGGACTGCTTGAGCACGGCGGCGACCTTCTTGAGGGTGTGCACCAGACTCTCGTCTCCGCGCTCAGCCATCTGGTTCTCCCGTCGTCGTGTTGGTGGACCGGCGGTTGGATACGAACTCCGGTACCCGGCATTCCGGTCGGCCACACCTGCGGGTGTCCCGGTCGGGTGTCAACAGGGATAAACCATCACATACCTCACGGGTCGGGTGCGTGGGTCGGATAACCTGTCGAGGGTGGCCAGATCATCGGGGATGCGACGACGCAGGGCCCGGTTGCGCACTGTCGCCCTCATCGGCATCGACGGCTCGGGCAAGACCACTCAGGCTCACCGACTGGCCGACGCGCTGACCGCGGCCGGCCGCCCCGCGAAATACCGCCGCAACGCCAGCGGCCGTCGTTGGCTCGGCCGGCTCGCCAACCGGCTCGGACGGCCCGACGCCCAGCGACTGGTCGGGCGCGACGGTGTGCTGGCGGTGGAGTCCGTGCTGCGCTGGCTCGCCATCGCCGTAGCCCTGATCAGCTGTCTGCTCACCGGCCGGACGGCGGTGATGGACCGTTACTCGGCCTGCCAGTACGCGAGCATTCGGGCCCACGGTGGGCAACGCTGGGAACGGCTCGCACGGGCCGGGTACCGGCTCTTTCCGACGCCGCAGGTGACCTTCCTGCTGGCCGTGGACCCGGCGGAGGCGTACCGGCGCATCGAGGAACGCGGCACCGATCATGAGACGATGGGCTGGCTGACCGCGGCGGACACCGCCTACCGGGCCCTGCCCGAATACCCGAGCTTCGTGCTGGTGGACGCGGGCCGTACGGCCGAGGAGGTCACCGAGCAGATCCAGGCGCACCTGGAGACCTGGCTGCCAGCGTCCTCCAGGGCGGCACCCGGTGAGGTGCCCCCGCTGGTGACTCAGGCCCGTCCGTAGACCGGAACGGTGGCACCGCTGGTCGGGGCCGACTCCTCCGACGCGAGGAAACGGATCACCGATGCGATCTCGGCCGGCGCGACCCAACGGGAGTGGTCGGCGTCGGGCTGGGCGGCCCGGTTGGCCGGGGTGTCGATGACGCTGGGCAGCACGGTGTTGCAGCGGACGTTGCGGGGCCGGTATTCCACCGCGACCGCGTTGGCGAAGGCCAGCACCCCGGCCTTGGCCGTCACGTAACCGGCCGCGCCGGCGAACGGGGCGACCGCCGCGCGGGCCGAGACGCACACCACCGCGCCACCACCGGCCGCCACCAGATGCGGCAACGCGGCCTGGGTGACCAGGTAGGTGGGCCGCAGGTTGACGGTGAGCATCCGCTCGAAGACCTCGATCGGGGTCTCGTGCACCAGACCTTCGCTGGCGTACCCGCCGACGAGGTTGACCACGGCCCGCAGGGGCGCCGCCGGGTCGCCGGCGGCGGCCTCGACCGCCCGCGTCGCGCCAGCCGGATCGCTGAGGTCCGCGACCAGCCGGAGCACCCCCGCCGCCGGCTCCGAACCGGGACGGGCTTCCCGCTCGGGTACGACCACCCGCCAGCCCGCCTCGACGAACGCGGCGACGGCCGCCCCGCCGAGCCCGCCAGCCCCTCCGGTCACCAACACGCTGCGCTCCGCCATGCGCCTCACGCTAGCGTCCCGTCCGGCCGGCGCCTGCCGGTGCTCCACAGCCGACGCTCTGCCCAGAGCAGAGTGGCTGGCCGAACCGCCTACCGGCAGCGCAGGATCGGCGGATGCGGATCCTCATTCTCGGTGGCACCCGGTTCCTCGGTCGGGCGGTGGCGCAGCTCGCCCTCGACCAGGGCCACGACGTGACCTGCGCGGCCCGGGGCGTCTCCGGCGTCGTGCCGGCCGGGGCCCGGTTCGTGCCGGTCGACCGCGACGACCCGGACGCCCTGGTGCCGCTCGCCGACGACGGCTTCGACGCTGTGGTCGACGTGACCCGCCAGGTCAGTCACGCGCGGCACGCGCTCTCCGCACTCGCCGACCAGGTGGGCCACTGGTCCTTCGTGTCGACGATCTCGGTGTACGCGGACAACACCACCCCCGGCCAGACCGCCGCGGACGCACCGGTGCTGCCGGCCGCCCCGGCGGACGTGGACGGTCCGGTCGGCCCGGACCACCGCTGGTACGGCGAGTGCAAGGTGAGCATCGAGCAGGCGGTCCGGGAGCGGGTGGGCGTGGACCGCTCGTTCATCTGCCGAGCGGGCCTGATCGTCGGTGCCGAGGACCCGAGCGACCGCTTTCCGTACTGGGTGCGGCGCCTGTCGGCCGGCGGAGAGGTTCTCGCGCCCGGACGGCCGACCGACCGGGTGCAGTTCGTGGACGTCGCCGATCTGGCGGGTTGGTTGCTGCACGCCGCCGGCACCCGCCTCAGCGGCACGTACGACGGCACCGGGCCGGCGATGACACGGGCGGACCTGCTGGCCGGGGTGGCCGCCGGGCTGGACGCACCGGAGCCCGTCCTGACCTGGGTGGATCAGGAGTTCCTGGCGTCCCACGACGTTCGCGAGTGGTCGGGGGAGCGGGCGCTGCCGCTGTGGGTGCGGCTGCCGGAGTCCGGCGGCCTGATGGACCGCGACGCCCGACCGGCTCTGGACGCCGGGCTGGCGGTCCGTCCGTTGCCTGACACCGTTCGGGCGACCGCGTCCTGGATGGCAGCGCAGCCGGCCGCCGTACGGCAGGGTGGTCTCGACCCGGCGGATGAGGCGGCGGTCCTGCGGGAGTGGCAGGCTGTGCTGGACCGGTGATCCCGGCTGCCGACACTTTCCCTACCGGACAGTCATAGTTGACGCTCACGCTTGGTGAAAGTAAGTTTCACCCGTGGCGAAGAGTCCGAAGATTTCTGCGAGTCAGGAGCCCGGTGGGCTGATCGTCCACATCAGCGGGCTGTTGCCGTCGCTGTCGCCCGCCGAGCAGCGGGTTGCCCGACTGGTCGTGTCCGATCCGGCCGCTGCGGCCCGGCGGACCATCACCGACCTCGCCACCGCAGCGGAGACATCCGAGGCGACCGTCATCCGGTTCTGCCGTTCGGTGGGCATGGACGGTTACCCGCAACTGCGCATCCGCCTCGCCGCCGAGGCCGCTCGCCGGATCGAGCCGCCGGACGCCCGGGTGGTCGGTGGTGACATCCCGCCCGGCGCCGACCTCGCCCAGATCATCGCCACCATCGCGTTCAACGACGCCCGAGCGGTCGAGGAGACCGCCGAGCAGCTCGACCCCGCCGTCTGTGAGCAGGTGGTCGAGGCGATCAGTGGCGCCGGTCGGATCGACATCTACGGCGCCGGCGCCAGCGGCTTCGTCGCCTCCGACTTCCAGCAGAAGCTGCACCGCATCGGCCGGATCGCCTTCTACTTCCCGGACGTGCACACCGCGTTGACCTCGGCCGCCCTCCTCGGTCGGGGCGACGTGGCGATCGGCATCTCGCACACCGGCACCACCTCCGATGTGATCGAGGTGCTGGAGCAGGCCCGCACCCGGGGTGCCGTCACCGTGGCACTGACCAACTTCCCGCGTTCGCCGATCACCGACGTCGCGGACTTCGTGTTGACCACGGCGGCCCGCGAAACCACCTACCGCTCCGGCGCGACGGCCAGCCGGCTGGCCCAGCTCACCGTCGTCGACTGCCTCTTCGTGGGGGTGGCCGCCCGCAACCGGGCCCGGGCACGCAAGGCACTGGAGGCGACTGCCGAGGCGGTCCAGTCGCACCGGGTGGGTGCCAACCGGAGGCGGGCATGACGGCAGGTGCGGTGGAGCCGGACGAGGACGTGCCAGCACCGCCCGCCCGGCCGACGGTCCGGGTGGGTGCGCCCACCGAGCGGCGCAACCCGCTCAGCGTCGACCTCGACCTGATGTCGACCCGGGACGTCCTCACCGTGATCAACGAGGCGGACCGGCGGGTGCCGGCCGCGGTCGCAGCGGTGCTCGACGAGATCGCCACCACCGTCGACCTGGCGGTTGCGGCCCTGCGCGGCGGTCACCGGGTGCACTACTTCGGCGCCGGCACGTCCGGCCGCCTGGGAGTGCTCGACGCGGCCGAGCTCGCGCCCACCTTCAACTCGCCCCGGCACTGGTTCTGCTCCCACCTCGCAGGTGGCCCGGACGCCATGTGGCGGGCCGTGGAGGACGCCGAGGACGACGAGCGGGGCGGCGCGGTCGAGGCGGCCGGTTGTGTGCGCGCCGGTGACCTGGTGGTCGGTCTGGCGGCCAGCGGACGCACCCCGTACGTCCTCGGGGCGCTCGCCTCGGCCCGGGCCAAGGGTGCTTCGACGGTGCTGCTCTGCGCCAATCCGGAGGCGGAGGCCGCTCGCTCGGTCGACGTGTTCATCGGGGTGGACACCGGACCCGAGGTGGTTACCGGGTCGACCCGGATGAAGGCGGGCACCGCACAGAAGTTGGTGCTCAACACCTTCTCGACCGCCGTCATGGTGCGTCTGGGCCGGGTCTACTCGAACCTCATGATCGATATGGTCGCCACCAACGCGAAGCTCCGGGGACGAATGATCTCGATTCTGGTCGAGGCCACCGGCTGCTCCGAGCAGGTCTCCCAGCAGGCCCTCTCCGCCGCCGACGGTGACCTGAAGACGGCGCTCGTCTCCCTGGTGTCCGGCGCCGAGGTGGACGCCGCCCGGGCCGCACTGGCACGCTCCGCCGACCAGGTCCGCGGCGCCCTCGCCCTGCTCGCCTCCTGACCCCGCCCGGTCCACCGGGAAGCGAACCGGGCTTCGGATTGTTCATCAGGCCGGGGGGTAATAACACTCCCGATGGATGAACCGACCGGTCCGCCGGTGCGTATCAGCCAGTGACCAGGATCGCAGCAGGGTGGTGACCCGGGTCGCTGTGCCCCCGGGCCGGCGGTGTTGCCATGGTCGGTGACCCGTGCGTGGCGCCCAGCGTAGAGCCGCCAGACGGGGTCCTGACAGCAAACATGGACCGTGCTCTCAGCTACTACTCAGGCATTCGTGACACTTTCGACTCACGAGACGGAATCCCCGACACGTCTCATCTGTTGTGTAGGTGTCAGCACCGATGGGCACAGCAGAAGTTACCAGGGGCTGACGGACGTGGGGAATGGCAAGGAACCGGGCAACCGGCGCGAGCGAGGGGACCGTGGGCAACGTGGACAAGAACATCGGCATGCGAACCGACGAGGTTGCCGAGGAGCGCGACCTGGTCGGCGTCTACCTGCACGAGATCTCCCGGACGCCACTGCTGGACGCCGCCAAGGAGGTCGATCTCTCCAAGGCGATCGAGGCGGGCCTCTACGCCGAGCACCTGCTCGGTGAGGACGCCCTCCCCGCCGGTGTCGACCGGGCCGACCTGGAGTGGCTGGTCGTCGAGGGAGAGCGGGCGAAGGACCTCTTCATCCGCGCCAACCTCCGACTGGTCGTATCGATCGCCCGCCGCTACGTGCGCTCGGGCATGCCCATGCTGGACCTGATCCAGGAGGGCAACACCGGCCTGGTCCGGGCGGTCGAGAAGTTCGACTACGAGCGTGGTTACAAGTTCTCCACCTACGCGACCTGGTGGATTCGCCAGGCGATCAGCCGGGCGATCGCCCAGCAGGAGCGCACCGTCCGTCTGCCGGTGCACCTGGTGGAGGACGTCAACCGGATGCGCAACGTGGCCCGGCAGTTGACCCGTGAGCTGGGCGCCGACCCGGAGCCGGAGCAGATCGCCGCCGCCCTCGGCGTCACCGTCGAGCGGGTCAACGAGCTGCGCCGCTGGTCGCAGGACACCGTCTCGCTGGACACCCCGGTGGGCGACGACGGTGACACCAAGCTCGGCGACCTGGTCGCCGACAGTGACGCGCCGTCGCCGGAGGACATCGTCCTCAGCGGTCTGGAGCGGCAGCGCATCGAGGGCCTGCTCAACCACCTCGACGACCGGTCGGCGGGCATCATGCGGGCCCGCTACGGCCTGGAGGACGGCCGGGAGCACTCGCTCACCGAGGTCGCTTCCCGGTTCTCGCTTTCCCGCGAGCGGATCCGACAGTTGGAGATCCAGGCTCTCGGTCGGCTGCGTGAGCTGGCCCGGGCCGAGGGGCTGCAGGCAGCCTGACCTGGTAGTAATGACGGCGAACGGCCGGCGTCCGATAGGGGGACGCCGGCCGTTCGCCGTATTCGTCTGCCTAGCGGACCCGACCGTAGCCCTGGATGGGCATCATGTTCATGCCCCGCTTGAGCACGTTGCGACCGGCGCTCGGCGCGTCGATCACCTGGCCGTCGCCCACGTAGAGGGCGACATGCCCGAGCCCGCTGTAGAACACCAGGTCGCCTGGGCGTAGGTCGCCCCGGCCGATGTGCGCGACGGCACTCCACTGCATCCGGGTGTTGTGTGGCAGCGACTTTCCGGCCGCCCGCCAGGCCGCCGAGGTGAGCCCGGAACAGTCGTAGCCGTTGGGCCCGTCGGCTGCCCAGACGTACGGCTTGCCCAGCGCGCCGAACGCGTAGCGCACCGCGGCCCCGGCGTCACCTGCCACCGCGGGCACGTTCCTGGCCTCGGTCACCGCGGCCTTGGGTTCGGGTCGCTCGGTGGCCGCCCCGTACGCCTGCTGGCGCAGCTCGTACAGTCTGGCCAGGTCCTGCTCGATCCGCTTCTTGCCTGCCGCGAGCTCACGGGCCTGTGCGGCCTGCCGGGTCAGTGTCGCGTCCAGGCGGGACTTCTCGTCGAGCAGCCGCCGCTGGTCAGCGGTGTAGCTGGAGATGCTCTCCTGCCGCTGGCGGGTCAGTTGGTCGAGCGTGCCGAGGCGGTCCAGGAGCGCGGTGGCACCCTCGGCGCGCAGCAGGGCGTCCGCGGTCCGCAGGCCGCCGGTCTTGTACGCGGTGCTGGCCAGCTTGGCCACGTCGGCCTGGCTCTGCTTGGCCTGCTCTTCGAGTGGGCCGATGCGGGCCTGTAATCGGGCCGCTGCGGCCTCGTTGGTCTTGATCTCCTCACGCAGCTTGTTGTACGACTCGACGACCCGCTCCAACTCGGTCGAGGACGTCTCGATCCGGCGGGTCAGGTCGGCGGGGGACGGCTCGGCGCGAGCCACCGCCGTCGGGGCGATCAGCGCGGCCGACATGCCGGCCAGCGCCACGGTGCGCAGCAGGTTTCTCAGGGATGACAAGAGCAGAAGGCCCCTCTCCCACGGCCGTCGGGGCTGCTGATGCCCTCGGCGACACCGGCCGGGGCCACCCGGGGCGGACGGCACTGGGCCGGACCGGCTCGCCCAACCTAACCCGGGACGGATGTTGCTCGCGGTTGAAGCTGGGGCGAATGTTGGCGAAGTGGCCAGTCGTACCGCTGCGCTGGGTGGCGTCATCGTGGCTGTTGACGCCTGACAGGGAGGGAGTATCGCCCTTTTGGTGCCCAACTGACGGAAATGCGACTTTCGTCGTTCCGGGCGTATGCCGCCGGAGACCCGCCCCCCATAACCGATAAAACCTGAAATGGATGCTGTTTCTCGACGATGTCCTGCGGTTGGGGGAGCTGTCGAGAGTCCGCAAATGCCCAGGCCGGCTGGCGTTCTCCCAACACAATGTGAACGGAGCCGGGAATCCCGTCGACCGGTAGCGATGTCATTCAGCGGGTCATCTCGGCCAACCGTCCCCCGCGGGAGGAACCGTGAATCGTGAAGGCGCAGGAACGAGGCCGCCGCGAACGGTGCCGGGCGCCCGGTCAACCCTGCTGTACGCACGGCCCGGCATCATCGTGACCGTCGACCGGTTCACCGCCGGTCGAACCAGCTACCAGGTCGCCGACCTGACCCATCTGCGGACCACCCGGGGCCCGCACGACCGGATCGCCGTGCGGGCCGTGGTCATCACCGCCAGCATGCTCGGCGGTGTCGGGCTGTTGCTCGGCTTCACCGGAGGTCTGCACCGCCTGACCGCCGGGGCGTACCTCATCCTGGGTGCGGTGTTCCTGCTTCCGGCCGCGCTCGCCCTGGTGGGCGATCGCTGGCGCCCACCGCCCTACGAGCTGTGGGGGTGGTACCGGGGAACGGAGATGCTGCTGTTCACCGCCGACGACGAACGGCAGTTCGGCCAGGTCACGCGGGCACTGTTACGGGCCCGGGAAGTCAACCGCTACGGCGGCTGGGTCGATCCGCTCGCGTCGGCCGACCCGTGGCGACCCAGTCGTTGACCTGACGGCGGTGGGCCGGCGCCGAGCTGGCGTCGGCCCAGCGGCCACTTAGCGGGCGACCGGCTCCGGAGCCCGCTGCTCCTGCGGCGCGGCCAGCCAGGAGCTGACCCGGCGCTCGGCGTAGAACGAGACGAACGGCACAGTGCCGGCCAGCATCACCAGCAGCATCCGCTTCAGCGGCCAGTCCGCGCGGCGGCTCAGGTCGAACGCGGCCACCAGATAGATCATGTAGAGGAAGCCGTGCGCCGGCCCGATCGTCTCGACCACGACCGCGTTGTCGAACACGTACTTCAGGGGCATGCCGATCACGACCAACATGATCAGCACCACGCCCACGATCCAGGCGATCACGCGGTACCGGGTAAGGGCAGCGCCCACCGTCGTCCGTCCTTCCGAACCCGGCTCAGCCGGGATAGTCACCGGGCCGGGCGCCCGGATTGGCGTTCAACCATGACAGGTAGTGGTTGTAGGCGGCCAGGTCGTTGTCCTGGACGGCATCGTCGCTGACCGGCACCCGGGAGACCCGCACCGGTCGGCGCACCGCCGGGCGGGAACCCGTGGTGACAGCCGGCTCCGGCGCGACAGCCGGGTCCGCCGGTGGCGCGTCGGCCTCCGCCGCCCGGTTGCGGGCCAACTTCACCTCGCGCCACCACACGTAGACCACGAAGCCGGCGAAGATCGGCCACTCGACCGCGTACCCCCAGCTCAGGCTGTTGCCGGCCGCGGCTCGGCTGACCTGCCACCAACCCAGCCCGAGGAAACCCACGGTCAGCACGACCATGGCCACGTGGCGCGCGATCCACGCCGGGGTCCAGAGCCGCCTCATGGCATCGAGGGTACCGGGGACGGCGCCGGTCTCCGACACCGTGTCGTAGCTGACGCGGGTTTGGCGTTCCCGCGCCTGGGCAATCGTCTAGACGCCAGCCCAAACGAGATCAAGGGGGGCGATCATGACCGGATCGGTACGTGAGGACGGCTTTGCGTCCAGCGGCAGCAGCGACATGAGCCCGGAGCAGCGGGTGCCCGAGTGGGGCGGCGACGACCTCGCCGACCCGGCCGGCTCCACGGGCCTCGACGGCGATCTGCCGGGCATCGACCCGACGGAGTTGACCGACGAGGATCTGATCCGCGAGATGCACAGCCTGCACCGCACCCGCCTCGACACCCTGCGGCACGCGTCGGATTCCGCGCTCGCCAACCACCTGCGACGTACGGCGGAGCTCGAGACCGAGTACCTGGCCCGCCACCCGGGCCGGGAGGTCGACCCCAGCCGCCTGCGGGACGCCTGATGCCGGCGCGCGCCGTGCGCGGCATGTCCGCGCCACCCGAGGTGGTCTTCAACACGGCCACCGATCCGGACCGCGCCTCCGCCTGGCTGCCGGAGCCGCTTCGCGGCGACGGCAGCCCCGCCGCCGAGATCAATGGCGAGGAGTTGCGGGCCCGCTGGGGTGACGGCGACGGCGACGACTGGTCCGCCGAGATCCGGGTGGAGCCCGCGGATTCCGGCGGCGCCCGGATCCAGCTCGACCTGGCCGACGGCTCGGGAGGGGCGGGCCCGGACCAGTTGGCCGACGAAGCGCTCACCAACCTGGCACGCGAGGTCGCCGACAACCTCCAGGCCGGCTGAGCCGGCCACGCGGGACACCACTCCCGTACCACCACGACACATCTGAGGAGACCGGGTGAGCGACACTGGCCTGCGACAAAAGGCGGCACGGTTGCGCCGGGCGTACGCGCCGCACGAACACCGACCGCTCGGCGGCTATCTGGTGGCGATGGGCGCCTACGCCGGGGTGACGGGCGCTCTCGCCGGTCTGGTCAAGGTGACCGGTCGCCCGGTGCCGGAGCGTCCCGCCACGTCCGACGTGGTGCTGCTCTCCATCGCCACGCACAAGCTGAGCCGGCTGCTGTCCAAGGACGCGGTGACCAGCCCCCTGCGGGCGCCGTTCACCCGTTACGACCGCCCGATCGGCAGCGGCGAGGTGATGGAGCAGGTCCGCGACTCGGGCAGCCCGACCCGGCACGCCATCGGCGAGTTGCTGAGCTGCCCGTTCTGCCTGGCGGTCTGGGTGGCCACCGGGCTGACCGGCGGCCTGGTGCTCGCGCCCCGGCTGACCCGGCTGGTTGCCACCGCCCTGACGGCGGTCGCCGCGTCCGACTTCCTCCAGATGGCGTACGCGACGGCGCAGCAGGCCGCCGAGGGTGGGCACGACGACGACTGAGCAGTCGAGGACAACGACAGCGGGGGCCGGCGCATGCCGGCCCCCGCTGTCGAATGTCGTACGTCTCAGCGCTGCATGCCGGACCAGCCGTGCGGCGACTCCGGCTCCCGTTCGTCCTCGTCCGCCCCGGTGATGATGTCCCGGTCCACGGCGGTGCGGTCGTGTTCGTTGGCGAAGTCGGGCTCAGGCGTGGTGTCCCTGCCCTTCGGCGGCTGACCCAGCGCCGGCATTTCCTCGTCGTGGTCCTCGCGGTCGGTCATGTCGGTGTCCCTTCTGCGGTCGCTCACCCGATCGAACCGCCCAGCAGGTCACTGGCCTCGTCCACCGCGTACTCGCCCTCGGGCAGCGCGTCGATGCGGGCGAGCAGGTCCGGCGGGAGCTCGGCAGCCACCGCCCGGCGGTAGATCTCGGCCTGGGTGACCCGCTCCTGCGCCCGGTAGATGTCGTCGAGCAGGTCGTCGAGGGCCCGGGTGTCCGGCTCGCCGGACACGGATGCGTCGTCGGTCACCTCGATCAGCTACCCGGGGCGGAATCGGTCAAACGTCACGCCGGGGGGCCTGTCGCACCCGTGGCTCTGGTGGCCCGCCTACAGACAGCGCCGCCCCCGACCTTGTGGGTCGGAGGCGGCGCTGGTGTCGGTGTGCAGGTCGCCTCTCGGCGAGTGGCACTACGCGGCTCCAGCCGGACGGTATTCCGCGAAGGCTATTTAGGTGAGGCCCGGGGACACTGGACACACCGACACCCCTGTCAACGAGCCGACCCCCGCCGGTGTTCCGTGCTCTCGGGTGGCAGCCGTCACACCGTCGTCGGCAGGGTGGCCCTGCGGGCCCGCACGGCGGAGGCCAGGTGGTCGAGCACCTCGGCGGTGTCGTCCCAACCGAGGCAGGCGTCGGTGACCGAGCGGCCGTACTCCAGCTCCCGGGTCGGGTCGAGCTCCTGCCGGCCCGGCAGCAGGAACGACTCCAGCATCACACCGGTGATCCCACGCTGGCCGGCGGCCAGTTGGGCGGCCACGTCCGCGGCGACCTTCGGCTGGTTGCGGTGGTCCTTGCCGCTGTTGGCGTGACTGGCGTCGATCACCAGCCGCTCCGGCAGGTCGGCCGCGCGCAGCAGGTCGAGCGCACCGGCGACCGACTCGGCGTCGTAGTTGGGCCGGCCGCCGCCGCCGCGCAGCACCAGGTGCCCATCCGTGTTCCCCCGGGTGTGCATGATCGCCGGGGTGCCGGAGAAATCGATGCCGGGGAAGACGTGCGGCACCCCGGCGGCGCGGATCGCGTCCACGGCCGTGCCGATGCTGCCGTCGGGGCGGTTCTTCATGCCGATCGGCATGGACAGGCCGGAGGCGAGCTGCCGGTGCACCTGGCTCTCCACGGTGCGGGCACCGATCGCGCCCCAGGCCACCGTGTCCGCGATGTACTGCGGGGTGATCGGGTCGAGGAACTCGCAGCCCACCGGCAGGCCGAGACGCAGCACGTCGAGCAGCAGCGCCCGGGCCAGCCGTAGGCCGGTGTTGACGTCCCCACTGCCGTCCAGGCCCGGGTCGTTGATCAGGCCCTTCCAGCCGACGGTGGAGCGCGGCTTCTCGAAGTAGACCCGCATGACGATCAGCAGGTCGTCAGCCACCCGGTCGGCGGCACCGCGCAGACGCTCGGCGTAGTCGAGGGCGGCGGCCGGATCGTGCACCGAGCAGGGGCCGACCACCACCAGCAGGCGGTCGTCCTCGCGGTCGAGCACCCGACCCACCGCGCGGCGGCCGGTCAGCACGGCCGAGGCGAGCGGGGCGTCCAGGGGTAACTCGTGGTGCAGGAGGGCGGGCGTGGTCAGCGGCACGACACGGTCGATCCGCTGATCGCTGACCCGATTGGTCTCCGGGGTCGTCACGGTGGGCATCCTTCCGCCGACCGTGCCCGGGGCCGGTGCCCGGGACGAGCCGGCTGCTCGTACGCAAAAGGGCAGGAACGACAGCTCCTGCCCAGCCGGCTCGGTCCGTGGTGACGTCAGTTCATGGTGAAGTCACCGGCGTGCGAGCCGGCTGCCTAAACCATCGATAGGAACGCGTCACCGGGCCAGCGTACCCGACCGGGCGGGAACCTCCGGCCGTCGTCCCAAGATGCGGGGCGGAGGCAGCGTGCCGGGGACGAGGTCGGGGTAACAGGGGTGCCATGACCAACGAGCAGAGCGATCAGGACCGGGTGGAGTCCCGCGCCCACCACCTCCTGCCCGAGGAGGAGGCAGTGGGCAGCGACGACCCGGAGGCGCAGGCGGAGGCGATCCTCGCCGAGTCGGACATCCGCGAGGCGGACCAGAACGCGGCCCCGGACACCGTGCTGGAACGTCGTACCTCGGATCAGACGGTGGTCGCGGTCGAGCCGCCGGACTGAGCTGTCGCACCACGTGCCCGGCGTGACCCCCGGTAGGTCTGCTCGCGCAGCCAGGCCAGCGGACCTGCCACCCGCAGCTCGGGTGGCAGGTTGCGCACCGGGTCGAACGCGAGCGCGGCGTCCTCCTCGGCGCTGAGCTGCGCACCGAAGCTGACCTGCCCCACCGGCCGCCACGACCCCACGGCGGACCCGACCGCGAGCACCAGACGCGGCGTGTCCGCCCGGGTCGCGGCGGCCACCGTACTCAGGCTGCGCCCCAGGCTGACCGAGTCGGGGTCGGCCAGCGCGGCCAGCCAGATCCGGCGACGGCCCACGCGGTAACACATGATCGTGGTGTACGTCCCGGTGAAGCGGCGTCGGGGCAGCGGCAGGTTGCGCAGCAGCGGGGCCGCGCCGCTGGAACTGACCAGCAGGTCGAAGGGACGCTCGCCGTCGCGGTGCAGGCGCAGCGCGAGACCCAGCACGTCCGGCCAACTGCCGGGCGTCGGCGTGCCCTTGGAGATCCGGACGGTGGCCCGGTACCGGCCGGGCTCGTCCAGCAGACCGACACCGATGGGTGGTCCGGGCGTACCCCAGATCATCGTCTCGCCGGCGAAAGAGTGACCGGCCGGATGTAGCAGCCGGCCGTGGCGCCGCCGGCCGAGCGCGGCGCTGGCGCGTTCGACGGCGGTGGCGGCCCAGCCGGCGGACGGGGGCGGGGTGACGGTCATGCCCCTCCGTTACCCCGCGCGGCGGCCCCGATGCGGCGGGTCGGCTCGCCGACCGACCGCACGTCACCTTTCCGCCCGTGAGATCGGATAGCGTCGGGGCATGCCCGACAGCGGTTACCCCTGGCCCATCGAGACGTCCCGACTGGACAACGGCCTGCGCGTGGTGGTGAGTGAGGACCGCACGGCGCCGGCCGTGGCCGTCAACCTCTGGTACGACGTCGGCTCCCGGCACGAGCCGGCCGGGCAGACCGGCTTCGCCCACCTCTTCGAGCACCTGATGTTCGAGGGTTCGGTGAACGTGGCGAAGACCGAGCACATGAAGCTGATCCAGGGCTCCGGCGGCTCGCTCAACGCCACCACCAATCCGGACCGGACCAACTACTTCGAGACGGTGCCGGCCGAGCATCTGGAGCTTGCTCTCTGGCTGGAGGCCGACCGGATGGGCGGCCTGGTCCCGGCGCTCACCCAGGAGACGCTGGACAACCAGCGCGACGTGGTCAAGAACGAGCGCCGGCAGCGCTACGAGAACGTCCCGTACGGGGACGCCTGGCTGCGGTTGCTGCCCCTGCTCTACCCGCCGGGGCACCCGTACCATCACGCGACGATCGGCTCGATGGCCGACCTGAACGCTGCCGACCTCGCCACCTTCCAGGCGTTCCACCAGACCTACTACGCGCCCAACAACGCGGTGCTCACCGTGGTCGGCGACGCAACCGCCTCGGATGTGTTCGCACTGGCCGACAAGTATTTCGGTGCCCTTCCCGCGCGCGACGACATCCCGTCGGCCCCGGATGGCCACAGTGTCCCGGCCACCGGGCAGACGGCCGTCGAGTCGGTGAGCGCCGACGTGCCGGCGCCCCGGGTGTACATCGCCCACCGCAGCTACCCGTTCGGCACCCCCGGCTACAACGTGATCACCGTGCTCGCCACCATCCTCGGCAGCGGTCGGGGCAGCCGGCTCTACCAGCGGCTCGCCGACGGTGAGCGGATCGCCCAGCCGGACCTGGTCGGGGCGTACGGGGTGGACCTCGCGCACGCCCCGGCTCCGCTGATCGCCACCGCCACCGCCCGCCCCGGAGTGAGCGCCGAGCGGCTCGCCGGAGGGCTGGCCGAGGTCGTCGACGAGCTGGCCACCGTGCCGGTCACCGCCGCGGAGCTGGACCGGGCCAAGGCGCTGCTCAGCACCGGGTGGTGGCGTCAGCTGTCCACCGTGGACGGTCGCGCGGACCTGCTCGGCCGGTACGCCACGCAGTTCGGCGACCCGGCCCGCATCGCCGACCAGTTGCCGGGCCTGCTCGCGGTGACCGCCGACCAGATCGCCGAGGCCGCCGCCGAGGTGCTCGCCACCGACCGGGTGGTCCTGACCTACCTGCCCGAGGAGACCTCATGACGCTGATCGCCGACCGTCCCGGCCCGGGCGCCGCCCGCCCGTACCGGTTTCCGCCGGTGGTCCGCCGCACGGTGGCCGGCGGCCAGGTCGTCGCCGCGCACCTGCCCGGGCAGAACCTCGCCGTGGCGCTGCTGCTGCTCGACGTGGGCGCGGGCCAGGAGCCGGTCGGCAAGGAGGGCCTGTCCGGTGTGCTGGCCAAGGCGTTGGAGGAGGGGACCGCGCAACGGGACGCCGCCGCGTACGCCCTCGCCGTCGAGGGGCTCGGCACCGCGTTGATGACCGGGCTGGACTGGGACTCGTTCCAGGCCAGCGTGGTGATCCCGGTGGACCGGCTCAGCGCGGCCGTGGAGCTGCTCGCCGAGGCGGTGCGGACGCCCAAGCTGGACCCCGCCGATGTACGCCGGGTGCGCGACGACGAGGCGACCGCACTCCGGATGGACTGGGCCAACCCGGGCCCGCGCGCCGACGCCGCGCTGCGCGCGGACCTGTTCGGCGCGGAGAACCGCTGGGGACGGCCGATGCACGGCGATCCGGACTCGGTCGCCGGGTTGGACGTGGAGGACGTCACGGTCTTCCACTCCGAGTGGTTCCTGCGCCCCGGCACCCTGATCGTCGCCGGTGACCTGGACCGGATCGACCTGGACGCGCTCGCCGCCGCGGCGTTCGCCGGCACCGGCGGCGGCCCGGCCGAGCGGGGCGGCCCGCTCGACGTGCCGCTGCACACCGGCCGGCGGATCATCCTGGTGGACCGTCCCGGCTCGGTGCAGTCGACGCTGCGACTGGGTCACCCGTCGCCGCACCGGGCACACCCCGACCACGTGCCGATGACGCTCGCCGGCACGGTGCTCGGCGGGGCGTTCACCTCCCGGCTCAACCACCTGCTGCGCGAGGTGCACGGCTACACGTACGGCATCCGGGGCGACTTCGCGTCGTCCCGGCGGTTCGGGCGGTTCGCGGTCAGCTCCGGCGTGCAGACGGCGGTCACCGCGCCGGCCCTGGTCGAGGCGGTCGGCGAGATCACCCGTACCCAGGCCAGCGGGGTCACCGAGGACGAGCTGGAGGTGGCGCGGTCCTGGCGGGCGGGGCAGCTCTCCGTCGAGTTGCAGAGCCCCCGGGCGATCGCCTCCGCGTTGACCACGCTGGTGGTGCACGACCTGCCGGACGACTACCACGCCCGTCTGCGGGAGTCGCTGCTCGCCGCCGACGTGGACCAGGTCTCCGCAGCGGCGGCCACCCACCTGCACCCGGACGCGCTGACCCTGGTCATCGAAGGCGACGCCGCGGTCATCCGCGACGACCTGAATGCAGCAGCCCTGGGCGACCTCATCACCATCACCAACCCCTGACCCCACCCGCCCTGACCCCACGCCTCCCTCGTTGATCAAGAGATTTGCGTCAACCCAAGCGCGATTTCTGACGCAAACCTCTTGATCACGGGGGGAGGGCACTGGGCGGTCGGGGATGGGGTTTTGGGGTGGGGTGGGTGTGATGCGGGCCTGGGGCGTGGGAAAGGGCTCCCGGTTGCGGTGGTGGGCTGGGTAGCCTCGCGGGCATGAGGATCGGCATTGTGGGGTCCACCGGCCAGGTCGGTGGCGTGATGCGGCAGGTGCTGGCGGAACGGAAGTTCCCGGCGGAGCAGGTGCGGTTGTTCGCCTCGGCGCGGTCGGCCGGGCGGACACTGCCGTGGCGCGACGGTGAGGTGACAGTCGAGGACGCCGCGACCGCGGACTACTCCGGCCTGGACATCGTGCTCTTCTCGGCCGGTAAGGGCACGGCCCGGGAGCTGGCACCCCGGGTCGCCGAGGCCGGCGCCGTGGTGATCGACAACTCCTCGGCGTTCCGGATGGACCCGCAGGTGCCGCTGGTGGTCGCCGAGGTCAACCCGCACGCGGCCCTCGATCGCCCGAAGGGCATCATCGCCAACCCCAACTGCACCACGATGGCCGCGATGCCGGTGCTGCGCCCGCTGCACGCCGAGGCTGGTCTGATCGGCCTGGTCGTCTCCACGTACCAGGCGGTCTCCGGTGCCGGGCTGGCCGGCGTCGCCGAGTTGGACGAGCAGGTCCGCAAGGTCGCCGAGCACGCCGCGGGGCTGGCCTTCGACGGCTCGGCCGTGGAGTTTCCCGCGCCGCGCTCGTTCACCCAGCCGATCGCGTTCAACGTGCTCCCGCTGGCCGGCTCGATCGTCGACGACGGCTCGTTCGAGACCGACGAGGAGCAGAAGCTCCGCAACGAGAGCCGCAAGATCCTCGAAATCCCCGACCTGAAGGTGTCCGGCACCTGCGTCCGGGTGCCGGTCTTCACCGGTCACTCGTTGCAGATCAACGCCCGGTTCGCCCGGCCGCTCACCCCGCAGCGCGCACACGAGCTGCTGGCCGACGCCCCCGGTGTGGCGCTGACCGACGTTCCGACGCCGTTGCAGGCCGCCGGGCAGGACCCGACGTACGTGGGTCGGATCCGCGCCGACGAGACCGCTGATTACGGGCTGGCCCTGTTCTGCTCCAACGACAACCTGCGTAAGGGCGCCGCGCTGAACGCGGTGCAGATCGCCGAGCTGGTCGCCGCCGAACGCCGCTGACCGTCGTCGTCACCGGGCCCTCGCCGCACGTCGGCGGGGGCCCGGTTTCGTTCCTGGCAGCCTCCTGCGACGATCCGCCGGTCGTGCTTGGATGGGACGAAGCCGATCGATCGTCCCACCTGGAGGAAACCGTGCCGGATGACCGCGTCCAGCAGGCGTTGACCGATCTCGTCGCCGGGCGTTCGATGGGCGTCCTCGCCACGATCAAGCGGGACGGGCGACCACAGCTGTCCACAGTGGTCTACTCCTTCGACCGCGGCGCCGGCCTGATCCGGGTCTCGGTCACCGGCGGCCGGGCCAAGACCGCCAACCTGCGCCGGGACCCCCGGGCCAGCTTCCACGTCGGCAGCGAGGACGGCTGGGCGTACGCGGTGGTCGAGTGCCGCGCCGAGCTGACCGCGCCGGCCGCCGAGCCCGGCGACGAGACCGTCGAGGAGTTGGTGGCGCTCTACCGGGGGCTGCGCGGCGACCACCCCGACTGGGACGAATACCGCCAGGCCATGGTCGACGAGGCGCGGCTGGTGCTGCGCCTGCACGTGGAACGCATCTACGGGATGCCGCCCCGGGGCTGACGCGCCCGTCACTGCCGGTCAGCCCGGTTCGATCACGGTCACCCCGGGCCAGCGCTGCGCGGGTCGGTGCCGGGCCAACCGCTGCCGGGACCGGGCCACGTCCACCCGGGCCGGGTTGTGCCGCCAGACCCCGCCCAGCAGATCCGCCAGACCGTACGGGGCGCAGACCTCCAGACGGTCGGCCGGGTCCAGCCGGACGACCACCGCCGTCGCGTACTCCGGCCAGGTGGCCACCGCCTCGGCCACGCTGCGGTACGGCTCGATCGGGTCGCCGCCGAACCTCGCCGCGTACCAGGTGTGCACCGCCGCCTGGTTGCGTGCCTGCCACGGCGGGTCGGGCCACGCCGCCGTCAGGCGGGCGGTGGCGCGGTGGTCGTCGTCGCGGGTCAGCCTCGTCGGGTCGAAGAAGACCACGTCCACGTCCCGGACCGTCGTCGGGTCGAACCCGTCGCCGTACCGCTCGCCCCAGACCAGGTCGCGCAGGGCGCCCGCGCCGATCCAGGCGTCCGGCAGCCCGGAGTCACGCACCACTGTCAGTGCCCGGGTGAGCCAGGCGCAGCCGGCGACCAACTCCCGCAACTCCTGCTCGCCCGTCGTCATCCGCCCACGATAGGCAGCAGTTCTTCCCTTCGGAACGGGCGCGGGCCGCAGTCGGCCTGCTGGGGTACGCGCTGGCGATTGTCGTCGGATACCTGGCCAGCCCGCTGCTCGCGCTGGTGATCTTCCTTCTGTTGCCGATGTTCTACACAGTGACCAGCAGTGGATTCTACGAACTGCGGCGTTTGCGGCACCCCCACGGATAGCCCGGCGAGCCGTCGGCGTTACCCCGTCCGGGGCGGCGGGTAGACGGGCCGTGCCGACACCGAGAGGGGAGCACCATGACAACGGTCGGAGAGTTCATGACGACCCGGTTGGTGACGATGGACGGCAACGACACGCTCATCGCCGCCGCGCAGGAGATGCGTGACAGCGCGATTGGCGATGTGGTGGTGACCGACGGCGACAGCGTGGTCGGCATCGTCACGGACCGGGACATCACGGTCCGAGGTGTCGCGGAGAACATGGACCCGGGCTCCACGCAGCTCAACCAGATCACCACCCGCGACGTGATCACGGTGAGCCAGTACGACGACGTGGTGGCCGCCGCTGACCTGATGCGTACGTACGCCGTACGCCGGCTCCCGGTGATCGACGACGGGCGTCTTGTCGGCCTGATCTCGATGGGTGACCTCGCGGTCGAGCGTGAACCGCAGTCGGTGCTCGCGGACATCAGCGCCGACGATCCAAACAACTGACCGTCCGCCGCGGGCGCGCCGGCTCTCTCCCTCGGGGGAGGGCCGGCGCTGCGGTGTCGCGGACCAGATCGAGGGATCAGGACTGGTCGAACTGGAGCCGCACGTCGGTGACCCCACGAGCGGCGGCCACTGTCGCGGCCTCGGCGTCGACGTCGCGTCGGACCCTGGCGGACAGCGACGACCACGGGGTGACGGTCAGCTCCAGTCGCTTCTTTCCGGCCTGCCGTGCCCGCCAGGTGCCGGTCACCTCCCCGTCCACCAGCAGCGCACCCGGATTGCCGATGGCTCGCCACAGTTGCTTCTGGTGCTCGCGTTCGGGCACCAGCAGGTCACGATCGCGACCGGCGAGGAACGGATCGCCCGGCGGCAGCAGTCGCACCAGCCGGGGCGGCGGCGCGTCGGTCAGCGCCTCGACCGCGTCTGCCGGCAGCCAGGCGGGTCGCCCGTCGACCCGCACCTCGACCAGGCCCGTCGGCCAGACCCGACGCAGCTCCGTCGTCGAGGAGCCGAGGAAGCCGGCGGCGTCGGCCGGGGTGGCCGGGCCGAGCAGCCGCAGGTATGTCGTGACCAGCTCGGCGGTGTGCGCGGCGGCGGTGGGCGGGTCGGTGCGCTCGGGCAGTGGGGCGAGCCGGGCGGCGCGGCCGGACACCACGAGGCGCACCCCACCGGCGAGCCCGGCCTGTTGAAAGACCGCACCGGAAATGTGCCGGGCCTGGCACACCCGGCAGTCGTAGGTCAGCTCGCTGGGCACCCGGTCGGAGACGGCACGGCTCACCACGCCGCGCTCCAACTCGGTGGTGACCACCGACTGGAACGCCTCGGCGGTGGCCCGGAAGGCGGCCAGCCCGAGCCGTGCACCCGCGCCGATCTGGCCCGGGATGCGGCGGGTGGCGTCGGCGTCGCTGAGCGGCCAGATCGCCGCGGCCAGCGCCGGCAACTCGGCCCGGCGGTGCAGGTGCGGGGCGCCGCGCATCGACCAGACCAGCTCCAGGCGGTCGTCCGGCCCGGTCGCGCCGCGCGCCGCCAGTGCCTGCCGGGCGCTGCCGTAGGGCGTGTCCTGCACGCCGAGAGCCAGAACGGCCAGGTCGCCCGGACGAGGGCCGCCGGAGCGGTCGAGCTGCTGGGCCGCCGCCCGGTAGGCGAGCACCTGCCGCCGGTCGACCTGTGGTGGTGTCTGCCCGCTCATGTGCCTCCCGTCCCGCACGTCCCGTCCGGGACGCTACCGCGCTGGTCCGACACCGCCCGGCGGCTCACCCGATCCGGGCGAGGTTGACCGGGGAACCGGCGGGGACCCGTGCGGGGACGTGCAACGCCGGCCGGCCGCGCGACGCGAGCGCGGTGAATGGGACCCCGGGCCCGGCAACTGGGAGGAGTGGACCCGATGGTGGACGCGACCACGAGGTTCTTCGAGGACCTGGACCGGCGGGGGTACGAACCCCTGCTGGCCAAGACCTCCGGGACAGTGCGTATCGACCTGCACGAGGGGGCGCAGACCCGGCACTGGCTGCTGAGGATCGACCACGGCCGGCTGGACGTGAGTCAGGAGGACCAGGAGGCCGACACGGTCATCGGGACGAGCCCGGTGCTCTTCGACGACATCGCCTCGGGCCGCGAACACGGCCTGGCCGCGCTGTTGCGCGGGGACATGACGGTGTCCGGGGACGCTCGTCTCGTCGTACAGGTGGAGCGGATCTTCCCGGGTTCCCCGGACGCCCGTGGACCTCGTCGGCGTTTCGTGGGGGAGGCGGACTGATGGGGCAGAGCAACACGATCCGGATCCTGGACGGCAACACGTTCGTCGTCTGCGAGGACACCGGTGACATCGAGGCGACACCGAGCGAGCCGACCGGGCTGTTCTCCATCGACACCCGGTTCCTGTCGATCTGGGTGCTGACCGTCAACGGTGAGCGGCTGAACTCGCTCTCCTTCGACGACCTCCAGTACTTCGAGTCGCGCTTCTTCCTCGTCCCGGGGATGGCCACGCACTACGTGGACGCGAAGCTGTCGATCATCCGCGAGCGCGCGGTGGGTGGCAGCTTCTGCGAGCAGCTCACCATCCTCAACCACGACGAGAAGCCGGTCGACCTGGAAGTCCGGATGGACGCGGCGTCGGACTTCGCCGACCTGTTCCAGGTCAAGGACGAGATCGTGAACAAGAAGGGCGAGATCTTCACCGAGGTCGAGTCGGACAGGCTGCGGTTGGGATACCGAAGGGGCAACTTCCAACGCGAGACGGTCATCTCCTCGTCGATGTCTCCCCGCTACGACAGCAAGGGCTTCGCGTACACGGTGCACCTGGAGCCCAACGAGCAGTGGGAAGCCTCGATCGACGTCAAGACGCACGCCGTCGGTCCGGGCGGCCGGGACCTGCGGTTCGGGCTGCGGGTGCACGGCAACGAGCGGCTCGCCCTCCAGCACGACCTGGAGCAGTGGATCGCCGACGCTCCGAAGGTCAACAGTGAGCACGGCCGAGTGGCCGCCACGTACCGGCGCAGCCTGATCGACCTGGCGGCGCTGCGCTTCTCGCCGCTGTCGCTGGGCGGCGCCACTCTGCCGGCGGCCGGCCTGCCCTGGTTCATGACCATGTTCGGCCGGGACAGCATCCTCACCTGCCTCCAGACGCTGCCGTTCACCCCGCAGTTGTCGAAGACGACCCTGCGCATCCTGGCCTCCCTGCAGGGCAGCCGGTTCGACGACTTCCGGGACGAGGACCCCGGGCGCATCCTGCACGAGATGCGTTACGGCGAGACCGCGGCCTTCGAGGAGCAACCCCACTCGCCGTACTACGGCTCGGTGGACGCGACACCGCTGTTCGTCGTGCTGCTCGACGAGTACGAGCGGTGGACCGGGGACGTCGCGCTGGTCAAGGAGTTGGAGCGGGAGTCCCGGGCGGCGCTGAAGTGGATCGACAACTACGCCGACCTGGTCGGCAGCGGCTACATCTGGTACGAGCGGCGCAACACCGACACCGGCCTGGAGAACCAGTGCTGGAAGGACTCCTGGGACTCGATCTCCTACCGCGACGGCACCCTGCCGCCGTTCCCGCGGGCCACCTGCGAGGTGCAGGGGTACGCGTACGACGCGAAGGTCCGCGGGGCGCGGATGGCCCGTGAGTTCTGGGATGACCCGGAGTTCGCCGACCAGTTGGAGCGGGAGGCGGCAGCCCTGAAGGAGCGGTTCAACCGGGACTGGTGGGTGGACGACGGCGAGTTCTACGCCCTGGCCCTGGACCCGGACGGTCGCCAGTGCGACATCCTCAGCTCGAACATCGGCCACCTGCTGTGGAGCGGGATCGTCGAACCCGAGCGGGCGGAGAAGCTGGCCGCCCACCTGGTGGGGCCGCGGCTCTTCTCCGGCTGGGGAGTGCGCACCCTTGCCGAGGGCGAGGCCCGGTACAACCCGATCGGCTACCACAACGGCACGATCTGGCCGTTCGACAACTCCTTCATCGCCTGGGGTCTGCGCCGGTACGGTTTTGCCGAGGAGGCCGCCACCATCGCCAACGGCATCCTGGACGCGGCCACGTACTTCGACGGCCGGTTGCCGGAGGCGTTCGGCGGCTATCCCCGGGAGCTGACCAAGTTCCCGGTGGAGTATCCGACGGCGTGCAGCCCGCAGGCCTGGTCGACCGGCACCCCGCTGCTGCTGCTGCGGACCATGCTCGGTCTGGAGCCACACGAGGGTCACCTGACCGTCGAGCCACGGCTGCCGGTGGGCATGGGGCGGATCGAGGTGCTGGACATCCCGGGTCGCTGGGGCCGGGTGGACGCGTTCGCCCGGGGCCGGCTGGACCTGGACAAGCTCGCCGACTGAGCGATCGGCCGACGAACCGGCGGCGGCGGGCAACCCGCGTCGCCGCCGGTCGCCACCCAGCCGAACCACAGGCTGGCAGGGTAGATTCTGCGGATGCCGGAGCTCGTGTACCCGCCCGTTATCGCCGCCGCCAAGACGGCGTTCCGTCTTCTCGACCTGAAGATCACCATCGAGGGCGCCCACCACGTACCCCGCACCGGCGGGGCGGTGCTTGCCAGCAACCACGTGAGCTACCTCGACTTCATCTTCGCCGGCCTGGGCGCGAACCCCTCGGGGCGGCTGGTCCGGTTCATGGCCAAGCAGTCGGTCTTCGCGGACCGGATCGGCGGCCCGTTGATGCGCGGGATGAAGCACATTCCGGTGGACCGGCAGGCCGGCGCTGCCTCGTTCCGGGCCGCTGTGGACGCGCTCAAGCGTGGCGAGGTCGTCGGCGTCTTCCCCGAGGGGACGATCAGCCGGTCGTTCACCGTGAAGGAGCTCAAGAGCGGCACGGTCCGGATGGCCCGTTCGGCGAAGGTGCCGGTGCTGCCGGTCGCGGTGTGGGGCACCCAACGGCTCTGGACCAAGGGCCGCCCGCGCACGCTGACCCGCCGGCACACCCCGATCACCATCCTGGTCGGCGAGCCGATCAACCCGGCGGACTTCCCGGACCCGAACGTGCTGGCGGAGGAGCTGACCACCCGGCTCAGCGCGCTCGTCGACCGGGCCCAGAGGGACTACCCGGACGCCCCGGCCGGCCCGGACGACACCTGGTGGCTGCCCGCGCACCTGGGCGGCAGCGCGCCCACGCCGGAGGAGGCCGCCGTTCTGGACGCCGCCGCCGAGCAGCGCACCCCCAGCGCCTGACGCCGACGTGGCCGGATCGTTCCGCACCCGGGCGTGATGGTGTCTGCCGGCGCGGTCCTCATCCGGTCAGGATCGGAGCATGAGCAGAGCAGCACTCGTCGTGATCGACGTCCAGGAGTCCTTCCGTCAGCGCCCGATCTGGGCGTACGGCTCCAACCCCGACCTGGTGCGCCAGGTCGAACGACTGGTCGCCGCGGCCCGCGAGCGCGGCGACCAGGTGGTCTGGGTCCTGCACTCCGAGCCGGGCACCGGTGGGTTGTTCGACCCCGCCCTCGGGCACGTGCGGCTGATCGACGGGCTGGTCCCGGCCGAGGGTGAGCCGACGCTGGTCAAGACCGCGCACAACGCGTTCACCACCACGAACCTCCAGCAGGTGCTCACCCAGGCGGGCATCCAGGACATCACCGTCTGCGGCATCCGCACCGAGCAGTGCGTGGAGACCACCGCCCGGGTCGGCTCCGACCTCGGCTACCGGATGACGTTCGTCACCGACGCCACGCTGACCTTCCCCATCCCACACCGGGACCTGCCGGAGACCGCCACGGTGGCGGAGATCCTGGCCGACCCGCGCACCCTCACCAACGAGGAGATCGTCACCCGCACCGAGTACGCGCTGGCTGGCCGCTTCGCGACCATCCGCACCGTGGACGAGGTGACCGGCGCGGCCCTCGCCGGCACCCGGAGCTGACGCGATGACCCGGGTCGTCTTCCTGCTGGTCCCGCAGCTGCACCTGCTGGACCTCGCCGGGCCGGCCCAGGTCTTCTCCAGCGCCGCCGACCTCGGTCTCGACTACCGGCTGCACTACGTCGCCGAGCGGGAGCAGGTGACCACCGTGCAGGGCGTACCCCTGGTCGCCGACACCCGGTGGCCCGAGCTGGCCCCGGACGACCTGGTCATCGTGCCCGGTTGGCGGCCGACGGCGCACGGGCCGCAAGGGCCGGTGTCGCCCGGCGACCTGCGGCGGCTGGCCGAGCACCATCGCGCCGGTGGCACGGTGGCCAGCATCTGCGCCGGGGCGTACGCCCTCGGGCGGGCCGGGCTGCTCGACGGTCGACGTTGCACCACCCACCACGAGGTGCAGGACGACCTGGCCCGCCGGCACCCGGCGGCCCAGGTCATCCGCGACGTCCTGTACGTGGTCGACGACCGGGTGGTCACCTCGGCCGGCATCGCCAGTGGCATCGACGTGGCGCTGCACCTGGTGGCCACCCGGCATGGCCCGTCGACCGCCGCGAAGATCGCCCGCACGCTGGTCGTCTACGTGCGCCGCAACGGGCACGAGCAGCAGGCCAGCGCGATGATGCGGCACCGTTCACATCTGTCCGACTCGGTGCACCGGGTGCAGGATCTGATCGACAGCCGGTACGCCGAGACGCTGCCACTGGCCGAGCTGGCGGCTGCCGGCGGCCTTGCGGAACGGACGCTGACCCGGCTGTTCCGCGCGGCCACCGGGCTCACCCCGCTCGGCTACCAGCAGGTGCTGCGGGTGGAACGTGCCGAGCACCTGATCGGCCACGGCACGACAGTGGACGCCGCCGCGCGGACCGTCGGCTTCAGCGATGCCCGGATGCTGCGCCGCCTGCGAGCCCGCGCCACGAGCTCGGCTCCGGCCCCGAGCGGTAGTAGTCGTCCCGAGAGTGGAACTCCACCGGCAACGAGCCGGGCAGCGTGACCCGGGTGGCCCCGGCGAGCAGGGCGGGCCCGGCCCGCAACAGCAGCACGTCGCGCTCCTGAGCCGACAGGTCGACCAGTTCAGGTCGGGTGAGCCGGAACGTGGCGACCGCCCGGCGGACCTGTCGGGCCAACGACACGACCTCTCCCGCCGGGCCGCCGAGGGCCAACGCCGGCTGTTGAATGGTGCGCAACGCGTCGCAGACGATCAACAGCTGCGACGGCTCGTCCTCCTCGGCGACCGGCAGCTCCAACCGGGACGGCCACTGCCACCGGATCTGCCCACTCATCAGGCCGTTCAGCCGTGCGGATGGCCGCGTTCGGGGCAGGTCGTCGGCGACCAGCGACAGGTGCGAGCCGCTGCCCACCCAGCAGATCCGCTGGTCGGTGACGGTCACCGCGACGGGCTCGGGTAGCTGCCAACGGCGCCGTGTCTCGCTCGGCCCGAGCAGGTAGCCCGCGACCAGCAGACGGTGGCGGGCGAGGACCCGTTCACCATGCACCGGACGCAGGTTGTAACGGCGATCCAGGGTCGGCCCCACTTCGTCGTCCGGGGCGTCGAACCGGTGCGGACCGATGAAAAAGGGGGACGCGTCGGCGTGCATCGTCACGACCTCCCGATCAGCTGGCTGTGTGGTGAAGCCTGTCGGATCGGCCGGCCGCTGTCATGACGCCTGTTAGGGGGTCGGCCGGTCGTGCGCCGCGTGTGACCGGTAGATGCCGATCTCCTCCGGGCGGACGAGGCCGTCCTCGATCGCGCGGGCGAGTAATGCCGCCTTTGTGGCGGCCGGCCGCCCCGCCCGGGTGTACTTGATCCGAGCACGGTCGACGTACTGCTTCACCGTGTGCTCGCTGATCCGCATCCGGCGCGCCACCGACGCCTTGGACATCGACTGGAACCAGAGCAGCAGCGCCTCACGTTCCTTGTCGGACAGCATCGGCCGGTCCGGTCGCGGGTCGCCGACCATGGCTCCGGCCAGCGCCGGCGGCACGTACGGGCGGTCGCTCGCGGCGGCCAGCACGGTCGCCACGCAGTGCTCCCGCCCCTCGTGCTTGGCCAGGAACGCCACCGCCCCGGCGTCCAGCGCGGCGAGCATGGTCTGCGGGTCGGTGTGCTCCGAATAGACCACCACCCGACGCCCGGCGGTGCTCAGCTCGGCCAACTTGTCCAACGCCATCCGCCCGTGCAGCCTCAGGTCGAGCAGGACGACGTCGGCGTGCGGCGCCACCCGCAGCACCTCGTCCGGGTCGTCGCCGGTGGCCAGCACGGTCAGCCGCGGCTCGGTGGCGAGCCAGGCGCGGACCCCCTCGACCACGACGGGATGGTCGTCGACGATCGCCACACCGATCGGCCGTTCGCCGGTCATCGCTGCCACCGGGTCTGCGCCCATCTGATGTTCCCGTCCCGTTCGTAGAGGTGCTGCACCTGCCCGTCGTCGTACTCCCCGGGTGGCGGGCCGGTCGCCTCCGGCCCCTCCCGGTCCGGCGTGACCAGGCTGACCACCACCTCGTCCGGGCCGGAGACCACTGTCAGCCGGGCCCAGCCCTCGGCGTCGGCGAGGGTGCCGGTGAGCGGGTCGGCCAGCCGGCGTCGGATCTCCACCGGCAGCGGTGGCGGGGTCCCGATGGTGACCAGGTCGATCGGTAGGCCGTTGCGTTCCGCCAGGTCGGCGGCGGCCCGCAACTCGTGCAGCAGTGGGTCGGGCACGTCGTCCGACTCGGCGATCAGGCGGCGCAGCCGGCCGGCGGCCAGCACGCTGCGGCGCTGCACCTCCGGGTCGTTGGGGTCGGCCTGACCGGCGGCCAACTCCCCGAGCACCCGCCCGGCCGCCGAGCTGACCAGGGCGAGCCGGTCCCGACGGTCGCGGAGGCCACGCTCCGCGGCGTCGCGCTCCGCCGCCATAGTATGGCCGGCGGCCGAGACGGCGGCGCGTTCCCGCGCCAGCGAGACGATCGTCGTGCTGCCCACGAACACCGCCACCGGCAGCGAGAACGTGCCGTAGACGTACATCACGTAGCGGGCCACGTCGACCGGGTCGGGACCGTGCCCGAGCACGGCGACCAGCGCGATCAACGCGTGCGTGGTCAGCAGCGCGATCAGCCCCACGACCCGCCGACCCCACAGGGCCAGCACGAAGAACCAGCCGAGCGTGCCCCACACCCAGTTGGCGGCGGCGAACAACTGCCGCTCGCCGACCGCTGCGAAGACGGCCGCGTCGACGGCGAGCAGCAGCGCGGCCAACGGCCACGGCGGCAGCGGTGAGCCGCGCAGCAGCCGTATCCCGGCCACCGCGCCGGTCACCGCGACCAGTGCCCACGCGCCGAGCACCACCACCGGCGCGGCGAACTCCGCGCGGGCGGCCCACACCGCAGGCAGCCCGATCGCGACGTGCCAGGCCAGAGCGATGGCGACGGCGGCGATCCGGGCACCCCGGTCGGAGGCCTGCGCGACGGCCGCCGGCGCGGCGAGCCCCTCGGCGGAGACCGGCTCCCGGGGGGCCGGCACGCTGGCCCGGTCCGGTGCCTGCGGTGCGCCGATGGTGTGCGCTGGCGCGCCGAGGTCAGCCGACACCAGGCCACTCCAGTCGGATCCGGGTGCCGGTGCCGGGTGCCGAGTGCACGTCGGCCCGACCGCCGACCGCCGCCATCCGGCCGCCGATCGACTCGCGTAACCCGTACCGGTGGGGTGGGACGGTGGCCGGGTCGAAGCCGGGGCCGTCGTCGACGACCTCGACCACGACGCCGATCGCGTCCCGTTTCAGCCGCAGCGTGGCCCGCGCGCCCGGGGCGTGACGGACCACGTTGGACATCGCCGCGTAGGCGCTCTCGCCGATGGCGTCGGCAACCCCGGACGGGACCGCACAGGACTCCAGGTCAAGGTGCGCCGGAAGCTCGGGCAGGCGGGCCGCCACCAACCGCAACCGCCCGTCCAGCGGCACCGGGCCGTCACCGGCCACCGGGCCGACGTCGGTGTGCGCGACGAGAGTACGCAGGTCGGCGGCGCACCGGTCGCGGAAGGCGGTCGAGGGCCCGGACACCGCGCCCAGCCCGACCATGGTCAGGGTGCCGAGCACCGTGTCGTGCAGGTCGCGATTCTGCTGGCGTTCCGCCTCGCGGGCGGTGCGTGCGACCAACGCCTCCCGGGTCAACCGTTGATGCTCGACGAAGGCGCGGTCCGCACGGCCGAGCCGTCGACGCATCACCGCCGTCATCATCGCCGTGCAGGCGGTCTGCACCAACAGGGTGGCCGCGTGCGCCCGAGCCTCGGTGGGGTTGCCGGCGGCCTGCGCGCCTGTCACATAGGTGGCGACGACGAGCAGGCCGGCCGGGATAGACCAGCGCGCCGGCGCGGTGGCCTGGGTGTTGATCACCGTGGTGCTGGCCAGCACGGCGATCCAACTGCCCTCACCGGGCAGGACCCCGGGTGCCACCATGACGGGGATGAGCAGGCAGGCCACCGCGGTGACCGCGACGTCACCGGCGACCAGGCCCGGTGTGATCCCGTGGCGCAACGCGCGGTGCGCGTACCAGAGCGACCAGCCGGTCAGCGCGGCGACGCCGGGCAGCAACACGGCTGGCTCGACCGGCGGGGTCTGCACCGACAGGGCCACCGACGCGCCGACCAACCCGCAGGTCAGCCGCAGCAGCGCCGGCAGTGTGGTGAAGATGAGGCCGAATGCGCCGCCGGCCGGATTGTCCAGCGTGGGCGGCGGCACGGGCGGGCTGGCAACGGCCGGCATCGGGAAGTGTCCTTCCGACAACGACCCGGTCCGGGTCCGTGCGGTAGAGATCGACATCGGACAATAGCATGGCTGGTGTCGAACGTTGACCCCGTTGTGCGCAGAGTGTCGCTAATGCGTCACTCTGCGCTGCGGGGTTGGAGCAGGTCCCACCGGTTGCCGTAGAGATCGGCGAAGACCGCGACAGAGCCGTACGCCTCGTGGCGTGGTTCCTCCAGGAAGCGCACCCCGGCGGCCACCATCCGGGCGTGGTCCCGGGCGAAGTCCTCCGTGTAGAGGAACAACCCGACCCGGCCGCCGGTCTGGTCGCCAACCCGAGCCCGCTGCTCGGCGGTGCTCGCCCTGGCCAGCAACAACGCCGTCTCCCGGGCGCCCGCCGGTCGGACCACCACCCATCGCGAACCGTCGGGTCGGGCGGTGTCCTCCACCAACTTGAAACCGAGGTCGCCGACGTAGAAGTCGATCGCCTCGTCGTACTCCCTGACCACCAGCGCGACGAGTCCCAGATGTGCCACCCGGTCATCATGCCGCCGGGCACGTCGCACCCGGTTGGCGGCGTCCCCGCCGATCGCCCGGATCACGCCGCAGCGCGCCGTCGCAGCGGCGCGTGTCGCGGCTCGCGCGTGAACCACTCGCGTTCGTCAGGCGCCCTGGCGGGAACCGGGTGCGGCCGTGGGCCGTCCCATCCTCGGGTGGAGGGGTGGTGAGCCGGATGCGCTCGTCCCGGACCGTACTGGTGTTCGCACTGCTCGGCATGGCGCTGGGTGGCTGCGGTGGCACGACCAGCGGGCCGGGCATGGCCGAGGAGCCCGGCCCGGCGCAGATCGTCGACTCGTGGACCTCCTGCGCCACGGCGGCACCACAGGCCGGTGCGGTGTTGTCGGTGCCGGACACAGCGACGCCGACACCGACCGCGCCCGAGCCGAAGATCGGGCGCATCGACTCCGCGTTCACCCCGGTCGCCGCCGTGCTCTGCGGGCGGGAGATCCGGCCGGGCGTCAATGGAGGCCAGGACCAGACCGCCACGGAGCGACGCGCCGAGGAGATCGCACCACTGCTCGCCGCACTGCGCCTGTCCAACGAGCAGGCCGAGGGGGAGATCGCCTGCACCGCCGACATGGTCATCCCACCCTGGTTGGCCCTGCTCGACGACCGGGGGCGCTGGCTGCGGCCGTACCTGCCGACAAACGTCTGCGGCAGGCCGCGCGCCGAGGTGAGCAACGCGCTCGCCGGGTTGTCCTGGACCACTGTGGACACCCGTACCGTCGGGCAGATTGAATCCCCGGCGGCCGAGGCCGCCGGATGCCCGCAACGGTGGGCGGACATGGTGTGGGTGGAGACCAGCAACGGCCGCCCCGGCCCGCCCGCGCCGGCCACGTCGCCGGCCGCCGGGCCGCTGCGCCTCTGCGTCTACCAGGTGCCCGCGACGCAACAGGGTGGCGGCAAGCCGGCGGGCGATTTCGTGTACGGCGGGCCGCTGCCGGCCGAGCGTCAGACGGGCGTGCTGCGTGGTCTGGCCAACCGCCGGGCGGTGGCCGACTGTCAGACCCCGGCGTCGCGCTTCGCGGTGCTGCGCCCGTTGGACGGCGCCGCCGGACCCGACCGGTACGTCGAACTCGACGGCTGCCGACGCTTCCTGGTCGCGCCACCGACCGGTGGAGCGCAGCTCGGCCAGGGCGACGAAGCGCTGGCCGACCTGCTGGGGCCCATCTGAGCCCGCTCGGCGCCACACGGGCCGCCCTCGTCCACGCAAAACGTCGTCGCTGCACGTCTTACGGCAGGGGAGTAGAGTGAAAAGTCTGTAGCCCGTGCCCCTGAATGAGGCGGGGCGACCCGGCGTCAAGAGATCGGCGTGGGTCCCAGGTCTGCCCCAGTGGGTCTGTGCAGCAGCCCGCCTAAGCGCGTGCTGCCATCCGCGCGCCCCTTGGCTCCGCTGCCGGGCAGGCGCGCCGGCCCCGAGGATCTGGTGCCCTTGCCCCATCTGCCGTCGGACACTGCCAGCGCATTCGCCGAACTCGGGAGCATCAAGCTCTCCGAAGTCGACCTCGACGAGGTCCTTCAACGGGTCGCCGAGCTCGCGAAACGCGTCCTGCCCATGCCGGTGGAGGTGTCGGTCACGTTGATTCGTGGTGGGGTCGGGCATACGGCTGCCTTCACCAGCGAGGTGGCCCGGGAGATGGACGAGCGGCAGTACGCCCAGGGCCGGGGCCCGTGCCTGGACGCCGCTGCCAGCGGCGACGTCCTGTCCGTCCCCGATCTCTCCACCGAGGACCGGTGGCCCGAGTGGGCAGACCGCGGGCGGAAGCAGGGCCTGGGCAGTTCGGTGTCGATCGGCCTGCCGATCCAGGAGGCTGTCGTCGGAGCGCTCAACGTCTACGCGCACACGCCCGAGGCCTTCGACGACGAGACGGTGACGGTGCTGGAGACGTTCGCCGCGTACGGCGCGGTTGCCCTGTCCAACGCCCAGCTCTACGACAGCACCGCGACCCTCGCCCGGCAGATGCGCGAGGCGATGGCCAACCGGGCGGTCATCGAGCAGGCCAAGGGCATCATCATGGCCGAGCGGCGCTGCGGCCCCGCCGAGGCGTTCGCGATTCTGGCGAAGGTTTCGCAGGATTCCAACCGCAAGGTCCGTGACGTGGCCCAGGCTCTGGTCGACCGGGCCGCCGGCCCGTCCCGGGCCTGACGACCATCCGGCCGTGCCCGGACGTGTGCCGGGCGAGACTTCGGGTAGGGCCGAGGGAACCCGACGAGAGGATTCCCCGATGTCGAGCACCACGATGCCGATGCTGGAGACGTACCCGAAGTCGATCAACTTGGACCGGGCGAAGCTGGCGGCGGCGATCGACGCCCTCAACGACTGCGCCCAGGCGTGCACCGCCTGCGCGGACGCCTGCCTCAGCGAGGACATGGTTGCCGACCTGACCAAATGCATTCGGACAAACCTGGACTGCGCGGACATCTGCGCCACCACGGCCCGAGTGCTGTCCCGGCACACCGGCTACGACGCGAACCTCAGCCGGAGCCTCCTGGAGGCGTGCGCCACGGCGTGCAAGTCGTGCGGTGACGAGTGTGCCCGGCACGCCGACATGCACGAGCACTGCCGGATCTGTGCGGACGCCTGCCGGGCCTGCGAGCGGGCCTGTCGGGACCTGCTGGCCACGATGAGCTGACCGCGGCGCGCGGTGCCGGGCGCCGAGGGGCGTCGGCACCGCTCACGCGGAAGGCTCGCTACTTCGACAGGGCGCGCTCCAGCTCCGCCTTCGACATCGACGAGCGCCCCTTGATGCCGCGCTGCTTCGCCTCGTTGTAGAGCTGCTCCTTGGTGCGACCCTTGGCGCCACTGTGGGAGCGCTTACCGCCGCGGTGCCCGGACGACACGTCGTTGCGCGACGACCGGCTCGACGTGCGCGCCTCACCCGAGCGGGCCCGTTCCTTGTTCACCGTACGGGCCGCGATCTCCTTGGCCCGGCCGGCGGAGGCGCCCCGCTCCTGCGCGCTCTCCTTGATGTGCTCGTACTGCCGCTCCCTCTTGGGGCTTGATCCTGCTGGCATCGGTGCCTCCCGCAGCCGCTGTCGGGTGAGGTCGAGACCCGGCTCGCACACTCCGAGGTGCGATCGAGACATCCCGGGCCGGGCGTCGCACTCACGCTTCTGGGCCACGATGCCCAGTCACCACAGAGGTCAAACGAGTGCTGGGGACCTGCTTGCCCGACCGTCGCCTCGCAGGCAGTAGGTGCGACGGAACAGGGCCGGCCGTCTCGGACCGCGCGCTGGGCCCGATCCGGCTGCACGTTCTGAACCCCTCCGAGCGGCGTCGTATAGTTGTTGCCGCAGCCGACGCCTGTGCGTCGGCCAGTCAGCGTCCAGCAGCGGGCGCCGGGCTCGGTTGGCGAGCCTGTGCGGCGCCCCGTGTTCGCGGTGCGCCATCACCACGCGCGCTGCCGTCGCCTTCCTGCAACTGGTACGCGCCCCGGGCACGAGGACCTTTGACGTCATGGCACAGCAGCCCATTGATCCCAATGCGGCGATCTCCGAACTCGGCCAGATCAAATTTGGCGAGACCGACCTGTCCGGAGTGTTGAGCCAGGTCTCCGAGCTGGCACGCCGAACGATTCCCGGCGCGGAAGAGGTGTCGGTGACCTTGCTGAAGCAGGAGGGGGCGCACACCGCCGCGTTCAGCGGCGAGATGGCGCTACGACTCGACGAACTGCAGTACGAGTATGAGCAGGGCCCGTGTCTGGAGGCGGCGAAAGAGGCCGCCGTAGTGTCCGTCCCGGACATGTCCGAAGAGGTTCGTTGGCCGCAGTGGGCGGCCCAAGCCGTGGAGGGCGGAGCGCTCAGCTCACTGTCGATCGGGTTCCCGATCCAGGAGACCGTGCTCGGGGCACTGAACATCTACGGCGTCAAACCGGGCGCCTTCGACGACGACGCGGTCACCCTCGCACAGACATTCGCCGGGTACGCCGCCGTCGCCCTTGCCAACGCCCACCTGTACGACACCACCGCCACCCTGGCCGCCCAGATGCAGTCGGCCATGCAGAGTCGAGCGGTCATCGAGCAGGCGAAGGGCATCATCATGGGCGAACGCCGCTGCACCCCGGACGAGGCGTTCGCCGTCCTCGCGAAGGTCTCCCAGGACTCCAACCGCAAACTGCGGGACGTCGCCGCCGCGCTGGTCGAAAGGGCCGCCCGACCGTCGAGCCTCAAACGCGATCGTGGTGACGCAGCCCACCAACCGTGAGCGTTCGGCTACGGAGCGCTGGGGCGGCCCGCCAGCGTACTGCCGGCTGGGCTCGGCAAGAACGCACGAGTTGACTGGCGGTCGGCGGCTGTTCCTATTACCGTTGGGTTCGGGTCAAGACACGCGCCCTTCCTGTTACGAATCTCGACAGGAGGCGTGAGCCCCTATGACTGAGCCTTCCTGGCTCCTCCAGACCCACTTCGATCGGTCCCCGCTGGCAGTCAGCCGAGGGCTGGTCACACCAGCGACGCTCGCCATCCGCCAGGCGGCCCCTGAGGTGGAGTCCTCCGAGTTGTCGTTCCACGTGGCTCGCTTCACCGAGCCCACCGACCTGTCCGCGACCATCTCCGCCGACCGGATGGTCGTCGCCCCGATGGGTTACGTCGACATGGATACCGCCCCGCGCCTGGCGACGGCACTGTTCAACGCGGTCGACAGCCATCCCGAGGTCTGTTGCGACCTGAGCGGCGTCGGGTTCTTCAGCGCCGCCGGTGTGCACGTCCTCCTGCTGGCGCGCGACCGGGCGGAACAGGTCGGGTCTCGCTTCTCGGTCCGAGGCGCCAGCGGAGTCACCCTGCGCGTGTTGCGGATCACCGGCGTGGAGCCTCTGCTCCTCGACGGCGAACGCGGCTGAGAACCGCCGATCCGTGCGCCCGGACGAGTTGCACGCTCGCCATGTCGGAGGTCGCTGGTAGAAGGAGCACAAGCATTGTCGTGAGGGGGTCGAGCGTGGAGATTCGGGACGCGGCCAAGCGGTGGGCGACCGTGTGGGCGCACGGATGGCCCGCCAAGGACGTCGACGGCATCGCCGGGCTGCAAGCCGAGGACGGCGATCACTGGGCGTCGATGTTCCGCCCGTACCGGGGGCGTGTGGGGCTTCGTGCGTACCTGCGGGAGTGCTTCGACGAGGAGACCCGCCCGGCCGAGGTCTGGTTTGGCGACCCGCAGGTCGACGGCGACACGGCGAGCGTCGAATACTGGGCGGTCGCTTACCCGAACGACCGGCCGTTCACCATCTCCGGCTGCACCCTGTTGCGCTTCGACGACGCGGGCCTGGTGACCGAGGCCCGCGACTACTCCCACGCCAAGGAGGGGCGACTTCTGCCGCCAGCCAACCTGTTCGGGTGACACTCCACGGCCGCAGTGGTGTCCCAGGTGTCCGGGCGGTCCAGGTCGTGAGCCGGCCGGTACCCGCCGAGGACCAGCAGGCCGTCCTTCTGAACCAGGTCCTCGGCTCGGTGCTCGTCATCGGTCAGCAGTCGGGCGAGCCGGATCAGCGCCGATGTGCGAGCGAACGCGTACTCCTCGAACGTCACGCCCTGTTAACGCGGTAGGTCGGCTGGCCCGTAGACAGCCGCCGGGTGTTTCTGCCGGCCGCGCAGCGCCTGCCCGACCCGCTGGCGGCGTCTTGATCTGCACGGCCGACGGGACTGCTCACGTCGGCAGAGAAAATCTCTGTGCGAAGAGCTAGATTTTCTTCCGGGCATGAGCTAACGTTCCTGATGTCGAAGACGGAGCAAGTAAAGACGCTGACGTGACCGCCCCAACCGAGGGCGAAGGAGTCGGGCCAGGAAATTCGCAGGCCTGCTCAGAAGTTGCGGGTGAGGCCGAGGCTCGTTCAGGGCTTCACCCGAGGCAAGCAGGGTTCGTCGCACGTGTCAGGGCCATGAAGTCGCGTGGGGCTCGGACACCGACGGACAGCACGACGAACGACAGAGGAAATCAGAGGCAAGGGAGGGCGTAACACCGTTGGATCGCCCGCTGCCACCCGTGGACATGGGCTGGGCGCGGACACCGCAGTATCCATCGAACGAAAGGTGGTCTCCGGTCACGCATACGCGATCCTCGCACCCGATGCCGTCATTGACGGCCGGTGTGGACAAGACAAGCCGACGTTCAGTCGGCAGATGGTGTTCCTGACCCACAACCCTTGGGCCCCGGTGCTTCCGAGCACCGGGGCCCTCGTGATGGAGGTTTCATGACCCAATCCGACGACATGCTTGACGACGAGGACTACCCCGCGTACACCATGGGCCGCGCCGCCGAGATCATCGGCTGCTCGCAGGACTTCCTCCGTCGGCTCGGTGACGCCAAACTTTTCGACCCGCAGCGCTCCAGCGGCGGACACCGCCGCTACTCCCGCTACCAGCTCCGCCTTGCCGCACGAGCCCGGGAGATGTGCGACCAGGGCACCGACATCGTCTCGGCCTGCCGGATCATCATTCTTGAGGACCAGCTAGAAGAGGCCCTTCGACGCAACGAGCGCTACCAGCAGGGCTGAACACACCCCACGCTGCGGCCTCCCGCACAAGTGACGCCGACCGCACACGGTCCCTCCCACCAGGGCAGGGACCGTTCGTCGTCTGCGGAAGGGTCTCGGTCCGGTGCCGCCCAGCTCAGAGCTGCTGGACGATCTGAATCGGGTTGCCGTCCGGGTCGGCCGTCCAGGCGATCAGCAGGCGATCGAGCCACCGGTGCGGTGCAGCCAGTGCGGGGGCGCCGCTCGCCGTGAGTGCGGCGTACGCGGCGGCGGTGTCGTCGGTCCAGAGGATCACCGCGGCCCGCTGGCCCTGGGTCACCGGGTCGAGCCCGTGATCGTCGCGGGTGGAGGCCACCGAGGCGATGCCGATCTTGTAGCCGTCGAGCACGAGATCGATGTGGATCGGCTCGCCCTCGACTGGCACCCGGAAGGTCTCGGTGAAGCCGAGACCGGCGTAGAACTCGGCCGCGCGCAGAACGTCCTCAGAGAAGAGGATCACCTGAGGAGTGCGGAACATCGACACATCCCGACGCTATCAGCGCAGCGGAGCTGACGCCGGAGCGATGCTGGCCTGCCCGCGGCAGATGCCAGGCACAGCATTGTTCTGCCAGCGGCTAAGACCGGTCCGACCGGGCTCGACGGTCGCTACAGTCCAGTCTCATGAGGACGGTTACAACGCGTACGGTCGAGTATCCGGCCGACGGTTTGACGATGGTCGGGCACCTCGCGCTCCCGGCCGGTGTCGACCGCCGGCCCGCGGTGCTGCTCGGACCAGAGGGCACGGGGCTCAGCGACGTCGAGCGCCGCCGAGCCGACACCCTGGCTGAGCTGGGGTACGTGGCGCTGGCCTTCGACCTTCACGGCGGGCGCTATTTGGGCGACCCCGAGGAGATGCTGGCCCGTTGCATGCCGCTGCTCGCCGACCCCGACCGGATGCGGGGCATCGGCCACGCGGCGCTCGACGTGTTGCGCGCCGAACCGCGGACCGACCCCGACCGGATCGCCGCCGTCGGCTACGGCACCGGCGGCGCCATCGGGCTGGAACTTGGGCGCGACGGCGTCAACCTGCGCGCGATCGGGACAGTCAACGGACTGATCACGGGCCGACCCGGCGAGGCGGCGCGCATTCGCTGCCCCGTGTGGGCCGGGGTCGGGTCGGAAGACCCCATCATGCCGCCCGCGCAACGGGACGCGTTCACCGCCGAGATGCAGGCCGCGGGCGTTGACTGGCGCCTCGTGGTCTACGGCGGCGCCTTGCACGCCTTCCACCACCCGCCGGTCGACCACCCCACGGTCCCCGGCGTCGGCTACCACCCACGGCACGCGCAGCGAGCCTGGCGCGACGTCGTCGACCTGCTCGCCGAGTGCCTGCCCGTAACGGAGTGATCTGGGTCGGCAACCGCGATTCCGGGTCACGAACAAGGCCGATCCACCGCCACCGGCTGTATGAATGGCTGTACGGGGGCCGTTGTGATCGACTCGACCGGGAAAGGCAGGTCGCTGACCTGGGACGACTGTGGTGCGCCCGGCAGGATTCGAACCTGCGGCCTTGGGATTAGAAGTCCCCTGCTCTATCCGCTGAGCTACGGGCGCGCGTGACGTGGATGTCGCGCCCAGAGGGTACCGCCGTCCTGCTGCCCGGCGGCGAAAAGGGTGCCCGCGTCCACGTTGTCGAGCAGGGTCTCATGTCAGCGGCCTGGTGGGCATCCGGGTTCCCGCGGACCGACCTGGCCTCGGACCGTACCTTTGGCTGGTGTTGCTGGATTCCGACGCCGAGAGCGACGTCGCCTACGAGCTGTGCCAGGTCGTCGGTCGCGCCATCCTTCCGTACCGGTCGTCGGACGACGACCAGCACCACGGCACCGCGTTCTTCTTCCAGGGCAGCGACGACCCGGTGGGGGAGTCGCTGTTGACGGCGGCCGACCTGGTCGGCACGCCGGGTGGTGAGCTGGGGCTGCGGACGAGCGTCACCGAGCCGGCCGGCGTCGCCCCGGCCGCCGTGTCCGAGGTCGGGATCGTGCCCGGCTGGGCCCGTTTTCCGGGCGACGGGGTCGCGGTGCTGCCGACCGCGGGCCTGCACCGGTTGGCCGGTGACGGTGGCTGGCGGTGGCGCGTTCAGCCGGTCCCTGCGGGGATCGCCGCCGGGCCCGAGGTGGTCGCCCGCCTCGGCGCCGACGCCGGTTCCGCTTTCGTGCTGGCCCATGGGGTACGCGAAGACGGGTCGCGTCCGCTGGAGGTCGCGATCGAGCGGGTGGTCCGCGACGGGGACACCGTGCGGATCACCACGGAGCTGCCGCAGGGGTACGTCGGCGCGCCGGTCTTCGTCGTCCAGCTCGACTCCAGCGGGCAGCTGTCGCCGTACTGCCTTGGCCTGGTGCTGCCCGGCGTCGGCGAGCACCCGGTGGCGACCTTCGACCGGATCCGAGCCGTCCTTCCGGCGACGCCCGGCGACATCTGAGCCCCGCGGCACCGTCTGAGCCACGCCCGGTGCGACGTCTGAGCCACGCCCACTGACGTCACCCGTGCCTCGCGTCGCCCTCCCGACTGGTCAGCCGCCGGCCGGCGCGGCACCTGCCGTGTCGGCCGTGGACCGTCGGCTCTCCGGGAGCCTGGCCTCGCCGGTGGTCGAGTCGGTGCCGGTGGAGGCCCTGACGCTCGGTGGCCCGCCGCCTGCCGCAGGGTCGGCCGGTGCGGGATCGGCGGTAGCCGAGGCGGCCGGCGCCACGTCGTTCGGCCCGGGGTCGGCGGTGACCGGACCGGCCGGGGCGGTGGGGCCGGCGGCGAGGAACGCCTCGGCCCAGCGGCCCACCTCGTCGAAGACCTTCTTGCGGACGGCCGGGCCGGAGAGCGTGAGGTCGTGCAGCCCGCCGTCGAAACGGGCCAGGGTGACGTGCCGGCCGAGGCGGGGCGCGTACCGGACCATGTGCTCGACGTCCAGCACGGCGTCGGCCAGTGTCGCGTTGTCGTGCCACCTGGTGCCCCGGAAGGAGCGGGTCGAGCAGGCCAGCAGCACCGGCACCTGGATGTCCAGGCCGGCGCGCAGCCGGCGTTGACCAGTGCGGATCGCGTTCAGCCAGCCGGCCCGGACCGGGAACCCGGCCAGCGGCTTCCACGCCAGGTCATAGGTCCACTCGCCGCGGTGGTCGGAGTGGATGCTCTCGCCGTACACCGTGCCCAGCCCGAACGGCAGGATGCGGTGCGGCGCCCTGCGGCCCAGGCGGGAGACGGCGGCCGCGAGGGGTCGGCGCACCGCCCAGGGGGCGTTCAGGTCGAAGAACGGGCTGTTGAGCACCAGGCCGTCGACGGTGCCGGTTTCGCGGCGGGCGTCCGCCCAGAGCGAGAGGATCAGGCCGCCGGTGGAGTGGCCCATCGCCAGCAGGGTGTCGTGCCCGTCGTCGGAGCGGATGATCTCGGCGGCGGCGTCCAGCTCGGGAAAGTAGTCGCTGATGTCGCGGCAGAAGTTCGGGGTCTGGCCCGGGAGCAGACTGCGACCGTATTTGCGCAGGTCGAGCGCGTAGAAGTCCCAGCCCCGTTCGGCGAAGAAGTCGGCCAGATGGGTCTGGAAGAAGTAGTCGACGAAGCCGTGCACGTAGAGGACGGCCCGCCCGGTGGGGCGCTCGGCGCGCCGCCGGACCAGAGTCGCGACGACCGGTCCCTCGTCGTCGGTGCCCAGGTTGATCGTCTGCCGCTCGTACGGCGGCCCCAACACGTCCGGTTCCACGGACACGACGCTACGCCGCGAACCTACCCAGCGGTAGCCCGCGCTCTGGCTGGCCCCCGCGATCCTTGCCTGCCCCGCGATCCTGCTCCTGTTGCCGTGGCGCAGCCTCTGCGAGCTGCGTGCGCGGCCCCGAAGGTGCAGGATCGCGGGGACGAGGCGTGGGTCAGACCGTTTCCGCGTCGGCCCGGCTCGGGTCGGCGGCGGGCAGCTGCTCCTGGTCGTCGGCGGAGTCCAGCTCACTCTGCGGCTGCGGGACGTCGCGCAGGTGCTTGTTGTGCCGGGGCTCCTGGCGGGTCTTGGCGTCGTTGAGCCGGCGGCGCAGGTCGTCGCGGACGTCGTTGAGCGCGGCGTGCAGGTCCTCCTCGGCGGAGGTGGTGACGATCTTCTGCCGGCCGGCGATCCAGCACTCCAGGGTGACCTTCTGGCCGCGGGCCTCCCGGTCCTTCACCGACACCTCGAGCTCGGTGGCGTCGGCGTGGAAACTGGCCAACCGGGCGTCGAGGGTGGCGAACTGCTCGGCGATCCAGTTGCGGTCGCCCTGCGAGAACCCGGCACCCACCCGCAGGCACTCCGCAACGGTGGCCGGGTTCGCCACGGCGCTCATCGCTGCGCCTCGGAGACGTTTGCGGAGCCGATTTCGGTGATCATCATGGCGCTGACCTCTCGTCGACGTGGAGCTGTCGGTGGTGCGTTGATCAAGTGCATACCCAGTTCGGGCAGCCCCGGAAACCGCCGACGTCGAGTCGGGCGGGTCGGGCGGGTCGGGCGTACCACATCAGGGCGTGATCAGGGCGTTGTCCACAGGTGGCTTCGTTGTCCACAGGTCGGGGGTGGGGCGCTGGTGATGGCCGCCCTCAGCGCAGAGGCTCGTTGTCGAGTCGACTCGCGCTGGCAGGCCCCAATCCCCTGGAGGGACGATGTTCGACACCTACGTGACAATCGTCGGCAATGTGCTGACAACGCCCGAGTGGCGGCGTACCACCCAGAGCAACACCCTGGTGGCCAACTTCAAGGTCGCCTCGACCGCCCGACGGCTCGACCGCGACAGCGGCCGGTGGGTCGACGGCAACTCACTGCGCGTCCGCGTCAACTGCTGGCGCAAGCTCGCCGAGGGCGTGGCGGCATCGGTCATGGTCGGCGATCCGGTGGTGGTCTGCGGGCGGCTCTACACCCGCGACTGGACCGACGACGCCGGCAACCACCGCACCCTCTACGAGTTGGAGGCGGTCGCCGTCGGCCACGACCTGTCCCGAGGGCGGGCCCGGTTCCTGCGTAACCGGCCCAGTGTCACGACCAGCACGGTGGAGGACGCGGAGGCCGAGAGCCGCGTGCACGGCGAGCCCACCGAGCCGGTCCCGGCCGGGCAGGCGCCCGTGCTGCCCGACGACCGCCCGTTGGACGATGACTTCGAGCTGCCCGACTACGCCGCGCTGCGCACCAGCCCGTTCGCTGACGGCCCGGTGGATGGTGGTCTCGTCCCGAGTGGCGGGCGGATCGGGCCGGTCGACGTCCTGCCCGACCTCGACGACGAACTGCCCCTCCCGCCCGAGGAGGACGAGGACACCGCCGACCTGGACGAAGAGCTGGAGCCGGTGCCGGACGAGGGTCAGCCGGAGCCCGCGCAGTCCGGTCGGGGACGGCGTGGCCGAGGCCGGGTCCCGCAGCCGGCATGACCCATCGGTTCGGCCCTCGCGGGCAGGGTGCCTGACGATCCCGCGCCGGTTGGGCGCCAGGCCGATCGTCACCGCTCGGTGGCGGCTGGTCGGTCGGCGCTTCGGCAACACCGCACCGGACGTAACCGCACGACGGGGGCGGGGTGGCGATGCGATCAGCGTCGTCACCCCGCGTGACAACAACTGAAGGACCGGCCCGCCTGGCGGCCCACGAAGCGTCTTTCACTGGTGAAGCACCGTGGGCCGGGCTGGTTCACGGGTTGCTCGTCTAGGCTGGCCGGCCGGGGGTGGTGCGGGTGCGACGGACAGCGCCGGTGGCGAACGCGGTGGGGCTGCTGGCCGGGTACGCGCTCGACAGGCTGCTCGGTGACCCGCGCCGGTGGCACCCGGTGGCCGGCTTCGGTCAGGCCGCCGGAGCGTTGGAGCGCCGCCTCTACCGGCCGGACCGTACGGCGGGTGTGGCGTTCACCGCGCTGGCCGTGGGCGGGCCGGTGCTGCTCGGGGCCGTCGCCACGGCGGCCACCCGGCACCGGCCGGTGACCCGGGCGGTGCTCGTGGCCGCCAGCACGTGGACCGTCCTGGGCGGTCGCACGCTGCGGCACGAGGCCACAGTCATGGGTCGGACGCTGCGCGCCGGTGATCTTCCCGCAGCCCGTCAACGTCTCGGTCACCTCTGCGGACGGGACCCGTCGACGCTGGGCGAGTCCGAGTTGGCCCGCGCCACTGTCGAATCGCTCGCCGAGAACACGTCCGACGCGGTCGTCGCCCCGCTGGTCTGGGGCGCGGTCGCCGGTCTGCCGGGGCTGCTGGGCTACCGCGCGGCGAACACCCTCGACGCGATGGTCGGGCACCGGTCGGCGCGCTACGCACGGTTCGGCACCCCGGCCGCGCGGCTGGACGACGTGCTCAACCTGGTGCCGTCCCGGCTGACCGGGCTGCTCACCATCGCTGTCGCGCCCGTCGCCCACGGGGATCGGCAGCGGGCCTGGCAGGTGTGGCGGCGTGACCGCAACGACCACCCGAGCCCCAACGCCGGCCAGTGCGAGGCGGCCATGGCCGGCGCGCTCGGCGTCCGCCTCGGTGGCCGCAACGTCTACTTCGGGCGCTCCGAGGTGCGGCCGTTCCTCGGCGACGGCCCCCGCCCCGAGGCGCGGCACCTGAAGCGTGCCGCCCGGATCTCCGGCGCTGTCGGGTTGGCGGCCGTGGGGTTGGCGGCCGCATACCCGGTGACCCTCGGCCGTCTGGTCAGCGCCGTGGGCCGGCGCGGGCTGGCCGCCGTGACCGGTGGGCGTGGGCGGTGAGCGGCGGGCTGCTGGTCGCCGGCACGACCTCCGACGCCGGCAAGAGCGTGCTCACCGCCGGGATCTGCCGCTGGCTGCACCGGCAGGGCGTGAAGGTGGCGCCGTACAAGGCGCAGAACATGTCGAACAACTCCGCGGTGGTCGTCGGACCGGACGGGCGTGGCGGCGAGATCGGACGAGCCCAGGCCATGCAGGCCGCAGCCTGTGGGCTCGCGCCCGATCTGCGGTTCAACCCGGTGCTGCTCAAGCCGGGCAGTGACCTGGCGAGTCAGGTGGTGCTGCTCGGCGAGGCCGTCGACACCATCACCGCCGGCACCTTCCGGCACCTGCGTCCCCGGCTCGCCGAGACCGCGTACGCGGCGCTGGCCGAGCTGCGGGAGACGTACGACGTGGTGATCTGCGAGGGTGCCGGGAGCCCTGCCGAGATCAACCTGCGGGCTGGTGACTACGTCAACATGGGGCTGGCCCGGCACGCCAACCTGCCCACCATCGTGGTCGGCGACATCGACCGGGGTGGCGTCTTCGCCTCGATGTTCGGCACCGTGGCGCTGCTCGACCCCGCCGACCAGGCCCTGATCGCCGGCTTCGTGATCAACAAGTTCCGAGGTGACCTCGGGCTGCTCCAGCCGGGGCTGGACATGCTGCGTCACGTCACCGGCCGTCCCACGTACGGGGTGCTGCCCTGGGCACTGGACCTGTGGCTCGACGCGGAGGACTCACTCGCCTACGGCCGTGTACTCGGCCGCCCCGCCGCCCCGCACGGCACCGAATGGCTGGACGTGGCCGTCGTCCGCCTGCCCCGGATCAGCAATGCCACCGACGTGGAGGCATTGGCCACCGAGCCGGGTGTCCGCGTACGCCTCACCATCGAACCAGCCGAGCTGGCCGCCGCCGACCTGGTCGTCCTCCCCGGCTCCAAGTCCACCGTCGCCGACCTCGCCTGGCTGCGCGAAACGGGCCTCGCCGACGCGGTTGCCGCACACGTGGCGGCCGGCAAGCCACTGCTCGGCCTCTGCGGCGGTTTCCAGATGCTCGGCCGCGCCATCCATGACCCGGTGGAGAGCCGGCAGGGCAGCGTGCCGGGGCTGGGCCTGCTACCCATCGAGATCACGTTCGATCCGCGCAAGACCGTCCGGCAGTCGGTGGGCACCGCGCACGGTGGCCTTCCGGTGCGTGGCTACGAGATCCACCACGGGTACGTCTCGCACACCGACCCCACCCTGGCCCCGCTGCTGATCGGCGACGACGGTGTCGGCGAGGGAGCCGTACTCGGCGCGGTGCACGGCACGCACTGGCACGGGGCGTTCGAGTCCGACGGGTTCCGCCGGTGGTTCCTAACCGAGACGGCTCGCCTGGCCGGCCGTACCGGCTTCCGGGTCGCACCGGCCACCAGCTTCGCCGCCGCCCGGGAACGCTCGCTCGATCTGCTCGGTGACCTCGTCGAGGAACACCTGGACACCGACGCCCTCTGGCGTCTCATCGAAACCGGGGCACCGGCGGGCCTCCCCTTCATCCCGCCCGGCCCCCCACCAGCCACCACGCCGCCTCAGAACTAGCCCCCCCAGCCTCCACCGCCGGCACACCTCCGTCCGCCGTGGACTCGCTGGCCGTGGTCGATCATGCACTTGTGGTGCCCGTTGTGCTCCGACTACAACCCTTTCATCCCCCACCACAACTCCATGATCGACGGGGGCGGGGGCGGGGCGGGGCGGGGCCCGTACGGCTGGTGCGCAGTGCGCGGCCGGCGCCCGGTGGTGCACCTGGGCGGGGTGAGGGAGGACTAGGGGCGGATGTCGGCGGGGCGGTCGGTTGTCGGCAGGCCGGCGGCGAGCCAGGCGTCGACGCCGCCGATCATGTCGGTGGCCCGACGCAGCCCGAGGGTCTGCAAACTGGCGGCGGCCAGGCTGGAGCTGTAGCCCTGCCGGCACACCAGCACGATCTCCCGGTCGTACCCGGTGGCCTCCGGGATCCGCCATGCGCTGGCCGGATCGAGCCGCCATTCCAGCACGGTTCGGTCGATGACGACCGCGCCCGGCAGGTCGCCCTGTTCGCGGCGTTGCAGATCGGTGCGGGTGTCGACCAGCAGCGCACCGCCGCGGACCGCCTCGACGGTCTGCTGCGGAGTCAGTCGGTGCAGCCCGGCACGGGCCTGTTCGAGCAGGGCGTCGATACCGGGGCTCATCACATCTCGGAGCACCACCCGATGATGCCGATTCGGTGGCACCCCGGGGCGGCGAACGGGCCGCCCGTCACCCGTGGCCGCCCCAATTCCCCCGGACGTGACGACGGCCGGCCAGGGATGGTCAGTCGGACGTGTCAGCCGGCCCGGTCAGGCCGCTGATACGGCGTGATCCACTCGGGTTTGCGGAAATCGTGGTGTCCGGTCGACCGGGATACCGCGATTTCAATGAATCGGAGTCGATCACCCGGGCGAGCGGCGCCGGCGGCATACTTTCGGTCATGCACCACGCGAGGCTGCGCTGAGCCCCGAGGCCGGGCGGCCGGCACCGCACCGCGAGGCTGGGCTGACCCCCGAGGCCGGACGGCCGGCACCGCACCGGAGGGCCGTGGACATCACCGGAACGGCCGATGACGTCGGGGGACCGGCCGGTCGTCGGACTGGCAGGTCGTCGGTGGCAGTGGTCGAGGCGTACGCCGAACTGGCCTGTCGGGCGCTCGCGGGCCCGGCGCGGTTGGGGCGGACCCGGTTGGTCGCGGTCGACGGGCCGAGTGGCGCGGGCAAGAGCCGGTTCGCCGCGCGCCTCGCGGATGCCCTGGCGGCGCTGCCCGGCGGCCGGCCGCCCGTGGTGCACACCGACGACCTGCTCGACGGTTGGGACGACCAGGTCACTTTCTGGCCCCGCCTCGACGAGGGGGTGCTCGGTCCGCTGCGGGAGGAGAGGCCCGGCGCCTATCGGCGCTACAGCTGGGTGCGGCAGAGCTTCCTGCCGCGGCCGGTTCCGGTTCCGGCCGCGCCGGTGCTGGTGTTGGAGGGGGTCACCGCGGCCCGTGCGGTCGTCCGGCCGGAGCTGACCCTGGCCGTGTTCGTCACCGCGCCTGCCTCGTTGCGGTGGGAGCGCGCGGTCGCCCGGGACGGGCCGGAGATCCTGCCCGAGCTGCGTCGCTGGCACGCCGGTGAGCAGGCGCACTTCGCGGCCGACGACACGGCCAACCACGCGGACCTGCTGGTGGATGGTGCGCCGACGCTGCCGCACGACTCGGACCGGTACTACCTTCGCATCGGTTGAGCGGGGGCATGGACGTCCGCCAGCGGCTACGGCACGATGCGAGAGGGCCGCCACCGACAGGGCACTGGGCGGGACGGCGGCCAACGGCACGACGCGAAGCACCCAGGGCGCGGCGATCGGGGGACTCATCATGTCGGCAACGGACACGCCCGCGCGGCGCCGGATCACACTCACCGGCATCAGCTCGCGGGCCTGGGAACATCCGGCCGACCGGGGCGCTCTGGTCGCCCTGCGGGAGCTGCGCGGGTTCGACGACGTGGTGCGGTCGTTCTTCGGCATGTGGAACGAGCGTGGTTTCCGGCTGTCCGTGCTCGCCTCGGGGATCCGGGTCGACCACCGGCAGTACCCGGCGGTGTGGCAGCGCTACGCCGAGGCCGCGGCGGCGCTCGACGTGGCGGAACTGCCCGAGCTGTACGTGACCCAGTCGCCCTGGTTGGGCGCCGAGGCCGTGGGCCTGGAACGGCCGTTCATCGTGCTCAACTCCGCCTGCGTGCAGCACCTCGACGAGGACGAGCTGCGCTGCCTGCTCGGCCACGAGCTGGGGCACGTGGGCAGTGGGCACGCGGTCTACAAGACGATGCTCATGATCCTCACCCGGTGGGCGGCCAACCTGAGCTGGTTGCCGGTGGGAGCGATCGCGCTGCGGGCGATCATCGCGGCGATGCTGGAGTGGTGGCGCAAGGCCGAGCTGTCCGCCGACCGGGCCGGTCTGCTCGCCGGGCAGGACCCGGCCGCCGCGCTGCGTCTGCTCATGAAGCTCGCGGGCGGCGGTGACCTGTCCCAGATCGACACCGCCGCGTTCCTGGAGCAGGCCGCCGAGTACGCCGGCGGCGGCGACCTGCGCGACAGCCTGCACAAGATCAGGATGACGGCGTGGAGCACCCATCCGGCCCCGGTGGCCCGGGCGGCGCAGCTCCGCCAGTGGATCGACTCCGGGGCGTACGGGCGGGTGCTGGCCGGTGACTACCCGCGCCGCGAGGACGACAGCTCGACCAGCGTGTCGGAGGAGATCAAGGCCGCTGCCGAGTCGTACCGGGAGGAGTTCAGCCGGTCCACCGACCCGCTGGTCGGGTTGCTGCGCCGGCTCGGCGACGGCGCCAGCGACGTCGGCGAGTGGGTCGGCGGCACCGCCGGTCGGGCCCGCTCCTGGATGGACGCCGCCACCGAGGCAGCCGGCCGCGCGCAGCGCGCCGGCCGGGCCGCACCCGGCGCGCGGGCGGGCACCGGGCCGGCGGGCGGCGGTGACGGTGCGGGCTCGGCCAGCACGTCGGGGTAAGGCCGGCATACGATGCCGGTCATGACCTCACCGATCATGTCCGAGTCCGAGGTGCGGGCCGCCGTCGAGCGGGAGATGCCCGGCGTACGCGCCGACCTGGAACGTCTCGTCCGCATCCCCGGCATCGCCTTCGAGGGCTTCGACCACTCACACGTGGAACGTTCCGCCGAGGCGGTCGCCGAACTGCTGCGCGGCTGCGGCCTGGACGTCGACATCGTGCGTTCCGGCGGTCAGCCCGCGGTGATCGGCCGTCGGGCGGCCCCGCCCGGTGCGCCCACCGTGCTGCTCTACGCCCACCACGACGTGCAGCCGGTCGGCGACCGGTCGCTGTGGGAGTCCGACCCGTTCGAGCCGGTGGAGCGCGACGGCCGGCTCTACGCCCGGGGCGCGGCTGACGACAAGGCCGGCATCATGGCGCACGTCGCGGCGCTGCGGGCGTACGGGGACGCGCTGCCGGTCGGTGTGGTGCTCTTCATCGAGGGCGAGGAGGAGTACGGCTCCGACTCGCTGGAGCAGCTGCTGATCGAGCACCGCGACGAGATCACCTCGGACGTCATCGTGATCGCTGACTCCGGCAACTGGGACATCGGCGTACCGGCGTTGACCACCTCGCTGCGCGGCGTCGTCAACTGTTTCGTCGAGGTGCGCACGCTGGACCACGCGGTGCACAGCGGCATGTTCGGTGGTGCCGTGCCGGACGCGCTCACCGCGCTGGTCCGCCTGCTGTCGACACTGCACGACGACGCCGGCGACGTGGCGGTGGAAGGGCTGGTCGGCCGGGAGGGCGCCACCGTCGACTACCCCGAGGACCGGATCCGGAACGAGGCCGGGCTGGCCGACGGCGTCCAGTTCATCGGCACCGGCCGGATCACCGACCGGCTCTGGACCAAGCCCGCGGTGGCGGTGCTCGGCATCGACGCGCCGTCCACCAGCGAGGCGCCGAACGCCCTGGTCCCGGCCGCGAAGGCGAAGCTCAACGTCCGTCTCGCTCCGGGCGACGACCCCAAGCGGGCGTACGCGGCGATTCGCGCGCACCTGGAGAAGCACGCTCCGTGGGGTGCCCAGGTGACAGTCAGCCTGGAGCACGACGGCAACCCGTGCGTGATCGACGCGTCCGGGCCGATGTTCGACGCCGCCCGGTCGGCCTTCCGGGCTGCCTGGGACGGCACCGACCCGGTGGACGTCGGCATCGGCGGTTCGATCCCGTTCATCGCCACCTTCCAGGACATGTTCCCGGATGCGGCGATCCTGGTGACCGGTGTGGAGGACCCGCACGCCCGTGCGCACGGCCCGAACGAGAGTCTGCACCTGGGTGAGTTCGCCAAGGTCTGCCTCGCCGAGGCGTTGCTGCTCGGCAATGTCGCCGCTGCGCGTAGTTAGGTCACGGAACGGCGATTTCGGGCCTGATCTGCGACTTTACGGCGTGTCGGATGGTCAGCTGTTATAGCCTTTCGTACATGAGTACGAACGAGGTGATGGCCCGGTTGGGGGCCGCTGTCAGCGCGCTGGGGGATGTCGACGTCTCCGCGTGGTCCGAGGACACGCTCAACGAACAGCTCGGTGAGCTCTCCGCCGCACTGGTCGCCCTCGACTCGGTGCTCTCCCGTGTCGCTGGCGAGGTCCGTGCCCGGGGGTTGCGCATCGAGGAGCCCGTCTCCGCCTGATCGTCGTCCGCGTTGGTGGGCGGCAACCTGCCGACACCGCCCGGGCACGGCAATGCCCGGGCGGTGTCGGAGGTGACTGGCAGGATGAGCTGCGTGCGGTTCCTCGACCTGGCAGCCACCTCCGCTGCCGTCAGCGCCACCAGCGGCCGGCGAGCCAAGGTGGAGCTGCTCGCTGACGCGTTGCGCCGGCTCGACCCGGGCGAGGTCGAGCCCGGTGCCGGCTATCTGGCCGGTGAGCTGCGCCAACGACAGACCGGGGTGGGCTACGCGAGCCTGCGTGACCTGCCGCCACCGGCCGCCGAGCCGACGTTGACGGTGGCGTCCGTGGACGCGGCCATCGAGCAGATCGCCGCCGTGGCGGGCAAGGGTTCGCAGGCCCGACGGCGGGCGCTGCTCGGTGCGCTCTACGCGGCGGCGACCGTCGAGGAGCAGCGTCTGCTCACCGGCCTGTTCAGCGGCGAGCTGCGCCAGGGCGCCCAGGCGGGGTTGCTCGCCGACGCGGTCGCCCGGGCCGCCGAGGTGCCGGTGGCGACGGTCCGACGGGCCCTGCTGCTCGCCGGTGACCTGCGTGCCGTGGCGGTGGCCGCGCTGTCCGGCGGGGCCGCCGAGTTGGCCGGGTTCGGCCTTCAGGTCGGCCGGCCGCTGGCACCGATGCTGGCGCAGAGCGCCCCCTCGGTCGACGAGGCACTCGCCGCGACCGGCACGCCGGCGGTGGTCGACGTGAAGCTCGACGGCATCCGCATCCAGGTGCACCGCTCGGGCGCCGACATCGCCGTCTTCACCCGCAGCCTCGACGAGATCACCGCCCGGGTTCCCGAGGTGGTCGCCGCGGTCCGGGCCCTGCCGGGCCGCGAGTTGGTGCTCGACGGCGAGGCGATCGGCCTGGACGAGACGGGCCGTCCGCTGCCGTTCCAGCAGACCTCCAGTCGGGCCGCCCGACGCACCACCCCCAGCACCACCGGCCGCACTCCTGTCGCCCCGGCGGTGCTCGCGGCAGCCGCCAGCACCGGCGCGACAGTGCTCACTCCGTACTTCTTCGATCTGCTGCACCTCGACGGCGAGGACCTGATCGACCTGCCCGGCAGGGAGCGGTGGGCCGCGCTCGCCGGCGCGGTCGACTCGTCGCTGCTGGTCGGTCGGATGGAGGTCGACGGGCCCGAGCAGGCCGCCGCCGCGTTCGCTGCCGCACTGGACGCCGGGCAGGAGGGCGTGGTGGTCAAGGCACCGGACGCCCCCTACGACGCCGGCCGGCGCGGTGCCGCCTGGGTCAAGGTCAAGCCCCGGCACACCCTCGACCTGGTGGTGCTCGCCGTCGAGTGGGGCAGTGGCCGGCGCAAGGGTTGGCTGTCCAACCTGCACCTGGGCGCGCGCGACCCGCACACCGGCGACTTCGTCATGCTCGGCAAGACGTTCAAGGGGCTCACCGACGAGCTGCTGCGGTGGCAGACCGAGCGGTTCCTCGACCTCGCGGTCGAGCGCGGCGACTGGGTGGTCCGGGTCCGGCCCGAGCAGGTGGTGGAGATCGCCTTCGACGGGGTGCAGACCAGCTCCCGCTATCCCGGGGGGATGGCGCTGCGGTTCGCCCGGGTGGTGCGGTATCGCGACGACAAGTCCGCCGCCGAGGCGGACACCATCGACGCCGTCCGCGCGATCCACGCCGGTCGTCCCGCCGGTTGACCGGCCCGGGTCACCTGCTGGACAGCGACCTCGCGTAGTTCACCTGGTTGTTGATGTGCGCCACCTGAGCCTGATCGGCGACCGGAATCCGGGCCACGTACTGCTGCCCGCCGTTGGTCACCGTCACCTGCACGGTGCCGTGGTGCCGGGTCTCCTTGACCAGCAGGAAGAGCAAACTCAAGACGAACAGGCAGAAGAAGCCGACGATGGCGCAGATCAGCGCCCAGGTGGCCACCTTCTCCTCGCGCTGCCAGTAGTCGGCCACGTGCCAGGTCGCCCCGGCCAGCGGCAGCACCCCGGCCGGCGTACGGATGACGGGTGGGCTGACCGCGATCTCGGCGATCTGCACCGCGACCACCTCCGGCCCGCTGGCGTAGCCGGCCAGGGCCGGGGGCACCGCCATCGGGGTCGGCGGGTACGGCCCGACCGCCGGCCACTCCCCGGCCGGCTGGGCCGATCCCCATGCCCCGGCCGGCTGGGGTGGTGCCCATGGCCCGGCCGGCTGGGATGGCGGCCCGGAGAAGGGCGCGGGTGGTGCGGAGAACTCCGCGGGCGGTGCCGAGAACTGTGCCGGAGGCCCGGAGAACTGCGCTGGTGCCGGCGTGACCGGGAACGGTGTCGTCGGCGGTAGGCCGGAAGCCGCGGCGGCAGGTGGTGCCGTCGTCGGCAGTGGCGCGGTCGGTGGTTCGGCGGCCCACGGGTCGATCGGCGGGTGCGCCCGGGTCTCCGGAACGGGCTCGGGCAGCGGTGCTGTGGGATCCACGCTCATCGGGACCCCCAACGTGAGGTGAACACCCGGCGGAGACTACCGGCTGCCGTGGTGTGCCCGGTGCCCCCGAGTGTCCGGTTGAGTCACCGGAACGGACCGGGTCGGGCCGGTCCGGTCAGGCGGACGCGCTCGGTGTTGGCTCGGCCGCCCGGTCCAGCGGAGCCGGGGTGGTGCCGAGGCCGGCGGCGCGGCGTGCCTCGCGGCGGGCCACCCAGCCGTAGCCGAACAGGGCCATCACCGCGAAGAGCCACCACTGCACGACGTATCCGAAGTTCTGCCAGTTGTTGGCGTGCCCGACGGGCACCGCCTTGAACACCGGGTCCGCCGCCGGGGTCTGCTCGTCCAGCAGCAGATAGGCGCCGTAGACCGGGTAGGGCAGTTCGCCGGCCAGGCGTGACACCCCGATCCGTCGGATCTCCAGCCGCCCGTCGCGCCGCGCCACCGCGCCGGCGCCGCTCTCGGTCTCATGCACGCGCCCGACAACTGTCACGTCGCCGGTCGGCACGGCCGGCACCTGCGGCTGGGCGGTCGCCCCACCCGGCGCTGGTGGGATCCAGCCCCGGTCCACCAGCAGCGCCGTGCCGTCCGCGAGAACCAGCGGGGTGAGCACCTCGAAGCCGACCCGGCTGTCCACCGTCCGACCACGGACCAGCACGGTGTTCGTCGGGTCGTACCGGCCGGTGACTGTCACCCGCGTCCAGACCTTGTCCTCGGCGGGGGCCGGGCCTGTCGTGCCCGCGCCGCCGCTGGGAGCGCGCAGCGCGTCGGCCAGAGGCGTCGGGGCCATCCGCTGGCCCGCGTCGATCCGCTCGTTGACCTCGGTACGCCCCCGGTAGCGGTCCAGCTGCCAGTTGCCGAGGAACACCATGACGGCGGCGGCAACCAGGGTCAGCGCGAGAGCGCCCAGCCAGCGTGGGCTCAGCAGGAACCGGTACACGGCACCGAGGCTACTCGTATGACCGGCGCCACTGACCTGGACCGGGCCGGAGCCGTGCCAGGAACCGGTCCGGTGGCCCCGGTTGGCGGTGCTCACGTCTCCAGCCGGACGGGTATCGTCACGCCGACGGATCGGCCCCGGTCGTCCCGTCGCGTACCCGCCACCGCTCGCGAGGAGTCGATGATGACCGTCGTGCCGCGCCTGGTGCTCAGCGCACCGTCCTCCGGGCACGGTAAGAACGCGCTGGCGATCGGGCTGCTCGCCGCGCTCGCCGAGCGGGGGGTGGACGTCGCCGGGTTCAAGCTCGGTCCGGACCACGTCGACGCCGCCTACCTGGGCCTCGCCTCCGGTCGGCCGGGTCGGGTAATCGATCCCCGGCTGGTCGGCATGGACCGGCTCGCCCCGCTGGTGGCGCACGGTGCCGCCGGTGCCGGGCTCGCCGTGGTGCAGGGCAGCATGGGCCTGTACGACGCGGTCGGTGGCCGCCCGGAGCAGGAGTCGACGGCCGCCGCGGCCGCGGCGCTGCGCAGCCCGGTGGTGCTCGTCGTCGACGTGGCCGCGATGGGTCAGTCGGTGGCGGCCCTGGTGCACGGTTTCCGCTCGTACGACGAGCAGTTGTGGCTCGGCGGGGTGATCCTCAACCGGGTGGCGTCGTCGCGGCACGAGGCGATGCTGCGCGAGGCGTTGGACGACGTGGGTGTGCCGGTCTACGGTGCGCTGCGTCGCCAGGACCTGCCGGCGGTGCTGCCGTCGCGACGGCACGGTGTGGCACCGGTGGTCGACGGCTCCGCCGACGCCGTCCGCGCGGTCCGTCGGCTGGGCGAGGCCGTCGCCGCGACTGTCGACCTGGAACGACTGCTCGGGCTGGCCCGCTCCGCTCCAGAGCTGCCCGCCCCCGCCTGGTCTCCCGAGGAGGCCGTCGGCGCGTTCACCGCCCCGGCGGACCGCCCGCTGGTGGCGCTGGCCGGCGGGCCGGGCGGCAGCTTCAGCCACCCGGAGACCGCCGAGTTGCTGCGCGCCGCCGGCGCCGAGATCGTCACCGTCGATCCGCTGCGCGACGAGGCACTGCCGGTGGGCACCCGCGCGCTGGTCATCGGTGGCGCGCTGCCCGAGGCGTACGCCGAGCAGTTGTCGGCCAACCGGCGGCTCTGCATCGCGGTGGCCGAGCTGGCGCGGACCGGGCGTCCGGTGGTCGCCGAGGGCGCCGGGCTGCTCTGGCTGGCCCGGGAGTTGGACGGGCTGCCGATGTGCGGTGTCCTGGACGCGATCGGCGTCAGCCGGGACGGTCTGGTGGCCGGCTACCGGGAGGCGACCGCCCAGACCGACAGCGTGGTCGCCGCCCAGGGCACGGTGCTGGTCGGCCACAAGGCGCACCGTGCGGTGCTCACCCCCCGCGCTGGTCAGCGCCCGGCGTGGAGCTGGGAGGGCGGCACGCCGGAGGGGTTCGTCTGGCGCAACGTGCACGCCTCGCAGCTCACCCTGCACTGGGCCGGTCATCCGGCGACGGCGGCTCGCTTGGTCGCCGCGGCGGCCGAGCCGACGAACGAGGCGGTGCCGGCGCAGCCCGGCGGGGTGCCGGCGTGATCGGTCAGGTGGCGGTGCGCCGATTCCCGGCGTTGACCGTCTCCACCCCGCGTACGGAGGTGCGGCGACTCACCTCGGCGGACGCGGAGGCGGCCGGGGAGATCTTTGCCGACAAGTTGACTCGGCGCTGGCTGCCGTTGCCCGACGACTCCGGCCCGATCGACGGGCACGCCTGGTGCACGGAGCTGGCCCGGCAGCGGCGGGACAGCGGCGAGGGTGACCACTATGCGGTGGTCCGACGCGAGGACGACCAGGTGGTGGGCTCGCTGTGGACGCGGCGCACCGACTGGGGTGCCCGTCTCACCGAGGTCTCCTACGCGATGGCGCCACACGCGCGGGGCTTCGGCTTCGCCGCCGAGGCCGTCGACGCGGTGGCCATCGCGCTGATCCTGGAGCACGGCTTCCAACGGGTCGAGCTGCGGGTGGCACCCGGCAACCTGGCCTCGCGCCGGGTCGCCGAGAAGGCGGGGTTCAGCTACGAGGGCCTGCTGCGCAATGCCGGGCTGGTCGGCGGCGGCCGGGTGGATCTCGAACTCTGGTCGTTCGTCGCCGCCGACCTGCGTTGACCCGCCGGCTGGTCAGCCGACGATCGCGTCCGACGGTGGGGTGAACTGGCGGGTCGGTGTGCCCTTCAGGCCGTCGCGCAGCGTCTCCGACACCGCCTTGATCGGGATCTGGGACTGCCCGTCACCGACCGCGTTGAACGGATTGTCCGGGTCGGAGATGAAGCTCGCCGCGGCCAACTCCGGTGTGTAGCCGACGAACCAGGCGGATCGTGTGCTGTCGGTGGTACCGGTCTTGCCGGCCACCGGGCGTCCGACTGTGCCCCGCACGCTGTCGGCGGTGGACCAGCCGCCGCAGCTCCCGCGCGCCGGGGTGTCGCCGGTGGGGCAGCGGGCCGCGTCGGTGGCCGCCCGAGCGGCGTCCGCGCTGACCACCTGCCGGCAGCGGGGCTTGGCCACCTCGCGATGGATGCCGCCCGGGGTGGCGTACGTGGTCGGCGTGCCGTCCCGGTTCATGATCGACTGCACCGGGATCGCCTCGCAGTAGCGACCGTCGGCGGCGATGGCGGCGTAGGCGTTCGCCATCTCCAGCGGGGTGGCGTCGGAGACGCCCAGGGTGAACGCGCCCCACTGCTTCGCCTTGTCCGGGGACGCGTGGTCCCGGTCCACGTCGGTGCGCCACCGCAGCCCAAGCTGCTCGGCCAACCGGACCGCCCGGTCCGCGCCGACCTTCTCCTCCAACCAGACGAAGTACGTGTTGACCGATTTGCCGAAACCGGACCACATGGTCTGTTGACCCGTCATCGCGCCGCTGGCGTTGGAGGGCGCCCACCCGTCGTAGACGGACGACCGGTAGCGGTAGGGGGCGTTGAACGAGGTGGAGAGCGTCATCCCCGAGTCCAGCGCGGCCAGCATCGGGAACATCTTGAACGTCGACCCGGCCTGGTAGCCCGCCAGGTCACCGCCGCCGAGCAGCGGCGCCACAGTGTTCGGGTAGTTGGCCTTCACCTTCGGCCCGGCCTCGGGATTGGAACTCTGCGGGTTCTCGCTGAGATCCAGCGAGTACGTCCGGTTCACCGCCATCGCCTTGACCCGCCCGGTGCCCGGCTCGGAGACCACGATTCCGTTGGCGAACGGGCTGCCGGTGGCCTCCTTGGAACCGACGTTCTTCTCCGCCGCCTCCTGGATCTTCGGGTCGATGCTGAGCACGATCCGGTAGCCGCCCCGGCGCAGCTTGTCCATGCGTTCCAGCCGGTTCGCCCCGAACGCGGGCTGCGCGCTCCACCAGTTCTTCAGGTAGTCGCAGGCGAAGCCCCAGCTGTTGTACTTCTCCGCCACCGCGGCACAGTCGTGCGGCGGGGTCGTCAGCTTCAGCCGGATCGGCTCGGACTTGGCGGCGGCGGCCGAGTCGGGGGAGAGGTAACCGAGCTGGCTCATCCGGTCCAGCACGTAGTTACGTCGCCCGGTGGCCTCCTTCTGGTCGGAGTCGGCCGGGTCGTACTCCGACGGGGACTTGACCAGCCCGGCGAGGGTGGCGGCCTCGACCGGGGTGAGGTTTTTCGGGGTCTTGGAGAAGAAGATCTCGCTGGCCGCGTAGATGCCGTACGCCCGGTGCCCGAAGTACGCCGAGTTCAGGTAACGCTCCATGATCAGCTCCTTGCTCATCTCCTTCTCCAGGTCCAGCGCCATCCGCATCTCCTTGACCTTGCGAAGGCTGGTCTGCTGGGTGGCTTCCTGGACCTCCTTGGGCGTGGTCGCGCTGTCCCGCAGGGCCATCCGGACGTACTGCATGGTCAGCGTCGACGCACCCTGGGAGCCGCCGGAGCGGGCGTTGGACACGAAGGCGCGGGCGACGCCCTTCGGGTCGACGCCGTGGTGCTGGTAGAACCGTGAGTCCTCGGCGGCGACGATCGCCTGCTGGATGTTCGGCGACATGTCCGACAGCTTGGTGTACTGCCGGTACTCCTCGTAGAACATGGTCAGCACGGTCTTGCCGTCCGGGGCGTAGACGTACGAGGTCTCGGCGGGCAGCGCGGTGGTCAGCAGTCTGGTTTTCTGCTCCGTGGCGTGCGCGGTGGCCTTCGCGCCGAGCCCGGTGACGGCGACCAGTGGGTACGCGGCGGCGGCGATCACGATTCCGGCGATCAGTCCGGCGCGAAGTAGAGGGACGAGTCGACCAGCGGCAGCAAGGGGTCGGTTACTCACATGGCCAAGTTATGACATTTCCGATTCGTACCTGAGAAGAACTCTTAAACCGGCGGGTGGTGACGTGGCTTACGCCGAGATCGACTGTCCCACCGGCCACCTTCCCGGCAGGATCGCGGACATGTCTGATCAGCCGAGTGGGATGGCCCCGACCGCCGGGGCCGAGCCGGACCTCGCGCACCACGGCGACGCGGAGGCGACCGAAGGCCTGATCGACCTCGCCGTCAACGTCCGCCAGGCAGCGCCTCCCGCCTGGCTGGCCGGCCCGATCGCCGCGACCCTGACCGACCTGGCGCGCTATCCGGACCCGACGGCGGCCCGGGCGGCGGTCGCCGCCCGCCACCGCCGTCACCCGAACGAGGTGCTGCTCACCGCAGGCGCGGCCGAGGGCTTCGTGCTGATCGCCCAGGCGCTGCGCGGGGTGCGCCGACCGGTGGTGGTGCACCCCCAGTTCACCGAGCCGGAGGCGGCGCTGCGGGCCGCCGGGCACCCGGTCGAGCGGGTGCTGCTGGACCCCGCCGACGACTTCCGGCTCGACCCGTCCCGGGTGCCCGCCGACGCCGACCTGGTGATGATCGGCAACCCGACGAACCCCACCTCGGTGCTGCACCCTGCGCAGACGCTGGCCACGCTGGCCCGCCCCGGCCGGGTGCTGGTGGTCGACGAGGCGTTCGCCGACACCACCATCGCCCCCGGCCATCAAGGCGAACCGGAGTCGCTGGCCGAGCGGCGCGACCTTCCGGGGCTGCTCGTCCTGCGCAGCCTCACCAAGACCTGGGGCCTGGCCGGTCTCCGGATCGGCTACCTGCTCGGCGCCCCGGAGCTGCTGACCCGGCTGACCGCCGTCCAGCCGCTCTGGGCCGTCTCCACACCTGCGCTGGCCGCCGCGTCCGCCTGCGCCACCGCCGTCGCGGTCCAGGCCGAACGCGCGATCGCCGCCGACCTCGCCGCCGACCGCGACCACCTGGTCGCCCGCCTGACCGACCTGCCCGGTGTACGCGTCGTCGGCCGCCCCGCCAGCGCGTTCGTCCTGCTGCACCTGCCGGGCGCGAGCGCGATCCGAGCCGCCCTGCGGGAGCGGGGCTGGGCGGTACGCCGAGGCGACACGTTTCCCGGCCTCGGCCCGGACTGGCTGCGGGTGGCGGTGCGCGACCGTAACACCACCGACGCGTTCATCGAGGTGCTGCGCGAGACCATGGAGGCATGATGCTGGAGACCACGATCGCGGCGATCCGACCGGCGGACGAAGCGGCCATGGCCGCCGCCCGCGAGCTGCACGGCCGGCTGACCAAGCCGGCGGGCTCGCTGGGCGCTCTGGAGGATCTTTCGGTACGCCTCGCCGGGCTGGCCGGGGCCTGCCCACCGCCGCTGCCTGAGCCGGCCGCCGTGGCGATCTTCGCCGGCGACCACGGGGTGCACGCCCAGGGGGTCAGCCCGTGGCCGCAGGAGGTCACCGGGCAGATGATCGGCAACTTCCTGGCCGGCGGGGCGGTGGTCAACGCGTTCGCCCGACAGGCCGGCGCGTCGGTCACCGTTGTCGACGTCGGTGTGGCCACCCCGCTGCCCACCGGACCGTCCGCCGATCCGGCTGGGCCCGAGCCGGCTGGGTCCGAGCCGGCTGGGCCCGAGCCGGCTGGGTCCGAGCCGGCGGTGCTCGACCCGGCGGTGCCCCGACTGGTTGTCGCGTCCGTCCGCCGCGGCACCCGCGACTTCACGGTGACCGCCGCGCTGACCCGGGACGAGGCGCTGGCTGCGGTGCAGACCGGCATCCGGATCGCCGACGAGCTGATCGACGCCGGGGCCGGCATCCTGCTCACCGGTGACATGGGCATCGGCAACACCACCCCGGCCGCCGCGCTGATCGCCGCCTTCACCGGTGCCGATCCGCTCGACGCCACCGGCCGGGGCACCGGGATCGACGACCCGACGTACGCCCACAAGGTCGCCGTGGTGCGCTCCGCGCTGGCCCGGCACTCGCCCGACCCGGCCGACCCGCTGGGTGTGCTGGCCGCCGTCGGTGGCCTGGAGCACGCCGCGCTGGCCGGGCTGATCCTGGGTGCCGCGGCCCGCCGTACGCCGGTGCTGCTGGACGGCGTGATCGCGGTCTCGGCCGCGTTGGCCGCCGCCGCGTTTGCCCCGGCGGCGGTCGGTGCCATGGTCGCCGGTCATCGTTCGGCCGAGCCGGGCGCCACTGTGGCACTGCGACACCTCGGCCTCGACCCGCTGATCGACCTGGGACTGCGCCTCGGCGAGGGCACCGGCGCGCTGCTGGCGTTGCCCGTGGTCACCGGTGCCGTCCGGGTGCTGCACGAGGTAGCCACCTTCGACTCCGCCGGCGTGGCCGAGAAGTGACCACACGCAGCGAGCGAGTCGTCCGCCTCGGTGGTGCGGCGTGACCTCCAATCCGTACCCCCTGGGTCTGCGGCTCGACGGGCGGCGGGTGGTCGTGGTGGGCGGTGGCGCGGTCGCCACCCGGCGCGTGCCCGCGCTGCTGGACGCCGGTGCGGACGTCCTGCTGGTGGCACCGGAGCTGACCCCGGCGTTGCGCGCCCGGGTCGACGCGGGACGGTTGCACTGGGTGCCGCGCCGGTTCGTGCCCGAGGACCTGGACGGCGCGTGGCTGGTCCAGGTCGCGATCGACGACCCGCTGGCGGCGGCCTCGGTGAGCGCCGTCGCCGCCGAGCGGCGGATCTTCTGCGTCCGGGCCGACGACCGCAAGGCCGCCACCGCCTGGACCCCGGCGGTGACCCGGCACGGCCCGGTCACCGTGGCGGTGCTCGGCGGCGGCGACCCGCGCCGGGCGATGACGGTCCGCGACGCGATCCGCGACCTCCTCGCCGTCCGCCTGGCACCGGACGGGATCGTCGGCCGTTCCGATGCTTCCAGCGGGACGACCGCCGGGCGAGTGGCGCTGGTCGGGGCGGGGCCGGGTGACCCCGAGCTGATCACCGTCCGAGGCTGGCGGTTGCTCACCGAGGCGGACGTGGTGGTCGCCGACCGCCTGGTGCCGGGGCTGCTCCTCGACGAGTTGCGCCCCGACGTCGAGCTGGTGGACGCCTCGAAGATCCCCTACGGCCCGTCCCGGGCTCAGGAGGAGATCAACCAGATCCTGGTCGACCGCGCCCTGGCCGGTGCCTTCGTGGTGCGGCTCAAGGGCGGTGACCCGTACGTCTTCGGGCGGGGCGGCGAGGAACTGCTGGCGTGCGCGGAGGCCGGCGTGCCGGTGACCGTCGTGCCGGGGGTGACCAGCTCGATCGCCGCGCCGGCCGCGGCCGGCATCCCGGTCACCCATCGTGGGGTGGCGCACGAGTTCACAGTGGTGTCCGGGCACCTGGCGCCCGACTCGCCGGCCTCGCTGGTGCGCTGGGACGCCCTCGCGGGTCTGCGCGGCACCCTGGTGATCCTGATGGGGCTGAAGAACCTCGCCGCCATCACGGCCACCCTGATCGCGCACGGCCGGTCGCCAGAGACGCCGGCCGCCGTCGTCCAGGAGGCCACCACAGGTGCCCAGCGGGTGCTGCGGTCGACGCTCGACGCGGTGGCCGCCGACGCGCTCGCCGCCGACCTCCGTCCGCCCGCCGTCGTGGTGGTGGGCGACGTGGTGGGCACGCTCGACGCCTGAACGCCCCGCCCTCGCCCCGCCCTCGCCCTCCGCTCCGTCGATCATGGAGTTTTGGTGGGTGACAAAGCAGCCGTTGTAGCTCGAAATCGGGCACCGTAACTGCATGATCGACCAGAGGCATGGACTGCGCTTCCCGGATAGTGCGACGGGCCGGAGCGCTAGCACTCCGGCCCGTCCTACGTGCTGTCGAACTACTGCTTGAGCATGTTGTCCAGCAGCAGCGCGCAGCGGATCAGCCCGAGGTGGCTGTACGCCTGCGGGTGGTTGCCCAGGCCGCGCTCGGCGAGCGGGTCGTACTGCTCGGGGAGCAGCCCGGTCGGGCCGGCGGTGAGCACCATCTGCGCGAACAGCTCCTCGGCGTCGGTGCGGCGACCGGTGCGCAGGTACGCCTCGATCAGCCACGCCGTGCAGATGTGGAAACCGCCCTCACGGCCGGGCAGGCCGTCGTCCCAGTGGTAGCGGTAGACGACCGGGCCGCTGCGCAGATCCGCCTCGATGCGCAGGACGGTGGACAGGAAGCGCGGGTCGTCACCGGCAAGCAGGCCGGAGAGCCCGATCCAGAGCGACGAGGCGTCCATGTCCTCGTCGCCGTACGCGACGCTGTACGCCTCGACGTCGGCGTGCCAGCCGTGCTCCAGCACGTTGGAGCCGATCCGGTCGCGCAGGTCCTTCCACTCGGGCCGGTCCTCGCCGCCGTGCTCCCGCATCACGTGCAGGGCACGGTCCACTGTCATCCAGCACATCACCTTGGAGAACACGTGGTGCCGTGGCGGCAGTCGGGCTTCCCAGATGCCGTGGTCGGGCTCGTGCCAGCGGCGACGAACCGCCTCGACCATGTTCTCCAGGACCCGCCACTCGTCGTCGCGGACCGAGCCGCGCGCGTCGGCGACGGCCGCGATCAGGTCGGCGATCGGGCCGAAGACGTCCAGCTGCAACTGGTGGTTGGCGAGGTTGCCGACGCGAACCGGACGGGAGCCGGCGTAGCCGGGCAGCGTGTCGATGACCGCTTCGGCGCCCAGCTCGTACCCGTCGATGGTGTAGAGCGGGTGCAGGCGTTCCGGGTGGCCGCCGGTGCGCTCGATGCAGCCGTCCACCCAGCGCAGCAGTGCCTCGGCTTCCTCGATGGAGCCGAGGTCGACCAGCGCGCGGGCGGTCAACGCCGCGTCGCGCAGCCAGCAGTAGCGGTAGTCCCAGTTGCGGACGCCGCCCAGCTCCTCGGGGAGCGAGGTGGTCGCTGCGGCCAGGATCGAGCCGGTGGCCTCGTGGCAGAGCCCACGGAGGGTGAGCGCGCTGCGGGCGACCAGGTCGCGACTGGTGGACGGCAGCCGAAGTGAGGCCACCCAGTCCTTCCATGGCTGCTCGGCGGCGGCCTGCCGCTCGTGGATCGGCACCCGGTGGTGCTCAAGGCTGTGCGTGCCGAAGCGCAACTCCAGCACGACCTGCCCGCCGGCGGCGGAGAGGTCGACGATCGCCTTGGCGGTCTCGTACCCGCCGTCGTTGCCGACCTCCCACTCCACGCCGGGGGCGTAGAGCGCTACCGGCTCGTTGGAGCCGAGCACCAGCAGACCGTCGCCGATCGGCTGCAACTGCACGGCGACCTGACCGAACTCGGGCCTCGGCGCGAACTCCACCCGGGCCTTGCCGCTGCCGGTGAGCACCCGGATCAGGGTCGAGTCGCCGGTGATGACCGCGGGGCTGTCGTCCGGAGTGGTCTCCCGGGCCGGCTTGTCCAGCCAGTCGGTGACGGTGAGCCCGGACCACCGGGTCTCCACTGTCATCGTGCCGGAGCGGTAGCGCTGGCCCAGCGGGATGCCGCCGCGTTCCGGGGCGACGCTGAAGTGACCGGCCGGGCTGCCACCCACCAGGTCGGCGAAGATCGCCGCCGAGTCCGGCTTGGGGTGGCAGAGCCAGCTCACCTTGGCTTCGGGGGTGAGCAGAGCGACGGTACGACCGTTTGCCAGCATGGAGTGGCGCTCGATCGGCACCGCCCGCTCGCCGAACAGCCAGTGTCGCCGGGTCTCCAGCAGCAGCGCCAGCGCGCGGGCGGCCTCCAGCGGGTCGGCGACCCGGTAGCTGGCCTGGGTGTCCCCGGGGCCGATCTTGATGCCGAGGTCGGGACCGTGCAGGTGCGCGAACCCGTTCTCGTCGGTGATGTCGTCACCGATGAACAGCACCGCGCTGGAGGCGAGCTGGGTCCGCAGCTGGTCGAGTGCGGTGCCCTTGTGGGTGGCCACGACGGAGAGCTCGATGACCTCCTTGCCCTGGGTCACGGTGACGCCGTCGAAGGTCGCCGGGCCGTTGCGGACCGCCTCGATGGCGGCTGCGGCGACCTCCGGGTCGACCCCTCGGGTGTGCACGGCGACGCTGGCCGGCTTGCGTTCCAGCCGGATGCCCGGGTGCGCGGAGGCGATGTCACGCAGCGCGTTGCGCACCTGCTGACGCACCGCGACCAGCTCGGGGGAGAGTCGCTCGACGAAGCCGATGTCGAACTCGGAGCCGTGGCTGCCGACGAGGTGCACCTCGCTGGGCAGTCGGGACAGCGCGGCCAGGTCGCGCAGCGCCCGGCCGGAGACGACCGCCACGGTGGTCTGCGGCAGCGCGGCGAGCGCGCGGACCGCGGCGACCGACTCGGGCAGCGGGACGGCCGTGCTCGGGTCCTCCACGATCGGCGCCAGTGTGCCGTCATAGTCGCAGGCGACCAGGAGCTGGGGAACTCGGGCGATCCGGCCGATGGCGGAGCGCAGCTCGGGGTCCATCACCCCGGTGGCGATCGCCGCTCCGTCGTTGACGGTCGTGTTCACTCGGCCTCCGCCTCGGAAACTCCAAGCTCGGAGAGGAAAGACTTGGCCCAGTGGCCCACGTCGTGGGTACGCAGGTGACGTTGCATTGTCCGCATCCGGCGGCGTGCCTCGGTTTTCTCCACGTGCACTGCCCGGAGCAGGGCGTCCTTGACCGCGTCCGGGTCGTGCGGGTTACACAAAAAGGCCTGGCGCAGCTCCGTTGCGGCGCCGGCGAATTCACTGAGCACGAGCGCGCCACCCTGGTCGGCGCGAGACGCGACGTACTCCTTGGCTACCAGATTCATTCCGTCTCGCAGCGGTGTCACCATCATCACATCTGCGGCGACGTACATCGCGGCGAGTTCAGTGCGACTGTACGACTGATGCAGGTAATGCACCGCCGGCACGCCGACCCGGCCGAATTCGCCATTAATCCGACCAACCTCGCGCTCCACCTTGACCCGTAGTGCCTGGTAGTGCTCGACGCGCTCGCGGCTGGGCGTGGCCACCTGCACCATAACCGCATCGGGAACTGTCAACTTTCCGTCAGCAAGGAGCTCGCGGAAAGCCTTGAGTCGCAACTCGATGCCCTTGGTGTAATCCAGCCGGTCCACGCCGAGGATTATCGTCTTCGGGTCGCCCAACTCGGCACGGATCTGCTTCGCCCGGGCCTGGATCGCCGGGTCGGCGGCCATCCGCTCCATCTCCTGGGTGTCGATCGAGATGGGGAAGGCGCCCGCCTTCACCTGCCGACCTTCGACCTGGATCATCTGCCCCTCGTAGCGCAGCCCGAGCAGGTGCCGGGCCAGCCGGACGAAGTTCTGCGCGGCCAGCCGCTGCTGGAAACCGACCAGGTCGGCGCCGAGCAGACCGCGCAGGATCTCGGTGCGGAACGGCATCTGCATGAACAGCTCGATCGGCGGGAACGGGATGTGCAGGAAGAACCCGATCCGCAGGTCTGGACGTAGCTCACGGAGCATCGCCGGGACCAACTGCAACTGGTAGTCCTGCACCCAGACCGTGGCACCCTCGGCCGCGACGTCCGCCGCGGCCTCCGCGAACCGCGCGTTGACCAGGCGGTACGCCTCCCGCCACCGGCGCTTGTAGGCCGGCGTCTCGACCGCGTCGTGGTAGAGCGGCCAGATCGTGGCGTTGGACTGGCCCTCGTAGTAGCGCTCCAGCTCCTCGGCGCTGAGCGGGACCGGATGCAGCCGGATCCCCTCCAGGTCGAACGGCTCGGGAGCCGGGCCGGTGCCACCAGCCCAGCCGACCCAGGTGCCCTGGTGTTCGGCGAGCACGGGATGCAGCGCGGTGACCAGCCCACCGGGGCTACGTCGCCACTGCCGCCCCTCGGGTGTGCTCACCTCGTCGACCGGCAGACGGTTCGCCACTACGACAAAGGAGCTTCGGACGGTCACGATCGGCCACCTCCGGGTACTGACGGGTCCACCGCGATGAGCGTACTGAGCGTAGCTGCGGCGTCTGGTGCCCCGTGCCGGAGTCTCCTACCCGCCTCGGTCCGACCGAATCCTAGAGGTGATCTTGTCGACAGGCCGGGGTCAGAGGTCGATGATCGGCCATTCCTTGGGCAGCACCTCGCCGAGCAACTCCCGCCGATCCGTCATGATCGGCACGAGGGGACGCGACGCAGCCTCCATGGCGAGCTGGGCGAGATCCATGCGACCGTTCATTCGGCGAGACCAGCCACCGAGGATGGCGCACATGTCGGCTTCGACTGGTGTGACCCGGATGTTCGGCAGTGCCGAGAGCAGTTCTAGCAGTTCCCACTGTTCGGGAGTCGCCTGTTGGTGTGCCCGCGCTAGGCAGAGCGCCGGCACGAGTACATCAAGAGCGTGGTCGGCGACTTCGGCGATCCGGTGCCCCACCTCCTGAGTTGTCGCTGAATAGGCGAGTAGTGCGGTTGTGTCGAGCGCAAGGCCGAAGGTCGTCACCGGCGGACCCGTGCACGGGCCGCTTCGACCTCTGCCTGCAACTGGGCGGCCTGGGCGCGCAGTTCGGGGGTGATGCTGGCCTTGGCCTGCTCCATCTCGGCATGCGCCCGCGCCAGGCCTTCATCGGTCAGCTTGAAGCCAACGCTTCGGAGGATCTCCCGGGTCTTCTCCCCTGCGACCCGACTCCGCAGGGAGTCCGCCACAAAGGCGGACACGTTGGGTTCCAGTGCGAGTCTCTCCGCAAGATCGTCGGGCAGGCTGATCGTGATCTTCTTGGTCATACCGAAACCGTAATTTGCCTTACCGGCTCTGGCAAGGAGGCTCGCCGGCGTACTCCTGAGGCGGGGTGATGTGGGCGAACCGCGTCGTACCTGTCAGGATTGACGATGGCGTGCGCGCGGCCGGTCACCGGCCGGCGGCGGCGGGCGGTCTTCGCAGCCCGCGCCCGCGCCGCCGATCAGCGAAAGCAACCGACGGAGGTAGCCCGCACCGTGGCCCAGTACATCTACGTCCTGGAAAAGGCCCGCAAGGCGCACGGCGACAAGGTCGTGCTCGACAACGTGACGTTGAGCTTCCTGCCGGGAGCCAAGATCGGTGTGCTCGGTCCGAACGGCGCCGGTAAGTCCAGCCTCCTCAAGATCATGGCAGGGCTGGACAAGCCGAGCAACGGCGAGGCCCGGCTGATGCCCGGCTACACCGTCGGCATGCTCGCCCAGGAGCCCCCGCTCAACGAGGCCAAGACCGTGCTCGGCAACGTCGAAGAGGCGGTCGCCGAGACCAAGGCCAAGCTGGAGCGCTTCAACAAGATCGCCGAGCAGATGGCGACCGACTACTCCGACGAGCTGATGGAGGAGATGGGCAAGCTCCAGGAGGAGCTGGACCACCTCGACGCCTGGGACGTCGACTCCAAGCTCGAACTGGCCATGGACGCGCTGCGCTGCCCCCCGCCGGACGCCGACGTGACCCAGCTCTCCGGTGGTGAGCGCCGCCGCGTCGCGCTCTGCAAGCTGCTGCTGGAAGCGCCCGACCTGCTGCTGCTCGACGAGCCCACCAACCACCTGGACGCGGAGAGCGTCTCCTGGCTGGAGCAGCACCTCGCCAAGTACGCCGGCACCGTCATGGCGATCACCCACGATCGGTACTTCCTCGACAACGTGGCCGGCTGGATCCTGGAGCTGGACCGCGGCCGGGCCATCGGTTACGAGGGCAACTACTCCACCTACCTGGAGAAGAAGGCCGCCCGCCTGGCCGTCGAGGGTCGCCGCGACGCCAAGATGAAGAAGCGCCTCACCGAGGAACTGGAGTGGGTCCGCTCCAACGCCAAGGCCCGCCAGACCAAGTCCAAGGCCCGCCTGGACCGGTACGACGAGATGGCCAACGAGGCGGAGAAGACCCGCAAGCTCGACTTCGAGGAGATCCAGATCCCGCCGGGCCCGCGTCTGGGCAGCACGGTGATCGAGGCGGTCAACCTCAGCAAGGGCTTCGGCGACCGGCTGCTGATCGACAACCTGTCGTTCTCGCTGCCGCGCAACGGCATCGTCGGCATCATCGGCCCCAACGGCGTCGGCAAGACCACCCTGTTCAAGACCATCGTCGGGCTGGAGGAGCCGACCGGCGGCCAGGTCCGGGTCGGCCCCACCGTCTCGCTGTCGTACGTCGACCAGAACCGCGAAGGCCTCGACGGCGACAAGACCGTCTGGGAGGTCGTCTCCGACGGGCTGGACTACCTGATGGTGGGCAAGGTCGAGATGCCGTCGCGGGCGTACATCGCCGCGTTCGGCTTCAAGGGACCGGATCAGCAGAAGCCGACGAAGGTGCTCTCCGGCGGTGAACGCAACCGGCTCAACCTGGCGCTGACCCTCAAGATCGGCGGCAACGTCATCCTGCTCGACGAGCCGACGAACGACCTGGACGTGGAGACGCTGTCCAGCCTGGAGAACGCGCTGCTGGAGTTCCCCGGCTGCGCCGTGGTCATCTCGCACGACCGGATGTTCCTGGACCGCGTCGCCACGCACATCCTGGCCTGGGAGGGCGACGACCAGGACCCGACCCGGTGGTTCTGGTTCGAGGGCAACTTCGAGGCGTACGAGAAGAACAAGATCGACCGCCTCGGCGCGGAGGCTGCCCGGCCGCACCGGGTGACCTACCGCAAGCTGACCCGCGACTGACCGGGGCCGAGAAGGTGTCTGACCGGTTCGTCTACCACTGCACGCTGCGCTGGTCCGACCTGGACGCGTACGGCCACGTCAACAACTCGCGCTTCCTCACCCTGTACGAGGAGGCGCGGGTGGCGTTGATGTTCGCCGGCGGCCGGGCCTGGGGGGTCGGCTCGTTCGCCGACGGGGTGGTGATCCGTCGGCACGAGGTCGACTACCTGCGCCCGGTCGACTACGCGCTGGGCCGGGCCACCGCGGAGGCGGCGCCCACCGTTCGGATCGAGCTGTGGGTGGAGGAGATCCGGGCCTCCCGGTTCACTGTCGCGTACGAGCTGTACGACGGCGAGGTGCTGGCCAGCCGCGCCCGTTCGGTGCTGGTGCCGTTCGACCTGACCCGCCAGGTGCCCCGACGCATCACGCCTGAGGAGCGGGACTTCCTTCTCACGTACGCCCCACAGGGCGGGGTGGCATGACCCGGCCGGGTACGGCCGAGCCGGGACGGACGGCCGCGTCGACCCCGACGCACGGTGTCGCCGGGGTGGCGGACGCGGGCGCCTTCCTGGCCCGGCTGGTCCGGCTGGATCCGGTCGCACCGGTCCGGCTGCGGCCGGCCGGTGGGCCCGGCCGGGTCGCCCTCTGGGCCCGGCTGCCGTGGCAGGTCCTCGTGGTCCGCACGGTGGCCGGTGGGCCGGCCGGGGACGTCACGGTGGCCGCCGCCGAGCTGCTGGCCGAGCTGGAGCGTGGCGGTGCGGCCCTGCCGACCCGCCGGGACGCGCAGTGGCGGTGGCCGCTGCCGCCGGCGCGCAGCCGGCAGGTGGAGGCGCTGCCGGTCGCCGAGCTGCGACGGATCGCGCAGGCGGCGGCGGGCACCCTGCGGACGGCGAGCGAGCAGGGGGTGGCCGGTCGCGCGGTGGGTCAGCGTGCGCTGCGCGACGCGTTGCTCGACCACGTGGCGGTGCTGGTCACTCCGGACGGGCCGCCCGCCGAGCCGGTCGAGGTGCCCCAGCGACTGGTGCAGGCGGTGATCCGGATGGGCTTCCTCGGCGCCGCTGACAGCCCGGTCGCCGGCCACGGCGGTCCCGACGTTCAGGTGCGGGTGGCGGGTCGTTGGGTTGGCCTGGTGGGACCATACGGAGCGGCATGGTCGCAGAAGGCCACGGATCTTGCCGTGACACCCCTGGGTACTCGTCCGAACGGCTGACCCCGGCTCATTCTTCTGGGCTGGGGCGGTCGTTGGGGGGGTGCTTCAACTCGGCTGTCCGGGTACCGTCCATCCTCGGATCCAACGCACCGTAGGCGGCTGGATCCGCTGGGGAGTGAGGTGCGCGAGCGATGCCGTGGTGGTCATGGCGCCCCGGTCCCGCCGACGGCGGCGATCCGGAAACCCGAAGCGGGATCACAGTGGAGAGCGCGGTCCGGGTCGGGCCGCCCAGCCCTCGCCAGCCGGGGGACGACTGCCCGGCCAATGAGCGGCCGGTGCTGTCCGAGATGCCCGCCAACGTCGAGCCGGTGAGTCTGCGCCGGGTCTGTGACGCACTCGACCTGCTCGACGTGCGCTACCTGGCCGACGGCGACGGCAACCTGCTGGCCATGTGGGAACGGCACGCGGTGCTGGTCACCCTCGAAGGGCCGGAGGACGAGATCCTGGTCATGCGGGCACGCCCACATGCCACCGTCCCGCCGGACTGGGCCGACCGGGCATACCGGGTGGTCAACGAGTGGAACCACACCCGCCGGTTCTGCAAGGCGTACATCGGTGACCCGACCGAGCGTGGGCAGCTACCGATCTACGCCGAGCTCCAGGTGCCGCTCGGCGCCGGCACCCACGACGCGCTCCTGGTCGAGATGCTCGACTGCGGCGCGGCGGTGGCCACCAGCTTCGTGGACTGGCTGCACGACGAGGGCGCGCTGCTCTGACGCGACCTCGGCCCGGCGATCAGCCGCCGTTGGCCGGGTCCTCCTCGGCGTTGACCATGAAGTATGCGGCGCGCTCCAGGTAGTCCCAGAGTGTGGCGGCGATCTCCGGCTCGAGGTCGAGCCGCTCCACGGCGCGGCGCATGTTCCGCAGCCAGGCGTCCCGCTCGGCGGCGCCGATCCGGAAGGGCGCGTGCCGCATCCGCAGCCGCGGATGGCCGCGCTGGGCGGAGTACGTGTTGGGGCCGCCCCAGTACTGCATGAGGAACAGGGTCATCCGATCGGCGGCCGGCCCCAGGTCTTCCTCCGGGTACATGGGCCGCAGCAGGGGATCGGTGGCGACGCCGGCGTAGAACTCGTCGACCAGCTTGCGGAAGGTGGGCTCGCCGCCGACCGCTTCGAAGAGGGTCATCGACGCACCAGGACGGTCGGATTCACCTGCGGGGTTCACCGTTCCATCCTGCCAGGTGCGCTCCGTGCCGGCCCGACCCGTGCGGCGTGCGTCGGATCACGCCGAGGTCAGGTGACCGCGTGACGGCGGTGCCCGTCGCCGGAGCGCGGCTCGGGAGTGCCCGCCTCCGTGTGGTCCTTGGTGGGGCTGGCAGGTTCCTGCGGCGGCTCGGCGTTGGCCGCTGTGGCTGCGGCGATCGCGTCGTCAATGGTCTGCCGGTCCGGCCAGCGCAGCGCGGCCACCCCCATGAGCATCACTCCGGCCGCGCTCCACAACCCGACCACCACCGGGATGGGGAACCGCTCGGCGAGCAGCCCGGTGACCAGCACCGCGACACCCTGGATGACCTGGACACCGGTGGCCATCACGCCGAAGGCACGGGCGCGGAAGCCGTTGGGCAGTGCCTGGACGAACAACCCGTTGGCCATCGGCAGCATGCCGGCGACGGCGAACCCGCAGAGGGCGGCCAGCAACGCCACCACCAGCGGGGACGGATCGAGCAGCGCCGGCACCAGCACCAGTGGGGCGAGCACCGCGAGTGGCCGCATCAGCTTCATCCGGCGGGCCGGCCCGAACAGCCGGCTCACCAGCAACCCGCCCAGGACGAAGCCCACGGGGTTGGCCACCATGATCACCGCCTGCGCCGCCCCCCTGCTCAGGTCGCCCTTGGCGCCCTCGTTGGCCCAGGCGGCGGCGAGCCCCTCCGGGACGATCGAGAAGAGCATGGCGCTGAAGACCAGCACCGCGATCGCCCGCAACACCGGTGTGCGGAACACGATGGCGAACCCCTCGCGCGTCTCCTGCAGCAGGTGGCTGCGGTGCGCAGGGTTCATGGACGCCGGGCGGTGGCGTACGCCGAGGCGGACCAGCAGCGCGGACAGGCCGAACGTCGCCGCGTTGAACAGCAACGCGACCACCGGGTCGATCGAGGCGACCGCCGCACCGAACACGTACCCGATGACCTGGGCGGCCTGCCCGATGCTGCTGTTCAGCGACAGCCCGAGCACCAGCCGGTCCCCGGTGAGCATCTGCGGCATCAGCGCGGACTTCGCCGCCTGGCTGGGCGGGTTGGCCAGTGTGGCAGCGAAGATCAGCACCAACACTGCCTGGTACGGCAGGTTCGGGATGGCGATGAGCAGCATCAGCAGCATGCGGATGACGTCACACGACACCATCACCTTGCGGTACGGGTACCGCTCCGCCAGTGCGGCGAGCACGGGACCACCGAGCAGCCAGGGTAGGAAGCTGACCGCGAAGGCTGCTGCGGAGAGCGCGACGGACCGGGTCTGCTGGTAGACGAGCAGGGTGACGGCCGCCTTCGCGACGTAGTCACCGACCCAGGAGAGAGCACCAGCCACGAACACGGCCCGAAACTCGTGCTGGGCGAACACTTCGCGAAAGGTGGCGGGGCCTTCCGCGGAAGGTCGCTCGTCGGGCACCGTCGCCTCCATCGGCTCCGGTTCGGCCGCTCGTGGCAGCCAGGCCGGAAGCCCTCGTCAGATCTGCGGATCAGCGAGTATGTGATCACGCTCCGTCGGGAACGCGTGTTCCGGATTCTGCCCGATCGTCTGACAACTAGCTAGGGCGAACGGATCGATCGTCGCTTCCCCGACTGAACGAACGGACGATACCTGAGGGGCCGGGCGGCTGGCGACCCTGCATCGGCGGACATTTTCGCCTGGGTCAGGTGGCGCCACCCTGACCGGTCTCGCTGTCGGGCAGGGGCCGGGTCGGCAGACCGGGATAGATACGAGCAGCCGCGATCTGCGCGGTGATCCCCGAGTTCTCCAGCGCCTCGGCGAGCCGCCGACGCAGCTCCCGGCCCACCGCGAACTGCCCGTCCGCGGTGGTTTTCACCACCGTCCGGATGACCGCGCCGTCCACCGTCACCTGCTCGACGCCCAGCACCTCCGGCGCCTCGACGATCTCCGGTGACAGCTCCGGGTCCACCGCGATCGAGGCGGCCGCGGTCCGCAGGACGGCGGTGGCCTCCTCGGTGCTGTTGAAACCGATCGGTAGGTCCACCACCACGAGGGCCCAACCCTGGCTCTTGTTGCCCACCCGGATGATCTCGCCGTTGCGGATGTACCAGAGCACGCCGCGACCGTCGCGCACCGTGGTGACCCGCAGCCCGACCGACTCGACCACGCCCATCGCCTCGCCCAGGTCGACGTTGTCGCCCACGCCGTACTGATCCTCGATCAGCATGAAGAGGCCGGCGATCAGGTCCTTGACCAGGCTCTGCGCGCCGAAACCCAGTGCCACGCCGGCGATCCCCGCGCTGGCCAGCAGTGGAGCCAGGTCGAAGCTGAACTCGCGCAGGATCATCAGCAGCGCGATGCCGAAGACGAACGCGGTGGTCAGGCTGCGCAGCACGGAGCCGATCGCCTCAGCCCGCTGCCGTCGCCGCTCCGGCACGAACTCCGCCGGGTCACCCGCCGTGCTGGGCACCCGCTCGCGCAGCGGGCGCAGCATCGTCGGCACCGCGCCCTCGGTGGTCGTCCGGACCAACCGGTTGATGGTGCGGTGCAGCGCCCAGCGGGCCACCATCGCCAGCGCCAGGATCACCAGCAGCCGCAGCGGCTTGAGCAGGATCCAGTAACTGCCCTCGGCGAACCAGGCCGATCTGGTGATGTCGTAGATCCACTCGCAGGAGGTGCTGCCCTGGCAGCTCACCGAATCGGCGGTGGACAGGGCAAGGGGCGTCACGCTGGCGGCACTCACCCTGTCTTCGTACCGCAAGCGACCCGACAGTCCGCCGCCGACCCACCGGCGGGTGAACTGCCGCAGAGGGCACGACCGGAACGGGGCGAACCGGCCATCGTGACAGGTGCGAGAGAGAGCTTCACGTCCGACCCCGGATTAGTACGTGCAATCCGGGGTCCGATCAGGGACTATTGGCGCAACGGACGTCGGTGATCGGCCCGGCGTCGACCGGGTGGGCCGGCGTGCCCGACCCCGGTCGGCGGCGGTTCGCAGCAGCCGCTGAACCGGGAGGGTGAGCGCGATGCCTGACATACGACCCACGGTGGGCTCCGGCGCGTTGGTCCTCAACGCCACCTACGAGCCGCTGTGTGTCGTGTCGGTGCGCCGCGCCGCGATCCTCGTCCTCTCCGCCAAGGCGGTCTGCGTCGCCGACGGTGACGGCATCCTGCACAGTGCCCGGGACGCGCTCCCGGTGCCGTCCGTGGTCCGGTTGACGCGCTTCGTCCGGGTGCCCTACCGGACGCACGTCGGGCTGTCCCGGCGGGCGATCTTCGCCCGGGACGGGTGGCGGTGCGCCTACTGCCGGGGCCCGGCCGAGACCATCGACCACGTCTTTCCGCGCAGCCGGGGTGGCCGGCACGCCTGGGAGAACGTGGTCGCCGCCTGTGCCCGGTGCAACCACACCAAGGGTGACAAGACTCCGGCCGAGATGGGGTGGCGGTTGCACGCGCTGCCGGCTGCGCCGAAGGGCACCGCCTGGCGGGTGCTCGGGCACCGGGCCCCAGACCCCCGCTGGGCCGACTGGCTGGACCTGCGCGAGCCCGAAGCAGCAGCCTGACTCCGCGCGGAGCTGGCTCAGTCCTGCTGGTCGGCTGCCCGGCGCGCTGCGCGCTCGTGGCGGTTCGCTGCCCGGCCGTACGCCATCGCCAGTAGCCGGTCGATCTCGGGCAGCATCTGCGGACCAGGCATCACGATGCTGCCGAAGCCGTACAGCGCGTAGCCCGGGTGCGGTACGAGGGTGTCCAGCCGGGCGAAGTCGAACGCGTCCCGGTGGTCCTCGAATGCCTTGGGCGGGAAGCCGAAGAGTCGCTCGAACTCGGCCCGGCCCAGGTCCAGGTTGAGGCGGAAGACACCAGGGCGGTCAAGCTGTGCGGCCTCGTCGAAGCCGGGCACGTCGTGCTCGACGATGGTGGCGAACGGCTGGCGGCGGTCCGGGCCGAGGTAGAAGAACCGGTCGCCCCAGGCCACCTCGGGTGACCCGTTCTCCTCGCTCGCCACGACCTGCTCGACGCCGGGCAGCGAGAGAATCCGGTCGGCGAGCGTGGCCGCATCGACGCCGGTCGGGATGTGCAGCACCGCATCGGCATGGTCGATGGTGGCCTGGTCCAGCGGAAAGTAGCGGTAGTCGTGCGCCCGTTGCTCGGCTGGTCCGATGTCGGACGCGCGGACGTACCCGGGAAGGTCGTCCTCCTGCTGGAGTCTGCCTTCGTAGGTCGACGTGGCGGGTGCCTCGATGCCGAGCGTGGGGCTCGCGCCGAGGCTGCCGACGACCACCGCGTACCGGTCGCCCAGCAGTGACGCGACGATCGCGCCGGCGCCGGCCCACGACACCTCCGTGCCGTCCATCGTCATCGTGCTGAGATGGCGCTGGAGGTGCGTGTTGTGCGCGAAGGTCAGCGTGGGTCCGCGGTGGGCTTCGGCCGCCCGGATCGCGAGCAGGTTCTCGGCCATCAGCGCGTCCCGGACCCCGGCCAGGCGGGCGAAGCGTTCCTCCTGGGCCAGTGGTGCGGCGGCCGCGGCGTGGTAACGCAGCAACGCGACCGCCGACGTGGCGTGTACGAGCGCCGCCGGCCAGCCCTCGGGTCGCCGGGGTGCCTGCAGGTACAGCTCGGTCAGCAGGTCGTCGCCGATCACCCGCAGCCGCTGAGCATCGGTCGAGCGACCGACCGATCGACCCGGCTCCCAGATCGCGGCTGTGTCACTCCACCGCGCCTCGTCCCCGATCAGGTCGTCGATCTCGGCGGACCGGTCCAGGCCGAGGAAGTGACAAACGTCGTTGAGGTGGCGCCGCGGGCTCGGGGCGCTCTCCAGCTCCACCGGGGCGTCGAAGCCGTGGAACGTCAGGCGCTCGGCGACCGGCCGTCCGGCGTTCCACTCGCGCATCCGCAGCAGCAGGTCGCGGTTGGCCGGGGCCGCTCCGAACCCGTGGCTGAACCCTTCGGTGAGTGCACGGTCGAGCGTCACGACGCCGCCCTGCACGAACTCGTCGGCGATCAGCCCCGCGACCCGGTCGCTCTCCAGCGCGATCGACCGGTAGCCGTGCTCGGCCAGCGTCATGAAGGCCTCGTTGCGGACCTGGAGGAAGGCGGACTCACCATGCGTCGGCTCGCCGATCGCGAGCAGGGCCGGTGATCCGGCCAGCAGGTCGAGAAGGGTCGTCATTGCATCAACCGTATCGTTGAACCAGCGGTTGAAACTTACGAGTGTTGGAGCGCGGTGGCAGCCACGAAACCCTCAAACCCAGGGGTACGCCGACCGGTCGATCTCGCGCGCGGGCATGGACTGTCCGCGCAGGCCGTGCGCAACTACGAACGCGAGGGCGTCCTGCCTCCGGCCGAGCGCACCTCGAACGGCTACCGCCGGTTCACCGAGGTGCACGCCAAGGCATTGAGCGCCTACCTCGCGCTGATCGTGGGCCATGGCTACGCGGCCAGCGGCGACATCATGCGCGCCGTCAACCGGGGTGAGATCGACACGGCCCTGCGCACGATCGACCAGAGTCACACCCTGTTGCAGCGCGATCGAGAGACCTTGGACGTGGTCGAGACGGCGGTCGTGGCGCTCACCGGAACCAAGCCGTCACCGCAGCGCCGGGAAGCCGTGCCGATCAGCGTGCTGGCACACCGGCTCGGGCTGCGACCCGCGACGCTGCGCAAGTGGGAGATGGCCGGGGTTCTGCGGCCAGGGCGCGATCCCGCGACTCAGCACCGCGTCTACTCACCGGACGACGTGCGCGACGCCGAACTGGCCCACCTGCTGCGTCGGGGCGGTTACCGGCTCGACCACATCGCCGGCGTGCTGCGTCGAGTGCGCGACGCGGGCGGGGCCGAACCGCTCGCCGCGTCGCTGCGCCAGTGGCGGCAACGGCTCACTGAGCGCGGCCGGGCCATGCTCACCGGGGCCGCCCGGCTCGCCGAGTACGTCGAGGCTTGTCAACCGCCGGCACGCGCCTTGACCAGCGAGGCGAAGACCACCACGTTGTCCGAATAGCCCCCCACTGGCCGCCGTCTTCTCGATACGAGGCGAATAGCCTCGCAGTGTAGAACATTTAGTTCTACACTCGGTCTGTGGAACGCATCGGGGTCCGAGAGCTGAACCAGAACACGAGTCAGGTGCTGGCTCGGGTGAGTGGCGGCGAAACCGTCGAGATCACCGATCGTGGGCATCCGATCGCCAGACTGGTTCCGGTGAGTGACGACAGGTCGGTACTGGCCAAGCTCGTAGCTGCGGGGCGGGCCGTCGCTCCGACCGGCGGCGGCTCTGTGCCGCTTCCCCCGAAGCTGGGTGACGAGGATGTGGACGTGGCCGCCACGCTCGCCGAGATGCGGGACGAGGAGCGCTGGTGATCTATCTGGACTCCGCCGCCGTCGTCAAGTTGGTTCGGCAGGAGGCGTGCAGCGCTGAGCTTGTCTCCTGGCTCAACACCCACGGAGACGTCCCCCTGGTCTCCTCCGCGCTGGTCGAGGTCGAAGTGCCCAGAGCGTTACGCCGATCAGCCCCGCAGGCGTTGGTCGGCGTGCCGGCGGCCGTCGGACGGCTCTTTCGGCTGGAGATCGACGGCACGATCCGTGCGACCGCTGCCGCGTTTGCCGAGCCGACGTTACGCAGCCTCGACGCCATTCACCTTGCCACCGCTCAGGTTCTGACCAACGAGTCCGGAACGGCACTCATCGCCTTCGTCAGCTATGACCGGCGACTGCTCGAGAGCGCCAAGGTTGCGGGGTTACCCGTGGCAAGCCCCGGTCAGAACTGACCCGGGTTCCGCTTCACCCGGGTCAACCACCTGTACGTGCCTTCGTCAGCGACGCGAAGACCACCACGTTGTCCGAATAGCCCGTCTCGCCGCCGACCCACTGGCCGCCGCAGGTGATCAGTCGCAGGCTCGGACGGCTGAAGTCGCCGTACACCTCGTCCACCGGCAGCCGCCCCTTGTCGAACCGCTCCACCGAATCCACCTCGAAGATCGCCACGCTCCGGTCCGTGCGGGTGACCTCGATCTGGTCGCCGGAGCGCAGGTCGCGAAGCTTGTGGAAGACCGCCGGCCCGCTGGTGGTGTCGACGTGCCCGACGATCACGGCCGGGCCGTACTGACCGGGGGTGGGCCCCTGGTCGTACCAGCCGGCCTCCTGGGCGCGGGCCGCGTCCGGCACGGCGATGGTGCCGTCCGGCGCGATGCCCACGTCGTGCACCGGCGCCTCGACGTCGATCGTGTCAATGGCGAGGTTGGTCGGACGGCTGGACGACAGCACCGGGAACTTCTTCGGTGGCGGTCGGAAGCCGGCGCTGAGCTGGTCCGGCAACAGGCTCATGCCGGTCACCTGCTCGACGCCGAGCATCGCCACGATCAGCACCATCAGCGCGGCGACGGCCAGGACCGGCAACCCTGGTCCCGTACCGATGCGGTGCCCGGCCAACGGCGACCCGGCCGGACGCCTCGGTGGCAGCGGCTGGACGGTCGGATCGGTGGTGGCGATGCTGGCCGACCCGGCCTGACCGGCGACGCGGCCCAGCCGGCGGGAGGCGCGGGCCACCAGCCGGCCGGAGGCGCGCAGCGCCGGCCCGGCCCGGAGGCGGGCGCGGCGGTCCGGCCGCGCACGCGCGGATCTGCGGGTCATGGGTCGTCCGGCTCAGGAGCCGGCTCCGGTCCGACGCCGGCCGCCCGCCATGCCGAGCGCGATCGCAGTGGCCACCAGCGCCACGCCGCCGAGCACCAGCAGTGAGCCGGTGCCGCGACCGCCGGCCGTCCCGCCGCCCCCGGTCGCCGGTCCCTTGCTGGGCGACGCCATGTTCAGCACGGTCAGGGTGGTCGTGGCCGTCTGGCCGTTCTGGCAGCGCAGGTCCACCGCGTAATCGCCGGCCTGCTTGTCACGCGGAATGCTGGCCTGCGCGGTCAGGAAGCCGTTGTCCGGTCTGAGCGTCACGTGCCCGAACGCATCGGAGTGCACGCTGGACTGGCGGTTGTTGTTGTCGTTGTCGCAGCTCGCCTTGATGGAGACCCGGCTACCGGCCTGGGCGCTGTTCGGCGTCACCTCGATGAAGGTGTTCTCGCCGGCACGGGCCGGCGCGACAGACATCAGGACGAACGCCCCGACCAGCCCGACCAGCGTCAGTGCGGACGAGAGCGCGCGGTTGATCGTGCGGATTCCCTGCATGATTTCCCCCCAACCGGCGACGACCGCCGGAACCCTCCCCTGGGCACGCGGCCTGCTTTCCCGCTGGCGCGGGAGCAAACCCGCAGGCGGCGAGGGTGGGGTGGGTCAGCGCTGACGCGGGGCGACCCCGGTCGAGGGGAGCGGCGTGATCGGCTGCCAGCCCAGCGGGGACGACAGGACCATAGTGCTCGACGGCTGGCCGTACGGGGCGAGTCGGTCGATGACGCCCTCGAACGCGCCGATCGAGCCGGCGGCCACCTTCAGCACGCTGCACGCGTCCCCGGTGATCCGGTGGATCTCCAGGATTTCCGGCCAGCCCGCGACCGCCGGGTCGTGCAGGATGCATCGCGCGCCGTAGCAGGACATCCGGATCAGCGCGATCACGGTGCGGCCGGCTCGGCTCAGGTCGACATGGGCGTGGTAGCCGGTGATGACTCCGGACTCCTCCAGCCGGCGAACCCGCTCGGCGACCGCAGGTGGCGACAGGTGCACCCGCCGGGACAACTCGCTGAAGGACAGCCGCGCGTCGGCCTGCAACTCGCGCAGCAGCGCCCAGTCCATGTCGTCCACGCTCAGACCTTACTTTCGTGAACCGACTTCGCCTAGTTGCCTTTGGTTCGCCAGGAGAAGGCGGCGAGAGCCGTTGATCTGGCATTCCGTAGGCCGATCCGACCGAGGGATCATGACGTCGGCGAGTCCGGGGGAGGGAGACGAGATGGTGGATCAGACGGAGCGGCGGGCGCCGAACCGCCCCGCCACGGTGCGACCGGTGACCCCGGGGCAGCGGGCCGCCCAGGCGGAGCGCACCGGTGGCGAGCCCACGCTGGAGTTCGCCGACATGGTGCCGTACGACGCGTACGTGCAGGCCAGTGCCCTGCACCGGATGCAGCACCCGCTCAGCAGCGACCCGGGCGAGATGTCCTTCCTGATGGTCAGCCAGATCATGGAGCTGTACTTCGGGCTGACCTGCCACGAGTTGCGGGAGACCCAGCGGCTGATCCGCGCCGACCAGGTCTGGGAGGCGTTGGCGCCGTTGCGTCGAGCCAAACTGCACCTGGAGGGGCTCAACGCCGCCTGGCAGGGGCTGCGCTGGATGAGCCCGGCCGACTTCAACCGGTTCCGCAACCTGCTCGGCGAGGCCAGCGGCTTCCAGTCGGCCATGTACCGGCAGTTGGAGTTCCTGCTCGGGCTGCGTGACCCGACGCTGATCCGCCCGTTCCGTCGACAGACCGACGTGTACGCCGCGCTGACCGCCGCGCTGGCCACGCCGAGCCTCTGGGACGATGTGCTCGCGCTGCTCGCCCGGCGTGGCTTCGATCTGCCCGCCGACCTGCTCGACCGGGACGTTGCCATCGAACATGATCCGCACCCGTCGGTCGAGGCGGCCTGGGTACGGATCTACGACGACGGCGGCCCGGACAACCACCTGCGACTGCTCGGTGAGGCGCTGAGCTCGGTCGCGGAGGAGTTCGGCGACTGGCGGTGGAACCACGTCAAGGCGGTGCAGCGGACGATGGGCGCCAAGGTCGGCAGCGGAGGCTCCGCCGGCCTGGCGTGGCTGCAACGCAGCATGGCCCGGGTGGTTTTCCCGGAGCTGTGGTCGGCCCGCACCGCGATGTGACCGGAGAGCGAGACACCCCTGTGCACACCCCAGAACGAGAGGCGCACCGCCTCGACGAAGCCGACCCGGGTCACCGGCACCTGTTCCACGTGCCCCCGGCCGACGGCGGCGACCACCCCGAGTCGGCGTACCTCGCCGGCAACTCGCTGGGCCTGCAACCCCGGGCCACCCGCGACGAACTCCTCGCCGACCTGGACGCCTGGGCGCGGCTCGGCGTCGAGGGGCACGTCGAGGCGGCGCGCGCGTGGCTGCCGTACCACGAGTTGTTGACCGCGCCGGCCGCGCGACTGGTCGGCGCCCGCCCCGCGGAGACCGTGGTGATGAACTCGCTCACGGTCAACCTGCACCTGCTGATGGTGAGCTTCTACCGCCCGGCCGGCGCGCGCACCCGCATCGTCATCGAGGACGCGGCGTTCCCGTCGGACAGCTACGCGGTGCGCAGCCAGGCCCGGTTCCACGGCCTGGACCCGGATGAAACCGTGGTCCGGTTGCGCCCGCGCGACGGTGAGGACGCCCTGCGCACCGAGGACGTGACCGCCTACCTGGCCGCCGAGGGCGACCGGGTGGCGCTGGTGCTCCTCGGCGGGGTCAACTACCTCACCGGTGAGGTGCTGGACATCCCGGCGATCACGGCCGCCGGCCGGGCGGCTGGCGCGGTGGTCGGTTGGGACCTGGCCCACGCGGTCGGCAACGTGCCACTGGCCCTGCACGACTGGGATGTCGACTTCGCCGCGTGGTGCTCCTACAAGTATCTGAACGCAGGTCCGGGTGCCCTGGCCGGCGTCTTCGTGCACGAGCGGCACCTCGGCGACGAGACAGTGCCCCGCTTCGAGGGTTGGTGGAGCACCGCGGCGGCCACCCGCTTCGAGATGACCCCGGTGTCGCGGCCACCCGCAACAGTGGAGGCCTGGCAGATCTCCAACCCGCCGATCTTCGCGATGGGCCCGGTGCGCACCTCGCTGGAGGTGTTCGACGCGGTCGGCATGACGGCGTTGCGCGCCCGCAGCCAGCGACTCACCGGCTGGTTGGAGTCGCTGCTCGAAGAGGTCGTCGTCGACCGGCCGTTGCGCGTGGTCACCCCGCGCGACCCGGCCCGGCGGGGCTGCCAGCTTTCGGTGCGCATCGGCCACGGCAGCGCGGCGGAGCTGACCAAACGCCTGCGGCACGAGCACGGCGTCATCGCCGACGCCCGCGAACCGGACGTCATCCGGTTCGCCCCGGTGCCGCTCTACTCCACGTACCTCGACTGTTGGCGGGCCGCGGCGGCGCTCGCCGCGACGGTGGGGCAGGTGAACCCGTGACCGCGCGGCGCGACGAGGTCGCGATCATCGGTGCCGGCCTGGCTGGTTGCCTGGCCGCCTGCTTCCTGGCCCGGCGCGGCTACCCGGTGGCGCTCTACGAGCGCCGCTCCGACCCGCGGGCCGGCACGGCCGAGCGGGGGCGTTCGATCAACCTGGCGCTCTCCGAGCGCGGCCTGGACGCGTTGCGCCGGATCGGGCTCGCCGACCAGGTGATGACCGACGCGCTGCCGATGCGGGGCCGGATGATCCACCCGGTCGAGGGGGAGCAGCAGTTCCAGTCGTACAGCGCGGCCGGCGACCGGGCGATCAACTCGATCAGTCGGGGCGCGCTGAACAACGCCCTGCTGGACGAGGCCACCGCGCTGCCCGGGGTGCGGGTCGTCTTCAATCACCGGTTGGTCGGGCTGGACCCGACCGACGGCTCGCTGAGCTTCGAGACACCGCAGGGCACTGTCGCAGCCAAGGCGTCGGTCGTGCTGGGTGCCGACGGCGCCGGCTCCGCGGTGCGGGGGCAGTTGCTGGCGTACGGGTTGCTGAACGAGAGCGTGGACTTCCTCGACTACGGCTACAAGGAGTTGACGATCCCGCCGCTGGGCGGGGACTTCGCCCTGGACCCGGACGCCCTGCACATCTGGCCGCGCGGCACCTCGATGATGATCGCGCTGCCGAACCCGGACCGCTCCTTCACCTGCACGTTGTTCTGGCCCAACGACGGCGCCGGCAGCTTCGCCTCGCTGACCAGCCCGGCCGAAATCGAGCGGCACTTCGCCGAGCACTACCCGGACGTCATCCCGCTGGCACCGAACCTCGTCGACGACTACCAGCACAACCCGGTGGGCGTGCTCGGCACTGTTCGCTGCACGCCCTGGCAGGTCAACGGGAGCGTCGGCCTGCTCGGTGACGCGGCGCACGCGATCGTGCCCTTCTACGGGCAGGGCGCGAACTGCGCCTTCGAGGACGTGGTCGAGTTGGACCGCTGCCTGGACGAGTGCGCCGACGACTGGCTTGCGGCGCTGCCCCTATTCCAGCGACGCCGGCAGGAGAACGCCGAGGCCATCGCCACGATGGCGCTGACCAACTTCGTGGAGATGCGGGACAAGGTCGCCTCCCCGGTCTTCCAGACACGGCGGCGGGTGGAGCACGCCCTGGAGCGAGCCCTCCCCGGCCGGTACGTTTCGCAGTACGAGCTGGTGTCGTTCTCCACCACCCCGTACGCGGAGGTGCGCCGCCGGGTGCGCCGACAGCACCGGGTGCTGGGGGCGGTCGTCGGCGGGGCCGCGGTGCTGCTGGTCGGCGCGATCGGCGCGGCACTGAGCCGAGGGAGGCAGGAATGACCGGCCTGTGGGACCCGCGACTGATGGCCGGCCATGCGCCAGGTGGCCCGCACCGGTTGCGCAACTTCGTCGCCGGCGAGTTCGTCGACGGCGGGTCGACGTTCACCAAGGCCAGCCCGGTCACCGGGGACCAGGTCTTCGAGGTGGACGAGGCGTCGCAGTCGACTGTGGACGACGCGGTGGCCGCCGCCCGGGCGGCGCTGCGCGGGCCGTGGGGCCGGATGGGCGAACGGGAACGCGCCGAGGTGCTGCGCCGGGTCGCCGACGAGTTGGAGCGCCGCTTCGACGACCTGGTCACCGCCGAGGTCGCCGACACCGGCAAGTCCATCGCCCAGGCCCGCACGCTGGACATTCCTCGTGGTGCGGCGAACTTCCGGGCGTTCGCGGAGATCGTGGCGACCGCGCCCACCGAGTCGTTCACGACGGTCACCCCGACCGGTGGCCGGGCGCTCAACTACGCGCTGCGCAAGCCGGTCGGCGTGGTCGCGGTCATCGTGCCGTGGAACCTGCCGCTGCTGCTGCTCACCTGGAAGGTCGCCCCGGCGCTGGCCTGCGGCAACGCCGTGGTGGTCAAGCCCAGCGAGGAAACACCCGCCTCGGCGACGGTGCTCGCCGAGGTGATGGCCGCCGCGGGCGTACCGGCCGGGGTGTTCAACCTGGTGCACGGGTTCGGGCCGGACTCGGCGGGCGAGTTCCTCACCCGCCACCCCGGCGTGGACGCGATCACCTTCACCGGCGAGTCGGCCACCGGCGGCGCGATCATGCGGGCCGCCGCCGACGGCGTGAAGGCGGTCAGCTTCGAGCTGGGCGGCAAGAACGCCGGCCTGGTCTTCGCCGACGCCGACCTGGACGCCGCCGTGGCCGGCTCGGTGCGGTCCAGCTTCACCAACGGCGGGCAGGTGTGCCTCTGCACCGAACGCATCTACGTGCAGCGCCCGGTCTTCGAGGAGTTCACGGCCCGGCTGGCGAAGCGGGCCGGTGAGCTGGCGTACGGCTGGCCGACCGACGAGGCCACCGCCACCATGCCGCTGATCTCCCACCAGCACCGGTCGAAGGTGCTCGGCGCGTACGAGCTGGCCCGGGCCGAGGGCGCCGAGGTGCTCACCGGTGGCGGCACGCCCACCTTCGGTGACACCCGCGACGGCGGGTCGTACGTGCAGCCGACAGTGCTCACCGGGCTCGGCCCGCAGGCGCGCACCAACCGCGAGGAGATCTTCGGGCCGGTGGTGCACGTCGCGCCGTTCGACACTGAGGATGAGGCATACGCGCTGGCCAACGGCACCGAGTACGGCCTCGCGGCGACCGTCTGGACCCGAGACGTGGGCGTCGCGCACCGGGCCGGCGCCCGGCTCGACGCCGGCATCGTGTGGGTCAACACGTGGTTCCTGCGTGACCTGCGCACCCCGTTCGGCGGGGTGAAGGCGTCCGGCATCGGCCGGGAGGGCGGCGTGCACTCGCTGAACTTCTACTCCGAACTCACCAACGTCTGCGTGGACCTGTCGTGAGCCGTGGCGAGCGTGGACCTGTCGTGAGCCGTAGCGAGGGAGCGGGCATGGAAGCTGACATCGAGGCCGCCAACCGGGAGCTGGCCGACGCCCGCAGCACCGGCAAGCCGTGTGCACCACTTCGGGGCCGGCTGCTGCCGGAGGGCGACGTCGAGTCCGCGTACCACGTGCAGCAACTCCAGGCGCGAGCCTGGCAGGGCCGCGGCGAACGCCGGGTCGGCGCGAAGATCGGGCTGACCTCCCGGGCGGTGCAGGAGACCTTCGGGGTGTTCCAACCGGACTTCGGCATGCTGACCGACGCCATGGCGGTCGGCGACGGGGTCGAGGTGCCCATCGAGCGGCTGCTCCAGCCGCGGGTCGAAGCGGAGATCGCGTTCGTGCTCGACAAGGATCTCGCCGGCCCGCAGATCACCACTATCGACCTGATCCGCGCGGTGGACTACGTGCTGCCGGCGATCGAGATCGTCGACTCGCGGATCGCCGGGTGGGACATCTCCATCGTGGACACCGTCGCCGACAACGCCTCCAGCGGGCTCTTCGTGCTCGGCACCACGCCTCGCCGCCTCGCCGACGTCGACCTGCGGCTGTGCGGAATGGTGCTGGAACACGCCGGCGAGCCGGTCTCGGTCGGCGCCGGCGCGGCCTGCCTGGGCAATCCGCTGCACGCCCTGCACTGGTTGGCCAGCACGCTCGCCCGCGCCGGTGACCCGCTGCGCGCCGGGGACGTGGTGCTCTCCGGGGCGCTCGGCCCGATGGTCCCGGTCACCCCGGGAGCCGCGTACGAGGCACGGATCTCCGGGCTCGGCTCGGTTCGTACGAGTTTCAGCAAGGGAGACAACCAGTGACCGGTGTGGCGGTGCTCGGGTCCGGAAACATCGGCACCGATCTGATGATCAAAGTGTTGCGGCTGAGCGACAGCCTGCGCATGGTGGCGATGGCCGGAATCGACCCGGCCTCCGACGGCCTGGCGCGCGCTCGCCGGCTCGGCGTCGCCACCACCGCCGACGGAGTGGACGGGCTGGTCGCGATGCCCGAGTTCGCCGACGTCGAGCTGGTCTTCGACGCCACCTCGGCGGGAGCGCACCGACACCACGACGAGGTGCTTCGCGCGCACGGCCGCACGGTGGTCGACCTGACCCCGGCCGCGCTCGGCCCGTACGTCGTGCCGCCGGTCAACCTCGACGAGCACCTGCACGAGTCGAACGTCAACATGGTGACCTGCGGCGGGCAGGCGACAGTGCCGATCGTCGCCGCGGTGCGCCGGGTCACCCCGGTGGCGTACGGGGAGATCGTCGCCTCGATCGCCTCCCGGTCGGCCGGGCCGGGCACCCGGGCCAACATCGACGAGTTCACCGAGACCACCGCTCGGGCCATCGAGGTGGTCGGTGGGGCCGAGCGGGGCAAGGCGATCATCGTGCTGAACCCGGCGGACCCGCCACTGCTCATGCGGGACACCGTCTACTGCCTCTGCCCGGACGCCGACGCCGACACCGACGCCATCGCCGCCTCGGTGGCGGACATGGTGGCGGCGGTGCAGGAGTACGTCCCCGGCTACCGGCTCAAGCAGGACGTGCAGTTCGACCGGGTGCGGGCGTACGTGCCGACGCTCGGGCGGCAGCTCACCGCGTTGCAGGTGTCGGTCTTCCTGGAGGTCTCCGGTGCCGGGCACTACCTGCCGGCGTACGCCGGGAACCTGGACATCATGACCTCTGCCGCTCTGCGTACCGCGGAGCGGCTGATCGCCCTGCGTTCTTCGGAGGTGGCCGCGCCATGACCGACCTGTACATCCAGGACGTGACGTTGCGCGACGGCATGCACGCCATCGCCCACCAGTACAGCGTCGAGCAGGTCCGCGCCATCGCCGCCGCGCTGGACGCCGCCGGGGTGGCCGCGATCGAGGTGGCGCACGGGGACGGGCTCGCCGGTTCCAGCGTCAACTACGGCCACGGCGCGGCCAGCGACGCTGAGTGGATCTCCGCAGCAGCCGAGGTGCTCACCACGGCGAAGCTGACCACGCTGCTGCTGCCGGGCATCGGCACGATCGCCGACCTGAAGGCCGCGAAGGCGCTCGGGGTGACAAGCGTCCGGATCGCCACCCACTGCACCGAGGCGGACATCTCCGCCCAGCACATCTCCTGGGCTCGGGAGAACGGCATGGACGTCGCCGGGTTCCTGATGATGTCGCACATGAACGATCCGGCCGGGCTCGCCGCTCAGGCCAAGCTCATGGAGTCCTACGGCGCGCACTGCGTCTACGTCACCGACTCCGGTGGCCGGCTGCTGATGTCCGACGTGGCGCAGCGCGTCGACGCGTACCGGCAGGTCCTCGCCCCGGAGACGCAGATCGGCATCCACGCGCACCACAACCTGTCGCTCGGGGTCGCCAACAGCGTGCTCGCCGTCGAACACGGTCGGGTCACCGGGTCTGCGCCGGTCGGCCCGGACGCACCCCACGGCCGGACCGTCCGCGTCGACGCCTCCCTCGCCGGCATGGGCGCGGGCGCCGGCAACGCGCCGCTGGAGGTCTTCGTGGCGGTCGCCGAGTTGCACGGCTGGAAGCACGGCTGCGACGTGTTCGCGCTGATGGACGCGGCCGACGACATCGTCCGCCCGTTGCAGGACCGACCGGTCCAGGTGGATCGGGAAACGCTCTCCCTGGGGTACGCGGGGGTCTACTCCAGCTTCCTGCGGCACGCCGAGCGGGCCTCCACCAGGTACGGCGTGGACGTCCGGTCGATCCTGGTCGAGCTGGGCCGGCGCCGGATGGTCGGCGGCCAGGAGGACATGATCGTGGACGTCGCACTCGACCTGGCCGGCAAGGAGCCCTCATGATCGGACCGGACATCGCCGGGATCGCCGAGAAGCTGGGCGTGGCAGCGGCCACGGCCACCGCGATCCCGCAACTCGCCGCCGAGACCGGCCTCGACGTGGATGCCGCGTACGGCGTGCAGGCCGCACTGCTCCAGCGCCGGGTGGACGCCGGTGAGCGGCTCGTCGGGCTGAAGATGGGGCTGACCAGCAGGGCGAAGATGGCCCAGGTCGGCGTGGACGAGGTGATCTGGGGGCGGCTCACCAACACGATGCGGGTCCCCGACGGTGGCGTGGTGGACCGCGCCGCGTACATCCATCCCCGGGTCGAGCCGGAGGTGGCGTTCCTGCTGGACCGGCTGCCCGAGCCGGGTGAGCCGGTCGGCGACTTCGCCAGCGCCGTTCGCGCGGTCGCCCCGGCCATCGAGCTGATCGACTCCCGGTACGCGGACTTCCGCTTCTCGCTGCCGGACGTGATCGCCGACAACACCTCGGCCGCCGCGTTCGTGATCGGGCCGTGGTCGCCGGTGCCGGCGGGGCTGGACAACCTGGGTGTGCTGCTGGAGGTCGACGGGCGGGTGGCGCAGGTCGGTTCGACGGCGGCGATCCTCGGCGATCCACGCCGGGCCCTCGACGAGGGCATCCGGCTGGCCGGCCGGCACGGTGTGCGGCTGGAGTCCGGGTGGGTCTTCCTGGCCGGCGCCGCCACCGCGGCTGTGCCGCTGCGTCCCGGCGCGCACGTCCGTGCGGTCGTGGAGAAGCTCGGCACCGCGTCGCTGCGGGCGTCGTCGTGACCGCGCGGGTGGTGGCCGGCAAGGCTGTGCCTCGGGGGGCTTTTCCGCACGTCAAGGTGGCGGGTGGGTTCGTCTTCGTCTCGGGTACGTCGTCGCGGCGGCCGGACAACAGCTTCGCTGGTGTGTCGGTGGACGAGTTCGGCACGACCAACCTCGACATCCGGGTGCAGACGCGAGCCGTGATCGAGAACATCGGCGATCTGCTGCGCTCGGTCGGCGCGGACCTCAGCGACCTCGTCCAGGTGACGTCGTACCTGGTCAACATGAACGACTTCGGTGGTTACAACGAGGTGTGGGCGGAGTTCTTCGACGCGTCCGGGCCGACCCGCACCACGGTGGCCGTGCACCAGTTGCCCCATCCACACCTGCTCATCGAGATCCAGGCCGTGGCCCTTCTTCCCTCGGGAGGTCAGTCGTGAGTGAGATCGCCGAACCGTTCAGCTTTCCCGGGTGGATCGCGGACAACCAGCACCTGTTGAAGCCGCCGGTGGGCAACAAGGAGATGTTCCCCGGCGGGGACGACTTCATCGTGATGGTGGTGGGCGGGCCCAACCAGCGCACCGACTTCCACGTGGACCCGTACGAGGAGTTCTTCTACCAGGTCAAGGGCAACATGCACATCAACCTGGTCACCCCCGAGGGGCCGCGTACGGTGCACGTGCGCGAGGGTCAGATGTGGATGCTGCCGCGCAACACCCCGCACTCGCCGCAGCGACCGGAGGCCGGCTCGATCGGCATGGTCGTCGAGCGGGTCCGTGAGGAGGGCACGCTGGAGACGTTCCAGTGGTACTGCCCGGAGTGCGGCAACAAGGTGCACGAGGTGGAGTTGCAGGTCCGCGACATCGCCGCCGACCTACCGCCGGTGTTCCAGGCGTTCTACGCCGACGAGCAGGCACGCACCTGCGCCAACTGCGGCACCCTGCACCCGGGCAAGGGCTGATGCCCGCAGGCGTCGTCGACGTGCACACGCACGTCGTACCGAAGGGGTGGCCGGACCTCGGCGCGGCGTGCGGTGGGTCCGGCTGGCCGTGGCTGCGGGTCGACTCCGAGCGAGCCGCCATGATCATGGTGGGGGAGAGGGAGTTCCGCCCGGTCGGAGCCGAGTGCTGGGACGCGTCGCGCCGGCTGGCCGACATGGACGCCGACGGCGTGGACGTACAGGTGGTCTCGCCCACCCCGGTCTTCTTCAGCTATGACCGCCCGGCCGACCAGGCGGTGAAGGTCGCCCGGATCTTCAACGACCTGACCCTGGAGGTCACCGCCGCGGGTGGCGACCGACTGGTGCCGTTCTGCCAGGTGCCCCTCCAGGACCCGGACGCCGCGTGCGCCGAGCTGGATCGCAGCCTGGCCGCCGGGCACGTGGGTGTGGAGATCGGCAACCACGTCGGCGACCGGGACCTGGACGACGCAGGGGTGGTCACCTTCCTCCAGCACTGTGCCGAGGTGGGCGCACCCGTCTTCGTCCACCCGTGGGACATGCCGGACGGCCCGCGCCTGGACCGCTGGATGGCTCGGTGGCTCGCCGGGATGCCCGCCGAGACGCACCTGTCGGTGCTGGCGATGATCCTGGGCGGCGTCTTCGACCGGGTGCCCGAGACGTTGCGGATCTGCTTCGCACACGGTGGTGGCAGCTTCCCGTTCTGGCTGGGCCGCGCCGACAACGCCTGGCACCGCCGTGGCGACCTGGTCCGTGGCGCGTCCGTCGCCCCGCCCAGCAGCTACGTCGACCGGTTCAGTGTCGACTCGGTGGTCTTCGCGGCACCCGCGCTGCGGCTGCTGGTCGACACGATGGGGGAGGACCGGGTGCTGGTCGGCAGCGACTACCCGTACCCGTTGGGGGAACGCCCGGCCGGCGCGGTGGTCCGCGACGCCGACTTCCTCACCGACGCCCAGCGCGACAAGCTCCTCTCCACCAACGCCCAGCGCTTCCTGCGCGGCTGAGCGCATCTGTGGGCCGGTGGGCCGAGTGGGTGGGGAGTCCGGCGTGTGTCGGACGCGTGGGGCCCGTCCCAGCGGGCAGGATGAGGGGATGGCCGAGCCGCACGACCTGACCGCGTTGGAACAGGCCGCCGCGATCGCCCGCGGCGAGCTGACCAGCGTCGACCTGGTCGAGCATTGCCTGGGCCGGGTGGCCGCGCTCGGCGACACCGTGGGCGCGTTCGTCACCGTCACCGAGGACCTCGCCCGGCAGGCCGCACGCGCCGCCGACGCGGTGCCGGTCGAGGCGCGCGGCCCGCTGCACGGTGTGCCGACCGCGATCAAGGACCTGACTCTCACCGCCGGCGTGCGCACCACCTTCGGTTCGGCCGCCTTCGTCGACTTCGTCCCGCCGGTCGACGCCGACGTGGTCCGGTTCATCAAGGCCGCCGGGCTGGTCAGCCTCGGTAAGACGACCACCTCCGAGCTGGGCTGCTCGCTCTACTCCGAGGGCCGGGTCGCGCCGCCGGCCCGCAATCCGTGGCAGCTGGCGTACACCGCTGGTGGGTCCAGCGGCGGCGCCGCGGCGGCGGTGGCTGCCGGGCTGGTCCCGGTCGCCCAGGGGTCCGACGGCGGTGGCTCGCTGCGCATCCCGGCGTCGCTCTGCGGCCTGGTCGGCTACAAGCCCAGCCGGGGCGTGGTCTCCGGCGGGCCGCTCGGCTCCGGCGCGTTCGGCCTGCCCACCAGCGGCCCGCTCGGGCGGACCGTCGCCGACGTCGCCGCGCTGCTCGACGTGATGGCCGTGCCGGTCCCCGGGGAGCCCTACCTGTCGCCGCCCGCGCCGCCCGGCGGATATCTGGCCGTGGCACGCCGGGCCGAGCCCGGCCCGCTGCGCATCGGCCGGTTCACCACGCCGATGCTCGCCGACGAGCCGGTGCACCCCGACTGCGTGGCCGCCGTGGACCGGGCCGCCGCACTGCTCACCGCGGCCGGCCACGAGGTGGTCGAGGTGCCGCCGCCGCTCGGGCCGGCGGTGTGGCCGCTGTTCGAGATCCTCTGGTACGTGCTGGCGCTCGCCCCGGTGCCGCCGCAGCGGGAGGCGGAGCTGCTGCCGTTGACCCGGCTGATGCGCGCCCGGGGCGCGGCGATCTCCGCCGGCACGCTGGCCGCCACCCTCGGCGAGTTGCAGGCTCAGGTCCGCCTCGGCGCCCGTCGCACCGCCGGGGTCGACCTGCTGCTCTGTCCCACCCTGGCCGCGCCGCAGGCGCCCGTCGGCTGGTTCACCGCCGATGGTGACCCGGCGGCCGACTTCGACCGGCAACGCCGCTTCTCGCCCTACTGCGCCATCTTCAACGTCACTGGCGATCCCTCCGTCTCCCTGCCGGTCGGCACCACCACCGACGGCCTGCCCGTCGGGGTGCTGCTCACCGGCCGGTACGGCGACGACGCGCGGCTCATCGCGACCGCTGCGCAACTGGAGAACTCCAGTGACGGATGGGATCGGCACCCCGCAATCTGGCGGGCCGTCGACTCCGCTAACGTGAATGGTGACGGCGTCGGGTGGCCAGCATCATGATCATCCATCCGACCCGCTTGTTCGAGGTCGTCCTTCTTCCGCCTGGGGGCGTTGGGATTGTCTGTTACCGAGACGTTGCTGGTCTTCGTCGGCATCCCGCTGGCCGCGGTGCTGGTCATCGCCGGCCTCACCTATGCCGGTAGCAGCGGTGGTGCCACCGGCGGTGGCCGTGGTGCCAAGCGCTACCGCCCGGGCCGGCCCTTCGACTTCACTCCGGTCTGGTTCCTGGGCCGCCCGGAGCAGCTGGCCGACTCGGCCGGCACCGCGCTGACGGCGGGGGCGCAGGCGCCCGCGCTGACCAGCCACAAGCTTGAGAAGGCCAGCGTCGAGGCGCCGGCCGGTGGAACCGGAGGCGCAAGTGACCGTTGGTGAAAAGCACGCCGGGTCGGAAAATCCGCCCGAGGTGCTGGACGGGCCCTTCTCGACCCGCCAGCTGCTGCGCATCGACGAGGCGTTGCGCCTTGCCGACCAGGGCACCGGCCTGGTCTTCTCGGTCTTCGTCGGCGGTCTCGACGAGCCCGTCCGGGAGCACGCCCAGCGGCTGCACCGTCAGCTCGCCGACCCGGACAAGTCGGTGCTGATCGCCGTGTCGCCCAACCAGCGTCAGCTGGAGATCATCACCGGCCGGTACGCGCGCAAGCGCATCCCCGACACGTACGCCAAGCTGGCCGCGCTCTCGATGGCCGGCGCGTTCAGCGGCGGTGACCTGGCCGGCGGCATCATCAACGGCCTCGACCAGCTCTCCAGCCACGCCGGCAAGGGCTGAGCCTCTCCTCGTACGACGAAGCCCGGCCCGCGAACAGCGGGCCGGGCTTTCGGACCTTAACGGGGCCAGGCGGAGGGGTCGAGGCGCATCGGCCACGGCTCGTCGATCTGCACCGGGTCGTCTGGGCCGACCGTGCCGAGCAGGTTGTAGTGAACGCCCTTCACCAGCTCGTAGCGATATATCACGGGGCCGAAGTCGCCGCGCTCGACCCGCCAGTAGGCGGGAATGCCGACCTCAGCGTAGAGCGCAGGCTTGGTGAACCGGTCATGCCGACGGCTGCTCGGTGATTCCACCTCGACGACAAGCGCCACATCCGCTGCTTCGATCCAGGTGCCGTCCGCAGGGGCCGTCGGCTTCAGCACGGTGACATCAGGAATGAGATTGCTGCCGGCGGCACGAAGCCCCGCCTCCCGGATCACCCGCCATCCGGTCGGCGTCGCCGCTCGCAGGGCTGCCCGTAGCTCATCGGCCAGTTCCTGGTGGCCGAAACCCGGTGGTGGGGTCACGTGCAGGCTCCCGTCGATGATCTCGTAGTGGTTCCCATCCTCGGGAAGGTTGAACAGGTCCTGCTCGCGCCACTCGCGCGCAGGGGGTCGCCACTCGTAGATCGGCTGTGCCATCACGTCCACCTCCTTTCGCAACCATAACGGCCCGTGCCAGCGTCGGCTCCCGCCCACGCCGGCACGGGCCGCGTACTCCTGATCAGCTCTGCTCGGCGTCCTTCGCGCGGGCCTTGAGCGCCCGCAGCACGCCGTCGCGGCCCTCGGCGACCAGCCGGCGCAGCGGGCCGGGGTGCCCGTCGCCGGCCAGCCACGCGTCGGTGGCCGTCACCGTGTCGTCCTCCACCAGGTAGGCCGGGTATGCCAACTGGGCGAACTCCTGCGCCGGCTCGCTGTCCCGGGTGGCCCACACCTGCGCCACCGTCTCGAAGTACCGCTCCCGGTACGGCGCGATCAGCTCCACCTGGGTCGGGTGCGCGAAGCCCTGCAACAGCGCCCGGTGCCGCCAGTTGGGCAGCGCGTCGGGGCCGGTCAGCAGCGCCCACAGGGCGGCCTTGTTCTCTGCCGTCGGCAACAACGCCTGGGCGTACGCGGCCTCCCGCTCACCGCTCGCGGTGCGGTCGCCGGCCAGCTCCGCCTCGATCTCGGCGGCACCGGCCGCGCCGTTGGCCACCAGCGCGGCGAGGACCGACCAGCGCAGCTCGGTGTCCACGGTCAGCCCGGCCGGAATGCCGGTGTCGTCCAGCCAACCGCGCAGGGTCGCCAGGTCCTCGTCGGAGCGGGCCGCCGAGGCGAACGCGCGGGCCCAGGCCAGCTGGAAGCCGCTGCCGGGCTCGGCGCTGGCGAGCGCGTCCCGGGCGGTACGGGCCAGGTCGGCCCAGCCGGTCGGCGCCCAGGCCGGGTCGGCGTACAGGGTGAGCGCGGTGGTCGCCTGTCGCAGGGTGGCGGTGACCAGGTTGATGTCGGTCTCGGCGGGCAGCCCGCTCAGCGTGAGCGCCACGTAGTCACGGGCCGACAGCTCGGCGTCGCGGATCATGTCCCACGCGGCGGTCCAGCACAGCGCCCGGGCCAGCGACGACTCGAAGCCACCGATGTGCTGCACCACGTTGGCCATCGACCGGTCGTCGAGGCGCAGCTTGGTGTAGCTCAGGTCGTCGTCGTTGAGCAGCAGCACGTCGGCCGCCCGGACACCGCGCAGCTCGGCGAGGTCGGTCCGCTCGCCGGTCACGTCCACCTCGTAGCGCTCGCGACGGACCAGCCGCCCGTCGGTGAGGTCGTACAGGCCCACGCCGATCCGGTGCGTCCGCAGCGTCGGGTATGCCGTCGGCGCCTCCTGGAGGACGGCCACCTGCTCGTAGGTGCCGTCCGCGCCGATGGTCACCTCCGGGCGGAGCGTGTTGACCTGTGCGGTCTCCAGCCACTGCGCCGCGAACTTGCGCAGCTCCCGGCCGGAGGCCGCCTCCAGCTCGGTGAGCAGGTCGTCGAAGGTGGCGTTGCCCCAGGCGTGCTTGCCGAAGTAGGCCCGCAGCCCGGCGACGAACGGCTCCTCACCCACGTACGCGACGAGCTGCTTGAGGACGCTCGCGCCCTTGGCGTAGGTGATGCCGTCGAAGTTGACCTCGACAGCCTCCATGTCCGGCATCTCGGTGTAGACCGGGTGCGTGGAGGAGAGCTGGTCCTGCCGGTAGCCCCAGTTCTTGCGGATGGACAGGAACGTCGTCCACGCCTCGGTGAACCGGGTGGCGTGGGTGTTGCACCAGTGGCTGGCCCACTCGGCGAACGACTCGTTGAGCCACAGGTCGTTCCACCAGCGCATGGTGACCAGGTCGCCGAACCACATGTGGGCCAGCTCGTGCAGGATCGTGTTGGCCCGCTGCTCGTACTCGAAGTCGGTGACCTGCGAGCGGAACAGGTAGTGCGACTCGGCGTGCGTGACGCAGCCGAAGTTCTCCATCGCGCCGGCGTTGAAGTCGGGCACCCAGAGCTGGTCGTACTTCGGCAGCGGGTAGCGCACGCCGAACTTCTCGTGGAAGAAGTCGAAGCCCTGCTTGGTGATCAGGAACAGGTCGTCGGCGTCCAGGTAGCGCGCCATCGACGCGCGGCAGAACACCCCCAGGTCGATGCCGTCGTGGCTGTCCCGCACCTCGTGGTACGGGCCGGCGCACATCGCGGTGATGTAGGTGCTCATCCGGGGCGACACGGTGAAGTGCAGGGTCTTGAGCCCCTCACCCGCCGGCTCCTCGCGCTGCACGGGCATGTTGGACACGGCCCGCCAGTGCGCCGGCACTGTGGCGTGCCAGGTGTAGACGCTCTTCAGGTCGGGCTGGTCGAAGCAGGCGAACACCCGCTGCGCGTCGGCCGTCTCGAACTGGCTGTAGAGGTACGTCTCGCCGTCCACCGGGTCGACAGTGCGGTGCAGACCCTGGCCGCTGTTGGAGTAACCGAAGTCGGCGTCGACGACCAGCGTGTTGTCGCTGTCCAGGGAGGACAGCACCAGGCCCTTCTCGGCCGACCAGTCGGAGAGGTCGACGGGGGAGCCGTTCAGCGTCGCGGAACGCACCGACTCGGCGGCCAGCTCGATGAACGTGCTCGCACCCGGCTCCGAGCAGCGGAAACGCACCTCGGTCGTGGACCGGAACGTGCGGCCGTCCGCCGCCAGCACGGCGGTGGACAGGTCCAGACTGATGTCGTACCCCGTCACATTGAGCAGGCGGGCCCGCTCGGTCGCCTCGACCTGCGTCAGGTTGCGCACTCCCGGCACTGTTCGTCTCCATCCCAACATCTCGCCGTACGCCCGGCGGCGCCCGTCTGCCAACCGCTCGTGGCGGCCGGCCCGAACCGAGTCTTCCATGTACGAGCAGCCCGCGGTGGCCGAGGTCACGCTCTCATTCGGGTGCCGCTCGACGGGCTGCGGGGTGAAGATTCCCCTGAGACGCCGGACTGCCGGCGCCCCCGTCGCGAAGGGACCTCACCGTGACCGAACGTGTCACCGCCGACATGTGGTTCGACCCGGCCTGCCCGTGGGCGTGGATCACATCCCGCTGGCTGCTTGAGGTCGAGCAGGTCCGTGACGTGGACATCCGTTTCCACGTGATGAGCCTCGCCGTGCTCAACGATGGCCGGGACGAGCTGCCCGAGGAATACAAGGAGTTCCTGAAGACCGCGTGGGGCCCGGTGCGGGTCTGCATCGCCGCCGAGCAGCGGTACGGCAACGACGCCCTGCGTCCCCTCTACACCGCGCTCGGCACCCGGATCCACCTCGGCAAGGAGGAGCGGGGTCACGAGCTGTACGTCGCCGCGCTGACCGACGCCGGTCTGGACCCGGCGCTGGCCGCGGCCGCCGACAGCACCGACCACGACGAGGCGCTGCGGGCCAGCCACGAGGCCGGGATGCGCCCGGTCGGGCAGGACGTCGGCACGCCGGTCGTCCACGCGCCCGGTCCGGACGGCACCCCTGTCGCGTTCTTCGGCCCGGTGATCACCCCGGCTCCGAAGGGGGAGGCCGCGGGCCGGCTCTGGGACGGCGTCCTGCTGGTCGCCGGCACGCCGGGCTTCTACGAGCTCAAGCGCACCCGGGAGCAGGGCCCGATCTTCGACTGAGGTGTGCTCAGGGGCCCCGGTCGACGCCCGGCGTCGATCGGGGGCCCTTTCCATCGCCGACCACCTCCGCAGCGCGTCCCGCTCGGCGTGTCGCGTCGTGGCGATGCCCGCCCCGTCACCGGGAGACCGCCGCGCTCGTTGGCCTGCATGTCCGCCGCAGCGACCCGCAGGGCCGCACCCCGCAGTTCGTGGAGGCAATCCCGATGGCCAAGCACCGTGCGTCCGGTGACGATCAGCTGACCCGGCAGGGGGTGATCGACACTCCCGGTGCGGCCTACTGGTCCGTTGACGACTCCCGCTGGCCGGCGGTCCGTCCGGACCTACCCGCCCACCTGGTCGACCTGCTCGCGCCGCCCATCGTGGTGGGCGTGGCCCGGGTTCCGGTGACCTCCCGGCTCACACCGCCCTCGTCGGCCGACCCTCTGACGTCGGCCGTCGACTCCGGCCCGACCGACCTCGTGGCGTCCACCGCGGCGTCGCCCGTGCCGGCGCTGCCGGTCCCGGCGCCGCCCGTCGCGACGCCGCCCGTCCCGTCGGCGGCGGCACCGGCCCAACCCGCGCCGCCTCCGCCGGCGCCCGCCCCCTCGCGTCCGGTGCCCACGCCGCCGCTGAGCCCGCGACCCGTCCCGTCGCCGCCGCCCGAGCGGCCCGTGCCGGGGCCGCCCGCGTCACCCCGTCGAGCCGTAAACACCGGGCCGGTCGGCACCGGCCGGCGGGGCAACGGCGGGCCGGCAACCGCAGGCAGGCACCGGCGGGGCGCGTCCGACCGCACCGGCTGACCACTCCGCCGGCCTGGCGCTTTCATCTGGTGGACCCCTGCGGGTCCCCCGTCGACGGCGACACCGTCGCCGGTAGCGTCAGTGGGTATGACGGTCGTGCATCCGATCTCCCGGGCGTGGGTCACCACTGGTGGCACCGGCGCGCAGAACTACGACGAGTTCGCCGACGACGCGGAAATCACCGCGATCATCGAGGCGAACCCGCACAGTGCCCTCGGCATCGAGATGCCGCACCGCGCTCCGCAGAGCCTGGGCAGGTCGTTCCTGGACGCCTTGCCGGACGCGGTCGCTCGCTTCGCCGAGGCCAAGGCGGACGGCAGCTACACCCCCGCCGAGCAGGTGGTGGTGCTCTACCGGATCACCGCACCCGGCGAGGAGCCCGCGTACGGGCTGTTCGCGATGGTGGACACCGACCAGATCTCCACCCGGGCCGACGAGCCCGGTCTGGTCATCCGCAACGAGGACGTCTTCATCGCCAAGGTGCGCGAGCGGGTGGCACTCGCCGAGGCGCTCGGTCACCTGCTCTCACCCGTACTGCTGCTCCAGACCGGGCGCGGCGACGAGCTGCACGCCGCGCTCGCTTCGGCGACCGAGATGTCCGGCGCGCCCGCCGCGACGGACACCGACCAGGCGGGGCGCACGCACGCCATCTGGCTGCTCGGCCCCGGGCCGGAGCAGGCCGCGTTGACTGCCCTCGCCGGCGGCGGGGAGCTGGTCGTCGCGGACGGCAACCACCGCAGCCTGGCTGCCCAGACCGGCGGGCTGTCGCGCTTCCTGGCCGTGGTCACCACCCCCGCGTCGGTGGCCATCCAGCCGTACAACCGACTGGTCAGCGAGCTGACCACCACACCGGCGGAGCTGCTCGACCGGCTGCGGGCCGCGGGCGCCGAGGTCGAGCCGATCGAGGGCCCGGTCGAGGTCCCGCAGGGTGGCGGCACCGTGCACCTCCGCCTCGACGGCCAGGGGTACGCGGTGCGCCTGCCGGCGACGGCCTCCGCCCGCCTGGAAAACCTGGACCACGCTCTGGTCGAGCGGCTGCTGCTGCGCGACGCGCTCGGCCTGGACCCGGGCGACAAGAGGATCACCTACGTCGGCGGTGACTACCCGGCGAGCTGGCTCACCGGTGAGGTCGACGCCGGGCGGGCCGAGCTGGCCATCCTCATCGCGCCGGTGACCGTTGCCGACTTCGTTGCGGTGAACCTCGCTCGGGAGAAGATGCCCCGCAAGAGCACCTGGTTCACCCCGAAGGCGCGTGGCGGTCTGGTCGTCGCCGAGCTGCCGCGCTGAGCGTTCCCCGGCACGACCGTGTGACGAACCCGGCTCTCCGACGCCGCCCCCGCGACGTCGGAGAGCGCGGCCTGACAGACTGCCCGGTATGCGCGTCTACCTGGGATCCGACCACGCCGGTTTCGAGTTGAAGGTGCACCTGGCCAACCACCTGGCCAAGCAGGGGTACGACGTCGTTGACGTCGGCCCGCACAGCTACGACCCGGACGACGACTACCCGACGTTCTGCCTGCACACCGGCGACCAGGTGGTGGCCGACGAGACAGGTCTGGCAGTGGTCATCGGTGGGTCGGGCAACGGCGAGCAGATCGCCGCGAACAAGGTCGCCGGCGTCCGCGCCGCGCTGGCCTGGAGCGTCGAGACCGCTCAGTTGGCGCGCCAGCACAACGATGCGAACGTCGTCGCGATCGGTGCCCGCCAGCACACGTTGGACGAGGCCACCGGCATCGTCGAGGCGTTCCTGAACACGCCGTTCTCCGGCAACGAGCGGCATGCCCGTCGGATCAACCAGGTCGCCGAGTATGAGCGGACCCGGCAGCTGCCCGTCCTGCCCTGAGGTCAGCGCGGCGAGCGGGGCAACTCCTCGCGGGGCACCCAGTTTCGGCGGACGACAACCATCCGGGCTTCCGCCTCGGCCAGATCCTCGTCGGTGGGCCGGGCGGCGTCCCGGGCCCGCAGCGCGGCGCTCAGGCCCACCTGGGACGAGCCGGAGCCGACCAGCCCCCGCAGCCCCCGCTCGCCGTCGCGCTCGTCGCCACCCGGGCCTCGGCGGCGCGGCGGTGGGTCGTCACCGTCATGCACCCCGGGGGTGCTGACCGTCGGGCTGTCGGCACTGCGCCCGGCCGGCTCCGAGTCGGGGTGGTGGCGTAGCCGTCGCCGTCGTCGGTCGGGGTCACCCATCAGCCGACCGTACCCTGCCCGGGGTGGGATTCGACACTGTCGCGTCGGCCGGCGTCTCGGGCGGGGTCGGCGACCGGTTTGCCGGCTGGCTACCCTCGGAATGAGGCGGTGTTGTTGCCGTCGGTCAGGGGGAGGACAAGATGGCAGACCAGACGCAGCCGTGGGCGGAGCGGACCGTGGAGGTGCCACCGCAGGCCGGCGTCGGGGTGCCGCCGCAGCGCGACGGGTTCCGCCGGGGTGTGGCCCCGGTGGGCCAGCCCCGCATCCCGCGGACCGAGCCGTTCCCGGTGGTGGAGCAGGAGCCGACCGGCACCGGTTGGCCCGGCGAGCCGGTCCCGCGCCGGTCGCTGAGCTCGCGGATGTCGCAGCTCCGGCGTGGCGGTGAGTGGAGCGCGGCGGCCGGGCTGTTCGCGTTCGTCTGCTGGGGGATCTGGGCGCTCTCCGGCCAGGGTGACCTGAGCGGTCCGCTGCTGGTGCTGGTGCTCAGCCTGCTGGTGGCGGTCGGCCTGTTCGCCTTGTTCCGGTTGGTCGGCCGGGTGGTGCTGGAGCGGCAGCTCGGTCGGGTCCGGCGCGGCGCTCGCGGCGCCCACCTGGCGACGGCGGTGTTCCTCGTCGGCCTCGGCGTGGCCTGGCTCCAGCAGACCGAGTGGGTCGTCTCGGCCTGGAACTGGATCTCCTCGAACTGATCGCGGGCGCGTACGGGCGGGTCGGCTCTGCGCCGCCCGCCCGTACGCCCGGTCGCGGCACGCCGCGACGCCGGTCGTCTCCCCACCAGGCAAGGCTGCTGCTTACCCGGCCGGCCACGGTTCATCCGTGGCCGGCCGGTTCGACTGGTGCCCCGTTCGGGGCGGCTCGATCCGCTGGTTGTGGCGGTCAGTGGGTGCCGCCGTGCCCCTCGGCGTCGGCGCGGGGCGAGGCGACCCGGGCGGCTGGGTCCTCGACGCCGGGCTCGCCGCCGTCAGGGGCCACCATCCCGTCGTAGTTGTAGAGCGGCTGGCCGTCGTCGTGCTGCTTGGTGGTCTTGATGTAGCGGTGCATCATGCCGTCGATCTCCAGCTCGACGAGGGCTTCGCCGCCGGTGTCGTGGGTGCTGCCGTCGCGGGGGCCGCCAATCAGGTGGGCCGTGGTGTTCGTGTCCATGAACAAGCCCTACCCGCGAGCCGCTGGGGGGAAACGGATGAAATGTCGGTGGGCGGTGCCGTGCCCGGCGCGTGGGCACGGCACCGCCCGGGAGATCAGGCGGCGGGCTGGGCCGCCGCGTAGTCGCGGGCCACCCGGACCATTTCCACCAGTCCGCCGGCGTACTCCTGGGATTCGCCGTGTGCCTCGTCGAACGGCGGCTGGAAGCCGACGCCCTCCCACTGGTTGGTCGCCGGGTTCCACCGGTCGTTGCCGACCTCGAAGTCCCAGGCGAAGATGCCCAGCTCGTAGTAGAGCTGGTCCGCCGAGTTGCCGGCGGCGGAGTAGAGCACGTCGGCGACCGGCCCGGTCTGCGACGGCCAGGTGACGGTGCCGCGTTCCTGCGCGATGGCGCCGACGATCCGCCGGGCGCTGTTGAGGAACAGCGTCGACTCGTCGATCGACGGTCGCGGCAGGGTGACCCGGCCGTCGGCCCGGTACGCCCCCGGCGGCCACATGAAGTACCCGCCGTAGGAGTGCACGTTCATCGCGAACTTGATGTTCGAGTGGGCCTTGGCGAGCGCGATCACGTTGCTGCTCTCCGCCTCGGACAGCTCGGCGGTGCCCGCGTAGGTGCCGGAGAGGCAGTTGGCGCTGGCGCCCACGTAGCCGTCGAAGTACGACCCGACGGTGTAGTTGCGGTTGATGTCGACGCCCCACGAGGTGCGGTACTTCGGGTCGCGGGCCGCCCCGGTGCAGTGGTTGACCAGGTTCTTGCGCTGCATGTTGAAGTCGTTGAACGAGTAGTTCGCGCCGTCCGGGTTGACCGTCGGGATGACGAAGATGTCGACCTGCTCCAGCAGCTCGCGGGTGGCCCGGTCGGTCCGGGCGTTGGCCAGCATCCGCTCGGCGAACTCCAGCGTCACCAGCGGCGTGGCCCACTCCCGGGCGTGTTCCTGGGAGTAGGCGAGCACGCCGACCCGGGAGCCGTCACGGTGTACGCCGAGGCGCAGCGCCTGCACCGTCCACGGCCGCGCCGGCACCTCGGTGCCCTGCAACCCGTCGTCGAGCCGGGCCGGACCGGCGACCGGCATGGGCAGCCCGGTCGAGCCGTCCTCGACGGTGGCCCGGAAGCGGTTCGGTTGGCGGGCGTTGATCGCCGCGGCGACCTCGTCGGTGGTGCTCACCGCCTTGCCGGCGGTGTCGGTGGCCAGCGACACGGTCAGCACGCGATCGCGGTAACGGACGGTCAGCGGTCGGTTCCGCCGGCCCGGGTCGACCGTCCGCACCTGCACGCCGTTCATGCCCTGGTCGCCGAAGCGGACCGACTCGACCACCACAGCCGCCACGGCCGGGTCACCCAGGTACGCGACGGCGTTGCGCCGGTATCCCTGGGTCTTGTTCGGCAGGTCGATGACGTCCACCAGATCCCGGTACTGGCGGGCCAGCCGCTTGATCCGAGCCTGGATGTCGGTCGGCGTCAGGTACGCGTCGATGAAGTCCTTCTGGTAACCGGCCGGCAGGGGCGGCGGGGTGGCGTTGGGCCAGAACGTCGGCGTGATCACGCGGCTGGCCCCGCCGAGGCTGGAGCTGGCGGTCAACTGGACCGGCCGGTTCGGCACCGGCTGGGGAAGGTTGTAGTGGTACTGGTACTCGCCGGAGTCCTCGAACCGGTACAGCGGGAACGACCCGGTGGCGCCGTCCGCCGTTCGCCAACTGACGGTGATCTCGACGTCCGGGTCGTCGGTGGCGGTGGTGGCCACCTGGGCCTGGAGGAACGTCTGGCCGCTCGTGGTCCACCAGTACGCCTGCTGCACCTGGAGGGTGTCCACGGCCGCGGCGGCGGTGGTCCGCTGGCCGTCGGCCGGAGCGCGCAGCCCGGCGGCGGTGCGGGCCTGCGCCGCGCGAACGCTCTCGGCATGGTGCCGGCTGCCGTCCCCGGCACGCTGCACGACCTGTACGGCCTTCGCACCCTGGGCGGTCAGCTCGGCGAGCTGCGTGCCGCTGAGCACGAGGTCGGCGAGGATCCGCCCGTCCCGCGCCCGGGGCCGGTTGGCGAGGTCCGCGCCGGTGGCGACGAGCCGGTCGAGCTGTGCCTGGTCACGTAGCTGCACCCGGACCAGGGCGGTCTCGGTGGCGCTCAGGGTGATCGGTGGTGCGGGATCGGCGGGTGCCGCGGTTCCCGGAGCGGGGTGGGACAGCACTGCGCTGAACAGGATCGCTGTGGTGGCGGCAGCTGTCCACCGTCGTCGGACGATCATGTGCCCTCCTGACGGACATCGATGTACCTGGCCCTTACACCAGTGCATAGATCGACACCTGTCAAGGTGATGCGGCATCGGTTGTAGCCTCCGGACGTCGTTCGGCGTTGATCGGGTGACATGTCCGCGAGTTCGGAGCAACCCGGCGGGCCAGACCCCGCGTGACTACCTCGAAACGGGGATCGGAGGCCTGAATGAGCGATCGCGACAAGGCGTTCGCCGAGTACTTCGCGGCACGGTCCGGTGCCATGCGCGGCACCGCGTACCTGCTGTGCGGCGACTGGCACCGCGCCGAAGACCTGGTCCAGACCGCGTTCGTCAAGCTCTACCGGGTCTGGAACCGGATCTCCCGGCACGAGGTGCTCGACAGCTACGTGCGCCAGATCCTGATCCGGACATTCCTCGACGAGCGCCGTCGCGGCTGGTGGCGGCGTGAACGGGTGGGTGGCGAGGACACCGACCAGGTGGCCCCGCCCGACTCGGCGGAGAGCCGACTGGTGCTGCTCCAGGCGCTGGCCCGCGTGGCACCGCGCCAGCGGGCCGTGCTGGTTCTGCGCTACTGGGAGGACCTGTCCGTCGAGGATGTCGCGGCGCTGCTGGAGTGTTCTCCAGGGACGGTGAAGAGCCAGGCGGCACGCGGGCTCGACACGTTGCGCGGCCTCCTGGCACCCACGTACAGCGGGATCGAGATGGGGGAGCGATGAACGAGGAACAGTTGCGCGAGGGCCTGCGCAGCGAGATGGCGGGCATTACCCCGCCACCACCATTGAGTACGGGAGCAGCGCTCGGCGCGGCCCGGCGGACGCACTTCCGCCGCCGAGCGGTGTGGGCGTCCCTCGCATCGGCGGCTGTCGTGCTGGCGGTCGCCGGCTTCGCGGCCGTCACCACTCCGGACGGCCGCCTCTACCAGCCGGCGGGCAACGGGCCACTGGCATCTCCGGACGCGTCGGGGGACACCAAGCAGGCGTGGCCGACCGGGCCCGACGGTCGACCGCAGGAGGACCGGACCGCGCGAGCCGGGTCCAAGCACGACCAGGGAGTTCACCTGCTCAACGAGGCTGTCTCGGTCATACCCTCCGGCTACACCACGCCGGAGGACCCGCCGAGCCAGTCCGCTGAGGAGCGGACGCTGCGGACCCACCAGGCGCAGTTCGAGGACAAGGTGAACGGCGTCGACGTGTGGAGCTACTCGTCCTCCGTGGCCGTGGCCCAGGGCAAGGGCACCGGGCGCGTGATCGTCGAGGTGCACGACGCCGGCAACCCGATGCCGACCGAGCCGTGCGCCCTGGCCCGGAACTTCTGGGGCATGCAGGGCGAGTGCCAGGTCGAGACGGTGGGAGCGGCGCAGGTCGGCGTGGTGGTCCGGCCGGGCAGCGACGAGCGGCTCGACCAGTGGTCGGCGTACCGGCACCCGGATGGCGTGGTGGTCTTCGTGGCGCAGGGCGTGACGCTCGACGAGAGTCGGCCGGCGTTGACGAAGCTGCCGTTCTCCGTGCCGCAGCTGGCGGCCCTCGCCGTCGACGAACGGTTCCACCTGAAGTGACACGGCAACTCGGCTGAGCCGAGTGGGTCCAGGTGCCGCGACCGTGTGGCTCACCTGGGCCTGGCTGTGCGTCAAGGCCCGCCGCCGGGATCATCCGGTGTCGTGCGGTTGTAGCGTCAGCGCCCATGAGCTGGCTGCCCGACGATTTCGTCCACCCCGTCCACGTGCCCGTGCCCGGCACCACGCTTCACCTGCGGCCGATCCGGGAGGCGGACACGGCGCTCGACTACCCCGCGGTGATGGGCTCCCGGGAGCGCCTGTGGGAGATCTTCGGTCCGGCCTGGGCGTGGCCGAACGAGAAGATGACCTACGAAGAGGACCGCATCGACCTGCTGCGACACGAGGTCGAGATCGCCGCGCACCAGTCGTTCAACTACGCGCTGCTGGACGCGGACGAGACGGCGATCCTGGGCTGCGTCTACGTCGATCCGCCCGAGCGCACCGGCTCGGACGGCGAGGTTTCCTGGTGGGTGGTGGACGACCTCGTCGGCGGCGAGGCGGAGCGCGCACTCGACGCGCTGGTGCCGCAGTGGATCGCCGCGGACTGGCCCTTCCGGCAGCCCCGTTATCTGGGCCGCGACATCGCCTGGCAGGACTGGCTCGCGTTGCCGCGCGCCTCGTGACGCGTACGGGGTGATCCGGGGCGCGCCGGCCTCACCGGCGCGCCGTTAGGGGCACGAGGACGGCGAGGGCGACGCCAAGCGTGCTGGCGCCGACGGCCCACCACCAGAAGAACCCCGAGAAGACCGAGGCGATCAGGAGTCCCACGCCGAGGCCGGCCAGCAGGCCGAGTGCGAACAGGGCCCGTGGGGGCAGGGCGAGGTGCGGCAGGCGTCGTACCACGAGCACCTCCAGCCAGGTGCCGCCCACCGTCAGCAGCGCCGCGCCGACCACGTCCACGGCCGTCAGTCCATGACCTTCGCCGAGGGCGACGAGGACCCTGCCCTCGTCGCCCGCCGGGACGAAGAGGACGAGCACGCCGGCGACGACGAGCAGAGCGGCAAGAACGACCTGCCTGCGCGGAGCGCCCTCACCCTTGTGCGACATCGCCACAGTCTCGGCCATCCGCCACCGGTCGCGCAGGAGCCGTATCGGCGGACATCGAACGCCTGGGGTACGGGCCGGTGAGCGGTGAGGTGGGCTCTGGCCTGGGCCGGAGGCTGGTGGAGCGGGCGACGGGAATCGAACCCGCGTAGTCAGTTTGGAAGACTGAAGCTCTACCATTGAGCTACGCCCGCGTGCACCCACCTGAGTGGGTCGCGCCGACAGCGTACCCAATGGCTGTGCCCGGCGCGTAGCCACGCCACCGCCCGACGGTGCCGCATCGTCCCGGCGCCGCGTGGCAGCCCGAAGATCCGCACAACATCAGGGATGTTGTGGTCTCCGCACGCCCTGAGGCCACTACAACCCGGAAGTTGTGCGGATCTTGGGCGACGGCCGGGCGGCGGGCACGTCCGTGCTCGGCAGAGTGGGCGATTCGGCGGGTTTGGGGGATGTGTCCGGGTGGGGGATGCCCCGGCACCGCCTGAGGCGCGGCGACGGCATAGACTGCTCGTCGCCACGGGGTGTGGCGCAGCTTGGTAGCGCACTCGCTTTGGGAGCGAGGGGCCGTGGGTTCAAATCCCGCCACCCCGACTGTCGTCCGCGGCCGGGCCGCCCCGGGTGCCGCCCAGTGCGGTCCCCGGGCGATGCCGGAGCGTCAGGCCGGCTCGCCTACACTCGATGGGCTGAATCACGCCCAGACTCAACTGAGATCCGTCAAGGAGTACGCCTGTGAAGAGCACCGTCGAGACTCTGAGCCCGACGCGCGTGCGGCTCGCCATCGAGGTGCCGTTCGTCGAGCTCGAGCCGAGCCTCAAGAAGGCGTACCGGGAGATCGGTTCGCAGGTCCAGGTCCCGGGCTTCCGCCGGGGCAAGGTGCCGACCGCGGTGATCGACCAGCGGGTGGGCCGGGGCACCGTCCTCAACGAGGCGGTCCAGGAAGCCATCCCGGAGAACATCCTCGCCGCCGTGCGTGAGCACGACCTCAAGACGCTGGGGCGCCCCGAGGTCGAGATCACCGAGTTCAACGACGGTGACTCGCTGAACTTCACCGCCGAGGTCGACGTCCGGCCCGAGATCACCATCCCGGACACGAGCACCATCGAGGTGACCGTCGACGAGCTGCAGATCGACGACAGCGAGATCGACGAGCAGGTGAAGAACCTGCGCGAGCGCTTCGCGACCCTCAAGACCGTCGAGCGGGCCGCCGCCGAGGGTGACTTCGTCCAGATCGACCTGAACGCCACCGTCGACGGCGAGGACGTGCCGGGCGGCCAGGCGAGCAACATCTCCCACGAGGTGGGCAGCAAGCAGCTCCTGCCGGGCCTGGACGAGGCAGTGGTCGGCCTCTCCGCCGGTGAGGAAACCACCTTCACCACGCAGCTGGTCGGCGGCGACTTCGCCGGTCGCGACGCCGACGTGGCGGTGACCGTTCGCACGGTCAAGGAGAAGGAGCTGCCCGAGCTGAATGACGAGTTCGCCCAGATGGCGAGCGAGTTCGACACCATCGAGGAGCTGCGCGGCGACCTGCGGGCGCGGGTCACCCAGGGCAAGCAGGTCGAGCAGATCTACGCCGCTCGGGACAAGGCCCTGGCGCAGCTCGTCGAGGCCGCCGAGATCCCGGCCCCGGAGGGTGTCGTCCGCGAGGAGGTCGAGAGCCGCAAGCAGGCGATGGTCGACCAGCTCGAGCGGATCGGCGCCTCCATGGAGGAATACCTCGCGGCCGAGGACAAGACCGAGGAGCAGATCGACGCCGAGCTGACCGAGGCGGCGACCGAGGGCGTCAAGGTCCAGCTCCTGCTGGACACGCTGGCCGACGCCGAGGACGTCCAGGTCTCCGACGACGAGTTCGGTCACGAGATCGTGCACCGGGCGCAGCGCGCCGGGATGGCTCCCCAGCAGTACTACGACCAGCTGGTGCGCTCCGGCGCGGCCGCTGCGGTCTTCGGCGACGTGCGGCGGGGCAAGGCGCTCGCCGCTGTCATGGAGCGCATCACGATCAAGGACGAGGCCGGCAACCCCGTCAGCCTCGACGCGCTGCGCGCCGCCAACGAGGCCGAGCACAACCACTGATCGTCGGGTGCGGCCGCCGTCCGCCGCTGCGCGGTGGATGGCGGCCGTTTCCCTTTCCGGGGTACGGCCCGGAAGCCCGCGCCGCGGGTACGCCCGACACAGCTGCGCTGAGAGCGAACAGTGCCCCGACCGGGACTCTGCCGCCCCGCACAGCGGTTAGTGTCGGGAAAGACGGTACGGAGAGCGAAGGGCTGCCATGACCGACATGCACATCCCCAAGAAGTCGCTCCGGGCGATTGAAGCGCGCGGTGGCGACTCCATTGGCAACCTCGACGACTCGGTCTACAACCGGTTGCTCAAGGAGCGCATCATCTTCCTGGGCAGTGAGGTGACCGACCAGGTCGCCAACCGCATCTGCGCGCAGCTGCTGCTGCTCGCCGCGGAGGACCCGGACCGCGACATCAACCTGTGGATCAACTCGCCGGGTGGCTCGGTCTACTCCGGCATGGCGATCTACGACACCATGCAGTTCATCGACAACGACGTGTCGACCGTGGCGATGGGCATGGCTGCCTCGATGGGTCAGCTGCTGCTCTGCGCGGGCACCAAGGGCAAGCGCTACGCCCTGCCCCACGCCCGGATCATGATGCACCAGCCGTCCGGTGGCCTGGGCGGCACGGCGTCCGACATCGCCATCCAGGCGGAGCAGATGCTCTACACGAAGCGGATGTTCCAGGAGCGGGTCGCGCACCACACCGGCCAAGACCAGTCGCAGATCGAGGCGGACTCGGACCGGGACCGTTGGTTCACCGCCCAGGAGGCCATGGACTACGGCTTCATCGACAAGGTGATCATCGGGGCCGCACAGGTTCCGGATGGCGCCGGGACCCTGAGCTGAGGAGCTGACGATGACCGATCTGAGCCTGCCGCCCCAGTTCGCGGCCGTGCACAACCGCTACGTGCTGCCGTCGTTCGTCGAGCGCACGTCGTACGGGGTCAAGGAGTCGAACCCGTACAACAAGCTCTTCGAGGACCGGATCATCTTCCTCGGTGTCCAGGTGGACGACGCGTCGGCCAACGACGTGATGGCCCAGCTGCTGACGCTCGAGGGCACCGATCCGGACCGCGACATCATCATGTACATCAACTCGCCGGGTGGCTCGTTCACCGCGATGACGGCGATCTACGACACCATGCAGTACGTCCGTCCGGACATCCAGACGGTCTGCCTCGGCCAGGCCGCCAGCGCGGCTGCGGTGCTGCTGTCCGCGGGCACCGCCGGTAAGCGGATGGCTCTTCCGAACTCGCGGATCATCATCCACCAGCCGGCCACCGAGGGCGGCTACGGGCAGGGCTCGGACATCGAGATCCAGGCCCGGGAGATCCTGCGGATGCGTACGCAGCTGGAGGACATGCTGTCCCGCCACTGCAACCGCCCGATCGAGCAGGTTCGCAAGGACATCGACCGTGACAAGATCATGACGGCCGAGGAGTCCAAGGAGTACGGGCTGGTCGACACGATCCTGACCAGCCGCAAGAAGGGCTTGCTGGCCGCCCAGGCCGCTAGCTGAGCAGTACCGGGTCAGAGGTTGGCCGGGGCTTTCGTTCCCGGCCGACCTCTGACACACCCGTTTTGGGGGTCGGAGAATGCCCCGCCAGCGGGTAACGTCGGGTCCGTACCGCTTCGCCGGTCGATCGGCGGGGCGAACCAAGCCGGACGGCGCGCAGCGTCCGCAGGTCAGGGCCGGGTCTCCGGCCGATGAGTGCAGGGAGAACGTAGGTGGCACGGATCGGTGACGGCGGCGACCTACTGAAATGCTCCTTCTGCGGCAAGTCGCAGAAGCAGGTCAAGAAGCTCATCGCGGGCCCAGGGGTCTACATCTGCGACGAGTGCATCGATCTCTGTAACGAGATCATCGAAGAGGAGCTGGCCGAGTCCGGCGAGGTGAAGTGGGAAGAGCTTCCCAAGCCGATGGAGATCTGCCAGTTCCTCGACAACTACGTCGTGGGGCAGGATCAGGCCAAGAAGGCGCTCGCGGTCGCGGTCTACAACCACTACAAGCGGATCCAGGCCGAGGCGGCCAACGCGCCAGGCTCCGGCAATGATGCCGTCGAGCTGGCGAAGTCCAACATCCTGCTGCTCGGTCCGACGGGGTGCGGCAAGACCCACCTGGCACAGACCCTCGCCCGGATGTTGAACGTCCCGTTCGCCATCGCCGACGCCACGGCGCTGACCGAGGCGGGTTACGTCGGCGAGGACGTGGAAAACATCCTCCTCAAGCTGATCCAGGCCGCGGACTACGACATCAAGCGCGCCGAGACCGGCATCATCTACATCGACGAGGTCGACAAGATCGCCCGCAAGTCGGAGAATCCGTCGATCACGCGCGACGTCTCCGGCGAGGGCGTGCAGCAGGCTCTGCTCAAGATGCTCGAGGGCACGGTGGCGAACGTCCCGCCGCAGGGTGGTCGTAAGCACCCGCACCAGGAGTTCATCCAGATCGACACCACCAACGTGCTGTTCATCTGTGGCGGTGCGTTCGCCGGCCTGGATCAGATCATCGAGTCCCGCACCGGGCAGGGCGGCACCGGCTTCGGTGCCCGGCTCCGGTCGGTGTCCGATCGGTCGACCGACGACATCTTCAGCCAGGTCATGCCGGAAGACATGCTCAAGTTCGGGTTGATCCCCGAGTTCGTGGGCCGGCTGCCGGTGATCACCAACGTGCGCAGCCTTGACCGCAGCGCCCTGGTTCGCATCCTCACCGAGCCGCGCAACGCGCTGGTCCGGCAATACCAGCGCCTGTTCGAGCTGGACGGGGTCGAGCTGGAGTTCGACGAGCCGGCACTGGAGGCGATCGCCGATCAGGCGATGCTGCGGGGCACCGGTGCCCGTGGTCTGCGCGCCATCATCGAGGAGGTTCTGCTCTCCGCGATGTTCGAGGTGCCCAGCAACCCCGACGCCGCCCGGGTGTTGATCACCCGCGAGGTGGTCCTGGAAAACGTCAACCCGACGATCGTTCCGCGCGAGTTCACCGGGCGCCGTGCCCGGCGGGACCGCGAGGAGAAGTCGGCCTGATCCTCCCCGTGTCACGCCGGCCGCTCAGTCCTGACGCGGCCGGCGTGATCGCGTTCGGCGATCCCGTTCGCCCGACCGGGGGACCGCCACCATCATCAGCCGGGCCGCTTCGCCGCTGTCGTCACGCTTACCGCGGCTGGGTCCGACGGGAAGCGTTCCGTCGCGCCGACTCGATCGCCCTGTCCACGGTGTCGCGGCTCCCCAGCGTCCCGCTGCCGGTCGTACAGGTGCTGTCGGTGCCCTGGCCCCCGACCGCCGCTGACGCTGTCCACGCCGGCACCTCCCGCCGTACCCTGTGGTCATGCGTGTCGCCGTCTGCCAGCTGAACGCCCGGGACGACCGCAAGGCCAACCTGGCCGCCGCCGAGGTCCTGCTGGAACGCGCCGCCGCCGGCGGCGCGGACCTTGCCGTCCTGCCGGAGTACGTCGACTACCTCGGCCCCGCTGCCGGACTGCCGGAGCCGGAGCCGGTGGACGGGGAGGTCGGCAGCTTCTTCGCCGGGATCGCCCGACGGCTCGGCATCTGGGTGGTGGCCGGCTCGTTCCACGAGGCCGGTCCGGACCCGGAGCACACCTGGAACACGTCGCTGGTCTTCGACCGCACCGGCGCCCTGGCAGCGAGCTACCGCAAGATCCATCTGTACGACGTGGAGATCCCCGGTCGGGTCTCCTACCTGGAGTCCGCGAGCGTGGCGCCGGGTGTGCAACCGGTGGTGGTGGACGTCGAGGGCCTGCGGGTCGGCCTGTCGATCTGCTACGACCTGCGCTTCCCGGAGCTTTACCGGCTGCTCGCCACCGATGGCGGCGCACAACTGCTGGTGGTCCCCGCAGCGTTCATGATGCACACCGGGCGGGACCACTGGGAGGTCCTGCTGCGGGCCCGGGCAATCGAGAACCAGTGCTTCGTGGCGGCGGCTGGCCAGACCGGCGACCACGAGCCAGGTCGCACCTGCTTCGGGCGCAGCATGGTGGTCGACCCGTGGGGGACGGTCCTCGCCCAGGTGCCGGACGGCCCGGGTGTGTCCGTCGTCGACCTGGACCTCGACCGCCTTGCCGCGATCCGGGCCGAGCTGCCCAGCCTGGCCAACCGCCGGCTCTGATGCCAGGCCCTGGCAGTCTCAGCCTTCCAACAGAACGCCGATCACCGCGAACCCGGCGATGGCCGCGGCGGTGACCAGCAGCGCCGTGGTCATCCGGGATTTGCCCCGTCGGGCCAGCCGTCCCACCGAGAGCACCAGGACGACCAGCACGACTGCACCGATCACCACCTGCCAGAACGGCAGGAGGAGGCCCAGTAGTGCCTCCTCGGCGAACACCCTGGTGCCCAGCCCGGACTCATCCATGTCTGACACTCTGGCACGTCGGGACAGCCCGCGTCCCGAGGCTGCGCCGGGTGCCGTCGCGCCCCGGTCGGTCGAACCAGTGATGAACCCTGATTTGCCTTCTCCGGGCCGTCCGCGTAACTTTCTCTCTGCACGGGGAACGCCGGACAAACCGGCGGAGAACGGGCACCGGGCTCGTGGCGGGAACGCCGAGCGAGACCGAGGATCGGGCGGTGCGAAACACTCCGGATACGGGGTTGCGAACGCGAAGCCGACCGGGTAGAGTTTTGAAGCCGGCAGGAGCCGGGCGGAGAGCCGCGAAGCGGCGATCGGCCGGTCTGCGGCTTCCCACGACAGTAACGACCGCCGGTCACGGCGTGCGTCATCGTGGATCCGGACGAACCAAGTTGATCGCCTCGGATACGAGGTTGACAACCAAAGTTCGACCAAGTATGTTTGAGGGGTTGCCCCGAGACGGGGTTCCACTGAGGTGGGGCTTCTGGTCGGTGTGTGGTTGTTCTTTGAGAACTCAACAGGGTGCTTGTAAAGCCAGTGCCAATTATGATTTATACCCCGGACTGGCCAGTTTTTGCTGGCTGGTTGGGATTCCTTTGGCAACATTTGTTTGTTGTCAGGATGCTGTTCAACTAATTTTTTGTTGGAGAGTTTGATCCTGGCTCAGGACGAACGCTGGCGGCGTGCTTAACACATGCAAGTCGAGCGGAAAGGCCCTTCGGGGTACTCGAGCGGCGAACGGGTGAGTAACACGTGAGCAACCTGCCCCAAGCTTTGGGATAACCCTCGGAAACGGGGGCTAATACCGAATAGGACTTCCGGCCGCATGGCTGGGGGTGGAAAGTTTTTCGGCTTGGGATGGGCTCGCGGCCTATCAGCTTGTTGGTGGGGTGATGGCCTACCAAGGCGACGACGGGTAGCCGGCCTGAGAGGGCGACCGGCCACACTGGGACTGAGACACGGCCCAGACTCCTACGGGAGGCAGCAGTGGGGAATATTGCACAATGGGCGGAAGCCTGATGCAGCGACGCCGCGTGAGGGATGACGGCCTTCGGGTTGTAAACCTCTTTCAGCAGGGACGAAGCGAGAGTGACGGTACCTGCAGAAGAAGCACCGGCCAACTACGTGCCAGCAGCCGCGGTAAGACGTAGGGTGCGAGCGTTGTCCGGATTTATTGGGCGTAAAGAGCTCGTAGGCGGCTTGTCGCGTCGACCGTGAAAACTTGGGGCTCAACCCCAAGCCTGCGGTCGATACGGGCAGGCTAGAGTTCGGTAGGGGAGACTGGAATTCCTGGTGTAGCGGTGAAATGCGCAGATATCAGGAGGAACACCGGTGGCGAAGGCGGGTCTCTGGGCCGATACTGACGCTGAGGAGCGAAAGCGTGGGGAGCGAACAGGATTAGATACCCTGGTAGTCCACGCTGTAAACGTTGGGCGCTAGGTGTGGGGGACCTCTCCGGTTTCCTGTGCCGCAGCTAACGCATTAAGCGCCCCGCCTGGGGAGTACGGCCGCAAGGCTAAAACTCAAAGGAATTGACGGGGGCCCGCACAAGCGGCGGAGCATGCGGATTAATTCGATGCAACGCGAAGAACCTTACCTGGGTTTGACATGGCCGCAAAACTCACAGAGATGTGAGGTCCTTCGGGGGCGGTCACAGGTGGTGCATGGCTGTCGTCAGCTCGTGTCGTGAGATGTTGGGTTAAGTCCCGCAACGAGCGCAACCCTCGTTCGATGTTGCCAGCGCGTTATGGCGGGGACTCATCGAAGACTGCCGGGGTCAACTCGGAGGAAGGTGGGGATGACGTCAAGTCATCATGCCCCTTATGTCCAGGGCTTCACGCATGCTACAATGGCCGGTACAATGGGCTGCGATACCGCGAGGTGGAGCGAATCCCAAAAAGCCGGTCTCAGTTCGGATCGGGGTCTGCAACTCGACCCCGTGAAGTCGGAGTCGCTAGTAATCGCAGATCAGCAACGCTGCGGTGAATACGTTCCCGGGCCTTGTACACACCGCCCGTCACGTCACGAAAGTCGGCAACACCCGAAGCCGGTGGCCCAACCCCTTGTGGGAGGGAGCCGTCGAAGGTGGGGCTGGCGATTGGGACGAAGTCGTAACAAGGTAGCCGTACCGGAAGGTGCGGCTGGATCACCTCCTTTCTAAGGAGCACCTTCCGACGAAAGTCGGTAAGGAGCCCGCACCGCCCGTCTGTGGTGGTGGGGTGCTCAGATGGCGGAGACACTGGCAAGTTTTTCCTCGGCAACGGCCGGGTTCCTTCTAGTACAGCTGCTTTCGGGTGGTGGGAACGAAGTCCCTGGTGCGGCTGAGAAGAAATGTGAGCACCCTGTTGGGTCCTGAAGGAACAACCATGTGGTTGTTGTTTCAGAGACTTGGCCAGCCCTCCGGTGTGGGGGCTGGGAGTCTGCCAGGCATGGCCTGGCCCCACATACCGCTGGTCGTTGGACTGGGTTTGGTGTGGGGCGGATCGGGTTGTGGGTTGGTCGTTTGTTGAGAATTGCACAGTGGACGCGAGCATCTTTGTGGTCAAGTTGTCAAGGGCGAACGGTGAATGCCTTGGCACCAGGAGCCGATGAAGGACGTGGGAGGCCGCGATAGGCCTGGGGGAGCTGTCAACCAAGCTGTGATCCCAGGGTGTCCGAATGGGGAAACCTGGCACCAGTCATGTGGTGTCACCCACACCTGAACACATAGGGTGTGTGGAGGGAACGCGGGGAAGTGAAACATCTCAGTACCCGTAGGAAGAGAAAACAATTTAGTGATTCCGTGAGTAGTGGCGAGCGAAAGCGGATCGAGGCTAAACCGGCTGCGTGTGATACCTGTCAGGGGTTGCGTGGTCGGGGTTGTGGGACCCTGCTGAACAAGCTGACACTTGTTCGAGAAGTTACAAAGTTAGTGGCTAGTCGAACAGTCTGGAATGGCTGACCGTAGACGGTGAAAGTCCGGTAGGTGAAAGTTGCTGACCTTCTGTGGGTGTTCCCGAGTAGCGGCGGACCCCTGAAATCTGCCGTGAATCTGCCAGGACCACCTGGTAAGCCTAAATACTTCCTGGTGACCGATAGCGGACAAGTACCGTGAGGGAATGGTGAAAAGTACCCCGGGAGGGGAGTGAAATAGTACCTGAAACCGTTCGCCTACAATCCGTCGGAGCCTTGCGGGGTGACGGCGTGCCTTTTGAAGAATGAGCCTGCGAGTTAGTGGCATGTGGCGAGGTTAACCCGTGTGGGGGAGCCGTAGCGAAAGCGAGTCTGAATAGGGCGATTCAGTCGCGTGTCCTAGACCCGAAGCGGAGTGATCTAGCCATGGGCAGGCTGAAGCGCGGGTAAGACCGCGTGGAGGGCCGAACCCACCAATGTTGAAAAATTGGGGGATGACCTGTGGTTAGGGGTGAAAGGCCAATCAAACTCCGTGATAGCTGGTTCTCCCCGAAATGCATTTAGGTGCAGCGTCGCGTGTTTCTTGCCGGAGGTAGAGCACTGGATGGTCTAGGGGGCCCACAAGCTTACCGAAATCAGCCAAACTCCGAATGCCGGTAAGTGAGAGCGCGGCAGTGAGACTGCGGGGGATAAGCTTCGTAGTCGAGAGGGAAACAGCCCAGATCACCAGCTAAGGCCCCTAAGCGTGTGCTAAGTGGAAAAGGATGTGGGGTCGCATAGACAACCAGGAGGTTGGCTTAGAAGCAGCCACCCTTTAAAGAGTGCGTAATAGCTCACTGGTCAAGTGGTTCCGCGCCGACAATGTAGCGGGGCTCAAGCACACCGCCGAAGCTGTGGCATTCACATTTTAACCTCGCTTGGACTTGATTCCTTGTGCAGGTGTGTGGATGGGTAGGGGAGCGTCGTGCCGCGAGTGAAGCAGCGGGGTGACCCAGTTGTGGACGCGGCACGAGTGAGAATGCAGGCATGAGTAGCGAAAGAAGGGTGAGAAACCCTTCCGCCGGATGACCAAGGGTTCCAGGGCCAGGCTAATCCGCCCTGGGTGAGTCGGGACCTAAGGCGAGGCCGAGAGGCGTAGTCGATGGACAACGGGTTGATATTCCCGTACCCGCGAAAGAGCGTCCCTGATGAACCTCGTTGTGCTAACCACCTGAACTGACTGATGTCTTCGGACGGATGTTGGGGAGGCTGGGAACCTGATGGGTAGTAGTCAAGCGATGGGGTGACGCAGGAAGGTAGCTGAGCCCGGCCGGTGGTTGTGCCGGGGTAAGCGTGTAGGCCGTGTTGTAGGCAAATCCGCAACACATTTAAGGCTGAGACGTGATGCCGAGCCGATTCAGGTGAAGTCAGTGATCCTATGCTGCCGAGAAAAGCCTCTAGCGAGTTCTTAGCGGCCCGTACCCCAAACCGACACAGGTGGTCAGGTAGAGAATACCGAGGCGATCGGGCGAACTGTGGTTAAGGAACTCGGCAAATTGCCCCCGTAACTTAGGGAGAAGGGGGGCCGGAGACGTGAAGCCCCGCGCGGGTGGAGCGTTGTATGGCCGCAGAGAGCAGGGGGAAGCGACTGTTTACTAAAAACACAGGTCCATGCGAAGAAGTAATTCGATGTATATGGACTGACGCCTGCCCGGTGCTGGAACGTTAAGGGGACCTGTTAGCTCTTCGGGGCGAAGCGGAGAACTTAAGCGCCAGTAAACGGCGGTGGTAACTATAACCATCCTAAGGTAGCGAAATTCCTTGTCGGGTAAGTTCCGACCTGCACGAATGGCGTAACGACTTCCCCACTGTCTCAACCACAGGCCCGGCGAAATTGCAGTACGAGTAAAGATGCTCGTTACGCGCGGCAGGACGGAAAGACCCCGGGACCTTTACTATAGCTTGACATTGGTACTCGAATTAGTTTGTGTAGGATAGGTGGGAGCCGGTGAAGTCCATACGCCAGTATGGGTGGAGGCAATCTTGAAATACCACTCTGGTTGATTTGGGTATCTAACTTCGGACCGTTATCCGGTTCAGGGACAGTGTCTGGTGGGTAGTTTAACTGGGGCGGTTGCCTCCTAAAAGGTAACGGAGGCGCCCAAAGGTTCCCTCAGCCTGGTTGGCAATCAGGTGTTGAGTGCAAGTACACAAGGGAGCTTGACTGTGAGACTGACAGGTCGAGCAGGGACGAAAGTCGGGACTAGTGATCCGGCACTTGCGAGTGGAAGCGGTGTCGCTCAACGGATAAAAGGTACCCCGGGGATAACAGGCTGATCTTCCCCAAGAGTCCATATCGACGGGATGGTTTGGCACCTCGATGTCGGCTCGTCGCATCCTGGGGCTGTAGCAGGTCCCAAGGGTTGGGCTGTTCGCCCATTAAAGCGGTACGCGAGCTGGGTTTAGAACGTCGTGAGACAGTTCGGTCCCTATCCGCCGTGCGCGTAGGATACTTGAGAAGGGCTGTCCCTAGTACGAGAGGACCGGGACGGACGAACCTCTGGTGTGCCAGTTGTCCTGCCAAGGGCACGGCTGGTTAGCTACGTTCGGAAGGGATAACCGCTGAAAGCATCTAAGCGGGAAGCCTGCTTCAAGATGAGGTATCCCACCCCACTTTGTGGGGGTAAGGCCCCCAGCTAGACGACTGGGTTGATAGGCCGGAAATGTAAGCCCGGTAACGGGTTCAGTTGACCGGTACTAATAGGCCGAGGACTTGACTACTAAGCTGCTACGCGTCCACTGTGCAACTCTCGATAAACGAACAACAGACCACACATGTTGGTGTTGGTGTTGTTTGACATGTCGATAGAGTTACGGCGGTCATGGCGGAGGGGAAACGCCCGGTTACATTCCGAACCCGGAAGCTAAGCCCTCCAGCGCCGATGGTACTGCACTCGTGAGGGTGTGGGAGAGTAGGACGCCGCCGGACAATCTTTCCAGAAAGGGTCACCCGTATCGGGTGGCCCTTTCTGCGTTTCCCCAGAAGACCGTGGTATGGTATCCGCGGCCACTCCATAGCCCGATATCAGGAAAACCGATGGGGTGGCCGGTGGGCCGCGTCAGCCCCGGGTCTGCATGCCGTTGCGGAGGTTACGCAGCAGGCCGCCGGCGTCGCCGACCGACCGTCCCGGGAACATCGCCATCACCACGCTGCCGTGGTCGGCCCAGCCGCAGACCGCGAAGTCGCCGCCCTCGCCGCTGGTGCTGCCGCACTTCATCACGCCGCCCAGGTCACCGGCGGGCACCTCGCGGAGGCCGCTCACCGCACCGGTCTCATCCGACATGAGGCGGAAGAGACTGTCCAGGTCCCGTTCCGGCTGCCACAGCAGCGTGGTGCCTCCGAAGATGAGGACCGAGCGCTTGTCGTCGGCCGGGTCCCGGTAGACGGTGCCGAAGCTGCGGTCCAGTTCGATGTCCGCCGCCAGGCCGCTGCGCAGGTAGTCGGCGGTGCTCTTCGCCCGTTCACTGTCGTCGCGGGTCAGACCCGCCACCTGGTCCGGCGACGTCAGTTGGGTGTCCTTCTGCTGCGCGATCCGCCACCCACCGACACCCAGCACCCCGGCGCCGGCGAGGCCGACCACCAGGGCGGCAGTCCAAGCGATCTTGCGCCGGCGGGACCAGCCACCCGACCGCTCGTCCGGGTCGCCACCGGAGTCGCGGGTGCTCAGCTGGATCGGTTCTTCGGTCAGCTCGACCGGCTCGCGACCGCCGTCGAGCGAACGCTCGGTGAGATGTGCGTCGGACATAGCCGACACCGTACGCGAACCACAGGTGGCGCACGTCAGGTCTGCGGAAGCCCTCCGTAGACTTGTCAGGTGACCGAGAGACTGGATGCCCACCGCCCCGCAGCCCCGACCCTTGCCGGCCAGTACCAGCCCGGCGAGGTAGAGCAGCGACGGTACGAGCAGTGGGTAGCCGACGGGCACTTCCGGGCGTCCGCCGACAGCGACAAGCCCCCCTTCACGATCGTCATCCCGCCGCCGAACGTCACCGGCTCGCTGCACATGGGCCACGCGTTCGAGCACACGCTGATGGACGCCTTGACCCGGCGTAAGCGGATGCAGGGCTTCGAGGCGCTGTGGCTGCCCGGCATGGACCACGCTGGCATCGCCACCCAGAACCTGGTGGAGCGCCAGCTCGCCGCCGAGGGCCTGTCCCGGCACGACCTCGGCCGGGAAAAGTTCGTCGAGCGGGTCTGGCAGTGGAAGGCCGAGTCCGGTGGGGCGATCCTCGGGCAGATGCGGCGTCTCGGCGACTCCGTCGACTGGGACCGTGAGCGCTTCACCATGGACGAGGGGCTGACCCGCGCCGTCCAGACGATCTTCAAGAAGCTCTTCGACGAGGGGCTCATCTACCGGGCCAACCGGATCATCAACTGGTGCCCACGCTGCCTCACCGCCCTCTCCGACATCGAGGTCGAGCACACCGACGACGACGGTGAGCTGATCTCGATCCGCTACAGCGACGAGGTCGTGGTGGCCACCACCCGGGCCGAGACGATGCTGGGCGACACCGCCGTGGCGGTGCACCCGGACGACGAGCGCTACCAGCACCTGATCGGCACCGAGGTCGAGCTGCCGCTCACCGGCCGTCGCATCCCGATCGTCGCCGACGCGCACGTCGACCCGTCGTTCGGCACCGGCATGGTCAAGGTGACCCCGGCACACGACCCCAACGACTTCGAGATCGGCCAGCGCCACGACCTGCCCGCGCTCACCGTGATGGACGAGCGTGGGGTGATCACCGTGCCCGGCCCGTTCGAGGGGCTGGACCGGTTCGAGGCGCGGCCCGCGATCGTGGCCGCACTGCGCGAGCAGGGCCGGATCGTCGCCGAGAAGCGGCCGTACGTGCACGCGGTCGGGCACTGCTCGCGGTGCAAGACGACAGTCGAGCCGCGGCTGTCGCTGCAGTGGTTCGTCAACACCGCCCCGCTGGCCCAGGCCGCCGGTGACGCGGTGCGCGACGGTCGGGTGCGCATCGAGCCGGCCGAGCTGTCCAAGCGCTACTTCGCCTGGGTAGACAACATGCACGACTGGTGCATCTCCCGCCAGCTCTGGTGGGGGCACCGGATCCCGGTCTGGTACGGCCCGCAGGGCGAGATCGTCTGCGTCGGCCCGGACGAGCAGCCGCCGACCGGCGACGGCTGGCGGCAGGACGAGGACGTCCTGGACACCTGGTTCTCCAGTGCGCTCTGGCCGTTCTCCACTCTCGGCTGGCCGGAGCAGACCCCGGACCTCGCCAAGTTCTACCCGACCAGCGTCCTGGTCACCGGCTACGACATCCTCTTCTTCTGGGTCGCCCGGATGATGATGTTCGGCCTGTACGCGATGGACGGCAAACAGCCGTTCGACGTGGTGGCCCTGCACGGCATGGTCCGCGACGAGCACGGCAAGAAGATGTCCAAGTCGTTCGGCAACGTCGTCGACCCGTTGGACTGGATCGACCGGTTCGGTGCCGACGCCACCCGGTTCACGCTGGCTCGTGGCGCCAACCCCGGGCAGGACGTCCCGGTCAGCGAGGAGTGGTGCCAGGGCTCGCGCAACTTCTGCAACAAGCTCTGGAACGCCACCCGCTTCGCCCTGATGAACGGTGCGCACACCACTGGCGACCTGCCGCCCGCCGAGCAGCTCTCCACCGTCGACCGGTGGATCCTGTCCCGGCTGGCGCACGTCACCGCCGAGGTCGACGAGCAGTTCGAGGCGTACGAGTTCGCCAAGGTGTGTGACCTGCTCTACCACTTCGCCTGGGACGACGTCTGCGACTGGTACGTCGAGCTGAGCAAGCCGGTGCTCGGTGAGGGCGGTGAGCGGGCCGAGGCGAGCCGCCGGGTGCTCGGGCACGTGCTGGACCAGCTGCTGCGGCTGCTGCACCCGGTCATCCCGTTCGTCACCGAGGAGCTGTGGCTCGCGCTGACCGGCGGCGAGACGGTGCAGAACGCCGCCTGGCCGGTGGCCGACCGTGCGCTGATCGACGACGCCGCCGAGGCCGAGCTGATCAGTGTGCAGCGGGTGGTCACCGAGATCCGCCGGTTCCGTTCCGACCAGGGGCTGCGCCCGACGCAGCGGGTGGCCGCCCGGCTGGACGGGCTGACCGGGGCGGGCATCGCCGCCCACGAGCCGCTGATCCGTTCGCTGGTCCGGCTGGACCCGGCCGGGGACGACTTCCAGGCCAGCGCCACGCTGGCCATGCCCGGCGCGGTCGGTGTCGCGTTGGACACCCGGGGGTCGATCGACCTGGCCGCCGAGCGGGCCCGGCTGACGAAGGACCGCGCCGCCGCCGAGAAGGAGGTCGCGCAGGCCCGGGCGAAGCTCGACAACCCCGCCTTCATCGGCAAGGCCCCCGAGCCGGTGGTCGCGAAGATCCGCGACCGGCTCGCCACCGCCGAGGCCGACCTGGTCCGGATCGACGCTGCTCTGGAGACACTTTCCTCGTGACCGACCGTACCGAATTCGCCGCTGTCGAGGCCGAGCTGAACGCTCGCGGCTTCACCCGCATGGTCTTCGAGCTGGACCGGATCGAGTCACTGCTCGACCTGCTCGGCAGCCCTCAGCGGGCCTACCCGGCGATCCACCTGACCGGCACCAACGGCAAGACCTCCACCGCGCGGATGATCGACTCGCTGTTGCGGGCGCACGGGCTGCACACCGGGCGGTACACCAGCCCGCACCTGGAGACCGTCCGGGAGCGGATCAGCCTGGACGGTGAGCCGGTCAGCGAGGAGCGGTTCACGTCGGTGTACCGGGAAATCAAGCCACTGGCCGAGCTGATCGACGCGCGGTCCGACGAGCCGTTGACGTACTTCGACATGACCACCGCGCTGGCGTTCGCCACGTTCGCCGACGCGCCGGTCGACATCGCGGTGGTCGAGGTGGGCCTCGGCGGTGCCGAGGACGCCACCAACGTCATCCAGGCGGGGGTCTGCGTGATCACCCCGATCGGCCTGGACCACACCGAGTGGCTCGGCGACACCATTCAGGACATCGCGCTGGCCAAGGCCGGCATCATCCACCCGGGCGCCACCGTCATCGCGGCAGCGCAGGACGAGGAGGCGGCAGGCCCCCTCCTCGATCGGTGCGCCGAGGTCGGGGCCACCATCGCGCGGGAGGGCGGCGAGTTCGGCGTACTGAGCCGGGCGGTCGCCGTCGGCGGCCAGGTGCTCAGCCTCCAGGGACTGGGCGGCGTCTACGACGACGTGTTCATTCCGCTGCACGGGGCCCACCAGGCACAGAACGCCGCTGTGGCGCTCGCCGCCGTGGAGGCGTTCCTGGGCGCCGGGAGTCGCCGGCAGCTCGACGTCGAGACGGTCCGGGAAGGCTTCTCCTCGACCAGCTCCCCGGGTCGGCTGGAGCGGGTGCGCAACGCCCCGACCATCCTGCTCGACGGTGCGCACAACCCGCACGGCATGGCCGCCACCGTCACCGCGCTCCAGGAGGAGTTCGCATTCAGCAAGTTGGTGGCGGTCGTCGGCGTCCTCGCCGACAAGGACGCGGAAGGGCTGTTGGAGCTGCTGGAGCCGGTAATCGATCAGCTGGTGGTCACCCGCAACAGCTCGCCACGGGCGATGCCCACAGACGACCTCGCCGCGCTGGCCGCCGAGATCTTCGGTGAGGAGCGGGTGTCGACGGCCGAGGAGATGCCGGACGCGATCGAGCTGGCGGTGGCGCTGGCAGAGGAGGACGTCCCCGGTGAGCTCAGCGGGGTCGGGGTGCTGGTTACCGGTTCGGTGGTGACGGTCGCCGACGCCCGCCGGCTGCTGAAGCGATGAGCGGCCCGGAGCGGGACCCGCACGTCACCGACGACCCCACCGACCAGGCCCCGGCCGGCTCGCCGGCTGATCGGGCCGCGGCCGGCGTCCCGGCTGGTCAGGCCGTACCCGGCTCGCCGGCCGATCGACCCGAGGATGAGCCCGTCGCCGGGCAGCCACGACGCTCCGGGTTGCGTAACCCGGAGGCGGCGGTACGCGGCCTGGGTGCGGGAACCCTCGGGTTGGAGGCGCTGGTGCTGTTGCTGGCGATCCAGCCGGTCCGGGTGGTCGGCGGTGACCTGAGCGGCGCCGCGATCGGTGTCGTGGTGGCACTGGCGGTGGCTGCCATCGTGCTCGCCGGCATGATGCGCCGCCCGTGGGCGTGGAATGCCGGCACCGTGCTCCAGGGACTGCTGATGCTGGGCGGTCTGCTGCACTGGTCGCTGCTCGGACTGGGCATCATCTTCGCCCTGGTCTGGGCGTACGCGCTGCACGTCCGCCGGGTCATCCTCGGCTGACGGCCGCCGTCAGCCGTCAGCCCGAGGCGCGACGGGACGGGTCAGGCGTCGGCGCGTTCACGCCACTGGGTGAGGGCGATGCCATGGCCGTCCGGGTCACGGAACGCCGCCGCCCACACCTCCAGCTTCGTGCCGCGGTTGACCACCCGGGGCGCGTACGTGAAGCGGACGCCCGACCCGCGTAGCCGCTCGTACGCCGCTTCGATGTCGTTCACCTCGAGGTTGACGTGCACCAGTCGGCGGCTGATCGGCGCCGCCCCGGTCACCTCGCGCAGGACGAGCCGGGTCGTGCCGGAGGCGAGGACGGCGTTGTGGGCGCCCTGGTCGACCTCGGTGAAGCCGAGCACGTCGCGGTAGAAGCCGAGCGAGCGGGACAGGTCGGTCACCAGCAGGGTGAGACCCACCCCGCTGATCGGCGCGGTCGGATCCGCGGCCGCGTCCGAGTCGAACCCGAAGATCGCCTGGTCCAACTCCTCGTCGGTGACCGTCTCGCGGCCCGCCCCGGCCGGGGTGGGGTCGTCCAGCGGGAGATCGAGGGGGTCCAGTGGGTCGGTCGCGCCCGGCCCGGAGCGTTGCGCGGGCGGCGGGTCGGCGCGTTGCGCCCTGGGCGGGTCGACGGGGTCAGCGGGGGGTGGGGTCGCCCGGTCGTCCTCCGGCAGGTCGAACCGGTTGGCGTCGGGCTCGTCGAAGCGCTCCTCCACGGGTGAGCGTGGCGCCGGGGTGGCCCGTCGGGGCAGCCCACCACTGGCCTGCTGCTCGACGAGGACGCCCTCCAACACCACCGGGCCGCCCGGGCTCTGGTGCATCACCACCGGCTCGCGCTCCTCGGGCACGACGCCCGGGTCGTCGCGCAGCGGATCGTCGTGCAGGGGGTCGGTGCGCAGGTGATCGCTGCGTACCGGGTCGGGGCCGAGCGGGTCGCGGAACGGGTCGCCGAGCGGGTCGCGGAGGTCGTCCCGGAAATCGTCGTCCGGCCCACGGTCGGCCCACGGCGGGGCGTCCTGCTGGATCAACACCTCGTCCACCGCGTCGACGTCGGCGAACTCCGGCGGGAGGTCGGCGACGGCGGCGGCCGTCTCGGCGTGGGTCGGCACCTCGTCCCAGAGGACCTTGACGTGCCGCTGGTCGTCGAGCGCGACCCGGATCGGCAGGGTCTGGCCCAGCGACGGCCACTTCGAGACCGGCACCCGTGGTTCGATGATCTTCTTGGATCGCGGTGGCAGGCCGGGGGCGTCGATCACCAGTTGGAGCTCGCAGCGGCCGAACGCGTACTGGGTGGGTGGTTCGGAGGCGCTGTGCACGTGCCCGACGCCGACCACCCAGGTGCGCCCGCCGCCGCGCACGGTCGCCAGCGCGATCGCCAGCACCAGCAGGGCGACGCCGAGGGCCACGATGGCCCAACTGGTCATGCCCAGCCCGAAGAGGACGACGAACGTGGCCACGGTGCCCAGCACCGTGCCGATCAGTTTGCGTACCGGCGCGATGGGCCGGCTCCCGCCATTCGCCACAGTGGACCTCCCGGGGGTCAGGGCCAGGCTAGGCCGGATCGGCCACCGGGGGAAAGACCGGCCGCCGCGCCGGCGCCGGGACCGGGTCGCTACGCTGACCGTACCGATCTCGAGCGTTCAACGCGTACAGGAGGAACCCAGCGTGTCCAGCAACAGCCCGGATGAGCGCAGCCTCGTTCTGATCAAGCCCGACGCGGTCCGCCGCGGCCTGGTCGGCGAGGTTCTCTCCCGCTTCGAGCGCAAGGGGCTGCGGATCGACGCGATGGCGCACCGGACGATGGACGCGGCGCTCGCCGACGAGCACTACGCCGAGCACGTCGACAAGGCGTTCTACCCGCCGCTGAAGGACTTCATGACCGGCGGTCCGCTGGTCGCCCTGGTCCTCTCCGGCGACCAGGTCATCGACGTGGTCCGCGGTCTGGTCGGCGCCACCGACGGGCGCAAGGCCGTCGCCGGCACCATCCGGGGTGACCTGTCGCTGTCCAACCGGGAGAACCTGGTGCACGCCTCCGACTCGACGGACAGCGCCAAGCGCGAGATCGCGCTCTGGTTCCCCGAGCTCGGCTGACCAGGGGTCGTCGACACGGGGCTGGCGGGCGGCGGGGTCAGTCGACCGACGGCAGCTTCGCCGGGTTACCCACCACGTAGACCCCGGTGATCCGGCCGTCGGCCGCCGTGACGGTCAACGTGTAGCGGCTGCCGTCCGCGCGGACGAGCAGGGCGCCGGGTTCGCCGTTCAACTCCAGCCGACGCAGGGTCCAGCTCCGGCTTCCCGGACCGTAGATCCCGGCGAAGAAGCGGGCGATCCGGTCCGCCCCGGTGACCGGGTTGCGGGCGGCCCGCGCCCGGCCGCCGCCGTCGTTCCACGCCGTGGCGTCCTTGGCGACCAGCCCGGTCAGCGTCGCCAGGTCACCGTCGCGGGCGGCGGCGAGGAACGCGTCCAGCAACCGTTCCCGCTCCGAGCGGGTGGCGGTGAAGCGTCGTTGCTCCTGGCGTACCCGGGCGGCCGCCCGGTGGTGCAGCTGCCGACAGTCCTCGGGGGTCCGGTCCAGGATCTCGGCGATCTCGGCGTACGGCAGGTCGAACGCGGTGTGCAGGACGTAGACCGCCCGCTCCGGCGGGGTGAGGCGCTCCAGCACGTGCAGCAGGGCGGTGGACAGCGAGTCGCGCAGCTCCGCGCGGTCCAACGGCCCGAACGGCGAGGGCTCGGTGGGCACCGGCTCGGGCAGCCACGGCCCGACGTACGTCTCCCGGGTCGCCTGCCTGGCCCGCAGCCGGTCCAGGGCCAGCCGGGTGACGACCCGGGACAGGTAGCGGCGCGGCTCGGCCACCGTCGAGCGGTCCACACCCAGCCACCGCAGGTATGCCTCCTGGAGCACGTCCTCGGCGTCGTGCCGGCTGCCGAGCAGGCGGTACGCCAGCCCGAGCAGCATCGGCCGGTGCGCCTGGAGCGCACCGGCCGCCTGCGCCGCCTCGGTGGTCACACCTGCGCCGGGGGCTCCGTGCGAGTGGTGATCGCCAGTCGGTTCCACACGTTGATTGTGGCAATAGCGAGTACGAGGTCGGCAAGCTCCTTCTCCGACCACACCTTCGCGGCGGCGTCCCAGACGTCGTCCGGTACGCCGTGGTCGCCGAGGCGGGTCACCGCGTCGGTGAGCGCCAGCGCGGCCCGCTCCCGCTCGTCGAAGAAGGGCGCCTCCCGCCAGGCGGCCACCGCGAAGAGCCGACGGCTCGACTCGCCGGCGCCGAGCGCGTCCCGGCTGTGCATGTCGACGCAGTAGGAACAGCCGTTCAGCATCGACGCGCGCAGCTTCACCAGCTCCAGGACGGTGCTGTCGACGTTCGACTGGACGTACTTCTCCAGGCCCAGCACGGCCCGGTATCCCTGCGGCATGACCTCGGCGGTGTTCATCCGTTGCATGACTGACTACCTCCCTGATCGGTTCCGACACCGTGACGACGGACCGACCGGGGCCAACCGTGACAGCCCTGGCTGTGATCCGGGTCATGCGGGTGGCGCCGGGTGGCTCAGCCGCGCGGCCACCGCCCGCAGCCCGTCCAGGGCGGGGAACCGGCGCATCGCCTGGAACTCGTCGTACCGAAGCGAACGCACCGGCGAAGTTGGCGTGAGCGCCCCACCCGCGTCAAGCGCCGGTGCGTTCGCGCGTTTACTCGGCGGCGGGGTGGCGGCTGGGTCTTGTATCGTTGAGCGCTGTAAGGCGATGACCCGGCCATCACCGGTGAGCCTCCGGAAGAACAGTCGGGCAACCGACCCAGTAGAACCGGACGGGTGCGGCCCGTCACAGCCGGCAATGAGCGGGCGGTCGATCCTGACCGCCAAGCGGGGTGGTACCGCGGACCACCCGGGAGCGCCGTTCGAGGCGTACCCCGGACGGTTCGTCCTCGCAGACCCACGTTGAGTGAGCTGCATGAGGAGAGCGACCCCCGATGGCCTATCCGTTGCACGACCCGACCGCCGCCGGTGTCCCGGCGAGCCCGGACCTGCCCGCGGTCGAGCGCCGGGTCCTGGAGCACTGGACGGCCGACAAGACCTTCGAGGCCAGCGTCGAGGCCCGCCCGGCCGGCGACGACGGTAAGAACGAGTACGTCTTCTACGACGGCCCGCCGTTCGCCAACGGCCTGCCGCACTACGGCCACCTGTTCACCGGGTACGTCAAGGACGTGGTGCCGCGCTACCAGACCATGCGCGGGCGGCACGTCGAGCGGCGCTTCGGCTGGGACTGCCACGGCCTGCCCGCCGAGGTGGTGGCCGAGAAGCAGCTCGGCATCACCAGCAAGGCGGAGATCATCGACCTGGGCGTGGCCCGGTTCAACGACGCCTGTCGTGCCTCGGTGCTGGAGTTCGCCCAGGACTGGGAGCGGTACATCAACCGGCAGGCCCGCTGGGTCGACTTCGCCAACGACTACAAGACCCTCGACCTGGACTACATGGAAAGCGTCATGTGGGCCTTCAAGACCCTGCACGACAAGGGTCTGATCTACGAGGGTTTCCGGGTGCTGGCGTACTGCTGGCGCTGCGAGACGCCGCTGTCGAACACCGAGACCCGGATGGACGACGTCTACCGGGACCGGCACGACCCCACGCTGTCGGTGTGGTTCGGGCTGACCGCCGACGAGTCCGCGCCGGAGCTGCTGCGCGGGCCGGTCAAGCTGGGCGTCTGGACGACCACGCCGTGGACCCTGCCGTCGAACCTGGCGCTCGCCGTCGGCCCCGACATCGAGTACGCGGTGCTGGAACGCGACGGGGAGCGGTTCGTGGTCGGCGCGGCGCGGCTGGCCGCGTACGCCAAGGAGCTGGACGGTTTCGAGCAGGTCGGCACGGTGTACGGCCGTGACCTGGTCGGACGCCGCTACACGCCGCTGTTCGACTTCCTCGTCGAGCAGGCCGGGGAGAACGCCTACCAGGTGCTCGGCGCCGAGTTCGTCACCACCGAGGACGGCACCGGGATCGTGCACCTCGCCCCGGCCTTCGGTGAGGACGACCAGAACGTCTGCAACGCCGCCGGCATCCCGACCATCGTCACGGTCGACGACCACACCCGGTTCACGGCGCTGGTCCCGCCGTATCAGGGTGAGCAGGTCTTCGACGTCAACAAGCCGGTGATCCGGGAGCTGAAGGAGCGGGGGGTGGTGCTCAAGCAGGACACCTACACCCACTCGTACCCGCACTGCTGGCGCTGCGACACCCCGCTGGTCTACAAGGCGGTGTCGTCGTGGTTCGTCGCCGTGACGCAGTTCCGGGACCGGATGGTCGAGCTGAACCAGGAGATCAACTGGACGCCCGGCCACATCAAGGACGGCTCGTTCGGCAAGTGGCTGGCCAACGCCCGGGACTGGTCGATCAGCCGGAACCGGTTCTGGGGTTCGCCGATCCCGGCGTGGAAGTCCGACGACCCGAACTACCCCCGGCTCGACGTCTACGGTTCGCTCGCCGACATCGAGCGTGACTTCGGCGTACGCCTCACCGACCTGCACCGGCCGGCGGTGGACGACCTGGTCCGCCCGAACCCGGACGACCCGACCGGTCAGTCGATGATGCGCCGGGTGCCGGAGGTGCTGGACTGCTGGTTCGAGTCCGGTTCGATGCCGTTCGCCCAGGTGCACTACCCGTTCGAGAACGCGGACTGGTTCGAGCACCACTACCCGGGTGACTTCATCGTCGAGTACATCGGGCAGACCCGCGGCTGGTTCTACACGATGCACGTGCTGGCCACCGCGCTGTTCGACCGGCCGGCGTTCCGCAACTGCCTGAGCCACGGCATCCTGCTGGGCTCGGACGGGCGCAAGATGTCCAAGAGCCTGCGCAACTACCCGGACGTCTACCACGTCTTCGACGCGTACGGCTCGGACGCGATGCGGTGGATGCTGATGTCCTCGCCGGTGCTGCGCGGCGGTGACATGGCGGTCACCGAGGCGGGCATCCGTGACGCCGTCCGGCAGGTGCTGCTGCCGCTGTGGAACGTCTGGTACTTCTTCACGCTCTACGCCAACGCCGACGGGCACCAGGCGCGTCGACGTACCGACTCGACTCACCTGCTAGACCGGTACGTGCTGGCGAAGACGAACGAGCTGGTGGCCACCGTCGGCGCGCAGATGGACGCGTACGACATCTCCGGCGCCTGCGCCACCGTCCGGTCCTACCTCGACGCGCTGACCAACTGGTACGTGCGCCGCTCCCGGGACCGGTTCTGGTCCGGGGACGCCGACGCGTTCGACACGCTCTGGACCGTGCTGGAGACGCTCTGCCGGGTGGTGGCGCCGCTCGCGCCGTTGACCGCGGAGGAGATCTGGCGTGGCCTGACCGGGGAGCGGTCGGTGCACCTGACCGACTGGCCGGAGGCGACCGAGTTCCCGGCCGACCACGACCTGGTCGCCGCGATGGACGCCACCCGGGCGGTCGCCTCGGCGGCGCTGTCGCTGCGCAAGGCCAAGGGTCTGCGGGTGCGGCTGCCGCTGTCGAAGCTGACAGTGGCCTCGCCGGTGGCGGAACAGTTGCGGCCGTTCGCCGACCTGGTCACCGACGAGGTCAACGTGAAGGCCGTGGAGTTCAGCGCGGAGCTGTCCGCGTACTGCGAGCAGGTGTTGACCGTGGTGCCCCGGGCGCTCGGCCCGCGGGTCGGCAAGCAGGTGCAGCAGGTGATCAAGGCGGTCAAGGCGGGGGACTGGGAGCTGGTCGACGGCGCCCCGGTGGCTGCCGGCGTCACCCTCGCCGAGGGTGAGTACGAGCTGCGCCTGGTCGCCGCCGACGCCGAACACTCGGCGCCACTGCCCGGCGGCGAGGGCGTGGTGGTGCTGGACACCGACGTGACCCCGGAGTTGGCCGCCGAGGGGCTGGCCCGCGACGTGGTGCGGGTGGTGCAGCAGGCCCGCCGTGACGCCGACCTGGACGTCTCCGACCGGATCGTGGTGTCGGTGTCGGCGTCCGACGAGGTGCGTGCGGCAGTGGCGGCGTACGTCGACTTCGTCTCCCGGGAGGTGCTGGCCGACTCGGTGGACTTCGCCGAGGGCATCGACGGCTTCGCCGGTGAGGTCGGCGACGGCGAGCGGGTGACGGTCGCCGTCCGCCGTTCGTAGGCACGGTACGGACGCCTCCACACCTCCGTCGGCGGAGTGTGGAGGCGTCCGCTACGGTGACACCGCCTGTTCGCACCTCATCTGCCGGAGGACCAGTGCCCCTGCTCTACACCATCGGCAAGCTCACCGTGGCGCCCACGCTGCGGTTGGCGTTCCGCCCGACCGTGGAGGGGCTGGAACACGTGCCGGCGACCGGCGGCGCGGTCTTCGCCGGCAACCACCTCTCCGTGGCCGACGAGCTGTTCCTCGGCACGGTCGTGCCCCGCCACCTCGCGTTCTGGGCCAAGTCGGAGTATTTCAAGGGCGCCGGTGTGAAGGGTGCGATCTCCAAGTTCGTGCTCACCGGTCTGGGCGCCATTCCGGTCGAGCGGGCCGGCGGTCGGGCCGCGCTGTCCGCGTTCGACGCGGCGATCCCGGCGCTCAAGGGCGGTGACCTGGTGGTGGTCTACCCGGAGGGCACCCGCTCGCCGGACGGCAAGCTCTATCGAGGGCGGACCGGGGCGGCCCGACTGGCGATCTCCGCCGGCGTGCCGATCATCCCGGTCGGCATGATCGGCACGGACAAGGCGCAGCCGATCGGTGCCCGGGTGCCGCGTCCCGGCACCGCCAAGATCACCGTCCGGTTCGGCAAGCCGCTGGACTTCACCGGCCGGCCGGACGACCGCACCTCGCTGCGGCAGATGACCGACGAGCTGATGAGCGAGATCCAGAAGCTCACCGGCCAGGAGTACGTGCCCCGCTACGCCCCGCCGCGCGCCCACCCGGACCCGACCCGCGAAGCCTGACCCGCCCCACCCCCCGGCCTGACCCGCCCACCCCCGGTTGATCAAGAAGTTTGCGTCGTTCGCGGGGCTGATCCTGACCGAAACCTCTTGATCAACCTGGGTGGGTCGGCACTCAGCCCCGCTCGGGTTGGACGATCTGGGCGCGCAGCGTGTTCAGCAGGGTGGCGCTGTCACCGACGGAGAGCCGGGTGAACACTCCGGTGGCGATGCTGCCGTGGTCGACAGAGGTGCAGACCACCACGTCGCTGCCGTCCGCCCGGCCGACCGCGCAGCGCTCGTGCCGGCCGCGTACGCCGGTGTCCACCGTCTCCGGGGCGTTCAGCGCGTAGCGGTCGGTGAGCCGGCTGATCTCGGCCTCCGCGTCCGACTCCGGGCTCAGCCGGAAGCCGGTGCCGCCGAAGACCGTCACCCGCTTGCCGCTGTTCGTGGAGTAGACGCCGGCGAACGTGTCCTCGGCCAGCCAGTGCTCCTGGCGTACCTCGTTCTCCAACTGCTTGGCGGTCTCCGCGCTGCGGCTGTCCTGACGCAGGCTGAGGTCCTCGATCTGGACGGGCAGTGCCACGCGGGCCGGGTACTGGGCCGAGACCGGGAACCCGTAGTAGGCGGGGCACCCGCAGCAGCAGGCCAGGGTGAGCAGCAGCAGCCACGGCCAGCGGCGGCGTCGACGGACCGGCACCGGAACGTACCCCTTGGGGGCCTGCCAGTCCGGCGGTGGCGCCGGTGGCGGCGGGTCGGACCGCCGGCCGCGACGCTGCTTCGGCGGTCGGACCGGCGTCGGGGGAGCTGCGGGCGGCGACATCGGCCGACTCGGCATCGTGGGCCTCGCGGCCTGTGGCGGCACCGGGACGGCCTGCGGCGGCAGCGGGTGCGGGCCGACCGGGGGAGCGGGCGGACCGGACCACTGCCGGGTCGACGGCGGAGACGGGTAGGGCAACGTCGGAGGCAGCGGGGGCAGCTCGGCGGACGGCAGGTCCCAGCCGCCGGTGTCCACGCCGGCCCACGGGTCGACCGGGGTCTGGTGCTCCGGCGGCCCGACGGGCACGGCCTGCGGCGGCGTCGGCTCGGCCGACTCGCCCCAGGCGGGTCGGCGCGGCGACGGAGGCGGCACCGGGGCCGAGCCGCTCCACCGGGGCGCCGGAACGCCGGCGGTGGCGGTCGACTCGGGCTGGCCCGACGGCTCGGGTTGGTCCGCAGCCGTGGGCTGCGCCGAGGGCTCAGGCTGGTCCGATGGTACGGGTGGGGAGCTCGGCTCGTCGGCGGCCGCCGGATCCCGGTCCGGCTCCGCGCCCGGGGTGTTCCCGTCGGCCGGCCCTGCTCCCGTCTGGGGCTCGGGCATCGCGGCAATCTCCTCTCGCGCCGGTCCGAGGTTAGTACCGCGTCGCCACCGTCGGACGGGCGCGTACCCTTGGCCATCATGAGTGCCCCGTCCACGACGCCGCGCGCGGCCGCGACCAATTCGGTCTGGTCCCAGCTCGAGCCACTGCTGCCCCAGGTCTCCAAGCCCATCCAGTACGTCGGGGGCGAGCTGGGTGCGGTGACCAAGGACTGGGATGCCGCAGCCGTGCGCTGGGCGTTGATGTATCCCGACGCGTACGAGGTGGGCCTGCCCAACCAGGGCGTGCAGATCCTCTACGAGGTGCTGAACGAGCTGCCCGACACCCTCGCCGAGCGGACGTACGCGGTCTGGCCGGACCTGGAGAACCTGATGCGCACGCACGGCGTGCCGCAGTTCACGGTCGACGCGCACCGGGCGGTACGCGGCTTCGACGTGTTCGGCATCTCCTTCTCCACCGAGCTGGGTTACACCAACATGCTCACCGCGATCGACCTGGCCGGCATCCCGATGCTGGCCGCCGACCGCACCGACGCCGACCCGGTGATCGTGGCCGGCGGGCACGCCGCGTTCAACCCGGAGCCGATCGCCGACTTCATCGACGCCGCAGTGCTCGGCGACGGCGAGGAGGCGGTCCTGGAGATCACCGCGATCGTCCGGGAGTGGAAGGCCGAGGGCTCCCCGGGCGGCCGCGACGAACTGCTGCTGCGGCTGGCCCGCACCGAGAGCGTCTACGTGCCGCGCTTCTACGACGTCGACTACCTCCCGGACGGGCGCATCCAGCGGGTCGTGCCGAACCGGGCGGACGTGCCGTTCCGGGTGCACAAGCGCACGACGATGGACCTGGACGCCTGGCCGTACCCGAAGAAGCCCCTCGTGCCGCTGGCCGAGACGGTGCACGAGCGGTACGCGGTGGAGATCTTCCGGGGTTGCACCCGGGGCTGCCGGTTCTGCCAGGCGGGCATGATCACCCGTCCGGTCCGGGAACGGTCGATCACCACGGTCGGGCAGATGGTCCGCGACGGCCTGGAGTTCTCCGGCTTCAACGAGGTGGGCCTGCTGTCGCTCTCCTCGGCCGACCACTCCGAGATCGGCGACATGTGCTCGGGCCTCGCCCAGCAGTACGAGGGCACCAACGTGTCGCTGTCGCTGCCGTCGACCCGGGTGGACGCCTTCAACATCGACCTCGCCCAGGAGTTGTCGCGCAACGGGCGGCGGACCGGCCTGACCTTCGCCCCGGAGGGCGGGTCGGAGCGGATCCGCAAGGTCATCAACAAGATGGTGACGAAGGAAGACCTGATCCGCACCGTCGTCACGGCGTACACCAACGGCTGGCGGCAGGTGAAGCTCTACTTCATGTGCGGCCTGCCCACCGAGACCGACGAGGACGTCCTCGAGATCGCGGAGATGGCCCACGAGGTGATCAGGGCCGGTCGGGCCGCCACCGGTTCCAAGGACATCCGGTGCACGGTCTCGATCGGCGGGTTCGTGCCGAAGCCGCACACCCCGTTCCAGTGGGCCTCGATGGAGCGTCCGGAGGTCATCGACCACCGGCTCAAGATCCTCAAGCAGGCCATCAACTCGGACCGGTCTCTGGGCCGCGCCATCGGCTACCGCTACCACGACGGCGAGCCGTCGCTGATCGAGGGACTGCTCTCCCGGGGTGACCGCCGGGTCGGCTCGGTGATCCGCAAGGTCTGGGAGGGCGGCGGCCGGTTCGACGGTTGGAGCGAGCACTTCTCGTACCAGCGCTGGGTGGACGCGGCTGCCGAGACGCTGCCGGCGTTCGGGGTGGACCTCGACTGGTACACCACCCGGCAGCGCGAGGAGCTGGAGGTCCTGCCCTGGGACCACCTGGACTCGGGCCTGGACAAGGACTGGCTCTGGCAGGACTGGCAGGACTCGGTCAGCGAGTTCGAGCAGGACGACTGCCGGTGGACGCCCTGCTTCGACTGCGGCGTCTGCCCGTCCATGGACACCGAGATCCAGATCGGCCCGACCGGTAAGAAGCTGCTGCCGCTGACCCCGCTGGGTGGCAACGGTATGAACGTGCCGGCAGCCGGCCACTCACACTGAGGCGCCTCCGGGGCAGCGCCGGGCGGCGTTGACCCACTACTCTCCACTTCCGACATCACCCAACGGGTCCGCTCCTCGCGGACCCGTTGGTGTTGGTCGGGCTTCCTGACGCCCCCCGCACGCGACATCGACAACTGTCGGTTCGTTCGGACGGCGACCAGGGCTGCCCCGACGTGGTCAGACTTCGATACGCTGCGTCTGACATGGACCGACCCCGAGGGTCGGAAACGGGGGAGGAACCGCATGGGGAGCTTGCCGCCGCCGAACACCGGCGATCTGCACGTCAGCGTCGAGGACCTGGACGCCGCAGCCGCGTACGTCGAACGGCTGAAGCAGTATGTCGAGGACACTCTCAGCTACGAGATGGAGCGCATCAAGGAGCGGATGAAGGGCGACAGCAACAACGCCCAGGCCGTTCCGAACGGCACGCCCTTCGGCGCGTTCGAGGACGCCCGCCTGCAGTGGCGGACGCTCGAGACCTCCACGGCCAACATGGAGGCACACCTCAAGACGCTCTCCCAGAAGCTCGCCGCGCTGAAGCAGGGCACCGAGGACATCGCCAAGGCGTTCCGTGACGCCGAGGCGCGCAACGGCGCCAACGGCAAGGAGATCGAGCGGCTGCTGGAGTCGGCGGCTCCGCCGCCCCCTGCCGGCGGCACGCCCACCTACCCGTACACGGCCTGAGGGGGACGTCATGGCTGGAGGAACCTGGGAGCGGTGCGTCCGCGAGGTGACGCTCTCCGCGGACCCGGAAACGGTCGGCTCGGTCGGGATGGGGTGGAGCAACCTCTCCGCCGGTCTGGGCCATCTGCGGGACGCGCTCGTCGGTCGGTCGTTCGTCGGCCCGATCGCGACGGGTCAGGAGCGCCCGCACGTGGGTGGTCTGCCCGGCATGCTCGCCGGCTGGAAGGGCAGCGGCGGTGACGCGTACCGCGAGCACCTCGGCAAGGTCGGCAAGCAGATCGAGGATCTGATCACCGAAGCGAGCAACGTCAGCGGCGCGTTGTCGCGGATCGAGGGCGACATCCGCAAGGTGGTGGCCACGATCCCGATCCCGTTGGGGGACGATTTCGGGTGGAACGAGTGGAGCCTGCCCAACGGCACCGAGCTGGATGACGCCCGCGACGGCGAGAGCTCGTCGGGCTTCCTCGCCGCGCTGCGCGCGGACTACCAGAGCAACCCCGCGTCGTACGCCGACGGGGCGTTCCGCGACAAGGCCGACGACCTCGAGGCGACCATGAAGGTCGACGGCCAGGCCGGTGACCAGAAGCGGGGCGGCTTCTGGGACACCAAGGCCCATCTGGACAACTGGTACCGGGACAATCAGCAGGCGGCGAACACGGCGATGTCACCGTTGCCCCCGGCGGTGTACACCGAGCGTCCAAAGTTGGTGGTCACCGGTCCGATGGACCGGCCACCACCACCACCAGGACGCTCTCTCGACGACTACCGACCCGACGATCGGGTGCCCCCGAAGGGGCTGCCTGAGACCGGCGGCGTTGGTGGTGGCGGTGGTGGCGGTGGCCCGTCCATCGGCAGCAGGCCGCCCGGCATCAGCGACATCAACGGAGGCCCCACGTCCGCGGTGGCCCCGTTCGACCCGACGACGTCCGGTGGCCCCGGTGGCGGCCCCTCGTTCGAAGGCTCCGGCCCATTCGCGCCGCCGACCACCGGTTCCGGCTATCCGGACGGCGACGGCGGCTACAGCACCGGCCTGGCCGGCGCCGCGCCCACCACCATCGGTGGCGTGGGTGGTGGCCTCGGCAGCGCCGGGGTCGGCAGCGCCGGTCTCGGTGGAGCCGGCGGTGGTTTCGGTGGCGGCGTCGGCGGCGGCGCGGGCGGGCTCGGATCCGGCGGTGGTCTGGGTGCCGCCAGCGGGATCGGTGTCGGCGGTATCCCCGGCATGGTGGGTGGCGGCAACGGAAAGATTCCGCCGGTGACGAGCGCGGCCAACGCCCTGCGTACCGCCGCTGGCGCGGGTGCCGGTGGCGCCGGCATGCCGGGCGGCGCGCGTGGAGGCACCGGGATGGGCGGCGCCGGGATGATGGGCGGCGGCATGATGGGCGGCGCGGGCGGTGCCGGGCACGGCGGTGGCACCGGCTCCGAACACTCGTCGTGGTTGACTGAGGATGACGATCCGTGGGGCCCTGGCGACGGGGCGTCCCCGGGCGTCCTTCGATGAGGACGGACGGATGAGGGTGAATGCTGCAGCGCTCCGGCCGGTGACTGCCTGCCTGCTGGCGGGTCTCCTGGTGGTGGGGGCCGCCCAACCGGCGGCCGCCGCGCCTCGGCGGGCCGAGCAGTGGTATCTGGATGAGCTCCGGATCGCGCAGGCGCACAAGCTGTCCACCGGGCGGGGCGTGATTGTGGCAGTGGTGGACAGCGGCGTCGACGCGAATCACCCGGATCTCAAGGGCCAGGTGCTGGCCGGTGGCCGCAGCGACGGCGGCAGCGGAGATGGACGAGTCGACGCGCAGGGGCACGGCACGCACATGGCCGGCATCATCGCGGCCACGAACGCCAGCCCCGACGGCGTGGACGGCATCGCCCCCGGCGCGAAGATCCTGCCCATCAGACTCGACGCCTCTGCGGATGACGCGCCGTACGACGAAGTGACGGTCAGCCGCGGCATCCGGATGGCCGTCGACGGTGGCGCCAAGGTGATCAACGTGTCACTGGGCAAGCCGTCGGCCGTCACCCCCGAAGAGGTCAGCGCCATCCAGTACGCCCTGGAGCGCGACGTCGTCGTGGTGGTCGCCACCGGTAACACCGCCAAGGGCAGCGTCAGGGTCAATGCTCCCGCCAACGTCCCCGGCGTGATCGCCGTGACCGGGACGACCCGGGGCGGCAGCTTCTGGTCCGGCTCGGTCCAGGGCCCCGAGGCGGTGGTCGCCGCACCCGGCGATGACATCTACAACGCCGGCCGCAACAAGGGCTACGGCTGGGGTGACGGCACCTCCGACTCCACGGCGATCGTCTCCGGTGTGGCCGCGTTGATCCGATCGAAGTACCCGAACCTCGACGCCGCCAATGTGATCAATCGGATCATCCGGACCGCCCGGGACGCCGGCCCCGCCGGCCGGGATCCGCAGTACGGGTTCGGCCTGATCGACCCGGTGACCGCGCTGAGCGCGAACGTGCCGCCGGTCAGCGCCAATCCGCTGCTCGACCCGGCTGCCGCGGCCAACCCGGCACCCACGCGGACAGCGGACGCGGTCGAGGAGTTCGACGTCACCCAGCACGGCGACCGCGGTGGCCCCACCGACCAGCAGGTCATGGTGGTCGTCATCGGCATCGCCGTGGTGCTGGTGCTGCTACTGGGGTTGGCGGTGTTCCTGATCTGGAACCGACGTCGGTACCGCCGTGAGGCGGCCCTGGCGGCCGACCTGCCGGACGACCTGCTCGACCAGGCGGCCACCGACGGGTACGCCCCACCGGGTGCTGGTTACGCCCCGCCACCCGGTTACCCCGCACCCCCGGGCTACGCCCCACCGTCCGGGTACGCCCCACCGTCCGGGTACGCGCCGCAGCCGCCGGGCTACGGCCCGCCTGGCGGGGGCCCGTCGGCTCCACCGGGGCACGACAACCGGTCCTGATCGCCGATGGCCGGCCGGGTGACCTACGCGTCACCGGCCGGCCATCGGCGTCTTCGGCGAGTGATCATGGCCGTGTCGACCGTTTCCACCCGGTTCGTCGGGGCGAGGCGACAGCCCCGGCTGCGTACCGTCACGGACACTGCGCCAGGATGGGTGCACACGCAGGTACCCCCGAGGAGCCCACGATCGCCAAGAAGCCTCAACCCGAGGGCGGCCAGGCACCGGTCGTCCAGCGCGTCCGCATCCGATACGCCAAGCGCGGCCCGCTGCGGTTCACCTCGCACCGGGACTTCGCCCGCGCCTTCGAACGCGCGCTGCGCCGGGCCGCCGTGCCGATCGCCTTCTCCCAGGGTTTCCACCCGCACCCGAAGATCTCCTACGCCAGCGCCGCCCCCACCGGGGTGGCGAGCGAGGCGGAATACCTGGAGATCGCCCTCCAGTCGGAGGTCGACCCGGAGGCGCTGCGCGCCGCGTTGGACGCCGCGCTCTCACCGGGGCTGGACGTCCTGGACGCCGTGATCGCCGAGGGGGGCAGTCTCCCGGACCGGATCGAGGCGTCGCGCTGGTACATCGAGATGCCCGAGGTCGACCCGGCGGTGCTGCGTGCGGCGGTGGACGCCTTCGTCGCGGCCGACGAGGTGCTGGTGGAGCGGATGACCAAGCAGGGCCGACGCACGTTCGACGCCCGTGCTGCCGTGATATCCATCGATGTCCCGGCGTCGGCACCGACGCCTTCCGGGGCGCCGGCCGTACCGTGTGCGATACTCGAACTGGTCGTGCGGCAGGTCACCCCGTCCGTACGGCCCGATGACGTCCTTTCCGGCCTCCGCGTGGTGGCCGACCTGGAGCCGCCGGTTTCGCCGAGGGTGACCCGGCTGGCTCAGGGCACGTTGACCGCGCAGGGTGCGATCGTGGATCCGTTGGATGCGGACCGCGACGGGGCAGCCATCGTTGGGCACTGACCGACGGTCGGTGTTCTGGCAGGCAGACTTCGGCGGTCGCGCACCACGCGCGCCCGGCGGAAACACTTTTGCGGCGACCCTGCGTGGCAGCGCTCACCCGCGCCCGGGCTAGCCAGAACTGGAGAACGTCCATGCTCGAGAACGAGCCCGAGGGCGGCGAACGGACCGGTTCACAGCCGGCCGGTGAAACCGCCGACGAGAGCACCACGACCGACGGCGCCGCCGTCGCGACCCCTACCACGGCCGTCGGCTCGGCCTCGGTCGAACCGGCAGGCGCGGAGACGGCTGAGCCTGCCGCGCCGGTACGGCGTGCGAGGGCGACCCGTCGTCGGGCCGCCCCGCTCAATCAGCCGGAGCAGACCGACGCGCCGATCGAGGCGTCCACGGGTGGGTCCGGCAGCGTCGAGTCGCCGCAGGCGGAGGTCTTCGCCCCGGTCTCCGGTGACCAGGACGTCGCACCGAAGACCCCCCGGCGCCGCCGCAAGGCCACCCCCGTCGAGACCACCGCCGAGGAGCCGTTGGTCGCCGCCTCCGCGGAGGCGGCCTCGACCGAGGTGGTCCCGCCGGTCAAGGTGACCCGGACCAGGCGCAAGAAGGCCACCCCGGCTGCCGTCGAGGAGCCGCCCGCCACCGAGCAGCCGGCTGCCGTCGAAGAGCAGCCCTCGATCGAGGAGCCGGTCGTCGCCGAGGAACCGGTTGTCGACGAGGAGCCGGCGGAGTCCGACCTGCGCGAGGCCGAGGCCGAGCTGAACGACACCGACACCCTCCCGAGGGCGAGCGCCGCCGAGCTGGCCTGGACCAGTGGCGCGCAGGAGCGCTCGGGCGAGGTGCCGCCGGGTGTGGCCGTCCCCGCTGTGGCCGATGAGCCCATCGAGCCGGCCGAGGTCGAGCCGGAGCAGCCGCGTACCCGTCGTCGGAGGGCCGCCCTCTCGGCGCCCACAGTGCTGTTCATGGCACCCCAGCCGGACGCTGTGCCGGTGACCCGGCCGGTGGAGCCGGCCCCGGTCGCCGAGGAGCCGGCTGTGGAGGAGGCCGCCGAGCCGTCCCGCCGCCGCCGGCGTGGTCGCCGCGACATCGAGCCGGTCGAGCCGGTCGAGGCGATCGAGGCCGAGGAGGAGCCGGTCGAGGAGGCCGCCGAGACGGATGAGGACGACGAGGACAGCGCCGCCGCGCGCCGTCGGCGCCGGCGTGGTCGCCGGGGCCGGGGCCGCGGCAAGGGTGGGGCCGACGACGCCGAGGACGAGGAGTCCGAGGAGGCGGCGCAGGCCGACGAGGAAGAGACCGCAGAGGTCGAGGCCGAGAGTGACGAGGACGAGGAGACCGAGGGCGGCGATGGCCTGACCCGTCGTCGCCGGCGTCGTCGTCGCCGTGGTGCGGGCGACACGGAGGGCGCCGCGGACGACGGTGTGCCGACCGTGGTCAAGATCCGCGAGCCGCGCCGGACCGTCGACGAGGTGCAGGGCGTCTCCGGCTCGACCCGCCTGGAGGCCAAGCGTCAGCGCCGCCGCGACGGCCGGGAGCAGCGGCGTACCCGACCGCCGATCCTCAGCGAGTCGGAGTTCCTGGCGCGCCGGGAGGCCGTCGATCGCGTGATGGCCGTCCGTCAGCGCGGCGACCGTACCCAGATCGCCGTCCTGGAGGACGGCGTGCTGGTCGAGCACTACGTCACCCGTAACTCCTCCGGCACCATGGCCGGCAACGTGTACCTGGGCAAGGTGCAGAACGTGCTGCCGAGCATGGAGGCGGCGTTCGTCGACGTCGGCCGGGGCCGCAACGCGGTGCTGTACGCCGGCGAGGTCAACTGGGACGTGTCCGGCCTGGAAGGGCGGGCCCGCTCGATCGAGCAGGCGCTGCGCTCCGGCGACTCGGTGCTGGTCCAGGTCACCAAGGACCCGATCGGGCACAAGGGCGCTCGGCTGACCAGCCACATCGCGCTCTCCGGCCGGCACCTGGTCTACGTGCCCAACGGCAACGCGTCCGGGATCAGCCGCAAGCTGCCGGACAACGAGCGCAAGCGGCTGCGCGACGTGCTCAAGAAGCTCGTTCCGGACGGCGCGGGCGTCATCGTCCGCACCGCCGCCGAGGGCGCCACCGAGGACGAGCTGGCCCGTGACGTCAAGCGGCTCCAGGCGCAGTGGGAGGACATCCAGGCCAAGGCCGCCGAGGGTGGTGCTCCGGCGCTGCTCTACGGGGAGCCGGACCTGGTCATCCGCGTGGTCCGTGACCTGTTCAACGAGGACTTCCGCGAGCTGGTGATCGAGGGCGAGCAGTCGTACGACATCGTCGAGTCGTACCTGTCGCACGTCTCTCCGGACCTGGTGGACCGGGTGCGCCGGCATGTCGGGACGAGCGACGTCTTCGCCGAGTACCGGATCGACGAGCAGATCATCAAGGGCCTGGACCGCAAGGTCTTCCTGCCCTCCGGTGGCTCGCTGGTGATCGACCGCACCGAGGCGATGACTGTCGTCGACGTCAACACCGGTAAGTACACCGGCTCCGGGGGCAACCTGGAGGAGACCGTCACCCGCAACAACCTGGAGGCGGCGGAGGAGATCGTCCGCCAGCTCCGGTTGCGCGACATCGGCGGCATCGTGGTGATCGACTTCATCGACATGGTGTTGGAGTCGAACCGTGAGCTGGTGCTGCGCCGACTCACCGAGTGCCTGGGCCGGGACCGGACCAAGCACCAGGTCACCGAGATCACCTCGCTCGGTCTGGTGCAGATGACCCGTAAGCGCATCGGCGCGGGCCTGCTGGAGGCGTTCAGCGAGACCTGCGAGTGCTGCAAGGGCCGGGGCGTCATCATGCACACCGAGCCGGTGCCGGAGAAGCCGCGCCCTGCCGGCGCGGGGGAGAAGGTCAAGGCGGTCGCCTCCGCGGTGGCCGCCCCCGCCCCGGCCGCCGAGCAGGCCACCACCTCGTCCCGCCGCCGGGCGCGCAAGAACGCCCCGGCCGAGCGGGCCGTCGTGGAGGTCGTCGACACCGACACCAGCGCCGAACCGGACGCCGACTACCAGGACACCATGGGCTACGACCTGTCCCGCTACGAGTCGGACACCGCCGCCGCGCCGGCGATCTCCGACAGCCAGCAGGGGGAGTCGGCTCGGTTGGCGGCGGCGGACGACCCGGACGCGCTCGCCGACGGTGACGGCGACGAGGACGCCACCGAGGGTGGCGCCGGCCGACGCCGTTCACGCCGGGGTGGCGCCCGCCGGCGGACGCGCCCCTGACCGCCTGACCGGCCAAGTGTTTGACGAGGTCCCTTCCCCGGCAATGTGACGGGGGAGGGACCTTGCCGTTGCGGCCACCCCGGTCCAGGATCGGTCGTCCCGGGTCAGGAGAAGAAGATGCGTCGTCTGTTCGCCCTCGCCGCGTTGGTCACCGTGCTGGCTGGCTGCTCCGCCGACCGGCCGGGGAGCGTCGGGCCAGGTCCGACCGGCGTGACCAGCGGTGGCTCGGCCTCCGGGCCGAGCGGTGTTCCGGCCAGTGGTGCTGCGGCGGGCGGCGGCACGAAGGTCTGCGTCGCCGCCCAGCAGGCCAGCACCACCGCCGTACGGACATACGTGGCGGAGCTGGGTCGGATGGTCGCGGCGGTGGGCGCCGGGGACAGCAGCACGGCCGAGGCCGCCCGTGGGCGGGCCGAGGCGGCACTGGACGGGTGGCGCACCGAGCTGCGGGAACAGTCGGAACAGGCCACGGATCCGCAGCTCAAGACTCTGCTCACGGACCTCGGCACCGAGGTGGCCGCGCTCAGCGTCGACGTCGAGTCGATCGACGAGACTGAGTTGGACCGGCTCCAGCAGCGTCTCGACCAGCTCTGCGCGCGCTGACCAGGGCGGGCCGGTTTGGGGTCGGGGCAGGCAATGGCGTACTCTTGCCTGCGGCCCACCTTTGGTGTGCCGAGTTCCCGTGTGCCCGCGCCGCCGTGCACTGCTACCCGGCGAGCCGCTGCGGGGACGACCGCCAGCAGCCTCAACGACAGGGAGTCCGCCTCCGATGTACGCGATCGTCAAGACCGGCGGCAAGCAGTACAAGGTCGCCGAGGGCGACGTGATCGAGGTCGAGAAGCTCACCGGTGCCCCCGGTGACGCGGTGAAGCTCACCGCGGTGCTCCTCGTCGACGGTGACGACCTGGTGACCGACGCGGCGAAGCTTGCCGAGGTCGCGGTGTCCGGCGAAATCGCCGCGCACACCAAGGGCCCGAAGATCCGGATCCACAAGTTCAAGAACAAGACCGGCTACCACAAGCGCCAGGGTCACCGCCAGCCGTTGACCCAGGTCAAGGTGACCGGCATCTCCAGCGGGAAGTAGGTCGTCCTCCAATGGCTCACAAAAAGGGTGCGTCCAGCTCGCGTAACGGCCGTGACTCCGCGGCCCAGCGACTCGGCGTGAAGCGCTTCGGTGGTCAGGTTGTCAGCGCCGGTGAGATCCTCATCCGGCAGCGTGGCACCAAGTTCCACCCCGGTGACCTGGTCGGCCGTGGCGGCGACGACACGCTGTTCGCGCTGTCGGCCGGTGCGGTCCTGTTCGGCACCAAGCGCGGTCGCAAGACCGTCAGCATCGTTCCGCAGCAGTAGTTCTCGAGCCAAGCGGGCCGCGGACCTACGGGTCCCGGCCCGTTTGGCTTTTTTCGAAGTGCGGGGTTGGACCTCGCTGGAAGGATTAACGCCGTGGCAACGTTCGTTGACCGGGTCGTTCTGCATCTGCAGGCCGGCGATGGCGGGCACGGTTGTGCCTCGATCCACCGCGAGAAGTTCAAGCCCTTCGGTGGGCCGGACGGCGGCAACGGCGGGCACGGCGGCAGCGTGTCGCTGGTGGTCGACCCGCAGGTGACCACGCTGCTCGACTTCCACTTCCACCCGCACGTCAAGGCCGACAACGGCAAGGGCGGCGCCGGGTCGAACCGGGACGGGGCCAACGGTCACAACCTGGTGCTCAAGGTGCCCAACGGCACCGTGGTGCAGACCACCGACGGCACCGTGCTGGCCGACATGGTCGGCGCCGGCACCACCTTCGAGGTGGCCCGCGGTGGGCGCGGCGGGCGGGGCAACGCCTCGCTGGCCAACGCCAAGCGCAAGGCTCCGGGCTTCGCCGAGCTGGGCGAGCCCGGCGACCAGCTGGACATCGTGCTGGAGCTCAAGAGCGTCGCCGACGTGGGCCTGGTGGGTTTCCCGTCGGCCGGCAAGTCGTCGCTGATCTCGGTGATCTCCGCGGCCAAGCCCAAGATCGCCGACTACCCGTTCACCACCCTGGTGCCCAACCTCGGTGTGGTCCGGATGGACAACCACACCTTCACCGTCGCTGACGTCCCGGGTCTGATCCCGGGTGCGGCGACCGGCAAGGGCCTGGGCCTGGAGTTCCTGCGGCACATCGAGCGCTGCGCGGTGCTGGTGCACGTCATCGACTCGGCGACCCTGGAGCCCGGGCGTGACCCGGTCGCCGACATCGACGCCATCGAGGCGGAGCTGAGCCAGTACGGCGGGCTCACCGACCGCCCGCGACTCGTGGCTGTGAACAAGGTCGACGTGCCGGACGGCCGGGACCTCGCCGAGATCGTGCGCCCCGACCTGGAGGAGCGCGGCTACCGGGTGTTCGAGGTGTCCGCGGCCACCCGGGAGGGGCTCAAGGAGCTGACCTACGCGATGGCCGACCTGGTCGAGGCCGAGCGCAAGGCCGCACCGCCCGCCGAGCCGACCCGGATCGTGATCCGTCCGATGGCCGTGGACGACGACGGCTTCACCATCACGGCCGAGGCGGACGGCTCGTTCACCGTGCGCGGTGTCCGGCCGGAGCGCTGGGTCAAGCAGACCAACTTCGACAACGACGAGGCGGTCGGCTACCTGGCCGACCGGCTGGCCCGGCTCGGGGTGGAGGACAAGCTGGCCAAGGCCGGCGCGCAGCCCGGTGACCTGGTCCGGATCGGGGCGCGCGAGTTCGACTGGCAGCCGACGCTGTTCGCCGGCGTGGACTTCGTACCCGGTAACCGGGGCACCGACGTCCGCCTGGAGGAGAAGTCGAACCGGGCCTCGGCGGCGGACCGGCTCGCCGCCCGTAAGGCCCGCCGGGTGCGGTCGGCCGACGAGGTGGGCGCGGACGCGTCCGACGACCTCGACGACATCGACGACGAGGACGACGCCGAGTAGTTCGTTGCGCTCTGTGACCGGGTTGATTTCCGGAAACCTCCGCGAAATCCACCCGTTCTAGCGTGGGGTGATGCTGATCGAGTCCCGGCCTGTCACCGATCCGGAGATCGCCGCCCTCGTCGTCGCGCAGCAGCGTGAGCTGCGCGAGGCCGATGGCGGGTTGGACGGGCAGGTCTTCGTGCCGCACGACGACGTCCGCTACCTGGCCGTGGTGGTCAACGATCGGGCGGTCGCCTGCGGAGGGCTCCAGTCGCTCGATGCCGAGACCGGCGAGATCAAGCGGATGTACGTGCGGCCCGCGTACCGGGGGCGGGGCATCGCCCGCCAGTTGGTGGCCGCGCTGGAGGAGTGCGCTTTCCGACAGGGGCACTCGGTGGTCTGCCTGGAGACCGGCACCTACCTGCCGACGGCGATCGCGCTGTACACCTCGTGTGGCTACGAGCAGATCCCGGTCTACGGCGAGTACGTGAGCAATCCGTACAGCGTCTGTTTCGCCAAGCGGCTGCCGGTCGCGGCCTGAGGCGTCGCGTCGCCGGTCAGGCGCCGGTGCTGGCGTGCTCGACGGTCACCGGCTTCGACTCGGGTGAGGCGTGCTGGCGCAGGACGATGCTCAGCAGGATCAGCGCACCGACCGCGAGGAACTCGCTCTGCCAGTTCTGCATCGACTGGAACCAGAAGTCGCTGGTGCCGAGGAACTCCCACACCCCGATCGGCGGTGCGCCGCTCTGTAGCGCCTGCTCCTGGTTGTACGCGGCGGTGCCCCCGAACAGGTGACCGACGAACGAACCGGCGAAGATCAGCAGCAGCGCGAGGGAGAGGCTGTTGCGGTAGATCACCAGCGGCAGACCGCCGACACGCACCGGCCAGGGCGACTGCGGGGTGGCCCGGCGCTCGTCGTCCTCCGGCCGGTCGGTCTGGTCCACCGGCTTCGACTCGGCCGACCCCCGCTGCACCAGGTGCGCGGTGAGCAGCACGTACCCGCCCATCTGGAGGAACTCCGACTCCCAGTTCTCGAAGACCGACTCGATGAAGTGCCCGCTGGTCAGGTACGCCGGCCAGCTCAGCGGCGCGGCACCGAACTCGGTCAGCTCCTCATTGTGGGTCTGCCAGCCGAAGACACTTTGCAGAACGAGGAAGACCAGGAAGGCCCCCAGCATGGCGACGGCCAGGCCGTTGTTGCGTAGCCAACGAGGCATGACGTACCTCCTTCGGCGGTCGATTACCCCTGCCGGCGTGGCGGCGAAACCACCAAAGCTCCAGGTCAGTGCCGTTCGGCGGGATTGTCGAGGCGCCCGCCGGTGCCCGCCTGGTTCGACAGCAGCAGCCCGAGCGCGAGCATCCCGAAGCCGAGCGCGAGGTGCAGCCAGTTGTCGGCGTCGTTCACCGGCAGGATGTTCGCCCCGCCCTCCGGGTTGACCGCCTCGATCCCCAGGCCGTACAGCCAGAGGGCGAGGTAGATCGCGCCGCCGGCGGCCAGGAACACGCGGGCGCCGGCGATGCTGCGGGCCATCACCAGGCCGACCAGCCCGAAGAGCAGGTGCACCGCGTTGTGCAGGATCGACACCTGGAACAGCCCCAGCAGCCGGGCGTCCGAGTGGTGTCCGGCGAATCTCAGCTCGCCGTAGTCGGTGGTGATGCCGGGGATGAAGCCGAGCACGCCGATCAGCAGGAAGACCCCGGCGACGGCCAACGCGGCCAGCTGGACCCGGGGTCGGGGGCCGGCCCGTCGGCCACCTCGCGCGTCTCGTGCCATCGCTGCCCCCTCCATGGATCTGCCAGCACTCGCGAACCTCACTGTCCGCAGCGGCGACGTGACGCAGCCCGACGATCCTCCATTTTGAAGTTGGAGCGGCAGGTCCCGCAGAGAAATGCACGAAGAGGTATGGAAGCCGAAACGGAGGGTAGGTGAATGGTCAGCGGCTGCGGCAACGTAGCGCATCCCCCCAGCACAACCGCGACGACTTTCCGAGCGGAAGGGAAATCATGTCTTACGATCTTTCACCCACGTCTTCCACGTACGGGCAGGAGTCGACGAACGGCGGTGGCGTTCGCGACCAGGCGCGCCAGGTCGGTTCCGAGGCCGCGCAGGCTGGCGGCGCGGTCGCCCAGACCGCCAAGGAGCAGGGCACCGAGGTTGGCCGCGAGGCGGCCCGGCAGGCCCGCAACCTGTACGGCGAGGCTCGCACCCAGCTCGCCAGCCAGACCGGTGAGCAGCAGCGCCGGGCCGCCGGTGGGCTGCGTTCGCTGGCCGACGAGATGCGCTCGATGGCCGAGCAGGGTGGCCAGGCCGGCCCGGTGACCGAGATTGCCCGCCAGGCCGCCGACCGGGTGCACGGCGTCGCCGGCTGGCTCGAGGAGCGCGAGCCCGGCGACCTGATCACCGAGGTACGCGACTACGCGCGGCGCAACCCGGGCACCTTCCTGGTCGGCGCGGCGGTTCTCGGCGTGTTGGCCGGCCGGCTGACCCGCAGCATCTCCTCCGCTGGCGACGACTCCGGCAACGGATCCTCGGCCTACCGGGGCGCCGGTGCGTACGACCCGGAGCAGACCGCCGTGATCCCGACGCCGCCGCCGGCACCCCGCGCGGCGCCGGACGCCACCCCGGCGGGCGGTTACGTCGACCCGACCCCCGGCACGTACACCGAGCCGACCCCCGGCGGTTACACCGAGCCGACCCCCGGCGGTTACACCGCGCCGGCTCCCGGTGGCTACACCGAGCCGACCGGCACCGGGCAGCCGCTGCCGCCCGTGACCCAGACCGACCCGCTGCCGGGCGTGCCGTCCAGCGGCAGCCCGCGCCCGTGACCCGCCGAGTCATCCGAAGGGAGGCGACGGCATGAGCATGCCGACGCAGGGGTCCGGACTGGGCTCCGGATACCACCTCGACGAGGGTGCCCCGCACACCGCGGCGGAGGTGAAGGGCAGCTCGCTGGGGGACCTGATGCGTCAGGTCACCACCGACCTGTCGACGCTGATGCGTCAGGAGGTCGAGCTGGCCAAGGCCGAGATCCGCCAGGAGGGCAAGAAGGCCGGCAAGACCGCCGGGCTCTTCGGCGGTGCCGGCTTCGGCGGCTACATGGTGGCGCTCTTCGTGTCCATCGCCGTGTGGCAGTTCCTTGACAACGTCATGGACTCCGGTCTGGCTGCGCTGATCGTGGCCGTGATCTGGGCCGTGGTCGCCGCCGTCCTCTACTCCAAGGCGAAGCAGAACGCCCAGCACGTGCGCGGGCTCAAGCAGACCAACGACAGCGTGCAGCGGATCCCCGACGCGCTCAAGCCGCACCCGGAGGGAGTCACCCGATGAGCACCGATCCCGATCAGATCCGCCGCGAGATCGAAGCCACCCGTAACAGCCTCAGCTCCGACGTGGACGCGCTGGCGTACAAGGTCAGCCCAAGCCGCATCGTCGACGACCGTAAGCAGCGGGCCCGTTCCGCTCTGCAGAATGTGAGGGACAAGGTCATGGGAACCGCGTCTGACCTCGGCCACGGCACCGGCCAGGCCGCCCACTCGGTGGGTGACCGCGCCTCGTCGGCGGCCTCCAGCGTCAGCGACGCCGCGCAGTCGGCGGCGACCACTGTCAGCGATGCCGCCCACAGCGCTCCGCGGGTGATCCGGCAGAAGTCCCAGGGCAACCCCCTCGCCGCCGGTCTGATCGCGTTCGGGGTCGGCTGGCTGGCCTCGTCGCTGATCCCGGCCTCCCGCCGTGAGCAGCAGGCCGCGACCCAGCTCAAGGAGCGGGTCAGCGAGCACAGCGGTGCGGTGACCGAGAAGCTTGGCGCGGTGGCCAGCGAGCTCAAGGAAGAGCTGCGCGAGCCGGCCCAGCAGGCTGCCCAGTCGGTGAAGTCCACCGCTCAGGACGCCGTGCACGCGGTCAAGGACGACTCGAAGTCGGCCGCGCAGGACGTCAAGGACCAGGCCCAGCAGGCCCGGCACCAGGTCAACTCCTGACCCACGCCAATCCCGACAGCTCGCGGCCACCTCGGTGACCGCGAGCTGTCGCGTTGCGGGGTGCCGTCAGTGGCGGCGGCGTCGCAGGGCGCGGGTCGGGTGGGCGGCCCGGCGGATTCGGGTGTCGCCGTAGCGGACACCGCCAAAGAGGAACCGCTGGCCGACCGCGAGCCAGCCGCATACGCCGCGCTCCAGCAGCCAGACCGGAGCCGCCAGCGCCGTCGCCGCAGGGAAGACCGCGGTGCCGCCGGCGCGACGGCGACCCAGCTCGGCGAGGGCCACGGTGCCGGCCGCCGCGCCGAGCACCAGCGCGGGCCGCCGGGCCGCGACCGCCGCGGCCAGCGCCGGCAGGACCGCGAGCGAGGTCAGCAGGCGGGCTGGCTGGGCCAGATCGTCGTACGCCTGACGGACCCGTTGCCCGCGGAAGTGCGGGGCGTCCGGAGGCAGCCGGCGTACGTAGAGCCAGGCCGGAGCCGCCTCGGTGCCGTCGTTCGCGCGCAGGGTGCGGATCAGCTCCAGGTTCTCGAAGAGCACGTCCGGGTCGTAGCCGCCCATGGCGAGGAAGGTGCTGCGACGCACCGCCAGGGTCCCCGGGTAGTCCGCGCCGAGCGCCCTGTTGAGCAGCGTCCGACCGGTGTCCCACCAAGCGTGCCAGGGCAGCGGGTCGAAGTAGTTCTGCGGTCGCACCAGGTCGACTCGGTCCAGCAGCCGGTGCACGGCGGTCAGCCCGGCCTCGTCGTACCGGACGTCGTCGTCGGCGATCACCACGTGCTCGTGGCCTGCCGCGCGCACGCCGGTGCGTACGCCGAGCACCTTGCCGTTGAGCCCGCGAGCGGTGGCGTCGGGCGGGAGGTGCCGCACCAGCCCCCGCCAGGCGTCGGCGTGCCGTGCGAACAGGTCCGGTGCGGAGCCGTCGACCACGATCACGTCCACCCGGTCGGCCAGCCACCGCAGGTAACCGGTCAGCTCGGCCAGGCCGGTGTCGGCGTGCCAGCGCAGCGGCAGCACGTACGTCATCGGCAGTCGGACCGGCGCCGTGCCGGCGCGGTCGTCTTCGACACCCCACCCGCGCGCGGCGGGCCGGGCGTCACCAGCTGGGCTGAACAGGGACATCGACGGGCTCCTCGGCAGGACAGCGGTGAACCGGTGGCTGAGCAGCACGTGCCCGCAATCCCGCTGATCAAACGGACGTGTTGTTTCGACCGCCCGACGCCGGGTAGCGCTGCCGGATAGAGCTGTCCATGCCCGGACGTCCGGGCGGAGGAGGCGAGATGACCAACAACGGAACGAGATGGGCGGTGGTCGGCGTCACCGCGGTCACGGCGGTCGGTGTGGGCCGGGCGGTGGCTCGCCGTCGGCACCGGCATCAGCCGGAGCGGCAGGACGGCTGGTACGTGGTACGGCGCGGGGTGACCGTGGACCGGCCCCGGGATGAGGTGATCGGCTTCTGGACCGACCGGGACCGGCTGGACCGCGCGCTGGCCGGGTGGGCCACCCTGGAGCAGCTCGACGACCGGCGCTGGCGGTGCGTGGCTCGCGACCGGGCCGGCGGCGACACCGAGTGGCGGGCGGAGATCACCGTCGACGGGCCCGGCACGCTGCGGTGGCGGGTCGAGGACGGGCCGGTGCCGCAGGAGGGGCGGATCGAGCTGGCCGACGCACCCCAGGGCCGGGGCACCGAGATCCGCGCCGAGCTGCGGTACCGCTCGGGCCCGGTGCGCCGGGTGTTGGGCCTGATCGGTGGGGACGACCCCGATCTGGCGCTGCGGGACGCCCTGCGGCGGGTGAAGTCGCTGATCGAGTGTGGCCAGGTGATGGACACCCGCGACGACCCGTCCGGCCGGAGCCCGAGGCAGGAGAAGGCGACCGACAAGGTCCGGGAGAAGCTGATGACGGGAGGCCGGGCGTGAGGGCACTGTGTTGGGAAGGCGTCGGCAAGCTGGCGGTGCGGGACGTGCCGGAGCCCAGAATCCGCGCCGAGGGGGACATCATCGTCCGCGTCCGGGCCAGCAGTGTCTGCGGCTCCGACCTGCACCTGATCAACGGGTACCTGCCGGCGATGCGGGAGGGCGACATCCTCGGCCACGAGTTCATGGGCGAGGTGGTGGAGACCGGGCCCGGCGTACGACAGCACAAGGTTGGTGACCGCGTGGTGGTCGGGTCGGTGGTCGCCTGCGGTGGCTGCTGGTACTGCCGCACCGAGCAGTACTCGCTCTGCGACAACTCCAACCCCCAGCCGGTGTTCACCGAGAAGCTGTGGGGGCACTCACCGGCCGGCATCCTCGGCTACTCGCACGCCGCCGGCGGCTACTCGGGATCGCACGCCGAGTACATCCGGGTGCCGTTCGGTGACGTGGGTGCGTTCAAGGTGCCTGACGGGGTGCCGGACGACTCGGTGGTGTTCGCCTCCGACGCGATGCCCACCGGGTGGATGGCAGCGGACTTCTGTGGGCTCACCGGTGGCGAGGTGGTCGCCGTCTGGGGCGCCGGCGGCGTCGGGCAGATGGCGGCCCGGTCGGCGCAACTCCTCGGCGCCGAGCGGGTCATCATGATCGACCGGTTCCCGGACCGGCTCGCCACGGCGGCCGAGCGGGTCGGCGTCGAGACGATCAACTACGCGGAGACGGACGTGCTGGAGGCGCTACGGGAGCTGACCGCCGGCCGTGGGCCGGACGCCTGCATCGAGGCCGTCGGCATGGAGTCACACGACGTCGGACCGACCTACGCGTACGACCGGACGAAGCAGGCGGCTCGGTTGCAGACCGACCGGCCGACCTCCGTACGCCAGGCGATCATGGCCTGCCGTAAGGGTGGCACGGTGAGCATCGTCGGGGTGTACGCCGGTCTGGTGGACAAGTTCCCGCTCGGCGCGGCCATGAACAAGGCCCTGGTGCTGCGGATGGGGCAGATGCACGCGCAGCGCTACATCCCGATGCTGCTCGACCGACTCGCGGCCGGCGAGATCGACCCCGGCTACCTGGCCACCCACCCGATCTCCCTGGAAGAGGGCGCACACGGCTACGAGCTGTTCGAGAAGAAGCAGGACGGCTGTCTCCGCAGCGTGCTGCACCCCTGACCCGCTGGGCGCGCCGCCTCGCCGGTCACCCCGAACGACCGGCGAGGCGGGGCCAGGCGGTGCTGAGCGTCAGGCGGTGCGACGGATGTTGGTGAGGGTCAGGCCGAGGGGCGGCAGCGCCGGCATCCGGTGCAGGTCCAGGGCCAGGTCCTGGACGGGCACGTCGTAGCGCATGGTGCTGGTCAGGTTGGTGACCGCCCGCTTCATCAGGTCGATGGTGATCCACTCGCCTGCGCAACGGTGCCCGGCCCAGTGGTCACCGCCGCCCTGCGGGATCAGCTCGAACGGGTCCACGCGTCGGTTGGCGAACCGCTCCGGCCGGAACAGCTCCGGTTCCGGCCAGAGGGCCGGGTGGTGGTTGGTGCCGTACAGGTCGAGCAGGACCCGTCGCCCCTGGGGAAAGTGGTGGCCCTGCCAGTCGAAGGAATGCCGGACCCGGGCTGCCGCCATTGGGAAGAACGGGTAGTAGCGGCGTACTTCCTGGACGAAGTTCTCGGTGGCCTCGCCGTCGCCGCGGACCCGTTCCCGCCAGCCCGGATGGTCGTGCAGGGCGAGCGCGGCGAACGCGATGTACTGGTCCACGGCGACCACCGGCCGCAGCACGTTGAGCAGTTCCACAGCCGCGACCCGGCGGGGGAGCAGCCGGCCCTGCCGGTCGCGGTGTTCGGCGATCACGGCCAGGGCGCTGCCGGGCGGCGCCGGAAAGAGACCGATCCGGGTCCGCTCGATGAGGTCGCCGAGCCAGCGTTCGGTGCGACGACGGGCGAGCCGTCCCCGCCAGTGCCGGGGGCCGACCGCCGCCGGAGCCTCGATCATCGAGTGCAGCTCGACGGCGCGTCGTTCGACCTGGGACGTGGGCAGCGGCACCCCCGCCCAGGCGCAGACCACCCGGGTCAGCAACCGGCCGAGCTCGTCGTAGAGCGGCAGCGGCCCGGCGGCCTCCCAGGCGGGGATCCGCGCCTGCCACTCGTCGTCGAAGAGTTGGCCGAGTCGCCGGATGGCGGTCGGCGTCATGATCGACATGAACATGGCCTTGCGGTCGGCGTGCTCCGGCCCGTCCAGCCCCTGCACGCCACGCCGACCGGTGAGGGTCCGCTGTACCCGCAGCGGCATGGCGGTCGCGCGCTGGAAGCGGTCGTTGTCGTAGAACAGCACCGCCGCCGGCCGGCCGCGCAGGCAGATGGTCGGGGCGAGCAGGATCCGGGTCTGGAAGACGTCGCTGCCGTACCGCTCGCAGCGTTCGCCGATGAACCGGTAGCCGGCGCGGAGCAACGCGAGGGTGCTGTCCGGGCTGCGGTCGGCCGGCATGGTGGCCATCGGGTCTCCTCACGCGCGGGTGTGGCCGGGTCGCCACCGGCCGGCTGCGTCTACCCCCGTGACGGCCGCTGAATCCCCGCGCCGACGGCACGCCGGCTGGCCCCTCCCAGGGGCAGCGGAACCTGGTTTGCTGCTGGTGGGGCAACCACGGGGAGGGCGGATGCGCGACAACACATCACCGCACTGGCGGCAGCGACGAACTGTCGGGGCACTGGGCGGAGGCCGCGACGCGCGGCCACTCATCGGGCCGCCCCGGCGGCCCACCCGGCCACACCGCTTCTTCACCGTGCACCTGGGCTTCACCGCCCCCAGCGTGGTCGAGGCACGCGAGCTGGCCGTGGCATACGCGGAGGCGCTCAACCTGCTCCGCCCGGAGGTGGCGCTCGGGGCGGCGGCCCTGTCACCGGCCGATGCCTGGCAGCGGGCCGAGCGGCTGTTCTGCGGTGCGCTCGGCCCGGACGGCGAGCGCTGCGTCGACGTGGCCGATCACCCCGGCTTCCACCACGCCCCGGGCCCCGGCGGTCTCGGCTGGGGCGACGGCGACGGCCCCGCCCGTGACTGACCGCCAACCCGGGGTCGCCGGTCCCGGGTCGACGGCCACCGCCCGCCGTTGGGCACGATCAGTCCAGGTCAAACTCGCCGTCCTGCGCGCCGGCCACGAACGCGTCCCACTCGGCCTGCGTGAAGACCAGCACCGGCCCGTCCGGCTCGGCCGAGTTGCGCATCCCGATCAGATCGTCGACGAAGGCGACCTCTACGGCGCTGTCGGAGGTGTCCCCTTCGGCCCGCTGCCAGACCGCCCGAGAGAGGTCGAAGTCGCCCTTGGGGTGCTGCGCCATTGTTCTTTCCTCCAGTGCCGAGGGTCGTGTGGTGACCGGGTGCCGATCCCCATCGGGCAGGATAAGCGGATGCCGAGCCTGACCCGTGTAGAGGCGACCGCGCGTGGCGCGGCGATTACTGTCGAGTCCTATCAGGTGGACCTCGACCTGACCGGTGGCACCGAGCTGTTCCGCTCCCGCGTCGAGATCCGGTTCCGGGCGACCGCAGGCACCGCGACCTTCGCCGAGGTCAAGCCTGCAAAACTGCTCGGCGTACGCCTCAACGACCGCGACCTCGACCCCGGTCTGCTCACCGACAACCGGCTGCCGCTCGACGACCTGCTCGCGGACAACACGCTGGTCGTCGAGGCGGAGATGGCGTATTCCAGGACGGGCGAGGGGATGCACCGCTTCGTCGACCCGGCCGACGGCGAGACCTACCTCTACGCGATGTCCTTCCTCGACAACGTGCAGCGCATCTTCGCCGCGTTCGACCAGCCCGACCTCAAGGCACCGTTCACCCTCTCGGTGACCGCTCCGCCGGAATGGACGGTGTCCGGCAACGCCGAGGTGGCCGCCAATCCCGCGCCCGGTCGTTGGGAGTTCGCACCGACCGCGCCGCTGGCCACATACTTCTTCTCGCTGATCGCCGGTCCGTACCACGTCCGGCGGGCCGAGCACGACGGCGTGCCGCTGGGCATCTACTGCCGCCGGTCGCTCGCCGAGCACCTGGACGCGGACGCCGAGGAGATCTTCACCGTCACCCGGCAGTGCCTGGACCGGTTCCACCAGCTCTTCACCGAGCGCTACCCGTTCGGCAAGTACGACCAGGCGTTCGTGCCCGAGTTCAACGCCGGCGCGATGGAAAACCCGGGCATCGTCACCTTCCGCGACGACTACGTGTTCCGCTCGGCAGTCACCGACAGCCAGCGCGAGCTGCGGGCCACGACCATCGCGCACGAGATGGCGCACATGTGGTTCGGTGACCTGGTCACCATGCGCTGGTGGGACGACCTGTGGTTGAACGAGTCCTTCGCGGAATACCTGGGCACCCGGGTCACCGCCGAGGCGACCCGCTTCGACCAGGCGTGGACCACCTTCGCCATGCGCCGCAAGGCCTGGGGTTACGCCGCCGACCAGCGCCCCTCCACCCACCCGGTCGCCCCGGACGAGGTGGCCGACACCGACGAGGGCCTGCTCAACTTCGACGGCATCTCGTACGCCAAGGGCGCCAGCGTGCTCCGGCAACTGGTCGCGTGGCTCGGTGACGAGGCGTTCCTCGCCGGCCTGAACGCGCACTTCGCGGCGCACCGCTTCGGCAACGCCACCCTCGACGACCTGCTGGCCAGCCTCTCCACCGCCAGCGGGCGGGACCTGTCCGGTTGGGCCGAGCTGTGGCTGCGCCGGCCACAGGTCAACACCCTGCGCGCCGAGGTCGCCGTAGATGCCGACGGCCACTACGCCGAGGTGGCCGTGGTGCAGACCGCGTCCGCGCCACACCAGGTGCTGCGCCCGCACCGCATCGGCGTGGGCCGCTACTCGATGGACGGCACCGTCGAGCGCGACGAGGTGGACATCGACCCCGCCGCCGACGGTGGTCGCACGGTGCTGGGTGAGCTGACCGGCGCCCCAGCGGCCCGGCTGCTCCTGCTCAACGACGGTGACCTCAGCTTCGCCAAGGTGCGCCTCGACCCGGCGTCGGCGGACGCCGTTCCGCTGGTGCTGCCCGGGCTGACCGACCCACTTGCGAGGGCGGTGCTCTGGAGCGAGGCGCTGGACGCGGCGACCGACGGGGAGCGGCCGGTCACCGGCCTCGTCGAGCTGATGGTCGCCGCGCTGCCGGCCGAAACCGAGGTGATCATCGCGGAGGACGTGCTGACCCTCAGCCGGTCGCTGATCGACCGCTATCTCGACCCACTGGCCCGGTCCACGGTGCTGGCCCGGGTCGCCGGGGCGTGCCAGCGGCTGCTCGACGGTGCGCAGGCGGGGGAGTCGCTGCAACTCGCCGCAGCCCGCGGCTGGATCGCCGCGACCACCGACGCGGACCTGCTCGTCGGCTGGCTCGCCGGTCGGGACGTGCCGTCCGGTCTGAAGGTCGACGCGGAGCTGCGCTGGGCGGTGCTGCGCCGGCTGGTGGTGCTCGGCGCCGCCGGCGAGGCGGAGATCGCCATCGAGGCAGCCGCCGACAACAGCTCCACGGGGGCGGAACGGGCCGCCCGCTGCCGGGCCGCCCTGCCCGACCCGGCCGCGAAGCAGGCAGCCTGGGAGATCATCGTGCGGGACACCGAGCTGTCCAGCCGGCCGTTGGAGGCGACCGCCGAAGGGTTCTGGCAACCCGAACAGGCCGAGCTGACCGCCGCGTACATCGATCGGTACTTCGCGGACATGCCGGCCGCCGCGCGTCGGCGTACCCCCTGGACGGCCGACCGGGTCGCGACCCTTGCGTTCCCCCGCTATGCCGTGGCGCAGCCGACCCGGGAAGCGGCCGCGGCGCTGCTGGCCAGCGACGACCTGACCCCCGGCCTACGCCGGGTGGTGACCGACGCCGACGACGACCTGCGCCGCGCGCTGGTCGCCCGAACGGCGGTGGCCGCCGCGTCCGCATAGGGCTGGTTGGGCGCGGGGTCCGGGACGGGCGAACCCCCGATTCCCGGACCCCGACTCGATCAGGAAGTGCTCCCGCGCCCGTAGCTCAGCGCAGCGCGGGCTCCGCCGTGACCGGCGCGTCCCAGTCGATGACGTACCGCTGCTCGTGGGCGATCGTCTTCTCCGGGTCCATCGCGGTGCGCACCAGCAGGGGCATCAGCAACGGCATCAGCGTCCGGCCGACAGGCCCCGGCGCCTTGGTGTGGTTGATCCGCGCCGCGCGGGCGGCGACCTTCTCCACCCGGGAGCGGCGGAGCCGGTCGAACGCGGCGAACGCCGACGCCACGTCCGGTAGGTCACGCAGACAACGGGCGAGCTGCACCGCGCTCTCGATGGCCAGTGACGCGCCCTGCCCGGAGCTGTTCGACGGTGCGTGCGCCGCATCGCCGACCAGCACCATCCGACCCCGGTGCCAGTGCGGCACCGGCGGCATGATCTGCAACGCCCCGACCACCTGGAGCTCGTCCGCCGTGCTGGTCGCCATCAGCTCCCGGCCCGGGCCGTCGTCGCCGTAGGTGTCGCGCAGCGTGGCCAGCCACTGCGTCGACGGCACCGTGCGGGCCTCGACCAGGCTCATCGGCCGCTGGTACGGCAGGTTGGCCCCCCACCGGGTGCCACCGCCCGGCTCCGACCAGTAGAGGTAGTAGCCGCGGCGCCCGAACGCGAACGTCATAGTGCCCGGCTCCGCATCCACCTCGTGCCGGGCCACCGCCTCGAAACCGAGCAGGCCGGTGAACCGGGGGCCGGGCGCGGCCGGGTCGATCAGGCCGCGAACGGTCGACCGGATGCCGTCGGCACCGATCAGGACGTCGGCGGTGGCGGTGCTGCCGTCCTCAAAGCGGGCGGTCACGCCGCTCTCCGACTGCTCGGCGTCGACCAGCCGCTTGCCGTACGCGAAACCGACCCCCTCGGCGACCGCCTGGTCGTGCAGGGCCCGATGCAGCTCGGCGCGGTGCACCACGCGCAGCGGTGGCACTCCGCTCAGCGTGGGCAGGTCGATACGGCGTCGGCCGACCGCCATCACGCTGCGCGTGATCGGGGTGGCGGCCGCCGTCACCACCTGGTCCGCGCCGACCGTACGTAGGGCCGCCACGCCGTTGGGCGCGAGCGCTAGGGTGCCGCCGATGCCGCCGACTCCGCTGGCGGTGGCCGGGTACGCCTCGTGGACGGTCGCCGTGATGCCGGCGCGGCGCAGTGCGAGTGCCGTCACCGGTCCGGCGATGCCGCCGCCGATGACGATCGCGGTTCGTACCGTGGTCATGCTCTTCTCCCTGAGGTGTGTGGTCGCGTGCGACCGACCTGGGAGGGAGCCCGGTTATCCTTGGTTGCCGCTTCGGGCCGGGCGCCTTCCCAGGCATCGGTTCGGGGTAAGGGCTCCGGCGGGGTGTTGGCGCACCCCGCCGGAGCCGTTCTTCAGTCGGCTGCCCGGCTGCTGGTTGTCGGGGTGCTGGCTTTCTGTGTGGTGTCGGCGCGTTCGGCGGTGGCTTTCGCGGTGGTGGTTCTCTCAGACAGTTCGGTCAGCTCCGCGGGCATCTCGCCGGTCTCGTGGAAGGCCCGCCAGGTGTCCAGCCCCGGGTAGCTGCCCGAGGTCAGCTCCGCGAGCAGCCCGCGCAGCCAGGAGGCCTCCGCGCCGCGCATGGCGAGGTCGTACTCCGACTCCACCAGGAACAGCCGCGGAACCTCCCGCAGGTGCGCGTCGAGCGCTTCCCGGTCCTGGCGGATCGTGTCCTCCAGCAGGTCGAGCCGTTGCCGCAGCAGGGCGGCAGCCTCGTCGGGATGCAGGGCGGCGAGAACGGACAGGCCGGCTCGGAAGCGGGGATGCTCGGGCATCGGCGTGGAGACCAGCTCGCGGGCCCAGTCGACCAGCTCCGCCCGCCCCGCATCCGTGATGCGGTAGACGGTGCGTTCCGGGCGCCGACCCTCGCGGACGCTCTCCACCGCTTCGATCATGCGGTGTTTGTCCATGTTGCGGATCACCGTGTAGAAGGACCCCCACTTGAACTCCATGTCCTGGTCCTTGCCCCAGGCACGCAGTGCGGTGGCGATCTCGTACGGGTGCATCGGCCGCTGGACCAGGGCAGACAGCACGGCCAGCGCCAGCAGGTTGCCGACCTTGCGCCGCTTCTGCACGACGTCTCCTCTGCTCGCTGACGATTACTCGTAGACGAGTATATGCCCGCGCTGGCTTCGCCCGCGACCCCCACGCGGCGACCCCTCACGCGACGCCCTCAATGCGGCGACCCTTCACGCGACCCCCGTGTTACCCCGCGAGGTGACCACCATCACGCCGCCGAGCCGAGTCGTCTGCCCGGCAGACTGCCATCCGGTGGGCTGACGTGCGCCCGATGCCGGGCCCCAACGGCGCCCCACGACGTCCGGCCTACGATCACGGGGTGGAGGAAGACATCCGGCGGATCGGGATCATGGGTGGCACCTTCGACCCGATCCACCACGGGCACCTCGTCGCGGCCAGTGAGGTGGCGGACCGGTTTGGTCTTGACGAGGTGGTTTTCGTCCCCACCGGTCAGCCGTGGCAGAAGGCTGACGAGCCGGTCAGCCCGGCCGAGGACCGGTACCTGATGACGGTCATCGCCACCGCCTCCAACCCCCGCTTCCAGGTCAGCCGGGTCGACATCGACCGCAGTGGTCCCACGTACACGGTCGACACCCTGCGTGATCTTCAGGCCGAGTACGGCCCCAAGGTGCAGCTGTTCTTCATCACCGGCGCGGACGCGTTGCAGCGCATCCTGTCGTGGAAGGACCTGGACGAGATCTTCGAACTGGCCCACTTCGTCGGGGTGACCCGGCCCGGCTTCCAGTTGACCGACAAGCACCTTCCGGCCGACACCGTCAGCCTGATCCAGGTGCCCGCGATGTCCATCTCGTCGACCGACTGCCGCGCTCGGGTCGCCCGTGGTGAGCCGGTCTGGTATCTGGTGCCCGACGGTGTGGTGCAGTACATCGCCAAGCGGCGCCTCTATCAGGCCTGATCACGCCCGGTATGGACCGGTCTGTGCGCTTAACCGACCAGAACTGACCGGTCGGGGTGTCGCCGGGTATGAGACGCTTGGAGGATCGCACGCTTGATCTAAGGAGAACGGTGACAGTTTCCGAACGCGCTCACGAGCTGGCTATCGCGGCTGCCCAGGCCGCTGCCGACAAGAAGGCGCAGGACATCACGATCATCGACGTCGGCGACCAGCTCGCCATCACCGACGCGTTCGTGCTCGCCGCCGCCCCCAACGAGCGTCAGGTGCTGGCCATCGTCGACGCCATCGAGGCGAGCCTGCTGGAGCTGCCGGAGAAGGCGAAGCCGGTGCGGCGCGAGGGCGAGCGTGGCGGCCGTTGGGTGCTGCTCGACTACGTCGACATCGTGGTGCACGTCCAGCACACCGAGGAGCGCGAGTTCTACGCGCTCGACCGGCTCTGGAAGGACTGCCCCACCATCCCGTTCGTCGACCGCGACCTGGTCGAGGCCGACGCCAGCGGGTCCGCCGCAGCAGAATGACCCGGCTGATCGTCTGGCGGCACGGCAACACCGACTGGAACGCTGCCAACCGCGTGCAGGGGCAGACCGACGTACCCCTGAATGAGCTGGGCCGCGACCAGGCGCGCGCCGCCGCCCCGCTGCTCGCGGCGCTGCGGCCCGACGCGATCGTGTCCAGCGACCTGAGCCGCGCCGCGGAGACCGCTGGCGCGCTCGCCGCGCTGACGGGGCTTCCGGTGCGCTCTGATGCCCGGCTGCGCGAGCGGCACTTCGGTCAGTGGCAGGGTCTGCACCTCACCGAGGTCGCCGAGCGCTTCCCGGAGGAGTACGCGCGCTGGCGGGCCGGTGACCCCGATCCGGGTGCGGACCTGGAGCCTCTGCACGGCCTCGGCGAGCGGGTCGGCGCCGCGTTGCAGGAAGCGGCCGACGCGGCACCGGGCGGCACCGTGGTGATCGCCACCCACGGTGGTGGCTCCCGGCAGGGCATCGGCCACCTGCTCGGTTGGGACACCAGCGTGCTGCGCACCATCGGCTCCCTGGCCAACTGCCACTGGAGCGAACTGCGGCACGACGACCGTGCGCCGGCTGTCGGGCGTCCGCAGGACGTCCGGGGCTGGCAGTTGCGGGCGCACAACGTCGGCCTGGTCACCGCCCCGGTCGTCGTCGACGCGATCTGAACGCTTCCGCCTCGTCGTTCGACCTCTCGATCGGCTAGCGTGCCGGGCATGCCCGTCGCGGTTGTCATCGACTCCACCGCCTACCTTCCGCCCGAGCTGAAGCAGGCGCACCGGCTGACCGTCGTTCCGTTGACCGTCGTGCTCAACGGCGCGGAAGGGCTGGAGGGGGTGGAGACCCAGCCGGCCGACGCCACCCTGGCGCTGAGCGCCCGGCGGGTCACCGCGACCACCTCCCGGCCGGCACCCGAGCAGTTCGCCCGCACGTACCGCCGACTGCTCGACGACGGTGCCGACGGCGTCGTCTCGGTGCACATCTCCGCCGCACTGTCCGGCACGGTGGAGGCGGCCCGGCTCGCCGCCGCCGAGTTCGACGGCCGCGTCGAGGTCGTGGACAGTCGCTCCACGGGCATGGGGCTCGGCTTCCCGGCCATCGCGGCAGCCACCGCCGCCCAGGCGGGCGCCGACCTGACCGGGGTACGCGACGCGGCGCTCGCCGCCGTCGCCCGCACGACCGTCTGGTTCTACGTTGACACGCTGGAGTTCCTTCGCCGAGGCGGCCGGATCAACGCCGCCGAGGCGCTGCTGGGGACCGCCCTGTCCGTCAAGCCGATCATGCACATGCCGGACGGGGCGATCGTGCTGCGGGAGAAGGTCCGCACCGCCAGCCGTGGAGTGGCCCGTCTCGTGGATCTGGCCGTCGAGGCGGCCGGGAACGACGATGTGGATATCGGTGTGCATCATCTGGCCGCGCCGCAGCGAGCCGAGGCGTTGCTCGCCGCGCTGACCGGACGGTTCGGTGACCGGCTGCACGACACGTACGTCTCCGAGGCGGGTGCGGTCGTCGCCGCGCACGCGGGCCCAGGTCTGGCCAGCGTGGTCGTCCACCGCAGGCCGGCCGGCTGAGCCGATGGCGACGTCCTGTGTGGTCACCGGCGGTGGCCGTGGTGTTGGCCGGGCCGTGGTGGAGCGCCTGGTGGCGACCGGTGTCACGGTCGTCATGCTGGAGCGCGACGCGGACGCGGTCGACTGGCTGACCGGGCACCCGGCGGCCGACCGGCTCGTCGCCGTGATCGGCGACGCCGCCGACGAGCAGGTGGCCGAGCACGCCGCCGAGCTGGCCGAACGCGCCGCGCCCCTGTCCGGCTGGGTGAACAACGCGGCGGTCTTCCGCGACGCCGCCCTGCACTCCGCCTCCGCCGACACGGTGCTGGAACTGATCGAGCTGAACCTACGCCCGGCAGTGGTGGGCGCCGCGGTGGCCGTACGCCGGTTCCTGGCCCGGGCCGCCGGCGGCGCGATCGTCAACGTCTCGTCGCACCAGGCCCGCCGGCCGGTGTCAGGTGCCTTGCCGTACGCGACGGCGAAGGCCGCGGTGGAGGGGCTGACCCGGGCGCTGGCCGTCGAGTACGGGAGGCACGGAATTCGTGCCAACGCGGTCGCGCTCGGTTCGATCGCCACCGAGCGGCACGCCGACTTCCTGGCCGCGCAGGAACCCTCCCAGGCCCAGTGGATCGACGCCGAGCTGACCCGGCTGCACCCGGTGGGGCGCATCGGGCGGGTCGACGAGGTGGCCGAGGCCGTCGCGTACCTGCTGTCCCCCGCGGCGAGCTGCGTCAACGGGGTGGTCCTGCCGGTGGACGGGGGACGGGCCGTGCTCGGCCTCGACCCGGAGGCCCGCTGACGGCGTACCCGTCGGGTAGCCTGGTTGCGCGCCCCAGATGGGCCTACCCCCCGGAGGTTCTGGCTACTTCAGCCACCACGCCGAGATCGACGCGATACACGCGTCTCTCGTGCGGGATCCGGGGCGTCGGTGCCCTCGGGGCGTCGTCATCGGTGTGGCTGGCTGAGCGCTGTGGGCTTCCGGTCGGGTCTTCGGATCAACCGGGAAGAAGACGGTACGCATGACAGTCACGTTCAACCACACCATCATCGCCACGAAGGACAAGCAGGCTTCGGCCGCGTTCTACCGGGAGTTGTTCGAGCTGCCGGAGGCGCCGTCGTGGGGGCCGTTCGTCAACGTCCTACTGGACGAGGGTGTGCTGCTCCAGTTCGCCGAGCCGCCGGTGGACATCCAGATGCAGCACTACGCGTTTCTCGTCGACGACGAGTTGTTCGCCCGGTGCCTGGCGTTCGTCCAGGGGCGGGGCATCACGTACTGGGCCGACCCGCAGCTGAAGCGGGAGGGCGAGACCAACACCGAGCACGGTGGGCGGGGCTTCTACTTCATGGACCCGGCGGGCCACGCCATCGAGATCATCACCCGGCCGTACGTGTAGCGAGCGGCGTCGAGGACGGGTGTCGGCTCTGGTGGTCTGTCCACCCGAGCCGGCGCCACCTTCCCTACGACGACGCCCCGCTAGAACGCTTCGCCGGCTACGCCGCTGTAGCCGCATAACCCGTGCTGCCGAGCCAGTTCGTAGATGCCATCGAGGTGGCTGAGCATGCCCACCGGAAGCGTGAGCAGCACGTACTTTGCGGCATCATCGGGCGCATCGGCAAGGTCGTATTCGTCCGGTTCGAGGACGTCCACCAGATCGGGCCAGCGCGACAACAACTCGCTGCGGAAGCGGGTGAGGTCGGGGTGCGGTTCGAGGGCGTCGGTCTCCCCGTCGGCCAGGCCGTCGTAGACCTCACCGGGGTCGCCCACGCTGACCTTCCAGAACGCGAAATCACTGCTCACGCCGATGCTCCCTGGTCAGACACACGTACGCGGCCGGACGGTCACCCGGCATGCCGTACGACCGCGATTGCGACGCGCTCAGTCAATTCCTCAGGCGGGCGAATTCGTGCGGTGGAACTGGTCCGTGCCGCGTGCCCATAGCAGATTGAGGCATGATCAGGGCGTTGTCCACACTGGCACCGCTTGTCCACAGGGCGTAGGCCAGCCGCCCCGCTGCGGCGGTCGTCGCCTTAGCGTCGCATCGTGTCGCACGACGAGGAGACAGAGGTACGCCAACGCCTGCGCCGGCTGACGGAGGCGGTTCTCGCACCGCTGCCCGGGTCTGAGACGCCGCGCGGGGACGTAGCCCAGTTTGGCGCGCCGTCGCCCCTGGTCGGCGCACCACTCGCGGGCGTACCCCCGGTTGGCGGGCTGCCACTCCTGCCCGCTGCGCCGCTGGCGGAGCCGGCACCGGCCGGCCCTGCGGTCCAGCCTGGGCCGCGGCTGCCCGGGCCCGGGGCGTTCGACCCCGGGCGGCGCGGCGTGCGGGCGCTGGCGGTCGTCGCCGTCGTGGTGGTGTTGGGCGCGGCCGGCTGGGCCTGGCGGTCACGCCCGCAGTCGGAACCGGTCGCACCGCTGGTCAGTGTGGCCGCGTCTGCCGCACCGCCGGACGATCCCAGCGCGTCCGGCTCCGGCGAGCTGGTGGTGGCGGTCGCGGGGAAGGTTCGCAAGCCGGGGCTGGTGCGGTTGCCGGCCGGGTCCCGGCTCGCCGACGCGGTGCAGGCGGCTGGCGGCGCGCTGCCCGGTGTCGACGTGGCATTGCTCAACCCTGCCCGCAAGGTCACAGACGGTGAGCTGATCGTGGTCGGGGTGACACCACCGCCGGTGCCGGATGGTGCGGCCGGGCCACCCGGCGGTGCCGCCGGGCCCGCCGTCGGGCCGTTGAACCTGAACACCGCCACGTTGGCCCAGCTCGACGCGCTGCCCGGGGTCGGGCCTGTCCTCGCCCAGCGGATCCTCACCCATCGGGACCAGCACGGTGGGTTCAAGGCCGTCGGCGACCTGCGCCAGGTCGACGGGATCGGCGATGCGCGGTATGAGCAGCTCAAGGACCTGGTGACGGTGTGAGCGGCGGTGCCTCGAGGCCGTCGGACGGTGTCGGTGTCGTGCCAGCCGAGACCTCCCCGCCGGACCTGCGGCTGGCCGGGTTGGCGGTGGCCGCCTGGCTCACCGCGCTCGCCGGCCTGCACCTCGGCGCCGGCCCACTTCTGGCGGTCACCGTGGCGGCGGCCGGCGTGACGACGGCGGGCGCCCTGCACCTGCTCGGTGGCCTCGGCCATCCCCGGGCCGCTGTCCGCCGCTACGGCTGGATCGCCGTCGCGGTCGGCCTCGGCGTGGTCTGCGCAGGAGCGGCCACCGCAGCCCGGCTCGCCGTCCGCGACGCACCGCCGATCCGTGCCCTGGCCGAACAGCGCGCTTCGGTCACCGCCGACCTGGTGGTCCGGGACGATCCGCGTCCGATCCGCAGCGCCGGTCGGCCCGGCATGCTGCTGGTGTCGACGGAACTGATCCGGCTCACCGGCCCGGACGGCCGACGCATAGACGCGTCGGTGCAGCTGCTCGTCCTGACGACCGACCCGGCCTGGCGGGGCCTGCTGCCCGGGCAACGGCTCACCGCCGACGGCCGGCTCGGCGTTCCGCGCGGTGGTGACCTCACCGCGGCGGTGCTCAGCACCGACGGCCCTCCGGAGCGGCACGGTGCGTCGTCCTGGGCGCAGCGCGCCGCCGGGACGCTGCGCGCCGGCCTGCAGCGAGCCTGTGCACCGCTGCCCGACGATCCGGGTGGGCTGCTGCCGGGTCTCGTGGTGGGGGACACCAGCCGACTGCCACCTGCCGTCGAGGAGGACTTCCGCGCCACTGGGATGACACACCTCAACGCCGTTTCGGGAAGCAACGTGGCAATTGTCGTAGGCGCGGTGCTGCTGCTGGCCCGGTGGGCGCGGGCCGGCCCGTGGCTCGCCGCCGGGCTCTGCGGGGTGGCGCTGGTGGGCTTCGTCATCCTGGTCCGGCCGTCACCGAGCGTCGTACGGGCCGCCACGATGGGGGCGATCGGGCTGGCAGCGCTGGCTGCCGGTCGTCCTCGTGCCGCGCTGCCCGCGTTGGCCGCCGCCGTCACCGTGCTGGTCCTGGTGGACCCGGAGCTGGCCGGTGATCCCGGTTTCGCGCTCTCCGTGCTGGCTACCGGTGGCCTGTTGTTGCTCGCGCCGCGCTGGCGGGACGGGCTGCGGCGGCGAGGTGTGCCGCCCGGCCTGGCGGAGGCGCTGGCCGTGCCGGCGGCGGCGCAGCTGGCCTGCGGGCCGGTCGTCGCCGGCATCTCCGGCACGGTCAGCCTGGTGGCGGTGCCGGCCAACCTGCTGGCGGTGCCAGCCATCGCGCCGGCGACCGTGCTGGGCGTGCTGGCGGCCATGATGTCGCCGATCTGGCCGGGCGGCGCCGAGTTCCTCGCCTGGCTGGCGAGCTGGCCGGCCTGGTGGCTGGTGGTCATCGCCCACCAGGGTGCCCGCTTGCCGGGTGGCACCCTGCCGTGGCCGGGCGGGGTGCCGGGCGCCCTGCTGTTGACCGCGCTGACCGTCGCGCTGCTGATCGCGGTGCGCCGGCCACTCGTACGGCGACTCGTGGCGGTCGTCGGCGTCGCCTCGGTGCTCGGTGCGCTTCCGGTGCGGCTGGTGTTCGCAGGCTGGCCGCCGCCGGGTTGGGTGGTGGTGGTCTGCGCCGTCGGTCAGGGCGACGCCGTGGTGTTGCCAGTCGCCCCCGGTCGGGCGGTGGTGGTGGACGCCGGTCCGGAACCCGGGGCGGTGGACGGTTGCCTGCGCCGGCTCGGCGTACGGGAGGTGCCGCTGCTGGTGATCAGCCACTTCCACGCCGATCACGTGGGTGGAGTGGCCGGGGTGTTCCGGGGGCGGCGAGTCGACGCCGTGCTGGTGCCGTCCTCGACTGACCCGGACAGCGGTCGGGACGTGGTTCGGGCGGCGGCGACTGCCGGACGGGCCGCGTCGTTCACCACGGTGTCCGGGGCCCGCCATCCGATCGGGGACGTCGACCTGCTGGTGCTCGGCCCGCCGTACCCGCTGGCCGGCACGAGGTCCGATCCGAACAACAACTCGTTGGTGCTGCTTGCCACGGTGGCCGGGGTGCGGATCCTGCTCCCCGGAGACGCGGAGACCGAGGAGCAGCACGCGATGGTGGCGCGGGCCGCCCCCGGTCAGTTGCGGGCGGACGTGTTGAAGGTCGCCCACCACGGTTCGGCGTACCAGGACGTCGGTTTCCTCGACGCGGTGCGGCCCTCCGTCGCGCTGGTGCCGGTCGGCACCGGCAACACCTACGGACATCCGAGCCCTGGGCTGCTCGCGCGATTGAGCAGGGGCGGCGTCCGGGTGCTGCGTACCGACACCGATGGCGACCTCGCGGCGGTTCGGACCAGCCACGGACTGGGTGTGGCCCGGAGAGGTGTCCCAGTGGGCCGGCGACCCTGAGCCGACGGCGGGGAGGTGCTGATCGACTCCGGGTTGCTGATATCGCGGTATGAACAGCTGTCCGACAGCGCGATATCGCTGATCCCGCGTGGATCAACTCATGCGGGCGTTCCGGTGCGGCCCAGGCCGCCGTCAGGGCTGAAGATGCGGGTAAATTGCGGATTGGATGGGGAATTGAGATAGATGTCGGGATTTGCGCTGTGTGCGGGCTGCGCCGACCAAGCAGCGAATGAGCAGGCACGATCCCGAGCCGGGCCGTGCGAATATGGGCGGCGTGACCCCCGCCAGCCTCGCCCCCATTCTGCTCGTCCTCGGTGACGAGGAGCTGCTCGCCACGCGCGCGGTCACCGAAGCTGTCGCGAAGGTTCGCGGTGTCGACCCCGAAGCGGACGTCCGCGAATACCAGGCCAGCGCGCTCACCGTCGGCGAGATCGCCGAGATGCTCAGCCCGTCGCTGTTCGGTGGACGGCGGCTGCTGATCCTGCGCTCCGGTCAGGACGCCCGCAAGGATCTGGTCGCCGCACTGCTCGCGTACGCGAAGAACCCCGACCCGGACGTCCAACTGCTGGTGCTGCACCTGGGCGCCGCCAAGGGCAAGGCGTTCGCCGACGGGCTGCGGGCAGCCGGTGCGACTGTCGTCCCGGCGGCCAAGCTCAAGGGGCACCGCGACCGGCTGGCCTTCGTCCGTGACGAGATCCGCCGAGCTGGCGGAAAATGCACCGACGACGCCGCCGAGGCGCTCATCGCGGCGGTCGGCAACGATCTGCGCGAGCTGGCCGCCGCCTGTTCCCAACTGATCGCCGACACGGACGGGCGGATCAGCGCCGACACGGTCTCCCGTTACTACCGCGGCAGGGTCGAGGTGACCGGCTTCACCGTGGCGGACGCCACCATGGTCGGCGACGTGCCGGCGGCGCTGGAGGCACTGCGCTGGGCCCTGCACGTCGGGGTCGACCCGGTGCCCATCGCCGACGCCCTGGCCGACGGGGTACGCACGGTTGCCCGGGTGGCCTCGGCTGGGCGAGGCAACCCGTACCAGCTCGCCAGCAGCCTCGGGATGCCCGCGTGGAAGATCGAGCGGGCGCAGCGGCAGGGGCGTGGTTGGACCCCGGAGGGCCTGGTCCGGGCCATGCAGGTCGCCGCCGAGTGCAACGCGGCCGTCAAGGGTGGCTCCGACGACCGGGCGTACGCCCTGGAGCGTGCGGTCTTCTCCGTCGCCGCGGCCCGGCAGGGCAGCACCAGGTGACGGGGGCGAACCGCCCGGCCTGGGCCACCATCCCCGTGGACGAGGAGCGTTACCGGCCGCTCTACGCCCGACTCCTCGGCCTGCGGTTCGTCAACCCCGGCGGCGTGCTGTGCTTCCTCTTCTTCGAGGGCACCATCGCTCTGGCGGTGCTGCTCGCCCTCGCCGAGCTGGTCACCTGGTGGGCGGTGCTGGTGCTGCCCGTCGTGGTGGCGGCGATGGTCAAGCTCAACGACATGGTGGCCGCGATCGTGGTCCGTTCCGCCGCGCTCGTGCCCGAGCAGGAACGGGACCGGTTCCGACGGCAGATGGAGCCGGCGGTCGGCCGAGCCCAGGTGGAGTGGATCTCGCACAGCGTCACCGGCGTGGTGATCACCGCGGATTCGGTGCCGCCCGCCCGCCGCCCCGACCCGTCAGACTGAGCCCGACCCGTCAGATCGAGCGCTGGTCGGTCGGATCGAGCGCTGGCCCGTCCGACTCAGCGCGGCTCGGCGGATTGAGCGTCGGCCCGTGACATTGAGCCGTCTGGTCTGCGGGCACGACACCGGCCTGCGGACACGCGGAAGCCCCGGGCCTGAGCCCGGGGCTTTCCGAATCGGTCTGACGGTTGAGTCGTCAGGCGGCGGAGAGCGCACCCGCGCGCTTCGCGATCGCGGACTTGCGGTTCGCGGCCTGGTTGGAGTGGATCACGCCCTTGCTGACGGCCTTGTCCAGCTTGCGAGAGGCGTCCAGCATCAGCGCGGTGGCCTTCTCGACGTCACCGGCCTCGGCAGCCTCGTTGAACTTCCGGACGGCGGTCTTCAGCGACGACTTGACCGACTTGTTGCGCAGCCGGGCCTTCTCGTTCTGCCGGTTGCGCTTGATCTGGGACTTGATGTTCGCCACGCGACAGCCTCGTCTTGATAGCTCGGGTTGGTCAGCTTGTGCGCTGGATGACGAACATGCGTCACCGCTGCGCGAAGAGCCAGGTTACCAGGTCGCCCGGGACGAGCCAAAACGGCTCGGCCTTCGCGCGGACGGACCCGGCCCGTCGACCACCAGATTACGCCCTCGACCGTTACGGCGGCTCACCCCCAGCCCGCGTCGCGCCCAGGTCAGGCCACGTCACCGTCAGGCCGCGTCACCGTCAGGCCAGCCCGCCGCCAGGCCGCGTCACCGCCAGGCCAGCCCACCGCCAGGCCGCGTCACCGCCAGGCCAGCCCGCCGCCAGGCCGCGTCACCGCCAGGCCGCGTCACCGCCAGGCCAGCCCGCCGCCAGGCCGGCCGGCTCACCGCCAGCCCTGGCGGCGGGCCAGCCAGTCGAGGGACTGCTCGCCACTCCACCGCTGGTGGGCGGGCAGGTGCGGCGAGGCCGTCGGCGGCGCCGCAGCAGCACCGGTGAGGTAGTAGCCGGCCAACGCGGCCAGGGTCGCGTCCAGCGCGTCCGGGGGCGCGCCGACGGTCGTCGGGTGCGTGGCGAAGAGCCGGTCCGCGTCCAGCCCGCTGGCGTACGCGGTGAGCAGCAGGCCGGCCAGGTCGAACCAGGCCGGGCCGGAGCAGACCCACGTCCAGTCGCAGAACCAGGCTAGGCCGTGCCCGTCAATCAGCACGTTGTCGACCCGCAGGTCGCCGTGGATCAGGCTGGTCGCCCCGGCGGCGTACCGGGGGAGGCGGGACTCCAGCGCCACCAGTTCGGCCAGGCGACCCTGCGCCAAAGCGGGCAGTGGTGGGGCCGGCTCGCGCCCGGCGGCGACCTCCTCCCACCAGAGGATGTCCGAGCGGGCCAGGTCCGACAGCTGCGGCAGGCCGAGCGCGGTCAGCTCGACCGGGGGGTCGGCCAGGGCGGCGGCGACCTGCGCGTACCCGGCGAGGGTGGCGTCCAACTCGGCGGGCACCCAGGGCAGACGCGGGGTGTGACCGTCGACGGCGTCGGTGCAGAGCACGAACCAGCCAGCTTCGGACAGGGTCCACCGAGGGCGGGGCGCCGGCAGGTCGGCCGGCAGCCGATCCAGGATCGCGGCCTCCCGGGCGTACCACTGGACCAGATGCGGTTGCTCGGCGGCGGGTGCCGCCTTCACGAAGGCCCGGCCACCGTCGGCGGTGTGGAGCACTGCGGCGAAGCCGCGGGTGAAGCCCGCACCCGCGACCCGGGCGGTGACCACCGGCGCGCCCAGCCGGTCGGCGACCGCGGCCCGCAGCGCCGCCGGCAGCGTCGGCCACGACGGGCGCAGCGCACTCGCGTGGTAGGGCACCGGCGGCAGCGGGGGAGGAGACACCACACCATGCTGCCCCGGGGTACGTGCGCGACGCGCGGCGACACTGCCAGACTGCCAAGCCATGAGGACCGAGGACTTCTGGCAGCTGATCGACCAGGCCCGAGCGGGCGGTGGGGGAGAGCCCGGGCCCGTCGCCGCGCGGGCGGTCGCGCTGCTCGCCGAACGCGACCCGGAGGACATCATCGGGTACGCCCGGCACCAGACGAGGGTGCTGGCCGCCTCGCACAAGGCGGATCTGTGGGGTGCGGCGTACCTGATCAACGGCGGCGCTTCCGCCGACGGCTTCGAGCACTTCCGGGGCTGGCTGATGACCCAGGGTCGGGCGGTCTTCGCCCGGGCGGTCGCCGAACCGGACTCGCTGGCCGAGTTGCCCCAGGTGCGGGCGGCCTCGCTCAGCGGCGAGGAGTTCTCCGCCGAGCAGATGCTGTCGGTGCCCTGGGACGCGTACCGAAAGGCCACCGCGACCGAGTTGCCGGCGGACCGCGACCCGGTGCGTACGCCGGACCTCAACGACTTCTGGGACTTCGACGACGAGGAGGAGGCCCGCCGACGGCTGCCCCGGCTGGCCGCGCTCTTCGTCGAACCGCCGATGGAGTGAGGGGTCCTCGGGCCGATCCATCGCCCGCGCAGCGGGCGTGCCCCGGCGGCGTGGGAACATAGAGGGGGTCGGCGGCGCGCCGGCCTGTTCACGTCAGCCGACCAGAACGGACCGCTGTGCCACCGAAGCTCGATCCCGGCGCGAACGCCCCTGGTTCCACCGACCCCGGTCGCATCCGGAACTTCGGCATCATCGCCCACATCGACCACGGGAAGTCGACCCTGGCCGACCGGATGCTGCAGCTCACCGGTGTGGTCGACCCCCGGCAGATGCGCGCCCAGTACCTGGACCGGATGGACATCGAGCGCGAGCGCGGCATCACGATCAAGAGCCAGGCCGTTCGCATGCCGTGGACCATCCGCGAGGGCGAACGGACCGGCGAGCACGCGGTGCTCAACATGATCGACACCCCGGGGCACGTCGACTTCACGTACGAGGTGTCCCGGTCCCTGGCCGCCTGCGAGGGCGCCGTGCTCCTGGTCGACGCCGCGCAGGGCATCGAGGCGCAGACCCTGGCCAACCTCTACCTGGCCCTGGAAAACGACCTGCGCATCATCCCAGTGCTCAACAAGATCGACCTGCCGGCCGCCCAGCCGGAGAAGTACGCCGAGGAGCTGGCCCACCTCATCGGTGGCGACCCCGCCGACTGCATCCGCGTCTCCGGCAAGACCGGCGAGGGCGTGCCGTACCTGCTCGACGAGATCGTCCGGCAGTTCATTCCGCCGGTCGGCGACGCGGCGGCGCCCGCTCGGGCGATGATCTTCGATTCGGTGTACGACGTGTACCGCGGCGTCGTCACCTACGTCCGGGTCATCGACGGGCGGATCAGCGCCCGGGACCGGATCAAGATGATGTCCACCGGCGCCGTGCACGAGCTGCTGGAGATCGGCGTCATCTCGCCCGAGATGGTCAAGGCCGAGGCGCTCGGCGTCGGCGAGGTCGGCTACCTGATCACCGGTGTGAAGGACGTCCGGCAGTCCCGGGTCGGTGACACGGTCACCATCAACAGCCGGCCGGCGGCCGAGGCGCTAGGTGGTTACAAGGACCCGAAGCCGATGGTCTACTCCGGCCTCTACCCGATCGACGGGTCCGACTACCCCAACCTGCGTGAGGCTCTGGACAAGCTCAAGCTCAACGACGCCGCCCTGGACTACGAGCCGGAGACCTCCGGTGCGCTCGGCTTCGGCTTCCGTTGCGGCTTCCTCGGCCTGCTCCACCTGGAGATCATCCGAGAGCGGCTGGAGCGCGAGTACAACCTCGATCTGATCTCCACCGCGCCGAACGTCGTCTACCGGGCGATCACGGACGACGGCGAGGAGATCGTCGTGACCAACCCGAGCGAGTACCCCACCGGCAAGATCGCCGAGGTGTACGAGCCGGTCGTGCGGGCCACCGTGTTGACGCCCAACGACTATGTGGGCGCGGTGATGGAGCTCTGCCAGGGCCGGCGCGGCAACCTGCTGGGCATGGACTACCTCTCCGCCGACCGGGTGGAGCTGCGCTACACGCTGCCCCTCGCGGAGATCATCTACGACTTCTTCGACCAGTTGAAGAGCCGTACCAAGGGCTACGCCTCGCTCGACTATGAGCCCACCACCGAGCAGGCGTCCGAGCTGGTGAAGGTGGACATCCTGCTGCACGGCGAGCCGGTGGACGCGTTCAGCGCCATCGTGCACAAGGACAAGGCGTACAACTACGGCGTCACCATCGCCGCCAAGCTCCGTACCCTGATCCCGCGCCAGCAGTTCGAGGTGCCGATCCAGGCGGCCATCGGCAGCCGGGTCATCGCCCGGGAAACCATTCGGGCGATCCGCAAGGACGTGCTCGCCAAGTGCTACGGCGGCGACATCAGCCGTAAGCGCAAGCTGCTGGAGAAGCAGAAGGAGGGCAAGAAGCGGATGAAGATGGTGGGCCGGGTCGAGGTCCCACAGGAAGCCTTCATCGCCGCGCTCTCCTCCGACTCCGGCGACGGCAAGGCGGCCGGGAAGAAGTAGCAGCTCCCGCGGCGGGTCCGCCGGCGCGTTGCTTGCGTGGTGGGCGCTCTTGTGCGGTGGGGTGCTCTCGCGTGGTGGGGTGCTCTCGGTTCGTGGGGTGGTCTCGGGTGGCGCGGCCTTGCGCGGGGCGCCCGGCGTAACCGAAGTCCACAGCCCACCCACTCGGCTTCATGAAAATCGCGGTATCCGGGGCTGCTCGACACCCCGCCTTCCTGCAACCCGAGTCGATCAAGAAGCGTCGAGCAAGCCGAGAGTGAGCAGCTGGAGCTCCGCTGTCGGCGCACTGCGTGCGGGCGTGGCCGAGATGTACCCGCTTTCAGGGGCGCTGCCGCCAGCAGATGTGTTCCGGCAGCGTTCGCCTGGGCCACACCGTTCGCCTGTGCCGCATCGTTGGCTCAGCTCGGCGCTAGATCCACTCGGCTTCCAGGAAGTCGGGGTGTCAAAGGGTCGGCGATACCCCGACGTCCCGAAACGCGAGTCGACCGGCCACCGCCACCGCGCCGGCCACTGGGTTCGGCCACCGGCCCGGGGCACGCCACCGGCCACCGGCCCGGGGCACGCCACCGGCCACCGGCCCGGGGCACGCCACCGGCCACCCCCACTGGGCCCGGCCACCGGCACCGGCCAGTGCCGGCAAGAAATTTCTTGCGCTGTCGCAGAGCACCGGGGGTGACCAGATAGGGCTCCCACCTGTGTGGATGCGCTCCCACGCGCAACCGACGCAGCTCCGGGCATTGACGTCTGGCGCTGCTGTCTGAGGTGAGTCGGTTTGGATTTTCGGAGGGTCGGGCAATTAGTGGTCACGACAGGAAGCACACGCTTGTGTGTCAGACATTCTTTGAAGGAGGGTGGCCGTGGAGCTCACCGTGTGGGGCATCATCACTGCGATCGTTGTTGGTCTCATCGTCGGCGCGCTTGGCCGCCTGGTTGTTCCGGGTCGGCAGAACATGCCGATCTGGCTGCACCTGTTGATCGGTGTGGGTGCGGCTCTGCTGGGCACCGTGCTGGCGCGGGCCATCGGCATCGCGACCGAGACGAGCGGTATCGACTGGGCCGAGCTGCTGGTGCAGGTCGTGGTGGCTGCGATCGCGGTCGCGCTGGTGGCAGGTGTGGGTGGCCGCCGCCGCGTGACCCGCTAACACCGAGCAGCACCCCGTACCACTGCTAGATCTTCGATGGGCGCCCGACCGACAGGTCGGGCGCCCATCGGCGTTCCTCCTGTTCGGAGGGTGGTTGGCTCTTCGGATCGTGGCCGGCCGTAGGCCTGGTTCGCCAGCTCGGCCGGTCGAGCCGCCGTGATCGACTCGGGTTCAGGGAAGTCGGGGTGTCCCAGGGCCTCCGATACCCCGACTTCAAGGATTCCGTGTTGATCATGTCGCCAGCGGCGGCGCCGGTAGGCCGGGGACCGCCGCCAGGTCGCGGACCTCGGCAGGACCTCGGCAGGACCTCGGCAGGACCTCGGCAGGACCGCGTCCGTTCGGCGATCGGCGATCGGCGGAACGTGTTCGTGTCTGCCAAATCGTGATCGTTTGGTGGATGGAGTCGGTTTGGATTTTCGTTGGGTCGGGCAATTAGTGGTCACGACAGGAAGCACACGCTTGTGTGTCAGACATTCTTTGAAGGAGGGTGGCCGTGGAGCTCACCGTGTGGGGCATCATCACTGCGATCGTTGTTGGTCTCATCGTCGGCGCGCTTGGCCGCCTGGTTGTTCCGGGTCGGCAGAACATGCCGATCTGGCTGCACCTGTTGATCGGTGTGGGTGCGGCTCTGCTGGGCACCGTGCTGGCGCGGGCCATCGGCATCGCGACCGAGACGAGCGGTATCGACTGGGCCGAGCTGCTGGTGCAGGTCGTGGTGGCCGCGATCGCGGTCGCGCTGGTGGCCGGCGTCGGTCGCCGCCGCAGCGTCACCCGATAACGACCCGGCATCACCTGGTCGAACAGCACCACCGGCAAGACGGCAACACTGGAAAGAGCGCCCGGCCTTTGGCCGGGCGCTCTTTCGTGCTGGTACACCCGACTTCGATCCGATGCGGCAGTGCCGTTCGTCGGGCCTCTGCGGTACGGTCGCGACGCTTCGGCCAGTCCCGCCCACTGTCGTAAAGGAATTCTCCGTACTAGGGTGCGGCGGAGAAGGTTAGTTCCAGGCGGCGCGAGGGGAGCAGTGGCGTGAACAGGTGGAAGCGGTTGGCCCCGGTCACCGCCATGGTGGCCTCGGCCGCGATGGTGCTGACCGGCTGTGGGGGTTCCGACGACAAGGCGGCCGACGACAGCAAGCTCACGGTCTGGATGATGGGCGAGGGCGGCGACGCGCAGAACACCTTCCTCGACGGGGTCGAGGCCGAGTTCCGCCAGAAGCACCCTGACACCGACGTGGTGGTGCAGTACATTCCCTGGCTCGAGGCGCCCAAGAAGTTCCAGGCCGCGCTCGCCGGTGGCGAGGGACCGGACATCACCGAGCTGGGCAACACCGAGACCCAGGGCTGGGCGGCCCAGGAGGCGCTCGCCGACGTGAGTGGTCGGATGGGCGGCTGGGCCGACGGCAAGGACCTGCTGCCCGACCTGGTGCGCAACGCGCAGCTCGACGGCAAGCAGTACGGCGTGCCCTGGTACGCGGGTGTGCGCGCCATCTACTACCGCACCGACTGGTTCGCCGAGGCCGGTGTGCAGCCCCCGAAGACCTGGGACGACCTGGTCACCGTGGCGAAGACCGTGCAGGCGAAGAAGAAGGGCACGTACGGCATCGCCCTGCCGGGCAACTCGGAGCTGCCGTTCTACTCCTTCCTCTGGGGCGCCGGCGGCGAGATCGCCAGCAACCAGGGCGGCACCTGGAAGTCCGGCTACACCACGCCGGAGGCGCAGCGGGCGGTCAAGTTCTGGACCGACCTGGTGACAGTGCACAAGGTGGCCCCGCCGGCCGCGGCGGGCTGGAACGAGGTCGACGCCCGCACCCAGTTCGCTACCGGCAAGGCCGCGATGGCCTTCGCCGGCAGCTGGCAGCAGGGCGCCATGAAGAAGGACAACCCCGAGATCGAGAAGGTCTGGGGTACGTTCCCGATCCCCGGCCCGGACGGCAAGGCGGCACCCGCTTTCGCCGGCGGTTCGGACGTGGCGATCTGGAAGGACAGCGAGCGCCAGGATCTGGCCTGGGACTACCTGACCGTGCTGCTCAACAAGAAGAACTCACAGAGCTTCGCGAGCAGCCTCGGCTTCTTCCCGGTCTACCAGGACCTGGTGGCCGGTGACGCGTACGCCAACGACAAGGTGATGGCGGCGTTCGCCACCACCATGCAGAACACCAAGCTCACGCCGCTCACCCCGAAGTGGGTGGAGGTCAGCCGGACCAAGACGGTGACCCAGGCGATGAACAGCTCGGTCATGAAGGGTCAGAAGACGGTCGAGAAGGCTACCGCCGACGCGGCCGGTGAGATGGAAAGCATTCTCAACGCCAAGTGACCACGCTGACAAAGAACCCGGAGACGGCCGCCGCGCGGGAGACCCCCGCGCGGCGGCGTCGCCGGGTTGACCGCCTGCCCTACCTGTTGCTCCTGCCCGCACTGGTGATCATCGGGGTGCTGCTGCTCTGGCCGCTCGGCCAGGTGGTGGTGATGTCCTTCTACCGGCTGAACACCGTCCGGCAGTTGCGCGGCGACCGGGAGTGGCCGTGGGTGGGGCTGGGCAACTACGCCGACATCCTCTCCGATCCGTTCTTCCTGACGGTGCTGCGCAACACGGTGCTGTTCGCCGCGGCCAACGTGCTGCTCACCATGGTCCTCGGCACCCTGGTCGGGCTCCTGCTCAACCGGCTCGGCCGCAAGATGGCGACCTTCGTGGCCAGTTGCGTGATGCTCGCCTGGGCCACCCCGGCGCTGACCGGCACCATCGTCTGGAAGTGGATTTTCGACGACACGAGCGGCCTCGTCACGTGGCTGTTCAACGCCCTGCCCGACGGGCTGTCCAACAGCCTCTTCGGCCGTAGCGACTGGACCGGCTACGGCTGGTTCAACTCGCCGCTGCTCTTCTTCGCCATCCTCACCCTGGTGGTGGTCTGGCACTCGTTCCCGTTCATCGCGGTGAGCGTGCTCGCTGGTCTCAAGAGCGTGCCGAGCGAGCTGCACGAGGCCGCCCGGGTGGACGGCGCCAGCCCGTGGCGGGTCTTCTGGAAGATCACGTTTCCGCTGCTGCGGCCGGTCTTCGGGATCCTGATCGTGCTCTCCACCATCTGGGACTTCAAGGTCTTCACCCAGCAGTTCGTGCTGGCCGGCGGCACCCAGGACCGGCCGACGTTCATGCTCGCCATCTACTCGTACGCCGAAGCCTTCTCCCCACCGCCGAAGTACGGACTCGGCGCGGCCATCGCGGTGATCCTCACGCTGATCCTGCTGATGGTCACCGGCTTCTACGTACGGATGGTGCTCAGGCAGGAGGACGAGTCGTGAAGAAGGTCGCCCTCAACGGCGCCGGGCTGCTGGTCGCGCTCTTCGCGGCGTTCCCGGTCTACTGGATGATCTCCACCTCGCTGAAACCGAGCAGGGAGATCTTCTCGTCCACTCCGCAGCCGGTGCCGACCCACCCGACGCTGGAGCACTACCGGGAGATCCTGACCGGCAACCTGATCCCCGGGGTGAGCTTCCTCGACTTCTTCCTCAACAGCGCGCTGGTCGCCGTCTCCACAGTGGTGCTCAGTGGGCTGGTGGCCCTGCTGGCCGCGACGGCGGTGGCGCGGTTCCGCTTCAAGCTGCGGACCAGCTTCCTGATCATGCTGCTGGTGGTGCAGATGATCCCGCTGGAAGCGCTGGTCATCCCGCTGTTCCTGATGATCCAGCGACTGGGGCTCTACAACACCCTGCCCAGCCTGATCCTCACGTACCTGGGCTTCTCGCTGCCGTTCGCGGTCTGGATGCTTCGTGGTTTCGTCGCCGCGGTGCCCAAGGAACTGGAGGAGGCGGCGGCCATCGACGGGGCGAGCCGGGCCCAGATCTTCCGGCGGGTCCTCTTCCCGCTGGTCGCGCCCGGCCTGGTGGCCACCAGCATCTTCTCCTTCATCACGGCGTGGAACGAGCTGATCTTCGCGTTGACGTTCATCAACGACCAGGGGAGCTACACCCTGCCGGTGGCGATGACCTTCTTCTTCGGCCGCGACGACACCAACTGGGGGCCGGTGATGGCGGCGTCGACCCTGTTCACCCTGCCGGTCATCATCTTCTTCCTGCTGGTGCAGCGTCGGATGGTCTCCGGCCTGGTGGCTGGCGCCGTCAAGGGCTGAGCGGTCGGAAGCGCCGCCCGGCGGTCAGTCGGGCGGCGGCTTCGGCAGCCGCTCCATCCGGTTCCAACCGGACCAGCCGCGCTCGTGCATCAGCTCCCGCAGCCGCCGCACCCGCGGGTCGGACTCGACGGCAAGCGCGTCGATCAGGTCGTGTGGAAGATCGTCATTGGCCTCCTCGACGTTCAGGACCTCGCTGGCGGCGTACGCCTGCTCTGCCAGGCAGGCCATGATGTCGGCGGCCTCCGCCAGCCGCGGGTCATCCTCCTCGTCACCGTCGAAGATCTCCGAGAGCACCCGGTAGAGCCGGACGACCTGCGGATCATCGAGGTGGGCGATCTTGCCGGGCATCCACTCGACGATGCGGTCGGGCCAGCGCGCCGCGACCAGGATCCACCCGTCCCGTTCGGCCTCCACCATCCGCTGGGACGCCCCGATGCCCCGGAGTCGGTCGAGATAGGCGGCGACCTCCGGTGGGAGCGCCAGGCTGTCCCCGGCGGTGAGTTGCGCGATGTGTCTGCGGCTGGTCTCCAGCCGGAGGATCTCGTCGCGCAGGTGGTTGTCGATGGTCCGGATCGCTTCGGCGAAGGCTGAGGCGTCGGCTTCGAGCATCCGACTGATCTGCGACAGTGGCACGCCGGCGTCGGCGAGGGTGCGGATCTTGATGAGCGACACGACTGCCGTTGCGCCGTACCGCCGGTAGCCCGAAGCGTCCCGCTCCGGCTCGGGCAGGAGCCCGATCTGGTGATAGTGCCGCACCGCCCGCACCGTGACGCCGGCGTACGCCGCGAGTTGGCTGATCGTCAGCATGCCCTGATCCTGCCCGCAGTCCGTCCAGCTCTGGTGGACACCGGTTCAGGAGATCGTGCGACGGTAGGTGACATTGGCGAACAGGTAGGCGAGGACGAGGATGCCGGTGCACCAGGCGAGGGCGATCCAGATGTCGGCGCCGACCGGCTGTTGGGTGAACAGGTTCCGGATCGCGTTGACGATGGAGGTCACCGGCTGGTGCTGGGCGAAGGCGCGTACCGGGCCGGGCATGGACCCGGTGGGCACGAAGGCCGAGCTGACGAACGGCAGGAAGATGAGCGGGTAGGAGAACGCGCTCGCGCCGTCCAGCGTCTTCGCGGTGAGGCCGGGGATTACGGCGATCCAGGTCAGGGCCAGGGTGAACAGGACGAGGATGCCGGCGACCGCGAGCCACCCCGACACGCCCGCCCCCGTACGGAAGCCCATGATCAGGGCGACGCCGATGACGACGACGATCGAGATCAGGTTGGCGACCAGCGAGGTCAGGACGTGCGCCCACAGCACGGCGGAGCGGGCGATCGGCATGGACTGGAACCGTTCGAAGATGCCGCCTTTCAGGTCGAGGAAGAGCCGGAAGGCGGTGTAGGAGATGCCGGACGCGATCGTGATGATCAGGATGCCGGGCAGCAGGTAGTTGACGTAGGAGTCGGACCCGGTCTCGATCGCGCCGCCGAAGACGTAGACGAACAGCAGCATGAAGGCGATCGGCATGATCGCGGTGGTGATGATGGTGTCCGGGCTGCGGGCGATGTGGCGCAGCGAGCGACCCAGGAGAACGGCGGTGTCGCCGACGAAATGCTTGTTCATCGTTGTTCCTTGCTCGTGCGGGCGCCGACGACGGTGAGGAAGACGTCCTCAAGGCTCGGCTGCTTCTCGACGTACTCGACTTTTGCGGGTGGGAGGAGCTGCTTGAGCTCGTCGAGGGTGCCGTTCACGATGATCCGTCCCTCGTGCAGGATCGCGAGCCGGTCGGCGAGGTGCTCCGCCTCGTCGAGGTACTGAGTGGTGAGCAGTACGGTCGTACCACCCTTGGCGAGTTCCTTGACGGCCTGCCACACCTCGATGCGCGCCTCCGGGTCCAGCCCGGTTGTCGGCTCGTCGAGGAAGATCACCGGTGGGTTCCCGATGAGGCTCATCGCGATGTCCAGCCGGCGCCGCATGCCACCGGAGTACGTCGCCACCCTCCGGTTGCCCGCCTCGGTCAGCGAGAAGCGCCTCAGCAGGTCATCCGCGACCGTGCGCGGCGCTGGACGGTGCCTGAGCCGGGCGACCAGGACGAGGTTCTCCCGCCCGGTGAGGACCTCGTCGACCGCCGCGAACTGCCCGGTGAGACTGATCGACTCGCGCACCTCGGCAGCCTGCGCCGCGACGTCGAAGCCGTTGACTCGGGCGGTCCCCGCGCCGGCCTTGAGCAGCGTGGACAGGATCTTCACCACAGTGGTCTTGCCCGCCCCGTTGGAGCCGAGCAGGGCGAAGATGGAGCCGCGCGCCACGTCGATGTCCACACCGCGCAGCACCTTCAGTTGCTTGAACGACTTCTCCAGGCCCCGCACGTGTATCACGGGTGGCTCGACCTGATCGGTTGTTGGCGGGATGCTCATGGCAGCCAGCATGGAGGGTTGACGCAGCGTCAAGGTCAAGCCCGCACCGCGAATTCACCTAGGCTGACGGTCATGACGGGCAGGGTGGCAGCGGTGAACCTCGGCATCGTGACCGAGGCGCAGTGGGCCGGCGACGCGAGCGGTCGCAGCGGCATCGACAAGCGGCCGGTGGACGGCCCGGTGCTGGTCCGCGTGGACGGGATGGTCGGTGACTTCATCGGCGAGCGAGCCCACCACGGCGGTCCTGACCAGGCGGTCTACGCCTACGCGGAGGAGGACGCCGCCTGGTGGGCGGCCGAGCTGGGCCGCGCCGTACGACCGGGTGGCTTCGGTGAGAACCTGTCCACCTACGCGGTCGACGTGACCGGCGCGGTGATCGGCGAGCAGTGGCAGGTCGGTTCCGCCCTGCTCCAGGTCACCAAGCCGCGTACGCCCTGCACCACCTTCGCCGGGTTCTGGGGCGTACCGGATCTGATCAAACGCTTCACCGCCCGGGCGCTGCCCGGCGCGTATCTGCGCGTGCTGCGGGAGGGCGAGGTCGGCCCGGGTGACCCGGTCGAGGTGGTGGAGCGGCCCGCGCACGGCGTGACCATCGGCGAGGTGTTCCGGGCGACCAGCCTTGAGCCGGAGCTGCTGCCCCGGCTGCTGGAGGCGGAGGGCCTGCCGGAACCGATCCGGGAGAAGGCACGCCGCCGCCTCGCCTCCCGCGGCTGACCGCGAGCCGCGACGACACGCGGCCCTCCCGTCCAGGTCGGGATAGACGGTCAACAGGAACCGACGGCGGACGGTTGCCCGTATTGTCCCCATCGAGGGCATGCGGCGGGGGACCGGGTGGAGCGCGATGTCGATGGCGACGGACGGCGGTGCTGCTGCGGCGTCACCACCTGATCCGGGTCTGGAGCGTCCGGCGTTCCTGGAACTCTTCTTCGACCTCGTCTATGTCTTTGCGCTGGTCACCCTGGCGACCGTCCTGGCCGAGAACCTCAGCTGGACCGGCCTCGCCAGGACGTTGGTGCTGCTGCTCGGGTTCGCGATGATCTGGGCGCTGACCGTCTGGGCGGCGGACAGCGTCGACCTGACCCGCCCGGCGGGGCAGGGGCAGTTCATCTGGGTGGCGGCGGCCAGCCTGCTGTTGGCCGCGCTCGCGCCCGACGCGTACGGCGATCACGCGCTGCCCTTCGCGATCACGTACGTGGTCATCCACCTCAGCGCCTCGGCCTACTACGTCCTGGTCGTCTCGATCAGGAAACCGCCGCGTCGCAGCATCCGGATCCAGGTCTGGGAGGCCATCGCCGGCGTCGGCTGGATCGGCGGGGCGCTCGTCGGCGGTTGGGGGCAGTTGGCGATCTGGGCGCTCGCGGTCGTCGTCGAGTACGGCGCAGCCGTGTTCGGCTGGCCGGTGCCGCGGATCGGCCGCTCACGACCGCGCGACTGGCGGCTGGTCGGCGCGCGGGTGGCTGAGCGGTACCGGCAGTTCGTCATCGTCGCGCTCGGTGTCTCGATCTTCGTGACCGGAACGACCTTCAGCATGAGCGAGTACACGCTGGTGCGAGGGTGGGCACTGCTCGTGGTGTTCACCACCGTCGTGTTGATGTGGCGGATCTACACCTACCGCGCCGGTGAGCTGCTGACCGACGCGATCACCCGGTCGACCAACCCGGCGCTGCTCACCCAGTCCGCGGCGGCCACCCATCTGGTCATGGTGGCCGGAATCGTCGGCGCGGCGGTCACCAGTCAACTCGTGGTGGGCCGCCCGTTGGGCGAGACCCCGCCCTCGTGGGCCGCGGTGATCCTCGGCGGCCCCGCGCTGTACCTGGTCGGCCGGGGCATCCTCGACTTCACCGTGTTCGGGCGGATCTCGCGGTCGCGGCTGGCCGGGCTGGTGCTGCTGGCGTGCGTGGCGCCAACCGTGCCCCTGCTGCCGCCGGTCCTGGTCGCGCTGCTCGCCATGGCGGTGCTGCTCCTGATCGCCGTGGCGAACCTGGTGAGCACCCGACTACACGCACGTACGCCGGCACCGCCGATGCTGCGGTGACTCGGCGCAGGCGGCCAAGGCCGGGCGACCGCTCAGCGTGACGGCGCGGCGGCCAGGGCCGGGCGGTCACGCGCGGCCAGCCCTTCCCCGACCAGGGTGAGCAGCAGGACCAGGTTCGCCAGCACCAGGGCGGCCAGGGGCGGGAGCAGAAACGTGGCGGGCGCCATCAGGGCGCCCAGCACCACGATCGCCAGCACCCGGGACCAGAGGATCCGGCCGGTCACCACGGCATCGAACAGGACGCTGCCGAGCAGGAACAGGGCCGGTCCGCCGAGGATGGCGGCCATCAGTTCGACCGGGGCGCGAGCGGACGGCTGTTCAATGACCGTCAGGGTGCTGGCCGAGACCACCACCACCCCGGCCACCATCACCAGATGGCTGTACGAGGTGGAGGTGCCGGGGCGCACCCGTTCCACCGTCACGACGCTCGGTGGGGCCAGGATCCGCTGGACCCGCTGGAAGTAGAGCTGGAACAGGAGCACCGCGCTGACGAACGTGACCGCGCCGGTGGCCACCCGGCCGGCCGTGAACCCGCTGCCGGCCAGTCCCATGCCGGTGCTCAGGATCAGCTCGCCGAGCGCGACGATGAAGATCGCCCGGTGCCGTTCGGAGAGATGCACCCCGGTGAAGATCTGGCTGGCGAGTTCGGTGCGCCCCAGCCTCGGCGTTGGCCAGCCGAACCGGGCCGAACCGAGGTCGACCGCCACCGCGAGCGACCAGAGCACCAGCCGAGCCGTCTCGTCCACGAACACTCCGGCCACCCACGGCGCCACTGTGACGCCGAACCAGAAGAAGACCCGGATGCTCCTGGCCTGGATCGGGCGGTTCACCCGGGTGCCGGGGATCAGGACGGCGTCACGGACCAGGTGGATGCCGAAGTACGCCGCGACGAAGAGCCACCCGTACCGGCCGAAGGCGTACGGGGTGGCGATCGCCATCAGCAGGGTGCCGAGCATGACCAGCAGGACGGTCGCCTGGATGATCGGCAGTCGGGGGTTGAACAGGTCGGTGAGCCACGCGGTCAGCACCCAGACCCACCAGGCGGCCAGCAGGAGTACGGCGGTCTGCAGCGCACCCCGGATGGTGAGGTCGGCGGCCAGGCTGGCGGCGAGCCGGGAGAACATGAAGATGTAGACCAGGTCGAAGAAGAGCTCCAGGAAGGTCGGGTATTCCGGCTCGCCCCGGCGGCGGAGGATCCGGGGAAGCGGAGCGGACGTCACTGCGACTGCCTCCTGTGCCACCCCGCGCCCTGGGGTGGGGGCACCGCGCCCCGACCTGCGCATCCGTCACGCTACCGACAGTGCGGCCTGCGGTGGTCGGGAACGGGGCCGGCCCGAGCGGTCGTGTCCGCAGACACGAAAACGGCCCTCTGCCACCGCTGGGCGATGGCAGGGGGCCGTTCTTCGAGCGGTGGGTCAGCGGAGCCAGGGGATGTTGCGGTCGAGCAGACCGCGCTCCTTGAGCTCCTTGCGCAGCGGGATCTCGTCGTCGACGTACCCGTCCCAGTTGATGCCCCAGTAGTTGGCGGTGTGGGTGCCCTCGCCGATCAGCTGGCGCTGCACGGGGGTGCGGTTGCGGTACCACTCGCCGTTCACGTCGGGGTGCAGCTCGTCCAGCGGACGGATCCACCGGTAGGTGTAGCCGACGAAGAGCATCTTGCGGGTGACGGTCGACAGGTTCGTCGACCGCGAGTGCCACTGCCGGCGGTCGAAGATGAAGGCGTCGCCCGGGTTGGCGGTGATCTCCACCGTGCCCTCCGGGTCGGGGTTCTGCACGGTGAGGTCCGCCGGCCGGGGCAGCGAGTTCTTCAGGTGGCTGCCCGGGATGACCTTGGTGGCGCCGCGGCCGGTCTCGGAGAGGTCCGACAGCACGTACGCGACCTTCAGCGAGAACATCGGCCGGGGCAGGTTCGGGTCCATCGTCTCCGGGTCGGAGTTCTGCCGGTACCCGTCCTGGTGCCAACCCCAGTACGGCTTCTCCGGCTCGGCGGCCGGCGGGGTGACGTCCAGGTGGTTGTGGTGCGTGTAGATGTTCCAGCCGGCCAGCCCCCACATGTACGGGAAGGCGATCGGGTGGGTCAGCAGTTCGCCGAAGAGCTCGTCGCGCTCCAGGAAGCCCAGCAGGTGCAGGGTGCCGTCCTTCTTGGTGGTGCCCTTCGCCTGCTCCTCCGCGTAGACGCGGTCGACCGCCGCCTCCAGCGCCGCCCGGTGGTCCTCCGTCAGGACGTTGCGCAGCAGGAGGAAGCCCTGCTCGTGGAACTCCTTGCGGTCAGTGTCGCTGATCGGTTCGTAACCGGTCCGGTCGCCGTAATCGAACACCGCGTCGTACCCCTCCCCATGAGGTGAAACCTTTTCTGGCACAGGCCGCCGATCGTAACGCGACGGATCTGGCCCCGGGGAGGGCGTGTGGGGCTGGTGGGCCACAGGGGGACCCCGTGCAGCGAGAGGACTGCGGAGCGTAATTTGACCGTGATCAATAGAGGTGTTTGCGGAGACTTGTCCGATTGTGCGGTGACTGCCGGTTAAGAGATCCGGGTCGGTCAACCCTCGTTGAACACCTCGGCCACCACCTGACCGGCGGGGCTCTGCTCGCCGTCCGCGCGGCCCCAGGTGCCGGCCCGGGCGGTCCACTCCAGGTCGCCGAAACGGACGCGCTTCACGCCGTGGTCTTGGGCGTGGGAAACCAGCCAGTGCGCGTACCGCCAGCCGTCGCGCTGGTCGCCCGGTGTCACCGCCAACCCGGTGGGGTCGGTCGGGTCGGTGCCCTTCAGCCCCCAGTCCAGCACCAGGTTGCGGGTCAGCTGTGTGGCCGCCGCCGCGCCGTGCATCGTCGGGGTACGCCCGACGGTGCAGGCGACCGCGCCGGTCGCGTCGCCCATCAGCGCTCGGCTGAGCACCTCGGAGTCGTCGGCCCACTTCTGGTAGGCCTCCGGGAAGGCCGAGCGCTGCACCCGCTGGGCGGCGTCGGTGACGCGCATCTTCTCCCAGCCGCGCACCTTCTTGAGCGCCGCGTAGAACCGGTTGGCCGCGTAGCGCGGGTCCCGGATCTGGGCCGGGGTGCCCCAGCCCTGGCTCGGCCGCTGCTGGAACAGGCCGACCGAGTCCCGGTCGCCGTCGGCGAGGTTGCGCAGCCCGGACTCCTGGTACGCGGTGGCCAGCGCGACCACCACGGCCCGCTCGGACATCCCGCGCTGTGCCCCGATGGCTGCGATGGTCGCCGCGTTGGCCATCTGGTCGGCGTCGAGCGCGACCCGACCGTCGGCCTGCACGGTGCACTTCCGGGCCGCCAGTGGCAACTGGAGGCGGTCACCGACCTGCCGTACGACGAGCCAGATCGCGATCACGGCGACGAGGATGAGCACCACTCCACCCGCCACGGTTGCCCGAGTTCGCACCCACACCCCCAGATCGACAGTCTGACAAGCGTACGTCCCCCACGGGCCTCTCCGGGTCGTCCGCGCGGTTCCAGGCCGGCTCTGCCGACCCGTTCCGATCGCGGCATTCCCGCTCCGGCCGCGCTCTCACCTGCCCGTATGCCCTGTGGTCCACCCTGCTCCGGCGAGAATCGAGCATCCGGTGCCACTGCCTGCCGACGGCCGGTCCTAGCCGGCATGATCACCGGCGCCCCCGGCCCTACCCGGCATGATCACCGGAACCACCGTCCAGAGCGGCCGCCCATCGAGCCAATCGCTTCTCCCGGAAGGCCATGATCCCCTCACGCCCTTCGTCGGAGAGGAAGTAGCCGGTCGAGAGGGCGGACAGCCGGGCCAGGTCACCGCGCAGCTCGGCGGTGCCCGGCCGGCGCAGCAGCTCCTTCGCCCCGGCCAGCGCGCCCGGCGCTCCGCGCACCAGCGAGTCGCAGTAGCGCCGAACCGCGTCGTCCAGCCCGTCCGCCGGGACCGAGGCCGTGACCAGGCCGATCTCGGCGGCCCGTCGGCCGTCGAAGGTGTCCCCGGTCAGGTAGAGCTCGGCGGCGGCGCGCGGGTGCAGCCGGGGCAGCACGGTCGCCGAGATCACCGCCGGGATCACCCCGATCCGCACCTCGGTGAACGCGAACGTCGCCTCGTCGGCGCAGACCGCCAGGTCGGCGGCGGCGATCAGGCCCAGCCCGCCGGCCCGCGCCGGCCCGCCCACCCGGGCCAGCACCGGCTTCGGGCAGTCCCAGATCGCCGCGAGCACGTCACCCAGCATCGCGGCGGGCACCGTGCCGCTGGCGTACGCCGCGGCCGTCTCCTTCAGGTCGGCGCCCGAGCAGAAGACCGGGCCGGTGTGGTCGAGCACTATCGCTCGAACCGTCTCGTCGGCGACCGCGTCGCCCAACCCCGCCAGCAGCTGGGTCATGAGGCCGGTGGAGAGCGCGTTGCGGTTGTGCGGGCTGTCCAGGGTGAGGGTGGTCACCCCGCGGGCCGTGGCGACCCGCACGAGGACGTCGGGAGAGGTCATGCCGGGCACACTAGTGGCCATGCCCGGCGTCCTTCCAGATGGTGAGACCGTCCCCGTCGACGGATCGCTGCCCGCCACCGCCACCACGGCGGTCGGCGCGCGCGGCTTCGGCGTGTACGTCCACGTGCCGTTCTGCGCCAGCCGCTGCGGCTACTGCGACTTCAACACCTACACCGCGTCCGAGTTGGGCGGCGGTGCGAGCCGCGAGGGGTACGCCGACACCGTCCTGGCCGAGCTGGCGCTCGCCGCCCGGGTGCTGGGCGACAGCCCGCCGCCCCGGGTCGACACCGTCTTCGTGGGCGGTGGAACTCCCACCCTGCTCCCCGCCGACGACCTGGCCCGCATCCTCGACGGCATCGACCGCACCTGGGGGCTGGCCGCCGACGCCGAGGTGACCACCGAGGCCAACCCGGAATCGGTCACCCCGGAATCGTTGAAGCTGCTGCGGGCCGCCGGCTACAACCGGATCTCGCTGGGCATGCAGTCGGCCTCCCCGGGAGTGCTGGCGATCCTGGACCGCAAACACAGCGCCGGCCGGGCCACCGCCGCCGCCCTGGAGGCACGGGACGCCGGGTTCGAGCACGTCAACCTGGACCTGATCTACGGCACCCCGGGGGAGCGCACCGAGGACTTCGCCGCCTCGCTGGAGCAGGTCGTCGCCGCTGGGGTGGACCACGTCAGCGCGTACGCCCTGATCGTCGAGGACGGCACCCGGCTCGCCGCCCGGATGCGGCGCGGCGAGCTGGCGTACCCCAGTGACGACGTGGCCGCGGACCGCTACCTGGCCGCGGAGGCCGCGCTCGACGCCGCCGGGCTCTCCTGGTACGAGGTCTCCAACTGGGCGCGCACCGACGACGCCCGCTGCCGGCACAACCTGCTCTACTGGACGGGCGCCGACTGGTGGGGGCTGGGGCCGGGGGCGCACAGCCACGTCGGCGGGGTGCGCTGGTGGAACGTCAAACACCCCACTGCGTACGCCCAGCGGTTGGCGGCGGGCGCGTCACCCGGCCTGGCCCGGGAGGTGCTCACCGGCGACGAGGCGCACATGGAGGACGTGATGCTCCGACTGCGCCTCGCCAGCGGTCTCCCGTTGGCGGTGCTCGACGCCACCGGCCGGGCGGGCGCCGAGCGGGCCCTGGCCGACGGCCTGCTGGCCGCCGACGAGTACGCGGCCGGCCGGGCGGTGCTCACCCTGCGCGGGCGGCTGCTCGCCGACGCGGTCGTGCGTGACCTGCTGCCCTGAGTGGGCGGGCCGTTCCGGTGGTGCGGGCCGGCCGGGGGAGCGGCCGACCCGGCATCACTTGATGAAGTTCGCGGAGAGCGGGTAGCGGTAGAGCTGCCCCTCGTTGGCCTTGATTCCGGCGATGATGCCGAACACGAGACCGAGGATGACGGCTGCGCCGACCCCGATGAAGCCGATCAGGATGCAGGTCAACACCCAGCCGACCAGGCCGACGATCGACCAGATGAGCTGGAAGTTGAGCGCCGCCACGGCGTGCGCCCGCACCGTCGGGGACTGGCTGCCACGTGCCAGCATCGCCACCAGCGGGGCGATCCAGCCGAGCACACCACCGCTGACGATCATGCCGACGGCGCCGCCGAAGTGGGCGATCAGCGCCCAGGTCTTGTCCTCGTTGTTGGCGAAGCCGCCAGGGCCGCCGTAGGCGCCGCCGGTCGGGTAGCCGCCACCGGGCGGGGGATAGCCGCCAGGCGGGGGATAGCCACCCGCCGGAGGGTAGCCGCCTGACGGCGGTTGGTCACCGGTGGGCGGCGGATAGCCACCGGGCGGGGGATAGCCGCCCGGGCCGGGTGCCCCGGACAGTGGTGCGGTGGGCGGCTCCGGCGGGTAGTTACCGGGGTCACCCGCGCCGGGAGGGCGAGGAGGTTCAGTCATGGATGCCACCGTAGGGGCACGTGGCAACGCGGCACCAGCGCGACACCGCCCGGCCGTGAGGGTCGATCGGCCCGGCGGGGTGGCGCGGGCCGCACCGACGGGCAGCCGTTGATCATCGCGCTGGCGGGCACGCCGACGTAGACTGGCACTCGTTACAGTCGAGTGCCAGGACGGCCCGGCCGGCCGAGGACGCCGGCGGCCGACGTGCGACAGGAGGTGCGGAGGATGGGTCTCGACGACCGGAAACTCGCCGTGCTCCGCGCCATCGTCGAAGACTACGTCTCCACCCAGGAGCCGGTCGGCAGCAAGGCGCTGGTCGAGCGGCACCAGCTCGGGGTCTCCCCGGCCACGGTCCGCAACGACATGGCCGTGCTGGAGGAGGAGGGCTACATCCGGCAGCCGCACACCAGTGCCGGCCGGGTGCCCACCGACCGCGGCTACCGACTCTTCGTCGACAGGTTGTCCCGGGTCAAGCCGCTCAGCCCAGCCGAACGCCGGGCCATCGAGCGCTTCCTGGTCGGCGCGGTCGACCTCGACGACGTGGTGCACCGCACCGTGCGCCTGCTCGCCCAGCTCACCCGGCAGGTCGCCGTCGTGCAGTACCCGAGCCTGGCCCGCTCCTCGGTGCGTCACCTGGAGCTGGTGCCGATCTCCACCACCCGACTGATGGTCGTCATGATCGCGGACACCGGGCGGGTGGAGCAGCGTCTGGTGGAGCTGCCCGGTCCGGTGCCCGCCGACGACGTCACCGACCTGCGCCGACTGGTCAACGAGAAGCTCGCCGGCGCCCGGCTGTCCGACACGCCGCCGCTGGTGCAGGCGCTGGTCGAGGAGTCGTCGCCCAAGCTGCGTCCGGCGATGACCACGCTCGCCACTGTGCTGCTGGAGACCCTGGTCGAGCGGCACGAGGAACGCATCGCCCTGGCCGGCACCGCCAACCTCACCCGGGGTGGCCTGCTCGACTTCCAGGGTTCCCTTCGACCGATCCTCGAGGCGCTGGAGGAGGAGGTCGTCCTGCTCAAGCTCATCGGCGAGACCGAGCCCAGCACGACCCGGGTGCTGATCGGCGACGAGAACGAGTTCGACAACCTGCGGGCCGCCTCCGTGGTCAGCACCGGCTACGGCCCGGGCGCCACGATCGTCGGCGGCCTGGGGGTGCTGGGGCCCACGCGGATGGACTACCCCGGCAACATCGCCACGGTTCGCGCCGTGGCACGCTACGTGGGCGAGTTGCTGGCCCAGAACTGATTGGTCAGGGCCGATGCGGCCGGCTGCGGCCGCCGACCGGCACAACGCGAGACGAACATGAGGACACGGAACGCAGTGGCCAGGGACTACTACGGCATTCTCGGTGTGAGCCGGGAAGCCTCCGATGACGAGATCAAGCGCGCCTACCGCAAGCTGGCGCGCCAGTTCCACCCGGACGTCAATCCGGACCCGGAGGCTCAGGAGAAGTTCAAGGACATCAACGCCGCGTACGAGGTCCTCTCGGACGACCGGAAGCGGCAGATCGTCGACCTGGGTGGCGACCCGCTCGCCCCGGGCGGCGGCGGTGCCGGAGGCCCCGGAGGTCCCGGAGGTGCCGGCCCGTTCGTCGGCTTCCAGGACATCATGGACGCGTTCTTCGGCGGTGCCGCGGGCGGCGCCCGTGGTCCGCGTCCGCGTACCCGGCCGGGCGCCGACGCGATCCTGCGCCTCGAACTGGACCTGCACGAGACGGCGTTCGGCGTCGAGGCCCCGATCACCGTCGACACCGCAGTGCTGTGCACCACCTGCTCCGGCGCCGGCACGGCGGCCGGCACCCACCTGGCGACCTGCGAGGCGTGTGCCGGGCGGGGCGAGGTGCAGTCGGTGCAGCGCACCTTCCTCGGCCAGGTGGTCTCCGCCCGGCCGTGCACCGTGTGCCAGGGCTACGGCACGACCATCCCGCACCCCTGCCCCACCTGCGCCGGCGACGGCCGGGTGCGCACCCGCCGCTCGCTGACCGTCAAGATCCCGGCCGGCGTCGAGGACGGCATGCGGATCCGGCTCGCCCAGCAGGGTGAGGTCGGCCCGGGTGGCGGCACCGCCGGCGACCTCTACGTGGAGATCCACGAGCGGCCGCACGACGTCTACTCCCGCAAGGGCGACGACCTGCACTGCCGCGTCACCGTGCCGATGACCGCGGCGGCACTGGGCACCCGGCTCACCATCAAGACCCTGGACAGCGAGGAGACGGTCGACGTCAAGGCCGGCACCCAGCCGGCCAGCACGCTGCGGCTGCGCGCCCGGGGCGTACCCCACCTGCGCGGCACCGGCCGAGGCGACCTCTACGTGCACCTGGACGTGCGGACGCCGACCAAGCTCGACCCCGACCAGGAAAAGATGCTGCGCGACTTCGCCAAGACCCGCGGTGAGGAGGTCGCCGAGTTGTCCAAGCAGGGCGGCTTCTTCTCCCGGATGCGCGACGCGTTCAACGGGCACGCCTGAGGTGTCCGCGCCGCTGTTCCTGGTCGAGGCGCTGCCCACCGGCGACGCGCTGACCCTGGACGGCCCCGAGGGGCACCACGCCGCCACAGTGCAGCGGCTGCGCGTCGGCGAGGAGCTGCTGCTCGCCGACGGCCGGGGTGGCACGGCCGCCGCCGTGGTCACCGCCGTCGGCCGGGGCACCCTGGAGGTCACCATCACCTCCCGGGGGTACGCGGACGCGCCCGTACCCCGGATCGTCACCGTGCAGGGCATCGCGAAGGGCGACCGGGGCGAGTTGGCCGTGCAGGCGATGACCGAGGTCGGCGTCGACGAGATCGTGCCCTGGGCGGCGTCGCGCTCGGTGGCCCAGTGGCGCGGTGACCGGGGCGTACGGGCCCGGGAGAAGTGGGTGGCGACCGCCCGGGAGGCGGCCAAGCAGGCCCGCCGGCCGTGGCTGCCTGTGGTGGCCGGTGCGCCGGACGAGTCGACAGCCACTGTGGCCCGCCGGATCGCCGGTGCCGCCGCCGGGTTCGTGCTGCATGAGGAGGCCGACGAGCGGCTCACCACCGCCCACCTGCCGGCCACCGGTGAGATCGTCCTGGTGGTCGGCCCCGAGGGTGGCATCGCCCCGGCCGAGCTGACCGCATTCCGTGAGGCCGGCGGCCGGCCGGTGCGGCTCGGGCCGGCGGTGCTGCGTACCTCGACCGCCGGAGTGGCGGCGCTCAGCGTGCTCGCCACCCGCCTCGGCCGCTGGTAGTCCGACCACGCCCGTCCGGCCTGCTCGCGGCGTCGGTCAGGGGCGGGGAAACACCGGCACGACCTCTTCCTCCGGCGTCAGGTCCAGCCCGGCCGGCCCGATGATCTGTGGGTCGGGCGTGCCGACCACCTCGGGGTCCTTGCCCGCGTAGTCGAAGCGGTGCAGCACGTGCCGGATCGCCTCCAGCCGGGCCCGCTTCTTGTCGTTGCTCTTCACCACCGTCCACGGCGCGTCGGCGGTGTCGGTCCAGAAGAACATCGCCTCCTTGGCCTCCGTGTACTCGTCCCACCGGTCCAGCGACGCGATGTCCATCGGGGAGAGCTTCCACTGCCGGACCGGGTCGACCTGGCGGATCGCGAACCGGGTGCGCTGCTCGTTCTGCGAGACGGAGAACCAGAACTTGACCAGCCGGATGCCCGAGCGCACCAGCATCCGCTCCAGCTCCGGGGCCTGACGCAGGAACTCCAGGTATTCCTTGCGGGAGCAGAAGCCCATCACCCGCTCGACGCCGGCCCTGTTGTACCAGGAACGGTCGAACAGCACGATCTCACCGGCCGCCGGCAGGTGCGCCATCCACCGCTGGAAGTACCACTGGCCGGCCTCCCGCTCGTCCGGCTTGGCGAGCGCCACCACCGACGCCCCACGCGGGTTGAGGTGTTCCATGAAACGTTTGATGGTGCCGCCCTTGCCGGCCGCGTCCCGACCCTCGAAGACGATCACCAGACGCTCGCCGGACTCCTTGATCCAGTCCTGGAGCTTGAGCAGCTCGATCTGGAGCAGCCGCTTGTCGCGGTCGTACTCGTCGCGGTCCATCCGTTCGTCGTACGGGTAGTCCTCCCGCCAGGTCTCGACGGGCGTCCCGTCGGGTCGGAGCAGGACGGGGTCGTCGTCGTGGCCATCGGCCACCTGGTAGTCGGCGGTGAGGTCCAGCAGCGCGGAGTCGGCCATGTCGCAGAGACTTACCCGCCCTCGTGCCGCGAACCACCCCCTGGCCGGGTGATGTGGGCGGCTGTTCCGCCGTCAGCTGCGCAGGTAGGAGGCGCCGTTGAGGTCGACGATCGTGCCGGAGGCCCACGCGGCCTGTGGCGAGGCCAGCCAGTGCACCGCGGCCGCGATCTCCTCCGGCTCGGCCACCCGGTCGAACGGGCTCTGCGCCCGGATCGCCGCACCGTGCTCGCCGCGCAGGTGCTCGGTGGTCATGTCGGTCGCCACGAAACCCGGCGCGACGGTGGCGACAGTGATGCCGTACGGCGCGAGCGCCACGGCGAGCGACTGACCCAGCGCGTTCAGACCCGCCTTGCTGGCGCCGTACGCGGGCTGGTCCGGCTCGCCCCGGAACGCGCCACGGGACGAGACGTTGACGATCCGCCCACCGCGTTCGCGCATGTGCTGGGCGGCACACCAGGTGACGTTGCCGGCACCGGTGAGGTTGGTTTCCACCACCCGCCGCCAGCGCTGCTGCCACTGCTCGTAGGAGGTGCCGAAGATCGGGTGCGGCTCGTCCCGGTCGCCGTACGTCCCGGCGTTGTTGACCAGCACGTCCAACCCACCGAGCAGCTCGGCGGCCCGGTCGACCATGACCCGGACGGCGTCCGGGTCGGTGAGGTCCGCGCGGACCACCACGTGCCCGGTGCCGGGCAACTGCGCGCGCAGCTGTTCGGCCGCGTCGGCCGAGTCCCGGTGGTGGATCGCCACCCGGTCGCCACCGACCGCGAACGCCGTCGCCACCGCACGGCCGATGCCGCGCGAGGCCCCCGTCACGAGTACCGCCCGATCCGTCATGCCGGCCATCCTGCCTCAGCCGGTCTCTCCTGCGAACAGGCCGGCGGCGCATGCTGCGCCGGGGCGCCCCCGGCCCGTTAGTCCTTACACTGCCCCGATGGGATCCGACTGCCTGTTCTGCCGCATCGTCGCCGGGGAGATCCCGGCCACCGTGGTCCGGGAGACCGACACCACGCTCGCCTTCCGCGACATCGACCCGAAGGCGCCGGTGCACGTCCTGGTCATTCCGAAGGAGCACTACGCCGACGTCGCCACGCTCGCCCAGGGTGACCCTGCGCTGGCCGCCGACGTGCTGGCGACGTCCGCCGCGGTGGCGGAGGACGAGGGCCTGCTCGGCGACGGCTTCCGGTTGATGTTCAACACCGGCGCGTACGGCGGTCAGGAGGTGTTCCACGTGCACGCACATCTGCTCGGTGGCGCGCCGCTCGGCCCGATGCTCGCCCGGGACCTGACGTGAGCGCAGGACCGGCGCCGGACAGCCGGGTGGATGAGCGCCTGGGTCGGTTGGTCCGGCGGGTGCAGGCCGACGCCCGGGTGCCGGCGGTGTCTGCAGCGCTGCACCGGGCCGACCGCCCGCTCTGGAGCTGCACAGTCGGCGAGACCGGCACCGACAGCCCGCTGGGGCCGGGCACCCAGTTCCGGATCGGCTCGGTCACCAAGACCTTCACCGCGGCCCTCACCCTCCAGTGCCGCGACGACGGGCTGCTGGACCTGGACGACCCGGTGGGCCGGCACCTGGACCTTCCCGCACATGGCGAGCTGACCGTACGCCGGTTGCTGTCACACACCGCCGGTCTGCAACGCGAGCCGTTCGGCGACGTCTGGGACAGCCTGCGCGCACCGGACGCCGACCAGTTGGTGGCAGAGCTGGACCGGGCCGAGCGGGTGCTGCCGACGGCCCGCCGGTTCCACTACTCCAACCTGGGGCTGGCCGTGCTCGGTCAACTGGTCGCCCGGCTGCGCGGCGAGAGCTGGGCGCAGGCGCTCACCGAGCGGATCCTCACGCCGCTGGGGCTGACCGACACCACGGTGACCCCTCGGCCGACGGCGGCCACCGGCTTCCTGGTCGACGCGTACTCCGACGAGGCACACCCGGAGCCGCCGACCGACTTCGGCGCGGTCGGCCCGGCCGCCCAGCTCTGGAGCACCGCGACCGACATGGCGCGCTGGGCCGCGTTCCTGGCCGACCCGGCGGCACTGGACCCGGCCGGCGCGGTGCTCGCCCCCGCCACCCTGGACGAGATGCGCTGGCCGCTGACCACCACCGACGAGACGCTCTGGGGCGCGGGCTTCGGGCTCGGCCTGATCCTCGTCCCGCAGGGGGAGCGGGTGATGCACGTGGGGCACGACGGGGCCATGCCCGGTTTCCTCGCCGGGGTGTACGGCCGGCGGGGCGGCGACGGCACGGCCGGCGCGATGGGTGCCGCGGTGCTCGGCTCGTCCGGCACGGCGGCCGAACTGTTCGACCTGCCGCACCGGTTGCTCGCCGCGGCGGTCGAGCACGACCCGGCCGAGATCGAGGTATGGCGACCGGGGGCACCCGCCCCGGCGGCCCTGCGGGGCGTGCTCGGTCGCTGGTGGGGGGAGGGTTTCGAGTACGTGTTCTCCTGGCGCGACGGTGCCCTGCGGGCGAGCGGGGCCGGTGACGCCGCCGGACGCCCGCCGGCGATCTTCACGCCCCTGCCGGACCAGCCGGACGTGTTCCGCACCGCCTCCGGTCGGGAGGCCGGTGAGCTGCTGCGGCTGACCCGGGACGAGGCCGGGGCGGTGGTCCGGATGCACTGGGCGACGTACCGGTTCACCCGCCACCAGGAGACCTTCGAGGGGTACGACTTCCGGGCCGGCAGTTGATCGCGGCCAGCGGAAATGGGCGCGATGCGGCCCGCGTTGAACGGATACGATGGGTGTAACGTCCGCACGCCAGGCCAGCAGGCCGGCGCCGAGATCGAGAGCAGGTGGCGCAGGGCCCTACGGGCCCGACCTATGACCGGCACCCCACCTCCCGGCCCGCCCCGGGTGCAGACCAGGATCACCGTGCCCGACTCGAAGATCATGGTCAATCTGCTCGGCGCAGGCGACGAGATCCTCCGACTCGTCGAACGCTCGGTCGCCAGTGACGTGCACGTTCGCGGCAATGAGATCACCATCACCGGTGAGCCCGCGGACAACGCCCTCGCCGAGCGCGTCTTCAGTGAGCTGCTCGAACTCATCGAGAAAGGCGAGACCCTGACCACTGACGCCGTCCGGCGTACCGTCGGCATGCTCGAGCAGGGCACCGCCGAGCGGCCCGCCGAGGTTCTGACGCTCAACATCCTCTCCCGTCGCGGGCGCACCATCCGCCCCAAGACGCTCGGACAGAAGCGCTACGTCGACGCGATCGACTCGAACACCATCGTCTTCGGCATCGGCCCGGCCGGCACCGGCAAGACCTACCTGGCGATGGCGAAAGCCGTCCAGGCGTTGCAGGCCAAGCAGGTCAACCGGATCATCCTGACCCGGCCGGCGGTGGAGGCGGGTGAGCGACTGGGCTTCCTGCCCGGCACGCTCAACGAGAAGATCGACCCGTACCTGCGTCCGCTCTACGACGCGCTGCACGAGATGCTCGACCCGGAGACGATCCCCAAGCTGATGGCCGCGGGCACGATCGAGGTCGCGCCTCTGGCATACATGCGGGGCCGGACGCTGAGTGACGCGTTCATCATCCTGGACGAGGCGCAGAACACGACGCCCGAGCAGATGAAGATGTTCCTCACCCGACTCGGCTTCAACTCCAAGATCGTCGTGACCGGTGACGTCACCCAGGTGGACCTTCCCGGCGGGACGAGCAGCGGCCTGCGGGTCGTCCGGGAGATCCTGGGAAACGTCGACGACGTGCACTTCGCCCAGTTGTCCAGCACCGACGTGGTCCGCCACCGTCTGGTCGGGGAGATCGTCGACGCGTACGCCCGCTGGGACGCCGAGCGGGAGAACCAGCAGGCGCAGGGCGTCCACGCCGTGCCCGGGCGACCCGCCCAGGGCGGCCGGTCCGGCCGTCGCCGCTAAAGCAGAGGAAAGCAGTTGTCCATCGAGATCGCCAACGAGTCCGGTGTCGACGTCGACACTGACGCCGTGCTCGCCGTCGCCCGGCACGCCCTCGACGAGATGGGGGTCAACCCCCTCGCCGAGTTGTCCGTGCTGTTGGTCGACATCGACTACATGACCGAGCTGAACCACCGCTGGATGGGTGGCGAAGGCCCGACCGACGTGCTCGCCTTCCCCATGGACGAGGGCAGCGTCGACCACGGCCCGGGTGAGTCCGCGCCGGCCGGCGGCGAGCCCGCCCTGCTCGGCGACATCGTGCTGTGCCCGGAGGTCGCGGCCAAGCAGGCGGCGACCGCCGGGCACGCGCCGGCCGACGAGCTGCACCTGCTCACCGTGCACGGGGTGCTGCACCTGCTCGGCTACGACCACGCCGAGCCGGAGGAGGAGCGGGAGATGTTCGCGCTCCAGGCCCGACTGCTGGCCAGCTGGCGGTCGACCCGCACCCAGTGATGTCCACTCCTCCGTTACTTGCGGCCGGTGCCACCGCCGGCCTTCCTGACCTGCAGCTGATCGTCTTCGCGGCCGGCCTGGTGGTGCTGGCCGGTCTGATCGCGATGACCGAGGCAGCTCTCGCGGCGGTCTCGCCGGCCCGGGCCGCCGAGCTGGCCCGCGACGGTGTGCGCGGCGCCCGCACCCTCCAGGTCGTCGCCGGCGACGTCGTCCGGCACCTCAACCTGCTCCTGCTGTTGCGGCTGCTCGCCGAGCTCACCGCCACCACGCTGGTGGCGCTCGTCGCGGTGGACAGCTTCGGTGCCGGCTGGCGGGCCGCGCTGGTGACCGCCGGCGCGATGACCGTGGTCAGCTTCGTGGTGGTCGGCGTCGCGCCGCGCACCATCGGCCGGCAGCACGCGTACGCCGTGGGTCGTGCGGTGGCGCCGATGGTCCGCTGGCTGGGCCGGGCGCTCAACCCGCTCGCGTCGTTGCTGATCCTGATCGGCAACGCGGTCACCCCGGGGCGCGGCTTCCGCGAGGGGCCGTTCGCCACGCAGGTGGAGTTGCGGGAGCTGGTCGACCTGGCCGAGCAACGCGGCGTGGTCGAGCACGGCGAGCGCCAGATGATCCACTCGGTCTTCGCCCTCGGCGACACCATCGCCCGCGAGGTGATGGTCCCGCGTACGGAGATGGTGTGGATCGAGGAGGGCAAGACGCTCGCGCAGGCGCTGGCGCTCTTCCTGCGTTCCGGTTTCTCCCGCATCCCGGTGATCGGCGAGAGCGTCGACGACGTGCTGGGTGTGCTCTACCTCAAGGACCTGATCCGACGTTCCCGGGGCGGTGACCCGGAGGCCGAGCAGTTGCCGGTGGCCGAGCTGATGCGCCCGGCGACCTTCGTTCCGGAGTCCAAGCCGGTCGACGACCTGCTCTCGGAGATGCAGGCGGCCCGCAACCACCTGGTCATCGTCGTCGACGAGTACGGCGGCACCGGCGGTCTGGTCACCATCGAGGACATCCTGGAGGAAATCGTCGGTGAGATCACCGACGAGTACGATGTCGAACGCCCGCCCGTCGAACGTCTGGCGGACTCCACGGTGCGGGTGACCGCCCGCCTGCCGGTGGAGAACCTGGGCGAGATGTTCGACACCGATCTGCCCACCGACGAGGTGGAGACGGTCGGTGGCCTGCTCGCCCAGTCGCTGGGGCGGGTGCCGATCCCCGGTGCGGAGGCGGAGGTCGCCGGCCTCCGGCTGGTCGCCGAGGGCACCACCGGCCGGCGCAACCGGATCGACACCGTCCTGGTCAGCCGGGTGGAGTCGGGCCACGAACAGGACACCGCGGGGCGTGGCGACCACGCCGGCCCCGGGGACGACACGGACAACTACCGAGATGACGAGAGGCAAGCTGCCGATGCCTGACACACCCGCCGCGCCCGCCGCCCGACCCGCCCCCACCGAGTCGGCGACGCTCAGCGCCGAGGACGGCAAGCTCGTCGTCCTGGCTCGGGGAGCCCGCGGACGGGTCGGCGCCGTGGAGGGCGCCGCGGTCCGGGATCAGGACGGTCGGACGTACGCGGCGGCCAGTGTCGCGCTGCCCTCGTTGACCCTCACCGCGTTGCAGTTGGCGGTCGCGTCCGCCGTGGCTGCCGGGGCGAGCCGGCTGGAGGCCGCGGCGGTGGTGACCGAGGCGTCGACGCTGGACGGCGCCGGTCATGCGGCCGTACGTGACCTCACGGTGGACGCGCCGATCCACGTGGCCGCTCCCGACGGCACGGTCCTCGGCACGGTGACCCAGTGAGCCCCGTACAGGACCCGGAGGCGCGGCCGTACCGTGCCGGGTTCGGCTGCTTCGTCGGCCGGCCCAACGCGGGCAAGTCGACGCTGACCAACGCCATCGTCGGCACCAAGATCGCGATCACCTCGAACAAGCCGCAGACCACCCGGCACGTCATCCGGGCCGTGCTGCACCGACCGGAATCGCAGCTGGTCCTGGTCGACACCCCCGGCCTGCACCGCCCCCGTACGCTGCTCGGCGAGCGCCTCAACGACCTGGTCCGGTCCACCTGGACGGAGGTCGACGTCATCGGCCTGTGCATTCCGGCGGACGAGCCGGTGGGGCGCGGTGACCGGTTCATCACCGGTGAGCTGGCCGAGTTGAAGGCGACAGTGCTGGCGGTGGTCACCAAGACCGATCTGGTCGACAAGCGCCGCCTGGCGGAGCAGCTGCTCGCTGTGAGCCAGATGGGGGAGTTCGCCGAGATCGTGCCGGTGAGCGCGGTGTCCGGACACCAGGTGGACACCCTGGTCGACGTGATGACCAAATATCTGCCGCCGTCGCCGCAGCTCTACCCGGACGACATGCTGACCGACGATCCCGAGCAGGTTCTCGTCGCGGAGCTGATCCGGGAGGCAGCCCTGGAGGGCGTCCGTGACGAGCTGCCGCACTCCATCGCCGTGGTGGTGGAGGAGATGATCCCCGAGGGTCAGGTCATGAAGATCTACGCCGACCTTTACGTGGAGCGGCCCAGCCAGAAGGCCATCGTTCTCGGTCACAAGGCGAGCCGGCTCAAGGAGGTCGGCACCAACGCCCGCCGGCAGATCGAGGAGCTGCTGGGCAGTCGGGTCTATCTCGACCTGCACGTCCGCGTCGCGAAGGACTGGCAGCGCGACCCCAAGCAGCTGCGCAAGCTGGGTTTCTGATCCACCGCACCGGCCGGCTGGGTGATCTGGTCCGGTCGGTGCGGGTGCGGCACCGCCGTACTTCCTAATCGTCTGAGTTAGCGCCAGCAGCGCCTCCGCGCTGGCTAGTGGGTCAGTCATCGTCAGACTACGAATCCCTGGCACCGCTCCCGGCCCGAAAAACGGACGAGGCCCGGCTATGCTGCGGCAGTGCACCCGCAGGCTACGGTCACCGGCCCCGCCCGGGCCGCGTTGGTCGGGCTCGTGCTTGCCGGCCTGGCACTCACGGCCTGCGGGCCGCAGTCCTCGACGCCACGCAGCGGGTCCACCGCCTCCGTGCCGGCACAGGGGCAGGCTGATCTCGACCCACCTGCTCCGGTCGACACGCCCTCTGCCGTCCTCTGCGGCGGGGCTGGCCCGGCTGGCGGGGACGACGACCTTGCCTACTGCCGACGGATGATGGACGACAATCTCCGCCGCAGCAACCTCACCTCCGGGCAGCGCACCGAGGCGGAGACCGCAGCCGATGCCGTCGACGCAGCAATCGGCCGGGTGACGCTGGAGTGTGCCGCGCCGGTCAGCCAGGAGTGCCTGGCGGAGGAGGCCCGCCGGCGGATGTTTCCGGCCACGGGCAGCCCCGAGCAGACCGTCGACCGGATCCGGCGGGCGCTCACCGCTGCCGGCTTCACCGACATCGTCGTACGACCCGCCGGACCGGCGGATCCCGCACCCCGGCACGCCATCGTCTACGCGGTACGGGCAGGCGCTGGCTGCGTCGTGGGCCACCTCGACGGAGGCGGTCGGAGCGCCGGGCGGCCGCAGGCGGTCGGTGCGCTGCCGCATGGCCGATGCCTCGCCTGAGCGGCCGCACGCATGATCGTCTTCGGTCAGGTGGGTGGAAAGGCTCACGTTTGGTCGGGGTGGTGACCGTTTCGCGCGGGCACCGCGCAGGGTAGGGGAGTTACGCCCGGCGTCCCCGACCCAGATGCAGGCTGATGCGCAACCGGTATCTCGATCTGCTCCGTTTCCTGGCCATCGTTCGAGTTGTCGTCTACCACGTCACTGGATGGGCGACCCTCACCCTCGTCTTCCCCGCCATGTCGGTGATGTTCGCGCTGGCCGGTTCGCTGATGGCCGCTTCGTTGACCCGTTCCGGGCCGGCGGCGGTCGGGCGGCGGCTGCGGCGGCTGCTGCCGTCGTTGTGGGTGCTCGCGGTGGTCTTCGTGCCGGCCATGCTGCTCAGCGGGATGCCGATGAGCCCCCGGGTGCTGCTGTGGCTGTTTCCGATCGCCGACCCGCCGGCCAACAACTGGGGCGCCCTGGCGCTGAGCATCATCTGGTACCTGCGCGACTACCTGTGGTTCGTGCTCGCCTCACCGGTCGCGTTCTGGCTGTTCCGGCGTGCCCCGCTGCTGACCCTGCTCGCCCCGTACCTCCTGCTGGTGGCGATCGAGGTGGGGATCTACCCGGCGCCTCCGGTGCTGCGCGAGTTCGGGCTCTACTTCGGAGCGTGGATGCTCGGCTTCGCCCATCACGCCGGGATGCTGCGCCGGCTCGCCGGTCGGGTGCTGTATCCGGTGGCGCTCGCGCTCGCGGTGACCGGCGGCGCCTGGATCGTCGGGCATCCCGGCCCGCGCGGGTACGACCTCAACGACAACCACCTCGGCAACGCGCTCTGGTCGGCCGCGTTCATCCTGATCGTGCTGGGCCGAGCCCCTGCCGGGGTGGCCTGGCTGGCCCGAAGCCGGCTGGCTGACCGGGCGGTGACCGTGGTCAACCGGCGGGCGCTCACCATCTATCTCTGGCACATGCCGTTCGTGGTGGCGCTCACTCCGCTGGTCGACGTGGTGGGTTGGTCCCATCGGGACCCGGTGGGTCTGGCCATCCGGGTGGTGCTGGTCTTCGCGCTGGTCGGGGTGGTCACCCTGGCCGTCGGTTGGGTCGAGGACGTCGCCGCCCGTCGCCGCCCGGAGCTGATCCCCGGCGGCCCGGTCCAGGCAACCGAGCTGGCCGACCAGCTCGACACCGAGGGCCGCGAACAGCTCGACACCGAGCGCCGCGGCCGTCCCGACGAGCAGCCGGCCGGGGCCACCCTCGGGCGGGCGGTGGTGCCACCGCAGCGGGTTGCGGCGGCACGGAGCGATGTCAGCGCTGGGTGATCGTGACGTTGCCGCTGCCGGCCGAGCCGTCGAGCACGTCGGTCGCGGCCGGGTCGTGCGTGACGGTGATCCGCGCGTCGCCGGAACCGGTGCTGGAGCGCACCTGGTAGCTGCCCGCCGGCACCAGCATCGTGACGTCGCCGCTGGAGGCGTGCGCCCGGGCCGAGGCGGGCTTGTCCAGCTCGACTGTGACATTGCCGGAGCCGGCTTCGGCGTCCGCCGCGCCACCGAGGCGGCGCGCCGTGATGTCCCCCGAGCCGGCGCGCAGGCGGATCGTCCCACTGGCCTCGCTCACGTCGATGTTCCCGGACCCGGTCTCCACCCCGACCGTGCCGGAGGCGCCGTTGACCCGGACGTTACCGGAGCCCAGGCGCAGGTCCACCGCGCCGACCCGGCTCAGCTCGACATCGCCGGAGCCGGACTCGCCCTGAAGGGCGACGCCCTCCGGCACGGCCACCTCGTAGGAGACGCTGCACCGGTCGCCGCAGTCGGTGTCCAGCACCAGCTCGCTGCCCTTGATCTCGTACCGGGCCTTGGGCTCGCCGCCCTGGTAGCGCACCACCCGCTTGATCCGCGCCTCCGCGGCGGTGGCGGTGCCCCGGACGATCACGTCGCCGGCACCCGGCAGCACCCGGATGGTGGTGATCTTCACGGCCTCGGTGTCGTCGTAGTCGAGCCGGCGCATGGCCAGGTTGTCGCACCCTGCGAGCACGATGAGGGCGGTTGTCAGCCCCAGGGCGATGGGGGTGGCGGCGCGACGACGGCGGGCGTCGGTGGTGGATTGCATTGCCATGGCCAGCACGCTACGGCCGGTGCGGAGCCACGCGCATCGGGGTTCATCCGCGCATCCACCCCGAACCGACCCTGATTTCACACCCCGAGGGAGAATGGCCCGATGGCCGGGTATCGCCGACAGCTCTACCGCGACGACGCGGTGGTGCTGCGTGTGCAGAAACTCGGCGAGTCCGACCGGATCATCACCCTGCTGACCCGTCGACATGGCCGGCTGCGCGCGGTGGCCCGAGGGATCCGCCGCACCACCAGCAAGTTCGGCGCCCGGCTGGAACCGTTCGGCCACGTCGACCTCCAGCTCGCCGGCGACCCGAAGGGCAACCACGGCAGCTCACTGCACAGCGTCAGCCAGGTCGAGGGCATCGACCTGTACGGCAAGCGGTTCCTGGGGGATTATCCGCGCTACACGGCGGCGAGCGCGATCGCCGAGACCGCCGAGCGACTGACCCCGGTCGAGCGGGAGCCGTCGTTGCGGCTGTTCCAGCTCACCGTGGGCGCGTTGAAGGCGCTGTCCCGGGGCGAGCACGCCACCACCCTGGTGCTCGACGCGTACCTGCTGCGGGGGATGGCCCTCGCGGGCTGGGCGCCGGCGCTGATCGCCTGCGCCGTGTGCGGCACCCCCGGCCGGCACCGGGCGTTCTCCGTGCCCGCCGGCGGCACGGTCTGTCCCGATTGTCGGCCACCCGGCGCGGCCCACCCCGCGCCGGCCACCGTCGACCTGATGTCCGCGCTGACCACCGGTGACTGGGTGCTCGCCGACGCCACCGAAGCCGGCGTACGCCGGGAGTGCAGTGGGCTGGTCGCAGCTCACCTCCAGTGGCACCTGGAGCGCGCGCTACGCTCGCTGCCGCTGGTCGACCGGGGTCCCTCGGCGACCAGCACGGCCTCGCCGCCGGATGGCACCGGGGCCGTGGTGCTCCGGCCACGTGGCGACGTCGAGGCCGGGGCGGACGGCGCGAACAGGGAGTGACCGAGTGATCCGATCGAAGAAGGCTGGCCGGCGCGAGCCGACGCCGCCGACACCACACCCGTCCGGCGCCCGACCGCCGGCGCTGCCCGGCGACGCGGTGCCGAAGCACGTGGCGGTGGTGATGGACGGCAACGGCCGCTGGGCCAAGGACCGCGGGCTGCCCCGCACGAAGGGGCACGAGGCGGGGGAGCACAGCCTCTTCGACACCATCGAGGGTGCGATCGAGATGGGCATCCCGTACCTGTCGGTGTACGCGTTCTCCACCGAGAACTGGCGGCGCTCGCCGGACGAGGTCCGGTTCCTGATGGGGTTCAACCGGGACGTGATCCGTCGCCGTCGCGACGAGTTGGTCGACCTCGGCGTCCGGGTGGTCTGGTCGGGCCGGGCCGGGCGGTTGTGGAAGAGCGTCATCTCCGAGTTGCAGACCGCCGAGGAGATGTCCCGCGACAACTCGACGCTGACCCTGCAGTTCTGCGTCAACTACGGCGGGCAGGCCGAGATCGGCGACGCCGCAGCCGCGATCGCACGGGACGTGGCGGCCGGCCGGCTGGATCCGGCGAAGGTCAGCGAGAAGACCGTCGCGAAATACCTCTACCACCCGGAGGTCCCGGAGGTTGACCTGTTCCTGCGCCCCTCAGGCGAGGAGCGAATCTCCAACTTCCTGCTCTGGCAGGCCGCGTACGCCGAGCTCGTCTTCCTGGACACGCTCTGGCCCGACTTCGATCGCCGCCACCTCTGGTACGCGTGCGAGCTGTACGCGCAGCGGGACCGGCGCTTCGGCGGGGCGCTGCCCAACCCGGTCGCCCCTGTTCTCTGAACCGACGCTTACCCGCACGTCACTCGGGGTATCAGAGACGTCAGAAGCCACTGACGGAGGTGAACCCACATGATCCAGAAGCGCATTGCCCAGTGGGCGGTGATGGCGGTCGCGGTGCCACTGGCGGCTGCCGGTGCTCGCCGGCTCAGCCACACACTGGAGGCCCGGCGTGGTCCCTCCGGGGCTACCCGGTTGCTGACCAGGGGCGCTGACCTGATGCGCCCGCAGAAGGCCAAGCGCCGCCGCTTCTTCTAACCCCAGACCCACCGGCGCCGCCCACACCCCGTGTGGGCGGCGCCTCCCTGTGCCCCAAACCCGCCCCCAACCCGGTCGATCATGGAGTTGTGGTGGGCGGTTCCACCGCTTTCGCCACTTCTGTGCGGCACCACAACTGCATGATCGACGCGGTCGGGCCGGAGGGGTTCCGGCTGGGGGACTGAGCTGTCGTTTCGGGGTCTCGCGAAAGGGCGGCGGGTAGGGTCCGGAAGTGGCGGGACTACTGCGGTTGGGGTGGGTGTGCGGGATCTTCGGTTCAAGATGATCATGGCGTTGAACGCGGCCGATCTGGGTGACCCGATCTGCGAACAGGTGGCCGACATCTGCGCCGAGATCGCCGAGCAGCACTGCGCCGAGTTCGGCCACACCCCGCAGCTGCGCACCGGTGAGATCGCCGAGCTGGCCACCGGCGAACCGGCCCTGACGTGGGCGCCGTCGACCTCCGACACCGGGCAGCGTGCCTGGTGACCGCGCCCGCTCCCGCCGTCGACATCCGTCGTGGCGAGGACCGCTTCTCCACCCGGATCTCCTGGCTCGACTCCCACCACTCGTTCTCGTTCTCCCGGCACTACGACCCGGCCAACACCCACCACGGTCTGCTGCTGGTCAACAACGACGACGTGGTGCGACCGGGTGCCGGCTTCGAGACCCACCCGCACCAAGACATGGAGATCGTCACCTGGGTGCTGCGTGGCTCCCTGGTGCACCAGGACTCCACCGGGCACTCCGGGGTGATCTATCCGGGGCTGGCGCAGCGGATGAGCGCCGGCACCGGCATTCTGCACTCGGAGAAGAACGACGCCTGGCGGCTCAACAACCAGGAGCCGCACAGCGACCCGGTCCACTTCGTGCAGATGTGGGTGCTCCCCGACGAGGACGGCGGCGACCCCGGTTATGAGCAGTTGGAGATCGAGGACGAGCTGCTCCGCGGCGGCCTGGTGCCGATCGCCTCCGGGATGGAACGCTACGACGGGGCGTCCGCCATCCGGATCCGCAACCGGTACGCGACCCTGCACGCCGCCCGACTCGCCCCCGGCGACGAGGTCACCATCCCCGACGCGCCCTTCGTGCATCTGTACGTGCCCAACGGCACGGTGACCCTGGAGGGCAGCGGCCCGCTCGGCACCGGCGACGCGGCCCGGCTCACCATGACCGGCGGCCGGCGGGTCACCGCCGACGAACCAGCCGAGATCCTCGTCTGGGAGATGCACGCCACGGTCACCTGACCCCACGTGGGCGGGGCCAGGTGACCGTCGCTCAGGTCAGGCGGGGGACTCGGCGCGGTCGCCGGCCCAGGTGGTGTGGAACGAGCCGTCCCGGTCCACCCGCTGGTAGGTGTGCGCCCCGAAGTTGTCCCGCAGACCCTGGATCAGCGCGGCGGGCAGCCGCTCGGCGCGCAGCGCGTCGAAGTAGGCCAGCGACGACGAGAACGCGGGCGTCGGCACACCGGCCCGGGTCGCGTCACCCACCACCCGGCGCCAGCTCGGCACACCGGCGGCGACCGCCTCGGCGAAGTACGGTGCCACCAGCAGCGTCGACAGGTCGGGCTGCTGGTCGTACGCCTCGCGGATCCGGTTGAGGAAGCGGGCCCGGATGATGCAGCCGCCCCGCCAGATCGTCGCGGTGCCGCCGAGGTCGATGTCCCAGTTGTATTCCTGGCTGCCGGCTCGGATGTGGTCGAAGCCCTGCGCGTACGCAACGATCTTGGAAGCGAGCAGCGCCCGGCGGACGTCCTCGATGAACGCGTCCCGGTCGGCGACCTGCCACTTCTCACCCGCGTCCGGGAACGCCCGACGGGCCGCCTCCCGCTGGTCGACGTGCCCGGAGAGCGACCGGGCGAAGGTCGCCTCGGCGATCCCGGTGATCGGGATGCCCAGGTCCAGGGCGCTCTGCACCGTCCACCGGCCGGTGCCCTTCTGCTCGGCACGGTCCTGCACGATGTCCACGAACGCCCGGCCGGTCGCCGCGTCGGTGTGCGCGAGCACATCGGCGGTGATCTCGATGAGGAACGACTCCAGCTCGCCGTTGTTCCAGTCGCGGAAGATCTCCGCGATCTCCGCCGGCTCCGCGCCCAGACCGGCCCGCAGCAGGTCGTACGCCTCGGCGATGAGCTGCATGTCGGCGTACTCGATGCCGTTGTGCACCATCTTGACGAAGTGCCCGGCGCCGTCCGGCCCGACGTGCATGCAGCACGGCACACCGTCCACCTGCGCGGCGATCTTCTCGAACATCGGCCCGAGCTTGGCGTACGACTCGGCGGAACCGCCCGGCATGATGCTCGGCCCCCGCAGCGCACCCTCCTCGCCACCGGAGACGCCGGTGCCGCTGAAGTGCAGGCCCTGCGCGCGCAGCGCCTCCTCCCGACGGCGGGTGTCGGCGAAGTGGGCGTTTCCGCAGTCGACGATGATGTCGCCCTCTTCCAGCAGCGGCACCAACTCGTCGATCACCGCGTCGGTGGGCGTGCCAGCCTTGACCATGACGATGACCGCGCGGGGGCGCTCCAACGACGCCACAAAATCGGCCATCGACTCGCCGGGCACGAACGTGCCCTCGTCACCGTGCTCGGCAACCAGGCTGCGGGTGCGTTCCGGCGACCGGTTGTGCACTGCCACCGTGAAGCCGTTGCGGGCCAGGTTGCGGGCCACGTTCCGACCCATCACCGCCAGCCCGGTCACACCAATCTGCGCCCTCGCCTGCTCAACCATCCGTGCCGCCACCTCTCGCCGTCGTGTCAATGTGTTGCGACGGTATCGCGACGCAGGGGCCATGGGGGAGCGCTGCCCAACAGCCGGTCACCGACCGATGGCGCTCAGCCCTGGGCCAGCCGGTTCTCCACGTGCGCCACCTTCGCGGTGAGCGCGTCGGTCACCCCCGGCCGGATGTCGGCCTTGAGCACCACGCTCACCCGGGGTGCGTGCGCGGCCACCACGTCGACCGCCTGTTTGACGACCGCCATCACCTCGTCCCACTCACCCTCGACGGTGGTGAACATGGCGTCGGTGCGGTTGGGCAGGCCCGAGTCACGGACCACCCGTACCGCATCGGCGACCAGGTCACCGACGGACTCACGGACACCGAGCGGGGTTATCGAGAACGCGATCAGCATGCCGCCGATGGTGCCAGGAAAATCGGCTGCACCGTCCCACCTGGTGCCGATAGAGTGCGGGCATGCGCAACTGACGCCCCTCTTCAGAGCCGGCCCGCCGCCCCGCGTCGCGGTCCGTGCGCTCCCGGGCGTCCCGCATCTCCCACCCGCCGTTCGGCGGCGCTGGCTGTGTCCCGACCCCCGGTGAGCAGTCCCTTCCCCGTTGGACCGTCGCACGACGACGGTCATCAGCCGATCCGACCGACCGCCGGCGCGCGGGACCGGCCGTGCCGGTCGGCTTTGAAGGAGGCCCGGATGCCTGCCAGGCGCAACCGGAAGAAATCCCGTTCAGTCGCACCCACGTCCGCGGGCACCGACTCGGCGGCCGGCCATGACGCGCTCCTACCGACCCGCCCCGACTTCGATCTCGCGGTCCAACCGGCTCTCCTGGTCGATCGGGCGTTTCCGGCGGAGTTGGGTGAGCCGGCAGTGCTGGTCCAGCCGGCGCTGCCGGCGGTGCTGAGTCAGCCGGCTCCGCCAGCTGTGCTGAGTCAGCCGGCTCCGCCAGCTGTGCTGAGTCAGCCGGCTCCGCCAGCGGTCGTGCCGGGTGAGCTGGTGCCGCCGTTCGACGTGCCGGCAGCAGTCGACGCGCCGGTGGTGGCAGACCTGCCGAAGGTCGCCGGGCGACCGAAGGCACCGACCGCCGGACCGCCGCAGGGTGGCGGGACGCGCTCGGCCGGCGGGCGTGGTCAACAAGCCGGCCAGAGCCGCCGCTACGCCTTCCGCCGCAGCTGACCCACCCCGCACCCACCCGGCGCGCTGTCCCGACCCCGTGGGCGGTGAGGCAGACAGCAACTTCAGGGATGGTGCTGCCTCACCGCCCAACGAAGCAGCACCATCCCTGATGTTGTGCGGATCATGCCGGCGCGGCGACGCTCAGAGACTCCGGGCGGTGCCCCTGCGTGGATAGAAGGGGTCAGGTCAGCCGATCAGGGGGCGGAAGCTGCCGAGGAGGATGCTCGTGGTCAGTGCGCCGGCGGCCAGGGTGGCCGCGCCGGCGACGAGCAGCCAGTCGGCCCGGGTGAAGCGCTGCCGGCGGGCCACGGTCCGGGGAGTGCCGGCGTCGAAGCCACGCGCGTCCATCGCCACGGCCAGCCGGGTGCCCCGGCGGATCGCCCCGACCAGCAGCGCGAACGCGGTGGAGGCGAACAGTCGTAGCTTCGCCACCGGGTTGCGTCCCGCGTCGACGCCCCGCGCCCGCCGGGCCATGCTGATCATCTGCCACTCCTGACCGAGCAGCGGCACCAGCCGGAACGCGGCGAGCGCCCCGATGGCGAACCGGGCCGGCGCCTTCGCGTTCTGGATCAGCGCGTCGGCCAGGTCGGTGGGGTCGGTGGTCGCGAAGACGATCACGCCCGGCAGTGCCACCGCGAAGACTCGCAGCACCAGGCCGAGCGCGGTGAGCAGCACGCCGGTGCTCACGAACACCGGCCCGGCGTCCAGCAGGACCCGACCGGACCTGTCGGCGGCGAAGAGCACCAGGGTGACCAGGATGCCGGTGGCGCTGAGGAGCAGCGGCCAGGCCCGTCGGGCCAGCACCCGGTAGCGGATGCCGAACAGCGGGAGTACGGCGAGTTCGAGCGCGATGGCGATCGCCGGGGCCACCGGGTCCAGGGTGGCCAGCAGGGTGAACGAGAAGACCAGCGCCGCGGCGACCTTCGCCACCGGGTTGCGGCGGGCCAACGGCGCACCGGGCGCGGCGACCGGTTCGATGCTGATCATCGGGCACCGCCGCCGGTCACGGCCCGGTGCAGGATGACGGTGCGGTCGGCGAGAGCGGCGACGAAATCCGCGTCGTGGGTGACCGCGACAACGCCGTGCCCGGCGTCGCGCAGCTCGGCGAAGAGGTCGACCAGCTCCCGCCAGGTCCGCCGGTCCTGACCGAAGGTCGGTTCGTCGCAGATCAACAGACGGGGCGCGGTGGCCAGGGCCGTCGCCACGCTCAGCCGCCGCGCCTCGCCCCCGGAGAGGGTGTACGGGTTGGCGGCGGCGAGCCGATCCAGTCGTAGTCGCTCCAGCAGCCCCGCCACGGTCTCCCGCACGGCTGCCTCGGGTTGACCGGTGCGGCGCGGGCCGAGCGCCAGCTCGTCGAAGACGGTGCTCGTGACGAACTGGTGCTCCGGGTCCTGGAAGACCGACCCGATCCGCCGGGTCAGCGCGGGTGCGCGCCAGCGGTGCGGGGGAGTGCGATGGTCCGCGCCGGCCAACTCGGCGGACGCGGTGACCCGGCCGGTGCCTGGCCGGAGTAGCCCGCCGAGCAGCAACGCCAGGGTGGACTTGCCGGCGCCGTTGGGTCCGCGTACGGCGAGTGCCTCTCCGGCGCGTACCGCCAGATCGGTGGAGGCCAGCCGGGGTGGCAGGCCGAGCCGGTCGGCGGTGAGCAACAGCTCGCCCGGAGCGGCGGTGGCCCGCCGGGGTGCGATGGGGTGACCCGGCACCCAGACTCCCTCGGCGGCCAGGGCGGGGCCGTGGGCGGCGAAGACCGCCTCGGGCGTGCCGTCCGCACGGACCCCGCCGCCCGGGTCCAGGACGACCACCCGGTCGACCAGTGGCAGCGCCTCGGCGACCCGGTGCTCGACCAGGATCAGCGTGGTGTCGGCGTCCAGCGCCCCGGCAACCGCCTGCCGGATCAGCTCGGCCCCGGCCGGGTCGAGGTTGGCGGTCGGCTCGTCGAGCAGCAGCAGGCCGGGGCGCAGGGCCAGCGCGCCGGCCAGGGCCAGGCGTTGCTGCTCGCCGCCGGACAGTGCGGCCGTGTTGCGGTCCCGGGAGTACGGGAAGCCGACCCGGTGCAGCGCCTCGTCCACCCGGGGCCAGATCTCGTCGGCGGGCACTCCCCGGTTCTCCAGCCCGAACGCGACGTCGTCGCCGCAGCGGGCCATCACCAGTTGGGTTTCCGGGTCCTGGAAGACGATGCCGACCCGTTCCCGGCCCTTGCGGGGGTCGAGCCCGTCGATCTCGACGGTGCCCTCCTGCTCGCCGGAGTCCTCGGGTAGCAGCCCGGCGAGCGCGCTGAGCAGGGTGCTCTTGCCGGCCCCCGAGGGCCCGAGCAGCAGCACCCGCTCCCCGACCTCAACCCGCAGGTCGACCCCGCGCAGAGCCCACGCGCGCCGTCCGGCGTGCCGCCAACCGAACCCCCGCAGCAGTACCCCGCCCACCAAACACCCCCTCCCAAGCCCCGGCTCCACCCTGCACGGTCGATCATGAGGTTGACGGTGGTTCTGAAGATCCATCCGCCCGTCAACCTCATGATCGACGCGAGTGGGTGGGGTCAGATCAGGGCGCGGTCCCGGCCTACCGGGAAACGGTCCAGGACACCGGTGTTGGCCAGGGCCTTGGTCAGCAGCCAGCCGCCGGCGCCAGCGATCACCGTGGCGCTGACGATGGTGATCAGCGCGTACGGGATGCGGTAGTCGGCCAGCGCGTAGTCGACGTTCCAGATGAAGAAGTCGAACAGCGCGGCGCTGAGGCCGGTCAGCGCGCCGGCCACCACCGCGGTGGGCAGCCGGAACGATCGGTACCGGAAGGCGGCGAACGCCAGCTCCGCGCCGATGCCCTGCACGATGCCCTGCGGGATCACCGTGCCGGCCCACTGGCTGCCCAGCAGCGCGGAGAGGACCGCGGCCACCGTCTCGCAGTAGAGCGCGGCACCGGGCTTGCGGATGACCAGACCGCCGATCACGGCCGGCATCAACCAGACGCCGTACAGCAGCGCCTGCGCCGGCGGGAAGAAGGCGAACGCGCCCTCGGTGGCGCTCCAGACCAGGCCCCAGGCCCAGAAGATGACGCCGAAGGCGACAGCGATCACCGAGGCGACCACGATGTCGATGGTCCGCCAACGGTGTGTGTCGGTGTTGGAACTCATGTGTTGCTCCCAGTTCGTGAGTGCGAACCAGGAGAAGACGCACGCCGCGTCCGGTGGCACCGGACTGCGGCGCGGCTGGAGGTCGACCGAACTCCCTGCGCTGGCATTACCCAGATCAGGTTCGAGGGTCTGCGGGCATGCCCGCACTCTCAGCGCTGTGCGCTCCCCTGTCGGATGTGAAGTTGTCTCGCTGACGCTAACACCGACGTGGGTCGCTGGCCCAGGAGGGCATCCGCCTGACCTGCGGCGGGCAACTGCCCCGTCGTCGGCTGGGTACGCTTCCGATCATGCGGGTTGACGCGCGAGGCTTCACGTTCGAGGTAACCGCCGGTGGTCCGCCGGAGGGCGTACCCGTCCTGCTGTTGCACGGGTTCCCACAGCACAGCGGCGAGTGGGACGAGGTCGTCCCGGCGCTGCACGCGGCCGGGCTGCGCACGTACGCGCTGGACCAGCGCGGTTACTCGCCGGGTGCCCGGCCCACGGCGGTGCCGGACTACCGGATCCCCGAGTTGGTCGCCGATGTGGTGGCGGTGCTCGACGCCCTCGGGTTGGACGCCGTCCACCTGGTCGGCCACGACTGGGGCGCGATCGTGGCCTGGGCGGTCGCCGCCGGGCACCCCGAGCGGGTCCGCACACTGACGGCGGTGTCCGTGCCACATCCGGCGGCCATGGCGCACGCCCTGGCCAACGACAGCCAGCAGAAGGCCCGCTCGTCGTACATTGCGCTGTTCCGTAAGCCGGACAAGGCGGAGAAGGTGCTGCTGGCGTGGCACGCCACCGCGCTGCGCAAACTGCTCGGCGGGGTGGGCGACAGGCCCCGGGTGGACCGCTACGCCGACCCGATGCGCGAGCCGGGAGCCCTCACCGCCGCACTGAACTGGTACCGGGCGATGTCCCGCTCCGACCTGGCAGCGGTCGGCCCGGTCGCGGTGCCCACCACGTACGTCTGGAGTGACCGGGACGTCGCCATCGGTCGGACCGCCGCCGAGGCGTGTGCGGCGAACGTCACCGGGGACTACCGCTTCGTGCAACTGGCCGGTGTGAGCCACTGGATCCCGGACGCGGCCCCGGGCCCGCTCGCCGAGGCGATCCTGGCCCGAGTCAGCGCGACGGCCTGAGTCGTGCGGGTCAGCGGGGGAGGGCCATCATGACGACGGACGGCAGCGGGCCGGGCAGCCGCCGCTCGATCGCCGCGCAACTACGCCTGCTGGGCGTACGCCCCGGCGCGACGCTGCTGGTGCACGCCGGCCTCCGTCCGCTGGGATTCATCAGCGGTGGTCCGCACGCGGTGGTGCTGGCCCTGCGTGACGCGCTCGGTCCGGACGGCACGATCGTCGTGCCCACCCACACACCGGAGAACAGCGATCCCGCCCAGTGGCGCAACCCGCCGGTGCCGGCTGACTGGTGGCCGCTGATCCGCTCGGAGATGCCCGGCTTCGACCCGGCGATCACCCCGAGCCGGTTCATGGGGGCGCTCGCCGAGACGGTCCGCGGCTGGCCCGGCGCTCTGCGCAGCTCACATCCCCAGGTGTCGTTCGCCGCGCTCGGGCCGGCCGCCGAGCAGGTGGTGACCGGGCACGCCCTGGCCGACATGCTCGGCGAGCAGTCCCCGCTGGGCCGGCTCTACGACCTGGACGCCGACGTGTTGCTGCTCGGTGTCGGCCACTCCGCGAGCACCTCGCTGCACCTGGCCGAATACCGCAGCCCCGGCTCGCCCCGGGAGCGGGTCGGCGCTGCGGTGCGCACCGCCGACGGTGGCCGGGAATGGGTGTGGTGGCAGGACGTACGGCTCGACGCGGGTGACTTCGACGCGTTGGGCGCGGCCCTGGAGGCCACCGGAGAGGTTCGCACCGGCCCGGTGGGTGCCGGGACCGGCAGGTTGATGCGCCAGCGGGCGGCGGTCGACTTCGCGGTGCACTGGTTGGCCCGCAATCGGACGACGGAGGACGCATGACGGTGAGTGCCGAGGACTACCTGGCAGTGGTGACCGAGAGGATCGGCCGGGTGGCCGAAAGCCAGCGGGAGGCGGTGGGGCGGGCCGCGGATCTGATCGCCGACGCCGTACGCGCCGACGGCGTGGTGCACGCGTTCGGCACCGGGCACTCGGAGGCCCTCGCCATGGAGATCGCCGGCCGGGCGGGCGGTCTGGTGCCGACCAACCGGATCGCGCTCCGCGACCTTGTGCTGCTCGGCGGCGAACCGGCCGATCGGCTGGGCCCGATGCTGGAACGGGACCCGTCGGTCGCACACCGCCTCTACGAGCTGGCGCCGGTGCGGCCCACCGACGTCTTCGTGCTCGCCTCGAACTCCGGGGTCAACGGCGCGATGGTGGAGTTCGCCACGCTGGTCAAGGAACGTGGCCACGGGCTGGTCGCGATCACCTCGGCGCAGCACTCCGGTCGGATGACCTCCCGGCACCCGTCCGGGCGCAAGCTGGGCGACCTCGCCGACGTGGTGCTCGACAACGGCGCCCCGTACGGCGACGCGACGCTGCCGCTTCCCGGTGGCGGTGCGGTCGGCGCGGTCTCCTCGATCACCGCTGCGCTGCTCGCCCAGCAGATCACCGTGGAGGTGGTGGCGCGGTTGCTGGCAGCGGGGGAGCGCCCACCGGTCTACCTGTCGGCGAACATCCCGGACGGCGACGCGCACAACACGGCGTTGGAGGCCCGGTACGCGGGTCGCATCCGTCGCGGGTCCTGACGCCGCCGGCCGGTGCTCACGGTCGCCCGGCATCGGCTGGTGCTGGTGACCGACCTGCGTCCCCGAGGTGAACGGAAGATGTCGTGAACCTGTTTCGCGCTCGGGCGGGTGGGGCATTGGCGTTGCTGCCGGCGGCCGGGACCGCCGGCAGTAGCGTCTCACCGGAGGTAGCGCGTGTCCAAGGAGACCGACAAGCAGCGTTGGCAGCGCAATTTCGCCGACCTGCTCCAGGAGTTGCGGGTCGCACAGACCGGCGTGCAGATCCTCTTCGCCTTCCTGCTCACCCTGCCGTTCAGCAACGGGTTCACCGAGACCACGGAGTTCCAGCGGGACGTCTACATCGTGGCGTTGCTCGCGGCGGCCGCCGCCACCGCGCTGATCATCTCGCCGGTGGCGTTCCACCGGGCGCTGTTCCGGCAGGGACGCAAGCCGGAGCTGGTGCGCTTCGCGCACCGGATGGCCACCGGCGGTCTCGCCTTCATGCTGGTCGCGATGGTCAGCGCGGTGCTGCTGATCACCGACTTTGTGCTGGACCGGCCGATCGCCTTCGTGCTCAGCGCCCTGACCGGAATCTGGTTCCTCACCTTCTGGGTGGCCCTGCCGTTCGCGCGGCGCAGCTGGGGCGAGGACGACATCGACGACGATGACGACGACCCGGACACGATCGCCGGTCGCTGATCGCGCAGATCTTCACGCAGCGCTACCCCTGGGTAACAACCGGGGGTAGCGTGGCGGGTAGTCGCGCACGTCGACGCAGCCGCGCCGAGCTTCGAGGGGGCAGCCGTGACCACGACGCAGGACGGCCGACCGGCACCGGACGGCCCCGACTCCGAAGCCGCGCCCAGCACCGCCGGTGCCGCGGCCCCGTTGCCCAGGGAGGCCGGGCAGGTCTCCGAGAAGGAGGCCCGGCAGGTCGCCGAGGCCGCCCGTGAGTCCACCTGGGACCGACCCAGCTTCGGCAAGGAGTTGTTCCTCGGTCGGTTCCGGCTCGACCTGATCGACCCGTGGCCCCGGTCCGACCCGGACGACGTGGCGCGCGCCGAGGAGTTCCTCGGTCGGTTGCGCGCCTTCCTGACGACCGAGGTCGATGGCGCCGCCATCGAACGCGACGCGTCCATTCCGGACTCGGTGTTCCACGGTCTGGCCGACCTCGGCGCGTTCGGCATGAAGATCGACCGGAAGTACGGCGGGCTCGGGCTGAGCAACCTGCACTACTGCCGGGCGCTGATGCTGGCCGGTTCGGTCAGCCCGGCCATCGGCGCGCTGCTCTCGGCGCACCAGTCGATCGGGGTGCCACAGCCGCTCAAGATGTTCGGCACCGCCGAGCAGAAGCAGCTCTTCCTGCCCCGCCTCGCCGCCGGTGAGGTGTCCGCGTTCCTGCTCACCGAGCCCGATGTCGGCTCCGACCCCGCCCGCCTGGGCACCATCGCCGAGCCGACCGAGGACGGCACCGGCTATCGGCTCAACGGGGTGAAGCTCTGGGCCACCAACGGCATCGTGGCCACCCTGCTGGTGGTGATGGCCCGGGTGCCCGCCACCGAGGGGCGTCGGGGCGGGATCACTGCGTTCGTGGTGGAGGGCGACAGCGAGGGCATCACCGTCGAGCGGCGCAACGATTTCATCGGATTGCGCGGCCTGGAAAACAGCCTCACCCGGTTCCACGACGTGTTCGTACCCGCCGAGAACGTCATCGGCGGCGAGGGCAAGGGTCTGAAGATCGCCCTGACCACGCTGAACACCGGCCGGCTCTCGCTGCCGGCGATGTGCGTGGGCGCCGGCAAGTGGGCGCTGAACGTGGCCCGGGGCTGGGCGGCCGACCGGGTGCAGTGGGGCCGGCCGGTGGGCGAGCACGAGGCGGTCGCGCAGAAGTTGTCCTTCATCGCCGCCACCACGTACGGCATGGAGACCATGCTCGACCTTTGCTGCCTGCTCGCCGACGACGACCGCAACGACATCCGGATCGAGGCGGCGCTGGTCAAGCTGTACGCCAGCGAGATGGCCTGGAAGATCGCCGACGAGCTGATCCAGATCCGGGGCGGGCGCGGCTACGAAACGGCCGACTCGCTGGCCGCCCGTGGCGAACGCCCGGCCGCCGTCGAACAGATGCTGCGCGACCTGCGGATCAACCGGATCTTCGAGGGCTCCACCGAGATCATGCATCTGCTGATCGCCCGGGAGGCGGTCGACGCCCACCTGTCGGTGGCCGGCGACATCATCGACCCGGACGCGGGGCTGGGCCGCAAGGCACGGGCCGGCGCACGAGCCGGTGCCTTCTACGCGAAGTGGCTGCCCACCCTCGCCGTGGGTCGGGGGCAGAGGCCCTCGGCGTACGCCGAGTTCGGGCCGCTCGCCGCGCACCTGCGCCAGGTCGAGCGCTCGTCACGCAAGCTGGCCCGCTCGACGTTCTACGCGATGTCCCGCTGGCAGGGAAAGATGGAGCGTAAGCAGGCGTTCCTGGGCCGTGTGGTGGACATCGGCGCCGAGTTGTTCGCGATGTCCGCGGTCTGTGTCCGGGCCGTCGCCGAACGGGACAGCCGACCGGAAAACGTGGAGCTGGCCGACCTGTTCTGCCGGCAGGCGCGGGTGCGGGTGGACGCCCTGTTCGCCGCACTGTGGGACAACACCGACTCGGTCGACACCGCAGCGGCGAAGCGGATCCTCGCCGGCCGCTACGCGGGTCTGGAGGAGGGTGTGCTCACCCCGTCCGACGAGCTGCCGTGGGTGGCCGCCTGGTCACCCGGCCCGTCCACCGCTGAGGACGTCCGCCGCCGCATCCCACCGAAGCCGTAAGCCCCGCCGGCCGTTGGCCGGCTGGTAGTCGGCCCCGCCTGTTGGTGGCCGGGCTGGTCGTCGGCAGTGTGTCTGGTGGCCGGGCTGGTCGTCGGCTGCGGTCAGCGGGCGACCGCCCAGGCCAGCACCCCGGCCAGGATCAGGCCGTTGAGCCCGGCCAGCGCCAGGTACGCCGCGGGTGGGATCTTCTTGCCCCGTCGCACGAAGGAGACCAGGACGGCGGCGTAGCCGAGCAGCAGGACGGCGATGACGAGGAGGAAGTAGAACACCCGAAGACCTTAGCGGCTCCTGCCGCGTAGGCCGAGTTGGCGCAGCTCCAACGCGGCCAGGGCGTCGACGGTGGCGTCGTCGCCACGTCGCCACGCCTCGGCGACGTCCGGCGCGATCCGGGTCAGCTTGCCCAGCGGCTGGGTGGCCAGCGCGCGCAGGGCGAGCAGGTCCCGGCCGGCCGGTCCGACGGCCAGCTTCGCCGCTGACCCGGCCCGGCGCATCCAGCGCACCCGCAGCGGCAGCCAGCCGAACAGCACGATGCCGAGCGGGAAGATCAGGACCGCGATGGCGAGGGCGAGGGCGAGCTGGTCGACCAGGTGCTGCTGGTCGCGGCCGGCGTCGGCGAGCCCCCGGGCCGCGTCGGCGGCCCGCTGGAAGGGTGCGGTCAGCTCGTCACCGACCAGCGGGACCCGGCGGACCTTGCCGCCCGCGTCGGCGAGGTTGTCGGCGAGGCCGCTGCCCGCGCCCTCCAGCTTCTGCCCCGGTACGGCGAGCTTCTGCACCAGGTCGTGCAGCCACAGCGCGCCGCGGATCGCCACGTACACCCAGGCGAAGACGAGCAGGTCGGTGAGCAACTGACGGGCGGCGGTCGGAAACCGATCGGCATAGATTTTCACGCCGGACAGCGTGTCACGAACGGCCCGGCGCGGCACCCGTCAGATCAGCCGGCGGGACGGCCCGGGCGGCCAGGGCAGGCAGCAACATCGGCGATATTGCTTCCTCGCTGTCGAATGAGCCAGCAACATCGGGGATATTGCTGCCTCAAGACGCGGCGACCAGGCCGCGGTGTTGAGTCAGCGGACGCAGGTCGGGCAGGTGCCGAAGATTTCCAGGGTGTGGCTGATGTCGGCGTACCCGTGCTGGGCGGCGACCCGGTCGGCCCAGCTCTCCACCGCCGGGCCGGCCACCTCGACGGTGCGCCCGCAGGCCCGGCAGACCAGGTGGTGGTGGTGCCCCTCGCTGCACCGGCGGTAGAGGTGCTCGCCGCCGGGTGGGCGCATCACGTCGATCTCGCCGGCGTCGGCGAGCCCCTGCAGGGTGCGGTAGACGGTGGTGAGGCCGACCCGCTCGCCGCGCTGCCGCAGCATGGCGTGCAGGTCCTGGGCGCTGTGGAAGCCCTCCATCTCGCCCAGCAGCGCGCTCACCGCCGAGCGCTGCCGGGTGTTGCGCACCGCGGCGGTGCTCTCGCTCATGATCCCTCCCCGGCGTGGCTGACCGCGTCTGCCACGATGTGCGCGACGTGCTCGTCGACCAGGCTGTAGGCGATCTCCCGACCGCGGCGGGAGCCTCGCACCACTCCCGCGCCCCGCAGCACCCGCAGGTGCTGGGAGACCAACGGTTGTGCGGCACCGAGCTTCTCCACCAGCTCGTGCACGCACCGCTCACCGCCGGCCAGCTCGCTGACGATGGCCAGCCGGATCGGCGCGGACAGAGCGCGGAGCAACTCGCTGGCCCCGTCGAACCCGTCGTAGCCCGTCACGCTGGTCATTCCGCAACGGTACCCATTACCACCGACGCTTCGCTGATCAGGATCAGCTCAGCACGACCTCGTGCGGCTCCGGCGTCGGAGCGTCGGTCGGTGTCGCCCGGCGGCGCAACGTCCGCCAGACGCCGCCGGCCACGGCCACGACCAGGAACGAGGCGATCGCCACCAGCACCACCGAGGCGCCCGGCGCGGTGTCCGCCGTAGCCGCCACCCAGACACCGGAACCGGCGGCGAAGAACCCGAGCGCCATCGCGGCGACCATCGTGCTGCGGAAGCCCCGGGTCACCTGCTGGGCGGTGGCGACCGGCACCACCATCAGCGCGCTGATCAGGAGCACCCCGACAGCCCGCATCGCGATGGTCACGGTGACCGCGGTGGCGACCGCGATCAGCAGGTTCAGCGTGCGCACCGGCAGGCCGGAGACCCGGGCGTACTCCTCGTCGTGGCTGACCGCGAAGAGCGCCGGGCGCAACGCGATCATGGTGACCAGGATCGCCGCGCCGAGCACCGCGATGGTGACCAGGTCGTCGGGCGAGATGGTGGTCAGCGACCCGAACAGGTAGGCGTTGAGGTTCGCGCTGGTCGCGTCCGAGAGGCCGACCAGCAGGACGCCGCCCGCGATGCCGCCGTAGAAGAGCAGGGCCAGGGCCAGGTCACCGGACGTACGCCCTCGGGCGCGGACCACCTCGATGGCGATCGCGCCGATGGTGGCGGCGATCACCGCGACCAGCACCGGTGAGCGGTTGAGCAGCAGGCCTGCCCCGACGCCGGTCAGCGCCACGTGCCCGACACCGTCGCCGATCAACGCCAGCCGGCGCTGCACCAGGTAGATGCCGAGCGCCGGCGCGGCCAGGCCGATCACCAGCGCGCCGATCAGGGCACGCTGCATGTAGGGGTACTGGAAGAGTTCCATGCGTCAGTTGCTCCACAGCCCGGCGGGCTCGTCGTAACAGTGCGGGTGCACGTGGTCGTGGTCAGGCTCCGCGTGATGGCCCGCTGGGTCCGGCACCGCGCCGTCGTGGACGATGCCACCCTCGTGGACGACGACCGCCCGGCTGATCACCGGTCGCAGCGGGCCCAGCTCGTGGGCGACCAGCAGCACCGTCCCACCGTTGCCGACGAAGTCGCGCAGCGCGCCGGCGAATGCCTCCTGGCTGGCCGCGTCCACCCCGGCGGTGGGCTCGTCGAGGACCAGCAGCTCCGGTTCACCGGCCAGGGCGCGGGCGATCAGGGTGCGCTGCTGCTGGCCGCCGGAGAGCGTGGACACCGGGTCGCCCGCCCTGTCGGCGAGCCCGACCGCGAGCAGTGCGGCGTCCACGGCGACCCGGTCGGCTCGACCCGGCGGGCGGAGCACCCCCCGGCGGGCCAGCCGGCCGGAGGCCACCACCTCGCGGACGGTGGCTGGCACGCCACCACCGGCGCCCAGGCGCTGCGGGACGTACCCGATGCGCGCCCACTGCCGGAACCGGCGCAACGGCCGGTCGAAGAGGGCGACCGAGCCGGCGCTGAGTGGCACCAGCCCGAGCACGGCGCGGATCAGGGTGGACTTGCCGGAGCCGTTCGCGCCGAGCACCGCGACCACCTCTCCGGCGGTCACGGTGAGCGAGATGTTCCGGAGCACCGGGCGGCCGTCGTAGCCGACCACCCCGTGCTCGACGGTGATGACAGGTGAGGTCACGAGCAGCTCAAGGCCGTCTGCAGGGTCTGCAGGTTGGTACGCATCACCGAAAGGTAGTCCCCGTTGCTGCCGGCGGCGAGCCCTTCGATCGGGTCCAGCACCGCGGTCTTCGCGCCGACCTGACCGGCGATGGTCTCGGCGACCTTCGGGCTGACCAGCGTCTCGAAGAAGATCGTGGTGGCCTGGTGCTCCTTCGCCTCCTCGATCACGTGCGCGAGCCGCTGCGGGGAGGGCTCGACGTCCGGGCTCAGCCCGGTGATGCCGACCTGGTCGAGCTGGTAGCGGTCGGCGAGGTAGCCGAACGCGGCGTGGCTGGTGACGATCTCGCGCCGCTGGCAGGTCGCCAGGCCCTGCTTGAACTCCCCGTCCAGGGTCGTCAGGTCGGCGCGCAGCGCCGCGGCGCGGGCGGTGTAGTCGGCGGCGTGGGCCGCGTCGGCCTTGCCGAGCCGCTGCGCGAGCTGGTCGCCGATGCCGGCCAGCCGGGTCGGGTCGAGCCAGACGTGCGGGTCCTTGCCGCCGCTCTCCTCGGTGTGCCCCTCCTCGCCCTCGTGGTCGTGCCCGCCGGCGGTCGCGTCCAGCAGTGGCTGCACGCTGGTCACGTCGAACGCCCGGTCGCCACCGTTCTGCGCGACGGCGTCGTCCACCGCCGGCTGGAAACCCTTGAGGTAGACGATCAGCTCCGCGTCGCTGACCTGGCCGACCTGGCTCGGGTTGAGCTCCAGGTCGTGTGGCTCGGCACCCGGCTTGGCCAGGTTGGTCACCCGGACCGCGTCGCCGCCGATCCGCTCGGCCAGGAACTGGAGGGGGTAGAACGCGGCCACCACGTCGACCCGTTGGGGGTCGGCGCCGGCGGCGTCGCCGCTGGAGCAGCCGGCCCCGGCACCCAGGGCGAGGAGAGCGGTCGCGGCGGCCAGGACACGGTACGTGGTGCGGTTGGTCATGTCGTCAACTGTCCGTGGCAACGATAATGATTGTCAAAAACGCATGATTGCATGTCAGAGCAGCTTGGCGAGGCCCACCGTCACCAGCAGGGTCAGCATCACCAGTCGAATCAGGCGGGTCTGCGGCGCCTGAACCGCCCAGGTCGTCACCAACAGGGCGATCAGGCCCGCGGCGAGCGCGAGTGTCAGCAGCCCGCCGATCACCCCGGGCGTGAAGAACGCCACCAGCACCACCACCAGGGTGAGCAGGAACACCGACGTCGGGTTCGCCCCGGCCAACCGGGCGAGCAGGGGGCGCTGCGTACGCTGCATCCCACAGACTCTACGAGGAGGGACCACCGTTGCTGGTGACCAACCGGTTCGTGGTCGACGTCGATGTCGCCGACGACTTCACCGAACGGGCGCACGCCGCCCTCACCGCCCTGGCCGCCTGCCGCGGCTACCTGCGCGGTCAACTGGTCCGGGCGCTCGACGACCCCCGGCACTGGTCGCTGGTTACCGAATGGGAGTCGGTCGGCACGTACCGGCGGGCCCTGGGGGCCTTCGAAGTCAAGGTCAGCGCCGTGCCGCTGCTCGCCGAGTCGGTCGACGAACCCTCCGCGTACGAGGCGCTGGCGACCGCGGCGCCCGGGGGAGCGGTGGTCGTCGCCGAGAGTGATCGGGCTGCGGGTCCTTACCGCTGAGCCGCCGGACACTACGCTGCTCCTATGACCGCACCCGCCCCGCCACCCGGTCCCGGGGTGGCTCCGCCGTTCGCCGCGCCGCCCACCGAGGGTCGCCGGACTCGGCTCTGGATCGGCCTCGGCGTCGGCGCGCTCGCCGTGGTGCTCTGCTGTGGCGGGGGCGGCACCGCCGTCGTCGGCCTGGCCGTCAGCGGCGTGCAGGCGATCCGGGAGCAGGCCCGCACCGTGACCGGTGACTACTACCAGGCGCTGGTCGAGCGGGACTACGGGCGGGCGTACGAGCAGCTCTGCGACGACGCGCAGCGGCGTGAGTCCCGGCCCGAGTTCGAGCGGCGAGCCTCCGCCGAACCTCAGGTCTCGGCGTTCCGCGTGGGTGAGGTGGACACCACCAGCCTGACCGTGCCGGTCGACGTGACACTCGCCGGTGGTGACCGGGAGCAGCAGCAGGTCAGGCTCGGGCAGGACGGGGAGACCGGCGGCGTGGAGGTCTGCGGGGTGAGCTGACCCGCCCCCGGTATTCTGCTGGGCTCAGGGCGACGGTGGTCGTACCGTTGTCCTGAACTGACCGTTCCATCCACATCTCGCCCCCGCCGACCGCCAGCCGGCGTAGGAGGAAACATGCCAGCCGACCGTATCGACGCCGTCGTCAGCCTCGCCAAGCGACGAGGCTTCGTCTTCCCCTCCAGCGAGATCTACGGAGGCACCCGATCGGCGTGGGACTACGGTCCGCTCGGCGTGGAGCTCAAGGAGAACGTCCGCCGGCAGTGGTGGAAGACCATGGTCCAGCAGCGCGACGACGTCGTGGGCCTGGACTCCGCGGTGATCCTGTCCCGCAAGGTGTGGGAGGCGTCCGGTCACATCGCCGAGTTCGTCGACCCGCTCACCGAGTGCCAGTTCTGCCACAAGCGCTTCCGGGCGGACCACCTGGAAGAGGCGTACGCGGAGAAGCACGGCAAGCCGCTCACCTCGCTCACCGAGCTGAACTGCCCCAACTGCGGCAACAAGGGCACCTTCACCGAGCCGAAGATGTTCAACGGCCTGATGAAGACCTACCTGGGCCCGGTGGAGAGCGACGAGGGGCTGCACTACCTGCGCCCGGAAACCGCGCAGGGCATCTTCGTCAACTACAAGAACGTCGAGACGGTCGCCCGCAAGAAGCCGCCCTTCGGCATCGCGCAGACCGGCAAGTCGTTCCGCAACGAGATCACCCCGGGCAACTTCATCTTCCGGACCCGCGAGTTCGAGCAGATGGAGATGGAGTTCTTCGTCGAGCCGGGCACCGACGAACAGTGGCACGAGTACTGGCTCCAGGAGCGCTGGAACTGGTACCTCGACCTCGGCCTCTCGGCGGACAATCTGCGCCTCTTCGAGCACCCCGCCGAGAAGCTCTCGCACTACTCGAAGCGGACGGTGGACATCGAGTACCGCTTCCAGTTCGGCGGCACCGAGTTCGCCGAGCTGGAGGGGGTCGCCAACCGTACCGACTTCGACCTCTCCACGCACAGCAAGCACTCGGGCGTCGACCTTTCGTACTTCGACCAGACCAAGAGTGAGCGCTGGATGCCGTACGTCATCGAGCCGGCCGCCGGTCTGACCCGTGCGGTGCTGGCCTTCCTGCTGGAGGCGTACGACGAGGACGAGGCGCCCAACACCAAGGGCGGCGTGGACAAGCGCACCGTGATGCGGTTCGACCCGCGACTCGCCCCGGTCAAGGTGGCGGTGCTGCCGTTGTCCCGCAACGAGGCGCTGTCGCCGAAGGCCAAGGATCTCGCGACGCTGCTGCGCAAGCGCTGGGTGGTCGAGTTTGACGACTCGCAGGCGATCGGCCGCCGCTATCGCCGGCAGGACGAGATCGGCACCCCGTTCTGCGTGACCGTCGACTTCGACACGCTGGACGACAACGCCGTGACGGTGCGCAACCGGGACACGATGGCTCAGGAGCGAGTCTCCCTGGACCAGGTCGAGCGTTACCTGATCGAGCGTCTGCCCGGCTGCTGAGGCTGTGCGCACGGGGCCTCGGCCGACGCGATAAGCGCCGGTCGGGGCCCCGTACACTTGTCCGGTGACTGTCTCGACCATGCCCGCGCTGCGCCCGTTGACTCTCGGGCCGTACCAGGTGTGGCCGCCGGTGGTGCTCGCGCCGATGGCCGGGATCACCAACGTCGGGTTCCGCCGGCTCTGCCGTGAGCAGGGCGGCGGCATCTACGTCTGCGAGATGATCACCACTCGGGCTCTGGTCGAGCGCAACCCGAAGACGCTGCGCATGATCACGTTCGGCGACGACGAGAAGCCGCGCAGCCTCCAGCTCTACGGCACCGACCCGGAGATCACCGCCGCCGCCGTCCGGATCGTCGTCGAGCGCGACCTGGCCGATCACATCGACCTCAACTTCGGCTGCCCGGTCCCCAAGGTCACCCGGCGTGGCGGCGGCGCGGCGTTGCCGTGGCGACGCCGGCTCTTCGCCCGCCTGGTGCGGGCTGCGGTGGACGCCGCGTCACCGGCCGGCGTGCCGGTCACTGTCAAGATGCGCAAGGGCATCGACGACGACCACCTGACGTACGTCGAAGCGGGGCTCGCCGCCCAGGAAGCCGGCGTGGCCGCGGTGGCCCTGCACGGGCGGACGGCCGCGCAGCGCTACTCGGGCACCGCCGACTGGGACGCGATCGCCACCCTGAAGCAGGCCCTCGACGTGCCGGTGCTCGGCAACGGTGACATCTGGGAGGCCGACGACGCGCTGCGGATGGTCGCGCACACCGGCGTGGACGGCGTGGTCGTCGGGCGCGGCTGCCTGGGTCGGCCGTGGCTCTTCGCCGACCTGGAGGCCGCCTTCAACGGCCGGCCGGAGCGGCGACTGCCCGGCCTCGGCGAGGTGGCGCTGACCATGCGCCGGCACGCCGAGCTGCTGGTGGACCAGTTCGTGGCCGGTGCCCGCAACCCGGCCCGGGGCGAACGGGACGGCTGCACCGACTTCCGCAAGCACGTCGCCTGGTATCTCAAGGGCTTCCCGGTCGGTGGCGAGCTGCGCCGCTCACTGGCGATGATCGAAAGCCTGGCCCAGCTCGACGACCTGCTCGGCAAGCTCGACCCGAGCGAGCCGTTCCCGGTGACCGCTCTGGGGCAGCCACGCGGGCGCACCAACTCGCCGGGCAAGGTCTCCCTGCCCGACGGGTGGCTGGCCAGCCGGGACGACGACACCGTCCCCGAGGGCGCCGAGATGGACGACTCCGGCGGCTGACCGAGCCTCCGGCCGGTTGGGCGGAGACGCCCGGCGGCCATCCCTCCTCGGTCTCGTGGCGCTCGGCCTTTCCTCGACGATCCGCTCGCAGAGGCTGGGCAGATGAGTTCGCGCCCTATCGAGCTGATGTCGTGAACGAATCACCAGCTCGCCTCGGTCGGCCATGCCCCTGATTCGTCTACGACATCAGCTCCAAGGACCCGTGACGCAGTCATTCGGGTGCCTGCTGTGGTCGGGACGGCTTGGCCCGGTGGGCGGCCTGCCGTGGCGGGCGCTCTGGTCGGCTCGGATGACCCCTCGATCCCGTCGGCGCCCGACGAGGGCGCGTGGACAGTGACCCGGTCATGCCGAAGGGCCGGGCCCCGTGGTGGGGTCCGGCCCTTCGTGGTGTGTCAGTCGTGGTCAGCTGGTGGCGTAGCCGCGGGTGGCGATCCAGTCGGCGAGGTGCTCGACGGTGACCTCGTAGGAGGCGGTGTTCGGGTTGGCGGAGTCGGCGATCTTGACGATGGTGCCGTTGTCGCGGTAGCCGACGACGCTGATGTAGTGCCCGCCCTCGAAGGAGTGGATACCACCGTCGGTGTCAGTGGTGGTGCCGGCGATGTTGGCGACCACGGCCCGGCCGTCGTCAACGGTGCGGACGATGTCGGCGCGCAGCTTGTCGGTCTGCTTGGCGTCGGCGTCCGGGCTGCTGATCTCCACGGACCGGTAGGCGTCGTTCTTGCCGGTTTCCTTGTTCAGCACGGGGGTGATGTCGTTGATGGAGTTGGTGCCGGCCTCGGTGGTGCCCATCTCCTTGGCCATCGCGTCGACGCTGATGTTCTTGCCCTGCACGCTCAGGGCGTTACGGGCGGCGGCGGGCCCGCAGTAGTAGAAGTTCGGCTGGGCCTCGTAGCGCACGCCCAGCTGACGCTCACCAGCAGGCTTGCGATCAGACTGCGTCTGCGACGCCGGCTTCGCATCGGTCGCGGCGTACGCGGCGGTGATCGGTCCAACGATCGCGCCACCGGTGAAGGCCAGGCCAGCAGCGGTCAGAGCGGTCTTACGAATCAGATCGGTACGCATGATGGCGTGCTCCTCTGCGATTGGGGGTGCACGGCACGCCCGGGGGGTGGGCGTGCCGCACGTGCAAGGGGGGAAAGTTTTGGAGGTTCTTGCCCGGCGGCCACAGGGGCCGGCGTCGGGAAGGGTGTAACGGTGCGGGGGCGGGTCATTCCACCGGGCTCCCGGCTGTGGTGCTCGGGGGGTGCGGGGTGTGTAACCGGCCGGGCCGGCGAGTCATTCCGCCGGGCTCGCGGCCTGCGTGCTCCGGGGGATGTAACCGGGGCGGCCGGTCGGGTGTTCCCGGCGGCTGCCGCGCCCCACGACCCGAAGTCGCGGTGGCATGCCAGGTATAACGACCCCGCCCGGCCCACGATTCCGCCGCCGGGGTGGCGCCGACCACGGGACGGCATCCGACAAAACGGACAGCCTGCCCGACCGGTCGCGCTCACCTCGCATGATCCACTCGGGTTTGGTGATGTCGGGGTATCCGGGCGGCCGGGATACCCCGACATCAAGGAAGCCGAGTGGATCATGGCGGTCTGCGCGGTTTGTGCGGATCGTGAGTGTGCGACCGGGGCTCGTCGCGACTGCGGGCAGCGTCAGCAGGCAGCGTCAGCGGGCCGTGTCAGTGGGCGGCGGTGTCCGTCTGGGGAGTGTCGGTCTGGGGAGTGTCGGTCTGGGGCGTGTCGCGTTGGGTGGGGATGGTGGCGGTGGTTGCCCAGGGGATTTCGGGCGCGTGGTGGAAGGCGATGCCGGCGGTCGCCCAGCGCGTGCCCTGACCGGCCAGCCGGTCACGGAAGTCGGCCCAGTCGTGGGTCGCCCGGGTGGACCAGCCCAACTCGGCGATGGCGGGGAGTCGGGGCAGGAGCAGGAACTCGATGTCGGCCAGTGAGGTGACCGATTCGGTCCAGAGCGGGGCCTCCACACCGAGGACGGCCTCGCCCGGTACACCTGCGACGTGCGTGCCCGGGTCCCAGTCGTACGCCTTTCGTACGTCGATCAGGCCGGCCCAGTCGTGCCCGATCGGGGTGTCCGGGGCGTACTTCATGTCCAGGTAGGCGTGGTTGCCGGGGGAGAGGATCAGCCGGGCGCCCTGACGTACGGCCTCGGCGGTGGTGGGGTCGGCGCCGGTGGTGCCCCACCACTGCAGGATCCGGCCGTCGAGGTGCGCGGCCGGTGCGAGCTGGTGCCAACCCACGACGGTCTTACCGAGGTCGGCCACGATGCGCTGGACCCGCTCGACGAAACCGGTGTAGACCTCGCCGGTGACCTTGAACGCCTCGTCGCCACCGATGTGCAGCCACGGCCCGGGGGTGAGCGCGGCCACCTCGCCCAGCACGTCGGCGATGAAGTCGTACGTCCGCTCGTCGGCCGGGTCGACGTAGCTGAAACCGACCTCGGTGCCGGTGTACGGAGGTGGCGCGATCTTGTCCGGTGCCAGCTCCGGGTACGCGACCAGCGCCGCGTTGGTGTGGCCGGGGAGGTCGATCTCCGGGACGACGGTGATGTGCCGGGCGGCCGCGTAGGCGACGATCCGCGCGTAGTCGGTCTTCGTGTAGTGCCCGCCGGGGCCGCCGCCGACCTCGGTCGCCCCACCGACGGTGGTCAGCCTCGGCCAGGAGTCGACGGCGATCCGCCAACCCTGGTCGTCGGTGAGGTGCAGGTGCAGGTGGTTGAGCTTGTAGCGGGCGAGGTGGCCGATCACCCGCAGCACGTCCTCGACGGCGAAGAAGTGCCGCGCGACGTCGAGCATCGCGCCCCGGTACGGGAAGCGGGGTGCGTCGGTGATCGTCCCGCCGGGCAGCGCCCAGTGCTCGGTGACCGGGGTTGGGCTCTCGATCGCCGACGGCAACAGTTGGCGCAGGGTCTGCACGCCGTAAAAGAGGCCGGAGGCGGTGACGGCGGTGAGGCGTACCCCGTCGGGGGCGACGTCGAGCCGGTAGCCCTCCGCGCCGAGGTCGGCGGCTTCGTCCAGCACCAGCGCTATGCCGCCGACCGGCCCTGGCCCGGCGGCGTCGGCGACCGGCAGCGAGTGGGCGGCGGTGTCGGTGACCGGGAGCTGGTAGCCGGTGGCCGGGCGCAGCAGCTCGGCGAGGTGCTCGGCGACGGCCAGCGCGGCCGGGTCGGCGCTGACCACGATGACGGCTTCGGCCCGCAGCACCCAGTCCCCGGTCGGGTCCGGCTGGACCTGCTGCGGGGCGGGCACGACGTCGGCGAGCCGGTGCGTGGTCGCCGCGGTGAGCACCGTGACCGCGCTCTGCTCGGCCGCGCGGGCCAGAGTGGCCGCGTCCGGCTCCTCCGCCGACAGCGGCGTGGGGACGGCGGTGGGGCTGGGGGAGGGGGTGGTCGGCACGGCGGCGACTCCGGGGGGTGTATTCGCGTCGGTTATGGCAAAAGCGACGTTCACCGGCTGGCGTGCCATCCAGCGTACGGCGCGCGGCCGGGATGCGTGATGGTGCGCATGGAAGCGTTCCCAAAAACCGGTACGAACACGGATAGTCGTGATGGCTGTGCCAATTGTCACCGAACGGTCCCAGGTCGCTCGATGTTCGCTTAACCTTCGCCCACCGATCGGCGTCGACCCGGGGATTACCGGTGGTCCGCTGCGGGGTAGAAGAAAACTGAACCTTCGTTAAGTGTCAATCCGGCGCGTGTGTTGTGGAGGCTCTGGTGGCAGCGCAAGAGACCGTCGATCACAAGTACGTCTACGACTTCTCTGAAGGAAACAAGGATCTCAAGGACCTGCTCGGCGGCAAGGGGGCCAACCTCGCCGAGATGACCAACCTCGGCCTGCCCGTTCCGCCCGGCTTCACCATCACCACCGAGGCCTGCAAGGCGTACCTCGCGACGGGCCAGCAGCCGGACGGGCTCGCCGGTCAGATCGAGGCGCACCTGGAATCGTTGGAGCGCGCGATGGGCAAGCGTCTCGGCGACCCGCAGGATCCGCTGCTGGTCTCCGTCCGCTCCGGCGCCAAGTTCTCCATGCCGGGCATGATGGAGACCGTCCTCAACGTCGGCCTCAACGACCAGAGCGTGGTCGGGCTCTCCGCGCAGGCCGGCGGCAACGACAGGTTCGCCTGGGACTCCTACCGCCGCCTCATCCAGATGTTCGGCAAGACCGTCTGCGAGGTGCCGGGCGAGGAGTTCGAGCACGCGCTGGACGAGGCCAAGAGCGCCAAGGGCACCCACAACGACCTGGACCTGGACGCCGACGACCTCCGTGGGTTGGTCGACGCGTACAAGAAGATCTTTTTGAAGCACACCGGTCGGGAGTTCCCGCAGCAGCCGCGCGAACAGCTCGACCTGGCCATCCGGGCGGTCTTCGAGTCGTGGAACGCCGAGCGCGCGATCCTCTACCGTCGCCAGGAGCGGATCCCGACCGACCTCGGCACCGCGGTCAACGTGGTGACCATGGTGTTCGGCAACCTCGGCCCGGATTCCGGCACCGGTGTCGCGTTCACCCGTGACCCGGCCAGTGGCGCGCAGGGCATCTACGGCGACTACCTGGCCAACGCGCAGGGCGAGGACGTCGTCGCCGGCATCCGCAACACCGTGCCCCTGCAGGAGCTGGAACAGCTCGACAAGACCTCCTACGACCAGCTGCTCGGCATCATGGCTCGGTTGGAGGAGCACTACAAGGACCTCTGCGACATCGAGTTCACCATCGAACGCGGCAAGCTCTGGATGCTCCAGACGCGGGTCGGCAAGCGCACGGCCGCCGCCGCGTTCGTCATCGCGGGGCAACTCGTCGACGAGGGTCTGATCGACCTGGACGAGGCACTGCACCGGGTCAACGGGGCGCAGCTGGCTCAGCTGATGTTCCCCCGTTTCCAGCTCGACCACGAGTTCCAGCCGGTCGCCAAGGGCATCGGCGCCTCGCCCGGCGCGGCGTCCGGCACTGTGGTCTTCACCTCCGCGCGGGCCGTCGAGATGGCCGCCGAGGGCAAGTCGGTGATCCTGGTCCGCCGGGAGACCAACCCGGACGACCTGAACGGCATGATCGCCGCCCAGGGCATCCTCACCTCGCGGGGGGGCAAGACCAGCCACGCGGCGGTGGTGGCCCGTGGCATGGGCAAGACCTGCGTCTCGGGCGCCGACGAGATCGAGGTGAACGTCCCGGCGAAACGCTTCACCGTGGCCGGGCAGACCGTCAACGAGGGCGACGTCGTGTCCATCGACGGCACCACCGGCAAGGTCTACCTGGGCGAGGTGCCGGTCATGCCGTCGGAGGTGGTGCAGTACTTCGAGGGCAGCCTCGACCCGGAGCACATCGACAACGCGTTGGTCCGGGCCGTACACCGGATCATGACCCACGCCGACGGCAAGCGGCGGCTCGCGGTCCGCACGAACGCCGACACCGGCGCGGACGCCGCCCGGGCCCGGCGCTTCGGCGCCGAGGGCATCGGGCTTTGCCGCACCGAGCACATGTTCCTCGGCGACCGGCGGGAGCTGGTCGAGCGGCTGATCCTGGCCCGCGCCCCGGGCGAGCGGGAAGCGGCGTTGGAGGCGCTGCTGCCGTTGCAGCGGGCCGACTTCGAGGAGATCTTCCGCGAGATGGACGGCCTGCCGGTCACCGTCCGGCTGATCGACCCGCCGCTGCACGAGTTCCTGCCTCCGTTGGAGCAGCTCGCGGTCAACGTCGCGGTCGCCCAGGAACGGGGCGAGGACGTGGCCAAGGAGGAGGCGCTGCTCGCCGCCGTCCGGCGCATGCACGAGGAGAACCCGATGCTCGGGCTGCGGGGCGTCCGCCTCGGCCTGGTCATCCCCGGCCTGTTCGCGATGCAGGTCCGGGCCATCGCCGAGGCTGCCGTCGCCTGCGCCCGTGGTGGCGGGGTGGCCAAGCCGGAGATCATGGTGCCGCTGGTCGGGGCCGTGCAGGAGCTGGAGACCGTTCGCGCCGAGGCCGAGAAGATCATCGCGGAGGTGGTCGGGGACAGCGGGGTCGAGGTGCTGATCGGCACCATGATCGAGGTGCCCCGGGCGGCGCTGACCGCCGGGCAGATCGCCGAGGCGGCCGAGTTCTTCTCCTTCGGCACCAACGACCTGACCCAGATGGGCTGGGGCTTCTCCCGCGACGACGTCGAGGGCGCGTTCTTCTGGCGATACCTGGAGCTGGGCATCTTCGGCATCTCGCCGTTCGAGTCGATCGACCGTGACGGGGTCGGCCGGCTGGTGCGGATCGCCGCCGAGGAGGGCCGGGCCGCCCGTCCGGGGCTGAAGCTCGGCGTCTGTGGCGAGCACGGCGGCGACCCCGACTCGGTGCACTTCTTCCACGAGGTCGGCCTGGACTACGTGTCCTGCTCGCCGTTCCGGGTGCCGGTGGCCCGGCTGGAGGCCGGCCGGGCCGTGGTGGAGACCGGCGGGTCGGACAGCCGCTGACGTGGGCCGGCGGCGGACCGGTGACCCGGTCCGCCGCCGCGCCGCCGTGGTCAGCCGCGGCGATGCTGTGGTAGCAGCAGGCTGACTGTCGCGATAGCCAGGCCGATCCCGGCTGCCATGAGGAAGACCAGGTCGTAGCCGGCGGCGAAGGCGGCAGGGGTGCCTGCGTAGTCGGCGTCTGTTCCGACCCTGGCGCTGGCGGCTGTGGCGAGTACCGCCAGGGCTACCGAGCCACCTATCTGGCTGGCGGTGTTGGCCAGGCCGCCGATGATGCCCGCGTCGCCTTCGGGTGCGTCGGCGGTGGCCGCAGCCATCAGGGTGGGGAAGGTCAGGCCGATGCCGACGGCGATGAGCAGCGTGGGTCCGAGCACGCTTGTGACGTAGTCGCTGTCCGTGTGGGCCTGGGCGAGCCAGCCGAAGCCGGCCACGAAGCAGACGCTGCCGGCCAGCACCAGAGGGCGTGCACCGGTTCGGGGCAGCAGGTTGACGGACAGTCGCGCGATCACCACGAACGCCACCGCCGCGGGTGTCTGCCCGAGCCCGGCTTCAAGAGCGCTGTAACCGAGTGCGTTCTGCATGAACAGCGACGTGAAATACCACATTGCGATGGCGATTCCGCCGAACAGAAGCAACATGGCGTTGCTGACGGCCACGGTCCGGATCCTGAACAGCCGCAGGGGCACCATCGGCTGGGTGGCGACACGCGCCTCCACCACGGCGAAGACGACGAGCAGGAGCAGGCCCGCCACGGCTGGCCCGAGAACCCGCACGGACATCCAACCGTGGCCGGCGCTTTGCATGACCCCGTAGATCAACGCGGCCAGCCCCGCCGTGCCCGTGACCGCGCCACCGAGGTCGAGCGGTTCTCGCCGGCTGGCTCGCGTGCGGACCAGCGACATCATGGCGAGCACGATCAGCACGGCGCCGATCGGTACGTTGATGAGGAAGACCCACCGCCACGACAGGCCCGTGGTGATGGCACCGCCGGCGAGCGCGCCGGCCATCCCGCCCACTCCGCCCGAGGCGGACCACGCCCCGAACGCCCGGGCCCGCGCCTGCGGCTCGGTGAAGTAGGTGTTGATCACGGCCAACGTGGCCGGGGCCAGCATGGCGGCGCCCACGCCCTGCGCGACGCGGGCCCCCACCAGGATCTCCGGAGCGGTTGCCAGGCCACCGACCACACTTGAGGCGGAGAACAGGAACAGCCCGGCGACCAGCATCCGGTGCAGGCCGAACAGGTCGACGGCCCGGCCACCCAGCAGCATGAAGCCGGCGAAAGTAAGCACGTACCCATTCACCACCCAGGCCAGGCCGGTGGCGGTGAAGCCGAGATCGCGCTGGACCGAGGGCAGCGCGACGTTGACGATGGAGACGTCCAGGATCACCATGAACTGGCAGGCACATGCCAGCGCCAGGACCATCCAGGAGGATCCGGCCTGCAGCCTGGCCCGCTGAGTTGCGGTGCTGGTGCTTGTCATGACTTCCTCTCCCTGCTTACCCGCCGCTCACGCGGTCCGGGAGGCTGCTCCGGCGAGAGCTCCGTGGCTGTTTCCGTCACCCACGACGGCATCGGTGACGACGCGGTCGCCCAGCAGCTGAAGTGTGATCTTGGCTAGCCGAAGTCCCTGGTACCTGGCCGCGTCCAGCGCGGCGGCATCGGGGCCGTCTCCGTTCGGGCTGGCCACATGCGACGTGCCGTAGGGGTTTCCGCCTGCGGCGGACACGACCGGATCGGTGAATCCGGGCGGCACGAGCAGCGACCCCCAGTGGTAGAAGACGTTGCTCAGCGACAAGATCGTTGCCTCGCTGCCACCGTGCCGGTTGAACGCCGAGGTGAAGGCGGTCACCGGCTTGTTGGCCAGTTTCCCCTCCCGCCACAGCCCGCCGGCCTGGTCGATGAACTGCTTGAGCTGCGCGGCCGGCGCGCCGAATCGACTCGGCGTCCCGAACGCGTACGCGTCGGCCCATGCCAGGTCCTCGAGGGATGCCTGGGCAATCGACGCGGTCTCGTCGGTGTGCCGCCGCCACTGCGGGTTCTGGTCGATCGCGTTGTCGGGTGCCAGCTCGGCGACCCGCCGCAGCCGCACGACGGCCCCGGCCGAGGCGGCCCCCTCGGCGACGGCCTCTGCGAGTGTGTGCACACTGCCTGTCGCGCTGTAGTAGATGACAGCGACCTTCACGGTCATGTCGCGCTCCTCGGTGTTGCTAGAATTAGTTATCCGCATAATGTTATGCGCATAACTAACTTGTCAAGGAGAGTTCGTGGACTTCGAGTACGCCGATGCCCTCAACCAGGCCATCCGCCTGCTGAGCCTGCGCCACCGGGCCAGGGCCGCCGCGTTGCTGGCCCCCCTCGGCCTGCACCCTGGCCAAGAGGCACTCCTGCTCGAACTCGACCGGACCGGCCCGAGAATCCAGGCCCAGCTCAGCGAGGCGCTCGGCTGTGAGCCGCCCAGCGTCACGCTCATGACGCGCAAGCTCGAAGCCTCCGGCCACATCCGCCGCAGGCCCGCTCCCTCCGACAAGCGCGCCAGCATCGTCGAACTCACCGACAGCGGCAAGGCGCTTGCCGACCAGGTCAAGAAGTTGTGGCATGGTCTGGCCGAGGAAACCGTGACCGGCTTGCCCGACCAGACCGTGGCCGAACTGCCGGCCATCCTCAACGCCATGACCGGCAACGTCGACACCAGGCGCCCGGCCACCCGCACGGCCGCCGGCTAGTTCCTGCGCCGCTGTGCCGTCGAGGGGGTTTGGCGGTTTGCGGTCAGATCGGCGGGCGACGCCAGGTGGGCCGGGACGAGCGGCGCAACTGCGCCGGCAGGGTGGCCATCGGCGTACGCACGGCGAGCGGCCCGTGCGCGTCCTGAATCGAGGTGGCGCCGACTGCCCCACCGCGCCTGTCCAGCACCGAGCCCGCCCGACGGGCCACGGCACGGGCCTCCTCGTGCAGCGCTTCCAGATCCTCGGCCGCAGACAACGTGACCAGGGTCAGCAGGGCGGTGCGCCCGGCCGGGTAGGTCACCACGCAACCGGCGGTGGTGCAGACGACCGACTCCCGGAACTCACCACGTTGGACCGTGTCGGCCACCCGGTGGCCGAGCCCGAAGCTGGCTGCGGCGAGCGCGGCGAGATGGGTGGCGTCGGTGCTGGGCGGATCGCTGGAGATGAGCAGCCCGTCGGTGCCGGCCAGGACCGTGCCGGCGATCTCGGGCCGGCGGCGGCGCAGCCCGCGTAGTTCCGTTCCCACCACCGTGTCCGCGTCCACGAGATTTCCCCTTACCGGTTGGGCTCCGCATGTCGGTCGGCTGGTCACATTCCGCGCTGGGAACGCTACCGGGCGCGACTTCCGCCCGCAGGCCCATAACCCTCAGCGATCGGTTGACAACTCCAAGCCAATCGGCGGTTGTGGGCCAATCGTCGATGCGTCGTGGGCGGGTCGACCAGCGGTGGCGGGCGTAATCTTGGCTGGCTCGCACACGGCCGATTGCGTATGCCGTCGAACGGGAAAGGTGACTGAATGACCAGCGTCTGGGAGAACCTCACCGTCGATGCCCGCGATCCGGCGCGACTGGCCCGTTGGTGGGCCGAGGCGCTCGGCTACCAGGTCGTCAGCGAGAGTCCGGACGAGGTGGAGATCCGCCAGTCCGCGGACCGCCTGCCCGGCCTGGTCTTCGTGCCCGTGACCGACGCCAAGGACCGCAAGAACCGGCTGCACATCGATCTGCGCCCCGCCAACCGGGAGGCCGAGGTCGAGCGGCTGGTCGACATGGGCGCCCGGCACGTCGACATCGGTCAGGGTGACGTGGAGTGGACGGTGCTGGCAGACCCGGAGGGCAACGAGTTCTGCGTCCTGCGTGAGCGCGAGGAGTGAGCCGGTTTTGCGAGCCCCGCAGTCGCGAACAACGGCGGCTGCGTGAAAAGTGAGTTTGCTGCGGCGGACGCCCGGCTGGTCGAGGAGCCGCCCAAGGACACCGGGCACCGCCGCTCACCGTACGAGCGTGATCGCGCCCGGGTGCTGCACTCGGCGGCGTTCCGGCGGCTGGCCACGAAGACCCAGGTGCACACCGCCGGGACCGATGACTTCCTGCGTACGCGGCTGACGCACTCGCTGGAGGTGGCCCAGATCGCCCGGGAGATGGGCGCCCGGCTGGGTTGCGACCCGGACGTGGTGGACGTGGCGGGGCTCGCCCACGACCTGGGGCACCCGCCGTTCGGGCACAACGGCGAGGCGGCTCTGGATCTGCTGGCCACACCGTGCGGCGGCTTCGAGGGCAACGCGCAGACCCTGCGGGTGTTGGCCCGGCTGGAGGCGAAGGTGCTCGCCCCGGACGGGTCGTCCGCTGGGTTGAACCTGACCCGGGCGTCGCTCGACGCGATCGGCAAGTACCCCTGGCCGCGCCGCCCCGGCGAGCGCAAGTTCGGGGTGTACGCCGACGACGTGACCGTCTTCGACTGGATCCGGGAGGGTGCGCCCGGCGATCGGCGCTGCCTGGAAGCGCAGGTGATGGACTGGGCCGACGACGTCGCGTACTCGGTGCACGACGTGGAGGACGGCATTCACGGCGGGTACGTGTCGTTGCGTCCGCTGCTCGGCGACGCCGACGAGCGGGCCGCGCTCTGCGCCGACGTGGCTGGCGCCTACTCCGGGGAGTCAGCGGCCGACCTGGCCGAGGTGCTGGTCGAGTTGCTGGCCGATCCGCTGCTCGCCCCACTGGCCGGCTACGACGGCAGTCATCGCGCGCAGGTCGCGCTGAAGGCCACCACCAGCGGGGTGACCGGGCGGTTCGTGTCCGCTGCGGTGGCTGCCACGGAGGAGCGCTTCGGCCCCGGACCACATCGCCGCTACGCCGCCGACCTGGTGGTGCCTCGGCTGGTCCGGGCGCAGTGTGCCCTGCTCAAGGGCATCGCGCTGCGGTATGTGATGCGTCGGACCGGCTTCCGGGGCCGCTACGAGCGGCAGCGGACGATGCTGGCCGAGCTGGTCGCCGCGCTGGTGCGGCGGGCTCCGGAAGGGCTCGACCCGATCTTCGCTCCGCTGTGGCGGGCCGCCCCGGACGACACCGCCCGACTGCGGGTTGTGATCGACCAGGTCGCCTCGCTCACCGACCCGGCGGCGGTGACCTGGCACACCCGTCTCGTCGGCGGGGACACACCGCCGACCCACGACGGGGCAGCTTAGGCTAGCCTAACTGATATGACGGAACGCCCCAGGAACGTCACCTCGGCCCGGGTGCTGCGCACCGAGCGGCCCACCCCGCATCTGATCCGGCTCGTCCTCGGTGGGGACGAGCTGACCGGTCTGCCGGTGGGCGAGTTCACCGACCACTACATCAAGGTGGTGTTCCCGCAGCCCGGTGTCGACTATCCGCAGCCGCTGGACCTCGCCGCGATCCGTCGGGACCTGCCCCGGGAGCAGTGGCCCCGGCTGCGCGCGTACACGGTGCGACGCTGGGACCCGCTGGCCGGGGAGCTGACCGTGGACGTGGTGCACCACGGCGACGAGGGGTTGGCCGGCCCGTGGGCCGCCGCGTTGCGCCCGGGTGACCCGGTGCACTTCGTCGGCCCCGGCGGCGCGTACGCCCCGAGCCCGGACGCGGACTGGCACCTGCTGGTCGGCGACGAGAGCGCCCTTCCGGCGATCGCCGCCGCCCTGGAACGGCTGCCGCTGGGTGCACCGGCCCACGTCTTCGTGGAGATCGCCGACCCGTCGGATGAGCAGAAGTTGCTCAGCCCCGGCGCGGTCACGGTGACCTGGCTGCACCGCGGCGACCGCCCGGTGGGCGAGGCGCTGGTCGCTGCGGTGCGGGCGTTGGAGTTCCCCGCCGGCACCGTGCACGCCTTCGTGCACGGCGAGGCTGCCTTCGTCCGGGACCTGCGCCGGCTGCTGCGCGGCGAGCGCGGCGTGCCTCTCGATCGGCTCTCCATCTCCGGCTACTGGCGGCGCGGCATGGACGACGAGGGCTGGCGTTCCACCAAGGCCGACTGGAACCGGCAGGTGACAGCCGAGGAGGAAACCCCCGCTGTGGTGACCGAGCAGGCCGCGGCCGCCTGAGGGCGGATCATCCCTCGGGCGTCTGGGTCGACTCGCTGGCCCTGGCGAGTCGGCGGCTGAGCAGCACGGCGTACCCGACGATCGCCGCGGCGAGCAGGGACAGCATCAGCCTCGGCTCGTGCACCGTCGCGGTGATCACACTGACCGAGACCACCCCGTAGGCGGCGATCGCCAACCGGGCGAGGCTCGGCCGGGTCCACAACCAGTACAGGGCCAGGCCGCACACCGTCCACACCACCATCGAGGCGGCCAGCAGCAGCCGCAGCTCCAGCGGCAGCCGGGGTGCGTCGTCGTCGACCAGCCGGACCACCTGCCCGAGCGCCCAGCCGAGCAGCAGCAGCGCACCGCCGAGCGGAATGTGCAGGTAGCTGTACGCCTGCCCGCCCCGCAGACGACTCTGGAGGAGTCGCGTGGTGACGAAGGTCGTGTAGACCCACCAGACGGCCGCCGGGATCAGGAAGGCCAACCCGGCGGTGAGGATCATGTGGGGCGGGGGATGGTCCGGCACGGCGAAGAGCAGGCTGGCCAGGGCGCTACCCAGCACGATGATCGTGAACTGCCCGATCCGTTCCGGCAGGTGCCGGTTGTCCACCGGCCAGCGGTTGAGCCAGCGCGCCCCGACCCAGGGTGTGGCCAGTTCGATGACCATCGCGACCACCCACAGCGTCGGGCGCAGGTCGGGGGGCGCGGTCAGCGACACCAGCCAGATCAGCCAGCCCGACCCGAAGCCGATGAGGTAGACCGTCGTCACCATGCCGGCCATCGGGCTGGTCGGCCGGGCCCGCAGGTACAGAAGGAGCAGCACCCCGCGCACGATCAGGTACCCGACCGGCAGGAGCACGCTCTCCGGCACCTCGTCGACGCCGAGCGTCATCGCGCCCGCGCCGACCAACGCGAACAGCACCAGCACCCGGTGCAGCGCGTCATCCGGGTAGAACCGGGTGTCGTAGAAAACCTGCCCCACCCACGCCCACTGGATCACCACGAACAGCCCGATCACGGCCAGCACGGCGCTCGGCGACGGGGTCGGGTCGCTGCCCAGCCGGGCGACGACCGCCGCCAGCGCGTACACGAAGATAAGGTCGAGGAAAAGCTCCAACCAGGTGGCATGGCGGTGTCCGGCCTCGTCCGCAGGCGGGGCCTGTCCGCGTAGCCCAATCCGACCGGCCAACCATCTGGGCAGGCGGGGGACGTCGGTCCGTACCCTGCGCATCTGGTCATGGTCCCCGGGCGGGCCCGGCCTGCGGGCCCGAACCGCCCAGCCGGCAGCGGTGGCCGCCACACCGGCGTCCCCCGGCCGGCGTGTTGTCGGCCCGGCAGGGCAGGATGTACGCCGAGGGGGTGGCGCATGGCTGGGCGGATCCGGGACGAGGACATCGCACTGGTCCGGGAACGCACCTCGATCGGGGATGTGATCTCCGAGACGGTCACCCTGAAGTCCGCCGGCGGCGGCAACCTCAAGGGTCTGTGCCCGTTCCACGACGAGAAGAGCCCGTCGTTCAACGTCTCCCCGGCCCGCAACGTCTGGTACTGCTTCGGCTGCGGGGCCGGCGGTGACGCAATCAAGTTCCTGATGGACGCCGACCACCTCAGCTTCGTGGAGTCCGTCGAGCGGCTCGCCGGCCGCGCCGGCATCCAGTTGCGCTACATCGAGGACGACAAGAGCGCCCCGCGCCCTCGCCCGCAGCAGGGCCAGCGCCAGCGCCTGGTCGCCGCGCACGCCGCCGCGGTCGAGTTCTACCGGGCGCAGCTCAGCACCGCGGGTGCCCGGCCGGCGCGGGAGTTCCTGGCCCAGCGAGGGTTCGACCGGGCCGCCGCCGAGCGTTACGGCTGTGGCTTCGCACCGGACGGTTGGGACCTGCTCACCAAGCACCTGCGCCAGCAGGGCTTCACCCACCAGGAGCTGGTCACCGCCGGGCTGTCCCGGGAGGCCCGCTCCGGCAGCCTGATCGACCGGTTCCGCCGCCGGCTGCTCTGGCCGATCCGCGACCTCGCCGGCGACGTGATCGGCTTCGGCGCGCGCAAGCTCTTCGACGACGACGACGGCCCGAAATACCTGAACACCCCCGAGACGCCGATCTACAAGAAGTCGCACGTGCTCTACGGCATCGACCAGGCCAAACGGGAGATCGCCAAGCAGGGGCGAGCGGTGATCGTCGAGGGTTACACCGACGTGATGGCCTGCCACCTGGCCGGCGTGACCACTGCCGTGGCGACCTGCGGCACGGCCTTCGCCGCGGACCACATCTCGGTTCTGCGCCGCCTGCTGTTCGACAGCGACGAGGTGGCCGGCGAGATCATCTTCACCTTCGACGGCGACGCCGCCGGCCAGAAGGCCGCGTTGCGCGCCTTCGAGGACGACCAGCGCTTCGTCGGGCGCACGTTCATCGCCGTCAGCCCGGACAACATGGACCCGTGCGACCTGCGACTGGCCAAGGGCGACCTGGCGGTGCGTGACCTGGTCGCGCGCCGCGAGCCGCTTGTCGACTTCGCGTTGCGACACGTGATCGGCCGCTTCGACCTGGACACCGTCGACGGCCGGGTCGAGGCCATGCGCCACGCCGCGCCGCTGGTCGCACGACTCAAGGACCGGGAAAAGCGCCCGGAGTACGTCCGCAAGCTCGCCATGGACCTCGGCATGGAGATCGAGCCGGTGCAGCGGGCGGTGCTCGCCGCCGCCAACACCCCGCCGCCCGGCACCCGCGACGCCGCACCCGCCACCCGCCCCGCATCGGCCCGCCCCGAGCCGACTCCGGACAGCCCGCAGTCGATGGTCGAGCGGGAGGCGCTGAAACTCGCCCTCCAGCAGCCGGTCCTGGCCGGGCCCATGTTCGACGCGGTCGAGGCCACCGAATACCGCCACCCGGTGCACGTCGGGGTGCGCGCGGCCATCGCGGCGGCCGGCGGCGCCGCGTCAGCCACCGGCGGCGCGGTGTGGATCGAGTCGGTCCGCGACGCCTGCGACGACCTGGCGTCGGCGGCGCTCGTCGGTGAGCTGGCGGTGGAGCCGCTGCGGATCGACGGGGAAGCCGACCCACGCTACGTGTCGATCACCATGGCGCGGGTGCAGTTCGGGTCGGTGACCTCCCGGATCCGGGACATCAAGTCCCGCATCCAGCGGATCAACCCGGTCAACAACAAGGACGAGTACTTCGCCGCCTTCGGTGAGCTGCTGTCCCTGGAGCAGCACGCCCGGGCGCTGCGCGAGCAGGCTGCGGGAGGCCTCTAGATGGGACTGTTCAGCCGCAAGCCGAAGCTGCCGCCGGCCGACCGGCCGCCGCTGACCGCCGACGAGCGGGTGCTGGCATGGGCGGCCGTTGGCAACGGCGAGGGCGACGGAGTGGTGGTCGCCACCAACCTCGGGCTGTGGCTGCCCGGTCGGGGGCAACGGCTCGGCTGGCACACCATCCTCAAGGCGGTCTGGTCCGGCCGGGAGCTGACCGTCACCCCCGCCGAGACCGTCGTCGAACGCGACGGCTACACGGTGGTCGCCGACGGCCCGGCCGAGACATACTTCCTCCTCGACCCGCGCGAGCTGCCGCACCAGGTGCGGGCGCGGGTGACCCGCTCGGTCGCGTACACCGAGCACCAGCCGGTGCCCGGCGGCGCGGCGCGGGTCGCGGCCCGCCGAGTGGCCGGGGCCGACGGTCTGACCTGGACGGTCCGACTCGACCCCGGCACCCCCGCGGACGACGAGGCACTGCTCGCCGAGACCGACCGTCTGGTCGGCGCGGCCCGTGCCGCCACCGCGCCGGCCGATCTCTGACCGGTTGGGTCAGTTGGCGCCGAGATCCTTCAGCGCCTTCTCCGCGCCGCGGTGCAGCGGCACCGGCAGGGTCCTGCGGGCCTTTTCCAGCGAGATCCCCTTGGCCGCCGGGTTGGCCTGGGCCAGGGCGTCGCGCTTGTCGAACACCGTCCGGGTGATCGCGCAGGCGACATTGGCGTCCAGGTCCTTGCGGACCAACAGCACATTGGGCACGACGATGGTCGGGGTGTCGGTCGCCGTCCCGTACGCGTCCCGCCCGATCGTGCCCTCCTGGTAGCCGGGGCTCGACGCGGTCATCTTCGGCAGCAACGGCGCGATGTCGACGAACTTCACCGAGTCGCCGGCGGTGGTGAACAGGTCGGTCAGGCCCCCGGTGGGCAGACCGCCGGACCAGAAGAACCCGTCGACGCTGCCGTCCTTGACCCCCTCGACCGTCTTGGTCAGGTCCAGCCGCTGCGCGCGGATGTCCTTGGCCGGGTCGAGGCCGGCGGCCGCCAGCAGCCGGTTGGCGATCACCTCCGTGCCGGACTTCGGTGAACCGGTGGAGATCCGCTTGCCGCGCATGTCGGCCACCGAGGTGATCCCGGAGTCGTTGCGAACCACCACCTGCGTGTAGTTGTCGTAGATGCGGGCCAGCGCCTCCACCGGCTGGGGCGCGGTGAAGCTGCCCTTGCCCTCGACCGCGTTGACCGCCGTGTCGAACAGGGAGAACGCCACGTCGTACTGGCCACCGACGAGCTGTTCGACGTTCTGCACCGAGGCGCCGGTCTCGGCCGCGGTGCCGGTGAGCTTGCCGCCGGTCGCTCCGGACAACTGCCCGGCCAGGGCGTTGCCGACCACGTAGTAGACGCCCGTCGCGTTGCCGGTGGCGATGCCGACACGGGTCTCCTTGGTCACCTCGCAGGTGACCTCGCTGGCCGCGTCGTCCTTGTCGGCGCCGCCCTGCTGACCTCCACAAGCCGTGGCGCCGACCGTGACGAGGGCGAGAGCGCTCAGGCCCGCCGCGAGGCGTACGTCGATTCGTCTCACAGTTGTTCCTCCACAGGATTTGCTGGTGATCCGGACGATGGCCGACCGGCGGATCCACGTCGGACGAACACACCTGCCGCCGCAACGGCGGCCAGTGCCGCACCGACCATGACCGGGACGGGTTCGAGCCAGAGCAGGGTGACACCGGCGAGGGCACCGAGCACGCGTTCCGGGGCGCCGGCGGGCCCCACCCCGGGCAGCCAGCCACCGGCGGCGACGGCGAGCACCGCCACGCTGAGCGCTGTCACCACGGCGGCGAAGGCGATCCGCTGGACGCCACCGATGCCGAGCAGGCCGAGCCCGGCCGGGGTGATGACGAACGCGATCGGGGTCAGATAGGCCGGCAGCGCGTACCGCAGGGTCTGCCACATGGTCGGCACCAGCCGGCCGCCGGTCACCGCGGCGGCGGCCACCGCGGCGAGCGCGGTCGGCGGGGACACCTCGGACAGGACCGCGAAGTAGAAGACGAACATCGCCGCGGCGGGCGCGCTCACACCCAGGTCGAGCAGAGCCGGACCGACGATCACCCAACCGATCACGAACGAGGCGGTGACCGGCACCGCCAGGCCCAGCAGGCTGAGGGCGACGGCCGCGAGCAGCGCGGTGAGCACCAGGACCAGGGTCGGGTCCGAGGTGGCCGCCTTCGCCCCACCGATCAGCAACGCCGCCGCCTGCGGTCCGAGGCCGGTCTTCGTGGTGGTCGCCGTGATGATGCCGGCGGCGGCACAGACCGCGGAGACCGCGAGCACGCCGCGTACGCCGGTGACGAGCGCGGTCACGAGCCGGGCCGGGGTGAGCCGGTACGCGCGGTCCTTCGTGCGGTCCAGAAAGGAGAGCGCGACCGCCAGGAGGGTGGCGAAGACGACTGCCCTCGTCGCGGACACGCCGACCGCGAGGAACACGATGATCGCGATCAGCGAGGCGAAGTGGTAGCCGAAGCGGGCCAGCAGACGCCAGGGCGAACCGACGTCGATCACGACGGGGCGTACGCCGGAGCGGCGCGCGTCGATCTCCACCGAGAGCAGGATGCCGAGGTAGTAGAGCACCGTCGGCACCGTCGCCCAGCCCAGCACCTGGAGGTACGAGACGCCCAGGTATTCGGCGATGATGAACGCCGCCGCACCCAGGGTCGGTGGGGAGAGGATCGCGCCAACCCCGGCCGCGGCCAGCATGCCGCCGGCCCGCTCCGGGGGATAGCCGGCGCGGCGCAGCAGGGGCCAGGTGACCGCCCCGATGCTCACTGTCGTCGCCGCCCCGGAGCCGGAGACGGTGCCGAGCAGGAAGCCGGAGGCCACCGCCGTCCGCCCGGCGGCGGTACGCGAGCGGCGGAACGCCGCAGCCGACAGCTCGACGAAGAACCGCCCGGCCCCGGACAGCTCCAGCACAGCGCCGTAGATGGTGAACAGCACGATGTACGACGCGGCCACGTCCAGCGGAGTGCCGTAGAAGCCGCTGTCGGAGTTGTAGAACGCGTCCACCAGTTGGCTGAAGTCGAGCCCGGCATGGGCGACCGGCCACGACTGCGGGAGCAACCCGCCGTAGTAGCCGTAGCCGAGGAAGAGCAGGCAGACCGCGGGCAGGATCCAGCCGGTCGTGCGTCGGCACGCCTCCAGCAGCAGGAGCAGCAGGATGGTGCCCATCGCCAGGTCCGCCGGCACCAGCAGACCCTGCCGGTCGAGGAAGGCGTTATAGCCGCCGCCACCCGAGCCGAGCGGGACCGGCAGGACTGGGTAGAGGCAGGCCGCCACCGCCAGCACGACCAGGACCCAGTCCGTCGTGGTTGGCGTTGTGGGCGCCAGGCGGGTCAGGACAGGTGCGTCAGTGTCGTGGTTGCCGTTGCCTTTGGTGCTGCGTCGTCCGCGCCGGGCCGCCAGGCGGGCCCGCAGCCGCAGGTCGGACGGGTAGGCGAGGAAGACCAGCGGGAGTACGCCGGCCAGGAAGATGATCAAGTAATACTTGCTGCCCTGCGACAGCGGGCGGAACACCTGCCAGAGGGAGAGGGCGCCAACGGCCAGCGCCGCCGCGGTGAGGAGCAGACCCGCCGGCCCGGACAACACGCGGCCCGGTTTCTCGTCCTCGAACTGGGCAGCCAGATCCCGGGTCGCCCGTTCGGCGACGGAGTCGCCGTCGCCGGTCGGGTTGTCCCTGCTTGGGTCGTGCCTGGTGGGGTCGTGCCTGGTGGGGTCGTCTCTGCTCGGGTCGTCGCCGGTCGCAGGGGTCTCGGCGGGCTCGGTGGGCGCGGTGAGCTCGGCTGACGGTCGCGGTCGCGGGGCCGCGCTGCTGGGGCCCGTCGCGGGCTCACCGGCGGGAGAGTTGGCTGGTCGGACGGGTGACGAGGAACCATCGGGCGAGCTGATGGGCGGCACGAGGGGACGATACACGTCGATCAGCAAACCGGTGGGGCACCGATCGGGGTTTCGCCGTTGACGGGGTGGCCGGTTGGGCACGGGCGGATATTTGCGTGGAGGGCTGTCGGACCGGGCGGTTAGGGTCGGGCGGTGACTTCGGGGCGACCATTGATTCAGGCTCGCGGGCTGGTGAAGCGGTTCGGTGGCTTCACCGCCGTGGACGGCATCGATGTCGAGGTGCGCTCGGGTGAGGCGTTCGGCTTCCTCGGGCCCAACGGCGCCGGCAAGTCCTCCACCATGCGGATGGTCGGCTGCACGTCTCCACCGAGCGGGGGCGAGCTGCGCATCCTCGGCCTGGACCCGGTGGTTGACGGGCCGGCGATCCGGGCGCGGCTCGGGGTGTGCCCGCAGCTCGACAATCTCGACCCGGAGCTGACGGTCCGGGAAAACCTCACCGTCTACGCCCGCTACTTCGGCATCTCACGGCGGGCGGCCCGCGAGCGGGCCGACGAGCTGCTCGACTTCGTCCAGCTCACCGAGCGCGCCGACAGCAAGGTCGACCCGCTCTCCGGTGGGATGAAGCGTCGGCTGACCATCGCCCGCGCGCTGGTGAACGACCCGGAGATCGTGCTGCTCGACGAGCCGACCACCGGGCTCGACCCGCAGGCCCGACACCTGGTGTGGGAGCGGCTGTTCCGGCTCAAGCAGCAGGGCGTCACGCTGGTGCTCACCACGCACTACATGGACGAGGCCGAGCAGCTCTGCGACCGGCTGGTGGTGATGGACGGCGGCCGCATCGTCGCGGAGGGGTCGCCCCGGGCGCTGATCGAGCGGCACTCCACCCGCGAGGTGGTCGAGTTGCGCTTCGCCGCCGAGTCGCAGGAACCGTTCGCCAGCAAGCTAGACGGGCTGGGGGAGCGGGTCGAGGTGCTGCCCGACCGGGTCCTGCTCTACGTGCCCGACGGCGACGCGGCGGTCGCCGAGGTCACCGCGTTGGGGCTCAACCCGGCCAACGTGCTGGTGCGGCGCAGCGGCCTGGAGGACGTCTTCCTGCACCTGACCGGCCGCACCCTTGTCGACTGACCGACCTCGGCTGATCGTTGGCAGCTCAGCGACAACTTCTCCGGCGTGTCGCACCGCTCAGCTGCCAACGATCGCCGTTCGACTGCATTCGATCTTGGCCGTAACATCGCCCGACCGACGGGCCGGTGGATGCAGGTGACCTTGCGTAGCATCGCCAGCCCGGCGAGCGCATCCGCCCGTTCAGCAGCCGACCACGGGGGTTCCATGTCCAACACGCCGACCAACAGCCGGCATCAGGCCGGCCTAACCGCCCTCTACCTGGGCATCTTCGCCACGGTCTGGTTCAGCGTGCCGGCGGTGGAGCAGCCGTGGCGCGCCTTGTTGGTGGTCGGCAGCGTGGCGTCCATGATCACCGCCGTGCTGGGCGGTGTGATGTCTGGCCGTCCCCGGGGCGAGGGTGGCGGTGCGCAGGAGCGGGCGACCAACCGGCGGTACCTGCTCATCGTCGTCGCCGAGTTCGCCGCCGCCGGGCTGGGCGCCGTCCTGCTGGCTGCCGCCGACCGGTCCGAGTACATTCCGGTGCTGGTCTGCGCGGTGGTCGGGCTGCACTTCTTCCCGCTCGCTCCGCTGCTGCGAGACCCGCTGCTCAGGCCGCTCGGTGTCGCGCTGTGCGTGGTGGCGGCGGCGGGGCTCGTGGCCGCGTTCGGCTCGGCGGTCGCCGCGGGTCGGGTGGTCGGCACCGGTGCGGGGCTGCTGCTGCTCGGTTACGCCGTCCAGGCACTGGTCCGCGCTCGCCGGCCGGCCTGACTGGCGCAGACAGCCGAGGCCGGCCGTTGACTGTTCAGCGGCAACCGGTCTCTCGTGTCGAACTCGGCTTTCGGGAAGTCGGGGCATCGGGGCGGCTCTGACACCCCGAGTTCCTGGAAGCCGAGTCGATCAAGCCGCTGAAACCCGGGCGACACGCCTCCGGGGGCGTCGTAGGGTGACCGGCGGCCTGTCGTACCCCGGAGGTAGACAGGTCGTGGTGGTCGGCACGGTGGGTGGGGGTGGTCGTGGTGAGCGTGGCGACAGCGACGCGCGGGCGGTTCCCGTGGGTGCCGGCGTACGCGGTCTTCGAGCACTATCTGGTGGGTCTACGACGCACCTGGCGGGCCGGGGTGTTCTCGTCGTTCCTGCTGCCGGTGCTGACCGTGCTCGGCTTCGGGCTGGGCGTCGGCGCCTACATCGACCAGGGCGTCGGCGGGGTGCGTTACCTCGACTGGCTGGTGCCCGGGCTGATCGCCTCGACCGCGCTCCAGGTGACCGTCGGTGACTCGACCTGGCCGGTGTTCAGCAACTTCCAGTGGGTCAAGACCTACTTCGCGCAGAGCGCGTCGCCGCTGCGGGTGGGCGACATCGTGGCCGGGCACCTGGCCTTCGTGCTGTTCCGGGTGCTCACCACGATCGTGGCGTTTCTGCTGGTCACCGGGTTGTTCGGGGCGCTGCGGTCGCCGTGGGCGGTGGTCACCCTGCCGGTGGTCGCGTTGCTCGTGCTGGCCGTCGCCGCGCCGACCTTCGCGTACGCCGCGTCGGTGTCCAGCGACAGTTGGCTCGCGATGCTGTTCCGGTTCGCCGTCATCCCCATGACGCTCTTCGCCGGGGTGTTCTTTCCGGTCGAGTCCCTGCCCGACGCGCTGCGGTGGCTGGCGTACGTGACGCCGCTGTGGCACGCCGTCGACCTGTGTCGCGCGGCCACGCTCGGCATCGCCCCACAGTGGTCGGTCGCCGGGCATGTGCTCTACCTGGCCGCCTGGGCCGTCGCCGGTTGGCTGCTGGCGTTGCGCACGTTCCGTCGCAAGCTCGTCGTCTAGGGAGGCGCCGTGGTCACGCTGATCCTGCCCCGGCTGGTCGACGTCTCCGCCGCGTCCCGGCGGTCGGCGTCGGTGGTCGAGCGCAACCTCTCGGCACTGAAGTCGGTCTACTGGCTGCTGCTGCTGTCCGGCTTCGTGGAGCCGCTGCTCTATCTGCTCTCCATCGGGGTGGGCGTTGGGGCGCTCGTCGGCGAGCTGCCGCTGCCCGACGGCCGACTGGTCTCGTACGCCGAGTTCGTGGCCCCGGCGATGCTCGCGTCCTCGGCGATGACCGGGGCGCTCGCGGAGACCACCTTCAACTTCTTCGGCAAGATGAAATACATGAAGCTGTACGACGGGATGATCGCCACCCCGGTACGGCCGTTCGAGATCGCCGTTGGCGAGCTGGGTTGGGCGATGCTGCGGGGCAGCGCCTACTCGGCCGCGTTCCTCGGGGTGATGGTCGCTCTGGATCTGACCAGCGTCGGCCGCGCGTTGGCCGCCCTACCGGCCGCGGTGCTGGTCGGGTTCGCGTTCGGGGCGCTCGGCATGGCGATCTCCACGTTCATGCGCAGCTGGCAGGATTTCGACCTGGTGGGCTCCGCGCAGTTCACGCTGTTCCTGTTCTCCGGCACCTTCGTGCCGGCGCAGGCCTACCCGACTCTGCTGCACTGGCTGGTCGAGGTCACCCCGCTGTACCGGTCGGTGCACCTGATCCGCGGGGTCGCGCTGGGCGGCGGTGGCTGGGTCTGGGTGCTCGACGTGCTCTACCTGCTGGCGATGCTGGCGGTCGGCCTGTTCGTGGCCTCCCGCCGGATGGGCAGGTTGCTCTACAAGTAGGGGTTATCCGCGCGCGTTCACGGGGCATGTCCGGTGGTGACACCACCGACGAAGAGGAGGGGCGATGGCCTCGGACGAGTCTTCCGCCCAGCGAAAGCGGGAGCGTGATCCCGCGAATGCGCCGGTCGGGCCCGACGCGGGGCCGGACAGCCCCACCGATCTGCCCGGCAGCGGTTGGAAGGCGGCTCTGCGCCGGACGGTCCGCGAATTCCAGGACGACAGCCTGACCGACTGGGCGGCGGCGTTGACCTACTACGGCGTGCTGTCCATCTTCCCCGGCCTGCTGGTGCTGATCTCCCTCCTCGGTCTGCTCGGCAAGAGTGCCACCCAGGGCGTCAAGGACACCGTCAACCAGGCAGTGCCGAACGACAGCATCCAGAAGATCATCGAGGGCGCGATCGACACCGCCCAGCAGAACGGCGGTCTGGCCAGCGTCGCGGCGATCATCGGTCTGTTGGCCGCGTTCTGGTCCGCGTCCGGTTACATCGGCGCGTTCATGCGCGCCTCGAACACCATCTACGACGTGCCGGAGGGGCGGCCGATCTGGAAGACGCTCCCGATCCGGCTCGGCGTGACCGCGGTGGTCGGGGTGTTGCTGCTGGTCAGCGCGGTGATCGTGGTCTTCACCGGTCGTCTCGCCGAGTCGGTGGGTGACGTGATCGGGTTGGGCTCGACGGCCGTCGCAGTGTGGGACGTCGCCAAGTGGCCGGTCCTGCTGATCCTGGTCAGCCTGATGTTCGCGATCCTCTACTGGGCCTCGCCGAACGCGCGGCACGGCGGCTTCCGCTGGGTCAGCCCGGGCGGGGTGCTGGCCGTGGTGATCTGGTTGGTGATCTCCGGCCTGTTCGCCTTCTACGTGAGCAACTTCGGCTCGTACAACAAGACGTACGGCGCGCTCGCCGGGGTGATCATCTTCTTGGTCTGGCTCTGGCTGAGCAACATCGCGATCCTGCTGGGTGCCGAGTTCGACGCCGAGTTGGAGCGGGGCCGCGCCATCGAGGCGGGTCACGACGTCGACGACGAGCCGTACGTCGAGCTGCGCGACGACCGCAAGCTTCGCAAGAAGAGGGGATCCGCCGACCGCAGCTGACCGCCTCGGACGAATCGCCCCGCCACCGCACGTCCGGCTGGCGGGGCGATTTCGTGTCCATCGATGGAACTGCTGGCAAGCGGTTGCGGGCGGCCCGTGATCCTTTTCTTGATCGACTAGTAGCTTTTGTTCTTTCGGACAAAAGTTGGTCTCGGAACGGTTGAAGCTCTGGACAGGCGGCGCGGAACGCTCCTACTGTGTCGGACACAACACATCGACATGACGTCGATGTGAACGAGGCTGATGAAGAGGTGGCCCCCGTTGCGGACCGTCGATCCCCTGCACGTACGACTGTTGCGGTTGCTCCGCGACGAGGGGGCCGTGTCCCGGGCCGAGCTGGGCGACCGGCTCCAGATGCCGCGCCCCCGCATGCTGGCCGAGCTGGAACGTCTGGTCGCGCTGGGCTACGTCGCAGAGGCGGGGCTCGCCGCCTCCCGAGGTGGGCGTCGCTCGACCCTGGTCGAGCTGAACCCGAAGCTCCGCTTCGCCGCCGTCGACCTCGGTGCCAGCTCGATCGACATCGAGGTGGTCAACGGCCGCCTCGAACCGGTGGCCCACTACGGCGAGGCCGCCGACATCCGCAACGGTCCGAAGGTGACCCTGCAACGGGTCAACGAGTTGCTGCACAAGGCCCGGGTCGACGGTGCGTACGAGCGGTTGGACGCGGTCGGCATCGGCGTACCCGGCCCGGTCAGCTTCCGCGACGGCGTTCCGGTCTCACCGCCGATCATGCCGGGCTGGGACCGGTTCCCGGTGCGCGAGCTGCTCAGCCGGGAGCACGGCTGCCCGGCGGTGGTCGACAACGACGTCAACATCATGGCGATCGGTGAGCGGCACGGTGGGGTCGCCCACTCGGTAGATGACTTCCTCTTCGTGAAGATCGGCACCGGGATCGGGTGCGGCATCTACCTCACCGGCGAGGTCTACCGGGGCACCGACGGGTGCGCCGGCGACATCGGCCACATCCAGGTCGACTCGCACGGTCCGATGTGTTCCTGCGGCAACATCGGTTGCCTGGAGGCGCTGTTCAGCGGTGCCGCGCTGGCCAAGGAAGCCACCGCCGCCGCCCGCAGTGGCGTCTCGCCGGCGCTCGCCGAGCGGATGACGCTGCGCGGCGTGGTGACGGCTCTCGACGTCGCCGAGGGCGCCGTCGAGGGAGACGTGGCCTGCATCCAGCTGATCCGTGACGGCGGGCGGCGGGTCGGCGGTGTGCTCGCCGGCCTGGTCAGCTTCACCAACCCGTCGATGATCGTGATCGGCGGCGGGTTGGCCCAGCTCGGGCACATCCTGCTCGCCGAGATCCGCAGCGTGGTCTATCGCCGGTCGCTGCCGCTGGCCACCGGCAACCTGCCCGTCGTGCTGTCCGAGCTCGGTGGCCGTGCCGGTGTCACCGGGGCGGCGGTGCTCGCGAGTGACGTCGCCTTCGCGGACGCGTCATGAGCGCGAGCAGTGAGCCGGGCTTGCGAGCCCCGCAGTCGCGACCAGCGGCCGGTGCCGTGAAGTTGACCGAGATCCTGTCGTGAGCGAGGAGGAGACTGTGGCTCTGCCCGAGGATGACGCCGCCACCGCGTCGGCTGAGGCCGTCGCCGAGGCACCGCTGGTCGAGGCTCCCGCTGACACCGTCGCGGGCGAGGTGGTCCTGCGCCTCACCGATGTGGTCAAGACCTTCCCCGGCGTACGCGCGCTCGATGGTGTGCAGCTGGAGGTGCGTGCCGGCGAGGTGCACTGTCTGCTCGGTCAGAACGGCGCCGGCAAGTCCACCCTGATCAAGGTGCTCTCCGGGGTGCACCAACCGGATTCCGGGCAGGTGGAGTGGCGCGGCGAGCCGGTCACGTTCGCCAACCCGCAGGCCGCGATGAAGGCCGGCATCGCCACCATCTACCAGGAGCTCGACCTCGTCGAGGACCTGTCGGTGGCGGAGAACGCCTTCCTCGGCCACGAGTACCGCAACTTCGGGTTCGTCCGGCGCGGCCGGATGGCCCGGCACACCCGGCAGATCCTCAGTCGGCTCGGCCACGGTGAGATTCCGCCCGGGCGGATGGTCCGGTCGCTGCCGGCGGCGGGCAAGCAGATCGTCAGCATGGCCCGGGCGCTGTCGCACGAGGCCCGACTGATCATCATGGACGAGCCGAGCGCCGTGCTGGCCCATGACGAGGTCGGCAACCTTTTCCGGATCATCCGGGAGCTGACCGCGCAGGGCATCGCCGTCATCTACATCTCCCACCGTCTGGAGGAGATCCGCGAGATCGGCGACCGGGTCACCGTACTCAAGGACGGTCGGACCACCGCGGCGAACCTGCCGGCGCGCGACACCCCGACCCGCGACCTGGTCAGCCGGATGACCGGCCGGACCATCGAGTACGTCTTCCCGGACCGACCGAGCGACGACGCCGCGGGTGCCGACCTGCTCCAGGTGCAGGGGTTGACCCGGCCCGGCGAGTTCGCCGACGTCTCGTTGAACGTGCGTGCCGGGGAGATCGTCGGCATCGCCGGGCTGGTCGGCTCCGGCCGTTCCGAGCTGCTGGAGACCATCTACGGCGCCCGTTTAGCGGAGGCCGGCTCGGTCCGGATGAACGGCAAGGTGCTGCGTCCCGGCGTGGGCGCGGCGGTGCGGGCCGGTATGGGGATGGCCCCGGAGGAACGCAAGAGCCAGGCGCTGCTGCTCGGTGAACCGATCTACCGCAACGTCACGCTGGCCACTTTCGGCCGGTACGCGCGGCTCGGCTTCACCAACGCCGCCAAGGAACGCGCCGAGGCGGACCGGATCGCCGAGACCCTGGAGCTGCGGCCCCGGGACGTCGACCGGCCGGTACGCACGCTGTCCGGCGGCAACCAGCAGAAGGTCGTGGTCGGGCGATGGCTGCTCGGCGGCACGAAGTTGTTGCTGCTCGACGAGCCCACCCGGGGCGTGGACGTGGGCGCCCGGGCTGAGCTCTACCAGGTCATCCGGGGATTGGCCGCTCAGGGCGTTGGGGTGCTGCTGGTCTCCAGCGAGGTGCCCGAGGTGCTGGGTCTGGCCGACCGGGTGCTGGTGATGCGGGAAGGGCGGGTCGTCCGCGAAGCCGCGGCCGGCGAACTCGACGAGAACACTGTGCTTGACCTCGTGATGGCGGGGTCCTTGATGGAAGGCGCACCGGCATGAGCGACGCGACTCCCACTCCCACCGCGACACCGGAGCGCCCGCAGCTTCCGGCGCAGTCACCGCCGGTGGACCCGGCGGAGACGGCGGTGGCCGGCGATAAAGCAGCATCCGCGGGTCGGCTCTCCTGGTGGCGGGGCGACGGCGGCGACGGCGCCAAGCGCAACCTCGGTCTGATCGGTGTGTTGGCCGCACTGATCGTGGTTGGCGCGGTGACCAAGCCGGATCTCTACGGTGACCCGAACTGGGTCTGGAACAACGTCCTGGCCATCCTTCAGCTCGCCTCGGTCGTCGGCGTGGTGACGGTCGGTATGACGTTCGTGATCATCGGCGGTGGCATCGACCTGTCGGTCGGGGCGATCGTCGCGCTGGCCGGCGTCTGGTGCACCACGGTGGCCACCCAGAGCTACGGCGCCGGTGGGATGATCTTCGCGGCCCTCGCGGTCGGCATCTGTGTCGGTCTGGTCAACGGGGTGCTCATCTCGTACGGGCGGTTGGTGCCGTTCATCGCGACGCTCGCGATGCTGGTGGCCGCGCGGGGCCTCGCGGCGTCGATCTCCAACAAGCAGACCCAGGTGTCGAGCAGCACCTTCATCAACGACATCGCGGCGCGCAAGGTGATCGGCATTCCGATCCTCGTCTACATCCTCGGCGCAGTGGTGCTGGCCGGTTGGGTAGTGCTCAACCGGACGACCTTCGGCCGGCGGACCATCGCCGTCGGCGGTAACCCGGAGGCGGCACGGCTGGCCGGCATCAACGTCCGCCGCCACACCATGCTGCTCTACGCGCTCTCCGGTCTGTGCTGCGGCATCGCCGCCATCATGCTCACCTCGCAGGCCACCTCGGCGCAGGCGGCGATGGCCAACCTGTACGAGTTGGACGCGATCGCCGCGGCCATCATCGGTGGAACGCTGCTCAGCGGTGGTCGGGGCACGATCGTCGGCTCCCTGCTCGGCGTCATCATCTTCGCCACGATCACCAACCTCTTCGCCATCAACGGCCTCTCCATCGAGGCGCAGAACATGGTCAAGGGCGGCATCATCGTCGCCGCCGTCCTGGTCCAGCAGTTCCAGTTCAAGTCCGTCACTCGGCTCCTCGCGCGGAACAGGGTCACCACCGCAACCTGACGCACCGCACCGTTGTCCCGGGCGACGTCGAGAAATTCGACAGTGGCCGGGCCTCGCACACCCTCACCAACTCAAATCCCGCTCCCAGGAGGTCATTCATGACCCAGCACAGTCGCGACCTGTCGCGCCGCCGGTTGCTCTTCGGTGGAGCCGCAGTAGGCGCCGCCACCCTTCTCACCGCCTGCACCAGCAACGAGACGCCGGCAGCCAGCACCCAGACCAAGGCCGCCGGAGACAGCGCCGGCAACAACGCGCCGGGCAAGAAGGTCGTCATCGGCTTCTCGGCGCCGGCCGCCGACCACGGCTGGATGGGTGCGATCCACGCCAACGCCAAGGCTCAGGCCGCGGCCTACTCGGACGTGGAGTTCCAGGAGGTCGACGGTGGGTCGAACTCCGAGGCCCAGCGCTCCACGCTCGGCACCCTGATCGCCCAGAAGCCGGACATCATCGTCGTGCTGCCGCACGACGGCAAGGAGGTCAACGCCGTTGCCCTCCAGGCGATGCAGGCGGGCATCCCGATCGTGAACCTCGACCGGGCGTTCCCCGACGCGCTGGCCTCGCGGCTGGTCATCAAGGGCGACAACTACGGCATGGGCGTCTCGGCCGGGCACTTCATCGGCAAGCAGCTCAAGGCCAAGGGCATCGCCAACCCGGTGATCGGTGAGATCGCCGGCCTGGAGATCCCGCTGACCGTCGAGCGCAGCGCCGGCTTCGCGGCGGCCCTGGCGACCTACGGGTTCAAGGTGAACAACCGTCGTTCCGCCGAGTTCACCTCGGACAGCGGCCAGCGTGAGGCGGCCCAGCTGCTCCAGGCGCTGCCGAAGATCGACGCGGTCTGGAACCACGACGACGACCAGGGCATCGGTGTGCTTGCCGCCATCAAGCAGGCCAACCGGTCGGAGTTCTTCATGGTCGGCGGCGCCGGCTCGAAGCTCGCGATCGACGCGATCAAGGCCGACAACACCGTGCTCAAGGCGACGGTCACGTACAACCCGTCGATGGCCTCGTCGGCAGTCTCCCTCGCGCGGCTCGTCGCGCAGGGCCGGGGCCTGGGCGACCTGACGGAACTGCAGGTTCCCAAGGAAGTAACCCTGGCCTCCGAGACGATCACCAAGGAGAACGCGAGCAGCTACGACAAGCTCGGGTTCTGACATACCGGGGGGAGACCCACCTTGTCCACGACAGACAAAGAACTGCGGGTCGGCATGGTCGGCTACGCGTTCATGGGCGCCGCGCACTCACAGGCGTGGCGCACCGTGAACCGCGTCTTCGACCTGCCGGCGCGGGCCCGGATGGCGCTGATCTGCGGTCGAGACACAACGAAGGTGGCGGATGCCGCCGACCGGCTCGGCTGGGACGCGTACACCACGGACTGGCGTGACTTGATCAACCGGGACGACATCGACGTGATCGATGTCTGCACACCGGGCGACAGTCACGCCGAGATCGCGCTCGCCGCGTTGGCTGCCGGTAAGCACGTCCTGTGCGAGAAGCCGTTGGCCAACACGGTGGCGGAGGCACGGGCGATGACCGCTGCGGCGGAACTCGCCCGGGCCTCCGGGGTGCGGTCGATGTGCGGGTTCAACTACCGCCGGGTCCCCGCGGTCACGATGATGCGCCAGTTGGTCGCCGACGGACGACTCGGGGTGATTCGACACGTCCGTGCGACGTACCTGCAGGACTGGATCGTGGACCCGCAGTTCCCGCTGGTCTGGCGGTTGCAGAAAGACAGGGCGGGCTCCGGCGCGCTCGGTGACATCGGTGCGCACATCATCGATCTGACCCAGTTCGTCACCGGCCAGAAGATCAGCGGGGTCAGCGCGGTCACCGAGACGTTCGTCAAGGAACGGCCGTTGCCGGCCGAGTCGAGTGGTCTGGCGGCCACTGTGGACGGCCACACCGCCCCCACCGGGCCGGTCACCGTCGACGACGCCGCGGTCTTCGTGGCACGGCTCGACGGCGGCGCCCTGGCCACGTACGAGGCGAGCCGGTTCGCCACCGGTCGCAAGAACGCGTTGCGTGTCGAGATCAACGGCTCGCTGGGCAGCGTGATCTTCGACCTGGAGCGGCTCAACGAGCTGGAGTTCTACGACGCCACCAGGCCGAGCGTGGAGCAGGGTTTCAGCCGCATCCTGGTGACCGAGGGCGAGCACCCGTATATGTCGGCGTGGTGGCCTCCGGGCCACATCATCGGCTACGAGCACTCGTTCACGCACGAGATGCGCGATTTCATCGAGGCGGTCGCCACCGGCGTCGACCCGACTCCGTCCTTCGCCGACGCGTTGCAGGTCCAGCTGGTGCTGGACGCGGTGACCCGCTCGGCGGAACTCGGTTCCTCCTGGACCGAGGTGGAGCCGGCGCTGATCGCGGCGGCCGTCTGACCATCGACCATCCGCGATGGTGGTGATCGCACCACCATCGCCCTACCAGCTTCCCGAAGCCGACCGGCGAGGGAGCGGCCGCGGATTGCGCCCCGCGGCCGGGACGAGGTCGGCGTCGGAGAGCGTGCGGCCGGGCACTACGGCCCGGTGGCGCACGAGCAGGACGGTCGTCCGGTGCGACCGGACCGGGATTCCCCGGCCGCACCGGAGGACCGCCACCAATCCGGAGATCCGGAGGACCTGATGGCACCGCCCGCCGCTGCCCCCACCCGTACCGCAACCACTCGCCGACGTCCGGCGGGTCGTGCTGCCGTCGGTGACCTGGTGGGCACGGCGGCCTGAGACGCCCGGTCGGGACGCATCAGCGCCCCGGCCGGTCGGGTGCGGGGGAGACAGGGTCGAGACGCCGACCCGACCCTGTCTACCAAGCCCCGTCTGCCCGCGCCCTGACCGGAAACCGGTCCGGCGTCGTCGCCGCCGACGCCGACGTCGGAACCCGGTGCCAAACCGGTGTGGGACGGGCGGACGGGGCCCCGCAAAACCGGGGCGTATCTTTCCGAAACATATTCTGATATTCCTATATTTAGCGGTACCGCGGTTCCTCGTGAACGGGGAAGGAGCACCATGCGAACAGGTGTCTGGCTGGTAGGAGCGCGTGGTTCCGTCGCGACCACCAGCATCGTCGGGGGGCTCGCGCTGCGGGCTGGCCTGGCCGGGCCCACCGGCTGCGTCACCGAGCTGCCCGAGCTGCGTGGCCCCGCCCTGCCGAGCTTCGCCGACCTCGTCTTCGGCGGGCACGACCTGGCCACCACCCCGCTGTCCAAGCGCGCCGAGGCCCTCGCCGACGCCGGTGTCATCCCCTGGCGGCTGGTCGCCGCGCTCCCTGACGAGCTGAACGCGGTCGAGCAGGAGCTGCGCCCCGCACCGGTCGGTGCCACCCAGGCCGACCGGGCCGACGCCGTGGTCCGCGACCTCACCAGCTTCCGTGAGCGGCACCATCTGGACCGGGTGGTGGTGGTCAACGTCTCCGCCACCGAGCCGGCACCGGAGCCGCACCCCGGGCACGCCGACCCGGCCGCGTTGCGCGCCGCTCTCGCCGGGCCGGACGAGGTGCTGCCGGTCAGCTCCCTCTACGCGTACGCGGCGGTGCTGGCCGGCTGCCCGTACGTCGACTTCACCCCGTCCACCGGGCTGCGGCTTCCCGCGCTGGCCGCGCTGGCCGAGGAGGCCCGACTGCCGTACGCCGGGCATGACGGCAAGACCGGGGAGACCCTCGTCAAGTCGGTGCTCGCGCCGATGTTCGCGATGCGCAACCTGGCCGTGCGCTCCTGGTCCGGGGTCAACCTGCTGGGCGGTGGCGACGGCGCCACCCTCGCCGACCCGGCCGCCAACGCGGCGAAGGTGCAGAGCAAGCAGCGGGTGCTCGGCGAGACGCTGGGCTACGTCCCGCAGGGCGGCACCCGCATCGAGTACGTCGAGGATCTGGGCGACTTCAAGACCGCCTGGGATCTGATCACCTTCGCCGGCTTCCTCGGCACCGGCATGCGGATGGAGTTCACCTGGCACGGCTGCGACTCCGCGCTGGCCGCGCCGCTGGTGCTCGACCTGGCCCGGCTCACCGCCGCCGCGCACGCCGCCGGGCAGGTGGGGCCGCTGGCCGAGCTGGGCTTCTTCTTCAAGGACCCGCTCGGCTCGCCCACCCACTCGCTGGGCGAGCAGTGGGCCCGCCTGAGCGACTTCACCCGGCAGCTGCACGCCGGCGGGGACGGTGTCCATGACAACGTTGGCTGATCTCGCCGAGTTGGTCCGGGCACCGGCCGCGCTCTCGGTGCCCGGTGACGTGATCGCCGGTGCGGCGGCGGCCGGCGCGCTGAGCCCGCGTACGCCCGCCCTGGCCGGCGCGTCGGTGCTGCTCTACTGGGCCGGCATGGCCGCCAACGACTGGGCCGACCGGGGCCTGGACGCGGTGGAACGCCCCGAGCGCCCGATCCCCAGCGGTCGGGTCACCCCGGCCGCCGCGGTGGGCCTCGCGGCGGGTCTCACGGCCGCCGGCGTGGGCCTGGCCGCCGCCGTGGGCGGTCGCCGCGCCGTCGCGCTCGCCGTGCCGCTGGCAGCCACCATCTGGGGGTACGACCTGCTGGCCAAGAACACCTCCGCCGGTCCGGCCGTGATGGCCGCCTGCCGGGGGCTGGATGTGCTGCTCGGCGCGTCGGGTGGACGGGTGACCCGGGCGTTGCCGGCGGCGGCGACGGTCGCCGCGCACACCTGGACGGTCACCGCACTGTCCCGCCGGGAGGTCACCGGCGCCGACGCGAAACTGCCGATGCGCACCCTCGCGGGCACCGCGTTGGTCGCCGCCAGTGCCGCGGTCGCCGCCCCTCGGCGGGTTGCGGTGCTGCCCGCCGTGTTGGCCGGCTGGTACGCCGCCCGCTACGGCGCGGCCCAGGCCGAGGTGGTCCGGGACCCGTCGGCCGGGCGGGTCCGCGCCGCCGTCGGCGCCGGGATCACCGGGCTGCCCGCCCTCCAGGGGGCGCTCACCGCGCGCGGTGGAGCAGGTCTGCTCGGGGTGGCCGTCGCGGCGGCCGCGCCGCTGGGTCGACGGTTGGCCCGGAAGGTCTCCCCGACATGAGCATCCCCGAGCCCCGGCCCGGTGCGCCGGCCGCCGACGCCACGACGCTGCGCCTCGGGTACGGCACCAACGGCTTCGCCAACCATCGGCTCGACGACGCGCTCGCCGTCATCGCCGACCTCGGATACGACGGGGTGGCGCTCACCCTGGACCACGACCACCTGGACCCGTTCGCGCCCGGCCTCACCCGCCGGGTCGCCGCCGTCGGCAAACGGTTGGAGGCGCTCGGACTGGCCGTGGTGATCGAGACCGGGGCCCGCTACCTGCTCGACCCGTGGCACAAACACGCTCCGACGTTGCTGCACGACGACCCAACCCGGCGGATCGAGTTCCTGCGCCGCGCCGTGCGAATCGGCGCCGACCTGGGCGCCGAGGCTGTCTCGTTCTGGGCCGGTGTCCGACCCGAGGCGGTGTCACCGCAGTGCGCCTGGGACCGACTGGTGGCTGGCTGCGCCACAGTGGTCGACGCGGCCGACACCGCCGGCGTCACCCTCGGCTTCGAACCGGAGCCCGGCATGCTGGTGCAGGACATCGCCGACTGGCGTCGGCTGCACGCCGCTCTCGACAACCCGGCCCGCTTCGGCATCACCCTCGACATCGGACACTGCCGGTGCCTGGAGCCCTGGCCGGTGCCGCAGTGCGTCGCCGAGGTGGCCGACCACCTGGTCAACGTGCAGATCGACGACATGCGCCGGGGCGTGCACGAGCACCTGGAGTTCGGTGTCGGCGAGATCGACTTCCCGCCGGTGCTGGCCGCGCTGCGCGACGCCGGCTACCGCGGCCTGGTCGCCGTCGAGCTGCCCCGGGACTCGCACGCCGCGCCCGCCGTGGCCGCCCGGTCGATCGAGTTCCTGCGCGCCGCAGCCGCCACCGATTACCACCCTGCCCGCACCCTTTGCTCTGCACCCACCGAGGCGACACCCACCGAGGCGACACCAGCCAAAGAGGCCCCGGTGCATATGTAGGTGCAGAGCAAAGGTGGCGGGCACCGCGTAGCAGTAAGGGGAGGAGACGGGATGACACCGGATTCACTACGGGCCGCGCTGCGAGGCGTACCCGATCCCGATTGGTTGGACACGGCGCTGCGCCGGGTCACCACCGAGCCCACCGCGATCACCCGGCTCTTCCCCGCCGCAGGTCGGCGTTGCGGTCGGGGCGCGTTGCCCGAAGCGCCCGGCTGGACCGCCGACGACGCGGCCCGGGTGCTGCTGCTCACAGCGCTGCCCGGCGACCACGCGGCGTACGCCGACAGCCTCTACCGGCACGGCGACGCGGCCGAGCGGCGAGCCGTGCTGCGGGCACTGCCGCTGCTGCCGATCGGTGCCGCCGGCGTGCCGCTGCTGCACGACGCGATCCGCACCAACGACACCCGGCTGGTCGCCGCGGCCCTCGGCCCGTACGCCCGGCACCTCGACCCGGCCGCCTGGCGGCAGGCGGTGCTCAAGTGCGTGTTCAGCGGTGTCCCCCTCGCCGCGGTGGCCGACCTGGACACCCGGGCCGACGGGGAGTTGGCCGCGATGCTGGCCGCGCTCGCCGCCGAACGGCACGCCGCCGGCCGGGACCTGCCCGCCGACGCCACCGACCTGCTCGACCGGCTCACCGCCGCACTGCCCCGGGAGGCGTGAATGCGCATCTTCGACCCCCACATCCACATGACCTCACGCACCACCGACGACTACGAACGGATGGCCGCAGCCGGAGTGCGCGCGGTGGTGGAGCCCTCGTTCTGGCTGGGTCAGCCGCGCACCAGCGCCGCCTCGTTCACCGACTACTTCGACTCGCTGATCGGGTGGGAGCCGTTCCGGGCCGGTCAGTTCGGGGTGCGGCACTTCGCCACGGTGGCCCTGAACCCCAAGGAGGCCAACGACCCGCGCTGCCGCCCGGTCCTCGACCTGCTGCCCCGCTACCTGGACAAGGACGCGGTGGTGGCGGTCGGCGAGATCGGGTACGACTCGATGACGCCGGAGGAGGACGAGGCGTTCGCCGCGCAGCTCGCCCTCGCGGTGGCGTACGACCTGCCGGCGCTGGTGCACACCCCGCACCGGGACAAGGCGCGCGGATGCGAACGGACCCTCGCCGTGGTCGCCGAATCCGGCATCGAGGCGGGTCGCGTGGTGGTCGACCACCTCAACGAGGTGACCGTCAAGCTGGTCCGGGACAGCGGCTGCTGGTTGGGCTTCTCCATCTACCCGGACACCAAGATGACGCCGTCGCGGATGGTGGAGCTGCTGCGGGAGTACGGCACGGAGCGGATGCTGGTCAACTCGGCCGCCGACTGGGGGCGCTCCGACCCGCTGCTGACCCGGGCCACCGGCGAGGCGATGCTGCTGGCCGGGTTCAGCGACGACGAAGTCGACCAGGTGCTGTGGCGCAACCCGGTGGAGTTCTACGGGCAGTCCGGCCGGCTCGACCTCACCGACCTGGAGGTCAGCGCCGTGGACCCGCAGACCGGCAACTCGATCCTGCGCGGCGGCAGCTGATGCGGCTGCGACATGCCGGCGGCGACACCGTCCACCTCGGCTACTGCACCAACGTGCACCCCGCCGAGGACCTCGCCGGCATCCTCGGTCAACTGGACACCTACGCCGTGCCGGTCCGCGAGGCGCTCGGCAGTGACCTGCTCGGGCTCGGCCTGTGGTTGGCCGCCCCGGTCGCCGCCGAGCTGGCCGCCGACCCGACGCTACGCCGTCGGTTGCGCGCCGAGCTGGACGCGCGTGGGCTGGAGGTGGTCACCCTCAACGGCTTCCCGTACGCGGCCTTCCAGGCCCCAGTGGTCAAGCAGGACGTGTACCACCCGGACTGGACCACCGAGCAGCGCCTGACGTACACGCTGAATCTGGCCCGGGTGCTCGCGGACCTGCTGCCCGACGACGCCGCTCGGGGCTCGATCTCCACCCTGCCGCTGGCCTGGCGGCAACCGTGGGACACCGATCGGGCCGACGCGGCCCGACGCCGGCTCGACCAGCTGGCCGCCGGCCTGGCCGCCGTGCAGCGCGACACCGGCCGCGAGGTGCGGGTCGCCTTCGAGCCGGAGCCCGGCTGTGTCGTGGAGAGCACCGGCCAGGCCGCCGACCTGCTGTCCGGGATGGACACCGACCGGCTGGGCGTCTGCGTCGACCTGGCCCACCTGGCCTGCGCCTGGGAGGAGCCGGCCGAGGCACTGGAACGACTGCGGGCGGCCGGGCTGCCGGTGGTGAAGGTGCAGGTCTCCGCCGCCGTCGAGGCCACCGACCCGGATGGTGGGGCCGAGGCGTTGCGCCGCTGGGTGGAGCCACGCTTCCTGCACCAGACCCGGGGCGCCGGTTGCGCCGGTCTGGCCGACCCGGCCGCCCCGGCGCACGCGGCCGACGACCTGGACGAGGCACTGGACAGGGCGCTACCAGGGCCGTGGCGGGTGCACTACCACGTGCCACTGCACGCCCCGCCCGAGGAACCGCTCGGCTCGACAGTGCCGGTTCTCCGCGCGGCCCTGAGAGCGCTCTTCGACGGCCCGACCGCTGGCTGCGACCACCTCGACGTCGAGACGTACACCTGGGGGGTGCTGCCGGCCGCACGACGGCCCGGCACCGACGCGGAGCTGGCCGCGGGCATCGCCGCGGAGCTGGCCTTCGCCCGGGACGAACTGGTCGGCCTCGGCCTGACCGCAGAGCGATCCGTGAGCATGGGGGTGACGCGATGAGCCGGCGACTGGTGGTCCTCGACGTGGTGGGGTTGACGCCCCGACTACTGGCGCACATGCCTCGACTGCGGGGGGTCGCCGACGGCGGCTTCCGGGCCGAGCTGGGCACCGTGCTGCCCGCCGTGACCTGCTCGGTGCAGTCCACCTTCCTCACCGGCGAGCCGCCCAGCGGGCACGGGATCGTCGGCAACGGGTGGTATTTCCGGGATCTGGGCGAGGTGCTGCTGTGGCGGCAGCACAACGCGCTGGTCGGCGGGGAGAAGCTCTGGCAGGCGGCCCGTAAGGCCGAGCCGGGCTACACCGTCGCCAACGTCTGCTGGTGGTACGCCATGGGTGCGGACGTCGACTGGACGGTCACGCCACGCCCCGTCTACTACGCCGACGGGCGCAAGGAGCCGGACTGCTACACAGACCCGCCGGAGCTGCACGACGCACTCACCGGGCGGCTGGGCACCTTCCCGCTGTTCACCTACTGGGGGCCGACGGCCGGGTTGCCGTCGTCGCGGTGGATCTGCCAGGCGGCCGAGCAGATCCTCGCCGACGTGTCACCCGACCTGACCCTGGTCTACGTCCCGCACCTGGACTACGACCTGCAACGCTTCGGTCCCTCGTCGGCCCAGGCCGCCGCGGCGGCAGCCGAGCTGGACGCGGTGCTCGGGCCACTGCTGGACGCCGCCCGGGCGCGCGACGCCACAGTGGTGGTGCTCTCCGAGTACGGCATCACCGACGTGTCCCGGCCGGTGGACGTCAACCGGCTGCTGCGCGCCGAAGGGCTGCTGCGGGTGCACACCCAGGCCGGCATGGAATACCTCGACCCGTGGACGTCGAAGGCGTTCGCGGTCGCCGACCACCAGATTGCCCACGTCTACGTCAAGGACCCGGCCGACGTGCCGGCGGTGGCGAAGCTCTGCGCCAACCTGCCCGGGGTGGCCGAGGTGCTCGACGCCGAGGGCAAGGCCGCGCACGGTCTGGACCACCCGCGCGCCGGTGAGCTGGTGCTGGTGGCCGAGCCGGACGCCTGGTTCACCTACTACTACTGGCTGGACGACGCCCGGGCGCCGGACTTCGCCCGCCTCGTGGAAATTCATCGGAAGCCCGGTTACGACCCGGCGGAGCTGTTCTTCGACCCGGCCAACCCCGGTGCCGCGAAGGCCCGCGCCGGAGTGGCCCTGGCCCGCAAGAAGCTCGGCATGCGGTACCTGATGAGCGCTGTCGGCCTGGACGCCGGCGCGCAGGCGGTACGGGGCTCGCACGGGCGGCTGCCGGACGACCCGGCGGACGCCCCGGTGCTGCTCTGCTCCGACCCGACGGCCGCCCGGGACCGGATCGCGGCCACCGAGGTCAAGGCGCTGCTGCTGGAGTTGGCCGGGTTGGGCGCCGGCGGTACGGGCGGGTCGGGGGAGGGGGCATGACGGTCACTGTCGCGCCCACCGACGCGAGTGGGTTGCGGGCGCGCTTCGACGCGGAGCTGGCCGGGTTCCTCGAACGGCAGGGCCCGGACTGGCCCGACGGCGCGCCGCGTGGCGTGTTCACCGCCCTGCAACGGTTCGTGCTGGCCGGTGGCAAGCGGTTGCGCCCGCTCTTCTGCTACTGGGGCTGGCGCGGGGCGGGCGCGGCTGACGGCACCCCGATCGTGGTGGCGGCCGCCGCCCTGGAGCTGTTCCACGCGTTCGCGCTGATCCACGACGACATCCTGGACGGCAGCGACCGCCGCCGGGGTGAGCCGTCGGTGCACCGGCTCTTCGCCGACCTGCACGCCCGCTCGTCCTGGCGCGGTGACCCCGAGGCGTACGGCCGCAACACGGCGCTGCTCTGCGGGGACCTCTGCGCGGCCTGGTCGGATCAGATGTTCCACGAGTGCGGGCTGAGCACCGAACAGGTGCACCGGGGGTACGGCGTGTTCGCGCTGATGCGTACCGAGGTGATCGCAGGGGAGTACCTGGACCTGGTCTCGGGCGTGGGTGACGGCTCGGTGGCCAGTGCGCTCACCGTGATACGGATGAAGGCTGCCCGGTACACGGTCACCCGGCCGCTCCAGATCGGTGCGGCCCTGGCCGGCGCCGGCCAGGAGTTGATCGCCGCGCTGGGCGAGTTCGGTGACCCGCTGGGCGACGCGTTCCAGCTCCGCGACGACGTGCTGGGTGTCTTCGGGGACCCGGCGGTCACCGGCAAGTCGGTCCTGGACGACCTGCGCGAGGGCAAGCCCACGGTGATGATGGCGCTGGCCCGCAGTGCCGCCGACCGGTCGCAGACCGCCCGGCTGCGGGAGCTGTTCGGCAATCCGGCGTTGGACGCCGACGGCGCGGCGGAGCTGCGCGCGATCATCGAGGCGACCGGTGCCCGGGAGCGGATCGAGCAGATGATCCGGGTGCGGACGGAGGCGGCGCTCGTCGCCCTGCGGGCCGCGACGGTGGCCGACGAGGCTCGCTCGGCGCTGGTAGCGCTGGCCGGGCAGGCGATCGACCGCCGGGCCTGACCGGCAACTTTCGATCAGATCGACGAAAGTTAATGCTGAATCGCCGGAAGGTATGGACACATCGACACGTCCAACTTAGTGTCGTGACCAACACGACAATGTTTCGTCGAGGTGAACCGGCGGCGCGGTAACCCATCGACCCCCACCATCACCGCTACGGCATCCGGCGCGACGGCGCGCGCCCGCCTGGCAGTCACTCGTCAGGAAGGGGCAGCACACATGTCCATGAAGGACGCTCCAAGACAACGGTCCCGACGATGGTTCTCCGCCGGATCGGCAGCGCTGCTGGTGGTCGCGGCCGGCACGGTCGCCCTCGGCGCCGACTCGACCCCCGCGCAGGCGCACACGATCAACGCGACCGACTTCCAGCAGGTCGAGCTCGCCCGTGGGGTGAGCGACATGGGTGAGCCGATGTCGCTGGCGGTGCTGCCGGACCGTTCCGTGCTGCACACCGCCCGCAACGGCACCCTGCGCCGCACCGATGCGAGCGGCACCACCTCCGTGATCGGCACCCTGTCGGTCTACCAGCACGACGAGGAGGGGTTGCAGGGCGTCGGCGTCGACCCGAACTTCGCCAGCAACCGCCAGATCTTCCTGTACTACGCCCCGCCGCTGTCGACGCCGGCCGGCGACGCACCGGCCACCGGCACCGACTTCTCGGCCTGGAACGGTGTCAACCGGCTCTCCCGGTTCACCCTCAACTCCGACTTCACGATCAACCAGGCGAGCAAGGTCGATGTGCTCGACGTCCCAGCGAGCCGCGGTGTGTGCTGCCACGTCGGCGGGGACATCGACTTCGACGCGGCCGGCAACCTCTTCCTGTCGACCGGTGACGACACCAACCCGTTCGAGTCGGCCGGCTACTCGCCGCTGGACGAGCGCACCAACCGCAACCCGGCGTACGACGCGCAGCGCAGCGCCGGCAACACCAACGACCTGCGGGGCAAGATCCTGCGGATCAAGGTGAACGCCAACGGCACCTACTCCATCCCGTCGGGCAACCTGTTCGCGCCCGGCACGGCCAGGACGCGGCCGGAGATCTACGCGATGGGGTTCCGCAACCCGTTCCGGATCAGCGTGGACAAGGCCACCGGTGTCGTCTACGTCGGTGACTACGGGCCGGACGCCGGCACCACCAGCTCCACCCGCGGGCCGTCCGGCCAGGTGGAGTTCAACCGGGTCGCCGCGCCGGGCAACTACGGCTGGCCGTACTGCACCGGCACCAACACCTCCACCGAGACGTACAACGAGTGGGACTTCGCCGCCAACACCAGCGGCGCGAAGTACAACTGCACCGGCGGGCCGACCAACAACTCGTTCCGCAACACCGGCCTGACCACCCTGCCGCCGGCCCAGCCGGCCTGGATCCGGTACGCCGGCGACGCCGGCACCCCGACCGAGTTCGGCGGCGGCTCCGAGTCGCCGATGGGCGGCCCGGTCTACCGGTACAACGCCTCGTCGACCTCCACCACCAAGTTCCCGCAGTCCTTCGACGGGCAGTTCTTCGCCACCGAGTTCGGCCGTGGCTGGATCAAGCCGATCCACGTCAACTCCGACGGCTCCCGGGGCACCATCGACACCTTCCCCTGGGTCGGCAAGCAGGTGATGGACTCGGCGTTCGGCCCGGACGGCGCGTACTACGTGCTCGACTACGGCACCGGCTACTTCAACGGTGACGCCAACTCGGCGCTCTACCGCTTCGACTACGTCGGTGGCGGCAACCGGGCACCCACAGCCGTGGCCAGCGCCAACCGCACCTCGGGTGCGGCACCGCTCGCGGTGACCTTCTCCTCGGCCGGCTCGTCCGATCCCGAGGGCGGAGCGCTGACGTACTCGTGGGCGTTCGGTGACGGGACCACCTCGACCGCGGCCAACCCGACGAAGACCTACACCGCCAACGGCAGCTACACCGCCACCCTGACGGTCCGGGACCCGCAGGGCGCCACCGGCAGCAGCAGCGTCCGGATCAGCGTTGGCAACACCGCGCCCACGGTGACCATCAACAACCCCGGCAACGGGCAGCTGTTCAGCTTCGGTGACACGGTGCCGTTCAGCATCACGGTCACCGACCCGGAGGACGGCACGATCGACTGCACGAAGGTCAAGATGACCTACGTGCTCGGGCACGACCAGCACGGGCACCAGATCACCTCGCAGACCGGCTGCTCCGGCTCGATCACCATCCCGGTCGACGGTGAGCACGACGACGCGGCGAACATCTTCGCGATCTTCGACGCCGAGTACACCGACGCGGGCGGGCTGACCACGCACACCCAGCACACCCTGCCGCCGCGGCACCGCCAGGCCGAGTTCTACGGCACCTCGTCCGGGATCAACGTGTTCAGCAAGACCACGGCCGAGGGTGGCAAGACCGTCGGCGACATCAACAACGGTGACTGGATCGCGTTCCAGCCGTACCGGCTCGGCAACGTGACCTCGTTCAACGCCCGGGTCTCCTCGGCGGGTGCCGGTGGCACCCTCCAGGTCCGGGCCGGCTCCGCCACCGGCACGGTGCTCGGCTCGGCCACGGTCCCCGTGACCGGCGGCTGGGAAACCTTCGCCACGGTGACCGGGACGATCACCAGCCCGCCGACCGGCACGACCACGCTCTACCTGACCTTCGCCGGGTCGGGCACCGGGGCGCTCTACGACCTGGACGCCTTCACCTTCGTCACCGGTACGCCCCCGACCGGCGGAAGCGGCCCGATCAAGGGTCTCGGCGGCAAGTGTCTGGACGTGCGCAGCGCCGCCACGGCCGACGGCACCCAGATCCAGATCTACACCTGCAACGGCAGCGCCGCGCAGACCTGGGCGGTCACGCCGAACTCCACGATCAGGTCGTTGGGCAAGTGCCTGGACATCTCGGGTGGTGGCACCGCCGACGGCACCAAGATCCAGCTCTGGACCTGCAACGGGACCGCTGCGCAGAACTGGGCGGCCCAGGCCGACGGCACGCTGCGTAACCCGTCGTCCGGCAAGTGCCTCGACGTCTCCGGCAACAACTCCGCCGACAGCACTGCGGTCCACCTGTGGACCTGCGTCAGCGGTGCCGCCAACCAAAAGTGGATCCTGCCCTGAGCTGAGCGGAGGGGCCTCTTGTCAACGCCTAGTGTGGTGCGAGGGGCCCCTCCTAACCGCAATTAGGAGAGCGATATGCGCAGACTCCTGCGACCCGTCCTCGGTGCGGCAATGGCCGCACTTGCCGTCATCGCCTGCACCACCCCGGCCAGCCCCGCCAGCGCCGCCGACGCCCCGTACGACGTGCTGGTGTTCTCCAAGACTGCCGGGTTCCGCCACGACGCCATTCCGGTCGGCATCCAGACCATCCGCGACCTGGGTGGGTCGAACAACTTCACCGTCACCGCCACCGAGGACGCCGCCGCGTTCACCACCAGCAACCTCGCCCAGTACGAGGCCGTGGTCTTCCTCAACACCACCGGCGACGTGCTCAACGCCAGCCAGCAGACCGCCTTCGAGTCGTACATCGCCTCCGGCCGCGGGTACGTGGGTGTGCACGCGGCCGCCGACACCGAGTACGACTGGCCGTTCTACGGCAACCTCGTGGGCGCGTGGTTCGCCTCGCACCCGGCGATCCAGCAGGCCAACATGAAGGTGGAGGACCGGGGCCACGCGGCGACCGCGCACCTGCCGCAGACCTGGACCCGCACCGACGAGTGGTACAACTACCGGACCAACGCCCGGTCCACCGCCCACGTGCTGGCCACGCTGGACGAGTCGTCGTACTCCGGCGGCGGCATGGGCTCCGACCACCCGCTGAGCTGGTGCAAGAGCTACAACGGTGGCCGGTCGTTCTACACCGGTGCCGGGCACACCCAGGCGTCGTACGCGGAGTCGGGGTTCCGGGCGCACCTGCTCGGCGGCATCCGGTACGCCTCCGGCCGGAGCAAGGCCGACTGCCGGCCCGAGACCGGCTACACCCCGATCTTCAACGGCTCGACGGCCGGCTGGTCGCAGGCCGGTCCGGGCAACTTCACCAACTCCGACGCCACCCTCACCTCGGTCGGCGGCATGGGGTTGTACTGGTACAACACGAAGCAGTTCACCAACTACTCGCTCAAGCTGGACTGGAAGCTGGCCGGGGACGACAACTCCGGCATCTTCATCGGCTTCCCGCCGTCCAGTGACCCGTGGTCCGCGGTGGACAACGGCTATGAGATCCAGATCGACGCCACCGACGCCGCCGACCGCACGACCGGGTCGGTCTACACCTTCAAGTCGGCTGACACGGCGGCCCGTGACGCGGCACTCAACGCGCCGGGGGAGTGGAACACCTACGAGCTGTTGGTCGAGGGCGAGCGGTTGCAGATCTTCCTCAACGGAGTGAAGATCAACGACTTCACCAACACCAACCCGGTCCGCTCGTTGGCCGGTCACATCGGCATCCAGAACCACGGCACCGGTGACGACGCCTCGTTCCGCAACATCCGGGTCAAGGAGCTGGGCACCACGCCACCGCCCACCGGCACGATCCAGGCCGAGGCGTTCAGCTCGGCCAACGGTGTCTCCGCGTTCACCAAGGCGGGCGCCAACGGTGGGCAGACCGTCGGCTACATCGACCCGGGTGACTGGGCCGCGTACAACGGGGTCAACCTGGCCGGGGTCACTTCGTTCACGGCCCGGGTCGTCTCCGGCGGCGCGGGTGGCACCATTCAGGTGCGCACCGGTTCGGCCACCGGCCCGGTGCTCGGCACTGTCACGGTGCCGAACACCGGCAGTTGGACGACCTTCGCCAACGTCTCCACGGCGCTGACCAACGTCCCGTCCAGCACCCAGAACCTCTACCTCACCTTCACCGGTAACGGCACGGGGCTCTTCGACCTGGACGACTTCACCCTGGTCAAGGGCAGCGGCGGCGGCACCGGGGTCGGCCCGATCAAGGGTCTGGCCGGCAAGTGCCTGGACGTGCGCAGCGGCGGCACCGCCGACGGCACCCAGATCCAGATCTACACCTGCAACAGCAGCGCGGCACAGACCTGGACCGTGACGCCGAACTCGACGATCAAGGCCCTCGGCAAGTGCCTGGACGTCTCCGGCAGCGGCACCGCCGACGGCACCAAGATCCAGCTCTGGACCTGCAACGGCAGCGGCGCGCAGAACTGGGCGGCGGCGTCCGACGGCACCCTGCGCAACCCGTCGTCGGGCAAGTGCCTGGACGTCTCCGGCAACAACTCGGCGGACAGCACCGTCGTGCACCTCTGGACCTGCCTCAACGCGGCCAACCAGAAGTGGGCCCTGCCCTGACCGACTGAGCCTGAAGGGGCCGCCGCTCACGGCGTCGGCCCCTTCAGGCACCCGGCCCGAGCGCCGACGAAGCCCGGCCGGCGTGCCCCGGCGGCCGTCGCGACGGCCCGGGCCGGGAGCGGTGTCCCTCACGAGCGTGATGCCTATCAGTCATCAAGATGACTCAGAGGCATCACGCTCGCACTGATTCGTCCGCCGCCCCGCGGACGCCCGCGGACCGGCTCACAGCCGACTGCCGTACCTTGACCTGCATGGGGCGGTTCGCGCAGTGGCGCGGGAGGGTGCTGGCGCAGGGGCACCGACTGGGTGACGCGCTGCGCCGGCCCGACGAGCCGGACGACCCGACCGGGCCGACTCCGAGCCTGAATCGGCTCGACGCGCTGGTGGAGGGCTTCGCCGCCGGTCAGCCGGTGCGGTGGAGCCTGGCCGGGCAACCCCGGCCGCTGCCCGGGCCGGTCGACGTCGTGGCGTACCGGATCATCGAGGAGTCGCTCACCAACGCGTGCCGGCACGCCCCGGGCGCACCGGTAGCGGTCCGCCTGCGCTACGACGCCACGGGCATCACCATCGAGGTACGCGACGAGGGCACCGGTGACGCGCCGTCAGGCGGGCGCGGCCAGGGCGCCGGGCGGGGTCTGCTCGGCGTACGCAGGCGCGCGGAGCGGCTCGGCGGCACGTTCTCGGCAGGCCCACGCGCCGGTGGCGGTTTCGCCGTGCGGGCCGCGCTGCCCGCACCCGAGGAAATGATCGGATGATCGGCCGACCGCAGGGCTTCCCCGATGGGGTGCTGCGGAAATAAGGTGGGGGCGGCGACCGTGCTGGTGGCCGGTGACCCGGTGGGAGGCGCAACCCGCTGGGCCCAGGTGTGTTCCGCACCCACCGGTGACCGCCCGGTGCCGCGTACGTCCGGTCACCCTCGCCCCGGTCCGCACCTGGAATCCCCCATGACAACAGGGGAGAAGAACAATGGCGCGACCCATCACGCTCTTCACCGGCCAGTGGGCCGACCTTCCGTTCGAGGAGGTTTGCCGGCTCGCCTCCGAGTGGGGCTACGACGGCCTGGAGATCGCCTGCTGGGGCGACCACTTCGAGGTCGACAAGGCGCTCGCCGACGACTCCTACGTCGAGCGCAAGCGGGAGACTCTCGCGAAGCACAACCTTGAGGTCTTCACGATCTCCAACCACCTGGTCGGTCAGGCGGTCTGTGACCACCCGATCGACGAGCGGCACCAGGACATCCTGCCCGGTCGGATCTGGGGTGACGGAGAGCCCGAGGGGGTCCGCCAGCGGGCCGCCGAGGAGATCAAGGACACCGCGCGGGCGGCGGCGAAGCTCGGGGTGAAGACCGTCGTCGGCTTCACCGGCTCGTCGATCTGGCACACCCTGGCGATGTTCCCGCCGGTGCCGCCGTCGATGATCGAGCGCGGCTACCAGGACTTCGCCGACCGGTGGAACCCGATCCTCGACGTGTTCGACGAGGTGGGGGTGCGGTTCGCCCACGAGGTGCACCCGAGCGAGATCGCGTACGACTACTGGACGACGAAGCGGACGCTGGAGGCCATCGGCAACCGGCCCGCGTTCGGGCTGAACTGGGACCCGTCGCACTTCGTGTGGCAGGAGCTGGACCCGGTGAACTTCATCTTCGACTTCGCCGACCGGATCTACCACGTGGACTGCAAGGACGCCAAGGTCCGCACCGGTGACGGCCGGCGTGGCCGGCTCGCCTCGCACCTGCCCTGGGCCGACCTGCGCCGCGGGTGGGACTTCGTCTCCACCGGGCACGGCGACGTGCCGTGGGAAGACTGCTTCCGCGCGTTGAACGCGATCGGCTACACCGGCCCGATCTCGATCGAGTGGGAGGACGCCGGCATGGACCGGCTCGTCGGTGCCCCGGAGGCGTTGCAGTTCGTCCGCCGGCTGGCCTTCGACGCCCCGAGCGCTGCCTTCGACGCGGCGTTCAGCAGCAAGGACTGACCGCACCTCGGACAGACCACGGGCCGGTCGCCCTGCGGCGACCGGCCCGTCGACGTGCGGTTGGTCAGAGCGTGCTGGCGTTCGTGCCCGAGCCGGACGGCTTGGTGCGGGGGTTGTTCGTGGACGACGGCGACCCGGAGGTCGTGCCGACCGTGCTGGTGCCCGCCTTGGCGCCCACGGTTGCGGGCGTGCCGGCGAACGCGTCGTCGGCGGCGGTCAGCTCCTGCTTGTCGGAGCTGCCGTTACCGTTGCCGCTGCCCAGCTTCTCGCCCAGTTTGGTCTGGCCGAGCTTGTCCTTGCCCTCGCTGTAGAACTTGTTGGCCTGGGCCTGCGCGACCCCGGCCGCCTCCTGGACGGTCGGGTGGTCGAGCACCTTGCGGCCCCGAACAACGAGCTCCTCGTACTTTTCCCGGCCGGCACGGGCGCCCAGGACGAATCCCGCAGCCAGCCCGCCAAGAAACATGATCTTTCCGCGCATGGCGGCTCCTTCCGTACCTGACGCGCCTGTCGCCCCGTCGAGTTGCCCCGTCGGAAGGCGACCAATTCGCGCCTGCGTCCTCTGTCCGCAGCTAACTACCCATCCTGCTCTCCGCTCAAGCATGCTTGTGCCCGGATGGCGATTTACCCCGATTGTCGATGCCCTGCGGATCGTGACCTGCGCGTCTTGATCATCGGGCGGTGGGGCGGAACCCACTGGACCACGACCCGGGAATGTCCTGTACTCTTGTCCCGTCGCACGGCGTCGGCGAGATCCGATTCCGAGCGGTGCACGATCCCCTGTAGCTCAATTGGCAGAGCAGCCGGCTGTTAACCGGCAGGTTATTGGTTCGAGTCCAATCGGGGGAGCTTCTCCACCCAACGCCCGTCGGCCTCCGGCCGACGGGCGTTTCCGTGTGCCCATCCCAGCCCGGTCGATCATGGAGTTGTGGTGCCGGTTTGAGGGGGTGGTGCACCTTTCGTCCAGCACCACAACTGCATGATCGACGCTGGTGGGGATGCCGGTTTTGGTCCTTTGCCGCCTGCTTGAGCGGCAGGATGGTCGATGTCGACGCTCAGGCTCCCGCTGCGTCGATTCATGCGTCGATCCTTGGGGTGAGTGCGGATGTCCGGACGAGGCGGCAGGGCCACGCTGATCGCGGTGGCGGTCGTGCTGGCCTGGCTGGTGATCGGCGGCGTGGCCGGCCCGTACGCCGGGCGCCTCAGCGAGGTCGCCACCAACGACAACGCCGCATTCCTGCCCACCGACGCCGAGGCGACCCGCGCCCAGGACCTCGCCGGTGAGTTCGTCGACCGGCAGACCATCCCGGCTCTGGTCGTCTACGAACGGCCCTCCGGGATCACCGACGCCGACCGGCAGCGGGTGAGCGCCGACGCGGCCCGGTTCGCCCAGGTGCCCGGCGTGGTCGCCCCGCTGCCCCCACCCATCCCCAGCGAGGACGGCCAGGCACTCCAGATCGTCGTACCGGTGGACGACGCCGAGGGCGAGGAGATCGGCACTGTCGTCGAACAGCTGCGCGACATCACCGGCGGGGACCGGGACGGCCTCACCGTGGACGTCTCCGGACCGGCCGGCCTGCTCGCCGACCTGATCAAGGTGTTCTCCGCCATCGACGGGCCACTGCTGCTGGTCACCCTGGTCGTGGTGCTGATCATCCTGCTGGTCGTCTACCGCAGCCCGGTGCTCTGGATCTTTCCGCTGCTGGCCGCCGGCATGTCGTACGCCCTCGCCTCGGTGTTCGTCTACCTGCTCGCCGACGCCGACGTGGTGAAGCTCAACGGGCAGGCCCAGGGCATCCTCACCGTGCTGGTCTTCGGCGCGGGCACCGACTACGCGCTGCTGCTGATCGCCCGCTACCGGGAGGAGCTGCACCGCCACGACCGTCCCTGGGCCGCCATGCGCACCGCGTGGAAGGGCGCCGCGCCGGCCATCATCGCGTCCGGCGGCACTGTCATCGTCAGCCTGCTCTGCCTGCTGCTGTCCAGCCTCAACTCCAACCGGGCGCTCGGCCCGGTCGCCGCCATCGGCATCGCCGCCACCCTGCTGGTGATGCTCACCTTCCTGCCCGCGCTGCTGGTGCTCGGCGGCCGTTGGGCGTTCTGGCCCCGACGGCCCCGGGAGGATCAGGCCGACCCACGCGCCGAGCACGGCATCTGGAGCCGCATCGCCGGCTTCGTGGCCCGGCACGCCCGACCGATCTGGCTGAGCACCGCGGTCGTACTGGCCGTCCTCACGCTCGGGCTCACCCAGCTCGGCGCCACCACCCTCGGCCAGTCCGACCTGTTCACCCAGCGCACCGACTCGGTCGACGGCGAGGAGGTGATCGCGCGGCACTACCCGGCCGGCACGGGCAGCCCAGCCACCATCTTCACCACCGAACAGACCGCCCGGCAGGTCACCCAGGTGGCGCAGGGCGTGCCCGGCGTGGCCGACGTCCGCCCGCTCTCCACCGGCCCGCAGACCGGCCCACCCGATCCGAGCGCCACCCCGAAGGTCGTCGACGGGCGGGTCCAGCTGGAGGCGACCCTGGCCGACCCACCCGACAGCGACGGCGCCGAGCGGACCATCCGCGAGCTGCGGGCGGCCGTACACCAGGTGCCCGGCGCGGACGCCGTGGTCGGCGGCTTCACCGCGATCAACGTGGACACCTCGGACGCCGCGAAGCGCGACCAGAACGTCATCATCCCGGTGGTGCTGGTGGTCATCGCGGTCATCCTGGCCCTGCTGCTCCGCGCGCTGATCGCCCCGGTGCTGCTGATCGCCACCGTGCTGCTCAGCTTCGGGGCGACACTCGGCCTCTGCGCGATCCTGTTTCGCCACGTCTTCGACTTTCCCGGCGTGGACTCGTCGTTCCCGCTGTTCGCGTTCGTGTTCCTGGTCGCGCTCGGCATCGACTACAACATCTTCCTGATGAGCCGGGTCCGGGAGGAGTCGGTCAAGCGCGGCACCCGCGCCGGTGTGCTCGCCGGCCTGGCCGTCACCGGTGGGGTGATCACCTCCGCCGGCATCGTGCTCGCCGCGACCTTCTCCGCCCTCGCCGTGTTGCCCCTCGTGGTGCTCGTCGAGTTGGGTACGGCGGTCGCGGTCGGGGTACTGATCGACACGATCATCGTCCGGTCGCTGCTGGTGCCCGCACTCGCGTACGACATCGGGCCGAAGATCTGGTGGCCGGGCCGGCTGTCCCGGGCGAACGGTGAGCGGGAGGCGCGCGATGCTGGCTGAGACCGACGTGGTCATCGTCGGCGGCGGCCTGGCCGGCCTCGCCGCCGCCCGCCGGCTGCACCGCGCCGGTGTGCCCTGGCGGCTGCTGGAGGCCAGCGGGCGACTCGGCGGCCGGGTCGCCACCGACGTGGTCGACGGACACCTCATCGACCGGGGCTTCCAGGTGCTCAACACCGCCTACCCCCGGCTCGGCACGCTGCTCGACACCGACCGGCTCGACCTCGGGTACTTCACCTCCGGCGTGCTGGTGCGCAAGGGCGACGACCTGCTGCGGCTGGTCAACCCCTTGCGGGAGCCGACCGGCGCCCCCGGCACCGCGCTCGCCGGCATCGGCTCCCTGCGCGACCGGCTGCGCTTCGCCGCGCTCGCCACCGGCTGCGCCACTCTGCCCACGTCCCGGCTGCTCGCCGCACCGGAGACCAGCGCCGAGACCGCGCTCCGCCGGGCGGGCCTCTCCGACGCGATCATCGAGGAGCTGCTGCGACCGTTCCTGTCCGGTGTGTTCATCGACCGGGAACTGGCCACGTCCAGCCACGTCCTCGCGATGGTGCTGCGGTCGTTCGCCCGCGGCCGTATCGGCCTGCCCGCCGAGGGAATGGCCGCGCTGCCCCGGGCCATCGCCGACCCGCTCCCCGCCGACCTGCTCGACCTCGACATGCCGGTCGCCGAAGTCGCCCCCGGTCGGGTCCGCACCCAGGCCGGCGACATCCGCTGCCGGGCCGTCGTGGTCGCCGTCGACCCACCCGCCGCGTCCGCGCTGCTGCCGACACTGGCCACGGTACGGATGCACAGCTACACCACCTACTACCACAGCGCGCCCGAGCCGCCGCTGACCGAACCGATCCTGCTCGTCGACGGCGACCGGCGCGAGATCGTGGCGAACACGGTGGTGCTCAGCAACGCCGCCCCGACCTACGCGCCCACCGGACGGCACCTCGTCGCGACGTCGGTGGTCGGCCCGAGCGCCCCACCCGAGCCGACCGTACGGGCCGAGTTGACCCGGCTGTACGGCCGTTCCACCGCCGACTGGACCCACCTCACCACAGTGGCCGTCCCGAACGCGCTGCCCGCCGCGCCACCACCGCAGGGGCGGCTACGCAAGCCCGTGTCGTTGGGGGAGGGGCTGTTCGTGGCCGGTGACCACCGCGACAGCCCGTCCATCCAGGGCGCTCTCGCCAGCGGCTGGCGCGCCGCTGGCGAGGTGCTGGAGGAGCTGCGCGCCGGCTGACGGGCGTACCCGAGCACGCTGTTATATTCCTGTAGCCCATCGTGCTGGTGCAGGCGTGGGCGCCGGCCGGCTCGGTGCTGGCTGCTGACCGCCGAGCGGGATAAGATCCGGCGCGGTGTTCGGGGCGGTAGCTCAGCCGGTTAGAGCAGGGGACTCATAATCCCTCGGTCGCGGGTTCGAGTCCCGCCCGCCCCACCAACCGTTTTCCCTGGTCAGCCATGCTGACGACGATCCGGGCGAACCGCATCGAGGTCCGGACCAACGCTCTCAGTCCGCACTGAGTCCGCAGCCGCACGACCCGCCGCCCGGTCGAGGCGGTCGGCCACCTGGTCCAGGTCGTCCTCGAACAGGTCCGCGTACACGTCCAGCGTCATGGCCGCCGAGGCGTGCCCGAGCATCCGCTGCACCGCCTTCGCATTGGCGCCCTCGGCCACTGCCAGGCTGGCCGCCGTGTGCCGCAGCTCGTGGGGAGTCAGGCCGGCGAGACCGATCGACTCCGCAGCCCGATCGAAGACCCGACGGCGGAGGCCGGTCAGGGCGGTGTGGTCCCGTGATGAATGCGAAGATCTCCTATATGAAGCCAACCAGGAACCCGTGGTGGCAGACAGCAAAGACGCCGAAGCAGGGTTTCATCAGGGCAGGCGTCTGGCTCTTCCTGGCCGTCGGGTGGGTGGTCGTGGCCGTCGGAGACCCCACGCCGTGGCGTTGGGTATTTGCCGCACTGTGGACGGCCGGCGGGGTGGGCTACCTGGTGTCAGCCGTGTTGCTGCGGCGACGGCAGCGCGCGATTCAGGATAGGGGAGGGCCAGAAGCCGCGGTCCGGGCCGATTGAGCGCGATCCGCCAGCAACGGCCACGAGGATCGGCCCGGCATGAACGTGCAGCGGGGCAGGCGGTCCGCATCTGGTCCGCAAGACGTCGACGGACGGCGGGGAGCGTGAGAGATGTCGAGAGCCGTTTCCGCTGCTAGTAGCCCCAACCGCCCAGCTCGCCGGGTCGCTCGTCTTGATCTCATAATCCCTCGGTTGCGGGTTCGAGTCCTGCCCGCCCCACCGAAACGGATACCCAAACGGAGGGTTCAAGACCCGCGAAGTTGCAGGCCACGGCCGGTATGTCGGAGCTCCCTCATCGACATCAGACGTTGATGGGCCCGTCCGATCACACCTTGAGGACATCCACGTCGTACAGCGCTATCGAGGCGTCGCGGGAGGCCAGGGTCAGACTCTCGGTGATCGCCTGGGCCACCAGCATGCGATCGAACGGATCGCGGTGATGCGGTGGCAGGCGGCCGGCGGCGATGGCGTGGGCGTGGGTCACCGGGAGTTCGCGGAAGCCCATGTCTCTTACCCGCTCGGCGAGGTCAGGGGGTCCGGGGAGTTTCCCCGCACTCTGTTTGATGGTGATCTCCCACAGGGTGACCGGGGAGAGGAAGATGTCCGGCTCGTGGCGTAGCCGGTCGAGGAACTCGGTGCCGAGGGTCGCGTCGCCGGTGATGGCCCAGAGCGCGACGTGGGTGTCCAGCAGCAGGGTCATGCGCCGACGCCGAAGTCGGCGGCGATCTCGGCGTTGGTCTGTGGTGAGTCCCAGTCGCCGGAGAGGTCCAGTTGGCCGGCGAGGGAGCCGACTGCGGTGCGGTTGGCCCGTCGAACCAGCGGCACGACCTTCGCCACCGGCGTACCGGCCCGGTCGATGATGATCTCCTCGCCGTGTTCCACCCGTTCGATGATGCGCGACAGATGGGTCTTGGCATCATGCATGTTGTAGTGCACTGCCTCAGCCGACATGGCGCAACCTCCTCGGTTAGCTAGGGGCTTAGTCTACCCTGCTTGGCCCCATGCGCCAGCGGTTCGGCTGGTGGGAGCACGCAATTACGTTGGAACGGCTCATTGAGTCAGACGCAACTGCTTCGGTCATGCGATTGCGCGCTTGACGCTCCTCCGATGATGGGCGCATGAGCCTGTATGACGAGGGGTGCGTGTGGTCGTGTCACGAAGGTTTCCCGCCGGATGGGTCCGGCTTGCACGCCTAAAAGTGGGAGAGCGGTCCCAGCCCGTGCGGGTGGGCATGGCCCAGGCCATGATCGGTGCGGGCCTGCTGATCCACCAGGCGCCGTTCTTCATCTCCATGCCCCTTCCGCTTGGACGCGCCCTATTCGCGGTGTCACTGCTGTTGCTGCTGACTGCGGCGGGAGCGTTCTCGCTGCTCCGTCGCTAGCTGCGCATGGTGATGTGCCGAGGCAGTCGCGCGACATACGGTGCGCGGCGTTTCGTCAGCGCTGCTGCCGGGTCAATCCGATGGTTGCTGCCAGGCGGGTCACGTCGGCAGCAGTGGGGCCGGCGCGGAGCACTGCGGTCAGCGCCGCACGGGCGGCGGGGCGGTTCCTCGTCTCGGTAGGGGCGATGTGGTCGGCAGCGACCAGCGCCTGACCGGCAGCGGGGGCGTCGCCGAGGTTCAGGTAGGCGTGGGTGATGTCGATCAGGTGCGCGGCCCGGTGCTCGGCAGGAAGTACGTGCCAGGCGTTACCGCTGATGGCCCGTCGGTGAACGGCGACGGCCAGTTGGTGGTCGCCAAACGACATCGCGATCAGGGCGCGGGCGAGGTCGACCGTCGTAGCGGGCCAGCGCCGCGCGGAGTCGGTCCACGTCGCCGCCGGTGTCGGCGACCGGGTCGCGCGGGGCCTTGCCCGCGAGCAGGACGTCGGGGGCGACGCCGAGGGCGGCGGCGACCGTCTCGATCACCGAGAGCCGGTCGAGGGCACGCACTCCTCGCTCGACTTTGTCCACCCAGCTCTTCGACCTGCGGATCCGGTCGGCGAAGACCTGCTGGCTCATTCCGCGGCGTGCCCGCAGCTCCGCCATCCGTCGTCCGATCGGCGGCTCGTTGCCGTTGCGTCGGCCGGGCGCGGTCATGGGTGCCGCTCCGCTGATGGCTCGATGGCTTCGGTGGATTCGCCGCAGCGAGGGCACCATCGCGACTTGACGCGGAAGGCGAGGAGCCCGAACAGGAAGCCCGGCACCAGGCCACCGAACACGATCGACACGACTTCAGACGCCATGCGCAGGCTCGCTTTCTGACGAAGCCGGAGACCGGAAGGTCGTCATGCCCGCAGCTCACGCTGTGGTGAAGCTCCGTGGCCCACAGTCATCAGAGTTGCGCATCATGTGATGCAAAGCAAGGCAGCAAGCATGATCGACACTCCGAGCATGTGATCCAAGGCAAGTGAAAAGGCGAGACGAGGTGCAGAATCACGACATGCCTCGATTTACGCCAGCGACACCGCGCTCTCGGCGACTGGGCCGGGAGCTACGCAAGCTCCGCGAAGCCAAGGACCTGACCGGCGAGGCCGCGGCGACGATCGTTGACTGCTCACCGTCTCGGATCAGTCGGATCGAGTCGGGCGAGATCAGACCTCGGGTCGGCGACGTCATGGAGTTGCTGGTCGCATACGGCGTCAAGATTGACGAGGAGCAAGGGACCTCGCTGCTCGATCAGGCGCGCGGTCTGCGTGAGGACGGCTGGTGGCAGCGCCTCGGTGGCAAGTACGCCACCTACATCGCGTACGAGATCGAGGCCGTGGAGCTCAAGAACTTCGAGCCGATGCTCGTGCCCGGTCTACTCCAGACCGAGAGCTATGCCCGCGAAGTCAACGTCATCGGCCGGGAGACTGACCAGGCGACGATCGACCAGCGGGTTTCTGCCCGGATGACCCGGCAGGAGGTGCTGCGTCGGAAACCGACTCCGCTGCGGATGCACGCCATCCTCTCCGAGGCGTCGGTTCGCACCGAGGTCGGCGGCCCGGAGGTGCTGCGTGAGCAGCTCGATCACCTGGTCACCTTGAGTCGGCTGCCGAACGTGACGATCCAGGTGCTGCGCTTCGAGGCCGGCGCCCACTTGGCGGACAGCAGCGGCTTCGCCCTGCTCAGCTTCGAGCGGGACGAGCCGCCACTGGGCTACATCGAAACCCTGGCAGGCGAGCTGTTCCTTGAGTCGAGCCGTGACCTGGCGCGGCTGTCGGCGGCGTACGACAATCTGAAGACGCTGGCGATGTCGCCCGCTGAGTCGATCAAGTTCGTCAAGGAGCTGAGCGAGCATGGAACGTAACGCCTGGCGCAAGTCGAGCCGTTCCGGCAGCAACGGCCAGTGCGTGGAGGTGCGCGAGCGGGCTGCGGCAGTTGACGTGCGCGACTCCAAGTCGCCCGATACCGGGATGCTCAGCTTCGAGCCCGCCGCCTGGGACGCGTTCGTCGACAGCATCAAGGCGGACACCTGCCGCCCCTGAGTGGAGGGCAGCGCATTGACGGCTGCTCGCAAGCCCGCTTCACGCCTCAGCTGGGCTTGATGCTCGAGAGTTGAACGAGCAGTGAAATCAGCCGGTAGGCGTCGCCGAAGTCAGCGGCCTGGAAGGCGACCGTTCGGCCGCCGCCGACGCGGCTCACGCCCGGCACCAGAACTGCGAGGTCGACCATGTAGGGGCCGTACAGATCGACCTCGACGTCCAGCGGCCCGGCCATCTTCAGTGGGGGAATCGATCCGCGCCGGGTGATCGCATCGGCGGCGGCGCGGCGCAGCCGCTCGCGTGCCTCCTGCGGGTGTAGGGCCACCGCGGCGGCCTGACCCAGGGACTGCTTCACGGCGATGGTGATCGCCGAGGGCACCAGCTCGCTGAACTCCGCACACGCGCTGTCGTCTCCGCTGAGCAGAACGACGGGCACGTCCAAGTGTCCCGCCATCGCGGCGTTGAGGCCGATCTCGCCCAGCGAGCGTCCACCCACCCGTACGTCGAGGATGCTGTCACTTATCGTGTGCGCCAGCACGGCAGGCCCGGCACCGGCCCGAGCGTGGTAGCCGACGAACAAGGCAGCATCGGTCTGCTCGTCCAGCCCCGCAAGCATGCCCAGCGGGCGGGGTTTGCCTCGCACGAGGTGAGCACGCCGGTCGAGGTCCTCCGGCAGCAGGTTCCGAAACGTCCCGTGTGCGTCGGCGACCCACACCACGGCGTCGGGTTCGGCGTCGAAGACACCCGCAATCGCCGCGTTCGCCTCGGCCGTCATCAAGGCCCGGCCGCGCTCGTAGTCGTAGCGATCCGGATTCGTCTCGGTGGGATGCACGATCCCCGAGATGCCTTCCAGGTCCACCGAGATCAATGCCTTCATGAAGCTGGGACCCTACGCGTTCCTGGCACAACGGTCGACCTCGTGGCCAGGCGCGATGGTCGAGGCTTCTCGCCTCAACTGTGTTGATCATGGGACACATCTACCGCCTGAGGCACAATTTTCTGTACTTATCCGGAGGTGGTCATGCGGACGTTCGTCGATCGATGGCAGAGCTGGAGGATGGTCACGCGACGTGATGCGCAACGGGTACGAGTTGTCCGGCTTCTGGTCCCGTCGCATTGATCGTGAACACCGGCTGGTGTACCGGATCACCAAGGAAGACGTCGAGATCATCGCCTGCAGGTATCACTATGGTGACCGACAGCGGCACCCCCACCGGTCGTCCAGGCGCTCGTGACGCGCGTCGTCAGCTGAGAGGGAGCCGCACCTATGAGCGGTCCAGGGGAGGGACGTCCACATAATCGCCGAACGGCTCGACGGATCCATCCCAACCGTTCCAACCCTGCTGGGTGACCTGCCCGTCGGCGTAGGTGTATGACCAGCGGGCCCCGTCCTCACCCTCGATCTGGACGGTTCCCGAGCGAACGAACGGCGCGATCGCGACGTAGAAGGCCGTCGCCCGGTTCGACCATTTGGGATCGCCCTCGTCGTCGTGCCCGAACTCGATCCAGTCTCCTTCGCGGATGATCGAGGCTCTGGCCACCTCCGCCAGGTCGACCAGCGTGCCGTTCGCCGGGAACGCATCCGGCTCGTACCAGTCACCTCGTCCAGCCATGGCCGTCTGGACAGCGGTGACCGCAGCGCCGTCCTCCGACTCCGGGAGGTTCAGACGACCTGACGGCACCACCGTGTATCCCACGCCGCGCACCCTACAACGGTCAATGTCCGCCCCGCCGCTGACGAACCAGCTCAGCCGTTGATCGTGTCCATTGCGCGACGAAGAGATCGAGGTTGCCCGGCTCCGGATTTAGCCTGATTCGGTGATGTCGATGGCTGGCACGGGCGTACGCGTCAGGCTGCTCGGGCCGGTGGAGGTGGTCGTCGCCGACGGCGCGCAGGCGGTGAACGGCGTGCGCCGCAAGGCGGTACTGGCGACGTTGGCGTTGCACGTGGGCCGGGTGGTGAGCGTGGACCGGCTCATCGACGTGGTCTGGGGTGAGCAGTTGCCGGCCACTGCGGCGAACACGTTGCAGCGCCACGTCTCCTACCTACGCGGGGTGCTCGGCGAGCCCGGGTCGATCGTGGCGCGTCAGCCCGGTTACGTGCTCAACACCGGGCCGGAGTCCACGGATGTCCAGGCCGCCGAGCGCCTCCTCGAACTGGCCCGGCGGTCATCGGACCGCAATGAGCAGGTGGCTCACCTGACGGCCGCGGTGGCGTTGTGGCGGGGCCCGCCGTTGGCCGACGTTGCCGGGTCCGCCTGGCTTGAGGAGCAGGCGGAACACCTGGCCCGCCTGCGGTTGGAGGCGGAACGAGCGCTCGCCGAGGCTCGGCTGTCCGTCGGCGAGCACGCCCGGCTCGTCCCCGGGTTGGAACGGCTCGTCCGGCAGCACCCCCTCGACGAGCACCTGCACGCACAGTTGATGCTCGCCCTGTACCGCGACGGCCGACAGGGTGAGGCGGTCGCCACGTACCGGCGGCTGCGCGACACCCTCCGGGAAAACCTCGGCATCGACCCGAGCCCGCGGCTCCGGGATCTGGAGTGCGCCATCCTGCGCCAGGACACCGCGATCGCCGCACCCGCCCCGGCCGCGGCAGCACAACCGCCGGTTGCGGCGCAACTGCCTCCTCCCGTACCAACGTTCACCGGGCGCGACGCGGAGCTGGCCGCCCTTGACGCGCTGGTCGACCGGGGCGGCGCCGTGGTGGTGTCCGGGACCGCGGGCGTCGGCAAGACCGCGCTTGCCGTGCACTGGGCGCACCGCGCGGCCGAGCGCTTCCCCGACGGGCAGCTCTACGTCAACCTGCGCGGCTTCGACCCGGCGGCCACCCCGACCGACCCGGCGCGAGCGCTGCACGGGTTGCTGGAGGCGCTCGGCGTTCCGGTGGCCCGCATGCCGAGCGACAGGGACCTGATGGTGAGCCTGTACCGCACGACGGTGGCCGGCAAGCGACTGCTGGTGGTGCTGGACAACGCGCGCGACGCCGAACAGGTCCGGCCGCTGCTGCCCGGCTCACCGGACTGCCTCGCCATCGTCACCAGCCGCGACCAGCTTCTGCCGCTGGTCGTCACCGAAAGCGCCCAACCGGTGCCCCTCGACCTGCTGAGCCCCGGCGAAGCCCGCGACATGCTGGCCCGCCGACTCGGGGCGGGCCAGATCGCCGCCGAACCCGGTGCGGCCGACGACATCGCCGAACGGTGCGCGCGGCTGCCCATCGCCCTGGCCATCGTCGCGGCCCGAGCCGCCACCAACAGGCACTTCTCGTTGGCGGCGGTCGCCGGTGAGCTGGGCGATCTGGGCGCCTTCCACGGCGGTGACGAGGCCACCGACGTCCGCGCGGTCTTCTCCTGGTCGTGCCGGACACTCAGCCCACCGGCGGTCCGGCTGTTCCGGCTGCTGAGCCTGCATCCCGGCCCGGACGTCTCCGTCCCGGCCGTGGCCAGCCTGGCCGGGATCACCCCGCAGGCGGGCGGTCCGCTGCTGACCGAGCTGACCCGGGCGAACCTCCTGACCGAGCACACGTACGGGCGTTACGCGTTCCACGACCTGCTGCGCGCGTACGCCGCCGGCCTCGCCGACGAGGCTGAGGCACCGGCCGAGCGTGATGCCGCCGTCCACCGACTGCTCGACCACTGCCTGCACACCGCACACGCGGCCGACCTGGCGCTGCACCCGCACTTCAGCGACATCAGCCTCCCGCCACCGCGAGCGGGCGTGACGCCGGAACGGCCCAAGAACAAGTTGGCCGCCACGGCGTGGTTCACCGCCGAGGTTCCCGTTCTGCTCGCGGCGGTGCCACTGGCGGCACGGGCCGGGTTCGAGGGGCACGCCTGGCGGCTCGCCTGGACCATGGCCGGCTTCCTGCACCGGCAGGGGCACTGGCAGGACTGGCTGGGCACGCAACGCATCGCTCTGGCCGCCGCGTCCCGCATCGGCGATCAGACCGGGCAGGGCCACGCGCACCGCAGCCTCGGTCTCGCCTGTTCAAGGCTTCGACGGTACGACGAGGCCGACGACCACCTGCGCCGCGCGCTCGACCTGTTCACCGACGTCGGCGACGACGCCGGGCGGGCACACACCTGCCTGAACCTTGGTCAGCTGGCGGAGCGACAGGGGCAGCACCACCAGGCACTCGACCATTCCCGACGGGCGCTGACCCTGTTCCGGCGGGCCGGAAACGAGGCCGGGCAGGGGTACACCCTCAACGCGGTCGGTTGGCAGGAAGGACTGCTCGGCAACTACGGCCGTGCCCTTGAGTCGTGCGGCGAGGCGTTGAGAAAGTTGCAGGAGGTGGACGACGTGCAGGGACAGGCCGACACGTGGGACAGCCTCGGCCACGCCCATCACCAGCTCGGCGACGACCGGCGGGCCATCGCCTGCTACGAGCACGCACTCGACCTCTTCACCCAGGTCAACGACCGGTACGCGGAAGCCAGCACGTACGTCAACCTCGGCGGCAGCCACCGCGCCCTCGCCGATTTCGGTGCCACCCGGGCGGCGTGGCGTCGGGCCCTGAGCATCCTCGACGAGCTCGGCGACGCCGACGCCGACGCGATCCGTGCCGACCTGGCACAGCTCGACGCCAGTCGACTCCACTGACGTACCCCCGCTTTCAGCGCCGTTTCCGGGCCGCTTCAGCGCGGCCCGCCACTCTTCGGACACCAGTTTCTTTCCGAGGGATGGAGCGTTCGATGAAGCGTTTGGCACACCGCCTCACGGTGATCGGGGTGGTCAGCGGGACGGTGCTGGCCATGTCCTCCGCCGCCGTGGCCCGGCCCGACAAGCCGCCGACAAAAGGCACCGACTGTGTGGTCCAGCACGTCGACGAGCGCGGCGGAATCGTCCGCACCGAGACCGAACCTGAGGGCCGGGAACACGGCCAGTTCCGCTGCGAAGGCGGGCAGTGGACGTTCGCGTGGGACCCGTTCGGGGCGGACGACGTGATCAGGGCTGGCGAGATCCAGATCGATCCGGCCGGTGCGGTGTCGGCCCGGCGGTTCACCGGTCCCGCGCTCGGCAACGACCTCACGGTGGGCGAGATCGCCACCATCGCCCAGGCCGTCAGCGGCAGCCGGGAGGTGCTGATCGACCGCGCGATCGTGGCGGTCGACGACGGCAAGGAGCGGACCCCGGAGCAGATCGAGGCGCTGCTGGCCGGCAAGGACGACACCGGCGTACGGGTACTGGACATCATCGAGAAGCCGAACGCCGCCATGTCGACGAAGGACGTCATCGACGAGGCCGGCGGCACCCCTGAGTCGACTGTCGTCTACTTCAGCATCTGGGGTGCGATCAAGTCGGTGTTCGCGTGGATCGTGGACACGATCGGCGACATCGGCGAGTGGATCGACGACCACTGCGACGTGGGGTCCCCCAACGATTTCGGCGACATCGTCACGTGTCGTTGGTAGCCCGTCCCACTCCGCCGACACCGATCACCGAGATGAGGACAGGATGACAACTCTGCGGGACATCACCAGGCGCGCCACCATCATCACCACGGCCCTGATCGTGGGGATGACAGCTTCGTACGCTCCGTCGCAGGCCGCCGAGGGTGAGGCCCGGACGACGGTCACCGACCACCCCGGTGCGCCGGGGACGATGCTCCAACGGTTCGAGGACCTGACCGGCCGGCCCGTCGGCGACCTGGACAAGGTGCTGGCCGTCGACGCCGGAGGCCGGGATCTCACCAGCGACCAGCTTGCGGCGCTCGTCGCCGGCGAGAAGGTCGACGGCGTCAAGGTTGTGGGCACGATGCCGGGCGGCCGGGACATCCTCGGCACGACCATGGCCGACCTGGCCGACGGCGCGTACGACGGCAAGGGTGACACCGCGACAGGGACCACGTCGCTGATCTTCGCCTCGTCGGTGCCCGGCGGTCGGGACTGGTGCCTGACCATGTGCGTGGCGTCGGGCAAGTCCGTCTGGGAATGTCTGCTGTCGCGCCGGACGGGCGAACCGGTCATCACCCTCGCCCTCGGCGGCGACACCACGATCGGCGGGACGAAGGCGGCCTTCGAGAAGGCCAACGGAGTCACAGTGGATGGCCCGTCCGCCGTGGAGACACTGGTCGGTGACGGCGAACCCTCGGCGAAGGACGTCGAGATGCTCCTCGATGGCAAGGACGTCGACTCGCTGCGCCGGGTGGCGACGGTGAAGGGACCGGACCCGGGGTGGGCGTTGGCCGACATCGCCGAGAACTCCGGAGTCGTGTACGCGAAGACCAGGGCCCACATCTTCACCGTCAGCCTTCCCCTCCTCGGGAAGCTCCTGGTGGTCTGCATCTCGCAGGATGGCGGGAAGACCTGGAAGTGCTCGGCCCGCCAGTGGGACGGGTTCTAGCGGCCGAGCACGCTGCTGACCCAATGGTTCCCCTGAGTGAGTGATGCCTGTGAGTCATCTAGATGACTCACAGGCATCACGCTCGTCGGGGCGAGGCCGGCCGCGCCGCCGGCCACGGTCACCCTCGACGGGTCGAACGCCGGCACCACCCCGTTGCCACCGGACCAGCCAGCCACCCCCTGTGGCATCCTCACACGTCGGCGAGCTGCGCCGGATTGACGCGGGACAGGCGGGCCGCGTCCTGCCCCGGCGGGAGCCCGAACAGTCGCCGGTATTCGCGGCTGAACTGCGATGCGCTCTCGTAGCCGACAGCGAACCCGACGCCCGCCACGTCACCGGGCTCGGCCAGCAGTCGGGCCCGTGCCTCCTGGAGCCGAATCAACTTCTGGAACTGAATGGGTGTCATTGTCGTGACGGCCCGGAAATGGCGGTGCAGCGACGTCACGCTCATCCCGGCGGCGCGCGCCACGTCCTCGACGCGGAACAGGTCGGCGTGATGCTCGCGGATCCAGCGGATCGCCCGTTCGATCTGCACGATGTTGCCGTCGCCCAGCCCGATCTGCCGGACCGTGCCACCCTGCTCGCTGGTCAGCAACCGCCAGACGAGTTCGCGTTCCACCCCCGCCCAGAGCACACGCTGGTCGTCGGGGCGGTCGAGCAGTCGCAGCAGCCGCACCACCACGTCGAGCAGGTCGTCGCTCGCGGTGCTGACCGCTATGCCCGCCGCCGGCTCGCCGCGCGACGGTGGAGTCTCCAGCAGAAGCTCCGCGATCAGTGGCGGGCGCAGAGCGAGACCCAGCACCAGGTATGGCGTGGCGGGGCTGGCCTCGCTGACGTGGGCGATCACCGGCAGCTCCGTCGACGCGACGACGAACTGCCCGGCGCCGTACGAGAAGACCCGTTCGCCCAGTACCGCGTACTTCGCGCCCTGTGCGATCAGAGCGAAGACCGGCGCGGACTGCGACGGCATCGGTTCGGTGGGGGAGTCGCTGCGGTGCAGGACGAGGCCGCCCGGTGCTGGTCGGCCGGCGTGGCGCAGCACCAGGTCGTGGATCTCGGGCAGTGCGCTCATGAGGCTCATCCTGCCGACTTTGGCAGGATCGGGCAACGCGCTGCCAGTTCTGATCTACCCGGTCGGAGGCCCGCAGGTGTGCACTGGGGGCATGCCACTCGACAGTTTCATCACACTGGGCCGCTCTGGCCTGCGTATCAGCCCCTACACCCTGGGTGCGATGACCTTCGGCGAGGACCATGGCTGGGGTGCCCCGGTAGACGAGTCCGAGGCGATGATCACCGAGTACCTGGAACGTGGCGGCAACTCCATCGACACCGCCAACATTTACACCAACGGGCACTCCGAGAAGATCATCGGCGACTACCTGGCCGCTCGGCCTGGACTACGCGACCGGGTCGTCCTCGGCTCCAAGTTCTTCGGCAACCTGTTCGCCGGCGATCCCAACGGTGGCGGCGCCGGGCGCAAGGCCGTGGTCGCCCAGGCCGAGGAGTCGCTGCGCCGGCTGCGCACCGACTACCTGGACATCTACTGGCTGCACAACTGGGACCGGGGCGTCCCGGTCGAGGAGACGCTGCGAGCCCTCGACGACCTCGTCACGGCCGGCAAGATCCGGTACGTGGGCCTGTCCGACCTGCCCGCGTGGAAGGCGGCCGAGGCGCAGGTCGTCGCGCACTTCCGTGGGTGGACGCCAGCGATCGGGATGCAACTCGAATACTCGTTGCTCGAACGGACGGTCGAAGGGGAACTCATCCCGATGGCGGCCGAGCACGGTCTCGGCGTACTGCCGTGGAGCCCGCTCAAGAGCGGCTGGCTCTCCGGCAAGTTCGTCCGTAGAAACAGCAGCGTCGACACGACACGTGCCGGGCTGGTGGGCAGTCCCGCGGAGCGTGACTGGCAGGTGATCGACGCGCTCCACGAGGTCGCGAGGGATGCCGAGGTGACACCGGCGGCAGCGGCACTGTCCTGGGTCGGCGCCCGACCGGGAGTCAGTTCCGTGCTGATCGGGGCGCGACGCCTCGATCAACTCAAGATGAACCTGGCCGCCGTGGACGTGCGATTGTCGCCACAGCAGACGGCACGACTCGACGAGGTGTCGACACCGGTGCTCAACTTCCCGACAGACAACAACCGTTACCTCGCGCCGAGTCTCGCCTTCGCGGGCGCGACGGTCGACGGCCGGCCGAGCGAGGCGTCACCCTTTGCCGGGGGTCAGGTCAGGTACTGATCACCGACCGGCCGGGGTAGCGCAGGCTGTACCGAAGGAGGGCAGCAGGGGGGATCGTCCAGGTATCGGACTTCTTGAACCATTGATGGTGTCAAGCGTTTCCGATACCGAGGAGTCATCATGCCCGTGACACCGAACGATCCCTCCCGCCGCCGTCGCACCGTGCGGATGGCCGCCGCCGCGTTGGCCGCCGTCACCGTCGGCGCCGCCCTGACCGGCCCTTCGGCATTCGCCGACACCGCCCGGCGCGACGGCCCGCGCGACGTCGTGCAGCGACAACTGGACGGCCTGGTCAGCGAGAGCGGCTTCCCCGGCGTACTCGCCTCGGTGCGGGGGGCCGACGGGCGGGTCCGGGACTACACCGCCGGTGTCGGTGACCTCCAGACCCGCCGCCCGGTTCCCCGCGACGGCCAGGTCCGCGTCGGCAGCAACACCAAGAGCTTCACCGCGGTGGTCGTCCTGCAACTGGTGGGCGAGGGCCGCATCGACCTGGACGCCACAGTCGAGCACTACCTGCCCGGGGTCGTGCGCGGCAACGGCAACGACGGCGGCAGGATCACCGTACGACAGCTGCTGCAACAGACCAGCGGTCTGCCGGACTACGACGACGTGCTGTTCACCAGGTCGCAGGACCTGATCGACAAGAGCCACTCGTACTACGAGCCGCGTCGGCTGGTGGACGCGGCGCTCACCGGCGCGCCGCACTTCGCGCCGGGGGAGAAGTGGGAGTACAGCAACACCAACTACGTCCTCGCCGGGCTCGTTGTTGAGCAGGTCACCGAACGTCCGATCGGCGAGGAGATCACCAACCGCATCATCAGGCCGCTCGGTCTGCGCGACACCTACTGGCCGGGCGTCGGGGAGCAGCGGCTCCGTGGCACCCACCCGCACGGCTACGTCGCGGTGGCGCCTGGCGCGCCGTGGGTGGACGTCACCGAGATGGACCCGTCCCTGGGCTGGGCCGCCGGCCAACTGGTGTCGACGCCGGACGAGCTGCGGACCTTCTTCGACGCGCTGGTCGGCGGCAGGTTGCTCAAGCCCGCGCAGCAGACGGCCCTGATGACGACCGTGCCCGCGCCCGGGTTCGAGCCGGCCGGGGAGTACGCGTACGGGCTTGGTGTCGCTCGGTACGAGCTGCCCTGCGGCGGCTACGCCTGGGGTCACGGCGGTGACATCCAGGGCTTCGAGACCCGCAACCTCGCCACCAGGGACGGCCGGAGCGCTGTCGTCGCCGTCACCGGCCTGCCGACCAGCGAGCAGATGCTCGGCGCGGTGAACCGGAGCGTCGAGACGGCGCTGTGCGCCACGGACCGCTGACCTGGACGCGCATGCCGGCGCGGAGCGATTCAGGTGGATCAGCCGCTCCGGCGGCCACCGCTTCGGAGGCCTGTCACCGCCTCCGAGGCCCGTCACCGCCGGGGTGACTGGATCCCCTCCAGGGCGAGGGTCAGCAGTTGTTCCGCCTTGGCCGCGCCCGCTGGTTGCGCCGCGAGTGAGATGCCGTTGGCGAGCATCATCAGGTCCGCCATGGTGATGTCGGGGCGTACCGAACCCTCGTCGGTGGCTCGGCGCAGCAACGGTTCACCGGCCGCGACGAGCGTAGCGCCGCAGGCGTCGGTCTCCTCGGTGGGCTCGTTCAGGAGCGAATCCGCGAGGCCGCGGGTTGTCGTGGCGTACGCGGTGACCTCGTGCAGCCAGGTCGTCAACGCGTCGAGGGCGTTCGGCGCGGTCAGCAGGTCTCCGGCGCGGGCCGCCAGGTTGCTGACGCAGGTGCGGAAGACGGCCTGGAGCAGGGACCAGCGGGACGGGAAGTGCCGGTGCAGGGTCGCGGAGCCCACTCCGGCGGATCGGGCGATCTCCTCAAGCGAGGCGTACGCGCCGTCGCGGGCGATCGCCTCGGAGGCCGCGGAGACGATGAGGTCGTAGTTGCGTCGTGCGTCCGCTCTCATGGTCCGCCTTGCCAAAGTGGGGTGGTCCCCCATATCGTAGCCGACGAGAAGTGGGGGGCCACCCCACTTGGTTCTGGGGAGGCATCATGGCTGTTCTCGTCATCGGCGCGACGGGCAAGCAGGGCGGGGCCACGGCACGCGCGCTGCTGGCCCGGGGCGTCGCGGTCCGTGCCCTGGTCCGGGACCCGGGCAGCGACAGCGCCAAGGCTCTGCGGGAGCGGGGCGCCGAACTGGTCAAGGGCGACCTGGACGACGCGGAGTTGCTGCTCGCCGCGGCGGACGGGATGGACGGCCTCTTCTCCATCCCGTATCCCGACGTGACGAACATGTCTGGCGACGCCGAGGTGACCCGCGGTCGCAACGTCGTCGAGGCGGCGCGCCGGGCCGGCGTGTCGCACGTGGTGCACAGCAGCGTTTCCGGTGCCGGCGACTTCCACCGCAACCAGCCCGGATGGGCCGAGGGCCGGTGGGACAGGCACTACTGGGAGAGCAAGGCGGCAATCGACGAGATGGTGCGCTCGGGTGGCTTCGCACACTGGACAGTCCTCAAGCCCTCGACCTTCATGGAGAACCTCGTCGGCTGGTCCTACCTCTTCGGCGGCTGGTCCAGCGGTACGATCATCACCGGCTTCGCCGCGGACAAGCGGCTTCCGTGGATCGCCGTCGACGACATCGGCGAGGCCGCGGCGACCGCGTTCACCAACCCGGGAAGGTTCGACGGCCTGGACGTCGAACTCGCCGGCGACCTGCTCACCATGACCGAGATCGCCGCCATCCTCAGTGAGGTCACCGGCCGGGCGGTCACCGCGCCCGTGCTCACCCCGCAGCAGGCCGTCGAGCGCGGCCTGCTGCCCGCCATGGTCAACGCGGTGGAGCAGATCAACGAGAACGGCAGCCCCGCCCGACCGGAGATGACCCGCGCCCTCGGCCTGCCCACCACCGATTTCCGTACGTGGGCGCGTCGGGCGTTCTCCTGACGCCTCACGACATCGTCGTGACGGTCTCCGTCCGGGTCGCGGCGATGCGCCGGCGCCGCACCGGGTAGAGCACCGGGTGCGAGATCTGCCAGGCCGCGCCCTTGCAGACGACCTCCTTGTAGCGGGCCGCCAGCCTTCCAGCGAGGAAGGACGGCTTGGCCCTGTCGTCGGCGGTCACGTACTGGATGATGCCGTCGCGGCGGCCGAGGCTGATGCACTGGTTGAAGTAACGCAGCGGGGCCTTGGGGAACTTCTCCCGACCGGCCAGCCGCGCGGCGATGGCGTCGGCGGCCTGCCAGGCCATCGGGATGCCCGAGGCGCAGGACATCCGCAATGGCTTGCCGCCAGCGCCTTCGGCGAGTCCGGCGTCGCCCACCGCGTACACCTCGGGGTGTGAGACCGAGCGCATCGAGGCGTCGACGATGATCTGGCCGGTCGCCGCGACCGTCAGGGTCGTGGCGGCGGCGATCGGGTGGACGGCGAAGCCGGTCGTCCAGACCGTCACCTGGGCCGGGATCACCCGGGCGTCGGCCGTGACCGCAGCGGTCGCCTCGACCCGCGCGATGTCCGCGTGCTCGTGCACGGTGATGCCGAGCCGGTCGCAGACCCTCCGCAGGTGCTGCTGCGCTTTCTCGCTGAGCCAGTCACCGAGGACGCCACGGGCGGCGATCGCGACGTCGAGGTCCGGCCGGGCCTCCGCGATCTCGGTGACCGCCTCGATGCCGGTGAGACCCCCGCCGACGACGAGCACGGTCCCGCCGGCCGCGAGCTGGTCGAGGCGGTCGCGCAACCGCAGCGCCGACGGCCTGCCGGCGATGTCGTACGCGTGCTCCGCGACGCCGGGAACGCCATGGTCGGCGGCGGTGCTGCCGAGGGCGTAGACGAGCGTGTCGTACGCGATCTCGTCGGTGCCGTGCTCGTCGGCGAGCGCGACGGTCCTGCGGTCGGCGTCGACGGCGGTGACCCGCGCCAGTCGCAGCGTGACGCCGGTGCCGGCGTAGACCTTGCTCAGCGGGCGGCGCTCGGGGTCCTGCCCGGTGGCGACCTGGTGCATGCGGACCCGCTCGACGAAATCGGGGTCGGCGTTGACGACGGTGATCTCGGTGTCGTCGGGGTGCAGTCGCTTGGCGAGACGCCCGGCGGCGACGGCTCCCGTGTAGCCGGCTCCGAGGACGACGATGCGGTGCTTCATGGTGTCACTCCTGTCTCGGCGGTGGTCGCTTCCTGAACCGGACAGCGACGTGATTCCTGACAGGCACCGGCTATGACCTGGGTCACCACACGTGCATGAGGGGTTCGCCGTGGTCGGCGGCGGACCACTGACGGGTGGCGCGAACGAGCTTGTCGGGGTTGACCTGGGTGTGGATGGCCGCGACCCCCTCGGGCGTCACCTCCAGGGACATGACACCGATGACGCGGTCGTCCATCACGACCACCGCCGCCGGGCTGCCGTTGACGACCGCGACGTACAGGGCGGGGCTGCCGCCGATCAGGTCCCGCTTGACGTCGGCGGGCTTGAACAGGCCGCGCAGGAACTTCGCCACCGCCAGTGCCCCGGAGAACGGCGTGGTCCGGGCCGGGATCTTGCCGCCACCGTCACCGGTGCTCGTCACGTCGTCGGTGAGCAACTCGACCAGCCGCTGGATCTCGCCGTGCTGGGCCGCCGTGAGGAACTCCGCGACGATCTTCCGCGCGGTGGCCTGGTCGACCTCCGCGCGGGCCCGCTCGGCGGCGACGTGCTGCTTGGCGCGCCGGTAGATCTGCTGGCAGTTCGACTCGCTGAGGCCGAGGATCTCGCCGATCTCACCGTGCGAGTAGCCGAAGGCCTCCCGCAGCACGTACACCACACGCTCGTTGGCGGACAGCCGCTCCAGGAGGGTGAGCACCGCCATCGAGACCGATTCGCGCTGTTCGGCGGTGTCGAGCGGGCCGAGCATCCGGTCCCCGGCGAGAACCGGCTCGGGCAGCCACGTGCCCACATAGGTTTCCCGCCTGGCCCGTGCCGAGGTGAGCTGGTTGAGGCACAGGTTGGTGAGCACTTTCGTCAGCCACGCCTGGGGTGTCTCGACCCGTTCCCGGTCGGCGGCCTGCCAGCGCAGGAACGTGTCCTGGACGGCGTCCTCGGCGTCGCTGGCCGAGCCCAGCAGGCGATAGGCGATCGCCTCCAGGCGGGCCCTGGAGTGCTCGAACAGCTCGACCTCGTCCGGACTCAGCCGCATGGTGCGACAGTATCCACCTGTCGCGACGGGCACTCGCTCCCGTCGGCAACCCCACTCGACGCCGGCGTGGCAGCACGCCGGGCGGTCGTACCCGGGCCTGGCGACCGGCACTCACATCGGGTCACCCTCCTGGCCCGGTGCCGCCTGCTCCGCCAGCCAGCGCCAGTCGTTCCAGGTGGCGAGCCGGTTCCGATACAACTTTTCGGCGAGAAGGTACGGGTACGGCCCGAGGAACAGGCGCAGCGGCGGCTCCTCGGAGTCGACAAGTTGCAGGATGACTCCGGCGGTCAGCGCGGGATCGTCCGGCGTGCGGGCGGCCGCCCCGGCCCGGCGCGCCTGCCGTACGGGCTCGTAGGCCCCGATCGGCTCCGTGTGCACGGCCGAGTCGCCGGACCAGTCGGTGCCGAACGGTCCGGGCTCCACGATCGTCACCTTCGGACCGAGTGGGGCGAGCTCGGCGGACAACGCCTCACTGAGTCCCTCCAGTGCCCACTTCGACGCGTTGTAGAGCCCGAGGGTGGGGAAGGCCCCGATCCCTCCGATGCTGGAAACCTGGAGGATGTGACCGCTGCCCTGCGCGCGCAGCACGGGCAGGGCGGCCTGGGTCACCCAGAGAGCGCCGAAGAAGTTCGTCTCCAGCTGCGCGCGGGCCTGCTCCTCGGTCGCCTCCTCGACCATGCCGAACAGCCCGTAGCCGGCGTTGTTGACCACGACGTCCAGCTGGCCGAACGTTTCCGCTGCCCGGGACACCGCGTCGAACACGGCCGAGCGGTCGGTCACGTCGAGGGTCAGTGGCAGAACCCGGTCCCCGTACGCCTCGGTCAGATCCTGAAGCGCCCTGTGGTCGCGTGCGGTCGCGGCGATCCGATCTCCGCGTGTGAGCGCGGCTTCGGCCCAGATGCGGCCGAAGCCGCGGGATGCGCCGGTGATGAACCATGTCTTCATGACTCGACCATGCGGCGGCGGACGCCAGGCTGCCAGCACCCTGACAGGGTTAGGCTGGCGGGAATGAAAGGCGAGAACGCGCTCGGCGACTTCCTCAGGGCACGTCGCGGGCGGGTCCGGCCGGACGAGGCGGGGCTGACGTCGTTCGGGCGCCGACGCGTGCCGGGACTGCGCCGTGACGAGCTGGCCCACCTGGCGGGCGTGAGCCAGCACTATCTGACCCGCCTGGAGCAGGGCAAGGACCGCAACCCCTCCCCGCAGGTGCTGAACGCCCTGGCGAGCGCGTTGCGGTTGAATCCCGACGAGAGGGCACATCTCACCGCGCTCGCCGACGCTCCACCGCACGGGGGCGAGCACACGGCGGTCTCCGACGCGGTGCAGCAGCTCATCGACTCGTGGAGCCAGACACCCGCGTACGTCCGCGACCGCCGGTTCGACGTGCTGGCGGCCAACAAGCCCGCCATGGCGCTCTCCCCGCTCTACACGCCCGGTCAGAACCTGATCCGCGGCATGTTCCTCGACCCCGCGGCGCGTGCGCTGTTTCCCGACTGGGCGCAGATCGCCGCCCAGAGCGCCGCCGCGCTCCGCGCCGAAGCCGACCCGCGCGATCCCGCGACCGCCGACCTCATCTCCTCGCTACTGACTGACAGCTTTTTCCGCGACAGCTGGACGCTGCACGACGTACAGCCGACACGCGACGAGGTCAAGCGCTTCAACCATCCCGTCGTCGGGCCGCTCACGCTGCGACGGGAGACGCTCGCCATCGCCGGTGCCGAGGGACAGGTGATCATCGCCTACCAGGCGGCACCGGACACCCCCCGCCGCGCAGGCCCTGGCCAGACTGCTCTGAGGAACGGTGGTCGTACCCTTGCTGCCGTGACCGCCGACCCCCTGCGCCGCGCTCTCATCGCACCCGCGGACCCGCCGCTACGGTCCCTGCCCGACCAGGTCGTCGCCCTGTTGGAGACCCTGCATGCGCCGCCGCGTCTCGCCGCGCACCTGCGGGCCGTGCACGACGTCGCCGCGCAGCTGACCGATGCGATGGCGGAAAGGTTCCCGCAGCTTCCGTTCGATCGTGATGCGGTGCTCTTCGGGGCCGCCACCCACGACATCGGCAAGGTCCGGCACCCGGAGGAGCTGTCGGGGCCCGGATCCGCCCACGAGCCCGCCGGCTACGAGCTGCTGCTGGGGCATGGTGTCTCCGAGGCGCTGGCCCGGTTCGCGCGTGACCACGCTTCCTGGCAGCAGGACGGCATCGGCGTCGACGACCTGCTGGTCAGCGTGGCCGACAAGGTGTGGAAGGGAAAGCGGGTCACCGACCTGGAAGGGTTGCTCGTGGACCGGCTGGCCGAGGCCACCGGCCGCGAGCGGTGGTCGGTGTTCCTGGACCTCGACGACATCCTCGACCACATCGCCGCCGACGCGGACCGCCGGCTGGCCTTCCAGGCAACCCATCCGGTACGCGCGCGGTGAGGCCCTGCCCGTCATCGGGTCGCGGTATCCCGGCCAGCCGTCCGACGGGCGCTCCGGAGGGACTCTGGGCGGGGGTGCGTGACAGCCACGGCCGTCAGACAGATCACGACGGCGGCGACGAGCGGCGGGCGGGCGCCGAGGTGGACGGCTGCGGAGCCGAGCGGGATCGCGACGACGAGCGGCCCGAACATCGCGGTGTTGGCCGTCGCGGAGACCCGGCCCAGCAGCGCCGACGGCGTGTGTGTCTGCACGGCGGTCACCGCCGCGACCAGGGTCCAGGGCAGGCCGACGCCGGCGACCAGCGCCCCTGCGATCGTCACCGGCCACCATGGCAGGCAACGCGCCAGAAGGCCGAGCGCGAACAGCACCGTCCCGGCGACGCCGACGGCAATGGGACCGCGTCGGGCGAGCAGCCGGCCGACGATCAGCCCGCCGATGATGGAACCGGCGCCCTGCGCGCTGGCCAGCACCCCCAGGAACGTCGTCGGTAGGCGCAGCTCCGTGATCACGACCGCGTAGATCGCCGCGGTCGTGAAGCCGGACATGGCAATCGACACGGCGGCGAGCGTGACCGGCACCCGGTTCACTCGCTGTCCGAACAGGACCGTCAATCCGGTACGCAGGCCGTTTCGCCGTGGTCCGGGCCGGTCGTGCGACGTCCTGTTCAGGCGTACCGCCGCGTACAGGGTGGCGACCAGGACCGGCATGGCCGCGCTGAGCACGACGACCGCGTAACCGCCGTGCCATGCGTACAGGCCCGCCCCGGCCAGCGGAGCGACGAGCTTCATGCCCTCCTGCGCGCTGGAGCGCCAGCCGTTGACGTCGCCGAGTTCCGTCGGTGACAGCGCGGACGGCAGCAGCGCGGTCTCACCCGCGTCGATCAGCACGTAGCTGACGCCGTAGGCGCACGAGACGGCGAAGATGAGCCAGGTCTGTCCCGGCCCGCGCACCGCGAGGAGCGCCAGCAGCGCGGCGGCCAACAGGAGGTTGACGGCGATGACCAGGGGTCGCCGGGATGCCCGGTCGAGCAGACCGCCCAGCCACGGGCCGGCGAGGACCGGGGCGTACACGCAGAGTCCGGCGAGGGCGGCGAGGCCGGTGGAGCCGGTGAGGTCGAGGATCCAGATCCCGGCCACCAGGGTCATGGCGCTGCTGCCGAAGCCGGACAGCAGGGAGATCGCCACGAACAGTCCCGCGTTGCGCCGCATGAGCCCTCCAGGTTGAGCCGAGATGACTCACATCCTGAATATTGAGTCTCATGCGGGCAAGACTCTCGGGGCTCTGTCAACTAACCGTTGACAGCGCCGCGTCGATCTTCGCTGCGGCAGCGCGCACGGGTGCCGGCACGCGCTCGCCCGCCTCGGCGAGATCGGCGGCGAGATGCTCGGCCAACGCGTACAGCGAACCCGGGGCGGCATCCAGGGCAACCTCCACCGTGCTCCGGACGAGCCCCGCCCGATCGAACCGGGCGTCCCAGCGGCGATCGGTGGCGATCCACCGCCCGAGGTCGGCAACGGCGTTTCGCAGCGCCACGATCCGTGGTGCGAACCGGAGGTCGAGGTGCTGGCGGCGTGACCACCGTGCGGCCACCAGTCGCTGCCGGCGCTGCTCCGCGGCCTGCCGGCTGCCGAGACCCAGTGCCGTCGCGATCTGCGCCCAGGTCGCGCCGTCGTGGCGCGCCCGGTCGATGAGGTCCAACTCCTGCTCGTCGAGGTGGGCGCGGGTGGCACGAACCTCGGCCAATCTGGCCAGCTCCGACGTCATGTGTCAACGTTACATTGACATGCGGTTGGGCTCGCGCACCAGGAACACGTCGATCGGGTCCTCGGTCTCCACTCTGAGCAAGCTCCCGGTTCGCCAGGATCACCAGGTATCGGCTCCGCCGGAGCGGTGATCGACTCGGTTTTGCTGATGTCGGGGTGTCGAGGCGTCGAGGATGCCGCGACATCAAGGAAAGCGAGTCGATCAGTTGACTGCTCCGCTCCTTTGTTGGGGCAGCCCTGTCGGCGGCGGTGTAACAAACCGGACAAGACGGTAAAGCCCCTGGTAGAGCACCCTTGGGGCAGGTGGAGGTAGACGGGTGGCGGGCCACACCCAGAGCCTCCGGCCCGGTGGGGACAACATCGTCCGCACCGGTGCCGTCCCCACCCAGCCCGGCCCCGACGCCGCGGCGGTCACGGCACAGATGCCGTGCCCCGGCCACGCGTACCACAGGCCGTGGCTGCCACCGACACCCCTGCGGGCGCCCGCAGCGGTGCCTCCGCCCATCGGGACGAGGACGTCAGCACCGTCGGCAGTCAGGCGACGCCTGTCGCCGGCCGTACCTGTCGTCCCCGCGCCCCGCCGGCCTTTCGCACTGTGGACCCCGCCGGTCCGGTGTCGCCCAAACCGCGCGCCGGCATGGCGACCGAGCCAGAAAGGGCCCGACATGGCCGCTCCCACCGCGACAGCAGCCTTGAACGCATCCGTCTTCGCGCCGGGTGACCAGATGCTGCTGACCGTCACCTACTCAGACGCCGACACCAAACCGCTGACCGTCACCATCGTGGTCACCGACGCGCAGGGCAACAGCAGCGCGCCGGTGAAGGTCACCGCCGTCATCGACCCACTCACCCTGACCGTCAGCGACAACTCCGGGCGTACCTGGACCCGGGTGTCCGACAACGGTTCCGTGGCCGTCTACCGGGCGGTGGCGTGATGCCCCGGGTCACCGTCCAGGTCCGCGACGCCGCCGGGAACACCGCGACGGCCACCGCCGACTACAACCTGAGCCAGCCGGTGCTGGGGGGCTACTACCTGTCCGGGGGCGCCGATCCGACGGCCGACATGGCCGGCGGCAACTTCCGGTCGCTGACCCAGTACCGCAGCTTCGCCGACGGCTACACGTTCCCCGGCTACAACCGCCCCTGGCTGACCAGCCTCGGCAAGGCCGGGGTGCAGATGAACATGGTCCTGGAGTTGAAGCACTACGGCGCCCCGAACCAGGGGCCGCAGAGCTTCGCGGTGGACGGCGTCAGCTACACGGTGCCGGCACCGTCGATGACCATCCAGCAGCGTCCCGGCACCACCTGGCCGAGGGCGTACGGGTACGGCCAGGTGATCAAGGGACAGTGCGACGGGTTGTTCGCCCGAGCCCTGTCGCAGTACCGGACGCTCGGCTTCGGGGTGAACATCCAGCTCGCCTCGGAGTTCGACACCGACCACGAGTTCGGGACCACCGAGGACGGCAAGGCCTACACCTGGGCCGAGTCGGACGCTCGGGCGGTGCAGGCGGTGAACTACATCCTGACGTGGTTCAAGGCGCGGACCCTGCCCGCCGGGACGACCTTCTCGGTCGGGCTGGGCGGCTTCGACCGGGCCTGCTTCCAGCGTATGCACCCGGAGTCGCTGATGACCCGCCTCGACTATCTCCAGTGGAACGCGTACGCCACCAACGCCAGCCACACCGCGTTGGCCCGGTTCCGCCGCCCCAAGGACTGGGCGGTGGCCGATCTCGGCCCGGTGGCCCTGTCCCGTCCCGTGATCATCGCGGAGTGGGGGGTCCGGTCGGCGGAGATCCCGAACCAGGCCGCCTGGATCGCGACAGTGCCGGCGGCGATCGCTCAGCTCAACGCCGAGCGTGGACCCCGGATCACGCGGACCAACTACTTCAACTCCGGTTGGGGCACCCTGACGCCGAAGGCGGTCGGGTTGGCCGCGCTGCGAGAGGCGTACGCCAAGCGGCCGTACGTCTGAGCGGTCCCGGCGGCTCCGGGGCTCCGGGGCCGCCGGGACAGACCGGTCAGCCCGGACTGAGCCGTTCGGCGTACGCGTCGCGCAGCTCGGGCCAACCGAAGTCCCTGGCCTCCGCGCCCCGGATCGGGCCGACCGGGTCGCCGTCGAGCAGCCGGTCGGCCACGTCGAGGCAGAGGTGCCAGCCGGCTGCGACCATCGGCAGCATGCCCCGGTCGGCAACGGTGTGCCGCAGGGTGAGCCGGGTGCCGCTGCCCAGCGGGCTCAGCTCCCAGCGCAGCAGGTCGTCGCCCCAGGTGTACTCCAGCAGGTGTGGCGGCTCGGCCCGGCGTACCGTCGCCGGGTCCTCCTGGGTGGTCTCGCCGTCGGCGAGGGTGAGCACGGCGGTGCCGACGTGGCCGAGGTCGCGGTCGGCGAGGAACGGCGCCCACTGCGCGAGCTGGGTCGGGTCGGTCAGGGCCGCCCAGACGGTGGCCGGCGGATGCCGCAGGTCGCGGACGAAGACCAGTGTCGCGCCGTCGTCGGCGGGCTCGGCGCGCACCTCGGCGGGCGGGCTCGGGCGGAACGCGTCGCGGTCCATTCACTGCTCCTGACTGTCGAGGTGCCGTTCCAGGGCGTCCAGGTGCCGGGCCCAGAGTCGGCGGTACGGGTCCAGCCAGCCGTCGACCGCCTGCAGTGGGCCGGGGTCGAGGCGGTAGATCCGCTGGCGGGCGGCCGTCCGGCAGGTGACGAAGCCGGCGTCGCGGAGCACCCGCAGGTGCTTGGAGACGGCCGGCTGGCTGACCCCGAGCCCGTCGACCAGCTCGCCGACGCTGCGTTCGGCGTCGCGGAGCTGATCGAGGATCCGGCGCCGGGTGGGCTCGGCGAGGACGGTGAAGGCATCGGTGGACACCATCCTAATATGCCTGGTCCTTCATATGACTGTCAAAGCATATGACAGGAGTCTCCGTCCCGACGTGGCGTCGCCGATCAGCTCCCTATGCTCGGATCATGGAACTGCGGATCTTCACCGAACCCCAGCAGGGCGCCAGCTACGACCAGTTGCTCGCCGTCGCCCGCTGCGCCGAGGACGCTGGCTACGGCGCGTTCTTCCGGTCCGACCACTACCTGATGATGGGAGCGGCGAGCGGCGAGCCCGGCCCCACCGACGCGTGGACCACGCTGGCCGGGCTGGCCCGCGACACCAGCCGCATCCGGCTCGGCACGTTGATGACCGCCGCGACCTTCCGGCTGCCCGGCCCGCTGGCGATCACGGTGGCGCAGGTCGACCAGATGAGCGGCGGCCGGGTGGAGCTGGGCATCGGCACCGGTTGGTACGCCGAGGAGCACACCGCGTACGGCATCCCGTTCCCGCCGCTGGCAGAGCGGTTCGACCGCCTGGAGGAACAGCTCGCGGTGATCACCGGGCTGTGGTCAACGCCGACCGGCGAGCGGTTCGATCACGCCGGTCGGTACTACCCGGTCCAGGACTCGCCCGCGTTGCCCAAGCCCGTGCAGCAGCCGCGCCCACCGATCCTGCTCGGCGGGACGGGCCCGAAGCGCACTCCTCGGCTGGCCGCCCGCTACGCCGACGAGTTCAACCTGCCGTTCGCCTCGGTGGCGGACACGGCGGCGCAGTTCGACCGGGTCCGCGCGGCGTGCGCCGAGATCGGCCGGGACCCCGCCGGGATGGTCTGGTCCAACGCCCTGGTCCTGTGCTGCGGGCGGGACGACGCCGAGGTGGCCCGCCGGGCCGCCGCCATCGGGCGCGACCCCGACGAACTGCGGGCCAACGGTCTGGCCGGGACCCCCGCCGAGGTCCTGGACACCATTGGCCGGTACGCAAAGATCGGCAGCGAGCGGATCTACCTCCAGGTGCTGGACCTCGGCGACCTGGAGCACCTGGAGTTCGTCGCCAGCGAGGTGATGGCGAAGCTCTGAGTCGGCCGGGTGGCCGTGGGACGGCGCTCGGCCGGGTGGCCGTGGGACGGCGCTCGGCCGGGTGGCCGTGGGACGGCGCTGCCGGTCAGGCTCGGTGGGCGCCCGTCGTGACCGCGTCCGGGTCGCCCAGCACGGTGTCCAGCCGCCCGTCCCCATCACTGTCCACATAGGTGATGTCGGGGATCCCGTCGCCGTCCACGTCGATCTGCACGACGTCGGCGACACCGTCGCCGTCGAGGTCGGTGACCACCTCCACCGAGCCGTCCAGGTGTCGGGTCACGATCGACTGCGGGCCGGCACCGGGCGTGCGCGGCGGCGGCCCCGGTGCCGGCACCGGCGTCGGGGCCGGCGCGGGCGCCGGTGTGGGGCGAGGGCCGGGCGTCGGCGCCGGGTGACTCGGCAAACCCCCAGCCGCTGGCGCGCTGGCCTGCTCGACCCCGGTGCCGGTGGGGTCCAGCTCCTCCTCGGAGGGGAAGACGTCGCCTCGCGCGGCCGGATCACGGTAGCTGCTCATGGGCGTAGGGTTCCCCGACGATGACGAGAACAACCGTGCCCGATCGACCGGTGTCCCCGGTGCCGGGTTTGGCGGAAGATGCTGGGACCGACGCCACGGTCATGAACGGGGGTCCGAGCGTGGAACTGCGCCGGAATCGGGGAGCCCGTGCGCTCGCCCTGGTGTGCGTACTCGGCGGAGTGCTCTTGTTGGTCTACCCCAGCGACGGCGCCCTGCTACGGACGATCATCGCGGTGGGAGCCGTCGTGCTCGGCTGCCTGGCGCTGGTCAGCGCGCTGCGGCCGTTCCGGTTCCGGATCGACGCCGAAGGTGTCAGCATCCGCCGGCCCGGCTTGCGCCGGGAGATCCCGTGGGCCGAGGTCGACGCGCTGGTCCTCGACGACCCGCCCCGACGCGCCGGCTACTCGGCACCACCGCGACTGCTGCTGGTGCCTGTGCCGGGTGTGACGCTTGAGCCGGTGACCGCCCGCCACCCGCTCGACGGCCGCCCGGCCATCGAGTTGCTCGTCCTCGACCAGGTTCGCGAGCAGCCCGAGCAGGTGTCGGCCGCGCTCACCCGCTATGCCGGAGGTCGTTTCGTCGACCTGGCCGCGCTGCGCCGCGCCGCCTTCGCCACCCCGGACCTTCCGGTCGGCCTGCGTGGCTACCGGATGGACCGGGTCGACCAGCTGATCCGGCGCGGCCAGGACGCCCTGGTTTCCGGGGACGTGCAGACGAGGCAGGCGGCCCGGGGCGAGATCGAACGCGTGTGCGCGGCCGGCCTGCCGGTCGCCCAGCGTGGCTACAGCACGTTCCAGACGGATACGGTTCTGGACGCCCTTGTCGCCGCGTTGGCCGACCACCAGTCCACCCATCGGGAGACCGCCACATGACCGCCCAGGGAGAGCACGCCACGTCGACCACCGCGGCCGACGTTCCGCGCCGCAACTGGGCCGGCAACGTGCGGTACGCCGCTCGGGCGTTCCACCGCCCCACCTCGGTCGACGAGCTGCGCCGGCTGGTCGCCGGCAGCAGCCGGATCCGGGCGGTGGGCAGCGGGCACTCCTTCAACCGCTTCGGCGACACCGACGGCGACCTGGTCACCCTCGCCGGGTTGCCCCCGGTCGTCGACCTTGACCGCGAGCGCGGGGAGGTCACCGTCAGTGGCGCGATGCGCTACGGCGACCTTGCCCGGCACCTGCACACCCAGGGGTACGCGCTGGCCAACCTCGCGTCGCTGCCGCACATTTCGGTGGCCGGGGCGGTGGCCACCGCCACCCACGGCTCCGGCCAGACCCACGGCAACCTGGCCAGCGCGGTCGCCGGCCTGGAGTTGGTTACCGCCGACGGCGACCTGCTGCGGGTCGACCGCGACGCCGACACGTTCGCCGGCATGGTGGTCGGGCTCGGCGCGCTGGGCCTGGTCACCCGGGTCACCCTGGACGTGGTGCCGACCTTCGAGCTGCGCCAGTACGTGCGGCTCGACCTCGACCGGGAGGCGCTGGACGAGGCGCTCGGCTCCGCGTACAGCGTGAGTGTCTTCACCGACTTCCGTTCCCCCCGGCTGCGCGAGGTGTGGCGCAAGCAGGTGGCGGACCAGCCGCCACCCCCGGCGGACTGGCTGGGCACCACCGCGGCCGACGCGCCCCGGCACCCGGTGCTCGGGATGCCGGTGGAGAACTGCACCCCGCAGCTCGGCGAGCCGGGCCCGTGGCACGAGCGGCTGCCGCACTTCAAGCTCGGCTTCACCCCGAGCAGCGGTGACGAGCTCCAGTCCGAGTACCACGTGCCACGGACAGCGGCAGCCGACGCGCTCGCCGCCCTGGACGACGTGGCGCACCTGATCGCCCCGGTGCTGCTGGTGTCCGAGCTGCGTACCGTGGCGGCGGACGAGCTGTGGCTCAGCCCGAACCACCAGCGGGACAGCTTCGTACTGCACTTCACCTGGATCGACGACACCGCGGCCGTGCTGCCGGTAGTGGCCCAGGTGGAGGAGCGCCTGGCACCGTTCGCGCCCCGCCCGCACTGGGGCAAGGTCTTCGTCACCGACCCGGCCGAGCTGGCCGCCCGCTATCCGAGGCACGCCGACTTCGCCGCCCTGCTGCGTCACCTGGACCCGACCGGCACGTTCCGCACTGAACTGCTGGACCGCCACTTCCCCCGCTGACCCCTCCCGCTGGCCCCCGACCCCCGCTTCACTCCGTTGATCATGAAGTTAGCGGCGTGGATGTCGGCGTGTCGCGCCGCTAACCTCATGATCAACGGGAGGGTGCGGGGGTGCGGAGGGTGCTGCTCTGGACGGCTCGGCTGATGTCGCTGGGGGACACTATGCCCGTCAGGCGGCCGTCTTCGGTCACCACCAGGGCTCGGCCGTCCGCGCACGCGCTGAGGCGGGGGAGCAGGTCGTTGAGTTGCTCACCGGCCTGGGCCAGGACCAGATCCTCGGCCCGGCAGGCCACCTCGGCCAGCGTGGTCGACGCCCGCCGCTCGGGCGGTACGCCGCGCACCCGGTCGACGGTGACCAGGCCGATCGGCCGGCCGTCCTCGGTCAGCGGCAGCGCCGAATGCCGGTACGCGAACAGGTAGTGGTCGACGAAGTCGGCGACCGTCATCTCCGCCGAGGCGGTCTGCGGCTGCGAGGTCATGACGTCGCCGACCCGGATGCCGCGCAGTGCGCTGCCGGTGCGAGCCTGCCGCTCCTCCATCCCGGCGGCCCCGATCAGGAACCAGCCGATCAGGGCCAGCCACAGCCCGCCGAAACCGACACCGGACAGGAACTGCCACAGCCCCAGGCCGATCAGCAGCACACCCAGCACCCAGCCGGCGCGGGCGGCCACCACGGATGCCCGGGTCCGGTCGCCGGTTGCCTTCCAGACCGCGGCGCGCAACAACCGGCCGCCGTCCAGGGGCGCGGCCGGCAGCACGTTGAAGATGGCCAGCAGCACATTGATGCCCGCCAGCCAGGCCACCGACCCGAGCAGCAGCCCGCCCTGACCGGCCAGCGCGAGCAGCGCGGCGACGACACCGAAGAACGCCCCGAGCAGCAGGCTGACCAACGGGCCGACGCCAGCGATCCGCAGCTCCGCACCGGGGTCGCGTGGCTCGCCCCGCAACTCGGCCACGCCGCCGAACAGCCACAGCGTGATGCCGTCGACCTCCAGCCCGTTGCGCTTGGCCACCACCGCGTGCGACACCTCGTGGGCGAGCAGGCCGACGAAGAACACCACCGCGGCGGCAAGCCCGGCAATCGCGTACGCGACGGGCGAGCGGTCCGGGTACGAGCGGGGGAACTGGTTGGCGGCCAACCCCCACGCGATCAGCGCGAAGATGAACAGAACGCTCCAGTTGACGCCGACCGGCACTCCCGCGACCCGGCCAAGCCGGAAACTGGCCCTCATCCCGGTGAGATACCCCGGACAGACCCGCCCATGCCGGCCCTGGCGCCCGAAGGACTGGTGATCGACTCGGGTTCACGGAAACCGGGGTATCCACGACCCGTCGACACCCCGACTTCCGGAAAGCCGAGTGGATCGTGCGCTCGCCCGGTTCAGCGGCGCGGGGACTCGCTGGCGATGGTCACCTCGCGGGGGAGTGCCGCCGCGCGCAGCGCCCAGTCCAGCGCGTAGTCGGCGATCTCCTCCCAGCCGTCCTGCCCCATTGTGAAGTGCGAGCGGCCGGGAAACTCCTGGTACGCGGTGAGTGCCCGGGACTTCTGGTAGAGCCCCGCGTTGGAGCGCGCCACGGACGGCGGCACCACATGATCGAGTTCGCCGGCCATCAGCAGGAGCGGAGCCCGGTTGTTGCGCCCGGTGTCCACCTTCGCTGGCGAGGTCGGGTCGAGGTTGGCGAACGCGCCCTCGAAGAGCACCCGCCCGGCGCCCGGGACGGCGTAGCGCTGCCAGGCGCGGTCGGAGTCGGCCCGGCTCATCGTGTTGCCGAAGGCGTAGTGGAAATCCTCCGCGGTGAACGGTACGGCCCGGTTGCGGTTGGCGGGGTTGCGCAGGATCGAGAAGGCCGAGCGGAGCGTGCTCAGTGGCAGCTTCAGCACACCCTTGATCGGGGCAGGAGCCACGCCGACGGCCGCCGCGCCGAGACCCCGGTCGACCAGGAGTTGGGTGATCAGCCCACCGAACGAGTGCCCCATGATGATCGGCGGTCGGACCAGCGTCCGGATGATCCGGTCGTAGTGCGCGACGATCGTGGCGATGCTCTGCTGCGCGATCGGGGTCGGATCGTCGCGCAGCCGCTCGACCTCCCGATCCATCCCTGGCCAGGCCGGGGCGAGGATCCGCAGACCCCGCGCGGCGTACCGGTCGGCCCACCCCTCCCAGCTCCGCGGGGTCATCCAGAGCCCGTGGACCAGCACGACAGTGTCGACCTGGCCCTGCGGTGTGGCACCCATCGCGTCCTCCCGGTGTCGCGGCGTCCCGGCCCGGCGGGTACCCGTTGCCGTGCGCGGAATTCCTCGCCGCCAGGACTGGCTGCTGACCTTCGTGTCACCAGGCGATGACGCCGGCCGTTGGCGACGGCCCCTGACAAATGTCACGGCCGGGACGTGACGGCCGCTCCGGGAGTCGAGGTCCGCGCCGGCGGAGCATCAGTGCCATGACAAGTACGCATCCGGCCGTCGAGTTGGACGGCCTCACCAAGACCTTCGGCGCGGTCACCGCTGTCGACGGGTTGAGCCTGCGGGTCCAGCCCGGCGAGGTGGTGGCCTTCCTCGGCCCGAACGGCGCGGGCAAGACCACCACCATCGACATGCTGCTCGGGCTGGCCCGCCCGGACGCGGGCACCGTCCGCATCCTCGGCGGCACCCCGGACGACGCGGTGGCCCGGGGCCGGGTCGCCGCCGTACTCCAGACCGGCGGGCTGCTCAAGGACCTCACCGTCGGCGAGACGGTCGAGATGTCCGCGCACTTCTACCGGCACACCCGCCCGGCCGCCGAGGTGCTGGAGCGGGCCGGCATCGCCGACATCGCCGGTCGGGTGGTCGGGCGCTGCTCCGGCGGCCAGCAGCAGCGACTGCGTTTCGCGCTGGCCCTGCTGCCCGACCCGGACCTGATGGTGCTCGACGAGCCCACCACCGGCATGGACGTCGAGGGCCGCCGGGACTTCTGGCAGGCGCTGCGCCGCGACGCGCGGGCCGGACGGACCGTCATCTTCGCCACCCACTACCTGGACGAGGCGGACGCGTACGCCGACCGGATCGTGCTGGTCCGGCAGGGGCGCATCGTGGCCGACGGCACCACCGCGGAGATCAAGAATCTGGCCGCGGGCCGTACCGTGCGGGCCACCCTGCCCGGCGCCGACCAGGCCGCCCTCGCCGCGCTGCCCGGGGTGGACGCCGTGGAGGTACGCGGCGACAGCGTGCTGGTGCGCACCAGCGACTCGGACGCCATCGCCCGGCACCTGCTCACCCGGACCGCCGCCCGGGACGTGGAAATCACCTCCCGCAATCTCGAAGACGCCTTCCTCGCCCTGACCACCGCGCAGACCGGAGCCTTGAGATGACAACCCTGCCGGCCACCCCCACCCGTACCGTCGAGCCGGACCGTCGGTTGCCCGCCCTGGGCGGGTTCGCCCCCGGGGTGCTGCGCATCGAGCTGCGCCGGGTGCTGCGCAACCGCCGCACCCTCGCCTTCACGCTGATCATGCCCGGCGTCTTCTTCCTCATCTTCGGCCTGCCGCAGGGCGGGCAGAACCTGGACAACGGCCGCCCGGTGACGGCGTACGTCATGATCAGCCTGGCCGTGTACGCGGCCATGGTGGCGACCACCAGCGCCGGTGGCGCGGTCGCCACCGAGCGGGCGCTGGGCTGGAGCCGTCAGTTGCGGCTCACCCCACTGCGCCCGAGCGCGTACGTGGCCACCAAGCTGGTCACCGCGATGACCCTCGGCCTGCTCGCAGTGGTCGTCGAGTTCCTGGTGGGCGCGGCAGCCGGCGTCCGCATCCCGGCGTACGTCTGGCTGCTGTCCGGGCTCGCCGCCTGGCTCGGTTCGCTGGTCTTCGCGGCGTTCGGTCTGTTCATCGGCTATCTGGTGCCGGCCGAGAACGTCATGCAGTTCATCGGCCCGATCCTGGCCGTGCTGGCCATGTTCGGCGGCCTGTTCGTCCCGGTCGAGGTGCTGCCGGAGGTGCTCCAGCAGGTCGCGAAGTTCACCCCGGTGTACGGGATGGGCGTCCTGGCCCGCGCCCCGCTGACCGGCGACGGGGTGAGCGCGGCGGCGGTGGTCAACCTCGTCGGCTGGGCGCTGGTCTTCGGCGTCGGTGCGGCGCGGCTGTTCCGCCGGGACACCGCGCGGGTCTGAGCGCACCGACGGCTAGCTTGAACCCGATGGACCTCTCGACGGGACAGCCCCGGCCGGCGAACCGCCACTGGCGGGTCACCGGCTGGTTGCTGGCCGCCGTCTGGCTGTTCTTCCTCAACGTGCCGCTCGCCACCGCGCTGCACCAGCCGGAGCTGTGGCGGCGGGTGCTCGGCGTGACGGCACTGATCGCCTTCGGTATCGGTTACGTGCTGCTGTTCCAGTGGGCCCGCCGGCTGCGCCAGTTGCTGGCGCCGATCCCGGCGGGCCGGGCATGGGCCGGGCTGGCACTGCTGCTCCTGGTGGGCCTGGCCAGCATCCCGGGCACCGGCGGGGACTGGCTGGCCACTCTGGTCTACGTGGCGGCCGCGGCGGTGTTCCTGCTGCCGCCCTGGGAGGCGTTGGCGGTGGTGGTGGTCTGCGCCGTGACCCCCGCGCTGGCGTCCTGGCTGGTGCCCGGATGGCAGGCCGAGAGCGGCATCGTCTTCGCGGTGCTGCTCGCCTCGTTCGCCATGTTCGGGGTGTCCCAGTTGGCCCAGCGCAACAGTCAGCTCCAGGCCGCCCAGCAGGAGATCGGTCGGCTCGCGGTCGCCGAGGAACGGGCCCGCGCCGCCCGCGACCTGCACGACATCCTCGGGCACTCGCTGACCGTGGTGGCGATCAAGGCCGAGCTGGCCGGGCGGCTGATCGACGTCGACCGGGACCGGGCCGCCGTCGAGATCGCCGAGGTGGAAGCGTTGGCCCGGGCGGCGCTGGCCGACGTACGACAGACGGTTGGGGCGTACCGCGAGGTCACTCTTGCCGCGGAGCTGGCTGGCGCCCGCTCCGCGCTGGCCTCGGCGGGCATCGCGGCGGATCTGCCGGCCGAGGTGCCGGACCTGCCGGAGGAGTGGGACCGGTTGTTCGGCTGGGCGGTACGGGAAGGGGTGACCAACGTGGTCCGGCACAGCGGGGCGCGGTGCTGCACGGTCCGGGTCCACAGCGACCGGGTCGAGGTGAGCGACGACGGCCGTGGTCCGTCCACTCCCGACACCACCGGCCACGGGCTCGTCGGTCTGCGGGAGCGGGCGCGACGGCTGGACGCCGTGGTGACCGTCGGTCGCCGGCCGGAGGGCAGCGGTTTCCTGCTGCGGGTGCACTCGCCGGCGGAGGCCCGGTGAGCGGCGGGTCCGCGCGGATCCGGCTGCTGCTCGCCGACGATCAGGCGTTGGTCCGGGGTGCGCTGGCCGCGCTGCTCTCGTTGGAGGAAGACCTGACAGTGGTGGCCGAGGTCGGCCGGGGCGACGAGGTGGTGCCCGAGGCCCGGCGGACCGACCCCGACGTGGCCCTGCTGGACGTGGAGATGCCCGGCCTGGACGGGATTGCCGCCACGACCGCGTTGCGCGCCGCGCTGCCGACCTGCCGGGTGCTGGTGGTGACCACCTTCGGCCGGCCCGGTTATCTGCGCCGGGCGATGGAGGCCGGCGCGAGCGGCTTCGTGGTCAAGGACACCCCGGCCCGGCAACTCGCCGACGCGGTCCGCCGGGTGCACGCCGGCCTGCGGGTCGTCGACCCGACGTTGGCCGCGGAGACGCTGGCCACCGGTGTGAGTCCGCTGACCGAGCGGGAGACCGAGGTGCTGCGTACGGCCCGTGGCGGTGGAACGGTCGCCGACCTGGCCCGGGCACTGCACCTGTCCGAGGGGACGGTGCGCAACCACCTCTCGGCGGCGATCGGCAAGACCGGTGCCCGCAACCGCGCCGACGCGATCCGGGTCGCCGAGCAGAACGGCTGGCTGCTCGGCGAGTGACACCCGGGTCCCGGCGTGCCTCCGCTCAGGCGGTCGGCGGCGGGGCGGGCAACCGGTCGACCACCAGCACGCTGCTGCCGGGGCGGACCTCGGCGAGCAGCTCCCGCTGGCCGGAGCGGGTCAGCCGGATGCAGCCGTTGGTGGTGTTCTCGCCCAGCTCGTCGTCGTTGTGCCAGGTGTGCACCCCGATGTGCGCGCCGCGCAGCCCGGCCGGCACCGACTCCGGGTCGTCGGGCACCGAACCGAGGGCGTAGATGTCCACCCCGCCGTAGACCGACTCCGGCGGTGGGGTGCGACCCAGGACGAAGGTGCGCCCGAGGGGAGTCTCCTGCCCCGACTGGCCGAGGCTGACCTCCCAGGAGCGCACCGCCTTGCCGGCCCGGTACCAGGTGAGACGGTGGACCTTGCGTTCCACCACGATCTGGTCGCGCAGTGGCACGGTGTCGAACCCGCCGGGGGGCAGCCAGGCGAGCCGCCGGTTGGCCGAGGGCAGCAGCACTGCCGTCCAGCCGGCGTGCCGCTCGGCGATCGGCATGGTCAGCTCGACGCCGCGGATCGTCGGTTCGAGGAACGCTCGCGGACGACCGCCGGGAGCGTCGTACGCGGCGATCCGCGTGGTCGGGTGCGCGCCCTCGGTCAGCGGTGTGGTGTCCATGGTGGCCGGGTCGGCGGGGAACCCTCTGGGGGCGGGGTCGTAGTCGACCACCGGTAGCCCGGCCGGGGCGGGCGCGGCCGGGGGGATCAGCTCCTCGGCGTTCTGCTCGACACTGCTCGGCGTCGGGTCGGCCGCCGCGACGACCTTCTCGGGGGCCGTCGGGCTCGGGGTGAGGGCCTGGCCGATCAGCAGCGCGCTCACCAGCAGCACGGGCACGGCGATGGCGGCGGCCACCCAGACGCCACGGCGGCGGTACGGGGACTTTCCGGCAAACTCCACCAAATGACTGTATAGGACGCAGGTTCGCCAGGAAGAGCCCCTTGCCAGACAAAATGCGATAACAGGGGCTCTTCCCGGCGGTGCGTCAGACCCGTGCGCCGATGTGGATCGCCACGGCGTCGTGTGCCGGCACGTTGGCCGCGAACCAGCCGCTACCGTCCACCGTGATCACCGGTCCGCTGCACGTGCCGCCCGCGTACGTGCCGTGGATGACGTCGCAGTACCGACCGGCGGGCAGCCCGGTGGAGTAGGAGCGGCCGTTCACAGCGGAGTCCTCGTCGTTGACGGTGATGAAGCCCTTGCCGCTGCGGCTGAACGCGATGTGGTTGTTGCCGTTGTCGTACCAGTTGGCCACGCTGGCGCCCTCGGTGGCGTTGCGGAAGCCCACCATGTTGGCGATCACCGGCCAGCGGTGCTCACACTCCCAGCCCGAGTAGCAGGTGGCGTTGAGCGTCTTGTTGGCGCCGTTCGAGGGTGGGCCGGCGTCCCGGTTGCTGAAGGTGTAGCTGGACATCACGGTCGGCGAGCCGTACGGCCAGGCCAGCATGAACGCGTTCGCCAGGGAGTAGATGCCCCGATCCTTGTAGGTCAGCACCCCACCCGAGTCGCGCTGGGTGTCGTGGTTGTCGACGAACACCGAGGCCTTTCCGGTGGGCAGGTGCCCCCAGCCCTCGCCGAAGTTGCGCAGGTACGCCAACCGCTCCGAGCGGAACACCCGGGCCAGGTCCTTGCCGTAGCGGAACTCGTGCACGTCACCGTTGCCGGTGTACTCGGTCGGCTGGACCGGCTCGCCGGCACCGTAGATGACCTCCTGCACGATGTACGCCGAGCGGGAGAGCTTGCCCCTGATCGCGGCGATGTCGGCGGCCGGCATGTGCTTGCTGGCGTCCAGTCGGAATCCGTCCACACCGAGGGAGAGCAGGTCGTTGAGGTACGAGGCGATCTTCGTGCGCACGTAGTCCGACTCGGTCTTGAGGTCCGACAGGTTGACCAGCTCGCAGTTCTGCACCTCGTACCGGTCGTTGTAGTTGGTGATGTCGTCGCCGCCGTTGCGACCGCAGTGGTGGAAGTCCTGGGTCTGGTAGATGCCCGGGTAGTCGTAGTGCGAGAAGGACGAGCCGGCCCAGCCGGTGCCCCCGTTGTCCTGACCGGACATGTGGTTGATCACCGCGTCGACGAGCACCTTGACCCCGGCCGCGTGGCAGGTGTTCACCATCGACTGGAACTGGGCCCGGGTGCCCTTGCGGGACTCGATCCGGTAGCTGACCGGCTGGTACGCCAGCCACCACTGGTTGCCCCGTACGTGTTCCTGTGGGGGCGAGACCTGCACGTAGCCGTAGCCCTTCGGGCCGAGCGTGCTCTGGCACTCGCTGGCCACCGAGGGCCAGTTCCACTCGAAGAGCTGGACGATGACCTTCTTGGAGCCGGACGGGGCGGCGACGGCCGGTGATGCCGGCGCGGTGGCGGGAAGAAGCAGGCTGGCGACCAGGCCGAGGGCGAGGATCGCCGAGCCGCGTCGACGTCGGTGCATCGAGGACTCCTGACGAACGCAGGGCGGGGTGGGGGTGGTGGCGCGGCGGGAAACGCTGGGTTGTCGGAATCTTGCAACCCAGACTGAAAATTTCCGAAAGATTACAAGCCTGTTGCAGCGACTGTCAATGCATGGACGATCGTCACTGCAACGACCCGCGCGTGTGAGCGTGCGCAACGCACGTCGGCGGCAGTTGGTTCGATCCCGCCCCAGAAATTTTTGGCAGCGGGTGATCCGCGCGCCCCCACCGTCCGTACTGGATGGGGGAGCAGGGGTCGGCCGGTGGTACGCCGCCGCGAGACGATCGAGGAGCAGATGGCCCGGGCACAGCAGGACAAGAAGGCGGCGACCGTCCGGACCAGCGCCAGCAGTCGGGGGGTACGGACCCGGTCGCGGTCGGCGACAGCCATGCTGATCGCGTCGGTGCTCGCCGCGCTCTGGGCTGCGGTCATGCTGACCGGCGCCGGCCAGAAGGCGTACGCCTACGGCTTCTTCTTCACCGAGTTCTTCGCCGGGGTGATCTCCCTGGTGGCGTTGAGCCTCACCGTGATGCTCGGTCTGCTCGCCACCGACCGCTTGGTGCTGCGCATCTCGCACCGGGTGCTGATGCAGTCGGCGCACCGGGCCACCGGTGTGCTGGGCGTGGCCGGGCTCGGCTTCCACGTCCTCACCAAGATCGCCACGGGCCGGGCGGCGGCGACCGACGCCATGGTGCCGTTCGTCGGCGGCAGAGGGCTCTACGTCGGGCTCGGCACGGTGGCCGCCCTGCTCATGGTCAGCGTGATCTGGACCGGGATCATCCGGGCCCGCTTCGCGGGCGTCGGTCCGAAGTGGCTGTGGCGCACGCTGCACTCCACCGCGTACCTGGCCTGGCCGTTCGCTGTCTTTCACGGCCTCAACGCCGGTCGGGCCGCAGCGCCCTGGGTGATGTTCAGCTACCTCGGCTGCATTTTGCTGGTGGTGCTTGCCCTGCTGGTCCGGTTCTCGGTCACTATCGGTCGGCGCAGCCGCGAACAGCACCAGGCCGCGGTGCGCAACGCGGTGATGGTGGGCCGGGCCGAGGAGGCGAAGACCGCCCGATCGCTGCTGGCCGGGTTGGGTCGGCGCAGCAAGGCCGCCGACAAGCGTCCCGCCTGGGCGGAGACCACCACCGCCACCTGGGCCGCGCCGGCCGCGCGACGTGACCCCGAACGGTTCACCGTCCCCGTGGTGCCCGAGCCCGGTTCCCTCGTCGAGCCGACCCGGCCGAGCCGACGTCGACGGGAGGAGGAGCCGGCGGCCCGCCGCGACACCGAACTCTCCCGCGCCCGGCGCGACGAGGTGGAGCCCACGACCCGCCGGTCGACCCGCCGCGGCGTCGAGGAGACCGACACCCGCCGGCGCGACGAGGAAGAGCTGGCGCCGGTGGCCCGGCGTCGCGGCTCGCGTACCCGGGACGAGGACGTTCCGACCGGTCGGCGACGCGCCGAGGACCCGGTCGTCGAACGGTCCAGCCGCCGGTCCCGCAGCGAGGACGACGGCAGCCGGTACTCGGCCCCGCCGACGGTCGAGCCCGAGGAGCCGTGGGACAGCCCGCGCCGGTGGCAGGCCGCCGAGCCGATCTCCGCCGGCCCGATCTCCAGCAGCCCGATCTCCGCGACGCCGCGCAGTGACAGCGGCTGGCACAGCGCTGACGAGGACCTGGCGGACGAGCCGGACTACTGGCGCCCGCCGGCCCGGTACGTACCGGACGAGGTACCGCCGCCGGTCGACGACACCCCGACCCTGGTCGACCTGGCCTCCCGGCGCGCGCGCCGGACGGCCGGCGAGGGCCGGTCCGCCAAGCGCCGCAAGGCCAGCGCCGACGCGGTGGACGGGGCGTACTGGGCCGGGCTGCGAGGTGAGGCGAAGTGATGCGTACCGCCGTTCCACCGGTCGCCTGCGTGGGCGAGCCCCGGCTCACCGCCGGCTTCGCCGAGTACGGCCGACTCGACCTGCTCGCGCACGAGGAGGTGCACGGACCGATCGGCCCGATGGAGCCGGCGCAGCTGCTCCGGCTTGCCGAGGGCATGCAGCTCAAGGGCAAGGGCGGAGCGGGTTTTCCGTTCGCCCGCAAACTGCGCGCGGTGCTGGAGTCCTGCGAGCGGCAGGACCTCGCCGCCGTGGTGGTGGTCAACGCCACCGAGGGGGAGCCGGCCAGCTGGAAGGACAAGGTGCTGCTGACCCGCGCGCCGCACCTGATCCTCGACGGGGCGGCGCTGGCCGCGTACGCGCTGGACGCCGACGAGATCGTGATCGGCGTGGCGGACGACGGGGTCGGCCGGGACTCGCTGATGGATGCGCTCGAAGAGCGCCGGATGCCGGTGCAGACGACGATCGTCACAGTGCCGCACCGGTTCATCTCCGGTGAGGGTGGCGCACTGGTCAACGGGATCAACGGGCTGCCCCACATCCCGCCCGGCACCAAGAAGCGCTCCAGCGACTCCGGGGTCAGCGGCCTGCCCACCCTGCTCTCCAACGCCGAGACGTACGCCCAACTCGCCGTCGGCGCCCGACTCGGCCCGTACGAGTACGCGGCCCTCGGCACCGACGACGAGCCGGGCACCGTGCTGCTCACCGTGACCGGCGCGGCGGGCCGGCCGGCAGTGGTCGAGTGCACCGCCGGTATGCCGCTGCGCGACGTCCTCGACCTGTGCGAGGTGCCGGAAATCCAGGGCATCCTGATGGGCGGCTACCACGGCAAGTGGATCACCCCGGAGGCGGCGGACACGGCCGAGGTCTCCCGCAAGGGCCTGGCCGCGGTAGGCGGCACCCTCGGGGCGGGCATCATCATCCCGCTCGGCGTCGACACCTGCCCGCTCGGTGAGGCCGCCCAGGTGGTGCGCTACCTGGCCGGGGAGTCCGCCGGCCAGTGCGGGCCGTGCAAGATGGGCCTGCCGGACCTGGCCCGCGCCGTGGACCTGGCCGTGGCCGGCAGCCAACCGGCGGACGTGGTGCGAGCCGCCGCCGGCGAGGTGAAGGGCCGGGGCGCGTGCAGCCACCCGGACGGCACCGCCCGGTTCGCGCTCTCCGCGATCGAGGTCTTCGCCGAGGACCTGCGGCTGCACAGCACCGGCGACGGCTGTGGGCGGCGGGTCAAGGGCGTGATGGGGCTGCCGGGCGCACCCGACGAGAACCCGCAGAAGCTCACCCTGGACTGGTCGCGTTGCGACGGGCACGGCCTCTGCGCGCACGTCGTACCGGACTTCATCCGGCTCGACGCGAACGGATACCCCGCCTTCCCGCCCACCCCCGTGCCGACCTGGCTGCGGGAGGGCGCGCTGAAGGCCGTCAAGGTGTGCCCGGAGCTGGCTCTGCGCCTCGCCAAGGCCGAGTAGGGAAGGGCACCCAGTCAACGCTTGATGAGCGTCGGGAAGGGTCCCTTCCCGACCGGAACGGAGAAGCGGATGCCCAGTGGCATGGCATGGACGGCGGCCGGGCATCTACGCCGCGCCGCCACCGCCGGGACGCTCGTCGTGGCCCTGTCCGGCGCTGCTGCCTGCACCGGCACCGCGCCGGGTGGGCCCGCCGTCGCTGGATCGGCCCCGGCCTCGACCGGTACGGCGACCACACCGACCGCTACGCCGGCCGGCGCGCCACCCGCAGCCCCGGCGCAGGTCCCGGACATCCTGCGCTTCACCGGCACCACCCTCACCGGCGCCGCGTTCGACGCCGCGCAGCTCGCCGGCAAGCCGGTGGTCCTGTGGTTCTGGGCGCCGTGGTGCGCAACCTGCGCCAGCCAGGCCTGGACGGTCGCCGAGGTCGCGCCCCGATACCGGGACACCGTGCCGATCATCGGCGTCGCCGGGCTGGGCGAGCAACGCGCCATGAAGGAGTTCGTCACCGAGTTCGACCTCGCCGGGACGCCGCAGATCGAGGACCGCAAGGGCGCGCTCTGGAAGCGGTTCAAGGTGACCGAACAGAGCATCTTCGTGATCATCGACCGGAAGGGCACAGTGGTCCACCAGGGCTTCCTCGACGGTGAGGCGCTCACCGCCCGCGTCGCCGCCCTGGCCGGGGCGTGACCGCCGCACTGCTGCTCGCGCTGACCGCCGGCATGCTCGGCGCGGTCAACCCGTGCGGCTTCGCGTTGCTGCCCGCGTACCTCTCGCTGTTGGTCGCCGGTGCGTCGGACGCCCGCGGCGCGGTCGGCCGCGCGCTCACCGCGGCGGCCGGGCTGACAGTGGGGTACGTGCTGGTCTTCGGCGCGTTCGGGCTGGCGCTCGCACCACTGGCCGGCTGGCTGCGACCCCGGCTGCCCTGGCTGACAGTGACGCTCGGCGTGCTGCTGGCGGTGGCGGGCTGCTGGCTGCTCGCCGGCCGGCGACTGCCCACCCCGGGCTGGACGACCCGAGCGCCCCGGCTGACCCGTTCCTGGCCGTCGATGGTCCTGTTCGGTGCGGCGTACGCCCTCGCTTCGCTCGGCTGCGCCATCGCGCCGTTCCTGGCCATCGTGGTGACCAGCCTCCAGGCCGGCTCGACCGGCCAGGGGGTGGCGCTCTTCGGCGCGTACGCCCTCGGGATGGGTCTGGTCGTCGCGGTCGCCGCGCTCGGCGTGGCGCTGGTCCGCGACGGCCTGGTGGCGCGGCTGCGCGTCGCCGGCGCGCTCGTGCCCCGGCTCAGTGGCCTGATGCTGCTGCTCGCCGGTGGTTACGTCGCCTGGTACGGCTGGTACGAGCTACGGCTGGCGGCCGGCCGCCGCGACGCCCTGCGGGACCCGGTGATCCGGGTGGCGTCGGAGGTGCAGCACGCCCTGGCCGACGCGCTCGACGCCGTCGGCCCACCAGTGCTGCTGGCCGCTCTCGTCCTGCTCGCCGCGCTGGGCGCCTGGATGCGTCGACGGGGGCGCGGGGCGGACCCGGCCCCCGTCGAACGGACCGGCTAGCGCGGGGTCAGACGGTCGGTGCCCAGGCGGTCCTGGAGGACCTTCGGGATCAGCACCGAGCCGTCGGCCTGCTGGTTCTGCTCCAGGATGGCCGGGAAGAGCCGGCTCGTGGCCAGCGCCGAGCCGTTGAGGGTGTGCACGAAGCGCGTCTGCTTGCCGCCCGGCTCCCGGTAGCGGATGGCCGCCCGACGGGCCTGGTAGTCGCCGGCCCAGGAAACCGACGACACCTCCTTGTACTTGCCGGTGCTCGGCATCCACACCTCGATGTCGAGGGTCTTCTTCATCGAGGCGCTGGCGTCGCCGGCCGAGAGCAGGGTGCGCTGGTAGTGCAGACCCAGCCCCTCGACCAGGCTCTCGGCGTGCGCGAGCATCTCCTCCAGAGCGGCGTCGGCCTGCTCCGGCAGCGTGAACTGGAAGATCTCCACCTTGTTGAACTGGTGCCCGCGCACCGTGCCGCGCTCGTCGGAGTGCGAGCCGGCCGACTCCCGCCGGTAGCACGGCGTGTACGCGAAGGCCTTCAGCGGCAGCTTCGGGGTCTCCAGGATCTCGTCCTGGTACGCACCGAGGATCGCCGTCTCCGACGTGGGCAGCAGGAACTGCCCGCGCGGGGCGGACGCCGAGTCCAGGTGGTAGACGTCGTCGTAGAACTTGGGGAACTGGCCGGCGGCGAAGCCGGCCGAGTCCAGCAGGAGGTGCGGCGGGAGCAGGAACTCGTAACCGGCCTTGATGTGCTGGTCGACGAAGTAGTTGAGCAGCGCCCACTCCAGCCGGGCACCGACGCCGGTGTAGATCCAGAAACCGGACCCACCGAGCTTGACCCCGCGCTCGTAGTCGACCAGGCCCAGCGCGCGGCTCAGCTCGACGTGGTCGCGGACCTTCTCGATCACCGGCGGCTCGCCGAAGGTCTTCACGACCCGGTTGGCTTCCTTGCCGCCGGCCACGACGTCGTCGCTGGGCAGGTTGGGCAGCTCACTCATCGCGTCGCGCAGCCGGGCCTGCACCTCGTCCAGCTGGGACTCCAGCTCGGCGAGCTGCTTACGCTCGGCCTCCGGCGCGGCGGCCTGCGGCTCCTCGCCGGCGCGCTTGGCCTGCGCGTACGCCCGGGCCTCCGCCTTGCGGCGTTGCCGCTCGGCGTCGATCTCCGTGATCAGGGCGCGTCGTTCCTGGTCGAGCCGCTGAATCTCGTCCAGGGCACTGGTGACCTCGGCGGGATCCAGACGCTTCGCCAGCGCGGTCGCCACCGCCTCGCGATCCTTCCGGATCAACTCCATGTCGAGCATGCTGCTCTGTACGCCTCCGTCCGGGGTTCACAGGTGAACCACCAGATGTTACCGTCGCGGGCTTTTCCTCGCGGGACGGGGATTGCTGGCCGCCGGCTCAGAGCCGGATCGGCATCAGCACCGAGTAGGTGTCCGCGTCGTCCGGTCGGCGTAGGGCCAGCGGGGAGATCGGCCCGTCCAGCTCCAGCACCAGTTGCGGCGCGCCGGCCGCGTTCAACGCGTCCAGCAGGTAGCGACCGTCCACCCCGACCCGCAGCGCTTCGCTGTCCAGGTCGGCGGCGGGGAGCAGCCGAAGACCGCCCTGGTCGTCGACGCCGAGCACGGTGACCTCCCGGGCCGTGCCGTCGTCGTCGCGGGCGACGGTGGGGGCCGCCGGGTCGGCCAACGCGGCGCGCAGCGTGGCCACGTCGACAGTGATCCGGCGCGCGGTGGGCCGCTCGCCGACGGCCTTGCGCAGCAACCGGCGGTAGTCCGGGAAGTCGTACGGCAGGGCGGTGCCGGTCAGCGTCCGGTCGGCCACCAGCACCCGCAGGTCCGCGCCCGCCACTGTCAACGACACCGGCCAGGCGTCGGCGGCGTCGAGCAGCGGCCGGAGCTGGTCGACGAGGGACACGGGGACGAACACCCGCACCGGCGGACCGTCGACGTCGGCCTGGGAGCGGGCCAACGCGAGCCGGTACCGGTCGGTGGCGACGAGCCGGACACCGTCGGGCTCCACGTCGAGCAGCACGCCGCAGAGCATCGGCATCTCCGGGTCCGCGCCGACGGCGAAGCGCACCGCGTCGAGCGCGGCGGCCAGGTCGGCGGGGGAGAGCAGCAGCGTGGTGGTGCTCGGCTGGGCCGGGTCGACCAGCGCCCGGAGCCGGGTCACCTCCCGACGGGCGTCGGCCAGCCCGTCGACCAACCGGCGCAGGTGCGTGTCGAGCAACCGGTGCACCGCCGCCGGCTCGGCGCGGACCGCGGCGGCGATCTCCGGCACCGGCATGCCGATCCGGCGCAGCCCGGCCACCAGCCGGGCCGGGGCGATCTGCTCGTCGGTGTACCAGCGGTAGCCGGTCACCGGGTCGACCAGGGCCGGTTCCAGCACCCCCGCCGAGTCGTAGAAACGCAGGGCGCTGACGGTCAGGCCACTGGCCCTCGCCAGCTCACCGATGCTGTGCAGGTCGCTCACGCCGGGCATCCTGCCCCCTCGACCCGGTCGAGGGTCAAGCCGAGTGCTCCGCCGTGTCCTGCTTGAGCACCCGGAAGCTGAGCCCGGCCCGGACGAGCCGGTCGAGCAGCGCGTCACCCATCGCGGTGACCGGGGTGACCTGACCGGCAGTCGGCGGCAGCTCGTCGAGCGCCAGGCACAGCGCCGACTCGCCGAGCATCTTCGCCGTCTCGTCGTAACCGGGGTCGCCGCCAGCCACCTCGGTGACCACCCGCTGCCCGCCGCCGGTGCCCACGAACCGGACCCGGAACCAGGAAGCCGCCCGTTGCTCGGCGGTGGGCCCCTGCCCGGACGCGAGCCGGCCGAGCAGCCACCGTCGGCTGGGCGGCAGCTTCACCAGCCCGACCACCGCTCCGAGCCCGACCGCGCCAGCCAGCACTGTGGGCAGCCGCTTCACGGCCGCGAAGTGCCGGTAACGGAAGTCCGGGCCGTACTCCGGGCGGGCCGCCGCCGAGCGGCGGACCACCTGCGGGTCGATGGTCGGCAGCGGCACGGTCCAGATGCCCAGCTCCGCCGAGCGGCCCAGCCGGCCGGGCACCGCCCGCACCCGACGGTCGGTGGGGCGCGGCTCGACCGCCCGGCGGTCCCGGGCGGCCTGGCTGGCCTGCCCCGTACGGGAGAACGCGGTGAGCGCCGAATGGTAGGTGCCGGCGGAGAACCGGCCACCGGCGCGCACGTAACCGTCCACGGTGATCGGCACGTCGGCCGGGAGTTGCTTGACGGTGAACCAGACGCCCAGGTCGTGCGGGATGGAGTCGAACCCGCAGGCGTGCACCAGCCGCGCGCCGGTGCGGGCCGCCTCGGCGTGGTGGCGCACATACATCAGGTCGACGAACTCCGGCTCACCGGTGATGTCCAGATAGTCGGTGCCAGCCCTGGCGCAGGCGGCGACCAGCGGCTCGCCGTGGTGGACGTACGGGCCGACAGTGCTGGCCACCACCCGGGCGCTCTCCGCGACGGCGCGCAGCGAGGCCGCGTCGGTCACGTCGGCGGTGAGCAGCGGCAGGTCGGTCAACGTCGGGTCGATCGCGGCCAGCCGGTCCCGGACGGCGGCGAGGCGGCCCGGGTCGCGCCCGGCCAGCGCCCAGCGCAGCCCCGGCGGCGCGTGCCGGGCCAGGTATTCAGCGGTCAGGCCCCCGGTGAACCCGGTCGCCCCGAACAGCACCACGTCGTACGTTCGCTCCCCAGCCATCCCCAGAGTCTGCCATTCGCGGTACCCGATGGCAGATCACGAAAGGCCGTCACGGGGTGAACACGGCCCGTACGCATCCGTCGGCCCGGTCCCGGAACAGCGCGTACCCCTGCGGGCCCTGCTCCAGCGGCAGCCGGTGGGTGGCCAACTGCTCGGTGCGCAGCTCGTCGCGGGCCATCCGGTCCAGCAGCATCGGCACGTCCCGCAGGTCCGGCCGCCGGGCCCCGCGCAGCGTGAGCCGCCGGTCGGTCACCGTGCCCAGCGGAAACGCGTCGACGAAACCGGCCACCTCGCCGAGCACCACCACCACACCGCCCTTGCGGCAGGCGTACACGGCCTCCCGCAGGGCGTCCGGGTGGTCGGCGGTGCGGCCACCGAAGCGACCGGCCGCCGACCAGCCGACCGCCACCACGCATACGTCCGCCCCGCGTCCGCCGCTGCGGTCACGCAGCTCCGCCGCGACGTCGGTGTGGCGATAGTCCAGCGGCTCCGCGCCACAGTGCCGCTCCGCCATCCGCAACCGCTCCTCGTAGCGGTCCACCACCAAAACCTGGGCGGCACCGCGCCGCACCGCCGCCCAGGCGGTCAACTGGCCCACCGCTCCGGCGCCCCAGATCGCCACCACGTCGCCGGGGCGCACCGCACCCAGCTCAGCCGCCGACCAGCCGGCCGGTGCCGCGTCGGCGGCGAACAACGCCCGGTCGTCGTCGACAGCGTCCGGCACCGGAAACGCGCCCACGTCGGCGTACGGCACCCGCACGTACTCGGCGTGACCGCCAGCGAAGCCGCCCGCCGCCCTGGGCCGGCCGAAACCGCCGGCGTCCCGTCCCTGGTCGGGGTCGGCACTCGCCAGGTCGACGCTGCTGTTGTCGCAGCAGGAGTGCAGGCCCTGACGGCAGTACCAGCAGCCGCCGCAGGCGACACTCGCGCCGACGACCACCCGGTCGCCGGTACGGTGCCGGCGGACGGCGGGCCCGACCTCGACCACCTCGCCCAGGAACTCGGCCCCGAGCACGTCACCGGCCCGCAGCAGCGGATCCCGCCCGGCCAGCAGCGGCAGGTCACCGCCGCAGGTGGTGCTCCGACGAACCCGGACGATCACGTCACGCTCGTTGCGCAGCTCCGGGTCGCTCACCTCGCGTACCGCCACCTCGTCGGCGGCGACCCAGCACAGCGCCCTCACCCGTGCACCTCGCGGCGGTCCAGCGGCGACCGGTCCGCACGCAGCACCTCGCCGGCCTCCACCCGTTGCTTGACCTGGCGCAGGGTGCGGCGCACCAGCAGGCCCGGGTCGTCACCGACCAGGTGCGCGGCCAGCCCGGGGGGCGGGGTGCCGCCGGGCAGCGGCCGGGCCGCCAGCTCCGTGCCCCGGTCGCCGGGCGCCGGCCGCACCCGCACCTCGACCGCGCCGCCCAGGCGGCGCAGCGGTTCGGGCCAGCGACCATCGGGGAGCACCTGCTCCGGAGGCCGGTCGACAGTCACCACCTGCCACCGGACCGGCGGGCCAGGGTCGCCGTCCGCGCCGGTCCGGCCGCGCCGCCGGGGTACGCGCAGCAACCGCGCCGCCCCGGTCAGCGCCGCGGTGCCGAGGGCGGGTCCCGCCCGCACCAGCCGTCCCATTCGTCCCCACCCGTCCTCGCGGTCCACGTCCCCCGATCGTCGGTCCCGGCCGGGTGAAGCGTGCTCGCCCGGAAGGGGTGAACCGGCCCCCGCCGGGTAACCGCTCGCCGACCGGGGGCGGAGCGCGTGGTGGGGGTGGGGCTGGGTGCCGGAACAGCGGAATCGCGTACGGGTCGAAACCGCACGACAGGTCGATACGGCACCGGGGCGTCCGGCGGAGTCTCCGCTGCTGGCGTCCCGGCTGACTCCGGCCGTGCCGCCGGAGCCGGTGGTGGCCCGGCCCCGACTGCTGCGCCGGTTGGACGAGGGCAGTGCCGGGCCGGTCACCCTGATCGCCGCTCCCGCCGGCTGGGGCAAGACCACGCTGCTCGCCTCCTGGGTACGGCTGGGCGGTGCTGCGCCCGACGTGGAGCCGGGAGCGGTCGTGCCCGACTCCGGCGACCTGTCGGTGCCGCCCGAGGCCCGCCCGGTCCCGGCGTGGCTGTCTGTGGAGGTGGGCGACGACGGCGACCGGCTCTGGGCGTACCTCGCGGCGGCGCTGCGGTCGGCGACCGGGTCGGCGGAGGACGGCCCGCTGCCGGACCGGCCGCCGCGCCCGGAGCAGCTGGAGGTGCTGGCCGCCACGCTCGCCGCCGCGGATCGGCCGGTGCTGCTGGTCCTGGACGACCTGCACCGGGTCGCCGACCCAGCGGCGCTGACCGGCCTGGAGTTTTTGCTGCGACATGCCGAGCAGCGGCTGCGCCTGGTGATCGGCGCGCGGGCCGGGTTGCACCTGCCCCTGCACCGGCTACGCCTCGCCGGCGAGCTGACCGAGATCGGCCCGGACGAGCTGGCGTTCACCGACGACGAGGTGGCCGACCTGCTCACCGCGCACGCCGCCGCGCTACCGGCAGCCGCCGTGCACCAGCTGCGCGACCGGACCGGCGGCTGGCCGGCCGCGCTGCGCATCGCCGCGCTGGCGGTGCGCGGGCAGCCCGACCCGGAGCGCTGGGTGGGGCAGTTCGGCGGTGACCAGCCGGAGATCGCCGGCTACCTGCACGAGGAGGTGCTCCCCGCACTCGACCCGGCCGAGGAGGACCTGCTGCGCCGTACTGCCATCGTCGACACCGTCTGCGCCGACCTGGCCGAGGCGCTGACTGGCCGCGCCGACGCCGGGCCGGCGCTGGCCGCCCTGGCCGGGACCGGTGGCCTGCTGCACCGCGAGGACACCCGCCCACCCTGGTACCGCTGCGAGCCCCTGCTCGCCGACCTGCTCCGCGCCGACCTGGCCCGGTTGCCCCCCGACGAACTCCATGACCTGCACGGACGGGCCGCCGACTGGTACGCCGAGGACGGGCGGCCGGCCGACGGTCTGCGGCACGCGCTGGCCGCCGGCCGGTGGGACCTGGCCGGTGACCTGTTCGTCGCGCACTGGCCGGAACTGACCCGGTACGACCGGGACCCGGTGCACGCCCCCGCCCCCATGACCCCGCCGGCGGAGGTGATCCGGGCCGACCCGGAGGTGGCGTTGGCCTGCGCCGCCGAGCGCGCGTACGCCGGTGATCTGCCGGCCGCCAGCAGCCACCTGCGCTCGGCCGCCGACCATGCCGCTGGCCTGCCCGTGCCGCGGCGGGACCGGTTCCTACGCCTGGTCACCGCGCTGGAAGTGAGCGTGGCACGCCTTTCCGGCGACCCGGCGGAGGTCCGGGCCGCCGCCGCCCGACTGCTGCGGACCCGCCCGGCGGGCGCCACGCCGACCCGAATGCCGGACTCCGCGCCGAGCGGAGCGGCCAGCTCCGCCCCGACGACCGGTGGGGGAGGCGCGACCGACGACGCGGACCTGAGAGCGTTCACCGGCACCGCCCTCGGGCTGGTCGAGTTGGCCGACGGCGCACTCCCGGCCCCCCGGTTCGTCCGGGCCCGGGCGGCGGCGCGCGAGGCCGGCCGTCCGCGTACCGAGTTGGTCGGCGCCAGCCGTGCCGCGCTGCTGCTCGCGGTGCGGGGCGAGCTGCGGGCGGCCGAGCAGGCGGCTCGGGACGCGCTGGGCATGCCACCCTGTCGGGGCTGGTCCTGTCGGCTCGACTGCGCCTACTCGTACCTGGCGTTGGCCCTGGTGGCGCAGCTCCGCGACCAGCCCGAGGAGGCTGCCGCCAACCTCGCTCTCGCCGGCCCGGCCCTCGGCATCGTCGGCGGCTGGATCGCCGGCCTCGAGACGGATGCGGGTGACGACTGGCCGGCCGCCGCTGCCGACGAACCGGTAGCGGCGACGGTGGCCGCGCTGTGCCGGGCAAAGCTGCACCGCGACTCCGGCGACCCGGCAGCCGGGCAACGACTGCTCGTCCGGGCCCGGGAGGCGCTGGCCGACCGGCCGTCCGCGACCGAGCTGGCCGGCCTGCTGCGGGCCGCCGAGGCCGAACTGCGCGCCGAGCGGGGTGACCTGGACGCCGCGCGCGACCTGTTGGTCGGCGCGAGCGAACCCGTCCTCGCGGTCGCGGCGGCGAAGGTGGAGCTGCTGGCCGGTGACGCCGCTGCCGCAGGGCGCGCCCTGCCGGGCTGGCAGTCGCCAGCGGCCACCTCCTGGCCCCTGCCGGTACGCCTCGACGCGGGGCTGCTGGACGCCCTGCTGGCCGAGCGGGCCGGCGACGGGCGGCGGGCGGGCCGGATCCTGGAGCAGGTGCTGGACCTGGCCGGGCCGCAGGGCTGTCGACGGGTCTTCACCCGCGCCGAACCACCCGTGCGGGACCTGCTGGCCGCCCACCTGGACGCCGGCACCGCGCACTTCGCGCTGGTCAGCGACCTGGTGCGGGGAGCCGGCAGGAGCACCGCTCGGCCCGCCGTCGAGCCGAGGGACACGCTCGACGAGCCGCTCACCGAGCGGGAGCTGACCATCCTGCGCTACCTGCAGAGCATCCTGTCCAACGTGGAGATCGCCAGCGAACTGTCGCTGTCGGTCAACACGGTGAAGACCCACGTCCGCAACATCTACCGCAAACTCGACGCGACCCGCCGGCGCGAGGCGGTCCGGCGGGCGCGCGAGTTGCGGCTGATCTGAGCGGGTCGGCGGTCAGGCGTTGTCGGCGGTCAGGCGTTGCCGGCGGCGTCGACTGCCGCCAGCAGGTCGGGCAGGTCGTAACCACCGTCGTGCCGAACGCCGTTGACGAACAGCGTGGGGGTGCCGTTCACCCCGCTGCGGATGCCGCCGACGAAGTCCCGACGCACCCGGTCCGCGTGACTGCGGCCCTCCACCTCGGCGTTCAACTCGTCCGGCGGCAACCCGACCTGCTCGACACCGAGCGAGAGGTGCACCGGGTCGAGTTGGTCCTGGTGCTCGTAGAGCCAGTCGTGCATCTCCCAGAATCGGCCCCGGACCCCGGCGGCCTCGGCCGTCTCGGCGGCGCGTTCCGCGTACGGGTGCATGTTGGCGATCGGGAAGTACCGGTAGACCAACCGCACGGTGTCGGCCCTCTGCCGCAGCAACTCGTGCAGGTTCGGGTACGCGGCACCGCAGAACTGGCACTGGAAGTCGCCGTACTCGACGATGGTCACCGACGCGTCGGCCGGGCCCCGGATGTGGTCATCGGTCGTCACCGGATCCCGAAGCCGGGCGGTGACCTGAAGTGGCGTGGTCATCCGGCCATCACCTTCCGATCGGCGGCGAGTTGGTCCAGCGCGTCGAAGATGCCGTCCGCGCCCGGGTTGACGTCGGGCGGGGAGAGGTAGCTCCAGGTCACCGTCCCCACCGGGTCCAGCACCACGAGCGCGCGGGCCGCCTCACCGTTCGACATGTACGAGCCGTAGCGGCGGGCCACCTCGCCCTTGGGTTCGAAGTCGGCCAGCAGCGGGAACTCGATGCCCCGGCTCTCGGCGAACGCCCGGTGCGACCAGATGCTGTCCACTGAGATGCCGAGCACCGCTGCCCGGTACTGGGCGAAGACAGGCGCCGCCGACTGGTAGAGGGACATCTGGTCACCGCAGACCGGGCTCCAGTCAGCGGGGTAGAAGGCGAGCACGACCGGCCGGCCTCGGAACTGCTCAGGGCCGACGAGGGCCCCGTCCGGGGTGGCCGGGAGGGTGAAACCGGGCGCGGGGCGGCCCGGTTGGATCAGCCCGTTCGGATCACTCATGCCTCCAGCCTGCTCCCGGGGTGGGTGAGACGGACTCACCCACCCCGGGTGGTTCCACGCCCGTTCAGCGCCCGGTGAGCGGGCGCCCGCGTCCGTTCAGCGCAGCCCCGGGGCGACCGCGATGTGGTTCTGCACCTCGCGGATGCCCGGCGCGGACCAGGCCAGCTGCTCCACCTCGGCCCGCTCGGGCATCGAGTGGACCAGACCGGCGAGCACCGCCGTGTCGCCGTGCACCCGGACGCTGATCCGTTCGGCCTCGGTCGCGCCGGCCCGGGCGAGGGCGTCGACGATCCGCTCGGCCAGGTCCCGGCCGTCGGGTGGGGTGGCCGGACGGACGGTGATGCCGTTGCTCACCCCGCGTACGCCGGTCAGCCGGCTGACCGCCCGTTCGGAGGCCCGGCGCTGGTACTCCCACTCGACGTCGCCGTGCAGCGTGACCCAGCCGGCCGAGACGGTGACCTGGAGCTTCTCGATGGGCACGAAGGCGTCCCATTCCAGCGCGTGGCTCGCGGCGGCGGCCAGGTCGGGATCGGCGCGCTCGGAGCCGTAGCCGCTGTCCAGTTGCACGGCCACGTCGTTGGCGACCGCTCGGACCCGGGCGACCCGGTGCGTGGCTCGCTCGGCGGCCCACTTCTTGGCGTAGCTGTCCACTCGTCCGGTCAGCGTGACGACGCCCTCGGCGACGATCACGCCGATCTCGTGCGGCTGCACCCGCGGTTCCCAGGTCAGCTCGTCGAGTACGGCGGACTGGATGTCCTGGTCGGTTCGGCTGATCTCCGCGATGGCCATCTGCCCCTCCTCCCGTGCTTTGTCGGCGGACCGGGCGGCGGTCGCGGCCGGGAGGTCCGCCGTCGTCCGATCCTGCCGCTGCTCCGGGTGAACCATCCTCGCCCGGAAGGGGTGACGGCCCGGCCGCGCTGTTCCGGGACGGCCGGATTTCCGCCATGGGAGCGCTTCCAAAGCGAGCCACCTTCAGTTACGGTAGTGGCGTTCCTCGATTGCGGGAGCCGTTCGCGTCGGGTGGTGGAGCCAGGGCAGCTCTTCCCGTCCCCGTCGCTGTGCCCGTCCCCCGGGCACGGCGTTCCCGTCCGGTCGACCCCGTCCCCCGGGGCTCCGCCCGAGAGGAACAGCACCCACCCAGCAGCCCCCATGCGCCCACCACCCGAGCACCGGTCCGCCGGCGGCCTGAGGGGTCCGGCACCCGGCGGACCGGCCCCCGCCCGCCCATCGGCGTCGATCATGGACTTGTGGTGGGCGAAGTGCTGCTTCTCGCCACCTTTGTCCGCCACCACAACTCCATGATCGACGCAATGGGGTGGGGGGTGGGGTGATGGCTTGGGCCCCGCTCGACAGTGGTCGAGTGGGGCCCTGGTGGTGCGGGGAGAGCGGTTGATCAGACCGCGGGGGAGTTGGGGCGGTCGACGTCGACGAACTCCACGTCGTCGACGGCACGGTCGTCGTGGCTGCCGGCGGCCCGCGCGGCGGACCCGACGGCCCAGCCGACCGCCGCGCCCACGAGCGCGGCACCGATCAGCAGCGTCCAGGGTAGTGCCGGCTGGCGGCCGGCGAGCGCGTCGAAGGCCAGAGAGGCACGCCGACGTGCCTCCTCGGCGGCGGAGCCCACCAGGTCGCCCGCGCCATCGGCAAGGTCGCCGCTGTTGCGACGGGCCGACCGGGCGGTGTCCCGCACACTGTCTCCGGCGGAGCTCACGGCCGAGAGCAGGTGCTCCCAGGCCTGGTCCGCGATCCGCTCCGGCTTGCTGCGGCGGTCCAGCAGGTTGGTTCCGAACATCGTGGTTACCTCCTCGGGTGCCGAAGCCGCCGGCCACTTCGGACTTCGGCGTCTGTTCAGCGCGTCACGGTTCGCCTACCCCGCAGTGCCCAGGGCCGCCCGAGCGCAAACCCGGCCGGCCCTGGCTCGGAGGAACTCAGCGCACCACTGTCACGGCGACGCCCCGGGCGAAGTCGTCGTCATCGTCGTCGTCATCGTCGCCTCCACCGCCGAAACCGCAGGCCAGTACGAGGGCGAGCAAGACGCCGACGCCAGCCAGCCCCGCAAGTCGCTTGATCATCGAAGGTCCTCTCCGTCACGGTGGGTGTCCCGGCCCGATGCTAGGGCGCGTCGGCAACCACGGGTGCCGATCAGGGCGGGCGTTCGCGGGCGACACGCCGGTGGCACACGGGGCGGGCGTAGGTGGTGGTCCGGTTGTCGGGCCTGTCGGGTCCGGGCGGCTACCCTTGTCCGCGGCGCGTCGGTCCCGACTGATCGCCGAGGGTCAGATAACGAAAAGTGTTGAGTAATCAGATACTGAAAAGTACGGATATGGGCGGCTTTGTGGGTCCGGATCCGCGAATTACTCATCCCGAGGGGTGGCGACCGAGGCCGTCGGAGGAATACTCTCGGTCGCGGCCCGCGTACTGATGAGGCGCCCGGGGGACGGGCGGGTGGAGGTGCTCGCGTGAGCCTGTCGATCGTGAAGTCGGTTCTGTCCGGTGGTGTGGTGGAGATCGCCCCGCGGGGCGAGATCGACGTGGACACCGCGTACGAGGTGCGCGAGGCGATCGCGGAGGTGCTGGCCAAGGGCCGCCCACTCCGCATCGAGCTGAACATGAGGCTGGTCACCTTCATCGACTCCGTCGGCATCAGCGCCATGGTCGCCGGCTTCCAGACGGCCGAGGTCAGCGACGTCAAGCTGGTGGTCACGCAGCCGAGCCGGTTCGTGCACCGACAGCTCTGGGTGACCGGTCTGCTCGGCCTGTTCGGCGCCCCGGAGCCCTACTTCGCCGGTGCCGCCACCCCCGAAGTGCTGCCCGGCGCCTGAGCGCACCGGGCATTCCGGTCAGGGCTGCTCGTCCAGCCCGGTCAGGTCGATGTCGGTTGCTTCGGTGACCGCCCGGATGGCCGTCACCGACGCATACCCGGCGGCCAGCAACGCCACGTCGGTGCCCGGCTGGGCGGCCTGCCCCGGCTCCTCCAGTGAGGTGCGGACGAAGCCGTGGCCGGATTCGGCCACCGTCATCTGCACCTGACCGAAGCTGGCCAGCGTGCCTCGCCGCACCCCGCGCAGTCGTCCGTGCGGCAGGTCCGGGGCGTTCACGTTGAGCACGCTCTCCATCGGTGCGGACGTCAACCGGGGGAGCAGGTCCAGGGCGACCCGCGCCGCGGTGCTCCAGTGCCGCTCGGCGTCGCGTACCCGGGCGGCCGCGTCCACCGCCGCGCCACCGCTCGCCGCCGTCGCCTCGCCCGCGGAGAGCACATCCAGGGAGACCGCCATCGCCCGGCACCCGTTCGTGGCGGCGGTGAACGCCGCCCCCACCGTCCCTGAGTGCAGCACGGCCCGGCCGGCGTTGGCACCACGGTTGATGCCGGAGAGCACCACCGATGGCGGCGGGCCGAACGCGCCGTGCAGGGCGATCAGCGTGATGAAGCCGGGTGAGCCGCCAACCCCGTACGCTGGCACGCCCTCCAGGTCGGGCAGCGGGTGGTCGTTCACGACGACACGTCCGTCCCGTTCCATGGCGCTCATCGCGGCGCTGGTGCCGCTCGCCTCCTCCAGCGGTGCGGCGACCACCACGTCCAGGCCCCGCTGGCGGGCAGCCCAGGCCAGTGCCTGGATGCCCGGCGCGGCGATCCCGTCGTCATTCGTGATCAACACCCGCAGGGTCATCGGTCGACCACCCGGTCGGCCAGCTCGTCCGGGGTGGTCCGCTCCTGCTGTCGGCTGTCCGCCGGCACCAGTCGGACCCGGTCCACCAGGCCGGTGATCGAGTCCAGTCGTCCGGTGCCCAGGCCGTGCCGGGTGACGTTCAGCGCGCCGGCCGCGGCCCCGGTCCGGATGGCGGTCCGGATGTCCCCGCCGCCAGCCACGACGGCTGCCACCCCGGCGGTCATCGAGTCGCCCGCGCCGCGCGGGTCGGCGGCTTCCAACCGGGGCATCTCGACCTCGAACAGCTCCCCGTCGATGAGCGCGAGCGCCGGCTGGTCGGCCCGGCTCACCACCACCGTCTCGGCGCCGGCCGCGTGCAGCTCGTACATGGCCCGGGTCAGTTCCACGATGTCGTCGGTGCGGGCGCGGCCGTCGCGGATCAGCTCCTCGTGGCTCACCTTGAGGAAGAAGACGCCGCCCTCCAGCGCCGAGCCGAGGTGATCGCCGGAGAGGTCGACCACCACTCGACCGCCGTTGGCGCTGAGGTCGGCGGCGAAGCGTCGGTACAGGTCGGCAGGCACGAGCCACGGCTCGTTCGGCCCGCTGAGGATGCTCACCGCGGCCGACAGGCCCTCGCCGAGGGCCAGGTTGTACAGCTCGTCGAGTTCGTGTCGGCTCAACGGCTGACCGGGCACGTCGGCGATCTCCTGCCGGGAGCCGTCCCGGCGGTCGTGCACGTACCCGCCGCTGCCGGAATCACGGGCCACCGCCTTGAGGTCCACGCCCTCACTGACCAGCAGCGGCTCCAGCACCTGGCCGATCTCGCCGCCGAGGGCGGCGCAGAGCACCACCTCGACACCGAGCGACATCACCATCCGTGCCTGCCAGACGCCCTGCCCGCCGGGGTGCAGGTGCAGCTCGGGGTGGTCGTTCGGCTGGTCGACGGTCACCGTCAGCTGTGGAGTGGGCGCGAAGACCATCACGTGCCCGCTCACCGGATCGTCGCCGTTCATGATGTCCGCCTCCAGCACGGTCGGGTGATTCCTCACTGAACGACCCTAATGCGCCAAACGGTGACTGGGCGTGTCATCGGGCCGGCCCGGGCCGGCCCTCGGACATTGCCAGCCAGACATCGGTACGGGACGATCGTGCGACCATCGACGGCGGGAGACGGTGTGCTCAGCAGCGATACCTTCAGCTACACCGTGCAGGCCCGGTGTTCGCCGGCCGAGGCGGCGGCGCTGCTCAGCGACCTGACCCGGCAGGGTGAGCTGCACCCGTTGATCGTCCGGGTCCGCCGACTGCCGCCCCGACCCGGTGCGCAGGCCAGCTACACGATCAACGACCGGCTGGCTGCCGGCCCGCTGCGCTTCCGGACCACCTACCACGCGGACGTCCTGATCAGCGAGGACGACGAGATCGTCATGGTGGCCCGCCAGTGGCCCGCCACCACGGTGCGTAACCAAACCCGGCTGCGCCCCGAGCCGGACGGCCTGACCCGGATCGACGTCGACATCACCCTGACCGCGCCGACCCCGCTGTTCCGGTACGCGTTCCGTCAGGCCCGGGCCGCCCACCTCGCCCTGGCCACCCGCCTCGGCGCTGCCCTCGACCGCACCGGCGACCCGCCGCCCCCAGCCTGACCCGAGCGCGGGACGGCAGTGGGGTCACCGGTTGCGGGCGCGGCCCGCCAGGGCGGGCCGGGCGGCGGGACGCCGTCCCCACGGCTTGTACGTGGACAGCACCGTCGCAATGATCATCAGGCTGGTCGACACCGCGGGGGCGATCACCAGGTCGGCACGGTCCCGTGTGGGCAGGGCGGCGCCCACCGCTCCGGCGTGCCGCAGATTCGGGGTGAGCAGGAACAGCACCAGCCCGACCATCACCGTGGTGAGCACCAGCTTGACCACCACCCACCGGTAGCGCAGCAGGCCCCACGGGGTGAGCAGCGAGGTGGCGACACCGATGAGCCAGACCAGGACGCTCAGCGGCGCGAACAGGACGGTGCCGACCAGCGCGCCGACCGGGTAGAGCACCGCAGGGTCGGCGCCACGCTGCACGGCGATGCCGAGGGTGAGCAGCACCAGGTCGGCGCCGAGCCAGCCCAGCGAGGTGACCAGGTGCAGGGTGAGCAGCCCCTTGCGGGCGCTGGGTGGGATCCGAGGCATACCGCGATGCTGCCCGCCGGCCGCCGCCGGGTCGTCCGACGAGCGACGACATCAGGGGTACGCCCGGCGACGTAGCCCGGTCGGACAGCGCTGCCCGGACGAACGTGATGCCTGTGAGTCATCTTGATGACTCACAGGCATCACACACTTTGGGGAACGGCCGGATCAGTAGACCGACAGGTGCACGTGGTTGGTGTGGTCGCTGGACGGGTCGCCACCCGCCCCGCTGTAGGACTTCCATCCGCTGCTGGGCAGCCAGATCTGCCTGTACCAGATCACGTACAGCACGGCGAGCCGGTCGGCGTTGCGGATGAAGTACGCCGCGAGGTTGCTGCCGTAGGTCTTGTCGCCGCCGGTGGCGTCGCCGCCGAAGCCGCCCGTCTGGGCCGCGAAGTCGCAGGCCCGGCCCTTCGGGTGTTCGCCGGAGCCGCTGGGGCGGTGGCAGGAGACGTACCGGGTGAAGCCGGCCGCCTTGGCCTGGTTGAGGGCGTGCAGGGTGCGCGGGGTGATGCAGCCGCTGGCCGGCGTGGGGTCGTTGACGCTGCACGTCTCCGACGGCCAGGAGCCGTCGGAGTTGCGCGGCGCGGCCTTCGCGTTGGCGGCGGAGGTGCCCCGGTTGGAGTCGGTGTCGGCGGCGGGTTGCGGCTTGGGGGTGGTGGCCACCGTCAGGGCCCGTTCGGCCTGCTCCTTGCGCTTGGCCATCACCGCGACCTGCTTGCGCTGCTCGTTGATCTCACCGTTCAGGGCGACCTGGGTGCGGTTGGCCTGGTCCTTGCTGCTGAGCAGGTCGCGCAGCACCCGGTCCTCGTTGGCGGCCACCGCGTCCAGTGCGGCTGCCCGGTCCATGAAGCCTTCCGGGCTGTCGCTGTTGAGCAGCGCCGACATCGCGCTGAGCCGGCCGGTGCGGTACGCGACGCCGGCGATCTCTCCGACCTTGCCGCTGCGCTGGTTGAGCTCGACCTCGATGGTCTTCAGTTGGGTGGTGAGCTGCTGCTGCCGCTGCACCGAGGCGTCCAGGGCGCGCTTCGCGTCCAGGTAGCCCTTGCTGGCCGCCTCGAGTTGGGCTCGCAGCGCGGGGGTGCCACCCTCCTCGTCGGAGTCGGGGGCGGCGGCCCGCAGGCCGCTCGGGGGAGCGGCCGAGGCGGTGCCGGCCGGGAGCGCGACGCCGAGGGCGAACATCGCGACGATCAGGGCCGCCAGTCGGGCGGCGGGTGGTCGTGCTGGTGCCACTGTGCATGTCCTTCCGTCAGCCGCCGACCGGGTTAGCTGACGGGTTCGGGACGGAAGATCCCTACCGCTGACGCGGATGCACCCCAGGTACGTGGTTCCCCGGTTCGCCCTCGCGGGCGATTAGGCGGCGACCACCACCGGCGCCGGGAGGGCGCCGCCTGGTGGAGGCCGGGACCGAGCCTACCGGTGCCGGTGGGGTGGCTGCAGCGTATGTGACGGACGGTGCCTGCGTCGTCACGAGAAGCTGCTGTCACCACTCGATCGAGCCACACGCTCCGGAGGCGGCGCCCGGCTCGATCTGCAACGTCGCGTGCTCGATCCGGAAGTCGTCGTGCAGGGCCGTACGCGCGGCGGTGAGCACCGCGCCGACCTCCGCCCCGGGTGCCATCGTCAGGTGTGCGGAGGCCACGTCCATGCCGGAGGTGAGCGTCCAGACGTGCAGGTCGTGCACCTCGACCACACCGGGGACCGCGGCCAGCCGGTCGTGCACGGCGGTCACCTGGAGGTGCTCCGGGGCGGCCTGCACCAGGATGCGGACGGCGGCCCGTGCCAACCGCCAGGTGCGCGGGAGGATGAACACGCCGATGGCGACGGCGACCAGCGGGTCGGCCCACCACCAGTCGGTGACGGTGATGAGCAGTGCGGCGCCGATCACGCCGACCGACCCGAGCAGGTCGCCGAGCACCTCCAGGTACGCACCCTGAAGGTTGAGGCTCTCCCGGGCTCCGGCGCGGAGCAGGGCGAAGGCGGCGATGTTGGCGAGCAGGCCGAGCACGGCCACCGCGAGCATCGGGCCGGCGATGACCTCGTGCGGGTCGCCGAAGCGGCGGATCGCCTCGATCACCACGTAGATCGCGACGCCGGAGAGCAGGACGGCGTTGGCCAGCGCGGCGAGCACCTCGAGTCGGTAGAGCCCGAAGGTGCGCTGCGGGTCTCCGGTGGCCCGCCGGGTCGCGGTGATCGCGGCGAGCGCCATCCCGATGCCGAGCACGTCGGTGAACATGTGCCCGGCGTCGGAGAGCAGTGCGAGCGAGCCGGTGTGCAGGGCGGCCACCGCCTCGACCACCATCAGGGTGGCGAGCAGCCCGAATGCCGCCCAGAGGCGGCCCCGGTGCTGGTGTGCGGCATTGGCGACGGACCCGTGGTGGTGGTCATGACCTGCGCCCACGAGAACCACCCTCCGCCGCCAGCCGGGACCCGGTCAAATGTATGTTCACATCGCTATGTATGCAAGTGTAGGGGCGGCGACTCTCGCTGGCGGCTCGCCAGCACCGATCAGCCGGTCGGGTCGATGGTGGTGAGGCGCTGCGTGGCCCGGGAGAGCGCCACGTACAGGGTGCGCACCCCGGCACCCGGATCCGCCCGGATCTCGCTCGGGGCGACCAGCACGACACCGTCGTACTCCATGCCCTTGGCCTCCAGGCTGGTGACCACCTGGAGCCTCGGCGCGCCGAGTGCGGCGACCCAGCCGGCGACCTCGTCGCGGCGGGGGACCGGCGTGATCACGCCGACGGTGCCCTCCACCTCGGCCAGCAGGCCGGCGGCCGCCTCCACTGTCGCGGTCTCCAACCCGGTCGAGGGCACCACCAGCTCGACCGGGTCGACCCCGGTGGAGCGGACCGCGGTCGGCAGCGGCAGGTCAGGGTAGAGCCGGCGGATCTCCGCCGCCGCCACCGCGAAGATCTCCGAGGAGTTGCGGTAGTTGGTGGTGAGCGTGAAATCGTGCCGCTTGCGCCGACCCAGCGCCTGGTCCCGGGCCCGGTCCAGCTCGTCGGGGTCGCCGGTCCACGCGGTCTGGGCGGGGTCGCCGACCACCGTCCAGGAGGCCAGACGGCCACGTCGACCGACCATCCGCCACTGCATCGGTGAGACGTCCTGCGCCTCGTCCACGACCACGTGCGCGTAGTCCCGGTAGTCCTCCGGGCGCTCGCGGGCCGCCGCGCGGGCGGCCCGTTGCCGCTCGCCGAGGGTGCTCAACTCGCGTACGCCGCCAGCCAGCTGGAACGGGTCGCGCCGGGCCTTGGCCGACTGCGCCGGCTTGCCGAGCAGGGAGTCCAACTCGTCCAGCAGCGCGATGTCGGCGATGGTCAGCCCGGTCGTGTCCAGGTGCCGGTATGCGGCGCTGAGCAGCCGGATCTCCGCCGAGGAGAGGATCCCCCCGGCATACCGGCGCAGCCGGTCCGGCTGCGCCAGCCAGCCCAGAACGTGTCGAGGGTGCAGCCGGGGCCACCACGCCTTGAGGAACTCCCGGAACTCCGACCGCTCGGCGATCTCCGCCTCGAAGGTCCGCTGGTCCGGCAGTCGAATGCCCACCTCACGGGCCTGCGCCCAGAGCGCTGCGAACACCCCGTCGAAGCCGGCCCGGCGCACCTCGTTGCGGCGGGCACCCCGTTGCAGCGCGCGGTCCCGGATCCGGTCCAGTGCCGTCCGGTCCAGCCGCAGCAGCGTGCCCCGGTAGAGCAGACGCAGCTCACCCGGGCCGCCCGGCACCGCGTCGCGGGCAGCCCGCTCCAGCACCCGACGCATCCGCAGCGAGCCCTTCACCGCCGCCACCTCGGGCGGGTCGGTGCGAGTGGCGCTCATGCCCGGGAACAGGGTGCCCAGCGAGTGCAGGGTCGCGGTGTCCTCGCCCAGCGACGGCAGCACCGAGCCGATGTACTCCACGAAGACCGACGACGGGCCGACCACCAGGATGCCGCCGCCCGCGTACCGGCTGCGGTCGGAGTAGAGCAGGAAGGCGGCCCGGTGCAGGGCGACAGCGGTCTTACCGGTGCCGGGGCCGCCCGCGACGATCGTGACCCCGGAGCCGGGGGAGCGGATCGCCTCGTCCTGTTCCCGCTGAATGGTCGCCACGATGTCCCGCATGCCCCGGCCGGTGGCCTTGGACAGGGTGGCCAGCAGCGCGCCGTCACCGACGACCGTCATGCCCTCCGGCGCGGCGTTCGGGTCGAGCAGGTCGTCCTCGATGCGGGTGACCCGCTCGGCGCGGGACTGGATCGTGCGGCGGCGCACCACGTCCAGCGGCTGCGCCGGGGTGGCCTGGTAGAAGGCGGCGGCGGCCGGCGCCCGCCAGTCGACGACCAGCGTGCGGGCGTCCTCGTCGCGGATGCCGAGGCGCCCGACGTGCAGCACCTGACTGTCGCGCAGGTCCAGCCGGCCGAAGACCAGCCCCTCGTGCTCGGCGTCCAGGGTGTGTCGCCGCTGCGCCGCGTGGAAGACCATCGCGTCGCGCTCGACCAGCGCCCCGTGCGTGCCCACCCGAGCCATCCGGTAGCCGTCACGCTCGGCGCGGACCGCCGACTGCCGTAGTTCGGCGAGTCGGGCGTACACCCTGTCGAGGTGGCGTTGCTCGACGGCGATCTCCTGCTCCAGGCCGGTCTGGTCGGTCAACGCACGCTCCTTCGAAGGTCGCCGGCAGGCGTCGGAAACCGCGCAAGCCAACCGCAGAAGGGTACGGCCCCCGGCCCGGCCCGCCGCGCCCGAGGTGCGGGAACGCGCTCAGGCGCCCGTCCCGGCGGGCGTCACCCCGCGCTGCGGTGCGGCGAGCACCCGGCGCAGTACGCCGGTGAGGGCGGCGTTGACCTCGTCCGGGCGCTCCATCATCAGCATGTGCCCGGCACCCGGGCAGACGGTCAGCTCGGTGGCCGGCAGCGCCGCCGCGATCGACTCGGCACAGGGCGGTGGGGTCAGCCGGTCCCGGTCGCCGACCAGGGCGGCGGCCGGCAGGTGGGCCAACGCGGCGAGGGTGTCCAGTCGGTGCTGGGTGCCGATGGAGGCGCGGAACCCGCCGATCGAGCGCAGCGAGGCACGAGCCACCGCGGAGGTCACCAGGCGGATGTCGGAGGGCTCGCAGCGGTCGCCGAAGAGCATCCACCGGATGCTCGGTTGCAGCGCGTTCAGCAAGGCCCGGGGCGCTCGCCACGACCCGCACCGGGCGAGCACTCCGGCTCCGGTCGTCTCGGCGAGCCGGATCAACCGGGCGATCCGCGGCGAGAGCCCGTAGACGGTGTGCGTGTGCCCCTCGGCGGTGGTCGAGACGAAGACCAGCCCGGCCGTACGGGCGGCGAAGTGCGTGGGGTGGCGGTGGGCGTACTCCATGATCGTCATGCCGCCCATCGAGTGCCCGACCAGGAGCACCGGCCCGGGAGGCGCCACCGCGTCGATGACCGCGGCCAGGTCGTCACCCAGTTGGGCCACTGTGGCCGTGGGCAGCGCCATGCAGCTGGAGCGGCCGTGCCCCCGCGCGTCGTAGGTGACCACCCGCACCGCCCCGCCGAGCGGCGCCGCGGTGAGCGCATCGACCTGTCGGTGCCAGGCGCGCCCGTCCAGCGTCCAACCGTGCAGCAGGATGGCGGTCACCGGGGCGTCCGTCGGCCCCGTGACCTCGACGTTGAGCCGCACACCGTCCGGCAGACCCACCTCGAACCGCTCCGGCATCGCCGCCTCCCAGGGCCGCCCAGCATCACCAGCACCGGGGATACCCGGCGGTAACACGGGCTACCCGCCATCAGACCACGTCAATCGCGCCGGGGCTAACATTCCCGACCGCGCCCGTGGTCGTCGGCGGGGGACCAAGCTGTACGGCATGGGGTCGTCGGGGGCGTCCATGGGCGGGGCGGCGGGGCAGGGACGGCAGGCCGGGGGTACGCCCCGCGCCGCGCTGGCCGACCTGCTCTCCGGCAACCGGCGGTTCGTCAGCGGCGAGCCGATCCACGGACACGACGTCACCGCCGCCGCGGCCGCCTCCGGCGATCAGCAGCCGTACGCGGTGGTGCTCGGCTGCATCGACTCCCGGGTGCCGCTGGAGGCGATCTTCGACCAGACCTTCGGCGCGATCTGCGTGATCCGTACCGGTGGGCATGTCCTCGACCGCGCGGTGTGCGGCTCGATCGAGTACGTGGTCGGCCAGCTCGGCGTACCGCTGGTGATGGTTCTCGGCCACGAGCGGTGCGGCGCGGTGGGCGCGGCGGTGGACGCGCTGCGCAGCGGGCAACGTCCCGGGGGGTCGCTGGCGCACCTGGTGGACGAGATCGCCCCGGCGGTGACCGAGGTGGGGATCGACGACCCGGCGGTGCATCCGCTGGCGATCCGCCGGCATGTCCGGCGAACGGTGGGCACGCTGCGCGCTGATTACCTGCTGGCCGGGCCAATCGCCGCCGGAAGGGTGGCCGTGGTCGGTGGCCTCTACGACCTGGCCACCGGTGAGGTCGCTCTGCTCGATCCGGGCTGAGCCCGCCCCGACGCGCTCGACGTGGCCTTTTCGATCTCACGCCGGACACGCGAAAGCGCCCGCCGGGACTCCCGGCGGGCGCTTTACGTGTTGCGGTGGGGGAGAGCTCAGCCCTCGAAGACGCCGGCCGCGACCAGGCGCTTCTCGGTGGCCTCCCAGCCGTCACCCGGGTGGGTGGCAGCCAGGTTGTTGATCTCCGCCCGGATCTTGGTGGCGTGACCGGCGGCGGCCAGCACGCGGATCTCCTCGACGAAGGCGTCGGAGTCCGTACGCAGGTGCGCGGTCTTGCCGTTGGTCAGGTTCCGCACGTAGGCGTGCTTGCCGCCGTTGAGCGGGATGAGGTACTTGAACTCGCCCAGCACGCTGAGGGCGCCACCCTGGCCAGCCTGGCCGGCCCGGACGGACGCGCGCGCGGTCTTAGAGGTGTTGCTCGCCACGGAGGTACTCCTTGCAAGACGTACGGGAGGACTGGACGTCCGGGGGCTGTGTGCGGGCCGCACTTGACTCGGCTCGCGTAGGTGTAACGCGGCATAAGCCGCCGGTGGAACTGTACATGACCACGACATCACGCTGGTTGTCGCGGTGTCCTGAGAGGCAACGGCGACCACCCGTCCGGCTATTCCACCCGGCGATTTTTCCGATTCCCTGGCGCACCACCCGTCACAGGAGTAATCATGTGTTGCAGGAACCACCTGGGTGGACGAGGTCGTAGGGGAAGACGCACCTCGCTCTCCGGGAGGTCACCGTGCCAACGCGTGGCGTCGTATACGTCCACTCGACCCCGCTCGCCGTGTGCTCACACGTCGAGTGGGCGATCGCGCGCGTCCTAGCCGCGCCGGTCAACCTGCAGTGGACGGCTCAGCCCGTCGACCCCGGCGCACGCCGGGCCGAGTGCGGGTGGACCGGTCGTCCGGGAACGGGCGCCGAGCTGGCTGCTGCCCTACGGCAGTGGCCCATGATCCGTTTCGAGGTCACCGAGGAGCCGAGCGCCGGCGTCGACGGTGAACGCTTCATGTACGTGCCGGCTCGTGGCCTGTTCCGGGCCACCGTCGGCGTGGCCGGCGACATCCAGCTCGGCGAGGACCGGCTACGGGCGCTGATGGTCTCCTCGCGGGCCCCGGAGGCGCTGGCGCACGCCCTCGACAAGGCGCTCGGCACCGCTTGGGACGCCGACCTGGAGCCCTACCGGTACGCCGGCGACGGCGCCCCGGTGACCTTGCTCACCCGGGTCGGCTGACCCGACGGTCGATCCGCTGGCCGTACGCCCCCGGGGTGGTGCGACCGGTAAGGTCAAGTTGCCCCGATAAGGGGGAAGCTGGTGGGATGGGCGGCGTGTCGAATCGCCCGTGGCGCGCCACCGTCGCAGTCGCCGCCCTGACCGCCCTGCTCGTCTCCGGCTGCTCAAGCGACCCCGAGCGCCCCGCGCCGACACCCAGCCCGGCCGGCACATCCGCCGCCCCGAGCGCCGCCGCCGCGTCGCCGGCCACCGACCCGGCCGCCCGGGCCGCCGCGCTGGTCGCCACGCTGTCCGACGAGGACCTGGTCGGTCAGGTGCTGATGCCGTACGCCTACGGCGACTCCGCGACCAAGGTCTCGGCCGGCTCGGCCGCCGGCAACCAGGCCCTCGCTGGGGTCGACACCCCCGCCGACATGATCAGCAAATATCGGCTGGGTGGCCTGATCCTGGTCGGCTTCAGCGCCGACGACCCGACCAAGGGCAACCAGGAGACCACGAACGTCGACAACCCGAAGCAGGTGCACGAGCTCACCAGCGGGCTGCGTACCGCCGCCGGTCGGCTCGCCGCCGGCCCCGCGCCGCTGCTGATCGGCACCGACCAGGAATACGGCGTCGTCACCCGCGTGACCGACGGCGTCACCGTGCTGCCCAGCGCCCTCGCGGCGGGCGCGGCCGGCGACCCGAAGCTGACCGAGGCGGCCTGGCAGGCCGCCGGCGCCGAGCTGGCGGCGATGGGGATCAACGTCGACTTCGCCCCGGTGGCCGACGTGCTGGCCACCCGCAGCACCGTGATCGGCTCCCGGTCGTACGGCTCGGACCCGAAGCAGGCCGCGGTGCAGGTGGGCGGCGCCGTCCGTGGCCTCCAGGCGGCCGGGGTCGCGGCCACCCTGAAGCACTTCCCGGGGCACGGCCACAGCGCCGACGACTCCCACCAGGACCTGCCGGTGCTAACCCAGTCCGCCGAGGCGTTGCGGAGCGGCGCGTGGCCGCCGTTCACCGCCGGGATGGACGCCGGGGCGATGGCGGTCATGTCCGGTCACCTGGACGCCCGCGCGATCGACCCGGGGACCCCGGCGACGTTCTCGCACAAGCTGCTCACCGACGTCCTGCGGGGTCAGCTCGGTTTCAAGGGCGTGGTGATCACCGACGGGATGAACATGCCGCCCGCGAAGCGCTGGGCTCCCGGTGAGGCGGCCGTCCGCGCGCTGAACGCCGGAAACGACCTCATCCTGATGACCCCGAACGTCGGCCAGGCGTACGACGGGCTGCTCGCCGCGCTGCGCGGCGGTTCACTGCCACGCGCCCGGCTCGTCGAGGCGGTCACCCGGGTGCTGACCATGAAGTTCCGGCTCGCGGAGACCCCGGCCGGGCAGATGTCCACGCTCAACGCCCCGGCCCACCGCGCGGCGGCCGACGCGCTGGCCACCGCCGCCGTCACCGTGCTGCGCGGCACCTGCGGCGGTGCCGTACGCGGGCCGGTCACCGTCACCTCCTCCGGTGGCCGCGACGGCACCCGGGCGGTGCTCACCGCCGCACTGACCGCCGCCGGGGTGCAGGTCAAGCCCAGCGGCGGCACGATCGTGCACCTGGTGGGCTACGGCGACGGCGCCAACGACCTGCGCGCCGACGCGGCGGTCACTGTCGCGATGGACACCCCGTACGTGCTGAGCGGCGCGAAGTCGCCGACGCTGCTGGCCACGTACTCCTCCAGCCGGGCGTCCATGACCGGGCTGGCCGCCGTGCTGGCCGGCAAGGCCCGGCCGGGCGGGCGGTCCCCGGTGACCGTGCCGGGCCTGCCGGCGACGACCTGCGCCAGTAGCTGACCGCCGTTCACGGGCCGAAAATCGGGTCGCCTCGGTTCGGTCGGCCTGACAACCTTCCAGGCATGGGAGCGGCAGAAGGATTCCGGCACGTGCAACGGGCGGACGGCACTGTGGTGATCACACACCACGGACGGGTCGCCGGCACGCTGCGCGGCGCTCGGGCCGCGGAGTTCCTCGCCGAGGTCGACGACGACCCGCAGTTGGTGATGGCCCGCTGGACCGGCAACTATCGCCACGGCAACGAGCGCACCGCGAAACAGCACCCCCGCAACCGGGGCTGAACGACAGAAGGGCCCCTCCTCGACGAGGAGGGGCCCTTCTGCGGGACCTCAGGGCCGGGCGAAGACGAGCGCCACGTTGTGGCCGCCGAAGCCGAACGCGTTGTTCAACGCGGCCGGGATCTCCATGTGGCGGGCCTTGTGCGCGGCGACATCCAGGGTGAGGCCTGGCTCCGGGTCGTCGAGGTTGATGGTCGGAGGGACGACACTGTCGCGGATCGCCAGGATGGTGGCGATCGACTCCAGCGCTCCGGCCGCACCGAGCAGGTGACCCGTCATCGACTTCGTCGCGGACAGCACCGGGTGGTCGCCGAGCGCCTTGTGCAGCCCGCTGATCTCCAGCATGTCCCCGACCGGGGTCGAGGTGGCGTGCGCGTTGACGTGCACGATGTCCCGCTTCGCCACGTCCGCGTCCGCGATCGCCTTGGCGATGGCCCGGATGGCGCCCTCACCCTCGGCGTGCGGCTGCACGATGTCGTACGCGTCGGAGGTGATGCCGGCACCGGCGAGGCGTGCGTACACCCGGGCGCCCCGGGCCGCCGCGTGCTCGGCCCGCTCCAGCACCACGATGCCGGCGCCCTCGCCGAGGACGAAGCCGTCCCGGCCCCGGTCCCACGGGCGGGAGGCGCGCTCGGGGTCGTCGTTGCGGGTCGACATGGCCCGCATCGAGCTGAAGCCGGCGATCGGCAGCGGGTGGATGACCGCCTCGGTGCCGCCGGCCACCACCACGTCGGCACGACCGGCGCGGATGATGTCCAGCCCGAGGGCGATGGCCTCGGCGCCGGTGGCGCAGGCGCTGGCCACCGAGTGCACGCCGGCCTTGGCGCCCAGCTCCAGCCCGACCCAGGCGGCCGGACCGTTCGGCATCAGCATCGGGATGGTGTGCGGGGAGACCCGCCGTGGCCCGGAGGCTTCCAGGATGTCGTCCTGGGCGAGCAGGGTGGTGGCGCCACCGATGCCGGAGCCGACGCTGACGGCCAGCCGCTCCCCGTCGAGGTCGGAGCCGGCGAGGCCGGCGTCCGCCCAGGCCTGCTGCGCCGCGATGATGGCGATCGCCTCGGAACGGTCCAGTCGGCGCAGCCGGACCCGGTCCAGCACCTCGGACGGCTCCACGGCCAGCTGGGCGGCGATCCGGACCGGCAGTTGCGCGGCCCACTCCTGGGTGAGGGCACTCACCCCGGAGCGGCCGGCGAGCATGGCGTCCCAGGTCGACGCGACGTCCCCGCCAAGCGGGGTCGTCGCGCCGAGCCCGGTGACGACGACGTCGGGACGACTCATGATCAGGACTGCGCCGCGATGTAGCTGACGGCGTCACCGACGGTCTTGAGGTTCTGCACCTCGTTGTCCGGGATCTTGACGCCGAACTTCTCCTCGGCGGCGACAACGACCTCCACCATGGAGAGCGAGTCGACGTCGAGGTCGTCGGTGAAGGACTTCCCCTCGGCCACGTCGTCCGGGTTCACCCCGGCAACCTCTTCGAGGATCTCGGCGAGGCCGGTGGTGATCTCGTCACGGGTCATTACGGTTGGTTCCTTTCATCGGGGTTTCCGGCGGACGGCGTCGCCGACCGCCGCTCCTGGACGCGTACGCGCCGAGGGGGTCATCAGGGGCAGCGGATGACCTGACCGGCGTAGGTCAGACCACCGCCGAAGCCGAACAGCAGCACCGGTGCGCCCGAGGGCACCTCCCGGCGCTCGACCAGCTTGGACAGGGCCAGCGGCACGCTCGCGGCGGAGGTGTTGCCGGACTCGACGATGTCCTTCGCGATGATCGCGTTGGGGATGTTGAGCCGCTTGGCGATGCCGTCGATGATCCGGGCGTTGGCCTGGTGCGGCACGAACGCGGCCAGCTCCGACGGATCGACCCCGGCCCGCTCGCAGGCCTGCAGCGCGAGTGGCGCGATCGCGGTGGTGGCCCAGCGGAAGACCGCCTGCCCCTCCTGCTGGACGTACGGGCGCCAGCCCTCGATGCGGACCGCGTCGCTCTTCTCCGGCGCCGAACCCCAGACCACCGGCCCGATCCCGGCCGGCTCGTCGTCGGCGGTGGCGCTGACCACCGCGGCGCCGGCGCCGTCCGCGAAGATGATGCAGGTGGAGCGGTCGGTCCAGTCGGTGAAGTCGGAGAGCTTCTCGGCGCCGATGACGAGCGCGTTGCGCGACGCGCCGGCCCGGATGGCGTGGTCGACGGTGCCCAACGCGTACGCGAAGCCCGAGCAGGCGGTGTTGACGTCGAACGCGCCCGGCGCGGTGATGCCCAGCTTGGCGGCGACCCGGCAGGCCACGTTGGGGCTGCGGTCGATGGAGGTGCAGGTGGCGACGACGACCAGGTCGATGTCGGCAGCGGTCAGGCCCGAGTTGGCCAGCGCCTTGCCGGCGGCGGCGGCAGCCATGTCGGCCACCGTCTCACTGTCGGCGATCCGCCGGCTGACGATGCCGACCCGGTCGCGGATCCACTCGTCGTTGGTGTCGACGAGCTGGGCGATGTCGTCGTTGGTCACCACCCGGGAGGGCTGGTAGTGCCCCATCGAGACGATGCGACTGCCAGTCATGAGCGACCTCCGGTGCGGGCGATCAGGTCCCGTGCGGCCGGCAGGTCGTCCGGGGTGTTCAGGGTGACGATCTCCGGGGCTCCGTCGCCCTTGAGGTCCCGTTTGACCAGCCCGGCGAGGGTGCCGGCCGGTGGTAGCTCGATCACGCCGGTGACACCGAGGCCAGCCAGCGTACGCATGCACAGATCCCAGCGCACCGGTGCGGTCACCTGGCGCACGAGGCGTTGCACCATGTCCGCGCCGGTGTCGACAGTGGTGCCGTCGAGGTTCGACAGCAGGAGGCGGACCGGGTCGGCGGGGGTGATCTCGGCGGCGACCGCGGCGAGCGCGGTCTCGGCCGGGGCCATGTACGGGGTGTGGAACGCTCCGGCCACCTTGAGCCGGATGATCCGGGCCCGGGCGGGCGGCTCGGCGGCGAGTTTGTCGAGCCCGTCCAGCGAGCCGGCGGCGACGATCTGCCCGGCGCCGTTGCGGTTGCCCGGGTAGAGCCCGTGCGCCTCGATCGCGGCGAGCACCTCGTCGGGGTCGCCGCCGAGCACCGCGGCCATGCCGGTCGGCTCCAGCGCGCACGCGGCCGCCATCTCCCGGCCGCGGACGCCAGCGAGGGTGATCGCCGTTTCGGCTGACAGCACGCCGGCCAGGGCGGCAGCGCCCAGCTCGCCGATGCTGTGCCCGGCGGTGAGCGTCACGTCGTCCAGCGGCAGGTGCTCGCCGGCGAGCAACGCCGCGGCGACCAGCAGGGGCTGGGTGCGGGCGGTGTCCTTGATCTCGTCGGCGTCGGCGGTGGTGCCCAGATGCATCAGGTCGACCCCGGCCAACGCCGACCACTCGCGCAGACGCGCCTCGGTGCCGGTCAGGTCGAGCCAGGGGGTCAGGAAGCCGGGTTTCTGGGAACCCTGGCCGGGACTAAGTACGGCGAGCACGCCTATGACTCTCCCGGATACGCGCGGGTAACGCTGTGCCGCCTTCGACCAAACCGCACTAGCGCCTTTGGAGGTTTCCTACAAAGATCGGCGGGGATCATCCTCGTTTTGGGTGGTTTTCCGGGTGGCCGGGGTCATTGTCTGAGTCGGGACAGGCGAGATGAGCGGTGCGACCGGATCCAACCGACCCACTGTCAGCGCGACCTGGAGAGCGAAAGCGTCCCGCGGTGACAGCGGCGAGAAGCCGGTCACCTCGGCGATCCGGCGCAACCGGTAACGCACGGTGTTCGGATGGACGAACAGCGCCCGCGCGGCGCTCTCCAGTGTGCCGCCGGCGGCCAGGAACGCGTCCAAGGTCGCCAGCAGCTCGCCACCGGCGCGTACCAGCGTCGCGTACACGTCGTGCCGCAGCCGCCGACGGGCCTCCGCATCGCCCGCGAGGGCCCGCTCCGGCAACAGGTCCGCGGCCGGCACCGGCCGGGGGGCGCTGGGCCATGCCGGTGCCGCCCGGAAACCGGACAACGCCGCCCGCGCCGACTCGGTCGCCTCGTCCAGGCTCGGCACGGCCGGACCCACCACGACCGGGCCGTCCCCGAACGCGCTCAACAACTTGGCGGTCGCCGTCAACGGGTCAGGTGCGCCACCCAGCACGATCACCAGCCGGTCGCCGTGCACCCCGCCGATGACCTCCACCCCGATCCGGCGGGCCTGCCGGTAGACCACGTGCAGCACCGCAGACACCTCGCCGCCGGGCGACCGACCGACCGCGACCGCCACCGGCGGCGCGTCCGCCCAGCCGAGCGCGGCGGCCCGACTGGCCAGCACGTCCGGCGAGTCACCGCGCAGCAGCGCGTCGACCAGCAGAGCCTGCAACCGGGCGTCCCACGCGCCGCGCGACTCGGCCGCCCGCGCGTACACCCGGGCAGCGGCGAACGCGATCTCCCGGGAGAAGCGCAGCACCGCCTCGCGGAGCTGCTGCTCCTCACCCTCGGCAGCCAGGTGCGACACCTGCTCCTCGACCACGTCGATGGTCACCTTGATCAACGCCACGGTCTGCTGGAGGGTGATCGACCGGGCCAGCGCCTGCGGGGCGGCGGCGAAGACCTCGTCCGAGACCTCCTGGGTGCTGTCCGCCGTGCCGCCGCCGTCACGCAGCCACTGCACCAGCGACCGGGCGCCCGCCTGCGCCACCAGCATCACCCAGGAGCGCTGGTCGGCCGGCAGGGTCCGGAACCACGGCAGCGTGTCGTCCATCCGGGCCACGCTGGAGGTGGCCAACGCCCCCGCCGAACGTTCGATCCGGCGCAGCGTGGCCGACAGGTCTCCACCGCCCGGCGTACTCACCGCACTAGCCTGACACGTGGTGAGCAGGCCATCCACGTCGGCACCGGTCAGCGGGCCGCCGCTAGGACGGTGCGGCCGGCACCCTTGACCGACGCGTTGAGCACCCGCTGAGGGCTGTGGAGGAAACACCACACGCTGAGAGTGCCCGCCTGCCACTCAGGCTCGCCCTCGGGCACGAGCGCCAACGGCTCGAAACGTTGCCCCAGAGTCCCCTCCGGCAATCCGACATGACCGGCGATGGTCGACAGGCACCCCGCGTCCACGATCTCGTCGGTCAACTCCTCGACGTCCGGCCCGGCCCGCCAGATGCCGGCGAACTCGGTGGCGTGCGGCCCGGTGCAGGAGGCTGGCGGCAGATTGACAAGGCCCTGGGAGGTCTCCTCCGGCTCGGTAAAGCAGCTCAGCCGCAGCGGCGAGTCACCGGTCAGGGCGCCGCTCAGGCTGTTTGCCCGGGGGTTCGGGAACCACCGGTCCGCCGCATGCATCTCCAGCAGGTCGCAGCGGTACCACCGTTCACCCGCCCCCCAGCGCGCCGCCGACGGGATCAGCACCCGCATCGCCAGCCGTGACTCGCGCCATTCGCCACCCAGGAAGAGGTCGGCCTCGGCGTCGCACGACTTGTACACCCGCCCACGACCCTCGCTGTCGGCCACCGGTGGCGCCTCCGCGGCGGCGTCCGCGCCGCCGAACCGGCCGACCAGGAAGGTCTCCGTCTCGTGCTTCGACGAGCAGGGGATCGGCGTGTACGCCTCAGGGCTGCGCTCGTCGGAGGCGGTGGCGTGACACACCCCTGCCTCGGGTGCGAAGAACGAGGCTGAGTCTTCGGCGAGGATGGCGTCACAACCACCCGTTCCCATGATCAGCACCAGCAGGACCGTCGGTCCCCACCACCGTCGCACGTGTGCTCCGTTCTGAGCGGCCGGCATCGACGCCGGTGGCGCGCAGCGTACGGCAGGCAAGCGATCCAGCACCGTCCGGAGTGGACCGGACCCGGTTCACGATTGTGGGGGAGCGGTCAGCCCCAGCTCCTGGGCCAGGATCGCGGCCTGCACCCGGCTACGCAGATCCAGCTTCGCGAGGATCCGGCTCACATGTGTCTTGGTGGTGCTCTCGGCCAGCACCAGCCGAGCGGCGATCTGCTGGTTGGACAGGCCCAGGCCGAGGCAGGCCAGCACGTCCCGCTCGCGCGGGGTGAGGGTGCCCAGCGCGGCCCGGGTGGCGGCGGACGCGCCCGGCGTGGTGGCCGCGAAAGCGGTGATCAACCGGCGGGTCACCGCGGGGGCGATGAAGCCGTCGCCGCGCGCCACCGTACGCACCGCGGTCACCAGGCCGTCAGCATCGGTGTCCTTCAGCAGGAACCCGGCCGCGCCGGCACGCAATGCGCCGAAGACGTACTCGTCGAGGTCGAAGGTGGTGAGCACCAGCACGTCGGCGAGCCCGTCGGCGACGATGGCCCGGGTCGCGGAGATCCCGTCCCGGCCGGGCATGCGGACGTCCAGTACCGCCACGTCCGGGCGCGACTCCCGACACAACCGCACCGCCTCGTCGCCGTCGGCCGCCTCGCCGACCACCTCGATGCCCGGTGAGCCACCCAGGATCAGGGCCAGCCCCGCCCGTACCGCTGGCTGATCGTCGGCGAGCACCACCCGTACCGTTGCCGCGCCCGCGTCTCCCGACGGCCCGGTCACCCGCCCTCCCCGGTGGGCAGGGCGGCCCGGACCAGCCAGCGACCGTCCTGCGGCCCGGCGGTGAGTCGACCGGCCAGCAGTGTGGTCCGCTCCCGCATCCCGATCAGCCCGGCCCCGGCGCCGGGCAGACCGATCGCGTTCCGGCGCACCGGGTTCTCCACCGTCAGCACCACCTCCGCCGAGCCGTACGCGATCGTCAGGTCGGCCTCACCCGTGCCGTGCTTGAGCGCGTTGGTCAGCGACTCCTGCACGATCCGGTACGCGGCCAGGTCCACCGCCACCGGCAGCGGCCCCGGCGTGCCGTCGGTGCGGACCCGGACCGCCAGGCCGGCGGCGCGGATCCGCTCGACCAATCCGTCCGCCTCGGCCAGCCGCGCGCTGACCATCTCCGGCACGGCCGGGTCGTCTCCCACCGGGGCCGGCACACCGGTGGTCCCCGGCTCGCGCAACACCTCGATCATCTGACGCATCTCCGCGAGCCCCTGCACGCTGCTCTCCCGGATCACCCGCAACGCCGACTCGACCTGGCCGCGGTCCAGCCCGGGTACGGACAGCACGGCGGTGGCGTGGATGGCCACCGCGCTGAGGTGGTTGGCGACGACGTCGTGCAGCTCCCGGGCCATTCGGGCGCGCTCGGCGCTGACCGCCTGCCGGCGGTCCATCTCGACCAGCCGGGCGGTCTGCTCGGCCCGCGCCCGCTCGGCGGCGGCCTGGTCGCGGTACTGCCGCACGCTGATCCCGGTCAGGACCGGCAACAACCCGGCGAGCACCACCAGCACCCCGACGGTGACCCCGCGCCAATGGCCGAGGAGGAGGACGCCGAGGACCGCACCGATCAGGCTCAGCGCGATGGTCACCCGCAGCAACCATCGCCACAGGCGGGGCGGGCCGTACACGCAGGCGTCGTAGAGCACCTGGGTGTAGATCAGGATCGTCCCGAGCGAGTTGCCGAGCGCGGTGTCCACGACCAGCGCCCCGGTGCCTACGGCCAGGCTGGCGCGGGGGGCGACCCGGCGCAGGCCCACGGCCACGCACATCGTCAGCAGCGGCGGCAGGAACAGCACCGACGGTACGCCCGTGTTCGGGCGGACCTGCGGTTGCCATCCCAGGGCGTACAGCACGAGGCCGCCGACGAGCGACGCGCCGGCGAGCGCGACGTCGCGGGCCAGGGTGCCGGAGCCAAGCCACGGTGGCGGACGCATGCCCCGATCCCACCACAGCCGCCGACCCTCGGACACCGTCGGCAGGAGGAGCCCGACGGCGCCGACATGCGCCGAAAGGGGTACGCGGACCCCGAGCCGCCGACGCGATAATGATCATCATGACCGATGTGGGAACCCTGGCCGCGCTGGCTCGTGAGATCGACACCACCTGCCGGCTGACCGGCACGTTCGTGCTCCGCTCCGGGCGGACCGCCGACGAGTACTTCGACAAGTACCGCTTCGAGGCCGACCCCCGTCTGCTGGACCGGGTGGCCTCCCAGCTGGCGCTCCTGGTCCCGACGGACACCGAGGTGCTGGCTGGTTTGGAGATGGGCGGCATTCCGGTGGTGACCACGCTCGGCCGGCACACCGGGCTGCCCTGCGCCTTCGTCCGCAAGAGCGCCAAGCCGTACGGGACGGCCCGGCTGGCCGAGGGGGCGGAGCTGGTCGGTCGACGGGTGCTGGTGGTCGAGGACGTGGTCACCTCCGGCGGCCAGGTGGTCATCTCCACCGGACAACTGCGCGACCTGGGCGCCCGGGTGGAGCACGCCCTCTGCGTCATCGACCGGGCCGAGGGTGGAGCGCAGGCGCTCGCCGGCCACGGCGTGGCGTTGCGAGCGCTCTTCACCCGCGCCGACCTGGAGGCTCACCGCACCCGCTGAGCACCGCGCCGCCCCGGCCGCGCTCCCAGGGTGAACGGCACGAAAAGAAGCTGTGAACTGCGTAACCGGGTCCCGCGCTCCCCGTCGTCCGGATGAACCGCCCGGTCCTGACCCCGGGGTACGCGGCGCGCGGCCCGCCGGTCCCGGCCAGTACGGTGACAGGGCACGTCGGGGGGAGCACCCGAGGTTGTGACGAGTGTGAGGAGACCGGGGATGGCGCACGGGGAGGCCGAGCACGGCTGCGCCCAGGGCGAGCCCTGCCGACCGGGGCACCACGACCCGCAGGCGGCTGGCAAGCACCGCCGGCCGGTCGGCGGCGCGCCGTCGCACCCGGTGGAGCCGCTCGCCGGTCGGGCCGACGACGATGCCGCCCTGCCGCGCCAGCGCTCCGGGGAGCCCAACATCCTCGCCGAACCCGACTCGGACGTTCCCGCTGGTTGCCTCAGCGAACTTCCCGGCTGGGCCGGGGCGCATCGGCACGGCCCGGTCCGACCTCGGCCGCGGGCCACCCGCCGGCAACGCCCACCGCGCCGCTGGTGCTGACCACCGGGCGGGGGTAGCTCAGCGGGTGCGGCGACGGATCAGCAGGGCGATCCCGGCGAGGCCGACCGTGATCGTGAGCATCACCCCGACGTTGAGCAGCAGCAGGCGTTGCAGGTCGCCGAGCGCCTTGTCAAGGTCCTTCGCGGGGTCGAGCGTGTTCTCCGGGAGCGCCCGTTCGCCGCCGCCCACGCCGCCGCTGACCGTGTCGAACTGCCGCTCCAGCGGGACGCCGGCGGTGCGCAGGGTCTCGGACATGCTGAGCCGACCCAGGAACCAACCGGCGCTGATCCTGCGGCCGTCCGGCTGCTTCGCCGGCCGGTAGACGCGGGGGCCGCCGACCGCCTTGGGATAGAGATCGTAGGTCTGCTTCGGCGTCTCGCCGGCGAGCACCACGACCGTGTACTTCGGACCGAGGTCGGCCGGCTTCGGGCCCTTCGGCATGCCGATGTGGGCCAGGAAGTTGACCTGGTCGATGACCGCGCCCACGTGGGTGGGCTGGGTGTCGGCGCGCAACCGCAGCGGCGCGGAGAGGCCCTCGCCGGCGATGTCCACTCCGGCGGGTGGCGGCTTCGGCGCCGCCGAGGCCGGGCCGCCAGTGCCGAGTGACAGCAACGCCGTGGCCAGCGCGCCCGCCAGCGCGGTTGCCAACCACCTCATGTGACGGACCATCCCGCCTCCTCGCCCCGTTCGATGGATGGCATCGTTGTGACGTCTGGATCGGTCTGCCGATGCGGCACCGACCAGATGGTCGGGCTCACCCTTACAGACTCCGGAAAACGTCGATGAGTTGCAGCTTGTGGAACAGTATTTGGAACTATCTGCGATCTCTGCTCGACTAATGAGGAGCGGTTAGATCAGCGGGCGGATCGTACCCTTACGGAGGGGTTCATGGGGGGCAGGGTTACACGTATGGCACGGGTCGTGCCAGTGGTGCTCGGCGTGGCGTTCGGTGTGTCGTTCCTGGCACCGGCAACGCCAGCCGCCGCGCACAACTCGCTGACCGGAAGCGACCCGCGCGACGGTGCCCGGGTGGCGACGGCACCCGCCCAGATCGAGCTGCGGTTCTTGGCCAAGCCGGCACCGGCTACGACGAAGATCACAATAACCGGGCCGGACAATGTGGCCTCTGGCGGCCCGCCGGCCTTCGACGGCAGCCGGGTGCGGGTGCCGTTCAAGCCGGCGGCGGCCGGGCTCTACATCGTCGGTTACCAGCTCGCGTCCTCGGACGGACACCCGGTGAAGGGCGAGGTGCGGTTCACCCTCACGACCGGCACCGCTGCTGACCCGTCCGCTTCGCCGGCGACCGCTGGCGGCTCCGCCCCGACCGCTGCGGCGGGTTCGACCGCCGGCGGGGCGTCGTCGGCGGCCCCGGCCGTCACCGCGACGGCCGGTGCGACCGCGGCGGGCAGCCCGGTGCCGGCCGCGCAGGAGAGCAGCCAGATGCGCGGCTGGCTGTGGACGATCGCGGCGGCCCTGCTGGTGGGCGCGCTCGTCGTCGGGTTGCAGCGGTGGCTCCGAGCCCGACGCCGCTGAGCGGCCGGGCACCAGCCCGATTGGCTGGCGACCGGCGGCGGAGACGACGCCGGAGCTCGGAGGTCAGACCAGTCGGAGCCGGGCGGCGCGCATCCGGGTCAGGGCGCGCTCACGACCGAGCACCTCCAGCGACTCGAACAGCGGCAGGCCCACTGTGCGGCCGGTGACCGCGACGCGTACCGGCGCCTGCGTCTTGCCGAGCTTGAGGCCACGCTCGGCGCCGACCGCCTCCAGCGTCGACTTCAGCGACTCGGCATCCCAGGACTCCAGCGCCTCGAACGCCGCGACGGCTTCGTCGAGCAGCTCGGCGGAGCCGTCCTTCATCGTCTTGGCCCACGCGGCCTCGTCGATCAGTGGCGAGGCCAGGAAGAGGAAGTCGACGTTCGGCACGATCTCGCTGAGCACCGTGATCCGGGTCTGGGCCAGCGGGGCGACTGCGGCGAACGCGTCGGCGTCGAACTCCTCGGGCTGCCACGGCGGCGGCGCGATGGTGCCGGTGCCGGTCAGCCACGGCTGGCAGGCGTCGATGAACTCGTCCACCGGCAGCGCGCGAATGTAATCGCCGTTGAACGCGCGGAGCTTCTTCTCGTCGAAGAACGCGGGGGAGGGGTTGACCTCTTCGAGCCGGAACTCCTCCTCGATGACCGACCAGGGAACGATCTCCCGGTCGCCCGACGGCGCCCAGCCGAGCAGCATCAGGTAGTTGCGCATGGCGCCGGGGAGGTAGCCCTCCTCGCGGTACGCCTCCAGGGCGACCTTGTCCCGGCGCTTGGAGAGCTTCTGCCGCTTCTCGTTGACCACCACCGGCACGTGGGCCCAGATCGGCGGCTTGACCCCGAGGGCGTCCCAGAGCAGCTGCTGCTTGGGGGTGTTGGGCAGGTGCTCCTCGGCCCGGATCACGTGGGTGATCCCCATGGTCATGTCGTCCACGACGTTGGCCAGCAGGAAGACCGGCGAGCCGTCGCCCCGGGCGATGACGAAGTCCTCGATGAGCTTGTTCTCGAAGGTGGGCTCACCGCGGATCAGGTCGACGACCACTGTCGCGCCCTCGTCCGGCGTGCGGAAGCGCAGCGCGTGCCCCGGGCCCGGGCCGAGGCCACGGTCGCGGTGGTAGCCGTCGTAGCCCTGGTACTGCGAGCCGGTGCGGGCCTGCACGTCCTCGCGGGTGCAGTCGCAGTAGTAGGCGCGACCCGACTCGTAGAGCCGGGCGGCGGCGGCCCGGTGCTCGCCGGCGTTCTCCGACTGGAAGTGCGGGCCCTCGTAGCTGCCCCGCGAGATGCCGATCCAGTCCAGCGCGGAGAGGATCCCCTCGGTCCACTCGGGCTTGTTGCGCGCCGCGTCGGTGTCCTCGATACGCAGCACGAACACCCCGCCCTGCTGCTTGGCGTAGATCCAGTTCTGCAGCGCCGAGCGGGCGCCGCCGACGTGGAACATGCCGGTCGGGGAGGGGGCGAAGCGCACACGTACTGTCACGTCCCCCAGCCTACGGCGACGGTCGAGCGCATTCCGCCAGGGGCCTCGACTCAGGGAACCGAGCGGATCTTGACGACCAGCGCGCTGCCGATCAGGGTGACCACGGCGGTGACGGCGTAGAGCGTGGGATAGCCACCCAGGTACACGACGAGCGGGGCGGAGAGGGCAGGGCCGAGCACCTGCGGCGCGGAGTTCGCGATGTTGATGACGCCCAGGTCCTTGGCCCGGTCGGTCGCCCGGGGCAGCACCTGCGTGATCAACGCGGCGTCCACGGCGAGGTAGACGCCGTAGCCGGCGCCGAGCAGCAGCGCGGCGACGATCGCCATCGGCCAGACCGGCGCCACCGCCAGCAGCAGCGCCGCCACCGCCATGATCACCCCGGACGCGATGACGTAGATCTTCCGGCGTCCGGAACGGTCCGACAGCCGTCCGGCGACCACAGCGGTCAGCATCATGCCGAGCGTGTAGAGCAGGATCAGCACCAGCAGCCCACCCTCAGGATCGGGGTGGCCCACCCCGTCGGTGAGGAAGTACAGCAGGTAGAGGGTGCCCAGGGCGTTGCCGAGCTGCACCAGGAACCGGGTGATCCAGGCCCAGGCGAAGTCCGGGTGCTGACGCGGGCTGATCCACATCGAGGCCAGCAGCGCCCTGGTGCGCACCACGGGCCGGTGCGTACGTGGCAGCGGCTCGTCGGGGGTGAACAGCGCGAACGGCAGCGACAGCAGCAGGATCGCCACGGCGATGGCCAGATAGCCGGCGGCGTTGCCGGTGACCACTGCGGTCACCAGCACCGCGCCGAGCACCAGCCCGAGCGCCTGCGGGATGCCCACCCAGCCCGAGACGCCACCGCGCTGGGTCACCGGGACCCGGTCCGGGACGGCGGCGCTGAGGCTGGCCAGCATCGCGTTGAAGCAGACCTGCGCGGCCACCCAGCCGAGCGCGACCCCGAGGATGGTCCGCTGCTGGGCCAACAGCACCAGGGCCGCCGCGCCCAGCAGGGCCCCGCCCGCCGTCCAGACGTGCCGGCGACCGAACTCGCGGCCGGCCACCCGCAGGCAGGTGCGGTCGGAGAGCGCGCCGGCGAGGGGGTTGGCGAGCACCGCGGCCAGGGCACCGAGGCCGGTGACCACGGCCAGCATGTTCTCCTTGTCGCCGGGTGCGATCTGCTCGATCTGCTGAGGCAGCAGCACCTGGATGGGCGTGAAGAACGCCATCCAGACGCCGAGGTTGGCGGCGAAGATCAACCCGATCCAGCCGCGTCGCACCGGCACGGTCGGCTCGGCGAGCGCCGCCGGCAGCGACGCCGGCGTCGGGTCGAGGGTGGTCACCGCGCCGACCCCGGCCGGGAGGCCGCGATCACGTCCCGCAGCCAGGTGTACGACGACTTCGGCGTACGCCTCTGGCTGGCGTAGTCGACGTGCACCAGGCCGAAGCGCTTGGTGAACCCCTCGGCCCACTCCCAGTTGTCCAGCAGCGACCAGACGAAGTACCCACGCACGTCGACTCCGTCGTCGATGGCGGCCCGGACGGCGCGCAGGTGCCCGTCGAGGTACGCGATCCGCTCCGGGTCGGCCACCTGCCCGTCGGCGTCCGGCGCGTCGTCGTACGCGCAGCCGCTCTCGGTGATCTCGATGGGTGGCAGCGCGTCGCCGTAGGTGTCGTGCAGCCAGCCGAGCAGCTCGTGCAGCCCGTCGGGGGCCACCGGCCAGTCGAAGGCGGTACGCGGGTAGCCGTCCAGCGGCACCAGGTCGAACGGGAGCGGTGAACCCTCGTCGGCGGCCCGTACGCCGGTGGGGTTGTAGTAGTTGACCCCGAGCACGTCGATCGGCGCGGCGATCGTGTCGAGGTCGCCGGGGTGGATGACGCCCGGGTCGAAGCCGGGCAGCTCCGGGTAGCCGCGACCGAGCAGCGGGTCGGTGAAGAGCCGGTTGTGCAGCGCCTCGTAGGCGGCCCCGGCGGCCCGGTCGGCGTCGCTGTCGCCGAGCACCCGCACGGGCGAGTAGTTGTTGGCGATCGCCACCGGGCTGGTGGTGCGGGCCCGCAGCGCGGCGACCGCGAGCCCGTGCCCGAGCAGTTGGTGGTGGGCGACCGGAAAGGCGTCGAAGAGCATCATCCGACCGGGTGCGTGCACTCCCATGCCGTACCCGAGGCTCATGTGGATGAATGGTTCGTTCAGGGTGATCCAGAGCCGGACCCGGTCGCCGAGCCGGGCGGCGGTCAGGTCGGCGTACTCGGCGAACCGGGCGGCGGTGTCGCGGTGCAGCCAGCCGCCGGCGTCTTCCAGGGGTTGGGGCAGGTCCCAGTGGTAGAGGGTCGCCACGGGGTCGACGCCGGCGGCCAGCAGCTCGTCGACCAGCCGGTCGTAGAAGTCCAGGCCGGCCGGGTTGGCCGGGCCGGTGCCGGTGGGCTGCACCCGGGGCCAGGCGATCGAGAACCGGTACGCGGAAACGCCCAGCCCGGCCAGCAACGCGACGTCCTCGGTGTGCCGGTGGTAGTGGTCGCAGGCCACCTCGCCGGTGCTGCCGTCGCCGATCCGGCCGGGGGAGCGCGCGAACGTGTCCCAGATGGACGGACCACGCCCGTCGACCGCTGTGGCGCCCTCGATCTGATGGGCCGATGTGGAGACACCCCAACGGAAGCCGGTGGGGAACTGGGGCATCGGTGCGGTCGACATGCGCCCTCCCGGTCAACGTGAAACGTGCTCGGGACTTTAGGGCGCTCTCGATGAATGCGCCATAGGCCGGCTTGGCGCAATCCGCAATGGTTGATCGGCGTGTCTTTTTCCGAACCCGTCCAGGTAAGTCCGATTTAACGCATAGAGTGCCGATATCGTGGGATGTCCTCACCGGAGGAAGACGGAAATGATCCTCGTTGAACGCAGTGCGCACGTGGCGGCGCCGATTGAAGTGGTCTGGGATGTTGTCCAGCGGGCCGAGCAGTTGCCGGCCTGGTTGGCGGGTGTCCGCGCGGCCGAAGTGCTCTCGGGAGAGGGCTTCGGCAGGCGACAACTGGTCCAGGCGGGGCGCGGCTCGGCGCATGAGGCCGAGGTGATCGCCTACCAGGAGCCGACGCTGATCGGCTGGCGGGAACGGGCCAAGGGTGCCGGTGCTCGTGCGGAGGCGCGCACCGAGATCTACGTCCAGCTCACCACCGACGAGGAGGAGGGCGGGACCGTCGTGCGGCTCATCGTCGTCCGCTGGCCGGCCGGTCCGGTCAAGGCGGCCCTGCTGCGCCTCGGACTACGTCGGGTCGGCGCCGACCTGGAGGACTCGCTGGCCCGGCTCACCGACCTGGCCGCCGTCGGCTGACGAGCGCACATCCTCCCGGCGTCACCCGCGACGGCGGTGGTCCGGATCCCCGCCAGGGACCCCGGACCGCCGCCGCTACCGGCTCCGAACCCCGCTGGGCCCTCCGCTGGGCCGTCCGCTGCGGACGATCATGGAGTTGTGGTGCCCGTTGCGAGGTGACTTGACAGCTTCGTCCCCCACCACAACTCCATGATCGACCCGAGTGGGGGTGGGTCGTACCCAAGGAAGGGCCCGGCGCTTGCGCGCCGGGCCCTTCCTTCGGTCGTGCTGGATCAGCTGTCGCCGCCGGTCTCGCCGACCGGGGCGGCGTTGACGTCGTCGATCGCGTACTTCTTGGCGGCCTCGGCCGGCACGGTGGCCGCCACCGCGCCGCTGCGGGCAAGCTGCCGCAGCGTGGCCACCACGATCGACTCCGCGTCGACGTGGAAGTGCCGACGCAGCGCGTGCCGGGTGTCCGACATGCCGAAGCCGTCGGTGCCGAGCGACGTGTAGTCGCCGGGCACCCAGCGGGCGATCAGATCCGGCACCGCACGCATCCAGTCGCTGACCGCGACCTTCGGCCCGTCAGCGTCGGCCAGCTTCTGCTGGATGTACGGAACCTTCGCCTCGGCGCCCGGGTTGAGGAGGTTGTATTCCTCGGTCTCCACCGCGTCGCGGCGCAGCTCCGTCCAGGAGGTCACGGACCAGACGTCGGCGGCCACCCCCCAGTCCTGGGCGAGCAACTGCTGGGCCTTGAGCGCCCACTGCATGCCGGTGCCCGAGGCGAGCACGTTGGCCTTCGGGCCGTCGACCTCCGGTGCGGGGGAGTAGCGGTAGATGCCCTTGAGTAGGCCCTCCACGTCCACCCCGGCCGGCTCGGCCGGCTGAAGGATCGGCTCGTTGTAGACCGTCAGGTAGTAGAAGACGTTCTCCTGCGCGTCCCCGTACATCCGGTGCAGGCCGTGCTCCATGATGTGCGCGATCTCGAACGAGAACGCCGGGTCGTACGCGACCACCGCCGGGTTGGTGGCGGCGATCAGCATCGAGTGGCCGTCCTCGTGCTGGAGGCCCTCACCGTTGAGCGTGGTGCGACCGGCGGTGGCGCCGAGCAGGAAGCCCCGGGCCATCTGGTCGGCCGCCGCCCACAGCCCGTCGGCGGTCCGCTGGAACCCGAACATCGAGTAGAAGATGTACATCGGGATCATCGGCTCGTCGTGCGTGGCGTACGCCGAACCGGCCGCGGTGAACGAGGCCACCGAGCCGGCCTCGTTGATCCCCTCGTGCAGGATCTGCCCGGTCGTCGACTCCTTGTACGACAGGAACAGCTCCCGGTCGACCGAGGTGTAGCGCTGACCGTGCGGCGAGTAGATCTTCGCGGTGGGGAAGATCGAGTCGAGACCGAAGGTGCGGGCCTCGTCCGGGATGATCGGCACCCAGCGCTTGCCGAACTCCTTGTCCTTCATGATGTCCTTGAGCAGGCGGACGAAGGCCATCGTGGTGGCCACCTTCTGCTTGCCCGAGCCGCGCTTGACGTCGGCGAACCGCTCCGGACCGGGGATGGTCAGCCGCTTGGTGCTGGTCCGCCGGGACGGCAGGTAGCCGCCGAGCTGCTCGCGACGCTCCTTGAGGTACTGGATCTCCTCGGACTTCTCACCCGGGTTGTAGTACGGCGGCAGGTAGGGGTTGTCCTCCAGCGCCTTGTCCGGGATGTCCAGGTAGAGCCGGTCGCGGAAGGTCTTCAGGTCCTCCAGCGTCAGCTTCTTCATCTGGTGGGTCGCGTTGCGGCCCTCGAAGTGCGAGCCGAGCGTCCAACCCTTGATCGTCTTGGCCAGGATGACGGTGGGCTGACCGGTGTGCTCGGTGGCTGCCTTGTAGGCCGCGTAGAGCTTGCGGTAGTCGTGCCCACCCCGCTTGAGGTTCCAGATCTCGTCGTCGCTGAGCGGGTCGACCATCTTGCGGGTCCGCGCGTCGCGCCCGAAGAAGTGCTCCCGCACGTACGCGCCCGACTCCGCCTTGTAGGTCTGGTAGTCGCCGTCGGTCGTGGTGTTCATGAGGTTGACCAGCGCGCCGTCGGTGTCCGCTGCGAGCAGCGGGTCCCACTCGCGGCCCCAGACGACCTTGATCACGTTCCAGCCGGCACCCCGGAAGAACGATTCCAGCTCCTGCATGACCTTGCCGTTGCCCCGGACCGGGCCGTCCAGCCGCTGGAGGTTGCAGTTGATCACGAAGGTGAGGTTGTCCAGCTCCTCGCGGGCGGCCACGCCGATGGCGCCCAGCGTCTCCGGCTCGTCCATCTCACCGTCGCCCAGGAACGCCCACACGTGCTGCTGCGAGGTGTCCTTGATGCCGCGGTGCTGCAGGTACCGGTTGAACCGGGCCTGGTAGATCGCGTTCAGACCGCCGAGACCCATCGAGACGGTGGGGAACTCCCAGAAGTCCGGCATCAGCCGCGGGTGCGGGTACGACGGCAGCCCGCCGCCGGGGTGCGACAACTCCTGGCGGAACCCGTCGAGCTGGTGCTCGCTGAGCCGCCCTTCCAGGAACGCCCGCGCGTACATGCCGGGGGAGGCGTGGCCCTGGTAGAAGATGTGGTCGCCGCCGCCCGGGTGGTTCTTGCCCCGGAAGAAGTGGTTGAAGCCCACCTCGTAGAGCGAAGCCGAGCTGGCGAAGGTCGAGATGTGCCCGCCGACGCCGATCTCCGGGCGCTGCGCCCGGTGCACCAGCATCGCGGCGTTCCACCGGACGTACGCCCGGATCCGCCGCTCGACGTGCTCGTCACCCGGGAACCACGGTTCGCGTTCCGACGGGATGGTGTTGATGTAGTCGGTGGTGGTCAGGGGCGGAACCCCGACCTGGCGCTCACGGGCCCGCTCCAGCAGGCGCAGCATGACGTAGCGGGCGCGTTTGGCGCCGCGTTCGTCGATGACACCGTCAAGCGACTCGACCCATTCGCTTGTCTCGTCAGGGTCGATGTCCGGAAGCTGGCTCGGTAGGCCGTCGCTGATCACCGGGCGCTTGCGTTCCGTAGCCACAGGCGTTCCCTCGGTTGTGTGTGGGATAGGTCTCTAGCGCCATCCTGCCCCCTGGTGGCACCTGTCGTCACGTCTAGGGGCCCCTGACGCGACGCTCAACACAGGTACCCGTCGGTAACTTAGCGCGACGACGAGCTTTCGGCCCTTGTTCCAGTTTTCTACCGTGGTGACATGAACGGGCGACGAGTAGTTGTCGGCGGTGCACTCCTGGCGGTCGGGGTGCTCGTGGCGATCCCAGCGACCTGGGTGCTCCTGTCGGGTGATCCCGCCGTGCTCCCGATCATCGCCCTCGGCCTGGCCGCAGCCGTCTTCGGCGCGGCCCGGTTGCGCGGCGGCCTGCGGGCACCTGCTGACCGGAGGGCGCGGCCCGTGCCCGGCCAGCGCCGCAGGCACGCGGACACAGGTATCCCGGCGACCTACTACGGGAGCGACCCGGGCGGCTGGGACTGGTCCGGCGGCGGTGGCGACTCCGGCGGTGGGGGTGGTGGGGACTCCGGTGGTGGTGGCGGCGGGTCCTGACCCGCTCGGGCAGAATGCGACGTATGCGCAGCGACGTCATCACCGTCCGGACCGGGTCCCGCCCGAGCGTCCACGACATCACCGCAGAGGCCCAGCAGTTCGTCTCCAGTGAGGGTGACGGCCTGCTGCACGTCTTCGTGCCACACGCCACCGCCGGCCTCGCGATCATCGAGACGGGCTCCGGCTCCGACGACGACCTGCTGACCGCCATCGACGCGCTGCTGCCCACCGACGACCGCTGGCGGCACCGGCACGGCTCGCCCGGCCACGGCCGGGACCACGTGCTGCCGGCGTTCATTCCGCCGTACGCCACACTGCCGGTGCTCGGCGGCCGGCTGGCCCTCGGCACCTGGCAGTCCGTCTGCCTGGTCGACACCAACGGTGACAACCCCACCCGCCAGGTCCGCTTCTCCTTCCTCCCCGGCTGACCGCGCCTCGCGCCGCCGTCACGCCCTCAAGATCCGCGCAACTTCCCTGAAAGTGCTGCCTCAACGCGCGATGGTGCGCGGATCTAGAGGCTTCGGTCGGCGGCCTCGGTGACCGGCCCCGTGCGTACGATGTGGCCGTGACGCAGGAGGTGGGTTCCGCAGCAGGTGGGCCGGTGGATCGGGCCGGTCTCGCCGCCGATGTGCTACGCCGGATGGCCCACGTGAGTGACGCCCTGCGGCACCGGCAGGGCTCCGCGTTCGCCGAGTTGGGACTCACCCCGGCCGCGGCCCGGGCGTTGCGTGAACTGGACCCGGACCACCCGCTGCCCGCCCGTGACCTCGCCGGCCAACTGGGCTGCGACCGGTCGAACGTGACGGTGCTGGTCGACAAGCTGGAGCAGGCCGGGTTGGTCGAGCGCCGCACCGACCCGGCGGACCGGCGGCAGAAGACGTTGGTGGTGACCGAGAAGGGGCGCGTCGAACGGGACCGGGTGACCGAGGTGATGTCTGACTCCCGACTCCTGTCGGGGCTGACCGACCAGGAGCTGAGCACCCTTCGTGACCTGGTGTGGAAGGTGTCCGACGGTGGCTGCCCGGAGCCCTGCGGGCCGGAGTGAGCCGACCCGCCCCAGCCGTGTCCCACTGGGCGAGGCGGCCTCCCGTCGGTAATGCTGTCCGACGTGACCACCCCGCAAGACCTCGACGACCGATTCCGGGAGACGCTGGCGGCGCTGCCCGCCGCGCAGCAACGGCGTGATCCCGCTGACCCGGTCACCGACGACGCCCCACTGACCGGCGCGCAGGTGCTGGACCTGTTCGACGCACAGGTGACCAGCCGGCAGCTCGACCTGGCCGGCCGCTGGCTGCGCAGCTTCGGGGAGGGCTTCTACACGATCGGCTCGGCCGGGCACGAGGCCAACGCCGCGGTCGCCGCCGCGCTACGTCCCACCGACCCGGCGCTGCTGCACTACCGCTCCGGCGCGTTCTACTGCCAGCGCGCCGCGCAGGCCGCCGCCGAGGCGACGCCGGCGGACCAGGCACAGCCGGCCGCCGACACGCAACGACCCGCCGGCACGCAACCAGGCACCGGCACGCAACCCGCCGTGGATCCGCAGCCCGTCGTGGACCCGGGGCCCGCCGCCGAGCCCAAGGCAGCCGACCAGTCCGAGCCGTCCGAGCCGTCCGGGACCGAGCCGCCCACCGGCGGGTTCGCGACGTACGCGGACGCGGCCCGGGACGTGCTGCGCGGCATGGTCGCCTCCAGCCAGGAGCCGATCGCCGGCGGTCGGCACAAGGTGTTCGGCCGAGCCGACCTGGCCATCGTGCCGACCACCTCCACCATCGCCTCGCACCTGCCGCGCGCGGTCGGCATGGGACTGGCCGTGGAACGGCTGCGCCGGCTGGACAGCGCCGGGCGGCGTACCGGGGCGGGGGCACGGGTCGGCAGCGGCGCGGGCGCCGCGCACGCGCCCTGGCCACCGGACGCGATCGTGGTCTGCTCGTTCGGCGACGCCTCGGTCAACCACGCCAGCGCCACCGCCGCCTTCAACACCGCCGGGTGGTACGACCACGGCAAGCTGCGCATCCCGGTGCTCTTCGTCTGCGAGGACAACGGGCTGGGCATCAGCGTCCGTTCACCGGAGGGCTGGGTCGAGGCGACCCTGCGGGCCAAGCCGGGCATCCGCTACTTCAGCGCGGACGGGGCCGACCCGGTGCAGACGTACGCGGTGGCGGCGGAGGCCGCGGCCTGGGTGCGCCGTACCCGGCGGCCGGCCGTGCTGCACCTGCGCACCGTACGGCTGATGGGGCACGCCGGGGCGGACGCCGAGTCGGCGTACCGCAGCCCGGCCGAGCTGGCCGAGGACCTGGACCGGGACCCGGTGGCCGCCACCGCGCGGCTGCTCGTCGACGCCGGTGTGGCGACCGGCGAGGAGCTGCTGGCCCGGTACGACGAGACCGGCTGGCAGGTACGCCGGCTGGCCGAGGAGGTGCTGGGCGAGCCGAAGCTTGCCTCCGCGGCCGACGTGGTGTCGGCGTTGGCGCCCCGCCGCCCAGTGCGGGTGGCGCGGGCGGTGGCCGACGCCGCGGCGCGGGCCAGCGGCCCGGGCGCGGGTGCCCGGGCGGAGGCGTTCGGTGGCAAGCCGCCGGAGCTGAGCGGGCCGATGACCCTGGCGCAGAGCATCAACGCGGCGCTCGCCGACGGGATGCTCGACCACCCGCAGATGGCGATCTTCGGTGAGGACGTGGCTGCCAAGGGCGGCGTGTACGGGGTGACGAAGGGGCTGCGCGACCGTTTCGGGGCGGCCCGGGTCTTCGACACCCTGTTGGACGAGACGTCGGTGCTGGGGTTGGGCCTCGGCGCGGGGCTGGCCGGGATGCTGCCGGTGCCGGAGATCCAGTACCTGGCGTACCTGCACAACGCCGAAGACCAGCTGCGCGGTGAGGCAGCCACCATGCGGTTCTTCTCCCAGGGGGCGTTCCGCAACCCGATGGTGGTGCGGGTGGCCGGGCTGGCGTACCAGGAGGGGTTCGGCGGGCACTTCCACAACGACAACTCGGTGGCCGTACTCCGGGATGTGCCTGGTCTGGTGGTCGCGGTGCCGGCGCGGCCGGACGACGCCGCGCCCATGCTGCGGACCTGCCTGGCCAGCGCGGCGGTGGACGGCAGTGTCTGCGTGTTCCTGGAGCCGATCGCGCTCTACCACACCCGCGATCTCTACGCCGATGGCGACGGCGAGTGGCTGGCCGGATACCCGGAGCCGGGGGCGTGGGTGGCCGGGCACGTGCCGATCGGGCGGGCCCGGGTCTACCGGGTCGGTTCGGCGGACGACCTGACCATCATCACCTTCGGTAACGGGGTGCGGATGTCGCTGCGGGCAGCGGCCGTCCTCGCCGAGGAGGGGGTCGGCACCCGGGTGGTGGACCTGCGCTGGTTGGCCCCCCTGCCGGTGGCCGACATCATCCGGGAGTCCTCGGCGACCGGTCGGGTGCTGGTGGTGGACGAGACACGCCGCTCCGGCGGGGTCGGCGAGGGAGTGATCGCCGCGCTGGTCGACGCCGGATATGTCGGTGCCGCGCGACGAGTAGCGGCAGTTGACTCGTTTGTACCATTAGGTCCGGCAGCACGTCACGTACTGGTCTCCGCGGAAGCCATTACCGACGGTGCCCGTACGCTGCTGGCACGGTAAATTCCGTTCCACCCGGTGCGCCACTTGCGCGCGGACGCACAACTGTGTGGACTTTGCCTGACGGCGTCGCACCGACGCCGCGAGCAGGGACGAGATGAGGAGGCACGCGACAGTGAGCGCGACCGCTGGTCAGGCCGCCGACGGGGTACGCAGCCTGGCGGACCGGTTCGGAATCGAACCGGGGATGGTCGTCATGGAGATGGGGTACGACGACGACGTCGACCAGGATCTCCGAGACGCCCTGACCGACCGCTGTGGAGATCTGGTCGACGAGGACACCGACGAGGTGGTCGACGCCGTGCTGGTTTGGTACCGCGACGGCGACGGTGACCTTTTCGAGCTTCTCGTCGATGCCCTCGGCCCGCTGGCCGACAACGGGGTCGTGTGGCTCCTCACCCCGAAGGCGGGGCGTGACGGGCACGTCGAGCCGAGTGAGGTCGCGGAGTCCGCACCCACCGCTGGCCTTCAGCAGACCTCGACCGTCAACGCCGGCCGGGACTGGAGCGGCGCACGTCTGGTGCTGCGCCGAGGGGCAAAGGCCAAGAAGTAGCCCGTGCCGCTTCGCGCACCCGGCGGTCCGCACCGCCGGGTGGCAAGCCGGTGCCGTTTTCGTGACCCGACCCGAGGAGAGTTCGCATGCCCATCGAGGTTGGTGCCGAGGCACCGGACTTCGTGCTGAAGGACCAGAACAACCAGGAGGTCCGGCTCTCGGGCTTCCGGGGCAGGCGCGTCGTCCTGCTGGTCTTCTACCCGCTCGCCTTCACCGGCACCTGCCAGGGTGAGCTGTCCGACATACGGGACAACCTCGACGAGTACGTGAACGACGACGTCCAGGTGCTGACCGTCAGCGTCGACTCGGCCTACAGCCACAAAATCTGGGCTGACCGCGAGGGCTACCAGTTCCCCATGCTGGCCGACTTCTGGCCGCACGGCGGTGTCGCCCAGGCATACGGGGTCTTCAACGACGTCGCCGGGTTCGCCAACCGGGGCACCTTCGTCATCGACAAGGCCGGCGTGGTTCGCTTCGCCGAGATGAACGGCCCGGGCGAGGCCCGCGACCAGCAGGGCTGGCGCAAGGCCATCGCCGCAGCGACCGTCTGACCGGGGTACGCCGTGCGCCCGGACCGGTGGCGGGCAAGGTAAGCTTGCCCACCACCGGCCCGCCGCACGGGCGATCCGGGCGCGTAGCTCAGTGGGAGAGCACCCGCCTTACAAGCGGGGGGTCGCAGGTTCGAAACCTGCCGCGCCCACCCCTCATCATGAAAACGGCAGCAGTACGTGCCCGCGAGTGATCCCTGGCAGCTCAGCAGCGCGGCGCTCGGCGTGTCGAACTGCCCGACTGCCAACCATCGACCGCGTGCTGACCCGGAGTCGACCCGCGCCCGGGTGACGACGCCCACTGCGCGCGCCGCCATGATGGGCGGGTGCAGGACACCGTCGCCGTCGCGCTGATCACCTCACTGTCCACGTTGGCCGTTCGCTGCCCTGACCAGCATCGATGCGGAGCACGCCGACCAGCGTCGGTTGGGCGAGGAGCCGGGCGGCGCGACGGCGCCTTTGCGTGAGCGCCATCGGGAGCGCTGGCTGGTCGCGATCGAGGCACGCACGAATCGCCGGATCTCGTTCGTCGATGCCGTTCGCCCGGTGCTGGATCGGGACGGGTGACGCCGCGTGCTGCTGCCGTTCTTCACCCACCAGCCCGGCGCGCTCGCCTGATGCGTCGATCGTCGCGCCACAGCGCGATCCGTTGGCGGCTCACGTATAAAACTCCGACCGTGATCAGCATGGTGACGAGACCCGTCCAGAGCCAGAACCGACCACCCACTCCGCCCGGCGGCTGCGCGTCGCGGACGCGTCCGCTGCGGATCACCTGGTCGGCGACGTCGACGGCAATGACCTGGTCCGGCGCGGTCAACACGGTTCGCGGTGCGGTGGCTCCGGGCGTGAGCGCCAGCACCCGTACGGTGCGCACGCGCTGGTCGCTCGTGGGCGGGGCCGTCTGCTCCTCGAGCGGCAGGTCGGGGGCGAGGGGGTCCGGCTGATAGGCCGCCACCAGCGCCGACCCGTCCGGCGCCCAGCCGAGCAGCCGGATGGCGACGACCCCGGACACAGCGGGCAGGCGTAGTGGACCGACGTCCTGGCCGCTGGCGGGGTCGACCTGGCGCAGGGTCCACTCGCTGTCCGCCCGGCGGACAGCCAGCGTCAGGTTCGTGCCGTCCGGACGCCATGCGCCCTTGCCGGCCAGCCATGTCTCGTCGGGCAGGGCGAACGAGGAGAGCTCGCGGCCAGCCAGATCGGTCACCGCGACGGTGCGGCCGTACTGGTAGGCGAGCCGACCCGGGGCGGCGGCGACAGTCGAGCCGAAGCGGGCCTCCTGGGCGCCGGCGGCCAGCCTGGTCCAACGCTCCCCGCCGAGGGTCACCGCACTCAGCACGGTGGTGTACGTGGCCCCTTCGAACGCGACCGGCACGTCGTCACTGACCACCAGCGACCCGCCGTCAGCGGACCAGCCGACAGGTGTGCTCCAGACACTGCGGTCGACGGGCGACGTGAGTCGCTGGGTCCGGCCGGTGATCAGGTCGATGACCTCGACGCCCGGATCGTCCTGGACCCCGTCCGGCCGGGCCACGTACCGGCCGTCGGGGGAGAGGTGGACCGACACGCCCGCCAGTGACTCCCCGCCCATCCGCATGATCCGGTAGCGGTCGGAGTCCGCGTCGACCACGCCGACCACGTTCACGTCGTTCCAACCGTGCAGACGCGGCGCCGGCCCGTCGAAGATGACCGACGCCGGACCGAGCCGGGGACGGTCGGTGACATGCAGCGTGCCGATCGGCGGCAGGGCGATGTGGTCGGGCAGCGCGGCGTTCGCGGCGGCGGCCGGGTCGAGGCCGGGGGTACGCGTCAGCGGCACCACGACGCCGGCCAACGCGAGCAGCAACAACGCTGCGGCGCCGACGCCCACGCGGCGCAGACGGTCGCGGCGGGCGGTGGCGAGAGCGCGCTCGTACACCGGGTAGGTGGGCACGTCCTCGGCGGTGACACGCAGTGCGTCGCGGAGCCGGGCGGTCATCGGGTGCTCCTCTCCGCGGCGGCGTCCAGCAGGTGGGGAGCGACCGCTCGGAGTCGGCGCAGTGCGTCGTGGGCGTGGCGTTTGACGGTGCCGAGAGAGCAGCCGAGCAGGTCGGCGACCTGCGCTTCGGTGCGGTCCTCGTAGTAGCGCAGCACGATGACGGCCCGTTGGCGGGGGGTGAGGTGGCGCAGCGCGGCGGTGAGGGTCAGTCGTAGGGCGGTGGTGTCGGTGTGGTCGCCGCCGGCCCGTTCGGTGGGTTCGGCTTCGAGGCGTTCGGCGACGCGTCGGCGTCGCCACCAGGAGACCTGTTGGTGGTACATCACCCGGCGGACGTATGCCTCGGGATCGCCGTCGCGGATGCGTCGCCAGTGGCGGTAGGTGCGCGCCAGGGCGGTCTGCACGAGGTCTTCGGCGAGTTGATGGTCACCGGTGAGGAGGTAGGCGGTCCGGGACAGGGCCGGCGAACGCTGCACCACGAACTCGTGGAACGTCTCGGTCATGTCCACCCCCTCGGTGAGAAGAACGCCTCCCGTGCGGCGGATGGTTGAGGCCCCCTGCCGAGCTGAGGACACCACCCGCCAAGATTCGCGCAACTTCAGTGTTGTTGCTGCCTCAGCAGTCGGTGAGGCAGCAGGATCCCCGAAGTTGCGCGGATCTTGGGGCGGGGGAGCGGGCGGCTAATGTCGTCTGACGAGCATCAGGGGGAGCGTGGGCGTGACACTGGCAGGCATTGGCGCGGTGCTGTTCGACATGGATGGCACTTTGGTCGACTCCGACGCCGCCGTCGAGCGGGCCTGGGAGCGGTGGGCCGTCGAATACACCGTCGACCCCGCTGCGGCGCTGGCGATCGCGCACGGCAGCCCCGCCGACCGGACCATCCGCCGGCTGCTGCCCGCGCTCGACGACAGCGCGGTCGCCGCGGCTGCGGCCCGGCAGCTCGCGTTGCAGTACGACGACCTGTCCGACGTGACGGCCACCGTCGGGGCGCACGACCTGCTGAGCGCGCTGGCCCGTTTGGGGTTGCCCTGGGCGGTGGTGACCAGCGCGGACGCGCGACTGGCCGAGGCTCGGCTCGGTGCTGCCGGCATCGTCGCGCCGGTGCTGGTCACCGTGGAGGACGTGCGGGTGGGCAAGCCGGACCCGGAGGGCTATCTGCGGGCCGCCGCTCTGCTGGGCGTGCCCGTGGCGCGGTGCCTGGTGGTCGAGGACGCCGAGGTGGGGCTGCGGGCCGGGCGGGCGGCCGGTGCGATGACCGCCGCGCTGAAGGGCCTCGACGGCGATCTGCGCCTTGCCGACCTGGCGCAACTGGCACGCCACCTGCAGTCGACGCCGACGGCGCCCTGACCCGCCCGCCGGGTCACCGGAGGCGGGTGGCCAGCCACGGGAGCAGGGCGTCGGCCTGGGCCTGCTGAAACGCGCGGACGGTGGGGATGCCCTGCGGTGGCGGACGACGAGCGCCGTCGGCGAAGAACCCGGCCAACCCGGCGTATACGCCGGTGAGCGTCATCGGGTCGACCTCGGCGGTGATGGGCAGCCGGCGCAGCAGGGACTCGGTGTCGTGCCCGCCGTGCAGCCGGACGTTGACCAGCAGCAGCGCGGTGTCCAGCCAGGCAGGCCCCCGGCAGGCCCACGGCCAGTCGACGACGGTGACCGTGCCGGTCGCGTCGAGCAGCAGGTTGTCGGCCCGTACGTCCACGTGGCAGAGCGTGTCACCGGTCAGCGCGGCGATGCCGTGGTCGGCGGCGGCGCGCAGCTGGTCCAGGTGCTCCCGGGCCCACGGGTCCAGCACAGCCGGTGGGTCGGCGGCGATCCGGTGCCACCCGGCGAAGTCCCCGGCCAGCCGGTCGGCGGCGGTCGGCACGTGCGTCACCGGGCTCGGGGTGAGCACGGCGGCCATCACCTCCAGGGCCTTCAGGACGCGGGTCAGCTCGTCGGCCCGCCACGGGGTGGCCGGGTGTCGACCGTCCACGTCGGAGAAGACCAGCGCCACCCACTCGCCGTCGTCGTGGCAGCCCAACAGCCGGGGCGTCGGTGCCGAGGCCGGCAGGGCGGCGGCCGTACGGGCCTCCGCCCGGTGCATCCCGGGGCTGTCCGGGTTCTGCACCGGGATGATCGCCTTGACGAACGCCCGCCGACCGGTCGCGGTGCGGACCCGGTCCGCGGTGCCCGGCGAGTAGCCGCCCGGTTGGGACACCGCCTCGACCACCCGATCGCCGATGATCTCCTGCACCGACGTCCGGACCCGCTCGGGCAGGTCCGTCCAGCCGATCCGGTTGGTGGTCTGCTGCGTCACCTACTCACCGTGCGCCCCGTCCACGCCGCCGGACAACCCATTTCCCCTCCGGTGGCCACCCCTTCCGGATTGTCGAGGTGGCCGTCGCTGACGTGAGCTCGTCATCATGGCCGGGTCGCGCACGCCTGGCCGTCCCGCCGTGGGCAACCCGGTGGCGTGTCCGGGCGGGTTCTGCTGCACTACCCGCTGGCAACGACGAAGCGGAGCGACTGTGGAATTGACGTTGACGCCGATGACTGCGCAGGAGCTGGCCCGGCTGCTGGTGTCGCTGGAGCAGGGGTACGCCGATGACCTGGTGGCGCACCGGGGGATGACCCCGGAGGCGGCCCTTGATCGGTCGAGCAGTCAGATCCGGGAGTCGCTGCCGGCGGGCGCGGCCACCGAGGGGGCCCTGCTGCGGATGGGCCGGGTCGGTGACACCGAGGTCGGTTGGATCTGGGTGACACTGCCGACGGCCGCCGCCCCGGACCAGGCGTGGATCCACAACATCGAGGTGCACGAGGAGCACCGGGGACACGGGTACGCACGCCGGATGATCCAGCTCATCGAGGTCGAACTCGCCCAGCTCAAGGTGCCCGAGCTGGGTCTGAACGTGTTCGGGACGAACACCGTGGCGATCGGGCTCTACCGCAGTCTGGGCTTCGAGGTCACCTCACAGCAGATGGCGAAGCGGATCGACCCGGCGGGCTGAGGTCGGAAGCGAGGCCCAGGACGGTCCCCTGAGCAGGACTGTTCACCTGCCCAGCGGGAAACCGGCGCGGACCGCACCTGGGGAGGAGCGACGGATGACGCACGGTGCCGGACTGACCATCGGTGTGCTGGGCTCGTACGGTGGGCGAAACCTCGGCGATGAGGCGATCCTCACCGGCCTGCTCACCGATCTGCGTACGCAGGAACCGAATGCCCGGATCATCGTTTTCTCCCGTAACCCGGAGCACACCCGGGCCGCCCATCCGGACGTCGAGGCGGTGCCCTGGGAGGGCGTCAGCCGCACCGACTCCGCCCTGGTCCTGGCCCAGCTCGACCTGCTCATCCTGGGCGGCGGTGGCATCCTCTACGACCGGGAGGCTCGCCGTTACCTGCGGGTGGTCCGGGTCGCCCAGGAGCGGGGCCTGCCGCTGATCACGTACGCGGTGGGGGTCGGGCCGCTCAGCGACGGGGTGGACACCGGCATGGTCCGGGAGACGCTCTCCGGCGCGACTCAGGTGACCGTTCGTGACCAGGAGTCCCGGATGGTGCTGGAGGAGGCTGGCCTGCTCAACCCGATCACGGTCACCGCGGACCCGGCCTTCCTGTTGCAACCGGAGGAGTTCCCGGCGCACCTGCTGGCCGAGGAGGGTGTGCCGGTCGGCAAGCGCCTGGTCGGGATCAGCGTGCGGGAGCCGGGGCGGGCCGCCGAACGGCTGGACGTGGACGGCTACCACCGGCTGCTGGCCCAGATCGGTGACTTCCTGGTGCACCGGATCGACGCGTACGTGCTGTTCGTGCCGATGGAACGCGACGACATCCGGCACGCCCACGGCGTCCTGTCCCACATGGTCGCCGCCGAGCGGGGCCGGATCCTGCACGGCACCTATTCGCCGCAGCAGGTGCTCGGGCTGATGCGCCACTTCGACCTGGCCGTCGGCATGCGCCTGCACTTCCTGATCTTCGCGGCGATGGTCGGCACACCGTTCCTGCCCCTGCCGTACGCCGGCAAGGTCTTCGACCTGGCCCAGCGACTCGGCGTGCCGGCCCTGCGCGGTGTCGAGCGGGAGGTCGAGGGGCCGCTGCTGGCCGAGGTCGACCGATTGTGGGACGAGCGGGAGCAACGTGCCGAGGCCACCGCCCGCCGGGTGGCGGAGGTGTGCGAGCAGGCGCGGGGCACCTCGGAGGTCACCCGTGGCGTGTTGGAGAGCCTGCGCAGTCAGGCCCTCACCCGGGTCTGACCTGGGCTGTCACACCGCCGGGCCGGTCCACCGGTAGCGCCACTCGCGGGCCTCTTCCCGGGCTGTCTCCAACTCGTAGATCTGCGCGTCGGCCAGCCCACCCGAGCCGATGTGGTGGTGGGTCAGCGGCGGACGGCCGTTGCTGTCCAGTTCGACGGTGATGGTCTGCCCGTCCGCCGTGCCGCCGACGAGAAGGATCTGCACGGATGAAGCCATGCGCCCATCCTGCCCGTAGTGCCGCCCGCCCGCAGCGGATAGCGGGGCAGCGGGGAGGCCCGCTTCGTCACTAGGGTCGGTGGATGGAGCAGACGATCGATCCGACGCTCGGTCCGGTGCTCGCCCGCACCGCCGACGAACGCGCCGTCCTGGACTCGTTCCTCGGCTGCGCTGGGTGCTGGTGCACATGATCGAGGAGACGGCCCGGCACGCGGGTCACGCCGACATCCTGCGCGAGCTGACCGACGGCGAGTCCGGCGCGATCTGATCTTCGATCACCCCGGGCGGCCTTTGACGGCGACGCGGTGAGCCCTGGGTGGGATGCGCCGGACCCGCAGGGGGCCGCCTATCCTGGGCGCGGGCGGCGACGAGGGGGAGCAGGTGCTGGTCATCCACGGGCTGTGGCTGCCCGGCGACAGCCCAACCGGCGGTCTCGCCGTCTGGGCCGAGGACAGCGCCGTGCCTTCCGCACCGACCCGTTCCGGTCGGTCACCCCGGGAACGCCCGCACCCCTTTGCCGCCGGGCACACCGACCTGGTCGCCGTCCTCGCCGACGCCGCCGAGCCCGCCCGCCCGGACACCGCGCTGCTCACCCTGCCCACCCGGGCCGGCGCGCCGACGGACTCACCCGAGCTGATCCGGACCGCCGTCGCACCCCCGACCCGCGGCCGGCTCACCCTGGCCGGGTGGCGGGTCCCCGTGCTGGTGTACGCCCCGGACGACGCGCTGCCGCTCCTGCGCGCCCTGGACGAACTCCCGGCGGTGTCCGGGGCCACCCTGCGTCACCTCGCCGAGCTGGCCGACTTCGCCGCCGACCTGGTGACCCGTGGCCGTGTCCTCCCCGGCGTCCGCACGACGAAGCCGAGCACACCGTCAGCCGCCGAAACGCGGTCGGCCGCCGAAACGCCGTTGGAAGCCGGGGCGCAGGTGCCGGCGCTGGCGGTCTGGCGTCCCCTGCTGACCGGCACCGACGCCGCATGGGCCCGTTCGCTGGCGCTGGCCCTGCCACCAGCCGCCCGAGCCGTCACCACCACCGGGACCACCGGCCCGGGTGATGGTGAGCTGACCGCTGCCGACGTGGTCGCGGATGCGCTGGACGCGCTGACCGACGCCGCCGCGCGGGCCGCTCTGGCGACCACCACCCTGGCGCGTGGGCTGCGGCCGGGTGGCCCGGCACCGGCGTGGTTGGCCGCGCTCGCCGGCCCCCGGCGCGACTTCACCGTCGACCCGACCGCGTTGGCCACCCTGCGCGACGAGCTGGACAACTGGCAGCGCGACGCCGCGGGCGGCCCGGTGCGAGCCAGTTTCCGGCTGGTGGAACCGGCCCCCGACGAGGTCACCGAACCGATCCTGGCCACCCGCCCGGCGCCGACCGACGTCGTCCCGGCGTCGGTCGAGCCGACCGGCGGCGGGCGCTGGCGGTTGGAGTTCGGGTTGCAGGCCGCCGACGAACCCGGCCTGCACGTCGACGCCGGGCAGGTCTGGCGGGCACCGCAGACGCTCGGCGGCCTGGCCGGCCGGACGACCAGCCCGCAGGAGACGCTGCTCGCCGAGCTGGGCCGGGCCAGCCGGCTCTGGCCGGATCTGGACGCCGCGCTGCGGACCGCCGCCCCGGAGGCGATGGACCTCGACGTCGAGGGGGCGCACCGGTTCCTCAGCGAGGGCGCTCCGGTGCTGCACGCGGCCGGTTTCGGGGTGCTGCTGCCGTCCTGGTGGCAGCGCCCGTCGGCGCGGCTCGGCGCCCGGTTGCGTGCCCGCAGTCGCACCGCGCCCGGCACTGTGGGTGGCACCGAAGCCGGCGTCGGTCTGGACGCCCTGGTCGACTACCGCTGGGAGGTCGCCCTCGGTGACCATCCGCTGTCCGCCGACGAGTTGGCGACGCTGGCCGAGTTGAAGACCCCGCTGGTGCGGCTGCGCGGCCGGTGGGTGGAGCTGGACCCGGGGCGGCTCGCCGCCGGTCTGCGCCTGCTCCGTTCCGCGGGTGAGTTGACCGTCGCCGACCTGCTCCGCCTCGGGCTGGCCGACGGCGAGGCCACCGGGGCGCTACCGGTGCTGGAGGTGAGCGCCGACGGGGCGCTCGGCGACCTGCTCGCCGGTGCGGTCGAGCGCCGGCTCACCCCGTTGGATCCGCCGCCGAGCTTCGTGGGAACGCTGCGGCCGTACCAGCAGCGTGGGTTGGCGTGGCTGGCCTTCCTGCGCTCGCTCGGGCTGGGTGGTGTGCTCGCCGACGACATGGGGCTGGGCAAGACCGTCCAACTGCTCGCGTTGCTCGCCGGGGACCCGCCGGAGGCCGGCCCGACCCTGCTGGTCTGTCCGATGTCGCTGGTCGGCAACTGGCAGCGGGAGGCGGCACGGTTCACGCCGACGCTGCGTGTGCACGTACACCATGGGGCGGAGCGGGCGCGGGGGGCGGAGTTCACCGCGGCAGCGCACGGCGCGGACCTGGTTCTCACCACCTACTCGGTGGCGGCCCGCGACGCCGTCGACCTGGCCGGCATCGACTGGCACCGGGTGGTGGTGGACGAGGCGCAGGCCATCAAGAACGCGTCGACCCGGCAGGCCGAGGCGGTCCGCGCGCTGCCGGCCCGGCAGCGGGTGGCGGTGACCGGTACGCCGGTGGAGAACCGGCTCGCCGACCTGTGGTCGATCATGCAGTTCGCCAACCCGGGGCTGCTCGGGCCGGCGGCGACGTTCCGCAAGCGGTTCGCCGAGCCGATCGAGCGGCACGGCGACGCCGAGGCCGCCGAGCGGCTGCGCCGGATCACCGGCCCGTTCGTGTTGCGCCGACTCAAGACCGACTCGTCGATCATCTCGGACCTGCCGGAGAAGCTGGAGATGGAGGTTCTCTGCAACCTCACCGCCGAGCAGGCCGCCCTGTACCGGGTGGTGGTCGACGACATGCTCACCCGGATCGAGACCAGCGACGGCATCGAGCGACGTGGCCTGGTGCTGGCCACCATGACCCGGCTCAAGCAGGTCTGCAACCACCCGGCGCAGTTGCTCCGCGACGGTTCGGCGCTGGAGGGCCGCTCCGGCAAGCTTTCCCGGCTGACCGAGATCGTGGAGGAGGTGCTGGCGGCGGGGGAGCGGGCGTTGCTGTTCACGCAGTACGCCGAGTTCGGGGCGATGCTGCGCGGTCACCTGTCGGCGCGCTTCGGCCGGGAGGTGCTGTTCCTGCACGGCGGCCTCGGTAAGGCGGAGCGGGACGCCATGGTGCAGCGCTTCCAGTCGGCGGACGGTCCACCGCTGTTCGTCCTCTCCCTCAAGGCCGGTGGCACCGGGCTCACCCTGACCGCCGCCAACCACGTGGTGCACGTGGACCGGTGGTGGAACCCGGCGGTGGAGGACCAGGCCACCGACCGGGCGTTCCGGATCGGGCAGCGCCGACGGGTGCAGGTCCGCAAGTTCGTCTGCGCCGGCACTGTGGAGGAGAAGGTCGCCGCGATGATCGCCGACAAGCGTGCCCTCGCCCAGCGGGTGGTGGGCACCGGGGAGCAGTGGATCACCGAGCTGTCCACCGGCCAGTTGCGCGAGCTGTTCGCCCTGGAGGCCGGGGCGGTGGTGGAGTAGTGAGCGAGGGAAGCTCTGGCGTGAGCACCGACCGGTTCGCCGACTACGGCCGCCCTCGCAAGGTCGACGGGGGTCTGCGGGCGCGCAGCGCCCGGGGCGCGATCGGCCGGTCCTGGTGGTCCCGGCGTTTCCTGGAGGTGCTGGAGTCGTTCGCGCTCGGCACCCGGTTGACCCGCGGCCGTTCGTACGCGCGGGCCGGTCAGGTGCTCTCGCTCGACATCACACCCGGGCTGGTCAGCGCGGTGGTGCAGGGCTCCCGGCCGCAGCCGTACCAGGTGTCCATCGCGCTGCGGCCGTTCCCGGCGGCGCTCTGGTCCCGGATCGAGGAGGAGTTGGCCGGGCAGGCGTTCTTCAGCGCCCGGCTGCTCGCCGGGGACCTCCCCGACGAGCTGGAGGAGCTGTTCGTCGCCGCCGGCGCGCCGCTCTTCCCGGCCGCCGTGGACGAGCTGACCCAGCGGTGCAACTGCCCCGACTTCGCGGTGCCGTGCAAGCACCTCGCGGCGACGTTCTACCTGCTGGCCGAGGCCTTCGACGCGGACCCGTTCGAGCTGCTGCACTGGCGCGGACGGTCCCGCGCCGAGCTGCTCGCCGAGCTGCGCGCCCGTCGGGTGCAGGCCACCGGCGCCGTCCCACAGCCCCAGCCGGTCCTCGCGGTGTCCGAACCGGACACCGACCAGTCGACAGTGGACGTCCCGGCCCCGGTCGGCGCGGCCCGCGCGCTCGCCGGGCTGTCGACGACGCCGCTACCGGATGCGGCAGACCGGTTCTGGCTGCCGCCGGTGCCGTTGCCCGATCGGCCGCCGCGACTGGCGACCGGTCCCGACCTGCTGCTACGCCAGCTCGGGGCGCCAGCCCCGGCCATCGGCGGGCCGGGACTGCTCGAACGGCTACGCCGCGCGTACCGGGCGTTCGGCCCGGGCGAGCGGTGAGCCGTCACGTCCAGCGGCGGCGGAACCGCCACATGATCGCGGCGTTGACCACGAGCACCACCGCGCAGATCGCACCGGTCATCCGACCGGCGAACACGGCGATCGCCGGCAGCGACGCCCACAGCACGATGGTCAACAACATCAGATAGCGGCCCCTGCGGGCCCGGACCCGGTGGTCCAGCCGGGCGAAGAAGGCCGGGTCACTCTCCCGGAGCTGACGGGTGATCTGGTCGAACCTGCGCTGATCCTCTTTGCTGAGCATGGCGCTGCCTTCCCCTCACGCGTTCAGCGGTTCGGCGGCATACCCGCTGCGGTGGCGGCTCACGCTCGACCGCCGCTGCTACTTTTCCTCCACGTGAGGGCACCTCATGTACGGCTTATCTGAACCTTAAGTTTGTCTGTGGTGGCGAACGGCGCGGAAAGTGTCGCGTACTGCCGTGTGGTCCGTTCCGTGCCCGGCTGCCGCGCGTACGCCCTGCTGGGGAGGTCCGCGCCGGTGCCCGGTCAGACATTGGTCGCCGACGTCGTACTGAGCGCTGTCTTAAGTGCCCTCACGGGGGTGATCGGCCCACCTTGAAGGCACATGGGGCCTTGGTTACCTTGCCGTAGCAACCCCCTCAGGCAACAGTCGCCGCACCTGCCGCACCTGTCCGGTCGCAGCTTCCGGCGCTCATCAGAAATCGGGATTGGTACATGGCCGACCAGAATGTGCCACCACGTCGACCGCGGGACGACCGCGGTTGGGACGGACGCCAGCACCACAACGCGGACGGTTACGGCGACCCCAACACGCCCGCGCCCTACGGGTACGACTCGCCCCACCCCTACCAGGGCGGCTACCCGGCGCAGGCCGACCCGCGCGAGCAGTACGGCGAGGCTTACCCGCCCGCCGGGCACCCCGCCCCCGCCCCGCGCGGGCCGCAGTGGGTCGGCCCGGAAGGGCTCGGACGCCCGGCCCCGGCGCGGCCCGCCGGCAGCGGACTGCCCACCCTGGACGATGACGACGAGCCGGGCCGCAAGGTCGGCCGGCGCAAGGCCATGGTGGCTCTCGGCGGCACCGCCGCCGTCGTCGCCGGTGGCGCGGCGCTCGCCATGACCCCGCAGATCCGCGGCCTCTTCGGTGACGAGGCGGCGGCCGGTGACGCCACCGGCAGCACGGTGACCGACGGCACCGCGGCGCGGCCCAGTGGCCAGCAGCCCAGCACGGTGCGTACCTACACCGAGCAGAACGAAAGCTACATGGGCTCCCGGGCCGGCGAGGCGCTGAAGAAGAACGCGCCGGCCGGTGGACGGAGCTTCTCCGGGCCGGCCGCCGCCGCCGCGGCGACCCAGGTGACAGTGAAGACGGTGCTGGCCAAGGACCCGATCCTGCACCTGGCCCGGCGGACCACCTTCGGGCCGACGCCCGCGGTGATCGCCGACATCAAGAACCAGGGCATCGACGCCTGGATCCGCACCCAGATGGACCCGGAGAAGATCGCGCCGAGCAAGGCCGAGCTGAAGCTCGCCGAGCTGCCGACCCAGAAGCTCAACGTGCAGCAGTTGCGCGCCCAGCGGGACCAGCTCAACGAGCAGGGCGCCCAGCCGGAACGGGAGATGATCGACGCCACCATCGCCCGGCAGATCTGGTCGAAGCGCCAGCTGTTCGAGGTGATGGTCGACTTCTGGAACGACTTCCTGCACGTCGCCGCCGACTTCGACGGTGGCGAGGTGTACCGCAACTCGTTCGACCAGGACGTGGTGCGCAAGCACGCGCTGGGCAGCTACCCGGAGATGCTGGTCGCCGCGAACAAGCACCCCGCGCTGCTGATCTACCTGAACCAGAAGGACTCCCGCAAGGACGCGATCAACGAGAACCTCGCCCGGGAGAACCTCGAGCTCTACTCCGTGGGCGTCGACGGCGGCTACAAGGAGCCGGACGTGCGCCAGGCGGCCATGCTCCAGACCGGCCGCGGCATCGACAAGGACGGCAAGTACGTCTTCAAGCCCGAGCAGCACTACGTCGGCAAGGTGAAGATCCTCGGCTTCACCCACGCGAACAACTCGACGGACCCGAAGAAGGCCGACGCGGCGATCGACGCGTACATCACGTACATCGCGCTGCACCCGTCGACCGCGAAGTACGTCGCGCAGAGCCTGGCGACCCGCTTCGTCTCGGACACCCCGCCGAAGTCCCTGGTGGACCGGCTGGCCAAGATCTACATCACCAACAACGGCCTGATCAAGCCCGTGCTGATGGCGATGTTCTGCTCCTCCGAGTTCTGGGCCGGCGTGGGCCAGAAGGTGCGCCGGCCGATGGAGTACCTGGTCGCCACGTACCGCACCCTGGGCGTCTCGCCGGACGCGTCGCCGAAGCACAACAACGGTGACAGCAAGCGCACCCCGTACGCCCGCGGCCTGCGGCAGATCCACGACAAGCTGCGCGAGCTGGGTCACTACCCGATGGGTCATCCCACCCCGGACGGCTACCCGGACGTCTACGTCGCCTGGACGTCGGCCGGCACCATGGTCAACGGCTGGAACGAGGCGGGCGAGGTCCTCGCCGGCTACCGCACCACCTTCACGTACACGGCGCCGGAGAAGCTGGTCGCCAAGCCGCCGGCCACCGCCGGGGCGTACGTGGACGCGCTCTCCCAGCGGCTGGTGGGTCAGAAGCTGAGCACGCGGGAAAAGAATCTGATCCTCGGCGTGGCCGGCGTGCCGGCGACCGCCAAGGTCGACGCCACGTTCAACGGGGCCATCACCGCCGTCGCGCGGGCGATCCTCGCTTCCCCCCAGCACCACCTCCGGTGAGGCACCCGATGGAGAAGACTGTGTACAACTCTTTCCCCCTGCACCCCGAATGCCCCGACGTGCGCCGGCTGGCCGACAACCCGGCCGAGGCGTTGCTGCGCGCGGAGGCGGACATCGTCGCCGCCGAGAACGCCGCGGAGCTCGACCGCTACCGCACGCTGGAGAACCTGGAGGAGGCCCAGCAGGACGGTCGTGGCGTCACCCGGCGTACCTTCGTCGCCGGTGCCGCGGCCACCGCCACCGCCCTGGCCACCGCCCAGTTCGTCACCACATCGGCGTCGTTCGCGGCGACCAAGACGGGCACCCTGATCCACGTCTTCCTCTACGGCGGGCTGGACGGGCTGAGCCTGATCGCACCGGACAACGACCCGGTGCTCGCCAAGGCCCGCCCCGACCTGCTGCTCGGCAACGATTCGCTGGCCCTGGGCCGCGGCTTCAAGCTGACCAGCGCGTTCAAGCCGTTGGAGAAGTGGCTCGGCGCCGGCCAGTTGGGCTTCATCCCGGCGGTCTCGGACGAGCGGCTGTCGCGCAGCCACTTCCAGGCCGCGGACGCCTGCAACCTGGGCGGGCTGCCCAACGAGACCGGCGGTCGCGGTTGGCTGGACGGTCTGGTCGACAACCTGGGCAAGGGCACCGCGTTCCGCAGCGTCGGCATCGGCAGCACCCTGCCCCGCTCGCTGGTCGGCAACAACGGCGCGATCTCGCTGAACAGCATCGGATCGTTGCGGCTCAACGGTGACGAGCGGTTCCGGGCCGCCACCGAGAAGGCCATCAAGGGGCTGTTCACCGGGATCAACCACCCGGTCGAGGAAGCCGTGCAGGAGGGCATGGGCGCGCTGGCCACCGCCCAGAAGCTCGCCGCCAAGCCGTACCAGCCCGTCGAGGGCGTCACGTACGAGGGCGTCGGCAACGCGTTCAAGCAGCTCGCCCAGCTGATCAAGGGCGGCGCCAACGTCCGGGTCGCCACCGTCGGCATGGGTGGCTACGACACCCACGAGAACCAGGGCACCAGTGCGGGCGGCCAACTGCACCGCCGGTTGAACGACCTGGCCAGTGCCATGGCCGCGTTCTTCACCGACCTCGGCCCGCAGGCCGCCGACGTGACGATCATGGTGTCCAGCGAGTTCGGCCGTCGGGTCGGCTCCAACACCGGCGGCACCGACCACGGGCACGGCGGGGTTGTCACAGTGCTCTCCGGCAAGAAGCTGGCCGGCTCGCTGCTCGGCACCTGGAACGGCCTGGACAAGCTGGATTCCGGTGACGTGCCGGAGTACAACAACATGTTCAACGTCTACGGCGCTGTGGCTCAGGGCCGGTTCGGGCTCACGAACGCGGAGGTCGAGAAGGTCTTCCCCCGCCAGAAGTACGCCCCGATGAAGCTGTACGCGTGACGTACCCGCACACCCACGCCGCCGGCCGTCGTACCGGGACCTCGTCCCGGCACGGCGGCCGGTCGGCTGCGCCCGTACCCCCGCAGATCCCGGACCGGCGCGGACCCGGCGGCCGGCGGCTGCTGGGCGTGCTGCTCCTGGTCGGCCTGGTCGCCAGCGTGCTGCCGTGGTGGCTGGGCACGTCCGCCGGCTCGTTGAAGACCACCGCGGCGACCGTCACGGCGGCGGGTCGGATCTCCGGTCTGATCGCCGGTTACCTGCTGCTGGTGCAGGTGCTGATGATGAGCCGACTGCCGGTGCTGGAACGGTGGATCGGCGGCGAGCAGACGGCCCGCTGGCACCGGGACATCGGTGCCACCCTGCTGGTCACCGTGCTGGCGCACGTGTCGCTGATCCTCGTCGGCTACGCCGACCTGCGTAAGCAGTCGGTCTTCGCCGAGGTCGGCACGTTGCTCGGCGAGTACGAGGACATGGTCTCGGCGTTCGTCGCCGCCGGCATCATGATGCTGGTCGGGTTCAGCAGCATCCGGGCGATCCGGCGGGCGTTGCCCTACGAGATGTGGCACCTGCTGCACCTGTCCAGCTATCTGGTGCTGCTGCTCGGCTTCGGCCACCAGTTCACCCACGGCGCGCAGCTGTACCGGCCCGGCCCGGTGCGCACCGGCTGGATCGCGCTCTACCTGCTGGTGGTCGCCGCCCTGCTCTGGGGTCGCGTGATCGCGCCGCTGGCGTTCAACCTGCGCTACAAGCTGCGGGTCGCCGACGTGGTCGCCGAGAGCCCGGACACCATTTCCGTCTACCTCACCGGGGAGCGGCTCGGCCGGCTGGCGATGCTCGGCGGCCAGCACTTCCGGTGGCGGTTCCTCACCCGGGGCTGCTGGTGGCAGTCGCACCCGTTCTCCGTCTCGGCCGCCACCAACGGCCGCTGGCTGCGGGTCACCGTCAAGGTGGTCGGCACCCACACCGCCGACCTGCGCGACCTGGAGCCGGGCACCCGGGTCTGGGCCGAAGGTCCGTCGGGCACCTTCACCGCCGCGCACCGGGTCCGCGAACGGGCCCTGCTGATCGCCGGCGGCAGCGGTATCACCCCCATCCGGGCGATGCTGGAGGAGTTGCCCCCGGGTGCGGCCCTGATCTACCGCGCGAGTACCCCGGCGGACGTGCTGCTCAGCCGTGAGCTGGACTGGCTGGCCCAGGAGCGCGATACCTCCGTCTGGTACGTCATCGGCTCCCGCGACGACCCCGGCCCCCGTCAGTTGATGAGCCCGGACGGGTTGCGTCAGCTGGTGCCCGACGTGGCCCGGCGCGACGTCTACCTGTGCGGGCCACCCGGGCTGGTGGAACAGTCGGTGCGCGCACTGCGCCGAGCCGGCGTGCCCCGACGGCAGATCCACCTGGCCACGTTCGAGTTGTAGGAGAGGCATCCCATGCGTCGCGCGTTCCTCGCGATCACCGGTCTGGCCGCCAGCACCACCGCGCTGGTGGTGTTCAAGGGCTCGACGAGCGCCACCCCGGTCGCCCAGAACCTGCCGACCGCCCAGCCGGTCAACCCCGCCGGGCCAGGCACCGATCCGAGCGCCGCCCCGGACGCACCGGGTGCCGACCCGGCGGGCGTAGCGCCGACGTCATCAGCCAGCGCGGGGCCGTCGACGTCGCCCAAACCCGGCAAGACCACCGCCCGCCCGTCTGCCACCAAGACGACGAAGGCCCCCAGCGCTCCGCGGACCACCACCAAGGCGCCCCAGTCGACCACCCGCCGGGTCACCGGCGCCGGCTTCGACGCGAAGGACGGCAGCGAGAACTACGGGTACGTGCAGGTGCAGATCGTGGTCTCCGGTAACCGGATCGTCGAGGCCGTCGCACTGTCGCTGCCCACCGGGGGTGAGTCCGACATCCACAGCGGCGACGTCAGCAACCGCTACGACGGCACCGGCGGCGAGGTGGTGCAGAAGCAGAGCGCCAACCTCAACACCGTCTCCGGCGCCACCGAGACCAGCAACGCCTACAAGCAGTCCCTGCGGTCCGCCATCGAGCAGGCATTCTGACGTGCCGGCCGCGCTGACCCGACCCGGGCTGTGCCGGGTCGAACAGATCATGGGTACGGCGATCACCCTGGATCTCGCCGACGACCTGCCACCGGCGACCCTCCGCGAGCTGGCGGACCAGGTCTTCGCCTGGATGCGTGAGGTGGACGCCCGGTTCAGCACCTACAAGCCGGACAGCGAGGTGTGCCGCTTCGACCGGGGTGAGGTGCTGCTCTCCGAGGCGTCCGCGGATCTGCGGTTCGTGCTGGAGGCCTGCGCCGACCTGTGGGGCGCCACCGACGGGTTCTTCGACGCGTACGCCACTGGGCGGCTCGACCCGTCCGGCTTCGTCAAGGGCTGGGCGGCCCAGGTCGCCTCGGATCGCCTGCTCGCCGCCGGTGCCGGGAACCACTGCGTGAACGCCGGCGGTGACGTGCGCGTACGCGGTCTCTCGCCGTCGGGGGAGCCCTGGCGGATCGGCATCCGGCACCCGTGGGACGCGATGTCGACCTGCCTGGTGCTCACCGGGACCGACCTGGCCGTGGCCACGTCCGGCGTCTACGAGAGGGGCCGGCACGTGCTGGACCCGCGTCGGGGCGCGCCGGCCAGCGGGTTGCGCTCGGTGACAGTGGTCGGCACCGACCTGGGGGTGGCCGACGCGTACGCCACCGCTGCCCTGGCCATGGGGACCACCGGTCTGGGCTGGCTGGACCGTCTGGACGACGACCACACCCACGCCGTCGTCACCGACGACGGCCGCCAGTACTACTCCGCCGCCATCCCGCTGACCGACTAGACGCGGGCCCTAGCGGACCGGGCGGTGGGTGCCGGCCGGGCGGGACCCGGTGGGGCGTGGGCGGCCGGGGCGCGATCCGGACGGTCGGGTGCCGGCCCAGCGGTGTCGTGGGTGGTTGCGCCGGGGCGGCTCGGTGCCGCCGGGATGAGAGGCTCTGTCGTCCGTGGACATCGTTCCCCCGTTCGTGGCGCGCGTTCGCGCCGTCCCCCTGTCAACGAGGACCGGCGCTCCGGCGACGCTGTCGGGCACCGGATGGAATCGTCGACCCGGCCTGTTTCACATGCCTCGTCGGGGCAGGGGCAGGTGACCGGGGAGCAGGTCGGGGGTGAGCGTCACCCCGGTGGCACGCAGCGCCCCGATCAACGTGTTCTGCACGAGGTACGAATCCGGGAGTTGCCAGCGGGCCTGCTCGGGGGCGACCGCCCAGCGCACAGCGCCCTCGGGCAGCCGGGTCGGCGGCGCGGGGATCCACGAGCCGGGGCCGTGCCGGACCACGTGGAAGCAGTGCTCCAGCTCCGGTCGGAGCGGGTCGCCGGGGCGGACCAGGAACATCCACCGCCCGGTGGGAGTGACCAGCACCGGCCCGCGTACGCCGGTGCCGGCGGGGTGGATCTGCACCGCGTCGAGCACGTGCCGGCCGAGGTGGGCGGGCACCTCCAGCACGTCGAAGGCCCGGCCGGTGGGCAGCAGCACCCCGTGCGGGCGGCTGCGCCACCAGGTCGCCACCCGGGCCGGGTCGGCGCTGGCGGCCAGCTCCCAGTTCTCCAGGGCGGGGTGGCAGCCCACTGTGGGACAGCCGGCCCGGCCGCAGACGAAGCGACTGCGGGCCAGGCAGGCACCCGGGGTCACCTCCCAGCCGTGTGCGGCGTACCGCATGGCGACCCGGCGCAGCCGGACCCGTTCCAGCGGCGACAGTTCGGCCACGCGCGGTGCGACATTTCCCCACATGTGTGCCATCTCCCCTCTTCTGGCCCGGCGGTCGCCAGGTCGCATGTCGAGCACCGTCACTGCCGTAACCCACGATCGTTGAGGTTGACGAACGGCTCGTGCAACTTGCACGAAAAGTACGAGGACTGGCTGTACGGCTGACGTACATCGTGTGCGACCAGCGAAAACCTGAAAGTGAACGACAGTCGCCGCACCCGCGGACATCGCCTCGACTCAATGGGTCCTGGGCGGCAGGGGAGGATGGGCAGATGGACGAGCTACCCATAGGACGGCGAGTGGCGTACTGGCGGGGGCGACGCAAGATGTCGCAGCAGGTCTTCGCCGACCGGCTCGGCAAGTCCAAGAGCTGGGTGGACAAGGTCGAACGCGGCGTCCGTCGACTGGACAAGTTCTCCGTCCTGTACGAGATCGCCGACATCCTCCAGGTGGACGTCCAACTGCTCATGGGCAAGGACCCGGAGCGGCGCACCGACGCGCTGAACTGCATCGACCAGATTGAGGTGCAGGAGATCCGGGCGGCGCTGGAACGCTACGACTCGATGAGCGCCTACTTCGACGCGGCGCCCTCCTGCCCGCCGCCGCTGGACGACATGCGCAAGGCCGTCAACCACGCGTGGCTCACCTACCAGTACGGCCGCTACGGGATGCTCACCCGGGCGCTGCCCAAGCTGCTGCGCGACGCACAGGCGGCCGACGCCGCGTACGGCGGTGAGCGGGCCCCCGAGGCGGCCCACCTGCTCGGGCAGGTCTACCAGATCGCCTCGTCGGTGCTGCGCAAGCTCGGCGAGTGTGAGCTGGCCTGGCTGGCCGCCGACCGGTCGATGGCGGTGGCCCAGCGGGCCAACGACCCGCTGCTGGCAGGGATCGCCACCACCCGCGTGTGCGCCGCCCTGGTCGCGATGGGCCGGGCTCGTCCCGCGCTGGAGTTGAACGTCCAGATCGCCAACCGGCTGGCACCGGGCGGCAGCAACGAGGTCTCCCCGGCCCGGCTGTCCGTCTACGGGATGCTGCTGCTCCAGGGTGCGATGGCCGCCTCCCGCATCGGTGACACGGCCAGCGTCGACGACCTGATCAACTGCGCGCAGGAGGCCGCCATCCTGCTCGGCGGCGACCACAACCACTACTGGACGTCGTTCGGCCCGACGAATGTCGAGCTGCACCGGGCCGCCGCCGCTGTGGAGCTGGGCGACGGCGGTCGGGCCGTGGAGGTGCACCAGCTGCGCATCGCCGAGCCCTCCTTCAACGCGCTGCTGCCCGAACGTCGCGCCCACCACCTGCTCGACATCGCCCGCGGGTACGCCCAGATCGGCGACGTGGCGAACGCCGGCGAGATGCTGCTGCTCGGTGATCGACTCGCTCCGTCCGAGATCCGTTGCCGTCCGATCGCGCACGAGGTGATGTCGGACATCCTGCGTCGCACACGTGGTGCGCCGCCTTCTCCGGTAGCGGAGTTGGCTGAGCACATGGGAGTAGGGGTATGAGCGCGGAGCCGGCTTGATGGCCGGCCCACCGTGCACCAGCGGGCACCGCGAGGTGCTCTACGTCATCGCCTGCGGTTCGCCGTTGGCACGGCACGTCGGCCGTCTGGTCGACCTTGCCCAGCAGGATGGTTGGGACGTCTGCGTGGTCACCACGCCGGACGGCGCGAAGTTCGTCGACCAGTCGGCACTGGTTCGGCAGACCGGCCACCCGGTGCGGACGCACTACAAGAATCCCGGTGACCCGGACGTGCTGCCGCCCGCCGACGCCATGATCGTCTGCCCGGCCACCGTCAACACGGTCAACAAGTGGGCGGCCGGGATCACCGACACCCTCGCGCTCGGGCTGCTGATCGAGGCGCAGGGCAAGGGCGTCCCCATCGTGGCGGTGCCCTACACCAATGCGGCGATGGCCTCCCACCCGGCATTTCGGGCCGGGGTGGCCCGGCTGGCCGAGTGGGGTGTCACGGTGCTCTTCGGTGATCACGTGATCGCCCTGCACCCGCCGGGAACTGGGGAGCAGCACCTGCCCGCCTTCCCGTGGACGAAGCCGCTGGCCGCGCTGCGCGCCGTCTCGGTGACCGCCGCCTAGCGCTCCCGGCAGGGCTCCCACTCGGCGCGGCCGGGCCGGGCGTCGCCGCCCCACGGTCCCCGCGCCGGTAAGCTGGGCCGCCGTGAGCACAAGCGGATCCGCGCCGACGGTGACCGACGTCGTGGCCGAGCTGGAACGGCGCTTTCCGCCGGTCTGGGCCGAAGAGTGGGACCGGGTGGGCCTGGTGCTCGGTGAGCCGTCCGCCCCGGTGCGCCGGGTGCTCTGCGTCGTCGACGTGGTGCCCGAGACGGTCGCCGAGGCGCTGGCCGCCGACGCCGACATGATCATCGCGCATCACCCCCTGCTGCTGCGCGGGGTCTCGTCGGTCGCCCCGACGACCTTCAAGGGGCGGATCATCCACCAGCTGATCCGGGCCGGGGTGGCGCTGTACGCGGCGCATACCAACGCCGACGTCGCCTCCCCGGGCGTCTCGGACGCCCTCGCTGCCCGGTTCGGGCTGACCGGGCTGCGCCCGCTGCTGCGGTCCGCGCCCGGCTCGCCCGCCCACGGCGACGATCGGGGCTTCGGGCGGATCGGCGAGCTGCCCCACCCGATGAACCTCGCCGAGCTGACCCGGCACGCCGCCGCCGTGCTTCCCGTCACGTCCTGGGGAGTTCGCGCCGCGGGGGATCCCGGGCGTATGGTTCGTACCCTCGCCGTCAGCGGCGGGTCGGGGGACAGCTTCCTCGGCGCCGCGACCGCCGCCGGGGTGGACGCCTTCCTCACCGCCGACCTGCGGCACCACCCGGCCGGCGAGCACCTCGCCGCCGATGGTCCCGCCCTGATCGACGCCGCCCACTGGGCGACCGAACGACCGTGGCTGGACGACCTGGCCGCCCTCCTCCGGGAGGCGCTGGGCGTCGAGACGCTGGTGTCCGACCTGGACACCGACCCGTGGACCGTGCACGCCGCCGCACCCGTTGTGGACGACAAGGAGCCCGACCGTGAAGGCTGACCCTCAGGTGCAGCGCCGCCTGCTCGACCTCCAGGCGATCGACACCAACCTCGCCCAGCTCGCCCACCGCCGGCGGACGCTGCCCGAGCGGGCCGAGCTGGAGTCGCTGGCCCGGGAGTTGTCGTCGCTGGAGGACGAGCGGGTCCGCGCCCAGGTGGCGGTCGACGACCTCGACCGGGACATCGCCCGGTTGGAGAAGGACGTCGAGCAGGTCCGGGTCCGTAAGGAGAAGGACGAGAACCGGCTGGCCGCCGGCACCGGTCCGGCCCGGGAGCTTGAGGCCCTCCAGCACGAGCTGGTCTCGCTGAACCGGCGCCAGGGTGACCTGGAGGACGCCGAGCTGGAGCTGATGGAGCAGCGGGAAACCGCGCAGGGCGTACTGGACGGCGTGGAGCAGCGGCTGGCCGACACCCGCGACAAGCGGGCCGCCACCGAGCAGCGCCGCGACGAGGCGATGGCCGAGATCGCGAAGGAGGAGGAGTTCAAGCGCGGGGCCCGTCAGCCACTCGCCGCTGACCTCCCGAGCGACCTGGTCAACCTCTACGACAAGATCCGCGCGGACACCGGGCTGGGTGCCGCCCTGCTCACCGCGGGTCGCTGCGGCGGGTGCCGGTTGGATCTCTCCGGTGCCGACCTGGCCCGGATCCGCAAGGCCGCTCCGGACGACGTGGTCCGCTGCGAGGACTGCCGGCGGATCATGGTCCGCACCAACGAGTCGGGTCTGTAGGTCGTGGCACCGCGGGTGGTCAGCGTCGAGGCCGACGGCGGGTCCCGGGGCAATCCCGGCCCCGCCGGCTACGGCGCGGTGGTGCGTGACGCGGAGACCGGCGAGGTGCTCGCCGAGCGCTCCGAGTCGCTCGGCACGGCGACCAACAACGTCGCCGAGTACCAGGGGCTGATCGCCGGGCTGACCGCCGCTGCCGAGCTGGGCGCCGCCGAGGTGGACGTCCGGATGGACTCCAAGCTGGTGGTCGAGCAGATGTGCGGCCGGTGGCAGATCAAGCACCCCGGCCTGCGACCCCTCGCCGCCAAGGCGGCCGGGCTGGTGGGCCGCTTCGCCGCGGTCCGGTTCGCCTGGATCCCCCGAGAGCAGAACCGGCATGCCGACGCGCTCGCCAACGCCGCCATGGACGCCGCCGCCGGCCGACCCCCGTCGGCCCCGAAGACGGGCCAACCGCCGGCGACGCCCGCGACCGGCAGTGACCCGGCCACAGCGCCGGCGTCCTGGGAGCCCCGGCCGAGCTTCACGGCCACCCGGCTCATCCTGGTCCGGCACGGCGAGACCGAGTACACCGAGCAGCGGCGCTACTCCGGCCGCGGCGACGTGCCGCTCTCCGAGAAGGGCCGCGCCCAGGTGCGCGCCACCGGCGCCCGGGTGGCCGAGCTGGCCCCGTCCGTCGGGGCCGTGCTCAGCTCACCGCTGTCCCGGTGTACGGCCACCGCGGCGTCGATCGCCGAAGCGCTCGGCGGCGACGTGCCGGTGCGCACCGAGGACGACCTGATCGAGTGCGACTTCGGCCAGTGGGAGGGTCGCACCTTCACCGAGGTCCGCGAGCGGTGGCCGGGGGAGATGGACGCCTGGCTCGCCTCACCCCGGATCGCCCCGCCGGGCGGGGAGTCGTTCACCCACGTCGCCGAACGCGCGCACCGCGTCGTCACCGGGCTGCTCACCGCGTACCCCGGGGAGACCGTGGTGGTCGTCTCGCACGTCTCGCCGATCAAGCTGATGCTGCGCGACGCGCTCGCCGCCGGCGACGGGTTCCTGCACCGGCTCTTCCTGGACGCGGCCGGCATCTCGGTGCTCGACATGTGGCCCGACGGCGGCGTCGCCGTCCGTACGGTCAACGACACCGCCCACCTCGCGAAGATCGATTAGTTCCCATCTGTCGGGAGGGTTTCGGGTCGAGGGCCCGAACCTGTGGGGAACCTGTTGACAGTGGATGGACCCCGCTTCAAGATCGGTTCCTGCGAAGCGTTCATCTGACGAAGCGGGGTCACATCGACCTCCTGCGCGTCGCCAGCGCGGCCTGTCGACGCTCCCTCTGACGCCGGGTTCCTCCCTCCCTCGCACGCTGCAGGCGTTTCCCATCCCCGCTGGTCTCCGGCCCGGCGGCGCGTTCGCCTGCGCGTACCCTCCGACAGGAGATCCGTCATGCTGTCCGCAAGACCTCTCGCCCGCCTCACCGCGACCGCGGTGAGCACCGCGCTGCTCGCGACGATTGCCCTGACCGGGCCGGTGTCCGCCAGCGCGCTGCCCACGGTGCCGTCGGTCCCCGTCGACCTCTCCGACGTCCGGGGCTATCCCCGGCAGAGCACCCTCCCGGTCTGGCCGGACAACCCGGCCGACGCTTCCATTCCGATCGGTGTGATTCCGTACGACGAGATCGCACCGAAGCTGAACGCGCTCCAGCGGGCCAGCGACCGGGTCTCCGCCCGGGTCGCGGGGAAGTCCGCTGGCGGTTACGACCTGTACGCGGTCACCGTGACCGCGCCGGAGAGTCGCGCCGAGGCGCGGCAGCAGGAGACCTGGAAACGGCTCATCGAGGACGAACCCTCCCGGGCGCAGCGGGACCGCAGGCTGCTCGCCGGCTACAAGACCCCGCTCTTCGTCAACGCCAACATCCACGGCAACGAGTGGGAGGGCACCGACGCGGCGCTGCGGGTCATCGAGGAGTTCGCCACCGACCGCAGCCCGGAGGTCGCCGACCTGCTGCGGCGCAACCGGCTGGTCTTCAACATCACGTCGAACCCGGACGGTCGGGTTGCCGGCACCCGGGCCAACTCGGCCGGCTACGACCTCAACCGCGACCTGACCATCGTCGCGCAGCCCGAGACCAACCTCATCCGTGACCTGATCATCGACACCAAGCCGATCATCACGCTGGACCTGCACGGGTACGTCAACCCGACCCTGCTGCACCCCAGCACCCCGCCGCACAACGTCAACAACGAGTACGACCTGTACATCAAGCACGGCCTGCCCAACGCGTTGGCGATCGAGGAGGACCTGCGCGGTCTCGGGTACGCCGAGACCCAGCGGGCCCGGATCCCCTTCCGCGACGACGAACCGGGCGTCTGGGACGACTTCCCACCGATCTACGTGCCGTCCTTCGCCATGTTGCAGAGCAGCATCCCGTACACGATCGAAGCCCCGCTGAACCCGCGCGGCAGCACGCTCACCCCCGCCGAACGGGTCCGTCGCTCCGGTATCAACACCGACGTGCACGAGGTGGCCATCCGCACCTCGCTGCGCTACATCCAGGACCACCGGGCCGAGGTGCTGCACGACCAGGCCGAGGTCTACCGGCGGGGCCTGGCCGGTGAGCCGCTGCGCGACATCCCCGACGGTTATGTGCCGGGCTGGGGTCCGGAGGACAACTACAACACCACCTTCCCCCGGGCGTACGTCATCCCGAGCGGCGCCGGGCAGCGCTCCGAGCCGGCCGCGGCCCGCCTGGTCGACCTGCTGATCGACAGCGGTGGCCGGGTGTGGCGGGCGAAGACGGACTTCACCGCTGGCGGCAACCGCTACCAGGCCGGCTCGTACGTCGTCGACCTGCACCAACCCAAGCGCGGCCTGGTCAACTCCCTGCTCGAACCGGGTGCCGACATCACCGACCGGGTGAACGACCTGTACGCGGGCCCGGCGGCCTGGAGCCAGGGGCTCACCTGGGGCGCCACTGTGGACACCGTGTGGGACAACCTGCCCCGGGTACGCCTGGAGCGGACCTACGACGGGCGGGCCAAGGGCACTCTGCCCGCTGGTCGGTCCGACCTGCGCCTGGACCTGCGCGACGCGGCGGACCTGCTGGCCGTGAACTCGCTGCTCGCGAAGGGCGTCGAGGTTCACCGGCTCGCGGACGGGTCGGTGGTCGTCCCCGGCACCCCAACCAACCGGAAGCTGGCCGCTGCCGAGGTTCGCGCCCACGCGGTCAGCTTCGAACGCGCGCCGGCCCGTTGGCAGGGAACCCCGCTGGACCGGGTCGTGGTCGGCTATCTCGGTACGGTCGAGGAGCGGGACACCCTCGCCGACCTCGGTTTCGAGGGGCGGGAGCTGACCGCAGCGACGCTGGTCGGCACGCTGACCGACGACGTCGACGTGCTGCTGGTCGCCAACAACGTCAACCTGGCGACCCTGACCGCCGAGAACCGGGCGGCCCTGGACCGGTTCCTGGCCCGGGGCGGCGGCGTGGTCGGCCTGGGCACCGCCGGGGCGTCCCTCAGCAACGCCGCAGGGCTGCTGACCGTGACCGCCACCGCGGCGCCGAGCCTGGCGAGTGGGGTGGCCAACATCGTCAACAACGGGGGACCGGTCACCACCTCCGCCATCCCGCACGCGTTCATCAGCCAACCCGTCTGGTTCACCGACCTGGGCGCGGGCGTCGAGGTCGAGCAGTCGTACGCAGCCGACCCGCTGCTCTCTGGCTGGTGGGCCACCGAGGGCGCCAACGGGCAGGTGGCGGCGGCCAACCAGGCCAGCATCGTGCGGGGCGTCTCCGCTGCCGGAAACGGCGTGGTGCTGTTCGGCACCGACCCGACGTTCCGCCTGCACCCGAAGGGTTTGCAGTCGCAGCTCGGCCGGGCCGTGCTCTGGGCGGCACAGCGGTGACCCCGACCGGGTGAGCCGACGATCGACAGATGTGTGGGGCCCGGGTGCCGTCGGCACCCGGGCCCCACGCCGTCGTCGGCCAGGTGCACCCGCTCATCCGTCAGATCACCCGGGCCGCCGTTCGGCGCAGCCGGTCGGCCGTTCGGCGCAGCACCTTCCGGGCGGGTCGGGTGACCGCCGTCACAGAGTCGTAGCCTCCGGCCGTTACATCGAGAGCCACGACTCCCCGGAGGTGTGTCAGATGGCTGCACCGGAACCGGAGGCGCCGACCGCGGCGCCAACCAGGGCGAAGGACCACAGTCCCTGGAACTGGTTGCTCTTCATTCCCATCGTGGTGCCGCTGATCCCGGTCTTCTTCAATGGCGACTCGCCCCGGGTCTTCGGCTTCCCACGCTTCTACTGGCTGCAACTGGCGTTCATCCTGCTGGGCGTCAGCACCACGACGCTGGTCTATCAGATGACGAAGAAGCGGGGTGACCGCTGATGTGGCGTGACCATCTCACCGAGATCATCGTCTTCTCGTTCCTCTTCCTGCTGGTGAGCGTGATGGGCTTCGTGGCCGCGCGCTGGCGGGCACCGAAGGACATGGCGCACCTGGACGAGTGGGGGTTGGGCGGTCGCAGCTTCGGCGGCTGGATCACCTGGTTCCTCGTCGGCGGTGACCTCTACACGGCGTACACGTTCGTGGCGGTGCCGGCGCTGATGTTCGGTGCCGGAGCGGCCGGGTTCTTCGCAGTTCCGTACACCATCGTCATCTACCCGCTGGTCTTCCTGGTGCTGGTCCGGCTCTGGTCGGTGTCGCACCGGCACGGGTTCGTCACGCCGGCCGACTTCGTCCGCAACCGGTTCGACTCGCCGGTGCTGGCGCTGCTGATCGCGATCACCGGAATCGTCGCCACCATGCCGTACATCGCGTTGCAGCTGGTCGGCATCGAGGCGGTGCTCAAGACGATGGGGGTCACCGGCGACAACGCGCTGGCCCGGCATCTGCCGATCATCATCGCGTTCGCCATCCTGGCCGCGTACACCTACCAGTCGGGGCTGCGCGCGCCGGCGCTGATCGCGTTCGTCAAGGACAGCCTGATCTACATCGTGATCCTGGTGGCGGTCGTCTACCTGCCCTACAAGCTGGGCGGCTGGGGTGACATCTTCGCCGCCGCGGACGCGAAGTTCGACGCCTCGCCCAATCCGAACGACGGCATCCTGCTCAACGGCAACAACCAGCTTCAGTACGTGACGTTGGCGCTCGGTTCGGCGTTGGCGCTCTTCCTCTATCCGCACAGCATCACCGGTGTGCTGGCCAGCCGGAACCGCGACGTGATCAAGCGGAACATGTCGGCGCTGCCGGCGTACAGCCTGCTGCTCGGGCTGATCGCGCTGCTCGGCTACATGGCCATCGCGGCCGGGGTGAAGCCGTTGCCCGGCTCGAAGGAGGGCACGGTCGACAGCAACACCGTCGTGCCGCTGCTGTTCGACCAGCAGTTCCCGGACTGGTTCGCCGGTGTCGCGTACGCGGCGATCGGCATCGGGGCGCTGGTGCCCGCGGCGATCATGTCGATCGCGGCGGCGAACCTGTTCACCCGCAACATCTACAAGGAGTACCTGAAGCGGGACGCCTCCCCGGCCCAGGAGGCCAACGTCTCGAAAATCACCTCGCTGGTGGTGAAGGTCGGTGCGGTGGCCTGCATCGTCTTCCTCGACCCGCAGTTCTCCATCGACCTCCAGCTGATCGGTGGCGTGATCATCCTTCAGACGCTGCCGGCGGTGGCGCTGGGTCTCTACACCCGTTGGTTCCACCGCACCGGCCTGATCGTCGGCTGGGCGGTCGGCATGGGGTTGGGCATGTGGATGCTCTACCAGGTGGCCAGCCCGACCCGGAAGCACTTCGGTGGCTCGGCGTTCCCGCTGTCGGAGTTCGGGTTCGACACGACCAGGACGATCTACGTCGGCATCGTGGCGGTGGCGGTCAACCTGGCCGTCGCGGCACTGGTGACGCTGGCGCTGCGGGCCGCGAAGGTGGACGAGGGAGTCGACGGCACCGAGCCGGACGACTACTTCGCCGACGAGGGCGACCCCCGCGTCACCCCCGGCACCGACCGCGACGCCGACTCCGCCCGGGAGCCGGTCGCCTGAGATCGGGTATGCGCCCGGGTGCCGACGTGGTCGGTGCCCGGGCGCACCTTTTCCGCCGCGATCGGGTGGGGTGGCGTCCGGGCGCTGCGGGTGTTGCTCGGACGCTGTGGAGCTGATGTCGTAAACGAATCAGGGGCGTTTCCCGCCGCTCAGGCGCGTTCGGCTCAGGCGCGTTTCGGCACTCAACGGGGGCGGCTGCGGGAGACCAGGGCCTGGTTGAGGCGGCCCAGCAGGGTTGCCAGGGCGGTGCGGTCCTCGGCGCTCCAGTCGGCCAGCATGTCGCCGTAGAGCCGGGTGCGGGCGTTCTGCACGGCGGCCATTCGCTGGAGCCCGGCCGGGGTGGGAGAGATGACCGTGCCGCGGCCGTCCGTCGGGTCGGGGGCGCGCACGATCAGGCCGTCGCGTTGCAGCGCGGACACCTGCCGGGTGACGGTCGAGCCGTCCAGGTTGAGCCGGGCGGCGAGCGCGGAGACGTTCTGCGAGCCGGCGGTGTCCAGGTGACGCAGGATCACGTACGCCGCCCGGTCGAGCACCCGGTGCTCGGCGGTGCCGGTGGCCCGCCGGGTCGCCTCGCCGAAGCGCATCAGCAGGGCAACCTCGGTCTCGATGCGGCCGAGGGTGATCTCGTCGTCGTCACTCATAGCTGTATGATACAGGATAAGTACCTGTACCATACAGCTATCTGAGGAGTCGGAGTGGATCGGCGTTCCGAACCGAACCGCAGTGCCATCTACGCCACCACGCTGGTGGCCTTCCTCGCCATCGCCGGCATCGCCGTCGTCGACCCGATCCTGCCCGCCATCGGCGAGGCGATCGGCGTCACCGCCTGGCAGGTCGAGCTGCTGTTCACCGCGTACATCGCGGTCATGGCCCTGGGCATGATCCCGGCGACCCTGGCCAGCGGCCGCTTCGGCTTCAAGCCGGTGCTCATCACCGGCGTCTCCGTGGTCGGCCTCGCCGCGATCCTCGCCTCGTTCAGCGACAACATCGTGCAGCTCTCCGTGCTGCGCGGCGTCTGGGGTCTGGGCAACGCGATGTTCTTCGCCACCGCCATGGTGGTGCTGGTCAACCTGGCCGTCGACCGGGAATGGGTGGTCGGCCTCTTCGAGACCGCCCTGGGCATGGGCTTCGCCGTCGGCCCGCTGATCGGCGGCCTGCTCGGTGAGATCAGCTGGCGGCTGCCGTTCTTCGTCTGCGGCGTCTTCATGGTCCTCGCCCTCGGCGTGGCCTCCCGCAAGCTGCGCGAGCCCACCAACCGCCAGGCACCGGTACGCGTCGGCCAGATCTTCGCCACCTACCGCCGGCCGGCGTTCATCGCCCTCTGCGTGGTGACCGGCGCGTACAACTTCGTGTTCTTCGTGGTGCTCGGCTACACGCCGCTCTTCCTCGGCCTGGACGTCATCCCGCTGGGGCTCGCCTTCACCGGCTGGGGGCTCGGCCTGGCCGCCGGCATCATGGTGATCGGCCACCGGCTGGCCCACCGGATCGGCGCCGTGCAGACCGTCGGCGTCGCCATCGCCGGGCTGCTGGTCTGCATGGTCCTCTTCGCCACCTCCAGCAGCACCGCCGAAGCGCTCGTGGTGCTGGTGCTCGCCGGACTCTGCATGGGCCTGGCCAACGCCAACCTCACCGACCTGGCGCTCGGCCTCGGCTCCAGCGACCGGCGCGTCGCCACCGGCGCCTTCAACCTGGTCCGTTGGGGTGCCGCCGCGCCAGCGCCGATCATCTCCGGCAAGCTCGCCGAGCACTCACTGTCGCTGCCGTTCTGGGTCGGCTTCGGGGTGCTCGCCGTCGGTGTGCTGGTCTACCTGGCCTTCGCGCACCTGATGGCCGCCGGCTACGGCGAGCGTGTGCTCTGGTCCCGCTGGAACCGAGCCGCCGCCGACACGGAGAAGGCCGCCGAGGAGCCGGTAGGCTGACCTGCTTCAAGGCCCGCACTTTCGGGGAAACTGCTGTCTCGACGCGCGCTGAGGCAGCAGTTTCCCCGAAGTTGCGCGGCTCCTGACGTCAGCTCAACGCGCGCCAGAGCAGGTAGAGGCCGATCGTCGTACCGAACACCACGATCAGCGTCTTCAGCAGCACCGGCGGCAGCCGGCGGACCAGTCGGGCACCCGCGTACCCCCCGATCAACGTGGCCGGCGCGACCACCGCGACGGCCGCCCAGTTCACCGGGCCGAACAGGGCGAACACCACCAGCGTCGTGAACCCCACCACCGCGGACAGCAGATTCTTGATAGCGCTCACCCGCGCCAGGGTCGCGTCCAACACCAGGGCCAGGCCGGCGACCAGCATCACCCCGAGCGCCGCACCGAAGTACCCGCCGTACACCGCACCGAGCCCGACCATCGTCTGCACCGCGACCGTCCGCTGGCGGGGCGACATGTCCCGGGGGTGACCGACCAGCCGGCGCAGCGGGTCCTGGAAGGCCAGGACCGCTGTCGCGCCGAGGACCAGAAACGGTACGACCAGCTCGAACGCGCGGGCCGGAGTGGCCAGCAGCAACAGCGCCCCGAGGATCGTGCCGACGATCGTGGTGGGCACCAGCGTGGCCAACGCGCGGGGACGCGGCAGGTCCTGCCGGCTACCCGCCACGCTGGCCAGGTAGCCGGGGAACACCGCCACCGAGTTGCTGACGTTCGCCGGCACCGGGGGCAACCCGACCGCGATCATCGCCGGGAAGGTGATCAGGGAGCCACCACCGGCCACCGCGTTGACCGTGCCAGCGGCGAGACCGGCGGCGAGCAGCAGCGCGGCGTGGGAGAGATCCATAGCCCCACGAGGCTAGCCCCCACCTCGTAGGCCGGATCCGCCGGACCACCGCCCTTGAGCTGCGCGATCTTGCCCAGGTGGGGCGGCAATACCGGGAGCTGGCACGTCGTTAGGATGAGGGCGCGACGGACGAGTCGACCGGGCGGTCGCGTCGGCGGGCTCAGGCCCGCCGCCGAGGAACGTCCGGACTCCACAGGGCAGGGTGGTTGTTAACGGCAACCCGGGGCGACCCGCGGGACAGTGCCACAGAAAACAGACCGCCGACCCCAACGGGGACGGTAAGGGTGAAACGGTGGGGTAAGAGCCCACCAGCACCCCGGGTGACCGGGGTGGCTAGGTAAACCCCACCCGGAGCAAGGCCAAGCAAGGGCCGTCACCGCAAGATGACGACCCGGCGCAGACGCTTGAGGGCTGCCCGCCCGATGTCTGCGGGTAGGCCGCTGGAGCCTGCCGGCAACGGCAGGCCGAGATGGATGGCCGCCGCCGGCGCAAACCCTTCGGGGTACGCGCCGGGCACAGAATCCGGCGTACAGGTCGACTCGTCCGTCGCCCACCAGCTCAGCCGCCTTCATGTGGCGGCTAACCTGCTGCTTCTTTGGGTGCCGCGGTCGACCACGGTCAACTTTGGTCGGCGCTTGACGGCCCAGCGACGGCCCGGACGGCCCATGGACGGCCCCGTCGACTCCTCGCTTCTAAGTGCTGGGCGCTCCGTCTGGCTTCGTCTGCGCACGTCTTTGACGTCGAGCGTGTCCTCGCCTCTCGATCGTTGCTGTCGCTGCCGCCTGGCGGCTTGGCCTCGCTTGGTTGGGTCAGGACCGACCCGCAGAGCCCCGCTCCCTCCCCAGCGATGTCACACCCATCTGCCAGCATTGATGCGGCCTTACCACTTGGAGGGGACCACATGGCTTCCACGAAGCGTCGACGCCAGCGCGAGCGGAGAGATCTCGGGCACACAAGCAAGCTAGTGGGCCGGGTTAGGGCACCGCGCCGCCGACGCGGCGATCCGGCCGTGCGAGCGGTGCGGCGCAGGTTGCCGTACGGACAAGCCGTTCTACGGGTGGGTGTGCACCTACGAGCTTGACCGATATCTTATGACTCACCCAGTTCTGACCGGAGGTGCAGCAATTGAGGTTTATGAAAGCGCCAAGCGACGTGGGGAATCCCCTCCGCCAGGCCCTCGCGGCCTGGGTGTGAACGTGCGCAAGCCCTAGTCATACAAGCGACACGTCATATCGCGGACAGTGTCCGGCCGGATACCCTACACATTCGTCCCAACGTTCCCTGACGCGAGGATCTCGATGAGTAGGCACGCCTTCGCCGCCTATGGCCTGCACGTATCGCCACGCTACCGCCCGAATGAGCGACTTTCGCTCGACGACATCGGCGGCACAAAGGCCAGCCTCTTGTCGCTCGTTCACGGCCTTCTACAGGACCTGAAGAATGAGCCTCTGCGGGAAGAAAAGGCCGAAGACTACCTTTATATTGATGAAGTCGACCCCTTGGGTGCCCGGATACACTTCAACGCTGAATACGGGAAGTTCGGTCTTGAGGGTGGAATCCGGCACACTCGCAGTCATGAAACTACTCATACGTACGGGACCGACGAATCCGCCACAGTTCCAATTCGGAATATGATTCTTTGTCTATCGCGGTCGAAGACCGCAGTGTTCTTGACCGAGCGCTACGGCAACCGTGGAGTAGGTAGCATCTTCCTTCGGCAACTACAGGCCGCGTTCAGGGCAAAATTCTCCGACCTCATCCTTCACTCAGAAAGTTTTATCGACAATGAGCAGTGGCGCATCTTCCGCGAAAGGGCCAAACTTACTAGCGTGAAGGTCGTCCGTTATAACATTTCACATGACCCTGCCGATGGGGTTAATCGTGAAGTTATTGGTAAGATTGTCTACGAGGCAAAGCCTCGATGGGGGATTGTGGGTCTCGGAAATAAGGTTAAGGATGGCTTGCTAGGCGGTGAGCTTAACGCGCATCAGCTTCTTGGCCTGGCTGACGTGCACGATGGCGACGAGACGCGCCTAACGCTCAGTGACGGCGACCAGGAACGCCAGGTAATCCTAGGTCGGGAGGACTTGCCGGCGCTCGTGTACGCAGTTGATCACGATGGAAAGGAACGCGCGAAGGATTCTGTCGTCTACAACGAGATGCATAGCATTATCCCGGTCCTAGCGAAGCAGCTTGCACTTGAGCTCCCGGGGGATTGGGACTCCGCCGAATGGCAGAAGGCCCAGCTTACAGTGAAGATGGGAGCCGTCCGTGAGTGCTAAGTGGTCGGTGGCACCAATCATCAAGAAACAGCTGAGTACGCTCGTCGACCAGAATGATCCAAAGCAGCGACCAAGATTAGGCGACTATCTCGGCCTTTTTGGAATTCCGCTGATTCTTGCCATTGCCGCATTTTTTGCAGAATTCCGCCTCCGTGGCATAGAGGGGCTATTGGGAGGTGTCGCGATTTTCACGGCACTCCTATTCGGACTGCTGGTTCACGTCTTTACGCTCGGGCTCCGGATCACTGATGATCCCCGGATTTCGAAGAGCGGAAAGACAGCGCAATTAGTGGATCAGCTCCAAGGTAACGTCGCTTACGCTGTGCTGGTGGGACTCTTTACCACCACGGTACTTATCGTGGGAGTAAGCACGACTCTCAAGGATCATGCCCTGGGTGTACCAATCAGCGCGATCACCGTATTTAGCATCTGCCACCTTCTCATGATCATGCTAATGGCTCTTAAGCGCACTCAAGCTGCATACGAGCAATTTCGCCTTTAACGGATTTAGATGCTGCGCTCTGTCCTCACCTTGTCAATCTGGTCTTGACGCTGAGCGGCCAGGTGCGCACCTGGCAGGCCCAGCAACGAGGTCGGGGTGGGGATGCGGCGCGAGCATCACGGGCAGGCCCCCGCCCCGCAGCCGGCTGCCGGCCCACGAGCCTTAACCACTATCGGCGCTACCATCTGCGGCGGCCCCGGGCCTCCCGCTCTCCGCGCCAGCCGACGGGCGTTCTGCGTGGCCGACGTGGAGCGGTAGCGGAGCGTCGGACGCGCGCCCAGGCGGCGGCGCGTGCGGCCCGTTCAGGGCCGCCTTGAAGACGTACAGAAACTTTGAACCACTCCGCCGGCAGCCGGCTGTCCTGCGCCGGTTGATGGTTGACACGGCGGCCTCGGTTGATGTTTGACACCTGGTCGGCCTGCCTCGTTGCGTCTGTAACTCAGGCGGGAGGAGACCGGGTGGGACTCGCGGAGTTGAGCGTCATGGAACAGCGATTTCACGCCGTCATGGAATGCCTCGGCGGCACGCCGAAGACGGAGGTCGCCGCCCGGTATGGGGTGTCGCGGCAGACGATCCACAACTGGCTGGGACGGTATGCCGCCGAGGGCATCAAGGGTTTGGAGGATCGATCCCATCGGCCCCATGTCTGCCCGCATCGGGTTGACGCCTCGACGGAGGCATTGGTGTGTGAGCTGCGCCGTGATCATCCTCGGTGGGGTCCGCGTCGACTGCGGTTCGAGGCAGGCCGTCGCGGTGTCACCCCACCGCCGGCTCGGGCCACGGTCTATCGGATCCTGCGTCGTAACAACCTCGTCCCGGCCGTGCTGCGTAAACGCCGGCGGGAGGACTACCAGCGGTGGGAACGGCCGGAGCCGATGGAGCTGTGGCAGATGGACATCGTCGGCGGGGTGCTGCTCGCTGACGGCACCGAGGCGAAGGTGGTCACCGGCCTGGACGACCACTCCCGCTACTGCGTGATCGCCACCGTGGTTCGCCGGGCCACCGGCCGGGCCGTCTGCGCCGCGTTCGCCGCCGCCCTGACCCGCTTCGGGATGCCGGGTGAGGTGCTGACCGACAACGGCAAGCAGTTCACCGGCCGGTTCACCACGCCCCGCCCTGGGGAGGTGCTGTTCGAGCGGATCTGCCGGGAGAACGGCATTGTGGCTCGCAACACCAAACCCCGCTCCCCGACGACGACCGGAAAGGTAGAACGGTTCCACCAGAGCCTGCAGGGCGAATGCCTGGACGGACCGTTGTTCTCCACCATCGAGCAGGCCCAAGCCGCGGTGGACGGGTTCGTCGCCGAATACAACTATGACCGGCCGCACCAGGGTATCGACGACGCCTTCCCCGCCGACCGGTTCCACCGCCCGACCCCCGGTCGGAACCAGGTCGAGGTGCACGCGCCGAAGCTTCGCCTGCCGTCCGGGCTACTGCCCACCGCGCCACCGGCCCCGAGGACGCCACCGGCCGTCGAGGCCGATACCGGATCGGTGACCGTGTCCACCGGCCGTCCGGAGCCGGTGCAGCTCGTTCGGGTCGTGCCACCGTCGGGGAACCTGACCGTCGCCCAGCAACAGGTGTGGCTCGGCCCCGCCCTCGCCGGCACTCCGGTCACGATCTGGCTCGACACCGACCGGCTGCACGTGTTGACCGCCGACGGCGCCCGCATCAAGTCCACCCCATCCAGGCTGTCCCAACGCGACCTGGCCCGGCTCCTGGCCGACGGCGGCACCCCCGCCGGCCCGCCTCCACTACCGCAGCCCGAACCGCAGACCGCCGCCGTCGAGGTCGATCGGGTCGTCAACCCCTGCGGCGGGATCAGCATCGCCGGCCGGCAGATCAGCGTCGGCATGCCCCTTGCCGGCCAGCGCGTCCGGATCCGCCTCGACGGCATCCTCCTGCACGTCATCGACGACGCCGGGCAGCTGCGCCGCACCCTGCGCTGCCCACTCCCGCCCACCGCTTGCGGTCGCATCCGCGACGCCCGACCCGCCTCCCCGATCCCGCCACCCGCCACCACGCCTGCGGTCGAGCGGGTCGTATCGGTCACCGGAAGCATCCAAGTCGCCGGGCAACGCATCCAGGTCGGCGTTGTGCACGGCCGCAAGCTCGTCACCGTCGTCCTAGACGAACACACCGTGACCGTCTACGACGCCGACACCCCGATCAAGGCCGTGCCCCGGCGCAGCACCACCGACCTGAACCGCACCAAGGCCAAACACCAGATCACCACGGACGCTCAGCCGTGAGGCCATCGAGCGGTACTGCCGTTTTCCATCGGAACTGGTGGTCGGGCTCGTCGCGGTACTCCAGTACGCCAGCCTTCACCAACGCATGCAGCATGTCGCAAAGCGCCTGACCGAGCCGATTGTTCGACCAGAACACCCACTTGACCTGCAAAAACGTGCGATCCGTAAACAAGCCCACCGTTCGGCCCAACTCGTACTGAGCGCCGTCCACGTCCGTCCACTCAGCGAGAGCATCCGCTAGGCCCATGGCCACAGATCCTCGCATGCGGACAGGGCTGCGCCTGCAACCTCTACGATCGCTTCGAATCAGAACACGACCAGTATTCGATCATGGCCTGGTGTCAAGCGTCCTCCGACGCCGTTCCGTCAACCATCATGCGGGACCAAGCAATTCTGGTGATGGTCTTGTCCCGTCACGGCTGATGCTTGACACTCGCGTCCCACCTGATGCTTGACATGATCACCGTTTGGCTTCTTGATCGCGTGTTGTTGCGGTAGCACTCGATCTGGGAGCCGGGATTGGCATTGGTAGAGATGTCGATCGTGGAGCAGCGGTATCAGGCCGTGATGGCGGTCCTGGCTGGTGATCCGGTCGTGGACGTGGCCGAGAAGGTCGGGGTGTCGCGGCAGAGCGTGCATGGGTGGCTGCGCCGTTATGCCGACGGGGCCTGGTCGGCTTGCAGGACCGGTCTCACCGCCCGGACGGGTGCGCTCATCAAGCGTCGCCGGAGGTGGAGGCGTTGGTGTGTGAGCTGCGCCGACACCACCCGAAATGGGGCTCGCGGCGGATCGCGTTCGAGCTGGGCCGTCATGGCTGTCCCGAGCCGGTGCCGTCGCGGATGACGGTCTATCGGATCTTGATTCGTCACGGTCTGATGACCCCGTCCAAGCACCGTCGGGGCCGCAACGACTACGTGCGCTGGGAACGTGATCGACCAATGGAGCTGTGGCAGATGGACATCGTCGGCGGGATCTTCCTGCCCGACGGTTCGGAGGCCAAGGTCGTCACCGGCATTGATGACCACTCCCGGTATTGCGTGATCGCCTCGGTGGTACGCCGGGCCACCGGCCGTGCGGTCTGCCTTGCGTTCGCCGAGGCGTTGCAGCGGTTCGGGGTGCCCGAGGAAGTGCTGACCGACAACGGCAAGCAATTCACCGCCCGGTTCGGCAACGGCGGTGAGATGATGTTCGACCGGATCTGCCGGGAGAACGGCATCGCGCACCGGCTCACCCAGCCCGCGACACCAACCACCACGGGCAAGGTGGAACGTTTCCACCAGAGCCTGCGACGCGAACTGCTCGATGACGTGCCGGTCTGGCCAGACATCGACACCGCTCAGGCGGCGATCGAGGTGTTCCGGCACGAATACAAGACGGACTGGCCGCATCAGTCGCTCGACATGGCGTTTCCCGCCAGCCGCTTCCGACCAGCCGAACCCGGCGTCGTGCCGGTCAAGTTGCCCGCCTCGGTGACGACACCGGTCGAACCACCGGCCTGGCCGAAGCCGGCCATCGCCCCGCAACCGGTGGAGCACTGGTCGCCGTCAGCGGTGGAGTTCGACCGGGTCGTTCCACCGTCAGGCAATCTGCAGGTGGCCGGGAAACAGTTCTGGCTCGGCCCGGTCCGCTCCGGAGTCACGGTGACGTTCTGGGCCGACACCGACGTCATCCACCTGCTGATCGCCGGCGCCCGGATCAAGTCAGTGCGTTCGCACCTATCGGTCGCCGACCTCGCTGCCCTGCTGCGTCAGGACGGCCGCCCGGCCGGTCCGCCACCGCTGCCGCCGGCCGAGCAGGGTGAAGCGGTCGAGGTCGACCGGACCGTGAATCGGACCGGCAGCGTGTCGCTGGGTCAGCACCTGATCCTGGCCGCGGAAATCCTCGGCGGCCGCCGGGTCGGGATCCGCATCGACACAGCGACCCTGAGCTTCTTCGACCTCGACACCCGTCAGCTGCTGCGGACCCGACCAAACCCGCTGACCCCGGCTGACATCAGCCGGTTGCGGAGTGTCCGCCCAGCCGGCCCGCCACCACAACCAGCAACCGGACCCGTGCACGTTCAGCGCCGGGCGTCGAACTCCGGCGTAGTCATGGTCGTCGGGCAGAGAGTCGCGCTCGGCCGGACCCACGCCAGCAAGACCGTCACGATCGAGGTCACCGACACCGACCTGACCATCCACACCGACTCAGGACCCCGCACCGTCAAACGCACCAACGACCAACCCGTCCGTAGCATCAAGCCCACCGACCCCGCAAGGTCAGCAACAAAACCTAGACCAACCGTCAAGCAACACCTGGGACGGATGTGTCAAGCATCAGGTGGGACTAGACAAGTGGTTGGAAGTCTTGAAAAGTGCTGAACTATATCGTGATTCAGTAAATGCCTGGGACTCACGGATTCACGCCGCTGTCGTGCTCCTGAGGCTCGCATGTCTCGTGAGGATCATGGCGACATCAGCTGCTACGCGTCAGTCGAGTAGGGCAAGTGTGCTGGCTCGCCGGAGGCGCCGAGTGCAACGTGGTCAGCTGAGCTGGGCTTAGACAGCGTTACTGAGCCACCGCAAGAAGCGACTTTAGATCCAGTTGCCCTAGGAGGAAGGCGACTACGGCTAACGCGATAGCTATTGCTTGCCATCTGCTTTGTAGCCACACAAGGCTCAGATCGGCGTAGCGTGCAGCAGTTCGAACGGTTCGTGCTGCACTTCCCGACGTGGGAGCAGTGACGAGGGCCCTCGGCGTACCGTCAGCTTCAAAAACGTTAAGCCGCCTAATTAGCTGTTTACGCGATGCGCTATCCCCGGTGATCATGAGGCCCTCGGTCGCCTTAAGCGTCAAGATCATGCTTGAGGGAACGGAGCTCTCAAGTGATTTAGCTGAATTGCAGTAGATTCGGATGTGGTCTGCCACAGCTCGGTAAATCGCTGCAACGGGGTGGTTGGTGTTAACGCCAAATTGGGAATCTTCTTGCCTTGCCATCCGCTCCAGGATCCGTGCGATCTGAAGCAGTTCGCCTCTCGCCCAGCTGATCGGATCCGACTTCCTGCGCGACAAAGATCGGCGAACCTCTGGTGCCTTGGCACTCTGTGCGACGACTTGATTTATTTTGGATGTCGCGACAAGGCTGGATGGGTACCGGAGGATTAGGTTGCGCAGAGGCCCAGTAAGGAAGACGACAACTCCGAGTCCGGCTATGAATGGCAGGGTTAGGGCGGGATCCCTCTTTGGGAGAATGCAAGCGATAAAGTAGACCCAAACATGAATCATGGCGACGACAACCATGGACGTTAATCCAATTAGGTTGAAGATTTTGATCCATGCGCCTCTGACGGAAATTGGGTCCTTATCGTATATGGCTGGCGGAAAGACGAGCAGGCTTCGACCTTTGAATTTGGTAATGGGGGATATGCTGTAGTGAAAGGCGGTGGCTGCGCTTAATAAACTGATGCCGGCGAGTACAATGATGAATGTGTAGCGAGCGCCAATCTGAGCGCCCTTGGGGTAAATGCCAGTCATTACGGGTATGAATATTGAGATATCATAGTAGTATAGGACTGCAATTCCCAAAGTGGCAGTCAGGTGATCGGAGGTCCTCCTCTCGATGATCCCGGATGCGATGCGCGTCTCGAAGAAGAGAAGGTATAGAATCTGACCTGCAAGTAACGCTAAAGTCAGCAGCCATAATCCGATGGGCAGCAAAAGGGCGAGCACAATTCGGGACCATTCCACCGTCGTGGTATACACTGCCGACAGGATCTTGCGAACCCTTGAGTCGGATATGTGCCACATAGGTTCCTAGGGCTTGACACTCTTGCGCATTGCCTCATATGCGGGCGCATAGTCGGCGGCTTTCAACGTTCTCGGTTAAGGCGGAGTTATGGCGGAGGCTCGTTTTTTGGGTGACGGGAATTGCTATCCGTGCTGCCGATTCGCTTAATTGACAACCCGTCCTTCTGCACGAAGACGGTTCGGCGGACGGCAGCGTCTCCCTTGCGGTCGAGTTGGTAGCCGTCGAGCCATACCCAGTGGTCGTAGGTGACCCAGTCGAGTACCCGGATGACTCGAAACATGATCGGGTTGATGAACTGGACGCTTGCGGCTCGGGTCAGATGCACGACATCCCCGGCCTTGGGCAGGGTCACAGCCATCGTCCGTTGAGCGCGCGGTATCGGCGCCACGCCCAGATGCGGGAGCGTGCGATGACAACCATCGGGCAGAAGCCGGTGTCCGTGCATCTCCAGCACGTGTTGCGCCGGTGGTAGTCGAGGCAGCGGGCGGCCTGCTGGACGAGCAGGGGTACGTCTCGGTTGGTCACAGGGGCCTCCGGTCTGCCGACGAACGCCACCCGGCATCGAGGGTCGTCATCGGGTCGACGCTCCTGTGCTGGCTGGTGGGTTCGTTCCAGCCGGGTTGGCGTGCCTGTCGTGGTGGCAGTGCGGCTCCGGCTCGGTCGGGGTAGACCGTGGCTGGTCCAGTTCGATCGAGCTGAGGTGTCGGGGTGGGCAGTCCGAGCCATTTCCTGAGCCGGATGAACATCAGGGCCTCCGTGATCTCGCCCCAACTCGGATGTAGGTCGTACGTCCAGAACGTCCAGGACGTACCGTACGACCAGGGCTTATAGGCCGTTTCTAAGTTGGGGGTGTGGTCAATCCGTTGTCGCCAACGCCGTTGTATGTGCAGCTCGCTGACCTGCTGACGAAACGGATCGAGGCGGGCAAGTTGGCGTCTGGTCAGACCCTGCCGAGTGAGACTCAGCTCCGGCAGGAGTTCGGGGTCAGTCGGGGCACGGTCCGCGCTGCGGTGGCGCTACTGCGTGAGCGGGGATTGGTCGTGACGATGCCTCAACGCGGTACCTACGTCAGGGCCCAGGATGTGACCGGGACCGGTTCGTAGCGTCGTCCTGCTCTACAGCTCGTTGACGGCGAAGGCAGCCACCAGGTCGGCCATGCTGTTGATGACCACGTCTGCGGCGCCCAGTCGTTCGCGTTTGCCGGGCTTGTTGGCGTATCCGATGGCGGCGACCCCGGCGGCGTGGGCGGCTTCGATGTCGCTGAGTGAGTCTCCGACTAGGACACAGGCGGCCGGTTCGGCGCGTAGTTCCCGGATGGCGTCCAGGACTGAAGCCGGGTCGGGCTTCATCCGCTCCGGGTTGGCGATGGGACGGCCGATGACCGGGTGCACGTAGCTCGTCAGTCGGCGCGTGTTCAGGTAGGTGTGCACTGAGGCAGCGGAGTTGTTTGACACCACCGCGACGCGTCGGCCGGTCTGCTGGGCGGCGACGATGACCTCACGCCCGTACGGGGTGGGTTCGGCGGTGCGTGCGGCGGTGATTTCCTCACGGGACAGCGCTTCGTCGACCAGGCGGACGACGGCGGGCCGGCCGACCGTGGCGGTGAAGCGTAGGACAGCTAGCGGGTCGCGTTCGGCGAGGATGTCCGGCGGCAGGGTGACGGCCTGGTCGATGAGCAGCCGGCGCAGCTCGTGGGCGACGGTGGATGCGGAGTGCTGGGCGAAGACCTTGCACACCGGGCCGTCGAAGTCGAGCAGGACAACGCGGGCGCGGCCGATGACCTCGACGAGGTTGGTGGGGCTCACGACGCGTACTCGCGGGAGATGGTGCCCCACATGCTGTCGAACCAGGCGCGGGCCTGCTCGACGTAGAGAGCGTCGTTGGAGTTGTCGTCGTCGCTGGGGGTGAACGGGAAGAGGATCGCGTCCTTGCCCATCGCGTCGTAGATCGCCATCGGCTTGCCCTCGATGGAGACGGTGTGCTCGACCACGGGGTAGAAGCCGAAGAAGGCTTCCTGTTCGTTGATTATGAACAGCTTGAACAGGGGAGCGGCGTTGTGGACGCGTACCTCGGCGGTGGCGGTCTTGACCAAGCCCAGATCGGCTAGTTCCTGGACGGCGTCGGTGACAGCGTGGATGGACCGGTCGGTGATCCGACGGGCGCGGGCACGAATGGCGGGGTCGTCGGCCTGGTCCTCGGCGCGGCAGGGGATCGCCATCGGTGCGGTCATGTCGGAGATCAGCACCCGTAGCCGGATCGACTCGGGGGTGAGCCGGCCGATGCGGACCTTGTCCAACGTCTCCTGGATCGCGTTGTAGAGCGTCTCTCCGGAGAAGCCGGCGAAGTCGATGGTGACGTTGGGCGCCTCGAAGGCGCGTTCGACGTGGGGGCGTAGTCCGACGGGGCGTTCGGTGTTGGCGCGGACGAAGGTGCCGCTGCCCTGGCGGGTGACGATCAGGCGCTCCTCTTGCAGCTTCCGCAGGGCTGCCTTGATCGTCTCGCGGGCGACGCTGAAGCGTTCGACGAGGTCGTGTTGCGAGGGCAGTTTCTCGCCGGGGGCGAACTTGCCCGTCTTGATCTCGGCGCGCAGTGCGGCGGCGATCTGTTGTGACGGGGTGCGGGGGTCGTCGGGGTCAAGACTCATGCACGGAGATTACCGCTGACTAGCCAGGCTAGGAAAGCTCTCCAGACTGCATTGACGTGACTAGCCAAGCCGGCCTACCTTTGATCCGCAGTGGCCTCGCCCAGCGGTACCGCTTGATGGCCGACCTGGGCGCCGGCTGCGGACTCCGCCAGGGGGAGATCCTGGGGCTCGGTGCCGACGACATCGACCTCGCCGCGGGTTGGGTACACGTCTGCCGTCAGGTCAAGCTCGTCCGCTCCCGACTCGTCTTCGGGCTGCCCAAGAACGACCGTGACCGCCGAATACCGCTGCCCGACTCCGTCGGCCGGGTGCTGCGGCAGCACATCTAGGACTGCGACCCGGTGACCATCACCCTGCCGTGGGAGAACCCGGCCGCCGACGAGCGGGTGACGGTGCCGCTGCTCTTCACAACCACCCGCCGGAGTGCAATCAACCGGCGCACCTTCGACAACAAGAGTTGGCGTCCCGCCGTGGCGGCGGCCGGCATCACGCCGACCAGGGCCACCGGGATGCACGCGCTGCGCCATTTCTACGCCTCGTCGCTGCTCGACGCGGGGGAGAGTATCAAGGCGCTCGCGTCGTACCTCGGGCATGCCGACCCAGGCTTCACCTTCCGGGTCTACACGCACCTGATGCCGGCCAGTGAGGAACGCACCCGACGCGCGATCGATGACCTGCTCAGGTAGCAGGAAGAGATGTCGATCGTTGTCGGGAAGCAGACATAAGTCGCGGGCGGCAGGGCGGATCTTGATCTTCGTTGCAGGTTTGATGCTGATTAGCATGACTGTATGGCTGGGACTTTGATGTACGAGTTGGGCCTCGCCCACACATTTCAGCGTCGCTTTGATTCGGATGCTTTGGCGGAGGCACTTTCCGAGTCGCATATCTATGTCATCTCGCGTCGTCCGAAAGTCCGAATTAAAGAGCGGTCGGTGTGGTTTCATCCGGAAAGAATTAAATTCGAGGTGGTTAGTAAGGTTGGCAGTAAAGGTGAATGGATAACCTACCCGCTCGAAATTGCCGGCAAGGATCTGCGGAAGGCGTGTGACTTCCGGACCTATCAAGACGGATCGTACTTCTCGTATCGCGTGGGGGCAGCGTTGCTGCATGGCGATTCGTGGGCTCTTGGATCTCTTTGCAGTAGGGCTGGAAACGAGCTTTCTCATCAGGATGTGATGTATGTCGGGATGGCTTACGGGAAGGCCGCTTCGTCAAACGCTTGGGCTCGAACAAGGCGTCATGAAAAGTTGCAGAGAATTTACGAAGATCACGTTGGCGATGATTGGGATATTTTTGTATCCGCCTTTGAGATTGTGCGATGCGATCGAGTGAATGTCGACCACATTGATGATGCCGAAGGAGGTAATCCAATTGGTATCATAGACAAGAAGAATGTATTTTGGGATCGCCCTAATCGTCGTCCGTCTAAAGTTGCAGTGAAGCTCGTCGAGCATAGTCTTATAGCTTACTTCGACCCGCCTTACAATGGCGTCCTAAATGAGTGGCGGGCGGGTGAGCCAACGGCCGAGATGAGAATCATGCGGGATGCGGGATTCCGCCTGATCAGAGTGCACCTAACTGGTCAGGGCAGCCTCGTTCGCCTTTTCTCTCGACGAGTGAAGTTGGCAACGAGAAGTCATCTTATATTTCATGACACCCCGCCAGCGCCGAGAAGGCCGGTACTTCGTGGAATTGGAGCGGAGCGTATCAACGAGTGGCGCGCAAGTCTCCTGCGGCTCACAGACGCTGAGGCGATCGTGGCTGACGGTGAAGTTGCAGACCTGGCCCTACTTTCATTCGGCCGTCGCGCTCCGGCCGTCCGTAAGCCTCCCGAGGTCTCACTAGGGGAGGAGGTTGGGGAGATCAAAACTGTCGAGGAGAGGGAGGCCGAGTTCGGTCTCCTTTCTGGAATTGACGCTCGCTACGATCATCCTGACTTCGATCATGATGAGGGCCGATTCTCCGTAGGACTCGACCTCGATGGAAGTAAGGTGTACTGGGACGTTTGGGATGAGGATGGCAACCCTCGCCATGCCGTGATCATGGGTCCGACGGGTTCCGGAAAGACCAATGTCCTCTCAGTTGCAGTGCTGGGTATTGCAGCCTCTGGCCTATTTGTGTCGTGGCTTTCCGATGTCACTGATCGGCATAATATTCTGCGAGTTTGGGGGATATTGGCTGACTGGATTGCGGTTAACCCTCACGAGCTTTTGTTGATGCTTGGCGCGGCACTGGCGATTGCGGAAGATCGGCGGGTTAACGGGGTCTTCAAAGGCATCTCCCGAAAGACTCCAGGAATCCTTCTAGTGGTGGAGGATCTGCATTTGGTCGTGGATCAGATGCCCCATCTGGTCGGCAAGTTCGAGCGTCTCTCGGAGATTGGGCCGGCTGCTGGTGTGGCTATCGTCGTGACGGTTCCCGATTCCAACATCGCTCGCTTCGGTGGTAGTGAGAAGTTGCGGTCCAATTTGGGAACTGGTCACAGGCAGGTGCTAGGGATCTTCGACGGAGATGATCTCTTCGCGGATTTCGACTGACTGCTGGCACTCGCCGGACGCCCTGGCGACGCCCTAGGCGGGTACCTGGCGAACGAAGCGCCTGTTCAGGGCACGTTCCACGTTCATAATCCGGCGTACAGGTCGACTCGTCCGTCGCCAACCAGCTCAGCCGCTAATAGATGGCGGTTGACCTGGTTTTTCGTCAGGTGCTGCTGGTCGTCCTGCCGCCACTCCGTCCAACTCCTGCGACGAGTCCTCGGCCAGATGCGCAGGCATCGGCCAGATCCTGGTGAACGCATCCTCCGGCCAGCCCGGCGGCAACTTACGGCTGACCGACATGAACACGGGACCATACGAGGTCTCGATCAGCCAGTTCTCCCACTGGTCCAGATCATGCGACGCAAACCGGGCTAGCAACCGCGTCAACTCCCGGACCTCCGCGTCACTCAGCGGTCCGCCCGGATCCACGCTCTCCATCCCGCCAGGATCCCAGACCAAGCCTACTGATCAGCGCCCGCAACAGAATCGACAACCTTCGGCTCACCGCTGGAGTGCCCCGATGCGGAGCCGATTGCCGTCAGGGTCTACCACCTCTAACTCACGTCCCCAGTCCTTCTGTCCGACGGCACACACGCCGCAGGCCGCCGCTGCCGCATCGATGGCGTCGACGTACAGATACAACAGGGTGTCTGGCCGCGCGTCCCCGGTGTGCTCCGACAGATGGATCTCAACATTGCCGCGGGCGATGCACACGTAGAGCGGCAAGTCAGCGGCGAACCGATGCTCTCACTGCTTCACGAAACCGAGGCGGGAGTACCAGGTCGCGGCGGCGTTGGCGTCCGTGGTCCGCAGGACAGGCGCAAGGCGTTCGGTCATCCGGGCCGTCTGGCACCGAGTTGCGATGAGAGGGTCTCCGTCATCGGACCTGCCCTCCGTCTGCATCGCAACGGCCGGCCATCGGACCGGTGCGTCCTCCGTCGACTGATGTGCGACGGTCCTCCGCCAACTGATCTGCGGCACCTGAGCAAGCTGATCCCGGCAGATTGATGCGCCGGATCGTGAGTGGCGTCGATCCGATTAGGCTCCGGTGGAGGTGTCCGAGCCATATGCAGCGTCATGCATTGTCTTCGCGTCCCCACCGCCGCCTTTGCCCCGGATCGTGCCCTTCTTGGAACGCCGACGTTGGTCTTGCATCTCGGCCATAGCTCGCTGTGCGTTCCGCATGACGGGGTCACGGGTCAACGATGCGCGGGCCACCCGGCGGCGTCGCACAACGAAAACGGTCGACTTAACGGCAAGCAGCAGCGCTACGCCGCCCGCTGCGGTCCAGAGCCAGAACATCGTCATGGTCCCACTCCAATCGGCCGCTGCCCCGGTTGCCTCAGCATGACCCATCAGCGCAAGCGATCTGCCGTAGGCGAATGTCCGGATCTTCAACAACGGCTGCATTCGCACGGCGATCGGACGCATGCGCATCGACATGACGGGACGTTTCGTCGGCGACTAACCTGCCGCCCTTAGCTTGCTGGGAGCCTGTCGCAGATCACCTGGCGGAGATGTGTCGCGCATCAGTTGTCGGATCACACTCGCGGACCCGGCTCTCAACAAGGGGGTCGCTCGCCGCGGATCCGCTTGGGGCGTCTGCCGTCGAGGGGGCGGGGGCGTTGCTAGGGCATTTCGCCGGCGTCCGTGACCATGCGGACGAGGGTGTCGACGAGTTCGTCGGCGGTGGTGTGCCACTTGCCTGTGTCGAGGTAGCCGCTGATCTCCATGCTCGCGATGCCGTGGGCGCTGGTCAGCAGCAGGGCGCCATGACGTCGTGCGTTTCGCTCTCCCACGAGGTCCGCGACGATGTTCAGGAACTCGCCCTGGAAGCGTTCGGCCGCGCGGTCGGCCACGGCCGGGTCGCCTTCCGGCCCGCATAGCTGACGCCGGATGCGATCCATCCCGTCACCGAGTTGCCCAGGAAGGTTTGCGCGCCGCCTGAACAACACCTGGTACAGGTGCGGCTGCTCCCGGCCGACGTCGATGAGGGTGCGGAGAGCGCCGCGCAGCTTCTCGGAGGCAGGCAGGGCCGGGTCGGTCCGAAGGGCGTGCACCTGGTCGCCGATCCGTTCCCAGCTTTCGGCCGCGACGACGGTCAGCAGGCTGTCCTTGCCCGTGAAGTGCCGATACGGCGCTCCCCGGGTCACGCCTGCCCGCGCGCCCACCTCACGCAAGGTGACCGCGTCGGGGCCGCCGAGGTCGAGGAGTTCGGCGGCCGCGTCGAGCAGAGCGCGACGGGTGGCGGCGGCGGACTCCGCACGGGTGGTCATGACGCCCATCATAGGGTTGACAGTGTCATCTGAAACAGTAGGGTAGCTAAGATGACAACGTCATCTGAAATCCAAAAGCTGGTCGTCGTAACCGGAGCGTCCACGGGCGTGGGCGCGTCAGCCGCCCGCGAGCTGGCTCGCCAGGGATTTCACGTCCTGGCTGGCGTGCGACGCGACAGTGACGCCGACGTCATCCGATCGACAGGGATCGAGCCGGTCATCCTCGACATCACCAAGTCCGAGCACGTGGGGGCACTCGCCGCGCGGGTCGCCGATGACCCGCGTGCACTGCACGCGCTCGTCAACAACGCCGGCGTCCAGGTGAACGCCCCAGTCGAAGTCCTGCCGATGACGGAGTGGCGGCGGGCGTTCGAAGTCAACCTGTTCGGCCACATCGCTGTCACTCAAGCGCTCCTGCCCGCGCTGCTACGCAGCAAGGGTCGTGTAATCAACATCAGCTCGGTGGGCGGCAAGTTCGCCATGGCCACATACGGCGCGTACGCCGGCGCCAAGTTCGCCCTGGAGGCGGTCAGCGACTCGCTCCGCCGGGAGGTCGCTCCACTTGGCGTACAGGTGGTGGTGGTCGAGCCCGGCGGCGTCCGCACGGAGATGGCGGCCCGCGGGGTCGAGACGGCGAACCACCTGGCTGCCCAAATGACGCCGGAGCAGGACGAGCGCTACGGCAGCCTCGTCCAGGCGAACAACAAGTTGATGACCTCGGGCACTGCTTCAGGGCTGACCGCCGACGCCGCCGCCCGGGTCATCGCGAGGGCTGTGACGACGCGTAGACCGCGCACCCGCTACACCGCCGGCCGGGATGCTGCCCTGATCATGCGCCTGGGCCCGATGCTCTCCGACCGCACGCTCGACCGCGTCCTCGCCGCCAACCTGCGCCGCCACTACCCGAAGGGAGCCGTCGGCCGATGAGGGACTCCGCGAGCCGCTCCGATCGACGACGTACACGGTCTGGGTCTGCGTCCTAACCTGCCGGCGATGCACGCCCGGTTCCTCGGGTGGTTGTCCCTGGCCCGACGGCCCCGCCGGTCCGGTCGAGCCTGGTAACCACACGACGCCTGGCGGGGGATTCCAGCCCAGCCAGGCGTCGGGCTTGCATCTGATACCTGGGTACAGGCTTACCGTCGACGATATGAGTGATCGCCACATCACGACGGACGACGCCTGGGTGCCGGACGCCTGCACCCTTCCGACGGCTGAACAGCCGCTGCGGCTCGCCGAGTTTGACCAGTTCTTCACCGATGCGGTGCGGGGCCTCGACCGCGTGTCGGCGCAGCACCTGCGGTTGCGGCTCGATGGTGGTGCGCAGGTCGAGGAGATGGTGCGGGACCTGACGGCCCGTGAGTCGTCCTGCTGCTCGTTCTTCACTTTCGGCCTTTCCCGACCCGACCCCGACTCGCTCTTGCTGGACGTTCGGGTGCCGGCGGCCCATGTCGACGTGCTCGACGCACTCGCCGAGCGGGCCGTGTCTCTGCGGAACCAGAGGTGACCGGGTCGGGACTGCGCAGCGGTCAACTGGCCGACGCGGCAGGAGTCAACCAGCAGACGCTGCGCTACTACGAGCGCCGGGGCCTGCTCGACTCGCCTCAGCGGTCGCCGGGCGGGCACCGGCTCTACCCGGCGGAGACGGTCACCCTGCTGCGAGTCATCAAGACCGCGCAACGCCTGGGCTTCACCCTCAACGAGGTCGCCGACCTGCTCGACGCCGGACGACACCAGCACCGGGGCCGATCCGACAATGGCCTCCAGGCGCGGGCCAGGGAGAAGCTCACCGAGGTCGAGCACAGGCTGGCGGACCTGGCCGTCGTCCGTGACACCCTGCGAGACGCCATCTCGGCTGGTTGTGATGACCTGGCCGCCTGCGCCGAGAGTTCCTGCTGCCCACTGCCCTTTGCTGCACTGGCGGAGAGGAACGACCGTGCCGACACCTGCTGAAGCGCTGACAAGATCGGTATCAGAACCGCCGTGACACTCCTGGCTAGCCCCGCACCCGTTCCTCACGATCGCGGACTGAGCCGATAGCTGTTGTATCGTCCCGTCCGACTATTGGTCGTCAGGGGAGCGCGCGTATGCGGAAGGCCAGAGCAGAGACGTTTGCGCGGGGGATGTTGGCGCTGGTGGTCGGGAGCGCGGCGTTCGGCTGCTCGCCCCAGCCCGACCGGCAGGCGCCGCCCTCACCTTCTGCGGTGGCCCAGCCCTCCGCGAGCCCGTCCAACGTGCGCGCACGCCTTGAGCTGCCGATGCGCCTGGGCAATCGCTCCCAATTCCTCCATCGGCCGCTGCTGCTCACTGTCGGTGACAACGTCGAGCAACTCGGTCGGCTGGTGGACGCGCCGAAGGACAGAGCCGGACAGCTCTACAACGGTGCAACCGACGCCGACTATGCGGTGATGGTCAGCGCGGCTTCCGGCACGGTGGGGGACGAGGCAGCAACGCTGGACGAGCTCTTCTCGTGGTTCCCACGAGTGGGTGAGGTCCGAGCGGTTGACCCCGGCCTCCTGGGCGGTGTGGCCCGCTGTGGCAGCGGACGCAACGACCAGCACTACGTCACGATGTGTGCGTGGGCCGATCGGATCAGCGTCGGCATGGTCACCTTCCTCAGCCCGAAGAAGCGGCTGGGCCTCCCGGACGACGAGTTCGTGGAAATCCGTAGCGAGGTGGAGTTTCCTGTCCCGGGCCCGCCAGCCGGCCAATGATCTTCGGCTCATCCGAGTGCCGTTACCGAGCGTCAGGGCCGGACGGGAGACGCAGACTCCCCGTGAAGAATGTTGGCGATGGGCTGGTGTGCCTCTTCGTGGAACCATTCGGCGAAGACTTCTGGGTGCAGCCGGACGAGACTTTCGTGGTGATCGGCGGCGCTGTCGATCCGGAGTTCTCGGTCAGCGTCATGGCTGATCATGTGATCGTCAGGGCAAACGCAGGCGACCCGTACGAGGTGCAGGTAGTCGACAGCGCGTCAGGCACCGTCCTGGACTGCGGCTACCGACGGCCGGATGGATGACCGCAGGTCAACTGAACGCGGTCGTACCCCTTCGTGCCGCCCCCACCTGAACGGGTTGCCCTGGCACACTCCCCGCATGGCCGTATTCACGTGCGCCTCGTGTGGCCTTGCGCTGACGCCCGACCTGACGCTCTCGCCTGGTGAGTTGGTTCGTCCGCCCTACCTCTACCGTGGCCCCGGGCCGTCGACAGTGGCACGTGGGTGGTTCGCCATCGACCCCGAGCCTTTCGGCGCCCCGTTCGTGCCAGCGACAAACCAGGATGGCTCTGCGCAAGCGATGCCGGAGGTGGGCTTGACCGTTGAGGGCGTCGACTTCGAGTCCGCTGGCCCCCGCAACACCGTCGTTGTTAACCCGGATGACGCTCCCTCGCTTCAACCACACCCGGACAACCTCCGTCTGACCGGATGCTGCGGCCTGATCGGCGACAATGGCCCGAACCAGGTCTGTGCCTGTGGCGACGAGGCGGCAACGCTGATGGCGGACTGCTACGGCCCCCATGAGCTGCACCTTCATCCAGATCGAGTGTCCTCTGACCAGGTCCGACCAGGAGCGGCAAGGTAACGGGGGCCTTCAGGCGGTCAAGTCGCCAGCGGCGGGGCGAGTCGCCGTCGGTGGGTGGTCAGCAGCGCGGGGCGTTGAGCGGGGCGGCACCGGCGAGCGCTTCGATGGTCGCCGTTGGTGCGACCGATTCGGACGGTGTCGGCGAGGGCGTGATGCTGGGTAACGGCGGAGCCGACGGGGAACTGCTGGGCGGGGAGGCGAGCGTGGCCGTGCTGCGTTGGACCTGCTTCGTGACCATCCGGATGGCGGTGGCGGTCGCCTGGCGTCCGTACAGGTCGGTGACCCTGATGTTGTAGGGCCCGGGGCCGATCCCGCCTTCGACGGTCCAGTAGTTGTCGCTCTCGCGGGCCGCCTTGCGGAAGCCACCGCCCGGCCCCTGTGCCTCGACCGAGCGGAGTGGGTTGCCGTGGTTGCCGACCTGCACCGCGAACCAGTACCGCGAGGCGCCGCCCTTCATCCGGAAGGTGAGGCCTCCGTCGAGCGGCGGGTTCACCACCGCCCGGTACGTCACCTGCGCGATGCCCTGCGCCTGGTCGGCAACCTCGGCGTACGCCTCATCGGAGAGGTCGATCTTGCCGGATCCGCACCCGCCGCACTGGTCCATGACCATGACGCGGACGGTGCCCTTCGGGCCGGTCACGTCCAGGTAGCTGCCGCAGGCCGCGGACCCGGAGTACGCCGATGAGCCGAGGGCCACGTAGAGCCGGTCCGCGGGTGGGCCGGGGAAGGAGCAGTTGCCGCCCGAGCGGCCGGCGTCGTAGAAGCTGGCCTTGGCTTTGTGGACGGTGTCTCCGGTCGGTGGCGCGGCGCAGGCCGGGGTGGCACCACCGCGTACGGCGAGGGTGATGCCGAGTACGGCGGCCAGGGCGGTGACCCCGGCGCCGGCCAACCAGTGTCTGACCCGCCGGCGCGACCGGAGTGTGCCGACCGGGGTGTCGTTGAAGGGGGCCGAGCCTGGTGCCGTCACGGCGCCTGATGTTGCCGCAGCGTGCTGCGGCAGCGCAAAAGCGTCGAGCAAACTGTCACTGGTCGCACCGGTGGGATAGCAGTCCGTTCAGGGAGCGCCCACTCGGCTTCAAGGAAAGCGGGGTTTCCTGGGGCCGGGGATGGGCCGGTTTCACGGAAGTCGAGTGGATCAAGCCGGCCGGCGGGGGCGCAACCCGTCGAGGGCGGTGGTGACGACGAGGTCGGCGTACTCGGCGGTGAGCGGTCCGCTGCGTTGCAGCCATCGGCTGAACAACGGTCCCCAGATCAGGTCCACCGCCACGTCGAGGTCGATGTCGTCGGCGAGTTGCCCGGCCTGCTGGGCGCTGCGTAGGCGCTGCCGTTTCGCGTCCTTCAGCGGCCCGTCCAGGCGTTCGGCGTAGGCCGCCGCCAGCTCGGGGTCGAGCGCGATCTCGGTGGCCAGGGCGCGCATCGGTTGCTCGTACCGGGGATCGTTCATCTCCTCGACCGTGGCGCGAAGCACCAGGGTCAGGTCGGCGGCCAGGTCGCCGGTGTCCGGCAGGGTCGGCGGCCCGCCCTCGGTGGCCTCGCTGAGCATGAGGAACGCGTCGAAGATGACCGCGCCCTTGGACGGCCACCAGCGGTAGATGGTCTGTTTGCCGACGCCGGCCCGCGCGGCGATGCCCTCGATGCTGACCTTCGCGTACCCGATCTCCTGGAGCAGGTCGAAGGCCGCGGTGAGGATGGCGCGTCGGGAGGTCTCTCTCCGGCGGGCCGTGTTGGGGCTCATGGGGCCCCACGATATCAGCGACGAGACGAACCGTCTCGTCTTGACGGCCGGGGTGGCGGGGCCTAACCTCTCCTCCATGACGAGACGGACCGTCTCGTCTCGCTAAGGGGATGGAGTTCCGACATGCGCACCTGGTTCATCACCGGCGCCAGCCGCGGCCTGGGCCGCGCCTTCACCGACGCCGCGCTCGACCGGGGGGACCGGGTGGTCGCCGCCGCCCGGACCATCGCCCGGGACGACTTCGACGAGCGCCACGGTGACCGGCTGCTGACGCTGACCCTCGACGTGACCGACCGGGCTGCGGTCTTCGCCGCCGTGGCCACCGCCGTCGAGCACTTCGGACGGCTCGACATCGTCGTCAACAACGCCGGGACCCTCTCCATGGGAATGGTCGAAGAGTTCACCGAGGCGGAGGCGCGAGCCCAGTTCGAGGTCAACCTCTTCGGCGCGCTGTGGGTCAGTCAGGCGGTGCTGCCGCATCTGCGCGCCCAACGGTCCGGCCACATCGTGCAGGTGTCCAGCATCGCCGCGTTGGGTGGTTTTCCGAGCACCGGCATGTACAGCGCGAGCAAATTCGCCCTGGAAGGCATGAGTGAGGCGTTGGCAATGGAGGCGGCGGCCTTCGACGTCAAGCTCAGCATCGTGCAGCCGGGCGGTTACTGGACCGACCTTTACACCAGTTTGAGCGCCACCAGCCCGATGGAGCCGTACGCGCCGCTGCGCGCCGAACTGGATCGACAGTGGGCGGAGGGTTCGATCGACAGCGAGCCCCGACTGGCCGCCGAGGCGTTGCTGCGCCTGGTCGACAGCGACGACCCGCCGCTGCGGCTCCTGCTCGGGAGCATGGTGTACGACCTGGCGTTCGACGTCTCCCGTCGGCGGATGGACACCTGGGCGGGCTGGGAGCAGGTCAGCCGCGCCGCCGAGCATGCCGTCGCGGATCCCGGACATGCGCATTGATGAGCATGGAAACTGCCCGCGCGGTGGTCTCGCCACAATTCCGACCCGCATGACCGTGCCTGAACGTGGTCAGCGTGGGAAACACCGCTCAACTGCTCGTGTGGCCACCACCTTCATTTGATGATTCCCCTCGCGAGGCGCGAATTCAGACGGAGAGGAAGCACCCATGGCTGTCAAGACCATGACGCGACCCGGCACCACGGAAATTCGGCCGTTCAAGGTGGAAATCCCCGAGGAGGATCTGAACGCGATGCGCGCGCGCATCGCCGCCACACGCTGGCCGGAAAAGGAAACCGTGCCGGACCAGTCGCAGGGCGTGCAGCTTGCGACGATGCAGGCCCTTGCGCGTTTCTGGGAGAAAGACTACGACTGGCGCAAGGTCGAGGCGAGGCTGAACGCCCTACCGCAGTTCATGACCGAGATCGACGGTCTCGACATCCACTTCCTCCACATCCGTTCGAAGCACGAGGACGCCCTGCCGCTCATCGTCACGCACGGGTGGCCGGGTTCGGTGATCGAGCAGATGAAGATCATCGACCCGCTCACCAACCCCACCGCGCATGGTGCGAGCGCCTCGGACGCCTTCCATCTGGTCATCCCGTCGATGCCCGGTTACGGCTTCTCGGGCAAGCCGAGCACGCCCGGCTGGGACCCGCAGCACATCGCAAACGCCTGGATCGAGTTGATGAGGCGCCTTGGCTACACGCGGTTCGTGGCGCAGGGCGGCGACTGGGGGGCGCTCATCACGGAACTGATGGGCGTGCAGGCGCCTCCGGAACTGATCGGCATTCACACCAACATGCCGGGTGTGTATCCGCCCGACATCGATGCAATGCTCCAGTCCGGTATCACCGGTGCGAACAATCCTCTAGGGTCACTCCCGTCCAATCTCTCGGACGATGAGAGGCGCGCCTGTGAGCAGGCAGACTTCTTCTGGAAGCATTCCAGCTACGCCCTTGAGATGGGACGCGCGCAGACACTGACCGGGCTGGCGGACTCGCCCGTCGCCCTGGCGACCTACATGCTCGACCATGACGCCGCCAGCCTGAAGCTGATTTCCGAGTCCGTCGCGGGGCAGCCCCGAGGCATCACGCCGGAGGACCTCCTCGACAACATCTCGCTCTACTGGCTGACGAACACCGGGGTTTCCTCGGCTCGTCTGTATGCGGAGAACCTGCTCTCCTTCTTCGCAGCCAAGGGTGTGTCGATCCCGGTTGCCGTGAGCGTGTTCCCGGACGAGCTCTACCAGGCTCCCAAGAGTTGGGCAGAGCAGGCGTATCCCAATCTCATCCACTACAACAAGCTGGACAAGGGCGGGCACTTCGCGGCCTGGGAACAGCCGCAACTCTTCTCGGAAGAGATGCGGGCCGCCTTCCGGCCGCTTCGCTAGATGGCCGTGCATCTGCCCCCGCTGAACGGGGCGGCCGAGTGGCTCAACTCCGAGCCACTCGGCCCCGCCGACCTGCGCGGGCGCGTCGTCCTGGTGAACTTCTGGACGCTGACCTGCATCAACTGGCTGCGCCAGGAGCCGTACGTGCGTGCCTGGTCGCAGGCCTACCGCGACGACGGGCTGGTCGTCATCGGGGTGCACACGCCGGAGTTCTCGTTCGAGCACGACGTCGACGGGGTGCGGCGGGCGGTCGCGGCGCGATCGATCGACTATCCGGTGGCGGTCGACAACGACTACGCGATCTGGCGGGCCTTCGGCAACCAGTACTGGCCGGCGCTGTACTTCGTCGACACCGACGGGGTCATCCGCGACGAGCACTTCGGCGAGGGGCGCTACGAGCAGTCCGAGCGGGTTCTCCAGCAACTGCTCGGCATCGAGCGCGCCCCCGTACCCGTGAAGGGTCTTGGCCCGGAGGCGGAGGCCGACTGGGGCGAACTGCGGACGCCCGAGACGTACCTCGGATTCAGTCGTGGCGAACACTTCGCGTCGCCGAACGGCCCGGCACTCGACGAACGCCGCGCCTACGAGCTGCCGGCGAGCCTGGGCCTCAACCAGTGGGCACTGGCGGGCGAGTGGACGATCGGGTCGGAGAGCGTCGTGGCCGATCGGGCCGGCGGCAGCATCGCCTTCCGGTTCCACGGCCGCGACGCGCATCTCGTGCTGGCCCCCGAGGCGGGACGGTCGATCCCGTTCCGGGTGCTCCTCGACGGCGAAGCTCCCGGCCCCTCACACGGCGTCGACGTCGACGAAGACGGCAAAGGCGTGCTCCAGGACGGCCGCCTCTACCAGCTCGTCCGCCAGGCCGGCGCGGTCCGGGAGCGGACCCTGGAGATCACGTTCGGCGAGCCGGGCGCCCAGGCGTACGCCTTCACGTTCGGCTGAGGCGCAGATCGACTGTGCTCACCGTGTTGGAGACCGGTGAAAAGCTCTGCACCTGAGCGCCGGGACGCAGGCGGCTGTCCGTCGCGTACCGGTCGGCGAGCGCCTTCTCCGCGCCCTCGTCGCCGTCGTCGGCGGCGAGCAGCAGGGCGGCGATCTCGTCGGCGAGCGTGAGGTCGGCGTCGGTGAGGTCGTCGGTCATCGCGCCGAAGCTGTCCCACAGCAACAGCTCGTCCTTCTGCCGGTGAGCCAGCTCCTGGATGACGTAGTCGTGGATGAACCAGGCACCACGGATCGGCGATTCCGGGGCCACGCCGTAGACGTCGGGGTCGATCGCCCCGGCCCGGTACGCCGACCACACCCGTGCTGCCGAGTCGAAGAGCCCTGCCGTCGGGTCGATGTCGTAGCCGTCGAACCGCCAGTCGCCGGCCGGTTCGATCTCCGGGTCGGCCCAGACCCATCGTTCGCCGTTCCAGTACTCCAGCAGCACGTGATCGTGGTGCCAGCCGGGCGTGAAGTAGGAGGCGAACCCGACTCGGCTGCGGCTGGGAATGCCGTGTTGGCGCAGCACCGCCACCGAGAGCAACGTGTGGTCCCGGCAGCAGCCGGCCACCCGGTCGACGGCCGGGCGCTCAGCGGTGAGTGGCAGGGGAAAGCGGGACTGGTCCGTGTCCAGGATGCGGTCCACCCAGCGGCAGTTCACCTCGTCCAGCCGATCGTCGGGCAGCTCTACGCCGCCGGCCCGGTAGTGGACGATCACGTTGCGGGCCGTCGCCGCCACTGTGGGGATGTCGGTCGCCACGGCGTCGAGAAGCCCGCCGTGCCGACCGGGGTCGCTGTAGGGAGAGTGGTTCCGGTAGTCATCGAGGTCCATGGGGCCAGTCTCCGGTCCGCCACGGTGTCAGGGTCAAGGCGCTTCTCCGGATAGTGTCGACTGCTGTGACAGCGCCCGAGATCACCATCGCCACCCCAGCGGACCGTCGAGCAGTGGTCGACACGCTGGTCGCCGCGTTCGTCAAGGATCCCGTGCTGCGGCACCTGTTCCCCGACGATGAGACCTATCCCGAGTACGCCGCCACCTTCTTCGGGAACCTCTTCGACAAGCGGGTGCACCGGTCGTCGATCTGGACGATCGCTGGGGGAGCATCGGTCGCCATCTGGGAGCCACCGGCCGAGCCGGCGGCCGGCCACACAACGCCAGCTCGATACCCCGCTGACGTGCAGGCTCGGGTGCAGAGCTACGACGATGCCGTGCACGCAGCCCTGCCCGCGTTCCCGTTCTGGTATCTCGGCGTCCTGGGCACCCACCCCGACAGCGCCGGACGCGGTTGGGGGCGCGCCGTCATGCGGGCCGGGCTGGAGCGCGCCGCCGCCGACGGGCTGCCGGCGATCCTGGAAACCAGCAAACCGGGCAACGTCGAGCTGTACCGCCGCGCCGGCTGGGAGGTGGTGGGTTCAATGTCGGAGCCCGTGCCCACCTGGGTCATGCAGCAGTCGCCGCGCTGAGAGCCACCCGAGCCAGCGCGCTCGGCCCCGGATCGCTGACCAGCCTCAGGCGGCGAAGATGCGCGCGTAGATCTCGTCGATGACGTCGTTCTTCGCCAGGCTGTAGTCGCGGGGCCGGTGCGCGGTGTCCTGCGCGAGGCGTCGTTTGGTCGCGGCGTAGAGCTCCCGGTCGTGTGGATGCGAGCGCAGCCAGTCGCGGAACAGCCGGTGCCGGACCGGCTCGGGCGCACCCTGCGGCCAGACGTGCAGGTTGACGTCCTCGGCGGCGCTGAGCAGCATCCGGTGCCCGTGCCACCAGGGCTCCCGCAGGACGAGCCGGTAACCGAGCCGTTCCAGGGCGGGGAGATACCCGGACTCCTCGGCGGTGTCCTCGATGACCAGGTCGATGTCGATGACGGGTTTGGCAGCGAGCCCCGGCACCGCCGTGGACCCGACGTGTTCCACCGCGATGATCAGAGCGCCCAACGCCTCGGTGAGCGACGACCGGACTGCGGTGAACCGCTGCTCCCAGGCCCTGTCGTACTCCTCGATGACCACGGACCCCCACGTGCGCGGCGGGTCGCCCACCAGGCCGGCGTCGACCTGTTCGGGGGTGCCGTGGAAGCGCTGCACGACGTCCTGCGGATACTCGGCCACGTCAACCTCCTGGAGAAGCAAAGTCCGCCAGGCTACGACACGACGACCGGTGCGGGCGCACCCGACCGATGCGGGCATCGGATATCGGGTGGGCCACCGACCCCGCGATCTAGCGTCAGTGTTCGAAAGGGAAGGAGGCCCGGGTGCTGGATCGGCTCAACGAGGCGATGGCTCACATCGAGCGTCACCTCGACCAGAAGATCGAGGTGGCCGACCTGGCGCGGATCGCGCTGACGTCGGAGTACCACTTCCGGCGGCTGTTCTCCGCACTGGCCGGGATGCCGCTGTCGGAGTACATCCGGCGGCGTCGGCTCACCGTCGCCGGCGCGGACGTGCTCGCGGGGGAGCGGACGCTGCTCGACGTCGCTGTGCACTACGGCTACGGGTCCGCCGAGGCGTTCGCCCGGGCGTTCCACGCCGTGCACGGCGTGGGGCCCGGAGAGGCTCGGCGTACGGGGGCAGCGCTGCGTGCCCAGCCCCGGATGTCCTTCCGACTCACCGTCGAAGGGAGCGGCAGCATGGAGTACCGAATCGTCAGCAAGGACGTGTTCGCGCTGGTGGGGCGCAAGGCACGGGTCCCGCTGGTGCACGAGGGGATGAACCCGGCGATCGTCGCGTTCATCCGGAGCATCGACAAGGAGACGACCGCACGGATCGAGGCGCTCTCCGATCAGGAGCCGGCCGGGATCGTCAACGTCAGCGACAACCTCGCCGACAGCCGGGAGGAGGGCACCGAGCTGGACTACTGGCACGGGGTGGTGACCGGTGCCGTGCCACCGGAGGACCTGGACGCGCTGCCGGTGCAGGCGGGGACGTGGGCGGTGTTCACCACCTCCGGAGCGTTCCCGCAGGCGGTGCAGCACCTGTGGCGTGACGTGTTCACCCAGTGGTTTCCGTCCAACCCGTACCGGAGCCGACCTGGACCTGAGATCTCCCGGGTCCGGGTGTCCGCGGACGGCACCGAGGCGGACGCCGAGCTGTGGATTCCCGTCGAACGGGCACCCACCCCTATGTAGAGTTCCGATACAGTGGTCGGATGCGGATGACCATTCCGGTCGCGAAGGTGCTCGCGGCGCTGCTCGCCGAACCCGACGAGCAGCGCTACGGGCTGGACCTGATGCGATTGACCGGCCTGCCCAGCGGCACCCTGTACCCGGTGCTGCACCGGTTGCAGGGGGCCGGCTGGCTGGCCGCCGACTGGGAGGCGATCGACCCCGTCGCGGCCGGCCGGCCGGCCCGTCGCTACTACCGGCTGACCGCCGTCGGGGTGACGCAGGCCCGCCAGGCGCTCGCCGATCTGCGCGCCGCGATCCCCGATGCTCGTCCCTCGTGGGGCGGCACCGAGCCCACCGGAGCGCCAGCGTGGTGACCCGCCGGGCCGCCGAACTGCTGCTGGAGATGGCCGCGCGCCGCTGGCCGGCCGACGTCCGCGTCGACCTGCGCCGCGAGTGGGCCGCCGAGCTGCACGTGCTCGCCGAGAGCGGTCACCGGACGAGGATGCTCGGCTTCGCGGTGAGCCTGGCCGTCAGCCGGGCCGGCGCCCCGATCATCGACCGCACAGTGATGCGCGGTCGGATCGGCCGCACCGCGGCCGCGTTGCTGCTGTCCCCGATCGCCTGCGTCGGGATCGTGCTCGTCAGTGCGTACGCCCTGTACCCGATCGAGCGCGTGTTGGCCGAGAGCTGGTCGGAGCGGGCGCAGAGGCCGCTCTGGTCGGCGTTCACCGTCGGGTTGGCGCTGCTGCTGGCGGTGTTCGCCGCGCGCTGGGCCCGGCACACCGCACTCGACGGCCCGCTACGTATCGCGCTCGGGGTGGTGCTCCCCGTCGGGGTGGCCGCAGTCGTGTTCCTGTGCGTCCTCTACCCGGATGACCTGGCTTCCACCCTGCCCGGGCTGCTGCTCTGGTTGGCCGGTCTGACGCTGGCCCTCTGGGCCGCGGCGAGCCTCGCCGTTCGGCATCGCCTCCACGCGGCCTGGTGGGTGGGCGTCCTCGGCGCACTCGCCGCCGCCGACCTCGCGATGATTCTCGCCGTTGTCGACGCCATCTCGGCGGGCTATCGCGCTGGCCCCGTCATCGGTCCGACGCCGGTGGAGAGCATCGACCGGATCTCCGCGCCGCTGTGGCTCCTCGCCGCCTGGACAGACTGGAACATCGGCCTGCCCCGACCCACGATTCCATGGGAGATCTTTGGAATCATCAGCAACCGGGTGCCGACGGAACCCATGCTCTACCTGGCCTGCACGCCGTACGCGCTCGCGTACACCATCAGGGCGGCGCGGTCGGCGCCGACCGCTCCGGTCGTGCTCGCGTCCACCCCGGCGTGAACCCCTTCAGTCGGGCACGTCGTCCCACGTCACGCCCGGCTCCAGGTAACCGGCCGACGGGTTGTCGCGCAGGGCGTAGGCGATGACCAGCAGGGCGTGCTTGTCCAGCTCGGGCAGCTGGTCCAATCCGAACCACCGCACGGCCAGCGACTCGTCGTCGTTGACCCGGGCGGTGCCGGCCACCACCCGGCAGAGGAAGCCCAGGTTCAGGTATTCGCACTGGTCCCCGTTGGGGTACGTGTGCGGGTGCGACACGGCGCTGGACATCCGCACCGGCGCGACGTCCAGGCCCGTCTCCTCCCGCACCTCACGGACCAGCGCGGTGGCCGGCTGTTCGCCCGGCTCGACGAACCCGCTGATCACCGACCAGCGCCCGTCATCGGAACGCTGGCCCAGCAGCAGCTCACCGGCGTCGTTGCGGACCACCGCGCTGACGCTGGGCAGCCAGAGCAGGTCGTGGCCGACGTGCTTGCGCATCCCCACGATGTAGTCCGGTGTCCCCATCCGGCGATCATAGGCCGCTGCGCGGGGAGACTGACCTGCGCATCTTTTCGGTCTCCAGTCCCACGCGTTTCGCTGTTCGGGCCCCACGGGCCCCACGCATATCTACTGTGGAGAGGGTCGGCGACTTGTGCGATCCGGTGGCGGCCTGACGGTTCGCGGTGCACAGTGATTCCCATGAGCGACAGCGAACGTGGTGGGCAGTTCTACTGGTGCACCCGGCATCACCGGGTCGAGACGGACGCCGACGTGTGTCCGGCGAAGCACGTTCTCGGCCCGTACAACTCGGCGGCCGACGCGGAGAACGCCCTGCAACGCGTGCAGGAGCGGAACGAGGCGTGGGATGCCGAGGACGCTCGTTGGGCCGGGGAGAACAAGTAGGCGGCGCGGGACGGCCCGCGCCGAGGCATTTCGTGCTCCGCGAGGACGCACGCGAGAGCACGTCCCCAAGGAGGGAACCACGATGGCCGAAGCACAGCAGGCCACCACCCGCCCGGCCGCCCGACGCACCACCGCGAAGAAGACCGCCGCGGCGGAGCGCAACACGGCCGCGAGCCGGACCACCCCCGTCCGCAAGTCCACGGCGGGTGCGAAGGCGGCGAAGGCCCCGGCGAGGAAGGCCGCCGGCGGCGCGGGACGTGCCCCGGCGAAGAAGACCACCACGGCGGCCACGAAGGCTCCCGCGAAGAAGACCACGACCAAGGCCACCACGACGGCCAAGAAGGCCCCCGCGAAGAAGACCACCACCCGCTCGACAACTGTCGCGGCGAAGCAGGCCCCGGCGTCCGCGACGCGCAAGACCACCGCAGCCGCGAAGAAGACGACGGGCACGGCGAAGAAGACCACGGGCACGGCGAAGAAGACCACCAGCGCCGCGAAGAAGACCGTGGGCGCCGCGAAGAAGACCACCACCTCGGCGGCGAAGAAGACCACCGCCGCGGCGAAGGCGCCGGCGCGTAAGACCGCGACCAAGGCGTCCGCCGCCAAGAAGACAGCGGCGAAGAGGACGGCGGCGACGAAGACGGCCGCCAAGAAGGCGCCGGCGAAGAAGACCGCGTCGACCGGCCCCAGCGGCGGTGCTCGCAAGGCTCCGGCGAAGAAGGCCCCGGCCGCGAAGGCGACGGGCACCTCGTCGACCACCGCGCGCAAGGCGGCGGCCAAGAAGGCCCCGGCGAAGAAGACCGTCGCGGCCAAGGCCCCGGCCCGCAAGGTGACCGCCCGCAAGTCACCGGCCCGCCCTGCCGCCGCACGGGCCACCGCGCCCCGGAGCCCGCGCAGCGCTGCCCGGAAGGCGACCGGCTGAGCGCCGGTCGACCCCGGCTCGCCCGGCAAGAGATATCTCGGCCGGTCACCGGAAGCGGATCACCGGCGGCGCTGTCAGGATTGACCCGTGGTCATCCGACGCGTACTCGCGCCCCGCATCGACTTCGGCGCACTGCGCCGCGAACTCGGCCTGCCCGGGGAGTTCCCGGCCGACGCCCAACGTGAGGCCGACGAGGCGGCCGGCGCGCCGCCGCGCCCGCCCGTCGACCGCACCGACGTACCGTTCGTCACTGTCGACCCGGCCACCTCCCGCGACCTGGACCAGGCGATGCACCTCGCCCGCCGTCCAGGTGGCGGCTACCGGGTGCGGTACGCGATCGCCGACGTCGCCGCCCACGTCGCCCCGGGCGGCGCGCTGGAGGCGGAGACCTGGCGGCGCGGGCAGACCATCTACCTGCCCGACGGGAACGTGCCGCTGCACCCACACACGCTCAGCGAGGGTGCGGCCAGCCTGCTGCCCGACGACGACCGGGCCGCTGTGGTCTGGACCATCGACCTAGACGCCGACGGCGGCACCGTGGCCGTGGAGCTGGAACGTGCCCTGGTTCGCAGCCGGGCCAAACTCGACTACACCGGGGTGCAGGCGGCAGCCGACGCCGGTCGGCTGCCCGAGCCGATCGCACTGCTGCCCGAGATCGGCGACCGGCTGACGGCCCGCGGGTTGCGCCGGGGTGCCATCAACCTGCCGTTGCCTGAGCAGGATCTGGAGCCCGACGGCGACGGCTGGCAACTGGTGCTGCGCGCGCCGGTGCCGATGGAGGAGCACAACGCCCAGATCTCCCTGCTGACCGGGATGGCCGCCGCCGACATCATGCTGGCCGGCCGGGTCGGGTTGCTGCGGACGATGCCCGCGCCGAAACCGGAGGCCGTGCAGCGGCTGCGGGCCGCCGCCGCGCCGCTGGGCGTGCACTGGCCGGACGACATGGGGCCGGGTCAGGTGATCGCCGGTCTGGACGCCTCCCAGCCGCGCGCCGCCGCGTTCATCGACCAGGCGGCCGAGCTGATGCGCGGCGCCGCGTACACCGCCTTCGACGGGACGGTGCCGGAGCAACCGGAGCATGGTGGCGTGGCAGCCACGTACGCCCACGTCACGGCGCCGTTGCGGCGTCTGGCCGACCGGTACGCCACGGAGGTCTGCCTGGCCCTGCACGCGGGCCAGCCGGTGCCCGACTGGGCTCGCGCCGCGCTGCCCCGGTTGCCCGAGGTGATGGCCAGCACCGACCGGATCGCCTCGACGGCCACCCGGGGCGCCGTCGAGCTGGCCGAGGCGGTGCTGCTGGAGCACCGGGTGGGTGAGACCTTCGACGCGGCAGTGCTGGACGTCGACGCGCCGCCCAACGGTCGGGCCCGCACCCGACCGCCCGGCGGCACTGTCGCGTTGGACGCCCCGCCGGTGCGCAGCCGATGCCTCGGCGACCTGCCGCTCGGCGAACGAGTCCGCGTCCGGCTGGTCACCGCGGACCCGACAGCCCGCACGGTCCTGTTCGAGCTGGCCTGACCCTGCGGGCGCGGGGCAGCGGGGATCGTCACAGGGCTCCGCGCTGCTGCTGGACCGGTCGGTTTGCGAGGATGACCCCATGGCATACGACGCGAGCACGCTCCCCGACGTGTCCGGGCTGACGGTCGGCATCATCGGTGGCACCGGCGACCAGGGGCGAGGTCTCGCCTACCGGTTCGCGCGGGCCGGGCAGACGGTGTTGATCGGCTCCCGCAACGCTGAGCGGGCCGCCGAGTCCGCAGCCGAGATCGCCGCCCTGCCCGGTGTGCCGGCCACCGGCAGTGTCACGGGCGCGGCCAACGACGAGGTGGCCCGACGCAGCGACGTGGTGATCATCGCGGTGCCGTGGGACGGGCACGCCGCCACCGTCGCCGCCCTGGCCGAGCCACTCGCCGGCAAGATCGTCGTCGACTGCGTCAACCCGCTCGGCTTCGACAAGCAGGGCCCGTACGCGCTGACCGTCGCCGAGGGCAGCGCCGTGCAGCAGGCCGCCGCGTTGCTGCCCGACTCCCGGGTCTGCTCGGCGTTCAACCACGTCAGCGCCCCGCTGCTGGCCGACCCGGAGGTCGACCGGATCGACCTGGACGTGCTGATCTGCACCGAGGACCGCGAGCTGGTCGACGTGGTCGGCGCGCTCGCCGCCCGGATCCCGGGGATGCGCGGCATCTACGCCGGGCGGTTGCGAAACGCCCACCAGATCGAGGCGTTCACCGCGAACCTGATCGCGATCAACAAGCGTTACAAGGCGCACGCGGGCATTCGCGTCACCGACATCTGAGTCGTTCTCTGGCGGCGTGATCCGCTCCGGTTTCGTGAAAACGCGGTGTCCCGAGGTCAGGGACACCGCGTTTTCGGCAAACCCGAGTGGGTCACGCCGGGCGCATTCCTAGAAGGTGTGCTCGGCGGCCGGGAACTCGCCGCCCCGGACCTCGTCGGCGAAACGCCGGGTGGCGTCGGTGAGCACGCCGGCCAGGTCCGCGTACCGCTTGACGAAGCGGGGCGCCTTTCCGGTCCGCAGCCCCGCCATGTCCTGCCAGACCAGTACCTGCGCGTCGGTGTCCGGGCCGGCGCCGATGCCCACCGTCGGGATCGGCAGCTCGTGGGTGATCCGCTTGGCCACCTCGCCGGGCACCATCTCCAGCACCACAGCGAACGCCCCCGCCTCCGTGACCGCCCGCGCGTCGGCGAGCACCTCGTCGGCGGCGTCGCCCCGGCCCTGCACCCGGTAGCCGCCCAGCGTGTGCTCGCTCTGCGGGGTGAAACCGATGTGCGCCATCACCGGAATGCCGGCGCCGACGATCGCGGCGATCTGCTCGGCGCAGCGGCGGCCACCCTCCAGCTTCACCGCGTGGCAGCCACCCTCCTTCATGAACCGGACGGCGGTGCGCAGCGCCTGCGCCGGCCCCTCCTCGTACGAGCCGAACGGCAGGTCACCGACGATTAGCGCCTGCCGGGTCGCCCGCACCACGGCCCGCACCAGCGGAAGCAACTCGTCGGCCGTGACCGGCAGAGTCGTCTCGTAGCCGAACACGTTGTTCGCGGCCGAGTCGCCGACCAGCAGCACCGGCACACCGGCCTGGTCGAAGATCGACGCCGTGTACTGGTCGTACGACGTCAGCATCGGCCACCGCTCACCGCGCTCCTTCGCGGCGATCAGGTCCCGGGTGCGGACCCGTCGGGTGGCCGGGCCGCCGTACAGCGCGGTCACCTCGTTCGGAGTGGACTCCACCATCTCTGTCTCCCTTCCTCGAGGCCGCCTGCGCGGTCCCCGGGTTCCGTCGCGATCGTCGCACCGTGAGACGGGGTGACGGCAGGGCCCAGTGCAAGATGTCACTCCACAGCGAAACCGCGAGGTCCGCGCCGCGCGGCCCCCGCGAGGCGGCGCCGGGTCCCGCCACCGACCCGACATCCCCGGGGGTACGCCTCAGCCGTGCTCGCGCCACCGGTTGGTGATCGGCAGACGGCGGTCCCGACCGAACGCCTTCATGGAGATCTTCGTGCCCGGCGCCGACTGCCGCCGCTTGTACTCGGCGGTATCCACCAGCCGCAGCACCTTGTCCACGATCGCCGGGTCGTGACCCGACTCGACCAGCCCGTCGCGGCCGAGGTCGCCGTCGACGTAGCCGATCAGGATCGGGTCCAGTACGTCGTAGTCGGGCAGGCTGTCGCTGTCCAGTTGGCCCGGGCTCAACTCGGCGCTCGGCGGCTTGCCGATCGAGTTCTCCGGGATCGGGGCGGTCTCGCCGCGCCGGGCCGCGTCCCGGTTGCGCCACTTCGCGAGCCGCCAGATCAGGGTCTTCCAGACGTCCTTGACCGGGTTGAAGCCGCCCACCGAGTCGCCGTACAGCGTGGAGTAGCCGACCGCCAGCTCACTCTTGTTGCCGGTGGTCAGCACCAGGTGGCCCTCCTGGTTCGACAGCGCCATCAGGATCACGCCACGGACCCGGGCCTGGAGGTTCTCCACGGCCACACCGGACAGCGACAGGTTGGCCAGGAAGCCGTCCACCATCGGCTGGATCGGCTCGACGCGGTAGTCCAGGCCGGTGCGCTTGGCCAGGTCGGCGGCGTCCTCCCGGGAGTGCTCGGAGGAGTGCTGGCTGGGCAGCGACACCCCGACCACCCGGTCCGGCCCGAGGGCGTCGACGGCCAACGCGGCCACCACCGCCGAGTCGATGCCGCCGGAGAGGCCGAGCACCACCGACGGGAACCGGTTCTTGTTGACGTAGTCGCGCAGGCCCAACACCAGGGCCTGCCACACCTCGGCCTCGTCGGCCACCGGCTCGATCAGACCGCCGGTGGCGCCCGGGCCGGTCGGCGCGGCCGGAATGCCGTCCAGCGTGCTGTGCACGATGCGCATGCCGTCCGCGACGGCCTCCGTGGTCGTCGTGGCGGTGGCGGCCGGCAGCTCGATGTCGTGCACGAGCAGGTGCTCGACGAACTGCGGGGCGCGGGTGAGCAGCTCACCGCCGGCGGTCACGATCATCGAGTCGCCCTCGAAGACCAGCTCGTCCTGTCCGCCGATCATGTTGACGTACGCGATGGCGGCGCCCGCCTCGGCGGCCCGGCGGCGGACCAGCGGCAGCCGGATGTCGTCCTTGTTCAGCTCGTACGGCGAGCCGTTGATGTTGACCACGAGGCCGACGCCGGCCTGCCGGGCGGCGGCGAACGGGCCGCCGGCCTGCCACAGGTCCTCGCAGATGGTCAGCGCGACGTCCACGCCACCGATCCGCACCACCGTCAGCGTGTCGCCGGGGAGGAAGTAGCGGTCCTCGTCGAAGACCCCGTAGTTGGGCAGGTGGTGCTTGAAGTAGCGGGCGGCGACGACCCCCCGGTGCAGCAGCGCGGCGGCGTTGCGGGCACCCCGGCCCGGCTCGGCGTCGCCGCTGACCTGCGGCGGCCCGTCGGCGTCCAGGTAGCCGACCACCACCGGCACCTCACCGAGGCCGTCCGTGGCGAGGTCGGCCGCGAGCCGTTCCACGGCTGCCCGGGACGCGGCCACGAAGGAGCGCCGGAAGACCAGGTCCTCGACCGGGTAACCGGTGAGCATCATTTCCGGGAAGAGCACCAGCTGGGCACCGGCATCGGCGGCCTGGCGAGTCCAGCTGCGGACCAGGTCGGCGTTTCCGGCGAGGTCGCCGACGCTCGGGTTGACCTGGGACAGGGCGAGACGCAGGGTGGGCATGTCCTCATCTTGCCCCAGCCCCAACGGGACAATCCCCACCCTCCGACGAGATGGCCGCCACGCTGCGGCGACGACGCCCGCCGTCCGGCCGGGCACGGGCTCGTCCACGGCCGGGCCCCCGCCCGCCGAGCGGGAGGCGAGGGGACGACGGGCGGCAGTTCGCGTAACGTCTGCGTAACCAGGCCCGGTAAGACTGGGCGATCAGGTCGGGCGCGCAGCCCGACCAAGGCGGACAGCAGAGCGTCGCGAGGGGTTGGGGAAGTGGACCGTCAGCAGGAGTTCGTCCTCCGCACGCTGGAAGAGCGGGACATCCGGTTCGTCCGGCTGTGGTTCACCGACGTGCTGGGCACGCTCAAGAGCGTCTCGGTGGCGCCGGCGGAGTTGGAGGCGGCCTTCGAGGAGGGCATCGGCTTCGACGGTTCGGCGATCGAGGGCTTCGCCCGGGTCTTCGAATCGGACATGGTGGCCATGCCCGACCCGACCACCTTCCAGGTCTTCCCGTTCGAGGGCGGGGTCAGCGGCGAGAGCGCCCGGATGTTCTGCGACATCCTGCTGCCCGACGGCGGTCCGTCCTGGGCCGACCCCCGGCACGTGCTGCGCCGGGCGCTGTCCAAGGCCGCCGAGAAGGGCTTCACCTTCTACACCCACCCCGAGATCGAGTTCTTCCTCCTGGAGAACGGCCCGCAGGACGGCTCGGTGCCCACCCCGGTCGACACCGGCGGCTACTTCGAGCACACCACGCACGCCGTGGCTCGCGACTTCCGCCGCCAGGGTGTGCTGGCGCTGGAGCGCATCGGCATCTCAGTGGAGTTCAGCCACCACGAGGTCGCGCCCGGCCAGCAGGAGATCGACCTGCGCTACGCCGACGCGCTGACCACCGCCGACAACATCATGACCTTCCGGCACGTCGTCAAGGAGGTGGCGCTCTCCACCGGAGTGCAGGCCAGCTTCATGCCGAAGCCGTTCACCGACCAGCCGGGCAGCGGGATGCACACCCACCTGTCGCTGTTCGAGGGGGAGCGCAACGCCTTCCACGACAGCGGTGACCCGATGAAGCTCTCCAAGGTGGCCAAGTCGTTCATCGCCGGCCTCCTGGTGCACGCCCGGGAATACACAGCAGTCACCAACCAGTGGGTCAACTCGTACAAGCGGCTCTTCCCGCAGGCCCTGCCGGACCGGATCACCGAGAGCCCCGCGTACGTCTGCTGGGGTCACCTCAACCGGTCCGCGCTGGTCCGGGTTCCCGCGTACGGCAAGCCCAACTCGGCCCGCGTCGAGGTCCGCTCACCCGATTCGGCGGCCAACCCCTACCTGGCCTTCGCGGTGCTGCTCGGCGCCGGCCTGAAGGGCATCGAGGAGGGCTACGAGCTGCCGCCGGGCGCCGAGGACGACGTCTGGTCGCTGACCAGCGCCGAGCGGCGTGCCATGGGATACGAGGCGCTGCCGGAGAACCTCGCCGAGGCGATCGACGTGATGGCCGGTTCCGAACTGGTCGCCGAGGTGCTCGGCGAGCACGTCTTCGACTTCTTCCTGCGCAACAAGCGGGCCGAGTGGGAGCAGTACCGGCGCGAGGTCACCCCGTACGAGCGGCAGCGCTACCTGGCGCTGTAACCGCGGGGCTGACGCGGTTGCGCGCTGCCGCTATCGTCTCGATCACCGCGCCGGTACCCCCTCCGGGCGGAGAGTCGGGAGGCAGTCGGTGCTGGAGGATCTGCTCAGCGGTGCTTGGCAGAGCGTCGTGTTCGGGATCGTCGGCGTGGGGCTCATGGCGGCTGGCTTCGTGCTGGTCGACCTGCTCACGCCCGGTCGGTTGCGCGACCTGATCTGGGTGCAGCGCAACTCCAACGCGGGGTTGCTGCTGGCCGCCAACCAGCTCGGCATCGCCGGGATCGTGTTCACCGCGATCCTGACCAGCTACAGCGACTTCGGCAGGGGGCTCGCCTCCACGGTGATCTTCGGCATCGTCGGGCTGGCCATCATGGCGTTGGCCTTCTTCGTGCTCGACCTGCTCACCCCGGGCAAGCTCGGCGAGGTCATCTGCTCGGACGAGCCGCACCCGGCGGCCTGGGTCAGCGCCGCCACCCACTTCGGCGCCGCGCTGATCGTCTGCGCCTGCATCGCCTGAGGCGGCTGTCCGCTTCGCTGTGGCGGCCGCCCGCGTCTTGCTGTGGCGGCCGTCCGCGTCGCAGTGCGGGCGGTCGCCGACGGGCGTCGTACCCGGGCCGTAGCGTGCCGGGCATGAACCGTACGGACCGTCTCTACGCGCTGGTCGAGGAGCTGCGGGCGGTGTCGCCAAGGCCGCGCAGCGCCCGCTGGCTGGCCGCGCGTTTCGAGGTGAGCAGCCGCACCATCGAACGGGACATCGGCGCGCTACAGGAGGCCGGGGTGCCGATCTGGGCCGAGCCCGGGCGCACCGGCGGTTACGTGGTGGATCGCGCCCGCACTCTGCCGCCGGTCAACCTGACCGCGGCCGAGGCGGTCGCGATGGCCGTCGCGCTACGCCGGCTCGCCGGCACGCCGTTCGCCGGGCCGGGTGGCACCGCGCTGCGCAAGTTGATGGCGGTGCTGCCAGCCGCCGACGCCGTCGAGGCGCACCGCCTCGCCGGCCGCGTGCACCTGGTCGGCGACGGGCCGGCCACGCCCGTCCCGGCCCTCGTCGCCGACGCGGTCGCCGCGCGGCGGGTGCTGCGCATCAGGTACGCGGACCGGGCCGGCGCCGGCTCGGTCCGTGACGTCGAGCCCCTGGGCTACCTCGGTAACCCACGACACTGGTATCTGCTGGCCTGGTGCCGACTGCGCGACGAGCTGCGCTGCTTCCGCACCGACCGGATCGAAAGCGTCCAGGCGCTGCCCGACGTGGTGTCCCGCGAGCTGCGCCCGACCGACCTGGACATTCCGCGCGAGCGGGTCCGCTCATTGAGCCTGGTCTGACGGGTTTTCGAGAGCGGGTCTCCGTTGGGTGATCCGGAAACACCGACAGGACGGTGTCGCGGACGACCCAGAGACTGCTCCAGACGACGGCCGAACGGCCGGCACGGAAACTCTGGAGGCAGCAGATGTCCACGACGCCCATCACCTGGTTCGAGATCGGCACCGACCGGCCGGAGGAGGCGGAGCGCTTCTACGGAGAGCTGTTCGGCTGGACCTTTGAGGAGCAGGGCGCAGGCAGCGGCGGGTCCTACCGGGTGACCGGCGCTGGTGGCGACACCGGGATCGGCGGGGCGATTCGGGCCACCGACGGGACGTCACCGAACTACGCGGTGTTCTACGCCGAGGTCACCGACGTGTCGGAAACCTGCCGGCGAGCGGAGGCGGCCGGTGGCAAGGTGCTGGTGGCGGCCCGTACGGCACCGAGCGGCCTCACCCTCGCCCACCTGCTCGACCCGGCCGGAAACCACCTGGGTGTGTTCAGCCCTCCGCCCGCCAAGGGCTGATGCGCTCCCGGCCGGCGCTTCGGGGCTGACCCCTTGGGTCGGGTGCCGGTGCGGCTGAGGGCTGGGGTACCGGCCTCCCTGGCGCTCGGCAGTGATGATCAACTCCGGCTCAAGGAAATGGCGGTGTCCGGGTGCGCCGGACACCGCCACTTCACGAAACCCGAGTGGATCAAGCCGGGGTGGGCCCGGTTCGACCAGAGGGCTGCCGGGGTTACTTGCCCGGCGTGCCCGCGGGACCGCCGTGACCGCCCGGACCGCGGTGGCCGCCGGGGCCGGGGAAGACGCCGGCCTCGACGGCCTTGGTGATGGCGTCGGCCTGCTCCTGGGTGAGCTTGCCGTCCTTGACCGCCTGGTCCAGCCGCTCCTTGAGCGCCGCCTGCCGGTCCTCGGCGGACGGGCGCTCCGGCCGGTCGGCCGGCTTGTGCTGCTCGCGCAGCTTCTCCAGCGCGGCGGTCACCTTGTCGGTGGGGACGCCCAGCTCGGTGGCGAGCTTCTCGGCGAACTCGCTCTGCCGCTCGCCCTTCTTGTCGCCCTGCCGGTCCTGCTGCTGCGGCTGCTCACTGCTGCTGGCGCTTGGCGTCGGGGTGCTGCCGTCAGCGGCGAACGCCATCGTGGGGGCGGCGATCCCCACGCCGAGCACACCGGCGGCGGCCACGCTGGCCAGCAGGTGCTTCTTCGACATCGTGCGGAACATCAGTCCTCCAGGTCGTCGTTGATGCTGCGATGACGTCACCGACAGTGACCGGAAAGTCTGGGCGCGGCCCATGGCGAACCTGTCAGCGGGCTGACAATCTGCGACCAGCGGCCGGACAAACCGGTTGCAACGTCGACGTCCCTGCGATCAGGGTGGGAAAACCCCGACGAAAGGACCACGCCTCGTGACGACCGCCGAGATTCGTGAGATCCCACTCGCCGCGCCGGGCGCCGGCCCGTACGGCATCACTGCCGGCCCGGACGGCGCGCTCTGGCTGACGCTGGTCCACGCCGGTGCGATCGCCCGGTTGGCCCCCGACGGCGGGATCCGGACCTACCCGTTGGACCCGGCCGGTGGCCGGCCGCTGATCATCACCACCGGCCCGGACGGCGCCCTCTGGTTCACCCGCTCCGGGGATGACCGGATCGGCCGGATCAGCGTCGACGGCGAGCAGCGCGTGGTCGTCCTGCCAACCGACACTGGGCCGTGCGGCATCGCGGCCGGCCCCGACGGCGCACTCTGGTACGCCGGAATGAACTCCGACACGATCGGCCGGGTGGGCACCGACGGCACCGTCGAGGTGTTCCCGCTGCCGGTGACCGGCGGGTTCGCCTCGATGATCACCGCTGGCCCGGACCAGGCGCTCTGGTTCACCCTCAACCAGGCGAACGCGATCGGCCGGATCGACCTCGACGGCCGGGTGACGCTGCATCCGGTGCCCACTGCGAACGCCGGCCCGGTAGGCATCACCCTCGGCGGTGACGGCGCGATCTGGTTCGTGGAGATCGCCGCCGGTCAGCTCGGCCGGATCACCCCGGATGGCGAGATGACCGAGTTCCCGCTGCCGGACCGGGCGGCCCGCCCACACGCGATCGTGGCCGACCCGGACGGCGGCGCCTGGTTCACCGAGTGGGGTGCCAACCGGATCGGCCACATCGACGGCACGGGCCGGATCGACGGCCACGACCTGCCCACCCCCAACGCCGAACCCCATGGCATCACCCTGACCCCCCAGGGTGTCTGGGCAGCCCTGGAAATAGGAGCAGTAGCCCACCTGACCCCCTGACCCCCTGACCCCACCCCGGCCCCGCCCTCCCCGCCCCGCCTGGTTGATCAAGAGGTTTGCGTCAGAATCCCGCCCGAAGTTGACGCAAACCTCTTGATCACCGGGGCGAGGAGGGGCGGGGGAGCGCGGGGAGGGGGAGGGCAGGGGGGTGGGGGTGCGTTACTGGACTGCGGGGGATGCGGTCAGGGTGCCGTTTTCGGCATTGAGGGTCGCTTGGGTGCCTACCGGGACGGTCAGCTGGTTGGGGCCGTGGCCGATGGGGAGGCCGCCGAGGACCGGTACGCCCAGGTCGCCGAGGCGTTCGGTGAGCACGTCGACGATCGTGGTGTCCCAGCCGTCACCGCAGTCGGTGAACTGCCCGACCGCCACCCCGGCCAGCCCGTCCAGCGCGCCGGCCCGGCGCAGCTGGGTGAGCATCCGGTCGACCTTGTACGGGGGCTCCTGCACGTCCTCGATCAACAGCACCGCCCCGGTCAGGTCGGGCAGGTCCGGTGTGCCGATCGAGGCGGCGATCATGCACAGGTTGCCGCCGAGCAGGGTGCCGGTGGCGAGGCCCGGGACGCGTACGCCGAAGGTCTCCTCGGTGGGCACCGCGGTGATCGACACCGGCTCGGTCGTCATGAGCGCCGCGTGCAGGGACTCGGCGGAGCGCAGCGGGGTCCGCTCGTCGCGCCAGGCCGCTCCCGGACCGTGCACCCCGGCCAGCCGGGCACCCCGCCACAGTGCGAACTGCAACGCGGTGATGTCCGAGAATCCGGCCACCACCTTCGGGTCGCGGCGGACGGCGGCCATGTCGATGGCGTCCACGACCCGCTGGACGCCGTACCCGCCCCGGGTGCAGATCACCCCGCGGATCTCCGGGTCGGTGAAGGCCGCGTTCAGGTCGGCGGCCCGTAGGTCGTCGGTGCCGGCGAGGTAGCCGTGGCGGGCGTACGCGTTCGGCGCCGGCACCGGGCGCAGGCCCCACCCGGTGAGCAGCTCCATGCCCCGGGCCACCCGCTCCGGCGAGGTCGGGCCGGACGGCGACACCAGCAGCACCGCGTCGCCCGGGAGCAGCACGGGCGGGCGGACGGTTGCGGTGTCGTCGCTGATCACAACCGCTGAGCCTAACGACCACGCCGGGTCCCGGCCGCCGCAGAGGGACACCACCGGAAGCGTGGGCCTGTGGCGGGGCGCTGCGCCGCGCGGCGCACCGGCTAGCCTCGACGGGTGGCAACCGCGCTGGTGATCGAGAACGACCCGACCGACGACGCACGCCGGCTGGGCGAGTGGCTGACCGAGGCTGGGCTGGAGCTGTGGGTGGTTCGCCCGCACGCCGGCGACGAGCTCCCCGCCGACCTGGAGGGGTACGCGGCGCTGGTGGTGCTCGGCGGCGACCAGCAGGCGTACCCGCTGCCGGACGGCTCGCCCGGCGCACAGTGGTTTCCGGCGGTGGAGGGCCTGCTGCGCAAGGCGGTCCGCTACCGGGTGCCGACCCTGGCCGTCTGCCTGGGCGCGCAACTGCTCGCCACCGCGCATGCCGGCCTGGTCGAGCGGAGTCCATCGGGGCCGGAGATCGGCCCGGGCGTGGTCGGCCGGCGCGACGCCGCCGAGAACGACCCGCTGTTCCGGTACGTGCCGTTGATCCCGGACGTGCTCCAGTGGCACGCCGACGAGATCACCGAGCTGCCCCGGGGTGCCACCCTGCTGGCCGCGTCCACCCGCTACCCGCACCAGGCGTTCCGGCTCGGTGACCGGGCCTGGGGTCTGCAGTTCCACATTGAGTGCGACGCCGCGATGATCGCCGACTGGGCCACCGACTCGGCCCAACTCGCCGAGCTGGGCTACGACCCGGAGCTGGTGGTCGCGGCCTGCGCCTCGGTGCTGCCCGACATCGAGGAGGTCTGGCAGCCGTTCGCCGCCCGGTTCGCCGCGCTGGCCCTCGGTGAGTTGGACGACAGCACGATGCGGCGTGGCCTGCCGCTGCTCGGGCACTGATGAGCCGGCCGACCAGGGCAACGGGCCGGCTCGCCCGGTACGGCTTCGGCACCGCCGAGGGCGACGGCGGCGCCCGTGCCGCCGACCTGCTCGGCCCGGACGGGCTGCGGCTGTGGCGGCCGGAGGAGCAGGAGCCGGCCGACGAGCCGGCCGGTGAGCTGCTGGCCGCGATGTCCCGGGCCGCCGACCCGGACCTGGCGCTGCGCCAACTGCACCGCATCGTCGAGGCCGAACGTCGCACGACCAACGGCGCCGCCGAATCGCCGCTGCTCGCGGAGCTGCACGCCGACCCGGGGCTGCGGCGGCGGCTGATCGCGGTGCTGGGTGCCTCGTCCGCGCTCGGCGATCACCTGGTGGCCCATCCCGACCACTGCACCGCGCTGCGGACCGCCCCGGACGGGCTCGCGCCGATCGCCGAGGGGCGGTTGGAGCCGGCCGCCGGTGGCAACCCGGTGGCGGTGCTGCGGACCGCGTACCGGTTGGCGCTGCTGCGGATCGCGGCGGCCGACCTGACCGGCGGGCGCGGCCTGGAGCAGACGATGGCCGCGCTCTCCGCGTTGGCCGACGCGACGTTGGCCGCCGCCTACGAGGTGGCCGTCGCGGAACTGGCGGAGGGCACCGAGCGGCCTCGGCTCGCGGTGGTGGCGATGGGCAAGTGCGGCGGCGGCGAGCTGAACTACGTCTCCGACGTGGACGTCATCTTCGTGGCCGCCGAGGACGCCGACCTGGCCGCCGCGACCCTGGTGGCGACCCGGCTGATCCACATCTGCGGGCTGGTCGCCTGGCCGGTGGACGCCGCCCTGCGCCCCGAGGGCAACCGGGGCCCGTTGGTGCGGACCCTCGCCAGCCACCTGGCCTACTACCAGCGGTGGGCGCGCACCTGGGAGTTCCAGGCGCTGCTCAAGGCCCGCCCGGCCGCCGGGGACCTCCCGCTGGCCCAGGAGTGGATCGACCAGCTCGCGCCGCTGGTCTGGCGGGCGGCCGAGCGACCCGAGGCGGTCGAGGACGTCCGCGCCATGCGGCGCAGGATCATCGACCACATCCCGCCGAAGGAGTTGGAGCGCGAGATCAAGCGCGGCCCCGGCGGGCTGCGCGACATCGAGTTCGCCGTCCAGTTGCTGCAACTCGTACACGGTCGCGGGGACGAGACGCTGCGGGCCCCGGGCACCATCCCGGCATTGCGCGCGCTGGTCGCCGGTGGCTACGTCGGCCGGGCCGACGGCGAGGCGCTGCTGCGCGGCTACCGTTTCCTGCGCAGCGTCGAGCACCGGCTGCAACTACAGGCCCTGCGTCGTACGCACACCGTTCCCACCGAGCCGGGCGCGCTGCGGTGGCTCGCCGCCGCGCTGGGTTTCACGGCGGCGCCGGGGCGCAGCGCCGTGGAGAGCTTCCGGGCCGAGTGGGTCACCCACGCCACCGAGGTACGCCGGCTGCACGCCAAGCTGCTCTACCGGCCGCTGCTGGAGTCGGTGGCCCGGGTGCCGGCCGACGGGCTGCGCCTCACCCCGGAGGCGGCCAGGCACCGGCTGGAGATCCTCGGGTTCGCCGACCCGGCCGGGGCGCTGCGGCACCTCCAGGCGCTCACCGGCGGGGTGAGCCGCACGGCGGCCATCCAGCGCACCCTGCTGCCGGTGCTGCTCAGCGAATTCGCCGACGCGCCGGAGCCGGACCGGGGGCTGCTCAACTACCGGAAGGTCTCCGACAAGCTGGGCAGCACCCCCTGGTATCTGCGGCTGCTGCGCGACGGTGGCCCGGTCGCCCGTCGGCTGGCCCGGGTCCTGGCCCTGTCCCGGTACGTCGCCGACCTGCTCGCCCGCGACCCGGAGGCACTGCGGCTGCTGGCCGAGGAGAACGAGCTGGCGCCCCGCTCCCCCGAGGTGCTCCGGGAGGGGTTCCTCGCCGCAGCGGCCCGGCACGCCGACCCGGTCGAGGCCACCCGCGCGGTACGCGCACTGCGGCGCCGGGAGCTGGTCCGGGTGGCCTGCGCCGACGTGCTCTGCCGGGCGGGCGCGCTCGCACCCACACCCACCCGGCCGGACGGCGCGAACCGGCCGGCACCGGGGCTGGCCGACATCACCCAGGTCGGCACGGCCCTCGCCGACGTCACCGACGCCACGCTGGCCGCCGCGCTGCGCGCCGCCCAGGCCAGCCAGCCGGCCCCGGAAGGGCTGCGGTTCGCGGTGATCGGCATGGGACGGCTCGGCGGGTACGAGTCGAACTACCTCTCCGACGCCGACGTGCTCTTCGTCTACGACCCGCCCGCCGGGTCCAGCGAGAGCGCCGCCAGTGCCGCCGCCCACGCGATTGCCGAGGAACTGCGCCGACTGCTCGGCGTGCCCGCCCCCGACCCGCCGCTGGGCGTCGACGCCGACCTGCGCCCGGAGGGCCGGCAGGGCCCGCTGGTCCGCAGCCTCGCCGCATACGCGGCGTACTACGCCCGCTGGTCGCGGGTGTGGGAGGCGCAGGCCCTGCTGCGCGCCCGGTTCGTCTGCGGCGACGCCGAGCTGGGGGCCGAGTTCGAGGCCATGATCGACCCGGTGCGTTACCCGGCCGAGGGGCTGACCCGCGAGCAGGTCGTCGAGATCCGGCGGATCAAGGCCCGGGTGGAGACCGAGCGGCTGCCCCGGGGCGCCGACCCGGCCACCCACACCAAGCTGGGGCGCGGCGGGCTGGCCGACGTGGAGTGGGCCGTGCAACTCGTCCAGCTCCGGCACGCGGGCAGGGTCCCGTCGCTGCGCGGCACGCGTACCCTCGATGCCCTCGCGGCCGCCGAGCGGGCCGGCCTGATCGACCCGACGGACGCCGCGGAGATGGCCGCCGGTTGGTCCCTGGCCGCGCAGGTCCGCAACGCGTTGATGCTGGTCCGGGGCCGGGCCGGCGACCAGTTGCCCCGGCACGGGGTGGAGTTGGCCGGCGTGGTCCGACTCCTCGGGCGGGACGACCCGGGGGAGTTCCTCGACGAGTACCTGCGCGTCGGCCGCCGCTCCCGTGCCGCGACGGAACGGGTCCTGAATGCCTGACGCGTCGACCCGCCTGGCCACGCGGTCCCCGCAGGTGATCTGGGCGGCGGCGACCGGGGCCGCGGTCGTGCTCGCCGCCGCGTTCCTGCTCGCGCCGCGGATGGGCACGGACCTCGCAGCCCAGGTGGCCCGCGCCGAGTTCGCCGACCGGTACGGTGCCGCGCCGATCGACCTCGGCTGGTACGGCGGCGTCAACCAGTACGGCTACAGCCTGTTCACGGCCAGGTTGGGCGCGCTGATCGGAATGCGTCCACTGGGGGCCGTCGCCGCCGTGCTCGGCGCGGCGGCGCTGGGCTGGCTGTTCGTCCGGGGCCGGGCCCGCCGGCCGCTGCTGGCCGGCGTCCTCGGTGCCGTGGTCCTCGTCGGCAACCTGGCGAGCGGTCGGGTCACCTTCGCCGTCGGGCTGGCGTTCGGGCTGCTGGCGCTCTGCGCGGTCAGCGCGGAACGCCCGCCACGCCCGGTTCGCCTGGCACTCGCCGCCGGTTGCGCCGCCCTGGCGACGGCCGCTAGCCCGGTCGCCGGCCTGTTCACCGGTCTGGCCGGCGCGGCGTTGCTGCTGGCCGCCCTGCGCCGAGGCGACGGACCCGGCCGTGCATTGCCCGGTGGGTGGCGCTCGGAGCGGCCACTGGCGGAGGGGTTCGTGCTGGCCGTGGCGCCCGCCGTCACCCTGGCGCCGATCGCGTTGCTCTTCGGCAACGGGGGCACCCAGCCGTACTCGGCCGAGTCGATGCGGATCAACGTCGCGCTCGCGGTGCTGGTGGCGGTCGTGCTGCCGCGTCGCCGCCGGGTGCTGCGCGTCGGCGCGCTGCTCACCGTGCTGCTCCTGGTCGGCGCGTACTACGTGCCCAGCCCGATCGGTTCCAACGCGCTGCGCCTGCCGCTGCTCTTCGCGCTGCCCGTGCTGGCCGGGTACGCGCCGCTGCCCGGCCCGTGGCTTGCCGGGCTGCTCGCCGCGACGGTCTGGTGGCAGTCCCCGGTGATGCTGAGTGACGTCACCCGGGCCGGCGCCGCCGAGAGCGCCCCGGCGTTCTACCGCCCGCTCGTCGCGGAACTCGACCGACGGCAGCCCGTCGGGCGGGTCGAGGTGGTGCCGCTGCGCGACCACTGGGAGTCCGCGTACCTGCCACCGACCGTGCCGCTGGCCCGTGGCTGGGAGCGCCAGGTCGACAGCGACCGCAACGCGCTGTTCTACGACGGCACCCTGAGCGCCCAGACCTACGAGCAGTGGCTCCGCGACCAGGCGGTCACCTACGTGGTGGTCGCCCCGGACGCTCCCGCCGATCGGTGGGGCCGCGACGAGGCCGCGTTGATCCGCGGCGACCTGCCGTACCTGCGGGAGGTCTGGCGCGATCCGACCTGGCGCCTGTACGAGGTGGTCGATCCGACGCCGCTGGTCGGGGCCCCCGGCCGGCTCGTCACCGCCGACCGGGGCGCGGTCCGGCTGACGGCCACGCCCGGCGACGTGCCGGTCAAGGTGCGGTGGTCACGGTGGCTGTCGCTCGATGGCCCGGACGGCTGCCTGCGACCCGGCGCGGACGGGTGGACCGAGGTGCGGGTACGCGCGGCCGGCGACTACTCGATCTCCAGCAGCCTGGCACCGGCCAACCACTGCTGACGGTCCTGCCGTCGGTCACCCACCGGCGTGCTGGCAGCATGTCGGGCGTGCCTCCCCACCTCGCGCGCTGGACCGGCCTGGCCGGCTCGATGCTGCTCGCGCTGTCCGCGTTCCTCGGCGGCGCGTTTCCCAGCGGCCCCCTGCGCAGCACCCCGGTCAGCATCTGGCAGGGCACCAACGGCCCGCTGATCCTGGCCGCCTGGGCGGTCGGCACCGGCCTGATGGCGTACGCGTGGTGGGCGCTGCGCGACGGCGGCCCGTCGACTCGCTGGGCGCTGCTCACCGTGGGGCTGTGGCTGCTGCCGCTGCTGATCGCACCGCCCTTCGGCAGCCGCGACGTGTACGCGTACGCGTGTCAGGGCGCCAGTTTCGCCGGTGGCATCAGCCCGTACGAGCAGGGCGTCTCCGCGCTCCCCTGCCCCTGGCTGGACTCGGTCTCCTACATCTGGCGGGACACCCCCGCGCCGTACGGGCCGCTCTTCGTGCTCGTCGCGGCTGCGGTGGTCAAGGTCGCCGGCTCGCTGACCGCCAGCATCGTGCTGTTCCGGGCGCTGGCATTGCTCGGCGTGGTGTTGAGCGCGTGGGCGCTGCCGGTGCTGGCGCGCCGGGCCGGGGTGCCGGCCAAGCGGGCGGTCTGGCTGGCGCTGGGCTCCCCGCTGGTCGCCGCGCACCTCATCGGTGGCCCACACAACGACATACTGATGCTCGCCGCGCTGGTCGGTGGGCTGGCCGTGGTGGCCGCACACCCGCGCCGACGCGGCATGCTGCTGGTCGGCGGGCTCCTCCTCGGAGTCGCCGTGTCGATCAAGGTCACCGCCGTGGTGGTGGTCCCGTTCGCCGCGCTGGCGGCCACCGCCGGCCCGTACCGGCTCCGGACGCTGATCCGCGACGGCGGCTGGGTGGTCGGCGGCACGGTCGCCGCCGTGCTGGGAGTGACAATCGTCGGCGGGCTGGACTTCGGCTGGGTCGGCGGGCTGTCCCAGGGCGGCGCCGCCGTCGCCTGGACGTCCCCGCCGACCGCCGTCGGTCAGACCGTCGGTTACATCGCCGCGCTGTTCGGCGCTCACATCGACGCGTTGCCGGTGACACGCGGGATAGCCGTGGTGGTCCTGGCCGTCCTCCTCGTCTGGCTCTGGTGGCGGGCCCGCACCCGCGACCCCCTGTACTACGCCGGCCTCGCGCTCGCCGTCACCGTCGCGCTCTCTCCCGTGGTGCACCCCTGGTACTGGACGTGGCCGTTGTTCGTGCTGGCCGCCACCGCCCGCCGTACCGGCTGGTTCACAGTGGTCGCCCTCGTCGCGTCGTTCCTGGTGCTGCCCGACGGCACCGGGCTGCCCCGGTTCACCAAGACGGTCGGGGCGCCGCTGATGACGCTGTTGGTGATCGTGGTGGTCGTCCGGTTGGTACGGTCGGCTCGGGCGGCCCGTCAGCCGGTCGCCGCCGACTGAGGGAAGGTGCGCCGGTGACCGCTCCCGGCCCGCCTGTTCCGCCCTCGCGTGTTCCGTCGCCGCCTGGTCCTCTGTCGGCACGCCTCGCCCGGTACGCGGGCCTGGCCGGCGCGGTCCTGCTCACCGTGGCCGGCTACCTCGGCGGGGCACTGCCCGACGCCCCGCTCGGCGCGACACCGGCATCGATCTGGCGAACCCCGGACGGCCCGGCGACGCTGATCGGCTGGCTGGCCGGCACCACGCTGCTGGTCGGTGCGTGGTGGTCGCTGCGCGGGGGCGCACCGTCGACCCGGTGGGCGTACGTCACGGCCGGGCTGTGGGCGCTGCCGCTGCTCGTCGCGCCACCACTGGGCAGCCGGGACGTCTACTCGTACGCCTGCCAGGGCTGGACGTACGCGCACGGCGTCGACCCGTACGCGGTGGGGGTGGCGGCGGCCGGCTGCCCGTGGCTGGACACGGTTGCACCGATCTGGCGGGACACTCCGGCACCGTACGGGCCGGTGTTCGTCCTGCTCGCGGCGCTGGCGGTCACGCTCGGCGGCGGGCTCACCGGCACTGTGGTGCTGCTGCGGGTGATCGCCGTGGCGGGGCTGGTGCTGGCCGCGATCTGCCTGCCCGGCCTGGCACGGGCAGCCGGGGTGCCGACCCGGCGGGCCGCGTGGCTGGCGTTGGCCGCCCCACTGGTCGGGGTGCACCTCATCGCCGGCGCGCACAACGACGCCGTGATGCTGGGTCTGCTGCTCGGCGGGATGCTGGTGGCGATCCGGCGACCGGGTTGGCCTCCGGCACTGCTCCTGGCCGGGGCGCTGCTCGGGCTGGCGGTGACCGTGAAGGCCAGCGCGGTCGTGGTGGTGCCGTTCGCCGCACTGGCCGCAGTCCGTGGTCGTCACACCGTACGGGCGTTGCTGCGCGACGGCGGCTGGCTGACCGCTGGGCTGCTCGGCGCAGTGCTGGTCACCTCGGCGGTGTCCGGGCTCGGGTTCGGCTGGGTGGGCGGGCTGACCCACAGCGGCGACTCGGAGCAGTGGACGTCGCCACCCACCGCCGTCGGGTTCGTGGTGGACTACGCCGGCGCGCTGGTCGGCCGGGACCCGCAGGCGGTGCCGGTGCTGCGGGCGGTCGCCCTGCTGCTGCTGGCCGGGGTGCTGGTGGTGCTCTGGTGGCGGGCCTGGCGGGCGCTGCGCGGCTTCAGCGATGCCTGGCGGGTGGCACGGGTCGAGGGCGCGCGGGTGGATGGGGCGCGGGTCGAGGGCGCGCGGGTGGATGGGGCGCGGGTCGAGGGCGCGCGGGTCGACGGGGCGCGGGTCGAGGTTGCGCGGGTCGACGGGGCGTGGGTCGAGGGGGCGCGGGTCGAGGTTGCGTGCCCTCGGGTCGTGCTGCACGGCGCGGCGCTGGCGCTGGTCGCCACCGTAGTCCTGTCCCCGGTCTTCCACCCCTGGTACGCGACCTGGCCGTTGGCGCTGCTCGCACTCACCGCCGCCCGAACGACGTGGTTTGTGCTGCCAGTGGCGGTGGCGGCCTTCCTGGCCCTGCCCGACGGCACCAACCTGGCCCGCTTCACCAAGGCCCCCGGCGCCCTGGCGATGACCGCCCTGCTCCTGACCGTGGTCCTACTGGTCCTGCGCACCACCCACCGCCCGGGTCCAACCCGTCGATCATGAGGTTGGCGGGGACAATTCGGACGGAACGCCCGGCCAACCTCATGATCGACGTGTCTGGGCGGTCAAGATCGTGCTCGATCATGGATTTAAGGGCTTCGAGCCGCCCTGGTGGCCACTACAACCATGATCGAGCACGATCCCCGTCCCGGCCCAGTCCAAGATCCGCGCAACTTCAGGGAAAGTGCTGCCTACGGTGCCTGGGAGGCAGCAACATCCCTGAAGTTGCGCGGGGCGCGGGGCGCGGGGCGCGGGGCGCGGGGCGCGGGGCGCGGGGCGCGGGGCGCGGGGCGCGGGGCGCGGGGCGCGGGACGCGCGGCCTGTGGGGCGCGGGGTGCGGGGCCTGCGGGGCGCGGGACGCGGGTCCTGTGGGGCGCGGGGCCTGCGGGGCGCGGGGGTGGGCGTGTAACGGGGCCGGGCCGACTCCGCGATCGCGGAGCCGGCCCGGCCGGTGGTGCGGTGACTGCTCAGCAGTCGTCGTGCCCAGACTGCTCAGCAGTCGTAGTACATGGCGAACTCGTGCGGGGTCGGGCGCAGGCGCACCGGGTCGACCTCGTTGGCGCGCTTCCAGTCGACCCAGGTGGAGATCAGGTCGGGCGTGAAGACGCCGCCGTCGAGCAGGTAGTCGTGATCGGCCTCGAGCGAGTCGAGCACGGCCGACAGCGAGCCCGGCACCTGCTTGACGTCGCCCCACTCCTCCGGCGGGAGGTCGTAGAGGTCCTTGTCGATCGGGGTCGGCGGCTCGATCTTGCTCTTGATGCCGTCGAGGCCGGCCATCATCATGGCGGAGAAGGCCAGGTAGACGTTGGCCGACGGGTCCGGGACGCGGAACTCAACGCGCTTGGCCTTCGGGTTGCTGCCGGTGACCGGGATGCGGGTGCAGGCGGAGCGGTTGCGCTGCGAGTAGACCAGGTTGACTGGCGCCTCGAAGCCCGGCACCAGACGACGGTACGAGTTGATCGTCGGGTTGGTGAAGGCCAGCAGCGACGGCGCGTGGTGCAGCAGGCCACCGATGTACCAGCGGGCCATGTCGGACAGGCCGGCGTAGCCGGTCTCGTCGTAGAACAGCGGCTCACCGTTGAGCCAGAGGCTCTGGTGGGTGTGCATGCCGGAGCCGTTGTCGCCGAAGAGCGGCTTGGGCATGAACGTCGCGGTCTTGCCGTTGGCCCAGGCCTCGTTCTTCACGATGTACTTGAAGAGCTGGAGCTGGTCACCGGCGTGCAGCAGGGTGGAGAACCGGTAGTTGATCTCGGACTGGCCGGCCGTGCCCACCTCGTGGTGCGAGCGCTCCACGTTGAAGCCGGTGTCGACGAGGCGGCGCACGATGGAGTCGCGCAGGTCGGCGTAGTGGTCGACCGGCGGCACCGGGAAGTAGCCGCCCTTGTACGCGGTCTTGTATCCACGGTTGCCGCCCGGCTCTTCGCGGCCGGTGTTCCAGGCGCCCTCGATCGAGTCGATGTAGTAGAACGACTGGTGCGCCGAGGTCTCGTGGCGGATCGAGTCGAAGATGTAGAACTCCGCCTCGGCGCCGAAGTAGGCGGTGTCGGCGATGCCGCTGGCCGCCAGGTACGCCTCGGCCTTCTTCGCCACGTTGCGCGGGTCGCGGCTGTAGGCCTCGCGGGTGAACGGGTCGTGGATGAAGAAGTTCAGCGCGAGAGTCTTCTGCGCGCGGAATGGGTCGATGAACGCGGTGGCGACATCCGGGAGCAGGAGCATGTCCGACTCGTGGATCGCCTGGAAACCGCGGATCGACGAACCGTCGAACGCGAGGCCGTCGGTGAAGAGATCGTCGTTGACGGACTCGACCGGCAGGTTGAAGTGCTGCATCACGCCGGGCAGGTCACAGAAACGAACGTCGACGAACTTCACGTCCTCGTTCTTGAGGTATCGCAGCAGTTCCTCGGGGTTGGCGAACACACATCCTCCTGGCACGTCCACGGGGTGGCTAGGCTTCTGGCGACGCTATGGCCGGGGGGTTGCCCGGCCGTGTCTCCGTTGTTTCTGCCGTGTTACGTCCCTCGCGGAGCGTCAGCGGCGCTCCTGTCCACGCCTTCGGCCCGCCGCGAACGTCGTACCGACTGTGCCAGTGTAGTGACATCTGATGCCTTTGGCCTGAATCGGCACACAGTGGTGGCGGCACTCGGCGAGCCCTCGTCGCGACGCGGATACCCTTGATCGCTGTGACCAATCCGCACGTCCCGGCAGCGCCGGCCACCGACCCCACCTTCACCCCGCCGACCCTCGGACGCCGCTTCGGGGCGCTGATCATCGACTGGGTGCTCTGCCTGCTGGTGTCCAACATCTTCGCCGACCCGGTACGCGACGGCTGGGCGCCGGTGCTGGTGCTGGTCCTGGTGTACGGCATCTTCCTCGGCCTGTTCGCCCAGACGCCGGGCATGTACGTCACGAAGATCCGCTGCGTGAACTGGCACGACGGCGGTCGGATCGGGGTGCTCCGAGGACTGATCCGGGGCCTGTTGCTGGCCCTCGTCGTCCCCGCGCTGATCATGGATGGGCACCGTCGCGGCCTGCACGACAGGCTCGCCGACTCGGTCATCGTCGACGCGCCGCGCGGCTGAGCCCGCCGAACAACGAGAAAGAGCCGGACCCACACGGGTCCGGCTCTTTTCAGGCGTACGCCAGAGGGGTCAGCGGCCCCGCGACTGGCGGAAGGCGCCCGGCGGCCGCATGTTCTTCGGGATCGCGCCCTTGGGCATCTGGGGCCGGGCGGTCAGCGCCTTGAGTCGCTTGTCCAGCGAGTTGACGTCCTTGCCGGAGAGCGCGCGGGGCAGGCGCAGCAGCGTCGTCCGCAGCTTGCGGATCGGCAGCTCGCCCTCCTCCTGCCCGATCACGTAGTCGTGCAGGGGAGCGGAGCCGATCACCTTGGACAGCCGCCGCTTCTCCTGCCCGAGCAGGCCGCGCACCCGCTGCGGGTTGCCCTCGGCCAGCAGGATCACGCCCGGGCGGCCGATCACCAGGTGGACCATGTCCATCTGGGTGGTCGAGCTGACCGCCGGGGTCACCCGCCAGTCGCCGCGCATGTTCTCCATGATCTGCGCCGCCGCGCCGGGCTGGCCCTCGGCGGCGTTCATCATCGCCTTGTTGGACCGGAGGTTGAGCACGATCAGCACCGCGAGCAGGACGAACAGGATGCCGATCGGCAGCCAGATCCAGCTCCAGAGGATGACCGCGACCACGGTGAGGGCGAGCGGGATGAGCACCGCGGCGGCGACCAACGGCGCGAACCACCGGTCCTGCTTGGCGGTGAACTTGAACACCATCCCGATCTGCTTCAGCCGCTGGCCGAACGAGACCTTCTCCTGGGGCTTTGCCATGCCGCAGAGTCTAGTGGTCGCCGCCTGCCCCGTTGATCCGCGTCCGGGTGCCGGGGCAGCTGAGTACCTTACGTCTCCTCACCGCCGCAGAACGGACGGGTAAGGAGGGTGCCGGCCGGGAAGATGAGGCGGTGTGCCCATGCCCGGGTGGGGCCTTCGCGCGAAGAGTCGTCAGCAGAAGACGACGACGCCACGAAGGAGCCCGACATGTTCGGCAACGACGCAGACTTCCTGCTCTCCCTGCACCGTACGCACACCGCCGAGCTGCGCGCCGAGGCGGCCGCGGACCGGCTCGCCCGGTCGCTGCCGCGTCCGGCCGGCCGCGATTGGCTGGGTCGGCGCAGGCACGCCGCCCGCACCGGCGACGCCCGCCGGTGACCGCGCCCGCCTCGGCTGCCACGGCGCCCGCCGTGCCGGCCGGCCGGCACGACCCAGCCCCGCCGCCCGGCCACCGGCCGATCGGCGGGGCTGTCGGCGGGGGCCGTCATGGCATGCTCGAACCTGTGACCGTACGTGCCGCCAGTTCCGTCCTCGTCGGCCGCCATCGTGAGATCGCGGCGCTGCGCGACGCCCTGGGTCGCGCCCGGGTGGGGGAGCCGACCACAGTGCTGGTCGGTGGCGAGGCCGGCGTGGGAAAGACCCGGCTGCTGGAGGAGTTCGGGGGCTGGGCCACCGGCGGCGGGGCGCGGGTGCTGGTCGGCCAGTGCCTGGAGCTGGGCGAGGCTGGCCTGCCGTTCGCGCCGTTCGCCGCCGCGCTGCGCGCGGTGCTGCGCGCCGACGGCCCCGAGGTCTTCGCCGGCTACGAGGCGGAGTTCGCCCCGCTGCTGCCGGAGCTGGGACGGGCGTCCGCGGCGCTGGCCGGCCCTCGTCCCGTCCCGCTCAGTGACGCCCCGCGCGGTTACCTGTTCGACCTGGTCGCCGAGCTGTTCCAACGACTCGCCGACGCCCGCCCGCTGGTGCTGCTCATCGAGGACCTGCACTGGGCCGACCGCTCCACCCGGGACCTGATCGGCTTCCTGGTCCGGGCGGCGCGGCCGGGTCGCCTGCTGCTGGTCTGCACCTACCGCACCGACGAGTTGCAGCGCGGGCACCCGCTGCGCCCGTTCCTCGCCGAACTGGACCGCGCCCGCGGCGTGGAGCGGGTGGAGTTGGGCCGACTGGATCGGGACGGCACCGCTGCGATCCTCGCCGACCTGCTCGGCGCCGAGCCACCCGCCCGGGCCGTCGACGATGTCCACGGCCGCACCCAGGGCAACCCCTTCTTCATCGAGGAGCTGGCCGTCGCCGGCTCCCCGCTCGGCTGCGCCGCGCTCCCCGAGACACTGCGCGACCTGCTGCTGGCCCGGGTGGACCGACTCCCCGAGCCGACCCAGCGGGTGCTGCGCATCGCGGCTGCCGGCGGCACCCGCTTCGCCCACGACCTGCTCGCCGAGGTCGCCGGGCTGCCCGAGGCCGAGCTGGAGGACGCGCTACGTGTCGCCGTCGCCGCCCAGCTGGTGGTGGCCGACCGCGACGGTGACTACGAGTTCCGGCACGCGCTGGTCCGCGAGGCCGTGCACGACGAGTTGCTGCCCGGCGAACACGCCCGGCTGCACGCCCGCTTCGCCGCCGCCATCGAGGCCCAGCCGCACCTGGTCGCCGCCGGCCGGGCCCCAGCGGAGATCGCCCACCACTGGTACGCCGCGCACGACCACCCGCGGGCCCTCGTCGCGGCACGGGCCGCAGCGGTCGCCGCCGGCGACCGGTACGCGTACGCCGAGCAGCGCCGACTGCTGGAGCGGGCGCTGGAGTTGTGGGAGCTGGTGCCCGACGCCGCCGACCTGCTCGGCATGGACCACCTGGCGTTGCTGGAGCAGACGCTGGCCGCGTCGGTCACGGCCGGCGACTTCAGCCGGGCCATCACGCTGACCCGGGCCGGCCTGGCCGAGGTGGACGCCGACGCCGCACCGCTGCGCGCCGCCCGCCTGCTCAACCAGCGGGGTCGGCTGATGGCCCTGCTCGGCAAGAGTGACGGGCGCCGGGAGCTGGATGAGGCGTACCGGCTGGCCGCTGGCGGCCCCCGGGGAGCGGAGCGGGTCCGGCTGCTCGCCGACATCGCCGCGCACCTGGTCAAGATCGACCCCAAGCAGGCGGCCCGGGTGGCCGCCGAGGCCGCCGTTGACGCCGAGGCGTTCGGCGAGGACGTCGCCCTGCTGCACGCGCGGATCGCCCTGCTCTGCCACGGCGAGCGGGACCTGGAGCGAGGGCTGGCCGAGCTGACCCAGGCCGAGGCCGTCGTCCGTGCGTCCGGGGACGCGTCGGGGCTGGTGCTCGCCCGGGTGTACCAGTCTGACGTGCTGTGCGAGTTGGGCCGCTACGCCGAGTCCGCGCAGGCTGCCGAGGCTGGCGTCGCCGAGGCGCGTCGGGTGGGGATCAGTCGCTCCACCGGGGCGTACCTGTTGTCCAACCGGGCCGAGGCGCTGATCGCGCTGGGTCGCTGGGACGAGGCCGAGGCGGTGTGCGCGGAGGCCGCGCGGATCGACCTGTCCGGCGTCACCGGCCTGCACTGGCTCCAACTGAGTGCCGGGCTACGGCTGGCCCGCGCCCACCCGGCGGCCGACGAAGTGGTCGACCGGGCGCTCACCTTCCTCGGCCGGCCCTACCTGTGGCCGAGCCACCGGCTGCCCCTGCACGAGTTGGCGATCGAGGCAGCGTTGGCCGCCGACGACAAGGTGGAGGCGGTCCGGGCGGCGCGGGTCGCGGCGGTCGACGAGAGCCTGCCGCAACTGCCCCGCGAGGGTTGGCCGGTGCTCAGCGCCGTCGCGCGTACCGCCGCCCGGGTGGGCGACCGGGACCTGTCGGTCGCGGTGGCGGCGCTCGCCGCCGACCTGCCGGTCCGGCACCCGGCGGCGCGGGCACATGCCGCTCAGGTCGCCGCCCTGCTCGCGGTCGGCGACCAGGCGCTGCCGGCCTGGCGGAAGGCGGTCGACGCGTGGCGGGCCGACGGGCAGCCGTACCCGTTGGGTCGCGGGTTGCTGGCGCTCGCCGAGTCGGCTGCCGCTGCTGGGGAGCGCGACGAGACGGCGGCGGCGGTCACCGAGGCCGCCGAGATCGGCCGACGGCTGGGTGCGGTGCCGCTGGTCGAGGCGGCTGCCACGCTGGCGCGGCGGGTCGGCCTGCGTACCACGGGCCAGGGCGGTGCCGGCGCCGATCTGCTCACCGCGCGGGAGCGGGAGGTGCTGCGACTGGTCGCCGAGGGGCACAGCAACAGCCGGATCGCCGAGCAGCTGTTCATCTCCCCGAAGACGGCCAGCGTGCACGTTTCCCGGATCATCGCGAAGCTGGACGTGACCAACCGGGTGGAGGCCGCCGCCGTGGCGCACCGCCTCGGCCTGCTCACCGAGCCGGCGGCGTCGCACTGACGCGCACCCTGTTGTCGCACTGACGCTCACCCGGCGAGGTCACCGCGGCAGGTAGATCCGCCAGCCGTCGATCGTGACCAGGTCGAGGTCGCCCGGGTTGGCGCGCTGCCGCTCGTCGAGCGCGTTCGCCAGCGGTGAGCCGACCGTTGCGACCCAGGCTGGCGCCGCCGCCCTGTCCACCTCCCGCCGGTACGTGGGGTAGCGGTCGAACCCGGGACGCAGCGCATCGTCGACGACCGCGCAGACCACCTGCTCCGCGGAGGCGAAGGTGAGTCGGTTGCAGGTCCAGTAGCCGGCGCGCACCTGCCGTACGCCGAGCTGCCGCAGGGTGCTGACCAACTCGGCGTGCCGGGCCTCGGCGGCCCGGGTGGCCGGCGCGGTCTGCGCTGACCGCCAGGTGGCCTGGGCGGCGGTGCCCAGCGTGGCCGCGAGCAACGCCAGGGCGACCGGCCGGGCCAGCGTCCGCCCGAGGCCGCGCCGGCCGGTCGCCGACGGGCGCGGGCCGCGCCGGGCCACCGTCCACACCGGCCAGAGCAGCGCCGGCAGGGAGATGAGCAGGCAGGACAGGTAGCGGGAACTCTCCACCGGGGTGAGGCCGGCGGAACTGCTCACGGTGTACGCCCCGAGGGTGACCACGGCGGCCAGCACGAGTGCCAGCCGGACCGCCGCCGCCACCCGGGGTGCAACGAGCACCGGGTCACCAGCATCAGCGGGATCGACCAGCGAGGCAGGACTGGCTGGCAGGGCAGGACCGGCTGGCGGCGCAAGGTCCGCCGGCGAGGCGGCATCGGCTGGCGAGGTCGGGCCGGCTTCGGTGGGCGGTCGGCGTAGTGCCCGCCAGGCGGTGACGGCACCGAGGGCCAGCAGCAGCGGCAGGGCGAGCGCCCACCAGAGTTGCCAGGTGTCGCACCGCCCCGGAGCGCAGAAGCCCATGCCCAGCGACGGGCCGAGCAGCAGGCCGCCGTGCAGCCGGTCCGCCCAGCCGGCGGTGGCGTTCGCGCCGCTGGCGGCGAGCACCGCGTGCAGCGGGTTCCGCCCGTTCAGCAGGCTGTGCAGCAGCAGCGGGGCCGCCCCCAGCACGGCGGCCGCCCCGAGCAGCGCCCCGGCGGCACCCCACAGCTCCCGGCGGCAGAACCCGACGAGCACCGCCCCGGTCGCCACCACGTACGGCAGCACGAGTGGGTCGACCCAGAGCATCAGGCCGGCCAGGAACCCCCACGCGGCCCACCGCGCCAGCCGCCATCCCGATCGGCCGGCGGCCAGATCCACGGCGAGGACGGCCAGCGCCACCCCGGCGGCGTTCATCTCGGGGTAGCCACCGCCAGCAATGAGCTGGTTCTTGACGATCCGGTCCGAGCCGAGCGCCAGCAACGCCACCACCAGGAGCCCGAACCACCGGTCCCCGGTCAGCCGCAGCGTCAGCCGCCAGGACAGCAGCAGGAACAGCAGGTACAGCGCCAGGGTCGGCAGCCGTAGGCCGAGCAGTGACGGCCCGCCAGCCAGGGCGAACACCGGCGCGGCCAGGTACGCCTCCAGCGTGCCCATGTACTGCTGGCCGTAGAACCAGACCGGGAAGCCCTCGCCTCGGGCGATGTGCAGCGCGGCCAACCCCATGGTGGCCTCGTCGCTGTTCGTCGGCGGCGCCGCGTTGACCAGCAGCCAGAGCCGGTAACCCACTCCGGCGAGCACGGCCACCGCGGTGAGCCAGCCGACCAGGCGCAAGCGCGTACCGGGCCGCGGGCGCGGGGAGTCCGCGCCGCGCGGCTGTTCGCGTACGCCGGCGGTCATCGCACGATCATGGCATTCGGACGCCGCACGGCCCGTGCGGCGCTGCCGGCGGATCAGCCGGCGGTGGTGACGGCCACCCCGGCGCGGGCGTCGAGCGCCTGCTTGTAGAGCCGGCCGGCCCGGTACGACGAGCGCACCAGCGGCCCGCTCATCACCCCGGCGAAGCCGATCTCCTCGGCCTCCTCGCGCAGCTCCACGAACTCCTCCGGCTTGACCCACCGGGTCACCGGGTGGTGCCGGGGGGTCGGCCGCAGGTACTGGGTGATGGTGATCAGCTCGCAGCCGGCCTCGTGCAGGTCGCGCAGCGCCTGCGAAACCTCGGCCCGCTCCTCGCCCATGCCCAGGATGAGGTTGCTCTTGGTGACCAGGCCGTCGGCGCGGGCCTGCCGGATCACGTCCAGCGAGCGGTCGTAGCGGAACGCCGGCCGGATGCGCTTGAAGATGCGCGGCACGGTCTCCACGTTGTGGGCCAGCACCTCCGGACGGGAACCGAAGACCTCGGCCAACTGCTCGGGAACGGCGTTGAAGTCGGGGATCAGCAGCTCGACGCCGCAACCCGGCTGAAGGGCGTGGATCTGTCGGACGGTCTCGGCGTACAGCCAGGCGCCGCCGTCGGGCAGGTCGTCACGGGCGACGCCGGTGATGGTGGCGTACCGCAGCCCCATCGAGACCACCGACTCGGCGACACGACGCGGCTCGTCGGCGTCGAACTCGGCCGGCTTGCCGGTGTCGATCTGGCAGAAGTCGCAGCGCCGGGTGCACTGGTCGCCACCGATGAGGAAGGTGGCCTCCCGGTCTTCCCAACACTCGTAGATGTTGGGGCAGCCGGCCTCCTGGCAGACGGTGTGCAGCCCTTCGCGCGAGACGAGCCCGCGCAGCTGGGTGTACTCCGGGCCCATCTTGGCCTTGACCTTGATCCATGGAGGTTTGCGCTCGATCGGCGTCTCGGCGTTGCGCGCCTCGATGCGCAGCAGACGCCGCCCCTCGGGGGCCGCCGTTGCGGTGCGCGCTGCCTGGCCGGTCGTCGGCGCGGAGTGCTCGATCGTCACGAAAACGAGCCTACGCCGGACGGCGGGTGTCTATGTGCGTCGGGCGACCGGCGTCACGCCCCGAACGTTGTGACGCCGGACACCGGAGTGTCGAAAATGTGCGTCACACGAGAGGGATTCGGGTGCTACGGTCACCGCCAACAGCGACGACGGAGCCGAGTAGCGCGCCGACCCGCCAGTGCAGAGAGCCGCCGGTGCTGAGAGGCGGTCTGGCACCGGTGTGCGAAGACCCTCCCGAGCTGCGGGAAGAACGGTTGCGGGTCACCCGTGCCCAGTAGAGCCCGCCCGGCTGGCCCCGGTCATCAGGCGACGAACGAGGCCCCCGCTTCGGCGGGGGTGAAGGTGTGGTGGCACCGCGAGGTTCCCGCTCGCCCACACCTCCCTGGGGCTGATGCGACGCATCGCTTCCCCCCAGGGCGGCGAAGGCGTGGCGATCGACCGAGGAGCAGCCCGCCATGCAACGAACCCTGTCCCACCACCTGCCCACCCGGATCGGCACGACAGTGCGGATCGCCGGTTGGGTGCACCGCCGCCGCCTGCTCAAGTCGGTGGCCTTCCTGATCGTGCGCGACGCCACCGGCCTCGCCCAGGTGGTCGTCACCGACCCGACCGTCCGCGCCGAGCTGGAGAAACTCCCCGAGGAGACGGTCGTCGAGGTCACGGCGACGGTCACCGCGAACGAGACGGCGCCCGCCGGGGTCGAGCTGACCGACCCGACGGTACGTCCACTGGGGCCGCCCGCCGTGCCGCCACCGTTCGATCTGTACCGGCCGGCGCTGACCGCGAGCCTGCCCACCCAGCTCGACAACGCGCCCACCGCGCTGCGGCACCCCACCCGGTCGGCGGCGCTGCGGATCTCGGCGGCGGCGGTGGCCGGCTTCCGGGCCGCCCTGGACACCCGGGACTTCGTGGAGATCCACACCCCGAAGGTGGTCAGCTCCTCCACCGAGAGCGGGGCGAACGTGTTCGCGCTGGACTGGTTCGGTGGGCCCGCGTACCTGGCCCAGTCGCCGCAGTTCTACAAGCAATTGATGGTCGGCGTCTTCGAACGGGTCTACGAGGTGGGGCCGGTCTTCCGGGCCGAGCCGCACGACACCGTCCGGCACCTCGCGCAGTACACGTCGCTCGACGCGGAGCTGGGCTTCGTCGCCGACCACCACGACGTGATGCGGGTGCTGCGCGACACGGTGGCCGGGATGCTGGGCACTGTGGGGGAGCGGGCCGGTGGCGCCCTGGCGACGCTCGGCGTCACGCCCCCGGAGGTGCCCACGGAGATCCCGGAGGTGCACTTCACCGAGGCGCTGACGATCGCCGGCGCGCCCGCCGACGAGCCGGACCTCGCGCCGGCCCACGAACGGGCGCTGGGCGAGTGGGCCCGCCGCGAACACGGCTCCGACTTCCTCTTCGTCACCGGCTACCCGATGGCGAAGCGACCGTTCTACACCCACCCGGACCCGGAGCGGCCCGCGTACTCGAACGGTTTTGACCTGCTCTTCCGTGGTCTGGAGCTGGTCACCGGCGGGCAGCGGCTGCACCGGCACGCCGACTACCTGGCGGCGTTGGCGGCCCGGGGTGAGCCGGTCGAGCCGTACGCCGGCTATCTGGACGCGTTCCGGCACGGCATGCCGCCGCACGGTGGCTTCGCCATCGGCCTGGAACGGTTCGTGGCCCGGCTGGTCGGCGCGGCAAACATCCGGGAGGTCACCGCGTTCCCGCGTGACCTGCACCGCCTGACCCCGTAGGGCCGTGCGCCGGCTGTGCGCTCAGACCTCGGTCAGGGTGGACAGCCGGCGCTCGACCACCGGCAGCACGTCGGCGACGCTGATCGGGCGGCCCAGCTCGGCGGTGAGCGAGGTGACGCCGGCGTCGCGGATGCCGCACGGCACGATCCGGTCGAAGTACGTCAGGTCGCAGTCACAGTTGATCGAGAAGCCGTGCAGGGTGACGCCCCGGGCCACCCGGATGCCGATGGCCGCCACCTTGCGGGCCGGCCCCCGGTCATCCTCGGGCACCCAGACCCCGCTGCGACCTTCGACCCGGCCGGCGGTCAGCCCGAACTCGGCGCACACGTCGATGAGCAGCTCTTCGGTCCGGCGCACGTAGGCGACCACGTCCACCGGGTCGGGCAGGCGCAGGATCGGGTAACCGACGAGCTGCCCCGGCCCATGCCAGGTGATCTTGCCACCGCGGTCCACGTCGACGACCGGAGTGCCGTCCATGGGCCGGTCCCACGGCTCGGTGCGCTTGCCCGCGGTGTAGACGCTCGGGTGCTCCAGCAGCAGCACGGTGTCGCCGCGCTCGCCAGCCACCACCGACTCGTGCAGGCGTCGCTGCTCGTCCCAGGCGGCCTGGTAGTCGAGCAGGCCGCCGCGGACGGCCGTCAGGCCGGGGGTCGTCGTCGTCACGGCGTCCAGCCTAGTCCCGCAACGAGCGATCTTCCCTGGTGAGCCGCCTCACCGGGCACCCCTGCCGCGACTCGGCCGGGCTCAGGCGCTGGGTGTCGGGGCGGCCGAGCGGCGGCGCCGCAGACGGCGGGTGAGGAGGGCGACGGCGAGCAGCAGTGGGACGGCCAGCGCCAGGTAGACCCAGAGCGGGGCGGCGAACGGTGACGGCCGGGGCTCTGGCCCACCGAACGCGGCCCGGGTCAGCAGGTCGCCCGGCACCATCAGGTCGGTCGACCCGACCGGCGTGCTCACCAGCACCTCGCGACCGCCGTCGGGCGACAGCGCGGCGAGAAAGGCTTGCCGGTCTGTGTCCGCCTCCGTTTCGCTGACATACCGCAGGATCGGGTCGTCTCCGCGCCAGCCGATGATCCCGCTGACCGAGGTGCCGGCCGGCAGGGCCTGGCCGACGGCTTGGCCGGTGGCAGTGTCCAGGAACTCGATCCGCCAGGTGCGCGCCGCCTGCTCGGACGTGCACCTGAGCCCGGCGCAGCCGTCGAAGGCGAGCAGCGCGAGCCGCCGGCCGTCGGGATGCCAGGCGGCGGGGCCGGCCAGTATCCGCCGGTCGCCGAGGTCGACCTGCCAACGAGTGCCGCCGCTGGCCGGGTCCACGACCACCAGTCGCTGGCGCTCGGCGAGCTGGGCTGGCACGTCCGGCGAGCCGGTGACCGCCACCAGGTCGCCACCGCGTGACCAGGCCGCTGCGGCGTGCGTGGCGAAAGTGCCCACGTCGAGCGTCCGCTCGGTGCCCCGGAACGGGTCGACGACGAGCAGGTCGTCGGGCTTCTCCGGATCGTTGAGCTGCTGGTTGTCCGGTCCGTAACTGATCACACTGTCATCGTTGCTGCGTGTGCCCAGCACCTGCTGCCCGTCCGAAGACCAGGCCATCGGGTAGACGCCGGTGCTCATCGTGCGGCGCTGCCGTCCGGTGGTGAGGTCCAGCAGCTCGCCGGAGTCCGGCCGCAGGTAGTGCCGCCCATCCGGGGAGAGCAGTCCGTGCCCCTCGCCGATGCGGATCGGGATCAGCCGGTACGCGCCGTCCCGGTCGACCAGCACACCTGTCGACTCGAAATAGCGGGTGCGGTCGGTGAAGAACAGCAGCGCGGCCGGACCGGCCGGGCGTTGCCCCACGGTGGCCTGCCACAGCCAGGGATCGTGCACCCGGGTCGGCACCACCCCTGCCGCGCTCCCGGCGGCCGTTGCGGCTGATGTGTTGAGCGCGACGAGCCCCAGCACGAGCGCGACCACGGCAGCACGCCGCAATCGCCCGCCGGTCAATCTCATCGGCCCATTAGACGCGACGCAGGCCGGTCGTGATGCCCGGCTGGCCGCGTCGTGGTCTACCGGTCGGCGGGCGGGATGCGCCAGAGCCAGACGTCGTCGACCCGTTGCGGCTCGCCGAACAGGGCGGTGCCGGTACGCAGCAGCGCCTCCTCGTCGACCTCGAACTTCGCGCCGTGCACCTGGTCGGCGAGCACCACCGTCTCGATCCGCCAGTGCCGCAGGTCCGACTGGACCTCCCGGATGGTCCCGTCGGTCACGATCGGCACCAGCCCGGTACGGCCGGCCTGATCCATCAACGCGCTCAGGGTGCGCGGCACCGGGCCGATCCGGCCGCGCCCGTCCGGCCCGCCCGGGCCGAGGAAGAACCCGCCCGGGATCTCGAACTCGCCCTGCCGGTGCGACAACGCGTACGCCTGCCAGCGCTGGCCGTCGGGGTAGATGTCCACGGTAAGCGGCACCGGGGTGAGCACTCCGTCCGGTGAGACGTACTGGCGCCAGGTGCCGGAGGTGATGAACCGCGGGATCGGTTCCCGCTCGTCGGTCAGCAGCGGGGTGGGCAGCAGCGGCACCAGGGCCGCCGCGAACCCGAGCACCCAGGCCAGCTCCGTGGGGCGGTACCGGGGTGGCGCGGCGCGCAACTGGTCGACGGCGTACGCCATCAGTAAGCCGATCACCGGCGCGACCACCAGCGCCAGCCGGGCGGGCAGCGCGGCGTTCACCACCGGCAGTTGCCCGAGCAGGTCGAACGGCATGGGGAGGTCGGTGCGTCGCCCGTCGACCTTGGCGACCGGGCCGAAGGACAGCACCGAGAAGATCAGCGCGACGACGCCCAGTGCCCAGAGGGTGGCCCGGCGGCCGGCGTCGGCCCACCGCCAGAGCGCGACGAAGCAGATCACCGTGAGCACCAGCAGCGGGATGCCGAAGAAGGAGTTCTCCTCGGTCGGGTTCGGTGCCAGCGAGGTGCCCAGCCCTGCCTCGCCGGCCAGCGAGCGGCGCGGGAATGCGGCGAACGCCGCGATGTCCTCGGAGTGGATCACCGGGTCGAAGCCGGTGCCGTGGAACCGTTGCGGCCCGGCGAAGTGCAGCCACAGCGGGTACGACAGCAGCACGCCGGCGACCACGGCGGTCACCCCGAGCCCCCGCAGGAAATTGGGCAGCGCGGCGCGCGCCTCGGCCCGGTTGGCCGGGTGCAGCGCCCAGACGGCGACGAACACCCCGAGCGCCAGCGCGGTGAAGAACAGCCCCTCGGCGGCGATCGAGAAGGCCACCGCGACCAGCACGCCGAGGATCACCCCGTCGCGGAGCCAGTGCCCGGCTCGGCGCAGCGCGAACAGCCGCCAGATCAGCAACGGCACCAGCCAGCCAGCGGTCCAGTTCAGGTGCGCGTTGGCGTGCGAGACCATGCCGGGGGAGTAGGCGATGAACAGGGCGCCGATCCCGGCGGCCAGCTGGCTGCGGACCAGGTGCCGGGAGAGCAACCAGTACCAGACCAGCGCGGTGGCGAGCAGGTTCAGGGTCAGGATCACCAGGAACGTCGCCGGTGGCCCGATCAGGTACGTGAGGGGGGCGAAGACCACCGCGTACACCGTGATCGAGGTGTTGACCGCGAGGTTCACGCCGTCCGGGACGTTGATCAGGTACGTGAAGAGCGGGTTGTCGCCGTGGGTGACCGCGTGCCCGCCGAAGGCCAGCAGCCACTCGAAGAGCGCCTGGTCGCTGGAGTTGACGGTGATGGTCCGGGTGTTCGGGTCCCGCCACAGCCCACTGGTCACCCAGACGGCGAGCGCGAGCGCCACCAGCACGACGATCAGGTCGGCCCGGCGGTCCGGGACGACGCGCGGCGGTGACGCTGGTGCGGGCCCGGTGGCCAGCGACGGGGAGGACGGCACGCAGCGGACGTTACCAACCGGACCTGGACGGGCCGGTCAGACCTGCAAGGACAGGACCGTTGGGGACGGATTCGGCCCGCCACGTCGACGGTCTGGCGTACACAGTGTCCGTCGTGAATGTGTGAGCGTGCCCTATGTCATCGCGGCGACACATCGTCGTAACGTCACGGCAATTCGACCGTGACCCAGTTCACAGTCCGCCCCCTCTGGAGGCCGCCGTGCGCCGCTCCTCGTCCACCATCACCCGCCTGATCGGCGGGCTCGCCGGGCTCGCCCTCGCCCTGGCCGGAGCGGTCGCTATCGCCGCCCCCGCCCAGGCAGCCACCCTCACCCAGGTCACCGGGTTCGGCTCCAACCCGGGCAACCTCTCCATGTACGCCTATCGGCCGGACAACCTGCCGGCCAACTCCCCGGCGGTCGTCCTCCTGCACGGGTGCACCCAGAACGCGTCCGGCTACTTCGCCAACTCCGGTTGGCAGAAGTACGCCGACCAGTGGAAGTTCTCGCTGATCGTCGCCCAGCAGCCGTCCGGCAACAACGCCAACTCCTGCTTCAACTTCTTCGAGTCGGGCGACACCACCCGCGGTCAGGGCGAGGCGCTGTCGATCAAGCAGATGGTCGACCACGCCAAGTCGAACTTCGGGGTGAACGGCTCGCGGGTCTTCGTCAGCGGCCTCTCCGCGGGCGGGGCGATGAGCGCGGTCATGCTCGCCACCTACCCGGACGTCTTCGCCGCCGGATCGATCATCGCGGGAATTCCCTACCGCTGCGCCACCAGCATGGTCAACGCGTTCAGCTGCATGAACCCGGGCGCGGACAAGACCCCGGCAGCCTGGGGCGACCTGGTCCGCGGCGCGTACTCCGGCTACACCGGCCCGCGGCCCCGGGTGGCCATCTGGCACGGCACCTCGGACACCACCGTCACCCCGCTCAACAGCACCGAGTCCCGCGACCAGTGGACCAACGTGCGGGGGGTCTCGCAGACCCCGAGCAGCACCTCGTCGCTGCCCGGCAACACCAGCCTGGAGGTGTACGGCAACGACGACGTACGCCTCTACCGGGTCTCCGGGGTGGGCCACGGCACTCCGGTCGACCCGGGCTCCGCAGCGGAGCAGTGTGGCACCGCCGGCGCGTACTTCCTGGACACCATCTGCTCGACGTACCGTGACGCGCTCTTCTTCGGCCTGAACGGCGGCGGCACCAACCCGACCCCCACCCCGACGGCCACGCCGACCCCCACCCCCACGGCCACGCCGACCCCGACTCCGACTCCGACGCCGACCCCGACCACGCCGGCGACCTGCGTGACCGTCAGCAACTACGCGCACGTGGTGGCCGGTCGGGCATACCAGTCCGGTGGCTACGCCTACGCGAACGGCTCCAACCAGCGGATGGGCCTCTACAACACCTTCTACACCAGCGCCCTCAAGCAGACCGCCCCCAACTACTGGGTGATCGGCTGCTGACCACGCGCCCCAGGCCCTGTTGATCAAGAGGTTTGCGTCAGATTCCGGCTCCCGGATGACGCAAACCTCTTGATCAACCGCGTTGGGGCGGCGGCGTCGGGCGTCGGGCGTCGGGCGGGGCGCGGGTCAGGCGGTCAGGGCTTTTTGGAGGGCTTCGGGGAGGGTGGGGTGCTGGTAGCGGTAGGCGGCTCTCGTCAGGACGCCGGGGAGGACGCGGGTGCTGGTCAGGGCCTCGTGGGAGAAGCCGCCGAGGGCCACCTTGAGCGCCAGTGCGGGGATCGGGATGATCGCCGGACGGTGCAGCTGTCGGGCCAGCTCGCGGGTGAACTCGGCGTTCGTCACCGGATTCGGCCCCACCACGTTGACCGGGCCGGCGACCTCGTCGTGGTCCAGCAGGAAGAGAGTCGCGCCCAGCCAGTCGGCCAACGAGATCCACGGCAGCCACTGCCGACCGCTGCCCAGCCGGCCGGCGATGCCCAGCTTGAATGGCAACAGCTGCGGCTTGAGCAGCCCGCCGTCGCGGTCCAGTGGCAGGCCGGTGCGCATCCGGATGACGCGTACCCCGGCGTCCTCGGCTGGCCGGGTCGCGGCCTCCCACACCCGGCAGACGTCGGCCAGGAAACCCTCGCCGGCCGGCGCGTCCTCCTCGACGGCCCGGTCACCGGTGTTGCCATACCACCCCACGGCCGAGGAGTTGAGCAACACCCGTGGTCGGTCGGCGGCGGGAAGCCCGGCGATGGTTGTCGCCAGTGTGGTGGTGCTGTCCACCCGGCTGGTCCGGATCAACCGCCGGTAGTCGTCGTTCCAGCGCTTGTCGCCGACGCCCGCGCCAGCCAGGTTGATCACCGCGTCCGCCTCGGCGACCACGGCCGGGTCGAGCTGCCCGGCGGCGGGGTCCCACCGCCGCTCCTGCGGGTCGCGCGGCGGCCGACGGACCAGCCGGGTGATCTGGTGCCCGTCCGCCGTGAGCCGGTCGGCCAGCCGCGTGCCGAGGAAGCCGGACGCGCCGGCCAGAAGGATGCGCATACCCCCATCTTCGTCCAGAACGCCACCGGGAGATGCGTGGGGCCGCCGGTGGCGGGGCGTTCCGGTGAACGAATTTCCGCGGAACCCTCGTGCGGTGTGAAAGCGCAGGTCAACGAATGGTCCCGGGGCCGAAAAAGGCTGCCGCGCGCATTCGGTGGTCAGCGCGTTTCCGCAGGTCAGAGCAAACATGAATGCGGTGTTCGCGATTGCTTCCGGCATCGATCTGGCTGAGCATGAGTCATCCGAGAGCGCCCCCGGATGGCGGGGTCGGCTCGCCGTGCCCGCCGTCGGGCGATCCCCTGAGGAGGAACCATGCCGATCCTGGTGACCGGAGCGACCGGGACCGTCGGAGGCAGCGTGGTCCGGCAACTGGTCAGCGCCGGCCACGACGTACGCGCACTGACCCGCGATCCCGCGTCGCCGGCGGCCACCGCGCTGCCCGACCGGGTGGAGGTGGTGGCGGGTGACTTCGCCAGGCCCCACACGTTGGTCGCGGCGCTGCGCGGCGTGACGCGGATGCACCTGGTCGCGATGGACGGGTACGGGCCGCTGACCACCGGTGCGGAGATCCTGGAGCTGGCCCGACAGGCCGGCGTCCGCCGGGTCACCCATCTCGGCCACAACGATCCGAGCCGGGCGGACGACGACCCGATCGAGGCGCCCCACCGGCCGCTGCACCGGGCCGTCGAGAACTCGGGCCTGGAGTGGACGCACGTCTTTCCCGGCGAGTTCATGGCGAACACCAGCGAGTGGGCGGCAGGAATCCGCGCCGAGGGGGTGGTGCGCGCGCCGTTCGGGGACTGGAACAGTGCGCTGGTCCACGAGGCGGACATCGCCGCGGTCATCGTGGCCGCGCTGACCGAGGACGGCCACGCCGGCCGGGTGTACCAGCCGACCGGGCCGGAGCCGGTTCGCCGCCGCGACGCGGTCCGGATGATCGGCGAGGCGATCGGCCGTCCGGTGCGCTTCGACGAGCTGACCCCGGAGCAGGCCCGCGAGTACTGGAAGGACCACTACCCGACCGAGGTGATCGAGTGGTTCCTGGAGATGGGGCGCTGTCCCGACGGCAATGCCTGGGTCGCCCCGGACGTGGAGCAGGTAACCGGACGCCCCGGGCGCACGTTCCGGCAGTGGGCCGCCGAGCACGCGGACGACTTCCGGTGACGGCGCCCGGGGCGAGGGCCGCGGCGGTCAGGCCGCGTGGGCCGGGCGCAGGTCGGCGAGCAGTCGCTCCACCTCGGCGTACGTCTCGGCGCTCAGCGGGCCGAGCGTCAGGGTCGCCAGGTTCTCCTCGGCCTGGGCCACCGTGCGCAGGCCGGGGATCGGCACGGTACGCGGGCTGCGCGCCAGCAGCCAGCCCAGCGCGCCCTGTGCGAGGGTCCGCCCGTCGGCGGTGAGCGCCGCGCGGACCTGCTCCACCCGGGCCGCCCAGCGCGGTGTCGGCCGGCCGTCGGTGAACCACTCCAGCCACTCCGGCGCCCGTCCGCGCACGTCGTCCGCCCCGACGGCCCGGGTCGACCCGGTGAGCAGCCCCATCGCCAGCGGCCCGCGGTTGAGGCTGGCCAGGTTGTGACTGTCGCAGACCGCCAGCACCGCGGCGTTGTCGCGCAGCACCGACTCGTCGTGCTGGATGGCGGCGCAGTGCGGGCCGGCCGCCGCGAACGCCTCCGCCGAGGCGGGGTTGTCGGTGCTCCACCCGTACGCCCGGATCTTGCCCTGGTCGACCAGGGCCTCCAGGGTGTCGACCAGATCGAGTGCGGCGGGCACCGGCAGGTCGTTGAGGTGCAGTTGGTAGAGGTCGACGTGGTCGGTGCCGAGGCGGCGCAGCGAGTCCTCCAGGCTGCGTACCGCGAAGGCCGGGCTGGCGTCGGTGCCGAGCGCCCGCCGGGTGGCCTCCTCACTGACGTTGCCGAACTTGGTGGCGATCACCGCGCTGTCGCGCCGGCCGGCCAGGGCCCGGCCGAGGATCCGCTCGCTGTGCCCGGCGCCGTAGTTGCTGGCCGTGTCGAACAGGGTCACCCCAAGCTCGATTGCCCTGTGGATGGTGCGGATCGACTCGTCGTCGTCGACCTCGCCCCAGCCGAACGGCTGCCCACCGTCACCCCAGAGCGTGCCCCCGATCGCCCAGCACCCCATCCCGATCGCGCTCACCTCGATGCCGCTGCGTCCCAGCGTTCGTGTCGTCGTCATGGTCACCAGCGTCCAACCTGGAGTGCGCTCCAGGTCAAGCACTAGGATCTCGACATGAGCGGTTACGCACCCGCGGAGGCTGCCCGCCGCAGCGGCTTCAGCCTCGACACCCTGCGCTACTACGAGAAGATCGGCCTGCTCGCAGACGTGGGCCGGACGACTGGCGGTCAGCGGGTCTTCACCGACGACGACCTCGGCTGGCTGGTGCTGTTCCGCTGTCTGCGCGACACCGGGATGCCGATCGCCCAGATGTGCCGCTTCGCCGAGCTCGCCCGCGAGGGCGAGCACACCCTCGACGAGCGGCGGGAGCTGCTGAAACAGCACGCTGTTCGGGTCGAGGAGCAGATGCTCCTGCTGAGCCGCCAGTACGAGCACCTGCGGGAGAAGATCCGCTTCTACGAGCGGCTGCCCGGGCCGGCGTCGGAGGCCGAGCGGCCCACCGCCAACCGGACCGTCCCGGCCGTCAGTCGGTGACCTGCGGAGGCACGGTCAGACCGAGGAGTTCCTCGGCCGTCCCGGGTCGGCCGGTGAGCGCGTTCAGCGCGGAGACCAACCGCTTCTCCTCGTAACGGAAGTGCGACTCCAGCAGGGCGGCTAACCCGTCCAGCTCGCCGCGCACCTGGGCGAGGGGCACCGCCGTGTCGCCGGCGAGCAGCGCCTCGACCCGCTCCAGGATCCCCGATACCACCTCGTGATCGGTGATCAGGTTCGCGATGACCGGGCGTAGTTCGGGGACCTGCTCGGCCAGCAGCCGGAACGCGCCCGCGTCCTCGCCCGTGTGGTGTCGGCCCAGTGCGGCGCAGAAGGTCAGGCAGTGCGCCCGCAGGTCGCGGGACGGGGCGTCGAGGTTTGCCCGGAGACGGGTCAGTTCCGCCCTGAGCCAGAGGTGGATCTCGATCATTTGATTGCCGACGGCGGCGAGCCGGTCGGCCGGTGAACCGGTCGGGTGCACGTTTGTCCCATGCTGTCCCCGCGCCTCCATGCCCACGGCGGCCTTTGTGCCGGGTACACCGCGACGCTGCGCCGGAGTCTATCCCGAACCGATCATGGAGTGGTTGGCTCGTCGGTCTCCCGGACGTCGTGCCAGCGCGCCCGCCAGGCGGCCTCGTGGGCCTCGTGGCTGGTCCGCTCCTGGAAGACGGCGGAGCGCAACGCGTGCCGGGAATCCGACATCACCATCACCTCCACGGCCACCAGCGCCACGCAGATCACGGTCGCGAGGGTGAGCGCGCCCAGCGCCGGCAGGTGCTGACCGACCGGGAGGGCCGCGGTGAGCACCACGATGACGCCGACGCGGGTCCAGCTGACGGTGTGCAGAGTGCGCAGCTGGAACAACAGGTTGACGGCGAAGTAGCAGATCAACCCGCCGAAGAGCATCGGCACGGCCGGTCCCTCGACCTTCTCGGCGATCCCGCCGGCCGGGTCAGTGATCTTGTGCAGAACCTCCTCGTTGCCGATGGAAAAGAGGATCACCCCGGCGATCATCGGCAGGTAGAGGTACGCGTACGCGTCGCGGGCCATGGCCACCCGGGGGGCACCCTCCGCGGCGTGCAGGGCGATCCGGGTGGCCGGCCCGATGAAGTCGAAGTGCGCCCACCACAGGGCGGCGGTGACCACGATGCCGAGCGCTGCGGCAGCCACCGCCGGCCAGGTCACCGGCTTGCCGAGCAGATTGCCGCCCACCCCGGTGGAGATGATGGACTCGCCCAGCGCGATGATCAGGATGAGGTCGTAGCGCTCCGTCCAGTGCTCGGCGCTGGTCACTCCCCAGCCCCAGGTGCCGACGATGAAGCCGGTGGCGTACTGCACCACCACCACGGTGATCCACAGCCCGTCGCGGACCATGGCGGCCTGGTCGGGGTTGGTGATCTGCGGCGGAATCAGCGCGGCGGCCAGCAGCAGCACGATGCTCACCGCCAGCTCCGGGGCGAAGCGCCGCAGTTGCCGCCGCTCCTGCGGGCTGTCCCGCACCACATGCTGATAGAGGATCCAGTGGATGCCGCGGACCACGACGTAGCTGGTGGCCACCAGCATCGGGCCGGCGGCGCTCCCCTTCGGGTCGTTGAAGGCCTGCGGCAGCGCCAGCGCGAACGCGAACAGGGCGACCATCGCGATCACCATGAGCACCGGGACGTAGCCCTCGCCGAGCCGGACCCGGGTGGCCACCAGGCTGTGCACCACCCAGATCCACCAGAGCACGGCGAGCACCAGAGCGGCGTGCAACAGCTGCCGGCCGGAGATGTTGGCGGCGGTCGCCCGCGTGATGATGAAGAACGAGAAGACGAAGACCAGGTCGAAGAAGACCTCGAACTTGTCCACGCGGGCACCGGGAGCAATCGGGACGGCCGGTCCCAGCTGTCCACCCCGCCGGTAGCCGCCCACGATCCCACTCTGGCAGCGTCTGGCCTGCTCGGAGGCCTGAACAGCGATGGCGACGGTGTCCGGCGTTACCTCCGGTCCGGCTCGGGAAAACACCGGGACTACCGCCTCCGGCAGCGGGCCGGTCGGTCCGACCCACCCTGGACAAGGATGGATCAATGACGACGAACAACCCGATCACCACCTCGTTCGCCCATACCTCCACGGCCATGGACGTGATCCGGGGTGTGGACCTCGTCCGTCGGCGGGCGATCGTCACCGGCGGGTCGTCCGGCATCGGCGTGGAAACCGCCCGCGCCCTGGCCAGCGCCGGCGCGGAGGTCACCCTGGCCGTCCGCAACCCCGACGCCGGCCACAAGGCCGCCGACGACATCACCGGCACCACCGGCAACGACCGCGTCCTGGTCGCCCCGCTCGACCTCGCCGACCAGGGTTCGATCGCCGACTTCGTCGCCAACTGGGACGGACCGCTGCACATCCTGGTCAACAACGCCGGCATCATGGCCGCGCCCCTGTCCCGCACCCCGCAGGGCTGGGAGATGCAGTTCGCCACGAACCACCTGGGCCACTTCGCGCTCGCCACCGGGCTGCGCCCGGCACTCGCGTCCGGCGACGGGGCCAGGATCGTCTCGGTCAGCTCCGCCGCCCACCTGCGCTCACCGGTGGTCTTCGAGGACATCCAGTACGACCAGCGGGAGTACGAGCCGTGGCAGGCGTACGGGCAGTCCAAGACGGCCAACGTGCTGTTCGCCGTCGAGGCGTCCCGGCTCTGGGCCGACGACGGCATCACGGCCAACTCGCTGATGCCCGGCGCGATCCGGACCAACCTCCAGCGCTACGTCAGCGAGGAGGAACTGGACCGGCTGCGCGCGGGCAACGCGGCGGCCTGGAAGACCGTCGAACAGGGCGCCGCCACCTCGGTGCTGGTCGCCACGTCGCCACTGCTCGACGGTGTGGGCGGGCGCTACTTCGAGGACTGCCAGGAGGCCGCCCCCGCCCAGCCCGGCGGGCGGACGGGAGTCGCCGCGTACGCGCTGGACCCGGAGGCCGCCGAGCGGCTCTGGAAGGTGTCGACCGCGCTGCTCAAGGCCTGAGGACGCACACGAGAGGGCGCCCCGGTCGACGACCGGGGCGCCCTCTCGGCGTTGCGGGCAGATCAGGCCAGGCCCAGCTCCGACTCGAAGTTGCCGGCCTCCAGCCGCTCCTTGACCGTGGTCAGGAAGCGAGCGGCGTCGGCGCCGTCGATCAGGCGGTGGTCGTAGGACATGGCCAGGTAGACCATCGACCGGACCGCGACGACCTCGCCCAGCTCCGGGTCGTTGACCACGACCGGCCGCTTGACCACGGCACCCGTGCCGAGCATCGCCGACTGCGGCGACGGCACGATCGGGGTGTCGAAGAGCGCGCCCCGGCTGCCCGTGTTGGTCAGGGTGAAGGTCGCACCGGCCAGCTCGTCCGGGCTGATCTTGTTGGTCCGGGTCCGCTCGGCCAGGTCGGCGACCCGCTTGGCGATGCCGCCGAGGTTGAGGTCGCCGGCGTTGTGGATGACCGGCGTCAGCAGACCACGCTCGGTGTCCACGGCGATGCCCAGGTGCTCGGCCGCCGGGTAGGTGATCGTGCCACCTTCCAGGTCCATGCTGGCCTGGACGATCGGGTGCGTCTGGAGCGCCTCGATGGCGGCGAGCGCGAAGAACGGCAGGAAGGACAGCTTCACGCCGTGCCGCTGCACGAAGGAGTCCTTCGCCTGCGCCCGCAGCTTGGCGATCCGGGTGACGTCCACCTCGACCACAGTGGTCAGCTGCGCCATCTCGTGCAACGACTCGTGCAGCCGCTTGGCGATGGCCTTGCGGATCCGGGGGAGCTTCTCGGTGGTGCCCCGCTTGCCGCTCGGCTGCGGCTTCGCGGCCGGCTTGGCCGCAGCCGCCGACGGAGCGGTGGCCTGCGCGGGTGCGGCAGCGGGAGCGGCCTTGGCGGCCTTCGCCTTCTCGGCGGCCTCCAGCACGTCCTGCTTGCGGATCCGGCCACCCACACCGGTGCCGTTGAGCGAGGACAGGTCGACGCCGTGCTCACCGGCCAGCTTGCGCACCAGCGGGGTCACGTACCCGGCGGCCTCCTCGCCGCCACCCTGCACCGGGGCGGACGGACGCGGCGGCGTCGAGGCCGGCGCGGCAGGCTGCGAGGCCTGCTCGGTCTTCGCCGGCTGCGCCGAGCTCTCGGTCTCCGCGGCCGGCTCGTTGTACGACATGCCGGGGGTCGGCTCCTCGACCTTCGGCTCCGGCGCCGGCTCGGCCTTGGGCGCCGGCTTGGCCTCCGCCTTCGGCTCGGGCTTGGCCTCGGCGGGGGCCGCACCGGCAACGCCGATGATCGCCAGGTCGGCGCCGACGTCGGCGGTCTCGTCCTCGGCGACCTTGATCTCCAGCACGGTGCCGGCGACCGGCGACGGGATCTCGGTGTCCACCTTGTCGGTGGAGACCTCCAGCAGCGGCTCGTCGACCTCGATGGTCTCGCCGACCTGCTTCAGCCAGCGGGTGACAGTGCCCTCGGTGACGCTCTCACCCAGGGCCGGCATCTTCACCGCGGTGCCCTCGCCCGAGGAAGCGGCGGCCGGAGCCGGCGCCTCGGCCGGGGCCTCGGTCGGCGCCTCGTCCTGGGCCACCTCGTCGGCGGTGCCCTCGGCGGCGGCCGTCGGCTCGGCGGCCGGCTCGACCTCCTCGGCCGGGGCCTGCTCCTGCGGGGCGGCCTCGCCACCGCCCGTCGACTCGCCCTCACCGGAGATGACAGCCAGCTCGCTGCCCACCTCGGCGGTCTCGTCCTCACCGACCACGATCCGGCTCAGCACGCCGGCAGCGGGCGACGGGATCTCGGTGTCGACCTTGTCGGTCGAGACCTCGAGCAGGGGCTCGTCGACCTCGACCGTGTCGCCCTCCTGCTTGAGCCAGCGAGTGACGGTGCCCTCGGTGACGCTCTCGCCGAGCCGGGGCATGGTGACCGATACCGGCATTTTCTGAGACTCCTTCATTCCCCTGGTGGGATCTTCGCCCGTCGCCGGACGCCGCGGTTGTGGATGATCAGGCGTGCGCGTGCAGCGGCTTGCCGGCGAGGGCCAGGTGCGCCTCGCCCAGGGCCTCGTTCTGGGTCGGGTGGGCGTGCACGAGCTGGGCGACCTCCGCCGGGTAGGCCTCCCAGTTGTAGATGAGCTGCGCCTCACCGATCAGCTCACCCACCCGGGCGCCGATCATGTGCACGCCGACCACCGGGCCGTCCTCGACCCGGACCAGCTTCACGAAGCCGGTGGTCTTGAGGATCTGGCTCTTGCCGTTGCCACCCAGGTTGTAGTTGTACGTCTTGACCTTGTCGGCGCCGTACTGCTCCTTGGCCTTGGCCTCGGTGAGGCCCACCGACGCCAGCTCCGGGTCGCAGTAGGTGACGCGCGGGATGCCGACCTCGTCGATCACGGCCGGGGTCTGCCCGGCGATCTCCTCGGCGACGAAGATGCCCTGCTGGAAGCCGCGGTGCGCGAGCTGGAGTCCGGGCACGATGTCGCCGACCGCGTAGACGTTCGGCACGCTGGTGCGCAGCCGCTCGTCGGTCAGCACGTAGCCGCGGTCCATCTTGACGCCCTGCTCCTCGTACCCGAGGTTGGCGGTGTTCGGGCCGCGACCCACGGCGACCAGCAGCAACTCCGCCTCGACGGTCTCGCCGCCGGAGATCGTCAGCTTGACGCCGCTCTCGGTCTTCTCGACCTTCTCGAACGGCTTGCCGACCTTGAAGTTGATCTTCCGCTTACGGAACGCCCGCTCCAGCGCCTTGGACGACTCCTCGTCCTCGGCGGCGACCAGCCGGGGCAGCGCCTCGACGATCGTCACGTCCACACCGAAGGACTTCCACACGCTGGCGAACTCGACGCCGATCACGCCGCCACCGAGCACGATCACCGACGACGGCACCCGGTCCATCGTGAGGGCGTGGTCGCTGGTGATGATCCGCTCGCCGTCGACCTCCAGGCCGGGCAGGCTCTTCGCGTACGAGCCGGAGGCCAGGACGATGTTGCGGCCGGTGTAACGCTTGCCGTCCACCTCGACCACGTTCTTGCCGACCAGCTTGCCGTGGCCCTCGACGATCGTGATGCCCTTGTTGCCCTTCAACATGCCCTGCAGGCCCTTGTACAGGCGGGCGATCACGCCGTCCTTGTACGAGTTGACCCCGGCCATGTCGATGCCGATCAGCTCGGCCTTGACGCCGAACTGCTCCGACTCGCGGGCCTGGTCGGCGATCTCGGCGGCGTGCAGCAGGGCCTTCGTCGGGATGCAACCGTTGTGCAGGCAGGTGCCGCCGAGTTTGCCCTTCTCGACCAGCGCGACCTTCAGGCCCAGCTGGACGGCGCGCAGCGCGGTCGCGTAGCCGCCGCTGCCACCTCCGAGAATGACAATGTCGAAGGTCGCTTCGTTCGGCTCGCTCACGTCCAACTCCCAGGTCGCGTCGCTGCATCGGGGGTCACAGAGGTGTAACACGGACACACCCCACCTCGGTCATCTTGTCACCACTGGGCACAGGGTGCGTACCGAGGTGCCCAACGACACGTCATCGACACGTACCCTTGGCACCGTCGTCGATGACGCAACATGGGGGAGAGATCCGGTGGGCTTGTTCCGGCGCCGCAAACAGACGGCTGTGCCGAGCCATGACCGCGCTGCCAGTCGCGGCGATCTGGACCATTTGGAGAACTTCATCCGCAGTCGGCGCGGCGTCGAGGCGTACATCGAACCCCGCACGACGGTGACGGAGACCACCGTCATCCTGATCGCCGACGACGGGGAGTGGACCCGCCGGCGCATCGACGGCCCGGACGGCGCCCGGCGCTTCGCGTACCGGATGGGCATCCCCGTGTACGACGTCCGGCTGATGGGCTACCCGCAGCGGATGCGCGACTTCAACGAGCGCCGCAAACGTCGCCCCGAGCAGTACTGAACGTGCGGAAGGGCCACCTGCCAACGCAGGTGGCCCTTCCGGAAATCCGTCAGCCGTTGGCGGCGACGTCCTCGACAAGCCGCACCAGGGTGCGGACCGGGACGCCGGTGCCGCCCTTGGTCCAGTAGCCGGTCGGCTCGCCCGAGTGGTAGCCCGGCCCGGCGATGTCGATGTGCGCCCAGGCCACGTCGTCGGTCACGAACTCGCGCAGGAACACCCCGCCCTGCAGCATGTGACCGGCCCGGTCCATGCCGGCGTTGACCTGCGAGATGTCTGCCACGTCGGACTCCATGCCCTTGCGCACGTCGTCGGGCAGCGGCATCGGCCACGCCGGCTCGCCGACCGCGTCGCCGACCGCCTGGACCCGGTCGCACAGCTCCGGGGTGCCCATCACGCCTGCCATCCGCTTGCCCAGCGCGATCACCTGGCCGCCGGTCAGGGTGGAGGTCTCGAACAGGTAGTCGGTGCCGTCCGCGCAGGCGCGGGCCATGGCGTCACCCAGGACCATCCGGCCCTCGGCGTCGGTGTTGAGCACCTCGACCCGCTTACCGTTGAACATGGTGATCACGTCGCCCGGCCGGTAGCTGGTGCCCGACGGCATGTTCTCCGCCATCGGCAGGTACGCGCTGACCGCCACCGCCGGCTTCAGCGCGGCGATCGCCAGCATGGCCGCGCCGACCGCGGCGGCGCCCGCCATGTCGGACTTCATCTCCCACATGCCCTGCGCCGGCTTGATCGAGATGCCGCCGGTGTCGAAGGTGATCCCCTTGCCGACCAACGCGACCCGCTTGCCGTTGCCACCGCTCTGCGGGGTGTAGGTGAGCTTCACCAGCCGCGGCGGGGCCTCCGAGCCCTGCCCGACCGCGACGATGCCGCCGTACCCGCCGGCGGCCAGCGCCGCCTCGTCCAGCACCTCGACACCGAGGCCCGCGGCACGGGCGGCGTCGGCGACCGCGTCGGCGAACGACGGCGGACGCAGCTCGTTCGGCGCGGTGTTCACCCAGTCCCGGCTGGTCCGGACCGCGCCCGCCACCGCCAGCGCCCGGGTGACCTCCGCCTGGGCGCCCGCGTCACCGGCGTCCGGCACCGCGATGAGCACCTCGGCGACCGGCTCCCGCCGGGTCGGCTGCGGGCGGGTCTTGTAGCCGGCGAACCGGTACCCGCCGAGCAGCGCACCCTCGGCGACCGCGCGCAGCTCCGCCGACGCGTCCGCGTCGTCCGGCAGCGGCAGGGCCAGGGCGACCTTCGGAGCGCCGGCCAGGGCCCGGATCGCCGTACCGGCGGCCCGGCGCAGCGTCTCCGGAGCCGGGGCGGCACCCGACGGCTCCGGGCCGAGCCCGACCGCGACGACCAGCGGCGCGGTCACGGTGCCCAGCGTGGCCAGCTTGACGACCTCACCCGGCCCACCTGTCGCACCGAGCAGCGCGAGGGTCTCGGTCAGCTTGCCGTCGAAGGCGACGGCGATGCTCTCCGCGCCGCTGGCGAGCAGCAGGGTGCCGGCGAGGCCGCTGGTGGCGTCCTGCTCTCCGGTCTGGCTGTGCACGCCGATCACGATCGCGTCGACGGCGAGCTCGGCCGGGTCGGTGTCGACCAGGCTCAGGTTGGTGGTGCGGGGTGATGTCACTGAAGCTACTCCGGGCGGGCCGGGCCGGTCGCGGCGTCGCGTACCGGCGGTGAAGGTCTCCGGCGGAACCTACCCGCCGGACGTCATGGCTGTCCCGCCGACAGCGCCAGCGGGCTCCCGCCGATGCTAACCAGCCACGTTGCCCCCGGTAAGTTGCCACCCATGACCGACGTGACCTCCGACGCCGCCGCGACCCGGCTGCGCCGTTCCCCGCTGCACGAGCGGCACACCGCCGCCGGCGCCAAGTTCGCCCCCTTCGGGGGTTGGGAGATGCCGCTGGAGTACGCCGGCGGCGGTGTGCTCAAGGAGCACACAGCGGTGCGGACCGCGGTGGGGGTCTTCGACGTGTCGCACCTGGGCAAGGCCCGGGTGAGCGGCCCCGGCGCGGCCGACTTCGTCAACGCCTGCCTCAGCAACGACCTGGGCCGGATCGGCCCCGGCCGAGCGCAGTACACGCTCTGCTGCGACGACGCCACCGGTGGTGTGGTGGACGACATCATCGCCTACCTGTACGCCGACGACCACGTCTTCCTCATCCCGAACGCCGCGAACACCGCCGAGGTCGTGCGCCGGTTGCGCGCCGCCGCGCCCGCGCAGGTCACCGTCACCGACGAGCACGAGGCGTACGCCGTGCTGGCCGTCCAGGGCCCCCGCTCGGCCGAGCTGCTGGCCGCCCTCGACCTGCCCGTCGAGCACGGCTACATGAGCTTCTCCGCCGCGAGTCTGGCCGGGATGGAGTTGACCGTCTGCCGTACCGGCTACACCGGCGAGCTGGGCTACGAACTGGTGGTGCCGGCGGAGCACGCCGTGGCCGTCTGGGACGCGCTCTTCGCCGCGGGTGCAGCGTTCGAGCTGCGGGCCTGCGGCCTGGCCGCCCGGGACACGCTGCGTACCGAGATGGGCTATCCGCTGCACGGGCAGGACCTGTCCCTGGACATCAGCCCGGTGCAGGCCCGTTCCGGCTGGGCGGTCGGTTGGGACAAGCCGGCCTTCTGGGGCCGCGACGCGCTGCTCGCCGAGAAGGCCGCCGGCCCCCGGCGTACGCTGCGCGGCCTGGTGGCCGTCGACCGCGCGATCCCGCGGCCCGGGATGACCCTGCACGTGGGAGACAACCAGGTCGGCGAGGTGACCAGCGGCACCTTCTCGCCGACTCGCAAGCAGGGCATTGCGCTGGCCCTGTTGAACACCGACGCCAACCTGGCCGAGGGCGACGAGGTGGAGATCGACATCAGAGGCCGCCGAGCCCCCCTGAAGCTGACGAAACCCCCCTTCGTAACCCCCTCAGTGAAGTAACCACTTCACGCCGTTGATCAGTGCGACGGGTCAGCGCGTGGGGGTTGGGGGTTCGCCGGAATCCAGGACGGCCTGGGTCCAGCCGCCTTCGATGACGCCGGTGGCGTCCAGGACCGCCCAGTCGACCACGTCGGTCGCCTCCACCACGACCGGTGCGCCGATGCGGACCGAAGGGTCGGTGTTGGCGTCGCTGGCGCTCACGCCGACGATCCGCTCCGGGGCCTCCCACGAGGTGACGCCCGCCCAGACGTACTCCGGGCCGTCGTCGCCGGGCAGGCCGTACTTGACCACGAGCTGCGACTCGGCGGGAAGGTGGCCGGCGACGAAACGGGCGCGCGCGTCACCCAGCGCGGCCCGCGCGGTGGCGACAGCCCGGCTCATCGCGTCACCCGAGCGGGCGTAGCGCACGTCCGGCTGGATCCCGGAGAACAGGGTCGCGCAGGCGGCGGCGTAGTAGCGCCCGTCCGGACCCGGGTGTCCGGCCGGTGGGCGCAGGCTGAGGAACGAGTCGGCCTCCGGGTCGGTCGCCGGGTCCAGCTCCAGGCGCAGCAGCACCGGGGCGGTCGCGCCGTGCTGCTCCGGGTTGCCGTACGCGACCGCGATGTCGTGGCCGGTGACGGTGGCGAGCACCGGGAGCTGCACGAACGCCGGCACCTCCTCGCCGGTGAGCCCGTCGGTCCAGTCCCGCAGCAGCCGGCGTGCCGCCCCGGTCATCACCGCACCCCAGGCGCGGGTGAGGTGGTCGGGCACCCCCTGGGTCTGCAACTCCAGCAGCCCGAAGCGGCGCAGCCCCTTGGTGGTGAACCAGAGCCCCTCGGTGTCCGACGAGTACGGCACCAGGACCCAGTCGACCAGCCGGATGCGGCCGTGCTCGTCGGGGAGTGAGCGCAACGCGGTCGCCGGGTCGAGGAACTGCAGGCCGAACACGTCCACCACGTCGCCGTCGACGGACTCCGCCACGGCGGCCGCGACTGCCCGGGCCGCCCACTCGTGCGCGGGCGGCCAACCCGGCCGGTATTCCGCCTGTACGACCACCAGGTGGGTCGCCGCGGCCAGCCGGGCCAGCTGCTCCTCGGTGGCGCCGAACGCGGTGAGCAGGTCCGGTGGCAGCTCGGGGAACTCGCTGATCGGCCGGGTGTCGACGCTCATCAGCGGGCTGTCCAGCATCTGCCTGGCCAGCCCGTGGACCGGCTCGGCCAGCCGGCCGGTCAGCGCCGCCACAGCGGTCTTCGCGCTGACCTTCGGCAGCCCCGCCATCGGCACCAGGTAGGTCGCGCTGAGCGACTCCGGCACCGGTACGGGCAGGAAGTCGTCCGTGATGAGCATTTCTGGTTCCCCCGGTGGCCGTGCCGGTGCTGTCGAGCCGAACGCTACCCGGCCCGCCGCGCCCGGTTCAGCCGGACAGCACCAGACCCAGGTAGACCAGCGTGGTGACCACCTCGACTGTCGCGCCGAGAACGTCCCCGGTTATCCCGCCGAGCCGGCGTACCACGTGGTTCAGCAGCAGTAACGCGACGGCGAATGCGACCGCCACGGCCAGCGGCCCCTGCCACGGGCGGCCCGGCACCGCGCCGACCGCCAGCAGCGCGACGGCGACCGCGCCGGCGGTCAGGGCCAGCGGGCCGACGGTGCCGGCCACGAGCGCGCCGAGCCCGTCCGGCCGGGCCGCCGGCACTCCCCGCCGGCAGGCCACCGTGACGCCGAGCCGCCCGGCGGCGGTCGCCGTGACCACCGCCGCGAGACACGCCGGCCAGGACCGCCCCGCCAGGTCGGCCAGCGCCGCCGCCTGCACCAGGAGTACGACCACCAGGGCGACCACCCCGAACGGGCCGACGTCCGGCTTCTTCATGATCTCCAGCGCGGCCGCGCCCCGCCGGTACGAGCCGAGCGCGTCCACGGTGTCGGCGAGCCCGTCCAGGTGCAGCCCGCGGGTGAGCAGCGCGGCGGCACCGACCGTCACACCGGCGGCCACCAGTGGGGGAGCGACAGCGCCGGTCAGCAGCAGCACTCCGGCCAGCAGGGCGCCGAGCAGCGCGCCGACCGCCGGGGCGAACGCCATCGCGGTGCCGGCCACCGGGCGGTCGATCCGTCCGGCGCGCACCGGCAGCGTGGTGAACGTGGTGAGCGCGAGCCGGGTGCCCGCGAGGAACCGCGACTCAGCCGGCACGCCAGCCCGACGCCGGCTGCTCGTCCGCCCCGGTGCTGGCCGGGCCCGGCCCGGCCGGTTCCGGCTCGGCGAAGTCGGGCTCGGCGAGGTCCGGGTCGCTGTCGTTCACGTACGGGTCGTTCACGGCGGGGTAGCTGGGCTGCGGCTCGTCGGCGGCCGGGTCCGTTTCGTCGTCGCCGCCGAGCGACGGGTGGACCGGCAGCGCGGCCGACAGCGCCAGCACCGAGCGCAGCAGCGGTAGCGCGACCAGCGCGTTCGCGCCCTCACCGAGATCCATCCGCAGGTCGAGCAGCGGGGTGAGGCCGAGCACGTCCGCGGCGAGCCGCACCGCCGGGTGCCCACCGTGGTCAGCGAGCAGGCACCAGTGCCGGGCCTGCCCGGCCAGGTCCCGGCTGACCATGCCGGCGGCCACCCCGACCGGCCCGTCGAGCAGCACCGGCACCCGGCGTGCGGTGGCGCCGAGCAGCACACCGGTGGCGACCGCGACGTCGCCGCCGCCCAGTTCGGCCAGGATGTCCTTGGCGCCGCGCGACGAGCGGCGGGTGCGGTGCAGGGCGTCGCGTACCGCCGCGCAGCGGATCATCCACGCCGCGTCGTCGATCTCACCGGAGTCGGTGATCACCCGGCCCAGCACGGCGGGTGGCTCCGCGCCGGCCGTCGCCGCGAGCACCGCCGCGGCCGCCGCCTCGGTGCCGGCTCCGCACGCCCCCAGGACCAGCAGCTGTACGCCGGCGTCGGCCGCCTGTTCGGCCAGCCGCCAGCCGTAGCGCAGCGCGGACTCCACCTGATCGGGTGAGAGCGCCGGTTGGTCTTCCATCGGGGCGGAGGCCGGGGCGTCCACCACCTGGAGGCTGGCGCCACTCTCGGCCGCCAGCCGCGCCAACGCGCCCTTGCCCGCGCGGGCCTGCGCGGCTCGTCGCGCCGACTCACCGGCGATGGTGCCGGCCGACCCGCCGCCAGCGTGGTCGCCGTGCAGCAGCAACACCCGCACCGAGCTCCAGGCGCGGGGGGTCGAGGTGCCCTGGGTGCCGGCGGCGAAGCCGACCACCCGGTCCAGCACGCCCAGCCCGGCACCCGGTACGTCCAGCGTGGCCAGCCTGTCCACCGCCTGCGGGCCCGCGTACTCGTCGGGCATCGGCAGCTCCATGCCGGGCTGGATGACCAGCCCGGTGGCCACCATCGGCAGTGCCATGGTCGGCGCGGCCCAGGGGTTGCCGGGTTCCTGGTTCGGGGCGGCCGGCGGCGCGTGCGTCAACACATCCGGCAGCTGCACCTCGGGGGTGGGCTCGGCGTCGGCCAGGCTCGCGACGACCGGCCCGGTCACGCGGGCCGAAGCCGACGGCGCGGCGGCAGGGGCCGACTGGGCGATCGTGGTGGCGGCCGGCTTCAGCCAGACCGGCTGACCGGCGACGACCAGCGCCACCGCGTCGCAGGCGTCGGCGACCGCACGGTTGGCCGCGCCCAACGCGTCGGTGAACGCCCGGCCCAGCGGGGTGGTCGGCACCAACGACAGCCCCACCTCGGGGCTCACCAGCACCACCCGCGCCGCGCAGCCGCGCAGCGCCTCGGCCAGCTCGGCGATCGTTGCGACGTCGTCGGCGGGCTGGTGGTCCGGGTCGAGCAGCACCGTCACCCAGCCGCCCAGGTCGTCGACGAGCAGCGTCTCGTTCGGCTCGGCGGACTCGAGCACGTCGGCCAACCGGCGCGGGTCCTCGGTGGTCTCCTCGGTGGTCCAGCTGCCCGGCCGCCGGGCGCGGTGCGCCGCCAGCCGGGTGGCCCACTCGGTGTCTTCCGGGTCGCCCTCGGGCGCGGTGGCGACGTAGCGGACCACCGGCGCGTCGGTGACCAGGGACTCGGCGAACTCGGACTTGCCAGACCGGGTACCGCCGAGCACCAGGACCGTGTTCCACCCGTCTACGGACATGCCCGTACCTTAAGGCCGCCGGGCGCGGCGGTGCCTGCCGGCCCGGCGTGGTAGTCGAAGGACCCGCCGTCGGTGCTGCGGGCCAGGCCGCCAACCGGATTGATCCACCTGCGGGTCCCGGCGGGGCTAGCGAGGGGCCGTTGCGCGCCAGGCCGACTACGCTGGCGGGGGTTCGTCCCACGGGGACTTCAGCGGCGAGGGGAGACGCGGCATGGCGTGGAGCTGGCGGTACGAGGGCACGGACGGTCAGACGGTCGAGGGGCCGGCGGAATCGTTCGGCAGCCAGGCCGACGCCGAATCCTGGATCGGTCAGACCTGGCGGGAGCTCGCGGCGTCCGGCGTCACCTCGGTCGCACTGATGGAGGACGACCGGGTGGACTACCGGATGAGCCTGCTGCCCACGGCCGAGTGATGGCCTACGACCGGCCGGGTGCCGACGGGCTGGTCCTCGGCGTGCCCAAGGCGGCCTTCCGGCCCAGCCCGGTCTTCCTCGGCCTGGTCGCTCTCTTCGTGGCCGGCGGGGTGCTGGCCTGGAACGGGTACGGCAACGCCCGGTTCAACGTGTTCCTCTTCGTGGTGTCCGGCTGGCTGGTATCGCTCTGCCTGCACGAGTACGCCCACGCGGTGGTCGCCTACCGCGCCGGCGACCGGGACATCGCCCACCGGGGCTATCTGACGCTCAACCCGCTGAAATACACGCACCCGCTGCTGTCGATCGTGTTGCCGGTGGTGGTGGTGCTGCTCGGAGGCATCGGCCTGCCCGGCGGCGCGGTCTGGGTGGACCGGCACGCCATCCCGGGTCGACTGCGGCACACCCTGGTCAGCCTCGCCGGCCCGGCGACCAACGTGTTGTTCGCGCTGGTGCTGGTGGCGGCGGTGCGGATCGGCACCCAGTCGGCGGGTGGCCCGGTGGAATTCTGGGCCGGGGTGGCGCTGCTCGCCTTCCTGCAGATCACCGCGAGCGTGCTCAACCTGCTGCCGGTGCCGGGTCTGGACGGCGGCAACATGATCCAGCCGTGGCTCAACCCGCAGTGGCGCAAGATGTACGACCTGTTCGCGCCGTACGGCTTCATCCTGCTCTTCGCGCTGCTGTGGAACCCGCGCATCGGCGGCTGGTTCTTCGACGGGGTCTTCGCGGTCGGCGACGCCCTGGGCCTACCGTCCTGGCTCTACGCCACCGGCCTGGACCTGATCCGCTTCTGGCAGGGCTGAGCTGACCGCAGGGCTGAGCTGACCGCAGGGCTGTGCTGACCAGGCCTGGCAACGGGCTGAGCTGACCGGGCCGGCCGGCGCGAACCTCTCGCGTCGGCCGACCCGGAGCGGCGTCAGGGACGCTGCGCGGGGGACTCGGTCTTCGACGGGTCCCGCTCGGTGACCGGCTCGACGATCTCGTCGATCGCCTTGAGCAGCGCGGAGTCGAGCTTGACCCCGGCCGCCTTCACGTTGTCGTGCACCTGCTCCGGACGCGACGCGCCGATGATCGCCGACGAGACGTTCGGGTTCTGCAGGACCCACGCCACCGCGAGCTGGGCCATGCTCAGCCCGGCCTGCTCGGCGATCGGCTTGAGCTGCTGCACCCGGGTCAGCACGTCGTCGTTCATGAACCGGGAGATGAAGCCCGCGCCGGACTTCTCGTCGGTCGCGCGGGAACCGGCCGGCGGCGGCTGCCCCGGCAGGTACTTGCCGGAGAGCACGCCCTGCGCCATCGGCGACCAGACGATCTGCCCGATGCCCAGCTCCTCGCTGGCCGGCACGACCTCGGCCTCGATGACCCGCCAGAGCATCGAATACTGCGGCTGGTTGGAGACCAGCGGGATGTGCAGCTCCCGGGCGAGCGGGTGCGCGGCGCGCAGCTGTGCGGCGCTCCACTCGGAGACGCCGATGTAGTGCGCCTTGCCGGAGTGCACGACGTCGGCGAACGCCTCCATCGTCTCTTCCAGCGGCGTGCTGCTGTCGTACCGGTGGGCCTGGTAGAGATCCACGTAGTCGGTCCGCAGCCGCCGCAGCGAGCCGTTGATCGACTCCATGATGTGCTTGCGGGAGAGGCCACGGTCGTTACGGCCCGGCCCGGTCGGCCAGTAGACCTTGGTGAAGATCTCCAGCCCTTCGCGGCGCTCGTTCTGCAACGCCCGACCGAGCACGTCCTCGGCCCGGGTGCCGGCGTACACGTCGGCCGTGTCGAAGGTGGTGATTCCCGCGTCGAGTGCGGCCTGGACGCAGGCGAAGGCCGCGTCCTCCTCGACCTGTGAACCGTGGGTGATCCAGTTGCCGTACGAGATCTCGCTGACCATCAGGCCGGAACGGCCCAGGTGTCGGAATTCCATGTACCGACCCTAACTCCGGTGGATCACGACCGCCGACCGGCCACTCAGAGCACCGGATTGGCGTCGGTCAGTAGCCGGTCGATCTCCTCCAGCACCTCGTCGCGATCGCGGTGCACCGGGTCGATCAGTGGCAGGCCGCGCCGGTCCAGCGCACCCCACCGCCCGGCGTCGTTGCCGAACAGGAACGCCACCGGGTGGATGACCAGCATCGGGTGCGTCGGGGGGACCAGCACCGCGTTGGTGCGGTCCACCACACCGCGCCGGCCCGCCACGTCGACCACGGCGAGGCCCTCGTCGGTGAAACCGTCGACCTGCTGGCCGTCGGCCAACTCGGTGACGAACCCGTGGTAGCGGGTCGGCACGACGATCCGGCCGGTCCGGTCGACCGCCCCCCACCCCTCGCGGCGTACCGCAGCCAACCCGCGGCGGAACGGTCGTACCTCGGCGAAGTTGGGCGGCACCTGCACGCTGCCGGTCGCGTCGATCGCCGTCCATCCGCCCTCACCGACCACCCAGGCCAGGCCGTCGCTGAACGGGTGCGCCGCCCGGTAGGACGGCGGGATCACCGTCGTACCGAGCAGGTTGATCAACGACCACCGGTCGGTGTCCGGCCGGCGGACCCAGGCCAACCCGTCGTGGAACGGCTGCGCCTCGGCGTACCGGGCGGGGATGACCATTTCGCCGTCCTGGCCGGTGTAACCCCACAGCGGCCCGTCGCGGTCCGGCACCGGGGGTCGGTCACGGTCGAGCACCTCGTCCCGACTCCGGGGGTACGGCCCGAAGCCGTCCGCCGTGGCCCGGACGCTGACCGCGTCGAGGGCCACCCGGACCCGGTGCAGCAGTTCGGCGTCGCCGGCGCCGCGCAGGTTGAGCGCCTGCTCGAAGTGCTCGCAGGCCTCCATGAGCCGTCCCTGGTCGTAGCACGACCGCCCGGCGTGCTCGTGCAGCGCGGCCCGCAACCGGTCGGGAAGCTCGACCGAGTTGGCCTGGGCGAAGAGCTGGTCGGCCTCGGCGAAGTTGCCGCGCCACCGCAGGACGTGCGCCAACCGGGCTTGGGCCAGCGCGGTCCGGCGCAGCTCGCCGGTGGCCTCGGCATAGGTGAGGGCGAGCCGACCATCGGCCAGCGCGTCGTCCAGGTCGCCAAGGATCCGCGAGGCCACCGCCCGGAGGCTCAGCAACCGGGCCCGGGTGCGGTTGTCGTTCGCCGAGCCCAGCTTCTCGGTCAGTCGCCGCCGAATGGCCCGCAGGTCGTCCGGTTCGGTCAGCTCCTCGCGCAGCGTCACCGGGTCCAACCGCCAGCGGTACGCGGCCAGGACCTGCTCCGGGTCGCCCGGGTCGGCCAGCGACGGGCGGGCCACCGCCGGCGCGGTGTCCGCGGATGGTGCGGACACCGGCCCGCTGTCCCCGCTGAAGCCGTTCCTCGGGCCGGGGACGGCCGAGGCGGGTGGCGCGGACATCGGCATGGGTGGCGCGGAGACGGGGGGCGCGGAGACGGGTGGTGCGAAGGCGGGTGGCGCGGGCGTCGGCATTGTCGAAGCGGGTGGTGCGGAGACGGGCGCTGCCGGCATGGGGGCGGGGGAGGTCGGCCCTTCGGAGACGGGTGCCGCGTCGGGCGGTGGCATCGGCGCGGGAGGTGCGGACACCGGTGCCAGGAAGGTCGGTTCTGCCGGCGCGGGCGGCGCGGACGTGGGCGCCGCAACGAACGGTGACGCGGGCGGTGCCGAGACCGGGGGCGCGGAGACGGGGCGTGCGGGCGGTGCGGAGACCGGCGCGGGGGGTGCGGATACGGGTGCTGAGGCGACCGGTGGCGCGGACACAGGTGGCGCGAAGGTCGAGGGTGCGGGTGGTGCGGATACGGGTGTCGTGGCGACCGGCGGTGCGGACACAGGTGGCCCGGACACAGGTGGCGCGAAGGCCGGTGGCGCGGAGACCGGGGCTGCGGGCGGTGCGGAGACCGGTGGGGCCGAAACCGGCGGTGCCGAGACGGGTTCGTGCACGCCGTCGTCAGCTGTCTCGGGTCGGGACGGCGGCACAACGGGGAACGACCAGTCGTCGGGCGGCGACACGTCCGTCGGTCCTGTGCTGCTTGGACCGTCCGGCGCGTACCCCGAATGGTCGTGTGTCGTGGCCTCGTCCGTCGGGTCGTGCTCTATCGGGGCGGTGTCCTCGGTGGGACGAGTGGCGACGTCCTCGTGCTGGTGGTGCGGCAGCGTCGTGGCAGGGGTGCCGGAGACCGGCCGGTCGCCCTCCAGCGAACCCGGCTCGGCGGCCGACGGTGTGTCGTCTGGGTCGTCCGCCCAGGTGTGGGTGGCACCGGTGGTCGGGTCCGCGGGTGGCGCTGAGATCGGCTCCGGGAGGTCGGCCGAGGTCGACCCGACTGCGGGCTCGCGGGACGGAGCGTCGTGAGCGAGGGATGTGGGTGTCGACGGGTCCCGGTCTGTCGTGGCCGACGCCGAGAGGTCGAGGTTGTCGTCCGACTCCTCGTCGACCGAGGCGGACGACGGTGGCGCCTCGCTGTGCTCGGGCTCGGCCTGCTGAGCGGGGCTGAACCACGCGTCCGGCCCACGGGCGGCCGAGACCTCGTCGGACTGTCGAACGGGCGCCACCGGCTCTTCCGAGGGCGGCGGGGGCACGTAGCGGCGCGGTGTGCCGGGGGCCAGCGGGAGCGCCAGGTCGACGTCCTCCACGGAGGGCGCCGGGGCCGCAGGGGGCGGGGTGGCTGGGCTCGGCGTGGCGGGGATCGGGGTGGCAGGGGTGGGTGGTGTCGGGGCCGGCCGGGTGGCCGGCGGTGCCTGCACCTGCCAGGCGGGCGGCGGCGCGACCGACGGGCGGGCGTCCGCCGTGGGGGCCTGCCGCTCGGACGAGGAAGGCCACTGCGGCGAGTGCGGGTGCTCCCGCGAGCCCGTCTGGGCCGGCGAGTGCGGGCGTTCCGGTGAGCCCGTCTGGGCCGGCGAGTGGGGGCGCTCCGGCGGGACCGGCCGGTGGTCGGTCGGCGCGCCGGTGTCCACCGGGTCGTCGACCCGTCGACGGTCCAGGTCCTCGCCGCGCCGTTGGTCCACCGGGCGGTCTCCGACGTCCGGACCGGGGTAACGCGGCGGCGGGGCGGGGTGCGGCCCGGCAGCCGGCGTCGGGTCGGCCGCCGTTCGGCGCTCAGGTGACAGCGGGGCGTCCGACCGCTCGTCGGAGACGGATGGGTCCACCGGCGCGGGCAGGTACTCCAGCCGTAGGCGTGCGGCAGGTGGACCCGAGACGGGCAGGTCGGCGGCGGGGGAGACCGGGGCTGCCGACACCGGGCGGTCCCGACCGGGCGCGGCGGGGGAGACGGGCGCTGGCGACACCGGGCGATCCCGACCGGGCGCAGCCGGAGAGACGGGCGCTGGCGACACCGGTCGTTCCGGGGAGACCGGCGTGGTGCGACCCGACGTGACCGGTGGAGCCGTCGCGGCGGGACGTGCGGGGCGCTGGTCGTACCGGGAGGGGGTGGCCTCCGGGCGCTCGTCCTGGCGCGACGGCGGGACCGGCGGCCGCTCCGGCCGAGCGGCCGGCCGCGACGGGACGCCCGGGTCGGCGCCGCGATACGGGTCGGGGCTGCGGTGTGGGTCGGGGGCGCGGTGTGGGTCGGGGGCATGATGCGGCTCCGCGGCGCGGCGCGGCTCGGTGCGGTGGCTCTGCTCGCGGGTGCGGTCCGGACGCAGCGGACCCGGCGGTGGCCAGGGCAGGCTGCCGTCCGGCGGTTGGCTGGGCTGCGGCCGAGGCTGGCGGTACCCGTCCTCGCGTGGCGCGTGCTCGCGTGGCCCGTGCTCGCGTGGCGCGTGCTCGCGGTGCCCGTCCTCGCGTGGCGCATGCTCGCGCGGCGCATGCTCGCGGTACCCGTCCTCGCGGGGCGCGTGCTCGCGCGGCCCGTGCTCTCGATACCCGTCCTCGCGGTAGGCGTCCGGTCGGGCCTCCTCGCGGGGGCGCCGATCGGGGTACGACTCGGCGCGGGCTGCCGCCTCACGAGGCTGCTGCCGTTGCGGCTCGGTGTCGGGCCGACGCCGGTCGTCGTCGCGGCGGGGCTGCTCGGGCATCTCCGGGTCGGGTCGTCGCCGTCGTCCACCGTTGGGCGCCTGTGCCGCCTCGACGCCCTCGTCCGCGCGGTAGCGCCGCTCCGGGCGTCGAACGTCGTCGGCCGTCCGGTCCGGGTATCCATCCGAGCGGTACCGCTGGTGGGCGTCCGCGGACGCCCAGGGGTCGGCTGCGTCGGGGAGGCGGTCGTCGGCAGTGCGGCCGTTGTGGTCACGGGTGGGTCGTTCGCCGTACCCGTCGCCGGGGTGCCGTTCGTAACCGGCGGCCGGTCGCTCCTGCGTGCCGCGTCGACGCGGTGAGTCGTCCGGCTCGGGCATCCAGCCGGAGTCGGACCGGGGCGCGGGGGAGACCGGGGTTCCGCCCGGGTACCCCCGATCCCGCTCGCTGGGGTCGTGCTGCGGGCGGCGGCCGTCGTACCGCTCGGAGGCGGGCTGGTCGCGGTGCCAGGCGGCCTCCCGCGCCGGCCCCCGCTCGTCGGCGGGGCGTCGGTCGGACCAGGCGGTACGGCGATCCGACTCGGAGGTGCGGCGCTCGTCGCGCCGAGGTGGCTCGGGCAGGGGCCTGCGGTACGGCTCGTGGTCGTAGTGACGGGAGTCGGCGCTGTCGGACCGCCCGTAGGCGGACGCGTCGACCTCGCTGCGGGCCCGGCCGTAGGTCGGTGTCTCGTCCGGCCCCTCGTCCACCGAGGAGCGGTTGGGGGCTGCCTGTTCCGCCGGCGGTTCGTCGGCCCAGGAACGGCCGAGGTAGGTGCCGTCCGGGCGGGTCGGTGCCAGCGGCGGCACCTCGGCCCGGCCGCTCACAGTGGCGCGGCCACGCGGTGACGGCTGGTGGATGGCGCCGATGTCGCCGGGGTAGCGCTGGCCGGGGAACTGGGGGTGCCACTCGGTGGTCGGTTCGACCACCCAGGACGGCTCGTTCGGGTCTGGCCACCGGTCGTCGTAACGGCCGTTCATCCGCCGAGCCCGTCGCCACACCCGGCCACTCGGCCGATCCTCGACAGAGGCGAGCTGTCCGCAGCCGCAGCGGGGTGACCTCCGGGCGTCCGGTCGCCGCCTGCCACGCCCCGGTGGCCAGCTCGCGTCCGCTCGCTCACGGCGTTTGTCACCTCGTTGCAAATTGTCGCGCTGGTGCCTCGCGTGCCGGTCAGATCGCCCGCTCCGGCAGCCCGTGGCTGCCGATGGAGGGTAACGGCGTGGGCTCGCTCACCGCCACTGTGGCGCCGCCCACGGGCGCAAACGTTATCCCAATGGTTTCGGACATTTGGTCCTATAACAGAATCTGGTCTCCGACCTTATCGCACTGGCCGACCGCCCGTATCGGGCGGGATCACCGGCTTCGGTCAGGGGTGCTCCATGATGAGGACGGCGAACGTGCCGGGCGTGAGCGCCTCGTAGCGGTGCGGCGCATCACCGGGGAAGGTGGCGTAGTCGCCGGGGTCGAGTTCGACCGGAGCCGTCTCGGGGCCCACCCGCAGGCGGCCGGCGGCGAGCACCACGTGCTCGACACTGTGGGGAGTGTGCCCGTCCGCGGCGCGGATCGCGCCCGGCTCCAGCTCGATCAGGTAGACGTCCCTGCGCAGGTGTGCCTCGCCCGCGCTGAGCAGCGTGCCGGTGAAGTCGGCCCGCTCGGAGCGGACCCGAGGACCGTCCCCTGCCCGGACCACCCGTACGCCGTCGTTGGTCGGCTCCACCAGCCGGCTGAACGGGACGCCGAGTGCGACGCCCAGAGCCCAGAGCGTCTCCACGCTCGGGTTGCCGGTGCCCGATTCCAGTTGGGAGAGCGTGGACTCGGCGACCCCCGCCCGCCGGGCCAGCTCGGTGAGCGAGATGCCGACGCGTTCGCGCTCCCGGCGGAGGGCGGCGGCGATGGTGGCCAGCGGGGCCGCGGGTTCCGGAGGCATACGGTCGCTCCACTGGATCAACGTTCGGTTCGGCGAACAGCATCAGCTGTTCAGCATGCTGAACCAGACCCGTCCTCAAGCAAGAACCGCACAACTTCGGGGAAAGTGCTCCCTCCGGTGTGCCGGAGGCAGCGTCATCCCTGGTGTTGCGCGGATCTTGTCCAGTGCGTGGGTGACCCTCGGGCCGACCCGGTCAGACCTTGTCGCCGAGCTTGACCTGGGGAGCCGGAGCGCGCATGCGCCGGAAGGTGATCGACCGCATGACCGCGTAGAGGTAGAGCGAGCCCATGCGCTGGTCGGTCTTCGGGAAGCGTTCGCGGACCAGCTTGCTGATCTTGCGGCAGATCAGGATCGAGTCGATGACCACGCCCAGCGCCAGCGCGCCCCAGAGCACGTTCGAGATCAACCGGACCAGGGGCGGCATGGCCGCGTTCGACCCGATCAGCACGATCAGCGCGCCGCCGAAGAACCAGGTGCCGACCGTACGCCGGGAGTCGACCACGTTGCGGGCCAACAGCCGCTCCGGGCCGCGGTCGCGGGGGCCGCCCTCACGGCGGAACTCCGAGGCGGCCTCGGCGCGCAGTTGGCGGCGACGCTCCCGCTCCTCCTCCTTGGTGAGGGGGCGGCTGGGGCCGGCCGGGCGGCGACCGACGGTCGGCCGCTTGGGCGTCTCCCGACCCTTGGCAGGGGTGTAACCCCGGGACCGCTCGGCGGTCTCCTCGGGGGTCACCGAGGTGACGGCCTCGTCGACGAGGTCGGTGGACTTGCGGCGAAAGAGCGACGGCACGCGGCAAGGGTAGCCAACGGTCCGCGCCCGGTGCACATCGCGGTACAGCGGCCGACGGCTCCAGGTCGCAGCGCGACCTGGAGCCGTCGGAACCGAACGATGGGTGAGCGGGGTTACGGACGTTCGGTGTGCGCGCCCAGGTCGGCGAGCTTCGCCTCGAAGTCCTCGTAGCCCCGGTTGATCAGGTCGACGCCGTACACCCGGGAGGTGCCCTCGGCGGCGAGCGCCGCGATCAGGTGGCTGAACCCGGCGCGCAGGTCCGGGATGACCAGGTCGGCGGCGTGCAGCTTGCTCGGCCCGGCGATTACCGCGGAGTGCTTGAAGTTGCGCCGGCCGAAGCGGCACGGGGTGCCGCCGAGGCAGTCGCGGTAGACCTGGATGTTGGCGCCCATCGAGTTGAGCGCCTCGGTGTAGCCCAGCCGCTGCTCGTAGACCGTCTCGTGCACGATCGACAGGCCGCGGGCCTGGGTGAGCGCCACGACCAGTGGCTGCTGCCAGTCGGTCATGAAGCCGGGGTGCACGTCGGTCTCCAGCGCCACCGCGTTCAGCTCACCGCCCGGGTGCCAGAAGCGGATGCCGCCCTCCTGGCCGAGGTCGCCCAGCTTCGGCGCGCGCGCGTCGGTGACCTCGTACTCGCCGCCGACCGACCGGAAGATGTTCAGGAAGGTCATCATGTCGGCCTGCTGAGCGCCGAGCACCTCGACGTGGCCACGGGTGGCCAGGGCGGCGGCCGCCCAGCTCGCCGCCTCGATCCGGTCCGGGATCGGCCGGTGGGTGTAGCCGTGCAGCTTCGGCACACCCTGGATCTCGATCACCCGGTCGGTGTGGACCTTGATGATCGCGCCCATCTTCTGCAGGATGCAGATCAGGTCGATGATCTCCGGCTCCACCGCGGCGTTACGCAGCTCGGTGACGCCCTCGGCCATCACCGCGGTCAGCAGCACCTGCTCGGTGGCGCCGACGCTCGGGTACGGCAGGGCGAACTTGGTGCCGTGCAGCCCGTTCGGCGCGGACAGGTGCAGACCCTCGGGCCGCTTCTCGACGGTGGCGCCGAACTCGCGCAGCGCCTGGAGGTGGAAGTCGATCGGGCGCGGGCCGATGTGGCAGCCGCCCAGGTCCGGGATGAACGCGTGCCCGAGCCGGTGCAGCAGCGGGCCGCAGAACAGGATCGGGATCCGGCTGGAACCGGCGTGCACGTTGATCTGGTCGGTGCTGGCGCTCTCCACGTTCGCCGGGTCGAAGACGAGCTCGCCGTCCTCGGCGCCGTCGGTGACCTTGACGCCGTGCAGACCGAGCAGACCCCGGACCACCTCGACGTCGCGGATCTTCGGCACGTCGAACAGTCGGCTCGGGCTGTCGCCGAGGAGCGCGGCGACCATCGCCTTCGAAACCAGGTTCTTCGCGCCGCGCACGCGGATCCGCCCTTCGAGCGGAGTGCCTCCGTGAACGACCAGGACGTCGTCGGTCAACGCAACCTCCAGCGCGTCGGTGCTGCAGTGTTATTGGTGGGGCGCCTGAGCCTTCTCGCTACCCCGGATGCGGCCATGTCGAAACGGCCCGCCTGTCTCTTCGCTCCGGGCAGCATAGCCCTCCGTGACGAAAAAGGACTCGGTCACATCGGCGTGTGTGGCATTAATCGGTGATCCGGCACTTTTGCGTACCAAGAGCGCTACAGATCGTGATCAGGGCGCCGTCGGTGGCGGGGTGTCCGCGCCGGGCAGCGCGAGCATCTGGTCCAGCGCGACCCGTGCGTGGTGCGCGGTGTCGGGGTCGACCGTGATCTGGTTGACGACCCGGCCCGCGACCAGCTCCTCAAGGGCCCAGACCAGGTGCGGCAGGTCGATCCGGTTCATCGTCGAGCAGTAGCAGACGGCCTTGTCCAGGAACATGATCTGCTTGTCCGGGTGCGCCAGCGCGAGCCGGCGGACCAGGTTCAGCTCGGTGCCGAGCGCCCAGGCCGAGCCGGCCGGAGCCGCCTCGATTGTCTTGATGATGTATTCGGTCGAGCCCACGTGGTCGGAGGCGGTGACCACCTCGTGCCGGCACTCCGGGTGGACCAGGACGTTGACACCGGGCACCCGCTCCCGGACGTCGTTGACGCTCTCCAGCGTGAACCGGCCGTGCACCGAGCAGTGCCCCCGCCAGAGGATCATCTTGGCGTCGCGCAGCTGCTCCGGGGTGAGCCCGCCGCCGGGCTTGTGCGGGTCGTAGAGCACGCAGTCGTCCAACGACAGGCCCATCTCCAGCACCGCCGTGTTGCGGCCCAGGTGCTGGTCGGGCAGGAAGAACACCTTCGACCCCTGCTCGAACGCCCAGTCCAGGGCGCGCTTGGCGTTGGAGGAGGTGCAGACCACGCCGCCGTTGCGACCGACGAAGCCCTTGATGTCGGCCGAGGAGTTCATGTACGTCACCGGGACGGTCTCGTCGGCGATGCCCAGCTCGGTCAGCGTGTCCCACGCGGCCTCGACCTGGCCCAGAACCGCCATGTCCGCCATCGAGCAGCCCGCCGCCAGGTCGGGCAGGATCACCCGCTGCGCGTCGGTGGTGAGGATGTCGGCGCTCTCGGCCATGAAGTGCACGCCGCAGAAGAGGATGTATTCCGCGTCCGGACGGGCCGCGGCCTCCCGGGCCAGCTTGAACGAGTCACCGGTCACGTCGGCGAACTGGATCACCTCGTCGCGCTGGTAGTGGTGCCCCAGCACGAAGACCTTGCTGCCCAGCTTCGCCTTCGCGGCCGTGGCGCGGGCCACCAGATCCGGGTCGCTGGGCGCCGGAAGGTCGCCCGGACACTCGACGCCGCGCTCGGTGTCGGGGTCGCTGCCCCGGCCGAGCAGCAGCAGAGCCGTCGCCGTGTTGGAGGGTTCCACCCAGGTCGAAGTCACGTAGCCATGGTCCCACAGCGCGAGCGCGACGCAGCTTCCGTCGGTGTGGGCTGCCACACTGCTCGGCATGCGCGTGCTGCTCTGCCCGGACAAGTTCGCCGGCACCCTGCCCGCACCGGAGGTGGCCGCCGCGGTGGCCGCCGGCTGGCGCACCGTCACCGACGGTGACGACCTGCTGATCCGGCCGCTCGCCGACGGGGGTCCGGGCTTCGTGGAGGTGCTCGCCGAAGCGCTCGGCGGCCGGCGGGTGCCGGTGCCGACGGTCGACCCGCTGGGCCGTCCGGCCGCCGGTGAGATCCTGCTCACCACCGACGGCGCGACCGCCTACCTGGAGAGCTCGCAGGCGTGCGGTCTGCACCTGCTCTCTCCGGCCGAGCGTGACCCGAAGACCACCACCTCGTACGGGCTGGGGGTGCTGGTGGCCGCCGCTGTGGAGAGCGGCGCCCGGACGGTGGTGATCGGGCTGGGTGGTTCGGGCACCAACGACGCCGGGGCGGGGATGCTCGCCGCGCTGGGTGTCACACCGCTCGACTCCGGTGGTGCCGCGCTGCCGTACGGCGGGGCTGCGCTCGCCGCTGTCGACGCGGTGGACGGCGTGCCCCGGCTGCGTGGCGTCCGGCTCGTCGCGGCCACCGACGTGGACAACCCGCTGCTCGGTCTGCACGGCGCGAGCAACGTGTTCGGCCCGCAGAAGGGTGCCGATCGCGCCGACGTGCTGCTGCTCGACGCCGCGTTGGAGCGCTTCGCGGCGGTGCTGGAACGCGATCTGGCCGGCTGCCCGGCGGGGCTCGGCACGATGCCCGGGGGCGGCGCCGCCGGCGGCATCGGCGCGGCGCTCCTCGCCCTCGGCGGCGGCTGCGAGTCGGGGATCGGCCTGGTCACCCGGGCCACCCGGCTGGACGCGGCGCTGGACACGGCGGACCTGGTGATCACCGGCGAGGGGTCGTTCGACCACCAGTCGCTGCGCGGCAAGGTGGTCGCCGGGGTGGCCGGTGCCGCCCGCGACCGGGGTGTGCCCTGCGTGGTGGTGGCAGGGCAGGTGAGCACCGGCCGGCGAGAGGCCGCCTCGGCCGGGGTCACCGACGCGTACAGCCTGGTCGAGCACTTCGGTGGGGAAGCGGGCGGCGGGCTCGACGCCGCGCTGAGCAGGCCCGCCGAGGGGCTGCGCGAGTTGGGCGCCCGACTGGCGCGGCAGTGGAGCCGCTGAGCGTTCCGGCCGCCTGACGACCGGGTCCACCTGGGGCGGGCGTCACGCCACGCGGGTGCACCCGGCCGAGGCGGCGTACGATCGGCGGAGGACCACAACCGGGAATCACTGGACGGCGCGCGGCGTTGGCCAGTGCGTCCGGACCCAAAACCGCGCAGGGAGACTTCCACGTGACCACGCCAGCGCAGACCGAGTCGACCGAGGCCCAGGCCCCTACTTCCGTCGAGGCCCAGGCCCCTACTTCCGTCGTCCTCACCGACGTTGCGGCGCAGAAGGTCAAGGCCCTGATCGAGCAGGAGGGCCGCGACGACCTGCGGCTCCGCGTCGCCGTGCAGCCGGGCGGCTGCTCGGGCCTGCGGTACCAGCTCTTCTTCGACGAGCGCTCGCTCGACGGTGATGTCGTCACCGACTTCGGTGGTGTCGGGGTCGTCGTCGACCGGATGAGCGCCCCGTACCTCTCCGGCGCGACGATCGACTTCGCCGACCGGATCGACGCCCAGGGCTTCACCATCGACAACCCCAACGCGGGCAGCTCCTGCGCCTGCGGTGACTCGTTCAACTGAGTCACGCACCACGCACCAACGACGACGGGGCCGTCCTTCGGGACGGCCCCGTCGTCGTACCGGCCCGGGCGTGATGCCCCCTGGGAGCGGTCCCGACGCTTTCGTGACGGGCCGGTTGCCGTTGTCCGACCGACCGGTCACCGCCGGGTTGCCGGGCCGGTAGTCTGACCGCGCCCTGCTCCCGACCCCGAGGGTTGACATGAAGATCGCCGTCACCGGCTCGATCGCCACCGATCACCTGATGAGCTTCCCCGGCCGCTTCGCCGACCAGCTCATCGCCGATCAGCTGCACAAGGTGTCCCTCTCCTTCCTGGTGGACGACCTGGTGCTCCGCCGAGGTGGCGTGGCGGCGAACATCTGCTTCGGCATGGGGCAGCTCGGTCTGAGCCCGGTGCTGCTCGGCGCTGTGGGGGCGGACTTCGCCGACTACCGCTCCTGGCTGGAGCGCCACGGCGTGGACTGCGACTCCGTGCACATCAGCGAGGTAGCGCACACCGCCCGGTTCGTCTGCACCACCGACACGGACATGTGCCAGATCGCGTCGTTCTACGCCGGTGCGATGAGTGAGGCGCGCAACATCGAGCTCGCCCCGGTCGCCGACCGGCTCGGCGGACTGGACCTGGTGCTGGTCAGCGCCAACGACCCCGAGGCGATGCTCCGGCACTCGGCCGAGTGCCGCACCCGCGGGTACGCGTTCGCCGCCGACCCGTCGCAGCAGCTCGCCCGGATGGGCGGCGAGGACGTGGTGGCGCTGATCGAGGGCGCCGAGTTCCTGATGACCAACGACTACGAGAAGTCGCTGCTGCAGAGCAAGGCGAAGCTGAGCGACGACCAGCTGCTGGACCTGGTCAAGGTGCGGGTCACCACGCTGGGCAAGCACGGTGTGGAGATCGCCGGGCGGGGCATCGACCCGATCCACGTGCCGATCGCGCGGGAGATCCGGGCGGTCGACCCGACCGGGGTGGGGGACGGCTTCCGGGCCGGCTTCTTCACCGCGCTCTCCTGGGGGGTCGGCCTGGAGCGGGCCGCCCAGGTCGGCTCGTTGCTGGCCACGCTGGTCCTTGAGACGGTCGGCACCCAGGAGTACGACGTCCGCCGCGACCTGTTCGTCAAGCGGCTCGCCGAGTCCTACGGTGACACCGCGGCGGACGAGGTCCGCCCCCACCTCCTGCCATAGCTGGTTGCCTCCCGTGATCGTTGGCAGCTGGGCAGCACGACAGGCCGAGCGAACTGCTGCTCAGCAGCCAACGATCACGAACGGGGCGGCCCTTTGCCCGGCCGGGCCGTCGACTGAGGCTGATCTGGATCGACGAATGAAGCGGGTCAGTGGCGGCGGCGGATGTCGTAGGCCGGGCCGTCCGGGCCCTTGACCGACCCGAGGAACTCCTGGCCGCGCATCCGGCACCAGGCGGGGAGGTCGACCGCCGCCGCCGGGTCGTCGGCGAGCACCCGGACCACAGTGCCCACCGGCAGCTGTGGCAACCGCCGGGCCGCCGCGATCACGGGCAGCGGGCAGCGCTGCCCCCGGCAGTCGATGACCTCGTCCGGCATCGTCACAGCCCCACCACCCCGGCGTCGGCGCGCAGCTCGGCGACGATCCCGGGCAGCTCGTCGAGGAACCGCTCGACGTCCGCCTCGGTCGTCTCCCGGTGCAGGCTGACCCGCACGTTGCCGTGCGAGAGCACCCCCATCGCCTCCAGCACGTGCGACGGACGCAACGTGGACGAGGTGCACGACGAGCCGGACGACACGGCGAAGCCACGCCGGTCCAGTGCGTGCAACAGAGCCTCACCGTCGACGTACAGGCACGAGAAGGTGACCAGGTGGGGGAGCCGGAGCGCCGGGTCGCCGACCACCTCCACGTCGGGCACGTCCGCCGCGACCCGCGCCCGGATCCGGTCCACCAGCGGATCCAGCCGGGCCGCCTCCGCCGCCGCGTCGGCCGCCGCGGCCCGCAGGCTCGCCGCCGCCGCCACCACCGCGGGCAGGTTCACCACCCCGGGGGTACGACCACCCTCCCGCTCGTCGGCCGGCCAGGGTGACTCCCAGCGGGTGCCCTTACGGACCGCCAGCACCCCCACCCCGGGCGGACCGCCCCACTTGTGGGCGCTCGCGCTGAGCACCGACCAGCCGGCCGGCAGGGGCACCCGGCCGACCGACTGGGCCGCGTCGACGTACAGCGGCACCCCCGCCTCGGCGCAGATCGCGGCCGCCTCGGCGACCGGTTGCACGGTCCCCACCTCGTGACTGGCTGTGATCAGAGCGGCCAGCGCGACACCGGGTGCGCGAACGGCGGCCGACCACGAGGTCACGTCCAGCCGACCCACCCGGTCCACCGGCACAACGGTCGCGGTCCCACCCGCCGCCACGTGCCGCTCCGCCGCGTGCAGCACCGCCGAGTGCTCGATCGCCGAGTGCACCAGCGTCGACCCGACCCGGTGGCGCCCCGCCAGGCCACCGAGCACCGCGCCGTGAGCTGCGGTCGTACCGCTGGGGGTGAAGGACACCTCGTCCGCGCGGACGCCGAGCGTCAGCGCGGTGGCCTCGCGGGCGGCGTCGAGCAGTTGCCGTGCCCGGCGGGCCTGGCTGTAGAGCTTGCCCGGGTCGGCCCAGCCGTCGTCGAAGGCGGCCAGCAGCGCCTGCCGCGCGACCGGATGCATCGGCGCGGCGGTCGCCGCGTCCAGGTAGACCGGGGATGCGCTCACAGATCCGCCTTTTGTTCGCGATTGCGGGGCTCGCAACCCCGGCTCACTCCTCGCGCTCACAGATCCGCCTTTGTTCGCGATTGCGGGGCTCGCAAACCCGGCTCACTCCTCGCGCTCACAGATCGACACGCTATCGCGGTGGTATGCCCATCATCCCCCCAATGGGGGGTGGACAGTGACCCCACCACGGCCGACTCCGTCATGGTCGAGTAATCTGCGACCGTCGGTGACGCCTTTGCCGTCGGTGCTGAGGAAAGACCCACCGCGGCGCGCTAGGGAGGCAGGACCAGGTGGTCGCAAGGAGTTCGGAGGTACGGCCGTCGGCCGTACGGCACAGCGCTTCCCCAGGGGTCGGTGCCCGCCGGGGGCGTGGTGCTGGTCGGTTGGCCGGGCTCGGTCTCGGTGGCGTGGCGCTGCTGGTCCTGCTCACGGGCTGTGACGTAGGGCAGGCGTTTGACGGCTTCGGCTGGCCGCAGGGCGGCATCTCGCCGGAGTCGAAGCGGATGTACGACCTGTGGATCGCCTCCTGCATCGCCGCGCTCGCGGTCGGTGTCTTCGTGTGGGGCTTGATCTTCTGGTGCGTCGTGCGCTACCGCAAGCGTGGCAACACGCTGCCGGTGCAGACCCGCTACAACCTGCCGATGGAGTTCCTCTACACCATCGCGCCGATCCTGATCGTCTCCGTGCTCTTCTACTACACGGCGATCGTGCAGACCGACGTCGACAAGTTGTCGAAGAACCCGGACGTCACGGTCGAGGTTGTCGCCTTCAAGTGGAACTGGCAGTTCAACTACCGCGACGGCCAGGGCGCGGAGGCCCGCACCACCGCGTCGACGCTCGGCACCAGTGAGGTCATCCCGGTGCTGGTGCTGCCGACCAACCGGTCCATCCGGTTCGAGGAGACCAGCCGCGACGTCATCCACTCGTTCTGGGTGCCGGAGCTGCTGTTCAAGCGGGACGTCATGCCGGGCAAGATCCGCAACGTGTTCGAGGTCTCGAGCCTGGACGCCGAGGGCGCCTACGTCGGGCGCTGCGCCGAGCTGTGCGGCAGCTACCACGCGTTCATGAACTTCGAGCTGCGGGTGGTGTCGCCGGAGAAGTACGACCAGTTCCTGGCGGCCAAGCAGAGCGGCAAGTCCACGCAGGACGCGCTGACCGAGATCGGTGAGCAGCCGTACGCGGAGACCACGCGGCCGTTCGACACCCGCCGGACGCAGGGCAACTTCAACCCGGACGACGTTCCGGCCCGCACGGGAAGCTGAGGCAGCCATATGAAGACCGAGTGGCGTATCTTCCTGATCATTGCCGCGTTCCTGCTCGGCGCCACCATCCTCTACGGCGCATGGACCAACGGCGCGTCCGGTGGCATCGAGTGGGTCGGCACCGTGGCCCTGCTGCTGTCGTTCCTGCTCTGCACGATGTGCGGTGGCTTCTTCTGGTTCGTCTCCCGGCGTATCGACCTGCGCCCGGAGGACCGCCCGGACGCCGAGATCGCTGACGGCGCCGGCGAGGTCGGCTTCTTCAGCCCGGGCAGCTACTGGCCGTTCGGCCTGGCACTGGCCGCCGCGCTCGCCGCGCTCGGCATGGTGTTCTGGCAGTACTGGCTGATCGGCGCCGGTCTTGTGGCTGTCGTCTTCTCCGCCTGCGGGCTGCTGTTCGAGTACTACAGCGGCACCCGGCGCACCGCCGAGCACTGATCCACCCGGTCGCTCGCGACCGACCTGCGTGACGAAAGGCCCGTTCCCCGAGTGGGAGCGGGCCTTTCGTCGTGCGGGAGCCGGATGGCGCCGTGGGTCAGGCGGCGCCGTGGGTCAGGCGGCGTGGCGGCGGGTGGGCTGGCGGCGTCGACGGCCGGCCAGCTGGGTGACCGGAACGGCGATCGCGGTGACCAGCACCACGGCGGCACCGCAGCCGGTGCAGATGAGCTCAGGACAGTCAGCTCCGTGACCGTCGACGCAGGGCGGCACCTCGAACGGTGCCACGCCCTCACAGACGTCGCAGTACAGCTCGCGGTGCGACACGGGCGTCTCCTCTCGAACCAGGCGACCCGCCCCCGAACGCGACAGCGGCGCACGGACGGAATCGGATAACTACTCGCCTGTAGTTTCCCACGCGGGTCCGACAAATCTCCCGTGGCCGTCGCTGGGACCCCCGGCCGCTGGTGCCGCCAAGGTGATCCACTCGACATCATTGGCATCGGGGTGTCCGGACGGCTCGGACGCCGCGGTTTCAAGGAACCCGAGTCGATCAAGGCCCTCGCCGCCGAGCGGCGACGCCGAGGTCAGGCCACGGTGGCAGTGGCGGTCGCGGTGGCGATCCAGCGGTCGAGGGTCACGGCGGCCGCACCGGAGTCGATCGACTCGGCCGCGCGGTCCAGGCCGGCGCGCAACGCCTCGGTCAGGTCGCCGTCGAGCGGGCCCTGGGTGGCCAGCGCCGCCGCGGCGTTGACCAGCACCGCGTCCCGGACCGGGCCCGTCTCGCCAGCCAGCAGGCGACGGGCCACATCCGCGTTGTACGCGGCGTCACCGCCCCGCAGGTCCGCGAGGGTGGACCTGGGTACACCCAGGTCCGTCGCGTCCAGCACGGCCTCGCGTACGGTGCCTCCCTGGGCCGCCCAGACGCGGGTCGGCGCGGCGGTGGTGAACTCGTCCAGCCCGTCCTCGCCGCGCATCACCAGGACGGAGTCACCACGGTCGGCGAACACACCGGCCATCACCGGGGCCATCCGCAGGTCGAAGCAGCCCACGGCGCCCGCGCGGGGCCGGGCCGGGTTGGTAAGCGGACCGAGGAAGTTGAAGACGGTCGGCACGCCCAGCTCCCGTCGAACCGGGCCGGTGTGCCGCATCCCCGGGTGGAAACGGGCCGCGAAGCAGAACCCGATGCCGGCCTCGGTGACGCAGCGGACGATCGCGTCCGGATCGAGGTCGAGTGGGACGCCCATGAACTCCAACAGGTCGGCGGTGCCGCAGGAGGACGACGCGGCCCGGTTGCCGTGCTTGACCACCCGGACGCCGGCACCCGCCACCACGAGGGCGGCCATCGTGGAGATGTTGACCGTGTGGGCGAGGTCACCGCCGGTGCCCACCACGTCCAGCGCGGTGGAACGCAGCTCGTCGGGGAGGTCCACCGGGACCGCCCGGCTCAGCATCGTCTCCACCAGCCCGGCCAACTCGGCGGAGGTCTCACCCTTGGCCCGCAACGCCACAGCGAAGCCGGCGACCTGCGCGGCACCCGCCGAGCCGGCCATGATCTCGCCCATCGCCCAGGCGGTGTCGGCGGTGGACAGCTCGTCGCCGCGCAGCAGTGAGTTGAGCAGGTGCGGCCAGGTCCGATCGCCCATGACGGGCCTCCCGAGCGTGCGAAGTGCGGTGGGCTGGAACCAGCGCCGAGTGTCCGGCGCCGTGGCGGTGCCGGAGGAGCGTGGGACGTCAGGCGGGTGCGTGCGTCCGCAGCAGCTCGGCCACCGTGCCGCCGGTGGTCACCGGATCGAGCGGGTGCACCAGCGTCGCGTCGACCTCGGCGTACGCGGCCAGCCATCGGTCGGCGGCGCGGGCGATCACCAGGCAGGTCGGGGGAGCGTCGTCCCGGTCGTCCTTGATCTGCCGGGCGATGCCGATGCCACCACCCGGGCTCGCCTCGCCGTCGAGCACCAGAAGGTCGATCTCGTAGTCGTCGACCAGTCGGATGGTCTCCGCGTAGGTCGACGCGTCGACGAACTCGATCTGCAGACCGGGCGCGGGCCGGGTGCCGACGGCCATCCGCATCCGATCACGGACCTTCGGGTCGTCGCTGTAGAGCAGGACGGTGCAAAGACGATCGCTCATGCCGGCACTCCGCTTCGCTCCGTGCCGTCATGAGGCACCATCGCACTGCGCTTGATGATTCGTTCGCTGCGCTCACTCATTGCGGCACTGACTCCCACCTCGTAGCTGCCCGCCGATCGTACCGGTCGGGGTGACGTAGCCGACATCCCGCCCGCCACCGATCGTCGGGGCGTACCGTCCGGGCAGCTCAGGTGGCCGCGGCGTCGGCGGCGCGCTCGCGGGCCTCCTGGCGGTCCAGCTCGCGGTCGACCCGGCGGGCCTCGCGTTCGGACTGCTTGACCCACTGGACGACGAGCACCGCGAGCATGGTCACACTGACGAACTCACCACCCGCCCAGAGGATGCCGCCGGCGACCACCTGGTCGTCCCAGGGGTCCGACCAGCCGAGGTTGAGCGACGGGTACCAGTCGCCGCCGAAGAGCGTGGTGCTCTGCATGATGGTGAGGCCGAGCACGGTGTGGAACGGCACGGAGAGCAGCATCAGCAGCGCGCGCGCCGGGTACGGCCAGCGGCCGGGCAGCGGGTCGAGCCCGAGCAGCGGCCAGAAGAACACGCAGCCGGTCATGATGAAGTGCGCGTGCACCAGCTCGTGCGCCCAGGCGTGTTCGAGGGTGAAGCGGTACAGATCACTGAAGTACAGCACGAACGGGTTGACCACGAAGATGGCGAACGCCACCAGCGGGAAGCTGTAGACCCGGGCGACACGGCTGTGCACGATCGCCAGCAGGCGCTTGCGCGGCCCGACCGGCAGGGTGCGCAGGGCCAGGGTCATCGGCGCGCCCAGCGCCAGGAAGATCGGCGCCACCATGGACAGCACCATGTGCTGGATCATGTGCACGGACAGCAGCGCGGTGTCGTACGCGTGCAGTCCGCTGACCGTGACCAGCGCGATGCCGCCCAGGCCGGGGCCGATGAAGAACACGGTACGGGCGATCGGCCAGCGGTCGCCCCGCAGGCGCAGCCGGTACACCCCGTAGAGGTACAGGCCGGCGGCGAGCACCAGGCCGAGGGCCAGCCAGCTGTCCAGCCGGGTCTCGGTCAGCACCGTGCCGACGGTGAACGGCGGCGGGGCCGAGGTGGCGGCGAGGATCGGATCGACGTGCAGCACGCTTTTCAGGCTAGGCCAGGCGAACCGGACCCTGACGGTGGGGCCACGGAAGGCGCAGGTTTGCCACCCCGCTGATCGCCGCCCCCGGTCAGGGGCAATAATGACGGCGTGACTGCGGCCCCAGCCATTGACAAGAGCCGGATCCACTCTCTGACCCGACCGAACATGGTCAGCGTCGGGACGATCGTGTGGCTCTCCAGCGAACTCATGTTCTTCGCGGCGTTGTTCGCGATGTACTTCTCCATCCGCGCAGCTGCGCCGGAGCAGTGGGAGAAGCACACCGAAGCGCTGAACATCCCGTACGCGACCACCTTCACGGTGATCCTGGTGCTGTCCTCCGTGACGTGCCAGCTCGGCGTCTTCGCGGCGGAGAAAGGTGACGTGCACGCGCTTCGGCGCTGGTTCACCATCACCTTCGTGATGGGCCTGATCTTCGTGCTCGGCCAGCTGAACGAGTACCGGCACCTGGTCGCCGACGGCATCAAGATCAACGGAGACGGTTACGGGTCGGTGTTCTACCTGACCACCGGCTTCCACGGCCTGCACGTGACCGGCGGTCTGATCGCCTTCATCATCTTCATGGTCCGTACGACCATGGGCCGGTTCACCCCGGCGCAGGCGACCTCGGCGATCGTCGTGTCGTACTACTGGCACTTCGTCGACGTCGTGTGGATCGGGCTGTACGCCATGATCTACTGGCTTCAGTGATCTTGCGCGTCACATTCCGCGCTGCTGCTCCGTCCCCTGAGACAGGTCCAACCGGTTAAGGACACCGCTCATGACTTCTGACAACGACCGCCGACGCGGTCTGCTCGCGCGGTTGCGCGAGCGGCCCGCCGCGCGCAGCAGGGGCCGCCGCCGGCTGGGCGCCGCGGTCCGGCTGATCGCCGCGCTGATGCTCGCCGGCGGCGCCTACACCGTCTTCGCCCCGGGTGCCCAGGCGCAGGACAACCCGCAGCTGACCGGCGCCGCCGCCGAGGGCAAGGCGCTGTTCGACGTGAGCTGTGTGACCTGCCACGGTCGCAACGCCCAGGGTGTCGAGGGCCGCGGGCCGAGCCTGATCGGCGTCGGCGAGGCCTCGGTCGAGTTCCAGGTCAGCTCCGGGCGGATGCCGATGGCCCGCCAGGAAGCCCAGGCCCACCGCAAGCCCCCACTCTTCACCGACGAGCAGACCCGTCAGCTGGCCCAGTACATCCAGGAGTTGGGCGGCGGCCCGGTCGTGCCCGAGGGCGACGACCTCGGCGAGGACGGCAACATCGCGTCCGGCGGTGAGCTGTTCCGGATCAACTGCTCGCAGTGCCACGCGTTCGGTGGTGGGGGTGGCGCGCTCTCCTCGGGCAAGTTCGCCCCGAGCCTGCGCCCCGCGACCGACCGCCAGATCTACGCGGCGATGCTGAGCGGCCCGCAGAACATGCCGGTGTTCGGCGACAACCAGCTTCGGCCGGAGCAGAAGGCCGACATCATCGCCTACATCCAGGAGACGCTGAAGCACGACCAGGACCCGGGTGGCTTCAACCTCGGACGGTACGGCCCCTCCACCGAAGGCCTGGCGATCTTCCTGGTCGGCATCGTGGCGCTCGTCTTCGCCAGCCTGTGGATTGCGGGCAAGTCGTGACCGAGCGGATACTCCCCATCAGCGCAGTGGTGCCGCTCGGCGCCACCCGTAGCGAGGTGACGGCATGAGCACCCCCACCGAGCACCCGACCCCCCAGGGCCGGGAGCCGCTCGACGTCAACGACCCCAAGCTGACCCGGTTCGACATCGTTCGTGAGGGCGCGCGTCGGGACGACATCGAGATCGTCCACTACGAGCCGCAGGTGCTGCCCGGCACCAAGGCGGAGCGTCGGCTGACCCGGGTGGTCGCCGGCTTCTTCCTGCTCACCGGTCTGGCCGCGACCGCCTTCATGGTCATCTACATCGCGTGGCCGTGGCAGTACGAGCCGGGCCGGGGCGGCGACAAGTTCTACACCCCGCTGCTCGGTTTCACCCTCGGCATCGCACTGCTCGCCGTCGGCTTCGGCATCCTGACCTGGGGCAAGAAGTTGCTGCCCAAGGAGGTCTCGATCCAGGACCGGCACGAGGGCCAGGTGGACTCCGAAGGTCGCATCATCACCGGCCAGACCATGCTCTACATGGCGGACGAGCTGGGCGTGAAGCGTCGCCCCCTGCTCGGCATCTCGCTGCTGGCCGGTCTCGCGCCGGTCGCCGCGGTCGCCGCCGCACCGCTGGTCGGCGGTCTGATCTCCGATCCCCACAAGAACAACCAGATGTTCACCACCGGGTTCGCCGCAGCCAAGGGCAGCGAGCGGATCCGCCTCGTCCGCGAGGACGGCCGGCCGGTCCGCCCGGCGGACATCAGCAGCGGTGGGCAGCTGACCGTCTTCCCCGGCATCGAGCACGGTGTGAGCAACCGGCACGCCGACTCGCCGACGCTGCTGATCCACCTCCGCGACTCCGACGCGCTGGCTTCGCGTCAGGCCAACGAGAAGATCGGCCACGGCGACTACATGTGGGGCAACTACGTCGCGTTCTCCAAGATCTGCACGCACGCCGGCTGCCCTGCCAGCCTCTACGAGCAGCAGACCAACCGGCTGCTCTGCCCGTGCCACCAGTCCCAGTTCCTGATCACCGACAACGCCAAGCCCATCTTCGGCCCGGCCAGCCGGCGGCTGCCGCAGCTGCCGATCGAGCTGGACTCCGAGGGGTTCTTCGTGGCGAAGTCCGACTACACCGAGACCGTCGGGCCTGACTTCTGGGAGCGGCCATGAAGCGTCGAAAGCTTGACCTTGCGGCGACGCCGGGCAAGGCCGCGGTGGGAGTGGACGACCGCTTCGCGGTGGCCACCCCGCTGCGCAAACTGCTGAACAAGGTCTTCCCGGACCACTGGTCCTTCCTGCTCGGCGAGATCGCGCTGTTCTCGTTCGTTGTGCTGCTGCTGACCGGTGTGTTCCTCACCTTCTTCTTCGAGCCGGCGATGACCGAGGTGGTCTACGACGGCAGCTACGCGCCGTTGCAGGGCACGCCGATGTCGGCCGCGTACGCCTCCAGCCTGGACATCTCGTTCGACGTCCGCGGCGGTCTGGTGATGCGGCAGATGCACCACTGGGCAGCGCTGCTGTTCATGGCCGCGATCGTCGTGCACATGCTGCGGGTGTTCTTCACCGGCGCCTTCCGCAAGCCGCGTGAGACCAACTGGATCATCGGCTCGCTGCTGTTCTGGGTCGGCTTCCTGGCCGGCTTCACCGGCTACTCGCTCCCGGACGACGGCCTCTCCGGCACCGGCCTGCGGATCGCCTCGGCGATCATGCTGTCCATCCCGGTGATCGGCTCCTGGCTCACTTCGTCGATCTTCGGCGGCGAGTTCCCGGGCACGATCATCATCAGCCGGTTCTTCATCGCCCACGTGCTGCTCATCCCGGGTCTGCTGGTCGCGCTGATCAGCGTCCACCTGGGCCTGGTCTTCAAGCAGAAGCACACCCAGTGGCCCGGCCCCGGCCGGACCAACAACAACGTGGTCGGCGAGCGGATGTTCCCGCGGTACGCGCTGAAGCAGGGCGGCTTCTTCATGGTCGTCTTCGGCGTCATCGCGCTGATGGGCGGTCTGTTCCAGATCAACCCGATCTGGCTGTTCGGCCCGTACGAGGCGTGGGTGGTCTCGGCCGCCAGCCAGCCCGACTGGTACGTCATGTTCCTCGACGGCTCGACCCGACTCATGCCGGCCTGGGAAATCTACATCCCGCTCGGCGACGGGTACGTCATCCCGCCGCTGTTCTGGCCGACGGTCGTGCTGCCCGGCATCCTGGTGGGCCTGTCGACGATGTACCCGTTCCTGGAAGCCCGGCACCTGAAGGACCGCAACAGCCACAACCTGCTCCAGCGTCCCCGTGACGTTCCGGCCCGGACCGCCGTCGGCGCCATGGCCGTCGCGTTCTACATCGTTCTGACGCTCTCCGGCGCCAACGACGTGATCGCCGACAAGTTCCAGATCAGCCTGAACGCGATGACCTGGGCTGGTCGGATCGGTCTGCTGGTGGTCCCGCCGATCGCGTACTACATCACCTACCGGCTCTGCCTCGGTCTGCAGCAGCACGACCGGGAGGTCCTCGCGCACGGCGTGGAGACCGGCATCATCCGGCGCCTGCCGGACGGCCGGTTCGTCGAGGTGCACCAGCCGCTCAGCGCGTCGAACGGGCACGCGGACGGTCACGGCGAGCTCGAGTACGTCGGCTGGGTCGTGCCGAAGAAGATGAACCGGCTGGGCGCCCTCGGGCCGGCCATCCGGGGCTTCTTCTACCCGATCGAGAAGCCGGTCGAGGCGCCGGTCTCGCCGGGGCACCCGCCGGTCGAGGCCCGGCCCGAGCGCGAGGAGATCGGCAGCGGAGAGAGCCGCCGCTGATCGCCCGATCGCACCGTTACGTGGCGCCCGCCGGATTCCGGCGGGCGCCACGTCGTATCCGCACCCGCCGCCCAGGCGAGGCGGAGTCGGACGGCCACGACGGGACCGGTAGACCCCGTGCGACGGGCGATCGCAGGAATAACCCCGGTGAGCCGGGTATCCGTGCGGTCCAACGTCTCAAGGGGGGGAAGCATGTTGGGTATCAAACGCCTCGGCCTGTTGGCCGCGCTTGTACTCGTCGGTGTCGCACCGGCTGCGGCCGCGCAGGCCGCGGCACAGCCGTCAACGCAGGACACCCAGTACCTGCAGGCGGTTCACCAGGTCAACCTGTTCGAGATCACCGCCGGTGACCTGGCCCAGCAGAAGGGTCAGGACCAGGGGGTCAAGGACCTGGGTGCGATGCTGAAGACCGACCACACCCAGCTGGACCAGACGGTGCAGCAGACCGCGTCCCAGCTCGGGGTGGAACTGCCGAACGAGCCCAGCGCCGATCAGCAGGCGGTCATCGACAAGCTGAACAACGCCAGCGGTGCGGAGTTCGACCGGCTCTGGGTGACCAGTGAGCTGGCCGGTCACGTCCAGGCCATCCAGGCCACCCAGACGGAGATCTCGCAGGGCTCCGAGCAGTCGGTGGTCCAGTTGGCACAGACGGCTCTGCCGACGCTTCAGGCGCACTACGACGAGCTGGTGCAGCTCGCCAACCAGTTGGGTATCCCGGTTCCGCAGACCAGCGCCAGCGGTACGCCCAGCCCGGGCGGCACCGGCACTGAGTCGCCGGCTCCGGGCGGCACCGGCACCGAGTCGCCGGCTCCGGGTGGCAACACCGAGTCCCCGGTTCCGGGCGGCGGCACCACCGAAACGCCGGCTCCCAGCGAGAGCTGACGTAGCGACAGCAGACGGCCGGTCCACCCGCGCGGTGGACCGGCCGCCGTGCGTGCGGGTCAGTCAGCGCTGGCCAGCCCGATCGCGAAGGCTTCCTCCAGGTCAGTCTGGGAGTATGCCCGGAACGCGATGTGCGACTCGGTGTTGAGCACACCGGGCACCTTGGAGATGCTGCCCGCGATGACCTGGGCGATCTGGTCGAACTCGCGGACCCGGACGATGGCGATGAGGTCGACGTGCCCGGCGACCGAGTAGACCTCGCTGACGCCGGGGAGGTTGGCCAGGGTCTCCGCCACCTCGGGAATCGCATCGGTGGCGCAGTCGATCAGCACGATCGCGGTGATCACGTGACATCTCTCCGTTCGTCGGCGTCGTCGCCCATGCTAGATGTTTCGGTCGGAAACTGGAGACGGGAGCCGTCGGGCCTCAGCCGTGCGCGGCGCAGGGCACCGTCAGGTCGTCCCCGACCCGGATCGCGTCGTGCAGCCGCTCGCCATCGCGCACTGTCGCGCCCGGCCAGACCACTGCCCGGCGGACGTCGCCGCCGACCCGGGCGCCCGCCCCGACCACCGACTCCACGCAGTGACCGGTCACCGTGGCCGACGGGTCGACGATGACGCCACCGGCCGCGGCGTGCAGGTTGGCCGCCAGGTAGTCGGCCGGGGTGCCGGTGTCGTAGAACGTGCCCGGGAAGGGCACCACCTCCAGGGCGCCCGCTGCCTCGGCGGGGCGCCACACCGCTCGGACCAGGTCGGAGACGACGACCGGCAGGTCGCGGACCAGCCGCCAGGGCAGCAGCGAGAACCCGGTGAAGCAGTGCCCGGCGAAGGTGCCCGGCGCCGCCGGGTCCGCTGCGGGCTGACCCAGCAGGCGTACGGTGTGCCCGTCCCACCCGTCGAGCAGGGCCGCCACGTCCGGGCCGGGCGCAGCCGCCGGGTCGGCCAGGTACGCGTCGGCGTTGCCGACCAGCACCGGCCGCCCGTCGATCCAGTCCCGCAGACGGGCCACCCCGCCCGCGGTGCCCAGCGGGTCACCCGGCTCGACGGACAGATGCGCGCGCTCGCCGACGTGGGCGACCACCTGGTCACCGAGGTAGCAGGCGTTCACCGCGACCCGGGCGGGACCGGTCAGACCGAGCCCGGCCAGCCGGGCCAGCGCGAGGTCCAGCAGTGGCACGTTGCCCACCGGGCAGAGCGCCTTGGGGACCCGTTCGGTGAGCGGGCGCAGCCGGGTGCCCTCGCCGGCGGCGAGCACCACCGCGCACAGCTCCGCCGGCACGCCAGCCCTGCCGGTCATGGCAGGTTGTCGGGAACCGGTGGCGGGAACTGCCCGGCCAGCGGCCCGATGTCGTAGTAGGCGAGCAGCCGGGCCGTCGCCCAGCTCAGCTTGGGCAGGTCGTCCAGCGGGTGCCAGGCGGCCTCGAAGACCTCCGCGCCGTCGACCGCCAGCTCGGTGGTGGACGCCGGGACCTCCGTCTCGAAGACCATGTCCACCCAGCCCTTGGCGTGCACGATCGCGTTCGGCACCGCCGGGCGCAACCGGGACGGGGGGAGCCGGATGCCGGACTCCTCGAACAGCTCGCGGGCCGCTCCCACCACCGGGGGCTCGCCACGGTCCAGCAGGCCGGCGGGGAGTGACCAGCCCCGGCCGGGCGGCTGGCGCAGCATCAGCAGACGGCCCGCGCCCGTCGCCTCGCTGTCGCGGACCAGGGTGACCGCGCCGACGATGTACTTGGGCACGGCCAGCCGGACCAGGCGCCGACGCACCGGCAGCGGCAGCCGGTAGAAGGCCTGGTAGAAGATGGCCCGACCGGTGGCGCGGGAGCGGGGGATCATGACTCCAGGCTAGTGGTCACGAATGTCATTCGGACGCGCCGGGGCCGGCCCGGTCACTGCCGGTGGTCGACCAGGTCGATGAGCTGGCGTACGACGGTGTCTGGTTCGATCACCCGGTCGAAGACCGCGACCAGCAGGGTCTCCAGGTCGGGATAGCCCAGCTCCTCGGAGAGGCGCAGCAGTGGCAGGTCGCTGGCGAGGCCACGATTGTGCTGACGCAGGGTCAGCCCGATGGTGGCCCGCCCGAGCCGGACCTTGTCGCTGATCGTGATGCCCGGCTCGGTGTGCTCGGCGAACCACCGGTTGATCTGCATCTGCGCGTGCGGTGACTTGACGAAGCTCAGCCACTCCCGGCGGGGGCCGCGCGGCGCGACACCGGCCTCGAAACCGTTGTCGCCGTCGTTCTCGGTGAAGATCTCCACCACGTCGCCCTCGTCCAGCTCCGAACTCAGCGGGGCGAGCCGACCGTTGATCCGTGCGGCGAGGCAGTGGTCGCCCCGCTCGTTGCCCAGCTCGTACGCGAGGTCGACGGGCGTCGCGCTGGCCGGCAGCACGATCTGCCGCCCCTCGGCGAACACCTGGATCTGGCCCTCGGCGAGGTCGCACCGCAGCGACTCGAGGAACTGCGCCGGGTCGGCCGCACCCGGCTCCCAGTCGAGCACCCGGCGCAGCCAGTCCAACTGCTCGGCGCGCGCCGCGGCGCTGCTGGCCCCCGAGCGGGGGAAGCGGAAGTCGGCGGCGATGCCGTACTCGGCCGAGCGGTGCATCTCCTCGGTGCGGATCAGCACCTCCACAGTGCGGTCCTGCGGGCCGCAGACGCTGGTGTGCAGCGAGCGGTAGAGGTTGTTCTTGGGGGAGGCGATGAAGTCCTTGAAACGGCCGGGGATCGGCCGCCAGGTGCCGTGGATCGCGCCCAGCGCGGCGTAACAGTCGGTGGCCGGGCCGTCGACCACCACCACGATGCGGGGCAGATCGTACGGGGCGGTGTGCTCGCCGGCGATTGTGTCTTTCCAGATCGAGTAGAGGTGCCGGGGACGAGGGCTCACCTCGGCGTCGACCCGGCTGCGCTTGAGCGCCACCTTGGCCCGGGTGACCACCGAGTCGAGGTACGCGTCCCACCCCGGCCGGTCGTGCACGTGCCGGGCCAGCCGGGCGTGCTCGTCGGGCTCCAGGTGCAGCAGCACCACGTCGTCCAGCTCGCGCTTGAGGGTCTGGATGCCCAGCCGGTCACAGAGCGGGACCAGCACCTCCTGGGTCTTGCGGGCGATCCGCTCCCGGGAGGAGGCCGAGCGCACCCCGAGGGTGCGCATGTTGTGCAGCCGGTCGGCCAGCTTGATGATCAGCACCCGGACGTCTTTGGCGGCCGCGACGATCATCTTGCGGATCGTCTCCGCCTCGGCGGCCTTGCCGTAGAACGCCTTGTCGAACTTGGTCACCCCGTCGACCAGGTGGGCCACCTCGCCGCCGAAATCCTCGGAGAGCGCCTGGAGCGTGTAGCGGGTGTCCTCCACGGTGTCGTGCAGCAGCGCCGCGACCAGGGTGGTGGTGTCCATCCCCAGCTCGGCGCAGATCTGCGCCACCGCCAGGGGATGGGTGATGTACGGTTCCCCGCTCTTGCGGAACTGCCCGCGGTGCATGTTCTCCGCGATCGTGTACGCCCGTCGCAGCACCGCGGGGTCGGTGCCGGCGTGGATGCCCCGGTGGGTGCGCACCAACTGGGTGACCGGGTCGGAGTCGGTGGTCGGCCAACTGAGCAACGACCGCAGCCGGCGGGCGAGCGGCAGCTCACCCGGCTGTGTCGGCAGGGCGCCCCCCAGGGCGGCGCCGTGTCCGGCGTCGACGTCCACGAGGGACACCTCCTCACCCCGGCTCCGCATCGCCGAAACCCGGCGGCGGGAGCAGGCCCACGAATCGGGCAGGACTGCACTTCTCTAACAGCCTAAGCGAGTCGACGTAGTCCGATCGGTCAGTTGGTCATGAGCGTTCGGTCGAGAGTTGATGGGACGCGCCGTTCTCGGCCTTCGCCAGCAGGTCACGGAACCGCCCCGCACCACCGGCCGGGGAGGACCAACCGGAGGACATCTCCACCAACCGGGTCTCCGGTCGTTCCAACCAGGACAGAATCCGCTCGGACTCCTCGGCGGTGGCCGCCGGCACCGGGCCGTGCCCGCCCGACACCGTCTCGGCGGTCGCCCGGATGGTGGTCAGGGTGGGCCGTGGGTGCACGCCCGGCGGGGACACCCCCGCACCGGCCAGCCGGCCGTGCCGCACCAGCGCCAACTCCCAACCGCCCCGGGCGGCCGGCCGTGCCGCGGCCAGCTCGACGATGCCGGTCAGCGCGGCCAGCCGCTGCATCCGCACTGTGGCCCGCAGCACCGCGGCCAGCCGGGACCGCATTACCGCCGCCTCCTCGTAGCGCTGGTCCCGGGAGAGCACGTCGATCCGGGCGAGCAGCGCGTCCACCACCGGCTGCGGGTCGCTGGCGGTGGCGGTCCGGAAGGGCGCGGCGGCCTGGTGGTCGTACTCCTCGGGGGTGATCTTGTGCTCGCAGGGTGCCGGGCAGCGACCTAGCTCGGCCAGCGCGCAGGCCGGCGTGATGGTGCGCAGCGAGAGCCGGTGCGTGCACTGACGCAGCGGCACCGCGTCGTGGAAACCGGCGGCGGCCAGCTCCGCGGCCCGCCGGGAGGTGAACGGCCCGAGGTACGCGGTGTCGGTGGGGGAGAGGTCGCGCACGATCGACAGCCGAGGGTACAGACCGTCGGTCAGCTTGAGCCAGAGCATGCGCTCCGGGTATTTCGACCGTCGGTTGTACGGCGGGGCGTGCGCGGCGATCAACCGCAGCTCGCGGACCTCCGCCTCCAGCGAGTGGGCGCACTCCACCGCCTCGACCCGCTCGGCCGCCGCCAGCATCTCGGAGATCCGGGCGCGCTTCTCCCCGGCGGTGAAGTAGCTGCGCACCCGGGTGGCGATGTCGACGGAGGTGCCCACGTAGAGCGGGCGGTTGTCGGCGGCCCGGAAGATGTAGACCCCGGGGACCTTGGGCAACCCCTCGGCCAGGTGCCGTTTGCGGCGCTGGGTCGGCGTGACCGCCCGGGCGAACTCGATGGCGTCGCCGACCGTGTCCACCCGGTGCCCGCCGAGCCGACCGATCAGCCCGTGCAGCACGTCGACTGTCGCCTTGGCGTCGTCGAGCGCCCGGTGGTTGGGCTGGGTGGTGGTGCGGAAGTAGGCGGCCAGGGTGCCGAGCTTGCGGTTGGGCACCTCGTCGCGGGTCAGCACCCGGCGGGCGAGCGCCGCCGTGTCCAGCACTCGGGGATTGGGCCAGCGGTAGCCGTGCTTCGCGCAGGCGGCCTTGAGGAAGCCCACGTCGTACGGGGCGTTGTGGGCCACCAGCACCGCGTCGGCGATGAACTCCAGGAAGCTCGGCAGCACCTGCTCGATCGGCGGCGCCGGCAGCAGCATCGCCTGGGTGATGCCGGTGAGCACTGTGATGAAGGGCGGGATCGGCTGCCCCGGGTTGACCAGGGTGGCGAGCACACCCAACTGCTCACCACCGCGCACCTTGACAGCGCCGATCTCGGTGATGCCGCCGCCGTCCGGCGCGCCGCCGGTCGTCTCCAGGTCGACCACCACGAAGGTGGTCGCGTAGAGCGGCAGCGCCGGGTCCACCCCGCCCACCGCCGGGTCGAGACCGGCCAGCGACTCCTGGACGTACTCCGCCTGTGCCATCGGCGGCACGCTAGCGCCTCGGTCCGACACTCCCGTCGCAGCCGTCCCACCAGTCACCATGGGGCTAGGATGAGAGATCGGCTCACTCACCGGGCGGTGGGCCCGGTCGCGGTGGGAGACTTGCCACATGCCCCTCGCCGAGCCGCACGACGACCACCTCCCACAGGAGGATCTGGTCGCGCTCGACGGGGCCGTCAGCAACCCGGACGACAACGTAGTCAGCGAGACATCCGGGACATCCGACCCCACGATGGCAGGCGACGGCCCGGGCACCGAGCCGGAGTCGGCCGAGTCGGAGCCGGCCGTGTCGGAGCCGGCCGAGTCGGAACCGGCCGTGTCCGAGCCGGAGCCGGCCCTGCCGGAGCCGGAGCCGACCCTGCCCGAGCCGGTCCGGCAGCGGATCGTCACACTGACCGCCGCCGTCCTGCCCACGCTGCCCGCCGACGAGGTGCCCGTGCCGCTGCGCCGGGTGGCCAAGTTCGCCCCCAACCGGCGGGCCCGGCTCGGCGCGCCGGTCATCGCCGCCCAGCTCACCGCCGACCCGCTGTTCCGGCAGCGGGTCACCGCCCGCGTCCTGGCCGACGCCGGTGACCTCGGGGCCGCCGTCGTCGAGGGAACCGCGCCCGCCGCCGCCGACCCGGTCGAGGTCGCCGCGCTGGCCTACCTGGCCAGGCCGCGCGGCTGGCGGGAGCTGATCGACGCCAGCGGCGCTGCCGTTCGCGCCGAGGCGGACAGCGCTGTCGTCGCCGAGCTGGTCCGGGAGGCCGAGCAACGGGCCACCCGCGCCGAGCACGACCGGGCGGTGGCCCGGGTCGAGGCGGAGAAGCTGCGCGACGAGCTGGCCCGCGTCCGTGAGGAGCTGGGTCAGCTCCGCGAGGAGTCCCGGCAGGTCGCCCGTACCCTGCGGGAGACCCAGGCCCGCGAGCGCAAGGCCACCGAACTGCTGGCCACCGAACGCGGCCGGGCCGCGCGGGCCAGCGCCGACGTGGACGCCGAGCTGCGCCGCGCCCGGGCCCGGCTGGCCGAGGCGGAGGCCGCCGCCGGAGTGGCCCGCGCGAGCGCCAAGGAGTCCCGCTCGGTCGACGACGCCCGCCTCTGGCTGCTGCTGGAGACCATCGGTCAGGCCGCCGTCGGCCTACGCCGGGAGCTGGCCCTCGACCCGGTGGACAAACTCCCCGCCGACTTCGTGGCCGACGCGTTCGCCGAGCAACCGGGCACCGCCCCGGCCAGCCCCGCCGCACGCGCCCGCGACACCGACGACCCGGCCCGGCTCGACCAGCTTCTCGCCCTGCCCCGGGCGCACCTCGTGGTGGACGGCTACAACGTCACCAAGCGCGGCTTCGGTGACATGTCCCTGGAGCAGCAGCGCAAACGTCTCATCACCGGGCTCGGCGGGATCGCCGCGCAGACCGGCGACGAGATCACCGTCGTCTTCGATGGCGCCGAGCGGATGCACGGGTTGCCGCCCGCGCCGCGCGGCGTCCGGGTGCTCTTCTCCCGCAAGGGCGAGACCGCCGACGAGCTGATCCGGCGGCTGGTCCGTGCCGAGCCAGCGGGTCGTCCGGTGGTGGTGGTCTCCTCCGACCGCGAGGTCGCCGACGGGGTACGCCGGCACGGCGCCTACCCGCTGGGCGCCGACTCGCTGCTGCGGCGGCTCGCCCGCTCCTGAGAGACGCGTGGCCCCGCCGCACCGTGTCGTCGCCAGCCCGGCTGTCGTACCCGAGCGTTAGCGTCGTTGTTGTCGCCGACGGGAGGGGATTCGCCATGACCCAGGACAACGTCAGGCTCTTCGTCGACAGTGACCTGCGGGGTGTGCGGTTCACCCGGTCGACGCTGGCCGGTGCGGTGATGCGCGGCGTCGACGTGAATGCTCTGGACATCGACGCGCCCTGGCTGGCTGAGGGCACGCTCCTGGTCAACGGCGTCGATGTCGCGCCGCTGGTCGAGGCCGAGCTCAACCAGCGGTTCCCCGGGCGCGATCTCCGGCAGGCCAAGGATCCGGACGGCCTGCGCGTGGCGTGGGCGGCACTCGAACGGGCCTGGGCGGCGGCGGTCGACCGGGCGCTGTCCATGCCCGAGGGTGCGGTCGACGTCTCCATCGACGGGGAGTGGTCGTTCGCGCAGACGCTGCGCCATCTCGCGTTCGCCGCCGACACCTGGCTGGGCAAGGCGATCCTGCGCCTGCCGCAGCCCTTCCACCCGCTCGGGCAGCCAGATGCCGAGTACGAGGCCGAGGGCTTCGACATGTCGATCTTCGCCGCCGAGCAACCGACGTTGGCCGCGACCCTGGAGCTGCGGGCCGAGCGGCAGGCGATGGTGCGCGACTTTCTCGCGGCCGTCACGCCGGACCTGCTCGCCGAGACCCGGCCGGCCGCCTGGTGGCCCGAGCAGCAGGTGTCCGTCCTGCACTGCCTTCACGTGATCTTGGACGAGGAGTGGCAGCACCTCCGCTTCGCCCTGCGTGACCTCGACGCGCAGGGCGAGGCGGCGAACGCGCAGTCCCGCCCGGCCACCGGGTCAGGTGGTCGGTAGGCGCCGGGCCAGCTCACGGCGCAGCACGTCGGGGCCGGGTGTCATCCAGGCGAGCCGGGCGACCAACTCGTACGGGCCGCGTCCGGGGGTCGACCACTGGCCGGGTCGCATCGGCGGCCGGGTCTGCTGCGGATCGAGTGGTGTGACCACCAGTCGCGGTTCCAGGCGGCCACGGACCTGAGCGCGCGCCACGTTGGCCCAGTCGATGCGGAGATTGCTGCCGTGCGGTCCGGTCAGTTCCAGCGCTTCGTCGGTCAACCGCAGCGGCAGCCGAGGCTGACGGCGCAGCTGCCAGGCGGTGGTCAACGCGACGCCGACGCCGATCGTGCCGAACCGCAGCAGCACCTGCCACCACGGCTCATCGAACAGCGCCGCGTACACGGCGACGAGGGCAGCGGCGCCCAGCACAGCGAGGAGCTTGGCGATGCGATGTCGGCGCGACGAGTAGTGGAATTCCACGACGGGCGAGCCATCGAGGCTGGTCACCACTGTCCTGTGCCCGAGTGGCCGGTCGGCCAAACGATGTCCCTCCCGTCGGGCGATCGACACGAGTTTCCTGATGTCGGGTGTTCCGGCGGGTCGGGATGGCCCGGTTTCGCGGAGCTGGAGTCGATCTCACCCCAAACGGTCGGTCGGAACTGGTTTCTGTCGTACCCGGTGGTTAGCGTCGATGTGACCGACGGTGCTCGGTCGGCGACGACAGGGCGCCGGCCCTGCGCCGCGAGCCGATCAGGAGGTGTGATGCTCATCGACTGCGACGGGTGCGCGAAGCGGGCCGACGGCTGTTCCGGCTGCCCGCTGACCGCCCTGTTCGACGAAACGTCCCCGGCGGCCGGGCTGGTCGCCGCCGAGGTCGAGGCCATCGAGGTGCTCGCCCGAGCCGGCTTCGACGTGGAGGTGCTGGCCGCGCCCGCACGGCCCGGGATCGCTCACCGCCGCGCCACCCGCCGGGTCGCCTGAGCGCGAGACCGCGCCCGGGAGCGCGCTTTCCGCGGGCCATAGGATGAGCGGTCACGGCGGGAGGAGCGGCGCGATGAGCGGGGTACGACGGGTGGTGACGCGGTGACCCCGCGCGGGTGGGCGTTGCTGACCCTGGCCGGCTTGACCGTCGCGTTGGTCGTGCTCGCCGCGCTGCTCATTCCGTGGCACCGACCTCCGGCACCCCGCGCCGACCAGCTCGCCGCGCTGGGTGACCTGCCGGCGGAGCAGGTGGCCAAGGGGCGGGAGTTCCGGGCCGCGCTGCGCCCCGGCGGCTACACCGCGCTCGCCATCGGGCTGTTGGTCGCCCTGGCGCTCGGGCTCACCCCGCTGGGCAGCCGCCTGGTCGAGCTGGTGGCTCGGCCCTTCGGCGGGCACTGGGCCGCGCAGGCCGTGCTCGGTGGGCTGGCCGTGGTCCTCGTCGCCGACCTCGTCACGCTCCCGTTCGCCGCCTGGCGTCAGAGCGTGCTCACCCGCTACGGGTTGAGCACCAACGGTTGGAGCGGCTGGGCGGTCGACCTGCTCAAGTCGTACGCCGTCAGCGCGGTGATCGGCGCGGTGGCGCTGTTCGGCTTCTACGCGGTCATCCGGCTCGCGCCGCGCTGGTGGTGGGCGTTCGGCGCGGGTGGTGCGGCGATGCTGGTGGTGCTGCTGTCGTTCGTGCTGCCGGTGCTGGTCGAGCCGGTGTTCAACCGGTTCACCCCGATGGAGCAGGGCCAGCTGCGCACCGAGCTGATGAGCATGGCGGCCCGCGACGGGGTGCCGGTGCGCGACGTGCTGGTCGCCGACGCCTCCCGGCGCACCAAGGCGGTCAACGCGTACGTCTCCGGTCTCGGCCCGACGCGGCGGGTCGTCGTCTACGACACGTTGCTGACCGAGGCGACCCCGGCCGAGGTGACAGCCGTGGTGGCGCACGAGTTGGGGCACGCCAAGGACTCCGACGTGGCGGCCGGCACGCTGACCGGGGCGTTGGGTGCCGCCGCGGCAGTGGTGGCGCTCTACCTGCTCGGCTCGTGGGGGCCGCTGCTACGGCTGGCCGGTGTCGACTCGGTCGCCCAACCGAGCGCGTTCCCGCTGCTGCTGGCCCTCGTCACGGTGGCCGGGCTGGTCGCCGCGCCGGTCCAGGCACTGATGTCGCGGCGGGTGGAGGCACGAGCCGACGCCCATGCGCTCGCGCTCACCCGCGACCCGGAGGCCTTCGAGTCGATGCAGCGCCGGCTCGGCTCGGTCAACCTCGGCGACCCCGATCCGCCGCGCTGGGAATACCTCTACTCGGCCTCGCATCCGTCCACCGTGGAGCGGATCGCCGCCGCCCGCGCGTACGCCCGGGAGTCTGGCCGATGAGCCGCACACTGCTGATCACCAACGACTTCCCGCCCCGCCCGGGCGGGATCCAGTCCTTCGTGCACAACCTCGCGGTGCGTCAACCGGCCGGCTCGGTGGTCGTGTATGCGTCGAGCTGGCGCGGTGCCGCGAAGTTCGACGCCGACCAGCCGTTCGAGGTGATCCGGGAGCGCACCCGGGTGCTGTTGCCCACCCCGTTGATCGCCCGCAGGGCGGCGCGGCTGGCTCGCGCGTACGACTGCGACACGGTGTGGTTCGGTGCGGCAGCGCCGTTGGGGTTGCTCGCCGCCGGTCTGCGGCGGCGGGCCGGCGTACGCCGGGTGGTGGCGCAGACCCACGGCCACGAGGTCGGTTGGGCGGCGCTGCCGGCGGCCCGGCCGGCGCTGCGGCGCATCGGCCGGGGCGTCGACGTCACCACCTACCTCGGCGAGTACACCCGCAGCCGGTTGGCCCGCGTGCTGGACGGGGTGACCGAGCTCCGCCGCTTGGCGCCCGGGGTCGACGTGGACACCTACCACCCGACAGTGGACGGTGAGCAGGTCCGGGCCCGGCTAGGGCTGACCGACCGGCCGGTGGTGGTCTGCGTGTCCCGGCTGGTGCCGCGCAAGGGTCAGGACATGCTGATCCGGGCACTGCCGGAGATCCGTCGCCGGGTGCCCGAGGCGGCGCTGCTGATCGTCGGCGGCGGGCCGTACCGGGCCACCCTGGAGAAGCTGGCCCGGCAGATCGGTGTGGAACGGGACGTCGTGTTCACCGGCTCGGTGCCGTCGGCCGAGTTGCCGGCGCACTACGCGGCGGGCGACGTCTACGCGATGCCCTGCCGCACCCGCAACCGCGGTCTCGACGTGGAGGGGTTGGGCATCGTCTACCTGGAGGCCTCCGCGACCGGCCTGCCGGTGGTGGCCGGTGACTCTGGCGGCGCACCGGACGCGGTCCGTGAGGGGGAGACCGGCTACGTCGTCCGCGGTCGGGACGTCGCGCAGCTCGCCGACCGGGTCGCCCGGCTTCTCGCCGACCGGGACCTGGCTCGCCAGCTGGGTGCTGCCGGCCGGGCGTGGGTGGAGCGGGAGTGGCGCTGGGAGGCGCAGGCGGACCGGATGGCGGCGTTGCTCGCCGGCTGACGCAGCGCCGTGCTCAGCTCTCCCGGGTCGGTGCGTAGCGAGGCACGTACTCCTGGCCGGTGAGCTTCTGGATCGCCGCCATGACCTCGTCGGTGACCGTCCGGATGTCGCGTGGCCCGTTGATCCGTTCGGCGACCGGGATCGGCGGGCCGAACCGCAGGGTGACGGGGTGCCGGCGGGGCAGCCGCGCGTCGACCGGCAGCACCTCGGCGGTGCCGGTGACGCCGACCGGGATGATCGGCACCTCGGCGTCGCGGGCCAGTCGGGTCATCCCGACGCGGCCCCGGTAGAGCCGTCCGTCCGGCGAGCGGGTGCCCTCCGGGTAGACGGCGACCAGGCCGCCGGCGCGCAGCACCGGTACAGCGGCGTCGAGGGCGCGTAGGGCGGCTCGGCCGTCGGCGCGGTCGACCCGGATGGCACCCATGCCGGCGACGATGCGCCGGTTGAGCCAGCCGCCCGGACCTCGGCCGGTGAAGTACTCGGCCTTGGCCCAGAAGGTCACGTGTCGGGGCGCCGCGGTGACGAGGAACAACTCGTCGGCGACGGACAGGTGGTTGCCGGCGAGGATCGCGCCGCCGTGCCGGGGCAGATGCTCCAGCCCTTCCACGCGGGGCCGCCAGCCCAGCCGCAGCGTGGTGCCGACGGTCAGCTTGGTGAGGTCGTACAGCAGGGGCACGTGTTCTCCGGGTTCAGGTGGGGTTCGGGCCGAGATGGGCGTCGAGCGCGGCGCGCAGCAGGGTGTCGTCCCCGGTGGCGCCGGTGGCCAGCGGCAGGCTGCCCCAGGCCCAGAGCTGGGCGATGCCGTGCAGGTTGGCCCAGAGCGCGCCGGCGAGCACCGGCGCGGGGGCGTCGGTCGGCCGGCGTACCTGGGCCACCAGGTCGGCGAGCACGTCGAACAGCGGCAGGCTCGTCTCGCGCAGGCGCAGCCGGCCGCTGTCCAGCAGGTCGTGACGGAACATCAGCTCGAACATGCCGCGATGGGCCGCCGCGAAGTCCAGGTACGTCCGGGCCAGCGCGGTCAATCGGGTACGCGGGTCCGGGTCGACGTCGCGCATCGTCTCCTCGACGCGGGCGGTGAGGTCGGCGAAGCCCTCCCGGGCGATGGCGGAGAGCAGGTCGACGTGGGTGGGGAAGTAGCGGCGCGGGGCGCCGTGTGAAACCCCGGCGCGGCGGGCGATCTCCCGCAGTGACACGGCCGACTGGCCCTCGCTGAGCACCAGGTCCACCCCGACGGCGACCAGCCGCGCCCGCAGCCCCTTCTCGTCCCCGTCCATAGACAGTGTCTACCAGCATCCGTAGACGCTGTCTACTCGGGGCGCGGGGCGCGTCGGTGGCGCGCGCTTTTCGCTGGGCTCATCGGTGGGGCCTGCTCAGCCACCATCGGGCGGCGTGTCGTGGGCTGCCGGGGACGTGGGAGTCAGCGTGATGCCTGTGAGTCATCAAGATGACGCACAGGCATCAGGCTCAATGGAGATACCGGACGGGGATCCTCGATCACTCCCTCACGTGATCCACTCCGGTTTCAAAAAGTCGGGGTGTCCTGATGCCAGGGATACCCCGCCATCATGGAAGACGAGTGGATCATGCCCGGCCGCGCGGCCCGAGGTTCAGCGGATGCGGGCCAGGATGCGATCGGCGGGGGCCGGGCGGCCGAAGTGCCAGCCCTGGGCGGCGTCGCAGCCGATCGCCCGCAGTCGCTCAGCCTGCCCGGCGGTTTCCACGCCCTCGGCAGTGACGGTCAGGTCCAGCGCGTGCGCCAGCGAGACCAGCGAGGCGAGGATCCGCTCGTCGGTGCGGCCGACCGACGGCGACCGCAGGCCGGCCACGAACTCCCCGGCCACCTTCAGTTCGGTCACCGGCAGGTCCCGCAGGTACGCCAGGTTGCTGTAGCCGGTGCCGAAGTCGTCGATGGCGATCCGCACTCCGAGGTCGGCCAGGACCCGCAGGGCGCGTACCGGCTCCTCGGCGGTGCTCATCATCGTGCTCTCGGTGATCTCCAGTTGCAGCCGTTCCGGCGGTAGACCGGTCTGCCGCAGCAACGCGCGGACCTCCTGCACCAGCCCGGGCCGGTGCACCTGGCGTACCGCCAGGTTGACGCTGACGAACGGTGCGGCGGCGCTACGGGCCGACCAGGCCTCCGCCTCGCGGCACGCCTCGGCCAGCACCCACCCACCCAGCTGCACGATCAGGCCGGTCTCCTCGGCCAACCCGATGAAGCTGTCCGGTCGAAGCACCCCCAGTTCCGGGTGCCGCCAACGGACCAGCGCCTCTACGCCGACCAGGCTGCCGTCGCGCAGTGAGGTCAGCGGCTGGTAGTCGAGGTAGAACTCGCCGCGTTCCAGGGCGGCCGGGATGGCGGCGGAGAGCGCGTACCGGGCCAGTTCACGTTGGTTGCGCTCGGCATCGTAGAGAGCCCAGCGGGCCCCGCCAGCGGCCTTCGCCCAGTGCAGCGTGCTGTCGGCGGCCCGCATCAGGTCGCTGGGGTTGGCACCGGCCACCTGGCGCTCGACGATGCCGATGCTCGCCGAGATCTGCAGCTCGTGCCCGTCGACCAGCGCCGGTGCCCGGACCGCGGCCAGGGCGGTCTCGGCCACCTCCAGCATGTCGTCGGTGCCGCCGCTGCGCTCCACCAGGATGACGAACTCGTCCCCGCCCAGGCGGGCCAGCAGGTGCTCACCCATGGCCTTGCACAACCGCTCGGCCACGGTGACCAGCAGATGGTCGCCAACCTGGTGCCCCAGGGTGTCGTTCACGACCTTGAAGCGGTCCAGGTCCAGGAAGCACACCCCGACCCGCTCCGCGCCCCGGCCCGGCTCGTTCAGCGCGGTGGTGAGCCGCTCGGTGAACAGCGTCCGGTTGGGCAGGCCGGTGAGGGGGTCGTGGGTGGCCTGATGCCGGAACCGGGCCTCGCTGGCCCGTAGCGCCCGCTCGGCCTGGGTGCGGGCCCTCATCGCGGCCCGGCGGATCGACTCCTGCTCGTCGAGCGTCCGGTCCCGCAACGCGCGGGCATAGCCGGTCGCCACCGCCGCGAGCAGCCGGGCCATCCGGTCCTCGACGTCCTCGGCCACCAACCCCAGGTCGCGCACAAGGCGGAGCTGGATGACCTCGACGGTACGACCGAGGCCCTCCGCGGAGGCGATGTGCGCGGCGACCAGCTCGGCGCCGACCCGGTGCCCGGCACGCAGGTCGAACGGCTCGGTGAGCAACGCGCCAGCCAGTTGCCCGGTGAGCCGGTGCAGCAGGGTTTCCAGCTGGGCCTGGGTCATCGGCAGGTAGCTGGTGCCGGAGACCGCCTTGGCCCAGGCGCGCGCGAACGTGCCCGGGTGGGTGACCACCTCGGGCAGCTCAGTCACCGAGTCGCCCGACGCCGCCCATGAAGACCGCGCGCTCGGCGTCCTCCGCGCTCTCCGGGGTGTCCGGTCGCCACTCGGGCACCCAGACCACGCCGGGGTCGAGCAGCTCGAACCCGTCGAACAACTCGGTCAACTCGGCGCGGCTGCGCACCCACAGCGGGTTGTCGGTACGCCGGTAGACCCGCTCGGCCTCGGCGCGTTCGTCGTCGCTGCGCCCGTCGTCGCTGGCCTGCGACAACACGAGGTAGCTGCCGGGGGCCAACGCGTCGCGCAGCGTCCGCAGAAGCTCCGCCGGTCGGTCGTCGTCGGAGACGAAGTGCAGGACGGCCACCACCATCACGGCGACCGGCTGGCTCAGGTCGAGCAGCTTGCGGACGTCGGGGTGGGCCAGGATCGCCTCCGGGCGCCGCAGGTCCTCCTGGACGACCACGGCCCGCTCGTTGCCGGCGAGGATCTCGCGGCTGTGCGCCACGGCCACCGGGTCGACGTCCACATAGACCACCCGTGACTGCGGGTCGAGCCGCTGGGCGATCTCGTGCACGTTGCCGACGGTCGGGATGCCCGAGCCGATATCCAGGAACTGCCGGATCCCCGCCTCGGCGAGGTGGTGCACGGCCCGGCGCAGGAACGCCCGGTTGGCCTGGGCCATCAGCGGCGCCTCCGGCACCGCCGCGACCATCGCCTGCGCCGCGGCTCGGTCAGCGGCGAAGTTGTGGGAGCCGCCGAGGTAGTAGTCGTACATCCGCGCGACGCTCGGGCGCTCGATGTCGATGGTGTCGGGTGCCCAGTCCGGCCGCTGCATGCGTCAACCCCTCGAATCCGCGACGCGAGCGTCGTCGCCCGCGCGGGTATTGTGCACCCGCCACGCACGCCAGACCATAGCGCGCCGGAGGTTGCCCGCCGACGTCGGTCGATACGCGACGGTCCGCGCCTGGCCGAAGCTGGCGCGGACCGTCGGTCGCGACGTCCCGCTCGACGAGCGGGGACAGGTCAGAACTTGGGAGCGTCCGGTGCCTCGAGCAGGCCGAGCCGGAGCGCGGTCATCAGGGCCTGAGCCCGGTTGGCCGCGCCGAGCTTCTCGTAGAGCTTGGAAATGTGCGTCTTGGCCGTGGACTCGCTGACGAACAGCTGCTTCGCGATGCCCGCCACGCTCATTCCGTCGGCGAGCAGCCGCAGCACCTGCCCCTCCCGCGGTGACAACTGCGGGCCGGACGGGGCGAGCCGACGCTTCATGGCCTCAGCCAGGTCGGCGGCGGTGAACGCGCTGGGGGAGGAGGCGGCGTGCCGTGCGGCGGCCACCACCTCGTCGGCCGGGGCGGTCTTCGGCACGAAGGCGCTCGCCCCGGCCTCCAGGGCGCCGAAGAGCTGGTCGTCGCCGGCGTACATGGTCAGCACGACGATGCCCATCGACGCGCTGGACTTACGCAGCGCGCGGGTGGCCTCCAGGCCGCTGCCGTCGGGCAGCCGCAGATCCATGATCACCACGTCCGGCTGCAGGGCGCCGGCCTGGCGTACGCCCTCCGCCGCCGTGGCCGCCTCACCGACGACCTCGAACTGGCGGTCGCGCTCGAAGGCGTGCCGCAGGCCCTTGCGAATCAGGTCATGATCGTCAACAAGGAGGACCTTGGTGCGGGTGGCCGGTGTCGGACTTGTGGTCATCCTCGGGTTACTCCCCTTCTGATGGTGCTGCGCTGTCGCGCACGTTGTCGCGCCGGGCCGAGGTGCCGAGAACCACCGCCACGGTCGTGCCGCTGGGTTGCCGCGGCCTGATCTCCAACCGGCCCCGGATACGTTCCGCCCTCTCGGCCATGATCGCAAGACCGTACCGTCCGTCGGGGCGCTGGTCAGCCATCCCCTGACCGTCATCCGACACTTCTATTTGTGCATACGGCGGGTCGACCTCACACGTGACCCACAGATTCGAGGCTCCGGCGTGCTTGCGGGCGTTGGTCACCGCCTCCTGGGCGATGCGCAGCAACTCGGCCTCGGTGGCGGCCGGCAGCCGCGCGGTGGACTCGTCCAGCGAGAGGTGCACCCGCAACCCTCCGGACGCGCCGACGGTGCGCGCGTACTCGGCGATCGCCGCGGCCAGCCCGCCCTGCCGGTCCACCTCACTGCGCAGCTCGAAGAGGCTCAACCGCAGCTCCTGGATCACCCGGGTCACCTCGGCGCGCAGCGTACGCAGGGCCTCGGCGGTCTCGTCGGCGTCGTCGAAGACGGTGGCCAGGGCGTTGTCGATGCCGTAGCCGACCATCACCAGCTCCTGCGCCACCCCGTCGTGGATCTCCCGGGCCAGCCGCTGCCGCTCCTCGTTGGTGGCGAGCGAACGCACCTCGTCGAAGAGCAGCGCCGCCTCCAGCCGCAGCGCGGCCGGGCGGGTCAGCGCGGTCACCCGGGACACCACCGGCGGCGGGTACGCGTGCGCGGCGTCCGCCTCCAGCACCACCAGCCCCACCGTGCGTACCCCGGCGACCAGCGGAACGATCAGCGCGGACACGTCGCCGCCACGGTGCGAGCGGGACTGCGAGCGCGCGGCCGTCGTGGCCTGCTGGCTGGCCCAGGCGTCGGCGATGGCCGAGTCCGCGTCGAGTGTCGTCTCCCAGTCCACCCGGTCGACGCCGGCCTGGGCGAGCACCACGAGCCGGCCGCCGCCGCTGGCCGACAGCACCGCGCCCCGGTCGGCCTGGGCCACCGTGCGCAACTCCTCCAGCAGGTGCTCGGAGATGCCGCCCGGATCCAGGGTGGCCCCGGGCAGCTGCCGGGCGACCGTCCGCAGTTGGGTCAGCAGTCGGGTGGCCTCGGCGTACGGCTGGGGTTTGCCCTCGTTGCGGACGGCCATTACCCGGTGCAGGGTGCCGGCGGCGTAGAGCCCCAGCGCCGCCAGGATGAGCCACTGCGCGCAGACCGCGAGGTATCCGAGCTGGCCGAGCTGGGGTCCTCCGTCGACCTGGGTCAGCGCGCCGCTGACCAGCAGGGTGGCGGCGGTGACCGCGAGCAGGGCGGTGCCCTCGGAGAAGCGCCGGCGCAGCGCGGTGACGGTCACCGGGACCGCCAGGTAGGGGAGTACTGCCGAGGCGCCGAGGCCGTCGACGGTGCCGCCGATCGACGCGACCGCCGCCACGTGACTCGCGGCGAGGCCCAGCACCACCACCTCCGCCACCCGGCTCAGCGGCGCGATCAGCCGGTGTTGCGGGGCGAGCAGGGACGGCAGCCCGGCCACCGCCAGCAACGCGATCCACCACAGCTGGCCAACGTCACGGGTGGCGAAAAGGGTCAGGACGGCGATCAGCGCCAGCATCACCAGGCGGGCGGCCGCGGCGAGGGGATGCGGGTGCGGTGCTGTTGCTGTGGATGCGGGCACGTGACGGATGGTAGTCAGCCTCGGTAGATATCGGCGATCTCCGCCGCGTACGTCTTGTGGACAACCTGGCGTTTGACCTTGAGCGACGGGGTCAGTTCGCCGGTCGCTTCGGTGAAGTCCCGGGGCAGGACCCGGAACACCTTGATCGCCTCGGCCTTGGAGACGGCCTGGTTTGCCGTGTCGATCGCGGTCTGGATCTCCTGACGCAGGCCCTCGTGCTCGCGCAGCTGCTCGACGGTGGTGTCGGCGGGCATTCCGGCGCTCTGCAGCCAGGCCGGCAGCGCCTCCTCGTCGACGGTGACCAGTGCCGCGATGAACGGCTTGGCGTCACCGACCACGACGCACTGGCTGATCAACGGGTGCGCCCGAACCAGGTCCTCCAGCACCGCCGGGGCGACGTTCTTGCCGCCAGCGGTGACGATCAGCTCCTTCTTCCGGCCGGTGATGCTGAGGTAGCCGTCGCTGTCGAGCTGGCCCAGGTCGCCGGTGCGGAACCAGCCGTCGGCGCTGAGGACCTCGGCGGTCGCGGACTCGTTGCGCCAGTAGCCCTGGAAGATCAGATCGCCGGAGAGCAGGATCTCGCCGTCGTCCTCGATCCGTACGGTCACGCCGGGGAACGGGCGGCCGACGGTGCCGATCCGGGTGCCGTCCGGCAGGTTCGATGCGGCCGCGGGTGAGGTCTCGGTCAGGCCGTAGCCCTCCAGGATCGTCACGCCGATGCCCCGGAAGAAATGACCGAGTCGGGCGCCGAGCGGTGCGCCGCCGGAGATGGCATCGCGGCACCGGCCGCCGAGCGCGGCGCGCAGCTTGCGGTAGACCAGCCGGTCGAAGACCACGTGCTGGGCGCGCAGCGCCAGGCCAGGTCCGCCCGGGGTCTCCAGAGCCTCGCTGTACGCGATGGCGACCTGCTCGGCTCGGGCGAAGATTCGCCCCTTGCCGTCCGATTCGGCCTTCTGCTTGGCCGCGTTGTAGACCTTCTCGAACACCCGGGGTACGGAGAGTACGAAGGTCGGCTTGAACCCCTGCAGCTCGGCGACCAGGTTCTTGGTGTCCGCGCAGTGACCCATGGTGACCCTGGCCTGCACGACGCCGATCTGGATCAGCCGGGCGAAGGCGTGCGCCAGCGGCAGGAAGAGCAGGGTGCTCGCGCCGGGGTTGAACAGGTTCGGCAACACCGGCACCGCGTTGGCGATGTCGGCGTACATGTTGCGGTGGGTGAGCACACAACCCTTGGGCCGGCCGGTGGTGCCGCTGGTGTAGATGATCGTGGCGAGGTCGCCGGCGTGGACGGCCTTGCGCCGCCGCTCGACCTCGGCCAGTTCGACGCTGGCACCGCTCGTGACCAGCTCTTCGACCGCGCCCCGGTCGATCTGCCAGACGTGGTTCAGTTCGGGCAGCCGGTGCCGGACGCCGGCGACCAGGGCGGCGTGCGCCTCGGTCTCCACCATCACGGCGGTCGCGTTGGAATCCTCGAGGATCCACGCGGCCTGCTCGGCGCTGGAGGTCTCGTAGATCGGCACGGTGACCGCGCCGACGGTCCAGATGGCGTAGTCCAGCAGCGTCCACTCGTAGCGGGTGCGGCTCATCAGGCCGACCCGGACGCCGGGTTCGATGCCGGCGGCGATGAGCCCGCGGGCGACGGCGGCCACCTCGTCCCGGAACTGGAGGCAGGTCACCTCGGTCCAGGCGGTGACGGCGCCGTCAGCGCTCGCGGTGGGGCGGGCGAACTGGACGGCGTCGGGCGCGGCCTCGGCGTTGTCCCAGACCGGATCGGTGAGGTTGGCCGCGTCGCCAACGGTGACGATCGGCGGGACGGAGAACTCGCGCACCTGCACTCCTTCGTGCTCGCACTGGTCGGGCCAGCCGTCACCCGTGGGTGTCGGCTGTGTCGAAACCTACCTGGTGAGCACCGGCACACCGCCAACGCCCGGGGCTGTTCCGGCCGCCTGCGGGCCTCGGGACGTGCCGACGGGGGCGGCGCGGCACACCGGCGGTACCCGCCGGGTAGCCTCGCCCCATGGCGGACTCCTCCACCCAGTCGATCATCATCGGCGCCGCACCGGATCGGGTGGCGGCGGTCATCTGCGACTTCGGGCGCTACCCGGAGTGGACCGACGCTTTGCGCCGCGCCGAGGTCGTCGAGGAGTACGAGGACGGCTACGCCAGCCAGGTGCGCTTCACCATCGACGCCGGAGTGATGGCCGACGAGTACGTGCTCGCCTACGAGTACGCCGAGGACCTGTCCCGCATCGAGTGGCACCTTGTCGCGCCCTCGAAGATGCAGAAGAGCCAGCGCGGGTCGTACGACCTGGTGGGCAACCCGGACGGCAGCACCACGGTGACCTACACGCTGGAGGTCGACCTGTCGGTGGGAATGCTCGGGATGTTTCGCCGCAAAGCCGAGAAGATGATCATGGACACCGCGTTGAAGCAGCTCAAGCGCCGGGTAGAAGCAACCGGTGCGGCGCAGTGACGTGTCCGGTGGCACGGTAGAGGAGCCGAGGGTGGGCGGAACGGATCCGGGTTCGGCCCGGGAAGAGGCGGAGCGGCTGGTCGCCACACTGCTGGCGGGGGCGCGACTGGCCTCCGCAGGCTCGGCGGGCGGCGCGTTCGGCTCGCTGGGCGGGGTGCTGGCCGGTGTCCTCGGTCACAGTGCCGGCCCGGACGGGCGTCCGGGCCCCGGAGGTGTTTTCGCCACCGGATCGGCCGAATGCTGCGTCTGCCCGGTCTGTCGGGGCATCGCCGCGTTGCGTGACCCGAGTCCGGAATTCGCCGAACGTCTCGCGACCGGCGCCGGAGACCTGGCGGCGGGCGTCGCCAGCCTGCTCCGCGCGTTCTCCCCGGCGGAGCCGCCCTCGACGAACCCCTCCGAGCCACCATTCGAGCAACCCACCCGGACCGCGCCGGCACCGGCCGCGAGCACCGACGATGTGCTCCCGCAGCCGGCCCCGGACGAGCCGCCCGCCACGGCCGGTGACAACCACGTGTGGCGCGATGCCACCCGCACCGGGCATGATTCTCAGCCGGCGCCGGAGCGGGATGTCTGGTCGGTCGCCACCCGGACGGCGGACCCACTCGCCCCGGCCGCCGCACCACCCGTCGACGAGGCCGGGTCGGCGACCGTACCGGCACCGACCACCCGTCCCGTGGTGCCCGCCTCGCGGGTGCCCGACGACACCGACGCGGAAGCATCGGGCGACGGCGCCTGAGCGCGGGACATTTCCGACCCGGACCGGCATGCCGCCGGGACACGGGCCGGACGGCACAGCAGAGGGGGCGGCAGCGGTGACGCTGACCATCGGAGTCGACGTCGGTGGCACGAAGGTGGCTGGCGGTGTCGTGGACGACACCGGCACGGTCCTCGTGCAGGCCCGACGGGACACTCCCGCCGATGACGTCGGCAAGACCCGCGACGTCATCATCGAGCTGGTCGGTGAGCTGGCAGCCGGGCGGACGATCGAGGCCGTGGGCATCGGCGCGGCCGGCTGGATCGACGCCAGCCGTTCGACAGTGCTCTTCGCCCCCAACCTGGCCTGGCGCGACGAACCGCTGCGTGAGTACGTCAGCAAGGCCATCGGTCTGCCGGTGATCGTGGAGAACGACGGAAACGTGGCCGCCTGGGCCGAGTTCCGGTACGGCGCCGCCCGCGACGCCGACGACTCCATGATCATGTTCACCATCGGCACCGGCGTCGGCGGCGGCATCGTCCTCGGCGGCGAGCTGATGCGCGGCGCGCACGGCATCGCCGCGGAGCTGGGCCACATGCTGGCCGTTCCGGACGGGCACCAGTGCGGCTGCGGCCGGCTGGGCTGCATCGAGCAGTACGCCAGCGGCAGCGCCCTCGTACGCTTCGCCCGGGCCGGCGCCCGCCAGGAGCCCAACCGGGCCACCGCGCTGCTCGAACTGGCCGGTGGCGAGGCCGAGGCGATCACCGGCCCGATGGTGACCGCCGCAGCGCAGGGCGGTGACCTGATCTCCGCCGAGGCGTTCGCCCAGATCGGCCGGTGGCTGGGCACCAGCCTCGCCGACATGGCGCAGATCCTCGACCCGCAGACCCTGGTGGTCGGTGGCGGTGTGATCGACGCCGGTGACCTGCTGCTCGGCCCGACCCGCCGTTCGTACCTCGACGCGCTCGCCCAGCGTGGTCGCCTGCCGGTGGCCGAGGTGCTGCCGGCGGAGCTGGGCAACAGCGCCGGCGTCATCGGTGCCGCCGACCTGGCCCGCCGGATCTGAGGCGGTCCGCGATGGGCGTACCGCTGCGGGTCGTGTCGTACAACATCCACAGCCAGCGCGACGACACCGCCGCGCTGGCGGCCGTGGTCCGGGCCGCGCGGCCGGACGTGGTGATCGTGCAGGAGGGGCCGCGCCGGTTCCGGTGGCGACAGAAGTCCGCCACGCTGGCCGAGTCGTTCGGCCTGGTGGTGGCTGCCGGCGGCCTGCCTGCGCTGGGCAACCTGCTGTTGACCAGCCTCCGGGTCCAGGTGCGGGCCACCCGGTGCCAGCGCTTCCCGCTGACCCCCGGCCGGCACCTGCGCGGCGCCGCGTACGCCGAATGCCGGGTCGGCGACGCCCGCTTCACCCTCGCCGGCTCGCACCTGTCCACCGACCCGGGTGAGCGTCCGACCCAGGCCGCCGAGTTCAAGCGTGGGTTGGACGAGGCGACCAGCCCGGTGCTCGCCGGCGCGGACCTCAACGAGGGCCCGGACGGGCCGGCGTGGGCGACCGTGTCGCGCGGGTTGACCGACGCCGCGGTGGCGGCCGACCGGGCGGACCGGCTCACCTACTCCTGCGCCGAGCCGCGCCGACGCATCGACGCGCTCTTCGTCGACCCGCGGATCACCGTGGTCGACTACGACGTGGTGGACACCCCGCAGACCCGCCGGGCCAGCGACCACTTCCCGGTCCTGGTCGACCTGCTGCTGCCCGACGCCGACTGACCCCCGAGGCCGGTTCGACAGTCGACGCTTCCGCGTCAGGGCTGGACATCCGGCCCCGTTGTGGAGAGGATTTCGCGGCGACCGGCACGCCTGCCGTACCAAAAGGAGATGTTTCGGTGTCCACCTCCACCGACCACGGCCGGCCCGACCCCGAAGCGATCCCGTCCGCGCTGAGCAGCGACGGTCGCCCGGTCTCCGACCGGGGCGACACGGTCTGCGTCATCGGGGCCGGGGCCAGCGGCCTGACTGCCATCAAGAACCTGCGCGAGCACGACTTCGGCGTCGACTGCTACGAGCGGGAGACCGGCGTCGGCGGCGCCTGGAACTGGCGACACGACCGCAGCCCGGTGTACGCCAGCACCCACCTGCTGTCGTCGAAGCCGTTCACCCAGTTCCCCGACTTCCCGATGCCGGACTCCTGGCCGGACTACCCGCACCACAGTCAGCTGCTGTCGTACTTCGAGCGCTACGCCGACCACTTCGACCTGCGTTCGCACATCTGGTTCGGCACCGAGGTGATCCGGGTCGAGCCCGCCGAGGGGGACCGGTGGGACGTCACCACCCGCTCCACCGGCGGGTACGGCCCGGAGCGCACCTCCCGGTACGCCGCCGTGGTGATCGCCAACGGTCACAACTGGTCGCCGAAGCTGCCCCGCTACGAAGGGCTGGAGGAGTTCCGCGGCGAGATCATGCACGCCTCGTCCTACAAGGACCCGGCGCAGCTGCGCGGCAAGCGGGTGCTGGTGGTCGGCGCCGGCAACACCGGCTGCGACATCGCCGTCGAGGCCGCCCAGCAGGCGTCGCGCTGCTGGCACTCCACCCGGCGCGGCTACTGGTACGCGCCGAAGTACGTGCTCGGCCGCCCCGCCGACCAGGTGAACGACACCCTGCTGGCGCTGCGCGTGCCGCTGCGGGTGCGGCAGTGGCTCTACCACTGGACGCTGCGCCTGACCGTCGGCGACCTGACCCGCTTCGGCCTGCCCAAACCCGACCACCGGGTGTACGAGACGCACCCCATCGCGAACAGCCAGCTCGTCTACTACGTGGGCCACGGCGCGATCGGCCCGGTGCCGGACATCGCACGGTTCCACCCGTACGCGGTGGAGCTGGCCGACGGCCGCCAGATCGACCCCGAGGTGGTCATCTTCGCCACCGGCTACCTGCCGCGCTTCGAGTTCCTCGACGCCTCGGTGTTCGGTGACAGCGCCGGCGCGGGTCGGCCCACGCTGTGGCTCAACGCGTTCACCCCGGGGCACCCGACGCTGGCGGTCGCCGGCCTGTTGCAGCCGGACTCCGGGTTGTTCACCCTGTCGCACTGGCAGACGGTGCTCTTCGCCCGCCTGCTGCGGGCTCGCCGGGACCGGCCGGAGCGGGCCGCCGCGTTCGCGTCTCGGGTGCGTGAGCGTGCCGGTGAGCGCTACTCCGGGCAGGTCAAGGAGAGCAGCCGGCACTGGTTCGAGGTCGGTCACGCCGACTACCTGCGCGCCATCCAGCGCGCCCTGCACGACCTGGAGGCCAAGTGAGATCCCCGGTCGCGGACGAAAGGCAGACCAGTGACTGAGCTGCGGATCATGCGAGGCCGGGAGTGGTCGCGCCCGGTCCGGTCGGCGCGGCGGGAGGTGCTCAGCGCCCTTCCCGAGCTGGAGCAGGGGCGGTCGCCGCTGCTCTTCGTACCCGGGTTCGGGCACGGCGCGTGGGCGTTCGCCGAGCACTGGTTGGGTCACGCCGCGTCGCGGGGCTTCCCGGCGTACGCGGTGAGCCTGCGGGGGCACGGTGGCAGCGAGCCGGCGCCGGACGCGACGCTGCGGGCGTACGCCCATGATGTGGTCCAGGTGGCTGCGAGCCTGCCGCGGCAGGCGGTGCTGGTGGGGCACGGCGCCGGGGCCCTGGTGGTGGCGCACGCGTTGGCCCGCTACCCGGCGCGGGGCGCGGTGCTGGTGGCACCCGTCTTCGGCGGTTGGGGAGTGCTGGGTGCGGCGCTGCGCCGGAACCCGGCGGGCACGCTGCCGGCGGTGTTCGGCGGGCCGCTGCGGCTCAACCGCGCTCAGTTGTTCAGCCGTGAGTTGTCCGACGAGGAGGCCCGACGGCACGTCGGACGTCTCGGTCGGGCGGGCCGCCGGGCGCAGTGGGCGCTGCTGGGCGAGCCGGAGGCCGAGCCGGCCGTGGGCTCGCCTCCGGTGCTGGTGCTGGGCAGCCCGGACGACCGGGTGGTGCCGGCGTCGACGTTGACCCGGGTGGCCCGCCGGTACGGTTCGGCCCCGCTGCTCTTCCCCGGGATGGGCCACGACCTGATGCTCGACGCGCGGTGGGCGGAGCCGATCGACGCGATCCTGGACTGGCTGGAGAAGGAGCCCGCGGCGGCACACTGAGCCTTCGGGCGCGCCGCTGCGGCCCCGTCGGTCAGCCGCCGGCCTGGTGGGTGGCCGGGCTGGCGGTCGGGGCGGTGGCGGGTCGCGGCACCAGAGCCACGCCGTCGGGGTTGGTGTCGGTGCTGGACAGGCGACCGACCAGGGCGCCGCCCTCGTCCAGGGCCCGGAGGTAGGAGCGGGCCCACGCCCGGATGTCGTGCTCGTGCAGGTGGGCGCGCATGGCCCGCATCCGTTGGGTGACGTCGGCCGGGCTGGCCCGCAGCGCCGCGCGGAGGCCCTGCTTGAGCCCTTCCAGGTCGTGCGGGTTGACCAGGTACGCCTGGGACAGCTCCGCGGCGGTGCCGGCGAACTCGCTGAGCAGCAGGGCCCCGGTGTCGTCCACGCGGGCGGCCACGTACTCCTTGGCGACCAGGTTCATCCCGTCGCGCAGCGGGGTCACCGCCATCACGTCGGCGACCCGGTAGAGCGCGGCCAGCTCGGCCCGGTCGAAGGGCTGGGTGAGGTAGTGGATCGCCGGCTCGCCGACCCGGCCGAACTCGCCGTTGATCCGGCCCACCTCGCGCTCGATGCGCTCACGCAGGATCTGGTATTGGCCGACGCGTTCCCGGCTCGGCATCGCGACTTGCACCAGCACCGTGTCGCGGACCTTGACGTCGCCGGTGGCGAGCAGTTCGCTGTATGCCTTGAGGCGCTGCTCGATGCCCTTGGTGTAGTCCATCCGGTCCACGCTGAGGATGACCTGCCGCGGGTCGCCGAGATCCTGCCGGAGCCGGCGGGCCCGGGCGGCCACCTCGGGGCGGGCGGCGAGCGCGCCCATCTCGGCGGTGTCGATGGAGACCGGGAACGCGCCGATGCGGACGACCCGGTCGTCGATGCCGATCCGGCGGTCGGTGGCCGGCAACTCCAGCACCCTGGTCACGAGCTGGGCGAAGTTGTGCGCCGCCTGCACGCGCTGAAAGCCGACCAGGTCGGCGCCGAGCATGCCGCGCAGCAACTCGGCTCGGCGGGGCAGCTGCATGAACAGCTCCGGCGGTGGGAACGGCACGTGCAGGAAGAACCCGATGCGCAGGTCGGGGCGGAGCGCGCGGAGCATGCCGGGGACCAGCTGCAGGTGGTAATCCTGCACCCAGACCACCCCGCCCGGCCCCGCCACCTCGGCGGTCGCCTCGGCGAAGCGCTGGTTGACCCGCTGGTAAGCCTCCCACCAGCGACGGTGATGCTGTGGCTGCTCCACGGCGTCGTGGTAGAGCGGCCAGAGGGTGGCGTTGGCGAACCCTTCGTAGTGGTCGCGCAGGTCTTCCGGGGTGAGCGCGACGGTGTGCATCCGGACGCCGTCCACGTCCGGCAGCGCGGGGGCCGGGCCGGTGCCGCCGGCCCAGCCGACCCAGGTCGCCGGGGTGTGCCGCAGAAGTGGGTGCAGCGCGCTGACCAGCCCACCGGGACTGCGTCGCCACTCGCAGGCCCCGTCCGGGGCCTGACTGTCGTCGATGGGGAGGCGGTTGGCCACCACCACGAGGGAACTCTGTCGCATCTCGGGCATTCCGATCAGCAGAGACTGACCGCCGCGAGCAAGGGAAAACCGGTCAGTCAGCGGGGGAAGTGACGTACAGCGGTATTCCTACTGACAGTAAGTTACACCACTGTTACGGCGTCGGCGGGCCGGTGCTGTCCCGGGATGCGGGCCGGAGGTCAGACGACGGCGCCGTTGTCCGGGTCGTCCTCGTCCTCGTCGCCGGGGCGAAGCCGCCAGATCAGCGTGACGAAACCGGCCAGGATGCCGGTGAACCCGAACAGGGTGACCGCCGACCTGTCGATCGGAAGCAGCCAGGGGAAGAGGAAGAGCATGAACCCGACGACCACCCCGAGCACGCCGATCACCGCGTACTTGCTGAACCGGGGGAGCGGCGGCGGCGGGGGCGGGTGGTAACCCTCGTCGTCGTCCTCGTCGTCGGGCAGATCGGCGCCGAAGGTGTCCAGCCCGTCCAGGAGTGACGGCTCGTCCGGCCGGGTGCCGCGCCCCACCGAGATCCCCGAGATGTCGGTCGCGGACGGCAGCCGGCGCACGTCGGTGGCGGTCGGACCCGGCTCGTCGGCTCCGGAGCGGGGCAGCGGGCCGGCGGCCGACTCGTCGCGGGCGTCCCGTTCGTCCACGTTCTCCGAGGCCGGCCACGGGTGCTCGTCGGTCGTCGGGGTGGTGTGGAAGCCGGCGACGATCCGCGCCCACTCGGCGTCGATGTCCGGTTCGTCGCGGGCTGGCGGCTGCTCCGGAGTGGTCTCGTCGGCGAGCTGGGTCAGGTAGTCCCGTGCGGTGGTCAGGTGCGAACGGTCGACGTAGAGCCGGTCGACCGGCCGGGCCGGAACGGTGGTCGTGCGGGTGACCGGGTTGAGGTCGGCGGAGGGCTGCAGGTAGGCGGCGATCCCGCCAGCGGCCAGCACGTCGAGCAGGTGCTCACCGACGCGCGGATCGACGTCGCCGACGACGGCGTACTCGTTCGCGTCGAGCCCGTTGTCCCGCCGTCCCCGGCGGGCCCCACCCGCTGACACCCGGACATCCCCCTTAACGCGCCTTCCGGCGCGGCCACTTCGCCCCTCGACGCCCGTCCGCACGCCGTGCTCTGAATCGTGACACGTCAGGGCCTGGTTCCGGGAGTGCGTTGTGTCGCGTCTTCCAAAGTCACGGCTGCTGCCGCAGGTCACGGCAGGGCTCCTTTGTCCGTTCTTGCGCGACAAGTGCGATCTGTTCCGATGGCGATTCGGGTGGTGCGTGCGGTGGTCGACGGTGACGTACGTGATCCTCTGTCCGTGGCTCAGCACGCCACCGCTGGCCCGGTCGGGCTGATCGGCCGACCGGCCAGGGCGAGCAGGCCGGGAGCGTCGTTGCGCAACGCGAAGGTACGTACCTCCGCGCGGATCGTCCGTGCGCCCGCCGGATCGCCGGCGCGGGTCAGCTCCGCCGCCGCGAGCGCGAGCGCCAACAGCCGGTCGCTGACGTCGGGGATCCGCCCGTAGGTCTCGGCGGCGGCCAGGTGCAGCTCGGCGGAGCGTCGGTGGTCACCGTCCGCCGCGGCCAGGGCCGCCGTCACGGTCCGCAGGGCCGCCTCCGACCAGGGCGTGCGGTGCCCGACCCGGCCCAGCATCGTGCGGACCCGCACCGCCGCGTCCCGACCGCTGAGGGCTGCGGCGTACGCGGCAGCGGCGATCCACTCGCCGCTGGCCAGGGCCGGCACCACCGACCAGCGTCCGTCCAGCTCCTCGATCAGCTTCGCCGCTTCGTCGTCGCGCCCCTGCAACGCCCGACACAACGCGGCCATGCTCAGCATCGTCCAGAGCAGCCGGTGGAACCCGCTGCGCCGCGCGGTGTCCAACGCGTCGGTCAGGTCGTCCGGATCCTCGTCGTCGCGCAGCACCAGCAGACAGCAGCGCAACCCGCGCACCTGCATGTCCCAACTCCCGGTGGGCGTGTCCACGAATGCCTCCGCCGCCGCGAGGAGCCGGCCGAAGTCGCCGTCGAACCAGGCGCGCATCGCCTCCGCCGAATAGCTGGTCGTCAGGGTCTGACCGCTGGCGGTCCGCGCCGGCGCGGCCGAGAGCAGGGCGTCGGACCGCAGCCAGTCGCCCTCCTCCCGGATCGCCCAGGCGAGGTTCTGGGTGGCCCGGGGCAGCGCCAGCAGTTGACCGGCGCGGGCGAACTCGACGATCGCGTGCAGCTCGTCCAGCCCGACCCGGTCCCCGGACTGGTAGCGGGCGGTGGCCGCGGTGATCCGGGCGTTGGTGCGGGTCTCGGTCAGGCCCAACCGCTCGGCGATCTCCGCCGCCGTGTCCGCCGCCGCGACGGCCGGGTCCCGCTCGTAGTTGAGCATGTGCAGCCGGCCCACCTCGGCGTACGCGTCCGCCTTCTGCGGGGTGTCCGGTAGTGGCTCGAACAACTGCACCGCACGGTCCAGGCAGGCCAACGCGTCGCTGCGGTCGGCCCGCAGCCAGGCGGCCTGGCCGAGCAGCGTCCACGCCCGGGCGGCACAGGCGTTGTCGCCGTGCGACAGCAGCCGGTCGGCGAGGGTGTGCACCTGCTCCGCGCCGCCGCCGGAGAGGAACGCGTTGCCGTCCCGGTAGAACGAGATCTCCGTGCTCAGCAGCTCCAACTGGAGTCGGCCCACCGGGTCGCTGTCGTCGGCCAGGCCGAGTGCCCGGCCCGCGTGGCTGGCCGCCGCGTCCAACCCGTGCAGCGCGTACGCCCGGCGGGCCGCCCGGTGCAGCGCCTGCCGCGCCGGCCCGGCGTAGCGCCGCACCTGCATGCCCAGCGAGCGGGCGATCTCGTGCGCCGCCCAGCGGTGGTGGGCGAGCACCTCGGCCAGGTCCGTGTCGCGGGAGTGCGACAGCGCGTCGAGCCAGTCGGCGGCCCGCTCGTGCCGGGCCACCCGCTCGGTGCGCGGCAACCGCTGGTAGCAGACGTCCCGGACCAGCACATGGCGGAACCGGAACTCCGCCTGCCCGGCCATCGTCGACGCGGCCTGCTCGTGCACGAAGTCGCGCTGTTCGAGTCGGCGCAGCGAACGCTCGACCGACTCGACCTGCTGCCCGAGCGCGGCGGCGACCGCGCCGGGCCAGAACTGCACCCCGACCACCGATGCGGCCAACAGCACCGCGCGGTCGTTGGCGTCCAGCAGGTCCACCCGGTTGGCGATCACCGCGTGCACGCTCTCCGGCATGGTCAGCTCAAGCTGCTTGTCCAGCGACCACCCCCGCCCCGACTGACGCAGCGCCCCCTGCTCGATCAGCATCCGGACGTACTCGTGTGCGTAGAGCGGGTTGCCGCCGGCCACCTCGATCAGCGGGGTCAGCATGTCGGCGGAGAAGGCCGCCTGGCCGAACAGGTGCGCGTACAGGGCGGCGATGCCGGTGTCGCGCAGTGGCGGCAGGGTGATGGTCACCGAGCCGGTGATCGTCCCGGCCCAGCTCGGGTCCCGGTCGACCAGCTCCGGGCGGGCGGTGCAGAGCAGCAGCAGCGGCACGTCGCGGGCCGCGGCCCCGAGCAGCTCCACGAAACGCAGCATCGCGTCGTCGGCCCAGTGCAGGTCCTCGAAGACCAGCACTGTGGGACGCCGGGTGGCCAGCGCCAGCAGGAAGCGACGCCACGCCGACTCCGCCTCCTCGGCCGGCAGCGGCGTGCCGGGCAGCCCGACCAGCGGGCGCAGCGCGTCCACCACCCGGTCCCGTTCGCCCGGGCCGATCAGCTCGCCCACGGCGGCGGCCAACCGCTGCGCGGCGCTGGCCGCCGGGTCGGTGTCGAGGATGCCGGCCTCGGACTTCACGATGTCGGCGAGCGCGGCGAAGGTGACGTTCTCACCGAACGGCGGGCAGCGCCCGGTGCGCCAGGTCAGCGGCTCGTCGACCAGCCGGCCGGTGTGCCGGTAGAGCTCCCGCAGCAGGCGGCTCTTGCCGATGCCGGCTCGGCCGAAGATGGTGACCACCTGCGGTCGCCGGTCGCGCAGCGACCGGTGCAGGGCGTTGACGAGCATCCCCAGCTCGTGTTCCCGGTCGACCAGCGGTGTGGTGTCCGGTTCCCGGTCGGTGGGTTGGCGACGCAGCGGGGAGAGGGCGAGCCACACCTCGGTCGGTGACGACCGCCCGCGCAGGGTGACCGGGGGCTGCTCCTCGTAGCGGATCGCGTCCTTGGTGAGCGCGTGGGTGGTGCCGCAGACCAGCACCCCTCCGGGTGGCGCGACCGACTGCATCCGGGAGGCGGTGTTGACCACGTCGCCGGCCACGATGGCCTGCCCGCCGTCGCGCGCGGCGGCCACGTCGACAAGCGCCTCGCCGGTGGCCACCCCGACCCGGAACCGCAACTCGGTGCTGCCGGTCGGCGCGAACCGGGTGAGCACCCGTTGCAGCTCCAGACCGGCCCGCACGCAGCGCAGCGCGTCGGTCTCGGTGGCGATCGGGGCACCGAAGAGCGCCATCACCGCGTCCCCGATGTACTTCTCCACCACCCCGCCGTACTGGCCGACCACCCGACGGGCGGCGGAGAAGAACCCGGTCTGCATCCCACGGACCTGCTCCGGGTCGGCGCGCTCGACGTACGGCGTGAAGTCGATCAGGTCCACGAAGAGGACGCTCACCCGGCGGCGGTCCTCCTGCGGGGTGACCACGGCCGGTCGGTCCGCGCCCGGTCGGGGCGACCCGCAGGACGTGCAGAACGTGACGTCCGAGGCGAGGGGTCGCAGGCAGTGCGGGCACACCGCGCCCAGCTCGGCGCCGCAGCCGCCGCAGAAGCGGTCCCCGTCGGCGGCCGTGCGTCCACAGCGTCCACACTGCGTGGCAATGACATCCCCCCAGAGGTCAACGGGTCGACGCCGATGGCGCGTCCCCTGACCGGGATTATCGCCCCCGTCGGCCGCTGTCAGGTACCGGCCTGTTGGCTTGTGGACAGTCACCGAGGGTGCTGACCGACTAGATTCAGGCGGCCAGATATCGATCAGGGACCAGAGGGGGACAGGTCAATGGTGTACGTCAAGCTGGAGAGCGACTGGACCGATGGCAACGGGGTCAGCCACTCCGCAGGCGACTCGGTGGACGTCGACGCCGCCACGCTCGCCACGCTGCAGGCCGAGGGGATCGTCAGCGAGCAGTCCCACGGCCCGGGTGGCGACGGCAAGGGCCCGGACAAGTGGGCCGGGCCGGGCAGCTCCGGGGTGTGACCCCACGCCGATGACGCCGAACGGCCGGGTCTCCCACGGGTGACCCGGCCGTTTCGTGCTGCTCGTGAGGTGTCAGCGGTCGTTCATGCCGGCGCGGCGGCGCAACGCGGCCACATCGGTCACCACGATCCGGCGGCCCTCCGTACGCAGCCAGCCGCGGCTGGCGAACGAGCCGATCGCCTGGTTGACGCTCTGCCGGGAACCGCCGGCCATCTCGGCCAGCTGACTCTGGTTGAGCTCGATCGTGATCATCGGTGCCTGGCTCTCGCCGGCCAACCGGACCAGCGTCTTGGCCACCCGACCGGGCAGGTCGAGGAAGACGTGGTCGGCGTTCTGCTCGGTGAGCCGGCGGATCAGCCCGCCCAGCGAGCGCATCACCGCGTCGAGGATGCGAGGGTTGGAGTGCACCAGCTCCATGAACGCGCCTCGGGAGAGCGCCAGCGCGGCGCAGTCCTCAATGGCCTCCGCCGAGGCGGACCGGGTGGACGCGTCGAGCAGGGAAACCTCGCCGAGCACGTCCGGTGGTCGGATGACCGACAACACGGCCCGCTCGCCGGTGGGCGCGGTCCGAAAGACGGCCACCGCGCCGCGGCGCAGCACGATCAGTGATTCGCCGGGGTCGTTCTCCACGAAGAGCAGTTGGCCTTTGCGGTAGGTGCGTGGGACGGCGGCGGCGATGACACGCTGCCGTACCTCAGGCTCCAACCCGGCGAACATCTCGACACCCGTGAGCGCGTCACCCGGCTCCGGCAGGCGCATCTCCACGGCCCAACCCCTCCCCGGTCATGGACCACAAACTCGCTCACCGGGTGAACCTGATGGCCCTGACAAGGTGAACTGACACCGATTCGGCGTCCGGTAGCGGTACACATCAGATCATGACGGTCCGGTCGCTTGCTGTACACCCCTCAAAGCACTTCCGTGACCGTCGCGAGCTGCGGCGTACCCGTTTTGGAGCTGCCGGTCCGGCCTCGGCGCCCGCGTGACCGCCAGCGCCGGTGCGGACCCCCGCCGGACGCGGCCCCGCGGCGGTGGGCGAGGATGGCCGGAATGGTCTACCGCTACTTCTACGACTGCGAGTTCATCGAGGACGGCACCACCGTCGACCTCGTCTCGATCGGTGTCGTCGACGAGTACGGCCGCGAGTTCTACGCGGTCTCCACCGAGTTCGACGACTCCCGCGCCGTGCCCTGGGTCCGGCGCAACGTGCTGGACAAGCTGCCCTCCCCGGCGGACCGGGCCTGGCGGTCGCGCGAGCGCATCCGCGATGACCTGTACGACTTCCTGGTCGAACCGATTCGGGACCGGCCGGGCGAGCAGTTGGAGCTGTGGGCCTGGTTCGCCGCGTACGACCATGTGGTGCTCGCGCAGCTCTGGGGTGCGATGCCGGCGCTGCCCCGGGAGATCCCCCGCTACACCAAGGAGTTGCGGCAGCTCTGGGACGACCGTGGTCGGCCGGCCCTGCCCGAGGCGGACGCGGCCCGGCATGACGCTCTCGTCGACGCCCGGCACAATCTGGCCCGCTGGCGGGCGATGACGACCCGCTGAACGCCGGTCGTACCGTCGTAGGTTTGACCGGTTCTGTCCCGGGCATCGGTTCGTCGAACCGAAGCGGAGGAGAGTGCCATGAGCAACGAGCCGACCAACGCCGTCGAGGCCCGCGCCCGGGTCACCGAGCTGGCCCGGGCCGCACGGATCTGCATGCTCACCACGATCGCCCTGGACGGGCGACAGGTGAGCCGGCCGATGGGGCTCCAGGAGGCCGAGTTCGACGGCGAACTCTGGTTCTTCGCCGACGCCGACTCGGCCAAGATCCGTCAGATCCGGGTGAACCCGGAGGTCAACATCGCCTTCTCCGACCAGAAGCACAACGCCTGGGTGTCGATCTCCGGGACCGCCACCGAGGGGTTCGACCGGGCCCGGGCCGAGCAGCTGTGGAACCCGCTGCTCAAGGCGTGGTTTCCCGACGAGCTGGAGACCCCCGGTCTCACGTTGATCAAGGTGCACGCCAGCTCGGCCGAGTACTGGGACTCGCCGAGCAGCACCGTGGTCAATCTCTTCGGCTACGCGAAGGCGGCGGTCACCGGTCAGCCGCCGAACGCCGGGGAGAACCACGAGGTGACCTTCTGAGCCGCGTCGCCCCGGGGCGCGCTGTCGTCGCACCGGCACGCCGACTACAGTTCGCAGTGACGGCCCGCCCCGGGCCGGCAACGGCGCCGATGGTCTGACCTGACACATACCCTGGGGCATATCGGGCTTTACCTGATGCTCCAGGAGGATGACGGATCATGCGTATCGGCGTGCTCACCGGCGGCGGCGACTGCCCAGGTCTCAACGCGGTCATCCGGGCGGTGGTCCGCAAGGGTGTCGCCACGTACGGTCACGAGTTCGTGGGCTTCCGGGACGGCTGGAAGGGCCCCCTGGAGGGTCTGTCCCGCCCCCTGGACATCGCTGACGTCCGCGGCATCCTGCCCCGCGGCGGCACCATCCTCGGCTCGTCCCGGACCAACCCGTTCAAGATCGAGAACGGCGTCGAGCGGATCAAGGACAACCTCGCCGCCCAGGGCGTGGACGCGCTCATCGCGATCGGCGGCGAGGACACCCTCGGCGTGGCCACCAAGCTCTACGAGCTGGGCGTGCACGTGGTCGGCGTGCCGAAGACCATCGACAACGACCTCGGCGCCACCGACTACACCTTCGGCTTCGACACCGCTGTCAACATCGCGATGGAGGCCATCGACCGCCTGCACACCACCGCGGAGAGCCACCACCGCACCCTGGTCGTCGAGGTGATGGGCCGGCACGCCGGCTGGATCGCCCTGCACGCCGGTCTGGCCGGCGGCGCCAACGTGATCCTGCTGCCCGAGCGGCAGTTCGACGTCGAGCAGGTGGCCGGCTACGTCGAGAAGCGCTTCCAGCACCAGTACGCCCCCATCGTGGTCGTCGCCGAGGGCGCCCAGCCGCTGGACGGCCAGATGGTCCTCGCCAACCAGGAACTGGACTCGTTCGGTCACGTCCGCCTCGGCGGCATCGGCCAGTGGCTCGCTGAGCAGCTGGAGGCCAAGACCGGCAAGGAGGCCCGCACCGTGGTGCTGGGCCACATCCAGCGCGGCGGCACCCCGACCGCCTTCGACCGGGTGCTCGCCACCCGCCTGGGCCTGCAGGCCATCGACGCGGTCAACGACGGCGACTGGGGCAAGATGGTCGCGATGCAGAGCACCGACATCGTCCGGGTGCCCCTCGCGGAGGCCACCCGCGAGCTGAAGACCGTGCCGCTGGAGCGGTACGCCGAGGCTGAGGTGTTCTTCGGCAGCTGATCGACGGTAGGCGGCGCGGCGGGCCTGCGGGTCCGTTGCGCCGCGACCCGATGCGGCGCGGCAGACCTGCGGGTCCGCCGTGCCGCGACCCGACGCGAGAGGGGTACGGCCGAGATGTCAGCCGGGGTGCACACGGTCGCGGTGATCGGCGCGGGCAAGATCGGTGAGCTGATGCTCTCCGGGCTGCTGCGCTCGGGATGGCCGGTGGACCGGCTGCTGGCAACCGCCCGCAGACCGGCCCGCGCCGAGGAGCTGACCGCCCGCTACGGCGTACGGGTCGTGGACAACCTCACGGCGGTGGACGAGGCAGCGGTGCTGGCGGTCTCGGTGAAGCCCCAGGACGCCGCCGCGCTGCTCGACGAGATCGGCCCCAAGGTGCCGGCCGACAAGCTCGTCATCTCGCTCTGCGCCGGCCTGCCCACCAGCTTCTTCAACCGCCGGTTGCCCGACGGCACCCCGGTGGTCCGGGTGATGACCAACACCCCGGCCCTGGTCGACGAGGCGATGACCGCGATCTCGGCCGGCGCGTACGCGACCGGGGCACACCTGGCGTTGGCCGAGGAGATGTTCAAGCCCCTCGGCCAGACGATCCGGGTGCCCGAGTCGCAGCAGGACGCGGTCACCGCGCTCTCCGGCTCCGGCCCGGCCTACTTCTACCTCCTGGTCGAGGCCATGATCGACGCCGGCATCCTGCTCGGCCTGCCCCGGCAGGTCGCCCACGAGCTGATCGTGCAGACCGCGATCGGTTCCGCGGTGATGCTGCGTGACTCGGGCGAGCACCCGGTCAAGCTGCGCGAGGCGGTCACCTCACCGGCCGGCACCACCATCTCCGCGATCCGCGAGTTGGAGAAGCACGGCGTACGCGCCGCGATGCTCGCCGCACTGGAAGCTGCCCGCGATCGTGCCCGCGAGCTGGCGGCACAGGCCGACTGAGCATTCCGGGCCCGTCCGGAAGCCGGGCGTGCCGCATACTGGCGCGGTGTTCACACTTGCCCAGGCCCGGCACCTGGTGGCCACCCTCCAGCCGCGCGTCAACGAGCTGATCCGGGTCCGGGCCGACCTGGCCGAGCTGCGCGCCGACCTGGCCGACCACGGCGTCAGCGCGCTCGGCGGGCTGGCCGAGGTCAAGGGGCTGGAGGCCCGGCTGCACGCCGTCGTCGACGAGCTGCACCAGCACGACATCCAGGTCAAGGGCATCGCTCCGGTGCTGCTCGACTTCCCCGGCGAGCGCGCCGGCCGCGCCGTGCTCTGGTGCTGGCTGGAGGGCGACTCCGACGTGCGCTGGTACCACCGGGCCGAGTGCGGCTTCGCCGGCCGCCGCCCCCTCTGACCCACCCCACCAGCCCGCCCCGCCCAGCCTCATGCTTGATCGACTCGGGATCAATGAAAGTCGGGGTGTCCGGGTGGGGTGGACACCCCGATCTCCTTGAACCCGAGTCGATCAAGCTTCGGTCACCGCGAAAACCACGATGTTGTCCCGGTAGTGCCTGCTGCGCCGGTCGAAGTCACCTCCGCAGGTGACCAGCCGCAGCTCCGCGCCGGGCGTCGGCCCGTAGACCGCGGCGGTCGGGAACTGGTCCTTGCGCGCACGGATCGACCCGGTCACCCGGAACGACAGCCGTTGCCCGCCGCGCCACACGTCGACCCGGTCGCCGGGCCGCAGTTCGTCGAGCCGGGCGAAGACCGCCGGGCCGCGCCGCGAGTCCAGGTGGCCGGCGAGTACGGCGGGACCGGTGTCGCCGGGGGCCGGGCCGCCGCCGTACCAGCCGGCGGTGTCGAAGTCGGTTGGCGGGACCAGTGCACCGCTGCTGTCGAGGCCCAGCACCGTGAGCGTGGAGTCGACGCCGATGCGCGGTACGCGTACCCGCGTGGGTGGACCCTGTGCCGTGGGCGCGGCGGCCACCGACGGGCAGTCGTCGGTGCAGCCGGGGTGCCAGGTCGCGGCCGGGGGCGCCGGGCCGGTGGTGGCGAGCCCGACCCCGGTGCCGGCGGCCAGGCAGACCGCCGCGCCGGCCGCGACCAGCCCGACCAGCGGCACCCGGCGGTCGCGGTGCCGCCGGATCGACGGGTCGGGCCCGGTGGTCACCAGGTGGTGCGCCGCCGCCGGCGCCACATCAGCAGGACCACCGCGACGGCCGCCGCGGCCAACCCGCCGGCCACCAGGGGGTACGCCCCGAGGCCGGTCCTGGCGGTGCCGCCAGCGCCGGTGTCCACCCCGCCGGCGGGAACGACGGTGCCGCCCTCGGCGTCGCGCCGCAGCTCGGCGGTCAGCCCGCCCTGCTTCGCGTCGAGCACCAGCAGTGAGTAGACCGCCCCGCCGACGAGCCGCACCTCGGCGTCGGTGCTCGGCCCACCGGCACCCGTCAGCCGCAGGCGCCAACTGCCCGGGTCGACCTGCTGGTATGCGGTCGTGGTCGCGAACTGCACACCGTCGGCGATCATCGGCCCGTCGGCGGCGGCCACATCCAGCACCGGGGTACGCACGGAGGCCTGCACGACGCGCACCTTGGCGCGGCCCTGCGTGGGGGCGCTGAGGTCGTCGTTGAGGACCCGCAGCCCCAGGTCCGCGTGTCGGCCGACACCGGCCACCGTGTACGCGTCGCCGCTGGCCACCGCGACTTCGGTGGTGAGCACCGGGGGATCGCTGGCGGGGGCGCCGGCCTCGCGCATCGCCACCGCGTACCGCCCGGGTGCGAGTTCCAGGTAGTCGGAGACCACGCCGTAGCCGACCCCGGGGAAGACCCGGGGTTTCGTGGAGTCCGGCGCGGCCAGGTAGACGTCGACGGCCGGGGTGTCGGGGGAGAGGTGGGCCAGCCGGACGTAGCCGACGGTGCCCGTGTCGGTCGCGGCACCGGCCGGAACCGGGACGCCGGTGGCAGCGAGAGCGGTGGTGATCAGGAGCGCGCCGGAGCCGGCCAACAGCCGGCGGGGAAGGGTACGGAGCGTGTACATGTCGCCTCCGGAAGCACTTTCGGTGAGCGGGCGGCAACCCAGAGAACAGGGTCCCGTGCGCGGGACTGCAACGCAAGTTGCGACGAGGTGTTTCTCGCCGTGTCCCCGTCGCTGTCCCGCCGCCGCCCCCGCCCGCACCCCCCTCGCCCCGCACCCCCTCGCACGATCCGCGCAACTTCGGCGAAACTGCTGCCTCGTTCCGTGCTGAGGCAGCAACTTCCCCGAACCTGCGCGGATCTTGGCTCGTCGACGTGGGCGCGCGGGGCGGGCGACGTGTCGTCACCCCTCTCGGACAGCGAGGAGGCCCAACAGGTCGGGGACTCCTCCTGGGCCTGCCTCGGCGACCCGGAGCAGCCGGAGACCTGCTGCCACTGTCGCGTTGACCAGGTCGGCCAGAGGGAGGTGCCAGGCGCCGAGCCGTATCCGGACGCCGCTGGTGTTCCAACTGTCGAAGCTGCGCGACCGGTCGGCGTATCGCTCGTCGACGACGACGCTCGGATGCCGACCCCAGTCGGCGAACGCGCCCACGAAGCACGGGTGCACGCCCACGTGCACGAAGCGACCGCCGGGGCGCAGCACGCGGGCGACCTCGCGCAGCATGGCCGGGTAGTCGGGCATGTCGGTGCTGGCCAGCACGCACATTGCGGCTGGCAGCGACGCCTTGACGAACGGCAGGGCGGTCGCGTCGCCCCGGGTCACCGGCAACCGCCCGCTCGCGTGCCGCAACTGCCCTCCGGACAGGTCCACGCCCATCGGCGTCCAACCCAGACCGGCGGGTACGGTCGCGTGCGCACCGGTGCCGCAGCAGATGTCGAGGCAGACACCCTCGCCTGGGCCGAGCAGGTCCTCCACTGTGGCGTGCACCCGGCGGAGATAGTCACCCCCGTCCGACATGAAGCCCTCGTACCAGTCCGCGTGGGCGTCGTACGCCGGTGTGCTCGTCGTTCCCATCCCTCGATGCTAGGAATCGCGGCCGGTCACGCCGTGCCCGTTCTTCCGCGGGCAGACGTGCCGGCGCCTGTCATTACGGGCCGCCGCGGACGGGCGTGCTCCCTTATCCTCGATCGATGCGGGATCGCCGGGTGGCGCTGGTGTGGACGGCCTTCGTCGTCGTCGCGCTGGTGTCCTGCGCGCTCGTGCTGCGCCGCGATGACCGCCTCTCGGACCTGCACATCTACTACGGCGCACTGTCCGATCTGCACGCCGGTCGCCCGCTGTACGAGTTCAAGGCGGCCAACGGTGGGCCATTCACGTACCCGCCGTTCGCGGCACTCGTGCTGGGTCCGATCACCGCCGTGAGTGAGGGCGTACTCCAGGGGATCTGGCTGGTGGCGACGTGCGCGGCGGTCGTCGCCGTCGCCGGTGCTGTCGGTGTCGCGCTGACCACCCGGCAGTCCCGGCGACCGCTCGTGGTGGCGGTGGCCGCCACGGTGCTGATGCTGTCCGCGCCGGTGCAGAGCAATCTGCGCTTCGGTCAGGTCAGCATCTTCATCGTGCTGATGGCCCTGCTCGACGGGATGGGCGTCGTCCCGCCCCGGCTGCGCGGGATGTTGGTGGGGGTCGCCGCGGCGATCAAGCTGACGCCGCTGCTGTTCGTGGTCTACTTCCTCGCCACGGGCCGCTATCGCGACGCCGGGCGCGCGGTGGCGACCTTCCTGGCCTGCGCGGCACTCGCTGCGGTGGTGTTGCCGGGGGAGAGCTGGACGTACTGGACCGAGGCCGTGCGGCAGACCTCGCGGATCGGCAACCTCGCCTCGCTGGGCAATCAGTCAGTGCACGGGATGTTGCTGCGCGTCGGCGTCGACGAGGCGACACTGCCCCTGCTCTGGGCCGGTCTGGCGGCGCTCATGTGCGCGGCGGCGCTGCTGCGGGCCCGGCAGTTGACGGTGGAGGGCCGGCCGGGGCACGCTGCCGTGCTGGTCGGCTGCGCGACCGTCGCCGCGTCCCCGGTGTCCTGGACCCACCACCAGGTGTGGCCGGTGCTCGCCGCGATGCTGCTGATCGGCGCGTCCGGCGTCGCCCAGCGCGCCGCCGGCGTGGCGCTGCTCGCCGCGATGGTCGTCTCGTTGGGTGCGGTCCTCAGCCCGGTGTCGGCACGGCCGGGCGTGCAGTTCCTCTTCGAGAACGCCCGCGCGATCGGGGTGTGCCTGCTGTGCCTGGTCGGCTTCGGCGGTGTCGCGGTCGCCGCCACCCGATCGGCTCGCCGGCCTGCCGGCGGGCGAGGCTGGTTGCGGGTGGGTGTCACGGCCACGGTGGCGGTCGCGTTCTTCGCCGTGCAGCCGCTGCCCGCCGGGGCGGACCCCACCTTCAAGGCGTACGCCCTCGACGACGTGGCCAACCCGCGATACTTCTTCGTGTGCCGTGGCCCGGTCGAGTGCGCCGCTTACGGCACCGACGCGCCGGTCACCTTCGGCACCCGCGCCGAGAAGACCAAGGTTCGGGTCAACGGCGTGGTCTCCCCGCAGGTGACACGCCTGGAATATTTCTCCGCGCCCGGCGGGGCGCCCCGGGCCATCCCGCTGCTCGACGCGTACCCGGGTAGCCGGACGTTCTCGTTCCGCTCGGCGAACATGGCGCAGGGGCGGCTCGTCGCGTACGCCTCGGACGGTCAGCCGATCGCCAGCTACGACGAGGAACTCGCCGCCGCCCTCCGTACGACCACCCGGTAGGTGATCGGGGAGGGCGGCGGCGTAGCTCAGCGGGTCGCGGCGGCCAGTGCGGCGCGCAGCTTCTCGGCGTCGCTCGGGGCCGGGTGCTCCCAGTCGGTCGGGTCGGCGGAGTAGATGCTTCCGTAGGCCGGGGTGTCCGGCTGGAAGCGCCACCCCTCGGCCAGCGATCCGGCGTCCACCGTGTCGTAGCCGATCCGGTCCAGGAAGGCCGTCACCTCGGCCTTCGCGGCGGCGTCGTCGCCGGCGATGGCGAGGGCGCTGCGGTCGGCCGCGCCGGCCGGCCGGGGCAGCGCGGCCAGGTGCTTGAAGAAGATGTTGTTAAAGACCTTCACCACCCGGGCCTCCGGCAGGTGCTGCTGGAGCAGTTCGCTGCTGGTGATCTCGCCGGAGTCCAGCTCCGGGAAGTTCCCGTCGCGCTGCGGGTAGTAGTTGTTGGTGTCGATGACGACCTTGCCGGCCAGCGGCTCGACGGGCACGGCGCGGTACGCCTTCAGCGGCACGGTGACCACCACCAGGTCGCCGACCTGAGCCGCGTCCTGTGCCGTGCCGGCGCTGGCGTGCTCGCCCAGCTCGTCGACGAGGTCCTTCAGCGTCTCGGGGCCCCGCGAGTTGCTCAGCACCACGTCGTAGCCGGCGTCCACCGCCAGCCGGGCCAGGGTGCCGCCGATGTTGCCACTGCCGATCAGTCCCACAGTTGTCATGTTTGATCCAACTCCGTCCACCCGCGAGGCATTCCGGTTGCCCGGTGTCGATCGGCTGCGCAGACTGCCGGGCATGCGCTGTCTCGTCGAGGACCTCGCGACCTTCGCCGTCACGGCGGGTGCCTGGCTGCGCCGCGAGCCCGTCCTGCACAACGTACTGCTCACGCTCGTCGCTGACCGGCGCTCCGGTGACGTGCCACTCTCCGGTGACCTGGACCGTCGCGCCGCACTCAGGTGTTGATCAAGAGGTTTGCGTCGGAAACCGACCCCGGGTTGACGCAAACCTCTTGATCACCGCCGTCAGGCGGGGAGGACCTTGTCGATGGCGGCACCCAGCTCGTCGGCACCGGGCTCGACGGTGGGGGCGAAGCGGGCGGCGACCGTGCCGTCCGGGGCCACCAGGAACTTCTCGAAGTTCCACCGGACGTCACCGGTGTGCCCGTCGGCGTCCGGGGTGTCCACCAGCGCGGCGTAGAGCGGGTGCCGGTCGGGCCCGTTGACGTCGACCTTCTCGGTCAGCGGGAAGGTCACCCCGTAATTGACCTGGCAGAAGTCGCTGATTTCGGCGGCGCTGCCCGGCTCCTGCCCGGCGAACTGGTTGCACGGCACGCCGAGCACCACCAGGCCACGGTCGGCGTAGGTGTCCGCGAGCGTCTGGAGGCCGGCGTACTGCGGGGTGAGGCCGCAGCGGGAGGCCACGTTGACGACCAGCAACGCCTTGCCGCGGTAGCGGGCCAGGTCGGCGGGTCCACCGTTGAGGGCGTCGATCGGGATGTCGAAGACGGTCATGGGCCGAGGTTACGCGCCGGGCGCCGAGCGGCCGGGGGACGGGCCCAACGGGTGCACTCCATGCACCAGAGGAAATCGAAACATGCACATCTTGACGAAGTGATGACGCCGTGAGTACCGTCTCACCATCGCTTTTGGAAAGTTTCCTAACAGTTCGGGAGACGCCTCATGAAAAGATCGCTCCGCCGGGCCCTCTGGGCCGGTGCCGTGGTCGCCGTGACCGTCGCTGCGGTACCGGTGACGACTGCCTTCGGCGCCGGCACGGTCACCACCACGTTCACCAGGGCACAGGACTGGGGGACCGGTCACGAGACGAGGGTGACTGTCACCAACGGATCAAGTGCCGCCATCAGCACCTGGCGCATCGAGTTCGACCTACCGTCGGGCACCACCATCAGCAGCGCCTGGGACGCCGACGTCACCAGCAGCGGCAACCACTACGTCGCGGTCAAGAAGAGCTGGGCCGGCGGCATCGCGCCCGGTGCCTCGTTCAGCTGGGGCTACAACGGCACCGGCGCCTACAAGGCGCCGCTGAACTGCACCATCAACGGTGCCGCGTGCGGCGGCGGAACGCCCCCGCCGACCACCACGCCACCCACGACCACGCCGCCGACCACGACGCCACCCACCACGCCCCCGCCCACCACACCGCCGCCGACCACGCCGCCTCCCGGTGGCAAGAAGGTCGTCGGCTACTTCGCCGAGTGGGGCGTCTACAACCGCGGCTACCACGTCAAGAACATCCAGACCAGCGGCTCGGCCGCCAAGCTGACCCACATCCTGTACGCCTTCGGCAACACCACCGGTGGCCGCTGTTCCATCGGCGACACCTACGCCGACTACGAGAAGGCGTACACGGCGGCGGAGAGCGTGGACGGCGTCGCCGACACCTGGGACCAGCCGCTGCGGGGCAGCTTCAACCAGCTGCGCAAGCTCAAGCAGATGAACCCGCACCTCAAGGTGATCTGGTCGTTCGGCGGCTGGACCTGGTCCGGCGGCTTCACCCAGGCCGCACAGAACCCGGCCGCGTTCGCCGAGAGCTGCCACAACCTGGTCGAGGACCCGCGCTGGGCGGACGTCTTCGACGGCATCGACGTCGACTGGGAGTACCCGAACGCCTGCGGTCTGACCTGTGACACCAGCGGACCGAACGCGTTCAAGAACGTGATCAGCGCGCTGCGGTCGAAGTTCGGGTCCAGCGCTCTGGTCACCGCCGCCATCACCGCGGACGGCAGCAACGGCGGCAAGATCGACGCCACCGACTACGCCGGCGCCATCGGCAACCTCAACTGGCTGATGCCGATGACCTACGACTACTTCGGGGCGTTCGCCGCGCAGGGTCCGACGGCACCGCACTCCCCGCTCACCTCGTACACCGGCATCCCGCAGCAGGGCTTCAACTCTGACGCGGCGATCCAGAAGCTCAAGAGCAAGGGCGTCCCGGCCAACAAGCTGCTGCTCGGCATCGGCTTCTACGGTCGCGGCTGGACCGGGGTCACCCAGGCCGCACCGGGTGGCAGCGCCACCGGGGCGGCACCCGGCACCTACGAGGCGGGCATCGAGGACTACAAGGTCCTCAAGAACACCTGCCCGACCACCGGCACGATCGCCGGCACCGCATACGCCAAGTGCGGCAGCAACTGGTGGAGCTACGACACCCCGTCGACCATCAACGGCAAGATGACGTACGCGAACAACCAGGGCCTCGGTGGCGCGTTCTTCTGGGAGCTCTCCGGTGACACCAGCAACGGCGAGCTCATCGGCGCCATCAAGGGCGGTCTCGGCTGAGCCGATGCCGGCGCAACACCCACACGGCGGGGAGGGGCCCGCACCGTCCCTCCCCGCCCGTGACACCACGGCCCGGCCGGCGCCCAGCGTCGGCCGGGCCGCCGTCATTGGGCTGACCCAGCTCGATGTGGCAGACTCGCGGCTCGGCACGTCTCGATCTCGATGGCACCGGCGACGGAGGTGGTCATGCGCCCGACCCACCGCAGGCTGGCGGCAACCGCCGCCGGGCTGGTGCTGCTGCCGGTCGCCCTGGTCGGCTGCGGGATCGGCGGCGGCGACACCAAGGCCGAGCCCACGCCCAAGCCCGCGCGGGCCCCCGCCGAGGAGGCCGCCGCCCGCTCCCGTGAGCGCGTGCAGGCGTACCTCGACGCGATGACCGCGAAGGACGTCGCCGCCGGCCGCAGCCAGCTCTGTGCTCTCCTGCACGACGGCTTCGACCTGGGTGCCACCGGGCCCAACGGTGACTTCGCCGACCACTTCCAGGTGCCGGAGGCGGCCATCACGGACATCCGGTCCGGTCCGCTCGGGCAGGAGGTCAGCGTCTCGGTCTCGGTCACCGCCGGCAAGCGCACCGTCACCCGTCCGCTGGTGTTCACCGTGACCCGCGACGGCAGCGACTGGTGTATCGCCGGAGAGGCGCCCACCGGCCCGCCGGGTGCCGAAGCGCCGCCGACCGGCGTCGCCCCCACCCCCGCGTCCTGACCGGCGCCGGGCGGGCTGATCTCCCATCTGCCGGAACCGTCCCCCTCGCCGCCCGGTCACCCCGACCGTCGCCGTACGCTTTCTGTCATGCGCCATGAGTGGCATCAGCTGAGCCATCCCGCGGTGAGCAGCCCGGGCCTGCAGACCAGCCGACCGACCGTCGACTCCGCCGAGGACGCCGCGCTCGGGCTGGACCGATGGCGGGATCTGCCCCGCGAGCAGGTCCCACCGTGGTCCGACCCGGCCGCCGTCGCGGCGGTCTGCAAGGTCCTCGACACCGTGCCGTCGGTCGTCGCGCCCTATGAGGTGGACCAGCTCCGGCAGAAGCTCGCCCTGGTCTGCGAGGGCAAGGCGTTCCTGCTCCAGGGCGGTGACTGCGCCGAGACGTTCGTCGACAACACCGAGAGCCACCTGCTGGCCAACGCCCGCACCCTGCTCCAGATGGCGATCGTGCTCACCTACGGCGCGTCCCTGCCGGTGGTCAAGGTCGCCCGGGTGGCCGGGCAGTACACCAAGCCCCGCTCGCTGCCCACCGACGCGCGCGGCCTGCCCGCGTACCGCGGCGACATGATCAATTCGCTGGAGGCCGACCCGGCCGCGCGGGTCGCCGACCCGCAGCGCATGATCCGGGCGTACGCCAACTCGGCGGCGGCGATGAACATGCTCCGGGCGTACCTCGCCGGTGGGCTCGCCGACCTGCACGCGGTGCACGACTGGAACAAGGGCTTCGTGAAGAACTCCCCGGCGGGGGAGCGCTACGAGGCGATCGCTCGGGAGATCGACCGGGCGCTGGCGTTCATCCGGGCCTGCGGGATGACCGACGACGAGGCCCTGCGTACGGTCACGCTCTACTGCTCCCACGAGGCTCTGGCCCTGGAGTACGACCGGGCGCTCACCCGGGTCTCCGACCGTCGGGCGTACGGGCTGTCCGGGCACTTCCTCTGGATCGGCGAGCGCACCCGGCAGATCAGTGGTGCGCACATCGACTTCATCTCCCGCATCGCCAACCCGATCGGCGTCAAGCTCGGCCCGACCACGTCCCCGGACGAGGCGATCGAGCTGTGCGAGAAGCTCAACCCGGACAACATCCCCGGTCGGCTCACCCTGATCAGCCGGATGGGCAACCACCGGGTACGCGACGCGCTGCCGCCGATCGTCGCCAAGGTCACCGCCGCCGGCGCCAAGGTGGTCTGGCAGTGCGACCCGATGCACGGCAACACGCACGAGTCGTCCAACGGCTACAAGACCCGGCACTTCGACCGCATCGTCGACGAGGTGCTCGGCTACTTCGAGGTGCACCGGGGGCTGGACACCCACCCCGGTGGGCTGCACGTCGAGCTGACCGGTGAGGACGTCACCGAGTGCCTGGGCGGCGCCCAGGGCATCGAGGACCTTGACCTGCCCGACCGGTACGAGACCGCCTGCGACCCGCGACTGAACACCCAGCAGTCGTTGGAGTTGGCGTTCCTCGTAGCGGAGATGCTCCGTGGCTGACGCGAGGAGTGAGCTTGCGAGCCCCGCAGTCGGCAGCCGAAAGGACAACAGTGGCTGACGCGAGGAGTGAGCTTGCGAGCCCCGCAGTCGGCAGCCGAAGGGATGATCATGGCTGATCTGTTCGTGGACCTGCGTTCCGACACGGTGACCCGGCCCACCGCCGGCATGCGGGAGGCGATGGCCACCGCCGAGGTCGGTGACGACGTCTACGGCGAGGATCCGAGCGTCAACGCGCTGGAGGCCGAGGTCGCCGCGTTGTTCGGGCACGAGGCGGCGCTGTTCGCCCCGAGCGGGTCGATGGCCAACCAGATCGCCCTGCAACTGCTGGTGTCGCCCGGCGACGAGCTGCTCTGCGACGCGGACGCGCACGTGGTCACGTACGAGATTGGCGCAGCGGCCGCGTACGGCGGGATCTCCTCGCGGACCTGGCCTGCGGTGGGCGCGGACATCGACCCGGAGGTGGTGGCCGGGATGATCCGGCCGGACGGCTACTTCGCCGTTCCCACCCGCGCGATCGCCGTCGAGCAGACCCACAACCGGGGCGGTGGCGGCGTGATTCCGCTGGCCACCCTGCGGGATCTGCGGGGGGTCGCCGACGACGCGGGTGTCGCGTTGCACTGCGACGGCGCTCGGATCTGGCACGCGCACGTCGCGGACGGGGTGCCCCTGATCGAGTACGGCCGGCTGTTCGACACGCTGTCGGTGTGCCTCTCCAAGGGCCTCGGCGCGCCGGTCGGCTCGCTGGTGGTGGGCAGCGCGGACAAGATCGAGCGAGCTCGGATGATCCGTAAGCGGATGGGCGGCGGCATGCGTCAGGCCGGCATCCTCGCCGCGGCTGGCCGGTACGCGCTCGCGCACCACGTCGACCGGCTGGCCGACGACCACGCGAAGGCGGCCCGGCTCGCCGAGGCGGTCGCGCCGTTCGGCGTGCTGGCCACCACGGTCCGCACCAACCTGGTCGCACTGGATCTCACCAAGCACACCCTGGACGCGCGGGCCCTGGCCGCCGCGGCGCGGGCCGAGGGCGTACTCATCTCGGTGCTCGGCCCCCGCACCGCCCGCCTGGTCACCCACCTGGGCCTCGACGACGCGGCCGTCGACCGCGCGGTCGCGGCCCTGCCCCGCATCCTCGCCGCGTCCTGACCTCCGGCCGGCGCCCTCCCACGACCTGGTGATCAAGAGGTTCGCGTCAGATTCCGGCCTCCGGATGACGCAAACCTCTTGATCACCGAGGTGGGGCCAGGGGTGGGGCGGAGATCAGGGGGCAGGGGTCAGGCGGGTCAGGGTTGTGATGTCGGCGGCGTGGCCGATCTGCTTCTCGCTCGGGGTCTCCACGACGAAGGGGACGCCGGCGGTGGCGGGGTGGGTCATCAGCTCGGCGAAGGCGGGCTCGCCGATGGTGCCCTTGCCGATGTTCTCGTGCCGGTCCCGGGTGGAGCCGCACAGATCCTTCGAGTCGTTGGCGTGGACCAGCCGCAGCCGGTCCGCACCGACCGTGGCCACCAGCGTGTCCAGGGTCGCCGTCATGCCGCCCTCGGCCGCCAGGTCGTGACCGGCCGCCCAGGCGTGGCAGGTGTCGAAGCAGACCCCGAGCATGGGGTGCCGGTCCACCGCGTCCAGGTAGGGCCCGAGCTGCTCCACCCGGGAGGCCAGTGATCGACCACCGCCCGCGCTCGGCTCGACCAGCAGCATCGGCCCGCCGGCTTCGGCGGCCCAGTCGAGCAGCGGCAGCAACTCCTCGCGGACCTGTCGCATCGCCGCCTCGGCGTACCCCTCGTCCACCGAACTGCCGGCGTGGAACACCACCGCCTGAGCACCGATCGCCACGCCCCTACGCAACGCGTGCGCAAGCGTCTGTGCCGACTTCTCGACAGTGGCCGGGGTGGGCGAGCCGAGGTTGACCAGCAGCGAGGCGTGGATGAACGCCGGAATGCCCCGCTCGGCGCAGCCGTCGCGGAACAGGGCGTCCTGCACGGGGTCACCGTTGGGCAGCGCCCAACCCCGCGAGTTGGAGACGTAGACCTGCACCACCTGGGCGCCCGTCGCGTCGGCGTACGGCAGGGCGGCCTTGGCCAGCCCACCGGAGGTCGAAGTGTGCGCGCCCACCGGACGCGAGGTGACCGCCGGCATCAGAAGCACGTGAGGGTGACCGGGGTGCCCGGCGGCACCTGCGAATTCTCGCCCGGGACCTGGATCCGGACCACGGCGTTCGGGTTGACCACGACGGTCACCGGGAAGCCCTGGCTCTCCAACGCCTGCTTGGCCTGCTGACACGGCAGGTCGATCACCCGGGGCACGACGATCGCCGGCGGGCCCTTGCTGACGTCCAGCTTGACCTGGGTGCCCTTTTCCACGCCGGCGCCATCGGCGGGGCTCTGGCCGAGGATCTCGTCCCTGGGCTTGTCGGAGTCCTTGTAGGTCGGCACCAGCACCAGGTTGAGCTGGGCCAGAATGGTCCGGGCCTCGGTCAGGCTCTTTCCGACCAGGTTCGGCACCGACACCGGCGCCCTGCCCCGGCTCACAATGAGGGTGATCTTCGCGCCGGGTTTGACCTCGCTGCCCACCTTGGGGGAGGTGTCCAGCACAACCCCGGACGGCAGGCTGTCGTCGTAGCGGGAGGCTCCCTTGGCCACCACCAGCTTCACGTTGACCAGGTCCGCCTCGGCAAGCTCGAACTCCTTGCCGATCACGTCCGGCACGGGGAAACGCTCCGGGCCGAGGGAGAGGGTCAGGGTGATCGCGCCACCCTTGACGATCTTGGTGGCGGACGCCGGGCTCTGCGTCAGCACGCTGTCCTTCGGGGCCTGCTCGTCGAAGCGCGGCTCACCGTACTTCAGGGTGAGCCCGGCACGGTCGGCCTGCGCCTGCGCCTCGGCCTTGCTCAAGCTCACCAGCTGCGGGGCATCCGTGTAACGACCGACACCGAACCACCAGCCACCGATCGCGGCCACCAGGCCCAGCGTCACCACCACGGCCGCGACGGCCAGCCGGCCGCGTTGGCTCGCCATCAGGGTGGTGCGCAGCGCTGCGAGTCGGGACCCCAGGCTGTCCGCGGGCTCCGGAGCGGCCCGACGTCGACCCGGCCCCTGGCTGCTGGCACCCTCGGGCAGCCGCGCCCAGGACGGGCGGTCGGAGGGGCGGACCGTCGCGACCACCATGGTCGGTTGAGAGAGTGGCTCGCCGCTCACCGGGCGGAGCACGGCGGTGTGGCTGTTGGCGTCGCCCAGGCGATCCCGGGCGACCTGCACCTCGGTCAGCAGCGCGCCGGCGTCGGCGGGCCGCGCGTCGGGATCGCGCCGAGTCGCCCGCTGCACCAGGTCGTCGAGGACCGACGGCAGGCCGGGCACCAGCGTCGAGGGTGCCGGCACGTCCCGGTCGACGTGCTGCCAGGCGACGTCCACCGGGCGGTCCCCGTCGTAGGGCACGCGGCCGGTGAGCATCTCGAACAGCACGATGCCGGCCGAGTAGACGTCGGTACGTGGATCGGCACGGCCCTCGGTGACCAGCTCCGGGGCGACGTACGCCACGGTGGCCATCAGCTGGTTGCCCTGCTCATCGTCGGCGCTCGCCTCGACGGCGCGGGCCAGCCCGAAGTCGGCCACCTTGACGACGCTGTCGACCAGGTTGGCGACGCCGCCGGTGGGTGCCTCGGCGACCAGCACGTTCTCCGGCTTGACGTCGCGGTGCACCAGACCGGACCGGTGCGCGGCGGCGATCGCGGCGAGCATCTGCTCGACGATGGCCAGCGCCTCGTCCGGGTTGAGCCGGCGACGCTCGGCCAGCACGTCGCGCAGCGTGCGACCGCGGACGTACTCCATCACCAGGTACGGCAGACCGGCGTGGGTGCCCTGGTCGTAGACCGCCACCACGTTCGGGTGGGTCAGCCGGGCGATGGTCTTCGCCTCGTCGGTGAACCGGGCCACGAAGTTGGCGATCCGGGCGCGGGCCTCCGGCGCCTGGGTCGGGTGAATGATCTTGACAGCGACGGTGCGCTCGAGGCGCTCGTCGGTGGCGGTGTACACGGTCGCCATGCCACCACGGGCCACGCGACCGCGAATGCGGTAGCGCCCGTCGATCAGCGAGCCCAGCAACGTGTCGGCGACCTGAGTGTCCATCGGCAGGGAGTCTATGTGTCCAGGGGGTGAAGGATGAACAGGATGCTACAGCCGTACGCCGAACTGGAACCTCCCGCCGCGCTCGCTGCCACTCACCCGCTGGTCAGCGCCGCGTACGGGACCGGTCGCCGATCGGTCGTCCGGGGTGCCGGTGGCTCGTCGTGGCGACGACGTGGCAGGGTGGTCGGGTGACCGAACCCGTACCCGACCAGGCCGTCCCCGGCCCGGAGCTCGCCGGACCCACCGACCCGGCCGGTTGGCTGACCCTGCCCGACGTCGCCGAGCGCCTCGACGTGTCGATCAGCAAGGTGCACCAGATGATCCGTGACCGGGAGTTGCTGTCGGTCCGCCGCGACGGCGTCCGCCGGATCCCGGTGGACCTGGTGGCCAACGAGACAGTGCTCAAGCACCTGCCCGGCGTGCTCAACCTGCTCTCCGACAACGGCTACGACGACGAGGCCGCCCTGCGCTGGCTCTACGAGCCGGACGACACCCTCCCCGGCGCCACCGCCGCAGCCGCCCTGTCGGGCGACCAGGCCCGCGAGGTAAAGCGCAGAGCCCAGGCCCAAGCCTTCTAACCCCACCCCCACCCCACCCCGCACCCCCGGGGCCCCCACCCACCCCGTCGATCATGAAGTTAGCGGCGCGACACGCCGTCGCGGACGCCGCTAACTTCATGATCGACTGTGGGAGAGGGGGCCGGAGGCCGGGGGAGAGGGGCGGGGCGGGGTGGGTTAGTCGGCTCGGCGGGTTGCGGCTATGGCCAGGTCCACCAGGGCTTGGCGGGCCTCGGTGTCGAGGTCCACGGCGGTCAGGGCGGCCAGCGCGGCGTCGGTGAGCGTGACGATCCGCTGCTCTGCGCGGGCGAGAGCCCCGCTCGCCGTGATCAGCTCGCGGAGCCGGGCCACCCCCTGCTCGTCCAGCTCCGGGTCGCCGAGCCGGCTGAGCAGCAGCTCGCGGCCCGCGTCGTCGGTTGCCTCCCCGGCCGCCGCCACGAGGAAGGTGCGTTTGCCCTCCCGCAGGTCGTCCCCGGCCGGCTTACCGGTCAGCGCCGGGTCACCGAAGACCCCCAGCACGTCGTCGCGGAGCTGGAACGCCTCGCCCAGCGGCAGCCCGTACGCCGAGTAGGCCGTCCGCACGTCGGCCGTTGCGTCAGCCAGCGCGGCGCCGAGCAGCAGCGGACGCTCGACCGTGTATTTCGCGGACTTGTAGCGGGCGACCTTGCTGGCGCGTTCCACCGAGGTGTCCCCGGTGGCCTGCGTCAACACGTCGAGGTACTGCCCGACGGTGACCTCCGTGCGCATCTCGTCGAAGACCGGCCGAGCCCGGGCCAACGCCTGGAGATCCAGGCCTGAGGAGTGCAGCAGCTCGTCGGACCAGACCAGGCAGAGATCGCCGAGCAGGAGGGCCGCGGCGTCGCCGAAGCCGTCCGGGTCGCCGCCCCAGCCGGACTGCCGGTGCCGCGCGGCGAACCGCCGGTGCACCGCGGGCTCGCCGCGGCGAGTGTCGGAGCGGTCCATCAGGTCGTCGTGGATCAGGGCGCTGGCCTGGACGAACTCCAGCGCGGCCAGGGCGGTGACCACCTGGTCGCCGTCCACCCCGCCAGCGCCCCGGAACCCCCAGTAGGCGAATGCCGGACGCAGCCGCTTGCCGCCGCCGAGCACGAAAGCCTCGATCGCCTCGGCCACCGGGGCGAGGGCGTCATCCACGGCGGCGAGCCGGCCCCGTTGACCGGCGAGGAATTCGGTGAGGGCCTTGTCGACGCGTTGGCGCAGGCCGGCGCGGTCGACGGGAGACACGGGAGCAGCTTGGGTCACTCCCCGACGCTAGCGGGTCGTCCTGACCCGCGCTCTCCCGCCACGCGTAGTCCCGCCGGTGCGGCCGGGACCGGTGCGCCCCGCCGCTGGCGCCCCGGCCCGTGCGGTGCGGCCCGGACCGGCGGCTCCTGTCGAGCCGGCCCGACGGGTGGCTGCGGCGGCCTCGGCGAGCGTCACCAGCGGCACGTCCAGGACGACGGCGAGCCAGCCGAGCCAGAAACCGCCGGGCACGCGGCGTTGTCGTTCCCAGCGGGACACCTCATGCCGGCTCAGCGTCGGCACTCCGGAAGCGGCACACAACTCGGCGGCGGCGCGCTGCTGGCTCCAGCCGCGGGCCAGCCGGCAGCGGGCCAGCAGTGGCCCGAGCTGCGCGGGGCGCGGCGCTGCGGGTGGGGTCACGGGTCCTCCTGGCGGGCGTCGGTGTGGTGACGACCCGCCCGGCCGACCGGCCGGACCGGCGTCACCGCTCGGTTGCTGACCCCCGCGCGGAACCCCGGAGCCGCCCCCGCCGCCCCTCCCACGCCACCCATTCCTACCCCGGGGGTACGACACCCGTGCGTCCACCGCACCGGGACGGGCGGGGCGGCACGGGTCACCGGGTGGGAAGCGCCTGGGTCGCGGTGGCGTCGCCAGCTAGAGTCGGGTGGTGGCGCTCGGTCTTCCTTCGGTCCTCCCCAATCCGCAACCGGCGATCGGGGAGCTCATCCGTGAGCGCCAGCCGACCTTCTCGTTCGAGTTCTTCCCGCCCAAGACCGACGCCGGGGAGCGGCTGCTCTGGCAGGCCATCCGCGAGCTGGAGTCACTGCGCCCGTCGTTCGTGTCGATCACGTACGGCGCGGGCGGGTCGACCCGGGACACCACGGTGGCGGTGACCGAACGGATCGCCACCGACACCACACTGCTGCCGATGGCCCACCTGACCGCTGTCGACCACTCCGTCGCCGAGCTGCGGCACGTGATCGGCCGGCTCGCCGGGGTGGGAGTGCGCAACGTGCTGGCGGTCCGAGGGGACCCGCCGGGCAACCCGGGCGGTGAGTGGATCCGCCACCCGGAGGGCGTGGACTACGCCGAGGACCTGGTCCGCCTGGTGCGCGATGCCGGCGACTTCAGCGTCGGCGTGGCCGCCTTCCCGTACAAGCATCCCCGCTCGCCCGACGTGGCCAGCGACACCGCGCAGTTCGTCCGCAAGTGCCGTGCCGGCGCGGAGTTCGCGATCACGCAGATGTTCTTCGACGCCGACGACTACCTGCGGCTGCGTGACCGGGTGGCCGCCGCCGGCTGCGACACCCCGATCCTGGCCGGGGTGATGCCGGTGACCCAGATCGGCACCATCGAGCGGTCCGTGCAGCTGTCCGGCGCGCCCTTCCCGCCGGCGCTGGCGGCCCGCTTCGAGCGTGTCGCCGACGACCCGGAGGCCGTCCGCCGCCTCGGCGTCGAGCAGGCCAGCGAGATGTGCCGTCGACTGCTGGACGAGGGTGTGCCCGGGATCCACTTCATCACCCTCAACCGGTCCACGGCCACGCGCGAGGTCTGGCAGAACCTGAAGGCCGGCGCGCGGGTGTGAACGTTGCTTCTGCGACACCTGATGCCCGGCACGACGGTTGATCCGTGGTGGGCACACAGCTGAACTGGGATCAGTACGCCACGGCGTGGGCGCGGTTGCACGGCGGGTTCGACCCTCGGGTCGCGGCCCCGGTGGTCCGCGCCTGGCTGCGATTCGCGTACCACGTCGGCTATGTGCTGGGCCGGCTGCGGGTCAGCCCGACCGCGGTCACAGTGGCCGGGGTGCTGCTCTGCTTCTGCGTACCGTTGCTGGTGACCCGCCCGGGCAACGGGCCCTTCCTGGGCGCGTTGTTCGTGCTTTTCGCCGCCGTGGCGGACAGCGTGGACGGTGCGGTGGCGGTCGCCACCAGCCGCACCACCCGGCTCGGCTACGTCTACGACTCGGTTGCCGACCGGCTCGGTGAGGTGGCGTGGTTGCTGGCGTTCTGGCTGCTCGGCGCGCCGGGCGCGCTGGTCGTCGCGGGTGGCGCGCTGTCCTGGCTGCACGAGTACGTCCGAGCCCGGGCGGTCGCCGCCGGCATGCGCGACATCGGCGCGGTCACCGTGGGCGAGCGTCCCACCCGGGTCTCGGTGGCGCTGGCCGGGCTGCTGGTCGCGGGGCTGGCCGGGCTGATCGAGCCGGAGCTGGCCGCCGGCACCATCACCATGGCGACCGCGGTGTGGGTGCTGTTGGCCGGGTTCGGCCTCGGGCAGCTGCTCTCCACCATCCGCCGCGCGCTGCTCGACGCCGACTGAGCCCCGGAGCGTGCGGCCCCGCGCCTACCAGGCGGGGCCGATCTCGTCGGCGACGATCTGCGCGGAGAGGGTCACCATCGGCAACCCGCCGCCCGGGTGGGTGGAGCCGCCCACCAGCCACAACCCGTTGGCCGGGCCCCGGTTGGCGGGGCGGAGCAGCCCGCCGGCGGTGCCGTAGATCGAGCCACCCGGCGCTCCGGTCGCCGCGTCCAGGTCGGCCGGGGTGCGGACCTCGCGGAACAGCAGCCGGTCGCGCACGTCCATGCCGCGCCGCGCCAGCACGTCCAGGACCCGATCGGCGTACGCGTCGGCCAGCCCCGGCCGTCGCCAGTCGACAGCGCCCGCCGCGGTGCCCTGCCGAGGGGCGTTGACCAGCACGAACCACGCCTCATGTCCGGCCGGGCGGACCATCGGGTCATCGGCCACTGTGACGAACACCGTCGGGTCGGCCGCCGGCCGGGCCCGTACGCCGCGCCCGGGGTCGCCGAAGATCGCGTCGAACTCCGCGTCATAGTCGCGCGGGAAGAAGACATTGTGGTGGGCCAGCCCGGTGCTGCCGGAGACGCCGAGCAGCAGCACGAAGCCGGCGAGGCTGCGGTCGGTCAGCCCAGCCAGCCGACGCGGGTGCGGCAGCAGGTCACGGTAGACGGTGAGAGCGTCCACGTTGGCCACCACCACGTCGGCGGGCACCGGCGCGTTGACACCGGCGAGGCGTACCCCGTGCACCCGGCCACCGGTGGCGTCGATCCGGGTGACCGTGGCGTCGGTCTGCACGACCACGCCGAGGTCCAGGCAGCGGGTGAGCAGCGCGTCGGCGAGCGTGCCCAGCCCACCGCGCAGGTACCAGCCACCGAATGCCAGCTCGGCGTACGGGACCGCGACCAGCGCCGCCGGCGCCCGCCGCGGGTCGGCGCCGGTGTAGGTGGCGTACCGGTCCAGCATCATCCGCAGCCGCGGGTCGGACAGGTGCCGGCGGCCCAGGCCACGCAGGGTGCGGCCCGGGGCGATGGCGGCCAGGTCACCGACCCGCCAGGCCAGCGACGCGAGGTCACGGGGGGAGTCGACGGTACGACGCAGGATGTCCCGCGAGGAGGCGTTCCACACCCGCGCGGCCCGACGCCACAGCCGCTGCCAGTCGGCTGCCGCCCGGTCGCCGAAGGCGGCACCGATCCGGGTGGCGAACTCCACCGGGTCGGCGCACGAATCCAGTGCCGGGCCGCCGCCGGGGAAGACGTGCCGGACGATCGGGTCCAGCGGAACCAGGTCCAGGTATTCGTCGAGCTTCGCCCCGGTCGCCTCGAACAGGTCGTGGAAGACCTCGGGCAGGGTGAGCAGGCTCGGCCCGGTGTCGAAGTGGAACGACCCGGCCGGGGTGTCGTGCGTGTACCGGCCGAGCTTGCCGCCGACCGTGCCGGCCCGTTCGAAGACGGTCACCTGGTGCCCGGTGGCGGCCAGCCGGGCGGCGGTGGCGAGGCCACCCACCCCGGCGCCGACGACCACGATCCGCGCCATTCCGCGTCCTCCTAGCTGACCGGGCGACCCCGCCAGGTCAGGCGGCGTCGCTTTCGCAGATGGTACGACCGCAGGGTCAGCCAACCGAGGACCACGACCGACACGGGGTGTGCGAGCGCGTCGGGCCACCACCGGCCCCCCGTCGCCCGGGCGGTGAACACCCGCCCGGCCACCCCGAGCAGATAGCCGGCCAGGCCCGAGGCGACCACCTCCGGCGCGCCGGTCGCCACACCCGCCAGCGCGATCAGCGGCGGTGCGGTGTAGAGCAGCAGCAGCGACGCCACCACGGCCGCAGCCGCTCCCGGGTGCCCGAACGACGCCCAGAGCGACTTCGAGTACCCGTCGCGTAGCTGCGGCCAGTCGTCGTACATCCGGCAGGTGGCCAGCCGGGAGCCGTCGGCCAGGGCGATCCGCCCACCGGACCGCTTGACCGCCCGGGCCAGCTCGACGTCCTCCAGGATCTTGTCGGCGACCGCGACGTGCCCGCCGGCGGCCGTGTAGCCGGCCCGGTCCAGCACCAGGAACTGGCCGCCCGCCGCGGCCAGCGACGGCCGCGACGAGCGCTCCATCGCGCGCAGCGGCAGGAAGGTCAGCCAGAGCCACTGCAGCAGCGGCTGCACCAGCCGGTCGGCCGCCGTCGCCACCACGATCCGGGGGTACGGCGACAGCAGCGTCGCGCGGGCGGCACGCAGCTCGGTGACGGCCGCGGCCACGGCGTGCGGGGCGAGCACCACGTCGGCGTCGACGAAGACCAGCGCGGTGGCGTCCGGGTCGGCCCGGGTGGCCAGTTGCCAGCAGGCGTGCGGCTTGCCCAGCCAGCCCGGCGGTGGGGCGACCCCGGTGAGAAGCGTCACCCGGGGGTCGTCGCCGGCCACCGCGCGGACCACGTCGGCGGTGCCGTCGGTGGACCCGTCGTCGAGGACCACGACGCGCAGCCCGGTTACGCCGCGTTGGGCGAGCAGGGCGCGCAGGCAGGGCGTGACCCGGTTGGCCTCGTCGCGCAGCGGCAGCAGCACGGCGACCCGCTCGTCGACCTCGTCGGGCCGGTCGGTGGGCCTGCGCAGCCAGCGGGTGGCGTTGAGCCAGGTGTGCCCGGTCAACGCGGTGACGGCGATGACCAGGGCGAGCAGGACGGTCATCGGGTCGCGTCGACGCCGGGCCGGTGCGGCTGGTGGTCCTCCCGGCGGGTGTCGCGAGCCCGCCGGGCACGCAGCAGGATCACCGCCAGCGGTACGGCTGTCACCGACATGCCGGCGGCGCCCCAGAGCGCCGAGGCGGGCAGGTCGAGGAAGACGGCGTGGGCCAGGATGCTGGAGAAGTACGTCCACAGGTAGAGCGCGACCATCGGGTGGTCCCGCCGGTCGGTGTGCTCGGCCGCCGGCCCGGCCAGCGGGCGCAGCGCGCTCATCATCAGCACCGCGAAGAGCAGCCAGCCCAGGTAGTTGCTGACCGGGATGCCGGGCAGGCCGGGCAACGCCGGGGTGGCGTCCCGCCAGACCCAGTAGCCCTCGGCCACCATCTGCGGATCGAGGAAGAGGTCCCAGGCGGCCAGCCCCACGGTGGCCAGCGCGATCCGTCGTACCCACAGCCCGGCCGCCGACCCGCCGCGGCCGGTCCCCGATGTGCGGCCGCCGGCCGTCGCGCTGCCGCCGCCGGCCCGCGACGCGCTGCCGCCGGTCAGCCGGACCGCCGCCAGCCAGGCCGGCCAGGCCATCCAGGTCCAGGCCAGCGGAATGATCAGCGGCACTCCGGCCAGTTTGGGGCCCAGCTCGCCGGAGTAGTCGTAGCTGCCGAACGGCACCCCGGTGGCCACCCCGATCGCCTCGATCGCGAACCCGCCGCCGGTGGCCACCGCGACCAGCGCCGCCGCCACCCGAGGGCCCCGGCTGAGCAGCGCGTGGCCGACCGAGAGCAGCCACCCGAGCACGACGGTGGCCACGGTGAGCCCGGCCCTGGTGGCGCCGGTGGTGAGCGGGTAGCAGATCTGGGCGAGCACCAGGATGGCGAGCAGCGCCCAGGAGATCCGTCGGGTCATGACGCCGGTGGTTCGAGGGGCAGGCCCCGACCGAGTACGCCGAACGGCCGCTCGTCGCCGGGGAAGTGGAAGTTGCGCAGCACGTCGACGAAACCGAAGCGCCGGTACAACCGCCAGGCCCGTGAGGTCTGTTCGTCGGCCTCCGGGGTGGACAGCAGCGTGGTGTCACCCTCGGCCATGCCGAGCAGCGCGCGCAGTTGGCCGGCGCCCAGACCGTGCCCCTGCGCCGGCGGCCGGACGTGCAGCTCGACCACCTCGAAGCAGTGGGTGAGCCAGCGCTGGCGGGTCGGGGCGTCCAGTGCCCGGTGCACCTGGTCGTGCCACCACTGACCGGAGGCGCCCAGGTAGCCGTAACCGAAGCCGGCGAGGTGACCCTCGCTGGTCAGGCTGGCGACCGCCCGGAAACCCGGCCGGCGGACGTGGGTGGCGATGTAACCGCGCCGGGCCTCCAGCAGGTCGGTGCGGTATCCCATCGCCTCGCCATAGACGGTCACCACGTCGTCCAGCCGCCGGACGAGATCGTCCGGCGTCCAGCGCACCAACCTCATGCCCGTCCACCCTTCACTGTTTCCGGGCCACCGTCGGCGACCCATCCGAGCACCGACCGGTCGCCGACCACGTCGCGCACCTCGAACCGGGCGAACAACTCCTCGGCGTACCAGCCCTCGGTGGGGGTTCGCATGATCGCCGCCCGGTGCTCCGGGTGACGGTACGCGAACGCCACCAGGTCCGTCGGGTCGCGCCACACGCTCACCGTGCCCTGCCAACCCAAGGGCGCCTCCCCGACCCCGAACCGGGCCAACAGCCCGGGCGCGTCGCGCAGGGCGGCGGCCACCGGGGGGATCGCCCGCCAGAAGGTGGCTGCCCGGCGGACCCGCAGCCGAGCCCGGGTCAGCGCCAGCACCGGGCCGGTGACCCGGCCACCCGGCGGGTCACCGAACGGCCGCTGACCGGACCACTCGCCTCGGCTGGTCAGTGGGCGCAGATCCACCCGGGCGGAGGCGTGGGCGATGCGCGCCCAGGCACGCCCGACCGCCGAGTCGTCGAAGCCGGCCGCCGCTGCGGGGGAGTCCCAGACGGTCAGCGCCACCCACCGGGTCAGGTCGGCGTCCCCCGGCCCGAATCCGGTGCCGGTCCCGGTGCCCAGCAGCTTGCCGAACCGAACGCCCGGGAGGGAGCGCAACCGGCGTGGGTCCACCGCCATCCGGGTCAGCGCCCGGGGCAGCGCGGCGCGGGAGGTCCGCCACACGTGCAGCGTGACGAGCTCCGGTGCGGCGTTCACGCCACCTCGGCCGGGCTGCCGGCGGTGACCCGCAGCAGCTCGGTGTAGGTGGTCGGGAAGACCGCCTGCGGTACGCCACCCGCGGCCCAGATCTCGGGGTACGCCGTCAGTGCCGTGTCCACCAGGGTGCGCAGCGGGTGCGGGTGCCCGAGTGGGGCGACACCGCCGATCGGCTGCCCGGTGTGTGTCCGGACGAACTCCGGGGTGGCGCGGCGCAGCCGGGTGACGCCGAGCGACGCCGCCAGGCTGGCGGTGTCGACCCGGTGCGCGCCGGAGGTGAGCACGAGCAGCGGCGCGTCGTCCGCGTCGAAGATCAGTGAGTTGGCGACCTGGCCTACCTCGACGCCGAGCGCCTCGGCGGCCGCCGAGGCGGTGTGCACCGCGTCGGGAAGCAGACGGACCGTGCTGGGCTCACCGGTGCCGTCGAGCGCGCCGACGGCGGTGAGCGCGTCCTGCACCGCTCGTACGTTCGGGTGTGGCTGCATGTCGCCATTCTTCCCGGTCAGTCGGCGACGGGTTCAGCCGACCACGTTCCATCCCGTCCCATCGGACCCAGCCCGACAGGTCCCGTTCGTGGTGAGTGACCGACCTTCGCGCCAAGATCCGCGCAACTTCCCTGGTGTTGCTGTCTCCGGCGCGCGGGAGGCAGCAACATCCCTGATGTTGTACGGATCTTCCTCGTCGATCTCGCCGGAGCGACTACGCGACTACGTGATGCGCTGGCAGCGTGGGGCGACCCCGGCCCGTTCCTCGTCCCGGCCGCCGGCCCCGCCCGACTATCCGACCCCCAGCTGAGCCGCCGCGCTCGGTACGCACGCCTGGCGCGTCACACGTTGCATTTTCGTCGGAGGGGAGGTGTACTGTCAGGAGCAGTTAGAACGAGTGTTCGATTGCCTCGAACGCCCGTTCCAACCAGCCGGAGCGCGGCGTTTCGCGGCGCCAGCTCCGGGCGGTGTGGCTCCGCGGGCCGCACCTGGGTTTCCGGGCAGTCGCGAGCCTGGTCCCGACAGGCAGGATCGTCGCTCGCCGCCCACGACCCCCGGGCGGCGGGCGACGAACCCGCCGGTACGCCGGCCGGGTGTGGTGTGGGGAAGCATCCACACCCGGCCGGCCACACCCGGTGCGTCTTCCTCCGCACCACTCGACCTCGGCGTCTCGTCGGCGGCATCAGCGCGCCGGGGCGACGCCTCGGCCATGTGGAGGAGACATCCATGCCGACCAACTCGGCTCAGGCACCGACGGTGCCGGCGCACGTGCTGCCGCACCGCACCCCCGCCCAGCTGCTCACGTTGGCCCGGCGTGGGCTGGTCGAGGCCGGCCAGACCCGACCTGACGGTCTGCGTTATGCGGCTGCCCACCTGGCGGCGCTGCGCGCGGCGGCCGCCCTGCTCGCCGCGCGTGCCCGACCCGCGCCGAGCCGACGCAACCGGATCACCAGCGTCTGGGTCCTCCTCTGCGCCGTCGCTCCGGAGCTCGACGAGTGGTCCCGGTTCTTCGCCGCCGGCGCCAGCAAGCGCGCCGCCGCCGAGGCCGGCATCCCCCGGGTGGTCAGCGCCCGGGAGGCCGACGATCTGCTCCGTGCCGCCGAACAGTTCGTCACGGTGGTGGAGACCGCACTCGGCGTTGCCCACCAACCGGCCCTGGACGGCCTCGCCGCCTGATCCCGCCGTGCCACCGACCGCCCCGCGGGGGGAGCCGGGCGGCCGGTGGCACGGCGTGCCGGTCCTGATCTGATCCACAGCAACGACGGGGGAGTTGGTCCAATGGCGGGCCGCATGGTGGTCGGTTCCGCCGCACTGGCCGATCTGGTGCGCCCGGCGAGCGCGCCCGACCAGGCCGGCGGGCACCGGGTGCTGCCGGTGGTGCCCGAGCTGACCGGTCTGCTGCCCAACCGAGGCCTGCGCCGGGGCAGCACCATCGCGGTTGCCGCCGGCCAGCCCCGGCGCAGCGGTGGCACCTCGCTGATGCTGGCTCTGCTCGCCGAGGCCTCCCGGGCCGGCTCGTGGTGTGCCGTGGTCGGTGTGCCGACATTCGGTGCGGGCGCGGCCGCCGAGCTGGGCATCGCCCTGGACCGGCTGGCCCTGGTGCCGAATCCCGGCCCCGAGTGGGCCACAGTGGTCGCCGCGCTGATCGACGGCGTGGACGTCGTGGTCACCACCGTGCCGGCCGCTGTCTCCGCCTCGGTAGCCACCCGGTTGGCCGCCCGGGCGCGGCAGCGCGGCAGTGTGCTCGTCCCGTACGGCCGGTGGGACGGCGCGGACGTGACGTTGCAGGTGGTCCGTGGAGTCTGGGAAGGGCTCGGGCATGGCCGGGGGCGGTTGCGCCGCCGGGAGGTCACCGTCTCGGCGCGCGGGCGCGGGGCGGCTGCCCGACCAAAGGAGATCAAGGTCTGGCTGCCGGGCGACGAGCTGACCCGGGTGATCCCGCGTGTGATGCCGTCGACAGTGGGCCGTCCGGCCGCGCCGCTCGCCCTGGTCGGTCGGGAGTGACCGGCACGCCGGCACGGACCCTGCTGCTGTGGTGCCCGGACTGGCCGGTGCTCGCCGCCGAGATCGTCGACGGGGTGCCGGCCACCGGCCCGGTCGCCGTGCTGCACGCCAACCGGGTGGTCGCCTGCTCCGAGCGGGCCCGCGCCGAGGGGGTGCGCCGAGGGCTGCGCAAACGGGAGGCGCAGGGTCGCTGCCCGCAGCTCACCGTCGTGGAGTACGACCCGGGTCGGGACGCCCGGGCATTCGAGCCGGTGGTCGCCGCGGTGGAGGAGCTGGTCGCCGGCGTCGAGGTGGTCCGTCCGGGTGCCTGCGCGGTGGCCGCCCGCGGGCCCAGCCGTTACCTCGGTGGCGAGGAGGCGGCCGCCGAGCGGATCATTGAGCACGTCGCCCAGTCGTGCCTGGTGGAGAGCCAGGTCGGCATCGCCGACGGGGTGTTCGCGGCTGGGTTGGCCGCTCGCTCCGGTCGGGTGGTGCCACCGGGCGGGACACCGGAGTTCCTGGCCGGGTTGCCGGTCGAGGCGCTCGGCCGCTCGGCGCTGGCCGACCTGTTGCGGCGGCTCGGTGTGCGCAGTCTCGGCGACTTCGCCGCGCTGCCGGCTGGCGACGTGCTGGCCCGGTTCGGGTTCGACGGTGCGCTGGCCCATCGGCTGGCCGCCGGGCGGGACCACCGCCCACTCGCCGTCCGGCAGCCGCCGGCCGACCTGACGGTGACCGCCGAGCAGGACGAGCCGATCGATCGGGTCGACGTGGCCGCGTTCGTGGCCCGGGCGTTGGCTGAGCAGTTGCATGAGCGGCTGGCCGGGCACGGGCTGGCCTGCACCCGGCTCGGCATCGAGGCGGTCACCGAGCACGGGCAGGAGCTGCACCGGGTGTGGCGGCACGACGGCCTGCTCACCGCCGCGGCCATCGCCGACCGGGTGCGCTGGCAGCTCGACGGGTGGCTCTCCGGCAGCAGTGGCCGCACCGGCGCCCGACCGGCCCGACCGACGGCCGGCATCATCCGGCTGCGACTGATCCCGGACGGGGTGATCGCCCAGGCCGGTCTGCAGGCCGGCCTGTGGGGGGAGACCGGCGAGGAGCGGGAACGGGCGCACCGGGCGCTGAGCCGGGTGCAGGGCATCCTCGGCCCGGAAGCGGTGGTCACCGCGGTGCTCGGCGGTGGTCGCTCCCCGGCCGACCAGGTGCGACTGGTGCCGTGGGGCGACGAACGCCTCCCCACGCGTCCCGGTCCGGCGCCGTTGCCTGGCGCGCCGATCGCGCGTCCCGGCCCGGCACTGCTGTCCGACGAGCCGATCGCACGTCCCGGTCCGGCGCCGTTGCCTGGCGCGCCGATCACGCGTCCCGGCCGGGCACCGCTGTCCGGCGAGTCGATCGCCAGTGGCGGCGGCCGGGCCGTCAGTGCCGGTCGGCCTGCCGACCACAGTGCCGGCGGGGTTCCACCGTGGCCCGGCCGGCTGCCGGCGCCCGCGCCGGCTGTGGTGCTGCCCAGCCCGCTCGCCGCGACCGTGCACGACGCCGCTGGTGAGGCGGTGGTGATCAGCGCGCGGCTGGCGGTGAGCGCTCCGCCCGCCCGGCTGGTGGTCGGCACCGGCCGGCCGGCGGAGATCGTCGGCTGGGTCGGTCCGTGGCCGGTGGACGAGCGGTGGTGGGCTCCGGCCGAGGCTCGGCGGCGGGCACGGTTCCAGGTCTGCCTGGCCGACGGCACCGCCCTGCTGCTCGCCGTCGAGGGCGGGCAGTGGTTGGTGGAGGCGATCTATGACTGAGCGTCCAGCAGGGCTTGATCGACTCGGTATTCCGAAAGTCGGGGTGTCCCGCCGACCCGGACAGCCCGACTTCCCGGAGGTCGAGTCGATCAGGGCGAGGGTGCGGGAATGAGCTTCCACAACCCGAAGATGCCCTGGTCGGAGCTGGAACGGGTGCTCTCCGGGCGGGGCAGTGGCAGCTCCGGGCGGGGCGACGGCGGGTCGGGCGGTTCCGGCGGCGGGCGGTCGCGCGACGAGCGGCACCTGCACGTGGTGGACCCGCTCGCCGTGGACGCCGACGGGGGAGACTCCCCGGCCTGGAGCCGCCACCGTGAGCGGTACCAGCCACCGGAGCTGACCCGCCCCGACGGGGTGGTGCCCTACGCGGAGCTGCACGCGCACACCAACTTCAGCTTCCTCGACGGTGCCAGCCATCCCGAGGAGCTGGCCGAGGAGGCGGCCCGGCTGGGGCTCACCGCGCTCGCCGTCACCGACCACGACGGCTTCTACGGGGTGGTCCGCTTCGCCGAGGCGGCCCGCACGCTGGGCCTGCCGACCATCTTCGGCGCGGAGCTGTCCCTCGGGCTGCCCGGCCCGCAGAACGGCGAACCCGACCCGCACGGCGCGCACCTGCTGGTGCTCGCGCACGGCCATGAGGGGTACGCCCGGCTGGCCACCACCATCGCCCGCGCCCAACTGCGCGGCGGGGAGAAGGGCCGCCCGGTCTACGGAGAGTTGGAGGAGGTCGCCGCCGAGCTACGCGATCACGTGCTGGTGCTGACCGGCTGCCGCAAGGGGCACGTGCCGGGCGCGCTGCTCACCGAGGGGGTGGATGCGGCGGCCCGCGAGCTGGACCGGCTGACCGCGCTCTTCGGTGCGGAGACGGTGGCGGTGGAGCTGACCGACCACGGCCATCCTGTCGACGCCGACCGCAACGACGCGCTCGCCGACCTGGCCGCCGCAGCCGGGCTGCCGACGGTGGCCAGCAACAACGTGCACTACGCCACGCCTGGCCGGCGTCGGCTGGCCACCACCGTCGCCGCCGTCCGGGCCCGACGCAGCCTGGACGAGATCGACGGCTGGCTGCCCGCGGCGGCCACCGCCCACCTGCGCAGCGGCGCGGAGATGGCGGCCCGGTTCGCCGCGTACCCGGGTGCGGTGGCGCGGGCCGCCGAGTTCGGCGCCGAGTTGGCCTTCGACCTCCAGCTCGTCGCGCCGCAGTTGCCGGCGTACCCGGTGCCACCGGGGCACACGGAGATGAGCTGGCTGCGGAAGCTGACCGCCGACGGGGCGCACGAGCGCTACGGGCCGCCGCAGGCGCACCCGACGGCGTACGCGCAACTCGACCATGAGTTGAACATGATCGAGGAGTTGGGCTTCCCCGGCTACTTCCTGGTGGTCTACGACATCGTCACGTTCTGTCGTGAGCAGGACATCTACTGCCAGGGCCGGGGTTCGGCGGCCAACTCGGCGGTCTGCTACGCGTTGCGGATCACCAATGTGGACGCGGTCCGGCACCGGCTGCTCTTCGAGCGGTTCCTCGCCCCGGAACGCGACGGCCCACCGGACATCGACGTGGACATCGAGTCCGACCGTCGGGAGGAGGTGATCCAGCACGTCTACACCCGCTACGGCCGGGAGCACGCCGCCCAGGTGGCCAACGTCATCTCCTACCGGCCCCGGTCGGCGGTGCGCGACGTGGCCAAGGCGTTCGGCTATTCGCCGGGGCAGCAGGACGCCTGGAGCAAGCAGATCGACAGGTGGGGCTCGGTCGCCACTGTCGACGTGGAGAACATCCCGGAGCAGGTGGTGGAGTACGCCAACGAGTTGCAGACGTTCCCACGGCACCTGGGCATCCACTCCGGCGGCATGGTGATCTGCGACCGGCCGGTGATCGAGGTCTGCCCGGTGGAGTGGGGGCGGATGCCCGGGCGCAGCGTCCTGCAGTGGGACAAGGACGACTGTGCGGCGGTCGGCCTGGTCAAGTTCGACCTGCTCGGGCTGGGCATGCTCTCCGCCCTGCACTACGGCTACGACATGATCGGCCAGAGCCTCGACCTGGGTGACATGACGCTGGACGACCCGGAGGTCTACGACATGCTCTGCCGGGCCGACTCGGTCGGGGTGTTCCAGGTGGAGAGCCGCGCCCAGATGGCTACCCTGCCCCGGCTCAAGCCCCGCGAGTTCTACGACCTGGTGGTCGAGGTGGCGTTGATCCGGCCCGGCCCGATCCAGGGCGGTTCGGTGCACCCGTTCATCCGGCGCAAGAACGGCCAGGAGCCGGTGACCTTCGCGCACCCGCTGATGCGCAACGCCCTGGAGAAGACCCTGGGTGTGCCGCTGTTCCAGGAGCAGTTGATGCAGCTCGCCATCGACCTGGCCGGCTTCGACGCGGCAGAGGCCGACCAGCTGCGCCGGGCGATGGGCGCCAAACGGTCGGTCGAGCGGATGACCCGTATCGCCGACCGGCTCTACGCCGGGATGGCCGAGCGGGGCATCACCGGTGAGTTGGCCGAGGACGTCTATCGCAAGCTCACCGCGTTCGCCAGCTACGGCTTCCCGGAGAGCCACGCGATGAGCTTCGCCTACCTGGTCTACGCCAGCTCCTGGCTCAAGCGTTACCACCCGGCGCCGTTCCTGGCCGCGCTGCTCAACGCCCAGCCGATGGGTTTCTACTCCCCACAGACCCTGGTCGACGACGCCCGTCGGCACGGGGTGGAGGTTCGTCGCCCGGACATCAACGCCAGTGCGGCGTTGGCGGTGCTGGAGTCCACCCCGGACACCCGGTGGGGCAGCGGGCCGGGGGAGCCGCCGCACGCCTGGGGGTTGGGCGGCCCGGCGGTCCGGCTCGGCCTGTCCAGCGTACGGACCCTCGGCGCCGACGTGGCCGAGCGGATCGAGGCCGAACGGGCCGCCGGTGGGCCGTACCGGGACATGCCTGACCTGGCCCGGCGGGTCGGTCTCACCGCCGCGCAGCTGGAGGCGTTGGCCACCGCGGACGCCTTCGCCTGTTTCGGGCTGACCCGGCGGCAGGCGCTGTGGGCCGCCGGCGCGGCCGCCCAGGACCGGCCGGGACGGCTACCCGGCACGGTGACCGGCGCGGCGGCGCCCACGCTGCCCGGGATGGAGGCGGTGGACCGGCTGGTCGCCGACGTGTGGGCCACCGGGCTGTCGCCGGAGAGCCATCCCGCCCGGTTCATCCGGGGTCAGCTCGACGTGCTCGGCGCGGTGCCGATCGCCCGGCTCGGCCGGGTGGAGCCCGGCCAACGGATCCGGGTCGGTGGCATCGTCACCCACCGGCAACGTCCGGCGACCGCGGGCGGGGTCACCTTCCTCAACCTGGAGGACGAGACCGGGATGCTCAACGTCACCTGTTCGCCGGGGTTGTGGCAGCGCTACCGGCGGGTGGCCCGCACCAGCGCCGCGCTGGTGGTCCGGGGGCGGTTGCAGCGGCACGAGGGGGTGACCAACCTGGTCGCCGACCGACTGGACGCCATCGAGCCGCCGGTCAGCCCCGCTTCCCGTGACTTCCGGTGACCGTTCGGCTACCCAGATCCCACGTTTGAGGCGCGCGTCTGAGGAGAAGTGCAGGTCACGCGAACGGTGTGGTCCGCGTGGACTCGGGGAGGGACACATGTCACGGATGCTGCGGGCGACGGTGTTCGCCGGGGCGCTCACTCTGGTGCTCAGTGGCTGCGGGGGTGTCGGCGGCGACAGCGACGCGGGTGGCGGCACCGCCGCCAAGGGCACGCTCAGCACCATGGGCTTCGGTTTCTCCGACGAGATCGCCATCACCCGCGTGGACGCCTTCAAGCGTGACCACCCCGGCGTCGAGCTGAAGGTCACCGAGGGGGCCTTCGACGAGCAGCAGTTCCTCTCCGCGGTCGCCTCGGGCAACCCACCGGATCTGGTCTACATGGACCGCAAGCTGATCGGCACGTACGCCAAGCGCGGGTCGATCCAGCCGCTGACCGACTGCGTCAAGAAGCAGGACATCGGCCTGGAACAATATCGGCCGGCTGCCCGCGCCCAGGTCACGCTCGACGACACCGTCTACGGCATTCCCGAGTTTTCCACCGTCCGGGTGGTCTACCTCAACGAGGGGCTGCTCAAGCAGGCAGGGCTGACCGCCGACCAGGTCAACCTGGCCGACTGGGCCGCGCTGCCCCAGCTCAACGCCAAGCTGGCCGCCGTCTCCGGCGGTCGACTCTCCCGGATCGGCATCGACCCGAAGGTTCCCGAGTTCCTGCCGATGTGGGCCAAGGCCAACGGCGCCGACATGCTTTCCGCCGACGGCCGCACGGCCAAGCTGGACGACCCCAGGGTGGTCGAGGCGCTGACCACCGGGGTCAACCTGATCCAGCAGCAGGGCGGTTGGGGCAAATTCAAGTCGTTCCGGGACACCTTCGACTTCTTCGGTGCGCAGAACCCGCTGTCCAAGAACCAGATCGTGGCGTGGCCGATGGAGGAGTGGTTCCTCAACCAGGCCGCCAAGAACAGCCCGAACGCCGAGTTGGTGGTCAAGCCGTTCGTGGACCGGCAGGGCAAGCCGCTGACCCAGTCCGGCGGGCAGGCCTGGGTCGTCACCAAGGGCGCGAAGAACCCGGACGCGGCGTGCGCGTTCGTCAAGCAGATGACCGCCACCGACACCTGGGTGGCCGCCGCGAAGGCCCGGGTGGACGCCCGCAAGGCCGCCGGCCAGCCGTTCACGGGCCTCTACACGGCCAATGCCACCGCCGACAAGAAGATCTTCGACGAGCTGTACCAGCCGACCGGCAACAAGCGCTTCGATGACGCCGTGGCCACCATCCGCTCGGTGCAGGACGCCGCGTTCGCGATGCCCGCCTCTCCGGCCGGCGCGGAGTTCGACAAGGCGTACTACGACGCGGTCAACCGGGTGCTCGCCGGCCAGGCGCAGCCCGCGCAGGCGTTGCAGCGGGCCCAGCAGGAGGCCGCCGCAGCCCTGGACAAGGCCGCGAAGTAGCCCCGCGATGACCACCGTCACCACTCCCGCTCCGGGCCGGCGCCGTCGCACGCCGCTGGCCCGGCGGGAGGCGCGCTGGGCGTACCTCTTCCTGGCGCCGTGGATCGTCGGGTTCCTGGTCTTCTCGGCGGGGCCGATGATCGCCAGCCTGTGGTTGAGCTTCACCGAGTACGACGTGATCAACCCGCCGGAGTACACCGGGCTGGACAACTACCGGCAGCTGATGAGTGACCCGGCGGTGGCCCGCAGCCTGGGCAACACCGTCTACTACACGGCGCTGCACGTGCCGCTGGTTATGCTCATCTCGCTGGGCCTGGCGCTGCTGCTCAAGCGGGTCGGCCGGTTGCAGGGCTTCTTCCGTACCGTCTTCTACCTGCCGGTGATGACCCCGGCGGTGGCGGTCGGCATCCTGTTCCTGCTGCTGCTCAACACCCAGGACGGCCTGATCAACCGGGCGCTCGGCCTGGTCGGCATCGACGGTCCGAGCTGGACCACCGACCCGGGCTGGGTGATGCCCGGCATCGTCCTGATGAGCCTGTGGAGCCTCGGCTCCACAGTGATCATCTATCTGGCCGCGTTGCAGAACGTGCCCCGTGACCTGTACGAGGCGGCTGCCATCGACGGCGCCGGCCCGTGGGCCCGGTTCCGGTCGGTCACCCTGCCGATGATCTCGGGTGCGCTGTTCTTCACGCTGATCGTCAACACGATCGCGTCGCTGCAGATGTTCACCGAGGTCTACACGATGTACTTCGGCAACCGGGAGACGCAGAACTCGTTCAACAGCGACGCCGCCACCTTCTACGTCATCCACCTGTTCCAGGAGGCGTTCCAGTTCCTGCACATGGGCTTCGCGTCAGCGATGGCGTGGCTGCTTTTCGTGATCATCTTGATCATCACCTTGATACAGGTGAAACTCAGCAACCGGTTCGTGTACTACGAGGGAGAAGACAAGTGACTTCGATGATCGGCCACAACGGCGTGGCCAACGCGCGACGCACCCGGCTGACCGCTGGCTGGGTGCCCGAGCAGCTTGAGCCGCGCGAGTACCAGCTCACCGACGGTCCCGTCGCCAACGTTCGGCGGTCCCGGGCGGAGGAGGATCCGGCAGCTGGGGCCGAGTCGTGACCACCGCCGTCGAGCGGGGCGCCGCGTCGCCGGTGTCCGGCATCTCGCCGGTCCGGCCGGCGGCGCCCCGGTCGGCGGCCGGTGAGGGCCGTCGGTCACCCTGGCAGCGGGTGCTCTTCGTGGTGGCGCTGGTGGGCGCCGCGGTGATCTTCATGCTGCCGTTCGTCTGGCTGGTCAGCGCCTCGCTTCGCCCCCGGGAGTACGTCTTCGCCCCCGGCTTCCTGCCGGTCCCGTTCGCTCCGGAGAACTACGCCGAGGCCTGGCGGGCCGTGCCACTGGTGACCTGGTTCTTCAACAGCGTGGTGGTCGGTGTGGCCGCCGCCGCCGCGGCGACCCTCTCCAGCGCCTGGGTGGCCTTCGGCTTCGCCTACTTCCGCTTCCCCGGCCGCAACCTGCTCTTCGGGCTGGTCCTGGCGACCATGATGCTGCCGTTCGCGGTCACCATGATCCCGACGTACCTCATCTGGTCGGACCTCGGGCTGACCGACACCCAGGTGCCGCTCTGGGCGGGCAACCTGTTCGGCTCGGCGTTCTACATCTTCCTGCTGCGACAGTTCCTGCTCGCCCTGCCCCGTGAATACTTCGAGGCCGCCCGGGTGGACGGGGCCAGCTACCCGCAGCTGTTCTGGAAGATGGCCTTTCCGCTGATCCGACCGGCGCTGCTGGTCGCCTTCGTCTTCGAGTTCAAGGCCAGCTGGACGGACCTGCTCAAGCCGCTGATCTACCTGCGCAACGAGCAGCTCTACACTCTGCCGCGCGGGCTCAAGGTCGTGCTGGACCGGTTCGGCTATGGCGGCGAGCAGCAGTGGGAGATCGTGCTCGCCGGAAGTGTGCTGGCCACCGTTCCGATGATCATTCTGTTCTTCCTGGCCCAGCGGCACTTCGTCGAGGGCATCGCCACCACCGGCCGCAAGGGCTGACTGGACCAGGTGACTAGGCTCGACCGGGTGGAGCAGACCCGAGGCCGGTTCGCCGGGCCGCCGCTGACCCCCCGTACCGCCGTGATCTGGTCGGTGCTCCGCGCCGAGCTGGACCGGCGCGGCGACGCCGAGCTGACCGTGCTGGACGTGGGCGGCGGCACCGGCGGTTTCGCCGTTCCGCTGGCCCGCGCCGGGCACCGCGTCACAGTGGTCGACGCCAGCCCCGACGCGCTCGCCGCGCTCACCCGCCGGGCCGCCGAGGCCGGCGTGGCCGACCGGATCGCCGCCGTGCAGGGCGACGGCGACGCCCTCGCCGGGCTGGTCGAGCCGGCCGGCGTCGACCTCGTCCTCTGCCACTCCGTGCTGGAGGTGGTCGACGACCCGGCACCGGTGGTGAGCGCGTTGGCCACCGCGCTGCGCCCGGGCGGCGCGGCCAGTGTGCTCGTGGCCGGGCGGGCCGCCGCCGTGCTGGGCCGCGCGATGAACGGCCACCTCGACGTCGCGACCGCGCTGGCCGCCGACCCGGCCGGCACCGCCGGACCACGGGACACGCTGCGCCGACGCTACGACGCCCCGGGCGCCGCCGCGCTGCTCGGCGCCGCCGGTCTCGTGGTCGAGGAGATCCACGGGGTACGCGTGCTCGCCGACCTGCTGCCGGCCGCGGTCGCCGACGGGCAGTCCGCCGCCCTGGTCGAGTTGGAACGCGCGCTGGCCGCCCAACCTCCGTACCGGGACCTGGCCGCCCAACTGCACCTCTTCGCCCGCCGGCCGGCATGAGCGACTCGCCACCTGCCGCGCCGCTGACGGTCCTCGGGCCGCACCACGGCGGCGGCCGTCTCGCCGACGTGCTGCCCAGCGCGCTCGCCGTGCTGGGCGTTCCCGGCTCGGCCGACCCGCTCGGGCTCGTCCCCGCGTTGGCCGGGGTACGCCGGATCGCCGTGCTGCTGGTCGACGGGCTCGGCTGGTACCAGCTGCCGACCGCCGCCCCGTACGCGCCGACCCTCGCCGGGCTCGCCGCCACGGTGGCCCGGCCGATCATCGCCGGTTTCCCGTCCACCACACCGACCAGCCTGGTGACGCTCGGCACCGGCGTCGCTCCGGGCGCGCACGGGGTGCTCGGCTTCACCGTGCGGGTGCCCGGCACCGACCGGGTGCTCACCCACACCGACTGGGCCGCGGACCCGTCGCCGCTGCACTGGCAGCCGGTGCCCACCCAGCTGGAACGGGCCCGCGCCGCCGGTGTGACGGTGACAGTGGTGAGCCGGCCGGAGTTCGGCGGCAGTGGGCTGACCCTCGCCGCCAACCGGGGCGGCGACTTCCGGGGCGCTGCCGGTGGGGACTCGGTGGCCGCCGCCATGCTGGCCGCGCTGGCCGCCGGCCCGGGCCCGACCCTGGTCTCCGGCTACCACGCCGACCTGGACCGGCACGGCCACCTCAGCGGCGTCGACTCAGCACCCTGGCGGGTCGCCGCCACCGAGGTGGACGCCCTGATCGCCCGGTTGGTCGACGGCCTGCCGCCGGACGCGGCACTGCTGGTGACCGCCGATCACGGCCAGCTCGACATTCCCGCCGACCACCGCTTCGACCTGGACACCGACCCACGGCTGCGCGCCGGGGTGCGGGTGGTGGCCGGTGAGGCCCGGGTGCGCTACCTGCACGTCGAGGAGGGCGCGGTCGACGACGTGCGGGCCGCCTGGTCCGAGGTGCTGGGCGACGCGGCGCGGGTACGCACCCGCGACGAGGTGGTGGCCACCGGCTGGTTCGGTCCGGTGCCCGAGGAACACCTGGGGCGGATCGGCGACGTGGTGGTGACCTGCAACGACACGTACGCGGTCATGGCCAGCCGCACCGAGCGGCCGATGGCGTCGAAGCTGGTGGCGTACCACGGGTCGGACACCGCGGCCGAGCTGACCGTGCCCCTGCTGGTCGTCCGCGGCTGACCGGCGTACCGGTCCGGCCCGCCGGTGGCTGGTGGTGTCGTACCTTCGGGTTAACCTGCCGGGATGGGCCGCAGCCAGTCGTTGCCCCGGGGCGACGACGATCCGCGCTTCGGGCCGGACGCCGACGACTCCGGCAGCCCGATCCTGCACGTCGACATGGATGCGTTCTTCGCCGCCGTCGAGGTGCGCCGCCGACCCGAGCTGCGCGGCCGGCCGGTGGTCGTCGGCGGCGTCGGGCCACGCGGGGTGGTCAGTTCGGCCAGCTACGAGGCCCGCCGGTACGGCGTGCGCAGCGCGATGCCGACCAGTCAGGCCCGAGCCCGGTGCCCGCACGCCGTCTACCTGCCACCTGACTTCACCGCCTACACCGAGGCCTCCCGGGCTGTCATGCAGATCTTCCGCGACGTTACCCCGCTGGTCGAGCCGCTGTCCCTCGACGAGGCGTTCCTCGACGTGACCGGCGCCCGCCGGCTCTTCGGCTCCCCGGCCACCATCGCCCGGCTGATCCGCCGTCGGGTCGCGACCGAGCAGGCGCTGACCTGCTCGGTCGGGGTGGCGCCGAGCAAGTTCGTGGCCAAGCTGGGTTCCACCCGGGCCAAGCCGGACGGGCTGCTGGTGGTGCCCCCGGGGCAGGTGCTCGACTTCCTGCACCCGTTGCCGGTGGACGCGCTGTGGGGGGTGGGGGAGCGCGCCGCCGAGTCGCTGCGCCGGCTCGGCCTGACCACCGTCGGCGATCTCGCCGAGGCGCCGGTGGGCATGATCCGCCGTGCGGTCGGCGCCGCCTCGGCGGCACACCTGCACGAGCTGGCCTGGGGACGGGACCCGCGCGGGGTCAGCCCGGAGCACGTCGACAAGTCGATCGGCGCCGAGGTGACCTTCGACGTCGACGTGGCCGACCCACTGGAGATCCGCCGCGCGCTGCTCGCGCTCAGCGCGAAGGTCGGCGTCCGGCTGCGAGGCTCCGGGCAGGTTGGGCGCACCGTCGCCCTCAAGGTCCGGCTGGCCGACTTCCGCACCGTGAGCCGCTCCCGCACCCTCGACGTGCCCACCGACACCGCCCGCGAGATGTTCGACACGGTTTGGGCGCTCTACACCGTTTTGGACCCGGGCGAGCGGATCCGACTCGTCGGTGTCCGGGTCGAAGGGCTCGCCCCGGCGCAGGGCGCTCCCCGGCAGCTCACCCTCGGCGCGCCCGAGCATGGTTGGCGCGAAGCGGAAGCTGCCGTGGACGCCGCTGCTGCCCGTTTCGGGCGGTCCGTCATAGGTCCGGCCAGTCTGATGGGCGACCGTGACAGCCGTCGAAACGAAAATCCACCCCACCCGTAGGTCGTCCCGCTTTCCGACGCGCGAGCCCCCTCGTAGACTTGCGGGTAAGCAGCCGGATGGCTGCCACGGTCTGTCGGCCCGAATGGGCCCGACCAACGTGACCGGGGAGGAGTGCCGTGCCGCTCTCGGAGCACGAGCAGCGGCTGTTCGAGCAGATCGAGCAGTCGCTTGCCGAGGACCCCAAATTCGCCTCGGCCGTGCGCGCCAGCGATCCGCGCTTCCATGCGCGGCGTCGCCTGCTCGTCGCCGCCGGCGTCATCATCGCTGGCTTGGCTCTACTGGTCTATGGCGCGGTGATCAAGACTCCACCGCTGGCGGTGGCGGGCTTCGTCGTCATGCTGGCGTCGGCCGCGTTCGCGTACCAGTCGCACCGGCGGGCACAATCACCTGACCTGCACGTGGTGGGCGGCACGACGAGTCGTCGTCGCCCCCGCGGTGGCCGATCCGGTCGCAAGTCGTCACTCCTGGACCGCATGGAGGACAGGTGGCGGCAGCGTCCGGAGGGGCACCGGTAGGCCGGTCCCGCCCCTGAGGCGGGACGTACGCCGCTGAGGCGGCCGTACGTCGCGACGAGTGGGTCGCCGGGCATTCCCGCCGGCGACCTCAGTGGCATCCACGCGCCCTCTGCGTGCCGCCTCCTATCCGGCGGCTTCCTTGCCGGTGGTCTTCCTTCCCGCGGTCTTCCTTCTGGCGGTCCCCTTTCCGCCGGTCTCTCTCGTGTCTCCCCGGGCGCGAGCGCCGGCTCTCCCGGAAACGCTGACCCAGCCCACGGCAGCCTTGCGGCCCCCCTTTCCGCATGATCGTGCTCCGCATTCCCTGAGCATCAACTGATCATGGCTCGCTGGCTCGTTGGCCCACGGGTCGACGGGCGACGGGGGACCGACGCGGGTGGCGGGGCGGGGTGACCCGCGCCGGGGGCGCTGGGCGGTGGCGACTGATGCAGAGTGGGGCGGCGGTCCACCTGACCGCCGCCCCACACCTGGACCTGCGTTGTTCAGCGCGCCGCCCGGTCGGCCATCAGCCGTCGTGGGTTCCAGCGCAGCAGCCGGTACCGGGTCCGCCCGGTCAGCGCCGCCATTCGGCCGGACGTGTCCGCCATGCCGGTCCTCCACCGCAGCAGCACCGATGGCGGCAACACGGCGGCGAGGATGCGGGTCCGTCGGTCCGCCCGTGCGGCGAGCGCCCCGCGGACCGTGCGCAGCGCCGGCAGCAACCGCTCACCGGTCAGCGGATCCCGCGCGTAGCGGGCCCGTTCCTCCGCCTTGCCGAGCAGCCGCGCCGACTCCACGGCGGCGGTGTCGTCGCTGAGGGTGTCCCGGATGAGCCGGTCCGCGGTCGCCCTCGGCGTCTCGGTGAGGTCGACCGGAACCCGGAAGTCCACCAGGGTGTCGAGCAGCTCCGACCAGGCGGCGTGCGCGTCCGCGCGGGCGCGGTTGGCGTCCGCGGCGACCGTGACCAGGCGGGTCCCCGGCTCGGTGCCGTCGGCGACGGTGGTGGCGGCCACCGTGGCGCTCGCCGCCTGGCCACCGCGTCGGCGCCGCAGCGCGACCCGGCGCAGAGCAGGCACCGCCAGGAGCAGCAGCAGGGCCAGCATGCCGGCCGCCCACCAGGGCCAGGTCGGCGGCTGTTCGTCGGGCGTCGTTCCGCCGAGGGCAAGCCCCTCGTCGGTGTCCCGGTCGGCGTTGTCCGGGCCGGCCGGCCCAGCTGAGGCCTCGGGGCCCGTCGGGGCGTCCGTGACACCCGTGCCCGGGGTGGTCGGATCCGGTGCGTCGGTGTCCGGTGCCCAGGCCGACCGGGTGGAACCGGGCACCCCGGACGCCGGGGTGGCGTCGAAGGGCACCCAACCGAGGCCGTTGAAGAAGACCTCGGTCCAGGCGTGCAGGTTGAGGTTGGTCAGCGTGAAGGTGTCACCGTCGCGCTTGCTGCCGTTGGTGAAGCCGAAGGCCACACGGGCTGGGATCCCGGCCGCGCGGACCAGCCAGGCCATCCCGGCGGCGTACTGCTGGCAGTAGCCGACCTTGTTGGTCAGGAAGTTGACGATGTCCTGCCCGCTGCTGCCGCTCTCGGTGCTCAACCGGTAGCTGAACCCGTTGTCCGCCGAGAAGTGCTGGTAGATGGCCAGCACCCGGTCGTAGTCGGTGCGCTTGCCCTGGACCAGCCCCTTGACCAGCTCTTCCACCTCCGGCACCCGCTCGGGGGTGGCGGTCAGCTGCCGGCGTACCGGGACGTCGGCCGCGAGCGGCTGCGCGGCCCGCAGCGCCGCCGGAGTGTATGTCGAGCGGACGTAGTCGAAGGAGTACTTGCGGCCCCGGGAGTTTTCCCGGTTGGAGAAGACGACCTGCTGGTTGGGGTCGTAGAGCCAGTTGCCGTTGAGGTCCTCGGTGCGCACCGGCTCGGCGTACACCGGCATCAGCCCCATGCTCAGGCTCTTGGTGACCTCGACGGTCGCCCGGTAGGTGGTCTGCTGCACGCCCCGATCGGCCGGTTTGGCCGGGTCCGGCAGGTCCCGGTTCGCGGGCCGACCGCTCGGGCTGCGCGCCTGAAAACCACCCGGGCGCAGCTCGTCGGCGACCGCGTAGCGCAGGTAGAACGGGTTCTGTTCGGACGTGGTGACCTTGACCAGATCGGCCACCTGGGACTGGTTGAGCTGGCCGGCGAGCGAGGCGAACAGGTCGATCCGACCCGATGTGCCGCCCGAGCCGGTGCCGTTGCCGGTGCCGTTGCCCGAACTCCGGCTGAGGGAGTCGAGCAGCCCGCCGGTCATGCCGGGCACCGCCAGCGGCAGCATCACCGCCAGAGCCACCCCGACCGCCGCGAGCCGGCGGCCGGCGGACGCCAGCGGCGAGGCCTCCCACACGTCGACGTCACGGCCGTCACCGGTGAAGCGGCGCCCGAAGCGGCGTACGCGGTCCACGTTGTCGGTGACCAGCAGCCAGAGGTAACCGGCGGCGCCCACCACGAACGGCACCGCGGGGACGCTGTCCACGTAGACGGCGACCGGCACCGAGTAGATGGCGAGCATCGGCAGCCCCGCCAGCGCGGGTCGGCGCAACCCGACGGCCAGTACGTCGACCAGGACGGCGACCCCACCGACGCCGAGCACGGTGATGAACAGCAGCGGGTCGGTGTCGGGGACCTCGACGCCGTACGAGCGCATGTCCTCCATGGAACCGGCGAGCAGATCGTTGAAGTGCGCGAGCGTGCCCGGCGTGGGCAGGACGGCGAGCAGCTCCGCGCCGCTGGGGAACAACCAGGTCAGGGCAAGGAGCAGGCCGGCCAGCATGCCCAGCACCTGACCCCACAGGGGGGCCCGGGCGAGGCGGGTCAACGCGGCCACCCCGGCCACCACGGCGACAGCGATGACGGACTGGATGAGCCACGTCCAGCTCTGGAAGATGGCCGACAGCGGCGCGGCGGCCAGCAGGGTGGCCGTGGCCGCCACCAGGCCGATGTTCCGACTGGCGATCATGAGGGGAACCTTCCGTTCATCGCACGCCGCCGGCCACCGTCTCGGCCAGTGCGGCGCGAAGCGCGAAGCCCTGGGAGCCCCGGCCGGCCTGCGGCCACAGCGCGGGCAGTCGGCCGCCGTGGTCGACACCGACCACCCGCCAACCGCTCTGCAGCATGGCGAGGACGGCGGCGGCGTGCGCGCGTTCCGCCTCGGCACGGGCCTTCTCCGGCAGGCTGAGCCAGGTGGAGCTGTTCAGCAGGAAGCCGACGCAGGTGGCGCCGTTGCCCCGCAGGCCGGCCAGCAGCTCGGCCTCGGCCACGCTCACCGTGCCGAACAGCCCGATGATCAGACCACCGTCGGCGCGTTGGCGGACCCGTTGCACGAGGTCGGTCAGCTCCGCGCGCTGATCCAGTCGGACCTCCGCGAGGTGATCGAGCAGCGCCCCGTCACCGCCGGCCTCCGAGGCGTCGACATCCGCCCCCGAGCCGGTGACCAGGCGCAACTTGTAGCCGGCCTGGCGCAGGTGGACGGCGATGCTCGCGGCGGCGGAGACGGACCACTCGAAACTGGCCGTCGGCCCCTCGCCGCGGTGGCCGTACGCGCGGGTGTCCAGGACGACAGTGGCCCGGCTCTCCCACGGCTGCTCCTCGCGACGCACCATCAGCTCGCCGGTGCGTGCCGTGGACTTCCAGTGCACCCGGCGCAGGTCGTCGCCACGCCGGTATTCCCGGGTCGCCGCGTCGTCCTCGCCGTGCACCGCCACCGAGCGGGCCCGGCTGTCGCCGCTGCCCGCGTACTCCCCGGGGAGCCGGACCGACGGCAGTGCGGTGACCTGCGGGATGACCGTCAGGTGGTCGGTGCTGGGGAAGGACCTGGTGAGCTCGCAGAGACCGAACGGGTCGGTCATCCGGACCACCAGCGGGCCCACGTCGTAGCGACCCCGAACGTCGGCACGGACGGTGTACGCCACGGAGGTGGCCTGGTGCGCGCCGAGCCGCTCCAACACCACTCGGGGCCGGCTGCCCAGCGCGTAGGGCAGCCGGTCCTCCAGGAGTAGGGTGCCGGTCGGCAGCCGGGAGAGGTTCTGCAGGCGCAGCACCACCCGGGAGTTGGCGCCGACCGGAACCCGGTGGGGGTCCAGTGAACGGTTGCAGGCCAGCTTGTAGCGGCTCCGCCCGACGTAGGCCGCGGCCAGCAACGGCAGGATGGCCAACAGCACAGCCACCCGGAGCAGGTCCTTCTCGCCCAGGATGGCGGCCGAGATCGCCGCCGCGATGGCGGCGGCGAGGAAGGAGCGCCCGCGGGTGGTCAGCCCGCGTAGCCCGGCACGCACGTCATGGCCTCCGCGGCTCGTAGGGCGCGCGGCCGTTGCCGGTGCCGGTGCCGGGGCGGGTGTCGTACGGGTTGCGCTGCCGGTCGTGTGGCAACGGCAGGCGGTGCACCAGCTCGGAGACGATCGCGTCGGTGGTGCGTCGGGCGAGCTGCGCGTCGGCCGTCGGGATGATCCGGTGCGCGAGCACCGGCACCGCCAGGGCCTGCAGGTCGTCGGGGAGCACGTAGTCGCGACCCTCCAGGGCGGCGACCGCCCGGGCGGTGCGCAGCAGTTGCAGGGTCGCCCGGGGGGAGGCGCCGAGCCGCAGGTCAGGTGCCTCGCGGGTGGCGGTGACCAGGTCGATCGCGTACTGCTTGACCGCGTCCGCGACGTGCACCTGTCGGACGGTGGCGATGAGCTGTCGGACGATGGCCGCGTCGGAGACCGAGCGCAGCTCGTTCAGCGGGTCGGTGGCCCCGTGCCCGTCGAGCATGGCCAGCTCGGCGTTGGAGTCCGGGTAGCCCATCGCGATACGGGCGGTGAACCGGTCGCGCTGCGCCTCGGGCAGCGGGTAGGTCCCCTCCATCTCGATCGGGTTCTGGGTGGCGATGACCATGAAGGGGGTCTGGAGCTGGTAGGTGACACCGTCGACGGTGACCTGCCGTTCCTCCATGCACTCCAGCAACGCCGACTGGGTCTTCGGCGAGGCCCGGTTGATCTCGTCGCCGACCACCAGGTTGGCGAACACGGCACCGGGACGGAACTCGAAGTCGTGCGTCTCCTGGTTGTAGACGCTGACCCCGGTGACGTCGCTGGGCAGCAGGTCGGGGGTGAACTGGATCCGTCGCACCGTGCAGTCGATGGACCGCGCCAGGGCCTTGGCCAGCTTGGTCTTGCCGACACCCGGCACGTCTTCGATCAGGAGGTGACCCTCGGCGAGCAGGACGGCCAGGGCGAGCCGCACGGTGGCGGTCTTACCCTCGATGACCTGCTCGATGTTGGCCACGATGGCCTCGCTGGCGGCGCGGAACTCGTCGTGCGGCAGTAGGCCGCCCACCTCGTCCCAGGTCTGTTGTGTCACGGGCCTCCTCCTCGTCGCCATGACGGCAGCTCTGTATAGAGCACCTGGACCCGCCGTTGGGTTCGCGACGTCGAGCCTCGTCTGCCGCAGGAATCTCACTGGTCTCTCAGGCTAACCATGTTTGTCGTTATCGCCGACCCCCGCAGGTAGTCCGTCGGTTACGCACCGGAATATTCGCCGTTCGGGAGATGCGTGACCGGTCCGAGCCCGGGTATCCGGTGCCCCGCCCGCGTGGCCCACCGGTCGGCGGCGGCGACGTAACCGGGGGAGAGCACCGTGTGGCGGGAGCGCGACATCTACGGGCAGGCCGACGACGGAGGCGTACGTCTCGCCGGTGGCGTGGCGCAGTGGCGGCTGCACGCCGACCACGTCGACGTGGCGACCGGCGCCGGAGGGCGGCGAGCCCGCATCGAGGCCGAGTTGCTGCCTGTCGTGGTGGACCTGGACGCGACCGCCCTGGTCCTGCTCGACCTGCAGAACGACTTCTGCTCTCCGGGTGGATGGACCGACCGCTCCGGGCTGGACCACACGGCCTGCCGGGCGGCGATCCCCGGCGCGGTACGGGCGGTGCAGGCCGCCCGCCAGCTCGGCGTACCGGTGATCTGGGTGTACTGGTACAACCGTCCTGACCTGCGTAACCTCGGCGCCCCCACGCTCTGGTCGTTCAAGCACCGTCTCGACCAGGCCGGCATCGGGGAGCAGTTGGACCACGGCCGGGTGCTGACCGAGGGATCGTGGGGCGCGACGCTGGTCGACGAGTTGCGGGAGTTGGTGCGTCCCGAGGACGTGCAGGTGGAGAAGTACCGGATGAACGGGTTCCATGCCACCCACCTCGACCAGGTGCTGCGCGCCCAGGGCATTCGCACCCTCCTGTTCGGCGGGGTCAACACCGACCAGTGCGTCAGCACCACTGTCGAGGACGCGTACTTCCGGGACTACGCAGCAGTGCTGCTGACCGACGCGACCGCCACCTCCAGCCCCGCGTACTGCAAGGACGCCGTGGTTTTCAACTCCCAGCAGTGCTGGGGCTTCACCTCCGACACCGCACGGTTCGCCGCGGCCGGGTGACCGCCGCGCGCCCTGCCCGGCGGCGGCACGTCGTCACGCCGCACAGCGGGGTACACTGCCGGACATGGCCGGAGTCTTCCTGCTTCTTACCGGGCCGTGCTGATGCGCTGAACGCAGCGACAGCACGGCGGCCCCTCCTGTGCGAGGGGCTTTTTTGTGCCCGCCGCCGGCCCGGCCCGGTGGTGCCGAGACGAAGCGAAGCGAAGCGAGGAGAGACGATGAGTGAGGCAGCCGCACCGGCGGGCGACATTCCCCCGTTCCGGTACACCGCGGCCCTGGCCGACGAGATCGAGATTCGTTGGCAGGACATCTGGGCGCGCGAGGGCACCTTCCACGCACCGAACCCGACCGGCCCGCTGGCCGACCCGACCCACCCCCGCGCCGGCGCGGAAAAGCTGTACGTGCTGGACATGTTCCCGTACCCGTCCGGCGCCGGCCTGCACGTCGGCCACCCGCTGGGCTACATCGGCACCGACTGCTACGCCCGCTACCAGCGGATGGCCGGCCGCAACGTGCTGCACGCGATGGGCTTCGACGCGTTCGGCCTGCCCGCCGAGCAGTACGCGGTGCAGACCGGCACCCACCCCCGCACCACGACGGTCGCGAACATCGAGCGGTACAAGGCGCAGCTGCGCCGGCTGGGGCTGGCGCACGACGAGCGCCGCTCGGTGGCCACCATCGACACCGACTTCTACCGCTGGACCCAGTGGATCTTCCTGCAGATCTTCAACTCCTGGTACGACCGTGACGCCGGCCGGGCCCGCCCGATCGCGGAGCTGATCGCGGAGTTCGAGGGTGGCAACCGGTCCACCCCGGACGGCCGGGCGTGGGCCGAGCTGAGCGTCGCCGAGCGCCGCCAGGTCGTCGACGACCACCGCCTGGCGTACGTCTCGCAGGCCCCGGTGAACTGGTGCCCGGGGCTGGGCACCGTGCTGGCCAACGAGGAGGTCACCGCCGACGGCCGCTCGGAGCGGGGCAACTTCCCGGTCTTCAAGCGCAACCTGAAGCAGTGGATGATGCGGATCACCGCGTACGGCGACCGCCTGATCGACGACCTGGACACCCTGGACTGGCCCGAGCCGATCAAGCTGATGCAGCGCAACTGGATCGGCCGTTCCACCGGTGCGCACATCGACTTCCCCACCGGGCAGGCGCCGGTGCGGGTGTTCACGACCCGACCGGACACCGTCTTCGGTGCCACCTACATGGTGCTGGCGCCCGAGCACGAGTTGGTCGACGCGCTGGTGCCGGCCGCCTGGCCGGACGGGACGAGGGACGCCTGGACCGGCGGGCACGCCAGCCCCCGGGTGGCCGTCGAGGCGTACCGCAAGACGGCGGCGGCCAAGACCGACGTCGAGCGGCAGTCCGACACCAAGGAGAAGACCGGCGTCTTCATCGGCGCGTACGCCACCAACCCGGTCACCGGCGGGCAGATCCCGATCTTCATCGCCGACTACGTGCTGGCCGGCTACGGCACCGGCGCGATCATGGCGGTGCCGGCTCAGGACGAGCGGGACTGGGCGTTCGCCGAGGTCTTCGAGCTGCCCATCGTGCGCACCGTGCAGCCGGCGGAGGGCTTCGACGGCAAGGCGTACACCGGCGACGGCCCGGCGATCAACAGCGCCGCGCCCGAGCGCGGCCTGGACCTGAACGGCCTGGGGGTCGCCGACGCCAAGGCGGCGATCATCTCCTGGCTGGAGGCGAACGGGCACGGCACCGGCGCGGTGACCTACCGGCTGCGCGACTGGCTGTTCTCCCGTCAGCGGTACTGGGGCGAGCCGTTCCCGATCGTCTACGACTCCACCGGCGCGGCCATCGCCCTGCCGGAGGAGATGCTGCCGGTGGAGCTGCCGGAGGTGGACGACTTCTCGCCGAAGACGTTCGCCCCCGACGACGCCGACAGCAACCCGGAGACGCCGCTGTCGCGGCGGCGCGACTGGGTCGAGGTCGAGCTGGATCTGGGTGACGGGCCGCAGCGCTACACCCGCGAGACCAACGTGATGCCCCAGTGGGCCGGCTCCTGCTGGTACGAGCTGCGCTACCTGGACCCGACCAACAGCGACCGGTTCGTCGACGCGGAGAACGAGCAGTACTGGATGGGCCCGCGCGGCGACGGCGACTGCGGGGGCACCGACCTGTACGTCGGCGGCGCCGAGCACGCCGTGCTGCACCTGCTGTACGCGCGGTTCTGGCACAAGGTGCTGTACGACCTGGGTCACGTGTCGTCGTTCGAGCCGTTCCGCAAGCTGTTCAACCAGGGCATGATCCAGGCGTACGCGTACACCGACTCGCGCGGCAGTTACGTGCAGGCCGAGGAGGTCATGGAGCGCGACGGCGCCTACTACCTGGGTGACCTGACGGTCAACCGCGAGTACGGCAAGATGGGCAAGTCGCTGAAGAACGTGGTGACCCCGGACGACATGTGCGCCGCGTACGGCGCGGACACCTTCCGGGTGTACGAGATGTCGATGGGCCCGCTGGAGGTGTCCCGCCCCTGGGAGACCCGGGCGGTGGTCGGCTCGTACCGGTTCCTGCAGCGGGTCTGGCGGGCCGTCGTCGACGAGCAGACCGGAGCGCTGCGGGTCACCGAGGACCCGGCCGACGGGGCGACCCGCCGGTTGCTGCACACGGTGATCGACGGGGTCCGCGGCGACATGGACGGCATCCGGTTCAACACTGCGATCGCCAAGCTGATCCAGTTGACCAACGGGCTGACCGGGCTGTCGGCGACGCCCCGCGAGGTGGCCGAGCCGCTGGTGCTGATGGTGGCGCCGTTCGCCCCGCACCTGGCCGAGGAGCTGTGGCGCAAGCTGGGCCACGACACCTCACTGACGTACGCGGACTTCCCGACCGCCGACCCGGCGCTGCTGGTGGCGGACACGGTGACCTACCCGGTGCAGGTCAACGGCAAGGTCCGTGGCCGCATCGAGGTCCCCGCCGACACCGCCGAGGAGGCCGTCCGCGCGGCTGCCCTGGAGGCGGTGGCCGCAGCGCTGGCCGGTAAGGAACCCCGCAAGGTCATCGTGGTGAAGGGCCGGATGGTCTCCGTCGTCGCCTGACGCCGCGAGCCCTCACCGGCGTCGATCATGGAGTTGTGGTGCCTGGTTCGCCCCGTGGCAGGGGCTTGATCCCCCACCACAACTCCATGATCGACCCAGGAGCGGCCGGTCAGGCCTCCAGCGCGGCCGCCACGGCTTCGTGGTGGGACCGCAGCCAGTCCTGCCAACGGCGTATTCCTTCGACCGCGCCCTGGTCGCGCAGCCGGCGCATGCCCGGCTCGTCGCGGTCGGCGCCGGCCTCGATGCCCCGCCAGGTGCTCTCGATCTGGTCGAGCATCACGCCCACCAGCTCGGCCCGTGCCAGCGTGGCCGGTGCGGTCGCGATCGACGCCGCGTCGTAGGCGTCGCAGAGGACCCGGCAGCGCCGACCCAGCTCGACCGGGTCGGCGCCCTTGCCCAACGCGGCCCAGTGCCAGCCGGCGAACGCGACGTCCTCGATCCGCCGGCCCGGGGCGGCCAGGTCCCAGTCGAGGAAGGCCACCGGCAGTGGCCCGGCGGGGGAGTCCCGGTACACAGTGTTCTTCGGCGACAGGTCGCGGTGGCACACCGTCTCGGCGCCGCCCGCCAACCCGGTGCCCGCACACGCGTCGTGCAGCCGCCGGATCAGTTCGGCGAGCCGCACCAGCGCGGCGTCGGCGAAGAACGCCGGATCCTCCCGGTCCCGCCACGGCACCCGACCCGCGACATAGCTGAGCATCTGCCGACCGTGGGCGTCGACGCCCAGGTGGCGGGGCGCGAGGTCCGCGCCCACCCCGGCCAGGTGGCGCAGCAGCGCGCCGACGAAGTCCAGGTTGGCGGGCGGGGTACGTCGTACCGTGTCCCCGATCCGGACCACGTCGGCGACGAACCCACCGGACAGCGGCTCCCCGGCCGGGCCGGCGGTCGGCTCGGCCACTGTCAGACCGGCATTCGACGGCGTCGGCGCTCGGCACGCCACCACTGGTGGATGAGCACCACGCTGGCGATCAGGCCGAGGCTGGCCGGTGCGGCGGCATACCAGTTGATGTGGCCGGGGGAGCTGACCGCCGAGCCGATCGCCGCGTAGCCGACGGCGGTCGGCGCGGAGGCGATCACGCTGCCGGCCAGGAACGGCAGCACGCGCGCGCCGGTCGTGCCGTAGCCGTAGCTGACCAGCCCGAAGCCGGCGATGGGCAGCAGCCGCACGGTGACCACACCGAACACGCTCTGCCGGGCGAACCAGCCATCGAGGCGGGCCAGGCGACCACGGACCCGTTCGGCCACGAACTCCCGGCCGAGCAGCCGGCCGACAGTGAACCCGATCGCCGCGGCCACCAACGCGGCGCCCAGGGCGTACGCGGCGCCCTCCAGGGGGCCGAAGATCGCGCCCGCGGCGAGCGTGATGAAGGTACGGGGTACCAGCGCGACCAGCAGCAGAGCGCCGCCGAGGATCGCCGCCACCGGGGCGAGGTCGCCCAGCCGGTCGGCCAGCAACGGCAACTGCTCCGGATCCGGACGGGGCACCAGGAGCAGCAGCAGCCCGCACCCGCCGATCAGCAGCACGAGCAGGGCGAACCGGGCGGCCGACGGTTGCCGGAGCAGCCGACGGACGGCTCGGATCATTGCCGGGCGGCGGCCACCGCGGAGCGGCGCTCGTTGCGGAGCCGGTCGGGCCAGGTGTCGTCCAGCGGAGGAAGCTGGTGTGCCCCGGTGGCCCAGCGCAGCAGCAGATCGGCCAGGGCGGGGTTGCGGGCCAGCGCCGGGCCGTGCGAATAGGTGCCCAGCAGCTTGCCGCGCCACGCGCCCTCGGTGGCACCGTCGTTGCCCACCCCGGCGGTGACCCGGGCCAGCGGGGAGACCTCCGGGCCGAGGTGGGTGCGGCCGCCGTGGTTCTCGAAACCGGTCAGCGGTGGCAGGCCCAGCCGCGGGTCGATCTCACCGGCCAGCTCACCCACGGCCCGGCTCGGGCCCCGGTCGGACTGGAGGTCGAGCAGCTCCAGGCCGCGGCACTGCACGCCCTTGGCGAAGAACGAGGTGCCGAGCAGTTGGTAGCCGGCGCAGACCCCGAACACCACCGAACCCTGGGCGACCGCCCGGTGCAGACCGCCGTCGGCGAGCAGGCGCTGAGCGCCCAGTGCCTGTGGGCCGTCCTCGCCGCCGCCGACCAGGTAGATGTCGGCGGTCGCGGGCAGCTGCTGGTCGGAGCGGACCTCCAACACCTCGACGGGCATGCCGCGTTGGCGGGCCCGGCGGGCGAGGATCAGGGCGTTGCCCCGGTCGCCGTAGGTGGACAGCAGGTCGGGGTAGATCCAGACGATGCGCAGGCTCTCAGATGACACGGTCCAACTCCGCTCGGATGTCCTGGAACGCGGTGTAGTTCGCGATGACCTCCAGCCGCCCGGGCGGGACCGACCGGATCGCGTCGTCGAACGTGCGGACGTGCTGGAACGGCACGTCGTTGACGTCCAGACGGACTGCCAGGTCGTATGCCCGGTCGCCGGTGATCAACACCTGCCGGCCACGGAGCGGGGCGAAGTCGACGTCGTAGAGCCAGGAGGTGTCCAGACCGTCGGGGTCGCGCGCGTTGATGGAGAGCAGGGTCGGGGCGTCGTCGGCCATGTCGAAGGCCTCCAGCCAGCTGGCCGGGTTCTTGGCCAGCAGCAGCCGGATGTTGCGCCCGTCCTTGTCGACCTGCGCGTAACGGCCGGCCACCGACGTGACGATGCCGAGGCGGGACACCGCGTCGACCGGACGGACGCCGAACTCGGCGGCCACGGCCAGCGCGGTAGCGGCGTTGCCGAGATTGACCTTGCCGGGCAGCTGGAGCGAGACCTTGTGCCAGGCCCCGGTGGGGTCGAGCACCCCCTCGTCCTCGACGACCCAGTTCGGCTCCGGTCGGCGCAGCGGGCAGCCGGTGCACCACCACTGGTCACCGGAGCGCTGGATGGTGGAGCCGCACTCCGGGCAGACCCAGGAGTCGTCGTGCCAGCGCTGGCCGGCACTGAACCAGGTCACGTGCGGCGGGTTGATGCCTCGGGCGGGGTCGCCCGGCGGGGTGGCGGCCCACACCACCAGCGGGTCGTCGGCGTTGGCCACCACCCGCACGTTGGTGTGCCGGACCAGGGCCGCGCGCCAGAGCTGCGCCATCATGGCGACCTCCTTGGCGCGGTCGAGCTGGTCGCGGGAGAGGTTGAGCAGCGCGACCACGTGTGGCTCGGTCGCCTCCAGCACCTGGGCGAGGTAGTGCTCGTCCACCTCCAGCACCGCGTACGGGGTGCTGCCGGCCTTGGCCAGCGCCGAGGTGTGCCCACTGGGCATGTTGGCGCCGAACGAGTTGGTGGCGACCCGGCCGAGCACGCCGACCGCGGCCGAGGTCAGCCGGGTGGTGGTGGTCTTGCCGTTGGTGCCGGAGACGAGCGCGATCGCCCGCCCGGCCGACAGGTGGGCCAGCAGGTCCGGGTCGATCTTCAGGCCGATCCAACCGCCGATCACCGAACCGTCGCCGCGGCCGGCCGCCCGGGAGAGCGCTGCGGCGGTCCGTGACACGGAGCTGGCCACCTTGGCCCGTAGGGGCATTTTCGCGTCGGTCACGCGAGCGAGGTTACCGGACCGCCCGCCCCGCCAGATCGCCGCCGACGGTGAACCGTTCGGCCGTGGTGGCTGCGCGGGCGGCCGGGTGGACCTCCGCCGGACGGAGTCGATCTATGTCGGAAAGCGGACCACGCCGGAGGGCGGTCCCGGCCCTCCACTCCGCTCCACCCCTTGTGACGTGCTGTTTTAGGCGGGGATCGGGCGCGCCACGCGGGCGAATCTGGTTGCGGGTGGAGGGAAGTGGAGTAGAGTGGGGACCAATGGTGAGGCCGGGAGGGCTCACCGGCCCGGGGGGTCAGCGGCGCCGCGAACGCCGCTCAAGGGCGAGGGGGTTGGGCCGATGTTCCTCGGCACCCACACTCCGCGCCTTGACGAAAAGGGCCGGTTGATCCTTCCGGCCAAGTTCCGGGATGAGCTGGCGGGGGGTGTCGTGGTCACCAAAGGGCAGGATCGTTGCCTCTACGTCTTCCCGACTCCTGAGTTCCAGCGGATCGCGGAGCAGTTGCGCGCGCAGCCGATGACGCACAAGGCGGCCCGGGCCTACAGCCGGGTCTTCTTCGCGAGCGCGCACGACGAGGTTCCCGACAAGCAGGGTCGGGTGACCATTCCAGCCCATCTGCGGGAGTATGCCGCGCTTGACCGCGAGTTGGTGGTTATCGGCGCGAGCACGCGGGTGGAGATCTGGGACAAGGTCGCCTGGGAGACCTACCTCGCCGAGAGTGAAGACGACTTCGCCGACATCGAGGAGGGGGTGCTGCCAGGCGGTCTGTAGGGCGGAACGGCGCCCGACGTACTGCGAGATCTCCAGCCGCTTTCGAGTTCCTGGCACCCCTTCCCCGGTGCCAGGCGCACGATCCAGTCATCGGGCGACGGTCCGGTGTCCGGCGGGAGCGGATGGGGATCTGGCGGTACGACGGCAGCGCCGTCCGACGGCAGGCGCACGAAGAGAACGGACGTTTCAACCAGTGGGGGTCATCATGGGGGAGTTGCGCGGCACGCACGTGCCGGTGCTGCTCGAGCGGTGTCTCGAGCTGCTGGCCCCCGCGCTGGGTCGAGGCGGCCGGACGATCTATGTCGACGCGACGCTCGGCCTGGCCGGGCACGCGGAGGCGGTGCTGGAGGCGCACCCGGAGACGGTCCTGATCGGGCTCGACCGGGACACCGAGGCGCTCGCCCACGCGCGGGTCCGACTGGCCCGGTTCGCCGATCGGGTGCACCTGGAGCACGCCGTCTACGACGAGCTGCCGGACGTGCTCGACCGGCTGGGCTATCCGGGCATCGACGGGATCCTGTTCGACCTGGGTGTCTCGTCGTTGCAGTTGGACGCGCCCGACCGCGGGTTCGCGTACGCCCAGGACGCGCCACTGGACATGCGGATGGACCAGACCCGGGGGGTGACCGCCGAGGAGGTGGTCAACACCTACGGGCATCCGGACCTGGCCCGGGTGCTGCGGGTCTACGGCGAGGAGAAGTTCGCCGGCCGGATCGCCTCGGCGATCATCCGGGAGCGGGAACGCGCCCGGATCACCTCGTCCGCGCTGCTGGCGGAGCTGGTCCGGGACTCCATCCCGGCGCCGGCCCGACGATCGGGCGGACACCCGGCAAAGAGAACGTTTCAGGCTTTACGGATCGAGGTAAACAAAGAGCTGGCAGCGCTGGAGACAGCGTTGCCATCCGCGCTCGACGCACTGACCGTGGGCGGTCGCATGGTGGTCCTGTCCTACCACTCGCTGGAGGACAGGCTCACCAAGGCGGCCCTCGCGGACCGGGTCCGCAACACGGGCCCGGTCGACCTCCCGGTCGAACTTCCCGGGTCCGGTCCGACGTTCCGGCTGCTCAGCCGGGGCGCCGAACTGCCCGGGGAGGCGGAGGTCGCCGCCAACCCGCGCGCCGCCTCGGTGCGGCTGCGGGCCGCGGAGCGACTCGACCCGAACGCGACAGAGCTTGGGCGGACCGACCGCGAACGGTCTCGCCGACGGGTGAAGGGAATGCACCAACCGGGCACGGGGTCCGCCTGATCCGTGGGGGGTCAGGGGCACCGGGACGGCAGAGGGACGGACGTTGAGGGGGAGGGACATGAACATTGACAAGCGCGGCCGCCGGGACGTCACCGGCGGCGAGCAGCGCGCACCGCGGTCGGGGGGCCGGACCGCGGCGGAGCGGGCTCCGCGCCTCGGAAACGGTACGCCACGCATCGATCGAACGAATCGGCAGGGGGAGACTCGCGCCCGGGGGGCGCGCGAGTTCCCGACTCAGGGCACCGCCGCGCTGCGACCGGTCGAGAAGGCCGCCAGCGCCACCGTTGCCCGCCCGCCTCGGCTGCGGGTGGCGCCGCCACCGCCGGTGTCGGTGCCGCGCGCGCCGTTCGCGGCGCTGATCGTGCTGCTGGTGGTCGGCGGGGTGCTGGGCATCCTGGCGGTCAACACCAAGATCAATGAGAACGCGTTCCGGTTGGAGCGGTTGCAGCAGCAGCAGGCTCGACTGGATCTGGAGAAGCAGCAACTGGACAAGCAGATCGCCGAGGCCGAGGCGCCGGGCAACCTGACCGCCGAGGCGCGGCGGCTGGGCCTGGTGGACGCCGGCGAGCCGGGCTACATCCGGCTGCCGGACGGCAAGACCATCGGCGTGCCGCAGCCGGCAACCGGCAAGCCGTCGGTGACCAGCCAGGGTGCGGGAGGCTGACCAGTGCCACCAAGGTCGGACGAGCCGCGCCGGGACCCCACGGGGGCCCGGCGCGGTTCTTCGCGTGACGCCGGCCCCGTCGACGGGGAGTCCCGCGCCGGCGAACCAGGCATCGGAGGCATCTCCGGGGCTCGCGCGTACACCCCGAGGGGTCGAACCGTTCGCGAGGAGCGCGGCACGCCGGCGCGCAGCGGGGGCGCCGAGCAGAGGCGTACGCCGCGCAGCACCCGGTCCGGCGACCCGTTCCGGCCGGCGTTGCAGGTGCTCGACGGCGGCCGGGCCGCCGCCCGCGCCGGCCGGCGCGACGCACCGGCCGCTGGGCGCGGCGGCGTCGTGCGCACCGTCTCGCCGCGCACCCCGCGTGCCCCGGGCGTCGACGAGCCGCCGCCACGCCGTCGGACCACGCCACGCGCGCCGCGGCGCACCGACCGACCGGCGGCCCGCCGACCGTCCCGCAAGCCACCGCGCCCGCCGAAGCTGGCCGAGTCGCGACTGCGCCTGCGGTTGGGCACCGCGCTCGCCCTGACGTTGTTCGCCGTCATCGGGATCCGGCTGATCTTCCTTCAGGCGGTCGACGCTCCGGCGTACGCAGGGGGCGGCATCGCCGACCGCCTCCGCACTGTCGAGCTGCCGGCGCCGCGGGGCGCGATCTACGACAGCACCGGAGCACCGCTGGCCCGCAGTGTCGAGGCCCGCTATGTCTTCGCCGACCCGACCGAGGTGAAGGACCCGCCCGCCACCGCGAAGGCGCTCTCCCCGCTGCTCGGCATCCCGGCGTCGAAGCTGGTCGAGCTAATGAAGCCCCGCAGGCTGGAGAACGGCAAGTTGTCCACGTTCGCCTACCTGGCCCGGGGTGTGGAGATCCCGACGGCCAAGCGGGTGCAGGCGCTGGAGCTTCCCGGCATCGGGGTGCACCGCGACGAGAGCCGTGACGTGCCCGGCGGTGATCTGGCGGCCAACCTGATCGGCTTCACCAGTCAGGACATGGCCGGCCTGGAGGGGTTGGAGGCCCGCTACGACGACGTGCTCGCCGGGCAGGACGGCAAGCGGGTGTACGAGGCCGGCCTCGGTGACCTTGCGGCGCCGATCCCGGGCGGCTACAGCCAGACCACTCCCGCCAAGCCGGGCAGCTCACTGACCCTCACCATCGACCGTGACCTGCAGTTCCGCACGCAGCAGATCCTCAGCGCGGGCATGGCCCAGCAGCGCGGCGGCACCGGCGTGGCAGTGATCATCGAGATCCCCTCCGGTGCGGTGCTGGCCCAGGCCAGCAATCCCACCTACAGCGCGGCGAAGCCGTTCCCGAGCGACCCGGTCGCCCGGGAGGACGCGGCGACCAGCTTCGTCGTCGACCCCGGCTCGATCCACAAGGCGATCACCTTCGGCGCGGCGTTGCAGGAGGGTGTGATCACGCCGGACACGGCGTTGCCCATCGCCAACAGCATCAAGAAGGGTGACACCTGGTTCTCCGACACCCATCCCGCCGACGGCAAGAAGATGAGCGTGCCGGGGATGCTCGCCTACTCGTCGAACGTCGGCACCATCACGATCGCCGGCCAGCTCGGCAAGGACCGGTTGATCGACTACCAGAAGCGGTTCGGGCTGGGTAAGCCCACCGGCGAGGGAATGCCGGGGGAGGCCAGCGGACGTCTGCTCCCGGCCGACGAGTGGAGCGACTCGTCGGAGGGTTCGGTGCCGATCGGGCACAGCGTCGACGCCACCCCGCTGCAGATGGCCGCCGCGTACGCCGCCATCGCCAACAACGGCACCTATGTGCAGCCGCACCTGGTCAAGGAGGTGATCGGCCCGGACGGCAAGCGCACCCCCGCGCCGGCACCGGTGACCCGCTCGGTGCTCAGCCCGCAGAACGCGGCGGCCCTGCGCACCATGCTGGAGGCGGTCACCACCGTCGACCGCGCCACCGGGCTGACCGCCGCCGTCCCCGGCTACCGGGTCGCCGGCAAGACCGGCACCGGGTGGCGACTGGTGGACGGCAAGAAGCAGCCCGGCGAGGTGTCCTCGTTCATCGGCATGGCCCCCGCCGAGAACCCCCGGTACGTGATCGCGGTCTTCGCGTACGCGCCCGGTGGTGGGGGCGCGGCGATCGCCGGCCCGGCGTTCCGCGACATGATGCAGTTCACGCTGCGTCACTACCGCGTACCACCGTCAACCGGTGGTTCCGCACCCAAGTTCGTGGTCTATCCGCGCTGAGCAGCAATGGCGGGACATCATCGGTGAGTGCCGACGAACCACCGGGGCGGCTGTGCGGCCGGAACCGGACGACGGGGTAGGGTCTGACGCCGTGCCCGGCAATCCACGTCCACGTACCGTGACCGGAGTCCGGCTCGGCGATCTCGCCGTCCGACTCGCCGTCGACCTTCCGGCGGACGCCGCCGAGGTGGTCGTCACCGGGGCCACCCACGCCAGCCAGGAGGTCCATCCCGGCGACCTGTACGCGGCGTTGCCCGGCGCTCGCCGGCACGGCGCGGAGTTCGCCGCCGGTGCCGCCGAGGCGGGTGCCGTGGCCCTGCTGACCGACCCGGCGGGTGCGGAGTTGGCCGCGGGCAGCGGGCTGCCCGTCCTGGTGGTGCCCGACCCGCGCGCCGTGCTCGGCGAGCTGGCCTCGGCCGTGTACGGCGACCCGACCGCCGGTCTCACAGTGATCGGGGTGACCGGCACCGCCGGAAAGACCTCCACCGCGTACCTGATCGAGTCGGGGCTGCGGGCGGCCGGCCACACCACCGGGTTGATCGGCACGGTCGAGACGCGGCTCGGTGACCTGGTGATCGACAGTGTGCGCACCACTCCGGAGGCGACCGACCTGCACGCCATGCTGGCCACCGCGCGCGAGCGGGGGGTCACCGCGGTGGTCATGGAGGTCTCCAGCCACGCACTGGCCATGGGTCGCGTGGGCGGCGTCCGGTTCGCCGTCGGCGGCTACACCAACTTCGGCTCCGACCACCTGGACTTCCACGCCGACAGCGACGACTACTTCGCCGCCAAGGCCCAGCTCTTCGACGGGCGGTGCGCGGTCGAGGTGCTCAACCACGACGACCCGGCGCTGAAGCCGCTGTACAAGCCGGCCACCGTCACCTACTCGGCGGCCGGCGACCAGGGCGCGAGCTGGTGGGCCGACGGCGTGGGCGGCGAGGGGTACGCGCAGCGGTTCACCGCGCACGGCCCGGACGGCGTGGTCCTGGACGCCGGGGTGGCACTGCCTGGCCGGCACAACGTGGCGAACGCGCTGCTGGCCATCGCCGCGCTGGTCGGTGCCGGGGTGGACCCGACGACCGCTGCGGCCGGGGTGGCCGCCTGCGGTGGCGTGCCGGGCCGGCTGGAACTGGTCGACGTCGCCGCGCCGGTGCGCGGCGTCGTCGACTACGCGCACAAGTCGGACGCGATCGTGGCGGCGCTGGCCGCGCTGCGCGAGTTGAGCGCCGGGCGGCTGATTTGTGTGATCGGCGCCGGTGGTGACCGGGACCGGGGCAAGCGGCCGGTGATGGGCGCGGCCGCGGCGGAGGGAGCCGACCTGGTGCTGGTGACCGACGACAACCCGCGTACCGAGGACCCGGCGGAGATCCGCGCCGAGGTGCTCGCGGGCGCGTACCGGGCCGGAACGGCCGCCCGGATCATCGAGGTGGCCGGCCGTCGCGCCGCGATCGACGAGGCGGTTCGGCTGTCCGAGCCGGGCGACGTGATCGCGCTGCTCGGCAAGGGGCACGAGCGCGGCCAGGAGGTGGCGGGCGAGGTGTTTCCGTTCGACGACAGCATCGAGCTGGCCGACGCGCTGCGGGCCCGCTTCGGGGACCTGGCGGTCCAGCGGTGATCGCGCTGAGCCTGGCCGAGGTGGCCGCGGCGGTCGACGGCCGGCTGGAGGCCGCCGATCCCGCCGCCACAGTGACCGGTTCGGTGGAGTTCGACTCCCGCAAGGTGGGGCCCGGTTCGCTCTTCGTGGCCTTCCCCGGTGAGAAGGTCGACGGGCACGACTACGCGGCGACGGCGATCCAGGCCGGCGCGGTGGCGGTGCTCGGCAGCCGTGCGGTGCCCGGGGTGCCGATGGTGCTGGTGGACGACGCCCTGACCGCGATGGGCCGGCTGGCCCGTGCCGCGGTGGACCGGCTGCCGGAGCTGACCGTGATCGGGGTGACCGGTTCCTCCGGCAAGACCACCACGAAGGACCTGATCGGTCAGCTCACCGCCCGGCTCGGGGCCACCGTGGCGCCGCCCGGTTCGTTCAACAACGAGCTGGGTCACCCGTACACCGCGTTGCAGGCCGGGCCGGACACCCGCTACCTGGTGATGGAGAAGGGCGCGCGGGGGATCGGGCACGTGCGGTACCTGTGTGAGCTGGTGCCGCCCCGGATCTCCGTGGTGCTCAACGTCGGCACGTCGCACATCGGCGAGTTCGGCTCGCAGGACGCCATCGCCCAGGCCAAGGGAGAGCTGGTCGAGGCTCTGCCGGCGGACGGGCTGGCGGTGCTGAACGCCGACGACCCGCGGGTGGACGCGATGGCGGGTCGCACCGGAGCCCGGGTGGTCCGCTACGGCGAGGCCCCGGACGCCGACGTGCGCGCCGAGGACGTCACGCTGGACGAGCGGGGGCACCCGTCGTACACATTGGTCACCCCGGAGGGCCGCGCGGCGGTGCGGCTCGGGCTGACCGGCCGTCACCAGGTCGGCAACACGCTCGCCGCGGCGGCGGTCGCCCGGGAGCTGGGCATGCCGCTGGCCGAGCTGGCCACGGCCCTCGGCGAGCTGGGGCTGGTCTCGACCCGTCGGATGGATGTCTTCGACCGCCCCGACGGGGTGACCGTCATCGACGACTCGTACAACGCCAACCCGGCCTCGATGGCGGTGGCGGTACGGGCGCTGGCCAGTATCGGCCAGGGGCGGCGTACCGTCGCGGTGCTCGGTTACATGGCCGAGCTGGGCCCGTTCGAGCGCGACGGCCACGCCGAGGTCGGCCAACTCGTGGCCGAGCTGGGCGTCGACCGGCTGCTCGTGGTGGGTGAGCCGGCAGCGCCGATCCACGAAGGCGCGACAGCGGTAGCGAACTGGGGAGGAGAGTCGGTGCTGCTCACCGATCAGGCGGCGGCCGTCGAGGTGCTGCGGAGCGAGCTACGACCGGGTGATGTCGTCCTGGTCAAGGGTTCCCGGTACCGGACCTGGGAGGTGGCCGACGCCCTGCGCGCCGACGCCGGTGGGGAGCCAACCCGATGAGGGCCGTCATCGTCGCCGTCGGGGTCGCCTTCCTCGTCTCGCTGTTCGGCACCCCGATCGCGATCAAGTTGTTCACCCGGCTCAAGGCCGGTCAGCCGATCCGGTCCGACGGCCCGGCCATGCACCAGGGCAAGAAGGGCACGCCCACGATGGGCGGCGTGGTCTTCATCCTGGCCACGGTGATCGCGTACGTGGCCGGGCACCTGGCCCTGACCAGCCTGCCGGACCAGCAGATCGCCCAGGTGGAGCCGACCATCACAGCGTTGGTGCTGCTGGGGCTGATGGTCTTCTCCGGCGCTGTGGGTTTCCTCGACGACTTCCTCAAGGTGCGCAAGCGCAACAGCGCCGGGCTGAACAAGCGCGGCAAGCTGCTCGGCCAGATCCTGGTCGGCGCGGTCTTCGGGGTGATCGCGCTGTGGTTCCCGAGCACGATGACCGACGGCTCGGGCCTGGCGACCAACACCGAGACGGTCGGCAGCACCACGCTGAGCTTCATCCGGGACATCGATGCCCTGGAGGTCAGCAAGGTCGGCGCGGTGATCATCTTCATCTTCGTGGTGATGGGCGCGACGAACGGCGTCAACCTCACCGACGGCCTCGACGGTCTGGCCACCGGCGCCTCGGTGATGGTGCTCGCCGCGTACGCGTTGATCGCGTTCTGGCAGTACCGGCACTGGTGCGCGGACCCGAACTACACCCAGCCGTACTGCTACGAGGTCCGTGACCCGTTGGAGATCGCGCTGATAGCCGGGGCGGCCGCCGGGGCCTGTGTGGGCTTCCTCTGGTGGAACACGTCCCCGGCACGGATCTTCATGGGCGACACCGGGGCGCTGGGGCTGGGCGGTCTGATCGCCGGCATGGCGATGTCGACCCGCACCATCCTGCTGCTGCCGATCATCGGTGGGCTCTTCGTGATCATCACGATGTCCGTGGTGATCCAGATCATCTCCTTCAAGACCACCGGTAAACGGGTGTTCCGGATGTCGCCCCTGCAGCACCACTTCGAGTTGGCCGGCTGGAGTGAGGTCAACATCGTGGTGCGTTTCTGGATCATCGCGGGCATCGGCGTGGCCATCGCCCTGGGCCTGTTCTACAGCGAGTTCCTCGCCAACATGACCTGATCGGCCCTCGCGATCCCCGCACTCTCCGGCCGCCCGGACGGCCCGCCCCGCGCGGGTTCCGTCCGGGCGGTTGGTGCGTGAACGGCCGGCGCGGGAGTTCGACACGCCCGGTGCGTCGTTGTGGGCGTGCCCGGCGCGTCCAGCGGTGATGATGTCGGGGTGGGGGAGGACTCAGGCACCGACGACAGGACAGCCGGTCGGCCGCGACGGTCACCGGGCGCGACGCGTACCGCTGCGGCGGGCGCGCCGCCCGACGACGCGCGCGGCGCGGAACCGGGTGCGGCACCGCGGGCAGCGGACCCGCCACCACCCGTGCCACTGCGCGGGTTGGACGGGGCCGGCGGGCTCGCCGCCCTGCGCGGTCTGCTGGCACGACCGCTGGCCTCCTACTACCTGCTGCTGTCCAGCGCCGGCCTGCTGCTGCTGATCGGGCTGACCATGGTCTTCTCGGCGACCAGCGTGAAGGACTACGCCGAGGACGGCAACGCCTCGGCCTCGGTGACCAAGCAGGCGATCTTCGCGGTGATCGGCATCGGGGCGTTCTGGGTCTGCCAGCGCCTGCCCGCCAGCACGTACCGCTCGCTGGGCCGACCACTGCTGTTCACCTCGATCGGGCTGCTGCTGGTGCTCAACCTGCTGCTCGCGTACGCCCGGCTCACCAAGCAGGACTCGGCCCGGATCGGCCCGATCGAGGCGCGGCTGCTCTGGCTGTTCATCGGCGGAATCCAGGTCCAGCCCTCCGAGCTGGCCAAGTTCGCGCTGGTGTTGTGGGGCGCGCACCTGATCGCCCGCAAGGGCGCAGCGTTGGGCTGGTGGCGGGAGCTGGCCACCCCGCTCTTCCCGGTGATGGGCCTGCTCTTCGTCCTGGTCGGCTACAACGACGTGGGCACGATGCTCTGCCTGCTCGCCCTGGTGGTGGGTCTGCTCTGGGCCGCCGGCGTCCGCATGCGGGTCTTCGGCGCGCTGACCGTGGTCGGCCTGCTCGGCGTCGGCCTGCTCATCGCGGTGGCCTCGCTGGGCGCCGGCTCCGGCGAGAAGGGCGAGGACAACTACCGCTTCGCCCGGCTGGCCATGTTCTTCAACCCGCCGGACCCGGAGACCTGCAAGCTCGGCGACTGCCTCCAGTTCTACCAGGGTCGACTGGCCATCGAGCACGGCGGCTGGTTCGGTGTCGGGCTGGGCAAGGGCAGCCTGAAGTGGGACTGGCTGCCCGAGGCGCACAACGACTTCATCTTCGCGATCATCGCCGAGGAGTTGGGCGTGATCGGCTGCGCGGTGGTGCTCGCCCTGTTCGCGGTCCTCGCGTACACCGGGTTGCGGATCGCCCGCCGGGTCGACGACCCGTTCCGCCGCTTCGCCGCCGCCGCCGTGACCACCTGGCTGGTGAGCCAGGCCGTGATCAACATCGGTGGGGTGGTCGGGCTGCTGCCGATCACCGGTCTGCCGCTGCCGTTCATCTCCGACGGCGGAAGTGCCCTGGTGGTGACGTTGGCGGGCATCGGCATGCTGGCGTCCTTCGCCCGCGCCGAACCCGATGCGGCCCGAGCACTGCATGCCCGTCCGCCGGCCCGGTGGGTCCGACTACTCTGGGCCCCGTTGCCGCCGCTTCCCGGACGGCGTCGCCGACCGGCGACGCCGCCCGCTGGCCGAGGGTCCGTACCCCGGTCCCGCGAGCGGCGCCATGACGACCAGGCCGCGCCGCGCGGGGTCCGCCAGGACCGCAACCGCGGGGGTACGGCGAGCGAAAGGAGACGCTGATGGGTCCGCTGCGTTCGGTGGTGCTCGCGGGAGGTGGCACCGGGGGGCACGTCTACCCGCTGCTCGCCTTCGCCGACTGCCTGCGCCGACACGACCCGGGCGTCCGGATCACCTGCCTCGGCACACCACGCGGCATGGAGAACGACCTGATCCCGCCGCAGGGCTACGACCTGCGGCAGATCCCGGCGTACCAACTGCCCCGGTCGGTCAACATGAACCTGGTCCGTACCCCGGGCCGGATGTGGACCGCGGCGCGCGCCGCGGGCAAGGTGATCGACGAGGTGCAGGCCGACGTGGTCGTCGGCTTCGGCGGCTACGTCTCGGTGCCGGCCTACCTGGCCGCCTGGCGTCGCGAGATGCCCATGGTGATCCATGAGGTGAACGTGCCACCGGGTGTGGCCAACAAGCTGGGCATGAAGTTCACCAAGAACGTCGCCGTCGGCTTCCCGCACCAGCCGAGCCAGGCCGAGTCGCTGCGCGACGCCACAGTGGTCGGGGTGCCGCTGCGCCGCACCATCGCCGCACTGGACCGGTACGCGCTTCGCGACGCCGCCCGCGCCCACTTCGGGCTCCGCCCGGACCTGCCGGTGCTCTTCGTCTCCGGCGGCTCGTCCGGCGCCCGGTCGATCAACCTGGCGGTCTCCGGGGCGGCCAAGGAGCTGGCCCGCAACGGCGTGCAGGTGCTGCACGTGATGGGCGCCCGCAACGAACCGGTGCCGATCCCCACCGACCTGCCGGTGCCGTACGTGACGCTGCCGTACCTGTCCGAGATGGAGCTGGGCTACGCAGCCGCCGACCTGATGCTGGCCCGGGGCGGGGCGATGACGGTCGCCGAGGTTGCCGCGATCGGGCTGCCGACGATCTACGTGCCGTACCCACACAGCAACCAGGAGCAGCGGCGCAACGCGCTGCCCGTGGTGGAGGCCGGAGGCGGGCTCCTGGTCGACGACGCGGAACTCACCCCGGCCTGGCTGGAGCGCACCGTCATCCCCCTGATCCGCGACCCGCAGCGGTTGTACGCGATGGGCGCGGCCGCGGGGGCGTACGGCCGACGCGACGGTGACGAGGCCCTGCGTTCCTTCGTCATCCAGGCGGTGGCCCGATGACCGCGCAGTTCACCCCGGCCGGCACGCTCACCGCGGAGGACCTGGGCGCCGTCCACCTGATCGGGGTGGGCGGGGTGGGCATGCTCGGCGTGGCCCGGCTGCTGCTCACCCGGGGCATCCGGGTCTCCGGCAGCGACCTGCGGGAGTGGCCGTCGCTGGCGGGCCTGCGGGCGCTCGGCGGCACCATCTACCTCAGCCACGAGGCGACCAACCTCGACGGGGTGGACACCGTCGTCTACTCGTCGGCCATCCCCTCCGACCACCTCGAGCTGGTCGAGGCGCGTCGGCGCGGGCTGCGGGTGCTGCACCGGTCGGAGGCCCTCGCCGCGGCGATGACCGGCCGCCGGGCGGTGGCGGTTGCCGGCACGCACGGCAAGACCACCACCACCTCGATGGTGACGATGGTGCTCCAGCAGGCCGGTGTGGACCCGTCCTTCGTGATCGGCGGCGAGATCTCCGAGGTCGGCTCGGGCGCCCACCACGGCACCGGCGAGCACTTCGTGGTCGAGGCGGACGAGAGTGACCGCTCGTTCCTCATCTACCGCCCGTACGTCTCGATCATCACGAACGTCGAGGCGGACCACCTCAACACCTACGGCGACTACGCGACGCTGGAGGCGGCGTTCGTGGAGTTCGCCCGCCTCACCGACCCGGACGGGTTCATCATCACCTGCGCCGACGACCCGGGCGGTCGGCGGCTGGCCGAGAGCCTGCGCGCCGAGGGCCGGCAGGTGTTCACCTACGGCGAGGCGGCCGACGCCGACCTGCGGCTGACCGAGATCGTCTCCTCGGCGCGTGGGGTGCGCTACCTGGCCGCGATCGACGGCCGGTCACTGGGCGAGTTCCGGCTGCCGGTGCCGGGACGGCACATGGGGCTGAACAGCGCCTCCGCGGTGCTGGCCGCGTACCTGCTGAAACTGCCGCTGGAGGCGGCCGAGGCCGCGCTGGCGGTCTTCCCGGGAGTGCGGCGGCGCTTCGAGCGCAAGGGCGTCGCGGACGGCGTGCTGGTCTACGACGAGTACGCCTACCACCCGACCTCGATGACCCTCGCCATGCAGACGCTGCGCGAGGTGGCCGGCGACGGGCGGCTGATCGTCGTCTTCCAGCCCTACCGGCTGTACCGCACCCGCGACAACCAGGCGGAGATCGCCGAGGCGCTGGCCATCGCCGACGAGGTGGTGCTGTTGGAGGTCTTCGGGCCGGGCGAGCTGCGCCAGCCCGGCGAGGGCTCGGCGGCGCTGATCGCGGCGGTGGGGCTGCCCGCCGACCGCAAGGTCTTCGTCGACTCGTGGGAGGCGGCGCCGGTCGAGGTGGCCCGCAGGGCCCGCCCGGGGGACGTCGTGGTGACCATGGGCGCCCCGCCGATCTCGCTGATGGGTGACGAGCTGCTCGCCGCCCTGGGGGCGCGTGCGAACGGCTCCGCGCCGACCGCGACCGTCGACCCGGTGGCCACCGCCCCGGTGATCGGTGATCCGGTGCCGGGTGGCGCCACGGCCGGGGGCGACGGAGCGGCCCTCGGTGGCACCGTCGCGCCCGGCGGCACGGCGCCCACGGCCGGATGAGTCCCGGCCCGGCCCGAGGGCGGACCCGCGCCGCCGACGGCGGCGCCCCGCGTCGCGGTCCGGCGCGGCGTTGGCAGCTGGTCCGGGCGAGCCGCGACGCGGTACCGCCCTCGACCCGCCGGTTCATGGCCCGTGCCCGGCAGCGTCGCATGCGCGCGGCGCTGCCCTGGGCGGTGGCCGCCGGGGTGCTCGCGCTGGCCGGGCTGGTCGCCTGGACGGTGCTGGGCACCGGGCTGTTCGGTGTGCGGGAGGTGCGCGTGGAGGGAGCCGACCTGGTCACCCCGGTGCAGGTGCACGACGCGGTCGCCGTACCGGACGGGGTGCCGCTGGCCCGGGTGGACCTGGCGGCCGCCGCCCGCCGCGTGGGCGCGCTGGCGCCGGTGGAGCGGGCCACCGTGTCCCGCGACTGGCCCGGCACGCTGGTGGTGCGGGTGACCGAGCGGACTCCGGTGGCGGCGGTGCCGCAGGGGGAGGCGTACGCCCTGATCGACCGCAGTGGGGTGGCGTTCCGGACAGTGGACCAACGCCCCGCCGGGATGCCGCAGGTGACGGTGGCCCGACCGGCCGCCGACGACCCGGGCACCCGGGCCGGGCTGGAGGTGCTCGTCGCCCTGACCCCGCAGTTGCGCGCCGAGGTGGTGGACGTGAGCGTGGAGGGGTTGGCCCGGATCACCCTGCGGCTGCGCGGAGACCGGACGGTGGTCTGGGGCGACGCGACCCGGGGCGCGGACAAGGCCCGGGTGGCCACCGCGCTGCTCGACGAGGACACCGATCGGATCGACGTGAGTGCCCCGGACGTGGTGACCTTCCGCTGACCCGGCGAGCGCGTCAAGGCGTGACCTGTCGCGCTCCGGCCGGCGACACGCCGGGCGGGTCCTTGGCTCATCGCGTGGTGGCGCTTACGTTGCCCCGAAGAGGTTCAGTGGTTGACATAACTGTAAGCCTCTAGTAGAGGGTGAGGGTTCACTCCTGACTCTCGCTGGTGACAGCTGTCGTCGGCCGCTGGTCTGGCCACGCCGTACCCGGTCGGCCGAAGCCAATCTCGAAGGAAAGGACCGGAGATGACACCTCCGCACAACTACCTGGCGGTCATCAAGGTCGTCGGCATCGGGGGAGGCGGCGTCAACGCCGTCAACCGGATGATCGAGGTTGGGCTCAAGGGCGTCGAGTTCATCGCGATCAACACCGATGCCCAGGCGCTGCTGATGAGTGACGCCGACGTCAAGCTCGACGTCGGCCGGGAGCTGACCCGTGGCCTGGGGGCCGGGGCCAACCCGGACGTCGGCAAGAACGCCGCCGAGGACCACCGCGACGAGATCGAGGAGGTGCTCAAGGGCGCCGACATGGTCTTCGTGACCTGCGGTGAGGGCGGCGGCACCGGCACCGGTGGCGCGCCCGTGGTGGCCAACATCGCCCGCAAGCTCGGTGCGCTGACCATCGGCGTGGTGACCCGGCCGTTCTCCTTCGAGGGCAAGCGCCGTCAGGTGCAGGCCGAAACCGGAATAGACGAACTCCGCAACCAGTGCGACACGCTGATCGTGATCCCGAACGACCGGCTGCTGGCCCTGGGTGACCGCAACATCAGCATGATGGACGCCTTCCGCACGGCCGACCAGGTGCTGCTCTCCGGTGTACAGGGCATCACCGACCTGATCACGACCCCGGGTCTGATCAACCTGGACTTCGCCGACGTCAAGAGCGTGATGAGCGGCGCCGGCAGCGCGTTGATGGGCATCGGCAGCGCCCGCGGCGAGAACCGCGCGGTCGAGGCGGCCGAGGCGGCCATCTCCAGCCCGCTGCTGGAGCAGAGCATGGACGGCGCCCGCGGCGTGCTGCTCTCCATCGCCGGCGGTTCCGACCTGGGCCTGTTCGAGATCAACGACGCGGCCCAGCTGGTCACCGACGCCGCCCACCCGGACGCCAACATCATCTTCGGCGCGGTCATCGACGACGCGCTCGGTGACGAGGTGCGGGTGACGGTCATCGCGGCGGGCTTCGACGGTGGCACGCCCGCGTACAAGGCGGCCGAGCCCACCCGCAAGACCAACACCAACCAGCCGGCGGCGCAGAGCACCCCGGTGCCGGCGCCGGCGACCAACACGGCTCCGGCCCAGTCGCCGCGCCGAGTGCTCTTCGACGACGTGGACGTTCCCGATTTCCTCAAGAACGGGTCCTGAGCACCGCCGATGACCGACAGCTCAGCCACGGTAGGGCCGGACCGGCACGCCGAGATCGCGGCCGGTCTGGCTCAGGTCCGGTCCCGGATCGCCGACGCCTGCGTGCAGGCCGGCCGGGACCCCGCCGACGTCACGATGATCGCGGTGACGAAGACCTACCCGGCCAGCGACGTGTTGGCGCTGGCCGGGCTCGGCGTCACCGACATGGGGGAGAACCGCGACCAGGAGGCAGCCGGTAAGGCCGCCGAGGTGGCCGCGGCCGGGGTGCGCCCCCGCTGGCACTTCATCGGTCAACTCCAGCGCAACAAGGCCCGCTCGGTGGTCCGGTACGCCGACGTGGTGCAGTCCGTCGACAGTGTCCGGCTGGCCCGGGCGTTGGCCAACGCCGCCGCCGACAGGGAGGTGCCGCTGGACGTCATGGTCCAGGTGAGCATCGACGGCGACGCGGCCCGGGGTGGCGCACTGCCTGGTTCGGCCGATCCGGGCGCCGGGCTCGAACCGGTGGCCGAGGCGGTGGCCGACGCGCCCGGGCTGCATCTGGTCGGTCTCATGGCGGTGGCTCCGCTGGGTTGGGAGCCGGACCGGGCCTTCGCTCAACTCGCGGAGGTTGCCGGCGGGTTTCGAACGGTCCATCCGGGAGCGACCGAGCTGTCCGCGGGAATGAGCGGAGATTTCGACATCGCGATCCGATACGGCGCGACACATGTCCGCGTCGGCAGCGCGTTGCTCGGAATGCGTCCCACGCTGCGGTAGCCTGACCGCGAGACATGCAAATTACATCAGTGTTGTTTCAGGGGTGGCGTCCCCTAGTCGGGGGTCGTGGCGCGCGACGCGAATCGCGCGCCAGGGGATTGCCGCCCCGGTCCGATGGGCATTGTTGTCCATTCGCGACGGGCGACATGGCACGGGGGCGCGTGCCGCACGGCGGACGGAAGGGCGCGGGATGGGTGCACTGCGCAAGGCGGGGGTCTGGCTCGGTCTGGTCGAAGAAGACGACGAGCGGGCCTACGACGACGGTGGCTACGACAAGGGTGGTTACCGCGACTCGCGTTACCGGCAGAGCCGGTACGCCGAGGAGTTCGCCGACGAGGACGAGGACGACACCGAGGAGCCACCGGCTCCCCGGCCGCGGGTCAGTGAGCGGGGTCGACTCTCCGAGCGGGCGAGCGGGCGGTTGAGCGAGTCCGAGCGTGGTGACAACGAGCGTCCGGAGCGGGTCGAGCGTGCCAGCGTACGGTCGATCACCCGGTCGTCGGCTGGTGAGACCTCCGGCGCGCTGACCTACCACACCCGCGACAATCTGGCGCTCGCGCCGCAGGTCGCGTCGCGTGAGCGGGCGTTGCCCGAGGAGGAGCAGCGCTACCAGATCACCACGCTGCACCCGACCACCTACCGCGAGGCGCGCACGATCGGTGAGCACTTCCGCGACGGGGTTCCGGTGATCATCAATCTCACCGAGATGGATGAGGCCGATGCCCGCCGTCTGGTGGACTTCGCCGCCGGTCTGGCGTTCGGCCTGCGCGGTACGATCGAGCGCGTGACCAATCGGGTGTTCCTGCTCTCACCGGCTAATGTCCAGGTCACCGCTGAGGACAAGGCCAAGATCGCTGAGGGCGGTTTTTTCAGTCTGAGTTGACCCCGCCCGACCCGAGGGACGTCGCTGACCGTGTTGTCGATCTTACTGCAAGTGTTGTACCTGGTCCTTTATGTCTTCCTGCTCCTCCTCTTGTCCCGGTTCGTGTTGAGCGCCGTCCTGCAGTACGGCCGTCGCTGGCAACCGGGGCGTGGAGCATCGGCAGGATTGGAATCCGTGTGGAGCGTCACTGATCCCCCTCTCAACGCGTTGAGGCGTGTGATCCCTCCGCTGCGAATTGGTACCGTGAGCATCGACCTGGCCTCCCTTGTGCTCCTGGTTATCCTGTTCGTGCTGATGGAGTTCGTGTTAGGGCCGTCGATCAGGGCATCTGCCTGATGACCGACGCGCTTTCGCGGCCGCAACTGACCCGAGGAGTTTCGATGCCGCTGACCCCGGCCGACGTCCACAACGTCGCCTTCAAAAAGCCGCCGATCGGCAAGCGGGGGTATGACGAGGAGGAGGTCGACGCCTTCCTTGACGAGGTCGAGCGCGAGCTCGCCCGTCTCATCGAGGAAAACAACGAGCTGCGCGCCCAGGTGGAGCGCGGCGGCCGTGGCGGTGCCCCCGCCGGCCCCGGCGGCGACGCCCGACTGGCGGCGGAGCTCAACGACGTCAAGGCCCAGCTGGACCGGGTGCAGCGCGACAAGTCGGCGGCCGAGCAGGCCGCCCGCGCGATGCAGGCCGAGCTCGAGCAGGTCCGCGCGACCGGCGGCCCGGCCGGCGGCGGCGTCACCGGTGACGGTGAGCAGCAGGCCCTGCGCGTGCTGATGATGGCCCAGCGCACCGCCGACGACCACGTGTCCGACGCTCGTCGCGAGGCCGACCAGCTGCTGTCCGAGGCCCGTGGCAAGGCCGAGGAGGTGACCCGGGAGGCGCGCGCCAAGGCTGACGCCCTTGAGCGGGACGCCCGCCAGCGGCACCAGGAGGCCATGGGCGGCCTGGACGCCAAGCGCACGGCGCTGCAGAAGCACATCGAGGAGCTCAAGCAGTTCGAGCGCGAGTACCGCACCCGGCTCAAGGCCTACCTGGAGAGCCAGCTGCGTGACCTCGACGGTCGCGGCCAGGGCCTCGAAGCCGAGATGACCCGCTCCGAGGCAGGCCGGGTCGCCGGCGGCAACGGGCTGGCCGCTGCGGGCCTCGCCGGTTCGTACGGCGGCGGCGGGCGCTCCGGCGCCCTCGAAGCCGGACGCTGAGCACCGGCCGGCGATCGTTTCCCGCCAATGGTGACGATCGCCGGCCCAGCCTGGACGGTACGACGCGGCGGGGGTGAGCCGTGATAGTCGCAAGTCTTCTGCTCATCCTCGTCGCGGTGGTCCTACTGGTGCTCGGTCTGGCCAGTGGCTCCAGCTTTATGTTGATCATCTCCATCGCGGCCAGTCTGCTGGCCGCCGTGGCGTTGGTGGTGGGCGCCCGCCAGGCAGCCGCCAACCGCGCTATGGCGGATCCCGGTCGGCCCGGCCGGCGACCCCCCGACGCACCCCGCACGGCCCGCCAGGCCACGGGTGTCGCGTACGGGCCGCCGCTGGTCGAGCCGGAGGTGCCGGTTCAGCACGTGCCCACGACGGTTGGTACCGGCGGCACCGGGTGGCGGCAACCACCCGAGCCGCCGGCCGACCATGCGCCGCCGTTCGACAGGCGCGTCGATGATGCGCCGCAGTTCGATCCGCGCGTCGACGATGTGCCGCCGCTCGACGATGTGCCGCAGTTCGATCCGGGCTCGCCGTTCGTGACCCCGGCCGACGACGTGCCCGCTCCCGCCCGGCCCGTCAGCCCGGCGTCGCCGTTCGCGGCGTCAACCGATGACGCCTTCCTCGACGGTGCCCCGACGGCCGACGAGCCGGCCGAGCAGCCGGTCACTCCCGCCGAGGCGGCCCGGGTGGCGCGCCTTCCCGATTCCGTCCAGGTGGTCGACGGTCACCCCCGCTACCACCTCGCCAGCTGCCCGCACCTCGTTGGCCGGGCGCCCGAGGTGCTGCCGGTCGCCGAGGCCGTCGAGCTCGGTTTCACGCCCTGCGCGCACTGTGCGCCAGCCACCGCCCTGCTCGCCGACGCCCGGCCGATCTGAAGCGGCGCCGGTGCACGCGCAGGAGACGCTCACCGTGGCGGTACGGGTGAAGCCGGGCGCCTCCCGTACACGGGTGGGTGGCCGCTTCGATGGTCCACACGGGCCCGCCCTCGTGATCGCGGTGCACGACCCGGCAGTCGACGGTCGGGCGACCGAGGCGGCCCGCAAGGCGTTGGCCGCCGCCCTGGGCCTCCGGCCGGCCGCGGTGTCACTGCGGGTCGGCGCGGCCAGCCGCGACAAACTCTTCCTCGTCGATCGGCCCGGCCCGGAGCTGTCCGAGCTGCTGCGCCGACTGCGCGACGGATCCGCCGAGTGAGGAACGCCCAGGCCAGGCTGCGGTGACGCCCGGATTGGACATCGCGCTGCTGCTCGGTGCGGCCGTGCTGCTGGTCGCCGTCGGTGCGGTGCGGCTCTCCACCCGGCTCGGCGTGCCCAGCCTCCTCGTCTACCTGGCGCTGGGCGTGGCGATCGGCGAGGGCGGGCTGGGCATCGGCTTCGAGGACGTCGAGCTGACCCGGGCCCTCGGCTTCTGCGCCCTCATCGTGATCATCGCGGAGGGCGGCCTCACCGCCCGGTGGACCACCCTGCGTCCGGTGCTCGGGCTGGCCTCCGCGCTCTCGACGGTCGGCGTGATCGTCAGCATCGTGGTGGTCGGTGTCGCCGTACACCTGCTGTTGGGGTTGGACTGGCGGTTGGCGCTGCTCTATGGCGCGGTGCTCTCGTCCACCGACGCGGCGGCTGTCTTCGCCACCCTGCGTCGGCTGCGGCTGCCGCCCCGGCTGGTGGCGACGCTGGAGGCCGAGTCGGGCATGAACGACGCCCCGGTGGTGCTGCTGGTGGTGCTGCTGTCCCACGAGGGCTGGGCGCACCCGTGGTGGTACGAGGTCGGGTTGGTCTGTTACGAGCTGGGTGTGGGTGCGGCGGTGGGTGTGGGCGCGGGCGTCGCCGGCACCTGGGCGCTGCGCCGGGCCGCGTTGCCCTCGGCCGGGCTCTACCCGATCGCCGCGGTGGGCATCACCGTGCTGGCGTACGCCGCCGGGGCGGTGCTGCACGCCTCGGGGTTCCTCGCCGTCTACGTGGCCGGGGTGCTGCTGGGCAACGCCCGGTTGTCACACCGGCAGGCGATCCTCGGTTTCGCGGACGGGCTCGCGTGGCTCGCCCAGATCGGGCTGTTCGTGCTGCTCGGGTTGCTGGCCTCGCCGGGTCGGCTGGACGCGGCGGTGCTGCCCGCGGTGGTCGCGGGACTGGCCCTGGTGCTGCTGGCCCGGCCGTTGTCGGTGGCCGTCTCGGCGCTGCCGTTCCGTGTCAGCCTCCGCGAACAGGCGTTCCTGTCCTGGGCGGGGCTGCGCGGGGCGGTGCCGATCGTGCTGGCCACCATTCCGCTCTCCGAGCGGGTGCCCGGTGCGGAGCGTCTCTTCGACGTGGTCTTCGTGCTGGTGGTGATCTTCACGCTGGTGCAGGCCGGGGCGCTCGGGCCGTTCGCGCGGTGGTTGCGGGTGACAGCGCCGGCCGAGGCGGCCGAGATCCATGTGGAGACGGCGCCGCTGGAACGGATGCGGGCGGACCTGCTCCAGTTGGAGGTGCCGCCCGGCTCGCGGCTGGCCGGTGTGCACGTCGACGAGCTGCGGCTCCCGTTGGGCGCATCGGTCACGCTGGTGCTGCGCGACGGGGTGGGTTTCGTGCCCGCACCGGACACCCGCCTGAAGACCGGCGACAGCTTGTTGATCGTGGCGACCGCGGGGGTGCGGGACGCCGCGGAGCGCCGGCTGCGGGCGGTCAGCCGGCGGGGTCGCCTGGCCCGGTGGTTTGGTGAGTACGGGGATGAGGCAGTCGATTGATCTGCTAGCGTTCCCTTTGCCCCAGTTAGGCAGGGCTAGGGGCTGTTTAGCGGAGCGACGGTGCGGCACGTTGTCGGACGCCTGTACGTTCCGTATTCTTGCCAACCTCCGGAGTGCGCGGCCATCATTGCCGTGCGCCCCTTTTCGTACATTAGGGGACGCCTTGGTCGGCGCCCCCCGAACCAGGATGCCGCGGACCACGCGGCTCCCCGGCCGAGGGAGCGACCCATGGCGAAGCCAGCCGACACCAGGACCGCCGGGCGCAAGCCGGTGACCAAGCCCACCCGGAGCACGGCGGAGACCGAGAAGATCCGGGCGGCGCTGGCGGCGCGGCGGGACGAGCTTCGCGCCGAGTACGATCAGACGCTGAGTGAGATCACCGAGCTGCAGCGCGACCGGCTGACCGACTCGGCCGGGGACGACCAGGCCGACACGGGCACCAAGACGCTCGAGCGGGAGCAGGAGATCTCTCTCGCCAACAGCATTCTGGAACGGATCACGCAGGTCGAGCGCGCTCTGGAGCGCCTCGACGAGGGTGGTTACGGCTGGTGCGAGCGGTGCGGCAACCCGATCCCGGTCGAGCGCCTCGCCGCCTTCCCGTCGGCCACCCAGTGTGTGACGTGCAAGCAGCTGGAGGAGCGGCGCTGAGGTCCGCTCCCCGGCGGCGATGAGACGGTGAGCGATCACCGCCGAGACTGTCGATGGGGAGCGCATGACCGCAGTACCGTCCGCCGAGCCCGGCCGCACCGACCCGGGAGGCGGCACACGCCGGCCCCGGGCCGTCGCGATCCTTGCCGGAGTCGCCCTCGTGGCCCTGCTGGCCGACCTGGTCACGAAGCACCTCGCGCTGGCCGCGCTGACCGACCGGGAGCCGGTCCGGCTGCTCGGCGGGTTCGTCTACCTGAGCCTGACCCGCAACAGCGGTGCGGCCTGGAGCATCGGCGCTGACCACACCTGGATCTTCCCGCTGATCACGATCGGTGTGGTCGGCTGGATCGTCTGGATGGCGCTGCGACTCCGCTCGCTGCCCTGGGCGATCTCCCTGGGCCTGGTGCTGGGTGGTGCGCTGGGCAACCTCGTCGACCGGATCTTCCGGGCGCCCTCGCCCTTCCACGGGCACGTGGTCGACATGATCAGCCTCTTCGACCCGTACGGCCAGGTCTGGCCGGTGTTCAACCTGGCGGACAGCTCGCTGGTCTGCGGTGTGCTGCTGGCGGTCCTGTTGGAACTGACCGGCCGCCAGCGGGACGGCCGGCGGGCC